>MPMM01000028.1 GCA_002238505.1 SAR202 cluster bacterium bin22 | reverse complement strand
GTTGCATCCGCTGCATCCGTCGCTGCCCCGCGCCAGGAAAACACCCACCAGACCTCCCGCGCCTGGCGCCGCCGCCAACAGCGCAACACCCAGAACCAAACTCCCCCCTCGCCCCATGGGAGAGGGGCCGGGGGTGAGGGCAAGCCCTGTCACCCACCAAACCATGTCATCCTGAGCGAAGCCGAAGGATCTAAAATCCATACCATAAACCATGCCCAGCAAACCTCAACCAACATCAAAACCGAAGTTCACCCCTCGCCCTATGGGAGAGGGGCCGGGGGTGAGGGCAACCCCTTTCACGCCCACTGCTGGGCAAGCTGGACAGCGGCGCCCCACCCTGTCACCACCCTGTCACCCATCCCCACCCCCAGCTACAAAACAACCGGAAATGAAAGGAAATAACAGGAAAAAACAAAATTCCCCCCTCGCCCTATGGGAGAGGGGCCGGGGGTGAGGGCTCCCCGCCCCGAGGCCATTCCCCCGGTTTCCCTTTCTCTATGGTCGGTGCTATTATTAGAGGGTTACGCCACAGGCTCCGCCCTGCCGTAAGCCACCGGCGTTGCACCGTAAGCCATCAGGCGGCAACCCTTGGGTTGCTTCACAATCAAGGAGATTGGAGACTCATGACCACCGAATCCATCAGGCTGGAACTGGAACCCCGCACAGTTCTGGGCAAAAAGGTAAAGCAACTCCGCCGGGAAGGCACTATTCCCGTCCATTTGTATGGCCCGGGCATAGAACCCCGCTCCCTCCAGTGCGAAAACCGACAGCTTCTCCGCGTGCTTTCCCTGGCTGGCAGCACCAACCCCATAAACCTCTCAGTTTCCGGGGAGTCCGGCGAAAGCCTGGCCTTCGCCCGCGAAATCCAGTGGAGTCCCATACGCAGCCAGATACTTCACGTGGACTTTCTCGCCGTGTCGGCCACCGAAAAGGTTACCGCCCAGGTTCCCATCAACCTGGTTGGCGAGTCCCCGGCCGCCAGGGAAACCGGTGGCTCCGTGGCCCAGGCCTTGTATAACCTGGATGTCGAGGCCCTTCCCCTGGAGATCCCCAACGAAGTGGTTATCGACCTTTCGATTCTGGTGGATTCAAACTCCGTCGTCCGTGCCGGTGAACTGGAGTTGGACTCCAACGTAACCATGCTGACCGACCCGGAGGCTATGGTAGTACGGGTAGATGCCGGTCGTCTGGCCATTGGCCGCGTGGAAGGCGCCGAGGGCGAGGCCGCTGCGGAAGATGCTCAGGCAGCCCCCGCAGCAGAAGAGGACGGCGAAGACTCGTAGCCATTCCGGTGTCCCTTCCCCCCTCGACCGGGAAGTTCAGGATGGGGATGACGTTCGGCCGGATGTCACCGCTGCTGGAGAGATCCAGGCGCTCAAGCCCATAGCTGAGGCCCATAGACTGTTGCACAAACCCCGAGACTTGCAGGAGGCCGCAAAATGTTTCTCGTTTATATCGGTGAGTCAGGGGACACGGGCAGCAGCCGCAACGACCCCAACCAGCAGCATCAGGTTTACACTGGCCTCGTAGTCCACGAAAACCAGTACGTTGCCATCAACGGGGAGTTCAACGCCCTGTGCCGCCGCCATTTCGGCGCGCCCCTCGGCTCCGACGATACCCCCGACCGGCTCCGTCCCGCCGACCTTTACCAGGGTCGTGGTTTCTTTCGCTCCTGGTCCCCCGCCCGCCGCGCCGAACTGATCCAGGACTGCCTCAATGTCCTGATCCGGCGTGAGACTCCCGTCATCGTCACTTATGTGGATAAGGCCCAGCTGGACCAGGCCCGTGAAAACGAAAATCCCACTGCAGCCGGCTGGAACACCCCTTCCGAGGCCATCGTCGCCAAGTTCCTCTTCGCCCTCAATATGTACATGGATGAGGCCGCCATCGCGGACATCCCGGCCGACAATATTATGGACGACACCGGCCCCATCAAGGACTTTGCCCTGGTGGTGGCGGAAACCGGCAAGTCCGTGGAGCCGAGCTACATGTCCCGGTTCCTCCACTCCGAGGTGGAAATTCCCACGCCCATCGTTCTGGAAAACTTCTGCTATACCGGCGCAGCCGAGTCCGTTTGCACCCAGCTATCCAACATCTGCGCCTACTTCTCCCGCCGCTGGCTTCAGAACCCCTCCGGCGCCCACGGCTACTTCGACGCCCTGCGCGATGGCCGCGTTATCCAGGTCGTGTACTCCGTCCAGTTCTGACCAGGCGCCCGCCTCCAGAATCCCTCCCCGCCGCTGCCATCCCAAGACGATGGCATCAGCCCTTTCCCCCCTCGACCGGGGAAGTTCAGGATGGGCACAACAGCCCCTTCCCCCTCGAAGGGGGCGGCCAGGATGGGCACAAAAATCCCCTCCCCCTCGACAGGGGAAGTTTAGGATGGGCACAAAAGTCCCTTCCCCCTCGACAAGGAAGGCTAGGGTGGGCACAACAGTCCCTTCCCCCCTCGACCGGGGAAGGCCAGGATGGGCACAAGAGTCCCTTCCCCCTCGACAGGGGAGGCTAGGATGGGCACAAGAGTCCCTTCCCCCTCGAAGGGGGAAGGCTAGGATGGGGGTGAAACGGGGCGCTCGCATCTCAGTTGTGGGAGGGCAACCACGCTCATCCCGCCCCGCAATGCAATCCGGGGGAAGTGCCCCCCTCAGTCAAAACGGGCCAGCTTGCGCATCCAGGCGCTCAGGAAGTCCACCCCGATAACCAGCAGCAGGTACCACAATATCAGCAGCGTCACCTGGTCATAGTGGAAGAAGCTCAGGTTCAGCCGCATCTCCAGCCCCAGCCCGCCCGCGCTGACAAACCCCACCACCACCGTCGTCCTGATCACCACCTCCCACCGGTACAGCAGGTACGTAATGAAGTGAGGCAGCGTCTGGGGCAGGATGGCGTACAGGAATATCTGGAAGATGCCCGCCCCCGAAGCCCTCATTGCTCGTGCCGGCGCCGGGTCCATGTCCTCCACCACCTCGGCCGCCAGTCGGCCCATAATGCCCAGGTTGTGTATCCCCAGCGCAATCGCCCCCGGTAAAATGCCCGGCGAGAGGAAGAAGACGATCAGCATTGCCCACACCAGCTCCGGGACCGCCCTGGTGAAGGCATAGAAGATTCGCAGCAGGTAATAGACCACCGCGCCCAGCCGCGACGGTGTGCCGCCCAGGCTTCCCGAGCTCATGTTGCGGGCGGCGAAGATGAAGGTCAGAAAGGTCCCAAACCCGGCTATGCCAATGGCCAGCACGCTCATGGCCAGCGTGTTGTAGGCCAGCCGTCCGGTGGCCCACCACTGCTCCGCCTGCAGGAACGCAGGCCCTTCGTCCAGGTCAGCTCCGGCCAGCCTCATCAGGAACTGCCAGGCATTCTCCCAGGTCCGCCCTTCCAGCAGCATCGTGAAGCCACTGTCCCCGGCCATGAAGATGTACCCCCAGGCAACCGCTATCAGCCCCAGGAAGGTGTAGAACGACAGGCGGGCGAAGGGGGGTTTCCGCCTGCGCCTCTCCGTGTACCGGGTTGGTTCTCTCGTCTCTATCATGACTCCACCAGGCTCTGCCGAACCCGTCCGCTCCAGAAGTCCACCAGTGCGACAATTGCCAGCAGTATCAGCAGCAGGGTCCAGACCTGGCTGAACAGCAGTTCGCCCAGGGAGAGCTGAATCTCGTAGCCTATGCCCCGAATCCCCACAAAGCTGAGTATGGCTGCCGACCGTATGGAGCACTCAAACCGGTAGAAGGTATAGCTCACCAGGTCGGGAGTGCTCATGGGCAAACGCCCGAAGATCAGCGTCTGCCACGACGACGCCCCGGCTGACCGCAGGGCGGTCAATGGATCCTCCGGCGTATCCTCAAGGAACTCGGCGTAGATGCGCCCCAGGATTCCGGCGTAAGGCAAACCCAGGGCCACTATGGCCGCCAGAGGAGACAGTCCGATCGCCGCCACCAGCAGCACCGCCCATACCAGTTCGTGGATGGACCGCAATGTCCCCAGGACGAATCGGGAGGAGATCATCAGGGGGGCCCGCAAGCGGGAGTTGGGCGAAACCAGCGCCCCCGAAGCCATCACTCCGAGGGGAAAGCCGAGGAGGACGGCCACGGTAATGCTCGCAAGGGCTATGGACAGCGTCTGCCAGGCTGCCTGCAAACAGACCAGCAGAAAGGAGGGGGACAGGTCCGGCGGGAACAACGCCAGCAGCAAGTCGAGGGCCGAGTCGCCACCGCCCGTATGAAGCAGCGGCTCTCCCCACCCAATTCCGGTAACGCTCCACGCTACCGCCCCGAGCAGCAGCAGGCTCAGGAAGTGGGGGCTCTCCAGGAGGGGACGAGCCGGTCTCATGGAGTTCGATCCGGCCTTTAGCCGTGGTGGAGGGCGGACTCTTCCTGGCCCAGGCCATAAAGGTCCGACTGGATGGCCTGAGTCAACTCAGGTGCTGGAATGTCAAAGTGTACCTGGCCGTCCTTCAGTCCAACGGCCCTGCTGAAGAACTGCCGCACCAGGTAAGGGGTATGCATGCTGGCTACCAGGGCCCTTCCCGAATCCTCAGTCAGCCCTACCAGCAGATGCAGAATCTCCTGGGCCCGGCCCGGGTCCACCGAAGAGACAGGCTCGTCGGCCAGCACCAGCAGTGGGGACTGCACCATGGTGCGGGCGATTGCCACCCGCTGCTGCTCCCCTCCTGATAGGTGAGCGGTCCTCTCCTGGATCTTGTCGGCAATGCCCATCTGGTGCAGGGCCGAAACGGCCAGGGGATAGTCCTGCGGCCACAGCATGGAGAGAAATGAACGGAAGACGCCCCAATGTCCGAACCGTCCGGCCAGCACATTGTGTACAACCGGCAGTTGGGGCACCAGGTCCAGTTGCTGGTGGATTATCCCCACCAGGGACGACAGTTCCCGCCTGGGCAGGTTATGGGACAGTTCCCTTCCTCCCACGGTAACTGAGCCCGAGTCGGGCTGCGCCATGCCGGACAGGAGATGCAGCAGGGTGGTCTTGCCGCTGCCGCTCGGGCCCACCAGGGCTACCCGTTCGCCAGCGTTGATAGTCAGGCCAACCTGGTCCAGGGCGGTAACCCGCGGGAATGTCTTGGTGACGTTGTCCACCACCGCCAGCGGAGCAGTTTCGTCTGCCGGTCCCACCGTGCGGGGGTTGCTATCGGGCAAGTCCTTCAATCCGGTCTCCAGGGCGGTCACTTGATCATACCCAGTTCCCGGGCAACCCCTTCGATGGCGTCGTAGTTGGCGTTGTTCGTTTCAATGAACCTTTCGGTGCTGAACAGTTCCAGTATCTTGCCATGCTCCTCAGGGTTCAGCCTGAACAAGGCCGACTGCACCCGGGAGGTAAAGCCATCGCCATACACTTCGTCCAGGTCACCCTGTGCCGTCCAGTTATAATCAAAGTAGTCGGGAGTGGTGTAGAAATCCCTTACCCTTCCAGTGTCAACCTTGCCTTCCTGCACGGCACGGTCCCATACCTCTTCGTTCAGCGCGCCGATATCGTAAGACCCGGATTCGACCAGCAGCCAGGTATTGTCGTGGGAGCCGGAATAGCTGGGCGGCGTGCGGAAATCTTCGTCCGGCTCTATTCCCGTCTGTACCAGGAAGTGGCGGGGCATCAGGTGTCCAGACGTGGAGCTTTCGCTGCCGAAGGTTATGGTGTATTCACCAGCCTGCTCCTTCACATCCTCCAAAGATTCCAGGTCCAGGTCAGCGCGGGCAATGAACTTGGAATGGAAGGTAGCGTCGTTCTCCCTCTGGGCGATGGCCACAGCCCCGGGATTCTGTTGCCTGGCCTGCACCCCCGTCAGTCCTCCAAAGAAGGCCAGTTGCAACTCCCCTTGCCCGAAGGCAGTTACCACTGCCGCGTAATTCGCGCTGGGCACGTACTCAACATTCACGCCCAGCTCCTTCTCCAGATAGTCCGAAAAAATACTGTACCTTCTGGCCAGGCGTTCGGTGTCCTGGTCAGGTATTCCACCCACTTTCAGCACAGGCTCACTCTCTGATGAAGAGCTACACGCCAGTGAAACGACCAGCAGGCAAAGAACAAGGATGAGCAGGGCACACTTGCCCCATTTGACATGGTAGGTGATATTCAAGGCAACCCCAGGTTTGAAGCAGCGGGAACCGCAGCGAGATTTGAAAAATTTGCTTAATAAGGTCAGGAAGGCCGCAAGGTTTCGTTAGTCCAGCGCTGCGGGTTGGGAGGGAAGTCTGCAGGTCGCCGCACACTATATCCAGGACCCGTTGGGTCCCTTGCAACGAAGTTTGTTCTAATCAGGCGTTTGGCTGGCATCTCCTGCCACCTGAGCAATTCTAAATGGGAGTTTAAACCGTGGTTTATACGGTGTCAAGAATATACCTGAATTTTGTGGTGTCTAGCGTATTGGCGACCGCGGTGGAATGGTTTGACCACCAGACATAAGAAGTGGTTAATAGTCCTGAGTTCACAGCTAGGCAGCTTATGTAAAAACGCTGTAGAATCAATAGAAGCATAAACCCTCGCGAGTTCCAACCGACTGTCGTCCTCCTCGTTCCCCGGAGATTAGCGCTTCCTGCATCCGCTGGAAGTGTGACCTTTCAGATTGACTCGCCGGATAATCCAGCACCTTATTCCTCCGTGGAGGGACCGGGATCGAAACCCTGCTTGCACTGGCCGGCGTCGACTCCGCCGATAGCATCGGCCTGATCCGCGACTTTGCCATTACCATGGCGGTGGCCGGGACGGCTTTGGTGCTGTTCCGCGCTATCAACATGCCACCGGTGCTGGGCTATCTGTTGGCCGGCGTCATAATTGGACCCTTTACCCTGGCTGCCATTAACTTCGGTCCCCTGGCCAATATACAGGGGCCGGTGCAAAACCTGCAAACCATTCGTGTGTTGGCCGAGTTGGGCCTGGTGCTTCTGTTGTTTGGGATAGGCCTGGAAATCGGGTGGCAGCGAATCCGGCAAGTAGGTATCAAGGTAGTGATCATCGGCGTGGTGGAAATGGCCACCATGTTCGCGGTGGGGTATGAACTGGCCCACTGGCTGGGTTGGACCCAAACAGAACGAATCTTCCTGGGGGCGGCCCTTTCCATCAGTAGCTCCGCCATCCTGATAAAGATGCTGCGGGATACGGGTACGCTCTTTCATCTGCGAGGCCAACTAATCGTCGGCATTCTGCTGGTAGAGGACTTTGTTGCGGTAATACTCCTCACCATACTGGCCGGCGTGGCTACAACGGGTGGCGCCAGCCTGGGAGACATCGGAATTTTGGCGTCAAGGTTGGCCATTTTCGGGGTGGCAGTGCTGACAATTGGTGCGCTGTTGGCGCCCCGGCTGATGAACTACATTGCCCGTTTCGAGTCCGAAGAAATGGTGCTGATAGCGAGCCTGACCCTTTGTTTCGGCCTCGCGCTGGCTGCCCATCAATTGGGGCTGTCGGCCGCCGCAGGTGCCTTCCTGATCGGTATGATCCTGGGGGACACGGAGCATCACGAGCAGATCAGCCGTCTGATGAATCCTTTGCGGGACATGTTTGCGGCGTTGTTCTTCGTTTCACTGGGGATGTTGTTGGACGTCGTACGAATAGGGGACTACCTGGTCCCGGCCCTTGTGATTTCCGCGGTATTCGTGGTAGGCAAAGTGCTGGCCGACACCTTGGGCACGCTGCTTGCGGGTCAGGACGGGCGCACGGCCCTGCAGGTGGGGACGGGCATGCCTCAACTTGGCGAGTTCTCGCTGGCCATGGCCAAGACGGGCGTGGACCACGGGTCGGTTTCCGCCTACTTCAGCCCGGCCCTCACCGTGGCAACCGCCATCACCGCGCTGGTTTATCCGTTCATATTCCGGTCACCGGTAGCCCTGGCGAACTTTATATCAAGAGTGTCTCCCAATTGGCTCCATCAGTTTACTGACGTGCTGTTCGTCTGGCTTACATCCACCAGGCGCAGTCACATACTGGGAGCAAGGCTGGCAGACGACGTGATGCACGCCGTACAGCGAATCATGCTTAATGTTGGCATCATCGTGGTCCTGATTGCGGCGGGTACCATCGGGCACGACTTTGCCCAGCAGGTATCCCAGTTGGTAGGAGTGAGCCCATGGCTGGTGGATCTGATGCTGGGAGGCGCAGTGGTGGCCCTCTGCATACCGTCGGTGCTGGCCATCTGGCACAACCTGGGAAATCTGACCGAAGAAGTCATGGGTTTCATCTTGCCTCCGTGGCGAAACGCGCCGGCCAACGTGAGCGGGAAGAACCTGAGACGGGTGATCCGCAATAGCCTGTTAATTGTCATCCTGGTCCTTCCTGCAATTTGGAGCCTGCCATTCACTATCCATCTATTCCTCGAAGGAGGAGCCTTTGCCCCGCTGGTGGCAATTGTTCTGCTGGTGATAGTAGCAGGGGTGGCGTTTGCCGCTTTTCAGATTCACAGTACCCTGGAAGACGTATTCCGACGTACTTTTCTCGGAGCCTCCGAACACTACCGTTATGACGAGCACCAGTGGGACTACTTTCCAGATGACTCCCACCTCTACTCTCACGATGGAAACCTGCACGAGCAATTCGAACCTTCCGACGACTAACCACTATGGGTAAAGGACTTTCGGGTTTATAATGGCCGTGTTTCCATCTTCGTCAGGAGATTACAATGCGTATTTGCTCGTTTTTGCCCAGCGCCACTGAGATTGTCTACATGCTGGGCCTGGAGGACCAGCTTTACGGCGTAACACATGAATGCGACTACCCTGCCTCGGTCAGGAACAAGCCCTGGGTGGTCCGCAGCGTTTTTGAAGGAATGGATCCTCAACCCAGCAGCGGTGAAATCAGCCGGGTTATCTCCGAACGCCTGGAACAGGGGCTGGGCATCTACGAAATTGACCAGCCCACCATGGAGGCGGCGGAACCGGACCTCCTTTTGACCCAGGCCATCTGCGAGGTTTGAGCTATATCATCTCGGCAGGTTGCCGAGGTCAGCGTAAGCCTTCCCAAGCAGCCCCAGGTGTTGTCACTGGACCCCCAGTATGTCGGCGATGTCCTGGAGGACATCCGGCGGGTGGGCCAGGCCACAGGAGCCGAGGCAGCGGCCGAAAGAATAACCGGGGAGATGCAGCAGCGTATTGATAATATCGCTGCCAAAACTGCCGATATCCCCCGCCGTCCGGGAGTACTGCATCTGGAGTGGGTTGATCCTCTTATGTGCGGAGGGCACTGGGTACCGGAAATGGTGGAAATGGCCGGTGGCGAAAACTGTTTTGGCGACAAGGAGACCGGCTCCTTCCGCCTGGAATGGGACGAGATAGTGGCCAGCCAGCCCGAAGTAATTATCATGATGCCCTGCGGCTTCGACGTCCGAAGAGCGCTGGATGATGTACCTCTGCTGTCCGAAAAGGAGGAATGGTCCAGCCTGCCGGCGGTGAAGAACAATCGGGTCTATGCCATAGACGCAGGCGCCTACACCAGTCGCTCCGGACCGCGCCTGGTCGTCGGGCTCGAAATCATGGCAGAAATGATCCACCCCGAGCTTTTCTCGGGCTTGATACCCGAATCCGGGGCTGCGCGGTTATTTGGGGCGTAAAGAGTTCAAGGGCCCATTTAAGTGCAGCAGGCATTGAAGCCATGACCGTATTGTGAGGGCGCCCACAGGGGGTTGCCCTCTTCTAAGGCAGGTTTGCCAGCAGAGCAGGGCCCTTTGTTTCCCCTCCACCTTGTCCCCCCCAACTCCCCAAGCTATAATTCCTTTGACAGAGAGACTAGAGCGGCTAAGCAGTCAGCAATGTACCTGTTGGCCCGCACTGACCCCTGGAGGAAAAACATTTGGGTTCCCCTGCAATGATAGCCTTGGAACCTCGCGACGAGGGATTTGTAGCTTCTGTGCCCCTGGCTCAACTGGAACGACTGGGTGAAAGGCCTGAGGTGTGCCTGCAGGGCGCCTGCAATGCCTATGGCCGCACGGTGGAGGCTATGCGAGAAGTGCTGGCCGACATTGAGCAACTCAAGAGCAAGCGCACCCCCATTCCCGCCAGAAAGATGTGGGAACTGGGAGATGCGGTGGTTAACCTGAGCTCTGAGCTTGAAGAGAACTCCATGGAACTGGACAGCCTGAACGAACACCTGGTGCGCGACCTGGGCATTAATGCCAAGCGAATGGGTACCATCGTTACCTTCCGTCGCCACCTGACTGACAAGGGACTGATCCCCGAGACTCTGGGCTGGAGCCAGTGCGAGAAGCAGGCCCGCAAGGTGGCGGAAGAACTCAAGGCCGCCGAGGGTTTGGCGTGCTGACCAGGCTTTTACCGTGAGTGATTCCTTCTCTCCAGTCCAGCAAGCTTTCCCCTGATTGGATCACCATGCAGATAAAGGATTTGGGTGAATTTGGCCTGATTGAAAGGCTGAACGGCATGGTGACCCGGGGACGCCGTGGACCGGATAACGGCGCCCATCACAACTTCCGCCTTTTGGTGGACACGGGTGACGACACTGCCGCCTGGGCCGCTGCCCAAGCCACCGAACTCTTCACCACCGACACCGTGGTCGAGGGCGTCCATTTCACCCGCGATACTACGCCCTGGGCCGATTTGGGCTGGAAGTCCCTGGCCTCCAACATCAGCGACATCGCCGCCATGGGTGGTCTGCCTCTCTACGCCCTCATCACTCTGGGCCTTCCCTCCGAAACTGAAATAGAGGACATTGAGGAACTCTACAGGGGGATGCTGGACATCGGCGAGCATTACGGGGTGGCCATAGTTGGGGGAGACATGGTCCGTTCCCCCGTTGCCTTCATTACCGTGGCCCTGACCGGCGTTCTCAGTGGCCCTCCCATGCTGCGCACCTCCGCTAGGGTTGGCGACCAGGTAGCGGTTACCGGCTTTGTAGGCTCGTCAGGTGGGGGACTGAAACTGATGCTGGAAGACTTGCCAGCGACGCCGTCGGTGGCTGAACTCTTGCGTGCTGCCCATCGCCGTCCCTATCCTGCCGTGGCCGAGGGACAATTACTTTCCCAAGCTGGCATTGTAACTGCCATGGACGTAAGCGATGGGCTGGCCGATGACCTTTCCAAGTTGTGCCTGGCCAGCGGTGTGGCTGCCCGTATATTCGCCGACAAAGTTCCCATGCACTCTGCCCTTCGCGAGGCCTTCCCCGACGACCACCTGGACCTGGCTTTGAACGGCGGGGAGGACTATCTGCTGCTTTTCACCGCCCCCGAGACGGTAATGGGGCCAGCGATTTCGGACCTGCCTGAGGGAGCGGCAGTGGTAGGCGAAATCATCGAGGGCCAGCCCGGATATATCTCGATAGTTGGGCCGGACGGAGTTGAAACTGCCATCGGCCGAGCCGGCTGGGACCATTTCGGGTAGGGTCGGAAAGGCGGGGAGAATGACCGAATCGCTGTCCATTCAGTCGGCGTCGCCGGAAGAGACCCAGGCCATAGGCAGGCTTCTGGGTGAGCGGGCCCAACCGGGCGACGTTTTCCTGCTTTCCGGTCCCCTGGGCGCCGGCAAGACCTGCCTCACCCAGGGTATAGCCTGGGGGTTGGGTGTCGTGGAATACGCCCGCAGTCCTACCTTTGTTATAATGACTCGCTACCTTGGGCGGCTGATCCTGTACCACTTCGACCTGTATCGCATCAACGATCCTCTGGAAGCCTGGGACCTGGGGCTGGACGAGCAGCTCTTCGGCGATGGCGCTTGCGTGGTGGAATGGGCGGAGCGGGCCGAGGAAGTGTTCCCCCCCGACTGCCTCTGGATCGATCTGGAGTATGTGGCAGACGGCGATGGCCGGGTAATCACCATCACCGATCCGCCAGCGCGTTACCTGCCCATGCTGGAGTCGCTCAAGAGCCATTCGCCCGATTGAGCGAAAACAGTTTCGTAGCCGGGGCAAGCCGCAATAACCCTGCGTACCAACTGATGATTACTTAACGGAAAGACTAACCGATGATTCTGGCCATTGACACGTCAACCCGCAACGCCGGGGTAGCCCTGGCCCAGGAAGGCAGGGTGATTTCCTCCCGTTCCTGGCGCTCGGCAGTAAACCACACTTCGGAGCTAATGCCTGCGGTGTCTTACCTGCTGGAAGGAGCGGGCCTGAAGGTTCATGACCTTGATGGCTTTGTCGTGGCCCTGGGCCCTGGCGGTTTCAGCGCCCTGCGGGTTGGCATGAGCGTTGCCAAAGGACTGGCCATCGCCACCGGCAAGCCTCTGGCAGGCATTGGCACCCTGGATGCCGAAGCCCAGCCCTATCTGCAGTCTGGTCTGCCAGTGTGCGCGTTGCTGGATGCCGGTCGCAGCGAAGTATCCTCAGGCTACTTCGGCGCCGACGGCCAGCGCCTGAGAGAAGACCGTATTTGTCCGCCGGAGGAACTGGCAGAAGAACTGGCAGGGCAGCTGTTGATTTGCGGTGAGGGAGCCCGGTCGCACGCGGAAATACTTCGAGAACGACTGGGAAGCAACGCTGTCCTGGCTGGCCACTCACCGGCATCCCGCTTGTGGGCGCTGGCGGAACTGGGTCAGCAAAGGCTGGACTCCAACGAAACCGATGATGTTGCGACTCTGCAGCCAAACTACCTGCGCATGCCCACCATCGGTGGCCCCAAACGGCGGGACCGGGTGCGGCAGGGGTAGTGGGGTGAAGCCCCCAAGTTTGAACTCAATCATCCGTATGCCAATAACCCCATGAATTTGCCCCGGTTTGTGCAAGTTCGTGGAACCGTGAAGGAAGGAAGGAATTTAACCGAATGGCAGAACGAACACTGGTACTGGTAAAGCCCGACGGCGTCCAGAGGGGACTGGTCGGGGAAGTAATCACCCGACTGGAACGACGGGGATTGAAGCTGGTTGGGATGAAGCTGATGCAGGTCTCGGACGAACTGGCCCGCCAGCACTACGGTGAACACGTGGACCGCCCCTTCTTCGGAGGCCTGGTCCAGTTCATTACCTCTTCGCCCATAGTGGCCATGGCCTGGGAAGCCAACAATGCGGCGGAAATTGTGCGGAGCACCATGGGCCAGACCAACCCCGCCAACTCACCCGCCGGCACCATTCGCGGCGACCTGGGCATAGATATTGGCCGCAACCTGGTGCACGGGTCCGACAGCCCGGAGTCGGCCGAGCGGGAAGTGAACCTGTTCTTCCGGCCCGAGGAGCTTCTCAGCTACGAACGGGCCATGGAACCCTGGATTGTGGAGTAACTAGAGGACGCGGACTACCTGGGGAGCCTGGAACCACAGGCGTTCCAGTTGGAAGTATTCGCGCTCTTCGGGCCCGAAAATGTGGACGATGATGTCGCTGAAGTCTAGCAGAATCCAGCCCGAGGCCGGCGTGCCCTCTCGATGAAACCGGCGCACCCCGGCCTTCTTCATCGCTTCCGTAATGTCCCCTTCCAGTGCTTCTATCTGGCGTGATGAATTGCCGGACATAATCACGAAATAGTCGGTAAAGGGAGCAAGGTCCCTCAAGTCCAGCATTACAATATCCTCGGCGAGTTTCTCCGAGGCCACTTCCACTGCCAGTTGGGCAACTTCTGCTGAGTTCAGACTAACACCTCGCTGCTTTATTTAGATTCTCAATTTGTAGTATAGCTACGTCAGGTAGGCGGGTCAATGTGGTGGGTTTGCCGTGCAGGGTCTCTTCATCATTCCCGTCATCCTGTATCAAGTCTGATATAACCATATCCGGCTACTTAACCCTGCTCTTCACCCTTGGGCAGTGGCAGCGCTGCGAACACCAGCGCTGCTACGGCGAACAGTGCGCCGACGTACCCGACCGCCGCGTCGAACCCAATTGACTCGTACAGCGCTCCCGCGATTACTGGCGAGGCGGCTGCCATCAGAAAGCTGGCGAATGCCACCACTCCCAGGCCGCTGGTGGCTACCTCCCTGCCCAGGGTGTCGTAGATGGCGGCTGTGAGAATAGGCTGGTCGGGATAAAGGAACAGTCCGAGCAGGGCTATGGTGACGGTCAGCATTATCCCCGAGTCAAATGCTGTCAGACCCAGCGCAACGACGCAGGACCAGACCAGGCCGGGAACCAGCACTTGCTTGCGTCCCCACCGGTCAGACAGGTACCCGGCGCCCGTCTTTGCCACCAGCCCCACGGCGATAAGCAATCCAATGTGAAAGCCCCTGCTCCACTCATTCATACCCAGGTCATTGCTCAGGTACAGGGGGAGGATGGTGACCAGGGCCACCAGGGCCATGGCCCGGAAACCACGCACGGCCGTCAGGCCCCACAGGGCGCGACTCTTCAACAATGCACGGGTGGCCCGAACCCTGCCTGACACGTCGGCTGATGCGGCCGGCTCGGCGGTGTGTCCGATGTTGCGAAAGGCCCAGATCGCCAGCAGGCCCAGGAGCAGGGGGACGGCGGCATAGATGTTGATGATATCCCGCCAGGTCAGGAAGAGCAGCAAGGCGCCGGTGACCAGGGGCCCTGCCACGTCGCCGATGCTGCCGCCAACACCGTGCAGGGAAAGGGCCGTGCCCCGCCGCCGGGCGTAGTGATAGGAGAGAGAACCTGAGGCTGCCAGGTGCCAGATGGAGTGGCCCGCGGCCAGAATGGCAATGCCTGCCAGAAGCAGCAAATACACTGGCGAAACACCCATGACGATGGCGCCCAGGGCCGAGGCCAGCAGACAGGTCACCAGCAGACGCCCCCAGTAACGCCGCACCACGTCCGTGGCAACACCCCCTGGAAGGGCGACCAACCCAGCGGCAATCTCCCTGGCCGTGACCAGACCTCCCACGCCGATGGCGGAAAGGCTGAAGGCGGCCTGGATTTCCGGCAGCAAGACCACGAAGCTCTGTACAATCCAGTGGTACACCACGTGGCCTGCCGACAGCCCGGGCAGGATGGTCTTTCCACCCAGGGCCAGGTGTGTACGGTCGGGGACGAGGGCTGGTTCAGCTCGATGCAAGGGCGGTTGCTCCCGGGCGTTGAAAGCAGTTTGGAATACACGGTGCGGTGCCGCCCCAGTATATTGAGGGCGCAAATAACGGGCAAGCCGCCTGACCATTAACTGGGTGACGGGCCTTGGGCATTACGCAACATTGACGCAATTCCGCCTCCCCACCATAATGGCAGGCACATTACTCCCTTGGAGGCAATCTCCCATGGCAGCTACGATTTCTTCCGCCAAACGCCGCCACCTTGGCCGACCGGTGTCCATCGTGGGCGCTGGCTTGTCTCGCTTTGGCGCCTTCCGAGACATGACTACCCGCGACCTGTTTGTCGAGGCATTCCAGGACCTCATTGACCACATGGACCAAGGCATCGACGTCGAGGACATTGAGTGCGGGTACATCGGCAATTACTCCTCGGATCTGTTCGAGGGACAGGGCCACACGGCGCCCATTCTGGCCGACTGGCTGGGCATGACTCCTACCCCCATCACCCGCATTGAGAACGCTTGCGCCAGCAGCGGCAGCGCCCTTCGCGAAGGTGTAATGGCCATCGCGTCCGGCATGTACGACGTAGTGCTGGTGGGCGGCGTAGAGAAGATGACCGACCTGCCCACCGAGGGCGTCACTGACGTGCTTGCCTCCGCCGCGGACGGTCTCTACGAGGTTCCCGCTGGCCTCACCTTCCCCGGAATTTACGGCGCCCTGGCCAAGGCCCACATGGATCGCTACGAGACCAGCCTTGCCCACCTGGCCAAGGTAGGAATCAAGAACCACACTAACGGGGCCTTGAATCCCAAGGCTCAGTTCAACACTACCTTGCTGGATATGATGGAGCGACGGAAAGCCCGCGCCGAACAGCAGGGCCAGCCTGTCCCCGACTGGCGGGACGAGATGGACTTCCTCAACGACCCCAGGGCCAATCCGTGGATCGCCTGGCCGCTGCGACTTTACGATTGCGCCCCCATCACCGACGGCGCTTCCTGTGTGCTGTTGGTCTCCTCGGAGATCGCCAACAACTTTACCGACAAGCCGGTACACGTAGTGGGCACGGGTCAGGCTTCCGGCCGTCCCCTCCACGATGCCGAGGAGTTGACATCACTTTCCGCCGCCCGGGAAGCTGCTGCCCAGGCCTACGCCATGGCCGGCGTCACCCCGCACGACATCCAGGTGGCTGAGGTCCACGACTGTTTCACCATCGCCGAAATCATCGCCACCGAAGACCTGGGCTTCTTTGGGCCTGGAGAAGGGCCCCGGGCCGTTGACGAGGGCCGAACCGCCTTAACCGGCGACCGTCCCATCAATACATCCGGCGGCCTCAAAGCCAAGGGCCACCCCGTGGGAGCCTCGGGCGTTGCTCAGGTAATCGAAACCTTCCACCAATTGCGAGGCGAGGCTGGACCCCGCCAGGTACCCAACACCAACCTGGAACTGGGGTTGACCCATAACGTGGGTGGCACCGGCGGCACCTGTGTCGTCAACATCCTGCGGAGGGGTTAGGCAGCCATGGCCGAAGATACTCGAGCATTCAACGCCGCCTCCTACTATGCCTATTTGAAGGAGGGGCAACTAATGGGAGTGCGGTGCCGCGGGTGCGGTAAGTTGTCCGCCGAGGCCCGGCCCATGTGCCAGTCCTGCCACGGCCGGGACGTGGAGTGGTTCGCCTTCAGCGGGCGCGGGCAGTTGAGCGCCTTCACCTGTATTTCGGTGGTGCCCAATGCTATGGGCGAGAAGGGTTTCGGACGCAACAACCCTTACTGTTCCGGCATCGTGACCCTTGACGAGGGCCCTCGCATCAGCGCCCTCATTCTGGGCGTGGACGCCGCCAATCCCCAGAACATCGGCACCGGCATAGCCCTTACCCTGCAAGTGGAAGACCAGGACAGGGACCGTCCCACCTTGGCTTTTGTGCCTGCGTAGAACTTGCATGGATAGACAGGATGAACAGGATAGTGGATGTCATTCTGGCTGACCGATCAGACCTATCCTGTATATCCATGTTTGGATAAACAAATGGTTGAGAAGAAGGCCAGGAAGAAGCGCAACCGGGCCACTGCCCTCGTGATGAACGAGGGCAGGTTGCTATTGGTTCGGGAGCGGGGAGCCAGGCATTGGAGCCTCCCCGGCGGCGGGATGAAGAAGGGCGAGGATCCGGTTACGGCCGCCTGCCGCGAACTGGACGAGGAAACCGGACTGACGGTTCTGTCGGCAACTTACCTTTTCCACTACGAAAGTCCTAGCCAGCACCACCACGTTTGCCGCCTGGAGGCCGAAGGTGAGGTGGAGTTGCTTAAGGAGGAGATTGGCGACTACCGTTGGTGGGATGGGGAAACGCAGTTGGCGATTATACCTTCGGCAACGGAGATTATTGAGCGGGCGAAGATTGAGGGGCATTGGAAGACAGCCAACTACGTGCTGTTTAACCCTGGCAAGATTTCTTGAAGACGCTGTTGCCAATGCTTATACTAACTCCAGGGCGCATTAGATTCTCAGGGGCTTTTGGTCGGGATGAAACAGAAACTTACCATCACCGTTGATGCCCAATTGCTGCCGTTGGCGAAGCAATACGCCAGGGCTCAAGGCATTTCGCTTTCCTTACTTATTGAAAGGGCCCTTAGAGAACTGGCTGAGGAAGAAACACCCACCTTTGCCGAGAAGTGGAGAGGCAAGTTTAAGGCAGCGGAACGGCAGGATGATCCCCGTTACGATGCCTTGGCAAGAAAATACCTGGCATGATTCTCCTGGATACTGACGTACTTCTTGACATTGCCCTTGATCGCATTCCCTTTTCCGGTCCGGCCTCAGAACTCTTGAACCGCCTGGAGCAGGGTATCGAGGGCGCCTGCATCGCCTGGCACAGCGTTTCAAACCTCTACTACCTCATGAACTCGGTCCACGGGGATGCGGACGCTCGAGACTTTATCCTAGACCTGACCCGTTTCGTAAGTGTCGCGACCACCGACACTGGGGGAGTCAGGTACGCCGCTGAACTACCCATGCCGGACTTTGAAGACGCATTGCAGGTATCCGCTGCCAGGGCGGGCGGCGCCAGGCTTATCGTCACCAGGAATTTGAAGGACTACGAAGAATCTCCTGTCCCGGCCGTTGATGCCGTCGGTGCACTGGCAGAGCTTAGGTAAGCCATCCGGTCAAACGCCTATTCTAAGCGGCCTAAAGACATTGCCCGGCAACCATGAGAGACCCGGTGGGAAGGGCCCACCGGGTCTCAATTCTTGACTGGCAAAGAGGTGTGTGAGCGGTAAGGTCTAGTCCAGGCCGCGGGTGCCTACCCAGCCTACCTGGGAGACGTCGATCATTTCGCCGTTGGGGCCCTCGTACTTGGTTTCGACGTTTTGCTCACGGGGGCCGGTGTTGCCGGCGTGGAGGGCTTCGTTGACCGACTTCATTTCCTCGGAGCCGGCAGACAGGAGTCGGGCTTCGATCTCCTCCAGGCTCTCGACCTCAAAGCCGATGTGATGGATGCCTTCCCAGTCCTTGCCCCGTTCTCCGGCTACGGCGTCGTTCTGGAAGTCCAGGATAGCCATGTTGACGTTGCCGTCGCTGAGCATGAACCCGATGGCGTTGCCGCTGTCCAGCTGGGCTACCTGCCGGAGGCCGAAAACCTCGGAGTAGAACCTGGCCGTCTTTTCGGCGTCATTGGTGGCGATGGCGATGTGCTTGATCTGAGGCATACTTTTCCTCCCTTTTTCACTGATGCTTGGTACGAGTCAAGATACCACTTTTGGTTCCGGCCCGCTACTCTGAGGGGTCCAACGGGCAGGGAAATTGCACCCTGGAGATGCCTTGCAAATCTGAAAAAGTTTTTCTCCAGTCAAACCCCCTCAAATCCTTCTATTTTGTATCTGAGCTTTTCTTCATGTGAAAGCCCGATGACAGGGTTGTCCGCCGCCGCTCTGGAAGGGATTCTTCAGGCAGGAAACCGGGATGGCGGACACTCTCAGGCACCGCATAGTCTTCTCTATAATTATCCATGGTAGGCGTGAGTTATGCAGACCCGCAAGAGGGTTGTGTCAGAGCAATCGACCGATTCGGGCGATACAATGCTGAACCCTTAAGCCGACCCGCCATTGCAGAGGTTCTTTGCCTTGCCCTTCGCGTTGCGTCTATACCAAAGGCCCGGCCCGCCGTGTTAGAATGGCCCAAAGGACGTCGCAAGGTGTGGGCAAGCGACGTGTTTCGCTGGCATCGAAGAGAGGGAGGACTGAAGCATGGCAGGCTCAAGTAACGGAAAGTCCCAACGTATGAAGTTTGGCGTGTTCATGGCCCCTTTCCATCGGGTCGGGGAGAATCCCACCCTGGCCCTGGAGCGGGACCTGGAATTGCTCCAGTGGCTGGACATGCTGGGGTTTGACGAGGCCTACATTGGCGAACACCATTCGGCGGGCTGGGAAACCATTGCCTCGCCGGAGGTTTTTATCGCCACCGCCGCTGAGCGCACGCGCAACATTCGGCTGGGCACCGGCGTAATCAGCCTGCCCTACCACCATCCCCTGATGGTCGCCAACCGGATGGTGCTGCTGGACCACCTGACCCGTGGCCGCGTCATCCTTGGCGTGGGTCCCGGC
The DNA here is from genome assembly GCA_002238505.1 of SAR202 cluster bacterium bin22. Classification (GTDB taxonomy): domain Bacteria; phylum Chloroflexota; class Dehalococcoidia; order Lucifugimonadales; family UBA3495; genus Bin22. The sequence goes on along the minus strand of MPMM01000028.1, from coordinate 13,566 downwards.
GCCCTGGCCTCGGATGCGCTGATGCTGGGCATCAACCCTGCCCGCCAGCGCGAGATGATGGACGAATCCCTGGGCATCATCCTGCGGCTCTTCAATGAGACTGAACCCATTACCTACAAGAGTGACTGGTTCGAACTTAACGAAGCCGTTCTCCAGCTGCGCCCCTACCAGTTGCCGCACCTGCCGGTGGCCGTGGCCTCGGTGCAGTCTCCGGCCGGCGTCACCCTGGCTGGCAAGCACGGCGCGGCAGTGCTGTCCATGAGCATCCCCCGGGACACGGTTCGGTCCACCAGCTTGAAGGAACTGTGGTCCATTGCCGAGGACTCGGCGGCGGAGCACGGCAAGGAAGTCCACCGGGAGGACTGGGGCCTGGTGGTGGGCCTGCACCTGGCCGAGAGCAAGAAAGAGGCTATTGAAGACATTCGGGTGGGCGGCGGCCGCCTGGTTACCGAATACTTTGGCAACACCCTGGGCAACGAAGTCCCCAATGTGCCCCAGGACCAGATCGTGGACTTCATGATGGAACACAACCAGTGGATTGTCGGCACTCCCGACGACTGCATTGCCGGTATTGAGCGCCTGCAGGAAATCAGCGGCGGCTTCGGCAGCTTTATGATACGGGTAGAAGACTGGGCGCCCCGCGAAAAGATTCTCCACAGCTACGAATTGCTGGCCCGCTACGTTATGCCCCATTTCCAGGGCAGCCTGGTGGGAATCCAGACCTCAAACCAGTGGGCCTCCAATCGACGGGTGGCCCTGCAGGAAAATCGGGTTGCGGGCCTTCGCCAGGCCACCGATTCCTATTACGCCAATCGCGAGTAATATCTGCCGGTTGCAGTGGGGGGAGTGTCATGCGCAAGACCAAGATCATCGCAACCATAGGCCCGGTTTCCCGGGACCAGGATACGCTGGAACAACTGATCCTGGCCGGTATGGACTGCGCCAGGCTCAATTTCTCCCACGGCACATTCCCCGAACACGAAGAGGTAATCCACAACGTCCGGCGCCTGTCGGAAAAGCATGGCCGTCCCGTATGCATCCTCCAGGACCTGGGCGGCGTCAAGCTGCGCCTGGGTCGCCTGGACGAAGGCCTTAGCCTGAACCACGGCGAGGAATACCTGCTGACGGCTGAGGAAGCATCCAGCGACCCCACCGTCATTCCATTCCCCGAACCAGGGGTGCTGCGGAATCTGCGCGATGGCAACCTGGTCTTCATTTCCGACGGCATAGTCTGCCTGGAAGTGGTGGAAACCAATGGCCTTCAAGTCCGGACGCGGGTACGGAATGGCGGAACTATATCCTCATACAAAGGCGTCAATCTGCCCGGTGTTTCCATTGATATGCCGGTTCTCACCGAGGAGGACAAAGCCGCCCTCCGCTTTGGCATGGAGCAAGATGTGGACTGGGTTGCTGTGTCCTTTGTCCGCACGGGCAAGGACGTACGGGAAGCCAAGGCTTTCCTGGAGAGCATCGGCAGCCAGGCCCCGGTAATGGCCAAGCTGGAGCGGAGTGAGGGCATCGATAACCTGGACGAAATACTCCTGGAAGTGGACGGGGTTATGGTGGCCCGCGGCGACCTGGGCGTGGAAATTCCCATGGAGCGGGTGCCCCTGGTCCAGAAGGAGATTGTCCGCAAGGCCAACGAGGCGGCCAAGTCCTCCTGCATCGCCACCCAGATGCTGCGTTCCATGGTTGTTTCGCCCACGCCGACCAGGGCCGAGGTGTCCGACATCAGCAACGCGGTGCTGGACGGCTGCGATTCCATCCTGCTGTCCGATGAAATTGCCGTCGGGGGTTATCCGGTAGAGGCGGTCAAGGTGGCGGACATTACCATCCGAGAGGCGGAGAAGATTTATCCGTACTACAAGGATTTCCGGTCCCGGGATCGCACCCAGGCCATTGCCGCTGGCGCCAGCCGACTGGCCAGGGAACTGGATTCCAAGCCCATCGTGGTAACCAGCACCGGCCGGGCTGCCAACGAAGTCTCCCGCTATCGTCCCGAAGGCGACATCATCGTTTTTGCCCACGAAGAGGCCACCCTGCGCCGGCTCAGCCTGGGCTGGGGCCTGCAACCCAGCGGAGTGATACCGCCGGAACAGGACATCGCCAAGCTGGTGGCCATGCTTATAGGCCGGGCCCTGTCAACCGGCCTGGTCACTGAGTCCGACATAGTAACCATTGTCCACGGCAACCTTACCGGCGTCTCAGGCACCACCAACACCATTCAGGTACTGGACATCCAGGAATACCTGTCCCGCTACTCGGAAATGGTAGAAGCGGCGGCGGTGGTGTAGGGGAACAAGGGGGTTAGAAAGTTCCTTTCACCAACTGCAAGGATCTTGTTGCGGCATTGGCTGCTGGTCTGTATCACGATCTGCACTGACCAAAGCAGTCTTCAAGGAAAAAGGGGAGCCAAACTTGGCGCCTCTTCTGTTTGTTACCAGTTAGTGGATGTTCGTGCCTGTTCGAGAAACAGGTGACTAATGCGTTGGCATGGACCTTGGAAGTTTTGAGCTGCCCACAAGGTACTGGTCAACGCCCCGGGCTACCTCGCGGCCCTCGGCGATGGCCCAGACTACCAGGGACTGGCCTCGGGCCATGTCGCCGCCGGCAAAAACGCCGGGGACACTGGTCATCTTGTTCGTATCCACCTGCACGTTGCCCCGCCCGTCCAGTGCCACGCCCAGGTCGGTCAGCATACCCTCATGCTCGGGGTGGACGAAGCCCATTGCCAGCAGGACCAGGTCGGTCTCCACTTCCATTTCGCTGTCGGGAACCTCGCTCATATTGAAGCGGCCATCTTCCCCGGCGGTCCATTCGACCCGCACGGCGTGGAGCTTTTCCACCTGGCCGTTGCTGCCGGAGAAGGACTTGGTGAGGATGTTGTAATCGCGGATGCCCCCTTCTTCGTGGGCCGGGGACGAGCGCAGAATCATCGGCCACTGGGGCCAGGGATTGTTGTCGGGACGTTCCTCCGGGGGCTCAGGCAGAAGTTCAAACTGGTAAACCACTTCGGCGCCCTGGCGGTGGGCAGTGCCCAGGCAGTCGGCTCCGGTGTCGCCACCGCCCAGTATGACCACGCGCTTACCCTCGGCGGTAATCTGCTCGTCAGGGTTCATTTCCTCGCCGGCCAGCAACTTGTTCTGCTGGGGGAGGGATTCCATGGCCAGGTGTATGCCTTCCAGGTCCCGCCCCGGTACGGGGAGATCCCTGGCTTGGGTGGAACCGCCGGTCAGGCAAACGGCATCGTACTCGGCCAGCAGGTCTTTGACGGGATAGTCCACGCCCACGTTGACGCCGGTGCGGAAATCCACACCTTCGTCGGCCATCAGTTGAACACGGCGGCGGACTACGTCCTTGTCGAGTTTGAAATCAGGGATGCCCAGCATGAGCAGGCCGCCGATGTAGTCGGCGCGCTCCAGGACAGTAACCGAGTGTCCCGCGCGGTTCAGTTGCTGGGCAGCGGCGAGGCCGGCAGGGCCGGAACCAACCACCGCAACCTTCTTGCCGGTACGCTCTTCAGGGGGTTGGGGCTTGATCCACCCTTCCTTGTAGCCGCGGTCGGAGATTTCCTTCTCAATGTACTCGATAGTGACGGGGTCTTCGTTTATGCTGAGGACGCAGGACGCCTCGCAGGGGGCGGGGCAAATGCGGCCGGTAAACTCGGGAAAGTTGTTGGTGCTGAGAAGCACTTCAAGGGCTTTCTGCCAGTCGCCCATGTAAACGTGGTGGTTGAACTCGGGTATTACGTTGCCCAGGGGGCAACCCATATGGCAGAAGGGCACGGCGCAGTCCATGCACCTGGAACCCTGTTCCCGGGCATCGGCCTCGGGCCAGTCCAGGTACAGTTCCTGATAGTCTCCTTTCCGTTCCGCCACCGGGCGGCGCCTGGGAGGCTGGCGCCCGGATTCCATAAATCCAGTAGGTTTACCCATGATGAGCTACTTCCAGTTCTGCGGCCTTCTTGCGCTCTTCCAGCACCCGGCGATAGTCCCGGGGCATTACTTTTCTGAACCTGGATATCGAGGAGTCCCAATCGGCGAGAATCTTCCGGGCCGGGGCGCTGCCGGTGTGTTCCTGGTGGTCTTCAATCAATTGGCGGAGCAGCGCAATATCTTCTGGGTCGGACAGGTATTCCAGGTCGGCCAGGCCGTCATTAAATCGTATGGCAAAATCATTGTCGGGGTCGTAAACAAAGGCTATGCCGCCGCTCATACCGGCGGCGAAGTTGCGGCCCGTGGGGCCCAGGATGACGGCCACGCCGCCGGTCATGTACTCGCAGCCATGGTCGCCAATGCCTTCGATGACTGCCTGAACGCCACTGTTGCGGACGCAGAAACGCTCTCCGCCCCGGCCGCGAATAAAAGCCTGGCCGCCGGTGGCCCCGTACAGGGCCACGTTGCCGATGATTATATTGTCTTCGGCGACAAAGTCTGATCCGGGTGGTGGTACAACGACGATGCGTCCGCCGTTCATGCCCTTGCCCATGTAGTCGTTGGTGTCTCCGGCCAGGCGGATGTCCACTCCCTTTGCCAGGAAGGCCCCGAAGCTCTGCCCGGCGGAGCCGGTAAGGTTAATCTTGATGGTTCCCGAGGGCAAGCCTTCCTCGCCGTAGTTCATCGCTACTCTGCCGCTGAGCATGGCGCCCACGGTGCGGTTGGAGTTGCGGATAGGCAGGTCAATCTTGACGTTCTCTCCCCGCTCGAGGGCCGGGGTGGACATGGAGATCAACTGGTGGTCCAGGGCCAGTTCCAGGCCGTGATCCTGCTCGTCACACTGGTGAATAGTAACTTCATCGCAGCGGGGGTGACGGTAAAGCAGCTTTTCGAAATCCAGTCCCTGGGCCTTCCACTGTTCCACGTCGGTATTGGCTTCCAGCGTTTCCACGCGCCCGATCATTTCCTGGACGGTGCGGAAACCGAGCTGGGCCATAATTTCCCGCAATTCCTCAGCCACAAAGAAGAAGTAATTGATGATGTACTCGGGCTTTCCCGCAAACCGCTGGCGCAGTTCCGGGTCCTGGGTGGCAATGCCTACCGAGCATGTGTTCAAGTGACACTTCCGCAGCATGATGCAGCCGCTGACAATCAGCGGGGCGGTGGCGAAGCCGATTTCGTCGGCGCCCAGCAGGAAGGCAATGGCAGCATCCCTGCCGGTTTTAAGCTGTCCGTCGGTCTGCACCACGATACGGCTGCGCAGGTCATTGGCAACCAGCACCTGCTGCGTTTCCGCCAGGCCCAGTTCCCAGGGCAGGCCTGCGTGCTTGATGGAGGATTCGGGAGATGCCCCGGTGCCGCCATCGTGGCCGCTGATGAGTACCACGTCGCCATGTCCCTTGGAAACTCCGGCGGCAATGGTCCCAACGCCTACTTCAGCCACCAGCTTGACGTGAATCCGCGACTCCGGATTGATATTCTTCAGATCGTGAATCAGCTGGGCCAGGTCTTCAATGGAATAGATGTCGTGATGTGGCGGCGGGGAAATAAGCTCCACACCAGGTGTAGTATGCCGCACCCACCCGATGGTGTCATCTACCTTGTGGCCGGGAAGCTGACCGCCCTCTCCGGGCTTGGACCCCTGGGCCATTTTGATTTGCAGGTCTGTGGCGTTCACCAGATAGTTGGGTGTAACGCCGAAGCGGCCCGAGGCCACCTGCTTGATGGCGCTGTTGCGGGAATCGCCGTTATCGTCCGGGGTGTAGCGGTGGAAGTCCTCGCCGCCCTCCCCGGTGTTGCTGCGGGCCCCGATGCGGTTCATGGCGATGGCCATGGTTTCGTGAGCTTCCTTGCTTATGGAGCCAAAGGACGCCGCGCCCGTGGCGAACCGCTTGACTATCTCTTTAGCCGTTTCCACCTCATCCAGGGGGACAGGCTGGCGGTCCGACTTGAACTCCAGCAATCCGCGCAAAGTGGCCAGCTGCTTGCTCTGGTCATTAACGGTTTTGCTGAATTCCTGGTACGAAGCCCAGCTGTTGGCCCGCGTGGCATACTGCAGCTTGGCGATGGTGTCCGGATTCCACTGGTGAACCTCGCCGTGGCGCCGCCACTGGTAAGTTCCGCCTGGGTCCAGGCCCAGGGTTGCGTCGATCTCCTGCGCGGGGAAGGCGAAGCTGTGCCGCTGCAACTGCTCCTCTTCCACCACGTCGAGACCAATTCCCTCGACCCTGGAGGGGGTCCAGGTAAAGTACTGGTCAATAAATTCCTGGTTCAGCCCCACCGCTTCAAAAATCTGGGCGCCCCGGTAGCTCTGGACGGTGGAAATGCCCATCTTGGACATTACCTTGAGCAGTCCCTTTTCGTTGGCCTTGACGAAATTCTTGACAGCGTATTCGGGTTTGGTGCCGTTCAGCTCGCCCCGCACCGCCAGGTCCTGTACCGTGGCCAGGGCCAGGTAGGGATTGATGGCTCCGGCGCCGTATCCCAGCAGCAGGCAGAAGTGGTGGACTTCCCGCGGTTCGCCGGACTCCACCACCAGTCCCACCTTGGTCCTGGTTCCTTCCCGAATCAGGTGATGATGCACGGCGGCGGTGGACAGCAGGCTCGGGATGGGAGCCTGACCTGCAGACACGCCCCTGTCGGACAGTATGATTACGCTATAGCCGTCCCGAATAGCCTGGGAAGCTTCACTGCAAAGCCGGTCCAGAGCCTCCTTCAAGGCTCCTTCGCCCTGGGCGCTGAACAGGGTTGACAAGGTGGTGGACCGGACATCGCCCAGGTCCAGGTTGCGAATCTTTGCAAGTTCTTCGTCAGTTATCACCGGCGTCTTGATCTTGAGCTGGCGGCAGTGGAGAGGAGTCTCCTCGAACAGGTTCCGTTCGCAGCCAATAAAGGCCTCAACCGACGTTACCAACTCCTCGCGGATGGCGTCCAAAGGTGGATTGGTAACCTGGGCAAAAAGCTGTTTGAAGTAATTGAAGAGAATCTGGCTCTTTTCCGACAGCACGGCCAGCGGCGCGTCGTTGCCCATGGATCCTACCGCCTCGTATGCGGCGGTAGCCATGGGAGTGGTCAGCATGCGCAGCTCTTCGATGGTATATCCGAAGGCCCGTTGTTGACGCACCAGTTCCTGCCCCTTGAGGACATCGGGCGTCTCCGGGTCTGGCTGGTCTTCCAGTGAAACCTTGTTCTCCTTCAGCCATTCACCGTAGGGCTGGCGGCTGGAAAGGGTTTCCTTAAGTTCTTCGTCGCCAATGATGCGGCCCTCTTCCATGCGTACCAGGAACATGCGCCCCGGCTGCAGGCGGCCCCGCTGCCGGATGTTCTCGGGAGCAATGTCCAGCACACCCGTTTCCGACGCCATGACCAGCTTGTCATCCTTGGTAACGGTGTACCGGAAGGGACGGAGGCCGTTGCGGTCCAGTACGGCGCAGATGTCCTTGCCATTTGCGGCCACAATCATCGCCGGGCCGTCCCATGGCTCCATCAGGCAGGAATGGAACTCGTAAAAGTCCTTCTTTTCCTGGGGCATGGTCTCGTGCTGCTCCCAGGCCTCGGGAATCATCATCAGCATCGAGTGGTCCAGGCTGCGACCGGTCATCAGCAACAGTTCGAGAGCATTGTCGAAACCGGCGGTATCGCTGGCCCCCGGGGTCATGATGGGCGGAATCTTCCTGATGTCGTCGCCAAACAGGGGCGACTCAAACTGGGATTCGCGGGCGTGCATCCAGTTGGTGTTGCCCCGCAGGGTGTTGATTTCGCCGTTGTGGGCCAGGTAGCGGTAGGGGTGGGCCAGCTTCCAGTGGCCCAGGGTGTTGGTGGAGAAGCGGGAGTGTACCAGCGCAAAGGCGCTGACCAGCGACTCGTCATTCAGGTCCAGGTAGAAGTCGGCTACCTGGTGGGCCATCAACAGGCCCTTGTAAACTACAGTGCTGTTGGAAAGACTGCAGATGTAAAAATAGTCGGCATCGTCTTCGCCTATATCGCAGTCCGCCAGGCCGCTCTCGATGACTTTGCGCAGAGTGTATAGCTTGCGCTGCAACTGTTCCGGTTCCACGCCTGCCGAACCTGGAACGATGAAAAACTGCCGGATGGCAGGCTGGACTGCCCTGGCGTCCCGTCCCAGCTTGTCCGGGTCCACGGGCACGTCGCGCCAGCCCAAGAGGGTCAGCCCCTCGGAGGCTATAGAGCGGTTAATCAAGTCTTCGCAAAGCGCCTTCGCCGCAGGAGCGGGAGGCAGGAATACCATACCGACGCCGTAGGCTCCCGGCTCAGGCAGATCAATGCCCAGAGTAGGGCACTCCTTGCCGAAGAAGGTATGGGGCATCTGCATCAGAATACCGGCGCCGTCGCCGGTTTCCGGGTCGCAACCGCATGCGCCCCGGTGGCCCAGATTAACCAGCACCTGGAGGGATTCGGTGATTATCTCGTGGGACTGGCCACCCTTGATATTGGCAACCACGCCCACGCCGCAACTGTCATGCTCCGAATGAGGGGAATACAGCCCGTGTTCGGCCAGTTCTTTTAACGGGTTCATTTACACAACCCCCGCTTCGTGGTCATTAGGTGTCAGCATGGGGCTTTCAGACTCACAAAACCTGTCAAATATTTTGATAAAAAGTATTGACAATTCAATTACCGGGCCCCAGCCCGGCGATTTGTTAAATATATCACAATATAAATGTGAAGGAAATACGCATTATACACGCCGGGCTATGTGGGGAATAGCCCCGCAGGTAAAGGTTCGATTAAGGATAATCAGCCCTGCAGATCCATGTCCTGTTATGGAACGCTATTCCCGTCGACTGCTGGCAGTCGACAATCCCCGCCACGGCCTCGCCGACACTGGCCTGGAATGTGCCTTCAAAGAAGTCCTGCTGCTCCTCTCGCTGGCGGAGCAACTCCTGGAGTTCCGGAGACCGGGGCAGGCTGCCGGTATGGGTTGTAAGAATCCTGGAAGCGCTGCGTTTCATAGCGGCCCTCACGTATCGGCAGAATTTGGTGGTCCTGGCTGCAATTATAGGCCCGTGGTCTCGCCGGTGAACTGGCCCAGGCAAGACCCTGGCCGATCAGGCAGGGCGCCCTACAGATGGCCGTGGCGCCCATATGGAGTCGCTAACCGCCCCTGCCCTGGGCATTGATTGCAGGCTATCACCAACCTCCCAAATTGGGGGGCTTCCGTGCGGATATCGCTATTGGGGACAGGGAGGGTGGAATGGTATAATAAGAAGTGTTATGGGGACGCGCGGGTTCGACAGGAGCGTCCTGTGGCAGATCGCAAGCCGAGGCGCCACCGCCCTCGTTAATCAGGTGGCACACAAATAACTGGCGAACGTGAATTCGCTCTAGCCGCCTAGTGCGGCTACGTCCGTACCCTGCTACTCCCGGATGCGGGGATACGGGCGCCAACAGACCGGGATGCTATGGCCCCGAAGCCGATAGGGGCTGTCTAAGACTTTTCGGCTGGCCTGAAGGAAATTTCGCCGGCGGAAGCGCCATCAGGTGAGACATTAATCGTCGGACAAGCTTGTAGTATATCTAGCCAAGGGGCCTTTTGGACGGGGAGTTCGACTCTCCCCCGTCTCCACCATTTCTCCTCTACTCTTTCCCCTCGTGCTTTTCTACGTTTAGTTGCCGTTGCGTTTTGCCGGCTTTTTCAATGCCGTCAGTGTTGCCAATTCCCGCACTGCTCGCGTCGGTTTCGTGCTTAAGGAAGCCGGGACTGAGTCCACTTCGCCCCTGAAACTTCAGGGCAGCCTGACCTTTCAACTGGGCGAGCGGCGAAAGCCCGGCGTAACTCCGGCGGCCACTGAATCCAGCAGCAGTTCCACGCACCTGGATGCACGGCGGACGCGAGTATCGGCCTTCTTGGCCTGGCCGACGTGGTCGCAATACGCCTTCCGGTGGGAGTAGGAAAGGTCATCGAAAATCTGCAGGGCGCCGGGCCGGGATTGCAGAGCCTCCGCCAACTCAGTCGGCACTTCCACCGTACGAGGCCCCGATTCCCGTTCCAGCGTTACTTCGGCAACGTCTCCCGCGTCAACACCTGCTCGGTCGCGAATGTCCTTCTTGACCACCAGGATGTGGACTCCTTCACCCTGGGGCAGCAGCGAGTTTTCATATGCGATGCCATTGATGGTCCCCTTTACGGGCACCCGGCCTTTTACTCCGAATTTCTCTGCCACGCTGAAAGGTATTCGCACAAAAGTCCATGCGCCCCGCATATCAGGTCTTTCCAGCGCAGCTTCAAACTTGTAAACGCTCATTGGCTCACGTTCCAACACCGATTGGCGTGCTGCTATTGCTGCACGAAACGGTGGAAGACCTCCTCTTCGGTCAGGGACTCCCGGCTGAACCACTGGTCCTCGATGGTCGAATTGATCTGCGCCAGGTGGTTCGAGATTCCTTCGGTTATGGCAAGGAGTTGTTCCGGAGTTTCTAGAGACGAAGCGTCAGTCTCCTGAAGGTCCAGGATAGCGGCGGCAATAGCGCGAATCAATTCCACCGGCGCTACCTGGGTGGCGTTCATTCGGGCGTTGGTCAGGCAGTGAAGAGCGGAGGCAGTGGTATCGTGCAGCAGGATGTCTGCGGCCAGGGTCTCCTTCTGCTCAACCCGCATGCCTGCCATGTGGGCAACCGGGACCAGCGCGTCACGTAAACCCATTGGTCCCGTACTGCTGGCAGCGGTCTGTCGGGCTGCGGAGTTGATGGCTCGAGTAATGGCCTCTGCCCGTTCCAGCCACCGCCCCAGCCAGATGAGATTGTACACCCGCGAATCGGTCAGCCATGCAGCATTCCCCGCCGCCAGGGACCTGGGATCTGTCATAAGAAAACCTGCCTCTGCCTGCTATTGTCCAAAATCAATCAAACGGATGGCGTCATCAAAGGTGATGTTGTCACGGTCAAAATGCACCTGGGCCGCGGCGGAATGTAGCCACCCGGTTCCCCTGGACACGAAGGAGCCTTCCACGGGGGCCGCCTCGGCATAGTCGCGGCCTACGGCAAATTTCAGCAGTTCGCCGTGGCCGGACACTGCCTGCCCTCGAGTCGGGTCCGATGGTATCCAGCCCAGTTGCGGGTGCCAGAATTCGAGCCAGGCATGGGTCTCGCCCACTTCCGTCGTCAACAGGCCACAAACATATCTGCAGGGGATTCCCAGGGCTTTAAGCAGTCCCATGGCCAGGTGGGCCATGTCCTGGCAAACTCCCGCGCCCGTGCCCAGGACCTCCTCCGCGGTGGTGTTTACCGTGGTGCTCTCCTTCACGTACTGGATGTTCCGATACACCCAGTCCGTAACCCTTTCCACCGTCTCCACCAGGCCGCCGCCTCCTTCTGCGATGCTGCTGGCATGCTCCACGAGGCGGTCGGGGTGAACCAGGGCCGTGGAGGTAAGGTATTGCTCGAGAACCCAGTCGCTGGAAATCGACTCAAGGGCAACTTCGACGGGGTAAGCGAAGGGGCTTTCGAAGCGTACCGTGCCGATGGAGAGGATGGTAAGTTCGTGGTGGGGTGCCGTTATCCGGCTGCGGTGGGTAACGTTTCCGTAGGAGTCATGGAAGCGAGCGCGACGGCTGACCGGTCGAGTAAGGACATCGGCGGAAATGGGAGTTTGATAAGGGTCCGCCGCCGCCGTCAACCGGAGGAAGTTGTCGTTTTGGACGACCTCGTCGCTGTAAATGTATCGGGCGGCATACCCATAGGCGGCGACGATGGTCGTGTCGCTTAACGAACCACCCAGGTCGGTTTGCATAGGCCACCCGATGAATTATTAGTTATGCGGCTGTTGGCCTGGGAAACCCGGGTCAGGCCACCGGGGAAGGCGGTAGTCTCACCCCGGCCATTCTGTACGGCGAATACCCGAAGGTCCACGTACCTGTCCTCGAATTCGCCCGTCTCTTCATCGAATATCAGATGCCTGGAAAAGTCAAGGGTTTCCTGGGCGACAAACATTCGCGGCTGCTCGATAATGTTCCGCCCCAGACGAGTGCGAGACTCTTCGTCCAGGTCGGGCATCACGTAAACTCCCAGGCCTCCGTAGCCCTGCCGCGTCTTTATCACCATCCTGTCCAGGTTTTCCATTACATACCTGCGGATTTCGGCATCCTGAAGGTCGTAGCTGACTGCCTGGTCCAGAATGGGTTCCTCGCCCAGGTAGTGGCGTATTATATCCGGAACCCATTTGAAGACCAGCTTGTCATCAGCTGCGCTGGTGCCCATTCCGTTTACCAGCGCAACCTTGCCAGCCAGGTAGGCGTCGGTGAGGCCCGGAACGAAAATCTCCAGGTCTTCAACCCGGCGATATACCAGGTCAACCACCGTGTCGCCGCCAAGACCTTTCAACATCACCCGGCCATCCCGACCAATATACAGGTCCGAGCCCTCCACCAGGGGAATGCCCAGCAATTCAGCCAGGTATCGATGCTCGAAGAAGGCGGCGCCCAGCTTGCTGTCCGTCAGCAGTACGCATACCGGATCCTCCCTTTCACAAAGGGAATGAAACATGTCGCGGTAGGTTTCCCGAATATCGAAGGGCACTATGTCGTAGGCCGAAGCGAGTTCCGGCAGCAGTTGCTGCAACATGTCGCGGGCCTTTAGCTGGTAAGTGATTCCCGAGGGGATGCGCAGGTTGTCTTCCAGGACCACGTAACGTCCATCTTCCAAATGCACCAGGTCCGCCCCGTAGATGTGAACGAAGACCTCCCCGGCTGGCCGGAAGCCCTGGTACTCCGGATAGAAGTACTGGGATGAATAAACGACGTCCTGGGGGACGGTGGTCTGCTGGCCGTTGTACAGGTCCATCAGGAACAAATTCAAAGCTCTAAGGCGCTGGGCAACGCCGATACTGATTGCCTCCCACTCCCGCTGGCGAATGATGCGGGGAATCCAGTCTGTGGGCACAGTACGGTAAACGCTGGGGTCCAGCAGGAACGAGAAAGCGTCCAGCTGGGCCTCCCGTCTTCCCCGCTGCCACAGTTCGCCCAGCCTTTCCTTCCCCAGGGATTCGAGCAACTGGAAGGCTTCCCGGTATTCTGGGCGAATTTCGCGCTTTGAATCCAGGTACTCCCTGGGATGTTCTGGCGGGTTGGCTGTTTCCGGGAACATAAGCAGTTGTCTCGCGCTGATGACATTGTTTCGACTTCTGAATAGAGATTAACGCAAATACGTTAATCGAGTATTACCGGTTAGTGGCAAAAATTTTACGAATCCTTCACACCGCCAGGGAGGTTTTGAAGGGCAGGAACAAGTCGCTCCGCATTCCTGAGTTGTTATGCTTTAAGCTGAAGATTTGATTGACCGCTTTTCTTAATCCGGCTAAAGGTAAGACTATCATGAACAGTGAACGGCGGGCAGGCCCCGGGTTGGTGACCTACAACGTGGTGGGTGACCCCTATTTCAGGCGGCGGCGTCTGCGGCGATATGCCGGAGTCTGGTCGCTTTGGGCCCTGGGAGTGGGGGCGGTCATTTCCGGCGACTTCTTCGGCTGGAACTTCGGCCTGGCCGTTGGCTAGACTCACAAACGAAGTGCAACACTTGGTTAGAGTGTTGCCATGGGAAATGTATATCAGCACCTCACCCTTGAAGAGCGGTGTAGTTTGGCCAGTTTACGTGAGCAGGGATACACTAAGCGCCA
>MPMM01000010.1 GCA_002238505.1 SAR202 cluster bacterium bin22 | reverse complement strand
ACTGCCCCAGAACCAGATTACTCGCATCACCCAAGCCTACAACCATACCCCACGCAAGTGCCTGGGCTACCTTACCCCAGCAGAAATCTTATCCAAACCAGTGTTGCACTTGAAATGTGAATCCACCTTGGCGGCTTCGGCGGAATGGCGGCCGCTACGGCCATTGTGGCGGTGATGTATCTGTGCCTTTGCTTCTCGCTGGCAGAAATGGCTCCGGCCATTCCCTATGCCGGCGGCGCCTACGCCTTTGCCCGCACCGCTTTCGGCCCCTGGGCCGGGTTTTTTACGGGCGTGGCCGAGTTTATCGAGTTTGTGCTTACGCCGGCAGTTATAGTCGTGGGCATTGGCAGCTATGTGGGAGCCGCCGTCCACATCGCCCTGGGCATCGACTTGCCCGCTCCCGTATGGTGGCTCGTCTTCTACGCCGCCTTCGTGGGAATTAACCTGGGCGGGGTAGAGCCTACCTTCCGGATGGCTGTGGTCCTGACCCTGCTGGCCCTTGGCGTTCTGGTGGTTTCCTGGGTGGGGGCCGCCTTCCACTTCAGCTGGGACCTGGCCCTGAACATCGAACCCGAACCCGGTAATTCCAGGTGGCTGCCCATGGGGTGGTTTGGTGTAGCGCAGGCCCTGCCCTTCGCCATATGGTTTTACCTTGCCATCGAGCAACTGCCGCTGGCGTCGGAGGAGGCCCGCAGCCCCCGGCGGGACATGCCCAAAGCCCTGGTGGGCGGCGTTGTAGCCCTCATCGCCATATCGGTCCTTACCCTGGTGCTGAACAGCGGCATAGGCCCTGGCGCGGCAGGGGTGGGCAAATCCCGAGAGCCCCTCCTCCTTGCCTTCGAGTCCATATTTGGCAGTGGGCTGGGTATATCGGTACTGGCCCTGGTGGCGATTGTGGGGCTGGTGGCCAGCTTTCACGCCATCATCTACGCCTACAGCCGACGACTTCATTCCCTGTCGCGGGCCGGTTACTTCCCCGGATGGCTCTCGCTGACCCATTCCCGCACCCGAACACCATACCCGGCGCTGATAGCCGGAGCAGTAATCGGGTTTGGGGTGGCCATGGTCATCGAGTTTGGTCACCAGTGGTTCGGTGAGAGGGCGCCGGTGGGAGCGGTGCTGCTGAACATGGCGGTCTTTGGGGCAGTCATCGCCTACATAATGCAGATGGTCTCATTCGTCCGCCTGCGCCGGCGGTATCCGTGGCTGCACCGCCCCTACCGGAGCCTCCTGGGCAGCGCCGGCGCCATCGTGGCAGCGATCATTGCCTGCGTCACCCTGATCTTCCTCGTAGCCAACAACGAGCACCGGGCGGGCATATACGGCTGCGCCATATTCTTCGCCATAGCCCTGCTCTATTTCGGCCTGGTCGGCCGGAAGCGGCTGGCAGGTTCCCTGGAAGAGAGCTTTGCCCTGCGACTGGAAGAGGAAGAAAGGCCTTGACCCTGGGTGTGCCCGGTGGCGGTTATGACCTGACCCATTTCCGTTCCACCAGGGTCGCGGAAGAGGGCGCCCATCTCCGCCAGGGTTGGCCCGCCAGGCCCAGGCGACGCCATCGCGAGGGCTAACCCTGGCAGGCTGTCTCCTTGTCCAGCATCAGGCAGGGTTCACCCCACTGGCTGGAGTCGTTCAGGTCCCAGTCCGCGTCATCACCTTCGGGCTTCAGTCGTATCCCCTCGCTGCCTCCGAATACCAGCAGAATCACTCCGTCCCCGGAGTCTTCGGCCAGGGCGGCCATGGCCTGGCAGGGACCGTCTTCCTCCCACCCTACCACCCGGCACCAGGTATCCTGGCCGGAGAGGTCTGCTGTTACCACCCGGGCGACGGGCCTGGGGTCTTCCAGCAGGTCGAAAACCCGGTCCAGGGCCAGGGGGCTGTTTCCCCCGTCGTTTACTTCCACTTCGTAGAGCATGGCTCAATTCCTGATTTCAGAGATGAATAACTGCTGCCTATTCTATGGGAACAGGGGTTAGGACCGCCATAGCTCAGGCAGAAACGTCCGCTTCCAGGGCAAGAAGCGTGAAGCAGTCTCGGGATAACCGTTTCGGGCAAAGGCACGGGTCCATCATCTCGCCCCGACATCCGTGCGAGACGGTTTCAGGCCCTGTCGGGATTGCCTGTATTTACCGCCTTTCTTTCCCCCCTGGCAATCCTCTATACTTACGCCAAATCTCGCTACCACTCAAGGAGGCGGTTATGCGATTAGGTTACTTTACGATGCCCCTCCACCCGCCGGGATCCGACCTGGCCGCAACCCTGGAGTCGGACCTGGTCCAGATGGAAACCCTGGACCGCCTGGGCTACTGCGAAGCCTGGATTGGCGAGCACTTCACCACCGTCTGGGAAAACATTCCCGCCCCCGACCAGTTTATTGCCGCCGCCCTGGCCCGCACGAAGAACCTAGTCTTCGGTACGGGCGTCACCTGCATGCCCAACCACGATCCCTTCATGATTGCCCACCGGGTGGCCCAGCTGGACAACCTGGCCCGTGGCCGTTTCTACTGGGGCGTAGGCTCCGGCGGCTTCCCCGGCGACTTTGAGGTGTTCGGGATGGATGCTTCCGAGGGGGCGCACCGGGGCATGTCTCGCGATATGATCGAACTGATACTGGATATGTGGCAAAATCCCCAGCCCGGTTCCTACCAGCATCCCTATTGGAAGTTCGCCATTCCGGAACCGGTCCCCGAAATTGGGCTGCAGTTCCACGTAACCCCATATCAGAAACCCCATCCGCCCATCGGCGTTGCCGGAGTATCTCCCAAGTCCGACACCCTGCTGCTGGCCGGCGAGAAAGGCTGGCTGCCCCTCAGCATCAACCTGGTTCCTCCGGTAACCCTCAAGAGCCACTGGGACGCGGTAGAGATGGGCGCTGAGGTGTCCGGCCGCAAGCCCGACCGCTCTGAATGGCGTATCGCCCGTGAAATATACGTCGCCGAGACTACCGAACAGGCCCGAGAGGAGGTCCTGAACGGCACCATTGGCCGCGATTTTCGCCAGTACTTCATTCCCCTGATGAAGTACATGAACGCCGCCAGCCTGTTCAAGACCGACCCCGACATACCCGATGAGGATATTACTCCCGAATACCTGGTGGATAACGTGTGGATCGTGGGCAGCCCCGATGACGTGACTGAGAAGATCCGGCAGATGCACAAGGACGTGGGAGGCTTTGGCGTTCTGCTGGCCATGGGCCACGAGTGGACTCCCGAGGAGGGCTGGGTCAACTCGGTTACTACCCTGGCCAACGACATCATGCCCAAACTGGCCGACCTGAACTAAGAAACAGTTTCAAGTCCCTTCCCCTTGATGCGGGAAGGTTGGGTTTGGGGTGAAAGGCCGCGCGGCACATGGACCAGGAGCGAGCACGACTTTCACCAGTCTTATTGAGACAGTTTCATAGTTCCGTCAGCTTCTTCAGGATAAAGCCCGACCGGTATCCCAAGGAGGGAACCGCCGCCGATGCTTGAAACTGACTCCCTTCGCCGAACCGCCATTTTCCTGGTTATTGCTACGCTGGCCTGGAACCTGCTGGAGGCCGTAATCTCCCTGTGGGCCGGTGTTGTGGCAGGCAGCGTGTCCCTCCTGGCTTACGGGTTGGACAGCGTAGTAGAAATGCTGGTCGGCGGCGTCCTGGTATGGAGGTTGCTGGCAACTGGCGATGGAGACAGGGAAGAAGCGGCGGAAAGAAAAGCTCGCCGGCTGGTTGGGCTGATCTTCTTTTTCCTCTCGGCGTACATTTTCTTTCACTCCGGGGCCAGCCTGCTGGGATGGCTGCCCGAACCCCAACCCAGCCTGGTGGGAATTGTGCTGGTGATCGCCAGCGCGGTGGTTATGAGCGCCTTCTATGTATCCAAGATGGTTATCGCCACCAGGATTCAGTCCCGAGCATTGAGAGGGGAGGCCCTGGCGAGCCTGTTCTGCGACCTGCAGGACGGAGCCATCCTGGTCGGACTGGGGCTGAACGCCCTGTTCGCCTGGTGGTGGGCCGACTCGGCAGCGGCCCTGATTATCGTCCCCCTGCTGATCAAGGAAGGTATGGAGAATTTCGCCGGCGATGAATGCGGGAACGGGCACGAGGACGAGCATGTCCAAGTCCACGAAGCGCCCCGTGTTTGTTTCTGTCCAAATTGTTTTTACGGATTGCGAAGTTGTCGGTGTGTGGCCTGTGCCGCGTGAGTCGGCAACGTTTGAATTTTCGTGCCAACTACCGAATTAGAGACTCGTTGGAGGTATAAGCTATGGCGCTGGGACTCAGGACTTACCGGCCCCTGATAGCGGGGCGCACCCACATGGCGGCCGCCGGCCATTACCTGGCCACGGCAGCGGCCTACCGCATTCTGGAGCAGGGTGGCAACGCCACCGACGCCGGGGTGGCGGCAGGCATTGCCCTTAATGTAACGCTGCCCCAGTACACCAGCTTTGGCGGCGTTGCCCCCATCATGATCCACGACGCTGCCCGGGGTGAGACCGCCACCATCGCCGGCCTGGGTCGATGGCCCAAAGCCGCCAGCGTGGACTACTTCGAAGCCAACCACGGTGGTCAACTGCCCGGCGGAGTGCTGCGGACGGTTACGCCGTCGGCCGCCGACGCCTGGCTTTCGGCCCTGCAACTGTTCGGCACCATGAGCTTCAGTCAGGTGGTTACGCCGGCCCTGGAACTGGCCGAAAACGGTTTCCCCATCCCCCACTCGCTGCACCGGGCCCTGGCGCGGGAGGAGGAGAAGTTTGCCAACGGCAGCCGCGACCCGAAGTTCTGGTCCACCACCATGAACGTCTTTTTCCCCGGCGGGAAGGCGCTGGGCGCCGGAGAGGTGGCGGTCCAGAAGGAACTGGCCAACACCTTCCGGCGGTTGATATCGGCGGAGAGTTCAGCCGCGGGCAAGGGACGGTTGCCAGGCCTGCAGGCGGCCCGAGACCTGTTCTACCGGGGCGATATGGCCCACAAGATGGTGGAATTCAACCGGGCCCAGGGCGGGCTAATGTCCATGGAAGATATGGAGTCTTTTGAGGCGAGGCTGGAGCCGCCCGTTTCCATCGACTACAAGGGCATCGAAGTGTTCACCTGCGGACCCTGGTGCCAGGGCCCCACCACCATCCAGGCCCTGAGCATCCTGTCGGGGTTCGACCTGCAGGGTATGGGCCACAACAGCCCCGACTATCTCCATACCCTGATCGAGTCGCTGAAGCTGGCCTTCTCCGACCGCCACTCTTACTACGGCGACCCCAACTTTGTCGATGTGCCCATGAAGGGCCTGCTGGACCCGGATTACGCGGCCCAGCGACGGCAGGAAATAGACCCGGCCCGGGCCTGTCCCGACATGCCATTGGCCGGCGATCCCTGGGCCTACCAGGGTTATGGTGGCAACGGCGCCCGGCCGGCCCATCCAGAACCGGTTGCTGGCGCGGCGGAGCCGGACACCAGCTACATCTGCGTGGTTGACCGGTGGGGCAATGGCTTCTCCGCCACGCCCAGCGATGGCTTCTCCGGCGCTGCCGCCGTACCGGGGCTGGGATTTGCCATGTCCACCCGGGGCTATCAGACCTGGCTGGACCGGGACCATCCGGCTTGCCTCATGCCAGGCAAGCGACCCCGCCTGACTCCCAATCCGGCCATGGCCTTCCGCGACGGAAAGCTGTGGATGCCCTTCGGCACCCCGGGCGGCGACGTTCAGTGCCAGTCCATGACCCAGCTTTTCCTGAATGTGGCGGAGTTTGGCATGGACGTGCAGGAGGCCATTGAGCAGCCGAGGGTGGCCAGTTGGAGCTTTCCCGAGTCGGGTTTTCCCCACGGTTACACTCCGGCGGCCATGTCGGCGGAAGGCCGAATCGACCCCGAAACCATCAGGGAACTGGAACGCCGTGGCCACGTTGTCGATGTCTGGAATGACTGGACGCCGAGCATGGGCGCCCTCTGTGCCATCACCATCGACCGGGAGCGGGAAACCCTGGAGGTGGGCGCCGACCTGCGCCGCGACAACTACGCCCTGGGGCGCTAGGCGGGCGCCTTCCACATAGCTGAGCGAAAACTGCAGGGGCGGGTTCCAAACCCTCCCCTGCGGCAATCTTGCAGTCGCGCCTTTTCCTCCAGACCCCTACATGGCGGTGCGACCGCCGTCTATAACCAGCTCGCTGCCGGTGACGAAGGAGGACTCGTCGGAGGCCAGGTACAGGGCCCCGAAGGCCACGTCCTCTGGCTTGCCAATGCGTCCCAGGGGCGTCCGGCCCAGGCGGTACTGGTACTGCTCCGCGTCGGCCAGCATATGCGCCGTCATTGGCGTTTCGATGATGCCCGGGTGAATGGAGTTGGCCCGGATTCTGTCACCGGCGTACTGGATGGCCGTGGCCTTGGTGAATATGCGTACCGCTCCCTTGGAGGAACCGTAGGCCGCCGACATTTCGCTGCCTACCAGTCCAGCCACCGATGAGATGTTGATGATGGAACCGCCGCCGGCCTTGCGCATTTCCGGTATGGCCGCCTTGGTGCCCAGGAACACCCCCTTGCCGTTGATGTCCATCACCTGGTCCCAAAGCTCCTCGGAGGTTTCTTCCACAGTTTCGGTGCGGTAGATTCCGGCGTTATTCACCAGGATGTCCAGCTTGCCGAAGCGTTCCACGGTGGCTGCCACCACATCCTGCCAGTTGACCTCGCTGGTCACGTCCAGCCGCAGGAAGAGGCACTCGCCGCCCCGCTCATTGATTTCCGCTTCCACCTGGCGTCCCTCGTCCTCCAGTACATCGCAAATGACTACCCGGGCGCCCTCGGTGGCGAACAGGCGCGCTTCCACCGCGCCCTGACCCCGGGCGCCGCCGCTGATTAACGCTACTTTCCCTTCAAGTCGCATGGTGCTGCCTCCTTGGCGAATGGCCGGCTTAAATGTCCGCTGCTAATGTTGGGATTGTATCCTTAGCCGGGGTATAGTCAAGGGAAGCCCGTCTTAAGTCAGGGTCGCGGATTATTGATGGCAGTCTCCGGTAACCGTTCCTGGTGACCTTGTTGAGTCATCCCGGGCTGCCATTGGATTTGCCAAGGCGAAGGGAAGAAGAGACTCCACCAGAATAATCTAAGCGCCTGTACCTGCCGTTTGACCCTGCTATTCGGCGCCCATAAAATGTTCCGGCCCCACTTCAATCAACCGCGAGAGTTCTAGAAAGCAGAGCATTCCCATGGACGTCCTCGACTGGATACTGTTAGTCATTCGCTGGGCCCATGCCCTGGGGGCAGTGGCGTGGGTGGGTGGCGGAATTTTCTACCTGATGGTGCTGCGTCCTGCTTTTGAACGCGCCAACCCGGGGCCGGAGTTGAACAGGTCAATAGGCGAAGAGTTCCGGGCCCTGGTGAACACGGCAATCATCGTGCTGGTGGTAACCGGCGCCATCCTGACCGCAAGCCGCCTGACCGTTGATACAATCACCATTGCCTACGTGGCGGTACTGGTGCTAAAGGTCTGCCTGGCCCTTTACATGTTTGCGGTGATGCGCTTTCGGCGGCCTTCCGCCGGGGTGCGCGACGAATCCGCCATGACGAGCAGGGGCGCCAGGGTGCGTGCGGCGGCAACGGGCCCCACGGCATTGCTGGTACTTGGCGTGATAATATTTGGTCTGGCCGATGTGCTTAGCTACTTGTTTGAGAACAGCCTTGCCGGCTAGCTGACCAGCAGCGGCAGCAAGGGATTGGAGGAAACTTGAAGAGAGACTTGATGGAAATTCTGGCCTGTCCGGTCTGCAAGGGTGAACTTACCCTGACCGTGGACTCGGAGGAGGGAGACGAGGTTATGGAGGGCTCGCTCTACTGCGCTGCCTGCGACGAAACCTATCCCATCACCGACGCCATCCCCAACCTGCTGCCGCCCAACATGCGGGTGTAGGCCTGGCTTCATCTTCCTCGAAGGAAACGGAAGCGACCCGAGGATCACTCTACTCACGAAAGACCACGAATACTCACCAATGAAGGGAATCGAGGGGAACCATTAGTGAATATTCGTGGCTGTTATTGGACTACAGTTCGAGTGCCTAACTCCCCGTCAGTATCGTCACCACCTCGGTCGCCAATCCCTCTGCCCGTTCCCGCAGTTGCCAGCGGTCCAGGTTCTCGATTGGGTGCTCGGTGAAAATGGTGGGGTAGTCGGCGGCTCCCCACATCTTGGCCATGCCCCTGGCGGTGGGGATGAACCGGTCGGTGCAGATGGTGGCTGAAGGCAATCCCGCCTTTTCCACGTGAATCCCGTCGTGCACACTGCACGCGCTGCAGGACCCTCAATCGCCGATGGCAATGACCACCGCGTCACAGTCGGTGGCCAGGGCCGCGATGGCCGCCGGGTCGGCGGGCCTGGAAGCGCTGGGCTTGCGGTGCCATTGAACGTCGCTAATTTCGTAGCGGGTCCGCAGCACTTCCGCCAGTTCCTCCAGCAGCACGTCGGCGTTGCGTTTGCTGTCGTCAATGATGCCCACTTTGGCGCCGGCCATGGTGGGCAGGCGGGGAGCGCCGTCGAAGGGCGGCGTTACCGGCTCAGTGGTAGGATTTATCAGGGTGTATTCGCTCATATTCCCTCCTCCCGTTTCTTTTCCACGAATAGACACGAATGTTCACTAAGTGATTATTGCTGGACAGGCCTCTACCGGCGCACTTCTTTGGTGACCGAGGTAGACCCGACCTTGGGGCCCCAACTGGGAATTACCGAGGACATGTTGGACTCCTCGCCTCCGGCAAATACTACCAGAATATCTTCTGGGGAGGCAGTCAGGGGTACCATCCGCTCCTCGTCTCCGGGTTCCAGATCCCCGGGGAACACCCTCGCCCGCTTGAAATCGGCCACCGACCGCTGGATTCGGGAGTGAAGGAATTCCTTTACGCCGGCCTTGGTCCAATCCTTCCACAGGCCGCTGTTCCCGGCGATGGTGACCACCGTTTCCCCCTGCCGGATGCCTGCCGCCGGGTCGCCCACGGAACCTGAGGTGGACAGGGACGTTCCCAGGGATGAGGCCACGTCGGCTATGGCGTAGAGGATGGCTTCCGGATGGCCCACCGAGCGTACCTGTCGCGGCGCTTCGGAAGCAAAGACAGTAACCGCGCTCTGGTCGGCGGCAAAGCCCCGTTCCACGTGCAGGGGAGTCCAGTGGGTCTCCGTCTCCGCCTCGGCGATGCAGTAGCTGAACTTGCCCGGGTGGCCGATAACGCTGCGGTCGTAAAGGCCGGGAATGGCGGCGCAGGCATTCATCAGGATAAGCCGGACGGCCCGGCCGATGGTGGAATTGGCCCGGTTGCCGGGGCCAAAGAGGTTGTTGCGGGAATTAATGCCCAGTTCCTGGACGATCGGCCCGTTGATGATTGCCAGTACGGCGGCCCCGCCCATGCTGGAGGAGGGGCCTACCAGGTTAAAGGACGGCGCCAGCATGGCCTCGGCCGCCGCCAGTACCACCGGCATATACTCGGGCCTGCAGCCGGCCATCACCGCATTGGCGGCTACCTTCTCGGCGGTTATCTCCCTGCGTCGTTCGGGCAGCTCACCGACAATTTCGGAGCCCTGGCGCCCGCCGGCGGCCAGGAACTCGGCGACCTTGTCGGCCGTGGGCGGCAGCACGGGCAGACCATCAGTCCAGCCCAGGTCATACAGGGCTTCAACGGCTCCAAAAATGTCGTTCCATGCTGCGGTGGTGGTTTCTTGGGTCAATTTGGTCTCCTCTATTCCTGATCCTGTGAATCACGGTCAGGCAGTTGATGCCAATAGACCTGGCCTGCATCCACTTCTTCCTGCACTTCGCGCGTATTACGAACGCTGGCGATCACAGGTCTGGAAACATGCCCGGTCTGCTCCGAAAGGATTCGGGCGTTGCGGATGGCCCTCCGGGTGTCCCTTTGATCGGCCGTATAAGAAACTTCTACGGCCAGATATTGAGTTTGCCCGTTTTCTCTGGCGACTATAACCAGGTCTGCATTTCGGAAGCTTTTCAAGTCACTTGACAGGGCCTGACCCGACGCTGCAACTACGGCAATATTTGCCATTTCGCCCCTGGTCATGTTCCGTTCGTACTGCAAACCGAGGTCAAGAGTTATGAATTCGGCAGATTCGTTCACTCGTCTCAGGGAGTAATCCCCTTTCAAGCGAGAACTGTCTCCTTCCATCCGGTCTAACCTGGTCAGTACAGTTCGGCCGAATTGGCGTTGGTCATCGTTGAACTGGTCTTGCCTCTCGTTAAACTGCTCCTGTCCTAGGTTGAACCGTTCCTGCCTTTCGTTGAACTGCTCTTGCTTTTCGTTGAACTGTTCCTGCCTGGCGACGAACCTGTTGACTGTTTCGGTCAACGCTTGCAGCGCGGCAGGGAGGTTAAGAAGTTCATCGCCTAAAATCTGGGCGCGCACCGCTTCACGCCACTCAGGATTTTCCCTGAGGGCCCTCAAGAATTCTTCTGGTGTATTGATCAAAGTCATGGCTCAGACATCTCCCGGCAATATTATACCGGCTTTTGCTGGCCGAGAGACAAAACAGGTTTGCCTTGTCAGTGGGGTCAAATATGGCAGGAGGTCAACCGCTGCATGACAGGGTTGGCCTCCATAAAATCAAGCTACAAGGAACTCGAACCCCTACCTAACCCGTTCGTACTTGGAGAAGCTGCGCAATTCCCGGGGTGGGTCCATGTGGGAGCCGCGGATGGTGTAGGACACTTCCGACACGTACACCGCGCCGGTGGAGTCCACTGCTATGCCGTGGGGGGCGATGAACTCGCCAGCGCCCTCGCCCTCATCCTTGGACCCGAACAGGCCCACGCGATTGCCTTCAAGGTCGTAGATGGTTACGCGGTGGCCCAGGCCGGGAGCGTCGTCCACTCCGCCCATGCCGTTCAGTTCACCGATATAGATATTGTCCTGCCAAAGCACCATGGCGTCGGGGCGGTGGATGTTGCTCCACATGGTGATGAAGCCACCTTCCGGATCGAATATCTGGACCCGGTGTGCTTCCCGGTCCACAACCAGGATCCGGTCATCGCCGTCCACGGCAATATTGTGGGGACGAATGAACTGGCCGGCGTCAATGCCCGGCTCGCCCCAGCTGAACTTGTACTCGCCGTCGCCTGTGTAGCAGTGGATGCGGGAGTTGCCGTAGCCGTCGGAGATGTAGATGTCGCCGTTGGCCGGGCGGATGGCGGCGGAGGTGGGCCGGTTGAAGGGCTGGCCGCTCCAGCGGGGCGCGGGATGGTTACGCTCGCCGATCTCCATCACCTTTTCGCCATTGGGAGTGAACTTCTGGATGGTATGGATGCCGTCATCGGCGGCCAGGATGGAATCGTCGTGGGCGATGTAGAGGCCGTGGGTTCGGTTGCTGAACAACCCCTGGCCGAAGGAGCGGAGGAAGTTGCCGTCCTTGTCAAAGACCATGATTGGGTCTTCGCCCCGGGTGAGTATGAACACCCGGTCTTCCGAATCGCAGACCACGCCAGGACATTCCAGCAGGCGCTTGCCGTCGGGCAGCTTTACCCAGTCTTCCACAAAGGTATATTGAAAGTCTCCATGCCCGAAAACTTCTGCCATAGTTTTCTCCTCCTCGTCTGTCGTAACCGCAGGGTAATGCAGCTTGCGCTTATCGTTGGAAAAGCAGCCCCGGCGGTTTGGCTCATACTACCGCTACGGGTAGCCAGCGTCAATTGGGAATCTGTCAGGCCGCGCCCTCGTCGTCCTGGAAGATGCCTATCGGGTTGCCTTCGGTGTCGATGAAATAGGCAGCATAGCCTACTCCGGGGATGGCAAACTTGGGGATAGTCACCGTCCCGCCAGCGCCGGTAATCCGCTCGCTGTACTCGTCCACAGACGGCACCTGCATGACAACGGTGGTGGTGGCCGAGGGTTCGGGCCTAACCAGCATGCCGCCATTTATACCGGGCTGCGAATCGTCCCCCGTATTAATCAGCCAGAAAGTGTCGTCCCCTGCCCACTGATTCAGTTCCCAGTCAAAGACGTCGGCATAGAATCTCTCCGCCCGCGAAGGGTTGTCTGCGTACATCTGGAAGTGGACTACTCTGGGCATGGTTTGCCCTCCTTAATGCTGGCTCCAACCCGCGTCCACCGGACCAGGCGGGCCGGAATTGAATGGCCCCAAGGCTCTGAGTCACCGTAGCGGCGGGATTCAAAAACGCCATTACCCCGCCAGAACTGGGCTACCTGGAACCTTCTCCAGGTTTTCGCTACACTCGACTGCCTCGTATCAGGCAGCCTCGTTGTTGTCCTCAAATATGCCGAAGGGGTTGCCTTCCGTGTCGTTAAAGTAGGCGGCGTATCCCACGCCCGGCACGGCAAACTTGGGTACCAGCACGGTGCCCCCGCCCTCGGTAATTTTCTCCACGTACTCATCCACCGAGGATACATCCAGAACTACCGTGTTAATTGCCTCAGGGGTCGGGCGCGGCATCATGCCGCCGTTAATTCCCTCGGCCGGTTCCTCGCCGGTATCGATCAGCCAGTACGCTGCGCCACCGTCCAATTCAATCTTGGTCACAGACCAGCCGAAAACGTCGCCGTAGAACTTGCTGGCCCGGTCCATGTCGTCCGCGTAAACTTCAAAATGCACTACCCTGGGCATAACTTACCTTCCTGTATATTTGGTTGGCCTCAAAAGCCGGCGTAGGCTAACAGACCAGGCATGGAGAAGCAACGGGGAATTGTCAAAAGGCGGCGCTGTCAAGCCGGTGGTGGGGTGGCGGTACAGCAATAGCGGTATAGCAGTCGATGCCAGGGGTAGGGACGGCGCACAAACCGGCGCCGCAGAAACCACAGGGGCACACTGCCTTGTCTGGGGTGAAACGAGCTGGCTGCTTCCAGGCTCCGCCACTTCCCCAATTAAAGGAGGCTCCCGATGTTCACGGGAGCCTCTGTCTGGTCGCTTGTGGTCGAGGGACTGGGCGCTGAGGGAACAGACCTACAGGCTGGCCTTCCTGTTGTGAATGCCCGTGGCGCCGCTGGGTCGGTTGCCCTGTTCCTCCTCGATTTGGGGAGTGCCGTCAGCTTCCGCGCACCTAACCTCGAAGGTGTGGTCGCCCGCTGCGAAAGGCCAGTCGTACCGCCAGATGACCCACGTGGTTTCAGAAAGGGGCGATCTCAACTGGGCGTCCTGCCAGGGACCGCCGTCCACCCGTACCTGCACCCCGGAAATGCCCCGGGCGCCGGCGAAGGCAATGCCCCCCACGGGTACCAGGCGTTGCCCGTCGGCTTCCACAACATTTCGTACGGCGACGGTATCGATCACCGAGGTGGCCTTGACCCGGGCGACTTCGTCCCAGCCCCGTTCCACCCAGTATCCTTCCTCGTACTCGTCGGTCACTTCAATGTCGACGATCCACTTGGGCTGCTTCATTCCATAGCGGTCCGGGAGCCAGATGCGCAGGGGGAAGCCGTGGTCGAAGGGCAGCGCTTCGCCGTCCCAGGCGTAACACAGCATTATCCGTTCGTCCGACGCAATCAGGTCAAGCGCTACCGTTTCGTAGAACCCGTCGGCCGATTTGATGACCAGGTACTTGGCATTGGGCAAGGGCTGCACGTCGGCCAGTATCGACTGCAGCACGGCCCCCGTCCACCAGGTGGTGCTGATCAGCGTGGTGCCAATGCGCCCCGAGATGCAGGACAGGGTCACGTACTGGTCCCGGGACGGGTAGTCACTGCGGATCTGTTCAATGGTCAGTTCCCTGGGGTTGGCCACCGCCCCGTGAATGGGCAATACCCAGTTGGAAATGTCAATGAAAGTGGGCTCGGTCCGCAGGAATACCTGGTAGTGGTCTTCCACCGGCGTGAACTCGGGGCGGGTGCCCGGAGCCGGGGTAACCGGGTCTCCGTCGTTGGGCAGGGCGCGCCGGGGAGGCATGGCGTCGGGAGGCATGGAGTCTGCCACCGACTCGGCCAGGCGGGCCTGCTCCCCCTGCCCCAGGGCAGCGCCCAGGCCGGCGCTGGCCACGGTGATGGTGGCGGTGGTGGCCCCCAGGCGAATGAGAAACTGTCTGCGGTCAATAACGCTGACCGAGCGCTCCTCCTCTTCAACTCCTTCTATGGCAATGGGCTGGGCAGATGACAGCCTCTGCCTCAGGTAGCCCAGGCCCAGGCCCCAGACCAAAAACAGGATAACCAGGACTATGAAGGTTACTACCGGATTCATGGTGGACTGGCCCATGGGCAGGCTGACGATGGTCAGCGGCAGACCCACAACGGCAGCCACAATCAGCCCTGGCGCCGGCTGGGAAAATATGCTGCCCAGCCAGCCGCCCTGGAAGGCTGCATCGCCGGGGCCGCGACCCCGCAATACCGCAAACAGAACGGCGCCGGCCGCCACGCCGATGAAGAAGACCATCAACACTGCCGCAATCTGCTCGCTGGTCTTGGCCGCGTCTGCCACGCTCAGGTTGAACAGCAGCAACGACTCGATCATCATGTCGATGCCGAAGGTTATCAATGGGCCAGGAGTAACCGTGGCAATCCAGTCAAACAGGGCAAAGGGCACAAAGGGCAAGTCCAGTAACTTGTCCGCCAGGTACATCAGCCCCAGAAGCGGAGCGGAGAGCAGGGCGCCGGCAAGGGCTCCGAACCCTACGCTGGGCCAAAATCTTTGCATTTGAAACACCTCTCTCAGTGGATGCCTGCTTCAGTTGAAGGTACCGACAGGACCGATAAGGGGATCAATTTAAGGAACCGGTTCCAGTCCCGCCGACCAAACAAATGCCGTTTATCCGAAAACATGGCCAGCGATTTGCGGGCCCAAACTATCAGCGCTTCCGATTGCCCAATTCCCGTAACCGTTGCGTTACCGGGGGCCCCGAAGTTTATAGTAAAATCGGCTTCTACTTACTATTTTATCCCAAAGAGTGCAGTTGATGTACAAAAGAGTCGCCTTGCCGCTCATGGCCCTTCTGCTGATTGCCCTGGTAGCTTGTGGAGCCGCCGATGAGGATAGCGGCCGCAACCTCACCCTCAGGGAATCGACGCCGGAAAATGGCAGTGTCTTGTCGTCCGCCAGCGCCGCCGCATTGCCTGGGCGTTCTGCTGATTATTACGCCTACCCCGCCGCCGCGGTTCCATCTCCCTTTGCGGACTATGGTGGAGGGATGGTCGGGTTGCCGGCCGGTTCCCTGGGTCGGGACTCGAGCATGGCAGGACAGGCCCCCGCATCCCTGGCGCGGCTTATCCTGGAGGTGGAGTCGGTGGAGGGTGCGGCCCTGCAGGTCCAGTCCATCGCCAGCAGCCTGGGCGGTTACGTGGAGCGAATGGCCAGCGCCGGAGGCTCCATAGCTCCCCGGTCCGACATCATTCTCAAGGTCCCCCAGGCCCAGTTTGCCTCGGTAATGGAGCGGATTGAGTTCCTGGGAGAGGTGCAGTACCGGAGCCTGGGCAGCGAGGACGTAACTGACCAGCATGTTGACCTGACGGCCCGGCTGTCCTCCCTGAGGCAGGAGGAACAGGGACTGTCTGCCCTCCTGGAGCGCAGCAGTTCCGTTGCCGAGTTGCTCAACGTGGAGCGGGAACTGTCCCGCGTAAGGACCAGCATCGAGCGGACCCAATGGCAGTTGGAATTGCTGGAACGGCAGGTGGACCTGGCTACAATCCACGTCGCCCTGTTCCCCCGGGGCACGGCAGCGGTCGTCGGCCCAATGGCCAGATTTACCCTTGAAGCTGACGGTGTGGACGCCCGGCTGGCGGAGACGCAGCAGTTCGTTGCCGACCGACTGGGGCAGATCGACGAAATCTACCTGTCATCAGGCGGTGAGTCTCAACGGGCCCAGGTAACTTTCCGCGTCTATGCCGACGACTTCTCCCGCGCAACCCAGTTTGTCGAGCGCCAGGGCCGGGTGACTGCCCGCGAACTCCTGGACCGGCGCGCTTCCCGGGGAGGGAACAGTTCCCAGCAGCGGCGGCCCAACGCCACTTTCCAGGTGACCTACCTGGACAACTCCACTAGCGTCAGCGCCTGGGTTCCCATCCTGATAATTGTCGGAATTCTGGTTCTGGCCGGCGCAATCACCTATTTGATGAGGACGGCCTACTCGCGAGGCCGCCGGCGAGGCAGCTTCATTTAAGGTGGTTTGCCTTCCAGTTGCTCCGTTTACTGCAGGGCGGCTCGCCAGCCGCCCCTGCCCTTGCTTTGAATGCTGTTTCGCCAGCAAACTCCTGAATCCGAACGCTGTCCCCGGGGCGAATCACCCTGTACCTGCCCCTGCTTCCCCGCTATAATCCCTTCAGGAACCTTCCGGATAAGACCAGCACAGATTCAACAGCAAGGGATGGTAAACTATGGCAGACGGCACGTATGTTGAGTGGGTCCACGGTTCCACAATGCAGGTGGAGTATCTGAGCCGAATTACCTCGGTGCGTCATACGGGACCCTTCGTCCGCATAGAGGGAGCCGGCGGGCAGAATACCTGGGTCCACTTCCCCATACCAACCCTGGCAGTGTCTAACGGCAATGCCACCCGGGCCGAGGCGGCCCTGATCAGCTTCCGCACCCGCTCCCACGCCACAGTCCACGAAGTGATTGTGTACGACGGTGAGAAGCGGATCGCCGAGCACATGGCGGTGGATTTGCAGGGCGACAACCTGGACGCCCGCTTTGAAATTCCCGGGTCGCCCGAGGTTCAGAAAGGCCTCAACGTGACCCTGGGCGTAACCTTCGCGGAAGGCGCGCCCGACACCCGCTCCATGCAGATAGAAATAGTGGGTGTGGGCATTGAGTTCTCGGGCCAGTAGTCCTTTCAAGCCACGGACAGGCCCCAGGCAACAAGAATGTCATAGGGGACATTCGTATCTATTATTTGTGCCTAATAAAGGATAAGACTCACAGCAGCTCGGCCAGGCTGAACAGCCACCCCACTACGCCTGCCCCAACTATGACCAAGGGCGCGGGTACTCGGAAGAACATAACCGACCCGAAGGACAGCAGCGCGATCACCGCTCCTGCCGCTCCCGGGTCGGCTCTCTGCCACAGCAGGAACACCACGCCGACCACCAGGCCGATGGCGGTGGCGTTTACTCCTACCAGGGCGATGCGCACCCAGGGATACCGCCGCAACTGCTCCCAGAAGGGCAGCACTCCGTAGATAATCAGCACCCCGGGCAGGAACAACCCCACAAAGGCCAGCAGCAGCCCCGGCACGCCACCGGCCACTGCCCCCAAGTACGCGCTGAAGCTGAATAAAGGCCCGGGCAGGGCCAGCATCAGCGCCAGACCGTCCAGGAACTGCTGTTCAGTGACCCATCCCGGCTCTACGACTTCGGCGCTGAGCATGGGCAGCACCACCTGGCCCCCGCCAAAAATCAATGACCCGGTCCGGTAGAAGGACTCCAGAAGCTGCAGCCACGTCTGGTCCAGCGCCAGCCGGGCCACAATCAGTCCGCCCAGCAAGCCGAAAAACAGCAGCAGCAGCAGGGCCCCGGCCGCTCGGCTGATGCCCAGGTTGTCCAGGGGAACGCTGGCTGAATTATCGGTGTCGTGGCGTTGGGCGCGCAGGGCCACGGCAGTTACAAACCCGCCCAGGGCCAGCGTGGCGGGAAAGGCCCACGGCTGCTGCACCAGGATTGTGACCACCGCCCCAAGCAGCATCAGGCCCATGGTGAGCCGGGTCTTGATTACTGCGGTACCCAGCCTCCATGCCGCCACCGCTACCAGCGCCACCGTCGCCGACTGCACGCCATCCAGCCAGTCGGGACGCGCCCCGTCGTCCAGGAAGGTAGCCACACCCAGGCCGGCCAGGGCCATAATGGTGGCCGCGGGATAGAGGAAAAGCAGGAAGGCCAGCAGTCCGCCCAGGGGGCCCGCCCGGGCGGTGCCCACTGCCACTACCATCTGGGTAGATGTGGGACCAGGCAGCCCCTGCCCCAGGCCCAGCAGTTCAACAAACCGCTGTTCGTCCAGCCATCCCCGCCGTGCCACAAACCGTTCCTGCAGCAGGGCGATATGGGCCTGGGGTCCGCCAAAGGCTATCCAGCCCAGGGGCAGGAAGGCCCAGGCAACCTCGGCCAGGCGGCGGGCCAGCGGGGGATTGGGCTGCGTTTGGTTTTCAACGGCGCCGTCATCCATTGCCAGCCACCTCTCTCCCCGTTAAGTCTCTCGGCCCTTTGAACGTAATTCCGGGGAATTGTACCCGTTGTGTCCACTCCAGGTCATTTCTTCACTGAAGATCTGGCTGGCCTCGAGCCTCTGCCCTCGACCGCGTTCCTTTCGGTAATATCCACGTGGGCAATACCCGGGCGCCTGAATTTCATGCTCTTGCGGCTTACCTCGGAAGGCGACACCCGAGTCTTGACAAGGCGTAAAACAATATAGAACAATTGTTCTATCAAGCATAGATCGGGGGTTACCATTGAATAAGCTCTTGCTCAAGGCCTGTCGCAGGTGTAAAGGCGATCTGACCCTGGATGGCGACGACTGGATTTGCCTTCAGTGCGGTTCATATCACTATGTCGGGCTTTACCCACCACAGGATACTGCTTCATTGGCCAAATTCAGCCATATACCGGAAACGGGCCGGGGCCTGGACGTTACCAAGGACGCTGCCAGGGGTATCCGGGCATTCAATTCCCGTTGTGCCTCTCCTGGTGCTGGCGGTCAGGTGTCCCCAGTCAGTATGTGGGGGGTGGCGATACAACGATGATGGCTCCTGTGAATCCGGTCCGGTCATGTTTTCACGCCTCGGCCCGGCTTACTCCCATCGGTGGCCTGGCCTCATTGGTATCGGTAATGGATGTTCGGGGAAGGAGTTTGTCATGACGGTGCTGGCCCTTGACGCGGGGGTGCGGGAAACTGGCTGGGCCGTATTGCTCCCCGACGGAACCATTGAAACGGGCATTATCCGGCTTTCGCGCAGCCGAACCCTGGACACTACCGGCAGGGTCAGCCACCTGGTGGAAAGGCTGGACCGCCTGGCAGCCTGGTGGAGTCCTCGGGTAATTGCCTACGGTCAGTCCTCGGGCATACGCTGGCCGGAGCCCGCCCTGGAGTTTCTGGACGCTTCCCTGGTGAAGTGGGCGTCGGAACGTCAACTAGCCCTGCACACCTACCCTGCCCAGGAGGTGCGGGCTGCCATTGCGCGCCGTTCCCGGGTTCCGCCCGACCAGTTAGCCTACGCCATGATGCGGCGGTTAAGGCTGATAGGAGTCCGAAAGTCCACCCCCGAATGGGAAGCTCTGGCCATCGGCTACTACCACCTGTGCAGCATCGCCGCCCTTGGCCCGGACGGCGGGGGCACCGAGTAATGGCCGCCTGCGCCCGGAAGCCTCCATGCGAAGCAATCGAAACCATTTCAAAATCCCTTCCCCTGTCAGGGGGCAAAATCAGGTGGGGGTGACACCCTCAAAATTCCCCACCTCCGCCACCGGGCAATCTGGGCAACGGCGGACCACCCTTTCATAAACCTGTCATCCACCCCCAACCCCCAGCTACAAGATAACTGGAAATGAAAGGGAATGACTGGAAAAAAACAAAAATCCATCCTCTCCGGCAGGGGTGGGTTTCAATCCCGCCCTTAACACTGGCAGCAAAGAAATTTGAACGAACCGTAACCAACCCTGAAAACTAAAATCTCCCCTCGCACTATGGGACAGGGGCCGGGTTTGAGAGCCACTCCAATACAAGATGAGCTCAATTTGCTGGAAGAGTCAGTTCTTACTTCTCCCCCACTAAGATGGGCCGTGGTTAAGGGACAAATCCGGTTTCCCCACTGTGTATAATGGGAACCGCAGCAACAGAATCGGGGAGGTCAGATCCAATGCCTATAATCCAGCGTCCCTACGTGCCCCCGGAAGACCAGCCGCCCCAGGAAGAAAACTACGTCAACCCCGGCGATACCCAGGGGACAGAGGCTTCCGGGGAACCCATTACCTTTTACTGCGATTCCTTCCACGTTTACAGCAGCCTCTATTCTGCAGTCCTCTTCTTCGGGGAGCAGATGGAGGAACGGGAACCCATCTTGCGGGCCAGGATTAAGGTTAGCCCGCAGATGCTCAAGGCCTTTGCGCTGCTGGCCAACAAGCACGTCAAGGACTACGAGGAAGCGGTGGGCCCCATTACCCTGCCGGAACAGGTGTATAACGCCTGGGAAATTGAGATGGAACAACAGTAAGAAACGGTTCAGGGACTGATATTCTTCAGTGAGGTTACGATGCCCTCACCACAGATGGAACCTAAACCCGAAGACGACCGCAGGCTGGCGGAGCATGACTCTATCCCCGTCCGCATAGAGTCCGAAATGGACATGGCCACGCCCGCCGACTGGGACTGGCGTACTATCGGGGCCAGCCAGCCCAACGCCGCCGTCTTCCACATCAACCACAGCGACGTTACCCAGGTTAAGGTGGACGCTCTGGGTCCGCAGGACTCGCCTCCGGAAGCCCCCTTTGTGGTCAAAAAAGACATTCCGGTGCTGATAATCGACACCCTGGACCAGTTCTGGGCAGGGGAGTCGCGCACCAGGCTGCCCCTGCAGGGGTTGCGGGTCCCGGTGGCCGGGGACACGGAAGCCGAAGCCAAGCAAAAGCTGGCGGCCGACCTGGCGGCCCAGCTTCGGCTGCTGTTACTGCTCTCCAGTTCCCGCCAGGGCAACATCGCCCCGGAACTGAAGGCCAATCTGATTTACCTGGACTCCGTCCTCGGCCTGAGGAGAGACTGAACCCGAGGCCAGTGAACCATTCACTGTCGGCGAAACCCTGAGGGCCGCCGTCTCTCCGGATGGGACAAGAAAGTCGCCGGATGGTTTAAATCCATCCGGCGTTGTATGTGTCACGACAGCGATATGTCCTTGCCGTCAGGCTGTCTGCAAAACCCGTTTGACCTCTTCTGCCACGTCCTCCAGCGAGACCATTGTCGCTTCCTCATCCGTCCGCCCTTTCACTTCCACGGCGTTGTTGCGGAGGTTGCGGGGACTCACCACCAGGCGCAGGGGCAACCCCATCAGGTCGGCGTCATTCAGCTTGACTCCCGCCGCCTGGTCGGGACGGTCGTCGAAGAGGGTCTCAATTCCGCTATCCCACAGCTCCCGGTACAGCTTGTCGGCGGCGGCGGCCACCGCCTCGTCGGTCAGGTTCAACCCCACCAGGTGTACCTGGTACGGCGCAATAGGGGAGGGGAAGACGATACCCCGCTCGTCGTGGTTCTGCTCGACGGCTGCGGCCAGCAATCGCCCCACGCCAATCCCGTAGCAGCCCATGGTGATTGGGTACTGCTGACCGTCCTGGTCCAGGTACATGGCGCCTAGGGCTTCACTGTAAGAGGTGCCCAGCTTGAAGATGTGGCCCACCTCTACTCCCCTGGTGGATTCCAGCGCCGTACCGCAGCGGGGGCAAAGGTGGCCCGGTTGGGCCAGGGCGATGTCGGTCAGGATGTCCACTTCAAAGTCCCTGGGATAGTTGGCGTTGCGGTAGTGGGTGTCGGGCTGGTTGGCTCCCACCACGAAGTTACTGCCCCGGGTTATGGAGGGGTCGGCCACCCGCCGGACGTTGGTGATTCCCACAGGAGACGCCGAGCCCGCCACCAGTCCGGCGGATTGCACTTCCTCATCGGTGGCCAGCCGCAGGTCGTTGCAGTGCAGGGAATTCTTCAGCTTGACCTCGTTAACCTCCAGGTCGCCCCGCACCGTGACGAAGATTACCTCCTCGTCGGCAGAATAGAAGACCGCTTTGAGGGTCTGGCTGGTGGCAACGCCAAGGTAGTCCGCCAGGGCCGCAATTGTCTTGATCCCCGGAGTATCCACCGCTTCCAGGGGCTGTTCGGCGGACGCTTCCTGCTCGGGGTACACCCCCTCCGCCTTTTCGGCGTTGGCAGTGTAACCGCAGCCAGGGCAGGTGATCACCGTGTCCTCGCCCGTAGGAGTGGCCAGCAGGAACTCGTGGGAGTCCTTGCCGCCGATGGCCCCGCTGTCGGCCTCGGCCATCAGCACCGGCAGGCTGCAACGACGGTAGATGTTGCGGTAGGCCTGGGCCATGGCCTGGTAACTGTCGTCCAGGCTGTCGTCGTCGGCGTTGAAGCTGTAGGCGTCCTTCATGTCGAACTCGCGCACCCGAATCAGTCCGGCGCGGGGACGGGGTTCGTCGCGAAACTTGGTCTGGATCTGGTAGAGAATAACCGGCAGGTCGCGGTAGCTCTGGACGTTGGCTCGCACAATGCTGGTAACCACTTCCTCGTGGGTGGGCGCCAGCACCATGGGCCGTCCCCGCCGGTCTTCCATGGAAAAGAGCACTTCGCCCATGGCGTCGGCGCGGCCCGTCTGCTCCCACAGTTCCCGGGGCTGCAGGGCGGGCATCATCAACTCCTGGCCGCCAGCCACGTCCATCTCCTCCCGAATGATGTTCTCAATCTTGCGCAGGGAGCGCCAGGCCAGGGGCAGATAGGCGTAAACGCCTGCGGCCACCTGGTAGATGAGGCCGGACCGCAGCATCAGGCGGTGGCTGGCGGTTTCCGCCTCGGGCGGGTCATCCCGCAAAGTCTTGGTCACCAGTCGGGTTAAACGCATGCTAAGGATTCCTCCGATTTCACAGCCGCCTGTTTCCGGGTTTTCCCCGCTGGCGTAGGGAACCATCTGATCCGATAGGGGCACATTGAAATGGACAACGACGTTGGCTAAGCAGTTGCCTTGTTATTGTCAAGTTCTTCTATTTGTGCTTCGGTAAGGCCAAGCTGGTTTTGCAGGATCCGAAATGCAATCCGGCGGTCTTCCTCATTGCCCTCCAGAAGACCGACTGCCCGCTTCTTTACGGCGGATGCGAACTCCGGATCACGGAGGGCCCGCTCTTTGGCGTAGTCATCGTGGTTCATGAGCATTGCTGCTTCCTCAACATCAATCCTGGTAGATCTCCAGGAGTCTTCTGGCCCTGCCGATGTCTCTTCTCTGTTGCGAAGCCTTGTCGCCCGCCGTGAGCATTACCACAGTGTTTCCTCTCTGCCGGCAGAAATACAGTCGGTATCCCGGTCCCCGTCCCATAAGTCTTCGCTCAAATATTCCAGGATTGCCAGGCAGAGGCTTGTAGTCTCCCCAATTTCCTTCTGCGATTCGGTCGAGAACGCTTAACACTCGGTCTGCCACGAGGGGCTCCAGGGAATCCAGCCATTCCCTGAATTCGGGGGTGAGCAGCACGTCGTACATGAGCTATCAGAGTGGCGCCGGCGTGTTCTCCACCTCTTCCATCAGGGCGGTGAACATCTCCTCCTCGGAAACTACCCGTACCTTCTGGCCCTTGCGGAAAATTACGGCCCGACCGGCGCCGGCGGCGATGCCCACGTCGGCATCCTTGGCCTCGCCGGGGCCGTTGACCTCGCAGCCCATGACCGCGACCTTGATGTTCTTGTCCGTCTTCTTCAGCAGCGCGTCCACGTCGTTGGCCAGCTTGCGTACGTCCACGTCGGCCCGTCCGCAACTGGGGCAGGCCACCAGGGTGGTGCCCTTGACGCGCAGGTTCAATGACTTGAGAATCTCGTACCCCACAACCACTTCTTCCTTCGAGTCGTCGCTGAGGGAGACGCGGATAGTGTCGCCAATCCCTTCATAGAGCAGGTATCCCAGGCCCACGGAGGTGCGGATGGAACCCGCCTGGGCGGTGCCAGCCTCCGTAATGCCCAGGTGGAACGGGTAGGGCACCATGTCGGCCAATTGCCGGTAGGCTTCCACAGTGGTGGGCACGTCAAAGGCCTTTAGGGAAATCTTGATCTGGTCGAAGTCCTGCTGCTCCAGCAGGGTAATTTCCCACAGGGCAGTGGCCACCATGTGGTCCACAATGCTGTATTCCCCTTCCTGGGCATCGCCAGCCTTGGGAAGCTGGTTCACCAGGTCCATGTGGCGGGAGAACCCGCGGGTACGCCCTATGCCTCCCACTGGCGGCAGGCTGCCGAAGTTGACGCCGATGCGGATGGGTATGTCCCGCTCCTTGGCTACCTTCACCACTTCCTTGACCTGGTCCTCGTTGCGCAGGTTGCCGGGGTTGAGGCGCAGGCAGTCCACCCCGCCCTTGGCGCACTCTATGGCCAGCTGGTAGTGGAAGTGTATGTCGGCAATCAGGGGGATGTTAATCTGCTTCCGGATTTCCGCCATTGCCTTGGCGGCTTCCATGTCCGGTACCGCTGAGCGGATGATATCGCAGCCCGCCTCCTCCAGTTCGTGAATCTGGCGGACGGTAGCCTTGATGTCCCTGGTATCGGTCTTGGTCATGGACTGTACGGTGATTTCGGATCCACCGCCAACCTTGACGTCGCCTACGTAGACCGGCTTGGTGACTCGTCGCTTCTTCATATAACTGGCTCCTCCTGCTGCCCGGGCCAGGAATGGCCCGATAGAGGGTGGACGTACTTGTCAGTTCATGTTACACGAAACGTGAAACCTGTGCCAGAAAGAGTTGAAAGGGGCGAGACGCTCCTTTGCTTCATTGGACTTACCTCCTTTGCAGGTGGTAAGGTA
This sequence comes from SAR202 cluster bacterium bin22, assembly GCA_002238505.1. GTDB lineage: Bacteria > Chloroflexota > Dehalococcoidia > Lucifugimonadales > UBA3495 > Bin22. Next base: position 106,463 of record MPMM01000010.1, on the reverse strand, counting down.
GGCCCACTAGCCCAGGAGGCGATTATGGCTGAAGTACAGGAAGGAAACACGGTTAAGGTTCACTACACCGGCACGCTCGACGACGGATCTGTGTTTGACTCTTCCGTCGGCGGCGAGCCGCTGCAGTTTACCATCGGGCAGGGTCAGATGATCCCGGGTTTTGAGCGGGGTGTAGTCGGCATGGAACTGGGAGAGACCCGGACCATTGTTGTTGCCGCCGACCAGGCCTATGGAGTCCACCGTCCCGACGGAGTGTTCGAAGTCGAGCGCACAGAGATTCCCACCACCATACCCCTTCAGCAGGGAATGCAACTGCAGGCCAACGGCCCAGGCGGTCGGCCGGTCACAATGACGGTGCTGGAAATCTCCGAAGAGAAGGTGAAGCTGGACGCCAACCATCCCCTGGCCGGCAAGGACCTGACCTTTGAGATAGAAGTGGTGGAGATCACCTAGGCGCTCAGCAATTACGAACCCACCTATGGTTCAATCAGGAGTCATAACCATGCCCGAACGCAGCGGCAGACTGGAAGGAAAGGTAGCGATTGTAACCGGCGCCGGTTCCAGCGGCCCGGGAGTGGGCAACGGCAAGGCCGCCGCCGTACTCTTTGCCCGGGAGGGGGCGAAAGTCCTGCTGGTGGACAACGTGCAGGCCCGCGCCGAGGAAACCCTGGCCATCATTCGCGATGAGGGCGGCGAGGCAGAAGTGTTTGAGGCCAACGTCATAGATGCCGACGACTGCCGCCGCATGGTGGACGCCGCCGTGGACCGCTGGGGAAGGCTGGACGTGCTGGACAACAACGTGGGAATCTCCCGACGGGGTTCAGTCCTGGAGATAAGCGAAGAAGACTGGGACTTTGTGATGGCCGTCAACGTTAAGAGCATTGTCCTGTGCAGCAAGTATGCCATCCCGAAGATGATCGAAAGCGGCGGGGGCTCCATCATCAACATTTCTTCCATTGCCGGACTGCGGGCCCACAGCAGCACTCCCTACACCACTTCCAAGGCTGCAGTGCAGGGACTGACCATGTCCATGGCCGCCGACCACGGCCCCGACGGCATACGAGTCAACTGCATCGCCCCTGGCCTGGTCTATTCCCCCATGGTGGCACCGCGCATGGACGATGACCTGCGGGAAATCCGCCGCCGCGCCGCCCCCCTTCGCACTGAAGGCGACTCCTGGGACATTGGCTACGCCGCCCTGTACCTGGCCAGCGACGAAGCCCGCTGGGTCAACGGGGTTGTTCTCCCCGTGGACGCGGGCCTGGTGCAGGTGACGCCGGTCACCTACCAGACTCTGGCCCAGCAGCAGTACGCGCAACCAGGCTAGCCGTTATCATTCCTGAGAACCTTTGAGCCAGTCCCATTCTCTTCGGCGGGGGTAGGTCAGGATGGGGGATGTAGCTTGCCAGCGAGCTTTCCCCCTCACGTTGACCCTTTCCAATAAGGGAAAAGAGAACCTGTTCGGCCTGCCTCAAGCTCGTAAAGCCCGGCAAATGCGGTTTGGCATGGACAACCTACTCCCGCACCTTCGCATACAGCCACTGGTCCACGATTTGCCCATCCTTGATGGCGCTCTTGCGCATCAAGCCCTCATATTCGTAACCCGCTTTTTCCAGTACCCGCGCTGAGGCCGGATTCCATTCCAAAACGGTTGCATACAACCGAACCAGGCCCAACTCGGCAAAAGCGTATTCGGTCAGAAATTTCAGTGACTCGGTGGCGATGCCCCGACCCCAGAAGGACTGGCCCAGCCAATATCCCACTTCGGCGGAAAGCCGGGCCACGTCGCTCTGTGGCAACATGCCAATGGAACCGATGGTTTCGGTGGCATTGGCAATGGCGAATACCGTCTCAGGGTCTTGCTGCATCGCATATTGTATCCACTCTTGCGCATCCTCAATTCCGTATGGATAAGGGTGCTGGTCCCATATATTTCGCCAAACCTCTCGGTTGTTGCCATACTTTGCTAGCGCTGGCGCGTCGTCCGGTCGAAAGCTTCGTACCTGCCACTCATCAAACTCGAACTGCATAATTGAATCCCCGACAAGAACGGGGGCGATGTTGCATCGCCCCCTGATTGCTCGACTGTGACCGCCGTGTGGAAGTCTTTTCTCGGGATTGCCCAGATTGGGAGTCCTCGGCTCGACGGGCAGCCCAAACGAGATTGTAGCATTGTGGTCAGGTCCTGCAAGAACACTGAATCGCTGGTCCATACAATAAAGGTAGAGATACTTGCCTTGAACCACGCTTCTTGCCCAGGCCCAACGCGTCTAACTTTGTAAGATTCTGTCGTTCCTGCGCCGTCGAGAACCTCGAACTTGAAGAGCGCCGAATCGGCCCTCGTCTTTGCCTGGAAACGCCGGCGTGGTGGGAGAATGCGTTTGCCTGGCCCCAGCCCCCACGGTAGCCAACCCCCTTTCTTGGTGCTAACATTACGTGGCGAAAATTTCAGCACAAACTCAAGGAGTACCTGATGAGAATAGCCCGGTACGAAGCCCACGGTAGCATTCATTACGGAGTCATTGATGGCGACAACGTGGCCGCCATTGAGGGCGACCTTTTCGGTAGCTACACCGTCACCGACCACGTCCACAAACTCAGCGACGTCAAGCTGCTGGCCCCCGTGGTCCCCGGCAAAATCCTGGCGATGGGCCTGAACTACACCAGCCACATCGGCGACCGGCCTGCGCCCCAGTACCCCATGGTTTTCCACAAGACCCCCACCAGCGTTATTGGCCCTGAGGACACTATCGTCCGCCCCAAAGAGGTTGAGCGACTGGATGCTGAAGGCGAACTGGTAGCCATCATCAAGGACACCTGCAAGAACGTATCCAAAGAAGACGCCCTGAACCACGTCTTCGGCTACACCTGCGGCAACGATGTAAGCGCTCGCGACTGGCAGCGTCGCGACCGCAACGACAACAACTCCGACTGGTGGAGGGCCAAGTCTGCCGACACCTTCTCGCCAATGGGTCCCTGGATCGAAACTGACCTGGACCCCCATGCCCAGCACTTGCGCACCCGGGTCAATGGCGACGAGGAGCAGAACGAGTCCACCGCCCACCTGATTTTCGACGTGCCTACCATGATCGAGTTCATATCCCGCTACGTGACCCTGGAAGCCGGGGACTGCATCTACACCGGCACTCCCGGCACCACCAGCAACATGAACGACGGAGCCATCTGCGAAATCGACATTGACGGCATCGGCATCCTCCGCAATCCGGTTAAGCTGGAGGGCTAGTCCGCTTCATCCACGAAAGACTGGAAGGCATGCTAAGAGCAGGGAGGCCGGGCCGTTATGCCCGGCTTCTTGCTTTGGGGGCGGAGTGAACCTCACCGTGACGAGGATATGCTGGCGAAGCGCCTTCGTGTAACTTCGTGCAACTTCGTGGTGAATCCCGTCACTCCGTAATTGGGCGGGAGATTATCCACAGGCTCACTACGGTGTATATCACCATCAGGGCCAGCATGGGAACCTGGCTTTTCAGGGCCAGTCGGCCGCTTCCGTAGATGGTCACAGCCTTGAGATGGGCCAGATACACGGCGATTATGTGCCCTACCACGATGGACATGACGGCAAAGAACCAGATAAACCTGGCGTTGGTAATGGTGATGTTCACCACGTAACTCGCCGTGCCAAAGAAGTCGGCGCCATTACCGAAAGGATCGGAGGCCAGCGGAATTATCAGCTGCCCCTGGATCAGCAGGAAACCCAGGTAGTGGGCAAAGTGGTAAGCCAGGGCGATGGGCACCAGGGAATACACAAAGGCCGTCATCAGTTGCGGCGGTGTGGGCCCAGGTGCGCCCCGGCGCGCTACTACCCCCTGCATCATTGCGCAAAAGACCCAGTAAACCGCAGCGAAGGTCAGGGGAAAGAGGACGAGGCCCAGGGTGTTGGCAATTACCAGGCCATTGAAATAGGGGGATGTGAGCTGTGGAGTCTGGGTCAGGGCCCAGCCCAGCGCCGAGGCCCATTCGGGAGTATCGCTGAAGCCGTCGAAGGTAACCGTGGACAGCACCAGCAGCACCAGCGCAGTTAGTCCCACTGGCAAGGACTCCTGCGCGTGCAGCCCTATTGCCGGGGGGCGCAGATTCAACTGCCGGTCGCGGGCGTATTCGAAGCACTCATAGCAGTCCACGCAGCCGGACCTGTAGTTGCTCGTCCCTCCACTGCAATGGGGCCCGGAACACTCGTGGCAGACTACGGGGTCACTGGTCCGCACCTCGGTAATGGAGAAGCGGGTGAGGAAGCCGTAGATGACAGTAAAGACCTCGCCATACCTTAGCCACTGGTGCTTGCCGAAAAGGAACATGCCCCCAAGGGTCAGCAGGCTGTAAGCGATTATCAGCCAGGCCAGCAGGGCGGGGGAAGCGCTTTCGGGCAGCGCGTTCTCTACCCACACAAAGGCGAAGAACAGGAACACGGACGGCCACACCCCCACCCGGTGGGCGTAGTCCAGGCCCAGCGTCAACTCCCACTGCGGATTGACCCGGTGGTAGAGGAATTCAGCCAGCCCGAAGATTATCTTCCAGGGATTTACCACCGCCCAGAGGTTTCCCACCAGGGAAACCACGAAGCCCATACCTACCCACCAGATTATCCACACGAAGGTGGGCGTCAGGTTGTTGACTGGACGCTCGGAACCGTACAGCCCCGTGGCAATAACCAAGAGAAAGAGTAATAACGAAGCCGTTTTAAGGAACCAGGTTAAGGGCCCCGACAGGATCAGTCTGAGGGGTTCCAACCCGAACAGATTCAGCCTTGGGTACCGCTCGCCGCTGTATTCCCCGCGCAGGAAGATGCCCACTACCAGGAAGGACAGGACCACCGCCGCCGCTCCCCCGATAACGAAATATGTCAAGGGCAGGGGAAGATCGTAGCGTTCGCCGAAGCCGTGGGCATATGCGGGGGCCGCGGAAAGGCCCATTGCAAGAATACCGATGGACGCGAAAAGGAGGAAAAGGAGCGTTTTCAGCCGAAGCATACCGTCACCAGGCCAGTGTTTCTGGTGAATATTAGTGTAGCACTTTCCCCGGTTGAATCACTTTAGGGAGGGGCCCCGGCGCTGGCAGCGGTGTCTTTAAGTCGCCTTGCCGGCCCATGCGGAAATTAAGAAATACCCGCCATTCCCGTTAATTTCTGCTCTTTTGGTATTTGAAGCCTTTACCCCCAAGTGCGGACAACTTAGCACCCGCTAAGAGGTTTCCGTGGCTGATTCGTCAGTGAGGTTCGCGGGCGGGAATCCAGGGCGGCGGGGGCTTACCACGCTTTGGTCAGTCCCTTGCCAAGTATTCATGGTAGGCAGGGGTTATGCAGACCGGCAAGGGGCGTGGGTCAGGGCAAGCATACTTTGCGGCAGTTAAGTTGCCTGTGGGGGGATATAATTCGGCGCTGGGCCGGCCCGATGGCTCAACACTGCCATAGCAAGGCCAGTGGACGCCCGGGCCGAGGTGTGGGTATCGTTGCCCGGGAGGGGGAGTTCGCCGGTGTTGCGTCGCCGGTGCGGTTATCCCATGGCCGTGTCCGGTCCCGTTAGCCAGCGGAAGATCCGCAGGAGTCACTCCAGGTTAGGAGCGACCTCTTTTCCCAGCAGTCGCATGGATTCCAGCACCTGGTCCGGAGGCACTCGGCCACCGGCGTTGACGTCACCCACAACCATCGATATGCCCAGTTCCTTCTTCAGATGCTGGAACCGGTCAATAACCTGGTCAGGCGTACCAAAAACGACACGCGACTCCAGTACCTCGTCGTAGGAAAGTTGGCCCAGGGCTTCTGCCCGTTTTCGCATGCCCTCGGGGTCGGTCACTCCCTCGTCTCCCAGCCGCGAAATCATCAAGTTGGACTGTCGCTGATAGAAGGCAAGCATGCTGTCCCTGGGCTCCGAGCGGGCCTTCTCCGAATCGGAGGCAGTGTAAACCGGCACGCGGATGCCCACGTCGGGCTCGCCGGCGATTCCCGCCTCCCGCCAGGCTTCCGAAAAGTGCTCAATCCTGGCCTTCAGGTCAGAGAAGGTGCCAAAGCCAACGTTGACGAAGATGGGTATTCCCATGCTGCCCGCCCGGGCAAAGCTTTCCAGGCTGGCGCAGGCCATGCGGATGGGAGGATGCGGTTGCTGGACCGGCTTGGGCATAAGGCGCACATTATGGAAGTTGTAGAACTCGCCTTCGTAGCTGAACTCGTCGGTGGTCCAGGCCTTCAGGATAACTTCCAGGGACTCCCAGAAACGGCCCCGGCTTTCCGAGTAGGGAATGTTGTAGCCGCTGTAGGAGATAGTCAGGCCGCTGCGGCCAATTCCGAAGTTGAACCGGCCCTGGCTGATCTGGTCCACGGTGGCAGCCTCTTCGGCGATGCGGATGGGGTGGTTCAACGGCAGCACCTGCACCGCGATTCCCACCCGTACCCGTTCGGTGCGGTTGGCGATGGCGGCGGCTACCACGATGGGGGAAGACAGCACCGACCGCTGGGGCTGGAAGTGTCGTTCGGCCAGCCAGATACTGTGAAACCCCGATTCCTCCGCCACGTCCACCTGCTCGAAACTGTCGCGGAAGGCGGCAGGCTGGTCGTTGACGTCGCGGATGTCGAATTCAATCGCTGCAGTTAGTTCCAAGACCTTCTCCTTCGTTCATCGGCGCAGGTTCTTTGGCGCAGGTTCGTTGGTGCAGGTTCGTCGGCGCAGGGTCATCGGTGTCGGTCCTGCCAGGGCCCCGCGACAACGGTTTGCACCGCAGAATGGCGGCGGCTTGCAGGATTCTGCTTCACGCCCGCCAAATCTTTGCCAAAGCCGGAATAGTATCTTGCCGCTGGTAACCAAAGTCAAGCTGGGAGAAGGGCCAGCCAGGCCTGGCGTTTCAGGCGAAAGGAATCGCAACGCCGGGTTTCGTTTCAGGTGGTATGGACAACCGGAACGGCAGGGGCAGACCTGTGTGTCCGCCCTTGTCTCCCAAATGAAACCACCTGGATGGGAACGGTACCGAACCGCAAGGCCAAATTGCCGACGTCGCTGCGCACGGTTATAATTCGTAGTTGCCCCGCGCGGAGAGGTGGCCGAGTGGTTGAAGGCGCCGGTCTCGAAAACCGGTATACCCGCAAGGGTATCGCGGGTTCGAATCCCGCTCTCTCCGCCAGCATATTCCCTCATTCAGTTCCAATTGCTCCTATGTTTCCTCTAGCCAACAGGAAAGTACCCCGGCAACGTACCTTGGATCTGGTTTTCCCCCTCAGCATGACCCGGAAACCGACCGGAATCATTTCTAGGAGTCACCGGTTTGGGAAATAGAAGCCAGCACAAGAAGTTGCCCCGGGTACTGCCCGGGGCGATTCGATTCGGCGCTGACAGTCGGGACGGCGTCACCCGTTGCCTTCAACCGGTACCAACCGCATCCTTCCGTCATCAGCAGGCCCTCAACCGGGATAAGCCTCCTGGTGTGTGGGTTCCCGGCCAGTATGGCGGCCCCAAGGGTCAAGTCGCCCAGCAGTCCTGGCTCCCCGGGCTCCCCGAAGGTTACCGGCGTAGAAAATTCTTCCCCCTGCAGCCTCATTGTTGTCCTGCCCCTGGTTCTACGTTTAGGCCTGACGTCAGCCAGCCTCACGGTTTCAGTCCTCTCTTCGGGCACTCCGAGCTTTTCCAGGACCTCGCTGGGTATGCTGGTGAACATGGCGCCGGAACCTGCCAGCATCTCCACGGGATCGAATTGCTGCCCCTGGGGCTCGCTAATTTCCACCGTCAATGGGAAAGTTTCCATAATTTTCTCCTGTAAATTCCGAGGCGATTCACAGTTAATCTAACGTTGGCCAGGCCTTAAAGAGACTTTTACCGCCCCTTAATCGGCTCTCCTCCTTTGGGCACTACCCTAGCCCCTGCATGGAGTCCCACAGCCACGTTCAGGATCTCAGGTGGGACTTCCAGAGCTATTGAAACGGGGTAGCGTATGAATTTCTCGAAGTGCCTGTCCACAAGAAATAGATTGGTCTGGGTTGCTGGGGTGTTGCTCACTATAGCTTTATTCGCTATGGCGGGCTGTGCTGTCGAGGCCGGACCTGAAGGGACCTCAGGCCCCCAGGGCCAAGTGGGTCCCCAAGGCGAAGCCGGCCCGACCGGACCCCAGGGTCCGGCTGGCGCTGCCGGGCGTACCGGCCCAGCAGGCCCCCAGGGAGCAGCAGGACAGCAAGGTGAAACCGGGCTCCGGGCCTCTGCCGGGGCTGCCGGAGCTGATGGTTCCCCGGGCGCAGATGCCCGGGAGACTGAGTTCATAGTAGAAGAGGGCATGGTTGCCTGGAGATTCGAGGGCGAGGGTGACGACAGCTGGAGAGTCCTGGCATCCCTCGACGCCATGACCCAAAGGCTTCCACAGCCCGATGACTCCTTGATGATCACACCTTCCGCCTCGGGCTGGGAGGTCCAGCACATCTTCACCGTCGGGAATAAGGTAGGCGACTACCAGCCCGTGGGAATCCTGGACGGGGCCGGCGCATTCGAGCTGGACGTCGATACGGTACGGGTACTTACCAACCATGAGCTCAGGCCCGGCCTGGGGTACGCATACACCCTGGACAACGGGACAGAGCTTCGAGGCGCCCGGGTATCATACTTCGACATCGATAAGGAGACTCTGGCAGTCAAGTCTGCCGGGCTGGCCTACGACACCATAATTACCCGCTACGGCCAGGTGCTTGACCAGGCCACCGTCGACCTGGGTGACTCGGACCTTGGCGACCTGCGTCGCCTCTGCTCTTCGGCCTTCTACGCTGCCGGTGAGTACGGGCTTGCCGACGACATCTACTTCACGGGCGAGGAAACTAGTGATGGCCAGCTTTACGCCCAGGATGTAGCGAACAACACTCTCTACGCGGTCCCGGCTACGGGACGGGCCGCCTACGAAAACGTCACCCTCCTGGACTCCGGCGATCCCGGAAAGGTTGCCATCATCATCGGCGACGACCGGGCCAGCGCGCCCCTGCTCCTCTACCTGGGAGACAAGACTCCGGGCGGCAGCTTCACGGACCGGAACGGCCTCGCCTCAGGCAGCCTCTATGTTTGGGTAGAGGACGGTGGTCAGAGGTCTTCGGAGACCTTCTACAGGACCGGGGAAACTCGCAGCGGCAAATTCGTGGAGATTAACATCCTGGACGAAAGCATGGCCGGCCAGGAAGGCTGGGACGCTGTCGGGTACGCATCCATGGAAGTACAGGATGAGATGGCTGATGCGGCCGGCGCGTTCAAATTTTCCCGTCCTGAAGATGTGGACGTGAACCCCTTGGACGGGACCCAGTTCGTGCTCAACTCAACCGGGCACCGGAGCCACCCCAACGACCTTTGGGGCACGGTGTACGTGGTAGATGTGGACTTCTCCGACCTGAGCGCGGAAGTGACCATCTCTTATTCGGGCGACGATGCGGGCGGTGGGCAGTTCCAGATGGGGCCGGACTTCGGGCTGCGAAGCCCCGACAACCTGGACTGGGCCAACGACGGCTATATCTACCAGCAAGAAGACCGGTCTTACGGGGGTTTCGGCGGCGTCAGTGCCCAGGAAGCTTCCATCTGGCAGATGGACCCCTACAACGGGAGCGTCGTGCGAATCGCCCAGGTGAACCGCAATGCCCTGTTGCCCAAGGGGGCTGTTGATACGGACCCTGACGATTTGGGCGATTGGGAGACCAGCGGGGTGCTGGATGTTACAACCCTCTTCGGCGCCGATGCCACCACCTTGCTGATCAACGTCCAGGCCCACAGCCTCAACGTCGATCTGTTCGGAGACCTGGTGCAGGGAGGGCAAATTGTACTGCTGCGTCGGACCGAACCCCAGAACATCGCCCTCAGCAGGCTGGGCGGCTTCAGTTCCGAACTGGGCGCCGAGATAGTCTCCTACGACCCAGGAACTCAAAGGGCTTTCGTAACCGTCGGCAGCGGCGTCGAAGTGCTGGACCTGTCCAACCCGGCAGAGGTCGTCGCCCACAGCGCAATTGAGGTGACCGGCGGAGGCTCGGTTACCAGTGTTGCGGTCCATGGTGGTGTGCTGGCAGCAGCCGTCCAGGCTGAGGACGAAGCCGCCAACGGCATGGTCAGCTTCTACGACACCGAGACCCTGCTCCAGGTAGGCTCGGCCGAAGTCGGCGTTCAGCCGGACATGGTTACCTTCAGCCCCAACGGCCAGTACGTCCTGACGGCTAACGAGGGCGAGCCCAACGACGACTACAGCATGGACCCGGCGGGCACCGTCAGCATAATCGACGTATCCGGGGGCATCGGGTCGAGCAGCGTCACAACGGTAGGATTCGATCCCGCAGCTTTCGACCTGGCTGGGCTGATGACGCAGGGCCTGAGGGTGTTTGGTCCTGGCTCTTCCCTGGCAGAGGATGTGGAGCCTGAGTACATCGCCGTGTCCGCCGACTCCTCCACAGCCTACGTGACCTTGCAGGAAAACAACGCCATCGCCGAGGTCAACATCGCCCAGGGGACCGTGACCGCCATTCTGCCCCTGGGCTTCAAGGACCACTCAATGGCCGGCAACGAGTTGGATGCCAGCAACCGGGACGCCAGCATAAACATCCGTAACTGGGATGTGCTGGGGATGTACCAGCCCGATGCCCTGGCGTCTTACACCGCGGCCGACGGACAGATGTACCTGGTCACCGCCAACGAAGGTGATGCAAGGGACTATGCGGGGTTCAGCGAGGAGACCAGGGTCGGTGACCTCACCCTCGACCCACGCGCATTCCCTAATGCCAGCACCCTGCAGCAGGACGAAAGCCTGGGGCGTCTCAAGACCACCACCGCCCTGGGAGACACCGATGGCGACGGTGACCACGACGTAATCTACGCCTACGGGGCACGCTCCTTCTCTATCTGGGACACCTCGGGGAACCTGGTTTTCGATAGCGGGAGCCTGATGGCCCAGGTGCTTGCCGAGGAGGCGCCGGTCATCTTCAACGCCAACAACTTCGCCTCCGAGTTCGACCAGCGCTCCGACGATAAGGGCAGCGAGCCCGAAGCGGTAACGGTTACCAAGCTGTGGGGGCGCCACTACGCCTTCGTGGGCCTGGAGAGGGCTGGAGGGGTCTTTATATACGACGTAACCTACCCCGAGCAGGCCCGCTTCGTGGACTACTTCAACGATGTGGACCCATATGGAGAGCGGTTCACTGCCGGCGACCTGGGACCTGAGGGGCTGGCGGTAGTGGCGGCAGAGGATAGCCCGACGGGAACTCCTCTGCTGCTAATGGCCAGCGAGTGGAGCCAGACCACGGCAGTGTTCGAGATCTCCCTGGCAGGACGCTAAGACTCAGAGGCTTCTCTTCCAGATAAGCGCGCCAACGGACCCATGCCCGGGGGCGGGATATACTCCCGTCCCCGGTTCTTTAAGGCCATCGACCCGTTAGATCATCCATTTTAGGCCCATTGAACCTCTATCACTGCCGGGCGCTGTCGCGAACCCATTGAGCCGGCTAACACATAGGCAATATGCTTATGCCACGTAACTAATCGAGAGGGCAGTTTGACACCATCCACTGTCAAACACATGGTCTGCCTTGCAAATTCCTGGAAGAGGACTGGGCGTTGCATAGCGGGTAAAAAATCGTTGCGGATGGGAGCGCTGGAGGCTGGATTAGGCCTAACCCGATGTGCCGGTGGTCCGCCTGGTGTTGGACAACCTGAATACCCATAGGGTGGCATCGCTATACGAGGCTTTTCCTCCAGCGGAAGCTCGGCGCACCCCCGTCGGGCGCGGAACCTGCCACTGTGGCAACCGGCGGCCGGGGCGTGCTGGTCTGGGTGATGCTGGTCGTCCTGGCCGCGCTGGTAGTCAGTGGCGGCGGCAGTTATTACTACCTGCGGATGCGCCGGCGGTAGCCCGCTGGGGCGGATTTACCCTCCAATCCGCCCCTGTGGATCCGGTGGCACACCATCACTCCGCCCGGCTGGTACGTGTTTCCACCGTCCTTGATGCCGGGGCAACTTCCTTCGGCGTTGACTGTCGGGACGGCGTCACCCGTTGTCTTCGGTGAGCACCTTCACGTGGCCGGCCACAAATCCCGCAGTGTCGGAGGTGTGAATGATCTCCTGCCAGAAGCTCTGGCCGCTGTCGTCGGTTGCTGCGGTGAGCGTCACCGTTTGCGCGGTGTCCCAGTTTTCCGGGGTGAAGTTAAGCTCGGTGGGACTGGCCGTAAGGTGGCTCTCCGGGTTTACCGCCAGGGAAATGGTCACATCTTCATCGGGCTGGGAGTCCAGCGCAACGGTGTAGGTGGAAGTACCGCCTTCCGTCATGGTGAGGCTGTGAGCGCTGAGGACCGGCCAGAGGAAGTTGCCGTCATCAGCCACCGTGGAGTTGTTGGTCACCGAGTGGGCAGAGAAGGTTTCCAGCGCGTTGCCGGCGTTGTCCACAAGCAAGTCGGGCAGGTCCGCCGTAAAGACATTGTCATAGGATACCGTTACCTCCTGACCCGATAGCAGGGCGGTGTCCAGCGTCAGGGCCAGGTCGGTTCCGGACACTTCCGCCCCGGAGGTATGCATCCGGTGCCCATCGGCAAATATGTCAATTACGACCTGCAGGTACACTCCCACGTCCACCCCCGTAAAGGTGGAGAGGATCCGCAGCTGTTCAGACACATGCACTGCTTCACTGAAGGTTAGTGTGACTTCCCCTCCGTCGGCCGTGGTTGCCGTGCTGACGAGAGTAGGCTTAACGGCATCCACCAACTGATCATCGGCCGTTACCCCGGCGTAGTTAACGCTGGCGCTCACATCCGACTCGTCTTCGATGCTGCCGCTGTTCGGAGACAGGCCGTCTTCGGTGATGGTTACGCCATCGGTGTCCGAATCACCGTGCTGCACTTCGTATTCCAGGACCAGGGTGCTGGTTCCTGTGCCCTCCCGGTATTCCGCATGTCTTTCGTTGTCGCCTATTGCCAGCCTGACGGTTGGATCACCTTTAACATCAACAGCCCGGTCAAAGGTCAGGGAGACCTGGATGGTTTCACCGGCGAGATACGATTCTCCGCTGGCTGGAGTTGAGTCAATGGCTGCGGTGGTCACATAGGGACTGCCGTCCACCTTGTGACCATCCAGGCTGGCTACGCCGTTGATGGTGGCCTCTACTTCGTTCTCCGTCCCCGCTTCATAAACACGGTAGGGCCCGTCAATCCCTTCGCTTTCCATCGCCGTCAATGCCACCCCGTCCCGGTCCACGTCCGTTGCCTGCACTGTATAGGCAAAAACCAGTGTTTTGGTCCCATCGCCCCGGTCGTAGGTGGCGTCTCTCCGGTCTTCTCCATCGCCCAGTTCCAGGCGGATGGTGGGCTGGCCCAGGACTTCGACTGCCTTGTCGAAGGTCAGCGAAACCTCGACGGCTTCACCCAGCCGGTAGGTGTCCCCCTGGGCGGGCGCGGAAGAAATGGAGGCGCTCTCAATAAAGGGAATACTGCCGTCAACCGTATGGCCGGACTGCGCTTCCAGGCAGGGAATGAAATGGTTCATCTCCCGGTCTGTGTCAGGAATCATCATCTTGCCATCCCCGATGAACCCTGTCCGCTCCGGCACTGAAACGCCATCTGTATCCAGATCGTTCTCCTCAATGTGGTACCTGAAGGTCACCACATCTGACATCGACCCGGAAATATACTTGGCTTCCTCCCGCCTCCCTGCCGTATCTGTCCCGATCCACAGCGGGACGTAGGGCAGGTTCTGAACCATGACCACCTGGTCAAACTGGAGAGCGATATCTATGTATTCACCGAACCGGTATGAAACACCGTTGGGAGGACTGGAGGCTACGGAAATGCCCGAGACGTAGGGCCGACCGTCCACCTTGTGCTCCGGCTGCACCGGCAAGCCTTCGTATTCCGTAAAGGCATGCAGTACACCGTCGGCTTCATTGATTTTGCCCGACCCCCCGAAGCCCAGGTTATAACCCGGGACCCCGGCGTTGCCGTTGTCAACCACGAGTCCGTCAGGATCATAGTCATCAACTTTTACTACGTGCTGGAAGACCAGCGTATCGGTGCCGGAGCCCCGGTTATAGTGGAAATTGACAGGTCGCTCTTTACCCTCGCCTACCTGGACTTTCAGGGAAACGTCGCCATCGACCTCCACATCCCGGCTGAAGTTGACACTGATGTCGATGGTCTCATCCTTACGATAAATGTCTCCGCGTGCGGGAGCAGACGAGACCGCTACTCCCGTCACATAAGGCCTGCCGGAGACCTTCTGGTCCGGCACGTTGCCGATTCCCTGGTAGTTGTAATTGACCTCGGCGCCGTCCGCCAGTGTAACGATGGTACCGTCGCCTTCAATTGTTCCACTGGTTACGTCAATGCCATTGTCGTCAACGTCACCCCAGTGGATGTCATACTCGTAGGTAAGGATGTCCGTACCCGAGCCGCTCACGTAGTCCGCATCGCGTGTAGTACCGTAGTATTTCTCGCCCAGGCCGAATTCAATGGACAGATCGTCACCGTGTACTTCTACAGCCTCGGTAAATTGCTGCTTGAAAGTAATAGTCTCGCCTACGGTGTATCCTCCCTCTCCCCTGGGCGTCGAAGCCACCCAGATCTCCTTGGCGCCGGGGCCGTCATCGTCTTCGATGGTGATGGTGCAGGCGGTTGTACCATAAGACTGGCCTACGTAGGTGAACGACACCCGGTACTTCTCCGTATCTTCCGACACGTCGTCCTCAGTTGTATGGAAGGTCCTGGACATTCTCCTGATTCCCCAGGTCTCGTGGTAGGTGCCAACCTGTTTCTCGTGTCTCAGGGCGGTGTAGTCGTGATCATCAGCGGTAATGGAGGTTGTTCTCCAGTAGAGTTCGAAGGGTTGGGCTGCATTCTCGGATATATAGCCACCCCAGCTGTTGTTAGTAACCCACAATTCGAAACTGTCGCCTTCCGTTACCGGCTCTTCGAGACAGTACATGTCGTACCAGGGTCGGACTGCGTGGGCGGGGGTAGGCGCCAGCGCCGCCAGCAGAGTCACCAGGCCGACGACCAGCAACGCCAGAACCGGCAGCCTTGCCCATTCAGACTTCCTCGATGTTTTCTGCATTCGGATAATCCCTCGAACTAATGACAGTTGGGCAAAATCATTCAATTAAGGCAAATAAATGATATTTTACCTAACTATTATGAATAATAAGTGAGGGAATCCGTATAATAGATGAAGAAGTTATGATGATTATGACATTCGAAGAAGAGTGTGGAGGCGCCCGGGCAAGTTCTCGCCTGGGATGTGGAGCGGCATATCTTGATGAGATGGCGGCAGTCAGATGACGGCCTGAAAACACGGTCAGTAAACCTCCAAGACAGCTTTCCAGATTCTCACCGGCCCCGTCAATTGGCAAACGTCCTGTTTCAACGAGGCATTTGCCCTGTCTGTGGAAGGTCTGAGTGCTCTCGAATAGCGGGAGGACATTAAATCAATCGAGAGGCATAACTTGGTTGCCAGCTGCCGTCCAGAAACCGTTGGAATTCTTCGTCAAAGCGCAAACCTCTTAAACCTTCGCGTCAAGGCACAGGTGCTTTTGCTATGTCTTTAAGGTGCATTTGCTTCTTGCAGACACGGCTTCGTCTTATTAGATTGTTATGAGCAATGTTGAGATGCCCTCACGCAACTAATCAAACCGCCCGGTCTGGTGCTTGGCCTGGAGAGGGGAGATGTTTCACGGAATTCATTCCGCCCAGGGCATGCAACTAATCTCGAAGGCAGCCCGGGCACTGAAGGCTAGCAACTGGACGCCCAGCCAGATCGAGCCCGAAGGGCTGAGATACGTTACGACCATTGCAGTAGCTGGGCACTGGTTTGTTATAGCCGTATGCCTGGTCGAACTGGTGTACCGTCCTTACTACGGGCTTCCCAGGTTTGCCGTCTATGCCCTGCTCCTGTTGGCGCTGATCGGGCTTAACGGCTACATACACTACCGTCTCCGCACCAACCGGCCGATAGCCTGGCCCTGGCTCATGGCTATCTGCACACTGGACCTGGTCCTGATTTCAGCCGGGATAGCCATAAGCAACGGCTTCAGCCATCCCTTCTTCCACCTGTTCTACTACCCAGCCCTGGCCGCGTTCGCGTCCATGTTCTCCTCTTTCAGGCTCAACATGGTCCTGGTGACGTTGGTGGCGGTGATATACACGGCGATAAGCCTGACCGCGGGGGAAGGGCTTGATTTGGAAACAAGAGATGAAAAGGACCTGCTGGCCAGGATAGCGGTTATGTACCTGGTCGTTATGGTGGTGAACTTTGCCACCAACTTCGAGCGCCTGCGGTGGAGGCAGGCGCAGGAGCGGGAACGGGCCCTGGAACAGGAGCGGCTCGAACTGGCCCAGGCGTTGCAGCGGGAGAGGATCGAACTGTCCCAAAATATCCACGACACCGCGGCCCAGTCGGCCTACATGATCGGCTTGGGCATCGACACGGCCAGGGAACTGGCCGGAGAGGAGCAACCGGAGCTTGCCGCCACCCTTGAGGCGACGTCACGCTTGTCCCGGTCCACCATCTGGGAGCTTAGGCATCCCATAAACATGGGAAGCATCTACGAGGGCAGGGAGTTGGGCCGGGCCCTGCGGTCCCACGCCACCAGCTTTACCAACGTCACCACCGTGCCCGCCGAGATTGAGCAGACGGGAGTCGAGCCGCCCCTTTCCACCGAGACCAGGAGCGTGCTGTTCTCGATAGCGCACAATGCGCTGACCAACGCTTACCGGCACGCGGAGGCGACCAGGGTATGCATTGGCCTGGACTTCAGCCCCGAAAACATCAGCCTGTCGATCTCGGACAACGGGATCGGGCTGCCCGCAGATTACGCCGAGCGGGGCCACGGTTTCAATAACATGAGCATCGCCGCTGAGCGCCTGGGCGGGTATCTTGTCGTGGAAGAACAAGGTAGGCTGGGCGGCGCCAGCGTAACCTGCGTAATACCGTCGGAGTGATAGAAAAGTGACAGGAGGAGGTTGATGGCAGCAGACTCACGCATAAGGGTGATGATCGTTGACGACCACTCCATCGTCAGGGTCGGCCTGCAACAGGTACTGGAACACGCCGGGGATTTTGAGGTCGTGGGGCACGCCTCGGACGGGGAAGAGGCGGTACGGGTCGCCATCGAGGTGTCGCCGGACGTGGTTATTATGGACGTAATGATGCCAGGGAAGGACGGGGTGGAGGCTTGCCGGGAGATTATGGAGTCCCTGCCCGAGGTCCGCGTCATGATGCTGACCGCCTCTACGGCGGAGGACGCTGTGGTGGAGGCCGTGGCCGCCGGCGCCACCGGCTACCTCCAAAAGGAAACGGACCGGGAACGCCTGCTGTCCGCGGTGCGAGGCGTGGTTCGTGGCGAGCTTCTTTTACCTGCCGACGTGGTCACCAGGACTTTCGCGGCTTTACGTGACAACACAGGGGCGGAAGATACCACGGCTACGGCCGGCCTTACTCCCCGGGAGCGGGAGATACTCATTGCCTTCTCCCGGGGCATGTCCTACGCCCAGATAGCCGAGATGCGGGAGGTCAAGGCAGTGACCATTCGCAACGCAATCTACGGAATTCAGCAGAAACTGGCGGTCCGGTCCATGCAGGGGCTGGTGCTCTGGTGCGTGCGAAATGGCCTCCTGGACGACGTTGTCTCGGGCGGGTAGTGGCGGACGGGCTTCATTGACGCTGGGGGCTGCGTCTGACAACGCAGCCCCCATGCGGTGTGTCGCTCAGACGGAGCGCGGTTGTTCTTACACGAGTGGGGTGCCTCGGACCATCGGAGTTCGCGGCTGTCTGCTTTACTCTTGACGAATTAAACCCAGTCCGGCCGATGTCAGCCTGTGCCGGGCTGGCGGCAAGCGCGCCCGGATCCAGGGCCCGGCGGCGCAACCGCAATGCTGCCTTGTCGCTCTTGAATTTCAGCGCCAGCCCTACTCCTTGTGAAACCAGCCCGAGCCGAAGGTCAGGCCGTCCTGGGAGATGGCCCAGATGCGCATACTTCCCCCGTTGGTTATCCACCCGCCCTCCGCCGGCACATCAAGAGCCTCAATGCCCAATACGTCGGTCAGTTTCTGGCCCACCATGGAAGGATTCTGGATGCCTACGATGGTACCTGTTTCCTCAGTAATAAACGCCACCCATTGGCCCTGTTGGCTGGTGGCGCTGTTGTAGTATGCGACAGTGGCGGCCAGTCCCCCTGTAATGCTCTCCGGACTGTTGTAGTACCGCATGGTCTCGTTCAGACCCTTGGCCTGGTACCTTTCGACTGCGGAAAGCACGAGAGCCCTGGTGAACTCCTCGGCGACTATGTGCCAGCCGGATACGAACAGCAGGTCGTCATGCCGCACCACCCAGGCGTTCTTGAGCTGGAGCTGGCCAAGATCTCCCACGAAGGGGTTGCCGGCTTCGGGGTTGCGGTACACGTAGGAAACCCACTTGCCCTCCTCGGTGGCCGAGAGGATTTCCGGTCCAAACCGGTAGCCGTTGACGTCGGTCCCCAGCGGTCCATTCAGGTCCAGCCCGCGCAGATGCTCGTCATAGTGCCCGAGGACGCTGCCCGACTCGTCAACGACTATCATGTACCACTGCCCGTCTATGCTCTCCAGGCTGTTGAAGTACTCCAGAGCGGCATCCCTTCCTGCCATCTCATACCTGCTGATGGCGCCGCTGACAAAGAACTTGGTGTAGTCTGCAGGGGATGACCTGGTGGGCGTGGAAGCAACCACCGTTCGGGCTATCAACTCCGCCTGTTGAGCAGTAATGCCCTCTCCGGACTTGGGGGCGTCTCCCGAAGCCGCTCCAACAGCCTCTTCCACTTCCCGGGATATCACTCCCTCCTGGGATTGACGGAAGTCAGCCAGGGCCGAGCTTATGGCATCATCCAGGTACTGCCTGCTGAGTTCCCGCTGTGGCTGGGGAGAGTTTGCCGACTCTGCCCGAATGATCTCCTGGACGTGGGCTGCAGTTAGTTGCTCCCCTTCTGCGCTGGCCGCCTGCTCCAGAGACGCCTGCACCAAACCTTGAACCTCACCTGGAGTTACTGCGACGGGCGCAGAGGCAATCTCCTCTTGTACTATGGCCTCAACTTCCGTCCTGGTAAGTCCGGCGTCGGTGTCCCCGCCCCCGCAGGCCGCCATTAAAAAGGACAGCAACAATATCCCGCTTGCCCCGACGCCAATCACGAATTTCCTTCCTCTCATTAACTGCTCCCCCTGGTCAGGTTGAGTCCCCGCAACAGTTGTTCCTGCTGCGGGGACCCTTAAATGATCAATTTCTCGCTGCTGAACGCCCGTAACAGTACGCTCTAAACACCGCCGTGCCCGTTTACAAAGTGGTCCGCATCGGGACCGTAGGCGCTGTGGGTCAACACGGCGTCATTGCCGGAGGCATCCTGGATGGTGCCGCCGTTCAGGGTCAGCTTGTTGGCCGCAATCGCCAGGCCGTCGCTGGCCGAGTCGCCCACGGCAACAGTGTATTCAAACACGACCCGGGCTCCGCCGCTGTTGCTGCTGCTGTAGCTGGCCTGCTGGTTGCTGCTGCCGGGGTCGGCGAACTCCAGCTCCAGCTGCGGCTCGCCGGTTACGGTTACGTTCTCACTGAAGGTGACCGTGACCTGGATGGTGTCCCCGGTGGAGTAGGTGTCATCGTCGCCCGGGTCGCTGGTAACGGCGATGGACGAGATGGTCGGCGCCACGGTGTCCGAACCATCCACCTTGTGTCCGGAGTCGGCTGGCAACGCATCGTGGGTCAGGGTGGCGTCGTTGTCTGCCTCGTCCTTGATGGAGCCGCCGTTGAGGGTCAGCTTGTCGGCGCCAATGGCGATGCCGTCGGTGTCACTCTCGTCCGGCGCCACCGTGTAGCTGAAGACAACGGTAGAATCGTAGATGTCAGTGTTCGACTGGGTCGTCCTGTTTGAACCGAACGCCCCGCCTAGCCTGCTGTAGTCTGCAATCTTGGCCGTGCCGTCGAAGTCCAGCTCCAGCTGGGGCGTTCCGGTTATAGTTACGTCCTCGCTGAAGGTGACGGTGACCTCGATGTCGTCTCCGGGGCCGAAGGTGTCATCGTCACCGGGGTCGCTGGTGATGGTGATGGACGAAACCGTGGGCGGCGTGGTGTCCGAGGCGTCCACCATGTGCCCCGACTGGGATGGTATTGACTTAAGGGTCAGGTCGGCCTCGTTTTCCGAGCCGTCCTGGATGGTGCCGCCGTTGAGGGTCAGCGCGTTGTTGCCGATGGCGATGCCGTTGGCGTCGCTGTCGTTCAGGGCCACGGTGTAGGTGAACTTAACCTCTGATTGATCCGCTACCTCTGTTCCAAAGGTGCTGACGTAGTCTGCCGTCTTGGCAGTGCCGTCGAAGTCCAGTTCCAGTTGCGGCGTTCCGGTGACGATGACGTCCTCGCTGAAGAAAGCAATTGCCAGGACAACGTCTCCCTCACCATAGGTGTCGTCGTCGCCCGGGTCGCTGACGATGCGCACGGACGAAATGGTCGGCGCGGTGTCGTCCGGGGCGCTTACCAGGTGCTCCGGATGGTCCGGAACACCGTGGTGGGCCAGGAGGGCAGGGTTGCCCGCCTCGTCCTCAATGGAGGCTCCATCCGCAATAGTGACTCCATCCTCAATGGTGGCTTCATCAAGCATTAGGCTGCTTGCGATGATTGAGACTCCATCGTCGTCTTCGTCTCCCTCCTGAACCTGGTAGTAGAATCTGAGCCTTTGGCCTATGGTGAGCCCCCCGGGATCGGTAGGAACCGCCGGATTTGGGTATACGGCCTGCCGGACCTTGCCTCCGATGTCCAGATCAATCTGCGCTTCGCCCTGTACCACCACGGTCTCGTCGAAGTACGCCTGAACAACGATCATTTCGCCGAGGACGTATGCGTCGTCACTGTTGGCTGGGCCGCCGGAAAAGGTGACGGCCCGGACCGTGGGCGGCGTCTCATCCCCATCCAGCAGGGAGCCGTCCACCTTGTGCTTAATGTCCTCATCCAGAGAATTGATTGCGCCGACAGGGTTGTGGACGTAGGGAACATCCTCCTTGTCGGTGGCCGTGATTTCCAGGTTATCCGGCAGGTCAACGCTGATGCCATCTTCGTCGCGGTCTCGCTCATCGACTGAGTACCGGAATACCAGGACATTGGTGCCATTGCCCGAAGCGTATTCCGCCAGCTTCTCATTGAGATCTGTATCGAGGCCCAGAATCACATGGGCGAGATCACCGGCGGTGACGGGCTGCCCGAAGTCAACGCTGACCTCGATGTTCTCGTCCCGCCCGTAGGTGTATGTCTCGGAAATGGCCGTGGAGGTTATGGACATCTCCTTGGGGTAGGGCCGGCCGTCGAGCTTGTGGTCAGCCTTGGGTTGCGTCAGCCCGGCAAAGGTCGGATACACCTCGGAGTCCGTGCCCGCGATGGTTATGGTCCCGTCGCCTCCAAGACCACTGGGGTCATCGTCCGGACCGAAGCGAATGCCGGCAAATGTCGTACCCTCCATGGTTATGCCATCGGGGTCCAGGTCACGTGCTACGACATCGTGTGCAAACACCAGCGTGTCGGTGCCGGACCCCCTGCTGTAATTCCCGCCCCTCCAGACGGTATCGCCATCAGGTCCCGAGCGGAAGTTCACGTAGCGGTTCCCGACCACGTCCATGGCTGCGCTGAATGTGATGGAGACCTCGACGGTCTCCCCAAAGCGGTAGGTATCGCCGGTCTCCGGGGTGGAGGTGATTTCGACCCTGGTGGCGATGGGCGCCAGGCTGCCATCCACCTTGTGGCCCGCATCGTCATCGAAGCCATCGTAGGCCCGGTAAACCACCGTGTCCGACCCCAGGTGCGTGATGGCTTCGTACCCGGGGAAGTTGTGCCAGCTGCCGTTGCTGTCCTGGTAGCCGCCGCCCATCCTGATGCCGTCGGTGTCCACGTCATCGGCCCTTACCCTGTAGCCGAAGACCAGGACCGTTGTCCCTGTCCCACGCAGGTATTGCGCCTGCTTCCAGTCGTCTCCAACCCGCAGGCCAAGACGGGGATTGCCGCCATCCTCCACCTCCACCCTCTTGTTGAAGGTGGCGGAGATCTCTATGACCTCTCCCACGCCGTAGGTGTCTTCCACGGCCGGTTCCGAGGTCACCTCGACTTCTTTGATGTGGGGGTCGTTATCGAGGATGGTGATTTCGCACCTGTCGTCCCGGTTTGGGTTGTCCATGTTTACGACGTTGTCGGTGGGACTGAAGCGTGCGGTAAAAGTCTCGTTCCCCTCCACTTCGCCGTCGTCCCTCGTCCGGAAGACGCGCTTGACCCGGTTGGCCCGGCTTTCGGAGTTGGTTCCCATGACCAAGTCGGAGCCCTGGTGGAAGAAGTCTGTCTCATCCGCCGTACCAGCGTCTGTGTGCCAGTTGGCGCCAAAGGCTTCGTTGTGCTGGTGGTTGGTCACCCGCACCAGGAAGACATCCACATTCTCCCCTTCCCATACCTCGGTGGTGGGGCAGTCCAGGTAGAATTTGGCCTCGTCGGCGGCCACGGGCTGGGGTTCAAACAGACCCCCCGCCCCGCCCAGCGCAATCAATGCTGACAGCGCCAGCACGGCCACAACCCAGGGTTGATTCTTGAATAGTGCTCTATGGACCTTTCTCATGCTTTCCTCCAGAAGAGAATTGGTGGATGTTGGTGAATAGCCCCGGCGGACGGCCCATCCTTTGCCCGCAACGGGCCAAAGAGTGGTCGGGCAGCCTGCCCGGGGCTTACACGCAGGTGGAGATCTCTTCGTGAGCCCGTCCTTCTACATACCTGGTATCAATACAACTGTGCATTTAGAGGCCTGGTGGCAAAGAACAAGCCAGGCCAGTGAAGACATTGACTTCACCGATTCCCCGAGACCTCCGGGCAACCGGTACGCCTGGAAGTCGCCGCTTTCCCATACAATTGGTTCTTTTGGTTCTTTTCTCCCCGATGTTTGCAGGCCAGTCTCTTGTCCCAGACCGCAGGACGGCGCGTCTTACAGGCTTTCCCAAAGATCACGCCTCGCCTTGCTTATCGATACTTAATACATCCAGTGTTCAGGACTTTCTCGGAGACGGTCAATTGGCAAACGCCCTTTTTTTCAAGGGCATTTGCCCCGTTATTTGAAGGGGCATTTGCTATTCATAAAAAGGGTAAAAGGTTGCCGTACAGGTAGCCTGACTGGCCTCAGCAATATCGCTCCGGAGCCTTGGCAGCCCTCCGCCAATGCTGGGTGAAGACCATTCGGCCGCCTTTGCATGTGCGGCAAATGGTTGGCGACCCAGCATTCGTGAATGTCAGTCTGCGGACGGAAATGGGGAATTCGGGAGGGTTGACGGTCGCTGGACGGCGTCAGGCCAGGAAACGGCCTCGAAGAAAAGCGCAGTGGCCGGCGCGGCCGGTCATTTGGATTGGTGAACTGAGGGGACGTGCGACGCCGGTCGGCTTGAATTACGGAAGGGTAAACGTGCTGTTTCCCTGTCCCCGATGTATCCCGCGACTGGATGCCGGTTGTGAACGTAAGAGGCGGTGACAAAGTGGACCAGGTGAGCGGCTCTGCTGGACGAATTGGGACGGCGGCAAATCGTACCGGCCGCCGCCTTCCGCCGGGCTGATTGTGACTCTAGGAAAGGCGTTATGGATGTATCACGGGGGGCTTTACGCCCGAGTCCGCCGGACCCGCATTGTGGAAATGATGAGCGTTCGTGAAGCCTTCCGGGCGTTCGGTCCGCACCGGGACTCGGCGCGCAGGCTGCCGGCCTGCTCGGTACCGCCGGGGTACCTGCGCTAGGACCCTTCTGCCCCCAAAATATACGGCCCCGGAGTCAAATCTCCGGGGCCTGGCAAGAGCAGGCGATATCTTCGTTCTCGGCGGCGGCGGTTGGGGCACCGGAAGTGTTTCTACCGGCGCTATCCTTGTCCCTCATTCTGAGGGCCACTGGCCCATGCCCCAACCCCGGTTGTCTTAAATACACCGGTATTCGGCCCTTCCCCCGGAAAGCGAGGGTGAAGGGAATAACTTTTGCCGGCGCTGTCGGTTAGCCTGCCACGTAACCGTTTTTTGTGTCCCGCTTGACCGATTCAGCGTCCCGCTCTTCAGGACGGCCGTAGCCCCCGCCTCCCGAGGAGAGGCAGACAATGTGGTCGCCGGGATTCACCAATACCCCCACTTCCTTGGAGCCGAGAACCCGGTCTCTGTCGGCGGAAACAATCTTGTAATGGTGGGGCAGACCGTCGTCGCCGCCAAACAGACCAAAGGGCGGCACCACGATGCCGTCGCCGGCGGTGTTGAGCAGGGCGGGCCCATCGCCCTCGTAAATCAGATCGCACACCGCTCCCAGGCCGCCCCGCCACCGGCCCACGCCCCCGGAATCCGGCCGCAGTTCGTGCCGCAGGATGAAGAAGGGGAACCTTTCCTCCGTTACTTCAATGCTGGGAGACCGTATCCCCCCGGCCACGTTGATTTCGCCCACATTGGGCCACCCGTCGAAGCCTTCGGAAGCGCCACCGCCGCCCCGGGCAAGGAAGAAGTGCCAGATGAACCTGCGCCCGGACCTGGGGTCGATGCCGGTGATCGCGTAACGCAGGCGGCGGGAAAAGCCTGCGGAAACGGCACCAGGTATGGCGGGCGCCAGGGCCTTGAACACCGCCTCAACCACCTCCTCGGCGCAGTGGTTGGTGCTCATGCACACCGGCGCGGGAGGGTTGGCATTTACCACCAGGCCCCTGGGCGCGATTATCTGGACTGGCCGCATGGAACCCTCGTTGCGTGCCACGTCCAGGGGAGCCAGGTACATTATGGCGGCGTGGGCCAGGGAGCGAGTGTTGGCGTAGGCGCTGTTGATGAACCCCTCCACCTGGGGACTGGACTCGCCCAGGTCAATGGTCATCCCGTCGCCGGCTATGGTTACCCTGGCGCGGATGGGCACGAGCTTGCTGCTGAAACCGTCATCGTCCACCAGTGACTCGCCGTAATACACCCCATCGGGCCATCCGGCGATGAACTGCCGCACCTGCCGCTCGGTGGCCGCCAGGATATTGGCCACCACGGCCATCAACCGGTCGGCGCCATAGTCCTCCAGCAGGGACTGGATTCGCTGGGCGGCCAGCATAACCGAACCGATCTGGGCGTTCAGGTCGCCCAGGAAGTTCTCCGACTGGCGGACGTTGGCCGCCAGCATTTGCAGCAGGTCCTCTCGAGGCTGTCCCCGGTCGTAGAGTTTCAGTGGAGGGATGCGCAGGCCTTCCTGGAAGATTTCGTTGGCGCCGGGGTTGTAACCGCCGTGGGTGCCGCCGCCCACATCGTTGTGGTGGGCCCGGTTAACCCCGTAGAACAGCAGCCGGCCCTGGTGGAAAATGGGGCGGATGATGGTGATGTCCGGCAGGTGGCTGCCCCCGAAGTAGGGGTCGTTGAGGATGAACAGGTCGCCGTCGGCAATGTCGTCGCCAAAGTAGTCGCGGACGGCGGCTCCCGCCACTGGCAGGGCGCTGATGTGCACCGGTATGCCCTCGCCCTGGGCTACCAACTGGCAGTCGCCGTCCAGAATCGCCGTCGAGAAGTCGCGGCTGGAATTGAGAATCTGGGACATGGCCGTTCTCAGCATGGCTTCGGTCATCTCCCGGGCAATGGACTCCAGCCGGGGTTCCACCACCGCCAGGGTTATTGGGTCGTCATAGGCGGGCCCTTCGCCATCAACGGCGTCTGAGGAGGAGCCTGCATCTCCTGAATGCGACGCGGCGTCCAGGTTCACGCGCAGCCGTATGCCGCCCATGGAATCAACGGCGGCGGAGTCGCCGGGCCACACCAGGATGGTGGTGAAGTCCGATTCCAGGATGGCGGGCCCTGGTATTTCCGTGCCCGCGGGGAGAGCCTCGGCGGAGTAGGTGGGGGCCTCCCGCCACTGTCTCATAAAGACCTGGCGCGAGCCGGTGGGCTGGGCCGCCATTTCGCCGCCGGTCCGGTCCAGCTGGGCTATCCGGGGCAGTCGTCCCACCGCCGATACCCGCAGGGTGACAAGGCGCACTTCCTGGTCTTGCTGGTTGTAGGAATATAGCTCCTGGTACCGCCGGTGGAAGTTGGCGGTCAGTTGGGCCAGGAAATCGGAGTCGTCCAGCGTTGTATCGGGCAGGGGCACGGTAACTTCGTAAATCTGGTCCAGGTACCGCATGTCGGCTGAGCAGACAATTTCCACCGATTCCGGGGGCAGGTCCTGGTTGAGCAGCTTGTCCCGCCCCTGGTCGGACAGTTCGCCCAGAATGGACCGGAGTTCGTCCAGGTCAATCCGGTCCAGGCTGACGGGATAGGAGCGGGAGAAATCGTACTTAATGTCCGTGTTCAGCATTCCGTAGGCGGACAGCACGGGGGCCGACGCGGGGATGTACACGTCGCTTACCTGCAACTGGCGCGCCACCTCGGCGGCGTGGAGACCCGAAGCGCCGCCAAATCCCATCATAGTGAATTCCCTCGGGTCCACGCCCCGCTGCACCGACATAAGGCGAATGCCCTCGGCGATGGTGGTGCAGACAACCTTGAAGACACCGAAAGCGGCCTCTGCCCCTGACAAGCCCAGCGGCCTGCCGGCGTCCCGCGCCAATGCCTCGTGGGCGGCAGCGGCATCCAGCGCAGCCCGCCCGCCCAGGAAGTTGGCGCCGTCCAGGTAACCCAGGGCCAGGCTGGCGTCGGTGACCGTGGCCCGTTCACCGCCCTTGCCGTAGCAGGCCGGCCCGGGTTCGGCCCCGGCGCTGTCCGGCCCCACGTGGAGAATCCCCCCGTCGTCCACCCGTGCGATGCTGCCGCCACCGGCCCCCAGGGTGTGGATGTCAATCATGGGCACGGCGATCTTCCAGCCAGCCTCGAACTTCTCGTTGGTTATGTGTGGGACGCCGTTCTCGATGAGGGAGATGTCGGTGCTGGTGCCGCCCATATCGAAGGCGATAATTCTGGGCTCGTTCAGCATTTGCCCCAGCCAGGCGGCGGCGCTGACCCCTCCGGCAGGGCCGGACAGGATGGCCCGGACGGCCATGCGCCCCGAGTCCTCGATGGGGGCCACCCCGCCGTTGGACTGCATTATCAGCACGTCCCGCAGTTGAGGGTAGGCCGCGAACCGCTCCGCCAGGTGGGACAGGTAGCGGCTGAAGACGGGGCCCACGTAGGAGTTGATGACGGTGGTGCTGAGTCGGTCGAACTCCTTGATTTGGGGAATAACCTGGTGGGAAAGTGAAGTATAGGTGTCTGGGAAGCGGCGCCGGATGATTTCCCCGGCCCGCCGTTCGTGGTCGGGGTTCAGGTAGGAGAAGAGGAAGCACACGGCCAGGGCTTCGGCCCCCTCCCTGGCCAGGTAGTCAAGGGCTTCGGCCAGGGCCGCTTCGTCCAGGGGTTGTTCCACCGCGCCGCTGGCCCGCACCCGTTCCGGCACGCCCACCCTCAGGTAGCGGGCCGCCAGCGGTTCCACCGGCTTCATCCGCAGGTTGTACCGGTCCTCCTTCAGCCCCTCGCGCATCTCCAGCAGGTCTCGAAAACCGTCGGTGGTAAGCAGACCCACCCGGGCCCCCTTCCGTTCCACCAGGGTGTTGGTGGCGACCGTGGACCCGTGGATGACCAGGTCCGTCTCACCCAGGAATTTTTCCAGAGACAGCCCGTAGCCGTCGGCCGCCTCCGCCAGCCCGGCCATCACCCCCACGGAAGGGTCATCAGGGGTGGACTGGGTCTTGAAGAACCGTGGCTGCCCGCCGTCGCCCACGACCACAAAGTCGGTAAAAGTGCCGCCCACGTCAATGCCAATCTTGAACAACCTGGGGCCTCCTGGGGAATTGATGCGGGTTAGTATGGACTATTGAAGACGGGAAAGGGTAGGGGCAGGAGGTGGGGCAAACGCCAGGTCGGCCAGGAAGGCGGGGCAATGGGGCGTTTCAGGGCGGCCTCAGCCCGGCGCCTTGTGGTGGCTGTCCACTATGAATGATACTCAATCTTTATGGTTTTCGTTTGTCCAGGACAGCCGGCAATATATTCGCCGTATCCAGGAAGAACCGGAACTAGCGAATACTCAATATCATTACTATATGGTATTATTCTGTTCCCAGGTATGATCACTGTCTGACCTGGCAGGGCAGCGAAAGGCTTCTACTCCCTGAGGGGAAGTTGAGGCTTTTGTAGCTGTCCAGGCAGCATTAGCCCAGGAGGTGCCCTGGTTTGCCTGCGAGAATGAATCTGGCTGTTTTCCTGGTGCCTGTCTTTGTCATAGGCTTGATGTTGGTGGCCAGCGTGCAACTGTTTGGCAACCGGTCAGGCGAAGCGGCCCAACCCGTAGTTGGCCTGACTGCCGAGGCCACTTTGGAATCACCGTCCGGAGATTTCATGGGCTCTGTGAAGTTCCGGCAGGCGGCCAACGGCGTACTGATCATGGCCGAATTGCAGGAATTGCCTCCGGGGGGCCATGCTTTCATTATCCACCAGGTCGGCTCCTGCGCCCCCGACTTTGACGCTGCCGGCGACCACTTCAACCCCGCCGAAACCGAACACGGCTTTATTCATCCCTCTTGGAAACGCGGCAGTCCGGGCGAGGCCCACGGTGGCGATCTCCCCAATATCTACGCCGCCTCCGACGGCTCCGCTCGCGCCGACTTCTTCTCCCAGGGCATCACCCTGGACACGGACCTGAGCCACTCCATATTTGACGCTGACGGCTCCGCCATAATTGTGCACGAATTCCCAGATTCGTATGGAGACGCTGAGTCAAACACCGGCACGCGCCTGGCCTGCGGGGTGATTGGGCGTACTTAGGGGTACCTAGGGAGGCCGTGAGAAAGGAGACCGGTTGCTCCCGTTTCCACCCTCCTCGGCTAATCAGAGAATTGCGAAACTCTCTGCCTTTTCCCTGCCCTTTGGGGCCGGGGCAATTGCAGCTCCCGTTTAACGGGCTCTTCTCTACTTGTGTGCGGCAGGCCGGTTTCCGGGTGTTTATCAACTGCCACCAGTCTCTACCACGGTACACTCTTCAGTAACGGCTTCTTTCTCCGAACCCTCGGTTTTCCAAGTACCATGCTTCTTCTTCGAGTTGGCGCCGGACGCAGCCTCTCTGGGCGTATGCTGCCCAGTTCGTCGTTGTAGCCCTGCCTTTCATCCTCGCTGAGGTAGCGCCCTCCGGCAGAGTCTGCATATCCAGCAATTCGTGAGATCAGTGGACGCCCTGGGCCATGAATTTTGCCTGCTCCACTGTGTCTCTGAGGGTTTCGTCCTCCAGGTATTTCTTCCGTGAGGCCGGGTGTAGGTACGGGGCCCTTCCGGCAGGGGTGGCCCTGGTCTTCGGGGTCGAACTGCAGATGGCAGTAATAGCATTTTATCTGGTTTCGGAATCGAGACCCTCTTGGCATCTCGCGCGGTCCGGTCGTCGGTCGGAGTAGATTGCGGACAGTTATAGCGCTCGCACGCCTGGCAGTCTTGCCATCCGTCGGTCAAGGGTCAGGGTTTCCCCGACTTGCCGTGAGTAATCGTCGGCTATCAATCGGTCCAGCAAGCCGGCCCCTCCCGGTTCCGACAGTGCGTTCAATACTGGCGGTCCGTTGAGTGGTCCCATGAGCCCGGAAGTGAGAACCTGCGTCAGGGCCCGCCGCGCGTCTGCCTTGGATATGCCGTAGTGGTGCTGCAGCGCAATGTAGGCTTCGCCGACAACCTGGTTGGAGGCGAAGATCTCGGCCTGGTCCTCTTCTACCAGCCGGCCCAGCTCCTGGCGGCATCTCTGGTACTCGTCCTCGGGATGGCCGGTCAGAAGTCTCATCAGGACCGAGGTGTCAGTCCCGTAGCGCAGCGGCATAGGTATCTTCTCGGAAATCGCTTATGTTAAAGGCCGGGTGGTCTGCCGGTATCAGTTCCTTCAGTGGCGCCAGGCGAGATTCATCTATACGCCTGGGCTTGAGCAGGAAACCGCCCGGGGCGGGGCAAACTTCCAGGTAGTCCCCTGGCTTGGCGCCCATCGCGTCTAGTATGCGGGCCGGGAAGGTCACTTGCCTCTTGGCTGTAATCTTGACTAGCATCGTCAACTCCTTACCATTACCCTAACAATAGTAAGGCAATACGTCAAACCCCCGGTTAAGGGAAACCTGCAGGCCTGTGGTCCGGCTCTTCCAGGAATATCGCAATTATCTCAGCTAATGCTCTAGGTTCCCGGATTTGCAGGAACTGCGGTTTGTCTCCAACGCTGATTTGCAATTGTCCCTCACACCCTCACCCCTCCCTCATCACTCAGCGGTCTCCCCAACGGCCTTCACCTGGTTGTAATAGACCTCCACCGGCCTCTTTACCAGCGGGGTCAGCGCCACCACCGGCAGCATTAGCAGCAGGCCGATGCCAGCGTTGAAGCCCAGGGCTATCGAGATGGTAAAGGTCTGGGCTATGGCCCCGATTTCCACGCCGCCGATGAGATGCCCCAGCCCGTTGACCAGCCCCTGCGATCCCATTATCCGGCCTCGCATTTCCGCCGGCGACGACAGCAGCAGGATGGTGCTCTGCATGGTGCTGAACCCCGACTGCGCCACACCGGCGCCAAACAGCAGCAGGAAGGTGACCAGGAACCAGGGCGACCAGGCCACGACGGCCACGAACACCGCCACACTCATCGCCCCTATGGCAAAGTAGCGTCCGTGGAAGGTGTAACTGTTGCGGCGCGACCCCAGGAATACTGCCCCCACCAGCGACCCGATGCCTTCCGCCGCCCCGATGACACCCCCCAAGGCCGGACCCACCAGCAGTATCTCGGTGGCGATGACCGGAATGAAGTACTGCAAGGGCAGCACCATCCCGTTCATAATCAGCGATATGGAAAGCACGCCCAGCACAAACTTGTTGGAGAAGGAGTGGCCGATGCCCGACTTGATGCCCTGCCAGAACTCCCGGTCCCGTCCCACCAGCATTGCCGCCTGGGGCAGCCGCAGCTTGAACATCAGGAGTGCGGCGATGAGGTCCAAAACCACCAGCACCAGGTAGGCCCCGGTGAAGCCAAAGAAGGCCAGGAGCAGGCCGCCGATTATGGGGCCCACGATTTTCCCCGCGTTGTTGGTGATGGTCTCCAGCGACATGGCGTGGGCGATGCGGTCCTGTCCCGCCAGGTCGAACAGGGCCGCCCTACGCGTGGGGTCGTCCAGTACCTTGGCCGTGCCCTGCAGCAGGATGGCAAGGAATACAAACCAGGGGTGAATCTTGTCCATGAGCAGCAGGGTCAGCAGCCCCGAGGCCACCAGCAGGTAGAAAACGTGGATCCCGGTCAGGATGCGCCACCGGTCCAGGCGGTCGGCCAGCATTCCCGCCATCAGGGAAAGGGGAGGGCGGGGGCCATTGAGAAAGGCCGAAATCAGCCCCACCTGGAAGACTGAGTCGGTGAGTTCGTAGATGAGGTAACCCAGGACCAGCAGTTCCATGCGGCGGGAGATTTCGTGCACCCACCGCGCCGCCCACATCAGGCGGAAATTCGGGTTCTGCAGGATTACCAGGACCGGAAAGCTGGAAAGTGGCGGCAAGTGGTTCTCCCCGTTGGATTTGCGGCACCCCAGGATCCGATGGTCTGACCCCTCGGATAGACGTAAAGCCCCGTCAGCCCCGGGCAGCCTTCGCCATCACGTGGTTAGCCTTCGTATGCCCATCAGGTGGTTAACACCCGTAGGGGCGGGTTTCAAACCCGCCCTCGTCGCCCCCCAACAATTCTCCCAGGACGACCTCACCTGAATCCGGATGCTGCCCGATTCTGCGCTTCTCCCAAGCCCGTTCGCCCTGAGCCTGTCGAAGGGTCCGTTGGCTGAGCCTACCCCAAGCCCGTTCGCCCTGAGCCTGTCGAAGGGTCCGTTGGCTGAGCCTACCCCAAGCCCGTTCGCCCTGAGCC
The DNA here is from genome assembly GCA_002238505.1 of SAR202 cluster bacterium bin22. Taxonomy (GTDB): domain Bacteria; phylum Chloroflexota; class Dehalococcoidia; order Lucifugimonadales; family UBA3495; genus Bin22. The sequence continues at coordinate 74,647 of MPMM01000010.1, read as the reverse complement.
TGTCGAAGGGTCCGTTCGCTGTGTCTGCCCCAAACCCGTTCGCCCTGAGCTTGTCGAAGGGTCCGTTCGCTGTGTCTGCCCCAAACCCGTTCGCCCTGAGCTTGTCGAAGGGTCCGTTCGCTGTGTCTGCCCCAAACCCGTTCGCCCTGAGCTTGTCGAAGGGTCACCCGCTTATCCCTCAACACCCCAATGCCGCATTACCCGATCCCGGGCCCCCAGGTGGTCCCAAAGTCGGCGCGGGCCGCCAGTTGGCCGGTGAAGGTGCTGGCATCCTGCAGGGCCAGGTACACCGCGCAGGGGCCAACCTCGCTGGGTTCCACCCGCTCGTGCCAGTCCCGCTGGGTCCACGGAATGGCGGCGGAACCCTCGCTGCGCATGGAGCCGGGGCTCAGGATGTTGACCGCAATATTGTAGTCCTTCACCTCGTCGGCCAGGCACAGGCTGAACATGTGCACCGCCGCCTTGCTCGCGCTGTACAGAACGCCGCCTCCCTGGGCCGGGTCGGTGGCCATCCGCGAGCCGAGGTTGATGATGCTGCCCTGACCCTGCTCCATCATAATGGGTAGTACGGCCCGGCTGCAGCGATATGGGCCGCCCACGTTGATCTGGATTAGCTGGTCCCACCGGGCCGGGTCAATCTCCAGGATAGTCTCCCCCAGCACCATGGTCCCGGCGTTGTTGAACAGGACGTCTATCTTGCCGTAGCGCTCCTTGGCCTGACGGACCATTTCGTTGACCTGCTCTTCGTCAGTGACGTCGCAGTTGACGCCGAGAACATCCCCGCCGGCATCCTGAATCTCCTGCACCGTTTCCTGCAGGGTGCCGGCCAGGCCCGTGGGAGACTGGCTGCGCGCGCAAATCACCACGCTGGCCCCCTCCCGCGCGTACTCCGCCGCAATGGCCTTCCCCAGACCCCGGCTGGCGCCGGTGACAACCGCGACCATTCCATCCATTTGACCCATAGCAGCCCTCCCCTGGCTAACTGGTCCGTCCCTCGACCTGCGACTGTTTGCCAGCGCCGGTCACTCCGGCTATATCCACCATCTTGACTCTTGCCCTGCCCGTTTGCCTGCCCTGGCGCGAAGGCCCTTGCCCGGACAGGATTTGACGCTTCGGTTTTTAAATTCAGTTGCCATGCACTGAACTACCGGATTACTGACATTTGCCCCTGGCAATGCTGGTTTGCATTTGCCTACCATTGACTCAGAAACTCGAGAGAGGAAGACCTGGTAGTCCTTAGTAATCTTGAGCGTTATTGCGGTCGTTCATCCCTGTGCTTGGGCAGGTCAGAAACGGAACAACCATTCATCTGTCTGCTGGCTGTGCTCACCAGGAGACCATCTCCAGATATGAAATGAGTGAAGATGGGCGAAAAAGGCTGGGATTTTCATTTTTTCCTTCGTTGCTTCCCTGTTAGGGAAAAAACCGTCGCGGGATTGCCCTGCCACCTGTCCTGAAAAATCCCTGGCAATGCCCTCCGGTGCAGGCCCTGCCTGGCCCCTCATGCCCGTTTGGCGGCCCGGGGATGAGGGATGGCCGCTGCCTGTTCCGGCGTGAAGTTGGCGAACCTCTGGGGGCGGTATGGGCCCAGGACCGCGTCCGCTGGCGTGCCGCCGCACATTTCCTGGGAGGCCAGCTGGCTTAACACCGGAGCCAGGGTAACGCCGCTGTGGGTCAGGGCTACGTACACGTTAGGCGCTTCGGACGTGAATCCCATCACCGGGTATCCGTCAAGGGGCATGGGCCGCCAGCCCACCGGCACTGGTACTGCCCTGGCCCCGGCCAGCCCTGGCAGGTAGCGGCGTGCCCGGTCCAGCAGGTCATCCGCGTGGGCTTGGGAATCGTCTTCGGCCAGGCTTTCCTGGTCGCCTTCCCCGATCATCATCCGGCCGTCGGCGCACTGCCGTATGTGAATTTCCCTTCGGCCGTCCTCCAGGGGTGGCGCGTACACCACCGGCACGTTGCGCAGCAGCGGCGGCAGGGAGTCGGTTCGTATGACCACTCCGGGGCTCTCCGCCCGGGGCACGTTGACGCCGGCCATGGCGGCCAGGGCCGTGGTGTCTGTCCCTGCTGCTATAACCACCGCGTCCACCTGCAGCGGCCCCGAGGACGTGTCCAGACCGTGAGTGCGGCCATCACTTCCCCGCTCAAAACCGACCACCTCCGTACCTGTCCGTACTGCGCATCCCATTTCCTGGAGGCGGCGCAGGCATACGTCCACCACCATCTGTGGCTCCACCTGCCCTTCGTTGGGGCTGTACTCGGCGGCAGCTACGGGTCCTGTCTCCAGCGCCGGTTCCAGCCCAGCCAGTTCGGCCGCATCGATCTGCCGCGACGGGTACCCCCACGACTGAAGCTGTCTCACGCGGCTTGCCAGGGGTTCAACGTCCTTCGCCCGGGCTACCCACGACACCTTGCCGCCCCAGCGAAGCCCCGTGCTTGCCGGGTCCCCGTCATCGCCGATGGCGGCGGCAAAGCGGGCCCACATGTCCAGGGAGCGTCGGTTCAGGTCGTGGTAGCCAATGGGCTCCTTGGCCCCGGCATTTATCCACGCAAAGCTGTGGCTGGACGCCCCATGCCCAGGCTCCCCCTTGTCCAGCAACGTTACCTGCACGCCCCTCCCGGCCAGTCGCCACGCGATGGCAGCGCCCAAGATTCCAGCGCCAATGACGGCCACACTTCCTGGCATATGGGGAGTCACCATGAATAGCCTCTCCTTGGTTCCGGCATGGGTTCGGCCGGTAGCGGTTACTGGAACCTGGGCATTACTTCCCTGGCAAACAGCTCCATGGAGCGCATTACCCGGGAGTGCTCCATGCTGCCGAAGGACATACTGGCTCCAAAGTATCCTATACCGTAGTCATCCCGCAGCCTGGTAATCTTCTCGACGCACTGGTCCGGGGTTCCGAAGTAGGCAGTGGTCTCCAGTTCCGATTCGTAGGTGGCCGGTTCCACCGTGCGGATGCTCCGCCAGTGGTCCAGGTCCACGTTGATTTCGTCGCCGTGGGTGATGGTGCGCCGGTAGCCGCCCAGATCCCGAACCCAGGTCAGGGACTGGCGGGGGTACTCCCTGGCCGCCTCTTCGTCCTCATCCAGATACACGAACCGGAAGTAGGGCATTGCCTGGATCGACAGGTCCTTCCCTGCTGCGGCGCACCGCTCTTCATACAGGGAAAGGAGGCCCAGGTTATCGACCTCGGGCATGGAAAAGCTGGTCAGGATTGGCAGGTCCCGCTCAACGGCCACGTCCACGCTGGCGGCCGTCCTCGATACGGCCAGGTACACGGGAGGGTGGGGTTGCTGCAGTGGGGAAGGGGCTATGGTCAGGTCCCTCACCTGGTAGAATTCCCCGTCGTAGGAGAAATCGGACTGAGTCCAAAGCCCCAGGATGATGTCCAGCGCTTCCTGGGTCCGGACGTCCCGGGTGTCGAAGTCTATGTGGAAGTTGCCGTACTCGTAGTCCGCAGAGCCGCGTCCAACCCCGAAGTCCAGCCGTCCATTGCTCAGCACGTCCAGCATGGCGCTCTCTTCTGCCAGGAATATGGGGTTATGGAAGGGCAGTACGCTGACCCCGGCGCCCAGGCGGATCTTCTTCGTGCGGGCGGCGATGTGGCTCAGCAGCGGCATCAGGGAAGGGCAGATGCCGTACCGGCTGGAATGGTGCTCGGCAATCCAGATGGAGTCGAAGCCCACCTCTTCGGCGTACTCGACCTGCTCCATCATCTCGCCGAAGATGCGGCTTTGGGCGCTGGTCTCCTGTTCCGTCCAGGAACCCAGCAAGAACAGGGCAAACTTCATGGCGTTGAAAGCCTCCTTCGGGCTGACGTGTTGGGGGCAGGCCGAGTTTATCTTTAATCTCCCCTTTGAGGCAAATCTCTCCTTGCCTGTGGGTGAGGGACTTTGCCCTTGTCCTTGCTGGTTCGGTCGTTGAAGCCGGCTTCATGCCCAGCGTATAGTTAGGAAGATGAAGGGAGGGGGCTGGAAATGGCAGAGTCGGAAGTGATTGTCATTGGCGGAGGCATTGCCGGGGTTTCTACCGCCTACCATCTGGCGCTGCACGGCCGCAGCGTTACGCTGCTGGAGCGAGGCGACATTGCCTCGGAAGCCTCGGGCGTAAACGCCGGGGGAATTGGCGCGCTCGGCTGGGGACATATCCCCAACCTGCAGTCATATCTGACGATGGGCAGCCTCCAGATATTCCGCAGCCTGCAACTGGAACTTGGCTACGACATCGAGTTTCGGGCGTCGGGCGCTTTGCAGGTCATTCAGACACCGGAGCAGTACGAGTTCTCGCGGGATGCCGTGCTATCCCTGAAGTCTGCCGGTTACACCCTGGAGTTGCTTTCCACGGCAGAGGCGCGGGGCATGGAGCCGGAACTGAATCCGGACTTGCCTGGGGCAGTGCATTTCCCCCTGCGAGCCCAGGCCGATCCGGTTAAGGCAACCCAGGCACTGGCCGCGGCTGCCCGTAACCTGGGAGCCCAGGTCAAGACCGGTCGGGAAGTAACCGAGGTGTCCCCGCAGGCCAACGGGGAGTTTCGGGTTGCCTGCGCCGGGGAAGTCCACACGGCGAGGAGCCTGGTACTGGCTGCCGGCGCCTGGTGCAGGCCGGTGGGCGAGATGCTGGGTTTGCGTATCGGCATAGCTCCGGTTCGGGGCCAGATGTGGGCCACGGAACCGCTGCCTCCCAGGATCTTCTTCTCCCTGTCGGCGGCCCAGTCTCCCCTGCAGTGGCAGAAGGGTCCGGCCAGCGACGCTACTACGCCTCCCGAGCTTACGCACGATGGAGACCGGCGGATTACCAGGCATCTCTACGGCCGGCAGACCAGGGATGGCGAGATCATCTTTGGCGGAGACCGGCAACTGGCCGGCTTCGACAAGACGGTCGAGCCCGAGGGCATCGAGGTGAACTTTGGCCACGCCAGGGAGATTCTGCCCATGCTGGGGCAGGTATCCATTGCCAGAACATGGGCTGGCCTGATGCCCTTTTCCCTGGACGGCAAGCCGGTCATCGGCAAGATACCCCAAGTCGAGAACCTGTACATCGTCAGTGGGCTGGCCTCGTCCGGGTTCGGGCGGGGGCCCATGGCCGGCAAGCTGATAGCCGACTACATCCACACTGGCCACAGACCGCCGGCGCTGGCTGAATCGGATGCGGCCAGGTGCGTGTCAGTCCCTGGCGACTGACAGGGGCCTGAAGCCGGCACATGGCAGCCTTGTTCCAGTTTCATACCAGCTTCGATTCCAGCCGGGGTACAGCCTGGACCGGGTTCCAATTCCAAGTTGACCCGGCAGTAGGGTAGAATAGTGCCACGTTTGGTAATGAGGGGGGCCGCCGGATGACCACTACTACCCTGGAAGACATGTTTGACGATGCCGAAAGAGGCCTCGAATGGCTGGAGAAGCTGGAGGCCCTGCAGGCCAGGTCTGCATCGGACCAGGCAGCCATTGAGGTGGCCGAGTACGTGATGAAGCTGCGGACTGCCGTTACCGAACTGGCGGGAGACCGTTCCACCGCCGAACTGAGCGGCTCTGTGGGTTCGGAAACCGCGGATCTGGTAGAGGAGTTGCGCGAGGCGGGAGACCGCGACTACTGGAATACCAAGATCCTGCCAGCCCTGCAGAAGACGGACACCTGACGGCGCTACGGGGCTTACCATGGGGCCCCGGCGGCGGCATGAGTTTGTGACGACGGCCTGCAACGATTTCGGCCGAGGCGGCACCAGGTTTGAACCCCGGCGGTCCTTGCGGGCGACCATTGTAGAGGTGCAAGTATGGAGTTTGAAGACATTCGTTCCTTCCTGGAAACCAACCATCGGGCCATAGTGCAAACCATCCGGCCCAGCGGGGCGGTACACGCCAGCGCGGTAGTCTGCGGGGCTTACGAGGGCTACATGGCCCTGGCGTCGGTATATCCCAGGTCGCAGAAGGTGCGCAACCTGCGCCGCAATCCCCAGTGCACCGTGCTGTGCATCACCCCCGACTGGCGCACCTACGCGGTGGTGGAGGGCAAGGCGGAGCTGAAGGGAGCCTTCAACACCGATGCCGAGGAACTGCGCCTGCTGCTGAGGGACATTTTCCGCGCCTGCAGCGGCAGCGAACACCCGGACTGGGAAGAGTACGACGAGGCCATGGTAAAGCAAGACTCGGTGGCCATCCTGGTAACCCCCGAAACGGTTTACGGGAAGCTGACTTAGTAACAAGCTGACCTGGCAATTGGCATGGCTGACGACACTCATGTTTTTAAGGGTTCCCGTTTCCTGCTGGGGCTGGCCGGCAGCGTTTTTGTGGCTGCGCTGGCGCTGACGGGCGGGTTGCTGATAATCCTGGGCACCCGTTCCGACGCGTACCAAGGTCTGGAGCGGGCGCTGGAACGGTTTGTTGGCGGGTGATTCAAAATGATCAATCGCCTTTGCGGTTGTAGTCAAATTAGTCCTTCCTGCTGGTTGGGTATCGGTTGTAAGCAGGCGACATACCAGAGTCCTGGTATATCGTTGCGCATGTCATCCTTTCTTACGACGGCTCTGGATTCCGGACTGCGCCGGAAAGACGGAACTTGGTTCTTGACGACACCCCCTAGACGGCAAGCAATGGAGGTCTGAACTGGAAGCTTCGGCACCGCAAAACTCTCTGGGAGGCCAGCCCCGCTACCGGCGAGGCGGGCCCTTCATTCTCACCAATTTGTCCATCGGCCACGGCTTTACCCACTGGTACGGCCAGAGCATAGTCGTGCTGCTGCCCATCATCCAGACGGCTATGGGCTTCACCAACTTCCAGTTCGGCGCGCTGATTGCCATTCTGAGCATCAGCGGGGGTGTGGCCAACATACCGACCGGCTTCATCGTGGACATCTTCCGCCGCCGGTGGGGGTTGATGCTGACCCTCTGCATGGCGGTGGCGGCAGTTGGGTACGGACTGGTGGCCGCATCGCCGGGGTTTGTCGTTCTGGCGCTGGTGTTCATCCTGCTGCCCCTGCCTGGAACGGTGTGGCATATGCCGGCCATCGCAGCCATTTCGCAGCGGTTCCCGGCCAGGCGAGGATTCAGCCTGTCCATGCACGGCGTGGGAGGTCAGGTCGGCGACAGCATTGGGCCGCTGATAGTGGGCGCGCTGCTTACGCTGTTCGCCGGCGCCTGGCGGCCGGTTGCCGTAGTGTACGTGTTCCCCGCCGTGGTGATGACCGGCGTGGTCTTCTGGGCCCTCTTCCACCTGGGTGGAGACGGGGAGGACGCAGGCCCGCGTACTGATATGGGCCAGCGGTTCAGGGACGCCGGAGGCCTGCTGCACAAGCCGGCAATCCTGGCCCTGGTGCTGGTGAGCAGCCTGCGGGACATGGGGTCGGTGGTGTTGATGTTCTGGCTGGCCAAGTACCTGCACGACCCGGTTGCCGAGGGCGGGCTGGGCTTTTCGGCCTTTATGGTGGGGCTGCACCTTACTCTGCTCCTGATACTGGGGGTGGTTTCCTCTCCCATAGCAGGGCTGCTGTCCGACCGCTTTGGGCGGAAGCTGATCCTGATACCATGCCTGACCGCCGTGGGCCTCCTGTCGCTGGCCATAGAACCCGTGGGCGCCGGCTTCATGCTGATGGCCATCGTACTGGCTATCGGGCTGTTCAGTTCCTCCATGAACCAGATTCTGCAGGCCACGGTGCTGGACCAGGTGGGACGGGGCACCGAGGGCGTGACCATGGGCATCGTCATGGGCGTCAACAGCGTCCTCAGCGGCGTGGCTCCCCTGATCGCCGCCGTGGTGGTAAACCAGTACGGGATCGGTTCCGTGTTCACCTACGCCGCTGTGCTTTGGGTGGGAGGAGCGGTGGCGCTGGCCCTTACACCCCTGCGGCCTCCGCCGGGTGTTCCGGCGACATAATCTCCGAAATTCCCGGCCTCCGGCGGGAACCAATCGCAGGGTCTTTCGATTGTCGATGGCAACTCCCTGGGTCAGTTCGTAGTGAGCCTGGACAACCATTCCGGGCGGCCCTTCGACAGGCTCAGGGCGAACGGTGGAAGAGCCTCTATCAGAATAATCGAAAGACCCTGGAACCAACCGCCGGTTCCTTGCGTCTCTATAATTGAGAAAGTACCCATAAACTCTTTCAATTTGAGGCGCAAAGATGACCCCCAAACTGGCCTTCGTTGTTCTCCTTGCACTGTCCGTGATGCTCGTGGCGGTGGCAGCCTGCCAGGGCGATACGGGATCTGGCAATTCCACCAGCACGGTAACTTCGGGCAAGCGTCCCAATGCCTCGGTTTCGGGCACCTTTACCTACAGGGAACGGCTGGCTTTGACGCCCGGGGCACGGCTGGAAGTCCAGCTTCGCGATACATCGCTCCAGGACGCTGCCGCTCCCCTCATAGCCGAGCAGGTCATAGAGAATCCCGGGCAGGTACCCATCAGTTTCAAGCTGGAATACAGCCGGGACGACATCAGTGACCGCAACACCTACTCGATCCAGGCCCGTATCACCGAGTCGGACGGGCGGCTGGCCTTCATAAACGACACTGCCTACGACGTAATCACCCGGGGCAACCCCAGCAAGCTGGACATGCTGTTGGTGATGGTCCAGCCGCCGCCTCCCGAATCCGGCGAGGAACCGGTGGACCCCAACGCCTGGGTTGAGAAGGAGTATCCGGTGGTGGGGGCGGAAATGCTGCCTCCCCACGAAGGAGACTTCCTCCGGGTCTGGTACCTGCAAAGCCAGACCGAGAACTGCTCCAGGCGGCGCGACCAGATGGTAATGGTCAACGACGGCGATATAGTAGTCAGCCTGACCCACATGGTCCCGCCGGCGGCCGAGTGGGCGAGGCCCTGCGACGAGAACCTGGTTGAGCTGGATGAGCACATTGATCTGACCGGCCTTATAGAACCGGGCAAGACATACACGTTGTTTGTGAACGGCAACATAACCGGCACATTCTCCCGTCCTCCTGACGACTTTCCCTTTCCGGTGAACGTGCAGGCTGACATTGTGGAGGCGGAACTCCGGACCATTGAAGGTCCGCCTCTCATGTATGAGCTGGCGGTGACCTACGGGATTGCCGCAGGCAGCGGGTGTTCCCATCCGGACGGCTTCACCGTGAGCCGCCGGGAGGCCGAGGTCATTGATGTCACCCTGACTTACTACCGGGTGGCGCCGGATGAAGGTTCCATAATCTGTATTACCGACTACCCGGTGGAGGAAACAGTTATACCGCTGGGGCGCCACTTCAGGAGCGGCCAGCAATACACGGTCAGGTTTAACGGCGAAGAGGTCGCCAGCTTCGCGGGCCGGTAGGAATGGTGCGGGCTGAAGGGGCCTGGCAAAGCCGGCGCACGTAGAGCCTGCGGAGTTCGACAGCAGCGACCGGGGCGGGACCAGTGGCCGGGCGGGGCAGGGGCCTGCCGGACCGGGGCGCGGTGAGCCGGCGCATGCTGGCAAGGACCATGGCGGCGGCGCAGACGATTTGACGGCTCTTGGCAGCATACCATCCCCGGTCCTCCCGGGGAGGACGGTTGTAGGGCAGGAGTTTTACCAGTTTCTCGCGGGGCACCTCGGGGAAGAGGCTGGCCAGGATGCCCTGGGCGTCGGGGATGTCGCCCTGCTCACGACAGCGTTCCAGGTACTGGAACAGGTTGGTGTAGGTGTTGAAGCGGAAGCCCCAGGATGCCAGGTGACGGATGAAGTCGTGGCTGTCGGGCAGGGGCAGGCGGTCGGCGGCCATGCAGGCCCAGTCGAGGGAGAGTTCCTCGGCGATGGGGAAGACCTTGAGGATCTTGAGTTCGGTGGCGTACTTGCGCTTGAGGGTGTTAACGCGGTTGCGGATCTGGGTGATGGTGTACATGGGTTTGCTCCGGTTAGAGAATTTATTTGCTGGTGGGGATTGGGGAAAATTAGTTTTTCGGGGTTATTTGCGCTCATTTGTGCGGGGGCCCTCACCCCCGGCCCCTCTCCCAGAGGGAGAGGGGTGAAATTTGGTTATTGGCGATGCATGGGGTCATTTTTGGTTCCCTTGTGGGCCAGGGTCAGGGGCGGGTTTCAAACCCGCCCCTACGGTTGGGGCGGCTCTCTTTTGGGTATTGTCTTTTGATGGTAGGGGTGGGTTATCCAGGGTGGGAAGGGGGTGGTGTCAGTGGGGGGAGTTTTCCAGGCAGGGGGATGTCCTTCGACAAGCTCAGGACGAACGGGGGAAAGTTAGTCCACGAAGGGGCATGAATTTTCGCGAATTGGGGTTGGTTGAATGGGTGGGACACAGGGCAGACACGTGGGTGTGCCCCTACTGGGGGTTGGGGGCTTTGGCTGGGATCAGGATGACATGATTTCATTGCGGAGAGACTACCGATGGCGGTGGTTGAGTTACCCCTGGCTTGTAATGTGGCGGCGATTTTAGGCCCTTCGGCTGCGCTCAGGGCGACATGACTTATGGCCAGTGGTGGCCTGCAACCCTTATGTTGAATCTAGAACGCGATTGTCCTGCCAGAGTGGAGGTGTAGTTGGCTGAATGCGGGTATGGTAGTATCAGTTGCGGAAGCTGGGTGGAGAATTGTGGTTGTAATTCGTGGTATAGGGTTCTGGTTTCGTAGAGCTGGGGTGAGATGAGCGTGTCGCAGGAGCAGGATGCAATTGTAACGCGGGGGCTGGTGCGGGAGTTTGGGGCGGTGCGGGCCGTGGACGGAATAGACTTGTCCGTCCACCGGGGCGAAATTTACGGGTTTCTGGGGCCCAACGGGGCGGGCAAAACGACTGTCATCAGGATGCTCATAACCCTGCTGTCGCCGACGGCGGGGTCCATATCGGTGGCCGGCTTTGACGCGGTAGCCCAGCCCGACCAGGTGCGGCTGCGGATCGGCGCCGCACTGCAGGAAGCGGCCCTGGACGAGAATCAGACGGGTCGGGAACTGCTTACGCTGCAGGGGCGGTTATATGGGCTTAGGGAGCGGGAAATCGCCTCCCGGATGGCCGACCTGAGCGACCTGATTGATATTGGCGATGCAATGGGGCGGATGATTGGTACCTACTCGGGGGGAATGAAGCGTCGGCTGGACCTGGCGGCGGCCCTGATTCACCAGCCGGAAATCCTGTTCCTGGACGAACCCACCACCGGCCTGGACCCCATAAGCAGGAACCGGATTTTCGTAGAGGTGGGACAGATTAACACGGAACTGGGCGTGACAATATTTCTGACCACCCAGTACCTGGAAGAGGCCGATGCCCTGGCCCACCGGGTGGGGATAATCGACCGGGGACGACTGGCCGTCCAGGGGACGCCGCTGGAACTGAAACATTCGCGGGGCTCGGACCTGATAATCATCCACATGGATGCACCGGTATCGGACAAGGCGCTGGCCGCGCTGGAGGCATTGCCGAATGTGGAGGGAGTAGATGCGCACGAATCGGAACTGACGGTCAGCTCCGGGAATGGGGCGGCCCTGGTGAGCGCGGTGGCCCTGAAACTGAATGAAATGGGAGTGGGCGTGAGGGAGTTGACCCTGCGCACGCCCACCCTGGACGACGTCTTCCTGCAGGTGACGGGTTCCAGGCTGCAGCGGGAAGAAGCGGGACAGGAAGACGACTAGCCTGCGGACAGACTAACCTGCCGACATAGTTTTCCACGTGATACACCAAAGGAGAAAATGATGGCCGTCGCATCGGGCGCCACATCGATAACGGTACACGCCCGCAAGGGGGGGTTCTTCAGGGATGTTCTTGCCGTGGCGCGGCGGGCGGTGCGCGCGATGCTGCGGGACCTGGAAACAGTGATACCGGCCCTGTGCATCCCAGTGTTCATGTTCGCGGTGACGGTGGGAGCGCTGCAGGACTTTGCGGAGAATATCCCGGGGCTGGACTACCGGGCGTTTCAGTTGCCGGTAGCGGTGCTGTTTGCGGTGACCGGCGTGTCCCGCGCCATTACGGTGGTGACGGATATACAGTCGGGCTACTTTGACCGGCTGGTGATAACTCCGGTGAACCGGGGAGCGCTGCTGCTGGGGCTGTTGATGGCAGACTTTGTGCTGATTGTAGCCCTGACGATTCCCGTGGTGATAATGGGTTTTATTGTGGGTGTCCAGTTTGAGACGGGAGTGCTGGGAATTTTGACGTTCATGCTCCTGGCAGGGCTTTGGGGCCTGGCATATAACGGATTTCCTTACGCCATTGCCTTCAAAACGGGGAATGTGGCCGCGGTGAACCTGTCCTTCCTGCTGTTCTTCCCTTTCCTGTTCATGACGACCCTGTTCATACCGCAGGAACAGATGACGCCGTGGCTTTCCACCATTGCCGACTACAATCCGGTGACCTACCTCCTGGCGGCCGAGAGGTCGCTGATTACCGAGGGATGGAAGGCGGACGATATTATATTCGGCCTGATTGCGACGCTGGGGGTGGGAGTGTTCAGCCTGTTCCTGGCCCTGGCGGCGTTGCGGGGGAGGGCTACGAGAAGGTAGGGGATAAGCCGGGGCGGCCAGACGTCCCCGGGGTTGGCGCCAACTCCATAAGCGACTGCTGGCGACGGGGGAGTCGCGTTTTGAGGAAATTGGCGTTACGCCGGGATTAAAAACATCCCGCAAACCAACTTTCGGATCCGCAACCGGGTTGAGGGGGGAGGATTTGAGGCCCTTCGGCTGCGCTCAGGGCGACATTGGGGGGAGGTGTCCACAGAGGGGGGCGGATTTTCGGGAATTGGGTTGGTTGAATGGGCAGTATCCAGGGCAGACACGCAGGTCTGCCCCTACCGTGGTTTGGGGGCTTCGGCCAGGCGCAGGGCGACATTGGCTTGTGGGTGGCGGCGGGGTGGTTCGACGGGCTCACCACGAACGGATTCAGGTTAGGGGCGGACGGGTGCGAGGTTCCCGCCTGCGCGGGAAAGACATGGTTGGGGGTCGGGGACGGTGGGGGTTATGCCATTCCCCAAACCGGGTTTCGGGCCTTTGGCCGGACAGGCAGGAGGGATTTGAGGCCCTTCGGCTGCGCTCAGGGCGACATGACTTATGGCTTGGGGTGTTTTGCCACTTATGGTCTGAATCTATCTGCCACTTATAGTCTGAGTCTAAAAGGCGATTGCGCTGCTGGTGGTGGTCTGCCATTTGTACGTGGAATGCCTGTATGCTATAGTGCGCCGCAGGGGGTTGCGGTGGACATAATACAGAGATTAGAGGCGGAAAGAAAAGCTCTTTTCGTAGAACTTGACGGGGAAATAGGCAGTAAATCGGTGCTGGGAGCGATGGAGCAGGTGCCCAGGGAGCGTTTCGTGCCTCCAGATGTTCGGTCCCTGTCCTACCAGAACATCCCCCTGTCCATTGGTTCTGGGCAGACAATTTCCCAGCCCTACATGGTTGCCCGAATGACGGAGCTTCTGGAGCTGAGGGGGGACGAGAAGGTCCTGGAAGTGGGCACCGGCAGCGGGTACCAGGCAGCCATCCTGTCGCTGCTGCTCCCGCGCGGACGGGTTGTGTCGGTGGAACGGGAACCGGTACTGGCGGAGGCCGCCCGAGCCAGGCTGGAAGAACTGGGCTGCGACAACGTGGTTGCGGAATTCGCCGGCCCGGTTCTGGGTTGCCCTGACCAGGCTCCCTTTGATGCCATAATCGTTACGGCCGCGTGCCCGGGGTTGCCCGATACGCTGGTGGGGCAGCTGGCAGTTGGAGGGCGGCTGGTGGCTCCGGTGGGGCCGAGGGATGAACAGAGCCTCATCCTGGCCCGACGGACCGAAGAGGGTTTGACCATTGAGGTACAGGGCAAGTGCCGCTTTGTGCCTTTGCTGGGGCCGGAGGGCTTTGGGGAGGGTTGAGGTTGGCCCGGGCGGCAGAGGCGATTGCTCTGGCCCAGCGGCTGTCGTACGGTTCCTATTCGGGTGGTTTCATTTGTGAGGCAAGGGCAGACACACAGGTCTGCCCTTGCTGTTCCGGGCGGCCCTTCGACGGGCTCAGGGCGAACGGTGGAAGAGACTCTACCAAAATAAACGGTGGAAGAAACTCTACCAAAATAATCGACAGACCCTGGCGGGAAAGACGGGGGTCAGGGCAATCGCGGTTTCGGGGGGATTGTGGTTGCGCAAGGATTGAAGATTGCAAACTCCGTCCCGCAGACCTGCTTTGGGACCCACAACCGGACTTCAGGCAGGTTTCTAGGCCCTTCGGCAAGCTCAGGGCGACATGGTTGGCGCTCAGGGCGACATGACTTGAGCCTTGTAGAAGTGTGCCACGTCCCGCAATCCGGCTTTCGGGCTTGCGGCCGGACAATCAGGAGGAAATTGAGGCCCTTCGACGGGCTCAGGGCGAACGGTGGAAGAGACTCTACCAAAATGTTCGAAAGACCCTGGCCAGTGGCTAACGCCCCATTGACTATGGGTGTTTGATGAACGTAGAATGGGTTTAATAGTGTGAGCAATACTGCTTTCCTACAGGAGGGCTGAAAATGGCAATAACCATGGATGGCGTGGAACTGGGTGTACAGATAACCGCAAAGGCCGCTGAGAAGATCAAGTACTTCGCGGAGAAGGAAGGAATCGGGGACAATGTGGGCCTTCGGGTGGCGGTCAAGGGCGGAGGTTGCTCCGGCCTGACCTATGACCTGAAGATTACCGACGAGGAACTGGAGAGCGACAAGATCGTCGAGCAATTCGGCGTCAAGGTGATGGTGGACAAGAAGAGCTACATCTACCTGGTGGGCACCGAACTGGACTTTTCCGACGGCCTTAACGGCAAGGGTTTTACCTTTGAAAACCCGAACGCCAAGAAGGCCTGCGGCTGCGGCACGTCGTTCAGCGTGTAGTTTCTCACCGGGGCGGCGGCTCAAATTGCCGGCGTCACCAATTGAGCACAGTTACAAATATGGGCCTGGCTGAATTTCAGCCAGGCCCGTTTATTTGCGGGAGACGTTTCCGACGTTGAAGAAAATTGCGGAAATCGTCCAGCAAAGAGGTCTTTTTCGATATAATCCTTAGCCTGCGCCAACCTGCCAGCCAGAATAGAGTTGGTCTCCACCCCTTGCCTTGCCACCCTCGTCTGCGATAAAATGCTGTCGAATTTTTCAAGACTTTTATAGATTTTTATAGATTTATGGCGAATCTTCAGCTCACAGATCGGACTCAGTGGCTGTCGCTGAGTGAAGCCTGCAACCTGCTTAAGGTCAGCCAGGTGACATTGCGGCAATGGGCTGATGCCGGCCATCTGCGGGTTTATCGCACGCCGGGAGGCCATAGACGCTTTGCCCGGGAGGACCTGCTGGCCCTGACAGAGCGACCAGCGAACTCCCACGCAGGGGAGACGCCGGAACGGGTTGAAGATGCCGCTCTGCGCCGCATTCGCCGCCGCCTGAGCCAGGAAGAGGTAGCCCGGCAGTCGTGGTACCAGAGCGTACAGGAAGAGGGTCGGGACCGGATGCGCCTGTTTGGCCGCCGCCTGCTGTCCCTGCTGGTCCAGGGTCTGCCCCAGCGGCGGGCTTCGGGGCGAAGGCAGGGGGTGCTGGCCGAGGCGCTGATGCTGGGCCACGAGTACGGAGCGGAGATGTCGGAACGGGGGGTCCCGTTGAAGGACACGGTGGAGGCCTTTAATTTCTTCCGTACCCTGGTTCTGGATTCCACCAGTTCCGGTTCGTGGGGCCCGACGCTGGAACTGGCCGACCAGGTGCTGGTGGGAGTGGTGGAGTCGTACCAGAAGAGAATGGAGGCGGCCCTGGCGGACAACTCACCCGCAGCGGAGGCCGCTGGCAAGAATTTTGGAGGCTGACTGATAACTGATGGACTTGATTGATCGCAAACTTCTGAACCTGATCCAGGGCAAGTTTCCCATGGTGGACCGGCCGTACATGGAACTGGGAGAAGAACTGGAGATTGGCGAAGACGAGGTAATAACCCGGCTGGACGATCTGAAGCGTCAGAACGTGGTGCGCCAGGTGAGCGCCATATTCGACACGCGCCGCCTGGGGTACAAGACCACCCTGGTGGCCTTTGCCTATGAGCCGGACCAGTTGAATGAGGGCGCGCTGTTCATCAACCGGCACCCGGGGGTCAGCCACAACTATGCGCGGGAGGGGTCTTACTACAATCTGTGGTTCACCCTGGCAGTGCCGCCCGACGGCGATCTGCAAAGCACGGTTGAGTGGATGGCAGAGGAGACGGGGGCCCTGAACTTCCGGGTGATGCCCACGCTTCGCTTTTTCAAGATCGGGGTCAACTTTGACATGGTCCAGCAGCGCAGCGCGGCCCACAACTACAACCCCGACAACATTGGGGAGCGCACGCCGGCGCCGGACTGGAACCAGGCGCAGCAGGTTTCGGAATTCGACAAGTCGGTCATTCGCGAACTGCAGGAAGACCTGGAGCTGATTCCGCGTCCCTTTGATGCCATGTCGGAACGCCTGGGTATCGACAACGCCCGGCTGTTCGCGCTGGCTGATGAATACCAGGAGCGGAAAATAATGCGCCGCTACAGCGCGGTGCTGCATCACCGGCGTTCCGGTTTCCGGGCCAATGCGATGGTGGTGTGGCAGGTGCCGGCGGAACGGGCCGAAGAGGTGGGAATGACCATGGCCCAGCATTCGGCGGTGACCCACTGCTACGAGCGGCCCACCTTCCCGGACTGGCCATACTCCCACTTTTCCATGATTCACGCGACCACGCAGGACGAGTGCGAGGAGATTGCCAGGGAGATCAGCGAGGCTACCCAGATTACGGATAACCTGCTGCTTTACAGCACGCGGGAGTACAAGAAGACCCGGGTGCGTTACTTCGTGGAGGACTACGAGGAGTTCTGGGAGAACGAGCCGGAGATGGAAGAAGCGGTGCAGGACTAGCAGGCCAACAGGTTTGAAGTGATGGCCGTTGATGGTGGATTGTTATTCCGGTCTTGAGGCGGAATCCGGGCGGGTTGCGAGCGGTGAACTGCATGGTACAAGAGGGGCTCTGGATTCTGGCTTTCGCCAGAATGACGGTTGAACCTCAGGCCAGCGTTACGGGCTGTTGAAGTATCAGCTGAGAACCACCGATGAACGATAAACGATGAACGTTCGCGTTCGAGAGAAGACATAAGGACTAAAGAGGAACCAGATGCCCGATTACTACCCCGTTTATTTGAACCTGGCAGGGAAGCGCTGCGTTATTATCGGCGGCGGTACCATTGCCCAGGGAAAGATTGGCGCCCTGCTGCAGGCGGGATGCCAGATTACCGTTATCAGTCCCGATGCCACGCCGGGTATTCGGAAGGCCGCCAAGCGCGGCGACGTTACCTGGCTGGAGCGGACTTACCAGGCGGGCGACCTGGAAGGGGCCTTCATTGGCGTGGCGGCCACCAACGTCTGGCACGTTAATCGGGAGATTTTTGAGGAGGCCGAGAGACTGGGCGTACTGCTGAACGTGGTGGACGACCCGGACCTGTGCAGCTTTATTGCACCGTCCATAGTGAAGCGGGAACCGGTGACCATGGCCATCTCCACCGGCGGCGCGAGCCCGGCGCTGGCCCGCAAGCTGCGGGAAACCCTGGCCAATGCCGAGGCGCTGGAATGGGCCGACCTGGCCGATGTGCTGGCCCAGGCGCGCCGGGTCGTTAAGGAGAAGCGCATAGCAATTGACCCGGAGCGCTGGCAGTGCTGCATCACCCGGGACCTGCTGGAAATGGTACAGAAGGGACGGAGTGAAGAGGCGCTGGAACTTCTGCTGTCCCAACTGCAAAGTCCGGAGACGCCTGGAATGTGCCAGGACCTGGGCAAGTGCAATACCCGAAGCTGCCAGATCCGCCAGGCTGCCCGCGAAGACAAGGCCAGGACAACGGAGGCGGTACGGTGAGCCTCCTTGTCCTTGGCGTGAACCACCGCACTGCCCCCGTGGAGGTGCGGGAAAAGCTGACCGTCGATTCCGCCCGTCTTCCGTCCGCCCTGGATGCGCTGGCTGTCCAGGTGGCCCCCGGCGTAATCCTGTCCACCTGCAACAGGCTGGAAATCTATGCCCGAACCGATGACAGTCTCGACGACTCCCAGTCGGTGTCGAAACTCCGGGAGTTCGCGTCGGCATATTCGGGCGTACCTGGGGAAGAACTGGCGCCCTACCTGTATCACCACCTGGAGGGTGACTGCGTAAGGCACCTTTTCCGGGTGGCAAGCGGGCTGGATTCCATGGTGGTTGGTGAATGGGAAATACTGGGACAGGTGCGTTCGGCTTTCATTGCCGCCAGCAACCCCGAACCCGGGGTCAGTTACGTTAAGGGCCCCCTTTCCCGCCTGTTTCACTATGCCCTGCGGGCGGGACGGCGGGTACACAACGCGTCCCACCTGGGTTCCGGCGTGGGCGATTACCGGCGCCGTTCGGTCAGCCACGTGGGAGTCCGACTGGCCCACCGCCTGCTGGGCGACCTGTCGCAAAAACAGGTGCTGCTTATCGGGGCTGGCAACGCTGGCCAGCTTGCCGGCAGGGCCCTGGCAACGACCGGAACGGGCAGCCTGGTGGTCACCAACCGGACCTACAGCCGGGCCGAGACGCTGGCTGCTGAACTTGGAGGGTCGGCCGTTCCATTTGAACTGCTCGCCCAAGCCCTGGGGCAGTCTGATGTTGTCATCAGCACCACGTCTTCTGAGGACTACCTGCTGGGGCCGGCGCAGGTGCGGGAGATAATGGCGGCGAGGAGCGACCGGCCGCTGCTCATGATTGACATAGCCGTGCCCCGGGACATTGATCCTGAGGTGGCGCTGGTGGAAGGGGTCAGCCTGTATGACATTGACGGCCTGAGCCGAACTTCGGATGCCGGCAGCGTGGGGATGGAACCGGAAATAGCTTTTGCGGAAGAGCTGGTAGGGCAGGAAGCCGAGGGATTTATCGAGTGGTGGGAGTCGCTGGACACGATTTCCGCCGTAGCCACAATCCGGGAGTATGCCGAGGAAGTGAGGCGCGCCGAGGTAGAGAAGACCTTGGCCCGCCTGCGGCATCACCTGGGCTCGGACCCCGATGCCGACGAGGATGCGGGCCTGGAAGACCTGGCCGCTCACCTGGATGCCATGACCGGCGCGCTGGTCAAGAAGCTGATGCACCACCCCACCATGTACCTGAAAGAAAGCAATGATCCCGCCCGCCAGCGGGTCATAAAGGAAATGTTCAAGATGGACGGGACCGGTGGACGGCATGGGCGGCGCTAGCGAAGAGAGCATCGAAGCCTCAACCAGGGATCACGAAGATAACGTGGTCAGGGTGGGAACCCGGGCCAGCGCATTGGCCCGCCTGCAGACGGATATCGTCCTGGAACAGTTGCGACCCCTTCACCCCGACCTGGAATTCCAGGTAGTCACCGTTACCACCCACGGCGACGCCAACGCCACCGCGCCCCTGGCCGGCATGGGCCTTGGGGTGTTCGTCAAGGAAATTGAGCAGCAGCTAATGTCCGGACAGCTGGACATGGCCGTGCACAGCCTCAAGGATATGCCTACCCTCCTGCCTGAAGGCCTGGTACTGGCCTCGCTGTTGCCTCGAGAGGACCCACGGGATGTGCTGGTCGATGTGTACGGCTGCTCGCTGGAGCGACTGCCCCAGGGGGCGCGCATCGGGACCAGCAGCCCCCGGCGCCAGGCCCAGTTGTTGAGCCGACGCCCTGACCTGGAAGTAGTGCCCATTCGGGGGAGCGTGGAGACCCGCCTGCGCAAGGCCGGAGGCGAGGAGTGCGAGGGAGCGGTACTGGCCGCCGCCGGACTGCTGCGGCTGGGACTGGGCGACCGCATCACCGAGTACCTGTCGCCCCAGAGCTTTGTGCCGCCGCCGGGGCAGGGGATCCTGGCGGTGGAAACCCGGGCCGGCGATGACCGGATGATGGGGATTCTGAAGACGATAGACCATGCCTCGACTCGATATGCGGCCACTGCCGAGAGGGCTTTCCTGGAACGGCTGGGGGGCGGGTGCCAGGTGCCGGTGGGGGCGTATGCCCAGTCGGACGGGGACCTGATGAACCTGACGGTGTTCCTCGGTGCGCCAGATGGGTCCCAATCGTTTCAGGCCAAGGTAAGGGGTTTGACGCGCTCTCCGCACCAGCTGGCCGCCGACGCGCATTTGGCGATGGTGGAACGGGGTGGGGGAAGGTTGCTGGAGAATGCTGCCGAATAGCCTGCTCTGTTTGCCTTGAACCAACCTGCTGGCAAGAAGATAATCATAATCGCGGGGCCTAACGGGGCGGGGAAGACGACCTTTGCGAACCAGTTACTTTCCGGGGACCAAGCCGGTTATCCCTTCGTCAACGCGGACATAATTGCTCGTGGCCTGAACCCCGGCAACCCGGAGTCAGAGGCTTTCAGGGCTGGCCGGTTGATGCTCCAGAGGATTCAAGAACTGGTGGACCAAGGCGTGAGCTTTGCCTTTGAGACTACCTTGAGTGGGTTGGCATACTCCCGGTCAATCCCTCGCTGGCAAAGTTCCGGTTTTCGTGTGGAGCTTTATTTTCTCAGCCTTCCCGACCCTGATATGGCCGTAAGTCGCGTATATAATCGTGTCATGGAAGGGGGGCATAACATTCCTGAAGATGTGATTTGGCGACGGTTTGAGGGAGGGCTGAGGAATTTCAACCGAGTCTATAAGGTCCTGGTGGACAAGTGGTCGTTGTGGGATAACGCTGAGGGGTATGCAATTCTCCTGGAAGAGGGGGAAGGGCAATGAAGAATCCGGAGAGACAACGGGGAATATCTCCAGTTTCAACCGAATCCGCCAGAGCATTGGCCGCCATGCGCCGTGCCTCCATAGTTGCCCGCCGCCGCGCTTTGGAAAATGCGGGAGGGGTTTATATTTGGCGAGATGGCGAGATGGTGTGGGAAACTGATCCCAAGGAAATATTCCCGGAGGGCGTTGACACCAAGATTTGTGAATGCGGGAGGGTTTTGGTGAAGGACTCTTTGGACCCTCTAACGGAAGAGTTCATCAACAACCCCAAGCTGGAAAGGTACAAGTAGGTGACCAATTTGTCCGGCAAAGTTTTTCTGGTAGGGGCGGGGCCTGGCGACCCGGGCCTGATTACCGTCAAGGGCATGCGCTGTCTGCAACGGGCGGATGTGGTGGTTTATGACCGGTTGATGGACCCGACCCTGCTGGAGTCGGCTGCCCCGGACGCTGAGCTTGTTTTTGTGGGGAAGGAGCGGGGGAGGCAGGCGTTGACCCAGGACGAGATTAACGACCTGCTGGTGGAGAAAGCGTCCGAAGGGAAGGAGGTGGTACGCCTGAAGGGCGGCGACCCCTTCGTATTCGGACGGGGGGGCGAGGAAGCCCAGGTACTGGCCCGGAACGCAATCTCCTTTGAAGTGGTGCCCGGCATTACGTCTGCCATTGCCGCGGCCGCCTATGCCGGAATTCCCGTGACCCAGCGTCGCATGGCTACCTGCTTCACGGTGGTCAGCGGCAGCGAAGACCCCACCAAGCCCGAGTCTTCCATTCCCTGGGACGTGCTGGCCCGCACCGGCGGCACCCTGGTGGTCTTGATGGGCTGGGCCGCGCTGCAGTCCATTCTGGAAACGCTGCAGCGGGAGGGCATGGCGCCGGACACGCCGGTGGCTCTGGTGCAGTGGGGGACCTGGCAGAAGCAGAAAACGGTGGATGGCAGTCTTTCTGACGTGGTTTCCCGGGCGAAGGAAGCGGGACTGACACCGCCGGTGGTGGCCGTAATCGGGCCGGTGGCGGGTTTGCGGAAGGAAATTCGCTGGTTTGACCGAAAGCCCCTGTTCGGCAAGCGAGTGCTGGTAACCCGTTCCCGTACCCAGGCTTCCCGGCTGCGGACGCTGCTGGAGGAACAGGGCGCGGAGTCCCTGGAATTACCCTCCATCGCAATCGCGCCGCCGGAGGACTATGCGGCGCTGGACGCGGCGCTGGCTAACTACGGGCTGTTGCCACTGGAGACTCCCTTTGGGACCATCAGCAAGTTCTGGATTATCTTCGCCAGCACCAACGCCGTGGATGCGGTATTCGGGCGAATTGAGGCCTACGGGCAGGACTCGCGAGTCTTTGCCGATTCCACTATTGGGGCCATCGGTCCGGCGACCGCCGCCGCCCTGGTGCAGAAGGGAATACGGCCGGACTTTGTACCGGCGACCTCCGTTTCCGAGGCTGTGGTGGAAGAACTGGCCGGCCGGGAGTGGACGGGTGTCCCGGTGCTGCTGCCGGGGGCGGACATTGGCCGAGACGCGCTGGCCAAGGGGCTGGCCGATATGGGAGCCCGGGTGGAGCGGGTGACTGCGTACCGTACTGTCACACCGCCGGACGCTGCCCAGAATGCCCGCACGCTGCTGTCGCAGGGTGTGGACGCCATAACCTTCACGAGTTCATCAACTGTCCGCAATTTGCTGGAAATTCTGGACGGGGACAAGTCCTCGCTGGAGTCGTCGCTGATTGCGTGTATTGGCCCGGTTACGGCAGGCACCGCAAGGGAGCTGGGGCTGAGGGTGGACCTGATGGCTGATGAACATACAGTGGAGGGTTTGGTGGAGGCGCTGGTGGGGCACTACGGCGCTGGGTAGCCCTTTCCGCCAGACACCGGCCAGACTATGCATTGCGTTGGCTGGCGTTCGTGTCCATTACTGAATTGAGGAGAAGAAGATGACCAGCTTTCCCGATATGAGGCTGCGCAGGGTGCGGGAGTTGGAACCGATGCGCGACCTGGTGCGCGAGACCCGCCTGAGCGCCTCCAACTTTATCTATCCCCTCTTTGTTTCCCACGGACAGGGCGTCAAGCAGCCGATCGAACCCATGCCCGGCAACTACCAGCTTTCCCTGGATATGCTGGAGGAGGAGATAACCGAGGTTGTGGACCTGGGCATTCCCGCCGTCCTGCTGTTCGGGCTTCCCGAGGAGAAGGACCCGGTGGGCAGCGGCGCGTATGACCCCGAAGGCATCATCCAGGAGGCCATCCGGGTTATCAAGCAGACGGCGCCGGGCCTGATGGTGGTGGGTGATGTGTGCCTGTGCGAATATACCGACCACGGTCACTGCGGCGTTATTGACGGGCAGCGCATTGACAATGACCAGACGCTGGAACTGCTGGGGCGAACGGCCCTGGCCCAGGTGCAGGCCGGCGCCGATATGGTTGCCCCATCGGCAATGATGGACGGGCAGGTGCGAGCCATTCGCGAGACGCTGGACGCCAACGGCGAGGAGACGGTTCCGGTGATGGGGTATGCCGCGAAGTATGCCTCCGCATTCTACGGGCCTTTCCGTGTTGCCGCCGATTCCACGCCCCAGTTTGGCGACCGGCGCAGCTACCAGATGGACCCAGCCAACCGCCGCATGGCGATGCGGGAGATAGAAAGCGACATTGCAGAGGGCGCGGATATCGTAATGGTCAAGCCGGCTCTGGCCTACCTGGACGTGATCAAGTCGGCCCGTGACAGGTTCGACCACCCCATGGCGGCCTACAACGTCAGCGGCGAATTCTCCATGGTCAAGGGGGCGGCAAAGCAGGGCTGGATTGACGAGAAGCTGGTAACCCTGGAACTGCTGACAGCCATCCGGCGGGCCGGAGCGGACATTATAATCAGCTACCACGCCAAGGAGGCAGCCCGCTGGCTGAGGGGTGAGGAGTAGCCCCAAGGCCCTGCTGTCGGAAGGTGTTGCCCAGGAAATTGCGGAAATGCACGTCTTCAGCGAACTGCTGAAGAGAGGCGTGGCAGTTTACCGGCCCGTGGGATACATCGGCCCTGATTACCTGCCAAAAGTTTCTGGCGGGCACATCGTCGAATTAACTGTATCAGCCAGCAGCGATGCGAAAGGAGTTTTTTCGATTCCAGATTTCGCAATCGACGAATCTAGAGGGAATTGCGTAGTATTGGCAAGGACGGCGCCCTGCGAGTTGCCAAGGCCATCGCTGCATTGGGTCATAACCCTTATCCTGCCGGTTCATTGAGGCTGCGGGGAAACAGCGATATGCGGCGCATTCGTGTAGGCGACTGTTGAGTACGGGGTTATAACACCGATGTCTGGGACGGCAGGAACGTGAACGATGTCCCCCCAACCATCCTCGTTTGGGAAAATTCGGACCTTGGGGTCCGATATGCTATGGCTACCTACCTCTCGCTGGATGACGCTCGAACGGTGGCCGCATCCCTGAGGTAGTTCTTTAAATCGAAGGAGAATATTGCGATGGGGACAAGCATAAATTATGGGGTCAGAGTCGCCTTCGCGCTGCTCTTGTGGATGTCGCTTGCGGTCGCATGTACCGCGGGCGACCCCTCACCCTCGGCAGGAGAGCCGACGCTATCTCCGAATGCCGGTTCCATGATGTCCGTAGTCCCGCCCGAGGGAGGGACGCCAGTGCCCATGCATCTCTTCACTCCTGAGGCCGCCACCGGCCAGGCAAAACCCGCGGCAAGAGAAGTAGTGACAGGGGATCGGGCACCTGAGGCCACGGAAATGGCCCAGAGGGACCCGCCAGTCCTGACCATGGGCGGGGCGCAGGAGCTCTTGAGTTTTCCGATCCGGTTTGCCGAAGACGTCCCCGAAGGCTATGAGCTGGATCCGTGGGTGACGATGCGTAAGGGGCCCATGCCCGGTGACGCACCCCGAGGGGCGAGCGTCCGCTACATACCCGAGGTCGGAGAGCCTTTCCAGCGCGAACTGATTGTTGAGCAATTCCTGGGTAGCGAGGAAGGCTTGTATCCTGACGACCTTACGCCGAGCGCGCCGGAAATGGTTGGACCGTTTGAAGCACAAGTCTACGAGATCCCGGAGGCGGGAATTTTACGCCTGTTTTGGAGAGATCCTGAGCTTGGCGTAAACTACGATGCCTTCAGCACCCTCGGGAAGGCAGAGACTCTGCATATTGTTAGTTCCTTCAAATAGCGGTTTGCAGAGGAGGGCGAAAGGCCTGTCTGCGGGTTATCAAACCCTTTGGGAGGCCACTATTGAGTCGGTGACCAGGCAGAGTTTGCCGTGGGTTTCTCTTACGAAGTTAATGCCGTCATTTCAGACGGTGACCATCGAAGGGATTCACCGCCGAAACGAGAGACCCTACCACCGGTATCGCTGAGCCAAATATTCGCAAGTCCGCTCTCAAGATGTGGCCCGCCAGGGTCGGACCAGATTCCGGCGGCTAATTGAACCTGGCCAGCTGCACATCCTCACCAGAAAAGTATCCCGCTGGCTCGGGAAAGAGGAGTAGCCTTTGCTCCGGTTTGGGTTTGATCGCTCGATACTCCAGCGCCAAAGGGATTTCCGGCTGCCCGAGGGCATTGTGGCCGCCAGGGAATCGAACGCCGGACAGTGGATAGAGGACCGTTTGCAACCCTGGGGAAGGGAAGGAGTGACACTGAGGTCGTTTCTTCCCGATTCTTTTCCCGCTTATGCCCGCATTTTCCACCCTTTCTACCTGGACAACGACGAGGCTTTGGACAATGACGAAGGCCAACCCGTTGGCTGGTCAACGGTAGCGGGGTGGAACGGCGCTACCGTTCACCCCCTGATGCAGATTGAGAATGTTGCGAAGGCGCCTTTCCCGCACTGCCTAGACTGGGGGGAGCTACCGGAAGTGGGCAGCCTTCCCGTTGCCGAGAGCACAGCGCTGGCCGGGGCGCTACGCGATTTCACCGCGACGCCGGACAGGTGCTACCTGGGCTACTGGGAAGGCAATGGCTACTTCCCGGGAGGGACGATCAGGTACCTGGGCCATGAGCCAGGCCTGCTGTCGAGCATTGAAGACCTGGTCCAATACATTTGGGGCAAACTTCGGCCCGCTCCCGATCCCGTGGCAGGGGTACCCCGACTGGCGGGGCAAAATCGGGACTATCTCCTCTATTCCGGTTCCCTGGATGTTGTGCCCTCGCTAAGCCGGTACCCACCGTGGGGACAGTCGCCGAACCTGTGGTGGCCGGAGGACCGGGCCTGGTGCGTCGCCACTGAAGTTGACGGGTACGACACCTATGTGGGCGGCAGCGAGGCCTGCATTGAGGGGATACTGGGCTGTCCGGAGCTGGAAGCTCTGCCGTTTTCCATAGAGGACCGTATTGACGGCGGTGCCGATATGGTTAACACTTAGAAATTATCTCAAGGCTGGTACGTTGCACACCAACAGGTCCTCCGGGCAACCTGTTCACCCCCACCCTAACCCTCCCCCATCAAGGAGGAGGGGACTTTTGAGATAGTTTCTTAGCCAGCCATCAAGACTATTCCACCAACGAGGCCCAAATGAACCAGTCCAGGTCCCAACAGCTATTTGAGCAGGCCCAGCGTTACATCCCCGGCGGCGTTAACAGTCCGGTACGGTCGTTCCGGGCCGTGGAGGGAACGCCGCCATTTATTGCCCGAGGGCAGGGCTCCCACGTCTGGGACGTGGACGGCAACGAGTACATTGACTACCTGGGCTCCTGGGGCCCGCTGGTACTGGGTCACGCCCACCCCGCCGTGGTGGAGGCGCTGCACCGGGCCGCAGAGGGGGGAACCAGCTTCGGCGCGCCCGTGGAGATGGAAGTGGAACTGGCCCGGACCATCTGCGAGGCCCTGCCATCGGTGGACAGTGTACGGCTGGTCAGTTCCGGCACCGAGGCGTGCATGAGCGCCATTCGGCTGGCGCGGGCGTTTACCGGCCGCAGCAAGGTTATCAAGTTCTCGGGCTGCTACCACGGCCACGCCGACGGGCTGCTGGTACGGGCCGGGTCCGGGGCCATGACCCACGGCATCCCCACCAGCGCCGGAGTCCCCGACGCTTACGCCGCCGAAACCCTGGTGGCCGATTACAACGACATTGCCTCGGTGGAAGCCTTCTTTGAGGCGTGGCCCGACGCCATTGCCGCCGTGATTGTGGAACCCGTGGCCGGCAACATGGGCGTTGTACCTCCGGCTGAGGGATTTCTGCAGGCGCTGCGGAAGGTTACGTCGGACAACGGGGCCGCGCTCATCTTCGATGAAGTGATCACCGGCTTTCGGATAGCGTACGGCGGGGCGCAGACTTTGTTTGGCGTCACTCCCGACATTACGTGCCTGGGGAAGATTATTGGCGGGGGATTGCCCGTAGGCGCATACGGCGGACGGCAGGAAATCATGGAGATGGTGGCGCCCCTGGGTCCCATGTACCAGGCCGGAACTCTCTCGGGAAATCCCCTGGCGGTAACCGCCGGACTGACCACGTTGACGGAACTGCAGAAGGCGGATACGTACGAAAGGCTGGAGTCTTTGGCGACCCGTCTTGCGGACGGCATTACCCAGGCCTTTGCGAGCGCGGAGATTCCCGCGACGCTCAACAGGGTCGGTTCGATGATGACGGGTTTTATGAACCCCGGGCCGGTGGACGTTCTAGCCCAGGTGGAGCAGTCCAGCACCGAGTTTTACGGCCGGTACTTCCACGCCATGCTGGAAGGCGGCGTTTACCTGGCCCCGTCCCAGTTCGAGGCCGGGTTCGTGTCGCTGGCCCACACGGAGGAAGATATTGACCGGACGGTGGCGATTGCGGGGCAGGCGCTGGAGGGGTTGCGGTAGGCAGCCAGTAATTCAGGGGAAGCTCACCGAAATGGGAACCGTTATTAGAACAGGCCCAAGAGCGGCTTCAAATCCAGGTACTTCACCCCCATTCCTTCGGCAGGCTCAGGACAGGCTCTAGCCTTCCCCCGTCAAGGGGGAAGGGATTTTTTGATGACTTCCAGTAGAGGACAATGGAGCGCCTGGAGCTTTCTGAGGAAGAGGCGGGCTGACTGGCCCGCTTCTTCTTATTTGCAAACGCACTCAGGATTTGCAAACGCACGCAGGGGCGGGTTTTAAACCCGCCCCTGCGCTGTAGAGGTCCTTTTGTAGAGGTTCTGGGTCCGGTTACTTCTAGGTTCCGTAGCGGGCGGCGGCGTGGGGGTCGCTGTACTCGACGCCCTTGGTGGCCCAGAAGGCGGCGGCGATGCTGTCCACGGAGGCTACCAGTTCCTCGCAGGCAGCCATATCCACAACCTGGCGGCAGCGGCCGGCCAGCTTCAGGGCGGCGTTGAAGGAGCCGTGCAGGTCAAAGCCTTCGGGCATGTTGGGCCAGGCGTAGTCGGCCCAGAGAATCCGCAGTTCGCGCTTGCAGATCTCGGCGTGCTCTTCCTTGGTGGCGACGTAGCGGGCCATGGTATGGGCATAAGCCACGGGATCGTCACCGGCTTCCAGGGCCTGCATCCGCAATACCATCTTCTGGACGGTCTGGGCTGCTATCTTGGCGGAAACGGGGTCGTAGATGCCGCAGGGGATGTCACAGTGGGCCTCGGCCTCCTGAATTTTCAACCATTGCAATGGGCTAAACATTCTTGCTCTTCCTCAATTCTCAGGATTTCCCGTATCTACGGGCAGTCCCAAGATTACAAGAAATCCCCCATTGGCGCAACCCCCGGTATCGCTTGCCGGCATTCCGTTTGAGGTGGACCCGGGGCAAGGGGAAAGCAGACACGCCGGTGTGACCGTGGGGCAGACCAGGAGACAGAAACAAACCAAGTCTGCATCTATCCCCAGGGCAATCGCAGGAGCGTCAAAGTGGCCAAGCTTTCAGGGAACGGACAACGGGATATTGTGGGGAACATAGGACGGGGGTCTGGATTCCCGCCTGCGCGGGAAAGGCGGCAGGAGGGGTTATGGGACCGAGTCAGAATTCATGCGATAGCCTTGCATCTATCCCTCAAGAAGGTTGACCGGACAATGACAGGCAAACATAATGAGGCCGGCGTTTTCCGGCAGTTTCCAGTATCCAACCCTTCCCTCCCCAATGCTGGGGAGTCCGAGGTGTCTGTGGAACCATCCCTGAGACGAAAGCGATTCCTGCTGCTGGGCGCTGCGGCCATTCTGGTGGCGGCCGTGGCGGTCTTGTACCTGCTGGGCAGCGTTCTGCTTACCCTGGGAATCAGCGCGGTGATAGCCTACGTGCTGCTTCCGGTGGCGAAGCTGATGGAACGGGGCATGCCCTGGAGGCACAAGCGCCCGGGGCTGGCACGGGGCATCTCCGTGGGCCTGATATTCCTGTTCGGGCTGTTGGTATTCGCGGCGTTGATAATCGCGGTGGTTCCTCCCACCGTTGAGCAGGGCCAGCGGTTCATTGAAGACTTCCCGGCCTTTCTGAACAACGCACGCGTAACAATAGAGGGCTGGGTTGCCCAATATGCCGACGTGGTGCCCGCCGACTTGCGGGACCGGGCAGAGGGAGCGCTGGCCGACGCCGGCGGTATAATCGGGGCCGCTGCCTGGAACGTGGTAAAGCAGACCCTGGGCATTATTACCGGTTCCTTCGCCTTCATTTTGGGGCTGGCCACGGCGCCGGTGCTGGTTTTCTACCTGATGAAGGACTCCAGCCCTATCCGCGAGTCCCTGCACGCGCCCTTCCCGTCGGCGGTCCGTCCCTACTTGAGGGACATTCTGGACATTGCTGACCGCACCCTGGGCGGCTACATTCGCGGACAGCTTACGCTGGGCGTAATTGTGGGCGTGATAGTGGCGGTGGGGCTGCTGATTCTGGACGTCCCCTTTGCCGTCGTGCTGGGGATTGTGGCGGGCCTGACCGAACTGGTGCCCATTATCGGCCCCTGGATTGGCGGAGCGGTGGGTGTGCTGGTGACGCTGGCCACCGAACCGGACAAGGTGCTGTGGGTAATCCTTCTGTACCTGATTGTGCAGTTGCTGGAGAATACGCTGCTGGTGCCGCGCATTCAGGCCGACACCCTGAACATGCACCCCATTGCTGTCATCCTGGTAATCACCATTGGCAGCCAGTATTTTGGCCTGTGGGGCGTCATTTTGGGCCCGCCGGTGGTGGCCCTGACCAAGGACGTGATTATCTACCTGGTCAAGCAGTGGAACGAGGCCCCCGTGCTGGAAGGGAGTATGCCGGAGATGGAGCCGGAGATAGTGGGGGAGGCTGCCGGGGAGGAGTTGGAGGCAGAGCCCTAGGGGGTCAACAGCATTGTATTGACGAGTGGCAACGATGTAACGTCATTCCGGTTTTGGTTCGGAATTTGGAAGGGTAGCCACTGGCCAGCCGCAGAGTATAGGAAGGTTCCTGGATTCTGGCTTTCGCCAGAATGACGAAACTCGGCTTTTGACGATGCCCCCAGCAGTTCAACAGCATTGTATTGACGGGTGGCAAGGATGTAACGTCATTCCGGTCTTGGTTCGGAATTTGGAAGGGTAGCCACTGGCCAACCGCAGAGTACAGGAAGGGTCCTGGATTCTGGCTTTCGCCAGAATGACGAAACTCGGCTTTTGACGACAGCCTCAAGCAGTTCAACAGCATTGTATTGACGAGTGGCAACGAAGTAACTTCATTCCGGTTTTGGTTCGGAATTTGGAAGGGTAGCCACTGGTCAACGGCAAAGTACATGAAGGGTCCTGGATTCTGGCTTTCGCCAGAATGACGAGAATCGACTTTTGACGACACGCCCCCTAAGGTGGCGAGTATGCCCTGAGGGCAAAGGCCTGGTATCCATATTCGCCGGCGAAGCTTAGCCCGTACAGAACTCCGCCGGATTCGACCAGGGGACGGCAGCCAATGCCGTTGTACTCGCCTTCCCACAGGGGGTCTCCTGTTCGGGAGTCGAGGGCAATTACGCTGGGGTGGGTCGATGTGTAGATCACATCTCCTGACAGCGAATAGGAACTTAACGTTGCGCCCGGCTCGTACTTCCAGCTGACTTCGCCCGTCTCGGCATCGAGGGCGTGGATGGCGCCAAAGTCATTAACGTCCCGCTTGAAAACCAGCACGTGGACCTGGCCATCCCGGAATGTAAGGTGACGCCCGAACCGACCGTCAAGCCGGTGGCTCCACTCCAGTTCTCCGGTTGACAGGTCCGTGGATTCGATGCTTCCGTTCCCCGATAACGTGAAGACGTTGCCGGTGGCGAACAGCAGGGGTTGGTAGGTGCCCGAATACAGTTCGAGCTGCCGGTCTATGGCTCCGGACTGTGGGTCGATGGCATACAGGTAATCAATTCCAATGGCGCGGGATGCGACGTAGATTCTGCCTTCGAAGGCGGCGGGTGGCGAGAGCAGGCCTTGATGAACGGGGCGCTGCCAGTTCAACGCGCCGGTGGCCGCGTTCAGCGAGGTGAGGTAGTGGTATTCGGAATCGGGGTCATGGGATGGTTGCTGCACGACAAAGTAGAGATTGCCGTTGTGGAACAGGGACGGGCCGTAGGGTGTTCCATCTATGGGTTGGCGCCAGGCGGGTTTACCGGTCTCCCGGTGCCTGGAAGTGAAGTAGGTCGGTCCCTGTCCATGGAAATCCCGGAACCTTGAACGGACAAGGACATGCCCCGGCGCCAACAGGACTTCGACTATTGACTCATCCTCAGCAGGCTTCTCCAGCCAATTGACCTCGCCGGTTTCCCGGTCCAGGGAGGCGACCAGTCGATTAAAGATTACGTAAGCTGCGTCCGAATCAAGGAGAACCCTATCTGAGCAAGACCCTCCCGTGGCCCCTAATTTGCTGCCCCAGATCAGGCTGCCGGGCTGGCTGCTTTCTCCCACCAACAAGGTGATGACGGATCGAGAATGCACTCTTCTCTGTCCAGAGGAAACCCAGGACAAAACTGCCTTCAGCTGTACTTCGGTTACTAACCCGGCCTCGGGAAGGGAAGCACGGCTGGGCACCAGGGTGACGTGGCCGCTGGCGGACTCAAAATTGTCAAAGGAACGGAATTCGCAGAGGTCCTCGACGCAGGTTCCCTTGTCGGAGTGGGCGCTGACCAGGTCGACGGGGCCCGCGACTTGAAGATTCAGCCTTATGCGGAAAGCAGGCTCCTGTGAACGGTTGACAATGGTGAAATGGATACGGTATTCCTCGCCGGCCCTGGGTGTTGCCGCCTGGTCAGGTTCGAGCACAAGTACCAGGTCGTAGGGGCCGGGTACTGCAGGGGCTTCGGGAGTTGGTGTGGGCAGGGGAGTACCTGTGGGAGTTGGGACTACAGCAGGAGCAGGAGTGGGGGTATGGGTGGGTATAGCAATAGCCGTGGGCGCGGGTGATGGCGTAGGTGTCGGTGTGGGAAGGGACGTGGCGGTGGGTGCAGGCGCCGGTGTTGGTGCGACGGTGGGCACGGCAGTGGGAGCAGGAGTAGGAGTTGCGGTGGGAATGGGCGTCACCGTGGGTGTGGGGGTGAGGCTGGCCAGAGCCGTCAGCGTTGCCTGTACCCTTTCTTCGATTATTGCGCGGAACTGGATTTCGGGATTATCCGGCGTGGGAGTGGCAAGGGAGATAACTATGGGAGTGGGGGTTGGGGGCAGGGCGGTTGGAACCGGAACCACGGGCGTCTCTCGCGTTGGCGTGGCGGGGAGCAACTCCGCCTGGTCCGCACCGGAGAGAGAGGTGGGCGCAGGCTGGGTCTGGGATTCGGGGAGGGATGGGGTGGCAGTGGGCGAATCGTTCCAGTTGCAGCCGGCCAGGGTTACCGCCAACAGGATGATCAGGGCCGAGAGGGACGGGATGCCAAAGCGCCAGTTCATTACCTTCCGTCCTCGGTGCCGGGAGCGGAAAGCCGGATGGCGAAGGCCTGGAAACCGCCCTTTTCCGCGAATCCCTGACCATAAAGAATCCCATCAGCCCTGGCCAGGGGACTGTATATGCCCTGGTAGGCCTTCTGCCATAGTTGACTGCCCGTTGCGGAGTCCAGGGCAACAAGGTGGGTATAGGTTGACACGAATATCAGGTCATCCAGGACCGTATAAGAGGATATCTGCCTTCCGGGCTCGTACTTCCATTTGAGCCTGCCCGACGCTGCATCGAGAACGTGAACAGCGGCGTAGTCCCCAACGGATTCCTTGAAGACTATCATATGGACCTTTCCCTGCGAATATACCGGTGTCTGCCAGACGTGATCCTCGGGCTGGTATCTCCAAACCTCTTCGCCCGATGAAAAATCGAGGGCAATAATGGTTCCCATTTCTGTCAACATAAAGATTTTCCCCAAGGCAAACAGAAGGGGTTCAGTTGTGCCGACGGTCGTTTGGTGCAGCAGGGTTGCTGAGCCTGACTCGGGTTCGACGGAGTAGATACTGCCCGGGTGGTAGCGTCGGGAAGCAACGTAGATTTTGCCGGCGTGAGCCACTGGAGGGGACCAGAGTCTTTGCTCGAAGCGTTGTTCCCAGTTCAGCTTTCCGGTGGCAATGTCCAAGGATACCAGGTAGCCGTAGTCGGAGTCCCGACCCTGGCCCCGATCGATGACGTTGAAATACAAGGCCCCGTTGTAAACCAGGGCTGGGCCAAGGACTACGCCATCCAAAGGGTGGCTCCAGACCAGTTCGCCCGTTGCGGCGTCCAATGAATGAATGTACCCCATAAACCTTCCATCGTCGTCCGCTGGCCTGGACCGGAATATGATGCGGTCCTCCCATAGCAGCGGATCAAAGGTGTAGGACGCAATCGCCTTTTGCCACAGGCTCTCTCCGGTTACCCGGGATATGGACAGCAATCTCTGGCCGAACCAGGCATAAATCGCGTCCGGACCCACCGATGGGGGGAGTCGGTTTGACAAGGAATTTCCGACGGGGCCGGTAGCCCAAACCAGGCCTCCTGGGAGATGGCTGTTGTCCAGCTGAACGCTAATGTGGTAGTAGGTGTAACGGAGAGGGGAGTCGCCCTGCCGCCAGGCTGCCCTGCCGTCCAACCTGGCTTCGACGTCAAATGCAAAGGGCTGCTTGATTTTGATTTGGCCGGCAACCGAGTCACGGCCGTCAATGGAACTTATTTCACAGGAGAGTTCCTGGCAGTTTCCCCGGTCCAGGGAGGCGGATACGAACTGTCCAGGTTCCTCCATCTCGAAGTCCAGGGTTATGGCGTGAACGGGTTGAGGAGACGGGTTTTTCACGGTTATCAGGACGGTCAATTCCTCACCGGACACGGCCTTTCCCTCCTGTGCCTGCTCGAGGGTTACGCTTAACCTGGCGGGCGGCGACTGGGGGGAAGTGGGGATGGGGCTGGGGACAGGCGCAAGGGTGGGTAGCGGGACGGGGGCCGGTGTTACGGTGGGGGCGGGAGGCGGTGTGGGGAGGGGGCGGGGGACGGGCGCAGGGGTGGGTAGCGGTACGGGGGCCGGTGTAACGGTGGGAGCGGGAGCCGGTGTGGGAATGGGAGTAGCGGTGGGCGCTGGTGTGGGCGTGGGCGTGGGTATCAGTGTGGGAAGGGGTGTCACGGCAGGAGCGGGCGTCGGTGGGGGAACGGCCGTGGGTGTGGGTGTAAAGCTTGCCCAGGCATCCAGCGTTGCCTTGACCCTGGCGGCGATGATTTCGCGGAACTGGATTTCGGGATTCACCGTGGGCGTAGCTGCCAGGGTGAGAACTACGGGGGTGGGGGTTTGAACCACGGCGGTGGGAACCTGAACTGCTGACGCTGGAGACTCCGGCGTGTTGGAGGGTGGGACCAGGCGGGCATCAGCCGTGGGAGTGGCTGGCGGGGCCTGACGCTGGGATTCGGGAAGGGCCGGGGTGGCAACGGCTGGATTGTTACCGTTGCAGCCGGCCAGGGTTAACAGCGCCAGGGCGGACAGGGCTGCCAGGGTTGGAAGGGTTTTGAGCAGACTTGTCGGCGTCCGGTTGTTCATCGCGTGGTTAATCGCCCCGGAGGGCGAGGAGCCTCTTCTGGTTGTCGTAGGTGGAACGCACGTACAGGACGCCGTCAGCTTCGGTCACGAAGTCGCAGAAGTATTGATAGTAGGCGGCCCAGTGAGTTTGGCCAGTCTCCGCGTCAAGGGAGGCCAGACTGTCCCAGGAAGCGACGTACACCCGGCCATTGGCAACCGAGGGATTCCACAGCGAAGAACCGGGCTGGTATTTCCACACAGGAGCGCCGGTGGCGATATCCAGCGCCTCCAAGGTGAGCCGCTGTTCGGCGACGTCATCGTAAATGAGAAAGTAAATGTACCGATCGGATACCACCGGTTCGTCTAAGACTTTGCCGCCGACCGGCTTGTATTCCCAGTCAATTTCGTTGGCCGCGTAATCCCAGGAATAGATGGAGCCACCGCCGCTAATAATGTAGGCTCTTGTGCCACGCAGGACGGGCGGGGCGAAAATGTACCCGGAAGCGGTATATTTGCGTTCCAACTGGCCAGACTCGTGGTCGACCAGGAAGAGGTTGGTCGAATTAGAGAAATAGATTCTCCCGTCGGACACCATTGGCGGGGTACTTCCTCCCTTTTCGACCTGAAGACTCCAGTTCAGGACTCCGGTTAAGGCATCAAAGGACATGAGGTGGCCGACTTCGGTGGCATTGTTTACCAAGGGGCCCCGCACAGTAACGTAAACGGCTCTTTCATGTACCAGTGGGAGGCTCTGGTCAATTCCAGGTTCCAGGGGGCTGCGCCAGTTTATGGAGCCAGTGGCGGTATTCAGGGAGTAAAGGTACATCTCGTGGCTGCGGGCGCCTTTCCTCACCGTGGTTGTAAAGAAGATGCTGTTTCCGGACACGGCGGGTGAACTGAGGGAATCGTCTGCCTCAAATTTCCAAAGGACATTGCCGGTGGTCCTGGAGAATGCGTAGAGCATTTCGCCCACCGTGGCATAGACAGCCTCGTAGTCCACCACTGCTGTTTTTTCGCACGTGCCAATTTGGGATGGCGCGGGGGACTGCCACAGGGTTGAACCTGGTCCTTCTCCCTGCCGGGTTTCCCTGGATAACTGGGTGAAGAATGCCCTTGTCTGCGAGTCGCCACTGTGCCAGGAAGCTGTAGCTTCAAGTGAGAGTTCGGTCTCAAGGCTGAGTTCCACCGTCAGTGTTGCCTGGCCGCCAACCGACGCATTGCCGGCCAGCGTGGAGACCTGGCAGACCAGGTCGATGCAGTCTCCCCCGTGGATGGTCAAGTCATGCAGCTTGCTGGGCCAGGAGGGGGCGAATTCGATGCTCAGGTCGTGTACGGGGTCGGCCAACCGGTTGGTGACCGTGAACTCCAGCGTGGGGTGGTTACCGGCTGTCAATGGGCCAGGCGGCAGGAAGAGTTCTACCAGCGGGCCTTCCAGCGCAGGCGGAGGCGGCGTGGGGGTGGATTGCGCTGCCAGGGCGGCACTTACCTGTTCCGCGACCTGCCGCCGGATGTGGACCTCGGCGGCGACGGTGGCGGGAATGTCGGGCGTTGGCACAGGGATGAACGGAGGCCTGGTAGGCCGGCTGGCGGGGGTGACTGGCGGCGGAGCAGTCGCCGTGGGATGGCTGGCGGTGGAAGGTGGCGAGTCAGTGTCCATTGCAATTCCAGGAGGCTCAGGGGCAGGGGTGTCGGCAACGGTTGCCGCAGGTACCGGGACGGAACCCGGGGCGCTGGTCTGCTGGTTGCTGTTACAGGCGGTAGCCGCCAGCAACAGGAAACAGCCGGCTATGGCCAGGCCGGCACAAAGTTTTCCACGCATTAACGCGTTACCCCCTTAGCCGCTCTTGCCCAAGTTTGTTGGCGTCCAATTCAGGTCCCGAAGCCTCCCCATGACCTGGGCTGTGTTTCAACTGGCCTTAGGGGGTGTCGTCAAATTAGCCATTACTGCCGGTCAGGTATCGGGTATAAACAGGCGTTATACCAGAAACCTGGTATATCGCGGAGCATATCACCCATTTGCTTGACGGATCTGGATTCCGGCTTTCGCCGGAAAGACGAAACTCGGCTCTTGACGACGCCCCTTAGTCGGCCCGAAGGGCAAGAACCCTATGTTCGCCGCCCCAGAGAGTACGTCCGTACAGTACCCCGTCGTGCACTTTGACGGGACCGCAGATATATCCGTAGGTGGCCTGCCAGCTCTCTTCAAGTTCGGCAGCATTCATTGACCTCAGTTTTTGGGGACTAATGGCATAAACGCGGTCCCCGGATACCGAGACTGTTTCACCAAGCCCGGAAACGCCGAAGGCCCAGCCCCACATTCCGGTCTCCATCACCACGCCGTACAGGAACCGGGCGTCCTGGTTCTCCTTGACTGCCGCCGTGACAAACACAAACTGGTTGGCCTGTAGGGGCGGTCCGGTCATCTTGTCCGCGTGGTCAAGTCGCCACCTTTGATTTCCGGTGGTCAGGTCAAAGGAGTGCAATATGCCCTCGGAAGAAACCAGGTATGCGTTGCCCTCGAACACCAGGGGGACCGAGGCCGCCTGGATACCTGATTCGAAGTACCGGACCAGTTGCCCTTCGGCCGGGTCGAAGGCGTAAAGGTAGTTTGGCCCAAGTTCGCTGGTGCTGAGGTAGAGGTATCCCTGGGAGTGTACCGCCGCTGTAGTGGCTGCTCCGTCAAACCGGTACTGCCAGACCAGGCTTCCGGTAGCAGCCTCAAGGGCCACGAGTTGACTGTAGTGTCCCGAGCCGCCGGGCGGTTCCACGTATTCCACGAAATAGACTTCGCCTTCGTGAACCAGGTGGGGTCGCTTAACCGGTCCTGATGCCTGATGTTCCCAGTTGACGGTTCCGGTCGAAGCGTTGAGGGAGCGAAGGACACTCCGCGGACCTTCGCCGCCGGCCTCGCCCGCAACCTGGACCAGCACATTTCCGTCGAAAGCCGCGGGATCCAGGACCTGGCCGCCGGCATCGGATGTCCAGAGCAGTTCCCCCTGGGTCCTGGAAAGGGCTACCAGCTTATCGCCAAAGGTCGCGAATACCACCTGAGCGTCTGCATCGATTCCCTTGCCACATTCCATTTGCAAGGCATCTACCGGGGTGGACCAGAGGAGCATCCCTGGCGAGTCGTCGTGAACCAGTTCCACGCTGGCGCTGGCGTGGGAGGCCATGGCCTGTGAGTTTTGAAGATGCCAGGTTGCGTCGAGGTCAAGGTTGAGGGCCTTCTCAAGACTAATTTCGGTACCCAGAGAGACACTCCCGGTGGCCACTTCGCCGCTTTCCAGCATCCGAAAGCTGCAGACCCCGACACGACACGCTTCCCGTTCAGAGTAAATATAAGAGATGCGCCCTGCCCCGGTTACCACAAACTCGATATTGACCTCATGGACGGGGACTGACAGCTGATTGGTAACGCTGAAATCCAGATGGATGTCCTGGCCAGCCAGGATGGGCTCCTGAGGCTGTTGGACCTGCAGGAAGAGAGTCCTGGGCGGAGGCTCGGTGGGCACGGGGGTTGCTTCAGCCTCCAGCGTGGCCCTTACCTGTTCCTCAATCAGCAACCTTAACCGGACCTCGGCAGCCACGGTGGCGTCCAGGTTGGGCGTGGGCCAGGGGGTGGGCGTGTTGGCCCGTACCGGCGCGAAAACCGTCGGCGCCTGGATGCCCTGGCTTTGCGCCGTTGGACTTCCTGGGGCGGTCGGAGCTTCGGCGGTTCTGGGGGCTTGTTCCGCTGGGGTTGGGGAGGGCGGTGGAGCCGGAAGCTGTGGTGTAGGTAATGGAGGGGAGGCTGCCGGACTTTCTTCGCTTTGGCAGGCCACTGCCATGAAGGCAGTCAGGCTGGCAAACAGCAGTATGAACAGGAGGGGTCTGTGTAATGACATCGATTTCCTTTGTGCTGGTCTTGAAGCCGGCCCTAATATAGACGAAAGGAAGGCTCCAGGGCAATCGCGTTTTAGATTTGGACTTTAGGAGGTGTCGTCAAATTAGCCATTACTGCCGGCCAGGTATAGGGAATAAACAGGCGATATACCAGAGTCCTGGTATATCGCTTAGCATATCTCCCATTGACATGACGGATCTGGATTCCGGCTTTCGCCGGAAAGACGAAACTCAGCTTTTGAAGATGCCACCTAATTCTTGCGTGACGACGAAATCTCTGAAGCGCGATTGCCCTGGTTGATGTCACCTTGTCCCTGCAACAGCCAGCGGACTATAATGGCGTTGCTTACCTGAGGGTGAACCTAGAGGGAGGAGGTCCCCCGTGACTACTGTTACCGATACCGATACCGGCGCCACCCAGACAACAACGCGCGACGCCGCCACTGTGGCGCGCATGAAGCACCGGAGCAACGACGTAACCCAGGGCCCAGAGCGCGCTCCCGCCCGGGCTATGCTGCTGGCCATGGGGTTGACCCAGGAGGACCTGGACAAACCCTTTGTGGCCATTGCCAACCTGGCCAGCGACGTTACTCCCTGTAACGTCCACCTGTCCCGCTTCGCGCAGGCCGCCAAGGAGGGGATCCGGCAGGCCGAGGGCACTCCCTTCGAGTTCGGAACCATAACCGTCAGCGACGGCATTTCCATGGGCACCGAGGGGATGAAAGCCTCCCTCGTCAGCCGCGAAGTCATCGCCGACTCCATCGAGGTGGTCACCTTCGGGGAGCGCATGGACGGCCTGGTTACCATCGCTGGCTGCGACAAGAACATGCCCGGGTGCATGATGGCCATTGCCCGACTCAACGTGCCGTCCATATTCATCTACGGCGGCACGATTATGCCGGGCCAGTACCAGGGCAACGACGTGAACATCCAGGACGTGTTCGAGGCGGTGGGCGCCTACGCGAAGGGCAGCATCACCCGCGAGGAACTGACCGCCCTGGAGTGCGTTGCCTGCCCGGGGGAGGGTTCCTGCGCCGGTCTCTTTACTGCCAACACCATGTCCACCGCCATTGAGATCATGGGCATGTCCCTGCCGGGGGACGCGTCAATTCCCGCCATTGACCCCCGCAAGGTGGACGAGGCTCGCAAGGCGGGCAGCGTGCTGCTGCGCCTGCTGGAAGAGGATGTGCGCCCCCGGGACATAATGACGCGCAAGGCCTTTGAGAACGCCATTACGGTGGTGCTGGCCATGGGCGGGTCCACCAATGCCGTGCTGCACCTGATGGCCATTGCCAACGAAGCGGGTGTTGACCTGAGCCTGGACGACTTTGACCGCATCAGCCGAAGCACTCCCTACATCTCAGACATGCGTCCCGGCGGCAGGTACGTTATGGCCGACCTGCATCGCTACGGCGGGGTTTCCCTGGTGGCCAAGCGAATGCTGGAGGCGGGCCTGCTCCATGGGGACGCAATGACGGTCACCGGCAGGACCCTGGCCGAAAACGTGGCCGATATGCCCACCACTGACGACCAGCCGGTCATTTACCGGCCGGAGAGCCCGCGCGGCCCTACCGGCGGCCTGGCCATCTTGAGGGGCAACCTGGCCCCCGACGGAGCGGTCATCAAGGTTGCGGGTCACCAGGAAAAGGTTTACGAAGGTCCGGCCCGGGTGTTTGAGCAGGAAGAGCCGGCCTTCCAGGCCATCCAGCGGGGCGAAATCAACGAGGGCGACATCGTAATTATCCGGTACGAGGGACCCAAGGGCGGCCCCGGAATGCGGGAAATGCTGGCCGTAACCGGCGCGCTGATCGGGCAGGGACTGGGCGACTCGGTGGCCCTGGTTACCGACGGTCGATTCTCGGGCGCGTCCCACGGCCCGATGGTGGGCCACGTGGCGCCGGAAGCGGCAGTTGGGGGCCCCATTGGCCTGCTGCGCGAGGGCGACATAGTAACCCTGGACATTCCCAACCGGCAGCTGAATGTCCGGCTGACGGAGGAAGAGATGTCCGACCGGCAGGCGGCCTGGCAACCCATCCCACCCAAGTACACCACCGGGGTACTGGCCAAGTACGCCAAGCTGGTATCCTCGGCTGCCGAGGGCGCGGTCACGCGGTAGCAGTATGGGGCCGTTTGTACCCTGGGGCGTCCAGATCACCGACTTTTGCCTATGAATTGCCATAATTGCGGTGCGGAAGTAGCTGACGGAGTCGTGTC
Source organism: SAR202 cluster bacterium bin22 (assembly GCA_002238505.1). GTDB lineage: Bacteria > Chloroflexota > Dehalococcoidia > Lucifugimonadales > UBA3495 > Bin22. Next base: position 34,128 of record MPMM01000010.1, on the reverse strand, counting down.
CTGCCAGTCGTGCGGGACGCGGCTTCAGTTTCAGTGTCCTAATTGCATGCACCCATTCGCGCCGGGCAACAGATTCTGCGGCAACTGCGGGCAGAACCTGGCGGAGGTGGCTTCTGTCCCTCCGGCCGCGCCGGATACGCTTCCATCACCCCAGCCTGCACCCCAGCCTGCGGCAACCACCGAGGCGCCGCCTACTGCTCCCGAGACGCCGGAAACCCCGGCTGCCCCGACGCCCAGCATAGTTATCTGTCCACGGTGTCACCGGCCGAATGACCCCGATGCGGCGTTCTGCTTCGCCTGTGGATTTCCCATTCTGACGGGACATGTTGAGCGGCCTGACCGTGAATGGCCGGCCGCTCTTGAGCTGGGCAGCCCGGGCGGGTTTATATTCAGGGCGCTGGCCTTCCTGATTGATTTCCTGGTGGTGGTGTTTCCGCTGGTTTTTGTCTGGATGATGCTGGGGCAGCCCGTACCCGAGAACTTTGACCAGATACTGGACCCTCCTGAGGGGTATGACCGACTGCAGGTACTGGTGCTGTTCATCAATATGGCCTACCACACCGGCCTGATAACCTACCTGGCCACAACCGTGGGCAAACGCGCCTTTGGCCTTTACGTCGTGAGGACCGACGGATCGCGGGTTGGGTTTGTTCGCGCCCTGGCCCGCCACTTTCTTACAGCGCTCTCCGCCAACCTGACCCTGGGGTTCATTTTCTTGTTTGTCCTGTTCAGGGAAGACCGGCGGAGCGTTCACGACCTGATCTGCGATACGGTGGTGGTGCGGCGCCAGCGACAGGGTACGCGTCCGGACTCGGACCGGCGTTAGAACCTCGCCTCTGTATTTCCTCCCTTCGCCCGATTTCAACCGTGCTTATCGCTGACGGGTGTACTCGATCAAGGAGCGATCCATGCTGAGCGCCGTCCTCCTGACTCTCCACATAGGCGCGGGATCCGTAGCCCTGGTCACTGCTGTGATCGCCGTTTTTACTTCCAAGGGGCAAAAGTGGCACGTCCGGTCGGGAAGGGTTTACGCCATAGGCATGACCCTGGTGTTCCTGACTGCAATACCCCTGGCTCTCCTGGGGGCAAGCATATTTCTTCTGCTAATCGCTTTCTTCAGCTTCTACCTGGTATTTGCTGGCTGGCGATTTGCCCGTAACCGGCGGGGCATTCCCCACGCCGTTGACTGGGCTTCCACCGCTATAATGCTGACCACCGGCCTCGGCATGGGAGTTTACGCGGGGGTGCTGTTCAGCTCCGGAGATTCCCAGTGGGTCACCATGTCCCTGTTTGCCGGCATTGCCGTCGCCCTGGGCGTAGCTGATGGCCTCTACCACCGCCTGCGTCGGGCCACCGGCGGCCGGCGCATTTCCCGCCACCTGACCAACATGCTGGCTGGCACCATCGCCACCGTGACCGCCGTGCTGGTGGTCAACGTGGAGACTAACCCGCCCTGGATTGCCTGGATACTGCCCACGGTGGTCATAACTCCTTTCATAGTGTGGTGGAACATCCGGACGGGGCTGCAATACCGCTCGGCCCGCCAGGGCTGATCCTGGGTTAAACAGGGGGAACCACCAGTGCCTGAAGTTATCCTGTATATCGCCGCCAGCCTGGACGGGTATATCGCCCGCGTCGATGGGGCCGTGGACTGGCTGGACGACATTCCTGAACCGGGGGATGGCCCGGACAAGGACTACGGCTACGGCGAGTTCATCGCCGGTGTGGGCACGGTGCTGATGGGGCGAGTCACCTACGAACAGGTGCTGTCCTTTGGTGTGGACTATCCCTACCCGGGAACCGACGGCTTTGTCTTTTCTCGCACCAGGGCCGGTGAACGGGACGAGAATGTACGTTTCGTTGATGGAGCGGACATGGCCGCCTTCGTGGGCCAGCTCAAGGCCGCCGACAAGGGGAACATCTGGCTGGTGGGGGGAGGCCAACTGGTGAGGGAGTTCCTGCGCCTTGACCTGATTGACCGGTTTGAGTTCTTCATCCTTCCAATAATCCTGGGAGAGGGCATACCAATGTTCCCGCCGCCTTCGCCGGAGATGAAACTAACCCTGGCCGGCTGCCGGTCCTACGACAACGGAATGGTCTGGTTGACTTACCGGCGGGCTGCCGGAGACTGAGTTTCCTGCTCATACGGGCAGCCAGGGAACGGGAATCATCCGGTTGGGAGCCCATTATTGTCCACAACGTTGCTTTAGGGTTTATAATTGGCGAATTCGTTTTCATGCGAGACAGGCGCGCCTGTTGCCACTTGGCAATTGGCGGCGTCACCAATAAATTAATCAGGTGATTTGATGAGTACGATGGACTACGGGGTGGAAGCAATCAATCGTCATCGGGCCAGTCGGGGCAAGGTGAGCATCGCCTCCAAGATGAAGGTGGAAACAATGGAGGAGCTTTCCATTGCATACACCCCGGGGGTGGCGGCCGTGTGCATGGCCATTGACAGCGACAAATCTGAGAGCTTTGCTCTGACCAATCGGGGCAACACGGTGGCCATCGTTACGGACGGGTCAGCGGTGCTGGGCCTGGGCAACATCGGCCCCGAGGCAGCCCTGCCGGTTATGGAGGGCAAGTCCATCCTGTTTAAGGGCCTGGCCGACGTGGACGCCTTCCCCCTTTGCCTGGGAACCCAGGACAATGCCTCCATAATCCAGACGGTGCGCAACCTGGCCCCCTGCGTGGGCGGCATCAACCTGGAGGACATTGCCGCTCCCCGCTGCTTTGAAATTGAGCAAAGCCTCCAGGACCTGGGCATTCCCGTCTTCCATGACGACCAGCACGGCACCTCAATAGTGGTGCTGGCCTCCATCATCAATGCACTGCAGGTGGTGGGCAAGTCCATCAGCGACGCCAAGTATGTCTTTTCCGGCGCGGGCGCCGGCGGGATCGCCTCTACCAAGTTGCTGCTCGACTACGGCGCGAAGAACATCATCCTGGTGGACAGCCAGGGAATAATTCACCGCAACCGCACCGACCTCACGCCTATCAAGACGGAGATGCTGGAGCTGACCAATCCCGACAATTTAGAGGGAGACCTGGCCGAAGCCATGAGACTGGCCGACGTTTTTGTTGGTCTGTCGGTGGGAGATACGGTCAGCCAGGATGTGGTGCGATCCATGGCCCCCGACCCCATAGTGCTGGCGGCGGCCAACCCCACGCCGGAGATCTGGCCTGATGCGGCTTCCGAAGCCGGCGCCAAGGTGGTTGGGACGGGCCGCAGCGACTTCCCCAACCAGATTAACAACAGCCTGGCATTCCCGGGCGTTTTCCGGGGAGCGCTGGACGCCCGCGCTACCAGCATTACCACCCGGATGAAGCTGGCGGCCGCCGAGGCCCTGGCCGGGTTGGTGGCTGAACCCACGCCGGAGAACATCATTCCGTGGTCGCTGGACCCGGACGTCGTCCCCGCGGTTTCCCATGCCGTGGCCCGGGCGTGGCAGTCTGAACAAGGTTAAGTTCGAATTACACCTGCTAGAATGGAGCAATGTCCACTGAGTTAGTTGCAATACTGACGGTGGGAGTAGGGCTGCTCAGCACGATTATTGCTATGAGCAGCCTAATGCGGGTTCAAATGAACCAGGCCGAGGGTCGTTCCACTGTACGGACAAACCGGTTGGAATCTGAAATGAATCGCCGGTTTGATATGGTTGAAACCGACGCCAGGGAACGTGAAATCTGGTAGTTGTTGACCGAAATGGCCCAGCAATATGGGTCGCTGCGGGACGAAATGGACCGGCGTTTCGATGAACAGGATGTGCGCATTCGCGGCCTGGAACAGGGGCAATCCTACCTGTTGGGCCAGTTATCGGCGCTCAAAGACTACTTTACCCATGACGCCGCTTCGGGAAATACTCCCGAAAGCGCCAGCTGACCAGAAGCTCCTGGAAGAACGGGTCGGAGGGATCGCGGCCCTATCCTGCACCCACCTGCGTTTGCGGCATGCAGCCTCAGAGACGTTACTTTTCCAGTGACAATCCATCAGGTCGCGTGACCATGCCCCACACCATAACTGTAGAAGACCTGGATGCCATCCGGCCCAAGCTGCAGTCGCTGGTGACTGAGCGTGCCAGATCACTGCCCAAGTTCCGCTACTGCGACCTCCGCATCCAGATCCGGGAAGAAAAGTGGGGCGCCGCCGAGAACGGCGAGGAAAAGGCCAGTTCCGAAGATGTGACCATCGGCTTCGGGGTGCGGCTCATAGCCCAGGAGCGAATGTCTGCTGCCGGCTTTTACGGGCAGGTGCTGGGGGCGGCAGACCTGGACCGCATTGAGTCGATTGTGTGGGAGGGCATCGGCCAGGCCCACCAGCGAGCCCGCTCCAACGCGCGCAAGAAGTCCCAGACCTGGCGCCGGTTCCCCGCCCTGGCCCACAGCCTTGACGATACTTTTCTGGCCCGGGTGCCGGTGGCCGAAGCCACGGTACCGGCAACTTACGAGGTGGACCCCCGCAACGTGGCCCTGGAGGAGACGGTGCGCATGGCCGTGGATGGCTGCAAGTCGGCCACCAGCCGGGCCAGAAACGTCCTCTTTACCGCGGCATCCACCAGCACTTTCCTGCTGAGGGAGCTTTATCTCAGTTCCGACGGGGCCAATATTGACCAGTCCTTTGCCCAGACGGAGGGGTTCATCTTCGTCATCTGCGGCAGCGACAACGGCAATTACGAACTGTACGATTCCACCGGCCACCAGCGGGGCTGGGAAGTTCTAACCCGGGGCTACCACAACGGACCGATAGACCTGCCCGACTTCACTACCTTTTGCCGAAACCTGGGCAGGGACGCTTCCGACGTGGCTGCGGCGCCGCTCCTGAAACCGCCGGACAGGGAAGTCCCAATAGTCACCGACCCCAATTTCAACACCCTGCTGGTGCACGAGGTGGTGGGGCACCCTTCGGAGCTGGACCGGGCGTTGAAGTACGAAACGGCCTACGCCGGTCGCTCGTGGTTCCTGAAGAACCTGCACGACAATCAGTTGGGACAGCAGATTGCCTCGCCGCTGGTTACCGCTTATTCCGACCCGCTGATGGAGGGGTACGGTTCGTTCCAGTACGACCATGAAGGTACGCCGGCCCGCCGGGCCTACATAATTCGGGACGGGGTGCTGGAAGAGTTTCTGAATAACCGGCAGACGGCGGCCATTTTGAATGTCGCGCCCAACGGTTCCGCCCGGGCCACCGAGGCCCACCTGGCGCCCCTGATCCGGATGACCAACACGGTGTTCGCTGCCGGAGAACGAGACCCCCGGGAGATTATCTCTGAAGTGGACTCCGGGTATTACGTGGCGGGACACCGCACTCCGTCCATTGCCGAGTCGCGGGAGAACTTTCGCATCACGGCGGTAAAGGTGTACGAGATTGAACGAGGACAGATAGGCCGGCTTTACCGCGATGGGGGCATTACCGCCGATTCCCGCAACTACTTCCAGTCCATTGACGCCGTGGGAAGCGACCTGAGGGTAAATCCCATTCCCAACTGCGGCAAGGGCCAGCCCATGCAGGCCAAGCGGATGAGCAACGGCGGCCCGACCATGCGGGGGATCGCCAGGCTGACGGGGCCGGAGTGAGGCGGAGGGACTGCGAACCTTTCCAACCCAAGCCGACATTCCGACGACAGTCGTGAACTGTGGGTAACGTTCCTACTTCGTGAACTCGTGCTTGCCCTGCACCCCAAATCAAAAAGGCGACTGATCCAAATCAAGCCGGGTGCATTCTCTATGCTGACCCATCTTGATTGTCCAAAGCCACAGGGGTTGCTTTCTCCCTGATGCCCAGCAGCCTCCAACTAACCAGGCATAGAGACCCATATAACATCGCCTCGGCCAGGCGTTGAAGCAGTCCCCTCCATATGGCGAAATCAGGCACCAGCGCCAGCGAGTAAAGCACGATAAAAGTAGTGGCCAAAACCAACCAGCCCGCTCTCTTGCTCAACGGAATAGTCCTATTGAAATACAGCAAGACCAGCCCGGCTGTGGTCACGACAAGTGTTATTGCACTCAATATGTTGTGGACATTCTGGGACAGGCTACCGGTGCTGGGACAACCCAAATCGCAAGGAGCAAGGGCCGAGCCAACATAGGCGATTGGCTCAGCGATGAGAAGCCAGCAACCGATCCGACTGATTCCGGACAGTCTTGCCCTGGGCTCGACTATCAGCAACAGAACCAAGCCGAACAGCCCTAAGGGAACAAACCCCAAATAACCGATCTGCCAACTCCAGGCTGTATCCACGGCATTGAGCTCGCTAATGTACTGACTGAGATGGCTGTATTGGGTCTTCAGTGAAGCTCCGCCATACACCACTGCCAGGTAGAACGTTGCGAGCGCGACAATTAGCCAACGTCCGATTGCCGGGAATCTGTTTCCTGAATCGTTGCCCATTCAGCATCCCTTCGACAGTCAAATGGCAATGGTTCGGTGTTCCTGATCCCCCGCTAGCAAGTTCATTCCCTATCCTGCTCCCTCTTCGTATGACTGGACTTGATGACCTTTTAAGCGCCAGTTGGCAAGGTAATAGCGTGGAGTTTAGCCGAACCAATCGGGGCGGTTGATTCCGGAGGAGAAGGGCTATAAGGGGCTGGGGCGCACATTCAATCCGCCCCGTTTCAGTTCAGGGAGAAGGAAGGGCCGGGGGCGCGGGTCTGTTCGTTGACCAGGAAGGACGCGCTGTCCCGACCGTAGATAGTGTCCAATTCCACGTCGAAGCGCTGGCCGCCGAAGTGGCCCAGGACTTCGTACTTGTGGTCGGTGCGCACCGTGCCCTCAAACTCGGAACCGGCAACCTTGCGCTGGTCTTCGTCCTGCAGGTACATTTCGACCGCTTCGGTCATCAGTGCCTGCATATCCTCTTCGGATAGGTAAACTGCTCCCCGCAGGAAAATGTAACCCCATCGTATTCCCAGATGTTCCAGCATAGTTTATGTGTCGTTGAGTCCGGTGGTAGTTGTGGTCAGGGCCGGTTTCGGGTTGTTGCTGTGCAATGTTCTTTTGGTACGAGAGCCGTTTTGAGATTTATTCAGCGGGCTGGCGGCGACTGCTGGCAGGGCGTCACCCCCATCCTAACCTTCCCCCGTCGAGGGGGAAGGGATTATCTTGTTGGGGTACGTCGGCCCCATCCTGTCGTTCCCCGTCGAGGGGGAAGGGAGTTTTGGTTGGAGGGCGTTACCCCCCCACCACACCCCCCCCCCCCTCGGGGGGGAAGGGAGTTTTGGTTGGAGGGCCGCCCCCCCATCCTAACCCTCCCCCTTCGAGGGGGAAGGGATTATTTGGTTGAGGTACGTCGGCCCCATCCTGGCGTTTCCCCGTCAGGGGGGAAGGGAGTTTTGGTTGGAGGGCGTCGGCCCCATCCTGGCGTTCCCCGGGTTTGCTCCAAAAAGCCCGATTCAACCGATTTTAGGAGCAGACGGTAGATTTTAGGAGCAGACACGCACAGGAGGACTTTCCTAGCCTATCAGCCTTTCCCGACCCGGACAAGATGATTCTGACTTGAGGGAGGGCAAAAACTTTCAAGAGATATAGTCCGCTAGGTTTCCGGGAACCAACAAGAAGGCCGGAGCGGTTTGACGCTCCGGCCTTTTTCATTATTGAAATTCACTCTAATCATATACCCCTCCTCCACTTTGTTGGCTTTGATTGTCGCTCGTCAATCGACGCTAACCTTGCTCCCATACATCCACGACTACAATTACGCATCACGTCGCTTAATTTCGTTCCTTAAATCTTGACACAACAAATCAAGTAGTCCCCAGTAGGTGTTTGGTGGACGTAAGTAGTCGTCGGTCAAGGTGGCCTGTCGAGGAACCCATGCAGGTGAACCGTTTAGTAGCGGTGCATCAGGAACGCTCGTGAAAGGGAATAGGTCAGCACTAACAGGTATGTGGGCAAATGGGTTTGGAAGGAAGAAGTGTTTACGCTCCCATGCAGAATAGATTAGCCCTGAAACGTGCTTGTACTTATAAAAAATCCCTTCCTGTTCTTCAACAGACCACGCATCAACCCATCTACTCTCAAGATGTATTTCCTTATCCAAATTATCCCCTTCATACGTCCATGAAATGGATGGAATACGAGGTGAAAAGCAGAGTGACAAGGCTGTAGAAATGTCTGCCTGACAAGCATCGTGATACAGAGCAATAACATACGGCTTGCCGTCAGTAATACCCTTGTATGTTCTCGCCTTTTCTTTTAGGGCATCATATACTCCCCCAAATAACTCCCCGATATTTCCCCCACACGAATGAAAATCTCCTTTCTTCATAGCGTCTGCCCTTTCCAAGTCCATTCGGGCGCCATCGAGCAGATAGGAATTAAGCTCATTGTTTCCCAAAGGGTCTCTGCGGGAATAAAGGTCAATGTTGCGTCGAGCTATCCGCCTTAAGGTTTCCGCTTCTTTTCGCTGGGATTCCAAACATTTTGTCCTATCCTCTTGTCCGTCGTATCGTGCCTTGCACTCGATGATAACTTCTGGCCCGTTGGGTTGAAAAATCAAGAAATCCGGCGTATGCCTGTCTATTTTAGGTTGTTGGCAGAAGTTGAGTCCTGAGCGACGAAGCAAGTAGTCTATCTGGTTTTCGTACCATTTCCCCACATCGTATCGTTTTGTATCCAAGTGTCATTAGCCTCTCTTCCTTATGGTTTGTATAATGCGCCCTACCCTTCTCTTTCACTACCGCCCGCTGAGGGTTTTGGCGATTATCAAAACGGCAATAACCGAGCCAGCGACAGCTACAACCAATCCTTCCATATCTGCCTCTCCTTAGTCCACCAACCACTGGCGACATGTCAGGAAGGGCACAAGGTTACTTGACAAGCACCCGGGGATTCCCGGAAAATCAAATAGCCAAACAGCAACCTTCCTTAGCCGGTGGTCGGTTTGGTGTAAGAGGCGGCTCCCCAAGAGCCGTCTCTTCGTTGCTATTGTTTCCGGGCAGTCCCTTATCTGTCAAGACACAAGAGGAAGGCCCTGTGGCTGTTGCCGACAGCAGGGCCTTTTGCTTTGTCTAGCTTATGTGGTTTATCTCACTGGGGGAAGTTTTTGCCTTCCCTCTGAATTGAAACCAAGGCAAAGTGAAAGGCCCGGCGAATCCATTCACAGGGCCTTTCTTGTTCCGTGGGTATTGACTGTCTGGCGAGGCTATGCGGCCATCGGCAACTCCACTTGTTCCTCGCTGAGGCCGAAAGTCGGGTCAATTTTGAGCTTGTACATCATCTTCACCAGTACCACTATGTTGTGGCACAGGATTTTGGCATAAACTTCGTTGACCTGCGCTGTAGGGGTCTTGCTACGGACGAACCCGCCAAACTGCGACTTCATCATGTGGAAGCACGACTCCACGTTAGACCGCTTGTGGTAACGGTCATTGAAGGCTTTCCGCCGCAGGTGGAAATAATGGTACATCAAGGCCCAAAGGTTGTCTCGCACCGGGTCTTTCTTGTGGTGTCCAGTGTTCGGGTTTGCGTCTTTCTTGAACGGTATAAGGGGCGTACCGCCCGCCGCCAACACCGCAACAAGGTTATCCTTGGTTGAATATGCCTTGTCTGCCGAGAACTCCCGAATTGTGAAATTCCGTGCAGTGGTCTCCACCAATTCAGGAAAAAACACTGAGTCGTGCCTTCGGTCTGTCCTGACCACAGCGGCGGTGATTATGTTGGTGCGCACCCCACAGGCAACGTGAGCCATCAGGTACTTTGACCGCTTGTGCGGAGGATTGTACTGTCTGCCTTCCTCGCCCGCATTGCCTCCCCATTTGTCCTCAAAATGGCGGTCATACACGCTGGTTCCAAACCCACTTGAATCTGCCGCAAAGTCGTCTTCCAAGTCCTTCAGGGGAAGTGCGCTTTGCTCGACCAGCGACTTTAGAATCGGGGTCAACTCTGGCTTCTCCAAATACCGCCAAATACTTGTGCTGGAAGGTGCCCTGTCCATCTGCCCTTTTTCAGTGGCGTCTTCAATATCGGGCATTATCCGCCGTGCTGACATTAGCAAATAAACTTTGGTGGTGACGGCAAACACCATATCGGACATTGGCATTCGTGGACGGCCCCGGCCTTGGGCTGGTTGTTCGATGACATCGCATAAGTCCCTGAGAAGCCTGCCGAAGTCCCTTTTTTCATTCTTTTGGGCGGCATTGTAGGCCGGCCAGTCCTGCGAGTACGTGGGCTTTTTGACGGGTTCCGCTTCCTGCGCCATATCAGTCCATTCCGGACTTGTGGCAGGGTCTTCTTCCCGCATCTGGTAAAGCTCTACGGCGTAAATGTGCTTGCATTTGGCGTTGCGAGTATCGAAGTCCGGGCATTCGCAAGCTGGGCCGTATTCACCGTCCAAGCGAACAGCGTAAGTGCCGTTGCCCGACTGCGAAAGCACTTTGTAGCCTACCTTGGTTTTCTTGACAGTGGAAAGTGCCGCTATAGCGAGGCCCCTTTGCTGGCGTCCAATGTCGCCATCGTCAGGGTCGCTGGGGCCGAGTGCGGTTGCCAATCTGATTCTCTTGGCCGGGGACTTGCGGGGTTTTTTGTCGGTATAGGCTTGACTTGTGCTGTTAAGATTATCAGTAGCCATAGGGGAATCATCCTCCCTTTTGGTAGAAGCTGTCGAAGGGTTCCAGCCTTCGGCGGCTTCTTTTTGTTGTACTCAAGTCAATTGTCTTCTTCTTGTCAAGGAGTTTTGACACATTTCCAAGCCCCTGTTGGAAAACGTCCAGTACCCTCGCATCCCTGCTTCCCGTGCAAAACTGGCGTCCTGAGTCAGCAGTTGGGCGATGTAGTCCACTGGCTTCTTGGAGTCAATGGGGACGCCCTTGGCCTGAATGCGTTCCAGAATCACCTTCCGGTGTAGCGGACGTTCCTTCCGCAAGACTTCAAACATCGCATCGGCTACGGCCCGCTTGGTTGGGCCAAAGTTGTTTGCCGTCCTCGCCCGTTCTTCGTCTCTGGCAAACTTGCGGGCGTAGTTGCGGGCCACAGCCAGGTCAAACAACTGATTATCAATGGCGTCTCGCTGGGTCTGGGATTTCTTCATCGCCTTGTCTATTCTAGTAATTGTCTGATTCTTCGTCATACCGCACATCCTCACTTTGTTGAATCAATCGCCAGTTACCCTTGTCTTCTTCCACCTTTTCAAACAATTCCGGTTGGTCGTCAAATGCCCTGTGGACTGAAGTGCGAGTGCTGTCCAGCGATGACGTGGTTTGCCCACAACCCTCCAAGAATCTCGCAACTTCGCTTGTGTTTAGCACCGCATCGTTCCCAGCGGCAACGGCCACTCTTAACACCTTTTCTTTGTAGGTTTTGGCACCTTCAAATTCAACGGTGAGATTACTCAATGATTCTGGCAACAGCGGGGATTGGGTCGAAACGTCTGCTTGCTGGTTGGCCGCATTTTCGAAGTCCACCGATTCACCCTCAAGACAGCGCAGGGACTCCAGTACACCTTCACGCTTCATCCACAAAGCCTCTGCTTCTTTTTGCAATGCTCTTGCTTCTCTTTCCAAATCAGCGGCTCTTTGGCTCAAGGTATTGAAAGCCCGGTCAGTTGGAATATATTGTCCTTCACGGCTGTTTTCATTCATTGTATTTCATCCCTTGCTTGTATCTGCTTGGCAGGTCTATATAATAGAGATAGGCCGTCAATAGGCGGTCTGGCGGGTCAGACAGGATTCGAACCTGCGAGGGTGGAGCTATCACCCTACCTGATTTGAAGTCAGGCGCAATCGGCCTCTCTGCCACTGACCCGTAAACCATATTTGGCGGGGGTGCAAACCCCTAAAATTGAGTGGCCCCTGTCGGACTCGAACCGACAACCTGCCCGTCGCAAATGGGATGCTCTATCCATTGAGCTAAGGGGCCACGATAAAACTGCTGCAAGACCTCCTTTGTTGGTTTGGCGGTGGTAGGTATAGACGGCGGGGGTTGCTTTTGCGATGGTTAGCCCCGCCGTTCTTTTTATTGCATAAATTTTACAACAATCTGACGGCAATAGCCAGGAGTCAATGCAGTCCCTGTTGCGTCACCGTGAAAAAACAATGAAAGGAGTCGTTGTAAGTGACAACTGAGAGTAAGTGGACACAGCAAGAATTAGAAGGCAAGCCAGCGTACACCAGAGGGAATTTCACTTTGGTTGCTGTTCCTATGAATATGGTTCCGCCGCATTGGGAAATACGGCACAATGGTAAAGTAGTTACTCGTGTAGCAGACTTGATGGAAGCAATGGACTATTCTGCCCATTTAGAGGAAAGAGTGGAGTAAGCAAAAGTGGCACACCAGCACAAGGCCGGGGCTTAAATGCCCCGGCCTTGTTGTTTATTCTCCATCTTGCTCTTGCTCGTCCCCTACTGGTTGACCGCAAATTGCCTCAAGCCTTAAAGCGGCGTATTCCATTGCGAGAGTGAGTGTAAGCAGGTCGTTAAACTTTTGCGGTGTCGTTATATCACTTAAATCGCTTCCGTGGGCCACATCGAATGCTTCTATTTCCATTGCGATGGTCTCGTAGATGGCCTCCCCTTTGATGAATAGTTCTGCAACATTCAGGGAGAGCTTCCCCGTTATTTCCTGGCTAACGCATTCCTCTCGGATTTCATACAGCCCCTTCGCAGTTTTTTCGGCCAAGGTACCCAATGCGAGTTTTTCTGCGTCGGTGGCGGGCGGCTCCGGTGTAGGCATTACTACCTTCAAAGGTTTCAGTGGCGGGCTAGTAGTTGGTGGCGGCGAAGGGGTGGGTGTTGCCGGAGCTATGCAAGCCATTGAGAATGCCAGAACCAGAAATATAAGGGCCATTAAAGCGGGTCGCATAGACACTCCCTTGCAGTCAGCAGATTTGCGTCTGGCCTCACCTGACGCAGAAACCATTAGCGGGTGGAACGGGGTTTACCGCAAAACTATGGCAGTCTTAAAGGCTGTGACCCTATAAACGTTGCCAGTTACGTTTACCCTCTTTGCGATGCTCACAGCGATGCGGTCGAAAGTTTCCCCATCAACCGTTTCTTGTGAGATTCGGGCTACATATATCGTGCTTTGCTCATTGCGACTGATGAAGTCAATGCCGATGCGAGATGTTGACTTCATAAACACATTGTCGATGGGGTCAACGCTTGCGGGCGTAACGATGCCCATCTGGAGATAGACTTCAACCGGAATCCTGACGTGCCAAATTCGGTCTTCCAGCAGGGTCCCGTCATTGGTCCCGCCTATCACATCGAATTTGCCATACCAAAGCAGGTCTTTTCCCAAATCGGCTTCCGTGATGGGGCGGAAGGAGAAATACCCTTGATGAGAAGAATCGAATTGGGCGAAGTTCGTTTGGGTAACCCGCAGGTTGCGGCCCGTAGCATCGTCCAGTTCGTCAAGCAGAATCTCCCGCTCGTTTCCCGCCCCGGATGGCCCTCGTATGTCAACGCCGTCCGCCAGACTTGAAACAAGGGCAGTAGCGCCCACGTACAGGCCGGAAGCCGGGGCAGTTCCAGTACCGCCCGTCCAGCCGGTAATTTGCAGTACCCGCCGGTCACCGTCCGCTACTATGGCAAATTGCGGACTCCATCCTGAATCCCCTTCCTGCCCATCCGTACCGGACACCTTGATTGGAGTTGTTATCAGGTTCGGGTCAATCGAGGCCGTAAAGACGCCAACTTGATGCCTAACCAGAATTAGCCAAATTGGGTCTGAGGGAGTGGGCGGCGGGTTGACGTTCCAGCCGGTCGGCGTGGATGTGAAGGTATGGTTTGAAGCGTAGGCTATGTCCGGCTTGGTGGGTTGAGTAGCAGTCTCAAGGAACATCGGCTGAACCGATAATCCAACTTCACCCTGCAATCCCTGTGGGCCAAGCTCCCCGGAAACGACAGGCGTACTCCAGTTTGGCGTGAGTACGCCGCTTTGGAATTGTGGATTCACCCAATACGTGCTAATCCACAGGACGTTGTTCACCGGGTCGGCAAGGGGGAAAAGCTCTACAGACCACGCTGAACCAAGGATTTGGACAGCCGTATCGGGAGGGGCGGTAACTTGGGCCGTCTGGACGTTCACCTGCCCGCCAATTGGGGCGGTCAGCGGTGAGTTTGCCGGAGCTTCACCGTATATCTCAATCCGGTACCGCCCCTGTTTACCCTGTTCTCCAGCAGGGAGGTTGTAATACTGCCCGCTTACTTCAAGCAGATTGAGGTTCGTGGAAGAAACTTGGCTTGTTCCCACGATTGGGTTGGCTTCAACCCGTGTGGCTTCATCCTCGATACCAGCAAGCTTGTTTTGTTCGTCCGGCGTGTAGGGAGTCTCTATGTCTAGGGTGACTACGCCGGATGAACCACCGCCGGACAAGCCTGTACCCGCAGTGACTCCCTGAATGCCACTACTACCCGGTGCGCCCGCCGCCCCCGGTGTGCCAGACCATTGAATCGGCGTACTCCAATAGCGGGTTTGGGTAGTCTCGCACGTTGTTGCCGATGTGCTATCCGTACAGGTATTCGTTTCGTCAATATTTGCCAATCCCGGCCATTGCGCCGGATTGACGATGGTGAACGTAGTCCAAAGAACCGCATTGGCATTGACTTGGAAGGGATTCGGTGCCCAGTGTCCGTTTAAGCCACTTATCTCCCCCGTGGTAAGGTCTATCGCCCATTCAGTGGGCAGTTGCCCTCTTGAAACTGTTTGCCCCGCAGTTTGCTGGGCATAAGCATAGATTGGGTAAAGTCCCTGTGGGCCTTGCGGCCCTCTAGCCCCAGCCCGAAACGGCGGGCTGAATGACACGGGCATTGATTCAGGGGTTTGCAGTGGGTCAACGGTGAAGGTCGAAAGCCAGAGAGAATCCGTAGTCCCTGCACTGGCATCACGGTTACACAACGGCGCAGACCGGAAATACCAACCGGGCCGTCCGCCGTCCGGCAAATCACTACCGGCGGGAATGGAATCAACTCTCGGAAGGCTAATCGCCCCGCCAATAAAGTCTTTCGTGCTTACGTCATAGGTGAATAGCCCGTCCGGTATTCTGTCCGGCGCAACAAACACCGTTTGGCCCGATGAGTTGGTTTCCTGCTTGGCACACGAATAAACGGCTTCGGTAAATGCGCCCTGCGGCCCTTGTTTCGTCTTTTGGTCACCCGCTATCGCCAGTGCGCCAAGGGCAAACACCACCGCCAACAGGAATATCAGCATTGACAGCCAAGCTCTTGACCTGTTTTTCATCTCACTCACCCTTTACCACTACTCGAAGTTGGGATTTCTGCCTAATGTGAGCCGAACCCAAGAAACCCTTAGTTGTTTGACAAAAAAATAAGCAAATGATAGTGGCCCCCCAATCACTGGGGGTTGCTCCACATTCATTTGCTCCAACAAAACCGCACGAGGCGGCAGATTAGGTTATGAAGTTGATGATACCTACTATTCCTATGAAGGTCAATATATGAACCGCCCCGCCGGATTTGGCGGGACGTCTTTAGGGGGCATCCGGTGTCAGGGCTTCGCTCGTCAACGCCAAGAACCGGGCTCAAAAGCAAAACTTTCTACCGCTTCCACCATCAGGATTTCGTACTCGTCCCATTCGTCCTCACACGTAGCCCCTTCAACCATGAAAGCATATCTTGGCAACACCAGCACCAGAGCCACCGCCTCACGCTGACAAAGATGCATTTTCCGAAAGCTAACAGATAGCCATACTCCACCATCGGCCAAAGTGCGCCGTTCCTTAAGCTGGAAACTGTCCTCTACTGAATTACCTTCCAACTCTTCCAGCGTAATATCTGCGAGAGTTTCTGAGTCAAAGGGTAAAGGGCCACCGGAGCGTCCAACAGTCACCCTGATTGTGGCTGAGTAGCTATCCGGGTCGCCAAAGACGTATTCGGCCCAGTTATCGGCGTTGTTCACTTTTGATTGCCAATCGGCGGGTACGTTTATCGTGTAAGGGTAGCCCTTGGGGATGCGCTTGTAGGCAGGTTTGGGTTCCAAGGTAGGATTGGGTGTGGTAGTAGGGACTGGGGTGGACGTTGGCTTGGTAGCCAATTGCTCTTGGACTTGGGCGGTCACGGTGGCGGGAATGTCGGGGGTAGGTGCTGGGGGCGGAGCTGTGCTACAGGCGGAGAGAAGCAGGGCCAGAGACAAGAGCCAAATGCTGGGGATATAACGAGCCATAAGGGAACCCCCTTTGCGGAGTTAAGGATTGGCACTTGCGACGGTTGCACAAACCCAACGATGAACCGCAAAGAGGGCACGAAAAAACGTGCCGTCCTAAACAGCAAAAGCTTCACCGAAGGGTTCCTACTTACCAAGGCGTTGAAAGGGCAACCGTCGCAAGTGCCATCGTAGAGATAGAGGAGCGTTCAGTCAAACGGGAGACTGATGCCCCTAATATCTATGGTAAGTGGGCGGGTCAAATGAGTTTCGACAAAAAAGTTGCGGGGCAGTGTAAATTCTGCCCCGCAACTTTGCTCGTGTTGGGGCGAAGTACACGCTGGGCATCAATCACTCTTGGTAGGGGGAAATAGCAGGGTTGAGAATGACAGTGTAGCGGCCACAAGTCTATTTTGGTGCATCGAGTTTGGGACGAGTGAATGTCTGGCCCCTTCACTTTTCCTTGCCATTTCTCTTAGCTACCGGCATAGTAAAAGCTGCGGTGGTCACACACCGCAGCTTTTACCATGAGTATGGATACAAGGAAGGTGGAGCTATGACTTGGGAACCTTGTTCAGATTGCATATCCCGTCTGAAGCAATATGAGAGAGATATTTCCCAACAGACGCACGTTAGGGGTCTTCAGGAACTATGCATTTTGGACGAAAATAAAGACGTTCCCTTGAGAGGTAATTGGCGCAAGTTGACACGCCTTCAGTGTGATAACTGTAGTCTCAAATGGACTCGAAGCGAGGGTAATATTGGGGGACTACAGCAGTACCAGTCGTCCCTTCGTCCTGAACCTACACCGGAGCAAAAACCATTCTTGGGCATTTAGGCGTGTGAATCTTCCACTTCTCTCGACCGACCGACTAGCGTGGACACCCAGCTACGGTTGTTCCGTGCATCGGCCAAACTAGCAATTATTGGAGCAAATCGCCGTATGCCCTTTGGTGTGCGGTTTGAGACAAATGATTTGACGGATACAAGGGGTAAGAAAATGACTGGTGTGGGTAGCCCTGATGAACATTCAAAATACGAAGCATCAACCCATTGGGAGTTATTGCAGGCAGAATGGCATCACACGTTTAGCCGAAGGGAAAGGAACAGACTGTCAGATGACGATGTAGCAGAGATTAGAGAGCAACTTCCAATGGGGCCACCTTCCCCACAGAGAGTTGAGGAATTAGCTGAAGAACTCGGCATATACCCGCTCTCTGTCTTCCGTATTTGGGCGGGGGTTACCTTCCAACGGCGCAAGGCTTTCCCCAAGTGGCATCCGATGCGCTTGAACATCAACGTCGAAAATGCGGCTAAACAAAGGGAAAGATACCAATTAAGCAAAATAAACATCCTCGCCATCGGTGAACGCCAAGAATGGCGGTGTGCGTACTGCCAAGCAGAGCTAAAGGGCAAGGGTAGTCCGTTCAGTGAAGGGAGAAAGTATCACCGTGACCACATCGTTCCATTAGTCCAAGGTGGAGAAACAATTGAGGGCAATATCCATCTGACTTGTTCCCTGTGCAACACTAGCAAGAATGCGTTAAGTGACAGCGACTTTAGGGTTAAGTTGAACCGGATACAGAGAGCCCTTCATAAACGGGAAGGATTCCAGCTTATAGTGGACATCCTTTTGCCAGTAGTGGAAAGCACCCTTTGGGCTGATAGCGATTCGGCATCCTGTGTTTTCTGCGGGAAGGTCGCTGTCTTGGTCAGTAAGGCAGATTTACCCGGAGAATCGGCGGTGTTTGAGTGCCGAACTTGCAAGAAATTGTGGCGGTGCGCAAATTACTTGGGCAAAACAGATTTTTGGGCTGACCTGAACTACACCTTTTTTGGACGCTGGTATGCAATGGACAGTGACGGCCTACAACGAATCATAGACAACGTAGAAAACGGACACGCAAGCTTACGGCCCTTGATTGCTGATTGGGCCGGGGGTGTCCAACAGGTGCGAAAACGGAAGCATACCCATAATCGAAGCGAGGGATGCTGGTGTGAGTTTGGGGGAGATTCTTATGTACCAATCGGTGATGTGATGCCCCAACTGTCTTTGATTTCACGCTGAAGAACCATTTCCAATACCGTGGACGGCATAACAACCAATGAACAATTGATAAATAAATGCACTGGCGACAATAGAACCACAGGGTAGTTAGGGTCAGTGGCTTCACCTGAAGTAGCTTAACCAAACCTATGGAGAGAACTGGGCAAAATCAACCTCCCCGCCAAAGTTGACGTGGCGGTTCAAACGGGACTTTTTCATCAGTTTGGCGACTTATGCATCGGTAACGACTTTTTCAGCAAAGCCGGCCCTTTGCATACCCGCCCTCTTGGTTAAACTTGGTATGATTAGATTAAGGGTAAATTTTGACCTGTCTGTATTCTGCAAAACCTAGGAGGGCGATATGAAATACACTTTCCCTGACTCGGATAGAACTCTTGAAATAGACGCAGAGGGTAACTGGGTTGTTAGCTCCGGTAGTGGTAAAGTGACTTTCGAGAGAGCTAGCGGTCAGATAATTGTGAAGCAAGGCAGTGGGCAGACGGTAGTTGAAGATTGCAGTGGACAGGTCGTAGTGACCAGACACAGTGGGCAAGTCGTACTACAGTCGTGTAGCGGACAAGTCGTTATTGATGGGCGTCTTGTTTCTTAAGGCAGCAGAAGCGTCAATCAACTATGTGCCGTGGAGTTTTGCACTTGCCTCGTAGAGATAGAGGGGCGTTCAGTCGAACAGGAGACTGATGCCCCTACTATCTATGGTAAGTAGGCGGGTCAAGTGAGTTTCGACAAAAAAGTGGACGATGCATAATCACATCGGCCTTATTGGAGCAAGCTTCTGATTATTGGAGCAAAATGGCTTTTTGGAGCAAACCCGCGTTCCCCCGTCGAGGGGGAAGGGATTATTTGGTTGGGGCACGTCGGCCCCATCCTGGCGTTTCCCCGTAGGGGGGAAGGGAGTTTTGGTTGGAGGGCGTCACCCCCATCCTAACCTTCCCCCTTCAAGGGGGAAGGGATTATTTTGTTGGGGCGCGTCGGACCCATGCTGGTCTTTCCCCCGTCGAGGGGGAAGGGATTGTTTGGTCGGGTGCTAGTTGTCGGCCGGGACGGCCACGTTGGCCTGGGCCTTGAACTGGGGCATGACCTCTTTGCCGAACCATTCCAGTTGTTCCAGGATGACTTTTTGCGGGGTGCCCACCACCGAACCCACGTTAATCTGGGTCAGGCCGGGGTACATTTCCTGGATTTTGTTGAGTTTTTCCGCCACCAGTTCCGGAGGGCCGCATAGCCAGGAGCCGGCACGGACGCCGTCCTCGATTGTCGGCAGTCCGGCGGAACGCGCCCGGGAGGGGTCGCCGAGGGCAATTAGCTGGTCGTCAGACAGGCCGTGGAAGAAGCCCAGGGGCGCGAACATCTTCATGTTCTCTTCGAAGAACAGCCTGGCCTCGTTCATGCCCTTTTCCTCGGTATCGGCGAGGTGAATGGAGAACCCGATAATGAGGTCTCCGCCCAGTTCGGTCTCCTTGCCGGCCCTGGCCAGGGTTTCCTGCCATCTGCGCACCACATCCAGGGTAGCGCCGCCGGCCGCCGCCCCGCCGCCGATCATGCCCTTGATGCCGTGCTTGACCATGAAGTCCATGGCGCGCTGGCTGCCGCCCACCACCGGCTGGTAGCACTCTACCGGCAGGTATTTGGGGCGAGGAACCAGGGTAATTTCCTTAAGGTCGTAGCCACGGTAGGGTACGTCGGGCGGGATGTTGTAGTGCTTGCCGTGGTGGGAGAAGGAGCGCTCGTTGAAGGCCTTGAACATCACCTCCACCTGCTCCTCAAACAGCTCGCGGTTGGCGTCCTGGTCAATTATCGGGGCGTCAAAGGTTTCGACTTCGCGGGTGTGGTATCCCCGGCCCACGCCGAACACCACGCGGCCGTCGGTCAGAATGTCGGCGGTGGCGTAGTCTTCCGCCATCCGCAGGGGGTTCCACATGGGAGCGATGTTGAAGCCGCATCCGATCTTGAGCTTCTTGGTCAGGTGGGCCAGATGGACGGCAAACAGCATCAGATTAGGGATGCACTCGTACCCTTCTCGCTGGAAATGGTGCTCGGCCATCCAGAAAGTCTCGTAGTCCAGCCGGTCCATCACGCCGGCAATGGCCTCCGCCTTGTCGAAAACGGTGGCCAGATGCTCGTCCGGCAGCCAGCGGTCATTCAACGCGGTGGCGTCCAGCCCGATATCTTCAAAGTCCACGTGCCCGGCAAACAGGCTGCCAAATTTGGTAATCATTCAGGCCCCTCCGGGAATGCAGATTGGGGTTCGCTTGCGGGGCATTATAGCGGATTTGGGGGGCGCTGCGGGAATACCGGAAGGCGGCAATTGCAGGAGATGGCTGCACTTCGGGGGGGCCTGATTTCGACCCTTCCGGCGGCGGCGTGCTATGCTGGAAGTAGAGGGTTATGCATTCGCGTGTCTGTCCCTTAGCAGGCTAACAGGTTTGAAATGATGACTGCTAAGAAACTATCTCAAAATTATTCAAGGCAGAGCATTGGGCAAAATGCGACAGCAAAAGAGCTCGTTTTTCACCCCCATTCCTTCGGCAGGCTCAGGACGGGCTCTAACCTTCCCCCGTCAAGGGGGAAGGGATTTTGAGACTGTCTCAATATCTTTTTCGTCATTCCGGCTAAGGGTCGGAAACCAGACAGGTTGCGAAGGGTCAACTGCGTGGTACAAGCGGGGCTCTGGATTCCGGCTTTCGCCGGAAAGACGGTGGTTAAACACCAACCCCTCATTACAGTGCTGTTGAACTACCAGTGAATAAGAAACTATCTCAAAATTATTCAAAGCAGAGCATTGGGCAAAATGCGACAGCGAGAGAGATTGCTTTTCACCCCCATTCCTTCGGCAGGCTCAGGACAGGCTCTAGCCTTCCCCCGTCAAGGGGGAAGGGATTTTGAGATAGTCTCCAAGAAGGCGCCGACCAACCAGCCTTGCAGAGGTGTCCGATGAAGTTTGCTGCCTTTACCACCGTGGCGGCCTCCGCAGGAGAGGCAACCGGCGCCGCGGATATCATAGAGAATCTGCGACAGCAGGCGATCCTTGCCGAAGAACTTGGCTTTGAGGCCATATGGCTGGGAGAGCATCACTTCGGGCTGTACGGTTCGGGCGATCTGCCCAATCCCATCCTGCTGGGCGCGGACCTGGCTGCCCACACTTCCAGAATTCGCATCGGCCAAATGGCCAACATAGCTACCTGGTGGCACCCCATTCGGCTGGCGGAAGATCTGGCAATGCTGGACAACATGACCAGGGGACGGGTGGAGGTTGGCTTTGGCCGAGGCGTGTGGCCCTACGAGGGACCCCAGTTTCACCCCAATGCCGACCCCCGCAAGGACCAGGAGAACCGGGAACTGTTCCAGGAGACGGTGGAGATTGTCCGGAAAATCTGGACGGAAGAGTACTTCTCCCACCGGGGGGCCAACTATACCTTTCCCGCCGAGGACACGGTCTTTTCCCATCCCGGGTTTCCACCAGACCCGGCCTGGCACGAGGATGGACGCGTGGCCAGGCTGCGGGTAACGCCCAGGCCATACCAGAAGCCCCATCCCCCATTGTGGATGACGGTGTCCACAGACAGGTCGGTTTCCACTGCCGCAGAGATGAGGTTAAAGGCCTGTTACTGGCAGCCGCCGCCCCAGCGCATCCGGCAGCGGATGCTACTGTACGCTGAGGTCAGGTCCGGCGTTGAGGGGCGTACCTTCAGGTTGGGAGAAGATCAGGCGGTGATGCGGTCCACCTACGTTTCGACGTCTATGGAACAGGCCCGGGCCGAGGCGGAAAGGGCGGTAATGTCCGCCTTCATCTTCAACGACCCCTTTCGGGGACGGGAGGTGTTCACTAACCCGGGCGAGGAACTGGCGGATTCAGTGGAACTGGGCTGGGATTTCCTGGAGCCGCGAACCCTGCTGGTGGGTTCACCGGATAACGTGGCGGAAAGGGTGCAGGAATTGCAGGAGGTCTGCAATCTGGAGTCCTTGCTGGTGGAGTTTGCCCACGCCGGACTTACCCAGGGCCAGATGCTGAAGAACCTGGAGAACTTCGGCGACAAGGTAATGCCCCGGTTCAGCAGCCCGGATTAGAAATGGTGAGTATTCATCCGGCGGATGTATGGCCCCTTTACCTGGACTCCCCGTGAAACGGCAGGCGTCATTTCCCTTCGGGTGGTCATGCTTCCCGCAGGGGCGGTTCGCGAGCCACTTTTGTTTTGGGCTTGACGGCGGGTCCACACGCAAACCACCCAGGGACTTTCGATTGTTGGTGGCAGTTCCTCGAGTCCGTTCGTGGTGAGCCTGGAGAACCATTCCGGGCGGCCCTTCGACGGGCTCAGGGCGAACGGTGGAAGAGACTCTACCACAATAATCGAAAGACCCTGGCAAACCACCTGAATTGGGACTCCGCCGCCGGTCCCTGTAGTATAATCCCTCGGCTGCCGGGCTACCGATTCCGGACGCCGGGGTATTGCAACCCGGCCTGTATGCCTGGCGCCCTGGCCGCTTTATTAGAACGCCGATTCATTTGAAAAAGGAAGTGTTTTTAACTATGCCTGTAGTTACCAGCCATGCTCCCGGCAATTTCTGCTGGGTTGACCTTTCCACCACTGACGCTGATGCGTCCAAGAGCTTCTACTCGCGCCTGCTGGGCTGGACCGCCATCGACAATCCCGCCGGGGAGGGCATGGTCTATTCCATGATGCAGAAGGACGGCAAGAACGTTTGCGGGCTGTACGAGATGGGGCCCGGGATGGAGGGAATTCCGCCCCACTGGAGCAGCTATATCTCGGTGCCGGATGTGGACGCGGCCGTCGAAAAGGTTACCGCCGCCGGAGGCTCCCTGATTATGGGCCCTGGCGACGTATTTGAAGCAGGGCGGATGGCTTTCGCCGCCGACCCCACCGGAGCCGTCTTTGGCAT
This sequence comes from SAR202 cluster bacterium bin22, assembly GCA_002238505.1. Lineage (GTDB taxonomy): Bacteria > Chloroflexota > Dehalococcoidia > Lucifugimonadales > UBA3495 > Bin22. The sequence continues at coordinate 11,068 of MPMM01000010.1, read as the reverse complement.
GTGGCAACCCAAAGAGCACATTGGGTCGGAGCTAATCTACGCGCCGGGGTCCCTCGGCTGGAACGAGCTTTACACCTATGAGCCTGAGGCCGCGGCCAGTTTCTACGACACCACTTTCGGTTGGAGCCGCGCCATAACCCAGCCGGGGGACCAGGGCACGGATTACCACGAGTTCACCAACGGCGACAGCCCGGTGGGCGGGATGATGCAGATCAAACCCGAATGGGGCGAGGTGCCCCCCAACTGGTCGGTGTACTTTTGCGTGGATGACTGCGCCGCCAGCCTGGCAGTGGCCGAGAGCATGGGAGCCGAGGTGATAGTCCCGCTTACGGATGTGGCCAATATTCGTTTTGCCTTCCTGAAAGACCCGGTGGGCGTGTACTTTGGCATTTCCCAAGTGGTGGGGTAGGGGTGTTGGGGGTGGCCCTCAGTTGTTATTTGTTGGCCTCCATCATCACAACCTAAAATGTTAAACCCAAATTAGTATCAAGACCTGTTGACAACGGTTTTTGGCGCTATTACAATTCCCGACAATGTTAGTCAACAATCTCCGCACCTGCACTTGTACTTGTCCGCCCTCATAGGGAGCGGGTAAGTCTTCACGTCCAACAGACACCCCAGCGCCCACCAAATGTTACGCCGTTTGGTGGGCTAATTTTTTGACTTCATTTTTGGCACAAAGGCAACGAATTCAAAGACAGCCAGGCAATAAACGTGGTGAGCAACAGGAGGCCACAGTGACCATCAAGACAGGACAGTCCCAGGAGGAAATCTACCGCGAGAGCCTTGACCTGGCCTCGACCGCGCCGGGCGTTATCCCGTTCATGGAGAGCGAGGTCCAGCGGTTTGAGGAGGAATCGGCCCTGTTCCAGTCGGGCGAGCAGGACAACCTGCAGTTCACACCCTTCCGCCTGAGGCAGGGTGTTTACGGCCAGCGGCAGGCCGACGTCCAGATGATCCGGGTCAAGATCCCGGGCGGCATTCTCACCGCAGACGCCATGGACGCGCTGGGCGACATTGCGGAACAGTATGCTCCCCTGGGCAAGGGCCACATAACCACGCGGGAAAACATCCAGTTCCACCACATCCCCCTGCCCGAATGTCCCGACGTTCTGCGCAAGCTGGGGACGGTAGGGCTGACCAGCCGCGAAGCCTGCGGCAACACCGTGCGCAACGTGGTCGGTTCGCCGACGGCGGGTGTGGACGCCGAGGAAATTTTTGACCCGACTCCGTACCTGACCGGCTACGTACGTTTTGGGGTGCGCCACCCCATCACCCAGTCCTTCCCCCGCAAGTTCAAGTCCGCCTTTACCGGCATTGACAGCCGCGATACTGTGGCCGCGGCCATTCAGGACCTGACCTATGTGTCCCAGGTAAGGGTGGAGAACGGCGTGGAGAAGCGGGGCTTCAAGGTTTATGTGGGCGGCGGCACTTCCATAATGCCCAGGCTGGCCAAGCCCCTTTATGAGTTCCTGCCCGAGGAGGACTACCTGCGGCTGGCCCTGGCTGTCTGGACGGTGTTCGACAAGGCCGAGTCCCTGCGCAAGAACCGGATGATGGCCCGCCTGAAGGTGCTGATTGACCGCATTGGGCTGGAGGAATTCCGCAACCTGGTCGAGGCTGAACTGGCTGAAATTGGCCCCATAGACCTCAATGAGTATATCGCCGACGAGGACATTTACCGGGAGAATCCCCCGGCATTGCCCTCCGGGTCCACCAACGGATCCGGCAACGGGTCCGGCAACGGCAGCGGCGAGTATAACTACTGGCTGGAAACCAACGTGGTGGCCCAGAAGCAGGCAGGGTACAACATCGTTTACGTCAAGCCCGTCCGGGGCGACCTGACTCCGGCCCAGTTCCGGGGCCTGGCCGATATTCTGCGCCGCTATACGGGTGGACGTTCCAACGCCACCCAGGAACAGAACCTGGCCCTGCGGTGGGTGCCCGACGGATACCTGCACGATGTGTGGGAGGCCCTGGGCGCCATTGATCTGAACGAACCCGGCGCTCATACCATCAACAACGTGGTTTCCTGCCCCGGCACCGACAGCTGCAAGCTGGGCATCACCGCGTCCATGGGACTGGCCAAGGCCATCCGCGAGGAACTGGGGACGTGGAATGGCCTCATGCAGGACGACGGGGTCAAGAAGATCCGCATCAAGATGAGCGGCTGCCCCAACGGCTGCGGCCTGCACCACATCGCCAACATCGGATTCCACGGCGCGGCCATCAAGGGTCCCGACGGCAGCCAGATTCCCGCCTACGAAATGTTCCTGGGCGGCAATTATGGCGATAACAAGGTCGAGGACTCGCGGATTGGAACCCGCATTCCGAAGGTTAAGGTTCCGGCCAAGCTGGTGCCTGGCATGGTCCGCGAGATTGCCAGCTACTACAAGGACAACCGGCAGGACGGCGAGAACTTCAACAACTTCCTGGACCGCGTGGGCATCGAGGAACTGACGTCAGTTGCCGCCGCCATCCAGGAATCGGCTGCCAGCAAGGAGGTCGGCGGAGACCTGTACGTGGACTGGGAACGTACCGACAACTATGTGCTCGAGCGAGGCGAAGGCGAGTGCGCCGTATAGTTAAGTAAGAGCACGAAGCGACCTGGTCCTTCCCCCTGACTATCTCTTGAGAAGAAGGAGTGGGTGAGTATGGTTGAGAACAGCAAGAGCAAGGTGGCGGCAGGATTATTGGCGTTGCTGCTTGGCGGCCTGGGAGTCCACAAGTTTTACCTGGGAAGGATTGGCGCGGGCATAGTGCATATTATCCTTTCCATTACCATCATCGGCATTCCGGTAAACTGGATAATATGCCTGATTGAGGCCATCATATACTTTACGAAGTCTGATGCGGAGTTCCACCAGGCTTACGTAATTAACCGAAAGAGTTTCTTCTAGCAGAACCAGACCGGTTCTGCCTCGTTCCACCAATTGAGCACGGATGGCGGACTATAGACTTTGGCCTCTTTGAACGACAGGACTGTTGCATTTGTGGAAGCCCGGATGACCTCGGAGATGGCCGGGCTTATCGAACGGCATGGCGGTATTCCCTATGCCGCCCCGGTGCTTCAGGAGATTTACCTCAAGGACAGCCCCGAGGTTCAACAACTGGTCGTGGATACCTGCGGCGGCCGCATTGACGCCGTAACCCTGCTTACCGGCGTGGGCACGCAGGCCCTCGTTTCCACCGCCGCCAACATGGGGCGGGAAGAGGAATTTGTGGCGGCGCTGGACCGGCTTACCGTGATTGCCCGCAGCCCCAAGCCGGCCCGCGTACTGCGCCAGCACAAGATTCACATCGACGTGATGCCTCCCGAGCCCTACACCACGGCGGACCTGATCAACAGCCTGCAGGAATGGGACCTCTCCGGCAAGGTTGTGGCCCTGCAGCATTACGGCGGCCCCAATCGGCCCCTGGTCGCGCACCTGGAAGAGCGGGGCGCCGAGGTGCGGCAGGTCACCCTGTACACCTGGGGTCTGCCCGAAGATGAGGCGCCGGTGCTGGCTTTGATTGATGATCTGGCCGGCGGCAGGATAGACGCCATTGCCTTTACCAGCCAGCCCCAGGTTGGCAACCTTCTTACCATAGCCGCCAAGGCTGGGAAGGAAGATGCGCTGCGGACCTCGCTGGGCGCCCGGACGGCGGCAGGCAATAGCGGCCGGGATGCGGGCGCGGTGGTGGCCTCCGTGGGTCCGGTATGCAGCCGGCGGCTTCGGGAAGCTGAAATTCCCGTTGACGTGGAACCGGAGCACCCTCACATGGGCAGTATGGTTCTGGCCCTGGCAGAATACTTCGGATAGTCCCCTGCGCCGGCCTAGCGGCTTCAGACAACTCTCCACACCTTCCTCCTTCCGGTCGAGACCCCGTATGCCCTTTTCTGCCGCAATAGAGGGTTCCCTTGCCGATGGTTGTGGTAACTTGAGGGGAGGTTTGCGAACCTCCCCTGCCCTTGCCTTTGGCGACCAGACTGCGCAGGACCACCCGAATTGGAACGCGGCCCCCAGGCAGGGTCTTTTGATTGTCGGTGGCAACTCCTTGGGTCCGTTCGTAGTGAGCTTGGAGAACGATTCCGGGCGGCGCTTCGACGGGCACAGGGCGAACGGTCTGCAGGCTCGGGGTGGCCCTCCGACGGGCTCAGGGCGAACGGTGGAAGAGAATCTACCACAATAGGCGAAAGACCCTGGGTCCCCAGGCGGCAAATGGGGACAATTCTGGTGGCATTGCCTTATAATCCCTGCTGAATTTAGCAATGGGAAGAGGTTAATGAAGGTTTACGTGGCCAGTTCCTGGCGCAACGAGGTGTATCCTGAGGTGGTGGAGGCGCTGCGGCAGGCCGGCCACGAAGTCTATGACTTTCGGTACCAGGGAGGCTCAGGCTGGAACCCGACGGAAATGACTTCAGGCCAGCTTTTCGACTTCCTGGACCATCCCAAGGTACAGTCCATCTTCCGGAAAGACATGGATGCCCTGGAAGCCTGCGATGCCGTGGTATGCGTTCTGCCCTGCGGCCGCTCGGCCCACCTGGAACTGGGCTACGGAATTGGCGCGGGCAAGCGCACGGTACTCCTTTGGCACGATGGGGACGCCCCGGACATTATGCACAAGGCGGTGGACGCCATTGTGTTTGAAGTTTCGGAGATACCCGGGGCTTTGGAAGGTGGGGAGTAGGGTTAAACCAAGGCAAGGCCTTCAATTATCGGTGGCGAGCCCCCGGATCCGTTTGGATCAGCTTGTCGAACTATGGGCGCGTCCCATTCGACGGGCTCATGGCGAACGCAAAGTGTGAATGGCCACGTCTGCCGCGCTTCGTTACAAGAATGTCGAACCAAAGAGCCGGGGCCTTGCGGGGCCCCGCCCCTGATTATCTCCAGGGGGTGTCGTCAAATTAGCCATTGCTGCCGGTTAGGTATCGGGTATAAACAGGCGATATACCAGAGTCCTGGTATATCGCGGAGCATATCACCCATTTACATGACGGATCTGGATTCCGGCTTTCGCCGGAAAGACGAAACTCGGCTTTTGACGGCGCCCTCTAGGCCGGCTGGGGGGCGAAACCGGGGGAGAGCATTAGCCAGGTCTTCTGCTTTACGATGAGGCCGCGCACCGCCGGCAGGTATTTGCCGGTCCAGTCCGGGTCCCTGGCGACCTGGGCCTTGGCTTCGTCGAAGTGCTCGTAGTCCCGGTAGGCCCAGATGTGGACCACCTGGTTCAGTTCTCCGATTTCACTGTAGTACCAGCCAGCGAGCTTGATCCCGTACTTGGCCCGTATGGGTATGGACAGTTCTTCAACGGCCTTCATGTAGTCGGGGATGGCCCCGGGCTGGAAAGTGTACTGGCGAAAGTCGTAGATCATATCTGAATCCTCCTGCTAATCTTCTTTGCTGTTTGTTGACAGGTGCCTGCTGCGGGTTGGGCTGATATTCCTAACCGCCGTGCTCGCGATAACTGGCCGGGCGACCCCGGCGTGTTTTACTATTCGCCCTTAGCCTACTTCAACCTCACGCCCCTCGTCCGAGGCCTGCCGGATGGCATCAACCAGATGGTGCAGGTTGACGGCGGTGGCGAAGTCGGGCTGGCAGTCCTGTCCTGAGCGAATGGCCTGGCCGAACTGGTAGTACATCTGCCCTACGTTGAAGGCCTCGCCCTTTGGCATACTTTCCAGGACGTTCACGAAGCGGCCCGGGATTTCCAGTGGCTGAAGTTCGCCCGGACCCTGGACCCCGGCCAACTCCATGTCGCGCAACTGGGGTGAATCCACGGAACTGGCCGAAAGTGTGCCCTCGGTGCCGTAAATCTCCATCTTTAGACCGCTGCCGGCCCAGGGGTTGCTGGCTACGTGCACCGAAGCTACTCCTCCTTCCTGCAGCCGCCCGCTGATCAGGATGTTGTCCGGAGAGGTGACCGGCAGATGCTGGTCGGTGTCAGTCTCGTACCACTCCTTCGTCTGGGTGGAGACGACGCCTGACACGTGGCTGAAATCGCCCACCACGTGGCGCAGGGCATCGATGCTGTGGCCGCAGGCGATGGTGAGGGTGTGGGCGCCCAGTTCGTTGTCCCGCTGCCAGGTACGGGTGGAATGACGGGACTGGGAACCGTCCCGGACCAGGCTGAGATGACAGGAAAGGACATCGCCAACGTAGCCCTGTTCCACCAGTTCTTTCAGGTACTTGATGGCCGGGGCCTCCCGGGCCTGCAGGCCCACCAGGTTTCGGACGCCCTTGGCCCTGGCGAGGTCGGCCATTTCCTGGGCCTGTGCCGTGGTCTGGCCCAGGGGCCACTCGGTATAGACGTGTTTGCCGGCGTTGAGGGCCGCCATGGTGGGTTCGTAGTGGGAGGGCACCCGCAGCACCACGGCCACCGCGTCAATGTCCGGGTGGTCTATCAGGTCCTGGTAGTTGTCGAAGGCCATTTTGGCGCCAAAGGCGCGGGCCGACTCCTCGGCGCTCTCCATGCGGGTGGTACACACGGCGGTAAGCTCGAACTCGGGGCTTGCCACCACCGCCGGCAGGTGGGAACGGGGCGCCCATCCCAGGTGGATGTTCGCTCCGATAATACCCAAGCGAATTTTTTCGGGAGCGCTGGTCATCACTTTCCTCCTTCCACTTCGTTAACCGAACACTTCGCCAACCGAAGCGAGGGATTATCCCGGCAGGCAGCGAGTAGTTCTGCCCTAATTTACCACAGATGTGCGCAGGGGAAGGGTTAAAGCCGGGTTGGGCAATCGGGCTTTAAGGAGATTGTCGTTCTGAAAGGACCAAAATCCAAACACCATGCCGCGGGCAAGCTTAGGGCGACATGGTAGGTATTTGGGGGGCCCTCACCCCCTGCCCCTCTCCCATAGGGCGAGGGGGGATGTTTGGTATTGATGCTAGTTGCGGTTGGCTGGGCATGGTATGTGGTATGGATTTTGGATCCTTCGGCTGCGCTCAGGATGACAGGGTTTGTATTTGGGGAGCCCTCACCCCCCGGCCCTCTCCCATAGGGAGAGGGGAGAACTTCGGTATTGATGTTGGTTACGGTTGGCTGAGCATGGTATGTGGTATGGATTTTGGATCCTTCGGCTGCGCTCAGGATGACATGGTATGTATTTGGGGGGCCCTCACCCCCGGCCCCTCTCCCATAGGGAGAGGGGGGATGTTTGGTATTGATGCTAGTTGCGGTTGGCTGGGCGTGGTATGTGGTATGGATTTTAGATCCTTCGGCTGCGCTCAGGATGACATGGTTTGGTGGGGTGTGGCCCTCACCCCCGGCCCCTCTCCCATGGGGCGAGGGGTGAAATTTGGTATTGATGTTGGTTGCGATTGGCTGGGCATGGTATGTGGTATGGATTTTAGATCCTTCGGCTGCGCTCAGGATGACATGAACTAAGGCTCAGGGCGACATGGGTTATGGCTTGGGGGGGGTGTAGGCCTCATATGGATTGAGTTTGGGACGCGATTGCCCGGTAAAGCCGGGGCGGTGGGGGAACTTCGCCGTTATATAATGGTGTCATCCTGGAGTGACCAATGGTACAGAGAGGCCTGAACAAATGGATATTACCGGTGGCCCTTTTCCTATTGCCGATGACCTGAATATCTGCCGGTTGCTTAACGGCCTGTGGCAGGTTTCCGGCGCCCACGGGCGGATTGACCCAACGGCGGCCCTGAACAGCATGGTGGAGTATCACGATGCCGGTTTTACCACGTGGGACCTGGCCGACCACTATGGGCCCGCAGAGGACTTTATCGGCGAGTTCCGGCGGCGGTTGACGGAAGAACGGGGAGCGGAGGCTCTGGCCGATATCCAGGCCTTCACCAAGTGGGTGCCCCGCCCGGGTCCCATGACTCGGGAAGTGGTGGAGAACAACGTGGACATTTCCCTGCGGCGAATGGATGTGGACTGCCTGGACCTGATGCAGTTTCACTGGTGGGAGTATGGGGACGAACGTTACCTGGAGGCCCTGGGCCACCTGTCGGATTTGCGGGACGCGTGCAAGATCAGGCATCTGGCCCTGACCAACTTCGATACCGAACACCTCCAGGTCATCGTGGAAAACGGCATCCGCATAGTCTCCAACCAGGTGCAGTATTCCTTGGTGGACATGCGTCCAGCCAGCCAGATGGCGCCCTGGTGCCAGGCCAACGGCATCCACCTGCTGACCTACGGTACTTTCTGCGGCGGGCTGTTGTCGGAAAGATACCTGGGGCAGCCGGAACCAGGCGGCATGGCGCTCGACACCGCCAGCCTGAACAAGTACAAGCAGATGATCAATGCCTGGGGAGGCTGGGAGCTTTTCCAGGAGTTGCTGACCTGCCTGAAGTCGGTTGCCGATAAGCATGACGCCAGCATTGCCAACGTGGCGTCCCGGTACATACTGGACCGCCCGGCGGTGGCGGGTGTTATCGCCGGAGCGCGCCTGGGCGTGAGCCACCACCGGGAGGACAACGCGCGGGTATTTGATGTGTCGCTGGACCGGGATGATGAGGGGGCAATTGAAGCGGTCACCGGCAGGGGCCGCGACCTGCTGGCGCTGATTGGGGACTGTGGGGATGAGTACCGGCGGCGGTAGGGCTCGGCCGGGTGTTTGACTTGGCTTGCACCGGAACGGATTGGCAGGGCGAGAGTTGCAGTCTCAGGAGAATGGCTTTCTGAGGCACTTAGGGAGAAATGGCCATGCCTGCTGTTGCTCCCACCGCGGTGGCAAGGTTGGACCCGCCAGTATTGTAAAGGACTCGGTACCAGCCAAAAAAGCCAGCCAGTCGATCAGTTATAATTACTGCCGGCATAAAGTCGAGGCTGAGCTTGTCCGGGCGGGTGAGCAAGTAAAGGCGCCGCGTGGGCGTCCGCCATTCTAACAAGCTCGCTTCTGGAAAAATACGCAGCAACTCGATGCAACCGCAGGAGCAACATGCAGATCGGCGCTATCTTCCCGCAAACGGAAATCGGGTCTGACCCCGGGGCAATCAGGGAGTATGCCCAGGCCGCGGAGGAACTGGGTTACTCGCACCTGTTCATTGCGGACCATGTTCTCGGCGCCAGTTCCGACCACCATGCCCACGTTGCCGATGGCTACTATACCAACCGCAGCATCATCCACGAATCCTTCACCACCATGGGGTACCTGGCCGCCATTACCCAGCGCATTGGCCTGACTACCGGCATTTTGATCCTGCCCCAGCGGGCCACGGCCCTGGTCGCCAAGCAGGCGGCGGCCGTGGACGTGCTGAGCAACGGGCGGCTGAGGCTGGGTATCGGCGTTGGCTGGAACCACGTTGAGTACGAGGCCCTGAACCGGAACTTCCGCGACCGGGGACGCCGCAGCGAGGAACAGATTGCCCTGATGCGGGAGCTTTGGACCAAAGAAGTGGTGGACTTTCGAGGACGCTGGCACAGGGTGGATAACGCCGGCATTAATCCCCTGCCGGTGCAGCGGCCCATACCCGTATGGCTGGGGGCCGGCAGCAGCGCCAGTCCGCTGCCCCCCGAACCTGTGCTTAAACGGATAGCCACTGTATCCGATGGCTGGTTCCCCAACTTTGAGCCGGAACAACCGGGCCGTGAGGCTATAGGCAAGCTCAGGGAGTACGTCCGGGCTTCCGGTCGGGACGAATCTGCCGTGGGTATAGAGGGCCGAATCCGCATTGACGGCAAGCAACCCGAGGACTGGGTGGATGAGGCCAGGGGATGGCAGGACCTGGGCGCCGTCAGCATTACCGTGGAAGCGCGGCGCGGCGGTCTCAGCGGAGTTGAGCAGCACATCGACTCGATAGTACGGTTCCGTGAAGCCCTGTCGGGCATTGGCGACTGGTAGTCTTTCCATTTCCCTCTTGGCATGATACCCCCAAGATACCTCTCGGTAACTCAACGCAGGAGCCGGTGAATTAACCCCTCCTGCGTTTCTTCTTTTGGCCTGCCTCCAGGACTGTCCTTCCCCATGCGGCTATGCCGTTGTATCCGGGGAAAGGCTTGCAATTGTCCGGCTGGCCATTGAAATAAATATTTCATTAAAAGATAACAAATTGCTTACAATATCCCTTGACAGGATACTAGGGCCCGGTATATCATTATTACAAATATTAAACCCAATTTAGTATTACTGATATTTCAAGGAGGTAAACGTCGATGCACATACACTTTCATGTCAGCCATGACAACGAACAGGACGGTCTTCTTGACCGGGTGAACCGTCATGTGGGCGCGGCCGTTAACTGGTTGTCCGGCCCTGCCATGTCCGAGCAGGAGCGATTTGACCGAGTAAAGGCCGAGGTCCAGGGCGACAAGTACGGATACGGCATTCTCTAAACAGCAATCAACAAATTAAGAACAGGAGCACATAAACGTTGCTAGAACAAGAAACAAACAAAACTACCCTGGAATCAAACACCATCCTTGAGCGGATTGCCCAGCAGATCCTGGTGGCGTACGCCTGGGTCTCGGGTCCCGCGATGAGCGAGCAGGACCGCATCAAGGAGGAACTGTCCAAGAGCCACCTGGTGGAGCTGGAACTGGAGTCCACCAGAATAGCCGGCTAGACAGTCTCCCAGCTGAAACCCTTGCAGGCTTCCCGGCTCCGGGCCGGGAAGCCTGCTTTGTTTTTCTATGCTGAAGCAACTCATTTGGCCGCAGGGCCAGGGGTCTGCTGTCCAAGGCTTGATATAGTGAATCTTTTCACACTTGAGTTTGGTGAAAATAATCACATTGTTCCCATTAGCATAATAACTCTTGACACGCCTCGTATCATAATATAAGATTGCAATTGTAAGAACGGCGACACAGGAGGTCTATATGCATATCCACTTTCATTCTGATCACAACATCGAGCGCGACCACCCTCACGACAGGCCGTTCAGCAGGGTTACCCGCGACCTGGACGCAGTTTTGGACTGGTTGACGGGCCCGGGTATGACGGACCAGCAGCGGGCTGGTCGGAGCAGGGCCGAGGCCTTGAACGAGAGATACTGTCAATAATCAGGAACATTAGGCCAGTGATATTCACAGACATCCAGCCACGCTGATCACCGGAGTTATGTACTTTTATCAGGTTGCAGTTGACCGGTCAATCACCCCCTTGCCATCCAGGAGCTTT
>MPMM01000058.1 GCA_002238505.1 SAR202 cluster bacterium bin22 | reverse complement strand
AGGTCGGCCCCTAATTGCCATTGATTTCGATGGTATGGGGGCAGGGTTCGACAGACTCGGAAAGTATGTGCAGGTCGAAGCCACGCCAGACCGAAACCGCAGGGCGAAGTTCGATTTTAAGCTCTCGTATGCCCAACGGAACGAGTTCCCATATCATATCGTCGCATCAGAGGAATTTGAGCATTTGGGTGAAGACGTTGAGTTGACGCTTGTGGACTCTCTGATTGGCGCGACCATAGCAAGGCTCAGCTTCAATGAGCGTCTCCCCTCTCTTAAACTTGAACACGCGGACATACTCGATAATTTGCGGCCCAGCCAACAGTCTGAATACATCCAAGATTTGGTTATTTCGTTGGAAATTGAGTGCGAATCCGAACACAATCCAATAGTACAAAAAACAGCCACAGTCTTACAGCAGATTGCAGAGATAACTGGCTCCTTCCATCCTTGTAGTGAATGGAGTTATAGTTACTTTGAAATACCAGAGGCCCCTTACTACGATTTCTTCAGCTATGACGTAGAACAGTTCCGGCGTAGGGTTGAAGCATTAGAAAGAGCCGATTGGCAGGGTTGTGTAGTAACTCTCAGAGATACACCTGTGGGGGATGTCTCGGAAGTCGTGCAGGTAAGAAACCTGGGATGCGGCGAGATTATTCTGAGCGATGTTGCAGAGTTGATGGCGTGGAGCAAACTTCTGCGTTTACTTCGACGCAGGCATGGGCAAGATTAAGAGACTATCTCAAAATCCCTTCCCCCTTGACGGGGAAGGTTTGGATGGGCGTGAAAAGCAATCTCTTCTGCTGTCGCATATTGCCCAATGCTCTGCCTTGAATAATCTCGAGATAGTTTCTAAGCGGAGGACCCGCGTGGTTCGTTGACGCGCTTCAACGTAGTCGTTGGCTGCGCTGTGCCCCTGGTTGGCTCTGCGGTGTGCCGACCAGGGGTTGCGCTTGTTCCGTCTTCGGACTTATCTCGTTGCTGCTGAACTGGAAGGCCGGCTTCTCTGGCCTCGAGCCATCGGTGCAAGGAAGTCTGGCAAGGAAGTCAGGCTTTCCCCGGATTTCCGGCCGGTCAGCAGCATCTTCACGCTGATGTCCTCGTTCGGATCGGGCCAGTGGAGGTGTTTACCGCCGGCGATGATTTGCCAGGTTCCCCGCTCCTCGGGTGTGGCCTGGAGCAGCCGGGGATACCAGGCCAGTGGGACGGCTATCCTCCGGCCGTCGGATAGCTTGGCGTGCAGCGTATCGTCACCGAACTGCAGCTCGGTGGCCCCGGGCACTTCAAAGCTGGTCGTTGAAATAGCCATGCCGGGCCTCCATCGATCGGTTGTCAAGTTATGGGCCCTGGCTTCGGTGAAATACTGCCGCCCGCAGACTTGGCGCTTGGGGGCGGGTCCCGTTCTTAAGGACTCCTGCACCAATCCACCCAGGGGAGCGGCTTAAACCGACTCTGGGTGACCTGTTTTCTTTTACCCACCCTGAATGCGGTATTTCGGGCCCTTGGCCGCAATCGACTCGCTGCGATGATCTACAACCTTCGGACTCCAGGCAGGGCAGCCATCCTGCGGTCCAGGGTCAGGGTCTCTGATATTTGTCTGCTGTAATCCTCGGCGATCAACCGGTCCAGCAGCCCCGCCCCGCCTGTCTCCCCAAGGATGTCGAAGACTATCTGCCCATTCAGGGGGCCGATCAGGCCTGATCCCAGAACCTGGGACAGCGCCTCCCTGGCGCGTGCTTTGGAGATCTGGTAGTGGTGCTGCAGGGCGATGTAGGCTTCTC
>MPMM01000057.1 GCA_002238505.1 SAR202 cluster bacterium bin22 | reverse complement strand
GGGTCGGCCCCTAATTGCCATTGATTTCGATGGTATGGGCGAAGGATTTGACAGACTCGGAAAGTATGTGCAGGTCGAAGCCACGGCAGACCGAAACCGCAGGGCGAAGTTCGATTTTAAGCTCTCGTATGCCCAACGGAACGAGTTCCCATATCATATCGTCGCATCAGAGGAATTTAAGCTCTTGGGTGAAGACGTTGGGTTGACGCTTGTGGACTCTTTGATTGGCGCGACCATAGCAAGGCTCAGCTTCAATGAGCGTCTCCCCTCTCTTACAGTTGAACACGCGGACATACTCGATAATTTGCGGCCCAGCCAGCAGTCTGAATACATCCAAGACTTGCTTACCACATTGGAAGTCGAGTGCGAATCCGAACACAACCCAATAGTACAAAAAACAGCCACTGTCTTACAGCAGATTGCAGAGACAACTGGCTCTTTCCTGAGTTGTAGTGGCTGGAGTTGCAGTTACTTTGAAACACCGGAAGCCCCTCACTACGACATCTTGAGCGATGGCGTGGAACAGCTTTGGCGCAGGAGTGAAGCGTTAGAGAGAGCCGATTGGCGAGGTTGTGTAGTAACTCTCAGAGATACACCTGTGGGAGAGGTTTCGGAAGTCGTGCAGGTAAGAAACGTGGGATGCGGCGAGATTATTCTGAGCGATGTTGCAGAGTTGATGGCGTGGAGCAAACTTCTGCGTTTACTTCGACGCAGGCATGGGCAAGATTAAGAGACTATCTCAAAATCCCTTCCCCCGTTAAGGGGGAAGGTTTGGATGGGCGTGAAAAGCAGTCTCTTTTGCTGTCGCATATTGCCCAATGCTCTGCCTTGAATAATTTTGAGATAGTTTCTAAGCGGAGGACCCGCGTGGTTTGTTGAGGCGCTTCAACGTAGTCGTTGGCTGCGCTGTGCCCCTGGTTGGCTCTGCGGTGTGCCGACCAGGGGTTGCGCTTGTTCCGTCTTCGGACTTATCTCGTTGCTGCTGAACTGGAAGGCCGGCTTCTCTGGCCTCGAGCCATCGGTGCAAGGAGGTCTGGCAAGGAAGTCTGGCTTTCCCCGGATTTCCGGCCGGTCAGCAGCATCTCCACGCTGATGTCCTCGTCCGGATCGGGCCAGTGGAGGTGTTGACCGCCGGCGATGATTTCCCAGTTTCCCCGCTCATCGGGTGTGGCCTGGAGCAGCCGGGGATACCAGGCCAGTGGGACGGCTATCCTCCGGCTGTCGGATAGCTTGGCGTGCAGCGTATCGTCACCGAACTGCAACTCGGTGGCCCCGGGCACTTCAAAGCTGGTCCTTGAAATAGCTATGCCGGGCCTCCATCGATCGGTGGTCAAGTTATGGGTCCCGGCTTCGGTGAAATACTGCCGCCCGCAGACTTGGCGCTGGGGGGGCAGGTCCCGTTCTTCAGGACTCCTGCACCAGTCCACCAAGGGGGGCGGCTTAAAACGGCTCTGAGTGACCAGTTTTCTTTTACCCACCCTGAATGCGGGATTACGGGCCCTTGGCCGCAGCCGACTCGCTGCGATGATCTACAACCTTCGGACTCCAGGCAGGGAAGCCATCCTGCGGTCCAGGGTCAGGGTCTCCGATACTTGTATGCTGTAATCCTCGGCGATCAACCGGTCCAGCAGCCCCGCCCCGCCTGCCTCCCCCAGGATGTCGAAGACTATCTGCCCATTCAGGGGGCCGATCAGGCCTGATCCCAGAACCTGGGACAGCGCCTCCCTGGCGCGTGCTTTGGAGATCTGGTAGTGGTGCTGCAGGGCGATGTAGGCTTCTC
>MPMM01000001.1 GCA_002238505.1 SAR202 cluster bacterium bin22 | reverse complement strand
ACATGGCTCTCTGCTCTCCTCTCAACTGCGCTCCGCCTTCCCGTCCGGTCCCAGGGGACAAGAACTGCTGCGGCGCAGTTGCTCTTCTGATTGGGTGCGCTGTGCCTGCCCGCACCGTATCCGGCTCTCTGCGACGGGTGACAGAAATACCCAATAGACATTATATCAATTCGTTCATAAATTGTGGGTAAATCCAATTCCCAGTTTGGTATATTATCGATAAACTTTGCCCCAATTTGCTAGAATTGACCCAATCAGGCCCGTTTCAGCCCGGTTTGCCGGGGCCTTCAGGGAGGCGTAATGTTGGAAAACAACGGCCCGCCGGCCAATGAAACGGACTCGCCGGGAGACCGCCTGTCCCGCCTGAGCGCGGCCAGCCTGCGCATCAACGAGAGCCTGAACATAGACACGGACCTCCTGGCCGTCCTGACTATTGGCCAGGCCCAAGGCAAGCAACCGTTTTCGGACGAACGGTTCCTTGGCGAGGGGTTGACCCACCCAAAGGAAAACCCCCGCTGCGTCAGCGGGGGCTTGGCTGCTCAATCAAACGGGCGCGGTGAACGGCCGATTACACCGTTACCGGGAACCTGATGTGAAAAGTTCTTGATTTTATCCAGTTAGGTGGGCCCGGCTGGGTTCGAACCAGCGACCTACCGGTTATGAGCCGGTTGCTCTTCCACTGAGCTACGGGCCCTCCGTCAATCCAGCTTAAAGAGGGCAGTTTACGGTGTCAAGGAATTGGCGCCGCTTTGTGTGCCAGGTGGCGGGCCAGGCCACCGGGGAATACAGGTATCTACGCCAACCCAAGCCGCTGCAGGTACTCCGGGTCGTAATCTGCCAGCAGGCCCAGCTCCACCGCCCGAGTTGGCTCCATTTGTGGTGATGCTTCCCCGCTGGTGGGAGTGTCGGTGATGATGGTGTCGTCCAGCAACCCCTGGTAAATTTCCTCATCCATTCCCAGCAGTTCCTGCAGCAGTGGTTTGTTGTCCTGCCCAAATACCGGACCCGGACCACGTATGCTCATTGGCGTGTTCGAGAACTTGTAGGGCCGCCCCATCAGGAACCGGCTGCCCACCTCGCGCTCTTCCGGAAAGTCCACCCTCTCCAGGAAGTTTCGTTTTCGGTAATGAGGGTCAAAGTGAATATCCCGCCCTGTCAAAACCGGACCTGAGGGTATTCCCGCACCCTGAAGCAGGTGCATCAGGTCATATTTGTCTGCCTCGGCTGTCCACTGGCCCAGAATCTCATCCAGTTCGTCGTGGTTGTTCCGCCTCGACAGAATGTCTGCGAATCGTGGATCAGAGGCCAGGTCGCCCCTTCCCATAACCTGGCACAACGCCTGCCATTCCTCGTCATTTCCAACCGAAAGGGTAATCCACTGGTCTTTACCACTCGCAGGATAGCAACCCTGGGGAGCGCGGTAGGGATGCCGGTTGCCCAGCCTTCCGCCTTCCCGCCCGTTGACCGTGGCATCCATCAGGTACTCGGAAAGGAACATCACACCGGCCTGGTACATGGCAATATCAATCCACTGGCCCTTGCCGGTGCGATTGCGGTAGCGCAGGGCTGCCCCCAGGGCGAATATAGCGCTCCAGGTGGAAAGAAAGTCCACAAAGGAAGCCCCCGCTTTGGCGGGTCCGTCGTTCAGATAACCGGTAACCCAGCAATGGCCGTGGGTAGCCTCCTGGGTGGTGGCCTGTGCCGGATATCCTGAGTAGGGGCCCTCCCCGTGGCCATAGCCAGTGTTGGAAACCAGGATGATGTCCGGCTTGAGCTTTTTCAGATTGGGATAGTCCAGACCCCATCGCCGCATTACTCGGGGCGTGAAGTTCTCCATCACAACGTCGCTGACCATTACCATTTCGCGGAACAGGTCCCGCCCCCGCTCGTCTCCCATGTCCAGTACCAGGGACCGCTTGCCCCGGTTTAACAGATTGTAGGTAGAGGGTTTGTTCCACCAGCCATCCCCCGCCTGGTTTTCGGGAAAAGACCCCGCGTAGCCGCCGGTACGGGTTACGTCCGGACGCCCCGGCCCCTCAATCTTTATGACCTCTGCGCCCAGATCGGCCAAGTGCCCGCCTGCGTATGGCAGCGCGAAGACGTATGTGGAATCCAGGATTCGGATGCCTTCCAGGGGAAGTCTGGGCATTTTGGGACTTACCTCGGTAGATAGAGTGGGAATTCTGCGGCTAAATCACGTTTAGTTGCCGCAACTGGCTGAACTGCTGTTCGTCGTACTCCAGTCCTTCCACGTAAATCTCGCGGTTGTGCTGGCCAAGGGTGGGAGCGGGGCGCTCCAGATGGTAGGGAGTTTCGCTCAGCTTGAACAACTCTGCAGGTACTTTAACAATACCCAATTCAGGGTGTTCAATTTCCCTGAAAAAATTGCGGGACTCAAGCTGAGGGCATTGGGCCAGTTCCGATGGCGTTTGCACCAGGCCGAAGAGCATTCGGTATTCGGCGGCTTTGGGAAACAGGTCCCATTTTCCTCTTTCACTGATGGACTCTATGACTATGCGGTCCAGTTCCTCGCCGTTTTCCGCCCGCTGGGCCCGGTCGGCGAATCTTTCCTCCAGCATTTCTGGACACTGGAAGAACTCTGACAAGTCCTCCCAGGAAGCGCCGCCGCCGGTCTGAACAATAATCCACCCGTCCTGGCACGGCATGGGATGTCCGAACATGCTTCCGCTTGCCCTGCGCCTGACCTGCGTGCCCCCCATAAAGGGATACATGGTCTGGGTGGCCATCATAGTCGAAGCCACGCATTCGGTAATGGAAACGTCAATGTGTTCGCCCTGTCCCGTAAATTCCCGCCCAAACAGGGCCATGGAAGTTGTGGCGGCTGCAAACAGTCCACCCTCGTACTGGGCCTGAAACCCGCCGTGCTTCAGCGGTTCGCGCCCTTGTACACCGCTGATGCTCATGATCATGCCCATGGCGTAGTTTACGATTTCCTCGCCACGGTACTGGCTGTAGGGACCGTCCTGGCCAAAGGGCGTAACCGAAGTAATGGTAAGCTGGGGATTCAGTTTGCTCAGTTCGTCGTAGCCCAGGCCGAGGGACGACAAATAGCCCGGCCGGTAGCTTTCCACAATGACATCCACGTGAGGAGCCAGGCGCCTCAAAATTTCCTGGCCGGTAACCGTTTCCAGGTTCAGAGTTGCGCCCTTCTTGTTAAGGTTCAATACCAGGAAGAACAGGCTCTTTTCCGGATGAGGATCGTCGTGAAAGAAAGGTCCCATTCGCCGCAGGGCTGCACCGCCGGGAGGCTCCACCTTCAGAACATCGGCCCCATAGTCAGCCAGGAGACGGGCGCAAAAGGAACCGGCAATGTCCTCACTGAGGTCCAGAACCTTTACGCCATCCAGAGCGCCACTTAACATATGCCCCGTTTATCCTTGCGAGTCTTTGAATCGAAGGGGATTTTAGCCCAACCGGTTAGGTAAGGCAATCGTATCCGACTGCCGTGAGGGGGCAGCACTCCCTTGCCGGTAGTAGCGGAACCGCTGTGAATGGTTGGCTGACTGCCTATCCGCTGACCGGGATCGCTGTCCCTGTGCTAAGCCACCTGAGTTAGAACGTTTCTCCGGGGAAGGGGGCGTTCCGAGCCGGCGAAGGATGTTGCGCCGGCAAAGGTTGGTAGTGAATAATGGGCCGGCACAAAATTCTGGAAGGAGTATTCCATGCGAGAGAATCGTGTAAAAAGGGTAATGCGCGAAGGGAAACTGGCCCTGGGCACCTACGTAACCTTCGCTGACCCCCAGATAGTAGAGGTCATTGGCCTGGCCGGGTATGATGCCGCATTTATTGACATGGAACACACCGATTTTGACCTCCGCCTGGTAGGAGAGATGATTCGTGCCGCTGACTTGGCCGGGGTAACTTCCATAGTTCGAGTTCCCGACAATGACGAGAAACTGATTCTGCGCCTGCTGGACGCCGGGGCGGAAGGCATCATCATTCCCCACGTCGACGGACTGGAAGGCGCCAAGCGGGCAGTTGACGCGGTGCGTTACGCTCCCCTCGGTCACCGGGGCGGAGCCGCCGGCACTCGCGCCGCCGGGTACGGTACTATTTCCTGGGATGATCACTGCCGCCAGTCCAACGAGCAAATCCTCCTGTCAGTTATGACCGAAGACGAAAAGGGAGTTAACGACATTGAGGCCATCGCCGGTTTGGAGGGCATTGACCTGGTCTCCATCGGCCCCACTGATTTCTCGGAGTACATGGGCATTCGGGACCCGCAAAGCCCCGAATTGCGCGCCAAATTGACTGAATTGGCAGACCGCATCAAGGGCATTGGGAAAGCCAAAATGCAATTCCCCATGAACCACGCCGCCATGCCCCTTGGCCCCAAGGAACTGCAGGATCTGGGCGTAGGTTATACCCACGTCGCCCCTGCTCCCCCGGCGGTGTTGCTGCGTTCATTGAGGGACCGCATGCAGACCATCCGCCAGGAAATTGGCTGACCCCTTGAATTGACTGGGGCGCCGGCCATTGAATGTTTACCTTAGTGTTGACCGGCGCCTCTCATGATTGCTTACTGATATGCGCTTATCCTTTTTGGCCCTTTCACTGTTGCTGTTTCTATTTGTGGCAGCCTGTACTCAGAGTGGGCTGGCCGAGCCCATTACTTTGCCATTGCCACCGGCTCTGCCCACAAATACGCCACCGCCGGTGGTGAATACCCTGCCTGCGGTGAGTCCCCTGCCGGCAGCTACTGACCTGCCCACGCCGACAGACCTGCCGACATCAACGCCAGTGGTCAGTGCCACTGCAATACCCGCGGCGACATTGTCCCCAACGGCCGCGCCGCTGCCAACTTCCGCCGAATTGCCCACCGCCGAGCCTGCGCCCCCAGCGCCGGTATTGCCTGAAGTAGAACCTACCCCGGACGTGACCTTGCCGCTGGTTGCCATCGGAGAAGCTTCCTGGCCAGTGGAGCTGGCCGTAACGCCAGCAGAGCGCTCCCAGGGCCTTTCCGGCCGGGAAGTTCTTCCTCAAGGCACCGGAATGTTGTTCGTGTTTGAGGGCGACCAGCACCTGTCCTTCTGGATGCGGGACATGAACTTTCCCCTGGATATAGTCTGGATTGATTCTTCCTGCCATGTGGTTGACATATCCAAGGATGCACCCATCCCTGAGTCAGGTCAGGGCCTGTCTGACCTACCCAGGTTCTCCCCTTCAGAGCCTGCCAGGTTTGTGCTGGAGATCAATGCAGGGGAATTTGATGACGTAGGCGGGAGCGTTGGTGAAGCGGCCCGGTTTGAGGGCCCTCTGCAAGGGCAGTACGGCTGCTGACTGGCGCCCCAGGCCGACGCTGCAGGATTGCGCATACCAAAGGGGGTAGGTTAGAGTGAGTCGGCCCTGCGGCAGTCCATACCACTGATTGCGGCGATTAGATTGCGAGGAATGAAAATTTATGGAAGTACTGGTTTCCGGATCCCTGGCCTATGACCGAATCATGGATTTTCCCGGGCGATTCTCCGATCACATCATGCCCGACAAAATCCATATGATAAACGTCAGCTTCACCGTCAACGGACTGAAGGAGAACTTTGGCGGTACTGCTGGCAATATAGCCTACTGCCTCTCGCTGCTTGGCGAGAAGCCCAGAATCGTGGCGACCATCGGCCACGACTACCACCGTTATTTCCAGTGGTTTGAAGAGCACGGGCTGGGAACCGACGATATCCGGATTGTTGAGGAAGAAGCCACCGCTTCCGCATATATCACTACGGATATGGCGGACAACCAGATTACTGGCTTCAACCCCGGCGCTATGAAGCAGCAGGCAGGGTTCGACTTCGCCGGCATTGATCCCAAGGAGGCCATTGGCATAGTTGCGCCCGGAAACCTGCAGGACATGGCCGAGTTTACCGCAACCCACCAGAAGCTGGGCATCTACTCCATTTTCGATCCCGGTCAGTCACTGCCGGCCTGGCCTGGCGAGGACCTGGCTGCCTGCATTGCCAGTTCAAACATGCTTATTTCCAACGACTACGAACTGGCCCTCATCCGCGACAGGACCGGCAAGTCCACCGAGGAACTGGTGGAAATGGCCGGAACCATCGTCACCACCAAGGGAGAGCAGGGAACGGAAATTCTCACCAGGGTTGGCGCAATCCCCGTGCCTGCCGTACCTACTTCGGACGTAGTGGACCCAACCGGCGCCGGCGATGCCTTCCGGGGCGGCCTCATTAAGGGTCTGGTTGACGGGACTTCCCTGGAGCGGGCCGTCATGATGGGCACCGTATGCTCCCACTATGCCATCCGCAAGGTCGGCACCCAGGAGCATTCCTTCACGCCTGAAGAGTTTGAAGCCACCCTGGTATCGAATTTCGGCGCCTGACCTTTCAAGGCCTCAGGACGAACAAAAAAACAGGGCGGGAACTTCCCGCCCTATCCTTTTGCCGGTCAACCGAATTCTAGATTGTCGGACTGTTAAGGACGTGCGGATTATTTACCACTTCACGGTTTAGGGAGTGGACCGACGTGTGACCGCAGTGGCCCAGCACCAGGTCCATTTCCTGCCTTAATATCTCCAGCATCAGCCGGACTCCATCCGCTCCGTTCCAGGCCAGGCCCCAGAACAGGGGCCGACCCACCAGAACGGCCCGCGCCCCCAGCGACAGGGCCTTTATGGCATCGCTGCCTCTTCGGATTCCCGAATCCATGTAAATTTCCGCCCGGTCCTTTACCGCTTCTACTATCTCCGGCAGCATTTCAATGGTAGAAAGAGTGCCGTCCAGTTGCCTCGCCCCGTGGTTTGACACCCAGATCCCTTCCGCGCCGTGCTGCACTGCCTGGTAGGCATCCTCTGCCGTTCGCACGCCTTTCAACACAATTGGCAGCGATGTTTGTTCTCTTAACCAACCCAGTTCTGCCCAGGTCAGGGGAACGTTCCAGGGCCGCTGGTAATACAGAGCCTCCAGCGTGTCCGGCGCCAGGCCCAGCCCGGCTTCTTCACCTACAAAGTTCCCTGGGTTGAACCCTCGCGGTCGCTCCGACCCATGCCTTATGCTGCGTTCAATGGGACTGTTGATAGGTGTATCAATTGTTAGCGCTATGGCCTTGTAGCCGGCTCTTTCTGCCCGCTTGACCAGCATGGCGCTGGTTTCCTGGTCCTGGTGGTAAAGCTGAAACCACAGGGGTCCGCTCGAAACCTCCGCCACCTGCTCAATGCTGAAATGGGAACCGGTGGCCAGGGTCATCAGGGTTCCTGCCGCGCCCGCGCCTTTGGCGGTGGCCAGTTCCCCCTCAGGATGCGCCATCTGGTGCCCACCAGCGGGGGCAACCATCACGGGAAAGCTGATTTTCTCGCCCAGTACGGTGGTGGACAGGTCACGGTTCGACACGTCCTGCATGAAGCGGGGACGCAGAGTTATGGCCTCCAGCGCTGCACGATTCCTCTTGACGGTGACTTCGTCCTGCGCTCCTCCGTCAATAAAGGCCCAGGCATGGGGACTGATAAACCTGGAGGCGTGCTCCTCCAGTTCATAAAGGTTCAGTGGCTCCAGTCGCATTGATACTGCCTCCAAAACAATTGCCGGACGTGGGGCAAACCTTTCATCAGGTTTGTCCCAGCCCGGCAATTATACACCTGGCAGTCTGGCCCGCTTGAAGAGGAGTTGGGAAAGAAGTGCGGTAGCTGCCCTGGGGCGGGTTAACTTCGAAACATGCGCCCTGCGGTCTTTCCTCAGGGAACCCTGTAATCCACTGACACCTTGGCGGCTTGGTCAATCTCCTCCGGCGTCAAAAGCGCGGTTGTATTCCAGCTTATGACTCCCGCTGCCGCAATCTTCATGCCCAGTCCGGTCGCAAGTGTCCGTTCGGGTACATCAAAGACGACGTAGAGGTCGTCCTCGCCGAAGGCGAAATAGAGCGACTCCACCGTTCCACCAACTGAATTAATGGCCGTGGTAATAGCGTCCTTTCGGGCGCTGCCGCCTTCATTGATCAGGCCCCGCAATCCCTCCCGGGAATACGATGCTTTAGCCAGGTACTTTGGCATTGTTCACCCCCTTCTTTGTGGTCTCAATCTTGACCGACTCAATTGTAACTGCTTCGGGACGGTTTGGGGGCGCTTGACGGTGACGCAACTAAACCAGGTGAGAACCCGCATCCACCTGTATAGTCTCGCCCGTAACGTGCTCCGCTCCCTCCAACAGCCAGACCACCGTTTCCGCCACAATGTCCGGGTGGCCGGCGGCCTTGAGCGGCGTTCTCTCCGCGTATCGCTCAATAAAGCCGGCGTAGTTCTCCTCACCCAGCCCTTCGCGCCACCAGCGGGTCTGCATCACACCGGGGCAAACGGCGTTAACCCGAATCTCCGGAGCCAGCGCCCGGGCCAACGACAGCGTCATGGTGTTTAACGCACCCTTGGACGCGGCATAGGCGATGGAACTGCCGGAACCGGTGAATCCGGACCCGGAGGAGATGTTGACTATAGACCCCTTGCCGTGCTCCTTCATGGCCGGGGTAACCGCCCGCACCATCTGGAACGCCCCCGTAACGTTTACCGAGAAAATCCTGTTGAAGTCCTCTGCCGACAGCCCTTCCAGGTCCGAGTGCGTAACTATCTTGGACCGTGCCGCGTTGTTGACCAGGCCGTCAATCCTGCCCCATCGGTCCAGCGCCTCGCTGGCCATGCGCCGGCAATCAGCGTCCACCGAAACGTCTGCCTGGCACAGGGCCGCCTCGCTTCCCAGGGCCACGCATGCGGCGGCAGTCTCTTCGGCTTCCGAAACGGAGCGAGTGTAGTTAATGATCACTCTTCCGCCCTTGCCAGCCAGGCATCGGGCCACCGAAGCCCCCAGGCCAGTGGCCGAACCGGTAACAATAAAGACCCCGCCCTGTATATCCACGGATCAGCCTCCCCAAAAGGTGTTTAAAGCCGTATGGCCGGCAAATCAGTCGCCTGATTGATGCAAAGTAAGAAGAAGGACACAGCAGTGGAACCTGGAAGACCCTTGCCAGCCAATCAGGAGAACCACCCTGTCCGTTTGTCCCCAGGCAACGCGATGCAGATGATGATCAACCCGGTCCCCACCACCATGGAAAGAGAAAAACCGAGCATTCGGCGCCGGGTATCGGGAATCCGGATTTCATAATAGCGGTACTCGTTCGTCGCTTCAATTCGTTCCAGCCTGTGGCCGCCACGCTCCTGCTGCAGGTCCTTGTCATCGGGGGCGCTCGGAAATCCGGCAGTAAGGCAAATGTGGCCACAGGCAGGGCGGCAGCCTCGAAATATCCGGTTCCATTCCCGGTTGACCACTCCCATGAAGTCGAAATTGTGGTCCCTCATGTAAACGGCGGCCTGGAATTTCCCATTGACTAACCAAACGCCCTGGGTTAGCCTAATTCCGTCAAGTCCCCCGCCTGTCGGGGTAGCTTTGCGAGGATACAGAAAATGACACAGGAGACCCAGTCTGCCCTTACTCCCGAAGTCAGAGCAATGATCGGGGTATCAGGCGACGTGGTGGAGGCCTGGGGAGAGGTGGATGGCGAGTATTTGCGCCGGTTCACCCAGGCGGTTATGGACCCGGATCCCAGGTACTGGGACAAGGACTTTGCCGAATCCACCCACTACGGCGAAATCATCACTCCCCCCATCATGGTCAGTTACCTGGCCTCTCGTATCAGGCCCGATCAGGACGACCCCGTTACCAGGGCCTTCGAGGAAAATCCCGAGTCTGACGGCATTGGTTCCATCGAGCGGCCCGGTGAATTGCCGCCGGTGCCCACCAACCTGATGCGGATACTTAATGCGGGAAACGAACTGGAGGTCTACAAGTACCCCAGCATTGGCGACAAGGTCTTTTTCCAGAATCGTTATTCCGACATTCGCGAACGGGTTGGCCGCGACGGCAGAGCCTTCCTGATCATAACCCGGGAGACTACTTACACAAACCAGAAGGACGAGTTGCTCTGCATTACCCGGGCCTCGACTATCCGCAGATAGCACAGGTACCTGCCGGTTCATTGCTTTAAAACTAGGCGAGGTGGCGAAAATGAGCCTGCCGCTGGAAGAATTGCTCAAGTTGGAGGCCGAGGATATCCTGGCCCACAATGAGCGCCCTAAATCTGACGACCTGCGCAATAAGCAGCAGATCTACTACGATGACGTGGAAGAGGGAATGGAACTTCCCAAGTATATCTACAATCCCACTCCCACTCACCTGTTCCGCTGGAGTGCGGCCATCGAGAACTTTCACCGGATCCATTACGATTTGGACTTCGGCCTGAACCACGACAAAAACCCCAGCATCCTGGTGCACGGGTCCTGGAAGCAGAGTGTGGTCCCCCAGTACTTGAAAGACTGGATATTGCCCAGGGGATGGCCCTGGAAGGCCCAGTTTGAACACCGCGCAATGCTGGTGCCTGGCGATATCCTGATAATGTGGGGCCGCGTAACCAGCAAGTACGAAAAGGGACAGATGGGCTTCGTTGAGCTGGAAATCGGCATGATGACCCAGGACGGCATCGAAAGTATGCCAGGGACGGCCACCGTTGTCCTGCCTTTGCGCGGCGGGCCCGACATTCCCTATCCCTTCGTGCCCCCAGCGGACTAAGAGCTGTTTCGAAAACCCTTAACTCCATCAAGGGGGGAAGGTCTGGTTGGGGGTGACGCCTTGTGGAAATGGCCTTTCCACAGGCTTCCTACGTAGCGGCAGCTTAGTTTTCAGTTAGCACCCTGGATCGCTCACCCCTTACAATTGATATGCTCAGTGAGGTAGGCAACCGATGGCCAGATTCATCGCTATACATAACGTTCCCGGGATAACCGAAGAGGATTTCCGGGACAAGCTCAACGCCGTTCGCAAGTGGCGTCCCGACCGCCGTACCACTATCCTGAAGGTGTATGGCGACCTGGAAAACGGCCGGCTGGTTTCTGAATGTGAAGCTGTCGAGCAGGCCCATTTTGAGGACTGGATCAACATGGTAGGTTGGCCGGCGGAATCAATACACAAGGTTGATATGGTTTGCCAGGTGGGTAACTTCTGGAAGTTATGAGACCACAATGGTGAGGTATTCCTCCTCAACTCTTGGTGGGGAAAATCAAAAGGGGCGGGAGTCAATCCCGCCCCTTTCCTTTTGTCGCAATTCCTCGGTCTAGTGTTGGCCGCCGGGATGCTCGATATCCAGTGCAGGGTGTGGCACCTCATCTGTCCAACTCCAGCCGCGCATCCGGTCTATCTTCTCTTCGGGATGATATGCCTGCTGGTAATTCGAGCAAATTTCTGCCCCCAGGGTCAGTATTAGAGCGGAAAGGAACACCCAGAGCAGGAACACTATGGTAGATGCAATTGACCCGTAAAGGACGTCGTATTGGCCATAGTGGCGCAGATATTCGTTAAAGATCTCCTTTCCTACTTCAAAGAGCAAGGAAGCTACCAGCGTTCCGGCCCAGACGTAACGCCATTTCATTTCGCAGTTGGGCAGATACCGGTAGATCAGGAGGAATCCCACCGCCGTAACCAGCCATGAGGCCAGCCTGACCAGCGTGTTGAGCACGCCGGAATCGCCTATGGCCTGCTGATACGTCGCTCCCAGTTCCACATTCAGGAGGACCTGGCTGAATGAAGTCACCACCAGCCAGAAGAAGAAATACAGGCCAAAGGTGAACAGGAACATGATGTGTTCCATCCGGTGTACGTGGAAGGGCTGGCCCTGGTAAATGCCCCACGCCCGGTTCACCACCCTGCTTATGGCGCCAAACACAGAGCTGGATGACCACAGAATGCCGGCAACAGCAATCAGGATCAGTTCCACCCGGTGGGAATCAATAAAGATAATGTTGCTGGCAATCAGGCGATCCGAGCCCGGCAAATTGCCCATCACAAACTCAAGCAATTTCGCCTGGATAATTTCGGCCTCGAGGAAGAGTCCTGAAATTACCATCATCCCCAGCAGAAAGGGGAAAATACCAAATATAGAGTAGTAGGCTACCCCGGCCGCCAGGTGATTGGCGTCCCGGGTGATCATTTCGGTGACAACGTGGGCTGCAATCTTGACCGGCCGGTGCCGCATCAACGAGTGGTTCCACGCCCACTTCTTGACCCTGTAGGTAGCGTCTCTGAATATAATGACCGGGCTTGTCATCTGTTTCTGCTACTCACCCTGGAGAGGAATCCTGAGCCTTGATTGGGCAATCCGATTCCCTATGGTTACTTTAGCAGCCCCGGTGGCCACCACCGGAAGGAGACTTGTCCCACGATCAGGCTCAATGGTACTGGCCCGAACCTTCGACTGTCCTCACTGTCCGCCCGGTTGTCTCCCAAAACAAACACTTCGTCTGAGTTGTTAACCCATTGGGTCGCGCCGGAGGCTGGTGTTTCAATGGGACCCGGCACGTAAGTTTCCTCCAAAGGCTGTCCCTCTATTTCCACCACGCCCCGGACAATTGCTACGTGCTCTCCAGGCAACCCGGTGACTCGCTTAATGTATATGGCCCCCGGGTTTAGCGGATGCCTGAAAGCTACTATTTTCCCCCTCAGTCCTTCGCAAAACGAGGTCCGGCGGTAGGGCCGGGACTGGACTAATTGACCGCTGGTCAAGGTCGGCTCCATGCTGTTCCCTTTGATTCGCAGCAGCCTCCAATCCCTCCATGAGTCAAACAAACAAACCTGCTCCCCGCCTTCAGCAGTTGAACTCCGATTCCCTTTCGTCGCGCCCAAGAAACCGGTCAACCCGCGTTGAAATTGCCAATGAAAATGGTAACTGTGCCAACTGACATTGGCAAGCCGAGGTAAAAGTCGAAAGGCTTTCTCTTGCAGGTGTAGGTTGTTCCCGTACGGGGCCTTCGCGTTCCTCCTTTGCACCTCGCATTGTCTGCTTCGCCGCCACCAAAGCCACCTGACTTGCACGCTGCTCGAAAGTCTCCGACTCGTGGCTCTTACCCAGTGGCCGATCATTTTGAGAGGGTGCGGACCTGAGTCACACAGGATGACAATGCCCAAAGCCTGCCCTATAATCTGGCCCCACAGAAGCACTCACATTTGGTCCCCTTTAGGAGGTTTTCCGTGGCTAATGAGTCTGTTCGATTGGGGCTAATCGGCGCGGGGCGAAACACCCGCGACCGACATATCCCCGGTTTTCTTAACGTCGAGGGAGTGGAACTCGCCGCAGTCGCCAACCGCAGCCGAGAGTCGGGGCAGAGGGTGGCCGACTCCTTCAACATTCCCACCGTCTATGACAACTGGCGAGATCTGCTGGACGACCCGTCCATAGACGCCATCTGCATCGGCACCTGGCCTTACATGCACCGCAATCTGACCCTGGCTGCCCTGGAAAAAGGCAAGCACGTCCTTACCGAGGCCCGAATGGCCTCCAACGCCCGCGAAGCCAGGGAAATGCTTGAAGCTTCAAGAAACCACCCCGAGTTGATTACCCAGATCGTGCCGGGCCCTTCCACCTTCAAGGTGGATAACCTTATCCAGCAGAAGATTTCCGAAGGTTACCTGGGAGATTTGCTGGCTGTGGAGGCCCAGGTGGTCACCCCAGCCTTTGTTGATCCCGGGGCTCCGCTGCACTGGCGGCATAATCGCACCTTCAGTGGCTACAACATATTGAACATGGGAATCTGGTACGAGTGCCTGATTCGCTGGACCGGCCCGGCTACCCGGGTAATGGCCATGTCCAGGGTGAATGTTCCCAAGCGCCTGGACGAAGATGGGACAATGGTAGCGGTGACTATACCCGACCACGTTGATATCCTCATGGAGTTTTCCAACGGAGCCCAGGGCCATATGCGGGTCAGCGTGGTAACCGGCCTGGCACGGGGAACCGAAGCCTGGCTTCACGGCAGCCAGGGTACCCTGCACGTGGACCCGAGCCTCAACGTTTTCGGAGGTCAGAGAGGCGACAGTCAGCTTGATGTAATTCCTAACCCGCCGGAAAGCCAGTACGGGTGGCGCGTGGAGGAGGAATTCATCAGCGCCATAAGGGGACAGGAACCGGTTACCCACACTCCCTTTGACGTGGGCCTGCACTACATGGAGTTCACGGAAGCGGTTACCCGCAGCGCCCAGACCGGGCAGGCTATTTCACTTCCCCTTTAGTTACGGAGAACCCGGCCACCACATTTCAAAATGATGCCCCGCACCGGTAGAAACCCGGGCGGGGCATTCTGGTTCTTGCAGGAGTTTTGAACGATGCACGTACCCGAGAAAATAGAACCCGGCAGTCTGGCGGACTACCTGGAAATTATGAGCAAGTCTGTTTTCCAGTCCGGTATTTCCTGGCGCGTCGTGGAATCGAAATGGCCCGGCGTTCTTGAAGCCATGCGTGGCTTCGACCCCCAGGCTATTGCTACCCTCGCTGACCCCGAACTGGACGATCTGGCCCAGGACTCGCGGATGATTCGCCACCGGCGCAAGCTGTCAGCAATTTCTGCCAATGCCCAAAAAATGCTTGACCTGGAAGCCGAGCACGGCACATTCCAGGGCTACCTGCGTTCCCACGGCAGCTTCGAAGCCACACTCCAGTCCATACGCAAGGAGTTCAAGTACATGGGAGACTCGGGAACCTACCACTTCCTGTACACCGTGGGCGAAGAGGTGCCGCCCTACGAGGAATGGTGCGCCACCCACGAGAGGAGGCGGCGGTAGAATCAGCGGGAATGGCCTGAATCCCGGCTATTTCCGCCGCTGGTCCCGGTAGTTAGGAGCGGTAATCGGGTGCCAGTCCACCAGTGACTGGTCAACCAGTCTCGACCCGATGTTAGGCCATTCCCCGGCCAGTTCGTCCACGCTGTCCACCGAAGTAATTACGGTCGGGAGGCGCTGGTCGTACCGGTGGGCCACTATCTGGTACAGCTTTTCCTCGGCCCAGGGTGTGCTCACCTTTGTTCCCAGGTCGTCGAGTATTAGCAAGTGGGCAGACCTGACCTGCTCGAACAACTCGTCGTAACTAATCGGGCTGTCGGGGCTGAACGTGCCCCTGAGGTGGTCCATCAAGTCTGGCACGAAGGCACGGAAGACGGAAAGGCCTTGACCCGCACACTCCCCGGCAATTGCTATGGCCAGGTGGGTCTTGCCGCAGCCCCTGGGGCCGGTCAGCAACAGCCATCCTTCAGGTCTCGAGGCGAAACTCCTGGCGGCCTGCCACGCCCTTACCAGCGATTCCCGTCCCGCCGGTACCGTGTCAGCCCGCCCGTAAACGTCGAAGTCATTGAAGGTCATTCGCCGCAGCATATCCTCCGGTATAGCGCCTATGCGGTGAGCAATTCTCGAAGAATGTTCCCCCAGTCTCCACATCTTGGAAAATCCGCTCTGGGAATCCAGCCGCGTACGCAACCCTTCGTCCAGCCTTTCCAACGGACCTCGCACGGTGATGATCGTGGGCAGCGACTCGTTGAACCGGTGGCTGATTATCTGGAACAGCTTTTCCTGGGCCCACGGTGTGGTGAACTGGGCCGACAGGTCGTCCAGCACCAGTATCGGAGCATTCCGGACCTGCTCAAAAAGCTCGTCATAGGTCATTGCGCTGTCGGGGGCGTAAGTGGCTCGCAAGTGGTCCAGCAGGTCTGCGGCGACAATGAAGTAGGCCGGAAGCCCACGGTCGATGCAGCGGTTGGCGGTGGCCACGGCCAAGTGGGTCTTGCCGCTGCCGCTGGGCCCGGTGAACACCAGCCAACCTTCCGGACTTTCGGCAAAAGATACGGCGGCGGCCAGGGCTTCCCGAAACATTTGACGGCTCCCCGCGTCTGTCAGCGAGCCCTCCGGCCGGGTTCTTTCGAAGGAAATATTGCGCAGGGAGCCCAGGTTGCTGTATCTGCTCAGGGCATCAGACCGCTGCACCGGGCCCTGCTGTTGCTGACACCGGCAGGGGAACGCTTCGCCAAAGTCGGGATGGCCTACGGGTACCCGTTTGCTGACCCAGCCGGCTCCATCGCAGACCGGGCACCGGTCATCGTCTTCCTCCTCGACCGGTACGCTGCGCAGCCCGGGCCTATCGCCGGTGGCGGTTCCGAGGTTGTCGCGAGCGGTCATCCTTTTCAGAATGTCTCCCAGGCTCTCCATGTTGTCTCCCATCCTCTTCCCATAGGGTAGCTCCGGCTTTCACACCAATACCGGGCTGCGGGTCCGAACTTGCCTCATCCCGGACTTCCAACCCGCCCCTGCCCTCGGCGGCCCACCGCCGCAGAATACCGGCAATGTAACGCCACGACCGCTTGTTTTCATTGATGGCAATGCTGAATGCTTCCTCAATCCACCGGGGCGGATACCGCTCTTCCGCCTCCGCCAATTGTTCCGCCATCAGTGGCCCGATCGTCCCGATGTTGTCCTCATACAGGTCATAAATGCTGCTGACCCCGGCGACAGAGCGGACCTGCTGCTCTCCCCGGTCCGTGTTGTCTGGCGAAATGCCGGAGGGCGCAAACGTTGCCGATCGTTTTTCCAGTGACCTCCGGTTTTCTTCCGTATTCAGCAAATAGAATCGTTCGGTAAAGTCTTCAGATGACCGGCGCAGCAGGGTACCCCGCGTCACTGCCAAAGCCAAACCCTGCTGGATTCGTTCCCGGGGGTCTCCTCCCATGCTCCGGAGCGCCAACAGGATTGTTGAATCTGACTCGAGGTTTCGCTCGGCCACGTATCTTATCTGCCCCCGCTGCTGCCCCAGCAGCCAGATCAGGCGCAGGGTAACCTTCAACTCCGCCAGGTCTTCGATCTCTTCCAGCAGTGAGTTGAAAATCGGGTCGGGCACCGGCGTGGCACGAACATTCCGGGGGAATCCTTCAAACGGCATGGCTAAAAGTCATCCTCCCGCCCCAGGGCGTCGAACCTTACCAGGTTGTTGCGGAAGCGCATCTTGACGGCTCCCGTGGGGCCGTGGCGGTGTTTGGCCACGATTATCTCCGCTATGTTCCGGGGGAATGGCCGGTCGGGAAAATGCTGGTCCCATTCGTCCTCAGTGTAGTACACATCCTCCCGGTAGATAAACATAACTATGTCAGCGTCCTGCTCAATGCTTCCGCTGTCCCTCAGGTCCGAAAGCAATGGCCGGTGGCCCGGGCGCCCTTCCACTACCCGGCTAAGCTGGGAGCAGGTAATGATGGGCAATCGCAAGTCCCGGGCAATGCCCTTGAGGTTGCGGGAAATCTCGCTGATTTCCTGCACCCGGTTCTCGGTGCCGCGCATCCGGCCCTGGCCCTGGATTAATTGCAGGTAGTCCACAATCAGCAGGTCCAAACCTCCCGGGCTAAGGGACAATCGGCGCGCCTTGCTGCGCATTTCCGGAATGCCCTGGAAGGGCGTGTCATCAATGAACACCGGCAATTCAGAAAGGTTGCCGATGGAGTCAATGATTCGCTGCTCTTCCGCCTCCGTGTAAAGGCCCAGGCGCAACCGGTGGGCATCTACCTCCGCGTCTCCTGCCAGGATACGCAGCGCCAGCTGCTCCCGGCTCATTTCCAGGCTGAATATGCCCACGGTGGAACCCTGCCGGGCCGCATTTATGGAGACATTCACCGCCAGCGCGCTCTTGCCCAGCCCGGGGCGGGCGCCCAGGATAAGCATATCGGACCGCTGCATCCCGCCCAGTAACTCGTCCAGATCGTTATATCCGGTCAATACTGGGGCTGTATCATCCAGCGGGTCGCCTATGGATGCCCTTTCCTCCAGGAATTGGTCGTAAATCTGGCGCAGCGGTATGAACCCGCGTTCTTGCCGCCGGGTGCGGACGTTAAAGAGCAGGTCTTCCGCCTGCCGCAGGGTGCTTTCTACGTCGTCGCTGTCCCGGTAACCAATAGCGGAAATGCCGGAACCGGCTTCGATGAGCCGGCGCATGGTGGATGTGTTATATACCACCTGAGCGTAGTAGCCGGCGTGAGATGATGTGGGGGTGGTGGAAACGAGGTGGCTGAGGTAGGCCATGCCGCCGGCATTTTCCAGGTTGTCGGTACGTTGCAGCTCCCGGGCGACAGTTATCTGGTCAATTGCGTCGCCCCGGCGGAACAGTTCGGCGCAGGCAGCGAAGCACAGCCGATTGCGGTCCCGGTAGAAGTCATCCGGCGATATCAGGTGGGAGATGTCGAGAAAAGAGTCGCTGTCAATTAACAGCGACCCTATTACCGCCTCCTCCGCCTCAATGCTGTGGGGAAGGAGTTGCTCCGCGTACATTTCCTACACTTCTATGTCGGCCACAATGTTTATCGTAGCGGTAATGTCCGACGACAAACGCAGTACGGCCTCGTACTCCCCCGGTTCGCGGATGGGATCGATGGTGGAAACCAGGCGGCGGTCTATTTCCCGGTCCAAAGTCTCGGAAAGACATTCAGCGATTCGGGTGTCGGTGATTGCGCCGTAGTAACGTCCGGTGGGCGTGACCCGGGCGGCCACGTTGATTGTAGTGTTGTCCAGAATCTGGGCCAGTTCCTCCATTACCTGGGTTTCCCTGGCTCGCTGCTGGTCGCCGGCGACCTTGATTTTGTGGGCCCGCTTCAGAATTTCGGGCGTGACCACTTCAGCCAGCCCCTTTGGAATCAGGTAATTCCTGGCGTACCCGTCGGCTACCCGCTTAATGTCACCGGCATGGGCCTGGTTGGCCACATCCTGCAGAAAAATCACTTGCATGGCGTTTACCTTTCCTGGTTGATAGGCATATTTGGTCACGACATTATACCGGAAAAATGCATTCCCAACATCCGGTCCATGTCACCTGGCGAGGTCAAATAGATTATGGAGGTGTGTAATCTGTGCCCTCAGCCAAGCGAAGGTTGACCTCCGTATCCAGTTGAATGGTCCGGTGCAGTCTGCGAACCGCGTTGGCCCTGAGCCGTGTGTACTTTCAATTGACCCCCAATAATCCATCCGGATATGATTCCGGAGTATTCAATAATTTCTGGCCACTTGAACTTCCAATGGAGAACTCCGATGTCCTTTGCTGATGACATTGAACTGAGGGCCCTGCCCATTCGCCAGGCAATCCTGGAACATCCCTTCGTAATGGGAGTGGGAAACGGCGACCTCGAAGTGGACAAATTCAAGCACTATGTGCTGCAGGACTACGTTTATCTCATCGATTACAGCCGTGTGCTGGCCATGGCGGCGGCCCGGGCCCCGGAACTGGACACCATGGGCTGGTTTGCCCGCCTGCTGGACGAGACCCTTAACGTTGAAATGGATCTGCACCGCAGCTATTGCGCCGAGTTCGGCATTACCACCGTGGAGTTGGAAACCACCGTTCCCTCGCCCACGACCGTCTCCTACACTTCCTACCTGTTAAGTGTGGCGCACCAGGGCAGCTTTCCCGAACTGGTTGCTTCGCTGGTCCCATGTCAGTGGGGCTACTGGGAAATTGGCGACCACCTTGCCCGCCAGGGTGAACCGCAGGACGCTCCGCTATACAGCCAGTGGATTCAGATGTACACGTCGCCCGAATTCACCGAACTTGCCGAAACCATCCGCAACCTGGTCAACCGACTTGCCGAACGCGCTGGCCCCGACGATGTGGCTGCCATGGGCAATGCCTACCTGACCAGCCTTCGTTTCGAGTACATGTTCTGGGAAATGGCATACAACCTCGAGAAATGGCCGGTCTAGAAGCCATTGCCAGTTCCCATTGCTTGATATGTAAGGCAGCCGGGAGGGGGCAACGCTCAACTGGATCACGCAATGAATCAAGGATCCTGCAAACACCTTTGGTACCCGATTGAAGGCAGACGTCAGTCGGACTGGAACTGTTACGCATTCAATCACAGTGCGACAGGATTCTTGAGGTTGCCTGCATTCCATCAAACTACCTCGCGCTGCCGGATTCCGCTCCGCTTGTCGATTCCATTGACAGCTAATATACTGCCCTTATGAATCAGCCTAATCAGATTCCCCCGGACGACCTGACGGAACTGCCCTTGTTCCCCCTCAACCTGGTGTTGTTCCCCGGAATGAGGCTGCCTCTGCACATCTTCGAGGAACGCTATAAGGCGATGATCGGAGACTGTATCGACCGGGAAACGCCTTTTGGCGTCGTCCTCATCAAGGAAGGGCCGGAAGTTGGCGGTCCGGCTGAACCCTTCCGCATTGGCACCTCGGCTCGAGTAACCCAGGTTCAGCGTCTGGAAGAAGGCAGAATGAATCTGCTGGCCCTGGGGGAGCGGCGTTTCGACCTGGTGGAGATCGTTCAAGAGGAACCGCACATGGTTGGCCGGATCGCCTACAAGGAAGAGGCGGTTGGGGAACTGGACTCCCAGGTGCTGTCGGACGTAGGGCAAGAATACGGTGTCTTTCTCCAGCACATCGCTACTCTGGCCGGCGCGTGGAACGCTCCTGTGGAGGTCCCCGAAAATCCCTTGAACCTCTCTTTCGAAGCCGTTTCCACCTTGACCGGCAGCATAGAACTGCCCCAGGGCATGCGCCAGGATTTGCTGGAAGTTGAAACTGCCAGCGAGCGACTCTCCCAACTGCTGCCCTTGCTCAAAAGAGCCAATGAGTTGATTTCTGAGCAGGTGGACAAGAACAACCCCTATCGCGGCCCGCGACTTAACTGAGGCCGGCTGGCCGGCTGTCTTCCAGTCTTCCGTATAGAATCTTTCAGTTGCCGGGTCTCGGCGCTCCATGACCGCTTTCTCTCTTTTCTCCAGGCGCGAACCCCGATGAGCCTCTCTCCGCTCCTTGAGCGCCAGCTTGTGGCCAGCGCCGGCGCCGACGGCGTCGAAAGACTGGTGGTAGCCGCTCTAATCTGTCGCCTCGGTCGAGTGCTTCTGCTGCGAAGGAAACAGGCTGACTTCATGGGCGGGATATGCGAACTGCCCAGCGGGCTGGTAGAACAGAAAGAGACCCTGGCTTCTGCATTGCGCCGGGAGGTCGAGGAGGAGACCGGCCTGGTGGTGACCGGCGTAGAGGCCTACCTGGGCTACTTCAATTACGTCTCTCGGGGAGGCACGGCAACTAGGCAGTTCAACTTCAGTGTAAGCGTAGCGGACTACTCATTCATAAGGTTGACCGAGCACGACGCGTTCATCTGGACAGAGGCAGGAGATCTCGAACGCCTCCGATAACCGAAGCGGTCCGAAGGATAATCACCCAGGCCGAGAGCAGTTAGCTCAGAGGAGAACGTCTTCATTGAGGTAAAGCCGGTCGGGAGGAATCTCCACTAGCCGTTTTACATAAACGCCAGGCACATGTATGTCATCCGGATCGAGTTGCCCTGTCGCCACCACCGGTGTCTCCACCTCAACCAGGGTTGTCCGGGCTGCCATTGCCATAATCGGGTTAAAGTTGCGTTGGGCCAACCTGAAACGAAGGTTGCCAAAGGAGTCAGCCTGCCAGGCCCGAATGAAAGCGTAGTCCGCCTTCAGAGGGACTTCCAGCAGGAAATTGCGGCCCCCTATGTCCCTGGACTCCTTTCCCCCGGCGATTTCCGTGCCTGCCCCCGTCGGCGTGTAGAAGCCGCCGATGCCCGCTCCGCCCGCCCTGATCCGCTCGGCCAGGGTCCCCTGGGGCACCAGTTCCGCATCCAGTTCGCCATTGTTGTACATCCGTACAAACGGAGTAACCCGTGAGGGATGGGTTGCCGCGGTTATGGAGCACACCATCTTCTTAACCCGCCCCGCCTCAATCAGGGTTCCCACGTCCACCCTGCCGTCGGTTCCCCCGTGTTCATTGGATATGGCAGTCAGGTTGCGAGTCCCTCGGCGATAAAGCGCCGCTATGAGGTTCTGGGGCGCCCCCAGACCACCAAAGTCGCCAAACATAATGGTTGCGCCGTCGTCAATGTCTGAGACGGCAGAATCGAAAGAGGAGAGGACCTTGTTCTTCATTGCCTGTTGTCTGTATCGGGTAAGCGGGAAGACAGGTGGTAAAGCAGAGCCAGGGAACTGTAAACCAATAAGGGCATTACCAGGACATTCGACGCCCAGTTGCCCAGGTTAGCCAGTTCAACAGTGGCCGCCAGGGATGCTGCAAGGCTGCCGGAAGTCTCAACGAACCCGACAGGCCAGCGCCAGAACCTGAAGGAGTCAGGGAAGCTGGGACGCCAGCCTACTTGAAGGCCGCAATAGTTGCAATTCTCGGCGCCCCGGCGATTGGCGTTGCCGCATCTGTGACAAATAAACTCGCGACGCATCTTGCATACCTGCCAAATGCCATCTAATGTCGAGTGCGGTACCCAAACTGCAGGTGGCTGTAGGCTAACACAGGGCCAGGAAAATGGCTAGCCAAGATAAAATTGGTGCTTGCCAAAGCTTGACAGATGGCTGACCCGGTAGCCGCCAAACACCCCTCGCCTGCAGGTTGTTTCTGCTGACGGGGCACCCTAAAATGACTCGAAAACCGGAAACTTACAGCTTCAAAGGCGGCAACATGACTCAGGACAATGCTTTGAATACCCAGGACGATTCCCAGGGAAGCTCGGCCCAGCGTATGTTTGGTTCGCAGGCAGCCCAATATGCAACCAGCCAGGTCCATATCAGTGACAATCGACTGACGACTCTGCAGCGGATGATTTCTGAAGCTCCTACCGCCGGATGGGCAGTTGACCTTGGCACCGGAGCCGGATTTACGGCATTTGCCGCGGCTGAATACGCCGGCAAGGTGGTTGCCAGCGATCTGACTCGTGAAATGCTGCTGGAAACCCGGAGAATAGGCGGAGAGCGAAATTTGCCCAATGTCGTAGTGTGTCAGAATCAGGCTGAAGCCCTGCCATTTGTATCCGATTCTTTCGACCTGGTTACCTGCCGGGCGGCGGGTCACCACTTCATAGATCTGGGCGCTGCCTTTGACGAGATTCGCAGAATTCTCAAACCCGGCGGGGCGCTGGTCATGGCTGACTCTGTCTCCCCCGAGGATGACTCTCTCGCCTCTTGGTACAACGATGTCGAGTTGCGCCGGGACTTCAGCCACGTGGAGAATCGCAAAGTTTCAGTGCTGCTTGGGATGCTGGAGAGCCGTGGTCTGCAAGTCGTTGAAAAGCACGACGAAAGAACTTACATGATGTTCAACGACTGGGTAAAGCGAACCGCCACTCCTGACTCAGAGGTAGTGTCCCTGCGGCGTGACTTCATGAGCGCCACCCCGCAGGCGAAACAGACTTTCCTGATTCAGGAACAGGACGATGACATCGCCTTTGCCTGGCCAAGCCTGGTGTTCAAGGCACTAAAGCGCGCGTGACTAGAAGACCGGAATACCTGTTACATTGACATCAATGCTGTATAGGCCCGTCCTCGCCGTCACGTAAATGGTGGTGAGACTGGCGCCGCCAAAGCACAGATTGGCCGGCAGTTGAGGAAACTCAACAGTTCCCAGGTGTTCTTCGCCAGTAGTCGTTACCCACAGACCGCCCGGTCCGGTTACGTAGAGATTCCCCTGGCTGTCCAGTTTCATTCCGTCCGGGCCACCCGGTGCATCAACATCCATATCCACGAGAACGGATGGCTCCCCCACGCCCAGGCTGCTGTCCAGTGGATACGCCAGCACGTGCCGGTTTCGGGAGTCGTCAACGTATAGAACTGTCTCATCAATGGAAAGGGCCAGACCGTTTGGCCGGTTCATGCTTTGGCTCAGCATCGCAATCGAACCGTCCGTGTCCAGGCGAAAGACTCCATTAAAGCCCTGTTCGCCCGGATCCGGGTCTATGCCGTAGGGTGGGTCCGTGAAGAAGATGGCTCCGCCGGAATGAACCACAATGTCGTTGGGGCTGTTCAGTCGCTTGCCGTCATGTTGGTCCACCAGCGTCTCCATATCCCCACTTGCACCCCGGCGGGAAACCCTCCGACCTCCGTGTTCACATGCAACCAGTCTTCCTTCCCGGTCGAACGTCAATCCGTTGGAGTTTCCACTGGGGCAGATGTAAGGTTCAGGAACGCCGCCGGGCACATAGCGATAAATGGTATCGGCAGGGATATCGCTGAAGAGCAAATATCCGTCCGGGTGCCAAACCGGGCCTTCGGTAAACTGGAACCCTTCGGCTATGGTCACCGGGGTCTGATTGGGAACCAGGTCAGTCAATGTCACGGGCAAAACTACACCTCACATTTCTTCATGAAATTTTCTTGCGCACCACCAAGTTCCAGGCCAGTCACCCATTGAATTAACTTCCGTTTTGACCCCAGGTTGCTTGGCTGCCGCATTATTGAGATTCGGCTGGACTCGGTTCGAATCATACCAAATGGAATCGGAAAATACGGAAAAGCATGATGCCCTATTTCCTGGGTCGCCCCTTTTCCCCTTGCCGTAAATGACATGCTGTATATAATTGGGTACGCTGGTGTAGCCCCCACTGGGGAGGCTGCCACCAATGAAATTCGGTATCCGGCTAATTCTTGAAATTGGGAGGTTTGCCTGATGGGAGCAACCGAAACTATAGCTAACTGGGTAGTTACCACCAGCTACGAGGACATTCCCCCTGAAGCGATTAGGGTCGCCAACGAGTCCTGTTTCGACTTGCTGGGGGTAATCCTGGCCGGTTCTACCCAACCGGTAGGGGAAATAATCCAGCAGTATGTGGATGACAGTGGTGGTTCCACCCAGGCCACCGTATTGGCCTCCGGCCTGCAGACATCTCTCGCCAACGCCGCGCTGGCGAACGGCACTATGGGCCACGCCCTGGACTATGACGACTTTGGCGGCTTTGGTCACCCGACTGTGGCCATTTTCCCGGCCCTGCTGGCATTGGGCGAAAGCCTGAACGCCACTGGCAGGGATCTGCTGGAAGCCTACGTTATTGGGTGCGAGCTGGGCCTGGCATTGCAGCACACCACCAAGTACTCCCAGATGGAGCGGGGCTTTCACAGCACGGCAGTAATAGGCCGCATGGCTGCCACCGCCGCCTGCGCCAAGCTGGTGGGGCTGGACCAAGAACAGACGGTAATCGCTCTGGGCATTGCCGGTTCCATGGCCGGTGGCGTCATTCATAACTTCGGAACCATGGTTAAACCGCTGCACGCCGGTCTTACTTGCCGAGATGCAGTGATGGCGGTCCAGTTTGCCCAGCGGGGCTTTACCGCCGGGCATCAGATTTTTGAACACCCCCTCGGTTTTACCACCCCCATTTTGGGCGAGGGCATTTATGACCTGAACCAGATGGCCGAGAATCTGGGTAATCCCTTCCGGGTTCAGGACGCGTTGATCATCAAGAAGTATCCCTGCTGCGGCGGCAACCATGCCATGCTGGACAGCCTGTTCAGCCTGATGCGGGAGCACAACTTCACCTGGGATGACGTGGCCAGCGCTGAAGTAGATCAGTCCTATCTGTCCATCGTTATGCTTTATACCGAACCGGACGACACCCTCAAGGGCAAGTTCAGCGCCAAGTACAACGTGGCTGCTGCGCTGGTAGATGGTGAGGTAAACATCGACACCTTCACCGATGAGAAGATTGCCGACCCCGAAATAGGCGAAGCCATGGAAAAAGTGACTACCCGCGTCATGTCCAAGTGGGAAGAGAGCGGCGGGGAAGTGTTCAAAGGACTGCCTGTTCGCATAACCCTGAAGGACGGCCGCACTTTTGAACACGTGACCGACCGGGACATGATCCTGGGAGGGGCGAAGAATCCCTGGGGATTCGAAAACATCAAGGGTAAGTTCGAAGTGAATGCCGGGCTGGTACTGCCCGAAGACCGGGTCGCCGAAACTGTGGAAACCTGGTCGGACATAGGAGAGGTTACCGACCTGTCCGGGACCATTCGCAGCACGCTGATTGGAGCGAAATAGCTGGGAAGCAGTTCAGTCCGGAGTTGTGGATTCTGCTCTTAATGCCGGCCTTCCCCTAGCCATCAGGAGCATCAAAAACAAGGTGTTGCCATCAGGTTCGAATACAGCTTAAGCCAATTGCGAGGAGACTTGTTCGGAGGCGTCACGGCTACCATCGTGGCGCTTCCGGTAGCATTAGCCTTCGGCGTTGCGTCGGGCCTGGGGCCAGAAGCCGGCATCTATAGCGCAATTGCCGTCGGTTTTTTCGCCGCCGTATTTGGCGGTACACCTTCCCAAATTTCGGGTCCCACTGGCCCCATGACTGTCGCCATGGCGGTTGTTGTAGCACAGTACGCTACCAACGCCGTGGAGGCTTTCACGGTCGTTATTCTGGGTGGCGTGTTCCAGATCCTTTTGGGACTGCTTCGAATAGGCCGTTTTGTCTCGTACACCCCTTACTCCGTCATATCCGGTTTCATGACCGGAATTGGCGTGATTATCATCATAATCCAGGTTCTGCCCTTCCTTGGCATCCAGTCGGTCCCCGGTGGTCCAGTGGCCGTCATTCGTGCCTGGCCAGGGCTGCTGGGCAGTTACAACATTGACGCGCTGATTATTGCGGTGGTCGCCCTGATTATCGGTTTCTCGTGGCGCGGTCTGCCTGCCAGGTACATCCCCGGTCCTTTGGTTGCACTGGTGGCGGGCAGTCTTTTGGGGGTGTTCTGGCTTGGCGGGGCGCCAACCATCGGTGAAATACCTACGGGCCTCCCCCAATTCCATATTCCCCATCTGGCTCCTGAATTCCTGATTAGGGTTATACAGCCGGCGATAATCCTCGCCCTCCTCGGTTCCATAGACAGCCTCTTGACGTCGTTGATAGCCGACTCCATAACCCGAACCCGGCACAAACCCAACAAGGAACTGGTAGGCCAGGGCATCGGAAATATGATGTCCGGCTTTATCGGAGGTCTGCCGGGGGCAGGTGCAACCCTGGGTACGGTAGTCAGTATTCGCGCCGGTGGTCGTACCCCCGTCGCCGGAGTGCTGAGGTCGCTGGTATTGGTAGCCCTGATACTGGGGCTGGGAAAGTTGGTTGAACCGATACCTCACGCGGTCCTGGCCGCAGTCCTGATGAAGGTAGGCTGGGACATAATTGACTGGAAGTTTGTCACGCGAATCCGCCACGTGAGAAGGGACCACCTGTTGGTGATGCTGGTGACCTTTGCGCTGACGGTGTTCCTTGACCTGGTTACCGCAGTTGCTATCGGGTTGATTGCGGCCGGCTTTGCCCACGCCAGACGTTTGGAGACGCTGGAAGTTGACAACGTCGTGTCGGCGCCCATGCTGGATATGGACTTCCTGGGTGTCACTCCTCCCCCGGACGGCGAGGAGACGGACTTTGATCCCTTCAGCGCGCGGGTGGGCCTGGTGGCCTTCCGGGGCCAGTTCTCCGTTGCTTCGTCTAACCGGCTCGTCCAGGCAATCGGCCCTGACATCAAGGACCACGAGATTGTGATTCTCGACTTCTCGCGCACTACCTACGTTGACGATAGCGCGGCCCTCTTGATGGAGCGGGTTATATCCACCGCTGAGGACGAAGGGACAACCTGCATTGTTATGGGCTTGGCGGAACCTGTGGCCAGCACGCTGAATTCCCTGAATATCTTCGGGAGCGTGCCTGAAAACCACTTCGTCGATAACCTGGATGGGGCCAGGGAACTAGCCCGGGAAATGCTGGCTGTGTAGTCTGGCGGCCACCTGCAATTCGGCCAGGCGCCGATAAGGAGAATGTTAAAGGGCCCCTGTCCAACCGGACAGGGGCCCTTCTCATTTTGACGCGTAAACGGGTCTTTCCCGGCAATCGGCAGACCCAGATCAGCCTAGGGTTCGATTCTGATTGCGTCGCCCACTTTAATTGATCCGCCGCTCATCACCATGGCCAGAATGCCCCGGCGGTGGTTGAGTTCCTCCCTCAGGCCCATCCGAATGGCGTCCATCTTACCGCAAGGCTCACACTCCCCTACCATCTCCATGGTCACGTCTTCGCCGATGAAGAACACGTGCCCCGGCTGGGCTTGGGACAGGTCCAGCCCCACGGTGGTGATATTCTCCTTAATCTGGCCCGGTACAAGCTCGAAATGCTCCAGGGTTTCCTTGTCCATCACCAGCACCTGGCGGGCATTGTGCACGTTGCAACTGCGGTCTCCCTCCAGACCGTGAGCGGAGACGGCAGTTGCCTCCTGGACCGGGTCAGAGGGGGTACCCTTAACCCTGGCGATGTGCAGGTCAGTAATGGTGCCTTGATTCATCGATCTCCCTCCAGGTTCCCGCAATGGCCGGAAATAGCTATCTGCGGATGTATTCATTGGGGTCGGCAAAATTATAAAGCGGTG
This sequence comes from SAR202 cluster bacterium bin22, assembly GCA_002238505.1. Taxonomy (GTDB): domain Bacteria; phylum Chloroflexota; class Dehalococcoidia; order Lucifugimonadales; family UBA3495; genus Bin22. The sequence continues at coordinate 1,089,819 of MPMM01000001.1, read as the reverse complement.
TGACACAAAACACCAACCCTTGTGCTATCGTAATCGGCGGTCAGTCAAATCCTTAGTTCTGCCGCGCAGAATTTTGCAGGACGGCTTGGAGTCACAATGTCAGACGAATTCGTGAAGACCGAAACCAGGGGCGGGGTGTTTCTTATAACACTGCATGACCCGCCCACCCGAAATGCCATCAACCCGGACATGGCCCGGGAATTTTTCGAGGCGCTGGAACGTTTTGAGGATGATCCGGAATTGAGGGTGTTGTTGCTTACTGGCACCGATCCCTCCTTCTGTTCGGGAGCCAACGTGCGGGGATTCAGCCGCAGCATCGAGTCTCGCGAGTCGCGGGGTGAAACGGGAGACAGCAGGCCATGGGGGAGTATGGAGGCCCGATACGCCCGCAAATTCGATCCGGAATCCTCCCGGGCTCCGGAAATGGTGTTGCGACTGCAGGAATTGCAAAAGCCTACGATCGCTGCAGTAAATGGGCATGCCATAGGCGCCGGCATGGGACTGGCCCTGGCCTGTGACATTCGCCTTGCTGCAGAAAAAGCCACATTTTCCGAAGCCTTCTCCAGAATGGGACTGATTCCGGCCGACGGCAGTTGCTGGAATCTGCCCCGGCTTATAGGCGTCAGCAACACCCTGCTATTGCAATATACCGGCGATCGGGTGGACGGTCAGGAAGCCCTGCGGCTGGGCCTGGTAAGCAAGGTAGTAGCGGACGACCGGCTTATGGAAGTATCCCTGGAACTGGCCGACCGGATCGCTCAGGGCGCTACCCGTTCTCAATCCCTCATCAAGTACTTGGTGCGGCAGGGCTCGGACCAGTCCTTCCGGGAGCATCTTGACCTGGCCCATGTAGCCCAGGACCAGGCCAGGACGACAGAGGACCACCGGGAAGCAGTCCGGGCATTCCTGGAAAAGAGGCCCCCGGTATTCAAGGGAAGGTAGTGGCGGCGGATCATGATCCTCAGGTGGAGAGAAATTGGCGGCAGGCCCGGCAACAGGTTATTTGAACGATTGCACGGCTCCATTGAGCGGTACCGGGACAGGAGTCAATCCATTGAAATAGGGCTGACCACTGACCCCACCCGACTGTGGAGTGAGCGAAGGTACCAGGGATGGAATGAAATGGTGGTAATTTACAGTACCTCTACCCGTGACTTCGCCGCCGCCGTTGAGAAGGATCTGATCGCTCGAGGTTGGGGCGAGGCCTTTACCAGCTGGAACTACGAGCTACTGGGAGAGAGACTGCCGGGAAGCTATATCAGGTACTATGTGTATCTGATGATGGTTTAAGTTGAATGGGAATTTGTACGTGAGGACCCAATTCCTGGAATTGATTGAATCACCCCTTGACGAGCCCTGAAACCCTCTCTATAATCCCTTCTTACAGAAAAGCAGGCGGAGTTCAGCAGCAAGGTATGAAAATTACCTGAAAGCAGAATGGAAAGTGGGAGAACCCGAACGGCGGTTTGGGGTAACCCAACCGCCCTTTTCTTTGCACCTTAAAAGCTGAATAAGGAACCTTGAGAAATTGTCCTGAAAACTCAAACTGAAAAGTTTGGAGTTCTTAGCGTGGGTCAAATTATTAAGGGCTTACGGTGGATGCCTTGGGACCAAGGGCCGATGAAGGGCGCGGTAAGGCTGCGATAAGCCTCGATGAGCCGTCTAACAGGCATAGTCGGGGATTCCCGAATGGGGTAACCTGTTCCGGTGTTGAGCCGGTTCATCCCGCAATTGCGGGAGGGTAAGCGGGGGAACTGAAACATCTAAGTACCCCGAGGAAAAGAAATCAACCGAGATTCCCTAAGTAGTGGCGAACGAACGGGGAACAGCCTAAACCATTATGACTTAACGGCGGGAGGGCCTATGTCATAGTGGGGTTATAGGGAATATCTAGGATCGCCTCTCCAGATCCATGGAAGTTACCAATCTTGTTTCTAGCCGAAGGACCCTGGGAAGGGCCGTCATAGAGGGTGACAGCCCCGTAGGCGAAAGAGGCAAGACTTCCGGTATTTTCCTGAGTACCACGGGGCACGGGAAACCTTGTGGGAAGTTGGGGGGACCACCCTCCAAGGCTAAATACCCTTGGTCACCGATAGCGCACCAGTACCGTGAGGGAAAGGTGAAAAGAACCCCTAGCGGGGAGTGAAATAGACCTGAAACCGTAAGCCTACAGAATGTCGCAGCCTCGATTCAGTTCGGGGTGACGGCGTGCCTATTGAAGAATGATCCGGGGACTTACTGTATGGAGCAAGGTTAAGGAACTGGAGTTCCGGAGCCGTAGCGAAAGCGAGTCTGAATAGGGCGTTCAGTTCCATGTAGTAGACTCGAAACCGGGTGAGCTACCCATGGCCAGATTGAAGGTTCGTTAACGCGGACTGAAGGATCGAACTCGTGGCTAGTACAAAAGCTTGGGATGAGCTGTGGGTAGAGGTGAAATGCCAATCGAACTCGGAAATAGCTAGTTCTCCCCGAAATGCATTTAGGTGCAGCCTCGGGAATTAGGAGGACGGAGGTAGGGCACTGAATGGGCTAGGGGGCGTGAGCTTACCAAACTCAATCAAACCACCAATGCCGTTCTGCCGATACCCGGGAGTGAGACAGTCACAGATAAGTGCGATTGTCAAAAGGGAAACAGCCCAGACCACCGGCTAAGGTCCCCAAGCGCAGGCTAAGTGGGAAAGGAGGTGGGGTTCCCAAAACAACCAGGAGGTTGGCTTAGAAGCAGCCATTCCTTTAAAGAGTGCGTAATAGCTCACTGGTCGAGGGGTCCTGCGCCGAAAATGTAACGGGGCTTAAGCCTGCCGCCGAAGCCGTGGATGTTCAGGTACAACAACTTAATTCCAGCCTTATGGTGCAATGCCGTAAGGGTGGAGTGCAAGTTGTTGAAGCTGCCTGGGCGTGGTAGGGGAGCGTTCCTCGGGCGACGAAGGTGAGTCGTGAGGCTTGCTGGAGCGCGGGGAAGTGAGAATCCCGGAATGAGTAGCGTAAATCAGGGTGAGAATCCCTGACACCGAAAGCCCAAGGTTTCCTACGCAACGTTTATCGGCGTAGGGTTAGTCGGTCCTAAGCCGTAGGCAAGTGCCGAAGGCGATGGACAGCAGGTTAATATTCCTGCACCGCCGTTGTTTTTATGATACTCGGAGGGGTGCGGAAGGGTAGGTCGGGCGTCTTATTGGATTGGCGTCCTCCTCCGTAGGCGAGCCAGGGCAGGCAAATCCACTCTGGCGTTAAGCTGAGGGTTGAGGGAATCGTAGTCTAAGGGCTAACGAAATCCGGCTGAACCCAAACCGACGAGAAAAGCTTCGTTTGGAGAAGCAGCGGCGACCGTACCGCAAACCGCCACTGGTGGGCTGGGATAAAAGTCCCTAGGTGTTCGAGCTAACCTCCGCTAAGGAACTAGACAAAAGAGCCCTGTAACTTTGGGAGAAAGGGCCCCCTGGGGGGTGAAACCGCTAGCCGGTGGAGCGCTTCGGGGGCGCAGATAAGAAGGCCGGGCGACTGTTTAACAAAAACACAGGTCTGTGCTAAGGGGAAACCCTACGTATACAGGCTGACGCCTGCCCAGTGCCGGAAGGTTAAGGGGAGTGGTGCAAGCTACGAACTGAAGCCCCGGTGAACGGCGGCCGTAACTCTAACGGTCAACCGAACGCTGCAAGTCCAGGTTACCTGGAAGTGCTGTGTTTAAGGCCGTTGTAAAATCTGGCTATATGCTGGGAAGTCCGAGGATCCGGCGCTACCGGCCCCGACATCATAAGGGGAAGGTGACAATGTGTCCGGTGCGGATTATCAGCAGGAAAGACCTGACCAATGCGACTCTTTGGTGCATCTGCCAGGGGCGACTCTGGCGGCTAATCTGGGAGAAGCAAAGTTAGGAATCCTCAGAGACCATACGCCGGACCCGTAGGCGGAACGTACGGGAAGATATGGTCCGATCTGCATGGCGACATGCAGAGGTCGGCAGAAATGACCGGCCCACCTCTTGCTTGGCAACAGGTCTGGAGGGAGTAACAAAATGCCTAAGGTAGCGAAGTCCCTTGTCGGGTAAGTTCCGACCCGCATGAATGGTTGAACGACTTGGCCATTGTCTCGGCGGAGGGCTCGGTGAAATTGCGGTGCCCGTGAAGACGCGGGCGACCCGCGGCAGGACAAAAAGACCCCGTGGAGCTTTACTGTAGCCTGGCATTGGGCTGGGAGCTGTCATGTGTAGGATAGGTGGGAGACTATGAATCCCCTACGCCAGTAGGGGTGGAGTCGCCGTTGAAATACCACCCTTGGCTGTTTTTGGTTCTAACCTCAGCAAAACTGGGGAACAGTGCTTGGTGGGCAGTTTAACTGGGGCGGTTGCCTCCTAAAAAGTAACGGAGGCGCCCAAAGGTCCTCTCAGGACGGATGGAAATCGTCCACAGAACGCATTGGCATAAGAGGGCTTGACTGCGAGACCTACAAGTCGAGCAGGGACGAAAGTCGGGCAAAGTGATCCTACGGCACCGTGTGGAAGGGCCGTGGCTTATCGGATAAAAGCTACCCCGGGGATAACAGGCTTATCTCGCCCAAGAGTTCACATCGACGGCGAGGTTTGGCACCTCGATGTCGGCTCGTCCCATCCTGGGGCTGAAGGCGGTCCCAAGGGTCCGGCTGTTCGCCGGTTAAAGGGGTACGTGAGTTGGGTTCAGAACGTCGTGAGACAGTTCGGTCTCTATCCGCCGTGGGCGCAGGAGGCTTGAGGGAACCTCTCCCTAGTACGAGAGGACCGGGAGGGACAGACCTATGGTGTTCCAGTTGTTCCGCCAGGAGCAGCGCTGGGTAGCCATGTCTGGCAGCGATAAGCGCTGAAGGCATCTAAGCGCGAAGCATCCCCCAAGATGAGGCCTCCCTTCCCGATTAATTTCGGGAGTAAGACTGCAGAGAGACTATCTGCTTGATAGGTCGGATGTGTAAGGCTGGCAACAGTTTCAGCATACCGATACTAACCGGTCGAGAGATTTGACCCACGTTATGGACTTCAGACACAGTGACCAGCTTTCAGGGCAATTACTCAGGGTTTCTTGTTCCAGCGCACATTTCTACGTTATGCCTCAACGCGGGGTGGAGCAGTGGCAGCTCGTCGGGCTCATAACCCGAAGGTCGTAGGTTCGAATCCTACCCCCGCTACCAATAAATAATCAGTTCGTGAACGCAGCCCCCGGTGAAAGCCGGGGGCTTACTGTTTTGGAGAATTGTAGATGTCCGAGAACATTTTTACTTGAACGTAGATGGGCAGCTGCAGCCAATGCATGAGGAGTTCTTCTCCAGCGAGGACAGATTGCAGGAACTGGTGGCAAACCACCCGTCCTTGCTGGGAGGCGACCAAATCACTCCAGAAGACCACAGGAGATTCATCCTGGTGGGCAGGGAGCAGGGGATAGCTGATGTAGTCGGTGGTAGCAATCGCTGGGCCCTTGATCACTTGTTTATTGACCAGGATGCTGTTCCCACTCTGGTTGAGGCCAAGCGCTCTACCAACTCGGAGATTCGCCGGTCCGTCGTAGGTCAAATGATGGACTATGCCGCTCACGCCACCCAGTCCTGGAATGTTTCCGAAATCAGGAGAGCCTTTGAGGAACGTTCCCCAGATCCGGAGGGTGACCTGGCCCAATTGCTGCAGGCTGAGCCAGATGCCGACAAATTCTGGGACGATGTCGAAATCAACCTGCGGGCCGCCCGAATGCGTTTGCTTTTCGTGGCGGACGGAATACCTGACGAACTGGCCAGGGTAGTGGAATTCATGAACCAACAAATGGCCGGCATAGAAGTGCTTGCTGTAGAGATAAAGCAATTTCGTGGAGCGGCGGGAAGCACATTGGTGCCCCGCGTAATAGGCCGAACAGCCGCTGCCCTTGACTCTCCGGAACGTCGGTCGCCGACGTCCCCCCGTCGCCGGCGCTTGACGAAGGAAGAGTTCTTAGCCCAAATACTTGACCCGGCAGCCTCCAGAGCTGCTCAACGCCTGTTGGATGTTACGGAACATGCAGGTGGAATTGTTCGGTATGGAGATACCAGTGTTAGCCTTCGCTGCAAGTCCCCTGCCTGGCGTTTACCCTTGTCGGTGGCTTGGCTTAGTCCCGTTTCCGATCGCCTCAGTTCCTACTCGTCCGGAAGTTTCATTTTCGGGATGACGCGATGGGACCTCAATGACCAGCCTCCCCAATTGGTCAACGTCCTGGAGAATTGGGTTAGCTCATTTGAAGGCGACCCCCTGTTTGTTGAGGGAGACTACAAAGATTACTCACAGTTCGCCATTTCTCACCGGGATGCCGCCGCAAACATTGATCTGCTGTGCGAACGCCTGGGACGAGTGTTTCGGGAGCTCAGTGAGCTAAATCCGGAGCAAGGTTAGAGTCCTTCCCGTATGGTACAATGGCCTCGTTAAGTTCGCGCTTCTAAACATCACAATCGTGAGGGTTATCTATGTCCAATATTGTGCTGTCAAACACTGAATACAGCGTGGTTGGGAGCCGTCCCGTCCGACACGACGGTACCGACAAGGTTACCGGCCGGGCCAAGTACGGCGGCGATTTCCAGATGGCCGGCCTGCTGCACGGCAAGGTCCTGCGCAGCCCCCACGCTCACGCCCGAATCAAGTCCATCGACACCAGCAAGGCCGAGGCCTACCCCGGAGTCAAGGCCGTAATCACCGGCAAGGACCTGCCTGTGGCCAGCATGGAAAATCCCGGTCGTGGTGTCCGGTTCTCCAGCGAAAATATTCTGGCCCAGGACAAGGCCCTCTACCGGGGTCACGCCGTAGCCGCCGTAGCCGCTGCCAATCCTCACGTGGCTGAAATCGCCATTGGTTTGATTGAGGTGGACTACGAAGTCCTTCCGCCGGTTATCAACGTTACCCAGGCTATGGAAGACGGCGCTCCGCTGGTTATTGAAGACCTGACCACGACGGAACTCGGTGAAAGGACTGACAAGCTGAGCAATGTTGCATCTCATTTCCGGTACGAAATTGGTGACTTGGAAAAGGGCTTTGCCGAGGCCGACGTAATAGTCGAGAGGGCCTTCCGGACCAGCACCGTGCACCAGGGCTACATCGAGCCCCAGAACGCCGCCGCTCTGTGGAATGCCGACGGCAAACTGACCGTCTGGACTAGCACCCAGGGCGCCTTTGCCGTACGCGATTCCATGGCCCAGATACTCGATATGCCGGTTTCTCAAATAAAGGTAGTCCCCATGGAGATCGGCGGTGGCTTCGGCGGCAAGATTCCCGTTTACCTGGAACCCATGGCCGCAATCCTCTCCAGGAAGACCGGTCAGCCCGTGAAGATGCTGATGTCCCGCACTGATGTCTTTGAAAGTACGGGCCCCACCTCTGGCTCCACGGTCTGGGTCAAGGTCGGCGCCACCCGGGACGGCAAGATAACTGCCGCCGACTCCTCGTTGGCTCTGGAGGCGGGCGCTTTCCCTGGTTCTCCGGTAACCATGGGCGCTCAGTGTATGTTTGCTCCCTACGACATCGAAAACGTCCGCGCGGAAGGCTACGACGTGGTGGTCAACAAACCGAAGGTGGCCCCCTACCGGGCCCCGGGCGCTCCCATCGGCGCATTCGGTGGTGAACAGGTTATGGATGAAATAGCCCGGGAAATCGGAATGGACCCCATCGAGTTCCGTCTCCGTAACGCTTCCAAGGAAGGCACCCGTCGGGTTGACGGCCCCGAATTTCCGGTAATAGGCAATGTTGAGGTTGTGGAAGCTGCCAAGGCAACTGAACACTACAACAGTCCCCTGACCGGCCCCAATCAGGGTCGCGGTATCGCCTCCGGCTTCTGGTTTAACATTGGTATGCAGTCCAGCTGCAGCATCGGTGTAGTGGCCGACGGCACCATCAGCCTGGTCGAGGGATCCACCGATATTGGCGGCACCAGGGCCTCCATAGCCATGCAGGCGGCCGAAGTCCTGGGAATCCCCGCCGAGGACGTCCGCCCCAGCGTGGCCGACACCGATTCCGTTGGCTACACTTTCCTTACCGGCGGCAGTCGTACCACCTTTGCCAGCGGCTGGGCGGCCTACGAATGCGCCCAGGACATCAAGAACCAGATGATCGAACGGGCGGCAACCATCTGGGAAGTCTCTGCAGAGGACGTGGAACTGGTAGGCAGCGTTTTCCAGCACAAGTCCGACTCCGACCTAAAGATGACCTTCAAGGAACTGGCCGCTCAGTTGAACGGTTCCGGCGGTCCCATCTCCAGCCAGGTGAGCGTTGATCCCCGCGGAGCCGGCGGCGCCTTCTCCACCCACATTGTGGATGTAGAGGTTGACCCCGAAACGGGCAAGGTGGACATTCTGCGCTACACCACTGTCCAGGACGCCGGAAAGGCAATCCACCCCAGTTATGTGGAGGGCCAGATGCAAGGCGGCGTTGTTCAGGGTATTGGCTGGGCCCTCAACGAAGAGTATTACTTCAGCGACGATGGGCAGATGGTCAATTCCAGCTTCCTGGACTACCGAATGCCGATCAGCCTGGATCTGCCAATGATCGATACGGTTATCGTCGAAGTGGCCAACCCTGGGCACCCCTACGGCGTGCGGGGCGTGGGCGAAGTGCCCATTGTGCCTCCCATGGCGGCTATTGCCAACGCAATTCATGACGCCATTGGCGTCCGCATGGAAAGGCTTCCCATGTCTCCCGGGGCCATCCTGGAGGCGCTGTGGGAAAAGAACGGTGAGAACGTTCAGCAAGCTGCGGATTAGTCCAACCCAACCAGTTTGAGCGGGCTTGAATTCAACGGCATCCCCGGCGCTACCGGGGATGCCGTTTGACATAAGACCCGGACACTCTGATTTCGCGATTTCATTGGTTACAACTCTGGATAGTAACGGAGGGATAGAATTATGGCTCGTGTACCATTCGCCACGCGAGAGAATATGGATGCTGCCGGTCAGGCGGTATGGGATGACATTCAGACCAGCCGGGGCGGTGTGCAGCGCAACTATGCTGCCTTGCTGAACAACCCCCAGGCATCGGCAGCCTTTGCCGGCTTGGGCGGCTACGTGCGGTTTGAGACTCCCCTGGACCCCAGGGTTAAGGCTGTGGCCATCCTGACGGCCGCCAGGGAAGCCGGCGGGCATTATGTGTGGACAGTTAATCAGCGTGGGGCCAAAGAGGCCAATCTGAGCGACGAGCTGATTTCCGCCATCCGGGAATTTCGCGCCCCGGCCGGGCTCGACACCAATGACGCCACCGTAGTCCAGTTCGTTCTGGAACTACTGCGCCAGCACCGGATTTCCGATACCACCTTTGAGGCCATGCGGTCCCTGGTGGGCGATGCCGGCATAGTGGATACCCTCATTGTGGTGGCCTACTACCACGGCCTGGCCCATAGCCTGCAGGCCCTGGAAGTAGAACTTCCCGAAGGCGTACAAACCGATTTGACCTATTAGTGCCCCATTCGCCAGGCAAACTTGTACGGCGCTTCTGCCGAATGAGAGCCATATCAAGGTCTGTTTCACGATGGTCTCGAACGTTAGTCTTTGGCGCCCTCCCGGTTCAGAAGATTGACTGACCTCGAGTCGCTACATTCTTATACGGGGTTAAAAGGAAAGTCCGCACTTCCTCAGGAGTGCGGACTTTTTTCACGAACCGCAGCTTAAAATCAAGGGCGGAGGAAAAAAAGGAGCGACCGGGAACCGCTGAAGGAGCGGCTCACTATCGGTCGCTGAACTATGATTCTATCCCTGCTACCCTGGCCAGTCAAGGGCCGCTATACTTGGCTCCGTATTCTCGCAGAGGAGACCGTCGCTATGGCCGACTACATTTACCTGGTACAGATGGACATTCCGGAGGAACTGGAAGAAGACTTTAACCGAATTTACGACACCCAACATATACCGAACATAGTAAAAGCGCCTGGTGTCCACAGTTGTACCCGCTATCGGCTGGAATCTACCGACGTTGAGGGCGTAGCCAGATTCGCCGCTGTGTATGAGATTGACTCGCCCGACGTGCCCTTCACCGACGCGTGGGTTGCCGCCTCAGATACTGGCGACTGGGCGCCCATGATCCGACCCCATACCTCCAACCGTTCCCACATCGTATACCGGAAGATTTAGGCATCAACACCACCTGGGGCGCTCCTGCTGTGCCCATTAGTGAATTCAGGAGCGCCTCCCCGTCACCTCTTGTCGGTTCCGGCAGTTAGCTGGGTATGCAGGCCGTCGTGGTCACTTCTACGAGGTTATCCGGCTGACCGAACTGAACAATGATAGTTGTTCGGGCCGGGTAGTCCGAAGGGAAAAACTCGGCATAAGTCTCGTTGAAACCTGGCAGGTCCTCCCTGCTGGTCACATAGCAGGTATTGGTCAAAACGTTGTGCATGGAAGAGCCGGCAGCTTCCAGGATCATCTTGATGCGTTCCAGCGCAAAGCGGGTTTGCTGGCGGATATCCGCGCCGTTTTCTCCCGTAGTTGGGTGGCGACCGGTGCACCCTTGCACAAATACCATGTCACCGAAGCGTGTCGCCTGGGACAGTGGGTTGCTGCCCTGGGCAATATCGGGATGGGCAATAATTTCCTTTTGCGGCATGTTTCAGTTCCTGCTTTGTTATTTGGCCTAAGCCATGCTGGGATACTAATTAACGCCATGCTTACTGTCAATCGAACTCGTTTGGGTCTATTGCCCCGCGTGGACCTGGCGAAGTTGCTCGGTTCGACACCCGACTTGCCGCTACCGAGCGCCTGCCCCAATTTGACACTGTCTTGACCGCGTAGTAATCTGCCCACAATCCCCGCTATGCCCGAAGCCCTTGGGTGCCGGGTAAATGGCGGGAAATGAAACGCAAAAATGGAGGTAACGATATGCCATATGAAGGATTGATTGCAGAAACTGTCAATATCAATGGTCACAATGGCGACCAGATTGATGCATACCTGGCCCGTCCGCTGGGCCCTGGGCCCCACCCCGGTGTCGTATTGATTCACCACATGCCCGGTTGGGACGAGGCATCCAAGGAAATGGCCCGCAAACTCGCCTACAACGGTTACGTGTGTATTTCCCCCAACCTGCATTTCAGGGAAGGCCAGGGAGACTCCGTAGCCAACAGCACCAGCGTTCGTGAAGCCGGTGGAATGCCGGATGACAGGACCCTGGGCGACGTGGCCGCTGCTCGTGACTATCTGCGCTCTCTGCCCTATCACAACGACAAGGTTGGCGTAATAGGATTCTGCTCCGGTGGCCGTCAGACTTATCTGGTTGCCTGCCGCCTGGACGGAATAGACGCCGCGGTCAACTGCTGGGGCGGCGGCGTAACCACCGTACCCGAAGGCGATCTGGAGCGCTCCCGCCAGCCCGTAGCGCCGGTGGATTACACTTCCGGCCTGAATTGTCCGTTGTTAGGGTTGTTCGGCAACGAAGATGCTCGACCTTCGCCCCAGGACGTGAATGACCTGGAAGATGCCTTGAAGGCTGCTGGCAAGGATTACGAGTTCTTCCGCTATGACAATGCAGGCCATGGCTTCTTCGCCGTTGACCGGCCCAGCTACCGTCAGGAAGCCGCCGTCGATGGCTGGAAGCAGGTGCTGCGGTTCTATGGCACGCATCTGGCCGCTGGATCTCGCGAAATGGCCGGAGTAGCAGACGACGACTAGGCCGTTGAGCTCCAGAGTCTCTCCTGGAGAGTGACTCAACACCATCCAATAAGGGAAAACGCCACGGGACTAAATGTCCCGTGGCGTCACTGTTTTCGGCAATAGCGGCCTGACAAAGATCCCGTATTGGCCTGCCTGCCTCTCGTGGTACCAGAGGATGACCCTTAGTTTTCAATAGAATAGTTGACATTCTATTTGCCGATGTGATATTTTGCACTAGCTAAAGGCTATGATGGAGACGAGTAGGTAAGGCCCGGCGCTAAGCGAACCTGGTATGGTGTGAGCAGGTACGCCAACCTTGTTGAAAATCCCTCCGGAGCTGCCAGCAGAACCGCGACAATAGAGCAGACAGTCGCTCAGTAAGCCAGGCCGAGGTTCGTCGCTCGTTACCCGTGACGGGGCATGTTGGTGCCTGCTAAGAGAGGTCCGGTTCGCCGGATAAATAGGGTGGTACCGCGGGAATAATGTATCCCGTCCCTATGGGGGACGGGTTTTTTTATTGGCCCACGGACGGCCTTCCCGATACCTTTCTCGGCGGCAGAATGCAAACGTATTGGAGGCTGCTGTGGAACTCAAAGGATCGGAAATCATCTGTGAAAGCCTGCTCCGCGAGGGAGTTGACGTTATTTTTGGTCACCCCGGCGGCGCGATTTTGCCCTTCTACGATGCTCTTTGGGGTTATCCTCAACTGAGACATGTGCTGGTTCGCCACGAACAGTCCGCTTCCCACGCCGCAGACGGCTATTCCCGGGTTAGCGGCAAGGTCGGCGTCTGTGTGGCCACTTCAGGGCCGGGGGCCACTAACCTGGTTACGGGACTAATGGGAGCCAAAGCTGATTCGGTACCCATGGTCGCCATCACCGGCCAGGTCGCCAGAACCGCCCTGGGGTCCGAGGCTTTCCAGGAATGCGACATCTGCTCCATAGCGTCGGTCTGTACAAAGCGGACCTATCTGGTAATGTCTGCCGCCGACCTGGGCCACACCATCCGGGAGGCGTTCAGAGTAGCCCAGGAGGGACGCCCGGGGCCGGTCCTTATTGACGTGCCCCGCGATGTGCAGCTGGAACTGGCCGAGTTCGAGTATCCGGATATCCCTGAGCCTGCCAGGGACCCCATTTCCGATGAAACCCGGGCAGGTCTTGTACGGGCGGCCCAGCTGATCAACGAAGCGGAACGTCCCGTATTGATTGCCGGCCACGGAGTACTCGCTTCCCACGCCTGGGAAGAGCTGATGGAATTGGCGGAAGCCACGGGTATTCCCGTCATCAATACGCTGCTGGGCCTCAGCAGCTTCCCCAGGAATCATCCCCTGAGCCTGGGTATGCTGGGAATGCATGGGATGTACTGGTCCAACATAGTTGTTGACCAGGCCGACGTGGTAGTGGGTCTGGGAATGCGCTTTGACGACCGGGTAACCGGGCGCGCTTCTACCTTCGCTCCCCATGCCCGAATTATTCATTTGGACATCGAGCCCAGCCAGGTGGGGCGGAACGTGCCGGTGGAGGTTCCCCTGGTAGGAGACGCCAAGGTGGTCATGCGGGGTCTGATTCCCCTGGTAAAGAGGGTAGACCGCCCTGATTGGATGGGCTATATCGACGAGCTGAAGAGAGACCATCCTTCTCTGGCTATTCCCAAGACCGATTCTTTGCTGGCGCAGCATGTTCTGTCGGAAATGAATGAGCTGATTCAGGAAAACCCGGATACCGTAGTTGTAACCGGTGTAGGCCAACACCAGATGTGGGCAGCCCAGTTCCTCTTTTTCAATGGTTTCAACACCTTTGTGTCGTCCGGTGGCCTGGGAGCGATGGGTTTTGAGCTTCCCGCTGCCATGGGCGCGCAGGTGGGCCAGCCCGGAGTGCCGGTATGGAGCATTGCCGGCGACGGCGGAATCCAGATGACATCCCAGGAATTGGCCACAGTTGCCCAGGAAAATCTTCCCGTGAAGATCGCGCTGATAAACAACGGCTACCTGGGTATGGTCCGCCAGTGGCAGGAGATGTTCTTCGAAAACCACTTGAAGGAAGTACCCATTCCGGGTCCCGAGTTTGTTAAGCTGTCAGAGGCCTATGGCATTCCGGCCGTGCGGGTTACCCACCAGGAAGACGTAATGCCTGCCCTGCGCAAGGCACAGGCCCATGACGGGCCCTACTTGATAGAGTTTGTAGTGGATCATTCGGTTAATCTTTATCCCATGGTGCCCCCGGGAGGTTCCCTGGGAGAGACTATGGAAGACCCTTTGACCTCGGGCGCCAAAACCGGCTAGCCAGGTTTCAGAACAATGGAGCGCTGATCAATTCAAACCCCACAAATGGAGGGGAATTAGTCTTGGAAGAAGTTACTATTCAGGAGGCGTCGCGGCGCTTGAATGTGTCGCAGGACGTCATCCGTCGCTACATCCGCGAAGGTCGCTTGAACGCCCGGAGACAGTCGGGCGCGGAAGGACGGGCTTGGGTTGTCGAATTGCCGGAAGAAGGCTGGCAAGACGACCACAAGGACCACATCGACAATCTGGCCCGGCAGTTAACGCCCTGGTGGTGGCCAAACCCCCAGAGGAGAGGCGAGGTCCATTACGTTGAAAGTCTGGGGATAGAGGAAGTGGCGCCCATTTACCTGTGCGGACTAACGTCGGAGGACTTTTGGCCCGCAGTGGGGCACGCGGTTGAGCAACGGTGTCCCATTTGTGTCGATGAGGTCAGGTACAGGGGATTGCCCATGGAAACCAGGGAATAGCAGCAGTTCCATTGACTGAATCGAGGCCTCACCCGGTTCCCGTGAAGGGGATAAGGTGAGGCCTCAAATGTTTCAGCAGGAGTCTGTCCGTAACGGGCTAACTGACCTGAAAGACCCACACTTGGTGCATAACTTCAGGCTCCCCTTTTGGCAGAGGGTGGTAGGCGTCCGATACCTCCACCAGTTTCCACAACCCGGCAGACTCGAGAGAGTCCAGCTTGTCTTTGAAGCCGTTTTCCAGGTAAGTGTCAGTTCTGAGGCTGAAGACGATATGGCCGCCTGCCTTTACTACCCGGACCAGTTCATCAATGGAACTGGCCGGAGCGTGGCCCTGGGTGAATACACCCACGATGATTGAAGCATCGAACTGGCCAGTCGCATAGCCCAACTCTTCGCCCATGGTCATCTGGTCCAGCCCCTGGTAGATGTTCTTCCTGCGGGCGACTTCCAGCATGCCCAGCGACAAGTCCATTGCCGTCATGTTGCTGAAACCCAGCTTGTGAAGGCATTCGCCTACCAGCCCGGTTCCTGCCCCGGCATCCAGTATGGAGGCGTCCGTTCCTACGTGCTTGGCCAGGTATTCGGAAGTACGCTGAGGAGAGATCCAGCCGTAGTCACTCTCCAGGTCGGCGTCGTATTCTTCGGCCCACTGGTCGTAGCGTTCCTCCAGTTCCTGTTCATTCTGAGAGGAATACACCCACTGAACGCGATCATTTTGAGTCATTGCTTACCTCGAACTGCGCCTGCCACAAGCGATGGGCGCGAACCTATTTCTTGCGGCAAACGAACATTGCCCAACCCAGTTCCTTATTGTCCACCGCCGCTGCGGTCTCCTTGTAGGCCTCGGCCAGGAACGCAAACCGTTCCAGGTGCTCTTCGTTGCCCTTGGAAGCAGCGTCGCTCAGCATAAGGTAGCTGGTCTTCAGGTGCCGGGAAATATCCTCGGCTTCCAGTACCTCGAATCCTGCGTCTTTCAACGCTACCTGGTAAGACTCGAAGGAAAAGTCCGTGTCGAACAGCAGTCGCTCGTATACGAACTTGACGGCCTTCTCGCTGATATTGGGCTGGGGCTTGATGAGATCGTCGAAAACGAAAATCCCCCCGTGCTTCAACACCCGGTAAACTTCCTCAAGAACCTTTACCTTGTCCGGTACGTGGTAAATGGTGGCCTGGCTCCAGGCCCGGTCAAAGGTCTCTTTCTCAATGGGCAGGTCCGCCGCGGAACCCTTCTTGAAGCTGACCTTCTCCCGTACTTCTGCCGGGTGCTCTTCGAGGGAGTCGATGGCGTTGGCAATGCGAACGCCGCTCAAATCCACTCCGGTTATCTGGCAGCCAACGGCCTTGCAAAGGGCAATCGCGGTAGTGCCGCTGCCGCAACCCACGTCAATGACGTTGGAATCGGCGGCCAGCTGCCCCCGCTCCGCCATTACCTTGTTCAGGTTGGCGCCGGCTTCCAGGAAGGTCATGTTGGCGCCATCTTCGAACAAACCCCAGTGAACGCTGCCGTCCTTGTCCCACAGAGCCCGGTAAACGGCATCTTCATGGTCGTAATATTGTTCGGTTTCTGACTCGCTAAACTGCAATTGCATTTTCGATCTCCGTAAGGTAATAGTCGAAAACGTTGTCATCGGTGACCAGGATCGCCTTGGGCCGGACCGGTTCGTCGGTAACCTCAAAGGCCATGATGATTACCTTGTTGCCGGGGTTCGTAAGCTTGGCTGCAGCTCCCTGGACAGATATGATTCCGCTGCCCCGCTCGCCGGAGATCGCGTAGGTCTCAAACCGGGCGCCGTTGTTTACGTCACAAACCAGTACCTTCTCGTACTCCCAGATGTCCGACTTGTCCATCAGATTCTGGTCGATAACGATGCTTCCAATATAGCTCTCGTCGCAGTTGGTGACTGTCGCCCGGTGAATCTTGGACCTCATGAGTTGTCGCATGTATTTCTCCTCCTTGTATTGTCCGTTTGATTCCGATTGATCTCTCGAATAAGAAAGCGCACGAGTCTCTACAGCCGGGGCTCAAAGAGCTACCTGGTAGAGTCGTTCCACACCTTTTGGATACGTTTGCGCTGTAGTTCTAGCGACTAAGTATCAGCCACACTTGCCCAACAAAGACTCTAAGTTGTTCAGCGTGGAAGGAGCTAATGCTCGCAGGGGAGTTGGCGGCTCGGTAGAGAGGCTGTATTTCCGAAGTAGGTGAAAAAACGCCGGGAATTAATATCGTACCGGGACCCGGCACAAAAGTTCTTCTGCCCTTCGGGCTCCGTAGAGTAAGGGATGATCTTACCCTGTCGTGCTAAACTTACACGCATCCTTGGAAACCCCCTTTTGATTAGGGTGCGGTGCAGACGCATAATACTTTCATCCACTTCCATTGTCAAATTATTATCCAGCTATAATCTACAGTATATGTTGTGCTTTATGCCCGTCTTGCCAATGATAATCAAGCAACTGCACCATCTCGTCACAGAGTGGTTAGAATCATTGCGAAATACGGCATTTTTCCACAACTTTGTTTGTGAGGCAAGCTAATGTTTGATTTGCTGATTGACCGGGGCCGCATTATCGACGGTACCGGGCAGACCTGGTTCCGAGGAAGCGTTGGAATAGACGGTGATACTGTCACTGTCTTGCGGGGCGATACCTCATCGGTGGCGGCAGACCGTGTTATCAACGCCGATGGCAACATTATCTGTCCCGGGTTCATAGATATGCATTCGCATTCCGACCTGATGCTTCTAACTGACCCGGCCAATGAAGCCAAGCTCAGGCAGGGCGTTACCACCGATGCCTTGGGAATGGACGGGCTGTCCTACGCTCCCACCTCCCCGGCTCACCTTGAAGAGCTGCTGACTTACCTTGCTGCAATTAACGGAACGCCACCACAGGACGTTCGGTGGGGCCGGGTCAGCGAGTTCCTTGATCTGCTGGACAACCGGATTTCTTGCAACGTGGTCTATTTCGTACCCCACGCTGCTATTCGCGTGGAGGCTATGGGTTGGGCCGACCGATTGCCTACCGATGACGAAACCACCCGGATGCAGGAACTGGCCCGGCAGGGCATGCGGGACGGCGCCTTCGGTTTTTCCACCGGGCTTACCTATCCCCCCGGCGCCTACAGCGACACCGATGAACTGGTGGCCGTATGCGAGGCCATTAAGGACTACGGTGGATTCTATATGACTCATGCCCGCTACAGCCTGGGCGACCGGCTTCTGGACCCCTTCCGGGAGGCGATGAACGTCGGGCAACAGAGCGGGGTTCCGGTCCACATTTCCCATTACCACAGCCCGGTGGAAGGCCTTGGCCGTCGAATGGTGTCCTTGGTGGACGAGGGCAGGGACGCGGGCATCGACGTAACCTTCGACCAGTATCCCTACCCGGCAGCCAGTACGGTTTTGCATTCCCTGCTGCCCTACTGGGTCCACGCCGGGGGGCCCAGCCTCCTCTTCCGACGCATTCACGAGCAAAGCATTCGTGATGAGATCGGCGATACGGTCGAACCCCAGTGGGGCCTCAGTCTTGACCACTACATTTTCAGCCACATTGGCTCGCAGAAGAATAAGGAGTGGGAGGGGCGTTCCCTGGTTGACCTGGCCGAGCACCAGGGCAAACGCATGGTGGACGCCATCTGCGACCTGCTCATTGAGGAAAACCTTGAAGTAGCTTTTGTTGCCCGCACCGGAAATCCCGAGAACATCCGCAGTATAGCCAAACATCCTGCCCAGATGGTGGGGTCTGACGGCTTGCTGACCGGGGACTATCCTAATCCCCGATCCTACGGCACTTTCCCCTACGTCCTTGGACAGTTTGTTCGGGAAGAGGGCTTGTTCCCCCTGGAGGAGGGTGTCCGGAAAATGACCTCATACCCGGCGCAGCGATTAGGCCTCAAAGATAGGGGCATCATTCGCGACGGCATGAAGGCTGACCTGGTGGTATTCGACCCCGAACGGGTGGAAGCCAAAGCCACCTTTGAGGACCCCAAACAATATCCGGAAGGGATAGATTACGTCATCGTTAATGGCCGAGTCGTCATTGACAACGGCGTGCATACCGGAGCCAAGGCGGGAAGGGCTCTCCGCTCCCAGTAACCAGCCCATGTAAAACAGGCAAAAATCAAGGCGCCGGGGAATTTCCCCCGGCGCCTCGTGACTTGGCTGGGTTTCCTACCTGATTATCGCCCCTTCCAGACCGGGGCCCGCTTCTCGGCGAAGGCCCGCACGCCTTCCTGGGCGTCCTCGGTTTCCAGAATTTCGTTCCTTTTCTGCTGGGCGAAATCCACCCTTTCCTGCATTCCCATTTCCGATCCCTTGATGGACGCCTCCTTGATGGCAGCCAGGGAAAGCGGCGCGTTGGCGATAATCATCCGGGCCATCTCCTCGGCCCTGGGCATCACCTCATCGGGCTCGACCACGTAGTTGACCAGCATCAGGTCCAGTGCCCGCTGCGCATTCACGAACTCCCCGGTAAACAGGAACTCAAAGGCGATGTTCCTCGGCACCACCTGGGACAGCAGGGCCGGCCCGCTGACCGAGGAAATGCCGCGCTTCGCCTGGGGCCAGCCAAACCTGGCTTCCGTCGAGGCTATGCGGATGTCGCTGCCCAGCGCAATGCCGCAGCCCTGGGCCAGGCATATGCCGTTAATGGCGGAAATGATGGGCTTGTATATCTTGGACTGCTCTACGTACAAGTCGCCGGTGGTCACGCCCTCGTTGGCCTGGTCGTTGGCCATTGCTACCAGGTCATGACCGGTCGAGAAAGCGCGACCTCGCCCCGTTACGATGGCGCAGCGCACTTCTGGGTTATTCTTCACGTCCTGAAAGGACTCCCACAGCAACTGACGCATATTGGGGTCAATCGCGTTCAGCTTCTCAGGGCGATTCATGGTGATATAGGCAATGCCTTCCTTGATCTCGTAAATTGCTTCGGGTTCGGTCTGGGTGGTCAAGACAGTTTCCTCCTTAGTTGCTGAGGACGGCGAGGCGCAGTTCATGGGGGTGGCCTTAACAGCCCCTGCCGTCTCCCTTCCAGATTTAACTAAATAATCCGCGACCCGGTGGGCTTCGTACCGATGACGCCGCCAGACTCCAGGTCGTCTATGCTCTCGTCTCTGATTCCCAGTAGCTCACGGTAAATCTGGCGGTTGTGCTGGCCCAACGTGGGCGACGGCCAGTGCACTTGCCCGGGAGTCTTCGACATTCGCCAAGCAAACCCCTGGTACCACTTGGGTCCCGTCCGGGGGTGGTCCACATAGTTGAAAGTGCCCCGGTCGGTGTAATGGGGATTATCCAGCAGGTCGGGCCCTCGCAAAACAGGCCCGGCGGGGACGTTCTTCTCCTGCAGTTGGTGGGTCGCATCCCACATGTCCTTGTCCGCTGCCCAGGCGCCAAGGATCTGGTCCAGCTCCCGCCGGTGCTGCAGTCGGTCCTGATTCGTAGCAAACCTGGGGTCATCGGCCAGTTCCGGCTGCCCAATGGCTTCCGCCAGGCTGCGCCACTGGGTGTCATTGGTGACGCCAATGGTTACCCACCGGTCTTCCCCCGCGCAGGGATAAGCGTTCTGGGGGGCGAACCAGGGTGAGTGATTGCCCATGCGTTCCGGTTCTTCGCCGCTGATCTGGTAGGCTACGACCTCGCCGCCAATCAGCGCCACCGCCGATTCCTGCTGAGAAACGTCCACAAACATTCCCTTGCCAGTGCGGCGACGGTAACGCAGCGCGGCCAGCAGAACTCCGGCAGCATGGGACCCGGTAATGGGGTCGCCGTGATTGATGCCAGATTTCATTGGCCCGTCATTTGCATACCCGGTCATATGGGCCATGCCCGAAAGCTGCTCCTGCCCGATGCCGTAAGCGACGTAATTCTGCCACGGTCCGCTGTTGCCGAAGGCGGGCATCGAGGCATAAATCAGGTCCGGCCGAATCTGGCGCAAGGTCTCGTAATCATAGCCCAGCCGGGACAAGCTGCCCTGGCGGAAGTTCTCCACCACTACGTCGCTGATTGAAACGAGTTCCTCGAAAACCCTTCTTCCCTTCTCTTCGGTCAGTTCCAGGGTAATGCCATATTTGCTCATGTGGAGGCAGTTGAACCATCCATTGCGGTTCCAGGCTTCCTCCCCGGGGTCCGAATCGGGGTACGCCGCAATTCCGGGCGCCGGGGTAATTGGGCCCCGGTGCGAGTCATAGACCCGCAGCGACTCCATTTTGATGACCTCGGCGCCCATGTCTGCCAAGAGCTTGGTGCAGTAGGGCCCCGCCCAGATTCGCGACAGGTCCAGTATGCGAAAGTTCTTCAGGGGTTGTGCCGCGCTCAACTAGATGACTCCTTCGGCAAAAAGTTGTTCCACTCCCTGGCTGTCGTAACCCAGGTCGCCCAGCACCGCCAGGTTATGCTCAGCCAGCAGCGGGGCCCGCCGGTAAACCCAGGCTTCAAACTTCCCGGAGTCCGGGCTTATGGGAGGTCCGGGGTACCGGTAGTTTCCGGCTATGGGGTGGTCCAGTTCAACAAAGTAGTCACGGGCCACCAGTTGTTCCATTTCCAGGATGTCCTGCATGCCGGCCACGAAGGAAAAGCCCAGGCCATGGTCTTGCCCGGCTTTGAAAATGTCCACCTTGTCGTGCTCCAGCAGCCAGGGCAGCATCAATGCATCCACTTCATCTGCATTCAGCAGGCGTCCCTGGCGTGAAGCGAACCGGGGGTCCGCCAGTTCTTCACTGTCCATTATGTTGGATACTTCGGGCCAATTCTGGTCCGGTCCTGCAATTATGCCAACGAAGCCGTCCTGGCAGGGGTAGATGCCCCAGGCGGCCCGGCCGTATCCCCGGTTGCCTACCCGGGTGAACTCCACGCCCGAGTAGCTGTACTGCATCAGTGCGTTCTCCAGCACATTGGTGGCGTATTCAGCGATGGCCAGGTCAATGTGTTGCCCTTCTTCCGTGTCCTCTGCATGGAAGAGCGCGGTCATGGTGGCGACAAAGGCGTTCTGACCTGCGCCAAGCTGGGACAGGGGGGCTCCCTCCTTCAGTGGCGGTTCCTCGGGTTCGCCCGTAATGTTCATCAGGCCCCCGGTGGCATAGAGGTTGATTTCATCAGCCTTCCAGTCCCGGTAGGGTCCTGTCTGTCCGTAATTGGAAATGGAAGTCATCACCAGGGCCGGATTAACACCGCTCAGCGCCTCGTAATCCAGTCCCAGCCGCCCCATTACTCCGGGCGCGAAGTTCTCCACCACAATGTCCGCTTCTGCAACCAGCTTAAGCGCCAGGTCCCGGCCCTTTTCAGTCTTGAGGTCCAGGGTAACGCTCTTCTTGGAGGTGTTCAGATAAAGGAACCAAGCTCCGCTTTCGCCAGGTTGACGCTGGCTGGCGAAGGGAGGAATCGCGCGGATGGGGTCACCGCTGCCGGGGCGTTCGATCTTGATGACTTCTGCGCCCAGGGTGGCCAGCAGCTTGGTACAGTAAGGGCCAGCAAAGTAATGGGTGAAATCGATGACTTTGACGCCTTCGAGAAGTCCGGGCATGGGACGAGTCTCCTGGTGTGGCCCGCATGGACTGCGACAGAACAGCCCTCTTGCGAGGCGAATTCCCCCTGAATTGGGCGAAAATCAGGTTGCATTGTTGCATTGGGTTGCCGGAAATGCAAGGGCGGATACTGGCTACGGTGTCTTCTTCGGCTCCATCGGTATTGCTCCCAGGTTCTCCATTTTTCGTTTGCTGCCACTTGCCCCCAGGGTCTTTCGATTGTCAGTGGCAACTCCTCGAGTTTGTTCGTGGTGAGCCTGGAGAACCATTCCGGGCGGCCCTTCGACGGGCTCAGGGCGAACGGTGGAAAAGACTCTACCAAAATAATCGAAATACCCTGCACCTGGCCCTTGTCCGACAGGGCGAGGGGCGAGTCTGGTTTTTGGGGTTGGTGTCGGTTCGTTCGGGTTTCTTTGTTGCCAGGGTCAAGGGCGAGTTTGAAACCCGCCCCTACGTGAAAAGGGTGAATTTTGTTTTCTCCAGTCATTTCCTTTTATTCCCTGTTGTTTAGTAGCTGGGGATGGGGGCAGATGACAGGTTGATGAAAGGGTGTTTCCCTCATCTTGCGCCCCTTTCCCAAGGGGCGAGGGGGGAATTCTGACTGGGGTTGACGGGACATGGTTCTCTGCATGGATTTCAGGTCCTCCGGTTTTGCCCAGGATGACAGGGGTTCCTGGCGACAGGGTTTGTGCCCGGGTGGCTGGTCCTTTGCTGTTATTGTCTGTTAATAGTAGGGGCGGGTTATCCAGGGTGGGAAGGGGGTGGTGTCTAGAGGATGGTGGTTTTCCAAGAGGGGGCACGGAGACGGTTATCCACAGGGAGAGGCTGTTATTGATGAAATCGTTGGTGGTGGGATCTTCGACAGGCTTAGAGCGAGCGGAGGAAGAGTCTGCACCGATACAATCGAAAGACCGTGCACTTGCCCCTCCCCGGACTGCATAACCATTGAGTAACATAGTGAATGGACTGCCCGGAAAAGGAGTAACCTGAGCCTGCAGAAAAGCTGCCATATTGCGCCATAAACTGTTCATCGGGCCTGTGTTTCAATTGCGGCAGTGCTCAAGGATGCCGCCATTCTGGCATATATCTTGCCGTTGAAGGAACTGTTCCAGATACGAAGTGCTAATAAATGGTCGAAAATGGCATGAATATTGGTTTTCCCGGGGGCTTCTTCTCTTCCCCGTGAGGGGCAGATTATTCACTACAGGGTGGGTGGACTACGCAGGGTATTACCACGCCAGCCTTTATGCTATTCTGCCCTCGATATTAGTTACAGGGATGGACGACAACGATGGAGCGACCAATTTTTCAGCCCGTTGGTACACCGGTGGAAGGTTTGGATACGCCGGCCCTGGTAGTTGACCTGGACGTCATGGAAGCCAACATAGACACCCTGCATGACTCCTTCCGCCAATTGCTGCCCGACGGGGAAACCCAGGAAACCGATGCCTGCGTCAGGCCCCACGTATCCTGCCATGGCTGTCCGGAGATTGCCCTCCGCCAGGTCTCGGCCGATGAGGGTCTGATCGATATGGCTCCCAGTTGCACCGGCGGTATTTCAGTTGCTTCCCTCGGTGAAGCGGAGGCATTCGCATCGGCGGGTTTCAACGACATCCTGATTACCGGACGGGTGGTAACCAGACCCAAGATTCGCCGCCTGTTGGCCCTTGCCCGGGATAACTGGGTGTTTCTGGCCGTTGATAACCTGCGGAACGTGCAGGACCTGTCTGAGGCTGCGGTTGCCGAAGATGCGATCCTGGGAATAGTGGTCGACATCGATGCAGGCTACGGCCACGGTGGTGTGGGTAGCAGCGACGAGGCTTTGACGCTGGCTCAGGCAGTGGAGGAAGCCCCCGGCCTGGCGCTAATGGGTCTTATGACCTACGAGGGCCCGTATTCGTCCACCAGTCAGCCCCAGCTCGAGGAAGAGTCCCTGCGACGCCTTCAGGTTGTTAATGCAGCCAGGGAACAGATTGACAATGCCGGGATTGAAATAACGCTGGTGAGCGCGGGCAGCACCTATAACTATGATGTCGCGGCCCGAATCCCGGGCGTCACCGAGGTGATGGCCGGTGTTTATCCGTTGATGGATGCGCAGATGTCCCGGTTTCGCCCTGAGTTGCAGCCCGCTGCCAAAGTCTTGGCCACGGTTATCAGTCACCCCGTGCCCGAGCGCGCGGTAGTCGATGCTGGGCACAAGACGACAGGCCCGGACTTTGGAGTGGCGGTCCTGGAAGATGTTCCCGGCGCCGTGGCCACCCGCTTCAGCGCTGAACACGGCATTCTGGAATTGGAGGGGGAAGCCACCGGGGAATTTAGTCCCAATGACAAGGTTTGGCTCGTCCCCTACAGCCTTTCCCTCTGCGTCAACCAGTTTGATTACTTTCGCGCCGTAAGAGACGGCAGGCTGGTGGGCTACTGGCCCATTTCTGCCAGGGGCAGACTTGAGTGACCAGAGTCCCGCTTGCCGGAATTCACGATAAGACCAGCCAATCCCTGGAGGAGCTGAAATGCACGACCTTTATCGCCCCAAGCCGGGAACCCCGGTAGAAGACCTGGATACACCTTGCCTGGTCCTGGACATGGACGCCCTAGACCATAATATGGACGTGATGGCCGGCTTCTACGAAGGTCGCCACAGCAAGCTGAGGGGCCACAGCAAGAACCATAAGACCCCGGCTATCGCAATGCGGCAAATCCGACGGGGCGGCACCGTCGGAGGTGTGTGCGCCGCCAAGGTGGCAGAGGCCGAGGTTATGGTCCACGGGGGCGTGCCCAGTGTTTTTGTAACCAGCGAGGTAGTGGATCCCGCCAAGATCGAACGGCTCTGCAACCTGGCTCGGGAAGCTGAAATCCTGGTGGCCTGCGATACCGAAGACAATGCCCGAGATATATCCAGCGCCGCGACCAGGCTGGGCGTGAACGTTGGGCTTGTCATTGAACAGGAGACGGGTCTGGTCCGGTGTGGTGTCCAGGAAGTGGAACCCGGCGTGGCCCTGGCCAGGTTGATTGACGCCCTCCCGGGGCTTTCGTTCAAAGGGGTAATGAGCCACCAAATGATGTCGGAGCCCTCCTCTGACCGGGAAGACAGGGTAACCGAGGCCCACCGGCTGATTCAACCAGTTCTGGACCTCCGAGAGGCGGTTCTCGCCGCCGGGCTGCCGGTGGAAATAATTTCCACGGGCGAGACCTGGAGCTACGACGTAGCGGGCGAGATGCCCGAGGTTACGGAAATACAGGGAGGAAGCTACCTGGTGATGGAAACCGGCTACGACTACATGCCGGACTTCCAGTTTGCCGGCAAGGTGTTAACCACTATCATCAGTACGCCCAAACCCGGCGTTGCCGTTGGTGATGCTGGCGCCCGCGCGGTGGGAGGCCTGAAAGGTCTGCCCCGAGTCGAAGGCCGCCCCGGCGTAGAAGCTGTGGAAATGGATACCGACCGCACCATCTTCCAGGTCGCCGATGGTCTTACCCTGGAGGTCGGAGACCAGCTTACGCTCATTCCAGGCCAGCAGGATGCCATGGTAAGCCGTTGGGACAGGTTTGTGGGGATCAGGAACGGGGTAGTTGAAACGGTCTGGGACATTCAGGCCCGGGGCTGTCATAACTAGCCTCGAGGAAATGGTATAAGGCCTTGAAGGGTCCGGCTGTCCCAGAAATGCCGGACCCTTCTTGTTTCTTCAGTCGTTCAGGCCGGGCCAGACAGGAACGGACAGCAGTTCCTTTAGCTTGTTTGCGCTGCTGTGTGGGCCCGACAGGACAGGCACTGGGCAGACTTCCTGAAGCCTGTTCAGCGCAGATGCCATGGAGAACTGGCCCAGCAGGACAGCGTCCACTCGTTCGGAGAGGTCCAGGACCAGTTCTTCCAGCCGCTGGTTGAATGCTTCCTCTCCCTGGGTGCGGTGCAGGGGAATCAACTCCTCGGCAAAGCAGAGTTCGGTCTCGATGGAGCGCCCCTGGCCTTCCGCCGTGAGCTGCAGGTAGTAGTCCGAATCCCTCAGCGTAGCTCCCACGGACGCAACAATCCCGATCCTCTTGCCAGCCTTTACTGCCTCTTCCATAACAGGGCTGTAGGACGAGACCACCGGAACCTCCACCAGGTCTTTAGCCGTTTCCACCACCGGGGCGTAAACCGAGCACGCCAGGCCGATGGCGTCCGCCCCGTACTCTTCGCAGTAGCAGATAAGCTGACTCATCCGGCGCCGCAACTGGGGGGTAATCTGGCCCTTAAAGTCAACGAAGAGGGCCTCATCCAGCAGGTTGATCAGCTCCGCCTCGGGAAAGACCTCGCCAAAAGCCACCTTGACGGGCGACACCGACTCCGCCAGGGCATGAATCATAACAACGCGCATTAAACTTCCTTGCCCCGGTTCAGGACGTGGGCATCATTCTTTGATTGATGAAATTGCCAGTAATTGTAGCACCCGGCTTGCGGAATTGAAACGTGTTTGCTACGAAAATTGTGCATCAATTGGTCAATACCTGCAACAATGTTACTGCACAGTGCCAATGCTTCCATGTGCTAACAATGCCAGGGCAGTTGGAATTCAGAACAGCGGTGGTTGGTGGAACTTGCCGTCGCTGGTAACGTTGTGCCGGGGGTTGCCTCCCTGGCTTTGACGATGGGACCGCAGTTTGGCTGCTTCGACTCTCTCGGCCTTGCTCCGGTCAATTGCCCTGGTCTCGACCACTAGCTTGTCCTTGCCTTTCAGCTTGCCGCTTTCCCTGTGTTCTCCGGCTCTCCTCGCTGGGTTGTTGGTGGTGCCAATGTATTTGGTGTTTCCCTTAGAGTCTCTGATGGAGTATTGGACAGCCTTGCCATCCCTGACTTGCCCTTTGGGTTTGCCCGCGGTTCCCGTGGATCGACTGCCGGCTGACCTGCTTCCTGTCCAAGAGGAACCACTACCTTTGGAGTTGCCTTTCGCCCCGTTACCGCCTATAGAACTGCTTCCGCGGCCACCATAACCACCGGTTCCGAATCCCCTTGCCATTGTCGTCCTCCTCCAGATGTCCCGGTGTTTCCGTACCACTTCTCGAACCGTTCTATCGCCTGGAGAGGGCCTTAGGCACGGTTCACCGTGTATTTCTACTCGCCGGCAGCTTCTCCCCTCTCCCGACTCTCCACCAACTGCCGCAACTCTTCCTTGGCCTTCCTGATTTCAGCGACCTTGGCTGATATGGCGTCAAAGAGGGGTTCGCGAGACCGAATACCTTCGGTTATCAGGTAAGCAGCAGCCTCCGAACGACTGCCGGCAATCTCTGCCTCAACCAGTTCATCCATCTTGTCCAGACTTTCTTTGTCCACCCTCACCATGACCACGTTGTCCCTGGTGGTGCGGTCCCCGGATGTCTTGCTCTTGATGGTTTCCTTAATGTTTTCTGCCACGAACACCGCTTCGTCAGTGCCTCGGACTACGGCATCGGCCACCGTTCGGCTCACCTCACGTATTACTCTTTCCCGGCGGCTTTTCTCTTCTTCCTGCATTACCTTCCTCCAAGTTTCAATAATAATTACTACTTACACGTAATATTAATTGGAGACTTACCCCATGTCAAGTCCACACCGCTAGGGCAGTCAATGGACTAGAAAGCCCCGGAGCGGACCGCTCCGGGGCTGAGTCAGCGTATTCTTTGCCGGAATGGCGAGGTAAATTAAAGTCCAACAACTTCGCCATCGGCATTCACATCCATTTCCATGGCAAGTGGACGGGTGGGAAGACCGGGAAGGGTCTCAATGCGGCCGGCCAGCGCGTAGAGGAACCCGGCGCCTACCGAGGCCCGAATGTCGGCGATGGGGAATGCATACCCGGAAGGACTCCCCCGCAGTGTGGGATCGTGTGATGTGGAAAGGTGGGTCTTGGCCATGCAAATGGGCAGGTTTCCCCAGCCCTGCGCCTCAAACCGCCGAAGACTCCGACGCGCTTCAACGCTCCAGCTGACATTGTCCGCGTGGTAGACCTGGCGGGCCAGGGAAAGTACCTTTTCCTCAACCGGCGCGTCCAGCTGATAAGCGTAGGTCACGTCGGGTTGCCCTTCCGAGGCTCTTACCACCGCATCGGCCAGGTCGGTCATCCCGTCACCGCCCTGGGCAAAGCCGTCGGCCTCCACCGCCGCGTCGGCTCCCGCGTCCATGGCGATGGCTCTGACGGCTTCCAGCTCTTCGGGGCTGTCAGTACCGAAGCGATTGATAGCCACCACACAGGGCAGCCCGAAGCCCTTTACGATGCCAATGTGGTGGGCCAGATTGGGCCCGCCGGCGGTCACTGCCTCAGGGTTAGGAGTAGCCAGGTCACGTCGGTTAGCTCCACCGTGCCACTTCAGGGCCCTTACCGAGGCTACCAGCACTGCGGAGTTGGGCTGCAGGCCGCTCTGCCTGGTCTTGATGTGCATGAATTTTTCGAAACCCAGGTCTGAGCCAAAGCCGGCCTCAGTGATTACGTAGTCGGAGTAAGCCAGCGCTACCTTGTCGCCTATGATGGAACTGCAGCCGTGCGCGATGTTTCCGAAAGGTCCGGCGTGAATCAGTGAAGGCTGGCCTTCCAGGGTTTGGACCATGTTGGGCATGGTCGTGTGGCGGAGCAGGGTCATCAGCGCGCCGACAACTCCCAGGTCTCCCACGGAAACGGGCTCGCCTGAGTCGGTAAAGCCTACAACAATCCTGGACAAGCGGGCTCGGAGATCGCCAGGGTCTGCGGCCAGGGCCAGTATCGCCATGATTTCAGATGCCGACACTATGTCGAATCGGGTCTCGCGCAGGGGGCTGTTGTTGCTTCCGCCCACACCGGCAATTATGTTCCGCAAGGAGCGGTCTGAAGCATCCGTAACCCGGGACCACTGTATGCCGGTTGGTTGAAAACCCGGAATCTGACCCCGGAACACTGCGTTGTCCACCAGCGCCGCCAGCAGGTTGTGGGCAGACGCCACCGCATGCGCATCGCCGGTGAAGTGAATGTTGATTTCATCCTCGGGAATTACTCGGGCCTTTCCACCGCCGGTGCCCCCGCCCTTGATGCCGAAGATGGGTCCAAGGGTGGGTTCCCTCAGCGTGACCACCGCTTTGCGGCCCAGTTTGCCCATTCCCTGGGTCAGGCCCACCGATGTAGTGGTCTTGCCCTCACCCGCTGGCGTCGGCGTAATGCCCGTCACGACTACCAGTTTCCCCTGTTGGCCTTCCCTCCCGTTGAGGGAGTCCAGGGAGATCTTGGCCTTGTGGTGGCCGAAGGGTATGAGGTGTTCGCTGGCTATGCCCAACTGTTCTGCAACCTGAGTTATGGGGAGCATGGTCTCTCCTTGCTATCGTCGCATTATTGGTTTCAAAGAAAAGGGCCCCGGATTTACCCGGGGCCGTTGCACTTGTCGAACCATTCGGGTTACCTGCTTACTATTATAAGCCTTTGGCCTCAACTTCCGCTTCCAGCCGGTCAATGTCCTGTTCGCTCAGGTTGAAATACCTGGCCTCCGGATGGTGGAAAACCAGGGCGGAAACTGATCCCTCCGGATCCATCATGAAACCTTCCGTCAGTTCCACTCCGATATTTGACGTCACGTCCAGCAGGCGGAAAAGTTGTTCCTGGTCTTCCAACCTAGGGCAGGCCGGATAACCAAAGGAAAAGCGGCGTCCATGGTATTGGGTGCGGAACAAATCCTGGAATGTGAGGCCAGCAGGGTCTCCAATGCCCCACATCTGGCGTATCTGCTTATGCAGCAGTTCCGCAAAGGCCTCTGCTGACTCCAAGGCCAGAACCTGCAGGATATGAGAGTTAAGGAATTCGCCGTTTTCCCGCATTTCGTCGGACAGGGCGCGCACCGCCGGTCCCACAGTTGTCGTGAACATGGCGACGTAGTCGGGCGGACCTGATCCGGCGGGACGGGCGTAATCGGACAAGCACAACCCCTCGCGCTGAGACTGGCGACCAAAATAGAAGCTCTCCAGGACCGTTTCCCCGTCCGGCGCGTATATCTGCAGGGTCTGTCCGTCGGAATGACAGGGGAAGAACTTGAACACGGCACTGGCGCGGATTCCAGGATGGGCCAGCATAATATCTTCCACTTTCCGAACCTGGTCGCGTAGCTCCAGGGCGTCGGATTCTTCCCGCTCCAGCGCTTCGGCAAAGCGTCCCTTGTAGCCCAGGTGCCGCACGTAGAGCATCTGGGGATTTATGTAGGGAAAGATTTCTGAAAGGTCATAGTCGCTGATGACGTGCAGCCTTAGGTCGGGCGGGTTAGGGATATTGTCAGTGTGGCTGACCTGGGCCGGAGCCACGTCGGCGGCGCCCCCGGCACCTTCGGACCGTTCGCGCGTCTGTGCGGCGCTCAGCAGTTCATCGGTCTCAGCCTCGATTTCCGACACCAGCTTCTGCCGTTCGTCGGCGTCCTGTATTGTGTTGGCCAGGGCCAGACCGCTCATGGCATCCTGGGCGTAGGCCACCAGACCAGCGTATTCCGGCGCGATGCGCAGCCGGGTGAACCGGTTGGACAGGGCCGCCCCGCCCACCAGGATGGGAGGTTCCACGCCCGCCTGGCGGAAGTCTCGAACTGTCTCCACCATCATCTGGGCAGATTTCACCAGCAGGCCAGAGAGGCCCACGATGTCCGGGTTGTGCTGGTGGCAGGCGTCAATCAGGTCCTGGGGTGGCACCTTGATACCAAGATTTATGACCTGGTACCCATTGTTTGACAGAATAATGTCCACCAGATTCTTGCCAATGTCGTGGACGTCACCCTTTACGGTGGCCAGGATGACCTTGCCCTTGCTGGCAGAGTCGGTTCGTTCCATGTGGGGTTCCAGGTGGGCCACGGCGAACTTCATTGCCTCGGCCGACTGAAGCACCTCGGCTACTATCAACTGATTGGCGTTAAACTGGCGTCCTACCTCATCCATACCGGCCATCAGGGGACCGTTAATCACTTCCAGCGGCGCTCTTCCCTGGAGGGCTTCGGTCAGGTCTTCTGCCAGGCCTTCCTTGGTGCCTTCAATAATGGCCAGCGCCAGGCGTTCGTCCAGGGGCAGGTTGCGCCTTTCCTCGGTAGTGGACTTGGGCGCCTTGTCGCGGAAGTGAGCGGCAAAGGCAGCCACCGGATCGTCGCCCCGATTCCAGATGAGGTCTTCGGAAAGAATTCGTTCCTCTTCAGGGATTGAAGTGTACCTCTGCATCATTTCGGAGTTAACTATGGCCATATCGAGCCCGGCCTGGACACAGTGGTAGAGGAAAACCGAGTTAAAAACTTCCCGCCCGGCAGGGGGTAATCCAAATGAGACATTGGAAATTCCCAGCACAGTCTTCGTGTTGGGCAGGGCCTCCTTGATCAGGCGAACGCCCTCGATAGTCTCAGCGGCAGACCCAACGTAATTCTCGTCGCCGGTTCCGGCCGGGAATACCAGGGGATCGAAGATCAGGTCTTCCTCGGGGATGCCGTACTTTCCGGTAAGCAACTGGTGGGAGCGAAGGGCGATTTCCAGCTTTCGCTCTCGGGTGATGGCCTGGGCCTGCAGCTTGTCGTCATCGATGCAGCCAACCACCAGGGCGGACCCATAAGCCCGGGCCAGAGGAGCTACGGCCTGAAAACGGGCTTCGCCATCCTCCAGGTTGACCGAATTAATGATGGACTTCCCCTGCAGTCGCTTGAGGGATTCTTTGATAACGGCGGCGTCAGTTGAGTCAATCATTATAGGACTCTTGACCTTCTTTGTTACCAGTTCAAGGAACTCAATAACGTCGGCCATTTCGTCCCGGTCCGGGTCCTGGAGACAAACGTCGAGGACGTGGGCGCCGTTGCGGACCTGGCGGCGACCAACTTCCGCTGCTTCTTCAAACTTGCCCTGGCTGATGAGGCGGCGGAAGCGGCGACTGCCCAGCACGTTGGTGCGTTCGCCCACTATGGCGGGTCGAGTATCCTCGTCCACCACCAACGCTTCAATTCCCGAAACCCGGCTCTCCGAGAGTTGTACCGGGGTTCGAGGAGAGGCGCCGTCAGCCCTCTCCGCCAGGAGGCGGATGTGGTCAGGGACGGTGCCGCAGCAGCCTCCTATCACGTTAAGCCATCCGGACTGGATGAAGCGGCCTATCGCAGCGGATAGCATTTCGGGGGTCTCGTTGTACTTGCCGTCCTCGTCGGGAAGCCCGGCGTTGGGCAGGCAGGCCACGGGAAAGCGGGACAGCCCGGACAGGGTGCGTATGTGGTCAGTCATAAAGTCTGGGCCAGTGGCGCAGTTGAAGCCAATCCACAGTAGATCCCGGTGAGCCAGCGATGTGTAGAAGGCTTCGGCATCTTGCCCGGCCAGCAGTGTGCCCATTGGTTCAATGGTTCCCTGGACGGCCACCGGAATTTCGTAGCCCAGCTCGGCAAAGGCCTGGTCGATGCCGATGAGTCCTGCCTTAACATTGATGGTATCCTGCGAGGTCTCCAGCAGGAGGAGATCAGCTCCTCCTTCCACCAGACCGAGGGCCTGTTCGCAGTAAGCCTCGGACAGTTCGTCGAAGGTGATGCCTCCCGTCACCGAAATGGTCTTGGTGGTAGGGCCCATGGAGCCGGCGACAAATCGCGGTCTCTTCGGTGTGGACAACTGGTCAGCAACCTTTCTTGCCAGTTCGGCTGCCACCAGGTTTATCTTTCGGGCTTCGTGGGCAAGGTCGTACTCGGCCAGCAC
The DNA here is from genome assembly GCA_002238505.1 of SAR202 cluster bacterium bin22. Lineage (GTDB taxonomy): Bacteria > Chloroflexota > Dehalococcoidia > Lucifugimonadales > UBA3495 > Bin22. Next base: position 1,057,297 of record MPMM01000001.1, on the reverse strand, counting down.
CACCGACGTGGCCCCAAAAGTATTGGTTTCCAGGATGTCTGCTCCGGCATCCAGGAAGTCCTCGTGGATATCGGCGATTACGTCGGGTCGGGTCAGGACCAGGTATTCATTGCAGCCTTCGTAATCGACTCCGCCGAAGTCTTCAGGTCCCAAATCTCTGGCCTGAATGGAGGTTCCCATCGCCCCGTCAACCACCAGAATTCGATGCCCAAGCAACGATTTCAGTTGATTTATACGGTCTGAATTATGCATATTTTCACTCGGGTTAATCCTTTTTGATTATGCCCAGCCTATAGGCCGGGGCGTGGGCGTGTCAAATTGAGCGAAGCCATCTTCAGGTAAGAGGGCCCCTCGAATTTCTGGATTTTCAGCTTTGAATTTCCAGTTGGCGCAGGCTACCCTATCAGCCTGCTCTATTTCTTAACAAATATAGTTCCAGGGACAGTTTAATCTGGAGGAAGAACCCTATGAAGTATCTGATAGTAGCGGACCCCGCGTTCATCGGTCACACTCCAAACCTGTTTGATTTTTTCGACCGGGGAAAGGTTGACTTACCGGATAACCGCGAAGACCGGGCGCGAGGTGTGATGTTGGGCCTTGCCGTGGGTAATTTGCTGGGCATTCCCGTTGAGGGCCTTTCCAGGGAGTCTATCAGGAGGCGACTTCCTAACGGTGTCAAGGAGATTGACCCGGGCGAGAAGCAGATGGCCATGGATGACGACCTGGCCCAGGCTGTTGATTTGGGTGGATCGTTACTGGATGGTGATGACGGACCTGTCAATGTTAACTGGGTGGAAAATTTCACTGAGAGGCTGGTGAGGTGGCGCCGGGAAAACGGCAGGGGGATTGGTATAACAACCTCAGCGGTGATTGAGTTGTTGGAGAACGGCGATCCCCCACCTGAAGCAGGGAAGGTCATCTACGACAAGAATGGTCAGATCGCTCCCAATGGCGCGGTCATGCGCTGTGCGCCAGTGGCGTTGCTCTGGCATTCCAGGCCGGCGCAACTCATTGAGGACAGCGCCGCATCTGCAATGGTCACCCACTATTCCCCCCTGTGCCAGTGGTCCTGCGTGATAATTAACGCTGCTATCGCTTTGCTATTGGACGGCATCGTTCCAGACTTTGCCTCCCTGGCTCGGGCCGCTGGCTCAGCCGGGGCTCCCTCTGAGGTAGCTGAGTGGGTAGAGGAAGTCGGACCGGACGTGGAGAGCCTCCGCTGGAACCATCGCCATATTGGGCATACCCTGCTCTGCATGCAGTTCGGCCTTTGGGCGGCTCAGACGCCCCTGGGCCTGGAGGAAGCGCTGGTGAAAGTCATGGACGCCGGGGGAGACTCCGACACCAACGGGGCCGTAGCCGGAGCGGTACTTGGCGCCCGCTACGGGGCATCAGCCATACCGGAGCGGTGGCTCAATTGCATTCCCCAGCGGGAACGCCTGGAAGAACTGGCGATGAGACTGTGGAACGCCGCCCCATAAGGACGGCGTTCGCAAAGGGTCAGGTGAAGCTGGGGCGGGCTTGATCAGGCAAACCTGGCGGCCAAAGCCTCGCGGTTAAGCTCCAGCCACCGAGAGTTCAACCTTACCCGTTCCAGGGACTGGCGAATGGTGCGTTCAGCCGCCGGGGCCGGGTGTTCCCTGAAGAAGTTCTCCGCTTCCTCGATCCTGGAAGCGTCCACAAAGTTGCCGCAGACGGTGACCAGGCGCATTATGCCGAATCCGCCCGAACCGTAGCGGCGGTCGAACTCGTCCCAGTTGTCCTGGACAAATTGCCAGGCTGGCTGCCGTCCCTTCAGGTTGGCGGCTACTGCGGTTACCACCGAGATCGTGTCCTGGGAGCGGACGTCGTCGGTCAGGGTCCGCCTCAGCGTCTCCTGGAGCAGTTCCGCCTGATTGAACCTGGAAAGGGCCAGCAGCAACCGGATCTTCTCTTCCTGCAGGTCGGCCTTTCGTTCCAGGTCCCAGAGCAGATTGTAGGTGTCGTCGTCGCCGGCCATGGCTGACAGTCCGTAAACGACGCCCCGCAGGTCGGGATGTACCGAAGAAGCGTCCTGCAAATACCCCTGTAGTCGCGTGGTTGCCTGGTTAAGCATTTCTTCGTCGCCATATCCCCCGGCCTGGCTGAGCACGGTGGAGCGCAGCAGGGCGTCTAGGTGTCCCTCGCCTTCCTGGGCATCCCATCCGATGCGACGGGCGGCGGGCCCAAACAGGTCACGGGCAAAGGACCGGAAGTTCTCGTGGCAGGGTTCGTCGGCTACCAGAAGCTCAATGTCTCTCAGGTTGCTGGCCAGATCACTCCAGACGGAAGCGTCGGTTTCATTTACGTAAGCCGCCGCGATGTCCAGGAACTGGGTTATGGGCAGCAGTCCGGCCTTGGACAGGGCATATGCGTCGTTTTGAATGCCCAGGCGGTCAGTGGCCGGGAGAGTCAGCGCACTAATGGCAGGAACCAGGCGCTGCCAGTCCTCTTCAGAATAGTTGACGCGGAAAAAGCCTGTCTGTGAAGGGTTGACCTTGAACCAGGAGTCGCCGCCGGCAGGCCTGGGCAATTGCACCTGCGTGCGGGGCTCGTTCATTACCAGGGACTCTACGTCGCCGCTGCCACTGCGTGAAACGCCTATTGGCACCTGCCAGACCTGGTCTTCAGGCTCGGAGTCTCCAAGGAGATTGTCGTAAACAAAGCGCTCCTGGGAAAGGTTCAGTTCCAGTTGGTCGCCAGCGTCTCGGGTTTCCACGCGCAGGACGGGATAGCCCATCTGACCCGTCCAGGTATTCATGATGGCGGTAACGGGCTGCTGGGAGGCGTTTTCCAGGGCAGCCCAAAGGTCTTCGGTACGGGCGTTGGCGTATTGGTTAGCGTCAAGGTACTGGTGCAACCCCTGGCGGAAGACCTCGGGAGTAAGGAATTGTTCCAGCATTCGGATGACCGAGGCGCCCTTGCTGTAGCTGATGGCATCGAACAACTGGCTGATCTCCGCCGGGTCCTTCACTTCCTGCTCAATAGGATGGGAGTTCTTCAGGCCATCCAGGCTGAGGGCCCGGTTAGTGTCCATGTTGACGAACTGAGTCCACATATCCCATTCGGGGAAGGCCCAGTCGGTGGCCTTGGTCCCCATCCACGAGGCAAAGCTCTCGTTGAGCCACAGGTCGTCCCACCAGTCCATCGTCACCAGGTCGCCGAACCACATGTGAGCCATTTCATGGGCCACCACTTCGGCCACGCGCTGCCTGGTGCCGGCCGACGAATTCTCCGGGTCAACCAGCAGGGCAGTTTCCCGGTATGTTATGCAGCCCCAGTTTTCCATGGCGCCGGCGGCAAAGTCCGGTATGGCAATGTGGTCCAGCTTTTCGAGGGGGTAAGGAATGCCAAAGTAATCGTTGAAGAAACCGAGCATGCGCGCCGAGGTTTCCAGGGCGAATCTACCCTGATCCTCCTTGCCGCGGGTGGTCCACACGCCGACGGTCGTGTTGCTTGCTGCTTCCTGTTCGATGTAGGTCAGGTCTCCCACCACAAAAGCCATGAGGTACGTGGACATGATGGGTGTGCGGCCGAACATGATGGACTTGAACCCGGCGTCCAGTCCTGCCTGTTCTAGGATGGGAGTGTTGGAGACGGCCACCATGCTGGCGGGAATGTTAAGGGTCAGCTGAAAGGTTGCCTTGCAGGCCGGTTCGTCCCAGCAGGGGAAGGCCCGGCGGGCGTCGGTGGCCTCGAACTGGGTTGTGGCCAGGTAACTTACTTCGCCCTCGGGGTTTACGTACTGGCTGCGGTAGAAACCACGGAGCTTGTCATTAAGCTCGCCCACGAACCGCAGATCCAGCTGGGCCGGTCCGCGTTCAATGGGATTCGGGAAAGCAAGGGTAACGGTTTCGTTCTCTTCGTCGAGGGTGATGGAAGAAGCCCGAATCCACTGGCCATCCTTGATGAGCATGCCCGCGGGCACGCGCAATTCCGTGGCGTTCAGGACAATCTCAGAGGTTGTTTCCAATACCTCAATATCAATAACTTCCAGCCCGTCAAAGGTGAAATTGTCCATGTCGGGCTGCAGAGTTATCTGGTAATGGGCAGGGCGTACATTGGCAGGTAGTACAACGGCGTCGGCGCTGGGCATTGTATGGCTCCTGTTAGCTGATTCGAATAGGGCCGGGGCTGAATTCCGGCGATGGTTTTCCGCTGGATGCGGGAATCCGTTGTCTATGATAAGCGCAGGCAGGTATGGGTTCAACCGGAGTTCTAATCAGGGCAATCGCGTTTTAAGAAAATTGCCGTTACGCAGGGACTAGAATCCATACACCTGCCCGCAGGCAAGCTTTCGGACCCGCAACCTGTTGGACGGGAAGGAATTGAGGCCCTTCGGCCGGGCTCAGGGCGACATGGTTTATGGCTTGGGGGGTCCGCCGTTGGCCAGATTGGCCGGTGGCGGGGGGCCCTCACCCCCGGCCCCTCTCCCATAGGGAGAGGGGAGAACTTCGGCATTGATGTTGGTTGCGGTTCTTTCAGGTTCCCTTGTTGTCAGGGTCAGGGGCGGGTTTCAAACCCGCCCCTACGGAAGAGGTTTTTTGTTTTTCCTGTTATTTCCTTTCATTTCCTGTTGTTTTGTAGCTGAGGGGTGGGGGTGGATGACAGGGTTATGACAGGGTGGTCTGCCGTTGGCCAGATTGCCCGGTGGCGGGGTTGCCCTCACCCCCGGCCCCTCTCCCATAGGGCGAGGGGGGAACTTCGGTTTTGATGTTGGTGGCGGTTGGCTGGGCATGGTATGTGGTATGGATTATAGATCCTTCGGCTGCGCTCAGGATGACAGGGTTTGTATTTGGGGTTGCCCTCACCCCTGGCCCCTCTCCCTTAGGGCGAGAGGGGATGTTTGGTATTGTCTTTTGATGGTAGGGGTGGGTTAGCCAGGGTAGGAAGGGGGTGGTGTCAGTGGGGGTGGCCCTCACCCCCGTGCCCCTGTCTCATAGGGCGAGGGGGGATGAAGTTTTTTCGCGAAGGGGGATGTCCTTCGGTAGGCGCAGGTCGAACGGGACTGCATTGCGGAGAGACTACCGATGGCGATGGTTGAGTTACCCCTGGCTTGTAATGTGGCGGCGATTTTAGGCCCCTCGGCTGCGCTCAGGGCGACATTGACTTGTGGGTTGGGGGATTGGGCCGCCCAGCATCGGGGCCGCAACCGGACAGTCGGGAGGGATTTGAGGTCCTTCGGCAGGCTCAGGGCGACATTGACTTGTGGGTTGGGGGATTGGACCGCCCAGCATCGGGGCCGCAACCGGACAGTCGGGAGGGATTTGAGGCCCTTCGGCAGGCTCAGGGCGACATGACTTGAGGCTCAGGGCGACATGACTTAAGGCTCAGGGCGACATGACTTATGCCTTGGTGGATGTCTGCCACTTATAGTCTGAATCTGACTACCCGCCTCCGTATCCATTTGCCTACAGGGAATTTGGTCCAATCTACGATGGAAGATCTGGCTAATGACTTTTGCTGTCAACCTCATAGGGGAATGTTATAATGGCCCGAACTTACGGAGGGCCCGTTTGCCCGCCGCTCCAATAGTACATTCTTATTGAGGGGAGAGAACTTTTCATGCCGCCACGGACGATGTTTGAGAAGATTTGGGACGCCCACGTGGTCCATGAGGAACCGGGGCAGCCTTCAATACTCTACATAGATTTGCACCTGATTCACGAGGTGACCACGCCCCAGGCATTCGAGGGCCTGCGGATGGCAGGGAGAAGCGTACGCCGCCCGGACCTGACGGTGGCCACCGTTGACCATAACACTCCAACGTGGGATCTTTCGCAACCCATCACGGATGAAATTTCCAAGGGTCAGCTGGATGCCATGACTGAAAATACCCGCGACTTCGGCTTGACCCTGTTTGACCGCTTCAGCCCCTACCAGGGTATCGTCCACGTAATTGGGCCGGACCTGGGTTACACGCTGCCGGGTAAGACCGTGGTATGCGGGGACAGCCACACATCCACGCACGGCGCCCTGGGTTGTTTCGCCGTGGGTATCGGCACTTCTGAAGTTGAGCACGTTCTGGCTACCCAGACCTTGCGCCAGTTCAAACCGAGGACCATGGAAGTTAGGGTCGATGGCCAGTTGCCCGCAGGTGTGGTAGCCAAGGACGTCATCCTGGGCATTATTGGTCAGATCGGAATTGGCGGAGGCGTGGGCCACGTGATTGAATACACGGGCGAGGCCATCCGCTCCCTCTCCATGGACGGCCGAATGACCGTCTGCAACATGAGCATTGAGGGCGGCGCCAGGGCCGGCATGATCGCCCCCGACGAAACCACCTTCAACTACATCAACGGACGCCAGTTCGCGCCCAAGGGCGAGGAATTCGAAAAGGCCGTGGATGAATGGCGAAGGCTGCCAACGGACGAGGGCGCCACTTTCGACAGGCTGGTGGAGATTGATGCAGCCTCCCTGGAGCCCTTTGTAACGTGGGGTACCAACCCGGGAATGGTTGCCAGGGTAAGCGACAGGGTCCCTGACCCGAACTCCTTCAGCGACCAGGCCCAGCGGGAAGCGGCAGAGAGGGCCCTGACCTATATGGACCTGGAGCCCGACACCCCCATTTCCGACATCAAGCTCGATCGCGTCTTTATCGGCGCCTGCACCAATTCTCGGCTGGAAGACCTCAGGGCTGCTGCCGAAGTAGTCAAGGGCCGCAAGGTGCATCCGGACGTTTACGCCATGGTGGTTCCGGGTTCGGCCCTGATTAAGGCTCAGGCCGAAGCTGAAGGGTTGGACCGGATCTTCACGGATGCGGGACTGGACTGGCGGGTGGCCGGCTGTTCCATGTGCCTGGGGATGAATCCCGACATCCTGGCCCCCGGCGAGCGCTGCGCTTCCACTTCCAACCGCAACTTTGAAGGCCGGCAAGGCAAGGGTGGCCGGACCCACCTGGTGAGTCCGCCCATGGCCGCAGCCGCAGCCATCACCGGACACTTTGTTGACATAAGGGAATGGTAGGAGTAGAGAACAATGGAACCTTTCATCAAGATTGACGGGGTGGCCGCTCCCCTGGATCGGGTCAACGTTGACACCGACGCAATTATCCCCGCGATTCACCTTAAGAGCATTCGGCGTACCGGTTACGGGCAGTTCCTGTTTGAACGATGGCGGTTCAACGAGGATGGAAGTCCCAGGCCTGAGTTTGTCCTCAACCAGCCCAGTTATGCCGGAGCCAGCGTCCTGATAGCTGGGAATAACTTCGGTTGTGGTTCGTCCCGTGAACATGCTCCCTGGGCTCTTGGAGAATACGGTATCAGGTGCGTGATAGCGCCCAGCTTCGCCGACATTTTCTTCAATAACTGCTTCCAGAATGGGCTGCTTCCCATAGTACTCCCCGAAGAGACGGTGCGGCAGCTGATGGACCTGGCCCTTGAGAACCCGGGGATTCGCCTGCACGTGGACCTGGAAGGCCAGCGGGTTTGGGATGAAAACGAGGAAATTGTGGCGCAGTTTGACGTGGACTCTTTCCGGCGCTACTGCCTGCTTAACGGGCTGGACGACATCGGATTGACCATGCAGCAGGAAGACAAAATCGCCGAGTTCGAGGCAAGCCAGGCCTGAGTCGAACCCGTTGGGCTGAGAGCGAAGGAGCCTTCCCGGAATCCAGGTATGCGAGGGGGTAGTTAATTGAATACTATTGAAGCCATTTCAGAAATTCTCAAACGGGAAGGGGTAGAATACCTGAGTTGTTTTCCGACCACCCCGGTAATTGAAGCGGCCGCGGCCGCCGGAATCCGTCCCATTGTATGCCGCCAGGAACGCGTGGGTGTGGGCATTGCCGATGGTTTCAGCCGCGTTACCGATGGCGAAATTCCGGGCGTGTTCGCCATGCAGTATGGCCCCGGCGCGGAGAACGCTTACCCTGGTGTGGCTACTGCATACTCTGATTCCACGCCGATCCTGTTGCTTCCCCTGGGCGAACCCCGGGAGCGGCAGGGCATTGCTCCCCACTTCAATTCCGTGCCTAACTACGCTGGCGTTACCAAGTACGTCGAGCAGATCAATTCCCCGTCCCGTACGACTCAGATAATGCGGCGGGCCTTCGCCGGGCTCCATCAGGGTCGCGTAGGGCCGGTTATGGTGGAGATTCCTTCGGATATCGCCCTCGAAGAGGTGGATGAGTCCGCTTTTTTCTGGAGTGGACGGGTACGGCGGACCCTGTCCCAGGGCAATCCCTCGGACGTGGAAACGGCGGCCCGAGCCCTGTGCAGCGCGCGTTATCCGGTGATTCACGCCGGGCAGGGTGTCCTGTACGCCCGGGCGTATGACGAGCTTATTGAACTGGCGGAGCTTCTGCAGGTTCCGGTGATGAGTACCCTGCTGGGCAAGAGCGCTTTCCCTGAGACCCATCCCCTGGCTCTGGGCAGTGGCTCGGGCGTCATGTCCGGTCCGGTTTACCACTTCGTGCGGCGGTCTGATGTTATTTTTGGTATCGGCTGCAGCTTCACCAAACACGGTATGTCAATGAACATCCCGCCGGGCAAGACCATAATCCACTCCACCAACGACCCCAGAGACATTAACAAGGACTATGACGTCGATATCCCCATAGTGGGAGATGCCAGGCTGGTGCTTCGCCAGATGATTGAGGCCTGCCGGGAAATCGTCGGCGACAGCCGCAAGAACGATGCCAGCGTGGCTGGCGAAATCCGCTCAGAGCGGGACGCGTGGTTGAACAACTGGGTACATAAGCTTAATGACGCGGGCACTCCCATCAACCCATACCGCATCATCAAGGACTTCATGCAGACTGTCCCGCCCAGCCAGGCCATAATCACCCACGACTCGGGAAGCCCCCGAGACCAAATTATGCCTTTCTACCGCACCGAGGGCCCTCGCTCTTACTTGGGCTGGGGCAAGTCCCACGGCCTGGGCACCGGGCTTGGACTGGTGATGGGCGCCAAGTTGGCCAAGCCGGAAAAGGTCTGCGTTAACTTCATGGGCGACGCCGCATTCGGCATGACCGGCCTCGACTTTGAGACCGCCGCCCGCTGCGGAATTCCCATTATTACGGTAGTCCTGAATAACTCCACCATGGCGGTGGAAACCTCTGCCATGGCGACCTCTCATGCCCTTTACGGCACCAGGGACCTGGGCGGAAACTACGCGGACATGGGTAGGGCCATGGGCGGCTATGCCGAGCGCGTTGAGGATCCCAATGACGTTGTCGGCGCTTTCCAGCGGGCCCGGCGGCAGACGGAAGAGGGGCGCGCAGTGTTGCTGGAGTTCATCACCAGCGCGGAGACTGAAACATCCCACCGGCGGGCCTTCTAACAGACCGGCCATTGAACGTCCACCTACAACTCTGATATCTCTGGTGTTTACAGGGCGGGTTTGTCACCCGCCCTAATTTTTTTGCGGAGGAATAAAAAATGCCACCACGTTCCAGGTACTTGTTCATTGCCAGCATGGATGTCCAGGCAGACAGAGAGGACCGTTTCAATGAAGTCTATAACACCGAGCATTGCCCCCTGCTTTCCCAGGTGCCGGGCGTGATTTCCGTGGCACGCTTTGAGACGCAGGAACTGGTAATGGTGATGGGTGGAGAGACCCGGCGTATCGTCATTGAAAACGAGCCTAAGCACCATGCCATGTACGAACTGGAGTCACCCGAAGTGCTAACCGGCGCCGGCTGGAGCGAGGCGGTAGATGCGGGAAGCTGGCCGGAAGATGTCCGGCCATACACTATGAACCGCCGGCACACGCTTCTGAAGCTGACTTACCCCGAAAGCTAGAGGCGGGCCACCAGGGCCCGCCTCCAACAATTTTCGTCGACGGTCCGGTCGGGCTAGCCCTGATTGGCGAGGGGTATAGTGGCTGTCACGCAGGGGACATCGCCGTAGGTTGCGGTGGTGTGCCCCTGGCCGGTGGTGTCTGCCACCAGTCGGGCATCGCCAGGGCCAAAGACGTGCTTGGAGCCGTCGCCCAGGCCAATTTCCAACTGTCCGGACAGAATAATCACATACTGGGCGCGAGGGGCCGGGTGCCAGTCCTGGAAGCGTCCTACCGGGGCCGCCCGGAACGTGATGGTTGTAGCATCCTGCGCGTTGGTCCAGTCCGGGGTGTTGTCCAAATCGATGGTCTCAACGTGAGTCTGCCCGTCGTCGCCAGTGTACATTCGATAGGTTCCCATATCAGTCCTCCTTCTAATTGAACTCTCTTTTTCCCTCTTAGATGGTCATTACGACCTTGATGATGCCGTCTTCCTGGTTCTCGTACATTTCAAAGGCCCTTTGAACTTCCTCAAAGGGAAGACGGTGGGTGAGCATCTCGCCGGGGTTGCACCAGCCACGGTGCTTCAGGTCAACCATGGTCCTTATGGGGGCCATAGGTTCCCGCAGTCGGCCGCCGGTTGTGGGAATCAATTCGGGCTGACGTTCCATCAGCAGGTTGTGTTCCACCGGTATGAACTCATCGCCCTGGATCCCGAAAACCATAACCTTTCCAAACTGGGCTACCAGCCGCAGGGCAGTATTGAAGCTGTCCGGGTAACCGGCAGCTTCTACCACAACGTCGGCTCCCCGGCCTCCGGTCAGTTCCTCGATAGCCTCGATGACGTTGACCTCGTCCGGGTTGAATGCATGGGTGGCGCCCATTTTCCTTGACCACTCCAGCCGGTAGTTTATGGGGTCAATACCTATCACCCGGTAGGCGCCCAGCCTAGCGCAAAGCATGGTGAACGACAGGCCAATGACTCCCTGCCCGACTACCACTACGTCCTTGCCCAGCAGGCTGCCCATTTGCTGCACGGAATAGAGGACAGTTCCCGATGGCTGACAAAGCACCCATTCGGCCATATCCCCATCGTCGGGCAGAGCGCACATCAAATCGGGACCCGAGGTAATGTACTCCACCAGACCGCCGGAGTTAGCGCCGCGGCCCGGGTAGATGATTACCCTCTGCCCTTCCCGGTACTCCTGGCACCTGCTTTCCACTACAACTCCCGCGCACTCGTGGCCCGGAACTCCCAATCGGCCCGGGTAGTGGTCCTCAGGAAACAGGTGGCTGTATTCGTGCCGGATGTCGCTTCCGCACACCGAGATCTTTTCGAGCTTAATCAGGCACTGGCCCTCTTCGGGAACAGGTACTTCTGCATCAATAATCTCAAACTGTCTGGGGCCAACCAGCCGGGCTGCTTTCATCTATCTCTGGCCTCCGAAAGGTATCCAAACAATGTTGGAAATATTTGCGCGGGAACAGGAACCTGCAAAAGCAGGTACCATTTCGTTAAGTTCAAGGTATTGGCCCGCAGATTCTCGCATCCAGCCGCTGCTCCCTGGCTGACACCGCTGCACTTGTGGTTTGCGGACTCCGGGAAAAGCATTTCAGTCGATATAGTTTTCCTTCGGGCCAAGAACCTTGTTCTCGGGTATCGGTTGGTTTAGTTTCTCTTCAATTCTCAGGGCCCAGGGCTTAAGGATGCCATACAAAGTGTCGTTGATGGGTGTTGGAACGCCGTATTCGCGCCCCATGCGAACGGCGGCGCCCGTAAGGCCATCCAATTCTACCGGACGTCCTTCCAGGAAATCCTTGCCCAGCGAGGACATTCCCGTTGCCGGGAAGTTATCCAGGGAAGTAAGGCACCAATCCAGGGAGTCGTCCATTATCGGCGCTCCCGAAGCCCGTCCCACTTCCAGGATTTCCTCAATGGCGCCCTGGATGATGGCCCTGGTTTCGGGGATGGACCGCATTTCGCCAAAAAGGGTTCGGGTAGCCGCGCCCACGGCGGCTGACCCAGCCAGGTAGGAGAATTTCTTCCAAAGCATGCCAGGCATATTCTCTTCAAGCTCGACCCGCCAGTTGGCTTCCTGAAAAACCGCGAGCAGTTTCTGGCACCGCTCCGTAATTCCCGGTTCCAGCTCGCCGAATGAGGCCCTTCCCGGCCCGCCCTGGGTAACAACGCCCGGCTCCCGAATTCGACCCTCCAGGTAACACGAACCGATCAAGACTCGTCCCCGGCCGAAAGCGTCCACCAGTTGCTGACTGTTATCTATTCCATTCTGCAGGGTCAACACCAGGGAATCCGGCCCCAGCAGAGGTTTGACGGAATCAATGGCATCGGAATTGTGGTACATCTTGACGGCGAACAGAACCAGGTCCTGGGTTTCGACTCCGCTGGTATCCTCGACTGCATTGCAGTGAACCGTGAAATCGCCATCGTTGGCGCTCTCTACCCGGAGGCCGTTGGCCCTGATCGCTTCCAGGTGGGGGCCGCGGGCAACGAAAGTCACTTCGTTGCCGGCCCGGGCCAGCAAGCCACCAAAATAGCCTCCAACACCGCCGGTGCCCATTACTGCGATTTTCATTCCTGTAATCCTCGCGCTGGAAATTCCTGTATTAGCCGGCCAGTCTGTCGGTTCAGATACTATTGCCCAACAGGATAGCCGTATTCTTCTCGCAGGTCCCGTTTCATGACCTTGCCCATAACGTTGCGGGGCAACTGGTCCACGAAGACAACTGACCGGGGCCGCTTGAAACTGGCCAGGCGCCGGGAACAGTGGTCAATCAGATCAGTTTCGCCAACTTCGCCCGAGCGTCGTACCACCAGGGCCCGCACCTCTTCGCCCCACTCCAGGTCAGGCACCCCAATGATGGCGGCCTCTTCCACCTGGGGATGGGACATCAATACCTGCTCCACCTCTTCGGGGGAAATCATTTCCCCGCCACGCTTGATGAAATCCCTGGCGCGGCCGGAGAGATAGATATAGTCATCTTCGTCCTGGTAGGCCAGGTCTCCGGTATATATCCAGCCGTCCCTTATGGCGTCCACGGTGGCGTCCTGTTGCTGCCAGTAGCCCTTCATCATTCGGGCACCCCGGGCTACAATCTCGCCGACTTCGCCCTGGACAACCGGCGCGCCCTCTTCGTTGACAATCATTACTTCCACGTCGTCCAGCGGCTTGCCGATAGAGGAAAGGCGTCGAAGCTTTACCTCCACCTCATCAGGAGTTCCATCCAGGACATGATCCTCCGGCGGAAGCATGGTAATGGTGGAAGCGGTTTCCGTCTGACCAAAGGCGTTAATAAAGCGGACGCCCGGAAATTCCCCGATGGCCTGTCGGATGACCGGTACCGGCATAGGCGCTGCGCCGTACGTGACAACCCGAAGGGAGCTCAGGTCATAGTCATGGAATCCAGGAAAGTCCATTAACCGCTTCAGCATCGTTGGCACCAGCATTGCCCGGTTCACCTGCGACTCCTGGACCAGCGTTAGCCATTCCTCGGGGTCGAACTGGCGCATGATTGCCAAGGTTCGACCACCATAAACGGCCGCCAGCGCTCCCTGGAGTCCCGCAATGTGGTAAAGGGGCACGGTCAGCAGGTTAGTTTCCTCGATCTCCGGGTCTGCCGGCTCCACTGTGGCCAGCAGGTAGGAGGCAAAACTGTCGTGGGTTAACTGCACGCCTTTTGGGATGCTCGTCGTGCCGGAGGTGAACATAATAACGGTAGTGTCGTCGTTGTCGCCTTCCGGGAAATGCATCTCGTCCGGGGGGGCCTGAAGCAACTCCTCGTAGGAGTGCTGGCCCGGCCCTGAAGCGCTGTCCATCGTCACCACCTGCTCCGGCGAGAGCCAATCCAGCCCCTCGATTAATGGCAAGTATCTCTCTCCAATAAACAGGACTTTGGGACTGGCAATTTCCAGCATCTGGGCCAGTTCCTCGGCCTTGGCACGGAAGTTCAGGGGCACATAGACCGCATCGAGAAGGGCGGTGGCGAAATAGAGTTCGACGTTCTGGTGAGTGTTCACCTGCATGGTGGCCACACGGTCGCCGGACGCAACTCCCAGGTCCGCCATGGCATTGGCCAGGCGATTTACCCGTTCCTGAACCTGGCTGAAGGTGAATTGTTCTCCTTCGAACATCAGAGCAGGTCGGTCGGGCACAATCGCTCCCGCAATTAGTAGGAACTCGGAAGTGTTCATTCAGTCACCATTGTCGCGTCATGCGGAAAAGAACCCCGAATTTAATCGACTCTTTCCCTGGAAGCTGGTTGGCTCAGGATATTGCTGATATCTGTACCATGGGCCCGGTAGGCTATCTGGGCCAGCCTGTTCTCCAGCGCCAACCCGTCGGCGAGACTCAGGTCCATTCCTTCACGGATGCACTTCTTTATTGGTCCGGTTGCCTCCCCTGGCAACCGGCAGAATACCTCTGCCAGGTCCCAGGCCGCGGACTGCAATTCATCCGTTGCCACCACCCGGGTGACAAGGCCCAGAGCCTGCGCCTCGTTCGCTCCGAACCGGCGGCCTGTCAAGAGAAGGTCCATGGCCGCTGATGTTCCGAAATTCCGGGGAAGTGTCTGGCTTCCCCCTGCCGCCGGAATCATACCCAGCCTAACCTCCGGCATGGCAAATACCGCATCGTCGGAGACAATGCGCAGGTCACAGAATAGAGCAATTTCAATTCCAGAACCTATGCAGTATCCGTGAATGGCGGCAATGGAAGGAATCCGAAGTTTATTCAGTTGTCCCCACACGTCCCGCTGCCAGCGCACCTGACGCGCCTCAACCTGCGAGGGAGCAGTTCCGAACTCTGTCAGGTCAGCCCCGGCGCAAAAGGCGCGGCCCTGGCCCGATATTATAAGGGCTTTGACCTCGTCGTCGTACTGGACTGCGGTCAAGGCTTCGCTAAAGTCGTCCCGCATCTGAATGTTATAGGAATTGAGGGCCCCGGGCCGATTCAGGGAAATGCGGGCGACCTCGCCATGCTTCTCAAAGATGAGAGTCTGGTATCCAGACATGGATGTCAGCCTTGCCACAGGTCGCGGGGCATGGCGCGCCGGTACAGTTCTTCCAGTTCCACTTCGGTATAACGGAGGCCCACATTTTCGAGCACATGGGCGTCGCTGACCTCCACCGTCATTAGAGAGTGGGCGTCGGCGACTTCCTGGACCAGCGGCTTCCGGATATGCCAGTTGTGGATATAGTTGTCTATCTCAATGGCATGGACGTTTTCTTCGATGATGATATTGGGAGAGTAATAGCCAGGGTGGCAGTAGATGCGGAAAACTCCGCCTTCGGGCAGCAGCAACTCGCTGACCTGGTATTCGTCAAACGGGCTGTGGGGAGGGCGAATTTCAATCTCCCAGCCTGGAATAATAATTACCTCGCCCGGGAAGTGCTCTTCTACAAGTTCCCGAAATTCTGCGCCCCACTGCCAATTGTGGTGGTCGGTAATTGCAATGCCGTCAATTCCGCTTTCCTTAATCCGATTAACAACCTTCTCCGCAATGGAAAGCGAAGGGGGCTGAAAGTTGAATGCTTCCCAGATGTGGGTGTGCAGGTCCAGTTTGACTTTCAAGAGCGTGAAATCCTTTCGTTTTCGATTCAGGCGCCGGTATAGCGAGGTGGACGCTTCCCCTTAAAGGATGCTATCCCTTCGGCACGGTCTGACGTGCTATGCAGGATAACACTCAGGTCCGCCTCCAGACCCAATCCCTGGTCCAGGGTCAGGTCCATCCCCTTGGTTACCGTTTCCTTGGCAAGCCGTGCGGCAATGGGCGCCGCGGCGAGAACCTGGCCCACCAATTCCGTGGTGGAGGCTTCCAGTTGGTCCGCTGGGACCACCCGGTTAACCAACCCGATGCGGAGAGCCTCTTCGGGGCCCACCTTGCGGCCGGTTAGGGCCATATCCAGCGCCCATGCCGGCCCGACCAGCCTGGGCAAACGCTGGGTGCCGCCGTCCCATGGCATCGTTGGCTTGCCTGGTTCCCAAAGGGCGAATCCGGCGGATTCAGAGGCAATTCTCAGGTCTCCGGCTAATGCCAGTTCCAGTCCGTGACCAATAGCATCCCCATTCAAAACTATAAGCACCGGGACTGGCAGCGCCGCCAGGCAGTCTGCCACGCGCATGGAAGCGAGTCGTCCTGAAACCTCACCTTCAAGGTCGGCCACCGAAGCCCGACCCACAGAAAATGTGCTTCCCGAACCGGTTACTACCAGCAGGCGGCAGGCGTTATCCTGTCCTGTAATCCGGCAGGCGTCCCTGATCTCTTCCGCCATTTCTGCGTCAATGCAGTTCCCGTTGTCGAAATTGGTCAGGCGCATAGTTGCCCAATGCCCATTGGCAACGGCCTCATACTCGAGCGCTATGTGGCGATAAGGAATGGCGGAATCCTTCACAGAGACTGCATAATGCAATGGCTAAATACTAAGTGGCGGATAATATCTTGACAAGTGGTAGCGCCTTTATTACGATGAATTAGCAGTCTCCCGTTGAGACTGCTAAAAGAGTGTAAACACACAGTTTAGATTGGAAAGGAGGAATGAGAAATTACCATGGCTAATTTTGCTCCACTAGGGGAGCGGATAATTATCAAACCCATTGAACAAGAGCAGACCACCCGCGGTGGGATTTTCCTGCCCGACACGGCCAAGGAAAAGCCTCAGGAAGGCGAAGTTATAGCCGTAGGCCCGGGCCGCGCCACCGACGAAGGTAGCCGCATTCCCATGGAACTTAACGTGGGTGACCGCGTAATTTACTCCAAGTTTGCCGGTACCGAGTATAAGGACGGCGACGACGACTATCTGATCATGCGCGAAAGCGACGTTCTCGCCAAGATTTCCTAATCGAGATTCGCCGCCCTTCCTTTGCCGGATCGAAAGGTCCGGACACTGTCAGAAACCGATAAATCGCTAAAGCAAAATTCATCGCAGGAGGTTTAGGATGCCCGCAAAGAAAATGGCTTACTCGGAAGAAGCTCGCAAGACGCTTCGAGTAGGTATTGATACCCTGGCCGAATCAGTAAAGGTTACCTTGGGTCCCAAGGGACGCAACGTAGTCCTGGACAAGAAGTTTGGTCCTCCCTTGGTCTGCAGCGATGGCGTGACCATTGCCAAGGAAATTGAGCTTCCCGACGCCTTTGAAAACATGGGCGCTCAGCTTCTGAAGGAAGCCGCCACCAAGACCAACGACGCTGCCGGTGACGGCACCACTACCTCTATCGTGCTGGCTCAGAGCCTCATCAACGAAGGCTTCAAGAACGTTACCGCCGGCGCCAACCCCATGGCCATCAAGCGCGGTATTGAGCAGGCCGTTGCTTCCGTAGTGGAAGAACTTCGCGGCATGGCCCAGCCCGTAGAGACCCGCGACCGCATCGGTCAGGTCGCCAGCCTGTCCGCCCACGAAGACGCCATCGGCGAGACCATCGCCGAAGCCATGGAGAAGGTCGGAAAGGATGGCGTAATCACCGTCGAAGAGTCCAAGGGTCTGTCCGACGAGATCGAATACGTGGAAGGCATGCAGGTCGACCGCGGCTACATCTCTCCCTACTTCATCACCAACTCTGACCGCATGGAAGCCGTCATTGAAGACGCTGCCCTGATCATCACTGACAAGAAGATCTCAGCTGTCGCTGACCTGCTACCCGCCCTGGAAAAGCTGCTCCAGGTTGGCCGCAAGAACGTCGTGGTAATCAGTGAGGATGTGGACGGCGAAGCCCTGGCCACCCTGGTGGTCAACAAGCTGCGCGGGACCCTGAACATCCTGGCCGTCAAGGCGCCCGGTTTCGGCGACCGCCGCAAGGCCATGCTGGAAGACATCGCCATCCTGACCGGCGGCACCGTCGTCAGCGAAGAGACCGGCCGCAAGCTGGACTCCGCCGTTGTCGAGGACTTCGGCCAGGCCCGCCGGGTAAGCTCCACCAAGGACGAGACCACCATAGTAGAGGGTCGCGGTTCCGAGGAAGCTATCCAGGCCCGCATTAACCAGATCAAGACCCAGATCGAAGAGACCACCTCCGAGTTCGACCGGGAAAAGCTGCAGGAGCGCATGGCCAAGCTGTCCGGCGGCGTTGCTGTCATCAAGGTCGGCGCTGCCACCGAGATCGAGCTTAAGGAGCGCAAGGCCCGAGTCGAGGATGCCCTGTCCGCCACCCGCTCCGCAGTCGAAGAGGGCATCGTCCCTGGTGGTGGAGTTGCTCTGGTCCGCGCCCAGCGCGCCCTGGACAGCATCAGCGGCCTGACCGATGACGAAGAGGTCGGTGTCAACATTATTCGTCGCTCCCTGGAGCAGCCGCTGAAGCTCATCGTCGAGAACGCCGGTTCCGAAGGCGCCGTCGTCCTTAACCAGGTCAAACAGCAGGCCGACGACTACGGTTACGACGCCGACATCGGCGAGTTTGGCCCCATGATGGAGCGCGGCATCGTTGACCCGGTAAAGGTCACCCGGTACGCGCTGCAGAACGCTGCCAGCGTCGCTGCCATGGTACTGACCACCGAGTCCATGATTACCGAGATTCCTGAGCCGGCTTCCGCTGCCCCGGCGATGCCGCCGATGGACTACTAGTCCAGCAGGTACGGCAAAGGGACATACGAGTCTATAGTTCGACCGCCCCGGGCAACCGGGGCGGTTTTCTATTGCCGGGAATTTGCTCTTTTACCCTGTAAAGGATTGCTGGTAGAATTGGCCAAACGTTCAAGGAGAGCAAAATTGCCCCAGGGGAAGTTATACGACTCGCCACAGGCTGCGCTGGCTGACGTCCAGGATGGCTCCACGATCTTGGTAGCGGGTTTCGCGGGGCATGGAGTCGCAGAGCGCTTGTTGGTCGCCTTATTGGAAGGCGGAAGCAAAGACCTGACTCTGGTTTACCGGGATGGCCCCTATGCAAGCTTGGGGTCGGGCCCGCTGCCAGCCATCGAAAACCTCGTATCCAACGGCCAGGTCGCGAAAATAATATCCCCCATACCTTTTTCGCCGGGCAGTGGTGGCGCCATTGAAGAGAGCTGGCAAGCAGGTTGGCTGGATATTGAGATAGTTCCCCAAGGTGTATTGGTAGAGCGGCTACGTGCGGGAGGCGCTGGCATAGGCGGTGTCTTTCTTCCTACCGCAGTGGGCACAAGGTTTGGAGCGGACAAGGAAAAGCGCTCTTTCCTCCAGGGCGAAGCTGTTCTGGAGTTGCCGCTGAAGGCGGACTATTCCCTCATCAAGGTAGCTGCGGCTGATACCCTGGGCAACGCCATTTATGACGGGTCAGGCCGTAACTGGGCTCCTGTTATGGCAATGGCCGCCCGTATTACCGTCGCCGAGGCGGGCCTCATAGTTGAACCGGGAGAGCTGGACCCCGAAGCTATCATATCCCCTGGTATTTTTGTAAATCGGTTAGTGGCATCTGACTGAACCCCATTTCTCCTTCCACAAGGACAAACATGCCTCCCAGATTGGACGAACTTACAATGGCCCGCAGGGCCGCATCTGAACTCGAACCGGGCCAGGTGGTTGCGCTGGGTTCCGGTTTGCCGGTTTCTGTGGCGGCGGTGTTACCACCTGATGCTGCTGTGCAGCTTCTGTCCGATGCGGGAGCGTTGGGATATGGCGCTTCCAGTGATGGCCACTCATCCACCGGACCTGCCCTTGCCAGTCCTGATGGCAGACCTGTAGCCCTGCAGCGGGGTGGCGCAGTTGTGGGTATGGTGGATTGGGCTGCAATGCTACGGGGGGGCCATGTGGACGTTGCGTTAGTGCAGCCAGCGCGGGTGTACGCTTCTGGGGACCTCCTGGGGTGGACAACTGCGGCGACGCCGGGCCTTTTCGCCCCGGGCAGAACCGTGGACCTGTCCGCCGGGGGGCGCAAAGTAATTGCCATGCTTCCCCACACCGGCAGCGATGGCAGCCCCAACATTGTCGCCGATTCCAGCCCGGTAGCTGATGGACGCGGTTGCGTCAACGTCATCATTACCGACATCGCCGTAATCCGAGTGGAAAGCGGGGCCCTGGTTCTCTCGGAAGTTGCCCCGGGCTGGAGTTACGACGAGGTAGCGGCTGTGACCGGCGCACCGCTTGCCCAGGCCAGTAATCTGAAAGAGATAGCGCCCAATCTGGAAGCGTTGAACGCTGAGCGAGCCGGAAAGGTCTTTTCCGATGGCCCGTCAGCTATCGCAGACCTGCATGATGGGGCTACGGTAATGATTGACGGCTTTGGTGGTCCTGGCGGCATGGCCCATTATCTGTTGGTTTCCCTCAGGGACCAGGGCACCAGGGGACTTACCATAATTAGCAACACCATTGGAATTGCGCGCTCCGTGAATTTCGGCACGCCCCCGGGCAAACTGGCCATAGACCATTCCATACTTGTTGACAATGGCCAGGTGGCAAAGGCCATTGCCACCTATCCCGTGTCGCCGTCAATGTCCAACCCCAGTTCTTTTGAACTGGCCTATCGACGCGGGGACGTTGAGCTGGAACTTGTCCCCCAGGGCACCCTGGCCGAGCGGTTGCGGGCCGGCGGAGCAGGTATCTACGCCTTCTACACCCCCACCGGCGCCGGCACGCTGATCGCGGAGGGCAAGGAGTCGCGAGTAATAGATGGGAAGGAATACATCCTGGAACAGGCGCTGACAGCTGATTTCTGCCTTATTCGAGGCCACAAGGCTGATACTATGGGCAATGTGGTTTACAAGGGGACTTCCAGGAACTTTAACGCGGTAATGGCTCCCTCCGCCCGTATTACCATCGTCGAAGTGGACGAGGTAGTAGAGCCTGGTGAACTGGACCCGGAGTTGATTGTAACGCCCGGCATGTACGTTGACCGGCTGGTAGTACGTCCCGAAGGATTCTCACCGTACGAATAGGCGCCGGTGGGCGCCCAATTGGCGAGGCAACACCATGGTTGATGAAAAAGAACGTTTGCCGCGGGAAGTAGTAGCCATGCGGGTGGCCAAGGAACTGCCCGACGGCGGCTTCGTAAACCTGGGCATTGGCATTCCCACCCTGGTATCAAACTTCATACCCGATGGCAGCGTCGTCTTCTATCACAGCGAGAGTGGAGTTCTTAATTGCGGGCCACTGGCAGAGGAGGACGAACAGGACATTGACCTGATCAATGCCGGCGGACAGTTTCTGCAGATGGTGCCCGGGATGGCCTTCTTCAGCACCGTGGATGGATTCGCCATGATCAGGGGTGGTCATGTGGACGTTACCGTCCTGGGCGCCCACCAGGTTTCTGCCACGGGAGACCTGGCAAACTGGATGTTGCCCGAGCGAGGAGTGGGC
Organism: SAR202 cluster bacterium bin22; assembly: GCA_002238505.1. Classification (GTDB taxonomy): domain Bacteria; phylum Chloroflexota; class Dehalococcoidia; order Lucifugimonadales; family UBA3495; genus Bin22. The sequence continues at coordinate 1,036,283 of MPMM01000001.1, read as the reverse complement.
AATATCGGTGGCGCCATGGATTTGGCGGCCGGCGCCAAGCAGGTCATTGTGGCCATGGAACATACCGACCGCCAAAACAATGCCAAGATAGTCCAGGACTGTACCTACCCAATCACGGGAAAGGGTTGCGTGTCCCTGATAGTGACTGACTTGGCGGTGATGCAGCCTACACCTGAGGGACTGGTCCTGAAAGAGGTTGCTCCGGGCTGGACGGTTGAGGAAGTGCAGGAACTTACGGCGGCAAATCTGATAGCTGCGTCTGACCTGAAAGAGTACGAGCTGTAGAGTAACTCTGAAGAAGTCCAGGGGCAGTATGGCCGGTCGGCCAGAACGGTAGACGCTGGCGCCCGGATCTTATTTTCTCCGATCTTCGTTTTGTCCTAAGGATTTGCCCAGGTAGCTCCGCGGCTTATATCTCCAGTTTGCGTTTCCCCCTCCCTTGATGCCTGATTAGCACCCCGGCGGATAGCTCTTTCTCGACACTTGGTTCCCTGATGGGTCAAATAGACCGGCTGTGTCCGGGTTTGAGTTGTTCCATATGGACCGGCCATAGTCAAAGGAGAAGCCGCCCCACTCGGGGTGAACCTGGTTGGTGTAAATCCTGACGCTTCCCCCGGGCGCAATGCTGTAGGATTCACCAAATGTAAACATCTGTCCTCTGTCATCCAGATCGACCAACGTCCATCCCCTCAAGTCTGCCGCGACGCTTCCCTGGTTAGTCAACTGTACATACTCGTCCGCCTCGGATCTGGGTACTTCTCCATCGAAAAAGATGCACTCGATAATTACATCACCTTGAGCGGTACCCGGTGGCTGAGGGGTAGCCGGAGGCGCTGGAGTGGGAGTCGCCGTTGGCGCCGCTGTCGCCGTTGCCAAGGGCGTGGGTATGGGGGTTACTGCCCGCGCGGGGACTACCTCGACCGTAGAGGGCGGCAAAGGGCTGGGACCCGGCATCTGGGTGTTGTTCCCTGGCGCGACCGGTGATGGAGTCGGGTCGAATACCGGAGCTGCCAGCACAAGGGCTGATGCGACGAAATTCCGGGGTTCAGGGTACTGAATAACTATCCCATCTCCGGTTGACGTGGCCTCTGGCTCTATTTGATGTACAAGACTGGGGGCTTTGGGCGCCACCAGGCTCCCAGCCGCTGTTACGAACGGAATGATAGTGGGAGAATCTCCCGGCAATGGGATGGCCGGCACATCCGGTTTATGGGCGGAAGTGGAAACGGGCCCTGACTGCCCTCGCGAAGTCGGCAAAATGACGAGAGGCTCCTGCCGGCTTGCGGTCATTGTGGGCAAAGGTAAAGAGAATGGCGTGGGAATTGGCATTGGATTGACCAGCAGACTGGGCCCGCCATCCTGCACCGTAACGGATGCCGTCAGGGTAGGTGATACTGTACCTGGTCGAGTCTGCTGGGTATCGTCGGGCCCTTCTGGACCGCAGCCTGTCGATAGGGAAAAGACCGCCGCTGCTGTTAACACCAGGGAGAATACCATTACTGCTGTTTGTGGACACTTAACTGGCACGGTATCGGAATTTAATCCTGCCTTCCGGATATTGCAATGCCTAGTGTGCCGAGTCATTAACGCGTTTTCCCTACTAATTGCACCGAAGTTAATTTGCCAAATGTTTACGCCGTGCTATAATCGGGATACCTAGACAGTCGGCCGTAATGGCAGGCTGTTGCCTGGATTTGCCGTATCATCAGTGTGGCAGGTCCATTTCGGAGCCGTCGGCGGATGATGTGAGGTTGGTGTTACGGCCCGCAGGGTTCGACCCCGAAACAGGGGTCGATGGATCTCAGGCGTACTCAGACATCAGGACACCTCATATTAATCAGGAGGATTAACGTGGACAAAGGAAGTGTGATCTTCAACGCCGGTGCAGTGGACATTACCCTGGAGTACCGGGAACTCATGCCTGATCAGGGCCTGTGCGTACAGGTTTTTGGCGAAGTTGGCGGCGAGGACGTAGAAATCCTTCGCTTTGACTGCTTTGACCAGATGCCCCACTACCACTATGGTCCCGCCAATAACAACATCCGGTTGAACATGGACAAGACTACGGTCGGCAATCCTTTCGGTTGGACCGTGAACCATCTTCGGACCAAGTTGCCAGAGATGATTCGCCGCTCGGGCTATGACGATCTGGCTGACGCGGTAGAAGCTAACCCTGTTTCCTCGGAGACTCTGGACGCCGTGGAAAACAAAGGTCGCGAGATGTCCGTGAATATGCGCCGGACCGTGACTCATATGTTCGAGCGTATGCTGGACGACGATGTATTCACCGTTGGCAACCTGCGCATCGGTCTGGAGTACCGGATTCTCCCCCAGGCCAACACTGAGGGCCTGGCCATTCACGTCCTCTCCGACGTGGCCGGTCAGAACGTGGAGTTGCTGGCTTTTGACTGCTTCATCAACGGCCCCCACTACCACTATGGCCCCCGCAACCAGGACATCCGGATTTATTGGGACACCACCACCTCCGGTGAGACCCTGCGCTGGACCCTGGACCAGTTCTATGCCGGCAACATGAAGAAGATGATAGACCGCGCCGGCTACCCCACCATCGCCAACGATGTGGACGAGGTTTTGCTGCAGGCCACTATGCCCGCCATCGAGAAGCGAGCCCTGGAACTGGTGATGGAAAACCAGAACCGGGACAACGACCCCAAGGCTGCCCTGCTGAAGGAAATTGAGACCCTGCGGGAGCGAGTAGCCGCTCTGTAAGACTCCGTCTTCAGATTACAGGCCAATCGGCAACGGCCCGGCGTAATCGCCGGGCCGTTTTGCATTGTTGGATTATCGGACTCAGAAACGAGAACCGGGATATTCTGCCTCCGGTCCCTACATCATCGTGTATCCGCCGCTGACGCTCAGGGTCTGGCCAGTCACGAAGCTGGCTGCATCAGATGCCAGGAATACCACCGCGTTGGCAATTTCACTGGCCTTTCCCATCCGCCTCAGAATGTACGCCCGCTCCACTCGTTCCAATACGTCATCGGTGAATATGTCTCGCATCTGGTTCCACATGCTCTCCGGGCTGATTTCCTCGTCCTCTGGGGGAACTATCAGGCCGGGACACACCACATTCAGGCGCAGTCCATACCGCCCGGTTTCCCTGGCAATTGCTTTGCTCAGGGCAATGACACCACCCTTGCACGCTGAATACACTGCCTCCCGGTACTCGCCCATTCTTCCCGCGTCGGAACTGATGCTGACGATAGACCCCGCCTGCCGTTCAATCATGTGGGGCAGCACTGCATGAATACAGTTGATGGGACTCCAGAGGTTAACCGCAACCTCTTTTTCGTGTTCTTCCCTTGGCTTCTCCATGAACAGGCGGTCGACAGTCCAGCCCACGTTGTTCACCAGTACGTCCACGCTGCCGAATTCGGCCACGGACTGTTCCACCATTGCCTCAACCTGGGCCCGGTCGGTTACGTCCGTTTGAATTACCCTGGCCAGGCTGCCGGTATTCATCCTGGCGACTTCAGCCGCTACCAGTTCGCCCTGAGCCGGGGCCAGTTCAGCAATGGTGATATTGGCGCCCTCGGCGGCAAAGGCGTGGACGATGGCCCGGCCGATGTTGGAGCCACCGCCGGTAATGATTACATTCTTGCCCTTAAGGCCTAGTTCCATGTTTGAACTCCTTGTGAACCGCCGAACGACTTGATAACTGGAAGGGCCAGGTCGGGGAATTAACCACTTGAGGGGCAGGGCCCCTATTGTGGCCCGGGGATCTTGGGGATGCCTCCAAACCGCAGGCGTAGCAGTCCCTTGATGTCTTCCAGGGCGGTATTAGTAATGTTGACGGTGCTGCTGGGGTCATCGTCCCACTTCACCGGAATGGACATAATGCGGTAGCCTCGTTTGGCGGCAATAATCAACAACTCCGTGTCGAAGAACCAGTTGTTGTTCTCGATGTAGGGGATAATGGTTCTGGCGGTCTGCCGGGTAAGGGCCTTGAACCCACACTGGGCATCCGGAAAGCTAGTGAAGAACATGGACTTGATCAGAAGGTTATAGCTCCGGGATATGAACTCCCGCTTGAAGGAACGCGTAACCTGCGAATCCTGGCTGAGACGACTGCCGGTTGCCACATCGTATCCGGATTCCAGCGCGGCTATCAGTTGGGGGAAGTGGGACAAGTCGGTGGAAAGGTCAACGTCCATATAGCTAACAATGTCGGCATTGCTGTTGAGCCAGGCTGCCTTAAGGGCCCGGCCTCGACCCTTCTGAGGCAAAGAAAAGTAGCTGACTCTCTCATATTTGCGGGACAGCGCCTCCGACACTTCCCTCGTTCCGTCAATGGAAGCATTGTCGGCAATAATGACATGCCAGCGGTTTACGAGGTTGTCGGCCAGGAAGGCAGTAAGGCGGTCTATGCTCTCCGGCAGTGCTTCTTCCTCGTTATAAACAGGCACGACCACATCCACCGAGGCAGACATCAGCACTGCCTCCCGAAGGGGAAGCCCCAGCGACTGTCGCTGGGCACGAGCACCAGCTTTCCGGGGAACATGGAGACCGCAGGCATCAGTGTCGGAAGTGGCGAACGCCGGTGAAGACCATTGCCAGGCCATGGTTATTGGCGGCCGCAATGACCTCTTCGTCCCGAATAGAACCACCGGGCTGGATTATGGCGGTTACGCCGGCCTCAGCAGCCAGTTCGATGTTGTCTGGGAAGGGGAAGAAGGCATCCGATGCCAGCACACAGCCTTTGGCCTTCTCACCTGCAATCCGTTGGGACAGGTGAACGCTTACTACCCGGTTGGGCTGACCTGCTCCCATACCGACCAGGGTCCGGTTCCTGGCGAAGACTATTGCATTGGATTTGATGTGTTTGCAGGCCACCCAGGCGAAAGCCAGGTCGTCCATTTCCGCCTCGGTGGGCGCTCGCTCCGTAGCCGTACTCCACTCAGTTGCGGATTCTGAGATTGTGTCAGGGGTCTGGATAAGAACGCCGCCGGTAATGGGACGAATATCCAGGTCAATGCCGCCAAGTTCCGAGCCGCCGGCATCCACTTCCAGCACACGAAGATTGCGTTTTTTCTGGAGAATCTCGAGGGCTTCGGATTCGTATCGGGGAGCCACTACTACCTCGTAGAAAACCGGATTCATCGCCTCTGCGGCAGCTGCCGTGACGGTACGATTAAAGCCTACAATGCCGCCAAAGGCGGAAACCGTGTCCCCTTCGTAGGCCTGGAGATAGGCCTGGGACAGAACGTCGTGGCTGGAAAGCCCGCAAGGGTTTGCGTGCTTGATTACTGCCACAGTGGGTTGTGCAAAGTCGCTTGCAGTACGCCAAGCTGCGTCCGCATCCATCAGATTGTTGTAGGATAGCTCCCTTCCATGTAACTGGCGGGCCGAAGCAATGCCTCCTCCGGAGGCGCCTGACGGTACATAGAGACCTCCCTGCTGGTGGGGGTTCTCTCCGTACCGGAGGGTGGTAATCTGGTCGAACGTCAGGTTGAGCTTTTCCGGAAGCGATGAGTCTTCCTGTTGCTCGGTCAAGTATCCGGCGACGGTGGCGTCATATTCGGCCACATGCTGGAAGGCTTTGGCCGCCAGGCTGCGGCGTTCCTGTTCGGACAACCCTTCGCCGGCTAGGCGTTCTGCCACCCATCCGTAGTCCTCTGGGTCCACGACCACTGCCACCGAGGGGAAGTTTTTGGCGGCGGCCCGCAGCATTGTAGGCCCGCCTATGTCAATGTTCTCCAGCGCGTCGTCCAGGGTAACGTCGGGCTCGCTTATGGTTGCCGCGAAGGGGTACAGATTTCCCACAATCAGGTCTATGGCGCTGATGCCGTTGCTTTCCAGTTCCTGCATGTGGGCCGGAAGGTCCCGGCGGGCAAGGATTCCGCCGTGGACCACGGGGTGCAGGGTTTTGACGCGGCCATCCAGGATCTCGGGAGACCCGGTGACATCGGAAACCTGGCGGACCGGCAATCCTCCTTCTTCGGCCAGGGTGCGGTGAGTGCCTCCAGTACTGACCAGTTCAAACCCGGCGTCCACTAATTGCTGTCCAAACTCCACAATGCCGGTCTTGTCGAATACGCTAAGTAATGCTCTCAATGGATATATCCTCGCTAAACACCTGTAATTTGCGGGACCTGCTAACTCTAAAAGTTGAATGTCCAGGCATTCAATTAACCGGACAGAAATACCTGCTGGTCGCCGGTTCGTTCTACGATTTCACCAACTACAACTGCGTCAGGCGCGGCGTCGCTGATTTTGTCGAATAGGTCCTGCTGGCATACGGCTACCATGCCAAGCCCCATGTTAAAAACCCGGTACATTTCTTCGTCAGAAATCTTGCCTTCCTTTTGAATCAGCGAAAAGATTGGCAATATCTCCCACGAACCCTTCTGAAAGACCGCCGCAACATTCGCGGGAAGGATCCCGGCAACCTTGCCGGGCAGTCCCCCGCCGGTAATGTGGGCCAGTCCTTTCATGAATGGCATGGCCGGCTGCAATTCCGGAAAATAGCAACGGTGGCGGGCCAATAGTTCCTCGCCCAACCGGTGATTTAGGTCGTCGAACTGCTTGAACAACACGGAAGGCTGGGCATCGGAATCGAAAACGTGCCGAACCAGGGAAAAGCCGTTAGTGTGGAGACCGCTCGAAGGGATGCCCAACAGAATGTCGCCCGGCACAATTGCCTGGCTGTCCAACAGGCCATCCTTTTCTGCTACACCTACCAGGAACCCGGCCAGGTCAAAGTCGTCTCCCGTGTAAAGACCGGGCATCTGGGCGGTTTCTCCACCCAGCAAGGCACAGCCAACTTCCCGGCAGCCCCAAGTGATGCCCCGCAGGAGCGTTTCCATCCTGTGCTGGTCCAGTTCGCTGAAGGATACATAGTCCAGGAAGAAGAGAGGTTTGGCGCCCTTGGTAAGGATGTCATTAACGTTGAGGGTCACCAGATCCTGGCCGATGGATTCGTAGTGTCCCAGTTGGGCTGCTATTTTCAGCTTGGTTCCTACACCGTCGGCGCTGGCTACCAGTACCGGAGACTTGTAACCGGACAGCTCAAAGAGGCCGGCAAATCCTCCGCTGGATGCCAGGACTTCCGGCCCATAAGTCATGGATGCGAAGGCCTTGATTCGGTCCTTGAGGTCTTCCATGGCATCCAGTTGCACACCGGAAGCCTGGTAGGTGTCACCGGTCAATGGTCGTTTCTCCGAGATTGCGGGGTGTTGGTGATAAGAGTGTTGGTGTTGGCAGAGGTGTCATGGCGGTGTGAAGACGGCTGGATAGAAGTCAGTTATCGGATTCAAGCACCAGCTTGCCCAATTGCAATTGCACCGGTACCGGGTAATTTCCAGTGAAGCAGGCATCGCAGAAACCATCATGCTCGCCGTTTGATACCTTTAGAAGGCCCTCAATGCTGAGGAATCCCAGGGAGTCTGCGCCTGCCAGTTCACGGATTTCTTCTACGGTCTTGTTGGCCGCGATCAGTTCATCCTGGTCGGCCATGTCGACACCCATGTAGCAGGGAAACTTGATGGGCGGGGCGCACACGCGAATGTGAATTTCCCTGGCGCCGGCCCTCTTGAGCACCTTGATAACGTGGGGTGTGGTGGTTCCGCGTACAATGCTGTCATCCACCACCACCAGGCGTTGCCCGCGAATTACATCGGGCAGCGGGTTGAACTTCTGACGTACGCCCAGATCCCGCAGCCTTTGTTCCGGTTCGATGAACGTCCGGCCAACATACCGGTTCTTGATCAGGCCATCGCTGTATGGTATTCCTGATTCCCTGGCATAGCCCACTGCCGCGGCCGTAGAAGAGTCGGGAATACCTATGACCAGGTCGGCCTCCACTGGGTGTTCCTTGGCCAACTGGGCGCCCATTCTCTGCCTGGCGGTGTAAACCAAGGTGCCGTCCAGAACGCTATCCGGCCTGGCGAAATAGATGTGCTCGAAAATGCACATAGCCCTGCTGCGTTCCGGTTCCTGGCGTACTGCTGACCTCATACCCTGCCGGTCAAAGATGACGACCTCGCCAGGCTGGACGTCACGTACAAACTCGGCTCCCAGGTGATCCAGCGCGCAGGTCTCCGACGCAACAATCCAGCCGCCGCTCAGGCGCCCCAGACACAGGGGGCGAATGCCCAGCGGGTCTCGGGCGGCGATGACTGTATCTTCAGTCATTGCTACGAGGGAGAAGGCGCCGTCCAGGGTACGCATGCAGTGAAAGACCCTTTCTTCCCAGCTATTGCCGGGTGCATTCACCATCAGGTAAGCGATGACTTCCGAATCAGTAGTGGTATTAAATGCGCAGTCCCATTGCTCTTTGAGCTGTTTCTTCAGCTGCGAGGCGTTAATGATGTTCCCGTTGTGGGCCAGGGCCAGCTTTCCCGCCAAGCCTTGGACGACCAGGGGTTGAGCGTTGCAAAGCTGGCTGGTACCAGTGGTCGAGTAGCGGGTGTGGCCGATGGCGAATTCGCCGGAGAGGGGGAGGAAGTCTCGTTCCCGAAAAATCTGGGTGACGAGACCCATGTCGGTGTGAACGTTGAGAGTCTGGCCGTCCGCGGCTGCGATTCCGGCGCTTTCCTGTCCACGGTGCTGAAGAGCAAAAAGGCCGAAGAAAGCAACTCTGCTGGCTTCGGCGTTTGGAATATATGCGCCAACCACCCCACACTCTTCTCGAGGGTGGTCGAAGGGGAACATGGGCTTGAGGTGCGCTCCCTCGATATCCACGGGCCTATTTTACGTTCCCTGCATAGTCTCGGTCAACGAAACCGGAGTTATTGGAACAATTGCGGAACTCTAGTCCTGGCCGGTGAGGGTGCAAGGTACAATTTCAGGCTTCCCTGCCACCCTGCGCACGGCTTCCATCAAGCAGAAACCACCCCTCTTGAGATCTTTGGCTGAACGGACCAAAACCAAACATTGTACCGGTACTGCTTACCGTTTGGGGATAATTGTGACCTTTCGTTCTTCACCAAGCCCCACACTCTCGGTACTGACGTCTTCGCGGTCGGCCAGAGAAATGTGGACGATTCTCCTGTCAGCCGCCGACATGGGTTCCAGGGTAATGCTTCGCCCGGTCTGCAAGACTCGCTCGGCAACTTTGGTTGCCATATCCCGCAAGGATGCTTCCCGGCGCTGTCGGTAACTCTCTACGTCCAGCACTACGCGAACACTCTCGCCGAATTCCCGGCGAACGATCAGGTTCACTATGAACTGAAGCGACTGCAGGGTCTGGCCCCGGCGCCCGATCAAGAGACCCGAGTCTTCGCCGCTGATGTCGATTACTGGTCCCCCTACTTCGGGGTCGTCTGCCGTGCGTACAGTGCAGGAAACGTTCACACCGGAAGTTGAGAGTATGTTGTTCAGTGCGACAATCGCCAGCCCTGCAACAGTGCCTTCCCCTGAGCCCGCAGCTGCCGGGACTACGGGTGAGTCAATCACGCTTTCGGCCTCTTCGGATTCCTCGGCCGGCGCTTCGCTGGCAGGGGCCGAAGGGGCTGGATTGGCGCTTACTGCGCCGAGCATGGTCACCCGCACCCGGGCTACTTCTGCGCCGATGCCCAGGAATCCGGCCTTGCCCCTACTTAGTATTTCTACCTCTACCTCGTTGCGGTCTACGCCTAGCTCCTTCAGGGCCAGTTCTTCGGCCTCTTCTACGGTTCTGGCGGTTCGTTCTACGGAGTCCATCGTCGTCAATCTCCTCGGTCGCCGATTCAGAGTCGGCGGACTGGGCCGGCCGGCTAGGCGCCGAGGCCGACCTGGGAATCAGTGGGAACAGCGGCCCCCAACCGGTAATAAAGTACTGGATACCTACGCCAATTATATTAGAAACAATCCAGTAAAGCGGAAGGCCGCTGGGCCATTGGAGCGAAAAGAAGCCCAGGAAAATGGGAATCATCCAGAGCATCATGGTTTGACTGGATTGCTGGCGAGGATCCGGGGAGGGGGTCATGGTCATCTTTTGCTGCACCCAGGTGGACGCGGCCACCAATATGGGCAGCACTACGGGAGAAGGATCCGGTTCTCCCAGCTTAAGCCAAAGGAAAGTGTCGCTCAAAGGAGCGGCGGAATGTATGGGGACGAAGGTTATCCAGGGGTAGAGTTTCTGCGACAACCCAACCAGGTCTTCGGGCTTGGTGAACAGGGTTTGAATCAAGACCCGGAACAGGCCGATGAGAATGGGCAACTGTACTACCAGGGGCCCCAGACAACCTATGGGGCTGACGCCAGACTCCCGGTACAGCTTCATGGTTTCCTGCGAAACCCTGGCCCGGTCCCCGCTATAACGTTCCTGAATCTCCTTCATGCGGGGTTGCAGTTCGCTCATCCGCCGCATCTGGCGAATTTGTTTGAGGGTCAGGGGCAGGGTAATCAGCCTTACCAGGACGGTAAAAGCTATGATGGCCAGCCCCATGTTGTTGAAACAGAGCACGTACAACACCATAAGGGTGTTGAGCATGGGGCGGATGATTATTTCGTTCCAAAGGAGAAAAAAGAATTCCAAAAGGACTCCTAGACGTCCAGGACCGGTGGATGACCGATTTCGAGCCTAATGCCCATTTAATTGCATTGCCTGTGAATGGTGCTGTCAAAGCACCAGATGGACTCCTTATCCTGGCCTTCAGTAACCGCCACCCGGCGAACGATTCCATTGTCGCCGCCGGCAAACACCGAGTAACGCTGGATTACCGAAATCGCCGGGGCATCGGTACCCAGAGAAGGATTTGCGGGGGCCCCAGCAATGAGCGGCGCCTTTAATTCGCCTTCCTCCAGGTTAGGGAGGTTGCTTATGACTTCGCCGTCCGCCAAATTCGAGGGATTGGTGCTCAACAACCGCATTTTCCCATCCACCGAGGCTACTATCAGTCCCAGGGGGACGAGGGCGGCGGACGAAACAATGGGACTTTCCATGTTGTGACGCCAGAGGGCTTGCTTGTTTTCACCGGAACCAGGATTGCCCGGCTCCAGGGCATAGACAAACCCGTCCATAGCCGGCGCGTAGATGGTCTCGCCGTCAGTGGCAGGGCCCGCCCAGAACCAGTTACCACTCTCAAAGGACCATTCCAGCTCACCGTCGTCAGCGTCCAGTGCGTAAAGCTTCTTGTCAAAGGAACCAATGAACACTTTGCCCCGGAAGAGCAGGGGATTACCAACTACGGCTCCGCCTGTTTCGAACCTCCATAGTTCGTTGCCATCCCTCAGGTCAACCGCATAAATGGAGTGGTCGTGGGAGCCAAAATAAGCAATACCATTCTGTACTGAGGGAGTTGACCACAGCTTTCCTTCCGTGCGGAAGGGGGACCAGGAAAGTTCGGTTCCGGAAGCAGCATCGAAGGCGTAGAGGTTGCCGTCCTCGGAAACAGCAACCAGGACGGTGGAAGGTCCGCTTTCACTGCTGACAATCTCGGCAAGGACCGGGGCCCCAACTATAGGCAGGGGATCCATTGAAGGGTCGTCGCGAACTGCCCGCTTCCAGCCGGGTCCGTCATCGCCCGTTTCCAGGGAAAGGGCGTAAAGGTTTCCATCAACTGCGCCTACATAAACCAGGCCCAGTTCCTTGCTCACCGCGGGCGGGCCAAACACTCCTTCCAGCCCGGTTCCACTTCCCAGTGGTGGATACGTCCAAAGTACGCGGGGAGAACCAGATCCAAAGTCCTCCATCGCCCGAATTTTCACTTTTCTTTCGTCATCACCTAAATCCAGTCCGGTCTCGGTTTCCAGTTCATTCAGGTCGCCATCCATCTGAGAAGCAACGAAAACCCTGGTTGGATCACCGGGTTCATCGGAGAAGGCAACTGAGACAGGAGCCCAACCAACATTGTCTCCGCCAAGGCCAGGCGTGCAGGCGATACCACCAACCCCAAGAACCAAGACCAGGAAACCCGCCGCTAAAGTGCAGAAACGGGCCCTTCGATTGTTGCTGGATTGACCGGTGGTTGTGCTGTATGAAAAACGGGAAAACAAGGCTGACGGGAGAAACGGGAAAACTGAAAGAAAGGACATTATTTATGGTACGGGATCGTACCCTTTACCTCCCCCTGGCCGACAATTGATGATGCGCTTGATACCCAGAAAACTGCCCCGAAAAACTCCATGCTGAACAATCGCCTGAGCGGCGTAGCTGGAGCAGGTCGGAGTAAATCGACAAACCGAGGGAAGGTAGGGAGAAACGGCAGCTTGATAGAGGCGTATCAGTCCCAGGGCAAGAGTTCTCATCGGCTGACTACAATGTTGAGGAAGGGTCGGTCTGAACTAACCTGATGCGCCGCAACAGTTGATTTGTGGCTTGCTTTAACTGTTGGAATCCTGCGTCTGCGGCGCCGCGCCGAGCTATGAAAACGGCGTCCCATCCTCCCTTTACTTCGTTCTCTCGGATTGCTTCACGCAATCTACGTTTTATCTGGTTCCTGGTAACTGCATTGCCAATTCGCTTGCTGACTACAAACCCAAACCGGCTGTGCTCTTGTCCGTTAGGGAGGGCCCTTACGACCAACAACCTGTTGACCGCGCTGATGCCCTCCTGGTGAATCTGGGCGAAGCGTTTACCTTCAGTCAGACTGAAGCGGCGCTGCATTGGCCGGCCGCCGCCTAAACCGTCAGGCGATGGCGACCCTTGAATCTTCTGCGACGGAGGACTGCGCGCCCGTCGGAAGTTCGGGAACGGGCTCTGAAGCCGTGCACTCTGGCGCGGCGTCGCTTTTTCGGTTGGTAAGTTCTTTTAGGCATAGTAGGGACACACTCCAGGCCATAGATTATAGGATTGCTGGTGTATTTGCGTCAAGGCAAACCATCGGGAAAGCGGGGCGACCCTATTTCGAAACTCTCGTGAGCCTGTCAGTTGCCACCTTCGGCTTGGTTAAATGAGCTTTGCTGCTGGGCTGAATGCGTCCACGCGTGTATTCATTTGAATCAAAGGTGGCGGATACGGGCAAGCAAAGGGGCGGGGGACTGGTCAGGGTCTTTCGATTGTCGGTGGCAACTCCTCGGGGCCGTTCGTAGTGAGCTTGGAGAACCATTCCGGGTGGCCCTTCGACGGGCTCAGGGCGAACGGTGGAAGAGACTCTACCACAATAGTCGAAAGACCCTGGGGCCCTGGTCCTTTCCCCTTGGTTAATGGTTTCAAACCGGTGGTATAATATTTTCCCACCAACCCGTAAGGGCCAGAATTAAGCCTCATGCCGAAGTGGCGGAATGGTAGACGCGCCGGTCTCAAAAACCGGTGGGGGCAACCCCGTGTCGGTTCGAATCCGACCTTCGGCACCACTCCTTTTGAAGACTCGCTTCCAGTTGCGATTTGTACGAAGAACCGCTCGAGAAAGGCAGGTTCTTGTTATTGTCGTTGGCGCTCAAGTTTCGGGATGGAAATCCTGAAGAATCCTGCTCCGACACCACTAAGACGGCCCTCGCGATGGATTGAATTAATGTCCTGTAGTGACTCAGGATAGAATAATTGATCGCTACCATTCAGATCGCTGTGAAACCCGGAACAGTGTCACATTGGGGGGCAGGAGCGGGTAGCAGGACCAGCTCTACTGCTGTAGGGAATGGCCGCTACCAGCGAGCCAGGCTAAGAGTGCGGACCGGGGCATCGTGGAGGAGCGAAAATAACAAAGGGGGCAAACGTTAGCTTGCCCCCGCCATTGGTCAAAACTATCTGAAAACTTATGCGGTGATTAAGTCCTTGGCAATGGCATCGGAGACCAGATCACCCTGGGACTCAAGGTGTTGCATGATGGCGTCAGCAGCAGAGCCGATGAGTTCGGGGTCCAGGTTGGCCGCGGCTTCGGAATATCCGGCCTCTTCCAGGTAGTTCCCGGTCTGCTCCCGGAACTGACCGAGGGCCCACTCCAACTGGGCGTCCATTTCCCTCATGCCTTCGGGAAAGTCAACATGGGATCCGCCCGCGCCCAGCTTGTCGTAGCCGCCCTTGTGCCAGTGCCCACGAGAACCGTGAGGGTCAAAGCGAACTATCTCCACGCCCTTAACGTCTACGCCAAAGGTGGGTCCGCCGAACTTGCCCTTCAAGCAGCGCAGGGGCCAAAGGTACATGGTGACGTCGCCCTGCTTGCTGAGCGGCCGGACCATAACACGTCCAAGATAAGACTCGCCGTCAATCATAGTTGCCATACAAAATCCTCCAAATTCCGCCTCGAGCGGATACATCTGGCCCTATATTAGCACAAACATTAGCGGCCCCGAATTATGACAGGCAAAAGAGGTTGCCCAGCAGATAGGGATGGAAATCACCCGTATAGACCTGTATGGATGGGTAAGTTCGTACACCCAAGATGATCAGTGCCAATAGCGCCAGGGATTGAAGCGCCGGGTGTTTTCCTGCCCCCAACCAAAGTTGCTCCAGATGGCCCGAAGCTCAAGTGCCCACCATTATGCTTACCCTTCCGGGCTTTCCTCAAGTTCCCTGCTACAATTCTGCTTGACGTTCCGTCACCGACTGTTTCGGTTGGCGCAGGGACGGTTGTTTCTCCAAGTGTTGATTCAAAGGAGACGTTGCTGCAATGAATATCGGACTAAGCATTCCCAGGCTTCCCGACGCCGAAGGTATTCGCAAGTTTGTCCAAAGGGCTGAAGAATTGGGGTTCGAGTCGGTTCTGGCCGGGGACCACATACTGTTGCCTACCGGCGGTACCAATCAATACCCCTACACTGCCGATGGTTCCTTTTCGCGCCCTGCGGACGAACCGTTTCTTGAAACAATGACCATGCTGGGGTATATGGCCGCCTGCTCAAGCAGCATCAAGCTTGGCAGTACAGTGATAATTCTCCCCTATCGTAACCCCCTGGTTCAGGCCAAGATGTTCGCCTCTCTGGACGTGCTGACTAACGGGCGAATGATCTGCGGTGTTGGGGTAGGTTGGCTGGAGAAGGAGTTTGACACGCTGGGGGTGCCTTACGCTGAACGAGGTGCGATGAGTGACGAATACCTTCAGATCTTCAGAACTCTTTGGACTCAGCCCGATCCGGAGTTCCACGGCAAATATTTCGACATCGAGGGAATCCAGTTCTATCCCAAGCCGGTTCAGCAACCCCACATTCCGATTTGGGTAGGAGGCCATAGCCGTGCCGCGCTGCGCAGGACCGCCAGGCTAGGCGATTGCTGGCATACAACTCGTCAGACTCCTGACTTTGTCGCCCAGAATCTTCCTTACCTGCGAGAGCAGACGGAACGGGCTGGCCGCGACCCTGCTTCAATATCCGTATCGCTGAAGCGCAGCCTGCATTTCACCGACCTGGGAGCCGGCGAGGAGAAATCCGTGCGTACCGGGGGCGTAATAATTGCAACCACCCAGGAAGTAATTGACGACGTCCACTATTGCCGCGAACTGGGCATCGACCAACTGACTTACGACTTCCGGGTGGAAGGAGTTGATGCCTGTATCGGGGTCATGGAACATTTGGCCCGTGAAGTCCTACCCGTGGCTCATCGACTAGGCTGATTCCGAAGATAGACCCAGGGCTCAGCAGCTACGAGGTCGGCGCCGGAATGACTTGGACGCTGGCGCCGACCTTTTCCGCTACAATCCGTTTTCCTTGAAGACCTTCGCCCGTTCGACCAGGGAATCGGCTGTATGTTTCATATTAGCAATCTGGTCTTCGCTGACCTGCCGTTTTACGGTGCCCGGAATGCCAGTCACAAAGGAGCGGTCAGGCACATCGGCGCCGGAGAGTACCACCGAGTTGGCCGCTATGAGGCATTGTTCCCCGATGTATGACCGGTGAAGGAAGGTGCAATTATTGCCCAGCAGGGACCCGGTGCCGATGCGCATACCATGGACGACCACCGCGTGTCCCACCGTGACGTAGTCTTCAATAACGAGGCCATTACCGTGAATCACGGCGCCTTCCTGGACATTAACATAATTGCCAATGACGACTTTCTCTTCGCCGTCGGCCCGGATTGTGACGCCGGGCCAGATGCTGCTGTATTCACCTATTTCAACGTCGCCAACAACGTAGGCGAACTCGCTGACCCATGCCGTGTCCGCGATTCTTGGGGTCTTGTCTCCGAGGCTCCTTATCAAGTCTTTCCTCCTGATATTTATTGTGCGGCCAAGCCGCGACGCCTTCTCTTAAGCAAGCAGAGGACGGATGGTAACTGGACAGGGATTATACCGTAGCGACAAACGAAAATGGGGAGGGCTATCAACCCTCCCTGTTTCCTTACCTTAAGACCATCCCTTTTCGGGAAGTTCCAGTCCTGTTCTCTCCTATCTCAAGGCACGTATTGCCTGGCGAGCGGCCATATCCATTTCCCGGTCCCTGATGGCCCTTCGTTTGTCGTACTGTCGTTTACCTCGAGCCAGGCCCAATTCCACCTTGGCTACGTGATTCCTGATGTAGAGGCGCAGGGCGACAACGGTCAAGCCTTTTTGGGAGACCTCGCCGATCAACTCTTCGATTTGTTCCCTATGCAGCAGTAATTTGCGGGGCCGCCTGGGGTCGTGGTTATAGATGCTGGCCGGATCGTACTGGGCGATGTGGCAATTTTGCAGCCACAACTCACCTTCCAGGGGTCTGGCGTAGGCGTCTCGCAGGTCCACCTTTCCTGCCCGGATTGACTTGATCTCGGTGCCGGTCAGGGCCAGTCCCGCTTCGTATCGGTCCAGGATCTCGTAATTGAAAAAGGCCTGGCGATTCGAGGTAACCGGCCGGTTGTTAGGCTGTTCGCTGGCTGTTGTTTTCTTCTTTCTGCTGGGCATTCATTTACCCTGTGTATGACGATGTTGCTAGAATTGAGGTTGTGAGGCCGGGCCAAGTTGTCCCCCAAGCAGTTCTAATGCCTGTTGCAACTGGAGGTCTGTCTCGGATTCTGGGTCGTTAACCGCCTCAATAGTTGGAGTAATACCCGAGCCTTCAATCAACGTCCCGTTGGGCGTGTACCACCGGGCGATAGTGTAATACACCCCGGAACCGTCAGAAAGGCGGTGCCTGGTATTGACGCTTCCTTTGCCGAAAGTCGATTCCCCAACCACTGGGGCGCGATTGTGGTCAATAATGGCGCCGGCAAACACTTCGCTGGCGCTGGCGCTGTACTGGTTGACCAGCACTACCATGGGAATGTCCCTGGCGGTTCCGCCCGATCTAACTTCCCATTCCCTGCGGTTGCCCAGGCCATCCAGTTCGTAGGTAACCAACCCGTCCTCAAGGAACTGGCTGGTTACGTCCACTACGACTCCCAGCAACCCGCCAGGATTGTAGCGAAGGTCGACGACCATGCCCCGGCCTCCGGCATTACGATACTCTTCAACAGCCTCCTTTACATGGTCATTAGTGGTGGAGGCAAAACTGCTGATTTGCAGGTAGCCGATATCGCCGTCCAGCATGGAGAACCGGACTGTTTCCAGGGGAATCTCGCCCCGCACGATCGGAATAAGCACCGGGTCAACCTGGTTGGCGTGACGCACAAGCAGGTTTACCGTGGTACCCCGCTCTCCGCGTATCAGGGATACAGCCTCCTGGAGAGAAAGATGCTCGGTGCTTTCTCCATTCACTTCGAGGATAACATCACCGGCCCGTATGCCTGCCCTCTCCGCCGGCGTATCCGGCAGCGGGGCAATGACAGTGAGGTGATTGTCACGGATGCTTACCTGCGCTCCTATGCCCTCGAATACTCCCTGGATCTTGGATTCCTCCTCCCCAAACCGCTGCGGGTCCAGGTAAGAGGCATAGGGATCGTTCAGTGACGCCAGCATACCCCGGATGGCGCCACTGCCCATGTCAGTATCGTTGAGTGTGCTGCGGTCGATATGTTCCTTCTCCAGGAGGTCCAGTACCTCGCCCAGCCGACCAAATTCAGTAGGCAATTCAGCAGAGGATTCGATTTCCGGTTCGGGGGTGTTAAAGGTTCCCTGGATGACGTAGTTCACGGCCAGCGCCAGGACAGCGCCCACCGCCATTACTACCAGATAGGTTCCAAAAAGCCTGAGCTTGTTCACGCGGGGAGTTTTCCTTTAAAGGATGGGTTTGCGCTGACCCAATAAAACTGACTGGGTAAGTATTTAATTTTAACATAGGGTCAGGTAGGAGAATTTAAGGACGAGTCCAGTCTGGCGCGTGAGTGGCCCGCACAGCCAAATTGACATAGCTGAAAATGCGCTGATAGCATTGCTTCAACCACAAGCCAGGAAGGTATGGATTTGACGGGTATAATCGCCTGCGGCGCCTATGTGCCCAGGTTCCGGATGGGCCCTGAAACGGAGGGTTGGACGGGGTCAGCAGAGAGGGCGGTCGCCAACTTTGACGAGGACAGCGTGACCATGGCGGTTGCCGCCGGTCTGGACTGTATCAAGGACAGGAACCGTCAAGCCATCGACGGCCTGATATTTGCCAGCACCACCGTGCCCTACGCCGAGAAGCAGGGTGCGGCCATAATTGCGGCCGCCCTGGATTTGCGTCAGGACATTTTTACCGCGGACATAACTGATGTCCTCCGCGCTGGCACCAGCGGCTTGAGGTCGGCTCTGGACTCGGTAGCGGCGGGGACCGCGCGACAGGTCCTGGTCGTAGCGGCGGACAGTCGCCAGGGCGCTCCTCGCAGCGAGACCGAGCGCAATTCAGGAGATGGCGCGGCAGCGTTCCTGGTCGGAACTGATGACGTCTTTGCCGAATTCGCGGGATTCCACACCATCACCGATAACATGCTGGACAACTGGCGTTCCTCGGGCGATCCCTTTATCAGGTCGTGGGAGGACCGTTTTGCAACGGAAGAGGGCCTGGAGAGAATAATCCCTGAAGCTGTAGCCGGATTTCTGGACAAATATACCCTGAATATTCAGGACATCGATAAAGTCGCGCTCTATGGTCCCGACGCGCGACGTCACACCCGCCTTGCCAGGCGTTTGGGCATCAATGCCGATCAGATACAGGATCCTCTGTTTGGGTCTTTGGGCAATACCGGGGCGGCATTTCCGCTGATGTTGCTTGTTGCGGCGCTGGAATCGGCTGAGCCAAACCAGTTGCTTCTCACTGTTTCCTACGGCGATGGCAGCGATGTCCTTGCCTTCCGCACAAACTCCTCATTGAATGGGGCCGATACCGGCGCCGGCGGTATGGGCGGTCACCTTGAATCCCGGGCGGCAATAACCAGCTATGAAACCTACGCCAAGTGGCGGGAGGTCTGGCTCACCGATGACGCGGCACGGCGGCCTGCCCCTTCCTCGCCTTCCGTGTCGGCCCTCTGGAGGGAAGCCAACAAGAACCTTCGTTTCTATGCAGGAAGGTGTGACGCATGTGGGTACGTTCAATACCCGCCCCAGCGTGTTTGTGTCAACTGCCAGGCAATGGACGAAAGTTCTTCCGTACGGCTGAGCGATAAAGCGGGCGAGGTCTTCACCTACTCCATGGACTACATAGCAGGGGCCGTTGATACTCCCCTGGTGGTAAGCGTGGTGGATTTTGAGGGCGGCGGCCGGGTTATCTGCATGATGACCGACCGGGAACTGGAAGAAGTGAAGGTGGGAATGCCGGTGAGCATGAGCTTTCGCAAGCTGAGGGTGGTAAACGGCATTCACAACTACTATTGGAAGGCTATTCCCCGGCGATTCGCGGCATTGGAATCGGAACAGGTCGGAGGTTAGAAATGAACGGCATAAGAGACCGGGTGGCCATTATTGGAATGGGCTGCACCAAGTTTGGAGAACGCTGGGACGCCAGCGCCGCCGACCTGATGGTTGAAGCTGCCTACGAGGCCTATGCCGACGCCGGCATTGAGTCCAGCGACGTTCAGGCGGCCTGGCTGGGTACGGTCAGCAGTTTCCGTACCGGGCAACCCCTGGCGGAAGCTTTAAAGCTGGATTACATACCCATTACCAGGGTAGAGAACGCCTGCGCCACGGCTACCGATGCCTTCCGCAATGCCTCATACGCAGTGGCTGCCGGTATCTATGACATCGTCCTGGCGGTGGGTGTGGAGAAACTTAAGGACTCCGGCTTTTCGGGACTCGCTGTTCCAGAGGCCCCCGGCTCCGATGTAACGCCTCCGACACCGCCTCCCTCCCAGTTTGCCATGGCCGCTACCCGTTATTTCCACCAATATGGCATTCCCTACGAGGATGGGAAACGCACCCTGGCCCAGATTGCCGCCAAGAACCACCACAACGGCACCCTTAACTCGCGCGCCCATTTTCAGCAGGAAATAGGCGTTGACCAGGTGGTGAACGCGCCCATGATTGCCTGGCCCCTGGGGCTGTTTGATTGTTGCGGCGTGAGTGACGGCGCCGCGGCTGCCATTATCACAACTCCGGAAATCGCCCGCAGTTTTCGCCAGGACTACGTTCTGGTCAAGGCGCTGGCCCTGTCCGTTGGGGCCTTTGGCGCTATCCGCAGTGACTGGGATTTCACACATTTTCCGGAGACGGTGCGGGCCAGCCAGTCAGCTTTTCAGGAGGCAGGCATTTCCAGCCCCCGCGAAGAGCTGGATATGGCCATGGTTCACGACTGTTTCACCATCACCGAGCTGATAATTTACGAAGACCTGGGATTGAGCCAACGCGGTCGTGCCAGTGAGGACGTAGCCAGTGGCTCCTTCACCCTGGAGGGCGAGTTGCCGGTGAACACGGATGGCGGTTTGAAGTGTTTTGGCCACCCCATTGGCGCCAGCGGAATTCGTATGATTTACGAGGTTTACAAACAGTTGCAGGGCAAGGCGGACGCTCGACAGCTCCGCAAAGCCGACCTTGGGTTGACGCATAACCTTGGGGGCAGGCCGGGGTCATTCACCTGCTCGGTGGCAATTTTTGGCGCGGCCGAATAGCCATCGGTTCGGAGCGCTGGTGGTGTTAACGCTGGTGTATAGGCAGCGTACCAAGCTGATCCGTTCCAGGCGGGTAAGTGCTGACCTGGGGTATATCCTGACCACTGGATTGCCGCAGGATGCTAACAGGACGGGGTCAATACCGGATGGGTGGTTTCCCAGGGTCTTTCGATTGTCGGTGGCAACTCCTCGAGTCCGTCCGCGGTGAGCCTGGAGAATCATTCCGGGCGGCCCTTCGACGGGCTCAGGGCGAACGGTGGAAGATACTCTACCAAGATAATCGAAAGACCCTGGGAGTTTTCCGATTTCGGAGGCATTTGCGGAAAACTCGCAAAAGACGCCTGAAATGGCCCTTGACCGAAAATCCAAACAATTGTTATAAAAAATGTACAAATTGTGATGATGTGTGTGAGGCGGTGGCCGCTTGATCTACGGGTATAACCCCACTTACTTTCTGGGTTTCTTTTTCATTATTTCTCATTTCCTGGAGACCTATACGCAAGAAATAGTCCAGTCACTTTGGGAGGCCGGTGGCCTCACCTATGGCTTTACCCTGGACAACTTTGGCAATTCAGTCTTCATCGACTGGATGCAAGTCTAGATAAGAAGAAACCCCATGGCAAAAACAGAAACTATCCAGGTCCTTGGCCGGGGTACTAACGTCGATTTCACGATTGACGATGCGGTGCCCTTCGAGTTGGCGGAGCGCAGCCTCCGCGAATACCTTATGGCCTGTCGGGGCCTCTATTCCAGGGGTACGGTCTCCATAAATGTGGGACGCCGGATTCTCGCCCCTGACCAGATGTCCACCATCAGGGGCATCCTGAATCAGGAAACCGGGTTGACCGTTTCTCGGTACTGGTGCTCGCCCGACGTGCTGCGGAAGGCCCTGGATGGCCCGGAGTGCCGGCGGGCCCTGCCTTCCCCAAACCTGGAATTTGCCGCCGACGTGTCGGCTGAATCAGGTAATTCGGCCGGCTTTGTGTCGCCGAAGGTTGAGCAGCAGGAAGAAGCGGTTGAGCTGGAAGATGGCGTCGGTTCCGTCAGAGGTCAAGGAACGGAGAAAGGCCATGGTCAGCAACTTTCCATGCTCTTTCCGGAACTGGACGAGGCACGGGACGCTGCCCTTACCGTCCAGATCCCGATAGTAATGACTGAAACAGTGTCCGAACCTTCGACTGATGTCGAAAATGGCAAGGGACACGTCGAGGAAGCGCCGGCAGTATCAGGGGAAGAGAACGTTTCCCCGGGAACTGTGACGTCCGGTCCGGGCTCAGCGACTACCGAAGAGGAAACGAAAGAACAGGACGCTTGGCAAGTGGTCGAGCCTCCTCAAACTTCCTCTGTCCCTGAAAATGAAATATGGAGTCTGACTGACGCCTGGTCCACGCCAGACGACCATACGTTGTTGATAAAGCACACTTGCCGCTCCGGCGAGGTCGTCAAGCACCATGGAGATGTGGTGGTTTACGGTGATGTTAATCCCGGAGCAGAAATAGTCGCCGGTGGCGACATCATGGTGCTGGGGGCCCTTCGTGGAATGGCCCACGCCGGCGCCGAGGGAAACCCTAAAGCCACAATTTTTGCATTGAAACTGGAATCGCACCGCCTGCAAATCGGCTCCCACGTGGGGGAAGCGCCTCGTACTGCCGGAAAACCAAAGAGGAATGGCCGTTCCGTCAATCCTCAGATTGCCTTCCTGCGGAGGCGTACCATCTACGTTGCTCCCTTTACGCAACGGCGCGAAGAATATGGGGGAGGAACTCCTTATGAAGGGTAAGACCATCGTCATCACTTCGGGCAAAGGTGGCGTCGGCAAGACCACTACAACTGCCAATATCGGCACGGGTTTGGCGCTTCGAGGCCACCGGGTAGTGGTCCTCGATACCGACATCGGCCTTCGAAACCTGGACGTGGTGATGGGCCTGGAGAATCGAATTGTCTACGACCTTGTGGATGTTATTGAGGGGCGATGCAAGTTAAGCCAGGCTATGATTCGCGACAAGCACCTGCCTGAACTCTACCTGATTCCTGCGGCCCAGACCCGTGACAAAAACTGCATTAATTCCGAGCAGTTGACAGACCTCTGCCGTAATCTGGAGTTGGAGTTTGATTACATAATCATTGACTGTCCGGCGGGAATCGAGCAGGGTTTCCGCAACGCAATAGGCCCGGCGCAAGAGGCGATCATAGTCACCACGCCCGAGGTTTCAGCCCTGCGGGACGCGGACCGGGTTATTGGGCTGCTGGAGGCATCGGAGTTGCATCGTCCGAAGCTGATCATCAACCGCATCAGGCCGGGGATGGTCAAGCGGGGAGATATGCTGGACAAGGATGACATCGTTGACCTGCTGGCCGTGGAAATCCTGGGGATGGTGCCAGCAGACGACCGGCTGATCACGGCCACCAACCAGGGCGTACCTGTTATCCACGACAAGAAGGCCCCCTCAGGGCTGGCCTTCTCGCGCATTACGGCCCGCATCGACGGCGACGACGTGCCGCTTATGGACCTGGAACCTAAAGGCGGGTTGATGGACCGGGTCAGGTATTTGATGGGAATCAACCGAAGCGAGTACACCCATGCTTAGCAAGCTGCGGCGACCCAGAGGCCGCGAGGGTATCGGGTCCGGCCCGGACGGCTCACGAAGCATTGCCAGGGAGAGGCTGTATAACGCCTTGAACCGGGACAGGTACGACCTGCTGGCGCCCGACGTCGTTGAATCGCTGCGCCGAGACCTGCTGAATGTCATCTCCCGACACCTGGAGGTGGACGACCAGTTCCATGAACTGGAGATTCAGCGCAAGGACGACTCCTTCTACCTGGTAGCGAGTGTACGCATTTCTTCCCTGCCCCGTTGGGCTGCCGTCAGTTAGTCCTGTAATCGGTCCGCGCCTGTCATCAATCGGCGAGGGACATTCGCAGCCCTTGCTCCTGTCGCGGCGGCCCAGCAGTCTTCCGCGAGGGCTGCTCCTTCGGGGCCCACACCGAAACTGACTGCCTCTAATCATTGCCACTGTATCTGGCCAGCCTTTTGTTTGGTGAATTCAGGGTATATAATCCGCCCAACCCGGCGGAACCCGGCCCGTCGAGTTTCGGGGTATGTGACGCTAACGCTTTCCTGTTGACCTGCTCTAGTATGTTCGATCGATACAGGGGAGTTACGCCAACTGACTCGAAAAGCGGTTTCAAGCGCCGGAGTTTGTCAACCGGAGAGCAGTTTTGGCAGGTGGACTCAGAGGCTCTCTCGCCACACCCTTCAGCCGCTTTCTCCTTGCGCTCGAGCACAAGGATTACTTCATTCTTTGGACAGCCAATCTGTGTGCCGGCGCGGCAGCCTGGGCGTTAATCGGCGCTCGGGCCGTTCTGGCAAACGAATATACCGAACTCTACCTGTGGGTGGGCGTTGTAACCTTCGCCGCGATGATTCCACGGGTATTCTCCACGGTAATAACGGGTTTCCTGGCCGACCGTTTTAATCGCCAAACCGTCCTGCAGTGGACCTACACCCTTAACCTGGCCCACAACATCCTCCTGGCCTTGCTGGTGATGGTCGGGCTGGCCAACATCTGGTGGCTGGTAGGGTTGTCATTGCTGAATGGCACGTTGCGTTCGGCCCAGATGACTACTACCCAGTCACTGGTGCCCAACCTGGTGCCAAGGGAATTATTGCCCAATGCCATAGCCCTGAATGAGGCGACCCAGCAGGGCTCGCGCTTTGTCGGCGGTATGGTGGGCTTCCTGGTAGCGCTGTATTTCGGAAACGAACCCGTGTTTTGGGCCTGCGCCGTTTTGTACGCCCTCGGCCTGGTTCAGGTCGCGCGCATTGCCACCCGTTCTACCGGCAGAATTGACGCCCGCCGCGGTTTCTTTGGAAACCTGGTTGCAGGATTCGCCTACGTTTACCGGCGTCCTCAGTTGCTGGCGATGATTATGATTGTCCTGGGCCACTGCTCACTCACTATGTCCTTTGAGTCTGTGCTGCCGGCCATATCGGAGGACAAGCTGGGTATCAGCTCGGACGGCGGAACCCAGTTGCTGATTATGGGCGTGGGTCTGGGGGCCATGTTTACGGCAATCTGGCTGGCAGGCATACGCAGCGAAAAGACCAGGGGCTGGTTGTTTCTGATCTTTGGGCTTAGCAGCGGCCTGGGGCCAATTATCCTGGCATTGTCTTCCGATGTCTGGGTGTCGCTGGGCGCAACTGTCATAATGGGCATGAACCAGGGTGGATTCATGACCATCACGCACACGGTGATTCAATCTATCGTTGACGATTCGGTGCGTGGACGGGTGTCCGGCGTTTATTCCTTCCACGTTGGAGGCAGCATGGCCCTTGCTAACGCGGCCAACGCTGGCTTGGTGGATGTCTCATTCCTCAATGCTCCGCTGATACTGTCAGTGGGAGGGGCCGCTTTTATAGTGGCGATGCTTTTGAGCCTGGCCAACGGGTCCCTGCGCGGCATATATTTTGTCCGCACCCCTGCGGTGTCGCCGGCGTAGTCCCTTCGACCGGGCTGGAATACCAGGGGCCACCGGCCATAAATCCCGACACTGCCCTGTTTCTTTGCAGGTCCCTTAGTAAACTTGCGCCGTTCGCTCGAAGCAGTCGGATGGTCAGGTGGTATCAGCCTGCTCCGATACGGGGGTTCATGCGCTTATCTAAATTCAGGTATCACAGGAGACCAAGCCCTCGCGGGCTGGATGAATGTTGAATCCCAGGAGGGTATCAATTGGTACAAGCCAAGTCTGAACTGGAACGATATCTGGAGGCCACCCCTGAGTCCCGAGCTATGTGGTCAGAGGCCAAGGAATACCTTCCCGGTGGCGACAGCCGCAATTCCATATTCTGGAAGCCTTATCCTATATTCATTACTGATGCCTCGGGAAGCAGGGTGATGGATGCTGATGGTGTGCAGCGAATAGACTTCATCAATACCATGACGACAATGATTCTTGGCCACGGCCCGGAAGCTGTCATGGACTCCGTGCGCCGGCAACTTAACCGGGGCATTGGCTACAATGCTCCCAACGAGCGGCAGATAGATCTGGCGCGAATCCTTTGTGAGCGGATTCCCAGCTTTGACCTGGTGCGTTTCACCAATTCTGGCACTGAAGCCACCCTGAACACCTTGCGCGCGGCTCGCGCTTTCACCGGCCGCACCAGATTCGCTAAAGTGGAAGGTGGCTACCACGGAACCCACGACGGTGTAACTGTCAGCGTTCGCGTGGACCCTGACGTTGCCGGCGACCCGGACAGCCCCGTCCCCGTCCTGGGAAGCGCGGGCCTGACTCCTGGAGTGTCGGACCAGGTGGTGGTGATTCCTTTCAATGACTCGGTCAATTCCCTCCGAATCCTGGAAGACAATGCCGAGGACCTGGCAGCAATAATAATTGAACCGGTTTTGGGGTCTGTGGGTATGGTTCCGGCCCATCAGGAATACCTGGCCTCGCTGCGGAACTTTGCCACCGCCAACAACAGCGTACTGATTTTCGATGAGGTAATCAGCTACCGGGTTGCCCCAGGCGGGGCTCAGGAGTATTACGGAATTACTCCTGATATGACCGCTCTGGGCAAAATTATCGGCGGAGGCCTGCCAGTGGGCGCCTTCGGTGGCCGACGCGAAATTATGGACCTGTATGACCCCACGATTGGGCCAAACGTCTCCCACGCCGGTACCTTCAATGCCAATCCTTTGACGATGCTGGCCGGGACTGTCACCCTTCAGCAGTTGACAGCAGAGGTTTACCGAAACCTGGCAGAGAGGACGGAGGAACTGAAGCAGGGGATCAGGGATGTCTGCGCGGAGTTGGAAATACCGGTGCAGGTTACGGGGCTGGGTTCATTGTTTGGCATCCACTTCACTGACCAGCCCATCCAGAATTACCGGGATATTGCAGACGGAGACTTCGACCTGCGAGATCGCATGTTTCTGGGCCTGCTCAATGAGGGGATTCTTATGGCCTCTAATCTGGTTGGGTCCATATCGACCTCAACCACCCAGCGAGACATTTCGGACTTTCTGGACGCATTCCGAACCGCATTGGCTCGAAACGTTTAATAGCCTGCCCTTCCTGAAGTTTGTACAAAAAAGCGCCCCGCTTCTGTTGCGGGGCGCAAGGTTGTCAGGCCAGTCGAGTCAAGGGCTATGCTACCGGCGGACGCTTTTCCCACTTTTCGGGAGCCGGGTAAACGGGAGTGGCGACATTGCGGCCTATTTCACCGTCAAACCAGTCTGCCACTTCGGAGCGCCACTTAGTGTAGTGGGGCGCAGCCCGATGGGCCTCTACGGCTGCCTCGTCCTCGTAAACCTCGAAAAGATGGATCCGGTTCTCGTGTTCGTTGTCCTGTAGCACATCAAAGCGCAGGCAGCCGGGCTCGTCGTTGTTGGAGCCGATGGCGTCGCCCATCATGGAATCCATGAACTGCTGCTTGAAGCCGGGCTTGATGTTGATAGTCACCAAAAGCGCGATCATTGTTCCTCCTCGGAATGGTTCATGTCCTGGTTAATTGTTATGCAGTGGCAGCTCTTCGGCCTTCCGGCTCGGCGCCACTTGAACACGGCCATTATATCCGGGGCCTCCCGGCAAGACAACCGAATAGAGGGCGCGTGAGCTTCCGAGAGTCAGCTCTATTAATGACACCAACGCCGGGCCGATGTAGAATGGCTCAAACATTTCTGAGGGGCGAGGCTCCCAGGGAGTCAAGCAGAGGAGGTTGAAGAATGGCCGATATTCCGGTGGTTTACACGCTAACAGTTTGACCCGCCTCCGACCGTTTGCGCGACGCGTGGCGTCGCCAGGGCATTCAATACGAGGAAAAACGGGTTGATCAGAGCCAGGACACTCTGGACGAAGCTCTGCTTTTTGGAGACTCTGTACCCATCATAGTTTATCCCGACGGCAGCGTTGAGATTGGATTCGAAGGTCACCGAGGTTGAGAAATCGGTTAGCGGCCAGTTGGCCGGACCAGCAAGGTACAAGCAACACGCCCAATGAGAAATCAGGTAGAGAGCAGGAGGAAGGTAATGGCCAGCAATACCAGCGTTGTGACCCCTCAACGGTTTGAAGAGGGATTCAC
The DNA here is from genome assembly GCA_002238505.1 of SAR202 cluster bacterium bin22. Taxonomy (GTDB): domain Bacteria; phylum Chloroflexota; class Dehalococcoidia; order Lucifugimonadales; family UBA3495; genus Bin22. The sequence goes on along the minus strand of MPMM01000001.1, from coordinate 1,008,458 downwards.
CTATGCCGACTACATGGCGCAGATAAACGTCAACAAAGACCGGATGGACGGTTTCTATGAGATTTTCAAAGTAACTCCCGAAAACGAAGCTTCTCTAAAGGAACTTGCAGCCAACTCCGACGGCCCCACAAAGCTGCTGGTTTTGGGAGAGGACTGGTGCGGCGATGTGGTGCGGGGCCTGCCCGTACTGGCCCGCATGGCAGAGGCTGCCGGCTGGGATATGCGGGTCTTCCCTCGCGACCAGCATCACGACATTATGAACGAATTCCTGAAGGAAGGGCAGTGGATGTCCATCCCCACAGCCGTTTTCTACACTTCCGACCACCGCTACATTCTTCACTGGATCGAAAAGCCTGAAGTGGCGGAGAAGGAGTCAAAAGAGATAGAGGAGGCCATTCGCGCGGAGAACCCCGACATTAACGACCAGGACTTTGGCCGGGAACGGCGCACTCGCATGGCAACCCGAGCCGAGGCATGGCAGCAGGCTACGGTGGAAGAAATTATAGACAAGCTCCAGCAGGGCATAGCCGGGTAACAGGAACCTGAACGGTACTCCGGTAAAGACAGGAGCCATCGCCCATCGGGCGGTGGCTCCTTCTTGTTTGCTCTGCGAAACTGGTTTCTGGTGGCGCAGGCGCGTCCCCGGTCAATTCCATCGAGGGGCGCAGGCTATCCAATTGCAGGTAATGTTGCCTAGCCCACGGCCAGACCCCGTACTTCTTTCGCCTTGTCGGGCAAATCGTAGCTGCTCCAGGTTGCGCCATCGTCCAGGGAACCAAATACCTGGCCGTCCCGGGCTGCGCAGAATACATGGGAAGGTTGCCTCGGGTTGACACGGACCGCCATCATTGTGCTGCTGGCCGCAACACCGGCGCCCACCGGCTCAAAAGTCTTGAAAAGATCCCGGCTGCGGTACAAGGCACCCTGCCCGCTGCGGGCAGCGGCGCCAATGGACACGTACAGCATGTTCGGTTCGTGGGGCGCGGCATACAGGTCCCGCGTGTAGGTAATCTCCGAAAACTGCCCGAAGTCGATGGGAATCCATTCGCTTCCCCGGTCAGGGCCGATGAAGGGACCCACCCTGGTGGTGATGAACACCGTATGCGGCGAAGCAGCGGTACACTGGACGCCGTGCAGGTCGAGGGTGTCCTCGCTGGGCGCCAGGGAGCCGGTAACTTCATCCCAGGTGTCACCCCCATCGGAGGACCGCATTACTCCGGCCACTTCCAGCGCAGCGTACATTTCGTCGGGGAAGGTTGGGTCGGCAGTCAAACCAATTACCCGGGTGGGAAAGGCCATGGATACTTCGTTGGAACCCATAGGCAGGTTCAGTTTTGCCCAGGAATCTCCGCCGTTGGTACTGCGGTAAAGTTCGCCTGGAGCGGTGCCGGCGTAAATCACCTGTGGGTCCCGGGGGCGGAACAGGAAAGTCCATACTGGCGGAGCCAGCGAAGGATAATCAAGGCGTTCCCAATGGTCGCCCCGGTCTGTGCTGCGGTAGGGGCCGTTCTGGGTTCCAGCGTAAATGATGGAAGGGTTGCTGGGATGTACGGCAACGCCAGGAACAATCGGATTTTCCGGCAGTCCGTTGGTCAACTCCTCCCAGCTTTCAGAACCGGGTGAGAGCCGGTAGAGCCCGCTGCTTTCAGCGCCCACGTAAACATAAGTATCGTTGTTGGTGGTTGTCACGGGAACATCTCCTTAATGCAATTTGTGGAGAATGGGTGTAGAGCTATTGCAACAAAACGGCAAGTTATTGTCAACAGAAATGGGCAGAAGGCCAGGTCTCGGTTTAATTGATTTCCCTAAATGGAAAAGGCAGCCAACCGGGCTGCCTCTGCCAAATGCTTTAATCATGTCAGCTAATCCAAACGGCTTTGTGAACAGCCCTTGTTTCTTAACCGATTATCTTCAAAAAGCGGAGACCGTAGAGATAAATTCCTAGCCAGGCAGTTCTACCAGCTCTACTGAGTACTGTTCAATTACCGGGTTGGCCAGTAGTTTCTCGCACATTTCCCTTGCTGCAGACTCGGCGCGATGCCGGTCTGCTTCATCCAGCCTGATTTCCAGGAACTTTCCCACGCGGACTTCAGAGACTGTTTCAAACCCCAGGCTCTTAAGTCCGCCCAATACGGTAATACCCTGGGGGTCGTTGACCGTGGGTTTGAGTGTGATGTAAACCCTGGCTAGGTACAAAATCGGTGCCTGCCTGCCGGTTATTCCATCACGCCGCTGGTGGTGCAGGGCGCGCCATTGGGAAACTCCGGCCCAAGAGTGCCGGCGTAGGTGCGGAAGAAGTCTTCAATACGGTCTTCGTCAACACTTTGCATAGTGTCCAGTACCCCCCAGGCCGACAGGGCGATTGTCCCTTCCGGGACCTTGTCGTAGTAACGGGTCACCGCCCATGAAGGTGCGAGTTCAAAGCTGTCCATGAAATCTTTCAACTGTTCAAGCGCAGGACCCTCTTGGAGATTGTAGCTGACAACGATATTCCCATGCTCCAGGTTGTGGACAATGCGCTCGTCGGGCAGCCCGTCTTCGTAGAACCCACAGCGCGCCCACCAGTCCCAGTGGTCACCGGAAGTGGGCGGTGTAGTACTGTAATCCACATTCTGGTCTTCGGAGACGTGAATGCGTGTAGGCATGATCACATGCTGTTCGCCCACGCCTTCCACGTATTCGTCACTGGAGCCGACCCCGTCATCGCTTCCCCTAAAGCTGATGCCACCAACCACAAAGCCCGCTATTACCAAAAACGCGATGATCGCGGAAGCCCCGATGTACCAATAGTTTGGTTTGGGGCGGGACGGGTTGATGACCATTTCCGCCTGGCGGCCACTCTGGGATGACCTTCGCCGCCGGCGCCGTGATACTGGCAATTTGATACCTCCGGTTGGGTGGGGCTATCTTTTTCTTCCTAGAGTTCGGTGCCGGTGAGCCTGCGATAGGCTTCCTTGTACCTATCGGTGGTTCGGGATACAACGTCCTCTGGCAATTCTGGGGCCGGAGGCTCCTGGTCCCATCCCTGCTCCACCAGCCAGTCACGAACGAACTGCTTGTCGAAGTTGGGCTGCGACTTGCCGGGGCCGTACCCATCCATGTCCCAGAATCGGCTGGAATCGGGAGTCAACAACTCATCAATCAGGATTAACTCTCCATTCAGCGTTCCGAATTCCATCTTGGTATCGGCCAGGATGATGCCGTGTTCCCGGGCATAGTCGTGGGCGTACTTGTAAACGGCTTTGCTGACATCGGCCAGCTTCTGAGCCATTTCGGCGCCAACCATGTCCTCAACTTCCTGGTCGGACATATTCTCGTCGTGGCCCTCTTCAGCCTTGGTGGTGGGAGTGAACAGCGGTTCGGGAAATTCCATCCCCTCAACCAGTCCTTCGGGCATGGGCTTGCCGGAAACGGTGCCCTGCCGCCGGTACTCCGACCAGGCGGAACCGGTGATGTAGCCACGAACGATGCACTCCATGTCAATGCGTTGCGCTCGCTTGACGATCATTGCCTGGCTGGCCAATTCTTCGGTTATGCCGGCCAGGTCGGGGTTTCCTGCCAGGAGAGTTGGCGCGTCGCTGGAATCGGCAAGCGCGATCAGGTGATTGGGGACAATGTGGGCGGTCTTATCGAACCAGAAACTGGAAATGCGGTTCAGAACCTTGCCCTTTTCCGGAATTCCAGTGGGAAGTACCACGTCGAAGGCGGAGATCCGGTCGGTGGCGACCATGAGAAGCAGTTCGTCATTGATGGCATAGGTGTCTCTGACCTTGCCGCGATGGAGTTGATTAGGAAGTCCCGTTTCGATAAGCATACTTAAACCCTGCAATCTAGTTTATTTTGTGATTCGACCTGAAATCTGAATGTGGCTCCTGAAGTCCGTCCCTTGTATATCTGCCAATGACCGCGGGTGACCTGCTGCTCAGGGGCTACCCACCCGAGATGTTGGAAATCGCTCAATTACTGCTTCCCCGCCGCAACCCCTGCCGGGAGCAGCCCGATTCGCTGGAAAGTCTCGTCAACGTATCGGGTGTAGTAGCCGTAATCAAACAGTTCCTCAAGCTCTTCGCCGGGAAGGCAGTCCCTGGCCTCGTCATCGGCCCGGAGCAAATCACGAAAGTCGGCCTTGGTGTCCCAACTGCGCATAGCGTTGCGCTGAACCACCTTGTAGGCATCTTCGCGCCCCATTCCCTTGTCCACCAGGGCCAGCAATACCCTCTGGCTGAACACCAGGCCACGACTGCTTTCCACGTTGTCCCACATCCTGTCGGAATTTACCCGCAAGTCCTTCACGATACGGGTGAAAATGGACAGAATGTAGTCCAGCGCGAGGCATGAGTCTGGCAGGATTATGCGCTCGGCCGACGAGTGGCTGATGTCGCGCTCTCCCCACAAGGCTACATTCTCCAGGGCGGTTATGCTGTTGCCTCGAATCAGCCTGGCCAGTCCGCAGATTCGCTCGGCCAATTCGGGATTGCGCTTATGGGGCATGGAGGATGACCCGGTCTGTCCCTGGCCGAAAGGCTCCTCTACCTCGTGCAGTTCGGTACGCTGCAATGTACGGACTTCAGTGGCGAACTTCTCCAGCGAGGCTGCGATGAGAGCGAGGGTGCCAATAAAATGGGCATACCTGTCCCGCTGGATAACCTGGTTAGATACAGGAGCAACTTCCAGTCCCAGGCGCCGGCAGACCGTATCCTCCACCGAGGGCTGAATGGTGGCGTGGGTGCCAACGGCGCCAGAGATTTTTCCCACGCGAATGCTTTCGCAGGCGGCTACCAGGCGCTCCTGCTGCCTCCGCAACTCCTCCCGCCAGAGAGCCAGCTTCAGTCCAAAGGTCATTGGCTCCGCATGGACGCCGTGGGTGCGGCCCATCATGATGGTGTCCTTGTAGGCCACAGCCTGCACTTCCAACACCTCAATGGCCTGGGCGAGTTCCTGTTGGAGCAATTGACCGGCCTCTACCATTTGCAGGCTCTGGGCCGTGTCCAGCATGTCCGAAGAGGTCATACCCAAGTGCAGCCACCGCCCTTCCGGGCCAATGCCCTCGGTTATGGAAGAGAGGAAGGCAGTTACGTCATGGCGTGTGGTTTCAAACAGTTCCATCATGCGCTGGTGGTTGTACTGTACCGGACGAAGCCGTTCCATATCCTCCAGAGGAATTACACCCTCCTCGGTCCAGGCTTCGGCCACAGCCAGTTCCACGTCCAGCCATTTCTGGTATTTATTCTCGTCCGACCAGACCTTCTTCATTGCCGGTCGTGAATATCGGTCAATCAATCAGATTCCTCCGAGATTATCCTCATAGCGCCAACGCGCGTAAACATCTCTAACTATAGCTTTCCCGTCACGTTCCTGTCAGTCCCAGCAGTTCCTTGGTTGTGGCCAGGACATCGCCAAAGTCACTAAAGGGGCGGTATGAGATCCCCTTCCGCTCGCATTCTTCGGCGAGAACACTGTGGGCGAAGACCGTATTCGCCCTTTCCGCTCCCTCGAAGTCGGATCGGCCATCACCCACATAGATTACGTGGTAACCCAGCTGCCGGTACCGGTCCACGATCAGGCCCTTGGAGTTGCCTCGCTCCGGCTCTCCGGGGTAAGTGTGGTGATAGTAATAATTGATGCCCTCCGGCGTGAACCTGGTGTTCACGCAGTAAGTGGGCACGTCACGGGCGCCCTCCTCGTCCAGTAATGCCTGGATGTAAAAGTCCAGACCCAGACTCACCACTGCCATGGGGCTGTTCAGTTCCTGGCAATACTCCCAAAGTTCTGTGAAGTGAGGACGCAGGTTGGCGTTCTTCCTCACATAGTCCTGCATGGTTGCCCGGTCTGCCCGAATGTCCCCGAAGGCGATTTCCTGGTAGTCCTTCAAGGAGAGTTCGCCGGCGCGGAACCTTGCCCTTACGTCCTGCCAGGAATAGTCACCGTACTGGTGTAGCAGCATTTCCGCGACGTTCTGAACCGCGGCAGTGTCATCAAAGTCGGTGAGTATCGCCGGGATCACCCTAACGCTCCCGCAACTGTTTCCGATAATTTTCGTAGGCTTCCCGGATATGCTCGTGGCGCAGGCCAAGGATTTCAGCAGCGAAGAAGGCGGCATTTCGCGCTCCCCAGGCGCCCACGGCCATGCAGGCCACCGGAATTCCGGGAGGCATCTGGGAAGTTGCCAGCAATGAATCCCAGCCGTTGAGTTCGCTGGAGGCCAGGGGTATTCCTATTACCGGCAGGGTGCACCAGGAGGCAAGGACTCCGCCAAGGGCGGCAGAACCGCCGGCAGCGGATATCAGGACCTCGATTCCCCTTTCCCGGGCCGTGGTGGCATACTCCTGAACCCTTTCCGGGGTTCGGTGAGCCGACATGACCCGCACTTCATAGTCAACCTGCATTTGCTCGAGAACTTCCAGCGTTTCCTTGACGACGGGCTCGTCGGAAGCGCTGCCCATTATTACTCCTACTAGTGGCACTTTCTTATTCCTTTCCTGTAGATTTGCTAACTCGCCAGAAGATTCATCTCTTTCCTGAAAGCGTCCAGAACGGCCGTTTCCAGGACTTCCCGCTGCTGCCGAACTTCTTCACCGTTCACCAGCAGATAAATTCGACCATCGGACTTGCCCAGCTCCACGTCAACGGCGCACTCAGTGGAGTCTTCCCAGAAGAGGGTGAGCCTCAGTTCCTCTTCAACGTCTTCCTCTTCGTCTTCCTCCTCTTCCTGCTCTCCACCGTCTCTGAGGTCTTCCATTTGGAAGGAATTTTCGTCCTCATCATAGTATTCCATCAGGGAAGTTGATTCCACCCTCCCGGTGCCGCTGAGTACGATTTCGTTCATATCCAGCAACATTTGGGCTATCTGCAGGCTGGCTGCCAGCTGATATAGTTCAGCACGGTCACGAATGACGTCAGCGTCTTCCTCAACAGGTTCACCCAATATCCGGGTAAGAGCCGTCTCAACCTCGCCTCTCAGGGCCATCAATTCATCCTGCCAGGCCATTGGTACCTTGCACTCCTTCTTTTCTGCCCTTTAGCTAGTTCTGGACGAATCATCGGGTTCGTTCCGGTCCGGCGAGAAGGCCTTCCGGCTGACGAAATAACAAAACTCGTCCACTTCGCGAAAATCTGCCAGCCCAAACTCGGGACGGAGGCGATGAGCCACGTCCAGCAGGTCCATATACCGTAGTCCAAGGTGACCCTTGCCCAAACTCCTGGGATACCTGCCCAAGCGGCGCAGGGCCCTTTCGGCCGCCGTATTCCAGACAGCCAGCAATCCCGGCTGACGCAGGCAAAGCAAGTAAGAAATAAACTCCTTGCCAGCCCCGGCCAGGCGATAAGCTCCATCTTCGGCAACGCACTCGTTGAAACGGGCTTCCAAAGTGACGGTGTCGAAAAGCAGGAAATCTATGGTATCAGAAATCTCGGCCAGGGAATTGGTCGAGAATTCGCTGATCCTGGAACTGCCTGACGCCCGGTACAGGGCCCTGGCCTGCTGCTCTGAAAGCGCCGGCAACGCCTCCGGTTCGAGCCATACTTCCATTTCTTGCGACCGCTGCCAACGGCGCTTCCAGTAACTGGCCAGGACGCCGGTCTGCGCTGTTTCCCGGTAAGCCTGGGCCAACTCGAAGCGGTCTATTGAAGATGTTCCTGGGCTCATTAGCCGCTCCGACTTCCCTCAGACAAGTCGCCGATATCCAGTCTGTATCCGGCGTCTTCAAAATGGATCTGCTTTACCCTTTTGTAGGCCACATCTCGGGCTTCGCCAATGGACTGACCGCATCCCACTACGGTTAATACCCGGCCTCCCGAAGTCATGGTCCTGGTGTCACCCGGCTCGTCAGTCACCGGTTTCGCCCCGGCATGAAAGATAAAACAATCTGTGTCCAGGCCAGGCATCTCTGCGGACTGGCAATGACCATCGATACCTGTAATTTCCTTGCCCGTTTCGTACGCCCCGGGGTAGCCGCCGGAGACCATAACCACGCCAACGTGGGCCCGATTGCCCCACCGCACCGGGGACTGGGCCAGGCCCCCGGAAATGCAGGCCTGCATAACCTCAACCGGGTCACTTTCCAGCAGTGGAAGAATTACCTGCGTCTCGGGGTCGCCGAATCGGCAATTAAATTCCAGTACCTTCGGCCCATCCCTGGTCAACATCAGCCCGGCGTAAAGCATACCTTTGTAGGGGGAACCGATTTCCGCCATTCGGGCTACGGTGGGTTCCAGAATTGTGCGGCATACCTGTTCTGATAGCTTGTCGTTCCAAAAAGGTGGGGGCGAGAAACTTCCCATGCCGCCGGTATTGGGACCCTGATCGCCATCGCCCAGCTGCTTGTAGTCACAGGCCGCCACCGGGGCAGAAAGGCGCTCTCCGTCGCAGAAGGCGAACACGCTGACCTCGGTACCCCGCAGCCACTCTTCCATAACGATGGTTTCGCCAGCTGCTCCGAAAATGCGATCATCCATGCATCCCTTGACTGCCAGCACTGCTTCCTCTGGTCCGGAACACAGAGCCACACCCTTCCCGGCAGCCAGCCCGTCGGCCTTGATTACTACAGGAGAGGAATGTCCGCCAAGGAACTCCAGCGCAGCGGCGGTGTCCCGGAAAACCCGATAGTCGGGGCCAGGCACACCGGCATCGGTCATTACCTGTCGGGCAAAACTCTTGCTGCCCTCTAACTGGGCGGCGCTGGCAGAGGGGCCGAAGGCTGGAATCCCCATTTCGCCAAGGCGGTCCACCAGTCCATTCACCAGGGGCTGCTCAGGGCCAACAACTACCAAATCTGCCTGTAACTGGCTGGCCAGACTGGCAAGCCCGTCCACATCTTCCGGAGATACGGGCATATTGCTGGCAACCTGGGCAGTGCCCGAATTTCCGTCGGCCACCCAAATGTCAGAGACGTTAGGGCTAAGATTCAATCGCCAGCAGAGGGCGTGTTCTCTGGCCCCTGAACCAACAACGAGGATCTTCACGAAACGATATCTCCGGGGTTAACTGACATGGTTGACATAAGTCTGAAAGTAGTCCCAGTTAAGCAAGAGGTCAGGGTGTCCAAGTCGGGCTGATAAGGTTGAGGAGCTACTCCCATTCGATGGTGCCGGGCGGCTTGCTGGTAATGTCATAGACTACGCGATTGACACCAGAAACCTCATTCACGATTCTGCTGGAAATCCGCGCCAGCACGTCGTAGGGCAACCGGACCCAGTCAGCGGTCATGGCATCGCTGCTATCAACTGCCCGGATGGCGCAGACGTAGCCGTAGGTACGAAAATCGCCCATCACCCCCACGGTGCGGCTGTCACTGAGGACAGCAAAGCTCTGCCAGATGTCTTCGTAGAGGCCGGCGCGGCGCACTTCGTCAAGGACAATCCAGTCGCATTCCCTGAGAATATCCAGGCGCTCTTCGGTAACTTCTCCGATAATTCGGATGGCCAGGCCGGGCCCGGGGAAGGGCTGCCGCAAAACAATTTCCCGTGGAAGGCCCAGTTCCAGGCCTACTTCCCGAACCTCATCCTTGTACAGGTAGCGGAGAGGCTCCACCAGGTCGAGGTCCATGTGTTCCGGCAGTCCCCCTACGTTGTGGTGAGACTTAATCCTGGCGGAGGCCCGGTTCTCGGGGGTCTCACTCTCTATAACATCTGGGTAGAGGGTGCCCTGGGCCAGGAATTTGGTATCACTGAGTTCTGCCGCCGATTCCTCAAATACCCGGATAAACTCTTCGCCGATGGTCTTGCGTTTTACTTCAGGGTCGGTCACGCCGGCCAGGCGGGAAACGAATCTTTGCGCCGCATCCACATACAGCAGGTTCAGGCCGAGGTTCTTGCGGTAGGTTTCCTGCACCTGCTCAGCCTCTTCTTTCCTGAGAAGGCCATTGTTGACAAAGATACATGTAAGCCGGTCACCGATGGCCTGATGCAGCAAGAGAGCGGCAACTGAAGAATCCACCCCGCCGGAGAGTGCGCATATAACCTTGCCGTCGCCTACCTGGTCATGGATACGGCTAACTGAATCGGCCACGAAATTGCCGGCAGTCCAGGTACCCTGGCATTGGCATACGTGGTAGAGAAAGTTTTCCAGAACCGTTTGGCCCTGGGGTGTGTGCTCAACTTCCGGGTGAAATTGAAGACCAAAGTAGTTGCTGCCGTTGCTAATGGCGGCATGAGGGGAGTTATCGGTGGATGCCACAGACTTAAAGCCCTCAGGCAAAGCATCAACCCGGTCGCCATGGCTCATCCATACCTGAAAGGAAGGCGTAACGCCCGAAAAGAGGCTGCACGGGGAATCAGTCTCGCCCACCTGGGAAACTTCGGCTGAACCGTATTCCCGCAAGTCACTGGCGGCTACCTTGCCGCCCAGCTGATGGACCAGCGCCTGCATGCCGTAGCAGATGCCCAGCACCGGTAATCCCTGCTCAAATACCCAATCTGGAATTAGAGGAGCGCCGGGCTCATAGACGCTGGCAGGACCGCCAGAAAGTATTACTCCCTTGGGAATAAATCTGCGGCTAACCATTTCCCAGGTAGCGGTTGAGAAGACTACCTCGGAGTACACTTTGAGATCCCGGGCCCGGCGGGAGATAAGGTGACTGTACTGGGAACCAAAATCAATAATTACAACACCTTCGCCGACGGTGCTGCCGGTTTGATGGGTACCCCAGTTGCAGGTTTTGGGAGCGGTGACCATCAGGTTCCTTCCTGTACGGTTACTGATCCTGTAGTTACGAAATCGGTAATATTGTAGCTGGAATAATATACCACAGGGCCTTTTCGGGTGCCAGATGCAGGTATATGTACCCAAATGACGGCAACAGCAAAAAGACCTCTGCCTGGGCGAGGATTAACCCTGGGTACCGGACATCGCAAGGGTATGGGCCCCTTCCGGACCATCCTCTCCAGGCGAGTTTAGACTCCGTAGCGGTTAGTGCAAACCTGGGTGGAGGGTTCAAGGCACTTAGAGGCAGGTCTGGATGTTTGCATTCTCACCATTTCCATGCCTGTTCTGGCTGGGCCAGACACTCTCCTCTAAAGGTGGTTTACAAACAATACCAGTTCTGATATATTTTTACCGCTGGATACTGATTGGGCCTTGTATCCAGTCGTTGATGTGGCGCATTCGTCTAGCGGCCCAGGACACCGCCCTCTCAAGGCGGAGATCAGGGGTTCGAATCCCCTATGCGCTACCAACACCTAGTCGTTAACTAAACATAACGCCAGTATGCTTGATGCCGCTTTTGAGCGGCATTTCTTTTTGCCCGTTGGGCTACCTTACAGCCTGCGGGGTGTGGACTGGCTTATACTTACCCCATGACTACTCTCGCCCTGATTCTGGTCCTGCTGGGCTCCGCGGCTCATTCTGGCTGGAATCTGCTCCTTAAGCGGTCCGACAACAAAGAGATTTTCGTCTGGAGCCTGTTGGTTGGAAGCAGCCTGTTACTGGCTCCCCTGGGGGCGGTACTATTCTGGCTAAACCCCATACCTCCGCCGGGCTACTGGCTCGTCCTGGCTACGATCGTGGTGCACGTCTATTACTTTGTACTCTTGGGACGGGGCTATGCCCGGGGAGACCTGTCCCTGGTGTACCCCATTGCCCGAGGGATTGGCCCCATGTTGGTGCCGGTTCTGGCCGTCCTTACCCTGGGTGAGCAAATTGCGTGGCCGGCGGTACTGGGCATTGTCTCCATAGTCGTGGGCATTTATATCGTTTCATGGTGGGGACGATTTCGGGACATCGTGTCCAGACCCTTGTCCTTCCTTCGCGATGGTGGCATTCGCTATGCGATCCTCACCGGGCTGACCATAACGGTATATACCCTGGTGGACAAGCGGGGCGTCGAACATGTGCAACCTATTCTCTACATGTACCTGCTCACAATTGGAGTAGCAGTTGGCCTTGCTCCTTACATCCTTCGTAACTACGGTTGGGCCCCGGTTGTTCGGGAATGGCGGGCCCATACCTGGCCCATACTAGTCGCGGGATTGCTCGTCTTTGTTGCCTATGGTCTGGCGCTGACTGCCCTTTCCTTGTCCAGGGTAAGCTACGTTGCCCCTGCCCGAGAGGTCAGCATAGTCATCGGTGTGCTGGCCGGAGTGGTCATTCTCAAAGAACCTTTCGGCGGGGGTCGCCTGCTGGGTTCCTGCTTGATACTGGTAGGGTTGGTGTTAATTGCAGTTTCCCCGTAGCGCGACGTCTCCCCGAATTGGGAAGCCAAGCCTCGTCCAGGCTGCTGTGGGGCCGTTATTCCCCGGCCGAATGTTATAATTTTCGGCAATTAAGGTATCCACTCCGAGGTGAAAGGCAATGATAAGCCGGGAAAGATTGGTAAATTCCTTCTGTGATCTGGTGAGGATTGACAGCCCCTCCGATGAAGAGGAGGAAGTAGCACAACACTTGATTCCCAGGCTAGAGAACCTGGGCCTGACGGTGGAGCGGGACGCCCACGGCAATGTCATCGCCACGGAACCGGGAGAGTTACCGTTGTTGTTGTCCGCCCACATGGACACCGTGGAACCCGGCCGGGGAATTGTTCCGGTCATTGAAGGGGACCGTATCGTGTCGCAGGGCCAGACCATCCTGGGAGGCGACTGCAAGGCCGGCATTGCAGCCATAATGGAGGGGCTTGAGTCGGTAGTGGAAGAAGGCCTGCCCCACCGACCGGTGCAGGTTGTTTTTACGCGAGGCGAGGAAATCGGGTTGATAGGAGCCACCAACCTGGATTACTCCATGATCCGTGCCCTGGAGGCCGTTGTATTCGACGGCAATGGCCCGGTCAATACTATCACCGGTTCCAGTCCCAGTTACATGAGCTTTGACGTGACGGTTAAGGGTCGTGGCGCCCATGCCGGAGTCGAACCTGAAAAAGGCTTGTCCGCCATTCGAATCGCCTCGGAACTCATCCAGGAACTGCCACAGGGACGGCTGGACGAGGAGACAACCTTTAATGTGGGGCTGATTTCGGGCGGAACCGTTCGCAATGCAGTTCCGGTAGAGGCTGTCTTCGGCGGTGAATTTCGGAGCCGCAATACGGAGAGCTTTGACCTGTTGCGAATGCAGGTTCAGCAAACCCTTCAGCAGGCGCGGGAAAAGTACCGGGACGCCACCATTGAGGAAGAATTTGAGGTGCTGTTCCAGATGTATAACCTGGACCCGGAGGAGGGTGTGGTACGGATGACCCGGCGGATAATGGAGGATATGGCTCTGGTGCCGGACATTCGGCCTTCGGGAGGGGGTACCGACGGAAACGTGATGCGGCGGAAAGGCATCCAGAGCGTAGTTGTGGGAATGTCCACCAACGAGATGCACACCGTTGACGAGTACGTGGTAGTTCCGGACCTGGTCAATACAGCCGCTTTCTGTCGCCGTCTAATGCTGGAAGGGCACCAGTCTTAGAGCCTTTCGAATATCCCGCAAGTATCTGAAAACACCAAGGGCCCGGCATAACGCCGGGCCCTTACTCGTCTTGTGCGCGGAACCCGTTATCGCAACGCTGTCAGCGTTGATTCCAGGTCTTGCCCGAACTCTCTTCTTTGCCAGTCTCTCACTTCCGCGCCACCGTTCCCTCCGGTTTCTGACTGCAGCGTCTCTGGGTCCTGCGCCAGCCTCTCGAGGCTGACTGCGGGCCACAACAATGCCGGGTCCAGTCCCAGATTTGCTCCCTGGTCCGAGCGCCATTGCTTAAGCTTCTGAAGCCTCGCCTGCGTTTCCCTGGTGGGTGGCTGACGCCTGGGCCTGGGTGGGCGTTCCATGCCGGGTCCACGCATGCCCTGCTGAATCGCATCCCTTATCCTGCCGCCCAGCCTTCGCATGGCGGCAGGCGCCAGGCTTGGCAGGCTTTCCAGGGGGGTTAAGGGTTCCATGGATAGCTGTATCAGCGCATCATTTCCCATCACCCGGTATGGAGGGAGGTCAATTCGTTCAGCCTCGGCCTCCCTTAGTTCAAACAAATGCTTCAATATGGCGAGTTGCCCTGAGTCCAGGCGGTCGCTTCCCTTTACCCGAAGGAAGTCTGGTGCCGGAGGTTCGGAAGCAGATTCCCCGATGTGTTCCAGTCGGACGAATTCCTCCTCAACCCATTCCAGCCTGCCCGCCATGCTGAGCAATTGCTTCAGCCTGGCAGCGAGGGGAATCAGGTACGTAACGTCCGCGGCGGCGTAGCTCACCGCCTCGGCGCTCAACGGTCGTAGCCCCCAATTGGATCGTTGCAGGCGCTTGCTCTTAGGTATGTCAACTTCGAGAAATTGCTTCAATACTGCGGCCAGATTGGGACTTACCATTCCCTGGAACCGGGCGGCTGTTTCGGTGTCGAACAGCCCCGAGACTACAAAACCATACTCTCTATGGAATGAGCGCAGGTCATAGTCCGAGCCGTGAAATACCTTCCCTATTGCCGGGTCGGCCAGGATCTGGCCCAGCATGGAAAGGTCCTGCACCGCCAGGGGGTCGAGCAAATACGCCGCCTCTCTGGTTGCAATCTGAATCAGGCAGATTCTTCCCCGGTATGCGTACATGCTGTTGGCCTCGGTATCGATGGCCAGTTCTGGCTCCGAGGTTAACAGCGCGGCTGTTTTGTCCCAATTATCCTGGGTGGCTATGAGCTGGGGCCTGTTCAAATGGACTCCCCGCGTGATGGATGGCCGTGGCAACAGTTGGATTATAGCAAGGATCGTCAGGCAGGAACCCGGTGCTATACTTTGCTGGCTGGGGCTCAGGGCTCAACACGGGAGCTTCAATTGTCCTGAACGTTGAGCCTGGGGTAACCCAAGCAGTCTGAAGTTGACCGGAGGACCTGATGAACGGAGCTGAATTGAAGGCTACCCTGGCTGGGGGAGGCCGGGTTTACGGGAGCATGATTACCCATGGGCGCAATCCACGGTGGGTGGAAGCCCTGGGAGGGATTGGGCTCGACTACGTGGTGATTGATACTGAGCACGGTCCGCGAAGCCGGGCCGAGATGGCGGACTACCTGGCGGCATTCGCCAACTCGCCGGTAGTTCCCATAGTACGCATTCCCATCCCCACTTCTCACTACGTGACCATGGCTCTGGACGCCGGAGCACAGGGCATCCTCGCGCCCTACTGCGAAACGGTGGAAGAGGTCAAGGAAGTGATCGGTGCGGCCAAGTGGCGGCCCCTTAAAGGGGAGGCTGTCCGAACCCTGATGGACTCGGGAGAACACGTCAGCGATGCCAGCCGTGCCTACCTTGAGAACCGAAATCGCAATACGGTGGCCATCATCGGCATTGAGAGTGTGCAGGCAGTGGACAACCTGGAAGCCATTCTCCAGGTGCCGGGGATTGACGGCATTTTTGTAGGGCCCAACGACATGAGCATTTCCGTCGGGTTCCCGGACCAATATGACCGGCCCGAATACCAGGACATTGTGAAGAAGGTCATCGACACTTCCGAAGCCCACGGCATTCCGACCCTGGTTCATCACCAGACGGCAGACCTCTCCGCGCACTGGGTGCGGCAGGGGGCGCGGTTCGTCTTGCACACCACCGACCGCCGTACGCTGGCCGAGGCATACCGGAGGGATTTCGCCGCACTGCGGGAAGTGGCCGGCGAGGGTTAGGGGCGGATCAGTCAGGCCCCGGGGCCGGGAGACTCCCACCGCCGGCGCAACGAGTCAACGTACACCCGCTCGTATTCGCCATGGTGGCCGGTGTGGAAGGCATCCGCCAGTTGCTCGGCCCAGAGGTATTCCACGTCTTCCCAGCGAATGGGATAGGGTGGCTGGTCGAAGAAGTTGGTGACCGCCTGATGCGGGTTCTCCGCAATGGAATAGCCCATCATCTGGAAGTTGTCGTAGTGGTTCCCGTGCTGGGAAACGAAGCGACCCTTCATTGCGGCCAGGACTACGAAGGCTGGCATTTTGACCGCCGCAAAATTCTGGGTATCCCATTCATGTGGTTACCCATTTACGCCTGCCGCACAAAAGTGTAAAACGTCACTCGCCTATCTGGCGAAAATCTGGACCGTAGTTACGTCGCCGGCCCCGGAGCACTGGGCCACTCCCACTCGGGGGTTGTTGACCTGCCTGGCTCCGGCCTCGCCACGCAACTGGGTTACCGTTTCGTGGACCATTCGGATTCCGGTAGCGCCAAAGGGATGCCCCATGGCCAGCAGGCCGCCGTCGGTATTGACCGGAATGTCACCGGTCAGAGCAGTGCGTCCCTCTACCGTGGCGCGCCAGGCCTCCCCCTTGGGCGTCAACTGCAGGGATTCGATCTGCTGAAGCTCCCCAATGGTGGCGGCGTCGTGTACCTGGACCAGGTCCACGTCCTCGGGCCCAAGTCCACTCATTTCGTAGGCGGCGAGGGCGGCGGGTTCGGTGCGATACGGGCTAAAAGCAGAGTGGTCGCTGCCCCGTCCGTTGTAGTTGCCCGAGGTCAGGGCCGCCGCAACAACCTTAATGGCCCGGGATTCGTCCAGTCCGTAGCTTCCCAGGACCTCCCTGGCGCAGAGCACGGCGGCAGCCGAGCCTTCGCTGGTGGGGCAGCACTGGAAAAGGGTTAGTGGGTCTGCAATGGGTCGGGAGGACAGAACGTCCTCTACCGTATAGGTCTCCTTGCGATGGGCGTAGGGGTTCAAGGCGGCATTCTGCCGGGCCTTTACCGATATCTGGGCAAGGGCGGAGGCAGGTGCGCCGGTCTCTTCCATGTAGCGCCGCATACGCAGGGCGTAGCCGGCCATCATGTGGTCGCCGCCGATATACCTTTCGGGGCTGTCCGCAGCCGTGACAGTTACGGGACCGCCAGGGACCTTCTCGGCTCCGAAGGCCAAGGCAAGGTCGTAAACCCCGGAGGTAATGCCCCAATAGGCCTGCCAGAAGGCGGTCGAGCCGCTGGAGCAGGCGTTTTCCACGTTTACTATGGGGATGCCCGTCAGGCCCAGGCTGCCGAGGGCTGTCTCTCCAACGGACATGCCGTGGTAATAGACGTGGCCAAAGTAGGCGACCGGGATGTCACGCCAGCGAACTCCGCAGTCCTTCAGGGCCTCTACCACGGCTTCCCGGGCCAGCGTGGCCAGGTCTTTGCCGCGAAAGCGGCCAAAGGGGTGCAGGCCAACGCCTACGACCACTACTTCACGGTTGGGTTTGAACTGGGTCATGGCTAACCCTCCTGTCGGGACGCTGTGGGGATGGCCGAGGGCGCCCACTTGTAAACCATCAGAGTTGGACCAGTTTCTCCGGATTGAACCGGCTCAAGGGCCAACCGGACTTCCTTTCCTATCTGCAGGTCCGCATGTTCCATTCCGATAACTTCCGCTAGGACATGGGGGCCTTCGGGCAATTCCACTTCGCCGAGGACGTAGGGTACCGGGCCTGGCCAACCATCGGGAGGGACCCGGACGATTGTGTAGCTGAATAGGACGCCGCTACTGCTCAGGTCAACTGCCTCCAGTTCATCCGAGGAACAGGCCTGGCAGAATATGGCGTCACCAAAAACGCAAACGCCGCATTTGAGGCAACGCATACCGAGCAGGGTTCCAGAGGCGCCATCAGGGTCGTTCAAGCGGAGCCTCTTCGGGTCCACGGGGACGGGAGGTCTTTGCGAATTAGTGGACAAATCTCACCGCGCTTTAAGTTTAGATGGCCATCTTGTACGGGAATTCAGATTAAGTTAGCTTGAATTGTACTGTCAACCGGAACTACGAGGGCGATCGCGATTTAACTTGTTCGTGTATTACACAGGACCCTGTGGCAAGAAGTGTGTGTCACACTCAGCGCAGCCGACGGACCAGGAATTCTTTCCATCGGCTCGCTTTGCCATCCGAAATCCGGTTCCTGGGACGTAGATTGGATTCTTCGAATCCGGTCGAAATGACGTTGAACCAGGATGCGATTGCCCCGGGACGGGAGGACTGGAGACGGCACATTCAAGCTGACCCGGGGTCTCCCACCCAGGAAAAATGAAAATTCATCTCTGTTTGTGCTCTCTTGCGCTCATTTTGTACTTGAGCAACTGCCCATGCCGGACAGACGTGGAGTCGGACTGACGGTTTTCCCCGCCACCAATTCAAAGCTGTGAGCAGAGATGCTGAGCCAAAATGGCGAATTCTGGCGGGATAGGGAAGGCACCGTCTATTCACTCCGGTAACTATCCGCTCTCCCCTAACTGTCCACTTTCATTGTAGGCCAGGGTTACGCAGTCGGGAAAGGGAATTGTGTGGCGTCAATGAACTGGGGCAGGCAGCGTTGGTTGACTCTTCGGAGGAGTAACCGCTCGTTTGTTATCCAGGCAGGCGACGGTGCGGCACACCGGTACACGTTGCTTGCCACGGCTTAGGGCAGGGGCTAATATGAGCTTGGCCCAGGTGGATGGCCTCTTCCCTCGAGTTTCGAGTCATCCCAGAGGTTGCTCATCAAGCCTGGCTACCTTTTGATTGTACGGGAGGGAAAGAGTGCCCGAAGCAGTGATAAACGGTTTCCGGATGTACTATGAGACCCACGGATCTGGCCAGCCGCTGGTGATGATTCATGGAGGACTAGGGGGCGGCGAGGGATGTGCCCAGACCATGGAACACCACGCCGATATTCTCTCAGGAAGTTTCCAGGTGATTTCCTATGACCGGCGGGCTGCGGGACGGTCCGAAACTCCGCAGGACGGATATTCAATCCCCAACTACGCGGAGGATTTGCGGTCATTGCTGGACCACCTGGGAGTCGGCACGGCACACATCCTGGGATCTTCAGCAGGTGGCCCCATTGCGCTGCAATTCGCCCTGGAGAACCCGGAACGGACTCTTTCCCTGCTCCTCATCAACACCATGACCTACGTCCAGGAGTCCGAACGGGTTGTGCGTCAGCGCGAGTTGGACGAGATAAAGCAGGTGTTGGCGGACCAGGGCAAGGATGCCGCAGTGGAGGCGGGTCTTAATTCCCGCTGGCCGGGTATGAAGGAGTCCGATCCGGCCCAGTTCGCCAGGCTCAAGGCGATTAACCTGGAGCAGTTTGACGGAATCGTCAAGACCATCCAGAGCTACCTGGACATACAGGACTCGCTGGAATCCAGGCTCAATGAGCTGACAATGCCAAGCATGATTGTTCATGGTGACGCCGACAGCCGGATTAACATTGCCTGCGGTTTACAGTTGCACCAGGGTATTGCCGGTTCCGAGTTTCACGTAATTCCAGGGGCGGAACACGGTTTGCTGACAATTGAAGCCCGCCGAACCAGGGGGATGATTGAAGAATTCCTGGCGGAAACGGCCGCCCAGTTGCGAATCTAATTTCCAGCCGTCCCTGGGAACTAACTGTTCACCCACCGCGATTTAGAGGTTTGTTTAATGGCTACCATAGCAATTGACCACATCGCAATGCCAACTGCCAACGCCGAAAAGCTCATAGAGTTCTACAAGCGGCTTGGCTTCACTATTAACGACGAAGACAAGTGGCGCAAGGGCGAGGTTGGAATCTTTTCCATACAAATTGGCGATTCGAAGGTAAACGTTCATCCGGAAGGGTACACGGCTACCCTGCGGGGCAACACGGCAGTTCCTGGGTGCACGGACATCTGCTTCGTCTGGGCCGGCACTGTTGAAGAGTGCCAGAAGATGCTGGCTGAAGCCGGCGTGGAAGTAATACGAGGGCCTGGTCCTCGCAAGGGAGCCAGGGCCGGGGGCGGTCTGCCGGCGGTCAGTCTTTACGCCCGGGACCCAGATGACAATTTGCTGGAATGGATGATTTACCTGTAAGCCCGGTTTTCCGGGGAAAGGGGGCAGGAAATGCTGACAAGAAACGGGCACGATTCTGCAGCCCCGAATTTTATCTTGAGGAAATGAACAAATGGCGCGAATGACCGGTAAAGAAGCTTTGGCCCAGATGCTGGTAGCGGAGGGTGTCGAGTATATCTTCGGCAACCCGGGAACCAGCGAAACTCCCTTCCTGGACGTTCTCCAGGACTACCCGAACCTTCAATACATCCAGGCGCTGCAGGAAGGGACTGCTGTGGGTATGGCCGACGGATACGCCCGGGCTACGGGCAAGCCGGCCTTCGCCAACATCCACATTGCGGGCGGCCTGGCCAACGGCATCAGCGCGCTTTATAACGCCTACCGGGGCGGAACACCCCTGGTGCTGACTGCGGGGAACTCGGACACAAGGATGCTGCTGAGCGATCCGGTTCTCTCGGGCGACCTGGTGGAGATGACGCAGCAGTTCACCAAGTGGAGCGCCGAAATTCCCCAGGCCGAGAATATACCAATGGCGGTGCGGAGGGCCTTCAAGGAAGCTATGACTCCGCCTGTAGGACCGGTCTTTCTGTCTTTCCCCTGGGATACGATGGACGAAGAGGTGGATGTTGACATAACACCCTCATCCACAGGCTACTATCGCATGCGGCCGGATCCGGCGGCGATCAGCAGCGCGGTGGAACTGCTGGCCCAGGCGGAGAATCCCGTTGTGGTGATTGGCGACCGGGTAGGTCAGTCCGGAGGTGGGGCTGAACTGGTACGGGTGGCCGAACAGCTGGGGGCGAAGGTTTACGCAAGCTCCTACACCTATTCCGAAATCAGCTTCCCCCTGAACCACGGCCAGTACGCGGGGATGCTCAATCTCAACAGTTCCGCCACCCGTCGCCAACTGGCAGAGGCGGATGTGGTGCTGGCGGTGGGAACCAACGTATTTTCCTCCTTCTTGTATGTATCTGAACCCTTCCTGTCGCCGGCCACCAAGCTGGTGCACATGGATAATAACCAGAAGGAAATTGAGAAAGTTTACCCCACCAATGTGGGAATACCTTGCGACCCCAAAGCCGGGTTGGCTGAACTAGCTGATGCGCTGGACCAGGGGATGTCTGCATCGGCAAAGGAAGCCGCCGCCACCCGCGCGGCCACCCTGAGCGATGCCAGACGACAGGCCAGGGCAGAATACCTGGGCCGCATGCAGTCGATGCCAGATACGCGTCCCATGCCGGTGGACCGGATGATGTACGAGCTTTCCCAGGCATTGCCAGACAACGCAGTGATAGCTGACGAGGCCATTACGTCCCGGGGGGCGCTGCTCCAGGCCCTGGAGCCCTCGGAACCGGGCAGCTATTACGCCATTCGAGGCGGCGCACTGGGCTGGGCCATGCCGGGAGCGCTGGGCATAAAGCTGGCCAATCCGGATCGGCCGGTGGTGGCGGTGGTGGGCGATGGCGCATCCATGTACACGGTGCAGGCCCTGTGGACGGCGGCCCGCTACAACATTCCCGTAACGTACGCCATATGCAATAACCGGGCGTACCGCATTCTGAAGGTGAACATGGACGTTTACCTGCGGGGAATGCTGGAGGACAACCAGCGCGACAGCGAATACGTGGGAATGGACTTTGCCACTCCCCTGCCGCTGGCGGAGGTTGCGGAGGCCTTGGGAGTTTCGGGAAGGAACGTGGAGGATCCCTCTGACCTGGGCCCTGCCCTGGAACAGGCAATTGGCAGCGGGAAGCCTTCAGTCATTAACGTGAGCATCGACGGAGCACTGTAGCCACCGCAAGAACGGCAGATCTTCGTAATTGAGAAGCCCCGAGGCAACGTGGCCTCGGGGCTTCATGGGGTTTCGGGCTAAAGGATTGCGGGCTCGGTCGAGCGGCCGGAGCAGGCAGAGATGGCCTACGGGGCGGGTTTGGCGCCGGTGCCCAAGGCCACGATTTCGTCCCAGTCGGCCTGGTCCACGGGATGAATGGAAATGCGCACTCCACGCCTGACCACAATCATTCCCTGCAGTTTTGGGTTGTCCTTGATTTCCTGGAGGGTTACCGGGCGGCTGAAGGCCTGGTCTGCCTGGATATCCACCATCAGCCAGGTGGGGTTATTGGGGTCGCTCTTGGGATCGTAATACTTGGCGCCCAACTCCCAGGCGGTGTGGTCGGGGTAGGCTTCGCGGACAATGCGGGCCGTGCCCATGACGGCGGTGGGTTTGGCGCTGCTGTGGTAGAAGAGCACGCCATCGCCAACTTTCATCTCGTCGCGCATGAAGTTCCGCACCTGATAGTTGCGAACGCCGTCCCATTCAGCAATCTGGTCTTCCTCGTTCAGCAGGTCGCCAAAGGAGTAGTTTCCAGGCTCAGATTTGAACAGCCAGTATCTTTTTTCTTCTTCAGCCATTTTCTCTGTCCGGGTGTTTGCTTGCGACGCCCGTTAAGGATGGCGTTACCTGGGCGTCCAGTGCGTTGGATTTCCCAGTCCCGTTGCACCAATCATTTGGGTTGCCGGGACCCGGGATGAAACTATCCGGAAGATAGAGGTCGCGCCTAAAGGGCGACTTCGCCCTCTTCTCCCGTGCGGATACGGATGGCATTGGCCACTGGAGTTACGAATATCTTGCCGTCGCCAATGTTACCTGTCCTGGAAGTTTCGATTATGATGTCGATGGCCTTCCTGGTGTCTTCGTCCCGGACCACGGTCTCAAGCTTCACCTTGGGTAGCATGTCCACCACGTAGCTGCCGGCCACGCCGCGAGGTCCACCGACTTCAATTCCCCGCTGTGCGCCCCGGCCCGTAACCTGGGCCACGTTAATGCCAGGCAACCCCGCGTCGGACAGTGCGTCCTTGACGGTAGTGAGCTTCTCTGGTCGAATTATGGCTTCAATCTTGTTCATACCACCCTCTCCGGCGAGCAGCCTTTTGGCGCCTCTCGCGCTGGTCTCTGCTTGCGCAGGTATTGCAAAGATTATAGCGGATTTATGGCGTGATTAGGACATCCAGGTATGCAAGTTGTACTCCTGCGTGAAGCAGGGCTTATCTGATCTGAATACCGGCGGCTTCACGGTCGAAGCAACCTTCAATCAGGTCTTCTCTTTCCTGGCGGAGGAGGTCCTTTCTCACCCGCAGGCTGGGGGTTCGTGGCATCTCCTCTCGGACCTCGATGTAGCGGGGGACCTTAAAGTAGGCCAGGTTCTCCGCGCACCAGCGTACGATAGTCTCAGGATCCACAGTGGCGGGAGGCCTGGGAGTGACGTAAGCCTTGACTTCGTCCTCGCCTAGCTCGGAGGGTACCGCAATTACCGCGCAGTCCAGAACCGTGGGATGCCGCTTGATTACGTCCTCAACTTCCTGGGAGGAAATGTTCTCGCCACGGCGGCGGATAACGTCCTTCTTCCGGTCCACGAAGTAGAGGAACCCGTCTTCGTCGGCCCAGCCCAGGTCGCCAGTGTGAAGCCAGCCTGACCTTAGGGCCAGGTCTGTCTGTTCCTGGTTGCGCCAGTATCCCGGCATGACCGCCGGGTTGTTGATGGTAATTTCGCCGGGCTGACCGGTGGCGACCGGGTTGCCGTCATCGTCCACTATCTTGATGCGGTTGACGAACCCGGAATCGGGGTGCAGGCGGGGCTGGCCGGAGGAGTTGGGCCGCCTTTGCTGACCGATCTTTTCTATGGAGCCGTAGCAGGTCTCGGTCATCCCGAAGCCCACGATGATTTCTGTGTCGAAACGTTCCTTGAAGGCTTCGAGAAAGTCGGGCGAAAAAGCGGGTGAACCGTAGAAGAGGCGAACGCTATTCTGCCGATCCAGTTCAGATTCGGGCTGCTTGGCCAAGACCGGCATCATCATTCCGATGAAGTTGACCACTGTGGCGTTGGCTTCCCGAACCTGGTCCCAGAATCTGGACGCGCTGAATCGCTCCGCCACTACCAGGGTGGCGCCGGCGGCCAGCGACCCCATAGTGGAGTAGTACTGAGCGTTGGCATGGAAGAAAGGCAGGCAGGTAAAGAAACGGTCAGCCGCGGTTGCTTCAGTCCAGTAGGCGAATCCCTGACCGGCAGCGACGTACATGAGGTGGGTGACCTGAACGCCCTTTGGGTTGCCGGTCGTTCCCGAGGTGTAAACCAGCATGGAAATCTCGTGGGTTGAAACATCTGGCAGGTCCGCAAGTTCTTCGGCCTGTGCCAGGAGTTCGCCCAGATTGAGCCATCCAGGGGCCGATGTTTCCGCAGTGGGCTGGGAAAGTTCGGATTCAAGCTCGGTGGTGGCCAGGAGCTTGTGCTTAACTGTGGGAGAGATAGCGGACGCGGCCTCGGCCACGTCCAGCAGGGTTCGATGGGTTACTACAGCCGATGCTCCAGCGTTGTCGAAGATGTACGCCGCTTCATTCCGCTTGTAGGCCACGTTTACCGGGACACTGATGGCCCCGAGCAGCGACAAACCGAACCAGCAATAGTGAAACTCGGGCACGTTGGGCAGGAAAAGGCAGACGCGGTCTCCCCGCCGGATGCCCAGACTGGCAAACATTGTGGCGGCTTGCCGGACCCTGGAGTAGAGCTCTCCGTAGGTTATTTGCTGCCCGGCGATCTGCAGAAAGACCCTGTCCGGATTTCGGTTGACTGCCTCTTGCAGGAACTCGCCGAGGGACATTTCCCAGGTTGCCTGTTTTTCGCTTGAACCAGTGGACATACCATCTCCCGCTAGAGGAATCCCCCGTGGACAAATCAGAAAGTGGAATGCCGGGTTATCCACTCAGGGTGGGATTTCTGTCAAGCTATCACGCAGAAAAATTGCGGTCAATATGAGAGGAAGCACGACAGGGTGCTTGCACCTGCGGGCTTGTCTGATTCATCCGTTCATTCCAGCGAGCGGAGCGACGGAGAATCCCGAGGCTCCAGGGAAACGGTATTCCAACATCCAGTGCTTGTTCTGGCAACAGATGGGATTCTCCGCTCCCCTCAGAATGAGAGACTCCCTCGCAACTTGACCCACCTGGGCTGGGCTTGAGGCCAGGGTTCAGGCTATCTGAATTTCACCTGGTTTCTCTTTCGCCAGAAGCGGTTTCCTTGACAAATTTGGCCCTGAAATCCTACAATCGCGCCAATTCGCCTATGAATGGACGTCTTCAACCAGAGGAGGACTCTTATGTATCAGTGGCCCAAGGTGGTTTATAAAGAAGAGGGCATGCGGGAAGGCATGCAGATCGAGGATTCCAGCATTTCCGTAGAAGACAAGATTGAATTGCTGGATGCTTTGTCGGAGACGGGCTTGCAGCAGATCGTTGTAGGTTCTTTTGTGAGTCCCAAGTGGACGCCCCAGATGGAACGCATCGACGACATCGTGTCCAAGTTCAATCCTAATCCAGATGTGACCTATACGGCCTTGGCCCTCAACTCCCGGGGAGTTGAGCGGGCCCGCGCCTACTCCCCGCCTCTCACCATTGAACGCGATCCCTACCCGCGACTGAACTGCCATATGTGCGACGTTTTCGTGCGGCGCAACACCAACCGTTCTCAGATGGAAGAAATGGAGCGGTGGCCGCAGGTAGTGGCGCAGGCCCAGGAACTAAACATCAGGGAAGCCGGCATCGGCTGCAATGCCAGCTGGGGTTCCAACTTCCTGGGAGAGTTTCCGGTAGATAACCTCATGACCCTTTTTGAAAAGCAGCATGGCATGTGGGACGAGGTAGGCATAAAGGTAGTGAGTTGCTCCATGGGTGACCCCATGAGCCACTGCACTCCGGCGAAGGTCGAAGAGAGCATCAGCCGGGTCAAGGAGCGCTGGCCTGAAATCAACCATTTCCGGTTGCATCTCCACAATGGCCGGAACATGGCTATCGCATCGGCTTACGCCGCTATGCGGACCCTTAGTCCCGAGGACACCCTGGAACTGGACGGCACCATCGGCGGGTACGGCGGTTGCCCCTACTGCGGCAACGGCCGCGCCACCGGCATGGCCCCCACGGAAGACCTGCTCCACATGATGGAGGACATGGGCGTAGAGACCGGCGTAGATATCGACAAGCTCATTGACTGCGTGTGGATGGCCGAGCGTGTCGTAGGCCGCGAACTCTACGGCCACGTTTCCAAGGCGGGTCCCCGTCCCAAGCGGGTCGAGCAGCTTTACGACATGAACATGCCCTTCGTGGAAACTCTGGAGCAGGCCCGCCACTTCAAGCAAGGCCCCAGCGTTTACGAAGGCGGCATT
The DNA here is from genome assembly GCA_002238505.1 of SAR202 cluster bacterium bin22. Classification (GTDB taxonomy): domain Bacteria; phylum Chloroflexota; class Dehalococcoidia; order Lucifugimonadales; family UBA3495; genus Bin22. The sequence continues at coordinate 982,585 of MPMM01000001.1, read as the reverse complement.
TACCCTTACCGCGAGCCAATCGCCAGCCCCTACCGGGAGCGGGTGGAAAACGGCTTGCCCGCTTTTGACTCTGCGGAAGGCGACTTCCCCTGGAAGCAGGACTGGTTCCCGGCCAAGGATTAACGCTTTCCGACGAAGCAGGAAATTGGTGGGGCCGCTCTGGCAAGGGTGGCCCCGCTTGATTGTCAGAGATTCCTGTGCTGTTTGCCCTCGGGCAAAAACTTTTCACGATCAGTTATTCTCCCAGCGAACTATTTTGAGGGGGCAACACATGACCACCAATCCCACTGACCCTAACCAGGTAAGAGTCACCGGCGAAAACTCGTTCATACGCCTATCTCACGATGGCGGAAACAACCAGGCTACCCGTACCAGCCACTGGCGAGTGCTGTGGTCCCCCGCCGGGGCGGGCCACGTGCTTTTCATGAAGAGCGATGAGATGGACAACGAAGTTCGCATCTACGCCGACAACATCGCGCTGGCCCGCTGGCTGCAGGAAGAGATAGAGAGCCTGCTGTTTCCTGAATTCGCCGACCAAAGCATTCCCGTCAGCGACGCGGAATTCAGCAAATCGGGGGACGTTCGTTCCTTTTGGACGGAAAAAGTGCTCAGTGACGACGACGAAATACACCTGACCTGGTACGACTTCCTTGAGCCCTACATGCTGCGCGTAGAAGCGGGCAGCGTCCCAGGACGCCCCCATGGTGTGTACAGCTGTTTTATTCCGTCACGCCGGGCCCAGTTGACTATTAACGGCAATCCGGTCGAAGGCGAGCCCTGGCTGGAAATGAGGGGAGACAAGCAGAGCAGCAGCGCCTGCCTGGCCTGGTCCGAAACCTGGGTGCGGCCCGGATAGCGGAGCTAAAGGCGTACCAGAGTTTATTGAGCCGAAATTCCACCGTTGGAGGTAGCGATTCATGGCCCAGCAGGAAATTACCGACAACTCGCCAGGCATAGTCCTCTTTCCCCAGTTCCGTCAGGAAATCTACGATATGTACCGGGAAGAACTCGCGGGCCTTACCGACGAACAGCTGGACTTCGAGTCGGACAAATGTGGGTGGAGCGAATGGAGCATCCGCCGGAACCTGAGCCACGTGGCATCGGGAGACTTCCGGTGGCTTTTGCTGCGATGGGGAGAGAACCTGTTCAGCGACGGGTTGCCGGAAATTGACGACTGGGACGGGATCATCGAATCGCCCTACGACCGCCGGCTGGACGAGTCGAAGTACTGGGAGGTGGAGTCCATCTTTGCAGTGCTTCGCAAGAGCCTGGACTTCGCCTGTTCGGTGCTGGAATCGGAGACGGTGGACTCAATGCGAAGCAGGGAGTTGCGGAGTTCGGTAAGTGGTCAGCTTCACTGGTTGAATGCTCATCCCTCGGGGGTCAGGGAAGAGCCCAACGACCCACCCTGGGGTTACATAACCCTGGAAGCTACTTTCCGTCATCGCTACTTTGAGTACCTGACCCACCTTTACAACATCCAGCGGCTGAAGAAGGCCCAGGGACTGGAAGCCAAAGTTGACATACCCTTTGTGGGCTACCACGCCCTGCCCGACTGGGACAGGAGCGAACCGTAGGTTCAAGTGAAGTCAGGCTCACTTGGTCGCGGGATCGAGCGTCTCACGGGCCAGGGTAAGGGCCCACACGGTAGAGGCGCCGGCCTTTACCAGAGCGTCGGCGCATGCGCCCAGGGTACTGCCAGTGGTGCAGACGTCGTCCACAAGGATGCAGGCAAGGCCGGAAGCATCGGTTCGGCAGTTGAAAGCGCCGGCGGTGTTGTCTCTACGCTCATTGACATCGGTGGAGCCAGCCTGGGGCGGAGAATTCAGGGACCGGGTCAGCAAGCCGGTTTCGACTGGCAGGCCGGACGAGTTGCCCAGGGCTTTGGCCAGCAATTCTGCCTGGTTGTAGCCACGGTGCCGCAGCTTGCTGTGGTGGAGCGGCACAGGCACCAGAACGTTACCGGGCAGGCAATTGTTTCTGAAGTAGTCTGCCAGCAGGTTTCCCAGGCACTCAGCCGCTATCCGAGCGTTCCGGTATTTGAAGCTGTGGATGGCTTCCCTCAGTGTCCCCTCCATGATATACGGCGATCTAATCCCCGCGAGGCTTGCGGTAGAGAACCGCAACTGGCGGCGACAGATTCGACAAATTCCTGCAATCCCCGGATCTGAGCAAATGTCGCAAAAGGGAGGGGCCAGCCGGGGCAGACTGCTTACACAGGTGTGACAGAGAATGTCGCCCTGGCTTCCGCAGCCCAGGCAATAGGTGGGCAGGACCAGGTCAACTGCCGATTTGAGAACGTTGCGGAAGATTGGTGTCATGTCACGGAGTGAGAAAGAAGTCTGGACGGACCAGACCGGTGCGTGGGACGAGGGAAATGGCCGGAGAGGAGCGCATTTAGCCTTTTCTGCCCTGTGACCACTGCTGGAGGATGTTCGAGTCGCCCGGGAATGCCATGGGAGGAAGGTCGTCCAGGGCAAAAAAGCCTGCATCCAGGGCTTCGGGGCCCGGGGAAAGTTCCCCGCCTGTCTCGGTCCCGCTGAAGGCCGCCACGATGACCGGGCGTCCCGCTTCGGAAAACAATCCGACGAGTCCGTCGATTTTCACCTTTAACCCGGTTTCCTCAAGAACTTCCCTGGCGGCGGCTACTTCTACAACTTCACCCCGGTCGACGTAGCCACCCGGAACACTCCAAAGACCGTAGCCCAGAAGGTTAGCCCGGCGCACCAGCAGGACCTTTTCGTCGCGGCTGATCAGGGTGACGGCCGCCACCTTGGGATCGTAGTACACGACACGACCGCAGGCAGGGCACACCGGACGAACCGCGCCACCGGACTCCTTTAGTTCCAGTTCGGTGGCGCATCCTGAACAAAATTTGTCTCGCTGTTCCATTTCCAGCCTGCCGGATACTCCTCTACCTGGAGCGCAGCAACTCCTCGACCTCAGCGCGGGTGGGCATTGAGTCCTGGGCGCCGCTCCTGGTGACGGAAAGGGCCCCCGCGGCCGAGGCGACTCTTACGGCGCTGCCAAGGTCACGTCCCTCGGCCAGAGCCACGGCAAGGGCGCCGTTGAAAGCATCGCCGGCTCCTACCGAGTCAATGCCATCAACAGGAAAGGCGGGGACAAATGCGCTGCCTTCCCTGGTGGCCCAGTGGGTTCCCTGGGGCCCCAGGGTGACTATTGCGGCGCCAACTCCTCTCTCCAGCAGTATTGCGGCGGCCTCGGCGGCCTGGTCAGGGTTGGATACTGCCTTGCCAACCAGGGCCTGGGCGTCGGTTTCGTTGGGGGTGATGATGTCGCAGCAGGAAAAGAAGGCCTCAGGCAGGGGGCGAACAGGACTGGGGTCCAGGATAACCCGCACACCCCTTTCTTTCGCGGCCTGGGCGCAGCGCAGGGACAGGTCCACGGAGACTTCCAGTTGTAGCAGGAGGGTGGAGGCGTGTTCGAGGAGAGTGAGGATCTGGGCCTCCTCCTCATCACCGCAGGTCGTGTTGGCGCCCAGTACCTGGATAATCTGATTCTGGGCCATGTCGTCAATGCTGATGACCGCGATTCCCGTGCTTTCGCCTGGTGTAACCCCCACCGGCTCAACGTTGACGCCGGAATCCACTAGCGCCTGCAGGGCTTGCGGGGCAAAGATGTCGTCCCCAACGCGGCCTACCATGGAGGTCTGGCCGCCCATGCGAGCCGCCGCTACGGCCTGGTTGGCGCCTTTGCCACCTCCGTAACTCAGGAAGCGGTTGCCTACTACCGTCTCCCCCGCCTGGGGAAAACGGGGAGTCATCGCCACTAGGTCGATGTTTATGCCTCCCAGCACTACTATGCGGGGGCCGTCCTGTCCGGTTGTCATAATTTCAGCTACAGAGTCAAGGTGCAGGTAACCTACCATCAGACTAGTCAGCCGGTCAACGGGTGATGGTTCAGACGCCCTTTGGGCCGTGCTATAATTCCGGCGCGCGCATACCTCCGCAAGTTTGCGGCGCTTTCGCGCAGTTCGTTGAACAGGTGATTGATGCCCATGGTCGCGGCTCTGGAGAACATCAAGGTCGTGGATTTGACCCGCACGCTGGCCGGTCCCTTTTGCACGATGATGCTGGGGGATATGGGAGCCGATGTTGTCAAGATAGAGGAACCGGAGCGGGGGGATGAGACCCGTTCGTGGACACCCTTCTGGAATGGGGAAAGCACCCAGTTTGTCTCCTTTAATCGCAACAAGCGCAGCCTGAGCCTCAACCTTAGGGAGAAGGAAGGACTGGAAATAGTCCGGAATCTGGCGAAGGACGCCGATGTCATGATTGAAAGTTTCAGGGCAGGCGCCCTGGAACGCATGGGGTTGGGATACGAGGAGATTCGCAGCATAAACCCGGGCATAGTTTATTGCTCGATTTCGGGTTATGGCCGCACGGGCCCCATGGCCGAAAAGCCGGGATACGACCTGATCATCCAGGCTTACAGCGGCCTGATGGACCTGACCGGCGAACCCGACGGGTTGCCCCTGCGGGTGGGTTTTTCCCTGGTGGACCTTTTTACCGGAATGATGGCGTTCGGTTCAATTGCCACAGCGCTTTACCACAAGCAGCAGACCGGACAGGGCCAACGCCTGGAGGCCGCGCTTCTGGACGGCCAGGTGGCAGCCCTCAGCTACCACGCCACCGCTTATCTGGCCACCGGCGTGGTGCCACAGCGGATGGGGTCCGGCCATCCCAGCCTTGTCCCTTACCAGAGCTTCAGGGCCTCGGACGGCTACTTCATACTGGGTGTGGCCAACCAGGGATTGTGGGAGCGGTTCTGCGAGGGGGTAGGACATCCGGAACTTAAGGAAGATCCGAGGTTCAAGACCAATGATGATCGTGTGGTGCACCGCGCCGAGTGCGTAGAGGTCTTGAGCGGAATATTTCAGTCTAAGACCGTGGCGGAATGGGTTGACATAATCGAGCAGTGCGGTGTGCCTTGCGGCCCCATCAACCGGGTGGATGACGTGGTCAATAATCCGCAAGTCAACGCCCGAAATATGATTGCGGAACTCACCCATCCGAACGTGCCTGACCTGAAGATTCCCAATTCTCCCCTGAAGCTGGCGGAAACACCTCCGGTTATCAAGCGTCCTCCGCCTCTCCTGGGTCAGCATAACGATGAAGTGCTGGGCGAACTGGGATATGACGAGAGCGACATAGCCAGGCTTAAGGAGCAAGGGGTTATTGGCAAAGGGCCCTAGTTCGCGGGGCCGCAAGAATTCAACCTAGGGATGGTTATTTTGGTTGACCACAGGACATTAAAGCTGATACACACTTCGGATACCCATCTGGGTGACGACTGGCGGTCTGACCTTGCGGAGACTGCCTTTGCCCGGGTTATTGACAGCGTGGAGCATCTCGAAGCTGATGCTTTGCTGGTGGTGGGAGATGTCTTTGACCACGCCAGGGTGCCTGACCGGGTGCTTGAATTCTACCTGGACCAGATTGCCCGTATTGACCGACCGGTTGTAACCCTCCCCGGCAACCACGATCTGTACCACGAAGATTCCCTATACCTGAGAAGGCCGTTTAACAACCCGCCCCCCAATTTCCACTTGCTTACCGGGCAATCCGGCCAGACGATCTCTTTATCGGAACTGGGTCTGGACGTTTGGGGTCGAGCAATGACCCAGCATACTCCGGACTTTAGGCCGCTGGAGAACATGCCTGAAGGCGGGGACGGCAACTGGCTGGTAGCCCTGGCCCACGGTCACTTCCACTTTCCGGAAGACACCGATCTCCGATCTTCCCCGATTCAGCCGGAGGAGGTGTTGGGGGCGTCCTGCCACTACCTTGCCCTCGGCCACTGGGAGCGGCATTGCGAGGTTTCCCAGGGTGATACGGCGGCATTCTACTCGGGGTCACCCCTGGGGTCTTCGCCCCGTTCCGGTCACATTGGTGTGAATGTAGTGGAACTGGACAGGATTGCCGGCGTAACGGTGAATCAGGCAATAATTCCCCTGGAAGGGCCGTTGAATCCGGTACCGCCCGAACCCGCAGCCGTGGCTGGAAGAGAGGACTAATGAAGCATTTGAGCAGGGAAAAGCGAATCTATTATCTCGACCCCGAAGCCGAGCCGGCCATAACCATCGAGTCCGGGGAAGAGCTGATGGTGGAGACCTGGGATGCCTTTGAAGGCTTACGGGACCCGGTCCAGCTGGACGCAAAGGCCCTGAAGGGACCCGCCACCGGCCCCATCTACGTAAACGGAGCTGAGCCGGGAGACGCCCTCAAGGTGGAGTTTCTGAAAATCACGCCAAAGGAAGGACCCGCCCACATGGTCATGCCCGGACGGGGATTCCTGGAAGAGGAATTCACCGAAGGGTACCCGACGGTGATGACCATAGAGGGTAACCAGCTAGTCCTGCCCAGTGGCATCCGACTGAATATGCTGCCATCCATGGGACTGGTGGCGACGACGCCCACCTACGTGCAGAGCACCGCCAGCGACAGCGGCCCCTATGGCGGGGACATAGATATGAAGGAACTGGTGGAGGGGAGCGCCATCTATATGCCCGTCTTTGTTGATGGCGGGATGCTGGCCCTGGGCGATTGCCATGCCATAGTAGGGGATGGCGCCGTGGCCGGTACCGGGGCGGAATGCTCGTCCGATACCCACATACGGGTTACCGTGGAAAAGGGGATGAAAATCGACAGTCCCCGGGCGGTAACGCCGCAGCACTTTGTGGTGCTGTCGTATGGTGAGGACCTGGAGCCGGCAATGAAGCAGGCGGTACGGGACATGGTGGAATTCCTGGTGCAGGAAAAGGGCATGGCGCCTTACGATGCCTACACCCTCTGCAGTCTAGCCGGGGATGTAAGGGTATCCCGCACGTTCCGACCCATCAGCCCGGTGAAAATGATGCTTTCGCGGGAAGCGTTGGAGCAGCTGGGGTAACTTCTCGGTTATCGTTGTTCGGGTAAATAAAGGGCGGGCTGCAAACCCGCCCTTGCCAGTTCCAAGAATACTCTTAAAGGTGCGTCCCGCTTTCAGGCAGGGTTACACAAAGAGTGTGGAATTGAGAACGGACAAGGGCAGGCACACAGGTCTGCCCCTGCTGGCATTCTCGACCCCGTGCTCCTTACATCACCGAGTATCCCCCGTCCACGGTTATGACTGCTCCGGTTACGTAGTCTGACGCTTTGCTGGAAAGGAAGACTACTGTGCCCTGCAGTTCGTCCACGTCGCCCCATCGGCCGGTAGGTATGCGGCCGCTGATCATTTGGTAGCGTTCGGGCTGGTTCACAGGAATGTCCGATGTGAGGGTGGTCATAAACCAGCCGGGCAGGATGGCGTTGGACTGGATGTTGTCCTTAGCCCAGGCCACCGCAAGGCTCTTGGAAAGCTGAACCACGCCGCCCTTGCTGGCCGAGTAGGGGGCGCCGCTGCCGCCGCCGCCGAACAGCGAGTACATGGACCCGATTCCGATGATTTTCCCGCCCCCCTTTTCTTTCATGTGGGGATAGACTTCACGGGAGGCCAGAAATGAAGACCGCAGGTTCACGTCCTGCACCAGGTCCCATTCGGCGGTTGAGGTTTGGTCCGGCGTTTTTCGAACCACCGTGCCCGCGTTGTTGACGAGGATGTCCACCCGGCCAAAGGCATCGACAGTATCGGAAACCATTTTCTGGATTTCCTGCTCCTGAGTAACGTCCACCTTCAGGCCCAGCGACCGGATTCCCAGTTTCTCCAGTTCAGCTACCGCTTCGTCAGTTTTTTCCTGATCGCGGGCTGCCACAACGACATTGGCTCCGGCTCCGGCCAGCCCTCTGGCCATGCCCAGTCCAAGTCCGCCGTTGCCACCCGTTACGATGGCAACTTTGCCGGATAGATCGAAGAGTTCCTGAATGTTCATTTTCTACTTCCTGAGACCCTGAAAAGTCCGACTACTCTACCACAACCCTCATCCTGGGGGACACGCGGAGGTCGGGTTACCGGTTGCTTTCCGGCTTAGTTTAGACGAAGAGTCCGATGGCAAATATTGACTGTCCCTGGGCCTGATGGACTCAATACTTCTGCGACTCCGGCAATTTGCGGGATGGCAGGTCTCCCGCTGCCCACAATAGGCCATGGTGTTGGCGCAAGTTGACACCCCTAGGGGTCTATGGTACGTTTCCAACGCTTGTGATAGCGCATTTCCGTAATTTCGAGGTGGGTTAGATGGATTCGAGCGTCTTACTCATTGCCTTGCCACTGGCGGCCGGCGTGATAGCGCTGGCCTTCGCAGCTCTGATGGCCATGCGAGTGGTAGGAGCCGAGGCAGGCAATGAACGAATGACTGAAATCGGCGACGCCATCCGCGAGGGAGCGTCGGCGTTCCTGCGCCGGGAGTACCTGGCTTTGCTGCCCCTGGTGGTAATAGTAACCATAGTCCTGGCGATCCTGGACTATACGCTTTTCACCCATGACATTGGGGTGCCAGCAACGGCCATTTCATACCTGGTAGGCACTATCTGCTCGGGGCTGGCCGGTTTTGTGGGTATGAATGTGGCGGTGCGCGCAAACGTGCGTACTGCGGCGGCCGCCATGAGGGGACTGAATCCGGCGCTGCGAGTTGCCTTCTCCAGTGGCACGGTAATGGGTGTGACGGTAGTCGGTATAGGCCTGCTGGGCGTGTCCATACTCTACCTGATCTTCCAGGACATCAGCGCCGTGGCAGGCTTTGGATTTGGCGCAAGTTCTATTGCTCTCTTCGCCCGCGTGGGCGGGGGGATATTTACCAAGGCTGCAGACGTAGGTTCTGACCTGGTAGGAAAAATTGAGGCGGGCATACCTGAGGACGACCCCCGCAACCCTGGCGTCATCGCCGACAACGTGGGAGATAACGTGGGCGATGTGGCAGGCATGGGCGCCGATCTCTTCGAGTCCTACGTGGGAAGCATAATTTCCGCCGTAGCCCTGGTGGGCGCCGGGACTCTCTTCGCCATGCAGGAGGCCGACAAGGTACAGGCCCTGTTCCCGATGCTGCTGGCCGGAGTGGGCATTATTGCGGCCATACTTGGAACCTTCGTGGTGCGCAGCGGTGAGCAGGCTGACTTTGAGAAACTGCTCTGGGCACTGCGTTATGGCATATTTGCGGCTGGCGGGTTGTTGATTATCTTTGCCGCAATTCTCACCATAACCATAACCCAGGAATGGGCCTGGTTTGGTTGCGTTGTAGCCGGATTGGTGGCTGGAACGATTATTGGTCTGGCAACCGAGTATTACACGTCCTACAGCTACATGCCCACCAAGCGTGTCTCCGAGGCGTCCCAGACGGGAGCGGCCACGGTAATCATCAGTGGCATAGCCACCGGCATGCTCAGCACTCTGGTACCCGTTATCTGCATATCTGTCGCAATCCTGCTGGCCTACTGGTTCGCCGGTTTCTACGGGGTTGCGCTGGCCGGTGTGGGCCTGCTTTCTACCTTGGGCATCACCCTGGCCACGGATGCGTACGGGCCCGTTGCTGACAACGCAGGCGGTATCGCTGAGCAGGCCCAGCTGGATCCGCAGGTCCGGGAACGCACGGACGCGCTGGACGCTCTGGGCAATACCACCGCTGCAACCGGAAAGGGATTCGCCATTGGATCCGCAGCGCTTACCTCACTGGCCTTGCTGGCTGCCTACGCCGTCAGCGCCGGGTTGATTACTTTGGGCGACGATGGACGGCTCAGTTCGGGAGGCACGGGAATTAACCTACTAGAGCCCCGAATTCTGGTAGGAGTGGTGATCGGCGCCATGCTGCCCTTCATTTTTTCCGCAATGACCATGCAGGCTGTGGGCCGCGCTGCCCAGGGTATTGTGGACGAGGTGCGCAGGCAGTTCCGCGAAATACCTGGCCTGATGGAAGGGAACGCGAAGCCTGACTCGGCCCGTTGCGTTGATATCAGCACCAGGGGTGCTCTGAGAGAGATGATTCTGCCCGGCGTGATGGCGGTCATAGCCCCTCTGGCGACGGGATTTATTCTGGGGCAGGCGGCCCTTGGCGGCCTGCTGATTGGCGCCATTGCCGCGGGATTCATGCTGGCTATCATGATGGCCAGCGCGGGCGGCACCTGGGACAATGCCAAGAAGTATGTCGAACTGGGTAATTTTGGAGGCAAGGGATCTGACGCTCACAAGGCCGCAGTGGAAGGCGACGTGGTGGGAGACCCCTTCAAGGACACTTCCGGTCCGTCCCTTAATATTCTGCTCAAGCTGATGGCGATTGTGTCCCTGGTGTTTGCGCCGGTGTTTGGCAACGGGCTGATCACACTGGGGTAAACCGAACTTTCCCAACCTCAAAAAACTACGGAAATGATTAGGACGTGGCAACCATGCCACGTCCTTGTTTTTTGGCTGCGGTTGGCCAACGGAATAACAGCCAGCCCAGGAAAACGTCAGAGTTGGACCAGCTCCACCTCCACAGCTCTCTTGTCAACGCGCAATCTGGCAATGGTACCCGGAGTGCCGGGCTTGTGTTTTCTGCCCGGGTAGGTGGGGCTGCCAGGGTTGATGAACAGGATGCCGTCGTACCAGCAGATAAGTTCTTCGTGGGTATCTCCGAATACTACGACATCCACGGAATGGCCGAACTTGCGTTGAACAATGTCGCTGCCGTTGCCCTCTGGGAACACGAGGCCTGTGCCGTCGGGGCTGGTGGAAATGCGGGGTGTGGGCCACTGGATGTCGTGCACCATGCCGATGTTTACTTCATCCACCTGGACTACCCGAGTGGTCTGGGCCAAACGGTCGCCGGGTTCGGTGGGGTCTTCGTATCCCCGAACCGCCAGCACGGGAGCCAGGGTTTCCAGGTAGTCGAGAACCCCCAAACATTCCAGGTCGCCGCAATGCAGGATCAGGTCAACGCCTGAAAGGGCACGGAAAACTGCGTCCGGCAGATCGCGACCGCTGCCAGCGGAATGGGTGTCGGAAATCAGGCCAATGAGCATCAAATCATTCTCTTCAGCCCCGAGGCGAGGTGACCGACAGGGGCTAGTTCCGGTTTTCCCACAACGTGAAGTAGTCGGGGGAATCGTCCCGGAGGGCTTCGGTCAGTTCCTGGTAGCTGAGTTCCTGCAGCACCTGGTTTTCCTCTTTGACGAGGCGCGAAATGACGCCCTCCCACTGGGTGATGTCGGCGCCGCCGGGGTAGGAATTCAGCAGTTCCCTGAGGTTCTCGATTAGCTTGTCTGAGTGCATGGCCAGCGCGCCGCCGCTGATGATGAAGACCACCACTGCCGGCATGTCCTCATCGTCGAAAGAGTCCACTCCCAGCTTCTCCAGGATGGAGGCCATGGCAACGGTCCGGACTATTTCCTCGAGCCGCAGGGGAAGGTTAATGACATGGGCGAAGGGGTAAATGTTTCCTTCCCGAAGGGTTCTGGAAAACTCGGCCTCCAGCCCGCCAAAGAAATCCGCATCGAAGACATCGTCGGAGTTCATCAGGATGACTTCCGACGTGTCATCCCTCAGGTCAACGGCCAGGAACTCCCGCAGATGGGGAAATATGTACAGCATGATATCCGGGCGCTCGCCGTCCGGCATCTGGCCATAGAATGGGTCGTCAATCAACGGTGCTCTCCTCGGTTGAACCCTGGAACAGGCTGCAAACGTCTTCCAGTTGACGGCAAATCCAGTGATTTATGTCCTGGCGGTTTACCGCGTCTGCCAGGACAGTGGCCCGCCGCTTGCGTTCGTCGGCGGACATAGTAATGGCCGCATAAAGGGCTTCCATAGTACCCTCCACGTCGGTGGGTGAAACCGCAACAGCCCCTTCTGCCAACTGATCGTAGGCGCCGCTGGTTTCAGAGAGTACCAGCACTCCGTCCCTGGTATTTACCACGGGCCCTTCCTTGGCCACCAGGTTCATTCCCTCAATGAGGGTATTGACCAGCAATACATCGTAGAGCTTCATGCCGGCGATGGCCTGAGTATAGTTGTTCTCCATGTAAGTGGTAATGGGCTGCCATTCATCGGAACCGAACTTGCTATTGATCTGGTTCACCAGCTGGCCAATTTCTTCCATGTAGCGCTGGTATTGGCGGATATGGGTACGGGAGGGAACCAGGAAGGCAAGGAAGCTGACCTTGCCGTGCAGGTCAGGGTAGCGGTTCAGTAACAATTCGTACGCCCGAAAGCCGCGGACGACGTTCTTGTTGGGTTCCGCGCGGTCAATTCTCACTATGGTGGAGGCGCCGCCGCGCAGGGAGAGCAGGTTCTCCTCATGCTCCAGGGCCCGGGGCGAACTGGCGATTCTTTGAACTTCGGACACATTGATGGAAAGGGGGTAAACCCGTGCTTCGCTGTTGCCGCCCTCGCGATGGATGACGTGCCGGCCACGGTCCACGCGGGAGTCGGGGACAAATGTCTCCACCGTGTCCAGGAAACTGTCCCGGTCCTGGGATGTCTGAAATCCCACGATGTCGGCGCTGGCAAGAGAGGAGCAGATTCGGCGGGTGATGTAGGAAGGAATCATCTGCCAGTAGCGGGCGGCAGGCCAGGGTATGTGCACGTAATGCTGAATTATGGCGTCGGGGACTTCCTGACGCACCATTTCAGGTACCAGATACAAATGGTAGTCGTGGCTGATGACAACGGGGGGTAGTTCGTTGTCGCGGGTCTGGCTGATGATTTCCCTGGCAAAGCCCTGATTGACGGGGATGTAGCCATTCTGCCAGGCGTCGTGAACACTGGCGTCCACATTTGGGTTATAGGGCGGATTCCACATATAGTGCTGCAGGAACCACAGCAATGGGTTGCAAAGGATGTTGTAGTACTTGTGGTAAACCCGTCGTGGAGTGACCACGTAGCGCAAATCGATCTTGTGGCCCGGCAAGGGGGACTTGTAAGCGGAATCGCGGGCCGAATTGGCGACCAGGCGGTCACCCTCACCCATGGCGCTGGCAACCCAGGTTAAGGGGGCGGTCTGCGCCAGCGAGTTGAGGGCGGTTACGATTCCCCCGCTGCCCCGGCGAGCTTCGGCGCGGCCGTCCGGGGCTACATAATGCTCTACCGGGCCCCGGTTGCTGGCGAGGATCAGCGAACGCTCCCTCAAGAGGGTCTGACAAAGGAGGTCCAGGTCAGCCATCGGGAGCCCCGCCGCTTTTGCCTTGTGTGATTCCTTTATTCCACCCCTCAATCGCCATCCGTTTTCTCCTTCTAAAGGCAACCACGATGCCAGCCATGGGTGTCACGGACAACGCCGAGAGCAGAAGACGGCCACCTTAATTCAGGTTAGGGTAAGGGTTATGGGATGTCAAGGTAAACAGATACGCACTAAAGCTGACTCTATGGTTGAGGGAGGCGTGGCCATACTAATCAGGGCCCAATTCCGGAAAGGTATCGAGCAGAGGCTGGCAGGCTCGGTCAGGAGTGCATGCGAGGAGTAGTCTGGTCAGTTGGCCCTGCTGTCGTCAATTATACGCTTGATGGCGTCCGGGACTTCTCCCAGTGAAGAAACCCTCACGTCCGGTTCAGAATCAGGGTCAACCGGGTCGGGCATTTCCGAGAAGGAGTCTATCCAGATCGCCTTTAGTCCACACCCCCTGGCGGCGACCACGTCGTTCATGAAATGGTCGCCAACGTGGACGGCCTGGTCGGGAGTGGAACCCAGTTCGGACAGGGTGAGGTTGAAAATTTCGCAGGACGGCTTGGAATACCCCACCTCGTCGGAAAAGGTCAGGACGTCAAAAAAGCCCAGCATGCCGTGTTCCTCCAAAAAGCGCCGGAAAGAAACACCGGGGGTCATTCCGGTATTGGAGATCATCCCCATGCGCAGCCCCATATCCTGGACGTTCTGCAGTACCCGGACTCCCTCAGGATGTGGCCCGGGGGGGTGTTCGAAGAAGGAGTCGGAGTAGCTTTGGGCTATTTCGTGGAAGGTCTGGGTGGGTATCTGTTCCACCAGCCTGGGGCTGATGTGATTGACGAAAATCTGGACCTGCTGCAGGAAAGTCACGTCTCGATGACCTTCGCGAATCTCCTGGCACCTTCGCACACCGGCCCGGTAGGCCTCTTCAATGTCTTCAATGGTGAACTGCTGTCCCACCCTGGCCAACGTGTTCCGCGCGCCCTCAAGCCTGGCCTGGGACCTGATGCGGCCCCTTTCGGGGTTGTCCAGGAGAAGCGTTTGCCAGAGATCGAAGGTTACGGCAGTGATTTCCGACAACTTACTGGCCTCGGTGAGTTTATGTCTGACCGGATGGTGGTCTGGTTCCGAGCAGGTTCTAGATCGGGGGGCGCTTCAAGTGCCACTCGGTGTTTTGCTCGTAGGCGTGGGCGGCCCTCAACACCGTTGCCTCGTCGAAGGGCCGGCCGGCCAACTGCAGCCCAATGGGCATTCCTGTTGCCGAGAAGCCGCAAGGAACGGATATCGCTGGTGTTCCCGAAATGTTGTAAGGCCGGGTGTACTGGGTCAAAGCGCCTGTCGTGCCCACGGAACTATCGCCAATGGTCACTTCAGATGCCAGGATTGGGGGCGCCGTGATTGGTTCCGATGGACCAGCCAGCAGGTCAACCTCCTGATACAACCGGGACATTTCGTAATTGAACCGGGCCCTGGCCTGCTGGGCTTTCAGGTAGTCGGCGGCAGTAACAAATAGGCCCGCTTCCAGCCGAAGCCGCACTGACGGCGTGAACTTGTCCCCGTCCGTGGCCAGGAGGTCCCGGTGGTAGGCGGCGGCTTCAGACATCAGAATGGTGCCTGAAATGGCCTGAGAATCAAAAAACATGGGGAAGGAGACCTCGGTTATTATGGCCCCCATCTCCGACAACTTGGCCAGGGCCGCCCTTACCGCAGTTTCAACTTCTGCATCCAGAGGCGCCTCAAAATACTCCTTGACTACTCCGATGCGAAGACCCTCGACGGACCCGTCCAGGCTTGCCGTATAGTCTGGCAACTGGCGCATGGTAGTCGCCCGGTCGTTGGGGTCAAAGCCGGCGATGACGTTCATGGCCAGCGCGGCATCCACCACCGTGCGGACCATGGGCCCGGGGTGGTCCAGGCACCAGGAAAGAGGCGTGAGCCCGGCACGGCTGACCAGTCCGTATGTGGGTTTCAGACCCACTATCCCGCAAAGGGCGGAGGGGATGCGGACCGAACCCCCGGTATCGCTGCCCATGGTGATCGTGCACTGACCCGCCGCCGCCGCTGATCCGGAACCCCCGCTGGAACCGCCGGTTACCATTTCCGGATTCCAGGGATTGTGCATGTGGCCGTAGTCGAAGTTTTCCCCCGTTGGCCCGTAAGCAAACTGGTGCATGTTGAGCTTGCCCAGCAGTATGGCGCCGGCCTGCTGGAACTTGGTGGCAACGGTGCAGTCCTCGCTGGGAACGAAATTGTCCAGGATACGGGAACCGGAAGTTGTGCGGACGCCGGCGGTGTTAAACAGATCCTTGAGGCCGACCGGAATACCGTGCAACGGCCCCCGATAGTTGCCGGCCTGAATCTGGGATTCGGCGCGCCGGGCGGCATCCCGTGCGTGGTCGGGAAGCAGAGTTATGAAGGAATTGAGCGTGGGTTCGGTAGCCTCGATGCGGGAGAGGTGGGCGTCAATAACTTCGACGGGTGATACCTGTTTGTTGCGAATAAGCGTGGACAGGTCCCCGGCGCTCATGTAGCACAGTTCCAGTGCGTCCATGTTCTACCTTCCTAGTCCTGGTAAAAGTGGGCTGGGTCGAAGGCCGAATCGGGCTCAAAGCCCGTTGTATCAATTTTCTTCAGGCCTTCATTGGCGGCCATAGCATTTTGTACATAAGGAAAGAGTTCATTCATGTGTGGGTTGTCTGTATCGAGGCCGGCGGCGCGGGCCAGATAGTCGAAAGCCGGCCGGTCAAGGGAGTTCTCTGAGGGCATTGCCGGTACCTCCAGCATTATTGGCGGTTTGTGGGAGGATGCTTCTCGCCGTCACGGTCGAGGTTGTGTGGCTGCTATTATCAGGTTTAGGAGGGAGTCTTGCAAATACACGGCTGGGGCTTCCGTTGCGGGAGATCCAAGACAGGGGCCTGGCAGGTTATCCTTCTCATTCTCTGTATGCTCTCCAGTCTTTTTCCTGTTGTCCCTTTATGATAGTGTGGGTCGGGCTTCCTATGTCTTTCCCACACTTCCACTCACGAGACTGTGAGGGTTGATTTCACAGTTAGCGCGGCTGGGTCCGCCGCGCAAATATTGCCCCGGAGGAATGGCTTTGTTCTGCCCCGGTTGTGGCTTGCAACTGAAACAGGTTGAAAAATTTTGCGAAGTGTGCGGAAGGGACCTTCAATCCCTCCAGCAGCAAGTGGAACCTGGAACGTCCTTACTCGGGAGCGACATAGCGGTTTCATGGCGGGGCGGACAGGTGGCTCTGGGAATCGGACTGGTGGGCGTTGCATTCCTGTTAATCAGCGGCGCAACGGTGGCTCTGGAGCGAGTGGGGGGAGGCCTGGAGTGGGGAGCATGGCTGGGGAGCCACGCCATAGGGATTGTAATTCTGATTACAGTCTGGCTGCTCGGACAGTTCCGCGGACCTCTCTCCCTGCGCGACTTAGGTTTCCGCCAGCCCAAAGTTTCGTGGGTCACTGCTCTGCTCATGGCCGGGATGGCCCTGGGCCTCAGCCTGGCCTTCACGGCGCTTTACGCCTGGCTTATCAAAGGGTTGGGAATAGGGCTGCTGGTACCTCCAGAAGTGCCGAAAGAGGTCATTTTCAGTGGTTATGCGGCCATCTGGACCTTTGAAGCGTTGGCGGTGTGGACTCCCCTGACCGAGGAGACCTTCTTTCGCGGGTTCGTAATGGCAGGCCTGATTCCCCGGTATGGTGTCGTAGGCTCGATTGTAGGAAGCGCCCTGATTTTCTCGGTGTTCCACCTGCACCCGGGCGTCCTGCTGCCCATATTCGTGGCCGGAGTGCTGCTGGCTGTCCTATACCACGTAACCGGTTCCATCTGGCCCCCTGTGCTGGCCCATGCCGGTCAGAACGCGATAGCCCTGGTAGCCATAACGTTACAGGGCTAGACAAGGGAATACAGTTGGGCTAGAGTTCCAACGGCAATGCCCTGGAGATGGCGGCGGACGAACCCCCGGCAAAGGGACTTGCATAGCTGACTCTTACACGGATAGCAGGGGAATGAAAAAGGACCGAATCAGAGAGAAATTCGAGGCCATCAAGCGAGAGGGCCGGCCTGGTCTGCTGGTTTATCTGACCACAGGTTTTCCTGACCTGGAGGCTACCCTGGAACTAGTGCCGGCTCTGGCCGAAGCCGGGGCAGACGGCATAGAATTTTCCATCCCCTTCAGCGACCCCCTTGCTGACGGCCCGGTAATCCAGGAGTCCAGCTTTCTTGCATTGGAGAAAGGGATAACCCCGGACGACTGCCTGGATATGGCAGCGCAGGTAAGGGACAAGGTACCCGACACTCCCCTTATTCTCATGACCTACTATAATCCCGTCTATACCTATGGGCTGGAACGGTTCGCCAAACGGGTGGCGGACTGCGGAATTGACGGGATAATTCCGGTGGACCTGCCGGCAGAAGAGTCGGGGCCCCTTTACGAGCAGTGCAATCCCCGCAACGTTCACATAGTGCCACTGCTGGCTCCAACCAGTACTGACGAGAGTATCAAGACGGCCGTTGGCGTCAGTTCAGGCTTCATTTACTGCGTGAGCCTGACCGGAATTACGGGTGCCCGCGACCAGGTTTCCCAGTCGGGTTTTGATCTGCTGAAAAGGGTAAGGCGGCACACTGACCTGCCCCTGGCCATTGGCTTTGGCATCTCCCGACGTGAACACGTGGAAACGGTCTGCCAGGAAGCAGACGCGGCTGCAGTGGGTAGCGCCCTGATTCGGACAATGCTAGAATCGCCCCGTGACCAACTGGTTGAACGGGCCAGTAGCCTGGTGGCGGAACTGGCAGGTATGGAACAACCACCCGTGGGAGGAACCGGACAATGACCGTATGTCGTGGACTAAGGGGAGCCACCAGATCTGAAGGCAATACTGAGGAAGAGATCCACGGCGCTACGCGTGAAATGCTGCAGCAATTGATTGAGGCCAATGGCATCGTAGAGGAAGATGTTGCCATGGCGTATTTCACGGTCACTCCCGACCTGAATGCCGCTTTTCCTGCAGCGGCGGCACGCCAACTGG
Organism: SAR202 cluster bacterium bin22; assembly: GCA_002238505.1. Lineage (GTDB taxonomy): Bacteria > Chloroflexota > Dehalococcoidia > Lucifugimonadales > UBA3495 > Bin22. The sequence continues at coordinate 964,486 of MPMM01000001.1, read as the reverse complement.
GCTGGAACCATACTGCATTGATGTGCGCCACCGAAATTGCGGTTCCCAACTCCTTGCCGAGTTGCATTCGCGTGCTTATACTGGTCAATACTGAAAAGAGACCTGACGAACTAAACAATATCTACCTCAAGGGAACGGAGATCCTCCGTCTTCATGGCGCAGCAGCCACATAATGCCTAGTTCGGTAGTTGAGTCCTGGAAAATAGAGACCCCTTTGTTGATTAGCCGCTTCTACTACGGCCCTCGGGCCGTATGTCTTTTTTCATAACAATTTTTTTGACGCCGGATGGGTATCCGGAATGCCTAGAAAAAATACTCCGGTTTGTGGATAAACTGGGGGTAACTCTTAAAACAAGAAGGTGCAAACAAATGATTGTGGTTATGGCCAAGGAAAGTACACCCGAACAGCTAGAGGAGGTTAAGGCCCGCATCTCACGCCGCGAAGGTGTGCTTCCTCAGGTTTCGGAAGGAGCAGAAAGGATAGTCGTTGGTGTTATCGGGACGGTTACCCCCGATATGAGAGACGAAATGGCCCTGTTGCCTGGTGTGGCGGAAGTTATCCCCATAACCAAGCCCTACAAGATGGCAAGCCGTGAATTTCACACCGAGAACTCCATCGTAATGATTGGGGATGTGCCTGTAGGCGGGCCCGAACCAGTGGTGATGGCGGGGCCCTGTTCGGTAGAAGATGAAGAGCAGATGGTAAGCACCGCCCTGGCAGTGAAAGCCGCCGGCGCCCGCGTACTTCGCGGCGGCGCTTTCAAGCCACGGACTTCTCCTTACAGTTTCCGCGGCATGGGTCTGGACGGTCTCAAGCTGCTTAATCTGGCCAAGCAGGAAAGCGGCCTCCCCATCATCACTGAGGTTATGACTCCGGGCGACGTGGACACCGTGGCTCAGTATTCCGACGTGTTGCAGGTGGGCGCCCGCAACATGCAGAACTACAACCTGCTGGACGCCGTGGGCGAGACCCGCATGCCCGTAATGGTCAAGCGGGGCCTGGCAGCCTCCTACGAAGAGTGGCTGCTGGCAGCGGAGTATGTGCTGGCCGGCGGCAACGAGAGCGTAATGCTGTGTGAACGGGGCATCCGGACCTTTGAGAGCACTACCCGGTTCACGATGGATGTGGCCGCCATTCCGGTAATCAAGCGGTTGAGCCATCTCCCCATTGTTGGAGACCCCAGCCACAGCACTGGTCACTGGTACCTGGTGACCCCAGTGGCCCTGTCGGCCATCGCCGCGGGGGCGCACGGCCTGCTGATCGAAGTACACCCAAATCCCGATCTGGCCAAATGCGACGGCCCTCAGTCCCTTACTTTTGAGAATTTCTCAAATCTGATGGACCAGGTGAGAGCCGTAAACGGAGCCGTGTCGGGTACTCCGGTTGGCGCCGCCTAGAATTTAAACATCGCAACAAACCCGGGCTGAATTAGTAAGGGTCAGGTTTCTTTCGGGGAGTCTGGCCTTTCTCTTTGGCTGGAAAACTGGCCGTTTCCCCGTCAATTTATGATTTTACCTATTATGCCAATTGATTTTAGCGAGCTTATGGTAGATACTAGCCATATGGAAAATCACTGGCTACAATTGCCAGACTGTTTCGAATGAAGGGCTGTCGCAACTTCCTGCCGGGGTGCTGCCATGTTTCCACAAGTACAGCTTAATTCACTGACTCGCGAAGACGTGGAACGCGTTGCCGGTTGGCTCCATGATCCAGAAGTAAATTCTCTCTGGTTCGGGGAGGATGAGAATGGCGACCCCCTGCATATGGGGTACTCGCCCACCGACGTACTGAGCGCTCCGGAAGCGGAGTGGGACCAGTCAATTCCCGATGAAGAGCATCGCAAAGTTTTTTCGGTGTACTCCAGTGAGGGCGATCATATAGGGGAAGGTCAGCTGGAATTCGAGTGGCCGCTCCTGGAGGCCCAGTTGCTGCTGATTATCGGCCGCAAGGACCTGTGGCACCACCACTACGGCACCTCGGCCCTAGTGGCGCTTCTGGACGAGGCATACGACACCTATGAACTGCACCGAGTGTGGGTGGATGTGCCCGAGTACAACGAGCACGCCCTGCGGCTTTGCCGGCACGTGGGTTTCGTACTGGAAGGGCACTTCCGAAAGACGCATCGCAAGGGAGACACCTGGTACGACTCATTTGCCATGGGGCTGCTTTCTGATGAATACCTCAGGCGCCGCAACCGACTAATGGAGTCGGAGGGGGCCGAGGGCTGAGGTTCGCTCAGGTAAAGAGCAAGCTTCCCTTTATCGACTAATTTCCCGCATCACGACCCTGGGGAGGTGATGACAATGCCAGTAATAACTATTAACGGTCCCATCGGAAGTGGCAGCTTTGAAGTGGGCCAGATGGTGGCGGAGCGCCTGGGCATTGACTATGTGGACCGGATGGTGCTGGCCGAGGCGGCGCGCCGCATTGGTTCTCCCGTCGGCAATCTGGTAGAAAAGGAACAGCGGATTATCCCCTTCCGGGAGCGGCTGGGGCGTTTTCTCCAGACGATGCTGGAACGTTCGGCCATTTCAGGTGTAGGTGGAGAACCCTATTTTGGACACGGCACTGAAATGCTGCCGGCCGAGACCTACACTGAATTGCTGGGCGAATCACCCTCGGCGACCCAGTCCGTCAACGACAAAGCCTTCATTGAGGCTACCAGCGCTGTCATTACCGAACTGGCCGGCAGCGGCAATGTGGTAATTATCGGACGGGCCGGCAACATGATCCTGCAGGACTTTCCCGGTGCGTTGCATGTCGGTATGCTGGCCCCCCTCGAGTCCAGAATACAAAACATCATGGCCAGGGAGCATTACAACCGGGAGGAGGCTGCCAAGTTTGTTACGGAACTGGAACAGGCCAGAATAGCTTTCTTCAGGAAATTCTACGGGGTCAACGCTAACGACTCAGAATTATTCCACCTGGTGCTCAACGTTGCCAGAATTCGCCCCGAGGTTGCGGCCGAGATGGTCGTTCACGCAGTTGAAGACCTGATGCATTCAGCTGAGGGTGTGCCGGCAGCCTGAGCGGGCACACTTCCCCTTTCCCATCGCAGTCTAATCACCGGTGCCTGGTTCAGGCGAGGGCCGCCTTAACGACTGTCGACGCCAGCAGGTCTTCATCCAAATCACTGCTGCTTCCAGAAGCCATTTCCGAAATTCCGTCCCCCTTGAAGGTCGGAGGCCAGGATGGGGGTGACTCTCTTCCTGGCCTAGCCAACAAGTACAACCTCCAGCATGCTGGGCGATTCTTTTAACAGCGTCCAGCCAGGTACTCCCGCATCATTGCTGCACAGGTGTGACCTCAATTGATTCCCCTTTCCGATGCCGACGCGCCCCAGAAACCATTTGCCCCCGTCAACAAGGCCATTATCGGTCTTAACGTCCTCGTATTTCTTTACGAATTGCTGCTGGGAGGCCTGGGGTTCCTGTTTGGGGGAGACAGCCTGAACCTTACCGTATTCTTTCTGACCTGGGGTTTCATTCCCGTCGAACTAACCGAAGGCGTTTCGTACCAGTCCTTCATATCACCAGGCGATATTGAAACGCCGATACCCACATGGGGAACGATCCTCACTTCCATGTTTATCCACGGCGGGTTGCTGCACCTTGCGGGCAACATGATGTTCCTGTGGGTATTTGGCAGCAATATCGAAGCCAGGCTGGGCCACGCCAAGTACCTGGCATTCTATGTGATTACGGGAGCAGCCGCGACCCTGTGCCACTGGGTCGTGGAGCCCGCTTCCGCCATACCACTGGTAGGCGCCAGCGGGGCCATAGCCGGCGTAATGGGAGCTTACCTGCTGCTCTATCCGAGGAACAGGATTAACTCTCTCATAATCTTCTATTTCGTCACGGTAATCCGCCTCTCGGCGCTGTGGCTCCTGGGTTTCTGGTTCGTGTGGCAACTGGTGCAGGCATTGCTTTCCATAGGCATATCTGCCCACGTCAGCGTGGCATTCTGGGCCCATGTGGGAGGATTTGTTGCGGGGGCGGCCATAATTATTGTGTACCGACTGTTTTCGGGTCAGCCTCCACTTCCAATGAGGGGTTCGGAGCCTCCCTCTCGTCCCACGAAGTACTGGCGGGGAAGACCGCTGGACTAGAACTACCCTCTGGAGCAGCCCCGGTTCTGTGTTAGAATTGCTGCTATCTGGCAGCGGCCCTTGATATTTGCTGCCATATTTTGGATACTTGTCTAAACTCCAAATTCTGTATGTGGAGGAACAGATGCTCGACTATAAGCCCAATATTGTCCTGTCCAACGACGAGCAGGAATACAAGGTCATCGGGACCAGGCCGATTCGGCCCGATGGCGCCGACAAGGTGACAGGTAAGGCCACCTACAGCGCCGACATAAACCTGCCGGGGATGCTGTTCGGCAAGGTGTTGCGCAGCCCCCACGCCCATGCTGTTATCAAGTCCATAGACACCAGCAAGGCGGAAGCCCACCCCGACGTTCGCGCCGTGGTAACTTCCGCTGACATACTGAAGCCTTCCGGCCGTGCCTCTGAGCTGGCCGAAGGCGCCATGGTCAACTACAAGTTCCTTAGCAACAACGTCCTGGCCGACGGTAAGGCTCTGTACAAGGGGCACGCTATTGCTGCCGTGGCTGCGGCCAGCGCCCATGCGGCCGAGGAGGCTCTCAAGCTGATTGAGGTGGAGTACGAGGTCCTGCCTCCAGTCATGGATGCCAAGGAAGCCATGAAGGAAGACGCTCCACTGGTTCACGAACGGCTGGCGGGACTGACCACTGCCGCGATTCGGGCGGGTGGTGTGCTGGATGATGACGACCCCACCAAGGGTACCAACATCGCCAATCACTTTGAGTTCAAACTGGGTGATCCGGACGAGGGCTTTAAGCAGGCCGACGTTATTGTGGAGAAGGAAGTTTCCACGGTGGCGGTACACCAAGGGTACATTGAACCCCACAGCGGCACCGCCCAGTGGCACGAGGACGGCAGCCTGACCGTTTGGTCCAGCAGCCAGGGTCAGTTCACCGTACGCGATTACACTGCCCGGCTGATGGGTATTCCCGTGTCCAAAGTTCGCGCCATTCCCATGGAAATTGGCGGTGGATTTGGTGCCAAGCTGACCATGTACATGGAGCCCGTTGCCGCCGCTCTGGCCCGCAAGGCCGGCGCCCCGGTAAAGGTATCTATGAGCCGGACCGAGGTGTTCGAGGCAACCGGACCCACCTCCGGCACGTACATCACCGTAAAGCTGGGAGCGACAAAAGAGGGGAAAATAACGGCAGCCACTTCTACCCTGATTTTTGAGGCTGGCGCCTTTCCCGGCTCCCCCGTCCCAGGCGGAGCCCAGTGCATGATGTCTGCCTACGATATCCCCAATGGCTATATTGAAGGGTACGACGTGGTGGTGAATCGGCCCAAGACGGCGGCTTACCGCGCTCCGGGTTCTCCCGCCGCTGCGTTCGCCCTGGAGACGGCCATTGACGAGGTCTGTGAAAAGATCGGGATGGACCCGCTGGAATTCCGGTTGCTTAACAGTTCCAAGGAAGGTACACGGCGGGTAACCGGTCCCCTGATGCCCCGAGTTGGCTTTATCGAGACCCTGGAGGCTGCCAGGGCCCACCCGCATTATTCAGAGCCTCTTGAAGGTCCTTATCGCGGCCGTGGCGTTGCCAGCGGTTTCTGGGGCAATAACACCGGCCCCTCCAGCGCGGTGGCCCTGGTGCACCCCGACGGCAAAATCAGCATGACCGAGGGCTCCCCGGACATCGGAGGCACCCGGTCTTCCGTCGCTCAGCAGATGGCCGAGGTTCTGGGCATACCTGTCGAGGACATAAACACCACTGTAGGTGACACCGATTCCATCGGGTTTACCTCCAACACCGGCGGCAGCGGCGTCACCTTCAAGACCGGTTTTGCCGCCTACACCGCAGCCCAGGGCATCAAGCAGCAGATGATTGAGCGCGCTGCCAAGCTGTGGGACGTAACTGCCGAAGACGTTGAATATGTGGATGGCGTTCTCCAGCACAAGTCCGACCCCGAACTGCGCCTGACCTTCCAGCAGCTTGCGGCCCGGCAGACGCCTACCGGCGGTCCAATCGTCGGGAGTGCGGGTGTCAATCCCCCGGGCGCGGGCCCGGCCATTGGAACCCACATCGTTGACCTGGAAGTTGACCCGGATACCGGCAAGGTAACCATCCTGCGCTACACGGCTTTGCAGGATGCCGGCAAGGCTATCCACCCGAGTTACGTGGAGGGCCAGATTCAGGGCGGCGTGGCCCAGGGTATCGGCTGGGCGTTGAACGAAGAGTATTTCATCAACGACCAGGGTCACATGGTCAATTCCAGCTACCTGGACTACCGGATGCCCACTTCTCTGGACCTGCCCATGATCGATACGGTCATTGTTGAGGTTGCCAACCCTAACCATCCCTATGGGGTGCGGGGTGTGGGCGAGGTGTGCATTGTGCCTCCCATGGCGGCCATTTCCAACGCCCTGTACAACGCCATTGGGGTACGAATGAACGACCTGCCCATGAATCCGGGCAGTGTTCTCGAGGCCCTCTGGGGCAAGGAAAACGGCGGCAAATAGTTGACGCCAGCGAGGGACAGCCATGCCTGAAGTATGGATACCCACCACCATGCAGAGCCTGACCGATGGACAACACCGGGTTCAGATAGAGGGTCGCACCGTCCGCCAGGTTATTAACAACCTGGATAAGGAGTACCCCGGTGTCAAGGCGGTCCTCTACGACGAAGAGGAAGACGACCTGCAGGCTGGTGTTGCGGTGATCGTTGATGGCGAGGCCAGCCAGATAGGCTTGCTGGAGCGGGTGCAGGAAACCAGCGAGGTGCATTTCCTGCCGGCCATAGGCGGTGGGTAAGCCGTTACAATCCAGGCTAGTATGACATTTCGAGGCCGGGCATATTCTGCCCGGCCTTTCTGATTCAGAAAAATAGAGAGTCAGGGAAGACCCTTGACCTGCTTGAGGGAGCGAAATGGAAACAGTCTCCGAGAACCGGAACACCGAAGCTGCCTGGACTTACCATAATGCCACGAAACATACGTGGCAGAGCATCCACACTTCCAACCACTCCCTCGACTGGAACAATCAGCCATCGCCCTTCAAGATTTACCCGGGTTTGGAGGGGAGGAGGTTGCCCACAGATCTGGTGTCCAGCGAAATGCGGGGATTAGAGGCGCTGGGGACCTCTCCCGTGGCAGGGACGGCGCCTGACCTCCGGCAGTTGGCAGGTGTGCTGTATTATTCCGCCGGAATTACTAAGCGGGGCATCGTACCGGGGGGGCAGATTTATTTCAGGGCAGCGGCCTGTACGGGCGCCCTTTACCACATCGAACTGTACCTCGTGTGTGGCGGGCTGCCGGAACTGGAGGACGGGGTTTACCACTTTGGCCCCCACGACTTTTCCTTGCGCCAACTCCGCAGCGGCGATTATCGCCGTATGGTGGTGGAAGCTTCAGGCGACGAACCTTCCCTGGCTGAGGCTCCCGCCATCCTCATAACCACTTCCGTTTACTGGAGAAACGCCTGGAAGTACCAGAGCCGAGCTTACCGCCATTCCTTTTGGGACAGCGGGACGCTCCTGGCCAACACGCTGGCCATTGGGCAGGCCTATGACATGCCGATGAAGATCGTTTCCGCCTTTGCCGACGATCCGGTCAACAACCTGCTGGGGCTGGATACCACGAAGGAGGCTGCCCTGCACCTGGTCTCGGTGGGGAGCGGCTCAGCCATTCCCCCCGATTGCCCGGAGTTGACGCCGCTGGACCTGGAGGTAGCGCCATATTCTCCTAGAGAGATTGAATATCCTCAAATTCTGGAGGCGCACAAATCGGCAATTCTTGCCAGCGGGGATGAGGCGAGGAATCTGCGTGAGGCGCCCCCGCCAGAGGTGGAAATTAACGGGACGGGCAACGTTTTGCCACTGGACCCGCTGCCACCGGACGAGTTCCCGGAAGAGGCAATCGAGCCTTTAATTGTCCGTCGGGGTTCCAGCCGGCGCTTCCGACGAGAGGCCATCACCTTCTCCCAACTCTCGACCATCCTGAACGCCGGTTTAGGTGACATAACAACCGACTTTCCGGGTATCCCTGGAGCAGGACTGACCCAGGGATACCTGATTTGCAATAATGTAATCGGGCTGGAAGCAGGGTCATATGCTCTTAATTCGTCACATTATGCACTGGAACAGCTAAAAACTGGGGCATTCAGGCAGGAAGCCGGATACCTGGGTCTGCAGCAGGAATTGCCTGCCGACGCCAGCGTAAACGTCTATCTTATGGCCGATTTGGCTGCCGTTCTGGAGCGTTACGGCAATCGAGGGTACCGGATGGCGCAGACAGAGGCGGCAATTCGGGCGGGCAGGATGTACCTGGCAGCCTATGCCTTGCGGCTGGGAGCCTCGGGACTGACCTTTTTCGACGACGACGTAATTGAGTTCTTTTCGCCCCACGCGGCTGGGAAGAGCGTCATGTTCCTGATAGCCCTGGGGAGGCCGCGCCCAAGACGCAGGCAGGGCGGGTAAACCGGCAGGGGCAAGGCCTGCCGGTCAAGGGGAACGACCCGGTGGCCTTCCGGAAGGCAGGCTTAAATCTCTACAGGCTCAATCTTGATGGTCTTGCAGGTGCGGGCGGACTCAATGGCCGCCAGGGTTACTTCAACCACCCGCAAGCCGTCAACGCCGGTGGCTGCCGGATCCCGATCTTCGGCCACGGCCTGCTGGAAGTCTTCCGTTTGGGCTATAAAGTTGGCCAGATAATTCTCAGGGTAAGAATCAGTCCGGTTGACGGTGTCTGAAATCACTTCGATTTCGCCTTTTTGAGCTTCCCACACCGTCTCCCTGCTCGTAAAGCGGCCGCTAATGCCGTAAATAGCCAGGTCATTCCTGGTGTCCGGCAGCAGGCGGCCGCACACCAGGGTGCCCAGCGTGCCGTTGCCGAACCTCAGGGATAAGACGGCAATCTGCTCCAGTGGACGCGCATCGGTCTGGCCGTCGGTAATGGCGGCTACCTCCACAATTTCCTGTCCCATTACGAATCGCAGCAAGTCCATAACGTGGACGCCGGTGCCCATCATGGTGGACGCTCCACCCATGGCCTCGGGGTCGTCCCACCACTGGCGCAGACCCTCCCGGGGCGGGAATACCTCCTGGCCCCTGGAGCCAAAGCCCCACTGGCCCTGGGCCAGGGTAACGCGTCCCAGCGTGCCATCACGGACCAGATCGCGGGCCACAATATGACCCGGGTTGTGGCGAAGCTCAAACCCCACGCCCAGCTTGACTCCCCGGTCGCGGCACGCCCGCACCATATCCAGGGCGTCCCGCAGCGTGGTAGTCATGGGTTTCTCACTAAGGACGTGCTTCCCTGCTTCGGCCGCCTGCATAGCCTGGCCCGCGTGCAGGGAGTTTGGGGACGAAATGAACACACCATCCACCCTGCTGTCCCTCAGCAGGTCCTCCAGGGAGCTATAGGCGACACTGGCGCCGTGCCGCTCGGCAAAGGCTGCAGCCCTGCCCTGGTCTCGGCTGTAAACGGCCACCAATTCCCCGCCATCGGCTGCGGTGATGGCCGGCGCTATCTTGTTTTCCGGATGTAAACCGGTGCTGATGATTCCCCAACCAAAGGCCAAGAGGCACCTCCAGATTGTTTGAAAGAGTGAATGGGGCAAAGATAGGCAAAGGTTGCGGGGGTGTCAAATCGCAAGGTGTCCGGTTAGTATCAGCGCAGCACCGCTTATGGAGAACAACCCTTCGGGTGGATAGTTGCCCAATACTGGTGGCCCAGATTTGTTTGCCTTGACAATAAACTGTCAGGGCCTTAAATTAACGCTGGGCCCGTCCCTCTTGGCAGGCTCTTAACAAGTGAAAATATTTCTGGGGCGCCAGCAGGCACAATAGGGAAGGCGGTGAAATTCCGCAGCGGTTGCGCCACTGTAAACGGGAAGCCCCCGGCAAACTGCCACTGTTGTCTTTGCTCTCACACCTGTGTTGTGAGAGCCAGGATGGCGGGAAGGCGCCGGAGGAGCGGAGATCCGTAAGCCAGGAGACCTGCCCCGGAAATCAGGGACCATCACTCTGCGCCAAACGGAGTCGGTTCTCGGGCGTGGCCGGATACTTACCGGCCCACGCAGGAGCATTCAAGTAGCCGTCTCCCCGAGCCGTAGGGTTCGGGGTTTTTGTATTTTGAAGGATGAAGTCGGCTGTCGTTGGCGCGAGGAACCACAGGAATGAGTACAGACAACAAGGGAATATCAATGACCGTGGTGGCCGTGGGGCCGGGTGACCCCCGTATGTTGACGCTGCGGGGTCGCCAGGCTTTGGAATCGGCAGACGTGGTCGTAGGGTTCAAGACTGTCCTGGATGTAGTGGAAGAGTGGTGCGGCAACGCTGAGTTGCGGCCCATGAGCTACCGCGACCAGGAAGATGTGCTGGAATATACCGCAGGGCAGGCCGCCGAAGGCAAGACCTGCGTAGTTTGCTGCTGGGGCGACCTGAACGTTTCGGCGGCGGAGTTGCTGGCCAGGGTTTACCGCAGGGCAGAAAGCGTGGAATTGATCCCCGGAGTGAGTTCAATTCAGATGGCCTGCGCCCGCTCGGGAATCGCGATGGAAGAGTCGCTGTTCATTACCCTGCACCGGCGCGACGGTTCTGAATCCGCGTTGTCAGAGTTGGAGCATTACCTGAATGAGGGCAAGCGCAATATCATTCTGCTGCCGCGCCCCTTTGACCTGATGCCGCCTCAAATCGCGGCAGACCTGGTATCCGCCGGCGTCGCGGCCGACAGGCCGGTTACGGTCTATCAGCGCCTGACGCTGGAGGGCGAAAAGGCCTGGACCGGTACCCTGCAGGACTGTTCTGCCATAACCGAAGAATTCAGCGACTTGTCAATCATGGTTTTTCTGCGATCCGGTAACGGAAGCCACTGACGGGACGGTATCGATAACTTGACCTCTAACACCGAAAACAGCAGCGGGTCGGTTGTTCTTGTAACGACGGCGGATACAGATATTCTGACCGCCGACCGCGCGCTTAACGGGTTGCCCGAGGGCAGCCCACAGGTGCGCGCATACCACCCAGTTGCCCTGGACACGGACGACGCTCGCCAGGACTTGATGAAGGCTGCCGAACAGGCGGGGGTAGTGGTACTGCGACTGTTGGGCGGCAAGCGGGCCATGCCCGAAACCTTCGATTCCCTGGTGAACCTGTGCCATGAACGGGGCATTCCCCTGATTGCCTGCCCCGGTCACCAGGAATGGGATGAGGACCTGGTGACCGCTTGCTCGGTACCTGTAGCCGAGCTGGAAACCGTGTTTTCCTACCTCATGAGGGGTGGGATAGATAACTTCCGCAACCTTTTCCTTTTCCTGAGTGACACCTACCTGGGCAGCGAATTTGGCCACGAGGCTCCTGAACCCGTTCCCTGGGAAGGTATCTACCACCCGGATGCAGACATGGAAGAAACTGCTGATGTGGAAACCTATGTTGCCAGCCGTTTCCGTTCCGGTCGCCCCAGCGTGGGTTTGCTGTTCTATCGCGCTCACTGGATGAGTGGCAACCTCCAGTTTGTCGATGACTTGATCCGCTGCCTGGAAGGCAAGGAAGTCAACGTGCTTCCGGTCTATTCCTACAGCCTCAAGCATAATCCCGAAGAGGAGGGCCAGCGCAGCCGGACCTTGACCAGCTTCATGGCTGGTACCGACGGGGAACCCAGGGTGGACTGCATAATCAACACCATGGGACTGGCTATGAGCGACTTGAGCCAGGAAGGGCCCACCATCGCCACCGGGTGGTCGGTGGACCTGCTGGACGCTCTGGACATCCCCATCATTCAGGGAATCGTAAGCACGGGTTCGCGCCAGGAATGGGAGGAAAGTTCGCTGGGGCTGGGACCCATAGACACGGCGATGAACATCGCACTGCCTGAGTTTGACGGGCGCATTATTACCGTTCCCATCTCCTTCAAGGAAGAGACAGCCGGGGATGGCGGAAACGGCCTCACCGGCCCCAGGCTTCAGCGTTACGTGGCCGCCCCCGATCGGATGCAGGCGCTGGCCGGTCTCGCCACCAAGTGGGCCGGCCTGCGGCTAAAGCCCAACAGCGAGAAGCGAGTCGCCATAATCATGAGCAATTACCCCACCAAGGATGCCAGAATAGGCAATGCGGTGGGCCTGGATACTCCGGCGTCGGTAATAAACCTCCTTCACGCCTTCCGGGAAGCTGGCTACAAGGTTGAGGACATTCCGGAAGATGGCGACGAACTGGTTCACCGTATTATCGAGCGTTGCAGCAATGACCGGGACTCCCTGACTGAAGAGCAAATGCGACTGGCCGCCGGGCACGTGGACCGACGTCAGTATGCCCAGTGGTTCCAGGGATTTGCACCCCAGGTTCAGGAGCAACTGAAAGAGGCGTGGGGCGACCCACCGGGCCAGGTTTACCGGACGGGTGATTCCCTGGCCATTGCGGGACTGGACCTGGGCAATGTCTTTGTCGGGCTGCAGCCACCCAGGGGGTTTGGCGAGAACCCCATTTCGGTATATCACAGCCCCGATTTGACGCCTACCCACCACTACATTGCCTATTATCGCTGGATTCGCGATGTGTTTCAGGCGGACGCCATGGTGCACGTGGGTAAGCACGGCACGCTGGAATGGCTGCCTGGCAAGGGAATAGGTTTGTCGGAAGCCTGCTACCCGGAAGTGGCTCTTCAAGACCTGCCCTTGTTCTACCCGTTCATAATCAATAATCCTGGCGAGGGCACCCAAGCCAAGCGTCGCACCCATGCCACTATCATTGACCACTTGATTCCGCCCATGACCACTGCGGACAGCTACGGCGACATCGCCAAGCTGGAGCAGTTGATGGACGAGCACTACCAGTGCCAGACCCTGGACCCGGCCAAGTTGCCCATGCTGGAAAGCCAGATCTGGGAAATGGTCCAGCAGGCGGAGTTGCACCGGGATTTGGGAGTAGAGGACCAGCCCGACGATTTCGGCGAGTTCATGCTGGAAATTGATGGCTACCTCTGCGAAATCAAGGACGTGCAAATCAAGGACGGCCTGCATACCCTGGGCGAACCACCCACTGAAGAGCAACTGGTCGGTTTGCTGTGTGCCCTGACCCGACTGGACATAAGCGGCATACCTAGCCTGCGCCGGGCTATTGCCGAGGCGCTGGGCCTGGACTATGTCGAGTTGCTGGACGATCCGGGACGGGCGGTTAATGGAAACATGCCCGCAACGCTCAGGGATCTGGATTCGGAAACCCCCTTGCGCAGCGCTGGCGACGTAATCGAGCGGCTGGAGATGCTTTGCCGCAGCGCATACGAGCAACTACAGGTCAACGGGTTTGACCGGGATGACGTCCCTGCCATTGTCAGCGGTCTCCTGGGTCGCCAGGATGCCGCCACGGAAATGGTGCTGCGCTACGTCTCAGACTTTATTTATCCGTCGCTGATGCGAACTTCCGACGAAATTGGAAATTTGCTCAGGGGTCTGGATGGACGGTTTGTACCTCCAGGGCCCAGCGGCGCGCCAACCAGGGGTATGGCCAACGTGCTGCCTACCGGGCGTAATTTCTACTCCGTTGACCCCAAGACCCTCCCTTCGCCCGTGGCCTGGGAGGTGGGCAAGGACCTGGGCGACGCCCTCCTGGACAAGTACCTGCAGGAGGAGGGCAGCTATCCCGAAATGGTTGGTGTGGTGGTCTGGGGTACATCCGCCATGCGTACGCACGGCGACGATATCGCCCAGATTATGTATCTGCTCGGTGTCAAACCCGTGTGGCAGGCAGAAAGCCGCCGCGTTTCGGGTTTGGAGCTAATACCGCTGGAAGAGCTTGGCCGCCCCCGTATTGATGTAACGGTGCGTATCAGCGGCTTTTTCCGCGATGCTTTCCCAAACTTGATCTACCTTCTGGACCAGTCAGTCGAGCTGGTGGCATCCGTGGACGAACCACCGGACCGGAATTACGTGGTCAAACACCTCAAAGAAGACCTGGCCCGGACGTCGGAAAATTCTGAAGCTGAGGGCTCTGAGCCCGGCGACAGGTCTGGTTCTCTCTACCGGATTTTTGGCAGCAAGCCGGGTACTTACGGCGCGGGTATTCTTCCGGTGCTCGATGAACGTAACTGGGAATCGGTGCACGATCTGGCCGAGGTGTACACCGCCTGGGGTGGATATGCCTACACCCAACAGGACTTTGGTGTCAGCGCCCGCCCCCAGTTCCGGCAGCGGTTCAGCCAGATTGTTGTAGCTGCAAAGAACCAGGACAACCGCGAGCACGACGTTTTCGACAGCGATGATTACATGCAGTACCACGGGGGGATGATTGCCACCGTTCGTTCCCTGACCGGCCGCAACCCCCGCCAGTTCTTTGGCGACAGTTCCGACCCGTCCCGTTCCAGGGTGCGCGACCTGCAGGACGAGGCGCGGCGGGTATTTCGCAGTCGGGTAGTTAATCCCAAGTGGATGGAATCCATGAAGCGCCACGGCTACAAGGGCGCTTTTGAACTGGCCGCCACGGTGGACTACATGTTCGGCTACGATGCCACAGCCCAGGTTATTGAAGACTGGATGTATGAGGATGTTACTGAAGAATACATCCTTAACGAGGACATGCAGCAGTTCTTCCGGCAAAGCAATCCCTGGGCCATGCGGGGCATAATCGAACGGCTGCTGGAAGCTATAGAGCGCGGCATGTGGGAAAATCCCCCGCCTGAAATGCTGGACAAGCTGCGGGAACTTTACCTGGACCTGGAAACCGACCTGGAAGCTAGACAAGAGGCGGGTCAATCCCCATAATGGCAAACCTGATAGAACGGCGAGCAGACAGAGGAGGCAGGAAATGGAAACTCTGTCAGAGATGATCAGAGAACTGACTTCCAATGACAAGATGATGTGGGTGATTGGTGGCGGTGAAGTCGCCAGTGAAAACACGTCCAGAGGCATCAAGGAGCCGGACTTCACCAACGGCTGGTACACCATAGAGGCCGACAACTGGCACTTTCACTTGGCCGAGGCTTCCGTAAATGGGATTCAGTTTGTAGAGGCGGAAAGCCACGGCGGGCTCAAGTCCTTCTACGTGAGGTTCTCCAAGGACTGGGAAGAGACTTTGGTACGCTGCTATTTCCCTAATCCGTATTTGGACGACGACAATAACCGCGTGGACTACCAGCCTGAGAAGTACGACGCCTTTCTGGAAATGAGGGATCGGTACGTTGGACGAGAAGAAGGGGTTGTTTACGTCCAGCGCTAACGGCAATTAATTGGAAACTTACCATAATTTTCCTGGCAAGGTGCTTGAAAGGTATTGGGATAGGTAATAGACTTTGAAACCGATGGGCTTGCCCCCGGATTCAAGGAATTTACGGCAGTAAATCTTAAGGAGGGTAAGATGTTGACAATCTTGAGAAGTGTGTTTGGTGACAGCGCTGCCCCGGTTTGGGCTCCCTGGTTGCTGCTCGGCGCTGCCGTGCTGTATATGGTCGGCTATGTCGATTCCAGCGTACATGGCGCTGCCCTGGGTTCCCCGGCAGTTTTGGGCGCAGTACATGAACTCTTCCACCATGCCCGCCACGTCGCCTTGATGTGCCACTAGGCTTTAAGCCTTTTCTGCGCCCCCGGGATTACGGGGGCGCCAGCTTAGTTTAACGCTTTTCACGCTGCTTCAGGCGGCCATGCCGTTGGAGAGGAGGTTGCAGTGTGTATGCGTTATTTGACCCTGATTTTTTGTTGGAGTTGAATGATGCGTAGCATACTACCGCTTTCCCTCGTTATGGGCGCCCTCGCCGGCCTTCTGGTTGGCGGCTTCCTGAATGTCTTCAACGTGCCTGTGATGGAGTGGGCCATTGAGCTGGAGGGGGCTGCGGCGTCCGCTACCGGCGAGGTAGGGGGCGATGCAACTGGCTTCTATGGTTTCCTTGGCTCTTTAGGTATGCAGCGCATTGGCCTGGTTCTCGGCCTGGCAGTGCTGGGGGTCATCTACGGAGCAGTATTCACCGGAATCTTCAACGTGGTCCGCCAGGCGCTTCCAGGCTGGAACATCTGGACTTGGGCCGCGATTGCCGGCGCCGCCTGTTTCTGGTCCATTTCGTTGTTTACCCAGCTTAAGTACCCCTTGAACCCGCCCGGCGTTGGCGAGGAAGCTTCGCTGTTGAGCCGGCAGGGCTTCCAGTTCCTCTTCATTCTGCTGTCCTTGGCTGCCGTTGTCGCTGCCGGTGTGGCAGTAAGGTACATTCACGAATCAGGCTGGCAAGGTTCCCAGCGCAAGTTGGGATATATCGGAATCGCTGCGGCTTATTTCGTGATGGCAGTGATAGTCTTTGCCGCGATTCCCGGCAGTCCGGATGCGATACCTGACTGGATACCTGACTCCCTGGTGATAATGTTCCGTACTTTCTCTATCTTGGGGCACCTCCTCCTTTGGATGATTATTGCCTTCGGGGTGAGCGGCTACACTCGATATCGAGAGAAGGGAATCAGCGTAGCTGGCGGATCGGAATCACAACGGGAAACCGCCGGCGCCTCGCCCCGCTAGCTGTTGACCCACCTTGCTCGGAGGTACATCGTTGACCCAACCTAACCGGGAGCCGTCCTTTCCCTTCACCGCGATAGTGGGGCAGACCGCCATGAAGCGGGCCCTCCTCCTTAACACGGTGAATCCCCGTATCGGGGGTGTTTTGATTCGCGGAAAGAAGGGTACTGCCAAGTCCACGGCAGTCCGTTCCCTGGCTGCCCTGCTGCCCGAAGTGACGGTGCTTCAGGGGTGCCCCTTCAGCTGTGTTCCCGAGGCCAGGCAAGGTCTTTGCCAGTGGTGCGAGTCGGGTAGGAACGACAACCCGCCGGTGAATCACCAGGTAAGGATCGTGGACCTGCCCGTGGGCGCCAGCGAAGACCGGTTGGTGGGATCCCTGGACATCGAGCAGGCAATCAAAACAGGTTCCAAGAGCTTCGAGCCGGGTCTGATAGCCGCGGCCCACCGGGGCATCCTCTACATCGACGAGGTAAACCTGCTGAACGACCACCTGGTGGACGTGCTCCTGGATGCCTCGGCCATGGGACGGAACTACGTGGAGCGGGAGGGCATATCCGTCAGCCACGCCGCGGAGTTTATCCTGGTGGGCACCATGAACCCTGAAGAGGGCGACCTGCGGCCCCAGCTTTTGGACCGGTTTGGCCTTGCCGTGGAAGTGGACGGAATTATGGAGGCCGCGGAGCGCCGGGAAGTGGTTCGCCGGCGCATGTCCTACGAGTCCGATCCCTTCACTTTTATGGACCGTTGGCAGGAAGAGGAAGGCAAGGAGCGGGAACGGCTTATACGCAGCCGGGAACTGCTTGACCAGGTTTCGGTCAGCGATGAAATGCTGGGCCTGATAACCGACATCTGCGCCGAGTACCAGGTGGACGGCCTGCGCGGCGATATTGTGATGTACAAGACGGCCAGCACCATCGCTGCCTATGACGGTCGTACGGAAGTGGATCTGGAGGACGTCCGGGAGGCAGCGGTACTGGCCCTGCTTCACCGCCAGCGCCGACAACCCTTCCAGCAACCCCACCTGGTCACCGAGCAACTGGACAACATGCTGGAAGAGTACCAGAACCAGTCTCGCAGCCGGGAACCCCAGGACAACAGCCAGTCGTCGTCACAGGACCGGAGTGAGGAAGACTCTGACCCTCCTGACTTAGGTGACGAGGAGCAGGAAGAATCTCCTGATACCGGCGCCGGTCCCCAGGACCAGTGGTTTGAAACCGGCGATCCTTACGCCATTCAATCCATCCTTCTGCCTCCGCCTGACCGGCGGGAACGTCCTGCTTCCGGCCGCCGCGCCACCACCGTCAGCGGCTCCACGGCCGGCCGCTACGTCCGAGCCCAGGTACCCCAGGGTACGGTCAGTGACCTCGCCCTGGACGCTACCCTGCGTGCCGCCGCGCCACAACAGCAACAGCGCCGGGGCGATGATACCGATTCTTCCCTCGTAATCGAACCCTGGGATGTTCGGGAGAAGGTTCGAGAAACCAAAACCGGCAGCCTGATACTGTTCGTGGTCGATGCCAGCGGCTCCATGGGCGCCCAGCGGCGTATGGTGGCAGTTAAGGGCGCTGTGCTGTCCCTGTTGCTTGACGCCTACCAGCGAAGGGACCGGGTCGCCCTGATCAGTTTTCGGGGAACCGAGGCCGACCTGCTGTTGCCTCCCACTAACAGTGTTGATCTGGCCCAGCTTTATTTGCAGGACATGCCTACGGGTGGTCGTACTCCCCTTTCCAGGGGCCTCTACCTGGCCCTGGAATGCCTGGAAACGGAGCGGCTAAAGGACCGAAACGTATTGCCCCTGGTGGTGCTACTGTCCGATGGTCGCGCCAATGTTGCTCTGGACGGCAGCGCCGGCAATCCTGTCGAAGAAGCCCGAGGGTATGCGACCATATTCGAAGAAAAGCACATTACCAGCGTTGTTATTGACACCGAACTGGACTTTATCAAGCTGGAGATGGCCCGTCCGCTGGCCGAATCCATGGGGGCCCGCTACCTGAAGCTGGAAGACCTGAGGGCGGACAGCCTGGCCGACGCGGTCCGGCGGGAATTGCCCGGCTCCAGAGACGAAGCCTCTGGCAACTCTGACGAAGCCGGGGTCGAAAGCATCCGCAGGCTCTACGAAGGCCTCAACTCCAGCTGAGCCTGGAGTGTCCGGTAGGATAACTTGCCGACAGGACAACGGGTGAGCTTTCGTTAGCGGGGCCCCTTCCGTCTATCCCCGTCGTATTTGCCAGACCTGTGATTCTTTACATCACATAACGAAATTGGTAACCTTTTTCCTGGGCCAGTTTCCATCAGGTTCAGGCTGGCCCTACTACCCTGAGTCTTTGAGGTAACCCTTGGCACGTGTTCTCCCGTATGCCGATATGGACAAGATAATGTCCCTTTCCAAGCGAAGGGGCTTTGTCTTTCAAAGCAGCGAAATCTACGGCGGTCTGGCATCGACATGGGACTACGGGCCACTGGGAGTTGAGCTGAAACGCCACGTCAAGGAGGCCTGGTGGCAGTCAGTGATTGTAGGCCGCGATGACATGGTGGGCCTCGATGCGGCGATTCTGATGGCTCCCCAGGTATGGGTGGCCAGCGGCCATGTGGAGAATTTCTCTGACCCGCTGGTCGAGTGCCGCAACTGCCACCTGCGGTTCCGCGCCGACCAACTGGAAACGGATAACTGCCCCGAATGTGAAGGCGAATTTACCGAGCCCAGGCGGTTCAACCTGATGTTCCGGACCTTCATGGGGCCGGTTGAAGAGTCCGGCCACGAGGTGTTCCTGCGGCCGGAGACAGCCCAGGGAATCTTCGTAAACTTTCAGAACGTACTGAATTCCTCCCGCAAAAAACTGCCCTTTGGCATTGGCCAGATTGGCAAGGCGTTCCGCAACGAAATCACCCCGGGGAATTTCACCTTCCGCACCCGCGAATTTGAGCAGATGGAAGTGGAGTTCTTCGTTAAGCCGGGCACCGACGAGGAATGGCTTAACCGGTGGGTCGAAGAACGTTTCAACTGGTACGTCACCTATGGAATCCGGAGAGACAACCTGCGGCTGCGCCGCCATGACCCAGACGAGCTGGCCCACTACGCAAAGGATACCTACGACATTGAATACCGCTTTCCCTGGGGTTGGGGAGAGTTGGAGGGCATAGCCGACCGCACCGACTTTGACCTGGCCCGTCACGCCGAAACCAGCGGCGAAAACCTAACCTATTTCGACGAGGAAGAAAAGGAAAGGTACCTTCCCTACGTCATAGAACCATCCGGTGGTGTGGACCGGGCAACCCTGGCCTTTTGGCTGGACTCCTACGACGAAGAACCGGATGGCGACGCGGTAAGGGTGGTGTCCCATCTGCACCGCAAGCTGGCGCCCATCACGGTGGCCGTGTTGCCGCTCAGCCGCAACGCCCGGCTTGCCCCTACGGCTCGCTACGTGCATGATTTGCTTCGACGGCATTTCAGCACCCAGTTTGACGATGCTCAGGGTGTGGGCCGCCGTTATCGACGTCAGGACGAAATTGGGACTCCCTACTGCGTGACGGTGGATTTTGACACGCTGGAAGACCAACAGGTAACGATAAGGGACCGGGATACAATGCACCAGGTGCGTGTGCCTATGGACCAGTTAGTTGGTATCCTTCAGGACAAGGTGGAACACGGCTGGTAAACCGTTCTGGGGCAGTTTGACTCCGGCAGCGGTCAACGGGCCGATGCTCGCGTAATTTGGGGACGGAAGGTCCCACAAGCTGGAAGAGGGGAAGGGAGGTGGAAGTTTTGACGATATTCAATGCCGGCATTCGCTGGCCGTACATTATCAGCCAGCTGACCTCCAAACCTGAATCTCACGTCCCGGCCAGGGACAGGGAGAAGGAAATGCCTGGAAACGTGGTGGCAGAAACTCTGCGCGGTGGCCTGTTCACCCGCATTGTTGGGAAACGGCTCCTCTTTTTTCAGGAGGTGGGTTCCACCATGGACGAGGCCAGGCTTCGGGCCGAGCGGGGCACCGAAGAGGGCACTGTCATCGTGGCTGAAACCCAGACGTCCAGCCGTGGTCGCCAGGGAAGAAACTGGGTATCCCGGTCGGGTAACCTGTATCTGTCGGTAGTGCTTTATCCTACGTTGCAGACCCTTCCTTTCCTGAACAGCCTGTGCGGAGTTGCGGTGGTTCGGGCCATATCCAACATCAGCGGTCTGAAGCCCCGCATCAAATGGCCCAATGACATCCTCCTGGATGACAAGAAAGTGGCCGGGTTGCTGGTAGAAAGCGCCATTGCCGGTGAGCAGGTACACAACTCGATAATTGGCATTGGAATAAATGTGGCCCTGGACGCCGACGAGATTGATGAAATTGCCGGTGGCGCCATCAGCCTGAATCACGCTTCGGCGGGGGACATTCCCCGGGACGAGTTGTTGCGCGAAATTCTTGAGCAACTGGATGCCCTCTACATACGGCTGAACCACGGCGACACGCCCGTAGAAGAATGG
Source organism: SAR202 cluster bacterium bin22 (assembly GCA_002238505.1). Lineage (GTDB taxonomy): Bacteria > Chloroflexota > Dehalococcoidia > Lucifugimonadales > UBA3495 > Bin22. The sequence goes on along the minus strand of MPMM01000001.1, from coordinate 943,483 downwards.
GAAGAGTTGCTGGATACTCTGGGTAAGCGGGTGAGAATTACCTGGCGTGGGGACGAGTTCGTGGGCGTTGCCGACGGCATCGATGCCCAGGGCAGCCTGCTTTTGCGCCAGGACGATGGCGCCGTTCTTACTTTGGCGGCAGGGGATGCCACGTCGCTGCGGCCGGTTAACCAGGAGCGGCAGTCCTTCTGATGCTGGACCGACTAAGCCTCGACGGTCGGGTAGCAGTGGTTACCGGAGGCGGGACCGGCCTGGGCCTGGAGATGGTCCGGCACTTGGCCCGGGCGGGAGCCAATCTGGCAGTTGCTGGCCGTCGCTCGGGACCCATAGAAAGCGCGGCAGATGAAGTTAAGGCCATGGGCCAGGATGCCATTGCCGTTTCCACCGACGTCAGTGATTCCGCCCAGGCAAACGCCCTGATTGACGCCGCTATTCAGCATTTCGGCCGCGTGGACGTACTGATCAATAACGCCGCATTGGTATCAGACAGTATTCCCACGCCCATCTGGGACATTAGCGACCAGGACTGGCAGGCCGCTCTCGATGTCAACCTGAGTGGCGCCTTCTACTGTGCTCGCGCTGCCTCGAAACCCATGGCTGATCAGGGTCAGGGCAAGATAATTAACGTGTCGTCAGGATTCGGCCTGAGGGGCGGACGGGACATCTACATGTACTGCTGCACCAAGGGCGGCATCATCCAGCTTACCCGGGTCCTTTCCTTCAGCCTGGCCCGGTATGGAGTTACGGCCAACAGCATTGTGCCGGGTTTTATCCCCACCGTCGGCACCGATTCCGAGATCAGAGACGCCTTGCCCCGGTCGGGCGCCTACCTGCCGACGGGGAAACTGGGCGTGCCCGAGGATATCGGGCCTGTTGCAGTGTTCCTCGCATCCTCCGCGTCCGATTATATGACCGGCGAGACTTTCACCCTGGATGGCGGAGGTCTGGCCGGGGGCCTGGCTCCCACCGGATATGCCCCTGAAATCCCGCTGGAACCCTAGCGGCAACCTACGCAGCCATCCCCTTCGCTGATAGCAGGAGCTACCGGAATGCCCCTTCTTCCTCAATACAGCCTGGCGGGCAAGACCGCCATACTTTACTCCGCTGGAGGAGACGAAGCCCCCTTCCTGGCCCAGGCGCTGGCTGAAGCCGGGGCGTCGGTGTTCGCAATTTGTCGGCGGCAGGAAACCCTGGACGCTGTATCGGAATCGCTTTCGAATGAACCCGGCAGGCATAGTGGAGTTGCGGCGGTGATTGATTCGAAGGGTGCGGTTGACGCGGCTATGGCCGAATTCCGCGGCAGGCATGAGCGGGTTGATATCCTGGTGAACGACGGCCGCAGCATGTTTGCCAGAGCGGCTAAGGAAATTTGGCTGGACGACTGGGATGAAGTCCAGTCAAGAAATGTTCGCTCCACTTTCCTGATTAGCCAGGCAGTTGGCTCCGAGATGATCGGGCAAGGATACGGACGAATAGTTAACATAATTTCCGGGCTGGCGGAGAGAGGCATGATCAATGGGTCGGCGTTCAGCGTCAGCCAGGCTGGTCTCCTCGCCCTCACCCGTTCGCTGGCAGTGGAGTGGGGTCAGCACAACATACGGGTCAACGCCATCGGAGTTGGTTGGACCACTGCAGAGGACATTCCCGTTGAGGAACAACGCCAGGAACAGTTGGTCCGATATATTCCAGTACGGCAAAAGGGGCAACCCAGGGACATTGGCCCACTTCTAGTCTATCTGTGCTCCGAGGCCTGCGATTACACCACCGGCCAGCCCGTTTACGTGGATGGTGGTTTGAACGCCCATCCCTAGCCTCGGCATGGCCCCGTAGCTTCCTTCTGCATCGGCAGTCTGGCCGCAAGAATGGCAATCGAGCCCGGCCGGTCCTGAAGAAATACTCATCACCCGGCAATCCCCATACTGGCGGCCCAATGTTGTTCAACCCCGTTGAATGGCCAAATGGGGCTGGGTTACAATACCCCTCGATGTCTATGCAACCTGTAACACGCCTCAGGGGAATGTTCGACCTTCCCAGGGATTCCTGGCTCCGCAAGAGCACTCTGCAGGACTCCCTGACCTCACTCATTTCCGGCTATGGCTACCAGTTCCTGGAGACCCCCCTGCTGGAGGGCACTGAGCTTTTCCTGAGGCAGTCGGGCGGCGACCTGGCGTCTCGCATGTACAGCTTTGTGGATGCCGGCAGTCACCAGGTAAGCCTGCGCCCAGAATTCACTTCGCCAATAATGCGGCATTACCTGGAACATCAAGAGGGCATGAGTCTGCCGGCCCGCCTGCAATACGCCGGCCCGGTCTTCCGGTTTGATGTGGCCCACCCTGAAGGGTCGGGGCAGTTCACCCAGGTGGGGGCGGAGCTTATCGGCTCCGACTCAGTAATCGCCGATGCCGAATTAGTGACCCTGGCGGCAAGGATTCCTTCGCGCGCCGGTCTCGAAGGTTGCCTTATTGAACTGGCAGACCTGGACGTTTTTCGCAGCGTCCTGAGTGTTTGCAGGATTTCCGATCGCGCACGTGGCTTTATTCTCGCCTCGGTGCCACAGTTGAGGGAGGGTTCCGGCGCGGTGTCTGAGGTGAGGGAAAGGGCTTACCAGCTTCACCTGGGAGACCGCAGTCCGGAGAATCTGGAATTGAGCGCTGCCATTGCCGGCCTGAATGAAGATCAAGCCAGGCAGGTCGTTCAGGGATTCTTGCAATGGAACAGCACTGACATGCGGAGGTTCGGGCAGCGGGATCCTGAGCAGGTGGTTGACCGATTTCTCCGGAAATTGAAGGGCAGCGACGACGCCGGACAACTGGAAAAGGCTTTGGAACTGGCCGCTTCTCTAGCCTGCGTTCGGGGTAAACCCTCGGACGCCATTCCTGCCGCGCGAGAGGTGGCACAGGGGGCCGGAGCCAGCGCTGCTCCGGTCGAAAGACTGGCAGAATTGGTGGACATCCTGGAAGCGTGCCCCGAAACCAGCGGCAATGTGACCGTCGATTTCGGGTTGGCTCGCGGTCTGGCATACTATAATGGCATCGTGTTTGAGGTCCGGCACCCTGGCTGGGATGGACCTCTGGGCGGTGGGGGCAGGTACGACAGCCTTGCGAGAGCTTTGGGCAGCCCTATAGATGTACCTGCGCTTGGATTCGCATACACCCTTGAGACGTTGCTTGCACTTTCTGACTGGCAAGGGGTAAATGCTGACGGTGTCGGCGGAAGCCGGAACGTTCTGGTTGCGTCCGAAACCAGTGCCGCCTGCAGTCAGGCCTTTGGAATCGCCCAGCAATTGAGGGACGCCGGAGCAACGGTAGAGGTAAACGTGCAGGCCCAGGGCCTTGAGCAAGCCATGGCCTATGCGGCCAGCAGAAAAATAGCGCGGATTGTTTTCGTAGATTCGTCGGGAGAACAGGCTGCCTACGATGTTGAATAAAGGCGCGAACGGTAGCAACGGGTTCCCTGCCAGCGGGCGGGAGGCGGCGCTACGCCTTGTAATTCCCAGTGACGGCGAACTGTACGAGCCGACTTTGAATTACCTGGCAAGCTGCGGCGTTTCGGTCAGTCGGCCCAGTTCACGGCGATATACCGCCACAATTCCTTCCCTCCCGGGCGCGGAAGTTCTGTTCCAGCGCAGCGCCGATGTGACCACCAAAGTGGAGGAGGGCAGCGCCGAACTGGGCATTACCGGCCTGGACCGCTACCTGGAATATCGCACCGACGAACGCAAGGTGGTCAGCCTGATAGATGACCTGGGATATGGCCGCTGCGACTTTGTTCTGGCCGTTCCCGACGCCTGGCTGGACGTCTCCTCCATTGACGATCTGGCGGACCTGGCGCTGGATTTCAGGCAGCAGGGCAAGCAGTTGAGAATTGCCACCAAGTACCCCAGGCTGCTGAGAGAGTATTTGTTCCGGCGGGGAATCAATTACTTCACCCTGGTGGCCGTCAGCGGCGCCCTGGAGGCTGCTCCGGTGGCCGGTTACGCTGACTTGATTGCCGACATCACCGCTACTGGCACTACCCTGAGGGACAATCGCCTGAAGACTCTTGACGGCGGTACCATCCTCACGTCCCAGTCCTGTCTGATTGGAAATACCACGACCCTGATGCAGTCCAGGGACGCATTGCGGCTGGCCCGGGAATTCGTAGAAATGCTCGAGTCTCACATGCGGGCCCAGCCCTATTACCGGCTTACGGCCAATGTTCGAGGCGCCTCGCCTGAAGAGGTAAGCACCACCGTCCTCAGCCGGCCCGAGGTTGCCGGGTTGCGTGGCCCCACCATTGCACGGGTTTATAATGTGGAAGAACAGGACTGGTATGCCGTCACGCTGCTGATTCGGAAGGATCGCTTGATGGAAGCCGTGGACCACCTGCGTGACTGTGGGGGAATCGAAATTTCCGCGTCCCAAGTCAGTTACCTCTTCAGGGAAGAGTCAACGGTGTTCAGCAAGTTGTTTGACTCAGCTGCATCCGCCAGAACAACGGCAGGGGAAGACAGTGCCTAACCTGCCCATGCACATATATGTTGCGCGCCAGGTCGCCCAGGAATTGGACTGGGGCTTTGTGCATGACAATCTGGGCAGTTGCTTCCTTGGTTCCACCACGCCGGACATTCGTGCCATGACCAAGTGGGACCGGGAACGCACTCACTTTGCCCCGCTGTCGCTGGAATCCGTCGGCGCCGGCACCCGGCGAATGTTTGAGCTATATCCGGAACTGGCTGACCGCAATAACCTTAATCCGGCTACTCGTTCCTTTATCCTCGGCTATGTGAGCCACCTGACAGCCGACGAGACCTGGATAACTACCATGTTTCGCCCCCACTTCTCAAGCAATAACAGTCTGGCTGGCAGCGACGAAGAGTCCCAGATCTGGGACCGGGCCCTGCAACTGGACATGGACCGGCAGGCGCACCTGGAAATGAATGGGTTCGCCGTGGCGGGCGAGGTGATTTGCGGCGGTGAGATGGGCGTGGATGTCGACTTTATCGGTCAGGATGTGCTGGCCGAGTGGCGGGAATGGGTGGTCCGGTTCATGTCATGGGAATTCGACTGGCAGCGACTCAAGCGCGCCCTGAACCGTATGTACCGCGACAACAACGACGTGCAGGAAATGGTGGACCAGTTCCTTTCCAATATGCCTGACAGCCTGGAAGCCGTTTACGAGAGAATTCCGCGGCAAAAGGTGGAAGCCTACCGGCAGCAAGCCGTGGAGCAAACCCTGCTCCAGATTAAGGAGTATCTTGGTGAAGCTTAAAGTGGTGAAGGGACTAGCCGAAGCTGAAGGGGTTTTGGCCCGCTTCGACCCCCTGGACCTGGATTCCCTGCCCGAGGCAGTAGTCCAGCGTACGCAACAGGCATTTGGCCCGGACGTAACTCCCGAGCAGTCGGTGGTTACCATGCTTGCTGAGGTAAGGCGGGAAGGGGATGCTGCCGTTCGCCGCTATGCCAAGCTGCTGGACGGCGCCGAACTGGAAAGCTTCCAAGTTACGGAATCCGAATTGGAGCAGGCCCGTTCCAGTATTTCCCCGGAGCTTGAGTCTGCCCTGCGGCTGGCGGCCCAGAGAATTACCGACTTTCACCAGGCTACTTTGCCTCGCAACTGGGTCGACCTGGAACAAGGTCTCGGAGAAATGGTCCGCCCCCTGGAACGGGTTGGACTCTATGCTCCTGGGGGGACCGCCGCCTACCCTTCCACTGTACTGATGACCGCTATTCCCGCCCGGGTGGCCGGTGTGAAAGAGGTTATTCTTACCACGCCCAGGCGAGGATCTGAATCCCTGAATCCTGCGGTAATGGCGGCAGCTCACATCGCCGGTGTGGACGCCGTTTACCAGATTGGCGGGGTGCCTGCCATCGCTGCCATGGCTTATGGGACCGAAACCATTGGGAAAGTTGACAAGATTTGTGGGCCGGGCAATATATTCGTCGCCTATGCCAAGAAGCTGGTACAGGGCCAGGTAGATATCGACGGCATTTTCGGTCCCACTGAGACCATTGTCATCGCTGACGAGACGGCCCAGGCCAGTTTCTGCGCCGCAGATATGATTGCCCAGGCTGAACACGATCCCCTGTCAACGGCAATCCTGGTTACCGACTCCAGCGAGTTAATCGCCCAGGTGGAAAAGGAGCTGGAGACCAGGCTCTCGACGCTGGAGCGGGGAGACATGGCCCGTGATGCCCTGGAACGGCAGGGGCGAATCGTACTGGTGGAAAACCTGGATGAGGCAGTGGAACTGGCCAACCGCATCGCTCCCGAGCACCTGTGCTTGATGGTGGCCGACCCCTGGGCCTGGGCGGGCAAAGTAAAGAACGCCGGCGGCCTCTTCCTTGGAGAGTACTCCCCTGAAGTAATGGGAGACTACATCGCCGGGCCCAGCCACGTTATGCCCACCGGCGGCACCGCCCGGTTCAATTCCGCATTGAGCGTTCATCACTTTATGCGCACCATGCCTGTCGTGGGCCTGACTCCGGAGGTCTTCAAGGGCCTTGGAGAGGCCGCAGTGCAGATTGCCCATGCAGAGGGGCTCACAGGCCACTCAGGGGCCGTTGAAGTGCGCCTTGACAGCCTCAAGACCGGCGTTTAGGCCGCACAAGGGCATCATCCCCACCCAGATTCGGAAGATGGATATGACTGAAGTAAGAGACCTGCTGCTGCCCCACATTCGCCAGCTCAAGACCTACGACGGCGTTGACCCCATGGAGGTCATGGCGCAGCAGGCAGGAATTCCTCCGGAAAAGGTTATACGACTGAACGGTAACGAGAACCCCTTTGGCCCCTCGCCGGAAGTGGTGAGGGCCCTTGGAAGTTACCAGCACTACAACCACTACCCGGACCCGGACCAGCGGCATTTGCGAGATGCCTTGTCTGCCTATCTTGGCGTGCCGGCGGGGCAAATTGTGGCCGGCAATGGCAGCGACGAACTGATTGACATGGTGCTGCGAATGTTCCTGGGGCCCGGCGAGAACATCGTGATTCCTACTCCCACCTTTGGGATGTACGCCTTCTCCGCCGAGGTTTGCGGCGGCGTTGTGAAGGCAATCCCCCGGAACGAAATTTTCGACATCGACGTTGAGGCGACCGTCGCCGCATTTGACGAGAATACCAAGGCCATATTCCTGGCTTCGCCCAACAACCCCACGGGCAACGCGGCTTCCGAGGGGGCTATTCGCGCTCTCCTGTCCACGGGAAAGATAGTCGTTGTGGACGAAACCTACTACGAGTTTTGCGGTCAGACTACATTGCCCTTGCTGGACGAGTATTCCAACCTGATAGTATTGCGTACCTTCAGCAAGTGGGCCGGGCTGGCCGGCCTGAGAATCGGCCTGGGCGTCATGAACCCGGACATAGCCCTGACCATGATGAGCATGAAATCACCATACAACGTTAACCTGGCCGCTGAGGTTGCCCTCATCGCGTCCCTGAATGACCGGCCCACCCTGCTGAGCCGAGTGGAAGCCATAGTTCAGGAACGAAAGAGGATGACGGGAATGCTGGAACAAATCCCCGGCCTCCAGGTGTGGCCCTCCCAGGCCAATTTCATGCTGTGTCGCCTTCCGGAAGGACGAGGGCAGGAGATCTTTGAGGGTCTGTGCCGCCGGGGTATTTTCCTCCGCTACTTCAACACTCCCCAGTTGCGTGACTACGTACGTGCCAGCGTGGGGCTGCCCGAAGAAACAGACCAGGTCATAGCCGCATTGACCGAACTGGTAGGGGCCCAATGAACCAGCAGTCAGACTCCACCGGCGGCCAACTGGCCGTCACCAATGCCCGCAGCGCCACCCTGAATCGCGAGACCGCTGAAACCAGCATCGCCCTGACCATCAACCTTGACGGTCAGGGAGTTTATGAAGTGGATACCGGCAACGGCTTCCTGGATCACATGGTGAGCCAGATTGCCCGACACGGGCTGTTCGACATCTCCCTGCAGGCCCGGGGAGACGTCCATGTTGGCTGGCACCACCTGGTGGAAGACGTCGGCATCCTGCTGGGGCGGGCATTTCACGACGCGCTGGGAGAGGTGCGAGGCATTCGCCGCATGGGACATGCCATTGTGCCCTTGGATGAGACCCTGGTCATGGTGGCGCTGGACCTGAGTGGCCGCAGCTATGCTGTGGTTGAGACCACCCTGGACGAAACCATGGTGGAGACGCTTTCAGGTGATCTGGTGCGCCACTTCTTCGAGTCATTTGCGCTGGAGGCCCGCATTAACCTCCATGCCAAAGTGCTGACCGGCGTGAGTCCACACCATAAGGCAGAGGCACTCTGCAAGGCGCTTGCCCGCGCCCTTCGTGATGCCGTGGAGTTTGATCCCAGGGCAGGAGGTCAGGTCCCAAGTACCAAAGGAACACTCGAAACCTGACGGGTAATGCTTTGAAATTTACATAATGGTGTAAAAGTGCAAGAAAAGGGACGCTGAAAAGCGTCCCTTTACACTTTTTGAATCCCTTGAAATCTCTTCCTGTCGGTGTTGCTACCGGCCCCTTCTTGCTATGAATTCAGGGAAAGCCTGCTCTGCGTTGTAGCCCCGAACCCGGTTGGTGGTAAAGTCCTTCTCGTTGGCCCATTGCTGTTCCAGGCTGCAACCCATGTGCTGTAGCAACAGTTCCTTGATGCCCATTATGGACTCGCGCCGATTCTGGGCGATGGTCCTGCCTATCTCCAGGGTCTTTTCGCGAAGCTGGTCCGAAGGCACCAGGTGATTCAGCAGCCCAATTCGGAGGGCCTCCTCGGCTTCAACCACCCGGCCGGTAAACAGCAACTCCTTGGCGATGGGCCACCCAACCTGGTTGGGCAGGGTCCAGGTAGAATTGATCCGCCCGTAGGCCGCAGCCAGGAAGCGGAAGCTGGTTCGTTCGCATCCAACCCGCATATCCAGGGACGAGGACAGTACAGCGGCGCCGCCATAGGCCAGTCCGTTCATCATGCCAATTACGGGCTTCAGGGATGCGCTGATTTCGTAGGTTCCCCGGGACCGATTGCGGTCCTGCTCTTCCCTTTCTTCCTGGTCGGTTTCCTGGTCACGTTCACGCTGCTCGTGAATATCGCCGCCGGCGGAAAACGCCCTCTCGCCGGCTCCGGTAATAACGATGCACCCGACTTCGTCGTCTTCGTTCATGGAACGGACGGCGTCCTGCAGTTCCCGGTTTAACTGCCGGTTCATTGCGTTCAGCTTTTCCGGCCGGTTCAATGTAAGGATGGCAACGCCGTCCTCTTTCTCCTCCAGGACAAACTCGTAACTCATTCATGCCTCCTGGCGTCCGGCAATTCCACGGCAATTCGGCAACCGGCGCCCAAAATTCTGTCGCTATTTTATGGGCGCCCCACAGGGTAGTCAAACTTGGGCGAAGGTGGGGAAACTGTCGTGGCCCCATCCTGCAATACGGATCAGGTCGTAGTGTTCAAATGGATGCCGCTATGTGGAACCAGATTGAACGTTTGACATATTAGTGGGCTGACCGGATGATTGAAATGTAATGAGTTCCAACACGAAAACCAGCGGACTAGGCAATCGTACTGAGACTGGACATTTCCAGCTCGGTTCCGCGAGAGCGGTGACGCTGTTGATTTCCGTGTCCTTCATCCTGATGGGGCTTGTTGGCAGTGCGCTGGCCCAGAGCGGGTCTCCACAGGCGCTAACGCTGGAAATTGATGGGGTAATTAATCCGGTAAAGGTAAGGTATCTGGAGAGGGCCCTTCAGGAGGCCCAGAACTCAGACGCCGACTTCCTGATAATCAGGTTGAATACACCCGGGGGGCTGCTGGATTCCACCAGGAAGATGGTGGAAATGCAGCTGGAGTCTGAAATACCTACCGTAGTTTACGTCGCGCCCCGGGGTTCGCAGGCTGGTTCGGCTGGCACCTTCCTGGTTGCCGCATCAAACGTCGCCGTAATGGCCCCCGGGACCAACATTGGGGCAGCAACGCCGGTCTCTTCCAGCGGACAAGACCTGAACGAGACCCTGGCCAACAAAATTACCAACGACGCGGCCGCATTGATCCGCAGCCTTGCCGAGGAGCGTGACAGGAACGCAGAGAGCCTGGAGGAAACTGTTCGCCAGGGCTCCTCTTTCACTGCTACCGAAGCGGTTGACCTGGGCATGGTCGATTTTATAGCCGCGGATGAGGGAGAACTGCTGGACCGGCTTCATGGCATTGAAGTTACCACCACTCTGGGTGCCGTCATTCTGGACACCGACAGGCTGACGGTAGTCCCCTTGGAAAAGAACCTGCTTGAGCATTTCCTGGAGTTTCTGGCAGACCCGGACGTAGCCTTCCTGTTGCTGACCATAGGTGGGCTGGCGGTTGTTGTTGAACTGTTCAATCCGGGAATGATTGTCCCGGGGGTTGTGGGCGCCATCCTGCTGATCCTGGCTTTCCTGGCCCTGGGCAGTTTGCCGGTCAATTGGGCTGGGGCAGCCCTTATTGTGCTGGCCATGGCGTTGGGATTCCTGGAAACCCAGGTGCCGGGCTTTGGCGTGCTGGGAGTCGCGGGCATCATCTGCCTGCTGCTGGGAGGATTCCTGCTTTTTGCCCAGTTTGGTGACCCTTCCCCCACCCTGGAACCAGTTTCCGTAAGCCCGTGGTTGATTGTGGGAACCGCTGCTGCGCTTGGAGGAGGCCTGCTTTACCTGGTATGGACCATTCGAAAGTCTCAGAAGGAGGAATACGGAGAGGATTCGGTTGTGCATCTTGGTAAGGTTGGCACGGTAGTGACCGAACTGTCACCCAGGGGTATAGTAAGAATGGAGGACGGTAACTGGACGGCAGTTTCCGATGACGACAGGGTAATTGGAGTGGGTGAGAAGGTCATAGTAGTTGGTGTGAATGACCTGATTCTAACTGTAATACCCTTCAGCGAAATGGACCGACCCGGTGATTCAATCTAAACAGCGGAAAATGGGAAACCATTTCCGAGGAGGCAAGAATGTCAGCCGGTATCGTAATTGTCCAGCAACAGGAACGCATGGTAGTCCAGCGATTTGGCCGCTTTGACCGGGTGGTAGGACCCGGATTCCGGTTTCTCATACCCTTTATCTTCAATGGCACCAAGGTAGGCATATGGGAAAGAACCCAGAGGGTGCCCACCCAGAAATACATAACCACCGACAACGTGGTCGTTGATATGGATTTCGTCATCTACTACCAGGTCCTTCCCGACGATGACAACCCCCGCCGCTCAGTATTGGACGTGCAGGACTTCGAAGCGGCCGTGGTGAACCTTGCGGTGGCGGAACTCAGGTCCATTATTGGCAATATTACGCTGGCGGATGCATTGGCCGAGAGGGAGAGAATCCAAAGTCAACTGCAAATAGCACTGGATGAAAACACCGGCAGGTGGGGCGTCAAAGTGCGAAACGTGGCCATCAATGAAATAGACCCTCCTCCCGGCGTAAAACAGGCTATGGAGCGGGAAAAGTCTGCGGCGGCCATAAAGACCGCTGACATCACCGAATCAGAAGGCCAGAGACAGGCCCAGATAAATCGCGCTGAAGGTGAAAAACAGTCGGCGATCTTGCAGGCGGAAGGCAACCGGCAGGCTGCCATCCTTGAAGCAGAGGGTGACCAGCAGGCGACCGTCTTGCGTGCCCAGGGTTTCAGCACCGCGCTGGAGCGAATTTACACTGTAGCCAACAATGTCGACTCCAAGACCATGAGTCTCCAGTACTTTGAAACTTTGAAATCCCTGGGGTCCAGCCCCTCTACCAAGTTCATATTCCCCATGGAGTTTACCTCCATGCTCTCGCCTTTCCTTGGAATGGGCAATAACCAGCAGCCCAATAACGGTGGCGGCGACAACAGTCAAAGCTAGCGCTCGCACTTTGGTCCGGCAAGTAAAACCCCCTGGCCTGAGCCAGGGGGTTCTGCATTTCCGTAAGGTGTTCAGGCGGCGCTGATGTCTGGCCTTATCCTTCTGCCTGGGTGCGCAACAGGCTGGGAAGCGCAATGAGGCCCTCGGAATCGCTGCCCACCATGTCGGTCTCGCCCCGGTCGTGCAGCAGGGCTATGTGGGCATTAATCAGCGAGTCGCAAGAACTGGCGTCCAGGTTGACCAGGTGATCTTCCAGTCCACCTACCAGCCCCGGCAACCTGTCCCTCAGGAAAATCAGACTTTCCTTAACGTTTCGCTTGGAAGGCAGGTTGTCGCCAAACAGCAGAAGCTTGCTGGCGTGGGGATACACTTCAATCAGGTTGTGACCTCGTTTTGAAAGCCCTTCGTTCAAGCTCACGGCCCGGTAAACCAGCTTCGTCACGATGGATTTCTTGTTGGTGAAGAAGCAACTGATTCCCATGCGGGCCAGCTCCAGTTCCGCCTGCCTTCCCTTTTTTTCCGGGGCATCCATTCGGCAGTCGCAGTTGGCTTCAAGGCAGCAAAGGCCGGTGGGCAGGGTCAGTGGACTGCCAATGGCAATGAGCCGGGGCTTGAATGTGGAGGCAGATTCCAGGAGTTCAGTGTCGTCGGAGAAGAAGCTGGCATGGACGATTCGCGAATCCGAGTCTATGACAGCCATAGAACTGCGCTGGCGCGTGGAAGTCTTGAGGTCAACACCCATATAAAGCATAAACAAACCCGTTCCCAGAAGAGATGGATTAAACGAGGGGGCGCTTAGACTCAGCTGCCCTTCGGTATATGGTAAAGAGCTTCACTCGTTTCCAAGGAAACCGGACCCCAATGCATCCGGATCTGCAAGCAGTTCCGCAGCTGCGGAGAAGGGTTCAAGCTTCCTGTTTCCAATATCTTCAATAGTTAGTTGCAATGTTTGTTCGTGCTCAATACGGGCTTTCAGCCGCTGAAAAAGCTCTTCCTGAAGGGTCTCGATAAACTCGGTACGCCGCCTTTCGCTGCGGCGCTCCTCCAGGAGAGAACTATAACCCTCTGCTCCCGCAGAGGTGGTCAAGTAATTTCTGTGTGACTCTATTTCTTCCCAAAGGGCCTCAATGCCCTCGCCCCGGTCTGCCCGGGTCAGTACAACGGGAGGCTCCCAATCCTGCGGCTCTGCCGCAATCTGGAGCATGGACCGGAGGGCTGCCGCCATACGGTCTGCACCTTCCCTGTCCGCCTTGTTCACCAGGAAGAGGTTGGCAATCTCCAGTACCCCCGCCTTAAGGGTTTGTATGGTATCCCCCGATTCTGGCATCAGGGCGACCAGTATAGAGTCTGCCACGCCCATGATTCCCAGTTCCGTTTGGCCGACGCCCACTGTTTCTACAATGATGACGTCCTTGCCGGCGGCGTCCAACACTCTTACCAGGCACTTTACAGTCCTGGGCAGACCGCCGCCCTGGCCCCGGGTGGATACGCTGCGTATGAACACACCCGAATCCAGATAGTGGCGCTGCATTCGTATGCGGTCGCCGAGAATTGACCCGCCGCTGAAAGGACTATCGGGGTCAACAGCTATAATTCCGACGGTAAGTCCGAGAGATCGGAGGTGCCCGGTCAGGCGGTCAACCAGTGTGCTTTTGCCTACTCCGGGCGGGCCGGTTAAGCCTATGGTGTAGGCGTTACCGGTGTGGTGGTCAAGTTCCTTGATAACAGAGGCCACTGCCGGGGACCGCCGTTCCAGCGAGGTCATAATGCGGGATATCACCCGCTGGTCTCCGCCCAACACCCTGGCAACGTCATCATTCATCCGGCAGAGACCCCGGTAGCGACCTTTGTTCTATTTACCATAACATTGTGAAAAAAATCTCGTCAAGGTATCACAGGCAAGGATACCCACCTGCTAATTCTGTATTCCGATGCTGCACCCATAAATGACAACAACCATCGTGATTCACGTTACGAATTACTGTCATCATAAGGCTCAAATAGCTTCTTTTGGTAATTTTTATACTTGTATAAAATCGGGTTCAAGTTTGCTATTTGAAACCATTTCCACAGAGCTTGGCAGCGTTCGCTTCAGGCGGTTGTGATACCCGTAAACGGGCTTTCGTGAGGTGTCCTGCCGTTGGCTTTGGCGTGGACGGCCAGCTCTGCAACCAGGCTGACTGAATCGGAACCCTGCTCAGCGCTGCTGGAGGCTGGCTGTTGGAGAAGTGTGCAGACATGAGCTCCGGCCAGGACCCTCGCGACACAACCAACCCGCATGCTACGGTCGTGTCCGGTCCTGGCCGGAACTGGAGAATACTGGAGAATACTGGAGAATACTGGAGCTATAAGATTCTAGTGGTGGAACCCCGTCTCGAACCCCTGGGCGCTCGAAGATATCAGCAAGTCTGGGCGGTTGCCCCACCGACGCAAAAAACGCCCGAAGTTCTTGCGGCTAAGCTCATCACGCTGACCATCGTCCAGCTCAGTCCACTGCCTGTGTTCGTGCCGTACCATGGGCAGGCTGCTGTCAGCCACGACACGGTATCCCCTCTCCTTGAACTGGAAACAGTAATCAATGTCCAGGTTCCGGTAGAACCGGAATCCCTCGTGCATCAGCCCTACGGTACGCACCGCTTCCCGGCGGAATGCCATGCAATAAGCCTGCATCGCGTCCGCCTCGCCCTGCTCAACCTCTTCGTGGAAATGCTGCATGTCATCAGTGGTAAGGCCGTAAGGGCCGAATATGCCCACCGATTCGTCCGACAGTTGCTGCGCAATAGCCCCCAGCACGTCTCCGGTAATCTCGGTGGAAGCGTCCAGTATCACGATATATTTGCCGCGGCTCAACTTCACCCCAATGTTCTTGCCGGCGGCGTCCCCGATTACGTGGTCGCAGTGGACAACGCGGAAGTCGGGATCATGGCCCCGGTATCCTTCCAGCCATTCGGCGGTCTCATCGGTGGAACCGTTGTCTATTGCAATGATTTCAACCGAAAAGGCGCCCGCATGGTTCCGCATCGCCGTAACGCAGCGGCGAACATCGTCAACGTAGTTGTAGGCATTGAGGATGAAAGTGAAATCGTACAGGTCTGGGGAGTCCAGTCCCGATTCAACCTCTCTCGACGAGGAAACCCAGTCCCAGCGTTCCTCCTGCTGCTCCAGTGCAGTCTTGGGGCGGATCCGCGTTGCCTGGGGGGTGTCTTGCACAACGTACCCGCTGGATGCCAGTTCTCCTCGCAGGGAATCGGCCGTTGCGTAGTCCACCTGGTCCCTCATCGCAGTGCGCTGGCTGGCAGCGGTTACTACCGCTTCCGGAAGCTGGTATGAACTGGGAACCAGGTCCAGGTCCAGCCCGAACAGCCGGTCAAAGTCCATTAGCAGGGATAGCTTGGCCTGGGGCGGCAGTTCTGAGCGGACCATTCCCCAGGTTATGGCGAGACCCGTGGGCAGGTCCAGGTCATTGTTGACGGCATCCCAGAACCTGGTACGCCATTCATCAGTCTCGGCCGGCAGCTGGGACAGTTCAGGCAGGCCCTTCCACTCCCACACGCGGTTCCGGAGGTTAGACAGCGCCTTCTCGCTGGCCTTCAGAGAGTTGAAGGTGAAGTTCATCCGGTGGCGGTACCGTACCGTCATGCAGAGGTAACGGAAGGACAGAGGGTCAATTCCCCGGGAAACCAGGTCATCCAGCAGGAAAACGTTGCCTGACGACTTGGCCATCTTGGCGCCGTCGGCCAGCAGGTGCTGGGCATGGACCCAATAGTTAACGTGAGTATCGCCAAAAGCGCCTTCGCTCTGGGCAATTTCGTCCTCATGGTGGGGGAAGACGTTGTCCACACCGCCGGTATGGATATCAAAACGCTCGCCAAGGTACTTGTGTGCCATGGCGGAGCACTCAATATGCCACCCGGGGAAGCCTTCGCCCCAGGGACTGTCCCACTTCACGTCGCGCCCGGGTTCGGCCGCCTTCCAGAGGGTGAAATCCCGGGGATCCCGTTTCAACGGATCCGCATCCGCCCGTACACCTTCCAGCAGGTTGCCCCCGAAGTTGCGGGACAAACCGCCGTACTTGGAGAACTGGGGTACGTCGAAATAGACATTGCCGCCTGTTTCATAGGCGTATCCCTTGGCCATCAACTGTTCCACCATGGACACCATTTCGGGTATGTGGTTGGTGGCCCAGGGAAAGACATGAGCCGGGAGGATGTTGACGCGCTCCTCGTCCTGGTAAAAGCTGTCGGCGTAGAACTGGGCGATTTCCTGGATGGTCTTGCCTTCTGCCAGGGCCGCCATGATCATCTTGTCGCCGCCGGCTTCAACCAGTTCCTGGCGCATGTGTCCCACGTCGGTGATGTTCTTTACGTGGTACACATCCAGGCCCTGTACCATCAGGGCCCGCCGTATCCAGTCAGCCATCATGTAGGTGCGCAGGTTGCCAATGTGGGCGTACCGGTAAACGGTGGGGCCACAGGTGTACATCTTGATCTTGCCGGGTTCAATTGGGTGGATTTCGTCCACCTGTTTTGTCAGAGTGTTGTAAAGGCGCAACAAAGCCCCATTACCTCCTTAACAAGCCCCGAGCCGCGAAAATTGACACCCAGAAGTGCGGGGCCCGAACCGATTTTCAGGGCAGAAAACTGCAATTCTTTGGCCCTTCTACCATGAAATCGAATATTGTCCCAAGTTTAGCATTATTGATTCACGTTTGCATACAACGTAGCAGGCAGGCAAAGGTTCCTTTGTCCCTTGAACGGCCGGCCGGTGGAGAGCCGATTATGCACCAGGGGGAACCGAGACTATCCCCTTGTCCTTAAGGGAGGATATCCGGTCTGGAGTAAATCCCGCCTCACCCAATACCTCGTCAGCGTCCGTCCCCAGCAGGGGGGTGGGACGTCCCACCCGCATAGGCGTGGCCGAGAGATGGGCCGTATTGCCCAGATGGTCGGCGCTTCCCTGCACGGGGTGTTCCCTGGTCACAATCAATCCCGCTTCCCGGACTTGGGGCATGTCGCGAAAGTCGCCGACGCCAATGTTTGGCACTGCATCAATGCCTGCCTCAGCCAGGGTTTCCACCCAGTAGGACACGGGCCGCGCTGCAAAAGCTTCAGCCAGTTTAGTGGCCTGCAACTCATCCTCTCTTGTATCCGGGTCGTTTCCGCTGCTTTCTGTATGGACCGCGATGGCGCTGAATTCAGGCAATTGCATAAGCTTGTCTCGTGCCGCATCGTCATGGCAGTGAACATAAACCCAGCCGTCGGCAGCCTGGTAAAGTCTGGACCAGGCAGACATGCCGCGAAGCCCTCGTCCCTCGGGTTCTTCCCTGTGGTGCCCCTCAAAGTCCAGGAAGTAAGGGGACTGAAGCAAACCCGCCGTGAGCGCCAGCCCGCTGTCAACTGATTGGCCTCTGCCGGTCCGGTTTCGTTCGTGCAGCGCCAGGGCCACCGCGTATGCCCCCATCATCCCGGTCCCGTAGTCGTTAACGGGATATGGCATAAGCATGGGAGCGTCATCCCGTCCGCCGCGGCGTACCTGCATGCCGCTGGTCGCCTGGGCCAGTTGTTCCCAGCCCGGTCGTTCGCTCCACGGCCCGTCGTAGCCGTAGGCGTTGAGGGAGGCATATACCAGGTTGGGTTTGCGCTTCTTCAGGTTTTCGCAGTCCAAACCCAGCTTTGCCAGGCTTCCCTTCCGGTAATTCTCCACCACCACGTCGGCGGTTTCCAGCAGCTCAAAGAAAACCTGCCGGCCTTCCTCCTGTTTCAGGTCCAGCATAATACTGCGCTTGCCCCGGTTTACGTCCATGGAACCCGACTGGTCATAAGGTCGGGATGGATCGTCAATCTTGATGACGTCGGCGCCGTACTCCGCCAGCGTCCTACCACAGGTGGGACCCGCCAGGACAATGCACAGGTCCAGCACCCGGACTCCCTGCAATGCGCTTAGCAGGGTTTCCTCCGCCCTTTCAGTGTTCCCGGAGGGGGCGGGTTCGTTGCGTTCCAGTTCTGCCAGTATCTCGCCAGTGTGCTCGCCCAAATGTGGAGACCGCCCCTGAATCGCGCCGGGGGTGCCCCGGAGCCGGACCTGAACGCCAGGCTGCTTCATGCGCCCCAGAGTGGCATCCTCAACCTCCACTACCATCTTTGCATCCAGGGGGTGCGGGTGATCCAGCCACTCCTCTACGGTCTTGCAGACGGTACATGCTCCGCCGGCCTCGCTGATGGCTTCCTGCCATTCCAGCGAGGTGCGCTGTTTGAAAGTCTCCTCAAACCGCTGGACCCACATATCAGCAGTTTCCAGGTCCAGGGGCTTGCCGAAGTCGGCCACCGCTTCTGGTCCCCAGGAAGGGTTGCCGGCAGCCTCCAGAAACTGGTGCACAAATCGCTGGTAATTACCATGGTTCTGAACCCATCGCCCGTCGGCGCACTGGTATTGGCGCTGCATTGGCAGACGCGGCTGGTTACGTGGGTCGGGGTCTTCCTGGTCGTGGAATTTCACCAGGTGGCGGCCCATGGCGGTAAACATGGCATCGTGTAGCGGAACTTCGATATGCTGACCATCACCGTTGCGATCCCGGGCGCACAGGGCCATGGTAACGGCCACGGCGCTCACGATCCCAGCAAAGGTACTGGCAATGGGGAGCGGCGAGTACAGGGGTTCGTCGGAGCCTTCTACCTTGGGGTAAAGCCCCGTGGAAGCCCCAATAATCGGCTCCCAGCCCTGCCGGTGCCGACTGGGATGGTGTTCTCCGAATCCCGGCAGCGAGCAATAGACCAGCCCGGGATTTGCTGCAGCCAGTTCACCGTAACCCAGACCCAGGCGGTCCATGACGCCGGGGCGAAAATTCTCGATCAAGACATCGGACTCCCGGGCCAGTTTCATCGCAGTTTCCCGGCCAGAGTCAGTCTTGAGGTCCAGTGCAATGGACCGTTTTCCCCGATTCCAGGTCGCGAAGGCCAACTCCTTGCGGGCAGGGTCCCCTTCCGGCCTCTCTACCTTTATTACTTCGGCGCCCTGGTCGGAAAGAAGCATCCCCAGAAGCGGGCCGGCTATGTAGTGGCCGAAGTCCAACACTTTCAAACCCCGCAGGGCGCCGCCGGTGGATTCGGTCTTGGAAACTGCACTGGTCATTTTCGTTACCCCGTTATTTCGATAGTTATTTGGGCGCCGGATTTAACCTGCTTGAAAACAGTGGGGTCGCCCGAAACCCTTCCGATAACTGTGACTGCGCTGGCGGGGCGAATCTCGTCGCCCTGGCTGGCAGGAGTGCGTCCAAAAAATATGCAGAATGCCCTGCCCGGCGGCCAGTAGCCCAGGGCCCCCAGTTCAACCACCTCCCGGCCATCCTCCAGCCCAGCGTCAACAGGAATGCCGAAATATATCTCGTCTCCCCAGGTGTTTGCCGATGCCTTTATGGGCAGGGCCGCTGCAATAGCCCCGGCTGTCTCGGTGTCGTTCAAGTTGGCGTCAACTGCCAGGCCACCAGCAATTATGCGAATCTCATGCGCCATATGTGTTCCCTTGCCACCAATCTTGACTGTCAGTCAGTGGGGTCGCAGGCCCTTAATCGTCAGCCGTGGCCGATTTCACTGATGGCGCAAATCTTTCCGGCCCGCAGTTCTCCAGCGGCACCTCTGTAACGCCCTCAGTCATAAGGTCTGCCGTAGCCTTGCCCATGGCGGGGCTAAGCAGGATGCCCTTCTTGCCGGCGCCAGTGGCCAGGAAGACATTCTCCCAACCCGGCGCGCGGCCAACAATGGGCATATTGTCGGGCGTCACGGGTCGCAGGCAGGCGGTGTGCTTGGCGAGGGTCGCATGGGCGAGTTCCGGCATAAGCGCGGCCGCCGCTCCCCATATCTTTTCCTTGGCTGCCTCCGTAGGCTCCCGATTAAAGCCTTCGTCCACTTCAGTGGTTCCGCACCAGACCAGGCCATCGCCCCGGGGATACACCGAGGCTCCGGCCCCGTTGTAGTCGCCGGCCAGAGCCGGGCCGTGGACTTCCAGCCGGAGGATTTCGCCCTTTAGCGGGTCAACTGGCAGCGAAATATCCAGCCACTGCTCAGCTTCCCGCGACCAGGGTCCGGCGGCCAGGACCACCTGGTCGCAATTGATTTCACCGTCTTCCAGTATTACCGACAACACGCGTCCATTGTCCAGGCGCGCTCCCCTGGCAATCCCCGGTCGTACGGTGGCGCCCTCCTTCTGGGCCGCCTCAGCCAGCGCCTGGGTGAACAGGAGGCTGCTCAAAGTGGCGTTCCCAAACAGCCTGATTCCCCCGATCAAGTTCGGGGACAGCCTGGGTTCAAGTCTTAGAAGTTCGCTGCGGTGAAGCCATTCGCCGGAAAATCCCTCCTCCCTGGCTGCTTCAAAGATACTCAACGATTCCTGCAGTGCGGGCGCTTCTTCTTCGGAGAAAGCGACCTTGGTCAGTGAAACGATGCGGTCCTGGAAGTCGATACCGGTGGCGCTTCGAAGTTTCCCCCACAATTCCTTGTGTAACTTGAAGGAAGACATTGCCAGCGCTGAGAGCGGTCCTGGTATGCAGGAACCCTCCAAAGGGTTCAAGCCGCCGGCGGAAAACCCGGAAGCCTGGGAACTTATGCCTTCACGCTCGATGATGGTGGCCCTGACTCCGGCCTGCGCCAGGTAATAGGCGGTAGCGCAGCCGGCCACGCCTCCCCCTACAATAACTACATCAGTGGATTCTGCCATTTTGGGTCAACCTCCTTGAGTATGTGGAGGAACGGGGTTTGGACGGAAAGGGGCCATGCGCTAAAATTGGGGAAGAACAATCCGCTGCCTGGGGGAAACATGCCAATCTACGAATATTACTGCGCCAACTGTAACGTCGAGTACGAAGCTATCCGACCCGCTTCGCGGGCCGACGAACCGGTTCCCTGCAAGACCTGCGACCAGCCCGGAGAGCGCCAGCTTTCCACCTTTTCTTTCAAGTCCAACACTTTCACCGCTCCAAAGTTGAAGCCGGCTGGGCGGCCCAAGCGTTCATATTCCGTGGAGAGTGAAGAGACCTCCGGTTAGGGCCCGCATGGCGCCCTTAATCGCCCCGTTGTGCGCGGGCCTCATTGCAGGGGATGCAGGCGCAGATTGAACGCAAGAACCTGAAAGTATAGATTCCCGTATAGTGAGTGTCACTCCACAGGAACTGGAGAGCGTAATTCCCCACGGGCATCTGGTCCACGGCTCTGACTTCATCAGGCACCGTGTCCGGGTCCAGCCTTGGCCGTCCCGTCATTTCTTCAACACAACTGGCGCACTGGCACCGGAGACGAAGCATCCGGTGCGGGTATATGCTGCGATGGCCGTCATCCCACAAAATGGCTATGGCGGCCCCTTCTATTTCAACCTCTTTGGGGAAAACCGTTTCTTCCATCAACTTGAATCAGGGCTTCCTTTCTTTCGCCTCGGTTAAGTTCAGGTACGGGACTCCGGCGCCTGTACCTCGGCCAGCCGTGCCGGCCGGGGCATTTCGTCCGGATCGGTTGGTATCTCTATGATGCTGGGTCCATCGGCATTCAGCGCTGCCAGGAAAACATCGCCGATGTCCTCGGGCCGCTCCACATAAAAGCCGTGGCCGCCAAAAAGCTCTGCGTACTTGTCATAACGAGGGTTGTTGGTATCCGCCCCCACGTACCGCTCGTCAAAGGCATAACGCTGGTAGGCCTTCTCCGATCCCCAGCAACTGTTGTTCATTATTACCGTAACCACTCGCAGGTTGTAGCGCACGGCAGTGGCAAATTCCTGCGCATTAAACAGGAAGCCGCCATCTCCGTTGAAGTTAACTACAGGACGGTCGGGTGCAGCGAACTTGCCCCCGAGGGAAGCCGGGAAGCTGAATCCCAGTCCCCCCAGGTCCAGCGAAGTCATGAGGCTGCGCGGATGGTAGAAATTCAGCCGGTCCTGCCCGAAGTTGGGCGCCAGACCCGCATCCAGGGCCACGATGGCGTCCCTCGGCATTACCTTCCGCAACTCGCCATAGACGCGCTGGGGCTTGATGGGGCTGGAACTGTCCTTGGCCTCGGCGTCCAGTCTCTCCAAGCGGCGGGCGGCCCAGTCGTGGATGTCTGAAACCCACGGGGCGTTGGGGCGGGGCTCTCGCTCCCGTACCTGGTCCAGTATTTCCTGCAAAACCGCCCGGGCATCCCCTTCGATGCCGACCTCCACCGGATAGTTTCGGCCCAGTTCCTGGGGATCGATTTCTATCTGAATGATACGGGCGTCGGCCGGCACGTAGCGGTTGTCATAAAAGGTTGAAGACTGACCCAGCCGGGTTCCGGCGGCCAGGATTACATCGGCCTGCCGGAGGGCTTCTATGCCTTCCTCCGAACCAAGCCGGCCCAGGTGCCCCAGGAACAGGGGATGGTCATTGGATACGGCGTCCGCCCTGCCGTATGAAGTTACCACCGCAGCGCCCAACGAGTCTGCCAGGCTGGCAACTTCTTCACCTGCATTGCTCCACTGGATGCCGCCGCCAGCCACGATTACCGGCCTTTCTGCGGATAGCAGGGCTCGGGTTGCCCGGTCAATCAGGTCCCGGTCTCCCCGTGAACGGGTCTGGCCGGAGCGGTAGTTTTGGGGCGCCAGCAGGTCCAGGTCGATCTCCGCGCCGGGAAGCAGGTCCCGGGGAATGTCCACCAGAACCGGCCCCATCTTTCCCGATGTCGCCACCCTGAAAGCCTGCCTCAGAGCGTCAGGCAGTCTTTCAATTTTGTTGATGGGGAAACTGGCCTTGGTAATGGGCCTGAAGAGGGCCACCTGGTCGAATTCCTGGGTGGAATCCCGGTACTGGTGGTCGCGGGATGCCGATGGCGCAAGTACTACCACCGGGGAATGGGCAACGTAGGCCGATCCAATGCCGTAGGTCAGGTTCAATACTCCCGGGCCATTGGTTGCCAGGCACACCGAGGGAGCTCCGGAAATGCGGCTGAACCCGTCGGCCATCAGAGCTGCGCCCTGCTCGTGACGCACACCCACGAACTGCATGGAATCGTCGTCATAAAGCGGGTCCAGAATGTCCAGAAAGGAAGAACCCACAATGCCAAATATGTGGGAAACGCCTTCCTGGCGAAGCATTTCAATTACAGCCTCGCCGGCATTTATTCGAGGGGACACGCTGGAAACCTCCCAGGTATTTCGCGACCAACTTGGTCCGGTACGCTGATGCGGTGCAAGTTTAGCATAAATGGGGAAATTGAGTGGGCAGAATCGAAAGGTACGAACTCCAGGCAGACCCTATTGAGAAGATTTTTTTGGGTAGTAAAGGATAGGAGAAAACACGTTCCCGGATGCAGAAAATCCTTGACAACCCCACCGCCGGGAGTATAATACCCATCAGCCTGGAATTGGTCTGACCACTGTAGCTGAAACGGCAGAATGCAGGAACGTATTCACAGCGTCAAGCGGCATAGGCTGTACGAGGAAATCGTACAGCAATTTCACGCCCTTATTCGCCAGGGGATGCTCAAACACGGCGACCGCTTGCCTTCAGAAAGAGAGTTGTCGGAACAGTTCAAAGTCAGCCGCAGTTCGGTGCGGGAAGCCATCCGCTCCCTGGAGTTGCAGGGGCTGGTCGTCAGCAAGCGCGGGTCCGGTACCTTCATCAATACCGAGAACCTCGAAGCTGCCCTCGACCTGGTCGCAGCCAATCTCAACGTTGGCGAAGCGGCGCTCCAGGACGTGTTTGAGATGCGCCACCTGATGGAGCCCCACATCGCCGCCCTGGCCGCCCAGAGGGCGACCAGCGATGAAGTGATTGCGATGCGGGAGATTCTCGAGGATCAGCAGCGCCAGATCGACGAGGGAGGCACAGGTGTCGAGTCTGACACCGCGTTCCACTTTGCCCTGGCTTCCGCCACCCACAATGCTGCCCTGGTGAAGGTGGTAAGCGCCATCGAGGACATTCTTCAGATGTCCCGCGACCGCTCCCTGCAGGAACCCGGACGCCCCCAGCGCTCCCTCGCATCCCACTGTCAAATCCTTGACAGGGTGCAGTTGGGCGACGTTGACGGCGCGCGAGAGGCCATGGACCATCACCTCACCACCGTTGAACCCTCTGCCCGACCCGTTATGGAGCGGGAAGAACTGGCATTGCCGGCTGACGATTAGTGTGATCGGAAACCCATAGCGAATCCTACGCCCGAAAGGGCCGGACCAGACAAAAACATTACAGGAGGAACCCTTATGAGCACAGTTGCTGTGGAGGTGGTGTACCGGGGCATTTTCCAGAAAACCCTTGCTCGGAACATCGTCCGCTCCATAGTTTTCGCGGCCAGAAAGGAAGGCAAGTATGGAACCGCCTTCGGCCGGTACGGTGACTCTCCCGAACGTAACGGCATCCCGGCTAAGCAGTTTGCCATCGTTGCCGACGATCCCGAGGAACTGGAAGAAAACCTGGCAGTGTACGAAGCCCAGGAAGTTGACGTTACCATCAATGTTGACGACACCATGTGCAAGGGCATCGAGTCCTGGGCCTGGTACGGACTCCAGCCCATTAACGCCCTGACCAAGACCGGTGGAACCCTGATTGTTACGTCCCGCCAGGATGCTGATGCCCTCATCGAGGACATCCATCAAAAGGATCAGCCCTATAACCTGTCAATCATGACCTCTATACCCAGCTTCTCCGGACTCTGGGTTTACAAGGACGACCACACCGACGTCCGCATTCTTGGCGCTTTGGCCAAGGTCTGCCCCCAGCTGGTCAGCCTGGAATCCATGGTAGAAGCCATCCAGGACCAGGGCTGGGACGACCTGAAGGTCCGCTCGGCCGAACGGTCCTACGATCGCACCACCAGCCGCCCGGTGGAGCCGGGTGAAGGCAACCAGGAAGAGCCCTTCAGCTTTGACCTGCCTGGCTGGACCACCATGGAAGAGGGCATTGTCATCCGTGGCATCGAGCAGGGAGGCGGCTTCCGCGGGGGCGAGGAAGGCTATCAGCCCGTACGCAACTCCGTCTTCAAGAAGTACAGCACCCGCTCCATGCGCCCCATAGTCAATTTTGATACCTGCATCAAGTGCACCCTCTGCTGGCTCCAGTGCCCCGATACCTGCTTCGACGTCACTCCCGATGGCCTGTACGACGCCAACCTGGAGTCGTGCTGCGGTTGCGGTGTCTGTGAAGCCGTCTGCCCCGTCGCCGACTGTGTCACCATGATTAACGAGGCCGAATTCAACGACAACGACAGCCAGTACGAAATGTGGCAAAAGGACAAGGACGATTACACCCAGTGGATGACCTCCTTGATCGAAAAGCAAAAGCAGGTTGATCGGACTCACGGTTTCCACCACGTCGGTGGCTATGCCGAGGAGATCGCCGAGGTAGCGGAGGATTAATGACTACTGTCGAAGAACAACTGTTTATGACCGAAAAAGAGGAGTTGATCAGCGGCAGCGAGGCCGTGGCCATTGCCTGCGCCCTGGCCGACGTTGACGTGATCACCGCCTACCCCATCCGGCCTTACGACACCGTGATGCAGTATGTGTCCCAGCTTAAGGCCAATGGCGCCTTCGACTGCGACTTTATCGTGGCCGAAAGCGAGCATTCCCAGTTCGAAATTGTGAAGCACGCGTCCTCCGTTGGCGCTCGCACCTTCTGCGGCTCCAGCGGCGTGGGCTGGTTCTACGCCTTTGAGGCCATCGCCGTCACCGCCGGTCTTCGCCTTCCCGTGGTAGCCATGGTGGGCAACCGGGCCCTGGACGACCCGGGGGCCTTCGGCGTGGAGCATAACGACGCTCTGGCCGTCCGCGACCTGGGCTGGATGCTCTATTGGGTCGCCACCGCCCAGGAAGCCCTGGACATGGCTCTCATGGCCTGGCGTATCGCCGAGGACCCCAGGGCCTTCCTGCCCATGGCCCTTAGTTGCGACGGTTCCTTCCTGACCCACTCCCAGGCCATCGTAAATGTGCCTACCCAGGAGCAGGTCAACAAGTTCCTTCCCGGCTACGAACGCGGCCAGCTTCAGCTTCACCCGGACAATCCCATCACCGTTGCTCCCCAGGTTAACGAAGACTGGCTGATGGAAATCCGGCGCCAGTCCAACGAAGCCATGAGCAGGACTCCCGGCGTCATCAAGGAAGTGTACGAAGAGTTCAAGCAGGTCTTTGGTCGGGGCGATCCCAGCCCCTTCCTGGAAGAGTACATGATGGACGACGACCCGGATATCGTCCTGATGGGAATGGGCACCCTGGCACTGCCGGTGCGCGTGGCCATTCGCCGAATGCGCGAGCAGGGCAAAAAGGTCGGCTTCGTCCGCCTGAAGTTCTTCCGCCCCTTCGCCACCGAGGAAGTTCAGGAAGCCCTGGGCGGCGCCAAGGCCGTGGCCGTCATTGACCGCGACTATTCCTTCGGTTCCCCATCCTCGGGCGGGGTGCTGTTCAATGAAGTCCGCGCTGCCCTGTATCCGCTGGACAATCGTCCTCATGTGGTAAACTTCATTGCCGGACTTGGTGGCCGTGAAGTCCGCGTCCGTGACGTGGAAGACATGGTGGACATTACCCAAAAGGCCATTGATACTGGTAAAGTAGAACTGGAATGCAACTGGATCGGAGTGAGGGAGTAAGAATTATGACGCTAGTACGGGATCTCCCCCAGGTTCGGGGTGTAAAGAACATACCCATTCAGGAAGGTTTCACTTCCGGCCACCGCACCTGCCAGGGTTGCGAGTCGGCGTTGACCATGCGGCTGATGATTAAGGCAGCCGGCCCTCGCACCATCGTAGTGGGCAGCACGGGCTGCATGTATGTGGCCAACACCACCTACTACAGCACCCCTTGGGTGGTGCCCTGGATGCACACTCAGCTGGGTTCCTCCGGCGCCGCCGCTACCGGCACCGCCGCCGGCCTGGCTTCAATGATGCGCAAGGGCAAGATGAAGGACGAACCCATCAACGTAATCGCTTTCTGCGGTGACGGTGGCGGAGTGGACATGGGCCTCGCGGGAATTTCCGCCGCCCTGCAGCACGAGGAGTACAACCTGCTCATCCTCTGCTACGACAATGAGTCCTATGCCAACACCGACATCCAGGTGTCCGGCAGTTCTCCGTGGGGCGCCAACTCCACTTTCAGCCCTCCCGGCAAGGTCCACCGGATAATGAACCGCCGCTGGAAGAAGAACACGGCTCCCATGCTGGCCGCCGGTCATCCCAGCTGCCGGTACGTGGCTACCGCCTGTGCGTCTTATGGCCTGGACTTCACCAACAAGATTCGTCGGGCCCTTACCATTGGCGGACCCACCTTCATTCACGTCATCGACCCGTGCCCCAAAGGCTGGGACTACGACCCCAAGTATTCCCACGAACTGGGCATGCTGGCCGTAGAGACAGGCCTGTGGGTCCAGTATGAAATCGCCGATGGCGAACTGACCCTCAGCGGCCCCTCCCGGGCCATCCAGAGCGGCGTCCGCTCTCGCAAGCCGGTGCAGGAATACCTGCAGCGCCAGGGCCGCTTCGCCCACCTGAACGAGGAAGACCTCGAGTTCTTCCAGTCCCGCGTGGACGAAAGCTGGGATGAGTGGTGGCTCCCCGGCGTAGTCCCCTTCAAGCGCCCGGACGAAGAGTAACCTCGATACTCACGTTCCGGTAGAAATTTCAGGGGCCCCGCTCACGCGGGGCTCTTTTCTTTTCACTCTCGCCGGGGCGATAAACGCAGCTCAATTTCGCTTCAATCGAATGGGCATTACCTTGCCTAATATTTCCCCAGGTCTTAAAGTAGGGAAACCAAATCACCTTAACCGAAAGGAGCGTCAATAGATGGATCCCATCAATTTGTATGACTACGAATCGAGGGCAAAGGCCAGTCTGCCCCACAACAACTGGGAATTTATTGAAGCCGGGGCCATGGACGAGTTCACTACGGCCCGTAACCGGTCAGCCTTTGAGGACCTGACCATCCGCCCCCGATTTCTCCGCAACATCGACAATCGCGACCTGAGCACCACCATGCTGGGTTCCGAACTCAGCTTTCCCGTCTTCGTTTGTCCTGCAGGTGGACATAAGCTGGCCCACCCCGATGGCGAACTGGCCACGGCGCGCGGCGCCGGCATGTCCAACACCCTGATGATGCTCAGCACGTCTTCCCACTACAGCATGGAGGAGGTCTCAGCCGTCGCCAGCGGTCCCATGTGGTTCCAGCTCTACCATCGCGGCCACGACCTGACGGAAATGTTGGTGCGCCGGGCCGAAGAGGCGAACTACAAGGCCATTGTGTTGACTGTGGACACGCCGGTCCCTTCAGCCAAGGAGCGGGACGTCCGCAACCAGTACGTCAATCCTGCCGAACTGGCCAACTTCCGCGCCACCCCGGATCGGCTGGCAGAGGTTAGCGGCACCGACGAGGCTCCCAACTGGCAGCCCTCCCAGGTCCCACCCCTGTCCTGGGATGAGCTGGACTGGCTGCGCGGCCTGACCGGTCTGCCTCTGGTACTCAAAGGTGTCAGGACTGCGGAAGATGCTCACATCGCGGCGGAGAGCGGCGTTAATGGCATTCTGGTCTCCACCCACGGCGGCCGGCAGATTGACTCCACCATGAGTTCCGTAGAAATGCTTCCAGAGATAGTTGATGCAGTCAACAACAACTGCGAGGTTTATCTGGACTCGGGCGTGCGTAGGGGCAGCGATGTGCTCAAGGCCCTGTCTCTGGGCGCCAGGGCCGTGGGAGTAGGCCGTCCCCTCTACTGGGGGCTGGCAGAAAACGGCGCCGAGGGAGTCCATGGAGTCCTCGAACTGCTGCGCTCCGAGTTTGACAGAGCACTGGCAGTCTGCGGCCAGACCTCTGCCACAAATCTCGAATCCAACCTGATTAACATTCCCCACAACTGGGGTCCGGCCCGGATGGCCCCGTAAGACCCGAACCCTCGAATGGCGAGAAAAAGGGGCAGGCTTGACAGCCTGCCCCTTTCTGGTACTTCAGCTTTTCCCGGGTGGCTCCCTAAACCGGCCAACTCTCCCTCCGGTACGCCATGTCCCAGAACATGTACTCGTAGCGGCTGCTGATCAGGAATGCCTGGCGCATGGCCTCCCTTTCTTCTGACCCTGCCTGCTCCGCCATCTGGTCCACGAACCCGCGCCACGCATTGACGCTGTCTTCCAGGAATCCCGCTACGTAGAATTGGGTCCACTGGCTGTAAAGCGGATGTTCCGATGCCCCAACTTCATCCTTCAGCTCGTGATAGGTCCACGGGCAGGGCAGCAGGGCAGCAGCCGCCGGCCCCAGCCCGTAAAGGGAAGCTGTGGTCAGCATATGGTTTACATAAGCAGTGTTCGTCGGAGAGCGACCAACTTCGTTGATATAGTCTGAGGACACCTGGGCCGCCTCCAGCAACTTGTGGTGCAAGGGGCGTTCTATGGGTGTCAGCACCCTGCGGGACAGCTCCTCCAGGGTACGGGAATTGGGCGCTTTGGCCATGGCCATTACGACGGTCCGACCAAATCCTTCCAGGTATTGGTAGTCCTGGGTCAAATAGTATTGAAACTTCTCCAGCGGAAGGGTCCCATCCTTTATTTCCCTCAGGAAGGGATGCTCAAAAATCGCTCGCCAAATTGGTTGGGCTTCGGCCTTTAATTGCTCGCTGAATGAGGGCATTGTCGTCAACTTCCTTCATTGGATTTTGCTCGGGAACTGTGTCCGTATGGGTCCTGGCTCTGGCGTCAAGTCAAGGGACTGGGCACAATAACCCGGGCTTCTCCCGTTATTGCCATCTCGCCCCGCTCGTTCTCCAGCCAAACCTGAACGAAAGAGGTAGTGCGGTCGCCTTCCGATTCCGTTCTTGCGACAAGTCCCTTCGCCGTTAGCGTGTCCCCGGCATGCATTGGGCGGCGGTAGTTCACGGTGAGCCATCCACCCTGCCGGAAGTCCATGCCATAGCGCCGGTCCAACAGTTCGTGAACATAAGCCAGCCCCATTTCTTCGGGCGCCACCGTGGCCGCCAGGCCCATGCCGCTGGCCAGGTCGGCGCTGGAATGAACATTGCTTCTCAGATCCCTTGTCAGGTCTGCCTGGGCGCCAATCAGGGCACGGCGAGCCGCCTCAAATTGCTCGATGGTCTCCTCCGTGATTCGCTTTTCCAGGGGAGGCAAGACCTCGGGCTGGGAGGCTCGCCTGCCTCCGCCGGGGCGGCGGCCCAGGCGTTCCGGGGCCCGCGCTGTCCCCAGCCGAAAGACGTGCTGGCTGCGCAAAATCTCGGTCCCGATTTCGTCCACCGCGAAGGTCTCCACGGTCAGGCTCTCGACCCCTCGATTTTGCCTCCGATCCCTGATCCAGCCGGTCACCTGGAGCCTCCGACTGGTCACCGGAGGCCGAAAATACTGGTCACTATGGGTAACACTCTCCAGGACCTGTAAATGCCGTTTTTGTAAAAGGACAATCTGGCTGTCAAGAGCAGCGATATTCGGAAAATTAGCTCCGGAATAGTCCACACTTTCTCGAAAAAGTCGTACGCATTCGTCAGTCACTAAATATTCAACAAAACCGAGCTGTTCCCCAATGGGTACCCCGGTTGGAGCCGGTATCGGTGACGTCATTACTCGCTCAACCGTTCGAATTCCCGCCAGTCGGCACCAGCCTGCTCAGCATTTCCCAGCGTCTGATGGATGCCGGCTCTGGCCCGAAATGCGGCGGCAAGCCCGCTGTCCAGGTCCAGCGCCCGGTCCAGATCACTGAGCGCGGAGGCATAGTCCCCATCATCCGCGTGGGCGATGCCCCGGTTCATAATCAGGTTGGCGAATTCCGGACCGTGCCGCAAGGCTTCGTTGAAAGAGGCAATAGCCTGTGCGGGCTTCCCCAGGTTCCTCAAGGCGATTCCCCGGTTGTAAAAGGCATTGGCAAACGAGGGAACTGCGGCCAGGGCCCGGTCATAGTCTGTGACGGCCTCGTCGTACCGATGAAGGTCGCTGTAAAGGTTGCCCCGGGCATAACAATAGTCGGGTTCATTGGGGCGCAGCTTCAGGGCCGTGGAATAGTACTCCAGCGCCTGCTCCCGTTTGCCCAGATCCCGGTGGGCAATGCCCAGGTTGTACCAGGCATTGGGCATCTCCGGATTCAGGTCCAGTGCCTCAAGGAAATCGCGAATGGCCTCGTCGTAGTGTTTCAGGGACGCGTGGGCCACTCCCCGGGCGTAGTAAAAGTCGCCGTCTTCAGGCTCAAGTTCAATTGCCTGATCATAGTCGCTGATTGCCGCTTCGTAATGCTCCAGGTGCCGGTGCACCACTCCCCGAGCGTAAAAGGCCACAGGATAGTCGGGTTCGACCTCCACGGCTGACGTATAGTCGGCAATGGCCAGGGAGAAGTTGCCCGAGTTTCGCTGGGCAATTCCCCGGTAGTAGTAGGCGGCGGCGAGGTTGGGATTGATCTCCAGGGCCTCTGTGAAATCGGCAATGGCGGCCAGAAAATTCCCCACCTGCAGCAGGGCTTGACCGCGGGCCAGGTAATCGTACTCTGAAGCTGAATCAGGCATGGATTGCGATACCAGGACAAAAGGCTTTGAAGGTAGCCAACATAAGATAAGCCTTGAATCCGGGGCAGTCAATTGCGGTGGGAACTTGCCTGGCGCTCGTTAGAACTCCACCTCGTACATGTCGTAGTGGGAGAGGGCCATCCCCATGTTGACGTAAGCTTCCTGCGCCCGGTGATTGGTCCGCTCCACATACAGTCGCAGGCCGCAGACATTCCCGACATCTCTGGCTTGCTGGCAAACCCGCTGGTACAGCAGCCTGAATACCCCTAGACGTCTGAAGTCCGGCGCCACGTAGAGGCTCTGTAGCCACCAGAAATGAGCGTTGCGCCAGTCGCTCCATTCGGTGGTAACCATAAGTTGCCCTACCACCGCCCCGTCGCTTTCGGCCAAAAGGTAAAACCCCAGCGAGGAGTCCTCCAGCAGGGTTGCAACGCCACCCCTTAGGACGTCCAGGTCCAGACCTTTGTCTTCCGTCTCCAGGGCCATTGCGGCATTGAAGTCCACCAGGGTATCGAGATCAGCCAGGGTAGCCTGCCTGACCGTAAATTCAGTGTTCAAAGTTCCTCCGACTCACTACTCCCCAGGCCATCAAATGATGGTCCATCCTCCATCCACAATCAGCAATTGGCCCGTGGTGGCCCCGGCGGATGGGCTGGCCAGGTAGATGGCGGCCCCCACCAGTTCCTCCGGCGTCATTCGGCGTCCCAGGGGCATGTGGGCCGACAAATCTACGGCCAGTTCCTCATCGGTTCTGGAATCCGCCATCAGCAGTCCCGGGGTCTCCGTCGGACCGGGGCCTATGGCATTTACGGTAATGCCGTACTTGAGCCACTCCAGGGCCAGCACCCGGGTCAGGTTTGCCAGTCCTGCCTTGCTGGCGCAATAGGCGGCCCGATTCTCGCCCGCCACCACCGCAAGCTGGGAAGAAATGCTTATGATCCGTCCAAAGCCCTGTTTTATCATTGGTTCGGCTGCAGCCTGCGAACAGAAAAACGGTCCCTTCAGGTTGGTGTCAATGACTGCGTCCCAGTTCTCTTCCGTAACTTCCAAAGCCGGCTGCCGGCGGCGAATCCCCGCATTGTTAATCAGGATGTCCAGCCTGCCGAAGTCCTGAACCACCTGGGCTACCGTCTCCCGGATGTTGCTCAAGTCCAGGACATCAAGCTGGTAAGCCCCACTCGTTACGCCTTCGCGGCGAATAACCTCGGCGGTCTCTTCAGCCCCGGCCAGTTGTTCTGATATATCGGATACGGCGACGTGGGCGCCGGCCTGGGCCAGCCCAATGGCCAGGGCCTTGCCAATACCCCTTCCCGAACCGGTTACCAGCGCCGTCATTCCTTCCAGGCTTAGTGCGGGGTAAGGCATCGTAATGGCCTCCAAAAGTTGATCTATGGTGAATTATATCAATCCTCAATTTGCGGCCAGGGTTGCGGAACAACCTGTGTGAAACTAATATGCCCTGTAGATGGCGCAGGAAGTCGCAATGTCACCATACCAGCAGGGAGCATTTGCCTCATGCCCGATTCCAGCATCAAGATTCAGGGCGCCCGGTTCCTGGTTACCATTGACCCACAGCGCCGCATTATTCAGGACGGCTCGGTGCTCATTGAGGGCCAGCGCATCACCGCCATAGGCAAGGCCAATGAGTTGGCCGACGTCCCGGCAGACCAGGTGATCGATGCCAGCGAGATGGTGGTCACTCCCGGTTTCGTTAACGGCCACATGCACATCAGCTACGCCCACGCCACTCGAGGCGTTTTCCCCGACGACCTGGGCCCAGCCTACCTTTCCAACGTCTTTGCCCTGCAGGGGGCAATGACCGACGAAGAGGAATACCTTACTTCCCTGCTGGCCATTACCGAACTTCTCAAGTACGGGACCACCTGCTTTGTGGACCCTGGCAGCACCAAGGGCCTTGATGCCTGCATGCAGGCCTATGACGAGTCCGGGTGCCGCATCGTGATTGGCTGGCAGGTGACTGACCGGCCCAATCCCATCAACCTACCGGTTTACGAAACGGCGAAAGCGATACGCCTGATGGAGCAGACTATCGGGCAATACGACCATCTTCTGGACGACCGGGTGCGGGCGTGGGCCATGCCTTTCTCGCCCTCCTTCTCGTCAGAGGAACTGCTGCGGGCTGCTAGTTCCCTGTCTGACCGGTACGAAACTCGTATGACGCTGCACTTTAACAACGGTTCCTCGTACGTGCAGGATTGCCTTAAGTCTTACGGAACCCGCCCCACCCAGTACCTCGAATCCCTGGGAATATTGACGCCAAACCTGACCCTGGCCCACGGCCTGGGCATAGACAAATCTGAAGTGGAATGCATCGCCCGGAACGGATCGACGGTCGTGATGTGCCCGACAGCTGCCATCAAGGGTGGCAATGGGGTTGCCCACGAGGGAATGCTGCCCGAATTGCTGGATGCGGGCGCAACAGTAGGACTGGGCACCGACGCCGGCAACAACTCCAACCTGCTGGAGACCATGCGCTCCATGTACCTGGCTGCTGTGCTGTACAAGGACGCCCGCAGGGACGTAGGCATGATTCCTGCAGAAACGGCTTTGGAACTGGCTACCCTCGGCGGGGCCCAGGCCCTGGGGCTTGGGGACGAAATCGGCTCTCTTGAGGTCGGGAAGAAGGCGGACCTGGTCCTCTTCGATACCCGCCGCGCCGAGTGGCGAACCCTTTTCAATCCGGTAAATAACCTGGTTTACAATGCCGACGGCCGCAGCGTACATACGGTAATCGTGGACGGAAGGGTTCGGGTTGAAAACCACAAGCCCCTGTTCGTGGACGAATGGGGACTGGTCCAGGAGGTTCAGGAACTGGGCGAGAGCCTGTTAGAACGAGTAGGAGTCTCATACCCGTCCCGCTGGCCCATAGTCTAGTTGCCCGCCTGGTTGTGAATTACCAGACTTGACATAAACAGGGTAGGCTGACCGCTGCCCTTTTGCGAGGCTCAAATGAACTCGATCGATAACTTTGGAGTATTGCTTCCGACTCGGGGCGTACTGGTGTACGCCGATGGTGGAAGGCCCCGGGTGGAACTCAACTGGCAAATGGCTGAGACGGTAGAGCGACTGGGCTACGACTCGGTGTGGGTGGGAGACAGCATCACCTCCAAGCCCAGGCTGGAACCCCTTACCATAATGTCGGCCATTGCCGCCCGGACCCAGCGTGTGAAAATTGGCACCGCCGTAATGCTGACCGCGCTGCGCCACCCGGTTCACCTGGCCCACTCCTTGGCCACGATCGACAACGTATCCAACGGCAGGGTAATCCTGGGGGCCGGTGCCGGACGCGGCGACAACCAGATGTATATTGATGAGCATGAGTCCGTGGGAGTTCCGGTCAACGAGCGCGCCGACCGGATGGAAGAGGGGATTCGGGTCATGCGTGCGCTGTGGTCCGAAGAGGATGTAACTCGCGAAGGCGAATACTACCCCCTGAAGAACGTAACTCTGGAACCCCAGCCCCTGCAGGACCCATTGCCCATCTGGATTTCCAGCAACCGGGTCAGGCGGGGTCTCAGGCGCGTCGCCGAAATGGGTGATGCCTGGATAACCAACGTCCCCAGCGTGGAACTGTTTGAGCGTTGCTGGGACCGGATTCAGGAAACCGCGACCAATGCAGGCCGGGACGCCGAAAAAATGACCCGCGCCCTGTATATCTCGGTAAACCTGAACGAAGAACACGAAGCCCTGGCAGAAGGCGACCGCTTCATGCAGGCCTACTACAGCCGCCCCTACGAAGCGGTCAGCAAGCAACTCCTGTGCGTTTTTGGCCCGCCCGAAAAGTGCGTAGAGGCCATCAGGAACTACCGTGAAGCGGGGGTAACCTACTTCATTGTTCGTTTCGCCTCACCAAACCAGCAGGAGCAATTGAATCGGTTCACCAGCCAGGTTTTGCCCCACGTGACTTAGGAAGACATGCGGGGCCAAGTCCCGGGAGCGAAAGAAAATGGAGCGGGAGTTGCCCGCTCCATTCTCATTAATTGACCTTGGAAATCCTTAGCCCTAAGGGGTGGACTCATCCCGCATCACCCGGCGCAAAACCTTGCCGGCAGCGCTGACTGGCAACTCGTCCCGGAAGTCCACTATTCGGGGAATCTTGTAGTTGGCCAGGTGCCGCTGGCAATGGGCCAGAATGTCCGACCTAGCTGACTCTTCGCCGTCGAATTCGTGCCCGTCCTTCAGGGCGATTACTGCCCTTACCGTCTCCCCCCGGTAGTCGTCAGGTACTCCCAGCACTGCCGCCACCCGTACTGAAGGATGCTGGTAGAGGACCTCCTCCACCTCGCGAGGCCACACCTTGAACCCGGCCGCGTTTATGACGTCCTTCTTGCGGTCCACGATGAAGAAGTAGCCCCGCTCGTCCATGTAGGCCAGGTCGCCGGTAAAGAACCAGCCCTCTCTAATTGCCTCGGCCGTCTCCTGCGGACGCTGCCAGTATCCCTTCATTACCTGGGGACCCCGCAGGGCCAGTTCGCCTATCTCTCCCTGGGGCAATTCTTCCAGCCCGCCATCGGCGTCGAAGACGCGGGCTTCCGTATCTGGCAGGGGCACCCCTATGGAGCCTCCCCGAGCATCATCTACGGGGTTGGCGTGGGTCAGCGGGGAAGTTTCCGTAAGGCCATAGCCCTCTACCAGCACGGGGCGCCCCACCAGGCCATCAAATGCCTCTTTAACTGCAGCCGGCAAAGGGGCCGCGCTGGTTCGACTGGGGCGCAGGGAAGAAAGGTCATAATCTCCCGCCGTTTCATGGTTCAGCAGGGCGATATACATCGTTGGAACGCCCAGGAAGCGGGTTGCCCGGTAGTCCTGGATGGCCCGCAATACCCGTTCGGCGTTGAAGCGGCGAAACAGGACAATAGTCCCCCCGCAGGAAATGGGCACGCTCATGACCCCGGCTATACCGCCTATGTGGAACAGGGGCAGGGTTGCCACAAAGACTTCGCCGCCCGGCTCATAGCCAAACCAGTCTCTGAACTGGACGGCATTGGCCACCAAGTTGGCATGGGTCAGCATCGCCCCCTTGGGCACTCCCGTGGTTCCTCCTGTATAGGGCAGCAGGGCCAGGTCCTGTTCGATGCCAATGGCAGGCAGGTTTTCCGGGGGACTGACGCTGTCCAACAGTTCTTCCCAGTGCAGGACATCGCCTTCAACCTCACCCCCTGCAACGACAACTCTGGATACCCCGGTCTCCTCAAGAATACCCTGCGCTGTGGGATAGAGGTTCGCTTCGCACAAGAGCGTCTGCGCCCCGGAGTCGTTCAGGTGGTAGGAGAGTTCCTCCGCCTGGTACATAACGTTGCAGGGGACAGGGACTGCGCCGGCCTTCAGGATGCCGTAAAAGCCGGCAATCAACTCAGGGGAATTCTGGATGTAGTAGGCAACCCGGTCGCCCTTCTCGACGCCCAGGGAGGCCAAAGCAGCCGCAAACCGGTCAGACTCCTCGTCCAGGGCCTGGTAGGTCCTGGTTACCGGCTCAGCGCCCTCTGAGGGATCCTGGTAGATAATGGCCGGCCGGTCCGGATATTGCGAGGCCGACTGCTTCAGAAAATGGTACAGGGGGGCTTCAGGATACTCCAGGCTGGATGGCATTCCGCTGGAATAGGAACTCAACCAGGGTTTTGGCGCGACAACCATTTCGACCTGGTTCCTAGCCTGAGAACCCTGTTTCCATCTGGATCATCATCTTGTTCAGGTCGTCCACGTACTCTTCCATCTGGCTGATCCCGAACTCGTCCAGGTGGGCGTACCGGCGCTGAGAGCCAATGTAGTCCCGAACAGTGGACTTGCGCATGATGTTCTGTCGCTGGAATACGTTGTCCTTCCACTCATACAGGGGCCAGATGCCGCTCTCCACCGCCAGCCGGGAAACTTCTATCCCCTTGTTGTCGTCATAGCCCCAAGAAGGATTGCAGGGAGTAAGAATCTGAATGAAGGCCGGCAATCGGTCGCAGGCCGACTTGATCTTGCGTTCCAGGTCCTGGGGGTGGGAAGTGGAAGCAGTGGCTACATACTCAGCGCCGCTGAACATAAGCATAAGCGGAAAGTGCTTCGGATGCCGCAGCTTGCCGGAGGGTCGGACGCTGGTGCGCGCCATGGGCGCAGTGCTGCCCGTGGCGTGGCTGCCGCTGGCCGCGTGGGCCTGATTGTCGCAGACCACGTGAAGATATTTGTACCCCTGCTGGAAGCTGGTGGCCAGGTCCTCCAGGCCCAGGTCAATCTGCCCGTCACCGTCTATTACCACAATAGGACGGTCGATGTTGCGCACCTTCATCGCGGTCAGCATTCCCGCAATACCGCTGTCGTGGGTGCCCAGGCCGCTGCGCTGCAGGAAGTCCCGTCCAATGCCACAACCCTGCCCAAAGATTATGGGGTTCTCCTCCCGCAAATAATCGAACACGATATGCATCACCAGCCGGGTGGCCAGGTTTTCCGGACACCCAGGGCACTGGTTGGCGGTTACGTTCATAAACACCCGTTGTTCGGGTGTGTCCTGGATCATCTTTATGGGCATGGCGGTAACTCCCCTTTGCCTGGATAAATGAGTGAGCAGGTTGCCCTAGCTGTTCAGCATCCTGGCAAGCATTTCCTCGTCTTCGATTACCTCAAAGTGCCAGTCAAGCGGCTTGGCGACTGTTCCACCACGAGCGGCGGAAAAGGCTTCTTCTGCGGCATAAACTATGTTGAAGTGGGTAACATCGCGCCCGCCCAGGCCGATTATCCGGCCCAGCACCACCGGCGCATTGGGCAGGCCGAACAGCGCGCTGCGCAGGTCCTGGTACACCGCCGCAACAGTGTTGCGGTCCAGCACTACCACGCCCTTCACATAGCTCAGCGCTTCCACCAGGTCCTCGCTGGGGAAGGGGCGGTAGGTCCGTATCTTCACCAGGCCCACCTTCTTGCCCTGATCGCGCAGGAGATGTACGGCCAGCCTGGAGGTGGAAGACAGGGAACCCATTGCCACAATGGCTACCTCGGCGTCTTCCATTTGGTACGTTTCAATGAGCCCGCCGTAGCCCCGTCCCGTCAGATTCACATAATCCTGGTGAGCCTGTTTCAGCCTGGCCTTTGAAGTGACATTCAGCGCCTCGTCCAGCTGGAAGCGGCGCTCCATGTATTCCCGTTCGACGTCAATGTAGCCGTAGCCGCTCATTCGCTGACCGCCGTAGTAGGCGGCAAAATCCAGGTTCTTGATGAAATCTACTTCCGCAGGCAACTCATAAGACGGCAGGAACTGGTCCACGGCTTCCTGGCTGGGTGTCTGCACCGGATAGCTGTTATGGGATACCTCCCAGCCGTCGTAAGTAACGAAAGCCGGCAGCAGCACGTCAGGGTCCTCACTGACCTTGTAGGCCTGGATGACCGTGTCCATCACGTCCTGCGCATTCTCGCAGTGATAGTGCATCCAGTGAATGTCCCGGTACATGATCGTGTCCTGGTCGTCGGACCGGACAATGGCCGGCGGCTCCAGGGCCCGGTGGGCCACCACCACTACCATGGGAATGCGGGCATAGGAAGCGAAAATGAGCTGCTGGGCCGCGATAAGCAGGCCCTCGGAGTTGGTGGCAAAGGAGCAGCGCGCCCCCGACTGCGTGGCCGTAATCTGGGCGTTCATCACGCTGCGTTCGTGCTCCAGTTCAATAACCTCGGCCGGCAGTTCTCCACGCTGGATCATGCGGGAAAGCTCTTCACCCACTTCGTCCGACGGGCCGATGGGAAAATAGCAGAGTACCTGCACTCGGGCCAGTTTCAGCGCATGGGCCGCCGCCTTGTTGCCGGTTAGAGCTTCACGCCTGGTGGGAGTAGGGGAGGTCATTTACAGTCTCCTGACTTACCTGAAAAAAGCTAAATGTCCAGGTGGATGCGTTGGTGGGTGGCTATTTCCGGCCGGTGTGGCTCCGCCGTAATATCCGTGTATTCGGGATTGTCCTTCTTGACCTGGTCTTCATCCACCATGGTCAGCGCGCTTCCCACGCAAACTTCGGCGCAGATTCCGCAACCCCTACAGAAGTCCACGTCAATACGGTAGCCCTGGTGCGGCAGGTCCTTGCGGATGATAAATCCGGTACCGTCCGGACACATCACCTCGCTGATGCACACCCCGGGGCAGATGCACTTGTTGTCCTCGCACACGGGAACCTTGTCCCGCCAAACGAAGGGACTGCCTCCGCTGAACCCGGGAAGCTTGTCATATCGGTCGAACTGGTAATACTGGGGCAGGCTCTCCACGGTGGCGTGTTCCAGTCGTGCCGGAGTCCGGTCCACCTCAAACTTGACGCCCCCTATGGCCTGCACCGTCTCGTAGGCCTCAGTGGTCGCCTCGGCGTTGCGTTCGCCAACGGCTCCCGGGAACGCTTCCCTGATAACGGACAGCAGTTCATCCATGTCGATAGCCTGGGTAATACGCGCGTAAGCGCCCAGCAGGGTCAGTCCCACCGGCGGCGGATTACGGCGCAGCAGGCGGCCGGCAATTCCCGTGGCATCCACGGTAGCCACTACCCCCGCCAGGTTAAAGGGCAGGTCAATTTCCTGGGGATGCTTGGGGGAGTTCACCAGCAGGGTGCCGGTTTTCATTCGCCCGATAGCGTCAGCAATCAACTCATGGGTGTTGTTCTTGGCGGTGAGGAGAAGCTCTTCCTGGAAAACAATTACTTCCGAGGGATGGTAGTTGGCACAACTGGCCATCACTTCCGAATCGGAAATCTTGACATAATTTATGACCGGCCCGCTGCGGGCGCGGGTTCCCGGATAGACGTTAACGGATACGAACCAGCCCTGGTTGGCATAAAGCTTGGCCAGGGCTTCGCCGGCCTGTACCGACCCCTGACCTGACATGCAAAGGAGGTTCAATTCTGTGGTTTGCGGCATGGAACAACTCCTGAAGGGTGCGGCGGTCCTGAATGCCCAGCTATTCTACGATACCCATAGGGCTAAATCAAACCCGGAAAAGGCATCGGCGCCTCGCGGCGCGTCCGGTGCAGCCGCAAAAAACGCCGGAACAGACACACCAGTCTCCCCTGGCGCTGCCCAGCTCTAACAGCATGCGCCTTCGATGGGAGTGACTCAAGGACATGGAGAAGGACATGGAGAAGAACATGGAAAAGCCGTGGATGACCGCCTATTCCACCCCTTCCAGAAAATGAACTATACGGGGCAGGGCCACCTCGCTACGCTCCCATACATCCATATGGCCAAGGCCGGGCAGGGAGAGAAACTCCAGTGTCTCGTGGCCTTCAGCGCACCTTTGGGCCAAGGCACATGCCGGGTCCTCTTCACCGGCATATATCAGCCCCGGGACTGACAGGGAATCCAGCGCTTCTTCGAAGCCTTCCGAGTCCCGTATGGCGGTGGTCAGCGCAATCAGGGCTTCCACGTCATTTTGAGCGAACTGCGCCCTTACATTGTCAGGAATCAGGTCGGCATGGCGGCCACCAGCAGCCAGAGCGTCCCTGGCGCTGGAGAACCGCTCGATCCTGCGGTTGAGCGGGTATGGGTCGCGGACATAAGGGTGCATTCCCCCCAGAACGAGGGAACGCAGTCTTTCCCGAGCAAACTTGATGAAACCGAAACCCACCCAGGCGCCAAAGGAATACCCCAGGAAGTCCACAGTTTCTTCCTCTAGCGCGTCAAGGACTCGGACCAGGTCCGACACCAGCAGTTCCATCCGGTAGTCTGCAACGTCGTGGGGTTTGTCGCTCTTCCCGTGTCCCCTGAAGTCCACCAGTATGAGTGGACGGTGCAGGACAAGGGAGTTTACATAACCCGCTTTAACCCAGTCCTCACTGCGCTGCATGAAGCCATGGGCCAGCAACAGGGGTGTGGAATCTGTGCCGCTTTCGAGGCCGGATTGAGGTTCAGTCCGGTACCATGTCCTTACGCCGTCGATTTCCAAATGGGGCATACAGGTAAGGGAGGCTAAGTTCCGGGGGTCTGGTTGGCCAGGGGTACTGCGATGGTTATCCGGGGCACGTCACTGGAAACCCTGGTGGTGTGGCCCTGCCCCGTCAGGTCCTCTACCAGCACTACGGCCCCAGGACCGAAGCGATGCAGCGAGCCGTCTCCCAGTCCGATTTCTCCCTCTCCGGACAGGGTGATGATGTAGTTCCTACGGGACTCCACGTGCCAGTCGGAAAACTGGCCCGGCTGCTGGACTCGGAATCTGAGTTCCGAGACTTCGGTAAGGGAAGCGGGATTGGGGAACTCTTCGGTCTCGATCTGGTCGATGTGGGCCTGGCCATCGTCACCGGTGTAAATGCGGTGAATCTTCATTGCGAAGGGCCTCCTGGGCAATCATTCAAGCTAGTCAGAAGCGGCGCTCACGGCAGTTCGGTCGGGGAAAAACGTCTCCAGAATCTGGGCAGCAATTCCCTCGGCATCCAGCTGAAGTTCATGGCGCTGGTCGCCCGCCGTACCGTGTTCCACGAAAGAATCGGGCATACCGATGCGGTGAACCGCCACATCATCCAGACCTGCCGCCGATAGGGCTTCAAGGACTGCCGAACCAAAGCCTCCTGCCAGGACATTCTCCTCGACTGTGACGATGCGGCCCGAGGCGCGGGCTGAATCTACCAGCAGACTGACATCCAAAGGTTTGACGAAGACAGGATTTACCACGCCACAGGCAATACCGTAGCTGACCAGCAGGTCGGAGGCCTCCAGCGCGGCCGTGGCGGCCTTGCCCAGCCCGAATATCACCACGTCACTGCCCTCCCGGATGACCCGGCCCCTTCCCAGGGGCAATTCGCGGAGTTCTTCGTCCATGGTGCAGCCGGTGGCCGTCCCCCGGGCTATGCGAATGGCAAAGGGCCCCGGATGCTTGTAGGCGGTGTAAACCAGGTGCTGCAGGTCGTTCTCGTCCATGGGGGCCGCAACTACGGCGTTGGGCAGGCAGCGCATGTAGGAAAGGTCCAGGAAGCCGTGATGGGTCTTGCCGTCCTCACCGACAATTCCTGCCCGATCCGCAATCACGGTTACCGGCAGGTTCTGGAGGCACACGTCGTGGACCAATTGGTCGAACGCCCGCTGCAGAAAGGTGGAATAGATTGACACAAAGGGTTTCATCCCTGTGGACGCCATCCCCGCCGCCATGCTGACGGCATGTTGCTCCGCAATGCCCACGTCAAATACCCGCTGCGGATACCTCTGGCGGACCTCTTCCAGGCCGGTACCTTCAAGCATGGCGGCGGACACGCCGATTACCGTTTCATCCTCGGCCATAAGCCTGCTGACGGTGTCCGCGAAGACCTTGGAGTAGGTAGGCGCTCCCGACCCGGCGCCCAGCGGAGAACTCGGCTGGTGAAATTTGATGGGATCTTCCTCAGCCGGTTCGTAGCCATGTCCCTTGTGGGTAACCACGTGGACCAGTGGAACCTGCCCGGTAGTTAACCTGGCCTGTTCCAGGGTCTGTTCCAGTTGCCGGATATCGTGCCCGTCAACGGGGCCAAGGTACTGGAAGCCCATTTCGTTCCAGAAGACTGTGGGAAGAATAAAGGTATCCAGGCTGTCGTTAAAACGCTTTACTAGGCGGTAAATGACATCGCCTGTGGGCACGCGCCTGGAGAGGGCCCGCATCCGGGCAATCATTGCCTGGTACTCGGGGTGGGTAATGACGCGCTTGCGCCAGTTGGTCAGAAACCCGATGTTCTCTGAAATCGACATGCCGTTGTCGTTAAGAACGACAATCAGCTTCTCCGGATTAAAGTGAACGATGTTGTTGACCGCTTCGAAGCTGGAACCCGAGGTCATCGCCCCGTCGCCAACTACGGCAATGGTCCAGGAATCCACACCCCGAATAGCGGCAGACTGGGCGATTCCCAACGCGACGGACAGGCCGGTGCCCGCGTGCCCGGCGCAAAGTGTGTCGTGGGGGCTTTCCGCAGGTTCTCCGAAGCCCGAAAGTCCTCCTGCCAGGCGTATATCCTTGAACTCATCCCGGCGACCGGTAACCAGCTTGTGGCTGTACATCTGGTTCGTGGTGTCCCAGACTATCCGGTCGGTTGGGCTGTCAAACGCGCGGTGAATGGCCAGCGTCAACTCCACCACGCCAAGGTTGGAAGCCAGGTGCCCGCCCCTTTCGGTTATTACCGAAACAATGGTATCCCGAATCTCCTCGGCCACTTGCGCCAGTTCCGCCTGGCTAAGGCCCTTGAGATCTGAAGGGGACTCAATACTGTCCAATAGACGGGATGACATAAACCGATTCCTGCGGTCCTGAATGCTCTTTGCCGGCCAATTGTGGCCTCAAGCTGAAAACGAGAGCCTGCGTAACAGTTGTAAAGCCTAGAATACCGCCCTTGCTATGTCAAGAATGGCTTGTATGCCGATGGGACGCGTCCAGGAACAATCTGGCCTGCCAAAACGCTAAATCATGTGTGCCTGGTGCGACACGGCAACCGACACCTGGATGTCGTGTATCGCCTGGGACATGGTCTGTCCTATCAGGTCGAGCCTGCTGACCTGGGCAATCCGGTCAGCAGCGTTGGCATGCTCTTGCCGGGACAGTATCCTGGGGAAGATTCCGCAGGCGTCGGCCAGGCAGATAATCATTTGATCTCTGGGGTCGGGTATTTCATCCGAGAACAGCACGTTCAGGATGCGCAGCTTTACTTCTCGCTCTGCGTTTCCGTCCAGTGTGGGGTATCTCCTGGAACGGAACACCCAGAGGAAGCGGTCGTCTTCCTTCTCCAGAATACCCTTCTCCACCAGTCTTTCCAGGGCTCTTTCCCTGATCTCCGCCCCTCTCCTGGAAACCTGTTCCACCCAGTAGCGAGTGTCACTGTTGCCTCCCTCGGAGACTTCGGCCAGTACCGGGTCTAGGATATCGTCGCCCACAGGGCTGGAGTCAATGAGAAGGAGGTTCTCAAGGTCCGTATCGATGCGGTTTTCCATCGCCAGGTCCATCAGAACAGCGCCCGCGATTGCATAATCCATTGACCAGGTCGGTATCTGGATGAATCTGCCGTCTTCATCCCGCAACAACAGAAGAATAATCTCTTCGGCAAATCGCAACATATTCATATGACCTCCACCAATGGTTTGTCTTCAATGGCTCCCAAGAATCCAGTATGCAGTCTCTTTT
This sequence comes from SAR202 cluster bacterium bin22, assembly GCA_002238505.1. GTDB lineage: Bacteria > Chloroflexota > Dehalococcoidia > Lucifugimonadales > UBA3495 > Bin22. The sequence goes on along the minus strand of MPMM01000001.1, from coordinate 899,119 downwards.
TACTTTCGGGTCTTCTATTTCCGTTGGATAACTGTATACATTGTATCACGCAGAGGACTTGATCAACGTAAGCAGTTGCAGCTGAGGGAGGCTTGCTTGGGGTGAGTGCGGGACACGGCCCGCTTGTTTGGCCTGATACTCCATCAAGGCAGTACAGAACAGAATGCGCCCGCAACGAGAGCTGGGATTGGTTTGGAGGGAGAGTTCAAGCGGGGATTTTGGGGAAACAGAGGGGATGAGAAATGGTGGGCAGTACTGGACTCGAACCAGTGACCTCCTGCGTGTAAAGCAGGCGCTCTAACCATCTGAGCTAACCGCCCAGGAAACGGAGACTCTCCAAGAGTAAGGAGCCAGGGCAGGGTTTACATAAGCAAATTTAGAAAATGGCGCGCTTGGCGGGATTCGAACCCACGACCTCTGCCTCCGCAGGGCAGCGCTCTATCCACTGAGCTACAAGCGCAAGCAACGCCATTCTAAACAGGTAACGGCTTATTTGCCGTCTTCCTGGTGCCGAGGGAGGGATTTGAACCCACACGTCCATAAGGACACTGCGCCCTGAACGCAGCGCGTCTGCCGTTTCGCCACCTCGGCACAGCAGTAACGGATACGGACAGACACCTGGTTGCCAAGTGGTGGGCGATGGAGGATTTGAACCTCCGACCTCCTCGGTGTGAACGAGGCGCTCTAACCACTGAGCTAACCGCCCCTCCGGTTCCGCTAGGGAAGCCATTATAGGCAAAGCAGGCCCCTGGCGCAACCCTGATTCTGGCCCGGTTCAGGGTGACCGCGCATCGACCCTGTCCTCATCTCACGCCCCGGTCAGTATCGGACCAATTCCTGATCCCCAGGTCTGCATTTCCATCCTTTGATGCGAATGCCCATGACGAGTAACCGGGGCCGACCTGTGCTTCCGCTACTGGTTCAGCCAGGCAACGCAGACTGAAACCGGATTATTGCGCCGTCATGCCCCCGTCAATAACCAGCTCGCTGCCCGTAACGAAGGATGACTCATCCGAGGCCAGGTACAGGACCCCCGCCGCTATGTCCTCGGGTGTGCCCATACGGCCCAGGGGTGTCCTCCCTACCCGCAGGTCGTGTATTTCCGGTATGGCATGGGAACTCTGGGTCATGGGGCTGTCCACAAAGCCCGGGTGCACCGAGTTTACCCGAATGCCCTCAGCGGCATACTGGATGGCAGCGGCCTTGGTAAAGATTCGGACCGCCCCTTTGGAAGCATGGTATGCGGAAGAGGTCTCGCTGCCCACAATGCCGTAAATCGAGGAGATATTGATTATCGAACCCCCTCCGACCCTTCGTAGCTCCGGTATGGCCAGCTTGGTACCCAGGAACACGCCCTTACCGTTGACAGCCATAACCCGGTCCCAGGTCTCCTCCGCAGTCTCCTCCACCGTGGAGCGGCCGCTGATGCCGGCGTTGTTTACCACCACGTCCAGTTTCCCGTAGGCGGCCACTGTAGCGTCGATCACCCTTTGCCAGTTGACCTCATCGGTAACGTCCAGCCTCATAAAGGTGGCCCTGCCGCCCGCCTCGGAAATCTGCGCCTCGGTGGCCTTCCCGTCTTCCTCGAGAACATCTGCCAGGACAACCGCTGCTCCTTCACTGGCCAGCAACCTCGCCGACGCGGCGCCAATTCCCCGGGCTCCGCCGCTGATCAGGGCGACTTTTCCTTCTACACGCATGGAATCTCCTCCAGAACGCCAAGTGATTGGCGGAGTAACAAGATCAAAACGGGGACCGGACTTAGGCGAGGGTGCGGATCAACCAGGACGAAAACGGTTATGTCAACAAATTGAGGGTAAAACCGCTGGGGATGTTACATAACGTCTATTGTGCGAACCAACCTGTCGGGCTCATCCGAGGGGTTCGGCAGCCGGTCCCTCCGCATTTTCCTTCCGAAACTCTCTCGTCACGAGTGACGAGCTTCGTCAGTCCCCTGCCACAGACTGTAGCACCGTCATCGGACCGTCCATCTCAACCAGCTGAGCCTCAACTTCTTCCAGCAGCAGGTCCAGGTTCCAGCCCCTGGCTGCGGAGATCAAGACGCTGGGGTAGGATTGAAGCCCCGGCGGCGCCATGGGAGATTCTCCGGAATCCGACTCGGCCAGCAGATCCATCTTGTTGATTACCAGCAGGCGGGGTTTCTTGCTCAAGCCCAGGTCTTCCAGGGTTTCCTCCACCACCTCGGCCTGTTCAGGAGCCTTGGGGTGGGTGATGTCCAGGACGTGCAGCAAAATGTCCGATTCTGCCAGTTCCTCCAATGTGGCCCGAAATGCGGCCACGACCATTGGAGACAGCTTCTGAATAAAGCCCACCGTATCGGTCAAGAGCAGTTCGTCGCCGGAGGGCAGGCGAATGCGGCGGGTAACCGGATCCAATGTGGAAAACAACTGGTTTTCCGCTTCGACGCCGGCGTTGCACAGGGCGTTGAACAGCGTGGACTTTCCGGCATTGGTATATCCGACCAGCGACGCAGTGGGTATGCTGGCCTTCTTGCGTCTCTCAACGTAGATGGACCGCCGTTCCCTTACCTTGTCCAGTTCTGTCTGTATCCGCTGGATGTGTCGCCGGATTAGGCGTCGGTCTGTCTCCAGCTGGGTTTCACCAGGGCCTCTCGTACCGATTCCCCCGCCCAGCCTTTCAAGGTGAGACCACTGACCTACCAGGCGGGGCAGCAGGTATTGATGCTGGGCCAGTTCAACCTGGAGCTTCCCTTCATGGGTACGGGCGTGACGACCGAATACGTCAAGAATGAGGGCAGTTCGGTCAATGACTTTAACCTGGAGCGCGGCTTCCAGGTTGCGCTGCTGGGTGGGCGTCAGTTCGTCATCAAAAATGACCGTTTCAGCCTGCTCATCGGCTACAGCGGCTTGCACTTCCTGCAGCTTGCCCTTGCCCATGTAGGTAGGCGTCAACCGGTCCGCCCTTTGGGTGACCCTGCCCACCACCTGGGCGCCGGCGGCGTCGCTCAGGTAGGCCAGTTCCTCAAGGGTGTCGTCCAGTTCCCACATGTGGTCGCGGCTCTTCAGTTCCACCGCCACCAGTATCGCTCTTTCCCTTTCGGGCTCGGTGTTGACAGTCTTTTTGGGAATAACCCTATCCCTCCCGCGGCGCCGGTATCGTCCAGTTTTCCAGCCGCTGGCAGCCCGTTTCTACGCGCTCGTCCGGTGTGGTAAGTGACAATCTTATGTAACCTTCGCCATACTGCCCGTAGCTCGAGCCCGGGGTGACGACAATGTCTATATCCTCAAGCAGGCGGGCGGCAAAATCTGCCGAACTGAACCCCTCTGGAACCCTGGCCCAGATATAAATGCTGGCCTGAGGCACGGCTACTGTGAGTCCCATCTTGCGCAGGGCCTCCACGACCCTGTCCCTGCGCCACTGGTAAATCACCCGGTTGTCCTCAATACAGTCCTGGGGTCCGGTCAGGGCTTCCATTGACATTTCCTGTATCGCCTGTGGCACGCCCGAATCCAGGTTTGCCTTTATTTGAAACAGCGCCTTGATCATATCGGCGTTGCCCACTGCCATCCCCATTCGCCATCCGGTCATATTGTAGCTCTTGGACAGGGAATGAAACTCAATGCCCACATCCATAGCGCCTGCTATCTGCATCACGCTGGTGGCCTTGTAACCGTCGTAGCCAACTTCGCTGTAGGCTGCGTCGTGCAACAGGGCGATGTCGCGTTCTCGGCAATAGGCAACATAGGTGGCCAGGTCTTCAGCGCTGGCCACCGCGCTGGTCGGGTTATTGGGATAGTTGAGCCACATGACCTTGGCTTTCCTGGCCACGTCATCCGGGATGGCCGAAAGGTCCGGAAGCCAGCCATTCTCTTCCAGCAGCGGCATTATGTAACTCTCGGCCCCTGCAAACATCGTGCCCACGCCATAAACGGGGTAAGCCGGGTCGGGCACCAGGGCGATATCTCCCGGGTCAAGGAAACAGAAGGCCACATGGCCAATTCCTTCCTTGGCGCCAATCAGTGGCAGGACCTCCTTGTCGGCATCCAGTTTCACCGCAAACCTGTTTTCGTACCACTCGGCGATGGCACGCCGCATTTCCGGCAAGCCATCGGTTTCGGGGTAACGGTGGTTGGGCGGGTCCTGCGAGGCCGTAAGAAGCCGGTCAACGATGGGCTGGGGTGTGGGAATATCCGGGTCGCCAATGCCAAAGGTGACCACGTCGGCCCCCGCTGCCCGTTTCTCGGCGATAATCCGGGAAATTTCTACGAAGGGATAGGGGGCCAGTTTGCCCAGTCTGCTGGAAAACTCCACTTTGCTACTCCTGGTCAGTGCTGGTCGGTTCGACGAATTCGATCGCCTCGAACCACTTGATTATTGCTTGAGAAACGGCGTTCAGTGCACTTTGAGGGAGGCTTTCCACTCCCCGCTGAATACCTCGGTGGCAGGGCCTTCCAGGAAAACCTCTCCCTCTCCGTCCCACTCGATCGTCAGGGTGCCGCCGGGCAATGTTATGTTAACGCGATCCTCGGTAAGTCCCTGCAGTCTGGAAGCCACTGCTATGGCGCAGGCGCCCGTACCGCAAGCCATGGTCTCGCCGGACCCCCGCTCCCAGACTCGGGCATTCAGATTGCCGGCGTCAACCTGGTTAACTATTTCGAAGTTGACCCGCCTCGGAAACATGGGGTGTCCTTCCACCAGCGGCCCGATATTGTGCAGGGGAAACTCCCCCACCGGCTGGTCGATATACGTCACGGCATGAGGATTTCCCATTGACACAAAAGCAAGAAACAGCCGGAAATCCCCTGGGTGAATTGGGTACTTGAGCACCGGTCCAAAACTGGTATCCAAAGCCGGGTCCAGGCTTACGGGGATGTCCGGGGGGTTCAGGTGGGGCAACCCCATGGAAACCCGCGCTCCTGCAACGCCGCCTTCGCCATATATCGGGTAAACGGTCCGGATTCCGGCCAGGGTTTCCACCGTCAGTCCGTTGTCGGGCCGCGACACTATCTCCCGCTCAATGGCGTACTTGGCAAAACACCTGATGCCGTTGCCGCACATCTCTCCTTCGGAACCGTCGGCATTGAACATCCGCATTCTCAGGTCGGCCTGCTCGGAATCGAGAATGAGGATGAGTCCGTCTCCCCCGATGCCAAAATGCCGGTCGCTAAGCGTCCTGGAAAGTTCCGGCCAGTCTCCGTCCATTCGACGGGCGTCGACGTAGATATAATCGTTGCCGGCCCCGTGCATCTTGGTAAATATCATCTGGCCCTCTTGGTGCAGGTTGCGGGTATTCTAACACAGGCTGTAGCTGGCAGAACGGGAAAATCCGGGGCCTACGCTGTCCCGCTCGACAGGTTAAACGCGGCTTCGGCAAGGTCCGGATCTTCTGCCGACAGCCAGTTGATTCGAGGGTCGCTCGGCTTGAACCAGGTGTACTGGCGGCGGGCCAGGCGGTGGGTCTGGAATTTGGTTCTTTGCCTGGCCTCTTGGAGGGATATTTCCCCCTTTAGATATTGACCCAATTCCCGGTACCCTGGGCATGCCAGCGGACCCTCTCCCAGGGCGTAGCCCATGCTTTGCAGGTTGCTGGCCTCTTCCAGGAATCCGTCCGCCATCATCTGGTCCACCCGCGCGTCTATACGTTCGTAGAGCCTGTCCCGGTCCATCGTAAGCCCGATAACGGGTCCCTTCTTTCCCTCACCGGCATCGCCCTGGAATGCCGAGGGTTGGAGGCCTGTGGCGTGGTGTATTTCCAGCGCGCGGATAACCCTCCTGACATTCCTTGCGTCCAGGGTGTTGGCCCGTTCGGGGTCTATGGAGTTAAGGCGCTCATACAGGGCTTCGCCACCCAACTCTGCCGCCTCGGCCTCCAGCTTACGTCGAAACTCTTCGTCCGGTGGTACCTCTGGCACGTCCCAGCCCTCATACAGGGCCCAGATATATTGCCCTGTGCCGCCGCAAACTATGGCTGGCGACCCTCGGCTGTTGACCTGCTGAATGGTGGATTTGGCCAGGTTCAAGAAGGAACCGAGGCTGAAGTTATCGCTGGGTGGAAGCAGGTCGAACAGGTGGTGAGGAACAAGGCTGCGTTCGTGGGGACTAGGCTTGGCGGTGCCGATTTCCATGTGGAGATAGACCTGCCGACTGTCGGCGTTGACGATTTCGCCGTTCAGCCGCTGGGCCAGTTCAATGGACAGCCGGGTTTTTCCCGTAGCGGTTGGGCCGACGACAAATATTACCTCAGGCGCTTTGTCCGACATCCCCCAACGCGAATGCGAAATGGGCTTAACCGCCCGCCCTCTTTGTCTCCCCGGCCATGCGGGCGATATCCATGAATGACTCGGCCTGGAGGCTTGCTCCCCCCACCAGGGCGCCGTGAATGCACGACTGCGCCGCGAAGTCACCAATGTTGCCGGCGTTTACGCTCCCGCCATAGAGAAGAGGCACTTCAGCGGAGGAACTGCCGTATAAGGATTGGAGGGTGTCCAGGATTGCCCCGCCCATAATCTCGCCCGCTATCTCAGGGGTGGCCGCCTGCCCTGTCCCTATGGCCCATACAGGCTCGTAGGCGACAATCAGCCCGCTTATGTTAACTGCGTCAATGCCATCCAGCGCCGCTCTCACTTGCCCCGAAATGACCTCGGCTGCCTGCCCTGCTACCCGCTGTTCCAGGGTTTCTCCCACGCAAACTATGGGCCCCAGGCCGTGACTGATAGCGGCCTTCACCTTCAGGTTTACCTGTCCATCGGTTTCACCGAACAACTGCCGCCGCTCCGAGTGCCCGATAATCACGTATTCGCAGATTCCCCCCAGCATGGCCGGAGCAATTTCGCCCGTGAAGGCGCCCGAGTCCTCGTGGTAAATGTTCTGCGCGCCCACCTTCACCGGTGAACCGGATACCGCATCCCGTACTGCTGCCAATGAAATGGCCGGAGGGCAAAGAATAACTTCAACCCCTGGCGCGCCCTGGGCCAGGGCCCGAACACCCTCCGCCAGCGCTCTAGCTTCGTCCAGGGTGGTGTTCATCTTCCAGTTTCCGGCGACTACGGTGGCTGGCATCCTGAAGAATCTCCTTTCGCTATTCCGGCTAAGCGGTTACGGCCCGTACTTGGTCAACTTCCCCGAATGGGACAATGCCAACAGCATTATGTGCGTGGCTGGAATGTTGCCAATGGAACCCAGGTTGCAGTCCCGTTCGCTGAACGCTGGAATCCCCTCTCCCCTTGTCAACTGGGAGTGGAGCATAAAGGGCACCGGATGCCAGCTGTGAGCGGCCATGATGGCTGGCGTCGAGTGGTCCCCGGCAACCATAAAAACATCCGGATTAAGTTCCCGAATCCTGGGGATTAGCAGGTCCAGGTCCTCCAGGGTTTTCACCTTGGCGTCAAAGTCCCCATCTTCACCAGCCGCATCGGCCGGCTTGTAATGGATGAAGAAAAAGTCGTGGTTGTCGAATTCCTGGTGGAGAGTGTCCACCTCGTCGCTGAAAGTTCGCCCCGTCGGAATTATCCGCATATTGGCCACCGTGGCCAGGCCGCGATACATGGGGTAGGCCGCTATACCCGCTGGATTAAGCCGGTACACATCGCCCATGGGCGGTAGTGAAGGCAATTGGGCCCAGCCCCTGAGCAGCACCATATTGCCCCGTTCCTCTTCGGCAAGCAGCGTGGCTGCCTGGGATACAAACTCATTCACCAGGTTGGCTGTCTTCTCCGCCGATGCCTCCAGGGGCTTCACCGGCATGGCTGGCACGCCCGTTATCTGCGGGTCGGTCTCAGTAACAGCTTCCGACAGTCCTTCGCCTCTCAGGCGCAGCACAAACCGGTAGTCCTGTACCGGAAAAACATCAACCTGTACTCCCGGCAGTTCAATGGTATCTAGTCGGTCGCAAAGTGGGGTGCTGAATTCCGTGGGAATACGCCCGGCCCTGCGGTCCACCAGATTTGCATCCCCATCAACAGTGCAGAAATTGCCCCGCGCTGCCACGTCGCCGGGGCGCAACTCAACCTCAATGCCCAGCGCTTCCAGCGCTCCCCTGCCGATCACGTACTTCAGCGGATCATAGCCGAACAAGGCCAAATGCCCCGGCCCGCTTCCCGGAGCCACTCCGGGCACGACCGGAGTAGTCATTCCGCAAGCGCTTTCCCTTGCCATGGCGTCCAGGTTGAGCAGGTTGGCCGTCTCCAGTTCCGACTTGCCGGTATCCGGATGGGGCAAACCGCCCAGTCCGTCAACCACCAGAAGCACAATCTTGGTCGATGTGGAAACGTAACAATCGTGAAGCTGTTCCAGGTCAATCATGTCGAACTCACTCAGTAGGTATGGTATGTGGTCCTATCAAGGGCAAGGTTCGCTTCAAAATCAGGCTTCAGGAAGGGCCGCTATGCCGGGCAGTTCCCGACCCTCGAGAAACTCTAGCGAAGCTCCTCCGCCCGTGGAGACGTGGGTCATTTTATCCATCAAGCCCAGTTCCTCTATTGCCTCGGCGGTGGACCCCCCGCCGACTACCGTAGTTATGTCTGGCAGTCCGGCGATGGCATTGGCAACCACCCGCGTCCCGCCGCTGAAACGGGGCATTTCAAAAACGCCCATGGGGCCGTTCCAGATTATTGTGCGGCAGTCCTTCAGCGTCCTGGCATAATCCGCCGCCGTAGCATCCCCCACATCCATTATGTACCACCCCTCCGGAACCTCGTCCGCAGGCACGGTCCTGGTCTCGGGCGGATCGGCCTCAAAGCTGCTGGCTACTATCAGGTCTGTCGGCAAATAAACGCCAATATTCCTGGCGGAAGCCCGCTCCATCACGTCCCGGGCAAAATCCAGCCGGTCGGCCTCAATTGACGACGCCCCCGTCTGATAGCCCTTGGCATTAAGGAAGGTAACGGCCATTCCTCCTCCAATGAAGAGGTGGTCCAGCTTGTCCAGAATGTTCTCCAGCACCAGGATCTTGTCGCTGACCTTGGCGCCCCCCATCAATGCCGCCAAAGGACTGGCCGGAGACTCCAGGGCCTGGCCCATTTGCTCGACTTCCCTCTGCACCAGTAGCCCCATTGCTGATGGAAGCTGGCTCGTAATGCCTGCAGTTGAAGCATGAGCCCGGTGGGTCACCGCAAAAGCGTCCATTACAAAGCAGTCGGCCAGAGAAGCCAGCGCTCCCACAAATTCCGGGTCATTCTTCTCTTCGCCAGCGTGAAATCTCAGGTTCTCCAGCAAGACCACCTGGCCTGGCTCCATCGAATTAATCTCCGCCTCAACTTCTGGGCCAACACAGTCCCCAAGGCTCTTCACCGGATGTCCCAGCAGTTCCGCCAGCCGATCGCCCACCGGGGCCATTTGCAAGGCGTCCACAACCTTTCCCCCCGGCCGCCCAAGGTGGGAGCAAAGGATTATCCGGCAGTCCCGCTCCAGCAGGTAATGAATCGTGGGCAACGTAGCCCGCAACCTTTGGTCGTAGGATGCGATAACTTCCACGCCCTGCTCGATGGGGATATTGAAGTCAACTCGGACCAGGACCCGTTTCCCGGTAACGTCCAGCTCCGAAAGGGTGCGCTTTGCCATGCTTTGCGAATGCTCCTTCGCAGGCTAGTAAGTTTTTAGTCCCTGGCTTCGGCCTCAAGGGCCATTTCGCCCAGCGCCCTCAAGCGAGTCGCGCATTGTGGGTCTCTGGCTCGAGTTTCCAGCGTCTCGATCGCCTCTGTTGCCAGTTGCCGGGCTCGCTCCTCCGAGTACGCTCTTGCGCCTGTCTCGTCCATTATGTCAACGACTCGAGCCAGGTCCGACGATTCCAGCACCCGCTTCATATACGCCGTACCTATTTCCCTCTTGGCCGAGGTACTGCAGTTCTCCAGGGCATGAATCAGGGGCAGGCTCTTCTTCTTGTTAAGGACATTGCTCGACGTGACTGCGTTGCCTTCACGGCCCCAGAAATCAGCTACGTCCTGCATAATTTGCCAGGCCTTGCCCAGTTTGACTCCCGCGTCCCGAAACACTTCCTGCTCGGCTTCGTCCAGACCAGCCGCCAAGGCTCCTCCGGAGGCCGAGCATCCGGTCAATGCTCCGCTCTTGCGGGCTATCATATCATCGTATTCGCCGGTGGTAACCAGCATGCGGTCCTGGAACCCCAGATCTGCGTACTGCCCCTCGCACATGGCCAGGCAGGACCTATCCAGCATTTCCGAGGCCCGTAGCACTCGTTCTGGAGCGAGGCCCGTATCGGCAAGGCGCATCACTGCAACCCTGGCCAGAGCGTGAAACCCGTCTCCGGCATTGATCGCCTGAGCCGGACCCCACACCCACCAGATGCTGGGGCGGGCCCCTGCCTCTAACCTTCCGGCCTGCACGTCTCCGTGAACCAGCGAAAAATTGTAGAGCAACTCAATGGCTGCCGCTACCGGCATGGCCTGTTCGTAATCGCCAGTCACGGCCTCGCAAATGACCGGCGCCAGCAGTGAGTGAAAACTTGCCCTGGGCGATGCTGTTTCGGGTTGCCCTTGCTGGTCAACCCATCCCATGTGGTACCGCAGGACGTTGTATAGGAAGCCCTGGCGTTCAGAGAAACACTCTCTCAACTCCTGTTCAAGGGCCTCTCGGTAGGGCGTCAGCGCATGGGATTCAGTCATGCCGCTCCCCTTCTTCGATGGTCCCGCTTCGGGCTTCGCAGACTGACTTCCATACCCTCAGCACCTCATCGAAGCTGGTGGCTCCCTCCCTGATCAATGCAGGTGAGTTGCCCGTCATATCCACTATGGTAGATTGCGTCCCACCCGGGCTGGGGCCCGCCTCAATGATCGCGTCCACCCTGTCCCCCAGGATTTTCTTCAGTTCGTCCAGACTCTTCAAGTCCGGCTCGCCGCTGCGATTAGCGCTTGTGCCGCTGATGGGACTACCCAAATTGGCGGCTAGATTCAGCGGGACCCAGTGGTCAGGCATTCGGACTGCCACTGTATCTCTACCTCCGGTTACGACCGGGGAGAGACCTGCGCGCTTGGGCAGCACCACCGTAAGGGACCCAGGCCAGAATTCCGCCACCAGTTCTTCTACGTCATCGTTTTCTACAACGGCAACCATGCCCACCTGCTCCCAGTCTCCTACCAGAACGGGCAGGGGCAGGTCGGCGGGCCTCCCCTTTATGTCAAATACCTTTGACAGCGCTGCTTCGTTAAGTACATCGGCAGCCAGGCCATAAAGGGTATCGGTGGGAACAACGACTACCCCGCCTTGCAGCAGGCGCAATACTCCGGCGTTCAACTCCTTCAGTTGGTGTCCAGGGGGCGGAGTAGCGGCCAGAGAGTACCGATCAGTTGAGGTAATTTCAGTCAATTCGTTCAGGTTTCTGTATCAGGGGAGTGCGACAGAGTTTAGCACGTTTAATTGGCGTGGGTCGAGAAAATCCCCTTGAGCGGACAAGCGTCAACAGCGTATAAGAGGCTCCATATCCCCGACGGCGAAAATCCTTCAACGCGCTGAGAGCCGAAATGCGCCTCTTCAGGGTATATGAAGCCACCCGAATGCAAAAATGCCCCCGATTTCGCCTCTGGGACGTCCCCTTTATTCCGTCGCCGTTAATCGCCTGTGGCTCTGCTAAACTGTCGCCCACAGCTTATGCAGGAAGGTGCGGTGATCTGACATGGACCTGGGAAAATTTCCCCCACAGCTATTGCAACGACTTCTGGCCAGGGAAGGTACCCACGACCCTCGGGTAGTGCTTGGACCAAGAGTAGGGGAAGACGCGGCCGTCATAGATATTGGAGAACGTCTCCTCGTTGCCAAGAGCGATCCAATTACCTTTGCTACCGATGACATCGGCTGGTACGCCGTTCAGGTCAATGCCAATGACATTGCGTGTACTGGTGGTGTACCGATGTGGTTCCTGGCTACGCTGTTGGTACCGGAGAGCTTTACAGAGACTCAGGCGGAGGCGGTCTATGTTCAAGTATTGGACGCGTGTACTGCTATGGATGTTGCTCTCATTGGCGGTCACAGTGAGGTAACTCATGGAATTGACCGTCCCCTTGTCCTGGGTACAATGCTTGGCGAAGTTGAACGGGACAGGCTGGTGAGCACCGGCGGGGCCCGCGAAGGGGACAGCATTGTTATTACCAAGGGCGTGGCCGTGGAAGGTACTTCCGTACTTGCCAGGGAATTCGAGCGGCAGCTCCTGGCAGCAGGCCTGTCGGCATCCTCCCTTGAAGCTGCCAGGGAGTATCTTTATCGTCCAGGCATCAGTGTGGTTCAGGAAGCTCGCGTAGCCCGTGCCGTAGCTGAAGTGCATTCGATGCATGACCCCACCGAAGGGGGGCTGGCTACCGGATTGAGAGAAATCGCCCACGCTTCTGGCATGGGACTGGCCGTCGAGCAGAGCAGTATTCCCGTGCTTTCTGAATGTGAAGAGATTTGTAGCCTGTTGAACCTGAATCCCCTTGGTCTCCTTGCTTCCGGTTGCCTGATTATTACCTTGCCTTCCCCTCAGGTTCCCAATTTGTTGAGGGCCCTGGAGGAAGCTGGCATCAACGCGTGGGAGGTAGGGCAAATAATTGCCCCCGAAGAGGGCCTGATAGTGATCGGTTACGAGGGTGAGGTACCGCTGCCCGAATTCTCGAGGGATGAGTTGGCTCGGTACATTTCTGAAAATGCGCAAGGCTGATTAGTACATTCCGGGAGTTCAAACTGTGACGTAGTACATTATTGTTCATCAAACGCCTTTATTCAGATATACTTTTATTACATTTATTGGGACTGCCGGTACACTTCTAGTGCTGCCTCCAGGTGTGCCGCTGTCGTGTTTGCGCCGCTGACCGTGATCGAAATCTTGCGGCCCTTCAGGCTTTCCCGCTGTTTGAAAGCCCCCGCCGTGGCCGCCGCTCCCGCCCCTTCCGACAGGGTGTGGGCCTTCTCCACCAGCATCCCCATGGCGTACCGCAGTTCATCGTCGCTGACCAGGACGAAGTCGTCCAGTATGTGCCGAATGATCCGCTGGGGTAGTTCGTACCCGCTCATGGTTGCGATGCCTTCGGCGAAGGTGCTCATCGAGGCCTGGACCAGTTGGCCCTGCTGCCACGACATATAGCCGGCCGGCGCAGTTTCCGATTGCACGGCCCTCACCCTTATATCCGGATTGACTGCGTTGGCTACAACGCAGGCCCCCGCTACTCCGCTGCCGCCGCCCAGGGGCAGATACATTACTTCCACGTCGGGCAGGTCCTCTATTATTTCCAGCGCCTGCGTGCCCACTCCCGCTATCAGCAGGGGTTCGTCGGTGGGGTGCACGTAGCGGTATCCCTCCTCTCGGGCCAGGCGTTCCGCATGGGCTTTGGCTTCGTCAAAGCTATCGCCGTAGAAGACCAGCTCTCCCCCCAGCGCTTCCATCGCGGCAACCTTTAGAGGGTTCGGATCCTTTGCTGGCAAAGCTATCAGGGCCCTGGACCCAAACACTCGACATGCATTAGCTATGGATTGTCCGTGATTACCGGTGGATGCAGTAATAACCCCCCGGCTTCGCTCCTCTTCGCTGAGGTGCGCCAATAGATTTATGCCTCCCCTTCCCTTGAAAGCGCCCAGGGGATGGTATTCTTCGTGCTTCAAATAGACATCCGCTTCAAAAATCTGGCTAAGCCCTGCCGAATAATGTAAAGGTGTCCTTGCCAGGTACGGCGCAATGGTCTTCCTGGCTTCGTAAACATCCCTGAGGGTAGGTGGCTGGATCATTCTTCCTCGCTATCTTCGTTGAGTGGGTCCAGTAAGAGTATTCCTCGTTCAGCAGGGCCAGCCTAGCAAAGGGAAATCTGCGGGTCAAACCACATGGGACCTGAGCAAGCCCAATGATCAAACCACCTGGCGCCGGCGTAAAACCAATGATTGAACTGCCTGGTCCCGGTGTAAGGGCAATGACTAAACCACCGAGTGCCGGTGCATGGCCAATGAAATGAGCTAACCAGGTTCTTCCCCCGTTCCCGTTCCCTGCATTTCTTACAAATCGTCCGGGGAACGCATGCCCAACCCCAGCACGCTGCAACGACGCATAGTCCTGATCTTTAGTCCCTACTACCCGGTCATCCGCCGAGTTGCATCATGGCATGCACCGCCGATGTAACCCCAACACTCCCCGCATCATCGTTACATCCTCATGTAGTCCATTAAGTCACCGGTGAAGTAGCCGTGGACTGAAGATATCCCGCCTCGCAACGCCGTGTACCTCGGCAACCCGTTCTAGTCCCCAGAATTTCGCCTGCCTTCAAGATTTCTCGACGCTCTGAGAGCCGATTTAAAGCCCCTTTTGCCCCTGGCCAAGCCCTTCAGCCCCCGAAAGCACCAAAATTCGTATCTATTTTGCGTTCCAGATATTTCTTAAAAAAGTTTAAAAATAGAAATAGCAATGTATTGACTTTTGCCGGAACAGTCAGTACAATTTGGTACATCTTAGCACTCAGCACTATTTCACCGCTAACTGAGGAGGAGTACCATGGCCCGCAAGACTAAACTGATGCAGCGTGTAGAAAAGGAACACCAGCGCCCCCTGGAAAAGTTGCTCCCTGAGATGGTTAATGAGCGGGGACTCTCGAGTACTGCCGAGGAACTGGGTGTCAGCAAGGCTACACTCGGGTACTGGCTGCTAAAGCTTGGGATCAGCGTCCGCCGCGTCGCCCTCGCCCCAGGTGAGACCCTGGAGGTCAAACGCGTTAGTTAGTCCCTCTCCGGTTTGGCATGTCGCCGGAGTTCCTGGCTTCAGATGTGCCGTGGTGGTGGATGTGATGAGATGGGTTGTCCAACAGAGCAACCACAAATAAGAAGCCGTCCGACTCATTGAGCGGACGGCTTTATTGTTGGGGTCCCTGGCAGGCTAGGTTTTTGAACAAGTTTATATTTATGTCAATTCTTGAGTGCTCTGCGCCTCGTTCTGAGCCTTGAAATGCGACATAGTCGGGGCTCCCACTACCTCTTTACCCCGTAAACGGCCTCTCTGGCCTTCCTGGCGCAAAACACTACATTTATGTTTACCTTTATACTTTCGGACTCATTCCGTTACACCTGAAAAATGTCCTCCGGCAGGAATGCCGAAACGGTAACGTTGGGCAGGTCCACAATGTTGCTGATCTTCAGGTCCACCGCAACGCTGCAAATAATGTAAGCCTGCTCCTTGCTCCATCCCCGCTCCTGCAGCAGCTCAATCATGTTTATCAGCGCATTCCTTGCCGCCAGCGTCAGGTAGTCCTCCCCCTCCTGTGTTCCATCGTCCCTGATCGGCATGCCCATGGTAGCTATGAAGTTTCGCGGTGCCGCCCACTCGGGCGGCAGAAAATATCCTGGGTGAGCGTACCGTGGAAACCGGATGTTGTGCCGAGCGGCCTCTCCCTTCAACAACCGAAACCTGACACCTGCAGTTGCTCCCATTTCAATGGCAGTGATGCAGCACTCCGAATCCCCCTGGGCGAAGTGGCCGTCACCGGTTGAGTACAACGCTCCCTCCACGTTTACTGGAATGAGCAGTCGGGACCCCTTGGTCAATTGCTTGGCGTCCACGTTTCCGCAGTTCTCCCGGGGCGGCAAGGTTCGCAAGCCCGTCTCGGCAATGCTGCCCCCGGTGGGAATGGCGTCCTCCGGGTCTGGTGGCGCTGCCGTTCCCCCTCGCCGCACCAGGTCTGCCTCCCTTTCCGTCCACGCCTGCAACTGGGCGTGGGAGGGCGCAATGCCTGCCGTACCCATGAAGGAACCATCAATTATGCGCACCCCCGGGATCTGCGGAGACGTGGCCCAGCCGTCCTTGATCTCCCAGTGGGCCAGGTAGGGTTCAGTGAAAATGTCTCTTAGGAAACCCGCCCCTGGCCGGTTGCGTGTCCAGCCGTTGGGCTGCGCGATTATTTCAAGATACTCTATCTCCAGCAGATCCCCGGGCTCCGCGCCCTTCACGTACACCGGTCCTGTCAGCGGGTGAGCAACCTTGGCATCAAACCCTTCCATATCCTGGACGGTCATGCCTGGCTTAACCTGGCAATCGGATGCATCCCTGGTCTCCAGCACCACTTCTTCCCCTTCCTCCACTTCCAGAATGGGGGGAATGTCCGGGTGCCACCGGTTGTGCCCCTTTGCCGGTTCTTCCTTCAATCTCTTGCTGCGGTCGATTTCCACGCTCTGCATGATGGCACCGCCTTATGTTAAGGGCTTCAAGATGGTCAGATTCTATGGGCCGTTCACCCTTCGGTCAACGCCGGAAACTCCTGGAACAACCATGCCCAACGGGAGGGGTACATTCAGGCCGATGTAGGAGCAGAGCTGAGTCCCCCCTTTGGCCCAAGACCGCTCTAAGATGCCCGTTGTCGGCCCTTGGGTTCCCCGCTTGCCCCCCACCTATCAACCTTGACCCTCTCTGGGGCCAGGGTTATCATCCCCCCAATCTGCCAAAGGGCGGGCTTCCCACTAATTGTATGGAATCGCGGTGCAGTGCTGCTTGCCCTGACCAGCCACAGGCAATCCTGAAACCACGGAGGTCCCATGCCACAAGCTCAAGAGTTGATTGTCCAGTTCCTTGAAGAAGCTGGAATTGAGTATGTTTTCGGTATTCCAGGCGGCGGTACGGGCCAGATTTATAACCTGCTGGTGGGTAAAGAGGACCGCGTCAAAGCCATCCTCTGCCGCCACGAGCAGACCGCTGCCATCATGGCCGACGCCTACGCCCGCGCCACTGGCAAGCCCGCCGTCGTAATGGGGCAGGGCCTCTTCATCGGTTCCAACGCCAGCTTCGGCATTATGGAATCCATGCTCAGCAGCTCGCCCATGCTGGTCTTGACCGATACATCCGACGGTGGTTCCGCCCAGCATCCCGCCAACCAGTCTGGAGCCGGCGAATACGGCAGCATCGACCTCCCCACCATTATGAAGGCCATGACCAAGTACACTACTCTCGCCACCAGTCCCAAGGAGGCCGCCTTGGGCACCCAGTTGGCCATCAAGCATGCCACCAGCGGCCGGCCCGGACCTGCGGCCGTGGTCATGCGCTCTTCCTCCATCTCGGGAGAGGTAGACGTGGAGTCGCCTCCCTTTATTCACCACACTTCGGGCTATCTGAATACGGCCAAGCCTCAGAGCGCCCTCCAGGACATTGAGAAGGCTATCGAAATCCTCTCTTCGTCCAGGCGTCCCGTCATAATGGCCGGTAACGGTGTCCACCAGGGCAAGGCCCATGCCCAGTTGCTGCAACTGGCTGAAATGTGGGGAGCCCCCGTTGCCACCAGCTACAAGGGCAAGAGCGCCATTGCCGAAACCCATCCCCTTGCCCTGGGCATGGCCGGCGTTTACGGCCAGGAGGCTGCCAACCAGGCTGTGGGCGACGCCGATACCGTAATAATAGTGGGCGCCAAGCTCAGTCCCCAGGACACTGTCAGGGAACGCCCCCACGTCTTCGACCCCCACCGGCAGCGCATCATCCAGATTGACATCGACGACCGAAATGCCGGATGGACCTTCCCCGTGGAACTGGGCCTGATCGGCGATGCCGGCAGTATCCTTACTCAGTTGGTCGATGCCTCCCAGGACGTCGCCCAGTCAACCGCAGCAAACCGGCAGGAGTGGAGTGACAGCCTGCCCGGCCGCAAAAGCGAGGCCGGTTATTACGATGACCCCGCTATGCGCGCCGACTCCTCTCCCGTCATGCCTCAGCGTCTGGTTGCTCTGCTGAGGGAAAATATGCCCGACAACACCGTTTACGCCCTGGACGCCGGCAATAACCGCACCTGGATGGCCCATTTCTACCAGTCCGCCCAGGCCAATACCTTCTTCGCCCCGGGTGGCACGGCCGGCATGGGTTGGGGACTTCCCGCCGCCGTGGGCCTCAAGCTGGTTTACCGGGACAGGCCGGTAGTCGGGGTAACCGGTGACGGCGGCTATATGATGACGGTCAACGCCCTGTCCACGGCCATGCAGTATGACCTCCCGTTGATTTGCATTGTTTTTAACGATGGGGCGCTGGGCATGGTCCGCCACCATCAACCTGAGGGCCGTCGTATCGCTTCCGAGTTTGTAGAGACCGACAACGCGGCAGTTGCCAGGGGATTTGGGTGCTTTGGCGTTCAGGTCAGCGACTCTCGCGACCTCCCCGGCGCCCTTCGCGACGCCCAGGCATCCGGGCTGCCCTCGGTGATCGACGTCTTGATCGACCGCGGCCCCTCTCCCGACGATTGGCGAGCCGACCTCAGAACCGCCGGGGAGACCTAGGATCCATACTGATAGTGGCAGTACCTAATAGTGCCAGCGCATCCCACCCGCCCTTGTCTTCATGAAAAGGGGCGGGTGGGGAGCCTGGCATTTGTCAGGAGAAAATCCCCGCTATGGATTGTCGTTGGGCAGTCTCGGCAACCGTTCGTGGCGAGCCCTGCATACCGTTCGTGGTGAGCTTGTCGAACCACCGAGGTAAGCCTGCCAGCCCGTTCGCGGTGACCATATCGAACCGTTCGTGGTGAGCTTGTCGAACCACCGTGGTAAACCTGCCGAACCGTTCCCGGCGACCGTGTCGAACCGTTCGTGGTGAGCTTGTCGAACCACCGTGGTAAACCTGCCGAACCGTTCCCGTTGACCGTGTCGAACCGTTCGTAGTGAGCTTGTCGAACCACCGAGTTAAGCCTGCCAGGCCGCTCGCGGTGACTGTGCCAGCCCGTTCGTGGTGAGCTTGTCGAACCACCCCTGCTGTCCACCCACAAACTCAGGGCGAACAGGTGGAAGAGCCTCCACCCTCATTATCGAAAGGCTCTCACCCCCTGACACTTGCCCCTCGACACTCCGCGAATCCCTTGTCTAACATCTATAGTTAAGTGGCTCGTTCGGGCATACCTGCCGGCGTTCAGTGCCCTCGTAGGCGCGGGTCCCAATACGCCCCTTCCAACGAGCCAACCCTTGGGGGAACCAGATGTCTTAACCAGCCTGTTCATATCTCGTTAAGCTGATAGTCCCAACCATAGGTGACGAGGCCTCAATGCCCTGGGGAGCATGTGTTCCTCCATCGCCGTAATTCCCCGTCACGGCCTGTCACCGGTCGATTTTTCCAAGCAATGACAGATACAAACAACGGAGAATTGCTGAAACTCCGACCCTGTCACCCCGTCCCCATCTGCAGATACAAAATGGCAAGAAATGAAAGGAAATAACTGGAGAAAACAAAATTGCCCCGGTCCCTCCATCGCCGTAATTCCCCGTCACGGCCTGTCACCGGTCGATTTTTCCAAGCGATTACAGTTACAAACAACAGAGAATTGCTGAAACTCCGACCCTGTCACCCCGTCCCCATCTGCAGATACAAAATGGCAAGAAATGAAAGGAAATAACTGGAGAAAACAAAATTGCCCCTTACCCTCAATGCGACAGGCCTGCATGACTGCTACACATCGCCCGTACCCACGGGAATCGCCGATTGTTTGGCCCGCCAATTTTCGGTATATTTCCATTGCCGTCTGGCGGCGTCCGCAATACCCGCGAAATTATGTCAACCAATACATTTGCTGAGTGAGGATTCTCATGCCAACCTGGACCGATGCCCAGTTAGCGTCAATTGATAGCATGCTCAACCCCAAGTCCGTGGCCGTAGTGGGCGCCACGCCGCGTATGCAGTACGGTGGCCGCTTCCTCAACGCCATGCTGAAGGCCAAAGACCGGGTCAATATCTACCCGGTCAACCCCCGTTACGACGAAATCATGGGTGTTCAGTCCTATCCCAGCGTGTCCGACCTGCCCGAGGCGCCTGATCTTGTTGGCATCGTCGTTCCCTACCACCAGGTCCTGAATGTTCTCCAGGAAAGCCGCGAAAAGGGCGCCAGGTCCGCCATCGTAATTTCCGCCGGCTTTTCCGAAAGAGATTTGGATGACCGCCGCGACCTTCAGGGCGAAGTTGGCGCCTTCGCCAGGGAGTCCGGACTTCGCATTTGTGGTCCCAACTGCCTGGGAGTCGCCAACGTGCATGCTGATATCTGGCCATCCGCATCTTCTCGAGGCTCAGATGGCTTAACTGGGCCCATCGGCCTGGTATGCCAGAGCGGGGCCTCAGCTTTCGGTCCCTTCCTCACCCGCGCTGTGGAGGAAGGCATAGGTCTGAGCCACATCATATCCACTGGAAATGAAGCAGACCTGGACTTCTGCGACTTCGCCCGATATCTGCTGGACCAGGATTCCGTCAAGGTAATCGCCGGCTTCATTGAAGGCTTCAAGGACGCCCGAAAACTCATCGAGCTCGCCAAGCTGGCCGCCGAGCGGGGCAAACCCATCGTTCTGATAAAGATCGGCCGCTCGGATCTGGGTTCTCGCGCCGCCCGCTCTCACACCGCGGCGCTCACCGGCTCCGATGCCCTCTACGACGAGATATTTGCCCAGTATGGAATTACCCGGGTCCAGGACTACGATGAATTGCTTGAAGTCTCCCAGTTACTGGCCCACACGGGTAGGCCGTCCCAGCATGGAGTAGCAGTTGTTTCCCATTCCGGCGGAATCAGCTCTCTTACCGCCGATATGTGTGGCCAGGCTGGCCTGGACCTTCCGCCGCTGACCGATGAAGCTCGGGACGGCATCAACGACGTGCTGCAGGGTTTTGGCTGGGCGGCCAACCCCTCCGATGTCACCGGCTTCGCCAACAGCGACTCCTTCCCTGAGATTATGCGGCATATGAGCGAGCAGCCCCATATCGGCACCCTCGTGGTGGCCAGTGCCGGCTCCGACGCCCAGGCTGCACAGGTAATCGCCCAGCGCGACACCAGCGAAAGAGGCCTGGCCTTCCTGTGGACCGGCACCCGTTCGGCTACCGACGGCCTGTCCATGCTGAAAGGGGCCCAGATCCCGGTCTTTTACGTTCCGGACAAGCTCGCTCTCGGAATAAGTTCGTTGCTTGGATACCACCGGTGGCGCGACCAGCGCCTTTCCGAGGGTTTCGGTGAAACCCCGGCCATCTCAGCCTCCCAGGAGAGCGTTATATCCAGTATGAAGAGCCAGGGACGTGTTGCCTTCTCGGAGAGCGAAAGCAAACAATTGATTGGCGCCTGGAAGGTGTCAACCGCAAGAGAGATTGTTGCTGGCGATGCAGATGCTGCAGTGAAGGCGGCCGGCGAAATTGGTTACCCGGTGGCCTTGAAGGTAGATTCACCGGAAATCCTCCACAAAACGGAAGCCGGCGTTATCCGGCTTGACTTGTCTGACGAAACCCAGGTTCGTGCAGCCTACGATCAAATTATGTCAAGTGCCAGCCAGGCCGCTCCTGGCGCCAGCATCAACGGTGTCCTGGTGCAGGAGATGGTTTCCGGCGGCGTAGAGGTCATCGCCGGGGTGTCATATGACGAGCAATTGGGACCGGTACTTCTTTTCGGTACCGGCGGCGTGATGGTGGAAGTTTACAATGACGTCGCACTTCGCCAGTGTCCCGTTACCCGGTCGGAGGCCCTGGAAATGATCGACCAGGTTAAGGGCTCCCGCATCCTTAAGGGATTCCGGGGTTCTGCACCCGCCGATGTGGATGCCCTTGCCGATGTCCTGGTGCAGATTTCCCATATGGGTGCCCAGTTGGAAGGAACACTCTCAGAACTGGACATCAATCCCCTCATGGTGCTGCCCGAGGGCCAGGGAGTTCGGGCCGTGGACGCGCTGGCCGTCTTCCAGGCATAGCCCACGGTCAGACATTGGCCTCGAAGGATGCGCCGTAAAGTTCCCTTGCCATAGCTGGGGCGGAATAGAACCCCGCTCCAGCTATGGCCACTCTTCCCTCATGCGGCGACCAGCGAGAAGTCCCCGTAATTCAGCCAGAATCTCAAGTGAAAGACCCTTCAACAACCGCACTTCGCCCCCTCCGGCTCCATGGATGTTCGGGTACGCTTAGGTAAATGGAGCGGCTGGCCATGCCCTCAATCCCGCCCCTGTAGCACATTTCCTCCCAGGTCCGTGATGCTGTCTATCTTGACTAGCACTGCGGCCCCCTGCAGTTCCGGGTCCCGGTCCAGTTCCGCCTGCACCGTCCGGTACATTACGTTGTTGCGTATGGCCCCCGACTCGTAAACCACAGCCCTCCCGTGGAACCGCCAGGTTATCCTCAGAGCCGAGTTGCGGTAGAAGATAACCACGTTCGGATTGGCCGCCACGTTCTCCATCGCCGATCTCTTGGCCCTCTCCCAGTAAGCCAGCGTCTCCCGGTCAAATACCATCACGCTTCCCTTCATGCTGATTTGCGGCTTGCCGTCGGCGTCGGCAGTTCCCAGCAGGCAGGTACTGCGGTCGTCCATTGCGCTGTACAACAACTCTCTCATCCGGTCGTCAAGGTAAATCATCAGCCCATCCTCTCGATGTTTGACGTATCCTTCCAGTGGGGTATCCATCCAGGAAATAATCAGATTGAGACCAGCCAAATATAGTATAATGCGGGCGATGTGCCGTACGGGAAAGCGGACACTCTCCTATTGAAATTCAGGTACCCTGGCTCAGGGCAATCCGGCCAGTGTTGAGCCAACAATTTGGTGCAATTGGAGTCATCTCTTGACCAAGTTCTTGGAAATCCATGATTTGCCCGAATCGGGGCAACTCCAGGTAGTGCTCCGCTCAGAGGAAGGCCCCAACTCAGCCCCGCCCATACCCTTCAGGGATCCACTTGCAACTTCCGATCGGTCCGAGATTTCCTGGTACTTTCAGGAATATATGGACAACCCCATCGGGCCAAACGCGGAGAGGGCTGGGGCCGTAGAGAACGGATTCCGAAACTTGGGGAGATTGCTCTTCGAGACCGTTTTCCCCGAGGGTGAATCGCGGCAATTGCTCGATTCGTTATTAGCAGAAAGCTCGGAAAGCCGGGAAATTCGGATCATCTCAAGTCGCGCCGGCTTCCTTTCACTGCCTTGGGAACTAATGAATAACCCCGAAACAGGGTATCTGGTGTCAGGCTTCTCCACCCTTGTCCGTCAAACAGGATCCTCCGTCCTGCCTGCCTTTGAAGCAGAACTCACCGCAGAACAGTTGAACATCCTGGTAGTGGTCCCCTATATCGGCAGCCAGAGTGATTCTTACTCCTGTGGATTGTCCAATGCGCTGCTCCCAGTCCTCGAGGGTTTGAACGTTCAGGTAGAACTGGACTTTCTCCGTCCTCCGAGCTTTGAAGCATTGTCACGGAAACTGGAAGAGAACCCCTCGCGCTACCACGTAATTCACGTGGACGGCCTTGTCCTGGATGACAAAGGTGACCTGCTCTTTGAAGCGCCAGGGTCGTCGCCACAACCCGTGGAAGTGCAGCGGTTTAGCCGTGCCATCATTGGTGCCGGCGTTCCCCTGGTTTTCCTTTCGGCGGGGGACAGAAACAGACGGCCCGAACCCCTACGCCAGGCGTGGGAGCAGTTAGGCATTGAACTGGCTCAAGCAGGGGCGCCGGTGTCCATTTTGCTGCCCAGCCAGCTTCGGGGACCTCAGGTCGTGGAAGCTTTCCTACGGCGATTCTACCAGTCGTTGGTACAGGGTGTTGGCGCAGGAGAATCCCTTGCCGTCGCTCGCGCAGGCCTGATGGATGAGCCCCGCCGCCTGACACTGGCCGGCCCCCTGGTATCCTGGGACTGGATTACACCTTCAATCTACCAGTCCCACAGCTACTCGCCGCCCTCCATTGCGGCAGACCGTTCCAATCTGCTGGCGGCGCCGGTCATCCAGCAGCAAGATGAAGAGCCGGAAAGTCAGTTCCCCGTCGCCGGCCAGTATGGCCTGATGGGCAGACATGCCGAGATGTCTCAACTCGAAAGGCAGCTTGAGCAGGACGGCGTAGTATTGCTTTCCGGCAATACCGGTGTTGGCAAGACCGAATTGGTCCTGGGCCTGGCCCGCTGGCTGCAGCAAACGGGTCGGAGAGAATTACCCGGCGGCGTATTTTACACACCCTTCGAACTGTCCCACTCCGCCAGCCTGGAACGGGTAATCCATGAAATTGGAACGTCCATTCTGGGACTGAGATTTGCTGACCTCAATGCCGAGCGTCAGCGCGGCTGGGTAGTGGAATACCTGAAAGAGCAGCCGTCACTTCTGATTCTGGACGGGGCGGAGAACATCGCCGGCTTTCCATCGGGTTCACCAGGCCTGTTGTCCGAAGCCGAACAGGCGGACATGGCCAGTTTCATATCCGAAGTTACTGGAGCCGGCGCCAGCAAAGTTCTCCTGAGCGGCCGTAACCCCTCTGAGGACTGGCTTGTTGAATCCCCTCCTGTCATCGAACTGAAGGGACTTAACCAGTCTGAACGAAGAGAGTTGGGTGGCGCCATTATCGCCAAGGCTGGGGTTGACGTTAGCCGGGTTAACGAGGACGTCGCTGCATTGTTGGACGACATCGAAGGCCATCCCCTGGCGTGTCAGGTAGCGTTGCCGCTCCTCAAGGACGCTCCGGCTTCAGTATTGCGTGGAGAACTGGCCAGAGGCCTGGCCGAATTACCCGAGTGGGCTCTGGAGGAAGGCCGGGACAGTTTCCTCACTGCCCTGATGGAATACTCCTGGACCAAGATGTCCCACCGTAGCCGTACTCATCTGCCCTTTCTTGCCCTTTTCCAGCGCCGGGTAATGATGGACATCCTTACTCACATCACCCAGGAACCGCCCTATGTGAGCACAATGGGCGAGGAACTGGGCTGGGGCGCGTGCCGTACCCTCTTGAGGTCGGGGCTGACCTCAGGCTTCCTGGAACCCATTTCCCCCAGCGTTTATCAGATTCATCCTGCTGTACCTCGATTCCTGGGTTCAAAGCTTGGTCGACAACTCCGGGCCGGGGCCATTGGCAGCCTTGAATCCGAGTTCGTACGAGTGTACGCGGATACGGCAGATTACTTTATGGAATCACTGTACGAGAACCAGGCTTCCGGCGCGACGGCTGTGCTGGCAGAAGAGGGGAACCTGAATCAGGCCCTTGGACTGGCCCTGGAGGCCAGGCAGTGGGATGATGCCCAGCTCATCGTCCAGCCGCTGGCGCAGGTTTACCGGATGCAACGCCGGATACCTGAACTCAGGCGGCTAAGATCCCAATTACTTGATGCTGTGGGTGGGTCGGCCGACTCTGCCGTCGAAGCGGGGGCCATCGAGCTTTGGCTGTACCTTCTTGGGACGGATGTGAGTGAATCTGTGGAAAGCGGGGACGTTGTACGAGCACAAGAGCTCAACGAGCAATTGTCCGATTACCTGACCGCTCAACCTGATGCCGATTCAGACCCGCGGGTTGCTTCGATCTATCACCAGTATGGCTCCATCGCCCTGCTCTACCGGAGGCTGGACGAGGCTGCAGGCTGGTTCCAGAAGTCCCTGGAAATTATAGAGAGCGGGGAAGACCGCTCTTCAGTCGCCGACGACTACTATGCCCTGGGTCAGGTGCGTCAACACCAGCGCCTCTATACCGAGGCCAAGGAATGGTACGGCAAGGCCCTGGATATCCACCAGCGCCTGCCCGACGAAGAGGAAATGGTGAAAGACTACAGGGCCCTGGGCCTGGTAACTCAGCTCAAATTCGAACACAAGGAAGCTGAAAGCTGGTACCATCGGGCTCGCGACATGGTCGAAGAGCACCGGGACGAGGAAACCGCTGCTCAGGTCTATCACGAACTGGGCACGGTCTGCCATGCCCAGTACAACTTTGACGAGGCCAAGAACTGGTATCAGCAGGCGCTAGGTCTGTGCGACCGGCTCGGAAATCAGGCTCAGATGGCGACAGAACTGCATTTCATGGGCCTTTTGGAGCAGGACCGGGGAATAGTGTTCGAAGAGGCGGAAGAGTGGTTCCTTGCCGCCCTGGAGCGGCGAGAAGAGCTGGGCGACCGCAGGGGCGCCGGAGATGAGTGCCGACAACTGGGAGTTCTCTTCCACGAACAAAAGCAATACGATCAGGCCGAAAACTGGTACCACCAGGCCAGGGAAATTTTCGAGGAACTGGGAGATGTGCAGCGGGTTGCCCGAACATATGGCCAGCTTGGTATGGTAGCTGAGGAGACCGAAAATCTTGCCGGGGCTCTTGAATGGGCGGCCCGTACTTACCAGCTGGTTACCGAGTATGAACTGCCTGTTCTGGTGCAGGTAAAGGCCCATCTTGCCCGCCTGCGGGATAAGTATGGCGAGGATGACTTCGCTCGCTGGTGGCTGGACTTTACCGGAGACGAAGCTCCAACTGACCTTGATGTAGATGCCAGTACGATTTTGTAAGGCCGGCAGCGTCATGCCCTTCTGTTAGCTGGCTGAATGCTGGCAGCCGGTTCCTCAATTAAGTTAAGAACGTCAAAAGGAGGCTGGAAATGGCTGTAGGAAAGCTGGAAATTACCTCCCGTAAACCCTTCGCCAACGGAGAATCCTTCGGCGATGTAGGTCCTTATGAGCAACTGGATGGGACCGTCTATTTCACTGTAGATCCGGTAAGCCCTTTTAACGATACAGTGACCGACCTCAAGCTCGCTCCCCGAAGCAACACGGGCGAGGTCCATTTCTATTCTGATTTCCGTATTCTGGCGCCGGTAAACCAGAACAAGGGCAACGGCAGGCTTTTCTTCGACATTCTCAATCGAGGCCGTGGTCCTTGCCTTCGTAACTTTAACAACGCGCCGGACCTGGCCCCTGATGTTCCACTGGAAGCTGGCACCGGTTTCCTGATGCGCCAGGGCTACACTGTCGCCTGGTGCGGTTGGCAGCACGATGCGCCGGACGTTCCCGGAGTACTCAGGCTTTACCCGCCTGAAGCCCGCAATACGGACGGAACTCGCATCAGCGGCAGACTGGTAGTCACCTTCGTGCCCAACGAGCCTGTCAACGAGGTCTTCGTTTCCGACCGCAATCATCGGCCCTATCCAGCCAATAACCTGGAAGACTGGGACGCTTACATGACCGTTCAGGACCACGAGGAGGGCCCCGAGACGGTTATCCCAAGAGAAGAATGGCGATTTGCCCGTTCCAGGGATGGACAGGTTGTACCTGACGCCAATTATGTTTACCGTGAGTCCGGCTTTGAACCGGGCAAGATATATCAGGTCATATACTCCACCACCGGCGCGCCCATTGTGGGGGCCGGACTGCTGGCCACCCGTGAATTGGCCTCATTCCTGCGCCACGGAACTGATGAAGAAGGAAATCCCTGTGCTGGCTCCCTTGAGTATGCCTACAGCTTCGGGTCATCCCAAAGCGGTCGATTTCTTCGAGACCTTGTTTACTATGGCCTGAACTATGACGAACAGGGACGCCGGGTATTCGACGGGCTCATACCCCATGTTGCCGGAGCCAAGCACGGCGAATTTAACCAGCGTTTTGCCCAGCCTTCCAGCCAGGCCAGCCGAAGCCCCAACAATCTTTTCCCATTCAGCGACTGTGAACAGACCGACCCGGTCACCGGGCAAACCGACGGAGTCCTTACTCGCGCTGCCGCCCAGGGCCCTTTGCCCAAGATTATGTACACCTACACCTCATCCGAATACTGGGGTGGAGGTGGAGCCTTGGTCCATATAGATATAACTGGTGAGCGAGACCTGGAGGTCCCGGATGATGTTCGGGTTTACCATTTTGGTGGCGCACAGCACCCATTGGGGACCTCCTACCTGAGAGACAGTGACCCCGCTAATGGCAGCAAGGGCCAGCAACCCTTTAACTGCCTGGACTACCGGCCTCTGCTGAGAGCTGCGCTGGTCAATCTGGATCAATGGGTCACTAACGGAACGGAAGCGCCCGCCAGCCAGTATCCCAGGTTGGACAATGCGACTGCAGCGGATGCAGATTCAGTTTCTGAAGCCTTGAGACAGATCCCGGGTACAAACACCCCCAATCCCTACCGCCGTTTCCACAGGATGGATTTTGGGCCCGAACCGGGTGTGGCGACAAACGTTCCAGTGGTCGTGGGAGAGCCATATCCATTGCTGGTCCCCTCCGTGGATGAGGATGGCAACGAGCAGGCCGGCATCAGGTTGCCTCTCACCACCGTTCCCTTGGCCACACATACCGGCTGGAACCTGCGCCAC
Organism: SAR202 cluster bacterium bin22; assembly: GCA_002238505.1. Lineage (GTDB taxonomy): Bacteria > Chloroflexota > Dehalococcoidia > Lucifugimonadales > UBA3495 > Bin22. Next base: position 871,187 of record MPMM01000001.1, on the reverse strand, counting down.
GCCGACATCGGTGGAGAAGGGCAGATTTTGTCCTCAGGTGGCGCCACCGGCGGCACCCTCGCCGGTTCCACCATTCCTTTCCCTGCCACCCGCGCCGAAAGGGAAGCAAACGGTGACCCTCGTGCCTCTATTGAGGAGCGATATGCATCCAGGGAAGACTATCTGGCTCAAATCAAGGCAGCAGCCGAGGAAATGGTTGGCCAGGGTTACGTTCTTGCCGAGGATGTGGAATTGTTGGTGTCCCAGGCATCCGATCACTACGTTGAATTGACCAGTCGCGTGCCCGAGGCCCAGGCAGCCGACGACTAGACATGCTCGTTCCGGTCTCCGTCGCTGGTGAGTGACCGGATCGAAGAAAATCGGAGTAATCCATGGACGATACCACCAGGTTGCTGGCTGACTACGCGTGTGACCTGAATTACGAGGATTTGGACGCAGATACGGTTCACCAGGTCAAGCGGACCCTGATTGATACCGTGGGATGCGCTATGGGCGGTTACCTGTCGGAGCCGTCCAAAATTGCTCGGAAGCTGGCGTGTTCCGTTGCCGGGAATCCTCCATCGCGGGTCGTGGGAACCCAGGACTATAGCTCCCTGGACATGGCCTCGTTCGCTAACGGCTGCATGATTCGTTACCTGGACTGCAATGACTCTTACTTCTCTCCAGGCGGCGGTCATCCCAGTGACATGATCTCGGCGGTTCTGGCAGTGGGCGACGCTTACGGACGGAGCGGACGGGAGCTAATAACTGCCGTAACCCTGGCCTATGAAGTTTTCGCCCGACTTTCGGACCAGGTGGTAACCGGTGATCTCGGGTGGGACCAGGGCATGTTCAGCATAGTGGGCGCCTCTTGCGCTGCTGGGTTCCTGATGGGCTTGGACCGGGACAGAATGGGAAACGCGATTTCCCTGGCCCTGGCGCCAAACTTGCCTCTAGGTGTTACACGAACCGGGGAACTATCCATGTGGAAGGGCTGTGCCACTGCCAGCGCCACCAGGGCGGGAGTTTTCGCGGCCCAGTTGGCTGCGGAAGGCATGTCCGGGCCCGGTGAACCCTTTGAAGGAAAGAGGGGACTGTGGGAACAGGCAGGGGTTACTCATAAGGTTACCCTTGAACAATTCGGCGGCAGTGGTCAGCAGTTTTTGATAAATGATACTACGTTTAAATTTTATCCTTCTCAGATACACACTCAGGCCCCAATCGGCCTCGCCGTGGGCCTGAGCCCTCGAATTAACCTGCAGGAGATCGAGTCCATTTCCATAGAAACTTACCGGTCTGGCGTCAGCAGTCCGGCTACTGAACCCGAAAAATGGGATCCCCAGACCAGGGAAACTGCGGATCACAGCATACCTTTCCTGGTAGCCATGGCGCTCCAGGACGGCGCAGTCACTCCCTCCAGTTTCACTCCCCAGCGCATCGCAGATCCGAGCCTTCGGGCGCTGATGTCCAGGATGACCATGTCCGAAGGACCGGGGTTTACTGAAATGTACCCCCAGCAATACAACTGCCGCATAGTAGTTACAGACTCCAGCGGTGACAAGACGTTGGCTATAACTTCCTATCCCAAGGGGCACAAGAACAACCCTCTTAGCGACCAGGAAGTTGGCGAGAAGTTCACCAGCCTCTCTTCGGACGTGTTGTCTGAGCAGCAATGTATGCAGGCGCTGGATATCCTGTGGCGCTTTGAGGAAGAGGCGGACTTGACCCGTTTGCTGGATACACTGGTCGTCTAGGGAAGGGGTCAAGCGAAAGGCTGACTATGCCAGATATCTCTCCTGCTGGTTACCGCGAGCTTTTCACTAGGGAGGTAAGACTTCCCGAAGACGAGATTGACTTGCAGCGGGCCGCCCTGTATATCGCGGGCGAAGAATACCCGGGCCTGGACGTAGATGCATATCTACTGGCAATAGACGAGATGGCTCAGCAAGTTAAGGCGTCGGTGGGGGAGACTGCTGATCTGGAGGAACTTGCGCGGGGCCTGAATGCCTGGTTCTTTGATGAATTGGGATTCTCCGGCAACGCTGGCGACTATTACAGTCCCCAAAACAGTTTTCTCAATCGAGTTGTGGATACTCGGGTTGGCATACCCATAACCCTTTCGGTCCTGTATCTCGGCTTGGCCGGGCGCCTGGGGCTGCACTGCCAGGGCGTAGGAATGCCGGGCCATTTCCTGGTGAACGTTCGAGATCTAGACCTTTACATGGATCCGTTTCATGCCGGTCAGTTGCTTTCAGCAGCAGACTGTCGTCGGCTGGCTGAGCAGTTGTTTGGGCAACAGTTTGAGTGGGACGACAGTTACCTGGCTCCCACCACATCCTTGCGAATACTTGAACGAATGCTGAACAACCTCCGCTTCATTTACTTCCAGCTTCGGGACTGGTTGCACTTGGCGCCCGTAGTCGAGCGAATGTTAATCATAGACCCGGACAACACCGCGCTCTATTTGGTTCTGGCACGTTGTCAAATGGATCGGGGCGACAAGAGCGCTGCTTTGGAATCCCTGGAGTCGCTGATAGGCCGCTCCAATAACGTTCGGGAGATCAACGCTGCACGAGACTTGATCCAGCGCTTCTCAAGCGCCAATGAGTAAATGCGTTATTCAGGCGAGAATCCGGTCTTGCCCGATTTTCGTAATGCAGGATAAGAGCCGTATCAACTCCAGGCAATGGGAGATAAACGGTGACTGACTACCAGGTCCTGGAGGACCAGGAGCTGCTAGTTCGAATCGCTGCCGGAGACAAGGATGCCCTCGAAGCCATTTACGAGCGGTATTCCTCGGCAGTCTATTCGCTGGCCCGGTACATGCTACGTTCGGAAGCGGTGGCGGAGGAAGCTACCCAGGACGTGTTCCTGAACATCTGGCTTAAGGCAGCCAGTTATAGTTCCTCGCGAGGACAGCCCAAAACCTGGATAATGAGTGTCGCTCATCACAAGATTATCGACGTAATCAGGTCCCGGCGACGGGCCGCCGCCATTTCTGACCCCAAAGAGTACGAAACTCTGGACCTGCTTCCCTCGGCTGAAGTAGCTACAGACGAAGCCGTTGAACGAAACCTGGAAGCCGAAAGAGTACGTGAGGCATTATCAAAGTTGCCGGCCGCCCAGCAAGAGGTAATAAACCTGGCCTACTTTGGTGGCCTCTCCCAGTCGGAGATTGCTGCCAGGCTGGGACAGCCACTGGGAACAGTAAAAACCAGGGCTCGGTTAGCCCTGCAGAAACTTCGGGAAGAACTACGGCAAGATGACGACGAATAATCCACCACTGCAAGATCCTGCAGAGCACCCGGAAGACTTGCTCGAATCCTATGCTCTGGGTTCGCTGGAAGAGGATGAGAGAGATGCCTTAGAGGCCCACCTCGAAAGCTGCTTGCTTTGCGCCGGGACAGTTGCAGACATCGACCGAGTCGGACTGGCCTTGTCCGAAGCCGTACCTCAGCTGGCTGTTCCACAAGGGCTTAGAGCCCGTGTCATGGAGTCGGTCGAAGAACTTCCCCAGATCTTCAGTCCTTCAGTAGAGGGAATACCCTCCGAAGCAGACAACAACGAACACTCAACCCGTTTCACCTTTAGCAGTTTCGCCATGCCCTTGGCCGCCACCCTGGTGGTTGGGCTGCTGACTGCCTCCCTCATAATGAACGTCGTCACAACCAGCAGGTTGAATACATTGCAGCAGGAAAGGGTTGAGACCACCTCCCGTTTGGAGCAGTTGGAGGCTGGACTTACCTCTGCCAATACGGGAGTTTCCCAATTGGCGGAAGAAGGGAGGCGGGCCGAATCTAACTTGAAGCAGGTGATGGAAACCAGTTACCTGATGGCCCGTCCGTTTACGCAGCCACTTCTCCTGAGTCCCACCGACGGGAACAGCCAATCCGAAGGCGTGCTTCTGGTAACCAGCGATGGCAGTAAGGCGATTTTGATGCTGGCCAATATGGAAACTCCTCAGAACACGCAGGCATTTAACGTCTGGCTGTCCCGCAATGGGCAGCACTTGCCAGCGGGGCAGATTTCAGTAGATTCTTCGGGGTGGGGAACCATGGCCTTGAATCCACCCGAATCGCTGTACGGGTTTGACTGGATGAACTTGACCGTGGACAAGCACCAGTCGGGCGCCGGCGCCGGTGAAGAGATGGTTCTCCAAACCAGGATACTTTCGCCTGGCGACAGATAGAAATGCTAGTGAGGGGGTCGTTGAATTCATGACCAACCCCACCCTGAATTCCACTTCAGCAAATTGCAAGTTTTCCACCCGAGCCGACGACTTGCTCTGCGAAATCTGCGGCGCCCAAATGATTCAGCGGCAGTGCAAGATCAGCTGTCCCAACTGCGGTTTCACCCGTGACTGTTCGGACCCCTAAGTTCAGGGATTGAGCTTCACCAAGTCAGTAAGTTCTGCTTCCGGCTTTGACCTCCCAGTGCATTTTGCTATACTTCCCCGTAACTAGGGGAACAGGCGATTGTTTTGGTCAAAAGTAGAGTCAGCTTGTTTCCTGGGCTTGGGTTGAACAAATCTGAACAAGGAGCATCGAATCATGGGCATCAACATCAAAGGCATTGGCCATGTGGGTATTCTGGTTTCCGACTTTGAGCGTTCCTTCAAGTTTTATACCGAGGTTTTGGGTCTCCAGGTTACCAACCATCGAAAGCGCCCCGACGGCAGCGAAACGGCCTTCTTGAGGTTTGACGAAACTCACCACGACGTAGTGATTGCCACCGCTCCCGAAGGTGTGGACGTTTCCGAAGCCATTCCTGCCAACGCTCGCTTGGTTCAGCAGATTGCCTTCCAGGTAGAAGACCGGGACGAATTCATGCGCGCCTTGGCTCATCTGCATACCAACGGTGTAAAGATCTTGAATGGTCCCACCACTCACGGTATAGAAAGCGACAACAACATATACGGAAGTGGCAGCCGTTCCTTCTATTTTAGCGACCCTGACGGCAATCGCCTGGAAATTTTCACCGACGGCATGAAAGTCCGAAACGGCGAACGGTTCCCAAGCCCGGACTACCTGGAAGCCTTGGAAGACTTCATGCGCACCCAGCGGGGCGCAGGCGTATAAGTTGCTAACTCGCTCTGGTCAGACATTGGAATGGGCCCCTCAACCGAGGGGCCCATTCTTGTTTTGGTCCTTGGATTGTCTATCGATCGTCAAAGGGCCACCAGTCAGGATAATCCCTGAGTTTCAGCCAACGGAATAATTGAGGATGAACCTCGACTGCCAACCTCATGGCTTCCAGAACGGGTTCCCTGATAGACTCGTGAGCCTGCTTCGACGACCGCAGCTTAAACAGGTGGTAACACTCTCTGAGATTTAGCTTGGACAGTACCCTTCGGTAGTGGCCGTGGGTTACAAGATATTGGGCAGCTAGTGGCGCATCCTGCGAAATGCGCCGAAATCCTTCTTCCGCCATTTCCATGGCGCCACTGAAGGACTCTTCCAGACCTGCTTGCAACAGCAGTTCAGGTGTCTTGTATCCCAGGTCCGCAGTGAGCGCCTGAGGAAAGTAGGACTGCATTCTATGGCGCTTGAATTCCCGATAAGCGCCATAGTCCATTATGTATTCGAAGGTGTAGTCCACCAGTTCAAACTCGCGAAGCGGAGCGTCATGGTCGCCCAGGTTCTCCATCAGGTTGCCGATTAGCTGAGAACGTGCTTCCGGGTCCATTTCTTGAGATTGTTCCCATGCCCCCACGTAGTCCCCCGAGGATAGGCGAAACAGTAGGGCGGCGGTCAGCTTTTCTTCGGCATGCCCGTCAAAGTGGACCAGGTTTACAGTTGTAGAGTTGCCGGATAAACCTCCCGCCCCGGCGTGGAATCTCAGTTGCCAGTCACGCTGAAGTGTATCTTCTAGGTACTTGCTCCGGTCGGCGTACTTAATGAGGGTTGGAGTTATAACCCTTCCTTGCTCCCGAAGCTGCTCTCCAAGTAACCGTTCCTCAGCAAGTCCTGAAGACATCAGCTTGGAAATGGCGTGCTCCAGCACACGAGCGTTGGCGGTGAGTCCCACATTGGTAAGCGTGGCGGAAGGCAGGGCTGACCGGCACGCGTCAGTGGTGAGCCTTCGCAACCTCAGGTTGTATGCCCCATCTCTCTCCCTTTCTCGTTGAGGGAGTTCGTGGCGCAGGTATTCCATGCAGCCTTCTACCAGTTGCTCGTAGGAAGCAAAGAGTCCCTGGCAAGTGGACAGATAAACAGCCTTTGCTTCGGGGTTGGCCTCGAGTTCCTCGGGAATGTGAAAGTAGTCCCGGGGCATTAACTGGTAGCGGGAGGACTTTTCGGTGTATGAGGCCAGCCTGTTATCTTCCAGCGTGTCACAAACCAGCCTGCTAATGTTCTCCACTGCCAGATGGATAACCGCATGTTCTGCCACCGAGGCGTGCCCGTAACCCAGGACCCAACGCTCGTGAAAGTCGGCCGCCTTTTCCTTGCTTACCTGCTCCGCGATTTCGTCGAAGGGTTCCGCCCTTCGCGAAGTCATGGCGAAGGCCACGGCAATCTCCTCTTCAGTCAATTTGTGAGCATCGAGGGGATAAATCCGAGGGGAGTAAGTGGTCTCCGGAGGCGTAGACATGAGGTCAGGTTCCTTAAGTTAATCCAATTGGCGGGGGGAAAGGCAATGCTGGTGCCAACCCCTGGAAAGAGGGAAAATTGGAACAGCCGAGCAGCCTACAAAAGCAGGCTGACCGGTTTCTCCAATAGTTCCTTCACTTCCACCAGGAAGCGGGCCGCTTCGGCCCCGTCGGCCACTCGATGATCCGTTGACAGAGTCGCCTTCATTACCTGTCCAATAGCAAGTTCTCCATCCCTGACTACGGGCTGTTCCTTCACGGTGCCCACCGCCAGTACTGCCGCATGGGGTGGGAAAATTATGGCGGCAAAGCTGTCCACGTCAAACATTCCCAGATTGCTGATACTGAAAGTAGTGTCGCTGTATTCCTCATTGCGGAGCGAACCGCTGTTGGCTCTGGCGATGAGGTCTTTACTGGCCACCGCGATTTCTGCCAGCGACTTGGCGCCACAATCGCTGATTCCTGGAACCATCAGGCCGGATTCAAGGGATATGGCAATACCAACATTGATTGAACCATTAAACTGGAGGTGGTCTTCCCTGAAGAAGGAGTTGAACTTGGGGTTCCTGGAAAGTGCAATGGCACAGGCCCGGACCACCATGTCATTGACGCTGACCCGCTCCTCAGCGTTCAACACGTCGTTAACCTCTCGGCGCAACTCCATTGCCCGTCCCATGTCAATTTCTGCAGTTACATAGAAATGGGGAGCCTGCTGCTTGCTGTCCACAGTCACTCTGGCAATGGCCTGGCGCATGCGGGACAGTTCCACCCTTTCTAATGAGGATGGGGTGGCAGATTCGGACGGAGCTACGGCTGCAACCTCCGCAGGGCTCGGGGCCGCTGCCTGGTAGGGAGTAGTTGCCTCGGTCTCTCTAACTTCCGCATTCGGCGCGGTGTATGACAGGACGTCATGCTCGACCACTCGACCTTCTGGACCACTGCCTGAAACCAGGGTCAAGTCGATTCCTCTTTCTCGGGCAAGGCGGCGCGCCAGCGGCGAAGCCTTAACCCACCCGTTCAACTGGGCCGGTTGAGTCTCCGGGACGTACTCCAATATGTCCTTCTCAACTATCCGCCCTCCTGGTCCCGTTCCGGCCACCAAGGTCAAATCTATTCCTCGTTCTCTTGCCAGCCTTCGTGCAATCGGCGATGCACGTACCTCTCCCTCGGCGCGCTGGGGAGTCGCTGTGACATTGGCAACTGCTGCGGTCTCAACTGTTGGCTCGGCTGTCGCTTCCTGGACTCCCTCGACAACTGTAGGGGAATCTTCAACAGACTCTCCAGGATCGGCGATTATGGCTATTGCGTCTCCAACAGGAACCGGAATGCCTTCCTGGGCTACCCGGCGGTGAAGTACCCCTCCGGTAAAAGCTTCAAACTCAACGGTGGCCTTATCGGTTTCAATGTCGGCGATAACCTCTCCCCGGGCCACTTCTTCGCCTTCCTGCTTGTACCAGCGGACTACCGTACCTTCCCGCATGTCGTAACCCATCTTGGGCATTACTATGGTGGTTGCCAACTCAACCTCCTGCAGATTGCCTTGCCTGACCCGTGCCGCTACATGTGGACGGCGCGGCCATCTGCGGCCAAAGCCGCTTCCTTAATTATCTCAGAAATTGTCGGATGTGCATGGACCATCCAACCCAATTCCAACGTCGTTCCTTCCAGCAGGCGGGTAAGAGAGAGTTCCCCCAACAATTCGGTAACTTCCGGTCCCACCATATGGGCACCCAGGATCTCACCGTACTTGCTGTCCACCACCAACTTGATCATCCCGTCGGTTTCGCCCATGCCGAGCGCCTTGCCATTGGCCTGGACGTTAAACTTGCCCACCTTTACATCGTGGCCTGTCTCTTCCGCCTGGGCCTCTGTCAGGCCGAAGCTGGCTATCTGGGGTTGGCAATAAGTAGCCCTGGGCATCATTCCATAATCCAATGCCTGGGGCTCTTGACCTGCGATAGTTTCCGCGGCGACTGCTGCCTGGGCGGAAGCCACATGGGCGAGAGCAAGTTTTCCGGTGACGTCGCCTATGGCGTAGATCCCTGGTATGTTGGTCGCCATGGAATCATCAACCTGAATAGAGCCCCCCTCCATTGCTACCCCCAGTCCTTCCAGACCCAGGTTCTCACTGTTGGGTTGGACGCCAATGGCCACCAGGACCTTGTCGCAACTCAAAGACTGCTGGTTCCCACCCTTTTCTACAGTAACCTTCAGCCCGTTGCCTTCTTCCACCGCACCTGTGACACCCGCGCCTGTAATTATGTTAACTCCATGACGTCCCATGGACCGTTCTACCTGGCGACTTATCTCCTGGTCCTCATTGGGAGCCAGCCTGGGCAGGAGTTCCACGATGGTCACATTTACGCCATACATTCGGTACAAATAGGCGAATTCCAGCCCGATTGCGCCACCGCCCACGATCACTATGGACTGGGGCAGGTCGGAAAGCACGATTGCTTCCTTGCTGGTGATGATCCTGCTGCCATCTACCGGAAGTGGTGGAATTGTACGGGGTCGGGCGCCGGTGGCAACAATTATGCTCTTTGCCTGCAGCTTCCGCCCATCCGGCGCCACCTCCACCATGCCGTTGCCCCGAAACACAGCCTCCCCGGTAATTTGCTCCACCTCATTCTTCCTGAGGAGGTATCCCACGCCGCGCACGTTTCGGTCAACTACTTTCCGGCTGCGCTCGACGGCAGCGCCGTAATCTGCGGAGAAGTTGTCAAACTTGAGGCCGAACTCTTCGGCTCGATTGAAATAGGAGACAATCTCGGCGTTCTTCAGCAACGCCTTGCTGGGAATGCAGCCCCAGTTCAGGCACACACCGCCCAGTTCATCCCGTTCCACTATGGCCGTCTTGAGGCCCAGTTGTGCGGCCCTTATGGCCGCCACGTAGCCTCCTGGACCGGCCCCTATTACTACCAGATCGTATTCCCCTGCCATTTTTCCCTACTCAGATACAAGATTGGCCCGATTATAGCGACAGTCTTATCCGCTAACAAGTTTGAACTGCATGGTTACCCAAAAAGGGATACCCAGCCAGGCGGTTTAGAAAAACTGTCAAACGTGTTTCGAATCTGTTATCATAGCTAAACAGTCTATCCAGACGGGAGGCGTCATGGGTTTCGGTCCTATTGGATTGCCCCAGATTCTAATAATTCTGTTAATTGTGTTGTTGATTTTCGGCGCCAAGCGTTTGCCCGAAATTGGGTCCTCGCTGGGGAAAGGAATCCGTAGTTTCAAGAGTTCAGTAACCGGTGAAGAGGACGCAAAGCAAAGCACCGTCCAGAATGAAACTACTGATGCGAGCAACGATAACAAGTGAGCCTAAACGGAGTCAGGCAGAATAACCACAGGGGACGGTGCAGAACCGTCCCTTTTTTAGTGTCCTTCCGAGAGCGATGCCATTTCGTTTCTGGCTCTCTGCCTGCCGCGACCCGCAAGCCATGCCAGGAGAATGCCCAACTCGTACAGGGCCAGCAGCGGCGCGGCGACCAGGGTCTGGTTCAGGGGGTCGAAAGTAGGTGTGATGATGGCCCCCAGAATAAAGGCAATAACCACCCAGTATTTCCTGAACCGTCTGAACATCCCAGAAGTGACTATACCCAACTGTGCCAGCAGGTACATGATTACAGGGGTTTCAAAGGCCAGTCCCATCCAAAATAGCAGCCTCAACATTACGTCAACCAGGTTGCTGATTCTTATGAGTGGGTCAGCCACCCCGCCGCCAAAGGTCAGCAGAAACGGCAAAGCCCTGGGGGTCAGGACGTAATAGGCGAAGGCCAGGCCGCAGACAAAGGCCAGGAGAGCCCCCGGCATAAACAGGAAAAGATAACGGCGTTCCGATGAAGTGAGGCCTGGTGCTACGAACCGGACTATCTGGTAAAGGATTATGGGCATGGCCAGGACAAAGCCCCCAACCAGCGAGACCTTCACGCTGGTGGACAACAATTCCGTCACCTGGGTTGCAATCAGGACGACGCCTTCACCGTCGTTCACTTCCTGGGCAGGCCGCTTCAATAGCTCGACAATGTCCGTCCAGAACAGGAACGCTACCATCGCGCCAATAATGAGCGCCACCAAGCTGATAAATACGCGCTTACGCAGTTCTACCAGGTGCTCAATCAGTGTGAGTTCGCGACTGCTGCTCATTCCCTTCTTCTGGTCCAGAGGTGGGCACCGCCCCTGCAGGTGGCGTCACGGATGGGCTGGGAGCTTGTGAAGGTGTTGGAGGTTGCGCTGCAGGGTGCTCGTTCAAGTCTGCTGCAGCGGTCATTTCGTTGACAGTGCGGCGCATGTCGCCTAAGAGCTTCCCGGCTGTCCGCGCCATTTCAATGGCCTTGGCTGGCCCCATAACCAGAAAGGCGATAAGAAATATGACGGCCAGTTCCAGGAACCCCACGCCAAAGAGGTTCACTGTGTAGCCTCACCGCAACCCCGGAAGGGGCAAGAGCCCAGGCAATGGCTGCCTACGTCCGATTTCAAGTCTGGCAGCGCCTCGTATCCCAGTTCTTCCAGCATCTCCATCAGGCGGCAAAGGGGCAGTCCGACCACGTTGGTGTAGCAGCCACCCTGAAGGGTAGCCGGCCTGAATTCAGTGTCCTGAACGGCATACGCCCCTGCTTTGTCCATTGGAGTGCCCGAGGCTATGGACTGTTCCATCTCCTCTTCAGTGAAGTTGCGCATAACAATTTCTGCAGTCATATATTCCGTCAGAAGCCGGCCGGTAGCAACATTGACAACGGTTAAACCCGTAGTTACCTGGTGTTCCGTGCCTCGCAACTCCATGAGCATACGCCGGGCGTCTTCTTCATCCTCGGGTTTCCCGATTGACCGCCCTTCCAGCACCACCGTGCTGTCCGCGCCGATTACAAACCCTTCCGTCAGGTCAGCGGCCACTACCATGGCTTTATCGCGCGACAAGCGCTGCACCATCTCTTCGGCGGTCTCGCCCTCAATCTGTTCTTCTGGTGCATTAGACGGGCGGACTTCAAACTTCAGACCGAGTTCAGTGAGCAACTCCCGACGCCTCGGAGAGCCGGAAGCCAAGATAAGAGGACTGCTGCTGGAAAGTGTGAGAACAGCTACACATTCCACATGCTGTGTTTGGGGAAACATGTCGACGGGCTGAATATGGACTACCGAATAGGAGTCCGCGCACAGCACCTTCAAGTCCCTGGCCAGGGTTTCGGGGTCGCAGGACACATAGACTATCTTTGGAGCCTTGAGGTCCAGCAGTTTGGCCAGCGCCGAAGGCTGACACCCGGCCCGGGGCGGGTCCAGGATGACAATATCGGGAGACTGCGGCAAGTCGGCCAATACATCTTCAGTCTTACCAAGCAGAAACCCCAGATTCTCCACGCCGGCGGCATTTTGCCTGGCATCCTCCACTGCAGCCGAAGACTCTTCAATGGCATAAACCTGTCTGGCAAATGGGGCGAGCAATACTGCAAAAGTTCCCACCCCCGTGTACGCATCCAGCAGCACTTCGTTGCCACTGAGACCAACAGTATTGCGCACCACTTCGATTAGCTGGGCTGCCTGATCAACATTGACCTGAAAGAAGGAGGGTGAGGCAACCCGAAACGCCCGGCCTGACACCGACTCCTGGTAATGCTTTTGTCCAGTGGGAATGGATATTTCTGGGTTCTTCAGGGGCGGCTGCACCAGGTAATCACCTGTATCCCGGCCGGCCCTGACCGCCAATTGCGTGGTTTCGCTGCACCGGTCCTGCAACTCTTCGAGGATGTGATTGATTCCATCGTGCATCAGCATGCAACGGTCTATGTGAATGAATTGCCTGGTCTCGCGATTCACAAAGCCCAGGTCGCCGCTTTTTCCGACGGTAAACCTCGCATGGTTCCGGTAGCCGTACTGAACAGGAGATGGCAACGTTTTCTCCACAGGAATCTGCTCCATTCCTCCGACCCGTTTCAGAGCGTCGCTCACCTTATCGCGCTTTGCGTCCAGTTGAGCCTCGTAGTCCACATGCTGCCACTGGCAACCGGTGCAGAAGCCGTAATAGGGACACGGCGGCGCTATGCGTACAGGGGAGGACACCAGCACTTCCACCACAATGGCGGCAACGTACTTGCGTCGAACTCTTACGACTTCCGCAATGACTCTTTCCCCAGGTATGCCACCGAGAACGAACACATCGTGCCCAACATAGGAAGCCATAGCCTCTCCAAGGCGTCCCCAGGAAGTCAGCCGCAATTCGATGCGTTCACCCGCGCTCAAGTTCTGTTGAACCAAAACTCCTCCGCTTCACACTATAAACTAAAGGTCTGAGTTATTCCAAGATTGTGGCGTAACCTGGTGGCATAGCTCGAATCGACCTCTTCCGGTTGACCGGAAAGTATTCGAAAAGCTAAACTGAAGGCAGGAAGGGCGTCCAGCCAAGAGTTGACAGCCGCCAGTCCTTTATTCAGGAATGCTAATGGGGGAGAGGTTTCCCTGGAGGATTAAATGCCGGAACCAGTAGATGTCAATGAGAATACTTGGGCAGACCAGGTTGAAGGTTCTGAACTGCCCGTACTGGTCGATTTCTGGGCCGAATGGTGTGGCCCCTGTAAGATGATTGCGCCAGCGGTTCACGATCTGGCTTTGGAGTACGAAGGAAGACTCAACGTAGCCAAAGTGGATGTGGACAATAACCCGAACATCGCTATGAAATATGGGATACGCAGTATTCCGGCCCTGATTTTCTTTAAGGACGGGGAACCAGTGGACCAGGTAGTCGGAGCGCTGCCAAAGGGCGCATTGAAGCGAAAGATCGACTCGGTGCTGGGCAGCTAGCTTCCGCTTCCTCTCCTGTGATGTGACAAGGGAGTGGAAGGGGCCCGGTGGCTCTTGCGGACTTCAAATCCGTTGTGCCTCGTGAAGAGCGGGGTAGGTGGGTTCGACTCCCTCGCACTCCCGCCACACGTTCGGTAATTCTCCTTCTTCAGGATTTTCAATTGCAGTGCAATCCATTACGGATTGCACTGCGTTTCTTTGCGACTCGAATGCGGGACTGGAATTGAGTTAAGGGATATTTATTTGTAGCCATTTCTGGATGTTTTCTTGCCCGCTTCTTCCAATGGATTCGAAGGGCCAAATATTCCTTGCCGGCAATGGGAAGGTCTTTCTTTACAGTCCCTTTCTGTCAAATGTGCTGGGCTTCCCAGGAATGTCCTCCATCGGCCAACCTGGATTTAGTGCTTAGGGCACTGTGCCACGAGAGAGATTCCGGGACCAGCCTTACCCCACGTGGTGCTATCTGCAGGTTGCACCCTTCCATTTGCAGAATGCATTCCGCTCCGCCTAAATTAGGCGGCCCCTCCCGCCGTGAAAACGGTAGATCAACACTGTACGTTTTACCCTAGGTTCTCCGCCGCTTGTTTCCTTGGCTCTGCGATTGGGCCAAAATCGGAAACTTCGAGACCACGGGTACTGCTGGTGGATCCGATGTCGGTTCAACCGCGCCGTCCTGGCTTGTTAACGCGTAACGTCAAAGTCAAGAGGCACCGCGTCGAGTGCGGATCCCCGGTAGGCAAATAGCCGGTAGTTATTACATGCTTTCCAACTTCGCTGTAGAAGCCAAACTACTCTTCGAGCAGCTACTCAACTAGAACCGTTGCCTCAATGAAAGGCAAGTCCTCTACCAGTTTCCGTATGAGGGGCATTGCTGAATGTCTTTTTTGATCGGTGAGGTAAGAACGAGCGGGATCCTTTCCTCAACCAGTCGCGGAATCTATCTGGGGCGAAGAGCGATCTCGTACCGGGGCCCCGACAGGACTTTGCATTTGAGTGTGCCACTGCAGCCCGAATCCCCATCCGTAACTAATCCCATTAGTTCGGGAAGGGCCTTAACATACCCATTGAAATGTCGGGACCATTCCAGTTCACCTGCGGGAAATCCAGCCTGGCACGATTCAAGTGCTTCTACGTCTCTCGGGTGTCGAGTCCTCCGGGCTAATGAAAGGTAGATATCTGTCCAGCCGGATGGCCAGGCCCGGTTCCGGTCCTTCTATTGGCAAAAGTCGACAGGCTGTCACATCCATCAGGTCAGGTGAGACAGGCTCGAAGTTCCGGGAGTGGTTGAAGCATTGCAGGACTTTGGCATTCTCGTCGTTGCGCGGGCTATACAAGATGCCACGGTAGGGGCATCAATTGGGGGAACACAGTTCCCAACCATACTTGCAGGGGATGATGAAGAAGCGACGCTCTGCCTCCGTACGGTTGCGGTGGTCTCTGGGGGCTTTCAGGCCTTATCCATGCCTCAAATAAATCCGGCAGCGGGTGAACGCAATCTCTTTCTAACGCCGAAATATTTTTGTGGCCTGATGCTCGATCGGTGAACACTGAGAAAACTCCGGTGTAGATCGTCGGTGTTCAGATCGTTGAGTTCCATGTGACACCCCGAAGCCAGCAAATGGGAGTGGACTTGCTGACAGCATCGACACCCGTTTGGGCCAGTCATCGGCAGTCAACTGGAGCCGCTTGAAATTGACACAGCAAAACTCCAACGCTCCGGTTTCGATTCCGAATATGCAGCGCTTAGCATGACACAGGTGAGAATTCGGGTGAGGTACCTGGCTGCTCTCTTTGGGAAAACGTCGGTTGCCACTGCCTGGATGCTCTGCTACTCTACCTAATAATTCCCGTTGCTTTAATGCGGTTCAAATACGGTCGCCCCTGAACCGGACCGAGCCAGTCAATCAATCCCAGAGGAACGCCTTGACCCAACCCACCCAAGTTCACGCCTCTCTTTTTGTTACTTGTATCGTGGACCAGCTCTACCCTCAGGTGGGAGTTAGTGTCGTGAACGTGCTACGGCGTAATGGCGTGATTGTGGATTTCCCAGGGGAGCAGACTTGCTGCGGGCAGCCCCTGTTTAATTCGGGATACACCCAGCTGGCCCGCCAATTGTCCCGAAGGGTTATCGATAGTTTTACATTGAGCGACTATGTGGTAGTTCCTTCTGGCTCCTGTGCTGCCATGCTGAAAGTTTTCTACCGCGAATTGTTTTCGGGTGACCCTGACTACGGGGAGAAGGCCGAGCAATTGTCGGAAAAGGTGTATGAGTTTTCCGAATTCCTGGTCAAGGTCCTTGGCATAAGCGACACAGGCTCTTACTTTCCAGCCAAGGCTACCTACCACTCAAGCTGCCACTTGCTGCGGGAAATGGAAGTAAGACAGGAGCCCGTCAATCTGCTTGGACAAGTGGACGGTCTTGAGCTGTGTCCCCTGCCCCAGGCTGAAACCTGCTGTGGGTTTGGAGGAACCTTTTCCGTCAAGTATCCCCATATTTCCGAAGGTATGATGGAAGACAAGATAGCCAACGTCCTCGCCACGGGCGCAGACACCCTCGTTGCTTGCGACATGAGCTGTCTGATTCATATAGATGGAGGCTTGAGCCGACAGGGTCAGTCAATGAATATCCGCCACATCGCGGAGGTCCTGGACGGTGCTGAAGGGTCAGGAGGAGAAGGCAATGGCTGAGGTCAAAACCCAGGATTTCGTCGCTGCCTCAGGCGCCGCCATAGAAGATGCCACCTTGCAACGCGCCTTGCGGCAAGTTGGCGGCGGCTTCAATGAGGCTCGATTGGAGGCGATAGAAGAGGTTAGCTGGGAAGCTTGGGAGCAGTGGCGGGAAGAGGCGCGCCGGATCAAGGTGCATGCCCTGGAACACCTTGACTACTATTTGGAGTTGCTTTACGAACAGGTAACCAAAGCCGGCGGGCAAGTCCACTTTGCTCGAGACGCGGCCCAGGCTAATGCAATAGTCGCCGAGATTGCCCAGGCCAGGGGAGTAAAAGTCGCCACCAAGAGCAAGTCCATGGTTTCCGAAGAGCTGGACTTGAACAAGACCCTGGAATCCGTTGGGGTCGATGTTTTTGAGACGGACCTGGGCGAGTACATTATTCAACTGGCTGAGGAGACACCCTCACACTTGGTAGCTCCAGCATTGCACAAGACAAAGGAACAAGTTTCTGAACTATTTCACGAAAAATTGGGCGTTCCCCTCACTGATGACATCGAGGAAATGGCTAGAGTGGCCAGGGAAGCGCTTCGGAGCAGGTTCCTGGCTGCCGACCTGGGAATTAGCGGAGCGAATTTCCTGGTTGCAGAGACAGGGACTCTGGTAATCATTACCAACGAAGGCAATGGCCGCCTGTGTACGTCCGCTCCCAAGATCCACATTGGCATCACTGGCATGGAAAAGGTAATACCTTCGTTGCAAGACCTTTCTATTTTTCTCCGCTTGCTCCCCCGTTCAGCTACGGGACAGCGACTCACTAGTTACGTCAGCATGGTAACTGGACCGCGGCGGAACGAAGACGAAGATGGGCCCGAGGAATTCCACCTTGTCCTGGTGGACAATGGCCGGTCCAGACTGCTGGCTGACCCCGAATTGAGGGAGGCCCTTTATTGCATCCGTTGCGGTGCATGCCTGAACATTTGCCCTGTTTACGGCAAAATCGGCGGGCATGCTTATGGCTGGGTTTACCCGGGTCCCATTGGGGCTATTGTCTCCCCGGCCCTGGTAGGGTTGAAGGATGCCAAGGACCTTCCCCATGCCTCCAGCCTTTGCGGGGCTTGTCGGGAGGTCTGCCCAATCAAGATCAACATCCCGCGCATGTTGCTCCATCTCCGGCATCGCCTGGCCGAGAGTCCCAGCGACGCAGAAAACTCTTCAACCCTGATCGAAAGGCAGGCCGCCAAGGGATACACTTGGCTTATGAGTAATCCCGCGGCTCTTTCTGCGGCAAGTAAGGTTGGCAGAATGGTGCAAAAGCCCTTTTCTTCTGAAGGCAAAGTCGCAAAAAAGGTATCCCTTCCGCTGGTTTCCCAGTGGACTGCGGCCCGAGATTTGCCCACATTGGCCAGGCGCAGTTTTCGACAAATATGGGCAGATGAACTGGAAGGCGAATCTGAAACCCGGGGTTGAAGGCTACCATGGTCGAAAAACAAAATGTGAAATCCCTGGGGATACCGAAAAATGACTTCCTGGCACACGTTCGCCGGAGCCTTGGCCGCTCTGATCGCCTCGATCCGTCCCCTCCTTATCACCGTCTGGCCGAAGATTTGGCCGTTTTGGAAGAGCATGCAGCGGAGATCAGGCGTCGCCTGGAGGACAAAAGAAGTCATCTGCTGGACCAATTCGCTGAGACTGCCCGGCTGCGCAGTTGGAATTTATTCAGGACTACCAACGCTGAGGATGCAGTGGGTTACGCTGTAGAACTGGCCAGGAATCACTCGATATCGCAAATAGCCCGGTCAGACCAGTCGGTGTTTTCTGAGCTTCCCCTGGACTCCGCTTTGCAGTCTTCGGGAATCGAGTGCGTGACTGTCTTGCAGGATGAAGCGAGTTCCCGCGAACGGCTTAGGTCCCAGATCATTGAGTCAGGTCTGGGCATGACCGGAGCCGACTATGCTGTTGCCGAGACTGGTTCGGTGGTAGTCGTTCCGCGAAGAGGACTGAGCAGGCTGGTTTCGCTGGTTCCACCCGTCCATCTCGCCATCGTACGCATTGAAGATCTTGTAGAGAGTCTGGACGATGTCTTCCTGCTGCGCAGGCTGGAATACTACCGAAACGGCGAAGAGATGGGCAGTTACCTGAACTTCATTACCGGCCCCAGTCGCACCGCGGATATTGAAATGAAGCTGGTAGTAGGAGTCCACGGACCCAAAGAAGTCCACTTAATTTTGCTGGGTTAGCAAAACTATTGCACCAGTATGAATCCTGCGGAGGTCTCTTATGCCAGTCAGAATTGGGTTTACCCAGTTCCGAAAGCAAATGCTTGAAAAGGAACTGGAAAACATCATGAGCTTGTTACCCCAATTGGGGGTTGAGAAGGTGTATTTGACCGGGGACATGGTATCCGGAGACATTACCCCTGACAGCAGGTTGGATCTGATAGTGGTTCATGATGTGGAAGATGCTTATGGCCGGAGGGCTGATTTCTTTTCGTATCACTTGAGCAGCATGGTTGCCGTGGACTGCCAGGTTTACACACCGCAAGAATTCGAGGAAATTCAGGACTCGCTTCCCGCGCTCACAACCGCAATCAAGCACGGAAGGGTGATATACAGTGCCGAATAATCTGGCCGAGGGTGCACGGTGGCTGCGCCAAGCTGAACAGGACCTGCTGGATGCCCAGTACAATCGCGAAGGGGAGCGCTTTAACCTTGCCTGCTTCCTGTGTCAACAGGCAGCGGAAAAGGCGGTAAAGGCTTATTTGTACCATAGGGGAGCTGAGGATGTGTGGGGGCACTCGCTCATTGACCTGTGCGAGGACGCCAAGCTGTTTGAGATGTTCTTCGACACCATCAAGAGTGAAGCACGACAACTGGATAAGTACTACGAAATAACTCGTTACCCTGCTTTCCTGCCCGGCGGTACATGTTCTGAAGCCTTCGAAGACCTGGATGCCGAGCGCGCCCTGTTTCTTGGAAGCACCGTTGTTGACTTTGTGAAGGAGCGGCTGGGATAAAGCTATCTTCCAGTCGGACCGGCCAGTTGCAGCAATCTGACAGTTCTTTCCGCTGCGCCTTCCAATAACTCCTCCGTTCGGGCCAGGCTTCGCTCGAAGTTCATGGGCCGATCCGCAATGCAAACAACCCCGGCTATTCCGTGCTGGTACAGTTGCTCATACCCTTCGCCCAGACTGCCAGCCAGGATCACGGTAGGAACCCCATAGGGAGCGGCCTTTCGCGCCACACCAACTGGGGCTTTGTCGTAGATTGAGGACAGGTCGGCCCTTCCTTCTCCGGTCAGTACCAGGTCTGCTTCTCTTACGTGCTCCTCAAACTTGAGCACTTCACACACCAGGTCTATTCCTGACTGGAGTCTGCAATTGGCGAAAGCCATAAGGCCTGCTCCTAGCCCTCCGGCTGCGCCAGCGCCAGGATGTGCTTCATTCAGGAAGTCTATGCCGAGGTCACTCTGGGCTACCCGAGCAAAGTTGGCAAGGGCCGCATCAAGTTCCTCCACAATTTCCTGCGTAGCGCCTTTTTGGGGACCATAAATGGCAGAGGCTCCAGACGAGCCGCACAGGGGGTTGGTCACGTCAGTTGCGCCGATTATCGTGACCTCCCTGAGCCTGCTGTGCAAGTTTGTTATGTCAATCTTATTCAGCCTTGCCAGTGCAGATCCGCCCTTGGGCAATGGCTTTCCCTGGTCATCCAGGAATCTGGCTCCCAGCGCTGTGGCCATGCCCATGCCCGCGTCATTGGTAGCGCTGCCACCCATGCCAACTACGATTCGTTCGTAACCTCGTTCCAGCGCCTCCCGTATGATCTCTCCCGTGCCGAAAGTAGTGGTGGTGCGGGGATTACGACGCCTGTGAGGTACCATGGCCAGCCCGGATGCGCGCGCCATCTCAATTACTGCCGTACTGCCGTCCCCCATCACGCCCCACAAGGCTTCCACGGCGTGTCCCAGCGGGCCTGTCACGATGGATCGGAAGATCTTCCCTCCAGTGCTGTTTACCAGCACCTCCAGGGTACCGTCGCCGCCATCGGCTACAGGGACAAGCACGGTCTCCGCTTCTGGAGAGGCCCTCCGGACTCCGCGTTCAATAGCTTCGGCGGCGGTCAAGGCCATCACGCTGCCTTTGAAGCTCTGGGGTGCAATAACTATCTTCATTGTGAGAGACCACCTTCAGCAATTCCTGTATCTATTTTAACCCCTCTCTGCTAAAATCGGGATACGCTGCCGTAGGGCACCAAAGCTGGGAGGTGCTTCATTGCCATCAAAGGAAGACTTGAAGCGCCAGGTATTCAACGCCATCGACTCACGAGCCGATGATTTGGTGAATCTGGCCAAGACTATTCTGGGCAATCCTGAACCCGGGTTCAGGGAAGTTAGAACTTCTCAACTAGTTGGCAGCTTCTTTGGAGAAATGGGAATTCCCTTCCGGTCGGGCTTGGGCCTGACTGGTGTCCGCGCCGACCTTTTGGGCGGAAGTCCTGGCCCCACCATGGCCCTTATGGGAGAGCTTGACTCCCTCATCGTCAACGAGCACCCATATGCTGACGCTACTACGGGCGCGGCCCATGCCTGTGGCCACCACTGCCAGATTGGTATGTTGATGGGGGCTGCGGTTGGCCTCAACCAGCCTGATGTTCTGGCCCAGCTTAGCGGTCGGGTTGCGCTGGTTGCCGTTCCCGCGGAAGAGTATATCGAGATCGAATACCGCGACTCCCTGCGCAGGGACGGCAAGATTGAGTTCCTGGGCGGAAAGCCCGAATTGATCAAGCTCGGCGAATTCGATGACGTGGACCTGGCCATGATGGTCCATACCACCAGCACTGTCGAAGAGGGCAAGCTGTGCATTAGCGGAACCAATAATGGAACGGTGGCAAAGAAGATACAGTTTCTGGGCAAGGGTTCACATGCAGGTGGATCCCCTCACCTCGGAATCAACGCCCTGAATGCCGCTACCCTGGCATTGTCTGCCATACACTACAACAGAGAGACTTTTAGAGACGCGGATACCGTACGGGTCCATCCGATTATTACCAAGGGCGGAGAGGCAGTAAGCGCCGTTCCAGCAGAGGTGCGGATGGAGACCTTTGTCCGAGGCAAGACTATCGACGCAATCATGGACGCCAACATGAAGGTAGATCGGGCCCTGCGGGCAGGAGCCATGGCAGTGGGAGCAGGCGTAAGAATCCAGACAATTCCTGGATACATGCCCCTGGCCCAGAATGGACAAATGAACGAACTTTTTCGGCCAAACGCATCTGATCTGGTTGGACCAGAAGCCGTGGGGCATGTGGCCCACCGCACAGGGTCCACCGATATGGGAGACATCAGCCAGATAATGCCGGCCATACATCCCTATGTGGGCGGGGCCACCGGACTGGGACACGGCGCAGACTATGTAGTGCAGGACTATCAGTTGGCCGTAATCACAGCAGCCAAGGCAATGGCTGCAACCGTGATTGACCTTCTTGCCGATGGAGCCAGCCTTGGCAACAGGGTGGTAGCGGAACACCGGCCGGAAATGACCCGGACCGAATACCTGGCGTTTATGCGATCCCTTGCCAGTGAACAGACGTATGAGGCGGAAAGCAATGTTGACTAGGGAAGAGTTGAAAAAACGAGCCTGTGCCGCCATTGACCGGCATCGGGATGAAATTGTTGGGGTATCTCGCCAGATATTAAACAATCCCGAGCCTGGATTCAGTGAATACAAGACCTCCCAGCTGGTTGCCGACAAGTTCGATGAAATGGGAATTCCCTACCGCCGGGGCCTCGCCTTGACCGGGGTGAAGGGCCACATCAACGGAGGTGGTGGCTCAGGGCCACGTGTCGCAGTGATTGGTGAGTTGGACTCCCTCATAGTCAACGAGCACCCCCACGCTGACGGAGAAACAGGGGCCGCCCACGCCTGCGGCCACCACTGCCAGATTGGCATGATGCTGGGCGCAATTCGCGGTCTGACTCAGCCAGAGGTGCTGGCTGAACTGTCCGGAGAACTGGTACCTTTCGCTGTCCCCGCCGAGGAATTTATCGAAGTTGCCAGGCGCTTGCAGCTTCGGGAAGAGAATAAGCTTGAATTCATGGGCGGCAAGCAGGAGCTTATCCGCCTGGGAGAATTCGATGATGTGGACATGGCGATGATGTGCCACACCGCCAGCGATATGGGCGATAACCGATTTGCTGTTGGCGGCACTAGCAACGGCCACGTCGTGAAGTACGTCCAGTTCCTGGGGAGGGGCGCCCACGCCGGCGGTGCCCCTCACATGGGCATCAATGCTCTTAATGCTGCCTCCTTTGCGCTTCAGGCGATCCACAACAACCGGGAAGTATTTCGGGGCGAGGACACGGTCAGAGTCCACGGCATAATGACCAAGGGTGGCGAGGCTGTGAACGCGGTCCCAGCCGACGTCCGCCTGGAGTGGCGGGTCAGGTCAGCTTCTCCTAAAGCTGTGGTGAGAAACTCCGCAATTGTGGACCGTTGTTTTCGGGCCGGTGCCTTGGCTGTGGGAGCCCAGGTGAGGATTACCAACATCCCAGGATACCTTCCCATGAAACACGACACTCACCTACAGGAAATGTTCCGCCAGAACGCCAATTCGGTGGTGGGTGAGTCCCGCACCCTCGTAATTCCGGGGCGCCGTAACCGGGGCGGTTCTACCGACATGGGGGACCTAAGCCATCTGATGCCTGCCTGTCATCCCTATGCTTCCGGGGCTGAAGGGTCTGGACACAGCAAGGAATACCTGGTCACTGACTATGAAGCTGCCGTAGTCAATCCCGCCAAGATTATGGCGATGGTTGTCATCGACCTGCTGACAGACGGGGCAAAGAGGGCCGGCGAAGTTATCAGTTCCCACCGTCCCGCTATGAAAAAGGATGCTTATCTCAGGTTCCAGCGGGAGAGGGCTGAAATAATTGAGTACGACGGCGCAGCTTAGCTGACAAGATCCATCCAGCAAAGAAGGGGCCGCCTTTTGAAGGCGGCCCCCTTTAATTTTCCGCGGTCAAGTGCCAGGCGCTAAGCTACGCCTCCCAAGGTCAGCAAAAAGGGAAAATATTGCGCGAAGGACCCGCTGATCAGTGGCACCGTAAGATTGTCGTCCAGGGGAATGGGCGCAAGTTCCACCAGGCCAGCGATGATGGCGGCTACAACCAATACACCACTAAATGCTGTAATACCGGCAACTGAGAGCAGGGCCAATACCAGCAGAGACACACCGACAAATGCCACGGTTCCCATTGGCGACTTGCCGAGGATTCTTGGCCCTGGCATAGGACGTCCAGCCAGCGCCGCTACGGGGTCCCCAAATGACAGGAACAGCAGCACGGCCACTGCTATCGGTTTGTCGAACAAGAGGAAGCAGAGGCAGGCAGCGATCAAAAGGAACGTTGCGCCCGTGACCTGCTGTGATTCTTCTCGCTTGAGCAATACATGAAGCCACCGCAAGAAGAAACGGTTGAGCCTGGCCAGGCGAAAACGGGCAATGTCCAGCGACAGACTGGCGGCTGCCAGGAGCCCCGTAAGTATTGCCGGGAGATAGTCCGGGAGGAATAACGCAACCACGGGAATAGCCGTGCCTACGGATGCGTGGAAGGCTCGACGCTGCCAAGTAGGCCCGTTCTGTACTATCGGTCCTGTGTGTTCGGGCGTTGTCACTGGTTGTGTGGAAGTTTAGGGAGAGGTCGCCTCTGAGCAAGGCAGGGCATACACTCAGTGCTGATGATGACCACCTGCTGAGTTCCCTAAAACTCTATAGTCAGGCCATCGCCGGCGCGCCATCGAAGCTCCCGAATCTCCGCGTCTTTAGGAACCTCGAAAATCAACCATCCGTCCACACCAAAGCCTTGCAAAAGCTCGAAAGCGCGGGTAGAGCCATCCACGTAAGTGGTATTCCACAGGAAGCAGAGATCGGCCGGATTCTGGAAGGGGCACCGGGCCACTCGCTGACCTGAAATGTCCTCGGGGGCCTCAATTTCCTGTGGACGTTCCTTGACGTTTATGGGGAAATACTTCTCGTGGAAAAAGTCTCGAATTTCGGCGGCGTTCTGGTCGATGCTCACGATGGCGCTGGTGGCCTTGTGATTCTCTACTTTCAAACGAAGCATCAACAACTCCTGGTCCTCATTTTGGGGGGCCAGGCGGAAGTACTGGGGAGCCTCCCCTGCCCTTGGCAAGGTATAAACCAATTCCGGCTCCCGTTCCATGGACACTACGCTAAGGTGAAGTGTCCTGCCGGTATAGTATTTCCCCACGGCGGGGGAAACATCGGCGCAAGCCATTATTGCCAGGGAGCCCAGGGCCAGTATCAATAACGCAATTACCAGGAATCTTGAATGGAAAAGTGCAGTAAATTTGTTCATACCCTCTTCAGGAACCAGTAGCCGATAGTGTTGGGAGTTGTCGCAATTGTGCCACCAAGTCGGGCAGAATATTAATCAGGTATTCGATCTCTTCTTCGGTGTTTTCCTTACCCAGAGTTATACGAAGGCTGCTGCGGGCCAGTTCCGCCGTCTGACCCAGCGCCAGCAGCACATGGGAGGGCTCCAGGGAACCGGAACTACATGCGCTGCCACTGGAGGCTGCCACACCGGCCATGTCCAGGCCAAGAAGGATTGATTCTCCTTCTACACCCTCAAAGGAAAAGTTGACGTTGTTCGGCAGACGCTGGGTTGGATGGCCATTCAGGCTGGTGTCTGGGACCCTGGTGATGATCTCGCTGGTTATGCGCTCCCGCAGGCCCCTGCAATTCTCTGAAGCTTCTTCCCGCTCGGAATCTGCCAGTTCCAGAGCAGTCGCAAGTCCTACTATTCCAGCAATGTTTTCAGTCCCGGAACGGCGTTCCCTCTCCTGGCCACCACCCAGCAGCAGTGGCAGATAGGGTGTCCCGCGTCTTACAAACAGGACGCCAGTGCCCTTTGGACCATAAAACTTATGGCCGGAAAGGCTCATCATATCCACACCGAGTTGGCGAACGTTCAAGTCAAGGTACCCGGCTGCCTGTACCGCGTCCGTATGCATTACTATCGTACGGTCCAACTCTTGAGCCCTTTGGTGAACGGCCTGTGAAATCTCGGCTACCGGGTTAATGGTACCGATTTCGTTGTTGGCGTACATTATGGAAACCACGGTCGTGTTTGCGCCCGTGGCATTGTACACCTGTTCCGGACTAACTGCCCCATACTCGTCAACCGGAAGGAAGGTCACCTCGTAGCCCAGGTTTTCCAGGTACTGGCAGGTATGCAACACCGCATGGTGTTCCACGCTGGAAGTTATGACATGGTTGCCCGTCTCGTGGAGCGCTGTAGCAGCACCAATTATTGCCGCATTGTCAGACTCGGTGCCCCCGCTGGTAAACACGACCTCGCTTGTACGGCAGCCGAGGACCCGGGCAGTTCTTTCCCTCGCATTGTCCAGGGCGTACCGGGCCTCCTGTCCGACCGTGTGCACACTGGATGGATTCCCATAGAGCTGGGAAAAATAGGGCAGCATGGCTTCCAGCACACGAGGGTCGGTAGGGGTAGTTCCCGCATGGTCCAAGTAAATTAAGCCCTGGGAAGACATAGGCAACCTCTGCTTTAACCTGCGCAACATTTTAGCACAGGAAGGTTTGGAAGTAGCGCGTCTTCCGAAACCTTAGCAGCCTCTAAATTCGGATATACCCTTCGTGGATGGTACTAGGTCAAACTTCTGCCTGCACCTCCCAAGCAGCGAATTAACGACTACGGCGGTTGGCCCGAATATGTTCCAATAATTGGATTTTGGTGATTAAAGCAATGGGAATCCCTTCCTCAACAACAGCCAGGAGTTGAGCTTTTTCGCTGTCCATCCTTTCCATGGCATCGAGGACCGGGGCCTCCGCATCAACGCAGGGAAATACGGAGAGTGGGACCATTGTCTGATACAGTGTTGTGGATGCCGGATTCAGCGTTGAAACCTCATTTAGAATTCGGCTGGTCAGGACGCCGTAGGGCGGGCCGTCCACGAGAATGCCAGTATTACCGGACACAAACATGGCCATCAGCACTTCCTGGGACAGTACTGTCAGGTGGCCCGGGAGCAGTTGCCAACGGTGAGAAACAGCGCCACCCGTCTTCAATCTCCGGAAGCCTTGCCTGATTGACTCTTGACGATAATTTGTGGTGGCCACATATATCAGGAAGCCACCAACAAGCGCCAGCCAAATGGCCTGGAAATTACCTGTAAGCGCCCAAACAATGCCGCCGGCAACCATCAGGATTCCAACTCCCTGACCGGCGTGGATTGCCAGCCTGGTTGCTAGCCAGTAGTTTCCGGTGGCGCCCCAGATTCCTGCTCGAAGTACGCGACCGCCGTCAAGAGGGTAACCCGGTAGCATGTTGAATATTCCCAGGGATAAATTGATGGCAAAGAGCGTGAATAGCACTGCGCTCAAGTAAGAACTGTAGCTACCCAAAAAGTACCATGCAAGGCCGAGGACCAATGCCAGCGCCAAACTGGTGGCCGGTCCTACCACCGATACCAGGAACTCAGTCATCGGACGCTGGGCATCATGGGCCAACTGAGAAACCCCACCAAAAATGAACAATGTGATTCCTCTTACCGGTATGCCCCACGCCAGCGCCACCAGGCTGTGGGAGAGTTCGTGGGCTAGCACTGACAGGAAAAACAGAACTGTAGTCAAGATGGCTACTGTCCAGCGTGATGCAACCGGCCAATAAGGGTACATTTCCTCGAATCTTGAAGACATGAGGAAGATGACCAGGCCAAAGACTATCAGCCAGCTGTAGTTAATGCCCAGCGGTATGCCAAAGACCTTGCCCAGGCGTATTGACGAGTCCATTTGCCTTGAAGATCGTCCCCTAAAGAAATCGGGTGGCCATATCACCACGCCAGCCAAGAAGTGCCGGACTCAAAACGGAAGCGCCAGGTTTGCCCCTATAGAATGATACGAGAGGCTCAATCTACCTAGATTCACCGCATTCGTCTTGTCTGCCACTCTTACTGGCTACAGGAACTACCTCGCCTCAGAGTCCTGGAAAGGAGATTGTGAAAGCGTTACTGGAGTTTAGGAGCAATGGGAGAATGACCAGAATTTGACGTCAGCCCGATGACTTTGTAAATGAGCTTTGCCGCCGTATATGCGCAGGCTGGAGGACCCTCCCGAGGGGCAAGTTCGTTAACGTCAAATCCCACTATTCGGCGAGAATCGGCTACGCCGCTGAGTAAAGCCATAATGTCATGCCAGAACATTCCGCCCGGCTCCGGAGTGCCAACAGCAGACATCAGAGAAGGGTCCAGCACGTCCAGGTCAATGCTTATGTAAACATTTTCTCCCAACCCTGCGATTACTCTCTCAGCATATTCTTCCCGGCTCTCACCCGAACCCGGTGGCCATCCAAAGGCGCTTATATTGGCGGCATTGAGGTAATCCCGTTCGTCCGGGGCCATGCTTCGGATACCCGCCAGGGTGACGGGGCAGTGTTCGTTGATGCGGCGCGCGCCGGAAGAATGCCCCCACGCAGTGCCCAGATACTCATCTCTCAGGTCTGCATGGGCATCCAAGTAGAGTACTGACATATGGGGAAAAGCTTCCAGGTGGGCCAGGACAGAGCCGATGCAGACTGAATGGTCGCCGCCAATAACTCCTACCATCCGGTTGGGGGAGAGGTGCTCTTCAACGGCCAAACGAACCCGCTGGACCATTTCGGCGGGATTGCCAGTGTGAGGTTCGAGGGCTGGTGTCGTATGGATCCCTACTTGGGAAACATCCAGGTCCAGTTCCCAGTCGTAGTCTTCCAAGCCATAGGAAGCTTCAATGATCGCCGAGGGACCGAGGCGTGCGCCACTGCGAACTGAGGTAGTGCTGTCACAGGGAACTGGAATCAGCACCGCTCCGGCGGTAGCCAGGTCAGATTGGTGGGGAGGCAGGGCGAGAAAATTGGCCGGAATCCAGGGCAAGTTCATGTCCTCTATTCCGACCATTTCCGAAACCTCTTGCTAAGAACGAAGGGCTGACCGTTGTTCCTGGGTTTCGGTTAGACCCTGATTGGTATTTAGCCACTCCAAACCCCGGTCCAGCAACCAGGTCTTCGTATCGGAAAGTCCGAACAGGTCTTTGGCGTCACGAGTGGCCTGGTCATCGTCGAAGGACTTGCAAGAAAAGATGTCAATATTGACGTAATTTCGGTAGGGAAAAGTATGGATGCTGATATGACTTTCCGCAATTATCACGAAACCCGAGACACCGGCGTCCTCAATTTTGGGCCCGTTATACTCCAGAACATTGGGTTCAGTGATCCTGGTCATCCCCAGATTGTCTGGATAATTCGTAAGGAACTCCCTTACCAGATCCACATCCCACATTTTTTCAATGTCGCCGGCGTAACCGTCAATAACCAGGTGCATCTCTCCTGTCTCTCGCCTCCGATAGGGGAAAAATCAAGCGGGGGACACTTCCGTCCCCCGACTAACTCTTGGCAAATGCCGACGTATAGAATATCATCACTACTGCTCTAATTCAACGCTGTATTTGTGGAGAGAATCTGGCTGTTTGAGAGTGTCATAGTAATTCTGGAGAAATGGCGTTCCGCAGCCTTCTTGCTATGGAAGAAACACAGAATAGTGATCTTATGATCCAGGCCATGGATCTTACTCATTTCTATGGGCCGCGGCCGGCTATAGAAGAAGTCAGCTTTGGTGTGAAGCGCGGTGAAATCCTTGGCTTCCTGGGTCCCAATGGCGCGGGAAAGACCACAACCATGCGCATTCTGACCGGCTACATGCCTCCCACCGAGGGCAAAGTTACGCTGGCTGACTATGATGTGGTTGAACAGTCTCTTGAGGTGCGAAAGCGCATTGGATACCTTCCCGAAACCGTTCCCCTTCATACCGAAATGCCGGTGAGCAGTTACCTGAAGTACATGGGCACCCTAAGGGGAATGCCCGCACGTCAGATTAAGCGGCGCATTGGCGAAGTGATTGATGTCTGTCGCCTTCAGGACTATCACAAAACAATTATTGGCAAGCTTTCCAAAGGGTTCCGGCAACGGGTGGGCATTGCCCAGGCCATACTGCACGAACCTGAAGTTCTGGTTCTCGACGAGCCCACCATCGGTATAGATCCAATTCAGGTAGTAGAAACCAGGAGACTTATTCAGGATCTGGGCAGGGAACAGACTGTGGTTTTGAGCAGTCACATTCTGCCCGAGGTCAACATGATCTGTGAGCGGGTGCTTATCATCCATGAGGGTCACATCGTTGCGGAGGATACCCCGGGAAACCTGGCTCAGAGGCTGCAGGGTGTTGATCAGTTGCAGGTGGAGGTTGGGGGGCCAGCTCAGGAAGTTCTCGCAGCCCTGCGAAGGGTTCCCGGTGTAACCGAGGTGACTCAACGTTACAATCAGGGCCGCAATGTGTACATCGTCCATGTTGAGCAGGGCAAGGACCTGCGAGACGAAATTTCCCGCGCTGTCGTAAGCAACGAATGGAGTCTTCTAAGTATGCAATTAGTAAGCATGAGCCTCGAGGACATTTTCCTGAGGCTAACCACCCACGAGGAGCTGTAATATGCGAACAATCCAGGCAGTGGCCTGGAAGGAGATTCAAGTTTATTTTGGCACACCCATTGCCTACATTGTAGGAATGATATTCCTGGCCTTGACCGGAATCGTTTTTGCCATAGGCGTAGTGCCCAGCGAGAACAACCCCTTCCCCGAAGCCACATTGGATTCCTTCTTCACCTGGACCTCACTTTTCCTCATTTTCCTGCCACCGGCCTTGACCATGCGTCTCTTGGCCGAAGAGCAGAAACTGGGGACCATAGAGTTGCTATTGACTTCGCCGGTCCGAGACTGGGAAGTCATCATTGGCAAATACACCGCCAGCTTTGTATTCCTGTTGGCTATGCTGGCACTGACACTCTACTATCCTTTGTTGCTCTATATCTTCGCCGAACCGGACCTGGGTCCCCTTTATGCCGGATATTTAGGCCTAATATTATATGGCGCGGCGGCCCTGGCCATCGGAATGTTAACCTCTACGATTACGAGCAACCAGATTGTGGCTCTGATCGTAGGTATAGGCGTTATCGGGGCCCTTTATGTGGTCCACTTCAGCACGGACCTTGTAGGCGGGTTTGCCTCCGTATTGATTGGAGAGATAGGGTTCCAGTCCCATTACGAAGACTTCGGCAGGGGCGTCATCGATACCAAGCATGTTGTGTATTTCCTGAGCGTCATTGCCGTATTCCTTTTCCTGGCAATCCGGTCCCTGGAATTCCGGAGATGGAGATAGAATGAGCGAGCAACCAAGTGAGGTGGGCGGAGACTGGCGCCGGCAAGGGCGCCGAGGCAGACCATCCCGCCCGCAAGAACCCGAAACTCCGGAAGACGAGGGCAACGAATCAGGGGAAGAGCAAGAGTTACGGTCCCGCACTCTGTTCAGCTTCCTTGAACCTTCGCTGAACACCATTGGCACCTTTGGTACTCCGCTTGTAATTGCCGGTATCGTAGCCATAGTCGCGGGCGCTATTCTGGTGGCATTCGTTAGCTCCATGCGCCTGTACGGTTACATCAGCCTGGGATTTGGTGTGGCGCTACTGGTATTGGTAGGCCTGATATCCCTGAGTTCAGTGGTGGCCGCATTTATCAGTCGCACCGGGCGGTACGGCGTTAATTCCCTGATTATGCTGGCCGCATTTCTTGGCATTGTTCTCGTTGCCAACGTCGTATCCTTCAGCACAAATGCTCGTATGGACGTCACTGCGACCAACCAGTACAGCCTGGCCGAACGTACAGAACAGCTTCTTAATGATCTGGATGAAGAAATCGAAGTCATTGCCTTCTACAAAGGCGAAGTTTCCGTCGGCCCTCAGGGTAGCGCCAGCGCGGCCTTTCAGGTGCTAAGCCGGGAAGCAAAGGTAGAAGAGACTTTCAGGGAATTTGAGGCTGCCAGGCCAACAAAGTTTGTTTCTTCCTTCGTTGATCCAGACGTCAATCCCCAGCGGGTAAACCAGTACTTTGGCAACACCCCTGTTGCCTTTGTGAATGAGTCCATTGTGGTCAAACTCAAGGACGGGGATACTGTGGATGTAATTCAGCCTCGTGATGCCAATTACAGCCACCTGGAACAGGATTTGGTGACCAGCATCCTTGTAGTCACAGGCCAGGAGCAGAAGGCCATTTATTTCTTGGCGGGTCATGGTGAACGCAGCGTTGACAGTACGGGTTCTGACGGCTACAGCGATGTGCGCGTCGGCTTGGAACAAGACAATTACCGCGTGGAACCCCTGCGCTGGATCAGCAGTAATGATAACGTCAGCGTGCCAGAAGATGCGGCCCTTCTTGTTGTGGCGCGTCCCACCAACGAGTTGCCCGAATCCCATGCCCAGGTCTTGAACCTGTTCCTCCAGGGTAAGAACGCGGACGGGTCAGACCGACCTTCCGCGGGCAGGCTTGTGTTTCTTGGTGATCCGGACACGCCGCAGACCTTCCGGCAGTTCATGGCGACATGGGGCGTGGTGATTGGCACCGGATACATTAGAGACTTGGACGGGTCATTGCCGGGTAATCCTCACACACTTAGGCTGCAAACCGTCAATCCCATGGAACTACCCAGGGATGTAATCTCCCAATTGCCTCGCGACATCCTGGAGACTCTTCTGGAAATCACCACGCCCAAGGGTCAATCCTTGGATATTGTGTTAATGCCAGGCGCTACCTCTCTGCAGTCCTTCGACGACGGGACGGGTTTAAGGCAGCCCGTACCCTTGGCTTTCAGTTCGCTCAACAGCTATGTGATACAGGACACGGAACGTACGGAGCCCAATACTGACTTGGAGAATGACCCAGACCCCCAGGGACCGTTCTCCCCGGTTACCTTCGTCAGGGCCTTGGGTCCGGTTGGCGCGGCTCCTCCTTCAAGCGCCTCTTCCATTTCAGAGAGCGATATCGCGAGCATGGTTGTAATTGGGGACTCGGACTTTGTTTCCAACAGTTTCTATGACAGAGGAAGCGGCAAGGACCTTTTCCTGAATTCAGTCAATTACCTGGTTGGAGACCATACCCTGGTTTCACTTCGCCCCAAGGCACTGGCCATAAGGGAATTCAATGTGGACCGCAATCAGGAGAACTTCGTCAAGTTTTCCTCTTGGCTGCTTTTGCCTGGGCTGATGGGACTGATGGCAGGCCTGGTCTGGTGGATTCGCCGGTAAGCGTGCTCAGTTGTCCTCCCCATTGGAGTGAGCTGACTGGCTGCACTGGCCAGTCCAGGACAAAGAAACTCGGAATCCGAGTCAAGCCGGAACTGCATATCCGTTTTATGAAAATCCCCCCTATGTCGGCAGGTTAACTATTAATGAATATTCGGCTTACCATTCTCCTGATTGTCGTACTTATCCTGTTTGGCGGCACCGTTGTCGGTGTGGTTTTGACCAGGAATCCCGAACCTAAGCAGGATCAGGACTGGCTCTGGAGGGTGGATGACAATTCCCTGACCAACATTGCAGTCACTTACCAAGGCGAAACCGTCGAATACTGGAAGAAACCCGGTGGCATCCGGTGGTTTATTGTGGAGGAAGATCGGGAGAGGCAGGTGTATCAGGATAAGTGGAGTGGTACTCCTTTGTTGCTGAGCGGGCCTAAGGTAGTCCGCACCCTCGCCGACGAAATGGGAGACCCAGCTCAATATGGACTTGCTCCACCCATTACGGCAATTCGCATCACGGAGCGGACCGGTCGCAGCTATGAGGCTCATCTGGGACTGGAAACCCCGGATGGCCAGAATCAGTACGCGCGCCTCTTGGGCTCCGACAAGTTGTTTATCGTACCTCAAATCTGGGCTCGGGTGCTTAACCGTCTCGTTTTCCAGCCACCATATCCACGGCTCTACGACACGGATATTGAGGACCGCCAATTACTCAACGTGGGCAAGCAGGACGTCATCTATTTCGAAGTCACCGTAGATGAAGACACAGTAATCTATGGCGAAGACAGGGAAGGAAACTGGTACATTATTGAAGAAATAGAAGGATCTGAAGAGGAGCGCGACATCCCAATTCCTGCCGAACTGTGGGGAGACTGGGATGTGCTGCTGGAAAATCCCGACGTTATCGACACGGTAAAGGAAGAGTTTCGGGACCCGGAAAACTACGGGCTGGAACCCGCTACATCCAGTGTGTGGCTGGCAACCAACGCTGATAAGACTTTCGAGTTTTTCCTTGGCGACCTGACTCCCGAGGGCGACCTCCGCTACGCCATCACTTCGGGACAGACAGAACTTTACACCGTTCCAGCCGAATGGGCAGATTCACTTGAAGGACTGGTTACCGATCCTCCCGTACCTTTGGGTGAGGGCAGCTAGTTCCCTCGTCCGAGTCGCCTGAGTATTCTTCCGCGAATGACTTTCGAAGGAGGAACGTTGGGCTCCCAACTAATCGAACTCAGGAGGTGGTCCATTGAAGGCTGAAATCCTCTCCATCGGCACTGAATTGCTGATGGGCGAGTTGACCGACACCAATGGGTCATGGATCGCGACTCAGCTCCCGCCCCTGGGAATTCAGCTTCAGTGGGTGTCAATCATTGGTGACGACCTGGACAAGCTGACTGAAGCCTTCACCAGGGGGCTGGAGCGGTCCGACGTTATATTCACTACCGGCGGTCTTGGACCTACCCAGGACGACTTGACGCGCGAAGCGGTGGCTGCAGCCCTGGGAGAGGCCCCCACAGTCCAGCAGGAAGTAGTCGACAACCTCGAAGAGTATTTCGCCGGCAGGGGCATTTCCATGCCGTCTCACAACATCAAACAGGCCCATTTAATCCCCTCAGCTCAGTTTGTCCGCAACCGGAATGGTACAGCGCCTGGATGGTGGGCTGAAAAGAACGGGAAGATGATAGTCTGCATGCCGGGCCCACCTGGTGAAATGCAGCCCATTTGGCACGAAGAAGTGGCTCCTCGCCTCAGGGAATTGGTTGACGAAGAGGTCACTGTCACCAGGAACATAAAGACGTTGGGTATGTCGGAAGCCGCTATTGACGAGGAAATATCCGAGTTCTTTGGACATGAGAATCCCTATTTGGGAATCTACTCCAAGGCCGATGGCATCCATTTGCGAGTGATTGCCCGGGCCAAAGATGAAGAGACCGCGAGAGCAATGATCGTCCCGGTAGAAGCTGCCATTACAGATCGATTGGGCCAGTTCATTTGGGGATATGATGCCGAGACTCCGGAAGAAGCCGCTGGCCAGGCATTGACCGATCATGGCCTGACTCTGGCCACCATGGAGTCTGCCAGCGGCGGATTTCTGGCCAATAGCATAACGGACATTTCGGGCAGTACCAGCTATTACATCGGCGGCATTGTGGCGACGACGAGAGGGATGCTGTTGGCTAACGGCGTACCGTCCCGCATTCTGGAGGAAAATGGAATGGCCAGCGCCGAAACTGCTATGGCTATGGCTTACGTTGCCCGGGATTCAATGGAAGCCGACTACAGCATCGCCATAGCCGGGGTAATTGGGCCAGAGCCCGTTGACGACCAACCTGTGGGACAGGTATTTGTGGCAATAGCCGGTAAGAGGCACACTCGGCAACTTCAGTTTCGCACTCCGCCTCGGCGCATTGTCATTAAGCGGCGGGTATCCAACACAGCCCTGACAGAACTGCGGAAACTGATCGTAGCTGAACATGAGGCTTTATGACGGCCATGTAAAGCTGGCATTGGACGCGGCAAAAGTTGAGGGCGAACTCACTAAGAGTTCGCCCTCTCTGCATTGCAACCGGTCCTCCTGTGCTTAGGCGGTCAATTGCCTGTACAGCATGGGGAGCCGCTCAGGAAGGGCCCAAATATCCCCCAGGACCTCGTAACCCATGTCCCCGCACATTTCCTTCAGGTAGTCGTGCCCAGCCTTGTCCACCGTCAGGCAGAACGGGGTAATGTCCTTCCGCTTGGCTTCCAGCAAGGCCATGTGGGTATCGTGTACCGCGTATTCTTTCTCCACACCCTCACGGCTGTATCCTCTGTCCTGCGGTCGGCCATCACTGATGAGGAACATAATCTTGGTCGGCGAATCCTGGTTTTCCAGCTTTGTGATGGCATGCCGGATGGCGCTGCCCATACGGGTGGCGTGCAGAGGCGTAATCTTGTCAATACGTCGCTTTATCCGTTCGGTGAAGTTCTCCTCGATGTCCTTGATGACGTAGAACTCTACGTTTTCGCGGCCGTATCCGGAAAACCCGTAGATACCGTAGTTGTCACCTATGGACTCCAAGGCCTGGATCAGGAGCGCCGTACTCTCTTTTTCCAGATCGATTATGCGCTTGTAGTGGCGGCGTACCAGACCTTCCCGGCGCCGGCGCAACCACACCATATATTCCACGGGGTCGTCCGGGGCATCCCGGTCATCCACCGTATGCCTGCCTTCGTCGATGGCTTCGGCGGTTGAAGCACTCATATCCAGCAAGAATACAACGGAGACATTGCGTTCGATCTTGTTGCGACGCCAGTAGATCTTTTCGTCGGGCGGTACCTTCATACGAATGTCCGCCGCTGCTTCGAGAGCCGCATTCAGGTCGATGTCCTCTCCGTCCACCATGCGGTATATCTTGCGGAAAGTCTCTGGCATGATGAGTTCAAACTGCCGCTTGATATGGCTTAGCAGAGTTGAGTAGTTCTTTAGCGCGTCGTTGTAAAAGGCGGAATCGCCCTCGTCCAGCGACTTTTCCTTAACCACGCACCACCGTGGCTTGTAGTCGTTGGCGCGGAAGTCCCACTCGTCGTAGACATAGGCTTTGGGCTCACGAGCTTCCAGTTCTCCGCCCTGGTCGTCGTCGTGAAGCAACGGACCGTATCCCTGTCCTGGCTGGGAATTGGGAGGCGGCACCCCGGCCTCTTTCATAATATTCTGTGCAAAGGTGCTGGTGCTGTTGTTTATGTCACCCTGCTCGGCATCCAGTTCAAGTTCAGCGCTGTCTTGCAGCAACTGTTCCAGCATCTCCTGGGAGAGGGGTTCTCCTTCGCCCTGCTGGTTCTGGTCCATCTGCAACTTGGTAAGCAACTGAACCATTTCGGGCTTAAAATCGCCCCTGTAGTCCACCGGTTCCGGAGAGTCGTAGGGGTCCCCTTCGCCCGCATCCCCTGATGAGTCCTGGGATGCCTGCAACTTGTCCAGCAGAGATTGAAATTCCTCTTCGGAGAAGTCTCCAGGCTCTTCCATATCCTCCGGTTCCCACTGGTCTTCCGGCTGGGTCTCGTTCTCCAGCCTGGAAATGATCTCGTAGGCCCGAAGGGTCGCCTCACCCGTATCTTCAACGTTGGCCGCTTCATTGCGAAGCACATGGAGTATCTGGGCCAGTATGGTGGCCTCTTCATGATAATCCACGGGGATGGGCAGGTTATTGAATTGGTCCAGGCTCATCCTTATGAGCAGTTCTACCAGGGCTTCCTGGAGGGGCAGATCTTCCACTTCCGGTCTTCGGGAGAGGGTGTCTCCCTGAACGTCCATGGCAGTTTGCCGTATTCCCGGATATTCCACCTTGATGCGGTAGTCCAGGCGGCAATCCTCCAGCACCGTAAACAGGTCAAAGGCCAGGCGACGGTCATCGAACAGGCTCAGCAGGCGGCCTATGTCGGTATACGATCGCATCTGGCCATCGGCCTCTACGTCGCCCACCAAGACGTCCTCGTTGATCTGTTCAGCGCCTCGCTCCCGTTCCAGGGCATACCGCCGTTCCTCTTCAAAAAGGAGGGCAGGGCGGCTGAAGTCATAATCGAAGCTACCAAATTCCAGATGGCCAACCTGGTGGGTTGCCACTACCTTGAACCAGGAGAAGTTCTGTGCCTTGTCCTGGTAGTGGTCCACAACGGGTGGCAGGAATACTTTGGTTCCGTCGGTTGAGGCAGTATCCTCATCGACCCATCCAATGTTCCTTCGTACCAGTTCCTGGGTATTCAACACTTCTATAGGAGTACCCGACAACGCGCGGCAATAGAGCCGAACAATCCCTTTAACCCGTTCCAGTTCCAGGCTGGAAGAGAGGGTCTCCAACAGCGACTCAGAGGTGTTGGACTCAACCTTGAAGAAGGCGATGCCGCTCTCCGGATTATCCTTCAGCAGTTGCACCCCGTGGTGGAACCAGGTATCCAGCTGATTGATGGTAACCCGATGCATTACTCCGTCGAGGCTCTTAAGAAAACAGGGTACTGCTTCGGGGGTAACGGCCAGCAAACCCTCGCAAAGGTCGAGTATATGGGCCTGGGAACTTTGCGGTATTTGACCAAGGGCCAGGCTTCCATCGGTCAGGAAGCGCGCCGTATCCCTGATACCGACCTTAGTCAGGCGCTCACCCAGCTTCAGGAATCGACTGGTCTGGCCTTCGTCTATCTGCTGCAGAGCCTTTGGAGCGACCTCGAAACAGCTCTTGACTTCCCGCCAGTTCCCATCAGAAAGGGCGCGGCACATGGCCAGGAAGGCTTCGCGCTCCCGGCCCATAGCTGGCAACACATCCTTGCCCAAGGTAAGGCACTCAACTGCCACGTCGTATGACTTGTAGGAGAGAGCCTCAACCAGGGAAGCAAAAACTTCCACGTCCCAGAAGGGAAGGTTGCGAATCAGGTCTGGGCTGACCTCAAAGAAACGCCCAGATAGAGTGCTGGACTTCCAGGTGCCCTTGTAAAGACTGCGACCCAAGCCTGCCCATCGAGGGATGTACTGGGGGCGCAGGTTGGAAACTATAGATGGACTGGCCTTGAAGAAGGATACGGCCAGAGCCGGAGAATCCTGGGACAGGTAGGTGCCACAGCGGGCCCACTGCATGAATGATGGGAATGCAAGAGATCGGGCTACCAGCGGGCAAACGCGATAGTACTCAACTGCTGATTCCCAGGACCGTACCGTTTGGCCGGCTATGGCTGTGCCTTCCTTGGCCCAGAGAAGTAGCTCTTCGGAGGAAAAGGACGTTTCCATTGCCTCCAAAGCTTCGCGGTAGGCATCCAGAACCGCAGGGGGAAATTTGGCTAATTCAGCTTCTAATTCATCAAAGGGAGCGTTGCTCAAGACGTCAGCCCCTCCTTTTTCAAAGGCTCTTCCATGATGTCCAAAAACTGCTGAAGTATCTTGGCAGTTGCTCCAAATACGACGTGCTCGCCGTGGACATAGGAAAATACCGTGGTCAATTCTTCACCCGTCCAACGGGTTTCCCAGCGGATGTTAACCGGGTCATAAAGGCTCAAGAGAGGAACCTCCAGTACCTCGGCAATTTCCAGATCACTGGGCTTAAAGGGGTACGAATGGGGTATTTCTCCAACAAAGACCCTGACACCGAAACCGCTGCGGGTCACTGCATCATCCAATTGCCCCAAGATGGTGACATCCAAGGGATTTATCCCCATTTCCTCTTCGGCCTCGCGGAGGGCAGTTTCCTGGAAGTCGTTATCTTCGGGGTCCCTGGCTCCGCCGGGAAAAGAAATTTCCCCTTTGTGGTGCTCCACAATTTCCGACCGTTTGTTAAGAAGAACGCAGAATTCCCCATTCTTGGGGTAAAGGGTCACCAAAACAGCAGCAGGCATAAGGCTGTCATCGGTCAATATCAATCTGGACCGCTGCGCCAATGCCTGCTTAACCAGGTCTGGGAGAGATGAACCCATCAAAACCTCTATTCGAAGATTGAGGAAACCACCTCTTCCACGCTACGCTGAAGTTCGGGTTCATCGGTTAGAGTCCAGACTATCGCAACCTGGCAGGCCCGACGGGGCGGTATTCCCTCGGTCATGAGCCGACCAGCGTAAATGAGCAGCCTGGTGCTAGCCCCCTCCGCAAGTCCGTGGTCCCGCAAATTGCGAACCTTTTCTCCGAGTTTTGCAAGGGCACTTGCCTGATCGTCGTTGCAACCACTTTCCTTCTTCACGATCTCAGCTTCAATTTCGGCAGGTGGATAGTCAAACTCTACCGAAATGAAGCGCTGCCGTGTGCTGTGCTTCAAGTCCTTCAACGCGCTCTGATAATGAGGGTTGTAGGATATGCAAAGCAGGAACCGATCGTCTGCTTCAATAATTTGTCCGGTTTTTTCCACCGGCAAAATCCTGCGATGGTCGGTAAGGGGGTGAATCAGCACGGTGGTGTCTTTGCGGGCTTCCACAACTTCATCCAGGTAAAGGATAGCGCCGGCCTTCACGGCCCTGGTCATGGGACCGTCAATCCACCGGGTGCCGTCGGAGTCGAGCAGGTAGCGTCCGACCAGGTCGCTGGCGGTCAAATCTTCGTGGCAGGCGATAGTCACCAGAGGCACCCGCACTTCGCCTTCATTTAACTCCTGTGCAGGTCGTCCGCCATCCATTGGACGGACCACCGTCATAGGCCTGCCCAGCTTCCAGGCCATGTATTCCACGAAACGGGTCTTTCCGCAGCCCGTGGGGCCCTTAAGCAACACCGGTATGTGCTGGTTGTAGGCCGCAGTAAACAGTTCAGTTTCATCGCCTACGGGGCGGTAATAGGGTTCACTGCGAACCAGGAATTCTTCAATCGCATATTCCTTGAATTGGGGTTCGTTCTGTTCGGACTCTACCGCTTCAACCATTATTATTGCTCAATCCTTCCTTCGACTCGGCGTTTCCAAATTGCCCTGACCGTGCGTTCCAGGTCGGCAAGCTCGCCGGAATTGTTCACTACTTCAGTGGCCCGATTCGATCTCTCCGAGGATGACATCTGGGAAGCTATTCGTTTCCGAATTTCCTCTGGAGCGAAGCCGTTGCGTTCCTGCAGTCTGGATACAACAAAGTCCTCGGGACTCTCGGTAGTCCAGACTTCATCAACCAGGGAATCCCAGCCCGCCTCAAAGAGAACAGCCGCTTCTACAACGGCCACTATAACTCCACCTTCATCAAGAGACTGGAGCTTCTCTAGGACAATCGCCGCCATTCTGGGGTGCATTATGCCGTTAAGAACCGCCAACCGCTCGGGGTCAGCAAATACGATTCCACCCAGCTTTCTACGGTCTATTTCCCCGCTTTCCTGGACAATGCCCTTTCCGAAAGCCTTGACGACTGCTTCCCATGCTTCGGAATGGGGAGTGTACGCCTCGTGACCTACCTGGTCAGCATTTATGACCGTGGCTCCCATAGCCTGAAGTATCCTGGAAACCTCGGTTTTGCCGGTTCCAATGCCACCGGTCAGGCCAATAACCAACATTCGGGCCCCAATTTAGAAAACACTCCGGCAATTCTAACAAGGGGGTTACTACGGGTCAACCTTAGGGGCCCAGGGACAAATAGCCCTCCGGCCCCCTGAGTGGACCCTCTTAAGTTGTGCTTTAAATCTCGATATTGATTTCACCCCAGCGGTTCAGAAATGCTTCCTGCAACGAGTTGAACCTTTCCTGGTAACCAGGTGTGTGGATTGGACTGGTCGTCATGATGACTGCGTCTTCTCGATTGTCCGAATAATAGTTTTTGCGAATGCCTGCTTCCTGAAACCCATATTTCTCGTAAAGCCGCTGGGCAATAAAATTGGATACTCGCGCTTCAAGCGTCAGCACCGTGGACCCCTGTTCAATAGCGACTCTGACAGACCCTATCAGCAACAACTCTCCGATGCCATTGCCCCGAAGTTTTTCCCTGACTGCAATCTCCGTTATGTGAGCTTCGTTTCCCTGGAACCACAATCCCACGTAGCCGGCTATGTTTTCGGGGCCTGTATCAACCTCGGGTTCTCGGGCAAAAATGCCCTTGACGCCGCCAACCATACGTCCCCAAAGCGATGCATCGGAAGGTGCGCCAACTTCCTCTTGTAGCGCTTCGGCAGAAGATGCGAATGATTCGCTATTCTCGATTTCTGGCTGGCAGGCGACCAGATAGCGGGCGTAACGGTTGTTCAGGTCACGCTTAAGGGAGTTGCCCATAAACAAGGGGGCAAACGCCTCGCGCTCAATTTCCTTAACCTGCTCAATATCTTCGGCTCTCAGCCGGCGGATCGAAACTTCCACGATGTATAACTATCCAGATAGCTTTTTGCGGACTCTGGGACCCATTGCAGATTGCTAGATTCTAACATAGCTCTGGTGGCCCCCTGGCTTTGAATATCCCTTATGCGCCTTTCAAAGGAAAAAGAAATGAAAGTGAAAGGGAGGCCGGGACACGGATCCAGCTTGCTCACCAGGTTTATAGAGATACTTTGCCATAGACGCCGTCGTAGCCTGGTTCGACGTGAATATCGCCTAGTCGAGCCCGCAGGATAGCGTCTGCCAGAATTTCGTCGCAGGTTTCAGTCAACTCGATTTGAGGTGCCCACAACAAAGTTCGGTATTCGGAACCCATAGCGGATACCAGATGATGATATTCCGCCATTACGCCTTTGGTAGTTGGACCTCGATTTCTGGCTGCCGCAATAATGTCTAACAACGGTACCATTCTGACGAATGGGGCCCTTCCATCCGGTGAGGGAACACTATGTGGCGGCAACAATTCGGATTCCAAAGGTGGGGGAGAGACTTGCGGAGTTGAACTAGGCCCGCCCAGATCCATAACCCGATGCAGCACTCCAAGGGTCATTGCCCGCCCGCAAACGGGGCAGTCGCCACCTTCAATCAGGGTCCGGGAAGGATGCCAGGACACGCCGCACTTGCGATGGCCGTCGAAGTGGTATTTCCCCTCCTCCGGGTACATTTCGACCGTGAATTCCACAGCGTTGTCTTGTAAGCCCTTTCTTAGCCCCTCGTATCCAGGGTTACCCCCGAACACGGTCAGTTCCCTACCCAAATTCGGGAGGGAGTGGGCATCCGAAAAAGAGACGACTGCCTTGTTGGCCAGTCCGGGTACTGACCAGTTCATCTCTGGATCGCTGGAGAGTCCCGTTTCAATTGCAGGGACATGGTCCAGCATATCGCCAAACGCTTTAGAGAGGCTGCCGAATCCGGATTTGGACCCGAAGACGCCGTACCAGGGTGTCCAGGCGTGGGCGGGAATAACCAGGCAATCCGGGTCAGTCTCCAGGCACAAAGCAGTTGCTTCCCTGGCGGAAAGGCCCAGCGTAGGTCTTCCGTCCGACTGAAGGTTGCCATACCTGGCAAACCCGGACGTGAGCTTTTCCGCGACTTCAATGGTGGGTGCGAATACCAACAGGTGGATGCGACGGCCTCGCCCTCCCTGCCTGAAGACGCAGCTAATCTCGGTTCCCATTACAAACGCCACATTCTTGTACCGGTAGGCTCCATCCGGAGACTCCACCAGCTTGTTCTTCAGT
Source organism: SAR202 cluster bacterium bin22 (assembly GCA_002238505.1). Lineage (GTDB taxonomy): Bacteria > Chloroflexota > Dehalococcoidia > Lucifugimonadales > UBA3495 > Bin22. The sequence continues at coordinate 828,934 of MPMM01000001.1, read as the reverse complement.
TCCTGCATCCACTTGGGATGAGTGAAGTCAGCGGTAGAAAGCAGGTCAATACCCTTATAGCCGGCCCACGTTGCAAGGTTTTCCAGTGTCAGAGCGGGACTGGTGGCGTAAGCGTAGGGAGAGTGCAAGTGAAGGTCGGCGACAAAGGACATGGGGCGAAGTCTAGCACAAGCAGGATTGAGGGGGGACAGCCGGGCGCTTGAAGAGGGTTATCCCCTCTTTACCGAGGCAAAGCCAGGATTAGCTGCCCCAATTCTGCCGGCAGGTGCAAGGAAGCCTGGTGACAGGAATCCAGGTGAAGGAGTTCGACATCCGGCACCAGTCGTGCCATGGCAATCTGAATACTTGGGTTGAGAAGGCGATCCCGGTCGAGTACCACGTAGCTTACGGGGCAGGGAATTTCACTGAGGGACAGGCTTACGCCGGTCTCCATTAGCCGAGTGGGAAGGGGCCCAAAATAGCCCAGGGCGCGAGTGACATCGCTGGGATCCATCCCGTTGCAAAGATATTTTGCCACGGCTGATCGGGGCAGCCTGGTATCCTTTCCCACAAGCTTGGCCCAGCTCAGGCCCTTGGAGAAGTGCTTACGCACACTGGCAGGAAAACGGGAAATTGGAGCGCGGTCACTTTCGGGGATCACTCCCGCAACGAGTGCAAGCCTCCTGGGAGGACTGGGCAACGCCGTGGCAGCCTGTAGGGCAATCATTCCGCCTACGCCATGACCAACCAGCACCAGGTCGCGCATGTCCCGACGGTCAACGGTTCTGGCTATAGCCTGAACGCATTCATCAAATCGAACGTCTGAGGTGTCGCCCTCCTCGTCGCTGCCGTGGCCGGGAAGGTTGAGCAGATGGAACTGGCTGGCATATCGGGGCGTGTGTAATTGGGGCGGATGTTCTGTTGGGGCTGTTACACTCCCCCAAACCTGGTTCCAGAACCAGGCGCCCTGGCCTACATCGTGGACAATCAGGTAGTCGGTCATGCCGGGTCGCAATAGCTCCGTTTAGTGGATTCAGTCAAACCTGGAGTTTGCAAGAAGAGTATCTGATGCAGGCACTGGTTGCGTCGTCACGGTGAACTGATCGCTCCTTGCAAGGACTTAAGGAACGGACCCTCTTGCTCTGGCAATACGGTCCGAGGATCCAGCAAAACCTGGTTGTCTTCGATACGGGCAATTACCGGAGGATTGGAGCGTCTAAGCCTCTGCATGACTCCTTCCGCTCCCCGGCCAATAGATGAGCAGTCCAGTGACAGTGCTCGGGTTGGCAGGGTTTCTCCCGGCAGGCTTCCACCGCCAATAGCGGAACGGGTCTCTACCACCGCTCCAATGACGCTACTGCCGGAGGTGATCGCCTTCTTCCATGATTCTGCCCGCTCCTCCAAGATCTGCACTGGGGCCGAAATCATGCGCCAAATTGGAACCTCCCTCTCTGCCTCGCCCCGCAAGTAATGCATTAAGGTCGCAATCAGCGAGGCCAGGCTCATCTTGTCTATACGGAAGGCACGGGCCAATGGGTGGCGTTCCAGCATTTCTACGAGTTCCCGAGAGCCCACCACTATTCCCGCTTGCGGCCCGCCGAGCAGCTTGTCCCCGGAAAAGAAAGTCAGGCCCACACCGGAGGCAACACTTTCCTGGGGAGTTGGTTCGTGAGCCAGGCCGTATGCCTCGGTGGCCAGTAACGCCCCGCTGCCTACGTCGTGAAGCACTGGAATACCGCTGTCAGCCCCCAATTGCACCAGTTCTGCAGGCTCAACGGCGGCAGTAAAACCTTCTACCCGGAAATTGCTCGCATGGGCCTTGAGGAAGGCTCCTGTGCGGTCGGTAATGGCGTTCTCATAATCGCGGGCATAGGTTCGGTTGGTGGTGCCCACATCCACCAGAATTGCTCCACTCTGGGACAAGACATCGGGGACACGAAATCCACCGCCAATCTCCACCGCCTCTCCCCTGGAAACCACTACCTCTTTGCCCGCAGCCAGGGCGGAAAGACCAAGGAGCACCGCGGAGGCGTTGTTGTTGACCACCAGCCCTGCTTCGGCTCCAGTAAGTTGTTGGAGAAGGTCCTGTAGGTGGGCCTGTCTGGACCCACGCCGACCGTTGCTCAGGTCAAACTCAAGGTTTGAATAACCCTGAGCGGCCAGTATGGCTGCCTCTGAAGCAGACCTGCTGAGAGGGGCACGTCCCAGATTAGTGTGAATGACCACCCCGGTGGCGTTAATCACGGGAACGGGAGCTGGGCGATTCATGCTTTCAAGGAGTTGGCGGATGGCCTCGGCCACTTCGTCCGCGCTGGGGGCCTCAGCGCCCTCCCTGACGATTTCCCTGGCCTTGTCCAGTTGTAACCGAACCAGGGAGACAATCCAATCCCGGCTGTAAGCCCTAACTTCCCTGGCCAGCAAATCCGACGACACTACGCGTTCTACACTGGGGATATTGCGAAGCTGAGTCAACTCGGAACTCCTAAACTCTGTCCCCTAATCTACTGAGACAATCGGGCTGATGGATATACAAACAAAGAAAGTAAGAATCGCGCTGCGGACAGCTAATGATTCTAGCACGATCTTGCAAACTGATTCCGAAGTGAATGCTTATCGATGAGGGCAGTCACATTTTAACTTGACTGTAAATTGCGTAAGACTCCAAAGCAAGAATGTATGTCACCCTGAGCGAAACCGAAAGATTTGGAATTCTTCCCCCAAGTTCGTGGTGCTGTCCGAAATTCGGCCTGCGGGACGGAGTTCAGCTTCTTCAACCCCGTCCAAGATTACACTGAACCGGGACGCGATTGCCCCGGATCGGGAATGCCTGGCGACGGCACATGCAAGCTTCCCCGGGGCGCCCCCCCAGGAAAAATTAAAATTCCTCGACATTTGTACGCATTTGTGCCCATTTTGTATCTGAGCAAGTGCTCATACCGGTTAGCAGTGGAGCCGGTTTGACACTTTTGTACGCCTCCAATTCAAAGCTATGAGTGGAGATGCCGAGCCAAAATGGATAATTCTGGCGGGACCGGCAAGGCATCGTTTGTTCACTCCTGTAACTGCCTGCACAACTGGAACGGACCACTCTCCTTTAACTGTGCACTCTCATAGTAGGCGAGGGTTGCGCAGTCGGGACTGGGGCGAGTGTCAGTAATTGCGAAGGCAAGAAGGGGGTATGCAAACGGAAAGGGCCGGTATGCATGGCAAAGGCACTTTACCGAATACGGGATAAGGAGCATTAAATTACAAATGACTCGATGACGGAGGCCCACGGTGGCGTAGTTTGCCTCAGATGGAGCGTCCTCGTCTTTAAGTTTGGAATCAACCGTGGCGCGCAGCGCACCCTCAATGGTGATTCGAGGGTCATAAATCAAGAGATGGGGGAACGTTTGCCGTCCCGAATTGAAAAGGTGACAAAAAGATTCAAGGGCCAAGGTGAGATCGTCCCGTCCGGAATCTTTGGCAGATTGGCATTTCCCGGGGAAAGTATTAAAATATGAGGGTATCCCTTAGAGCCGAGCCAGCTTGGCATCCGGTTCCCCGATTCGGGATTCTCCAGCAGGTGGTTATGAAAGGGACAATTATAGGCGTATCGATTTTCCTTGTCCTGGCAGTCTCGGTTAGTTTCGCAGCAGTGGGCGCCGTGACCCAGGTTTCTTCTGACTCAGTTTCGCCGGGAGTTGGGGCCTTGGCCGTGGCAGAATACGGGAATTTCCCTGGGAAAGCTGAGCAGGAAAAACAACCTGGTGTTTACCAGGCCTTCACATACGTTTGTCCCTTCCACTAGGCACTTTGCCCCAAATTGCATCACTTCATTGCACCTCGCTCGACTTTCATGTCCGCAGTAGAGGCTGTGCCGATTTAATTCCCTTCTTGAAACGGAGCTGACCCATGCAGGCAGGACTTCCCCCGGAACTCGACGGCCTCAAGAACATGGTCCGTCAGATAGTTAGAGACGAATGCGTTCCGCTTGAAACCGAATACCTCGCCAATCCACCTCAAGAAGGCGTGGACGATGGCGGGCCCAAGGGCATTGCCGAAACCGTCATGGGAATAGTTGGTTCGCTCTCCCCGGAAAAGTGGGGGAGGCTAAACCAGGTATCCAAGGATACAGGTATCTTTACGTCCTTCGTGCCGGAAGAATATGGGGGCGGTGGCATGGGCGCCTTAGGGCACGTAGTGATGGACGAAGAGATACACAAGAGCGTTGTCCAGCTACCTACTTCCCCGGTGCCGATGATGATGATTGGTTCCTGCACACCTGAGCAGGAACAAAAGTATCTCTACCCTGCTATCCAGGGAGACCTCAATTACGCCTTCGGACAAACGGAGCCACAGGCCGGTTCCGACCCAGGCGGAATGATGCAGACGCGAGCGGTTCGGGATGGCGACGACTGGGTTATTTCCGGCCAGAAGATGTTCATCTCCGGTGCGGCATCCGCCGATTTTCTCTTGGTGCAGGCTGTGACGGATCCGGAAAAGAGGCAGCGCGGCGGCATCACGATGTTCATTGTTGACAATCCGACCGCTGGCCTCAGTTTCGACCCCATACGGGTCTGGATCGTTCCGACCCGTGCCCAGCAATTTATGGTCAACCTGGACGAGGTTCGGGTTCCCCAGACGCAGATACTGGGCGAAGTGGGATTGGGATTCAGCCTGGGGCAAAAATGGCTGGTCCATCATGACCGGCTGTTGCGTGGGTCTATGGCTCTGGGAATTCTAACCCGCGCCCTGGAAATGGCCATCGACTGGTCGAAGCAGAGGATTACTTATGGCCGTCCTATCAGCGAACGTCAGGCCATTCAATGGATGTTGACCGACGTTTACATCGACATCATGAACCTGAGGGCCGTCACAAGGGAAACGGCCGCGAGGGCTGACCAGGGTGAAGACGTTCGCGTTGAAGCTTCCATGATCAAGTATTGCGCCGGTGAATGGGGTTGCCGAAGCATTGACAAGATCATGCAGGTGTTCGGTGGGCTTGGGGAGACCCTGGACATGCCAATTCCTCACTGGTATCACCTTTTGCGCCACGCTCGAATCGGCGGTGGTACATCCGAAATTCATAAGTTCGTTATGGCCCGTGGGTTACTGGATGGAAGGGTATCCTTCCAAGGCTAGTCTGCAGTGAGCATGTTGTTGGGATGGGAGTGGTTGGTCAAGTCAAGCTGGTTGGTGCGACAAGGCCAAGGGGGGAGTTCACCCCGCGAACGGGTAGATGGCGAACACAGAATTCAGGCTGCGTGACGGCGATCAGGCCTGTCCTGACCATCCGACGCTCCCCCTTGTGGACCGGAAGGGGGAGACTTATTGCTTCAATTGCATCATCGCTGCCTTCCAGACTCAGGCTTATAACATCGCATGCCGAATTCTCAATGACCGGCACATGGCCGAGGATGCGGTGCAGGAGGGACTGACTTCTGCCTACCGGTCCTTCGGACAGTTCCGCGGTGATAACCTTAAGGGCTGGCTGATGCGGATCATCGTCAATGCCTGCCGTGACATGTTGCGCGCCAGCCGGGCCCGACCTTCGGTACCTCTGGACCCGACTCCATCCGATCCGGATGCCGAAGACAGAGTTCTGTCAGCAGGTGACATCCCCTCCAGCGAAGAATCACCGGAAGATTATGCCGTAAGGAGGGCCCTGCGGAGCGTCATCGAGCAAGCCCTTTCGGCCCTTTCCCCGGAAAGAAGGGAGGCTATCGTCCTCGTAGATGTGGAGGGATTCAGCTACGAGGAAGCGGCCGGGGCACTTGACTGTTCGATCGGCACAATAAAGTCTCGCATCAGTCGTGGCAGGCGTGAATTGCGAGACATCCTGAGGGAGGCTGGGGAACTTCTGCCTTCCGGTTTTCGTCGGGAATAATAAGGATATGTGGATATTTGGCGGGCATAGGCACCTGGCAGAGGAAAAGCTCTCCGATTACGTGAGCGGACGGTTGTCGCCGTATCAGAAGGGGCGACTGGAGCGCTCGCTGGACGAGTGTGTTACGTGCCGGCAGGAATTGGAGTCACTGCAAATCACCCGGTCCCTGCTTCGGGAGTTGCCTGCTCACGACGTTCCCCGCGATTTCGTTTTTGCGACTGCACCTGCTGGCGTTACTTCCGTCCCAGCCTTGAACGTCAATCATCCTCGAGGCTGGACGTTCAGGCCCCCGGGTTGGGCGTATGCGGGAGCCGCTTCAGTAGTTGGGCTGGCGGTGGCAGTCTTTGTCCTAAGCAGCGACGTTAGCCTATGGTTGCCCGGGGATTCGCAAAAAATTTCTCAGCCGGAGGTTGCAGAAGAGGTTTCTGAAAGAGAGGCTTCCCTACCGGAGCAGGTAGCTTCCATGCCAGAAAGCCTGGCCTCCATGCCCCCCTTGCCAGTGCCGGCCCCTGCAGCGCCAGCTGCGGCAGAGTCGGAGGTCGAGAGTGATGTTCCTTTTCCGCAGGCGGCTGCAGAAGAGTCCCTTGCAACTGGGGCCCAGCCGGAATTGAGGGATATAGAACCTACTCCTGCTCCTGTAGCGGCTTTCCTCGCACCGGAGGCTTACGAGGAGCCTCTCCAGGATGTTGGCGCTTCCCCCGGACTAATTCAAGCAGAAAGTGAACCCGCTCCTACGTCGGTTCCCGCCGCTGCGTCTATGGCCAAAGAGTCATTGACGGTACCACCGTCGGCAGCAATCGAAGATTCCGAACAAGATGCAACAATTGAGGCGCCACCACCTGCACCTGTCCAACCCATGCTGGCAATGGCGGCAGCGCCTTCACAGGAAAAAGCCGTCCCCACTGCACCTCCATCAATCGAAGTCCAGCTAGGTGACGCTGCCGCAGGCCAGGAATCTCCTGCTGTCTCCCCGGTAGCCACTTCGGTACCTGACTATCTGGAATCTCCACAATCGGAGGCGAGTGCTGAGGTTTCTGCCAGCGACCAGCCCGCCGTTGCAGCCCGGTCAAACAGCGATATGGTGGAGGCGCAGCAAACTGCAGAGTCTCCGAAGCCCGAATCAAGCGAAGTAAATCCGGCTGTGACGGAATCTGCTCGAGGGGACCCTGCGTTGCAGGCAACATTGGCGCCGGCGCCGCAGGCTGTTGCCAGCGCGTCTCCTGAGATTGAAACAGTGGATCCGAAAACTGCATTTGGCGTGGCACCAGACCCGCCTGCCTCTGTTCCTGACCAGGAGATGCTCCAAACGGCGCCCGCAATATTGGACCCACCGGAACCCGTTGCCACCGCCAAAGGTGAGGGATCTCCTGCCCCTGCTGGGTTGGAGGGCCATTCGCAGGATCGGGGAGCGGCTGGACCCAGTGGCGTCGACGACGGGGAACCCGTCCGGTCCCGAGGTGGCCCCGAAATCGGGTTAGAGGAAGGAAGGATAACGGGCGCGACTGAACCGCAGGGTAGTCAGGGCATGGACCACCCTCAAGCCCTGCAACCTTCAGCAAGTAAAGGAGATTCTGCCATACCTGGATTCGGAATAAGGTCTGAAATTTTGCTGGCCATCGCAGGAACAGCAGCAGCACTCGTAGTGCTTCTAGCTTTATTTGGGTTATATCGACTTTGGGTGGGAAGACAAGGGGGCGGTAAGTCGGGAACTAATGGCGCAATAGATCCGTCATTAATGGTGAACCGCCCAAAATTGGGCAACGGAGGAGGATGAACCGGGATGAACCAGGATGCACCAAAGAAGCTCTTTGTCTTGACTATTCTTGGAACCCTGAGTCTGTTTTTGCTGGCTTGCTCGTCGCAGGTTCCGGTGAGCACGACGGTGGGAGGCGCCCAGGTAACCGATGAGAGGACCGAGGTGGATAAGGAGATTCCTATTGAAAACACTCAAATCGAGGTCGTAAGCGAAGCGCCTGCCGTTAACGAATCGCAGGGGAACGCTCAGGCAGAAGTGGTTGCGACTCCGCAGGAGCAGGAAGTCGTTGAGAAGAGCGCAGGAACAGAAGTGACCGAGAACGTTATTGCTGAACCAGCGTCGGACCTGGACCAGAAGAGAACCGCTGCTGCCCAGAGTGGGATGGAAGCCACCGGGATTGTGGTTTCGGGTACGGGGCAGGCCAGTTCGGCCCCTGACCTGGCTACCTTGAGGCTGGGAGTGCAGGCCATCGAGTTGACCGTCGGCGACGCCCGGGATACGGCCGCCACTGCCATGACGGCCATAATCGATTCTGTGACTGAGGCAGGAGTTGAAGAGAAGGACGTCCAGACCGGATATTTCAGCATTCAACCGCGATACACCGGAAGAGAAATAACTCGTTGCATTGATGCGGAAGGCAAAGAGACCAAGCCAGATGAAGCAATGGTAGAAATCGGCGGTCCGACGGAGCCGGCTGTCTCCGTCATGGCCGAAGCCAAGGAGTGCTTCCAGGAATACCGTTCGGTTATAACTGGGTATGAAGTCAGCAACAATCTTACAGTACTGGTAAGAGACCTGGAGTCTGTGGACGATGTTATTGACGAGGCTGTGGACGCCGGTGGAGACAACATCAGGTTTAACGGATTGAACTTCTCCCTTGAAGACACTTCCGTTCTGCAGTCTGAGGCACGAGCCGACGCTGTCGCCAACCTGGAGGAAAAAGCCGCGGAGCTGGCGGGGCTGGCAGGCGTACAGCTGGGTGAGCTCACTTATTTGATTGAATCTGGTGGGGCCCCGCCCCCTGTGTTCAAGGCAGACTTCGCCATGGCCCCAGCGGCCTTTGCGTCCGAAAGAGGCATTTCCACGCCCATTTCCCCCGGGGAGGTGTCCATCTCAGTGAGCGTGTTTGGGCAGTACCAAATCTCGACCGGGGAATAGGCGTCGCTCTCATAACGGGGGTAGATTCTCCCAAGCAATGAAACCCTGAAACATTCGTGGCCCCGGTATTTTCCGGGGCCACGGTGCTATTATAATGTGGTATTTTCTGCCTCTAACTAGCACTGACACGATGTCGGAGGAACCGCAACAGGTGGGCATCTGGACCGGTACGAGACGGCAAAGCATACGAGGGTTTGGGAATTCATGGTTTTAAGTGACCGATCGATCAAACAGGCTTTGGCTGAAGGCAAGATTGTAATTGATCCCATCGACACCGAGGATATTCAGCCGGCCAGTGTTGACTTGCACCTGGACAGACAAATATTGGTCTTTGGCAATCACCAGCAGCCCTACATAGATGTCAAGGAAAGCCTGGAAGACCTTAGCCAGTTGGTCCGAATAGAAGAGGACAAACCCTTCATCCTGCATCCTGGAGATTTCGTACTGGGCAGTACCATGGAAAACATTGAGCTTCCTGAAGATTTGGTGGCCCGCCTGGAAGGAAAGAGCTCATTGGGGCGGATCGGACTGGTGATCCATTCCACTGCAGGTTTTGTGGACCCTGGCTGGAAGGGGAATCTGACCCTTGAACTCAGCAACCTGGCACGCCTGCCCATTACCCTCTACTACGGAATGAAGATAGGGCAGATATCTTTTCTGACCCTCACTACCCCAGCCGAGCGTCTGTACGGTTCTGAAGCTCTCGGGAGCAAATACCAGGGGCAAACCAGACCCACTGCCAGTCGCTTTCACCGTGACTTCAAGAATCCACGCTAATGGACCATCGAGGCCAGTTTTCCTGGAGGAATTCTCAACAACCGTGCGAAGAATTTCCTGGTTATAGATGAGTAATACCTCTCCCATGCAGCGGGCCATCTGGCTGGCGCGGCAAGCGCTGGGCAATACCAGCCCCAACCCTGCCGTAGGCGCGGTAATCGTGCGGGACGAGGCCATAGTTGGGGAGGGCTTCACATTACCCCCGGGACAACGCCACGCGGAGATTGGCGCCCTCGAGCAGGCCGGAACTCATGCCAGAGGGGCGACCCTCTTTACCACGCTGGAACCTTGCTGTCACCACGGCAGGACTCCTCCCTGTACGGAGGCTGTCATCGCGGCCGGAATTAAGGAAGTGGTCGCCGCCGCTGTGGACCCAAATCCGCTGGTAGCAGGTCGAGGCATGGACCAGCTCAGGGAAGCGGGAATTGCAGCCCGCATTGAATCTTCCGAAGGGGTTACTGAGCTTTACGAGGCTTTTTCCAAGCACATTAATACCGGCCTGCCTTTTGTTACTGCTAAATTCGCGATGAGTCTCGACGGGAAGATTGCGACCTACACTGGCGATTCCAAGTGGGTGACCGGGCCTTTAGCAAGGCAGGAAGTCCAGTTAATACGCCGGGAATGCGATGCGGTAATGGTAGGTATCAACACGGTTTTGGCGGATGACCCCCAGTTGACAGTTCGAGACGAAGACGGCAAGCCCGAGGATCGTCAGCCATTGCGGGTAGTGCTCGACAGCCACTGCCGCACCCCGTCTTCAGCGAGGATGCTAAGAGAACCTGGAGAGACGCTGGTAGTAACCTCAGGAGATGCCTCTGGAGCCGAAATTGAACGGCTTCGACAGGCGGGAGCGGAAATCTGGCTGGGCCCGCTGCATTCGCCCGGCATGGTGGAGATGTCGGAAGTCCTGGTTGAATTGGGCCAACGGGGAGTGGTAAACCTTCTGGTGGAAGGCGGAGGAATTACCCTGGGTACCCTGTTTGACGGCGGCTTGGTGGACAAGGTGAAAGTATTTATTGCACCAACGATAATCGGCGGCAGCATGGCGGCGTCGCCAATTGAAGGCCACGGGCCCGAGTTCATTTCCCAGGCATGGCATGTGGAGGAAACCGCGATTCGTCAAATTGGCCCGGACTGGCTTATCACTGGGTATCCGACCAGGAGCGTGTAGGCGGCAGGAGTTTATGTTTACTGGAATTGTCGAAGAAGTAGGAACTGTTACAGTTTGCGAAGACTTTGGGTTGACCGTGGCGGCAAAGCAAGTGCTGGAAGACGTCAAACTCGGCGACAGTATTTCCGTTAACGGTACATGTCTGACTGTGGTTCAGTTTGGAGAAGGACAGTTCCGGGTTGACCTGGCCCCCGAGACTTTGCGACGCACTTCCCTGGGTGAATTGTCCGAAAGCAGCAGGACAAACCTGGAGAGGCCCCTGGCCGTCAATGACCGGTTGGGCGGGCATATCGTCCAGGGTCACGTGGACGCTGCTGGGAGGATAATGTCCATTCGTCCCGAAGGGGATTGCTTCATCTTTCGAATCCGTGCGCCCAAGAAGTTGATGCCATATATCGTTGAGAAGGGATTTATCGCGGTCGAAGGAATCAGCCTTACGGTGGTGAATCGCGGGGCTGCATCCTTTACGGTTTCTGTGATACCATACACGCTTTCCAATACCAATCTGCAAGACAAGGTTGCAGGCAACAGGGTCAACCTGGAAGTGGATATACTGGCCAAGTATGTGGAGAGCTTGATGGCCAGATAGGTTGTCAATATCCGAACAAGGCGGCGTGGCTGGGGGGCAGAGGGGATCCCATCAAAGAGGAGACTGACAGATATTATGCCTCTATCTAGCATGGAAGAGGCCCTGGAAGACCTCAAAGCCGGCAAGATACTGATAGTCGTTGACGACGAGAAGCGGGAGAACGAAGGCGACCTGGTGATAGCCGCCGAGATGGTTACCCCCGACGCGGTGAACTTCCTCGTTACGCACGGTCGCGGGCTGCTTTGCATGCCCATGAAAGAAGATCGGCTTAGTGAACTGGGGATAAAGCTGATTGACAGCGAGAATGCCCCGCACGAAATGCCGACCGCTTTTACTATGTCTGTGGACTACAAGGTGGGAACTACCACGGGCATTTCGGCCGGTGACCGCGCCGCCACTATTCAGGCATTGATTGATCCCGAAGCACGGCCCGATGAGTTTTCCCGTCCTGGCCATTTGTTCCCCTTGCAGTACCAGCCCGGCGGAGTCATGGTTCGCGCCGGTCACACAGAGGCCATTGTGGATCTGTGCGACATAGCGGGCATGTATCCGGCGGGGGTGGTGTGCGAGATCATGAACGACGACGGGTCCATGTCTCGTTTGCCCGATCTGGAGACATTCGCCGAGGAGCACGACCTCAAGATTGTAAGCATCGCGCAGATCATTGCTCACCGGAGGCGCTTTGAGCCCCAGGTGAGAAGGATAGCCGAGGCTCGCATGCCTACCAAGTACGGCGTGTTCAAGGTGGTGGCCTACGAGAGCACCTTTGAACCGGGCGAACACATCGCCTTGACTATTGGCGAGTGGACTGAAGATCAGCCGGTGCTGACCCGCATTCACAGCGAGTGCCTTACGGGAGATGTTTTCGGGAGCATGCGCTGCGATTGCGGCGAACAGTTGGAACTGGCCTTGAAGAAGCTGGGAGAAGAAGGCACGGGCGCCTTCCTGTACATGCGGCAAGAAGGCAGGGGCATTGGGCTTCATAACAAGATCAGGGCCTACTCGCTGCAGGATAGCGGGGCGGATACCATCGAGGCCAACCGGATGCTGGGTTTCGACCCGGACATGCGGCATTATGGCGTCGGGGCCCAGATACTATCCGACCTGGGCATCAAACGGGTCAAGTTGCTGACCAACAACCCCAAGAAGCTTGTGGGTCTCGCCGGTTCCGAGGTTGAGGTGGTGGAGCGGGTGCAAGTAGAAGTGCCGCCCAACGACGAAAACCGGGAGTACCTGGAGACCAAGCGGCTAAGGATGGGCCATATTCTGGGGTCCTGTTCCTGATTGCCATACTCCATTAGTTGCGACGGGGGCAGACCGATGCGGGTCTGCCCCTTCTTCTTTGTTGCCGGGTCTGTGTGTCTGGGAGGGCTCGTGCCCTTCCTGACCTTCTCCAATGACGGGGAAGAGTTTTGGATGTGGCTGTTAGCCTACCTGGGATATGAGGTAGGCTTCAATAAAGTCGTCAAGGCCGCCTTCGAGGACGGCATCGGGGTTGGTGCTCTGGAAGTTGGTGCGGTGGTCTTTTACTGACTTGTAGGGATGGAGTACGTAGCTGCGGATCTGGTTGCCCCACTCGGCGGCCACCCGATCTCCGCGGAGCTGCGCAAGTTCCTGGGCTCGCTGCTCGTTCTGCCGGGCCAGCAGCCTGGCCGTAAGGATGCGCATGGCGTACTCGCGGTTCTGGTGCTGGGAACGTTCCGTCTGGCATGAGACGACAATGTTGGTGGGAAGGTGGGTCAATCTGACAGCCGAAGCCACCTTCTGGACGTTCTGGCCACCGGGTCCGCTGGAGCGAAAGGTGTCCATCTTAATGTCTTCAGGACGGACTGCGAGGTCCTCCTCTTCCCCGGCTACGGGAAGGACTTCAACCTGGGCGAAGGAAGTATGGCGCAGGTTGTTTGGGTCGAAGGGTGAGAGCCGTACCAGCCGGTGAACTCCCCGTTCCGCGCTGAGGTAGCCGTAGGCAAAGGGGCCGCCGATCTCCAGGGTGGCGCTGCGCAGACCGGCCTCGTCGCCGTAGGCCATGTCCATAATCTGAACGGGGCGGCGCTGGGTTTCGCCCCATCCGGCATACATTTTGAGGAGCATCTCGGCCCAATCCTGGGAGTCGGTGCCGCCGGCCCCGGAATAGACGGAAACTATGGCGGGACGATCATCGTAGGGTCCCGCGAGGGTTAAGGCAATTTCCTCACGGGAAAGTTGCCGGGAAAGCTGCAGAGCGTCGCCGGTGATCTGGGAAAGCATGGATTCGTCGCCGTCTTCCTCGGCCAGTTCCGTCAGTTCCAGCAGGGTCGCGGCCTGGGACTCCATTTCTCGCCAGAGGCTGACCGTTTCCTTCAGGCGGCCGAGAGTCCGCATGTCGCCCTGGGCGCGGCGGGGATCATCCCAATAGCCGGGCTCGGAAGCCTCACGTTCCATGCGGGTTATGTTCGCTTCTTTTTCAGGGAGGTCAAAGACGCTCCACTACAGAATCGATTTTCTGAACCAAAGCTGTCAGGTCCTGTTTCAAGTCTTCCATCAAGTTTCTCCCGGAATGAGCCCTTTCCAAGAGGACCGGCTCAACCTTTACGAATTCGTTAGCCGCATTATACGTTTATGGGCAGCGGTTTGCCACGTAATCCCAGCTTCCGAAACCCAGTGAATCGATTGCTTCAAATTTCGCTGATTGGTAGAATTTTGACTGGCGGTGATGCAGCAGCTTAGCCAGCGTTTCCACCATACATCCCTTTTTGATTCAGAACAGAGGCGTTCCATTGGAAATACTGGCCATAATCCTCCTGGCTTTTGCAGCGTACCTCATTGGATGCATTTCACCTTCGTATTATCTGACCCGCTACATCAAACACATTGATATCAGGACGGTGGGAAGCAGGAACGCCGGAACCCTGAATACATTCCGGGAACTGGGGCCGTGGTGGGCCCTGCCGGTGCTGTTGATCGATGGCGGCAAGGGCGCAATTGCGGTGGCGCTGCCCTCGCTGGTAGGCCTTCCCTGGTGGGTTGTGTATGTTACAGCTTCGTGCGTGATTCTTGGCCACAACTGGCCGGTGCTGCTTAAGTTTCGGGGCGGCAAGGGAGCAGCGTCACTGATCGGCATATGCCTGGCATTTGTGCCACTGGTCGGGATGGTTGCCGCCATTCCCGGAGTTATCACCATTTTCCTGTCCAAGAACGGTATAGCGGGGCTGGTGGCAGGTTTTGCCACGCTGAATATTCTGCTGATGGCGGCCTGGATTTTCGATCTCACCCAACTGGTGCCTGAAGCCAGTTGGCGTCAGCTTTTGCTTTGCCTCCCGCTGACCCTGTTCGTGGGAACCATCTATGGAATATCAATTCGCGGCCAACTGCTGGAGGCAATCCGGCGGAGGAGCGTGAAGGCCGCGTTTTACGGTTCCTGACCTGCTGGCCTCTTTTTCCCTTGATGCCCTCACCCCCGGCCCCTCTCCCATAGGGAGAGGGGTGTGTTTGGGTAGGGGTGTTGCGCTGTTGGCGGCGGCGCCAGGGTCGGGAAGTCTGGTGGGCGTTTTCTTGGCGCGGGGCAGCGGCGGATGCAACAGATGCAAAGGATGCAATGGGCTCGGCTTTTGGGCGGAGGACGCGGTCTATCCAGCGGTCCATCCAGTAGATGAGGTCGCTGACCGTGGAGAGGGGGCGGCGTTCGGCAAAGCCATCATGGTCGTCTTCGGGGTCCGGTGCGGGCAGGGCGTGGCACTTGTCCACCATGCAGGAGATGCGGTCGAGGTCGTGGTTGGCGTAGAGGGAACGGATGATGCCCCAGCAGTCGGGGTTGTCGCCGTTGGTACGGCACCGTTCCAGGTAGGTGTGCAGGTTCATGAAGGTGTGGAAGCGAAAGCCATTGTCGGCGATGAGCCGGATGAAGGGCTGGGTTTCGGGCAGGGGTTGACGGTCTCCGACGGCACGAACCCACCGGAGGGAGAAGTCTTCGGCGATGCGGTGGATGCGGACGATTTGCAGTTCCAGGGCGTATTTGCGTTTCAGGGCGTTTACGCGGGTGCGGATTTGGGACAGGGTGTACATGGTTGGTTTCTCCTTTGAGGGGGCCCTCACCCCCGGTTCCTTTCTCATAGAGTGAGGGGGGATGTTTGCACAAATGCAGGGGTTGACCTGCGGGTGGGCCTTCACCCCCATCCTAACCTTCCCCCGTCGAGGGGGAAGGGATTATTGGAATGGCCTCTGTCTTTCCCCTGTGCCTGGTAGCGGGGGCTGCCCTCACCCCCGGCCCCTCTCCGATAGGGCGAGGGGAGAACTTCGGTTTTGATGTTGGTTGCGGTTGGCTGGGCATGGTATGTGGTATGGATTTTAGTTCCTTCGGCTGCGCTCAGGATGACATGGTTTGGTGGATGACAGGGCTTGCCCTCACCCCAGGCCCAGCACTCATTGGGCGAGGGGGGGTGTTTGGTTATTGTCTTTTGATGGTAGGGGTGGGTTAGCCAGGGTGGGAAGGGGGGTGCTGTCAGTGGGGTGGGAGTTCTTGCATGAAGGGGGATGTCCTTCGACGAGCTCAGGACGAACGGCGGTTGGGTGGAGGGGGCCATCCTTCGACAGGCTCAGGACGAACGGGGGGAGTTGTCCGGGGAAATGCGATTGTCCTGTTCCGTGAATCACGTTATCTTTCTATGATTATGTTGGGTATAATTGGTGGACGCCTTGCGGGGGCCCAAGGAAGGAGCGATGTCGCGGGGCTATGCTCAATACACTACAGGAAGTCTTTATGCTGGACCACGGGACACTCGATCACTCTCATGTTGACGCGGGCGAGGCGCTGCGACACCGGATGCGGCATTCGGCAGCCCACGTGATGGCGGATGCGGTATTGCGAATCTTTCCCGAAGCGAAGATGGGCATTGGGCCGCCCACGCAGGACGGCTTTTACTACGATTTTGATGTCTCCCGTCCGTTCACTCCCGAGGACCTGGAAAGCATTGAAGCGCTGATGCGGCAGACCATTGCGGCCAGCCAGCCCTTCCAGCGGGAGGAAATCAGCCGGGGCGAAGCAGTCAACCTGTTTTCCGACCAGCCCTACAAGCTGGAAATAATTGCGGACTTGCCGGACGAGACCATATTGAGCATCTACTGGCACGGCGAATTTGTGGACCTTTGCCAGGGTCCCCACGTGGACGGCACGGCCGACATACCGGCGGTGAAGCTGCTGAACATCGCAGGGGCTTACTGGCGGGGTGACGAACACCGTCCCATGCTGCAGCGGATATACGGCACGGCCTGGGAAAGCCAGGAGGCGCTGGACGACTATCTGAACAGGCTGGAGGAGGCGGAGCGGCGGGACCACAGAACGCTGGGGCGTCAACTGGGCCTGTATTCGATTCACGAGGAAATAGGGCCGGGACTGATCGTGTGGCACCCCAAGGGCGGGGTGGTACGCAGCCTGGTGGAGGATTACTGGCGGAACATTCACTACCGCCACGATTACAGCATAGTCTATTCGCCGCATATTGGCCGCTCGCAACTGTGGGAGACGAGCGGGCATTTGTCGCATTACCGGGAGAGCATGTACGCGCCGGTGGAAGTGGACGAGCAGGAATATTTCCTGAAGCCGATGAACTGTCCCTTCCACATAATGATTTACCGCTCGTCGCTGCGGAGTTACCGGGAACTGCCATTGCGGATTGCGGAACTGGGAACGGTTTACCGGTACGAGCGCAGCGGGGTGCTGCACGGGCTGATGCGGGTGCGGGGATTCACGCAGGACGACGCGCACATATTCTGCCTTCCGGACCAGGTAGAGGCTGAAGTTGGCGGGGTTCTGGACCTGACCTTTGAGCTGCTGGATGCATTCGGGTTCAAGGACTTTTACATATCGCTGTCCACGAGGCCGGAGAGCTACGCCGGTGAACTGGATATGTGGGAGCACGCCACCGAGTCGCTGAGAAGGGCCCTGGAAGAGCGAAACCTGGCCTATGACATTGACGACGGGGGCGGAGCCTTCTACGGTCCCAAGATTGACATCAAGATCAAGGACGCCCTGGGGAGGGATTGGCAGTGCACGACGGTGCAGTTTGACTTCAACCTGCCGGAACGGTTTGACCTGTCGTTCATGGATGCAGAGGGGGGGCGCAGCCGGCCCTACATGGTGCACCGGGCCATTCTGGGGTCGCTGGAACGGTTCCTGGGAGTGCTGATTGAGCATTACGCTGGCGCTTTCCCGCTGTGGCTGGCGCCGACCCAGGCGGTGGTCATACCAATTGCGGACCGCCACCAGGAATATGCGGAGTCGGTGAAGGCAAAGCTGGAGGCGGATGGTATCCGCTCGGAAGTGGATGGGCGCAGCGAGCGGATGAACCTGAAGATACGCAATGCCCAGATGCAGAAGGTGCCCTACATGCTGGTGGTTGGCGACCGGGAGCAGGAAGACGGCGCGGTAGCCGTGCGCACCCGGGAGGGCGGCAACCTGGGGGCCATGCCGCTGGACGAATTGATGGCCAGGCTGAACGAGGAGTTGCAATAGAATGGCGAACCGCCTGATTAACGAGACCAGTCCCTACCTGCTGCAGCACGCGGAGAATCCGGTGGACTGGTATGCGTGGGGAGAGGAGGCGCTGTCGCGGTCAAGGGACGAAGACAAGCCCATACTGCTGAGCATTGGGTATTCGGCGTGCCACTGGTGCCACGTGATGGAGCGGGAGTCGTTTGAGGACGAAGCCATCGCCAATCTGATGAACGCCAATTTCGTCAACATCAAGGTGGACCGGGAGGAACGTCCTGACCTGGATGCGGTGTACATGGAAGCGGTGCAGATGCTTACCGGCAGCGGCGGGTGGCCGATGACGGTGTTCCTGACGCCGGAGGGGAAGCCCTTTTATGGCGGGACGTACTATCCACCGACAGACCGGATGGGTATGCCGGGGTTTCCCCGGGTATTGCTGGCGGTTACGGAGGCTTACCGTACCAACCGGGAGGAGGTGGAACGGGTAACGGGCCAGTTGACCGAGCAGATGGGGAGGACGGGGCAACTGCCGCAGGGAACAAACCTGCTTTCGGTTGACATTCTGCACGAGGCCTATTCGAAGCTGGCGGCCAACTTTGATTACCAGAATGGGGGCTTTGGGGCGGCGCCCAAGTTTCCGCAGCCGATGACGCCGGAGTTTCTGCTGCGGTACTACCACCATGGCTATAACCAGCGGGCGCTGGACATGGTGGAGATGACGCTGGAAAAGATGGCCTATGGGGGCATGTACGACCAGCTTGGAGGCGGGTTCCACCGCTATTCTACGGATGCTTACTGGCTGGTCCCGCATTTCGAGAAGATGCTGTATGACAATGCCCTGTTGGCCCGACTCTATCTCCACACATTCCAGATTACGGGGAAGCGGCTTTACCGGCGGATTACCGAGGAAATCCTGGACTACGTGGTTCGGGAGATGACTGACCCGCTGGGGGGCTTCTATTCGGCGCAGGACGCCGACAGCGAAGGGGTGGAAGGGAAGTTCTTCGTATGGGCGCCGGATGAAATAACGGCGGCGCTGGGAGAGGAAGACGGCAACCTGCTGGGCGGCTTTTACGGGGTAACCGAAGCGGGCAATTTTGAAGGCTCGAACATTCTGAACATTCACCAGGCGCCGGAGGCATTTGCGCTGGAGCATGGTATTACGGAAGAAGACCTGGAGTCGCTAATTGCGCGGGGCAAGCCAGTGCTTTTGGAGGAACGGGAGAAGCGAATCCATCCATTCCGGGATGACAAGGTGATCGCTTCGTGGAACGGGCTGATGCTACGGGCATTCGCGGAGGCGGGGGCAACCCTTGGCCGGGGAGACTACCTGGCAGCAGCGGCGGCCAACGCGGACTTTATCGATGACGAGATGTACCGGGACGGACGGCTATTGCGTACTTACCGGGAGGGGCAGTCGAGGATTGAGGGGTACCTGGAAGACTATGCCTGCGTGATAGATGGCTTTATTGCGCTTTATGAGGCTACGTTCCAACGGAAGTGGCTGGACCGGGCAGTGGTTCTGGCTGACACGATGATTGAGTTGTTCTGGGACGAGGGAGTCGGCGGGTTTTACGACACGGGCCTGGAACATGAAACGCTGGTTACCAGGCCTCGGGATGTGTTTGATAATGCCCAGCCGTGCGGGGGATCTGTGGCTGCCGAGGTATTGCTGAGGCTGGCCATTATTACGGGGAACGAGGACTATAACCTGAAGGGCTCACAACCGCTGAGGGCCTTGAGCAGGGTAATGTCGCAAGCGCCGGGCGGGGCCGCGTACTGGCTGGGGGTGCTGGATTTCTATATTTCACTGCCCAAGGAGATAGCCATTTTCGGGTCTGGCAACGACGAGGACACGACGGCGCTATTGAACACGGTCTATGGGAGGTTCCTGCCCAACAGGGTACTGGTGGGCGTGGACATGTCAGCGCAGGGCGAGGAGAGCGCCACGTCGTCGGAGGGCATACCGCTGCTGGAGGGCAGGGGACTGGTTGACGGCAAGGCGGCGGCATTTGTTTGCCAGAATTATGTCTGCCAGTTGCCGGTTACCGAGGCCGATGCCCTGGCGGTACAGCTACAAGATTGACCAGAGCAAGCGCAATTCTGGTCACCACCAAATATTCAGTCTACTAATTCAAACCGCACCCGCATAACCGGGCTTCCGAAAGGCTGGTCTCCGGGGACTTTGGCCCATTCAGCTATGCGGTAACCCACTAACCACGCGATTCCGCGCTCGCTGACCAGGAGGGGTACCCGGTCACGCCAGTGCCGGGGTACCTTTGCGTCAATGAAGTAATTGTGTAATCGCTTGGTGTTGGCCATACCGAGTGGCTGAAAACGGTCACCATTAGACCGATTTCGTACCAATAGGCCCGTTCCCACAGATTCTGGGTCGAACCAGGCTGTGAAGGCATCAGGGGGGCGCAAGTCGGGGACGTTTTCGATGGGAAGGGTCTCGATGGTGACGCACCATTGGCCGGCGAAATAAACACCATCGGTCGCCGGCATATTGGAAGGGGAAATTTGATGCTGATCTTCCAACTCGGGGTAGGGACAGTCGAGCTGGAGATTGGCGGTGGAAAGGGTGATGGTGGTGGCGGTGGCGTGGAGTCCAATGCCGCTGGGGAGGGCTAATTCTCCGGTCCGGCTTTCGATGGTAATGAAGTCGGTCATGGCGCGCAGGTGGTTCTCCCGCAGTCGGCGTGGGTCGCCATTCACAGTGACGTAGGCCTGGCGCAAGGCCATCCGCACCAGCGCAGGGTGGAGGGAGGAAAGAAGCTGGCGGCGCAAAACCAGAGTCGCGGATGGTTCGTCCGTTTCGTCTGGAACTTCAAGGGAGAGGACGAGATCCGGCCAGGCACGGTCCAATTCCTGCTGCAGGAAGTCCAGGTCCAGAGAGGCGGTGCCGGCGAGCCTGACGAGGGCTTCCCGTACGCGGGGGTTATAGTCGGCGGCCAGGGCCGGCATCAAGTCCTGTCTCACCCGGTTCCGGGTAAACCTGAAGAGAGAGTTGCCGCTGTCCTGGCGGTAATCACGGTGCAGTTCGAGGCAATATTCGACGGTTTCGCTTTTTGTTACTTCAAGTAATGGCCGGAAGATAAAGGGCGACTCAAGGCCGGCTGGAAAGGGCCAGGGGGCCGTTTCCGTCATTCCCCGGAGGCCGTGGAGGCCGGCGCCCCGCAGGATGTGCAACAGCACCGTTTCCGCCTGGTCGTCGGAGGTATGGCCGACGGCAACGGCGGGCGCGCCAGTTTCCCGGGCGACTGAAGCCAGAAACTGGTAGCGCATTTCCCGCGCGCCCTGCTCGAAGGATGATATGTGGCGTTCGCGCTGGTAGGCGATGGGATCGCGCTTCTCCACGGAAAAGGGAAGGCCCAGTTCACCGGCCAGTTCTCCCACGAATCGGGCGTCTTCGTCGGCTTCGTCGCCTCGGAAATCGTGATTCAGGTGGGCCACGTGGAGTTCGATGCCGCAGGATTCGCGGAGACGATGGAGGCTGTAGAGGAGGGTGGAGGAGTCTGCGCCGCCGGAAACTCCTACCACGAGGGTTTGACCCTGTCCTGTCAGACCGGCCCGTTTGAGGGCTGCGGATACCTTGCTATCGACGTGGGAGACTGCGGCCATGGTTTGCGTTGCTAATCGGGCGCGGCAGCGGATGGCTGCAAGAGGTGACCGGTGGAGTTGTAAGCAAGGAGGCGACGTCCCCGTTCGTCGCTTTCAAAAGTGCAGACGGAACCCAGGGCCAGGCGCAGGCGATGAAAGTTCTCCAGGGGCATTCCGAGCATTTTGCCGCAGATGGCGCGGATGGCAAAGTTGTGGGAGACCAAGGCCAGGTGAGCCTCTTTCGGGTGCTGTTGCTCCAGGTCCAGGATAACCTGCCACGAGCGGTCTTCCAAAATTGCCAGGGACTCGCCACCGGGCATGAGCACCCGTTCAGGATGATTGTTCCAGGTTGAAAAAACCTCGGGCCAGCCCTTACGCATTTCCTCGCCTTCGACACCCTCCAGATCTCCAAGGGCCAGTTCCTTCAGGCCGTCGCGGGTGTGGACGGGCAGGTCGAGGGCGCGGCTCATTTCGGTGGCTACCTGCATGGTACGGGTGAGGGGGCTGGAATAGATGGCGGTGATTCCCCACTCCCGGGAGGCGCGGGCGATGACCCGGGCCTGCTCGAGGCCGGCTTCGTTGAGTTGCGTGTCGTACTGCCCCTGGAACCGGCCCAGCTTATTCCATTCCGTTTCGCCGTGCCGGACCAGGGAGAACTTCACGCCGTTTCCTCTGTCGAAACAACTTCCTGATGCTGGACGAGGACTTCCTCGATGCGTACGCCGCTCATGGAACGGACCGTGACTGTCAGGCTTTCATACTGGACAATTTCTCCCGCTTCCGGGATATAGCCGAGGCGGTCGAGAATGAAACCCGCAACCGTCTGGTAATCACCTTCGGGGAAGTTGAGGTTGAACCTGTCCCTGGCCTGCAGGATCGTGGTGCTGGCATCCAGCCTGTAGGTATTCTCATCCACCTGCGAGTAGCCTTCGTTGGACTCCCCACGCTCCTCATCAACCTGGCCCACAATTACTTCCAGCATCTGCTTCAGGGTTACGAGGCCAGCAATGCCGCCAAATTCGTCGACGGTAAGCACCAGGCCATAACCCGCCTGTTGCATTTCCGAGAAGGTATCGGCAACCGTCTTGGTTTCAGGCACGAAATGCGCGTCGCGAAGGAGCGAGGTTACGCTGTCTTCAAGACCCAGTTCGTCCTTGCCAAGGGCCAGCAGCACGTCCTTGTTGGAAAGGACCCCTTTGACATTCTCGGTATCCCCTTCGAACACGGGGAAGCGAGTGTGGTTGCGCTCGGCATACAAGGAAAGGAAGTTGCGCAGGGTTGTGCCTTCTTCCACCCACACTATTTCGGTGCGGGGAGTCATAATTTCCTGGACCTGCTGGTCGCCAAAGCGAAAGACCTTGTCGAGGAGTTCCGCTTCGGTCTGCTCTACCGCCCCCGTTTGAGCGCCCACTTCAATGAGGGTGCGAATTTCACCCTCACTGACTGCGTTGGTGGAACTGGTAATGCCCAGCATTCTGGTGAAGAGGTTGGTTATCAACTGGAGAACCTTCACCCCGGGAGAAAGGACAAATTCCACGATGGAGAGTGGCCTGGCATAGGCGAGAGCGAGGGCTTCGGACCGGTTCCAGGCGACGGTCTTGGGCAAAGTCTCGCTGAAGATCAAGAGGAGGAGGGTAACGCCACCAGTAGCCACCAGCACGGCGACGCCTTCATTCTCGATCAAACTCAGGGCAATGGCAGTACCCAGCGCAGCGGCGGCGGTGTTTACGAGGTTGTTGCTGAGCAGAACCGTGGCCAGGAGCCTTTCCGGCCGCTGGATGAGGCGTTCCACCAACTTGGCGTTGGCACGGCCCGTACTGATGAGGTGAAGCAGACGCGCCCTGGGAAGCGCAATGAAAGCAGTCTCCGAGGAAGAGAAAAAGGCGGACAAACCGAGGCAGATTACGAGTAAAATTAACCTACCTAAATCGTCAGATTCCATATTGGAACTCTAAGGCCTCCTGATATCAGTTAGTAATGTTCATCGCATTTGAAAGCGATGCGATGATGTTGCCGTAAAGGATGATAGCATTTGCGGGTTAGTCCTGCAAAGTTGACTGGTGAAACGGGCAAACATACGATGATTGTGTTCGAAGCTGGTTATGGGGCAAGCCCGGTGTTTGTTGCGAGGAGCGGTTGGGGGGCGGCGAGCGAGTTAAGGGAGGGATTCTGGAAGGTGGGAAGGGCGTCCCGGGGAGATTTTGGTTGGGCAGACTGGCTCTCGGACCCGCAGCCGACAGTGAGGGTGGATTGTCAGGCCCTTCGGCAAGCTCAGGGCGACATGACTTATGGCTTGGGGGATGTTGCCGCCTGTAGTTTGGATTTAAGACTAGAATGCCCTGTAACCAACTTTCGTACCTCTGACCTGACAGTGGGGTGGGATTTCAGGCCCTTCGGCAAGCTCAGGGCGACATGATTTATGGCTTGGGAGATGTTGCCGCCTGTAGTTTGGATTCAAGACTAGAATGCCCTGCAACCAACTTTCGTACCTCTGACCGGACAGTCGGGAGAGATTTGGGGCCCTTCGGCTGCGCTCAGGGCGACATGATTTATGGCTGGATGGTGTCGGCCACTTATAGTCCATCCCCGATCATAATTTGCTCAGCTGATTCAAGATGCCTTCGAGAAGACCTTTAGACATTTATAAAGCCAATTATGGGACCGGTACTGCGGGCGATATGGGCCTGCATTCTGTGTTCTTGCAGGTAAAGCAATCGTTCAATATTAAGCGGGTTCTTTACCCTGGAAGCTATTTGGATGTTACACCGTCACTGTACTTTCCCCACGTTTCCTATGTGGATTCGCTTTCTGGCATAAGCAAGATGCTGGCCGATACTGACTTGCGAGAGTACATTGACCGGAGCAAGTTGTATCCCGAACCGGCTGACATTCGTTGCTACGAGCAGGACTACCACACCTTTGACACCGCACCTAAAGAATCATTTGATTCGCTAATATCCTTGAATGCCGGGCTGATTTCCCAAAGTTGTGGGAGATTCCTGGCGCCCGGAGGACTGCTGGTTGCGAATGACGAGCATTATGATGCCCGACGCGCATTTGTGGACCCAAGTTACTCTCTGGCCGGAGTGTTCGTGGGAGATGATTGCCGTTTGGAGACGGCTCCAGCCATATTGGCTTCATGCTTCAAGACTTCGAAAGGGGTAACTCTTACTGCTGAAATGGTGGACGCCGATTTGGACAGACCGCCGAGTAGGGCGAGGTTCAAGACTGTTGAAGCAGCCGCAGCATATCTCTTTAAGAAACGGGGCTGAATTAAGGGGCATTCATGCCGACCTGGATGCAGGTATGATCCAAGGCTTTTGAAGCGGAGCCGACTTTCCGGTGTCTAGAGGGAAGGGACCAGTGGGCGGTAATGCAGATTTAAGAAACGGGTTGTTCCGAGAAGGGATTTTGCTTAATGCCTTTCTGGATTCCGGCTTTCGCCGGAAAGACGGTCAAATACTGGCCCATCATTGATACGCTGCTGCGCTGTCAGGATGGGTTCCGATAGATTGGCGATTAGACAGGCGTTGGGCCGGAGAGATTTCAAACTGGATAGAAGAGAGACCAAATGGGACTAAAGATACTTGGAATAGAAACGTCCTGCGACGAGACGGCAGTGGGAGTGGTTGAAGACGGCCGACAGCTGCTGTCCAACATTGTTTCATCGCAGGTGCAGCTGCACGCGCCTTACGGGGGAGTGGTACCGGAGGTGGCATCGAGGCAGCATATCCGTGACATGGCCCCGGCGCTGGAGAAGGCGCTATCGGACAGCCAGGTGGACCTGGACGATGTTGACGTGGTTGCCGCAACTTACGGGCCCGGCCTGGCGGGTTCCCTGCTGACGGGTCTGAATACGGCCAAGGCCCTTGCCTTGAGCCTGGGCAAGCCGCTGGTGGGGGTTAACCACCTTGAGGGGCATATCTATGCTTCGTGGCTGGCGCGGGGGTCGGAGGAACCACCGGAGGATAGTCCGGGGTTTCCCCTGGCCTGCCTGGTGGCGTCGGGCGGGCACACAGACCTGATCCTGATGGAGGGACACGGCCAGTATCGGCTGGTGGGGCGAACCCGGGACGACGCCGCGGGGGAAGCCTTCGACAAGGCGGCGCGCATTCTGGGGCTGGGATTTCCCGGCGGGCCGGAAATACAGAAGGCGTCGGACGGAGTGGCAGGGGACGAATTTCCGCCATTGCCCCGAGCCTGGATGCGGGACACGCTGGATTTCAGCTTCAGCGGAGTCAAGACGGCACTGCTGCACCTGGCCCAGGCGCAGGGATTGTATCCGAGGGATCCGGAATCCGCCGGAAGCAAGGATGTGGAGGAGAAGGTTAACCGGCTGGTTGGGGAAATGGCCGCCAACTTCCAGGCTTCGGTAGTGGAGGTAATGGTGGTGAAAACCCTGGAGATGGCGAAACGGTACAACGCCAGGGGAATTGTGCTGGGCGGGGGCGTGACCGCCAACGCCAGGTTGAGGGCAGATATTACCGGGGCGGCGTCGCTGCCGGTGCTAATTCCGCCGCCGGTCCTGTGTACGGACAACGGAGCGATGATTGCCGCCTGTGCATATTTCCAGTACAGCCGGGGTGAGGAGTTCGGGCTGGACCTGGACATTGACCCGGCGCTACCGCTGGGGTAGCAGGGCCCGATTGCGCCTTGTTGCGTAATAGCTTGCTGTGAGGGCGGAACCGGACATGGGACATCCCCGACACGCCCATTTCCTATTGCCCCTGAAAGAGGGAAGGGCAAAGGAAGGGCGTTCAGCCCGGGTGGGGGCCAGAGAGGGAGTCCCAGCGTTCCTCGCGGCACAGGAACAGGCTTTCCACAACGTCGTTGATGTCGGGAATGCGCTCGGCGCCGACAACAGAAAAGGATAAGTTCCAGTTTGAGCCCTGCAGGGTGACTTTGCCGCCGGCGCGCCGGACATTGTGCCTCCAGTAGAGCCAAGCGCCCACCAGAACGGCTACCAGCAGGACGAAGGGAACAAAGTCGATATTGAAACCGGGGATGCCGGGCCCGCTGAACTGGTCTGCCATCCAGTAGGCCACCAGCAGGTAGAAGGCCAGGGCTGCCACCAGGGTCAGGATGCCCCGGAGGGGGGACAGGGTTCCCCTGGGCGCGGTATCAACGACGATTCCCTTCAGCTCCTCCAGGGGCAAAAGGGTTGCTTCCCTGGAACTGCCGTCATCCCGAAAGAACAGGATTCGATGGTTGGTGGTGATAAGCAACTGGCCATTGCCGGTGGGTTCGTCCAACAACCCCTCTTCCAGCGAAAAGACACGGGCTACCCGCTCGTGGGGCAACAATGCTATTCCCCTTACCCGAGAGAGGTAGTTTCTTGTGGTCCTTGACTGGTCTAGCAAGGTAAACCTCCAATAGCGCAGGGTTCGCAGGGAGTCGCCGCTTTCGAAAGACGCTGGAAGGGCCGCTGACGACGAGAGGCCCAATCATTATCGCGGTTATGTCAATAAGAGTGTCCAGGCAGGGAAGGGAACTGGAACCACTTCCTGGCACGGCCAAAAGTTTCGGCGTATGTTACCATTGCGATTACTTGACAGGCCAGCTTTTTGAAGATTTCAGGAGGTCTTATGGCAGACCTGACCAACGATGAAATCCATGCTTTGGGGCGTTCCGTGGGACTGGATATTCAGGAGCCGGAACTGACCCAGGTGGGCTACAGTCTTAACGCTATTCTGGAGGCAATGGCAGCAATCGACGTGCCAGGAGCCAACGGTATTGAACCTTTGCCGCTAATACTCCTCGGCCAGGAGGCGCAGGATGAATTCTAACGAAATTCCGTACCTGTCGGCCACAGAGTTGAGGAAAGCCATCCGGAGCAAGGAAGTAAGTCCGCTGGAGGCGGTTGACGCATACCTGTCGCGGATTGAAGAGGTGGGCGGCAAACTCAATGCCTATATTACCGTCTGCGGGGACCAGGCAAGGGAGGAGGCCCGCCAGGCGGGAGATGAGATTGGACGGGGCGAGAACCGGGGTCCCCTGCACGGCGTTCCAGTTGGGATAAAGGACCAGATATACGTCCGGGGTGTAAGGAATTCGGACGGATCCAAGATTCGGGAGGACTTTGTTCCGGACTTTGATGCCACGGTGGTGTCGAACCTGCGGCGGGCTGGGGCAGTGATCCTGGGCAAGCTGAACATGAGCGAGTTCGCCATGGGCGACCCCATATGCTCTTATTTTGGGGCGGCGCGGAATCCGTGGGACCTGGAGCGAAACCCGGGGACCTCCAGCACCGGTTCGGGGGCGGCCACGGCCGGGTTTTTATGCGCGACTTCGCTGGGTGAGGACACGGGTGGCTCAATCCGGGGACCGGCGGCCAACTGTGGCCTGGTGGGCATACGGCCTACGTGGGGGCGCGTTAGCCGGTATGGCGTGGACGGGGCTTCCTGGTCGGTGGACACGATTGGGCCCATTTCGCGCACGGTTACTGACTGCGCAGCTACCATCGGGGCCATTGCGGGTTATGACCCCAATGACCCCTACACGGGCAGGGTGTCGGTGCCGGATTACGTGGGCGGCCTTACCGGGAATATTCGCGGCCTTCGCGTGGGGCTAGTCAAGGAGTTGATGGACCCGGCCCTGGGGCTGGACTTGCAGACGCGGGATGCTGTGGCTGCCGCGGCCGACGTGCTGGCGGAACTGGGGGCGGATGTACGGGAAGTTTCGCTGCCGCTGGCCAGGCACACCGGGGCCATTGTGAGGACCATAACCCATACGGAACGGGTCAGCCTGCGTCCGGAATGGCTGCGGGAAAGGCCGGAAGACTATCACTTGAACACCCGCATAGCATTTATGGCGGGCAACCTGATTCCAGGGCAGGCGTATTACAAGGCACAGAAACTGCGAGCCCTGATCCGGCAGCAGGTGCTGGACCTTCTGGACGAGGTGGATGTACTCATTCAACCCACGTCGTCGGCGCCGGCGGGAAAGCTGGACTTTACGACCGGCGTGGCCAGCAAGGAGTCCGCGGTCCGGGCGCTGGTGGAGGGAAGCTTCCGGGGGCCCTACAGCCTCAGCGGAGCGCCGGCCCTGTCAATCCCCTGCGGATATACGGACGAGGGAGAGGGCGGACTGCCGCTGGCACTACAGATTGCCGGGCGGCCCTACGCCGAGGCAACGGTACTAAACGTGGCATACGCCTACGAGCAGGCGACACCCTGGCATAACCGGAAACCGCCAATTTAGGTCCAGACTATATGGCGCATTGGAGTTCACAGGCAAGACACTAACAACGTATGCGATGGATAAGATGACTCTGCCCAATCCCGGAGCCTGGCAAGCCAAGCTGGAAAGCAACTCGCCGGAACTGTACAAGGAAATAATGGACGTCAGGAACCACGTCCTGACGGATGGGGCCCTCCCCCATAAGGTGAAGGTGTTGATGACCATGCTGTGCGACGCGATTATGGCCCACCCGGATGGAGTCAGGAATATCGCCAACCGGGCGCGGGCCGTTGGAGCAACGGAGGAGGAGATCGCGGAGACGGTGGGTGTGGCGTTCGTAATGGGTGGCACGGCGGCTTTGACTACGGCCTGCAATGCTTTCCGGGACGAGGAATCGGGTTAGGCGGCAGGGCGTGGGGAGATGCTTCCATTGCGGAAGGACTGATGGTGGTGATGGTTGAGTTGCCCCTGCCTTGAAATGTGGCGGAGACTTTAGGCCCTTCGGCAAGCTCAGGGCGACATTGACTTAATGCCTTGGGGGTTTCGGCAGGAGGGATTTGAGGGTCTTCGGGGAGTTCAGGGGGCATGATTTCATTGCGGGGAGACTAACTGTGCCAATGGTAGAGTAGCCCCTGCCTTGAAATGTGGCGGTGATTTTGGGCCCTTCGGCAAGCTCAGGGCGACATGACTTTTTCCCGGCGGATGTCGGCAAGGAAGGATTTGCGGCCTTTTGGCTGTGCTGAGGGCAGCATGATTTGTGGCTTGAGATGAGCGAAAGAATTTAAATGGAAGTGACCTGAGGAGGAGAGATGGTGACTGGAAACTTGTCCAGGAGTCTGGTCTATGGCAGCCGGGGCATCGTCTGTTCCAACTCGCCACTGGCAGCCTCTACGGGGATCCAGGTTATGCGGGAGGGCGGCAACGCCTTTGACGCCGCCCTGGCAGTGGCCGCAGTGGAGACCGTTACGCTGGTGCCCCTGTGCAGCATGGGAGGAGATTCGTTCATCCTGGCGCATGAGGCCGCTACGGGCCAGCTTACCGGCATTAACAGCAGCGGGGCCGCGCCCACGGGAGCCACGGCCGACTACTACCTGTCGCAGGGCTACGAGTACATGCCGATAGATGGACCCCATTCCATTACCGTGCCGGGGGAAATTGCCGCCTGGGAGGAGATGCACCGGCGATTCTGTACCATGCCCTTCGCAAGCCTGCTGGAGCCGGCCATTGGATACGCGGAAGAGGGTTTTCCGGTATCGCCGGGAATCGGCCGCAATTTTGCCCACGCGGTGGACAAGCTGTCCCAGTTTCCGGCCAGCGCCGCCATTTATGGGTCCAATGGAGGGATGAAGGCCGAAGGCGAGTTGCTGGTCAACCGGGATCTGGCGCGGAGTTTGCAACAGGTGGCGCAGGGCGGGGCTGACGAGTTCTACCGGGGCGACCTGGCGCGCCGGATGGTGGCGGGTTTGAGAAAGGCCGGCGCCCTGTTCACCGAGTCGGACTTTGCAGAACACCGGCATGATATTTACGACCCCATTGCCACGACTTATCGCGATTATACGGTGTACCAGACGCAGCCCCCGACCCAGGGCTTCCTGCTTCTGGAGATGCTGAACCTGGTTGAGGATTTTGACCTGGGATCCATGGGCCAGAATTCAAGCCAGGCCATCCATTTGATGACGGAGGCCAAGAAGATCGCCTACGAAGACCGCAACAGGCTGGCCGGCGACCCCCGCTTTGTGGAGTGGCCGCTGGACGAGTTGATCTCCAAGCCATACGCTGCTCGGCGACGGCCGGAAATAGACCCGGCTCGGGCCAACAACACGCAGCCGGCCTTCGGTGAAAGCGGCGACGGCAACACCACGTACTTCTGCGTGGCGGACGGGGCCGGCAACTGTGTTTCCTGGATACACAGCCTCTCCAACTCCTTTGGATCGGGGTTCGTGTCCGAGGGTACGGGAATTCTGTTCAACAACCGGGGCGGGCGCGGATTCAGCCTGGAACCGGGTCACCCCAACGTTATCGAACCCGGCAAGAGGACAATGCACACCCTGAACTGTTATATGGCATTCAGGGACGGGCAGCCGGCGATAGTTGGCGGCACCCCCGGGGGTGATTACCAGCCGCAGTGCGGGCTTCAGGTGCTTTCCAACCTGATTGACCACGGGATGGACCCGCAGGACGCGGTGGAAGCGCCGCGCTGGTGGAGTTTCCCCGGAACCGACCCCGCCAGCCTGAAGACTCCCATGGAACTCAGGCTGGAAGCGGGGATGCCGGAGGAAATCGACAAGGAACTGGAAGCCCTGGGACACCGGGTCGTGAGAAGGCGGCCGGGAATCAATGATGGCAAGGTGCAGTTGATTGTCCGAGACCTGGAGACGGGAGTCCTGAAGGGCGCGTCGGACCCGAGGGGAGATGGGCACGCGGCGGCCTGGTAGGTTTCGGGGGTTAATAACAGGGACGATGCCAGCAATTTATTGAACACAGGTTTAATTGATTGGACGGATGTTTTTGCACGGGGCGGTCGGAAGGGCCGCCCCTTCGGCGTTTGAGAGAAGCGCGGAAGACGGGTGACGCTGCTCGGGTGTGAAGCGGAAGAGGAGGCGATTTTGGAGAGGACCTGGAAGTGCGGTCACCCCCATCCTAACCTTCCCCCTTCGAGGGGGAAGGGATTTTGAGATAGTGACTGGGGTATGGAACGAGGCCTGACCTGAGGCATCCCTGGATTCCGGCTTTCGCCGGAAAGACGGTTAAACCCCAGCCCATCGGTATGAATTTGGTGGGCCCTTAGGAGCTGATTCGAGAGTCATTCGCCGGGTTGGAGTGGAGTTCAGAGGGCGCTCGTGGAAGGGCGGTTACCCCCATCCTAACCTTCCCCCTTCGAGGGGGAAGGGACTTTGGGTTGGGGGGCACGCCCGCTCTGGCCTTTCGCCGTTGAGGGGGAAGGGTGATTGGCAGGCGGGGGCCCCCCCCCCCCCCACCCCCCCCCCCCGGGGGGGGGGGGGTGGGGTTGTGTGTGTGGGTTGGGGGGCACGCCCGCTCTGGCCTTTCGCCGTTGAGGGGGAAGGGTGATTGGCAGGCGGTCACCCCCATCCTAACCTTCCCCCTTCGAGGGGGAAGGGACTTTGGATTGGTTTGTTGGTTGGGGTAGGCACCCCCATCCTAACCTTCCCCCCTCGAGGGGGAAGGGGGGATTGGTTGGCGGGCACCGGTATCATGGTTTTTCGCCGTTTTGGGGGGGAGGGATTTTGCGGAGGTGGGGCAGGGAGAATTCGCGTTCGCGGTCGTCGAATCCCTGCAGGCTTTCGGGCCTGATGCCGGGGTGGTCAAGGGCGGCCCGGACGATGCGGCGGTTGAAAGGGCTGGTGGCATCGGAGTCCAGGTAATCGTCCACTGGCATCCAGAGGCACTCCTCGATTTCTTCCACCTGCATGGTGATCTCATTGCTCAAAGGGCTAAGGCGGGCGACGAAGTAGATGTCGGACTTGCCGTAGCGGTATCCGTGCCAGTGCCTGAAACAGGCCATGGCTTCAAACTGAGTGTGGATGCCGGTTTCCTCCAGGACTTCGCGGATTGCGGCATCGGCCAGGTGTTCACCGGGATGCACTGCGCCGCCGGGCAGCTTGTAGAAGGGAGGCTGGCCCGGGTTGCGGTGCCGCTCGCATACCACCAGCAGTTCTCGGGCCTCATTGAGAACAACCCCGCCAATGCCGATGTAATGAGTAGCGAAGGGGGGAATGAAGGCCCCTGGCTCCAGTTGCAAGGTCATCATCAGGTATTGATCATCTTCCATGCCGGGAGAAAAGAGGTTGGGTCGCTCCCCGGAATGATGGAAGGAGAAGCCGGCGGCCACCGCAACCGGAACCAGAGCGGAAAGGCCGATGGACACTTCCAGCCACACC
Source organism: SAR202 cluster bacterium bin22 (assembly GCA_002238505.1). GTDB lineage: Bacteria > Chloroflexota > Dehalococcoidia > Lucifugimonadales > UBA3495 > Bin22. Next base: position 796,488 of record MPMM01000001.1, on the reverse strand, counting down.
GTCTTGTATCCCTGCTCCCGCCAGGAGGTCAGAGACTGGGCCAGCCGGTCCCTGAAATCGTCTGGGTCTGAAGGAAGGCCCTGGGGGTTGGGGATAATTCCGCCAAAGGGGTTGGTGGTGGATTCCAGCAGTTCTGTCATGTCTTTGCACCCGGAAATCAGCAATGGTGAGCGAAGTATAGCATGTGGTTTGACGGCCCTATTTGACCCTTTTAGACTGTAGCGGCGCTTCAAAGTTTGGACTCAGGAGGACGGCATTGACTACCCAATCGTATGATACGGGAGTAATTGAGACTGCAGCCAACGCGTATGCGTTTATTCAGCCAAACGGGGCGACCAATGCGGGGTTCATAGTTGGCGAAGAGGGCATTATTGTCATAGATTCCCTGATGACGCCTTCGCTGGCTACCAGGCTGTTGTCGGAAATCCGCAGCATCTCCAAGGCTCCCATCCGCTACCTGGTGGACACGCATTACCACGGGGACCATGTGTTTGGGAACCAGTACTTTGTGCCGGCGCCGATTATTGGCCACGAAAACTGCCGCACGGAGTTAATCGAAAAGTTTGACGCCAACATGAACCGGTACACGAGCGGGCGTCCGGAGCTGAATCCTGAGCTGTCCCAAATACGGATGACGCTGCCCGACGTTACCTTCAGTGACCGGATGGACCTGCGACTGGGCGACCGAGAAATCAACATGATCTACCTGGGCAGGGCCCACAGCGCCGGCGATATTCTTCTGCACCTGCCTCAGGACGGGGTGCTCTATGCGGGGGATATTGCGTTCCATCGAGTGCTACCCGCCTTTCCCGATGGCCACATTACGAAGTGGATGGACGTGATGGACAAGACGCGGGAGATTGATTTTGAGACCATCGTGCCCGGTCACGGGCCTGTGGGCACCAAGAAGGATTTTGACGAGGCAAGGGAGTTAATGGCCCACCTGCACGGCGAGATCCGCAAGGGCTTTGACGCAGGGAAGTCGGAGGATGAGACGGCCTCCGAAGTGAAGCTGGGCAAGTTTACCGAGTACCTGGGGCAGGACCGAATCGGCTTAATTACCAACATGGCATATCGAGCGTACAGGGGAGACCTGGAATAAGCTGAGGAACCTGTTCGCAAGCTCACAAGAGAATATTGCAATCCCGCTTGTATTGCGTGTTATAATCTGGCGCAACGGGAACAGGAGCAATTAAGGATAGAAAGCGTCACTGGTTTTCCGAGGCACAAGCTGGCAGGCAACTGATCTTTCAGGTTGGTGAAGTGTTGACTTGCCGGAAATCGGTGGTGTGTTGTAATCTATCCGGGCATCCTTGGATCCTGAGGAAGAATATAAGAAGGAGGTACTCCCCGTTATGCAGCAGGCTGCAAGGACCAAGATCGACGCCGGCGCTGTTAGCTTTGTCGTACAGCACGAGCTTTGGGACGGCAACCTTCAGGACCACTCCGACCAGGGCGTGGTTATCCTGGTGGAAGCCAATGACACCACTCTTTTGCGGTTCAACTGCTTCGACCTCGAGAGAAGCTATATTTATGGACCGGAAAGCACAAATCGGCTTTGCCGCATGGACCCCGTCGTTGATGGCAACCCCATCATGTGGTCTGTGAAGCAGATTCGCAATTACCTGCCCACCATGCTGAAGGAATCCGGTTACGAAGACGTAGCCGCCAAGGTCAACATGGGCGAGGTAGAGGCCGTTCTGGGCGAATTGGAATCCACCGCCCGCGAGGTCTATGCCAACGGTCGCAACACCGTGAAGCACAACCGCGGTCACGACATATTCGAGGCAGGCAATATCCGCTTCGGGCTGGAACTGCGCAAGCAGGCTGGCGGCGATGGCGGACTGGCCATTCACGTTTTGGCCGACCTTGCCGGAACCCCTGGCCGGACCTATTGCGAAGAGACCGAACTCCTGGCATTTGACTGCTTCCGGGACGCTCCCCACTACCACTATGGCCCCCGGAACAAGAACCACCGGATCTTCTGGGACAGGACCCTCGTCCCCGACACCCTGGAATGGACGCTGAACCGGTTCAAGAACAAGGACCTGAAGGACATGATCGCGCGGGCCGGATACCCCGGAATCGCTGCGGACATCGACCAGGACCTGATTGACTCCATCATGCCCTCTCTTGAGGCCAAGGCTCGCGAACTGCAGCCCGGCTCCGAGGTTGAGGTCATGGACGGACCCGCCACTCCCAACCTGGTCCCCAGATAAGCATCCAGGTTAAGTCAGGCTAAATTACGGGCTGGCTCGATGAGCCAGCCCGTTTTCTTTTGGCTGGGCTGGATACTGCGATTAGAGGTGGCTACCGGAAGGGTTTCACCGCCTTCCCGGGAGGGCTATCGCAATTGTTGAATTCCAGCTCTAACGTAGTTCCCTCCAGGCTCGAGGTTCCCGCCGACGCGGGAAAGACGGGCTTTCCCCAAAGCTGAAAAGCAACTGATCGTGCCATTCTGACCCTTCCCGTTTAGGGGGGAGGGGTTCTTGAATTGGCATGTGGGATGCTCTGGCTATTTCACGGCGAGCATGTCGCAGGCTATGCCCAGCATTATCTTGGTGCCGCTTACGAGGCTTTTGATTCCCACCGATTCGTTGGTGCCGTGGGTGAAGTTGAGCATGGGGTCGTCGTCGGGGTGGGAACCGGTGAAGCCGTAGGTGACGGTGCCCAGGGGCCGGGTGAAACGGGAGTCGGTGAAGCCGTTGCTGATGGCGGGAACCCACTGAATGTCGTCCCGATCGAGGGCCTGGGCAGTAATGGTGCGGAGACTGGTGGCCAGGGCTGATTCGAAGGGGGAAGAATTGGGCCGGGCCATGTAGTCAATTTCGTAGGAAACGCCGGGGACGTCGGTGAGCACATCGTCCAGTTGCCGGCGCACGTATTCCTCGTCCTGGTGGGGGAGGGTCCGGACGTCGCAAGTAAGGCGGATGGACTCGGGGACGCTGTTGGACTTGATGCCGCCGCGCACCATGGTTGGGGTCAAGGTCATGCGAGAAAGGGCTCGGAGCATGGACGCAAATCGAGGGTTGTCAGACTCAATGTCGGCGATTATGGCGTCGACGTTGGCGGCGGAGGGTCTGTCCTCGATGGCGAAGGTGGAGAGGTGGTCGAAAATGGCTGTGGAGGTGTCCCGCTCGGGGCTGTAACCCTCAATGGCGTTGAGGGCGGTGCTCAGTCGATAGAGGGCGTTGGTGCCCTGCCAGGGTACAGAGGCGTGGGAGCTTGTCCCCTTTATGTCAATTTCCACCTGGAGGCGGCCCTTTTCGCCCACTCCGAGGATGTAGGTGAGGGCACCGGCGGCGCTGACGGGGGTGCCGCCGCCCTCGTTGACGGCGTAGGGAGCGGCCAGCTTGTCGGGGTAGTTGTCGGCCAGCCAGCCGAAGCCGTAGCGGCCCCCGTGTTCCTCATCGGCGCCGGCGGCGAGGATCAGGCCGTCTTCCAGTTCTATACCGTTGCGCTTGAGGAGGCGGAGGGCCATAAGCTGGCAAGTGAGGAGTCCCTTGCAGTCGGAGGCGCCCCGGCCGTGGATGCGGCCGTCGTGGATGGTGGCGCTGAAGGGCGGGAAGCGCCACTTGGACTCGTCCTCCACCGGGACCACGTCGGTGTGGGACATGAACATGAGGCCCGCCTTGCCGGAGCGGCCTTCGATGCGAGCAATCAAGTTGCCGCGATTGGGAGCCGATTCCAGGATTTCGGAGTGGATGCCGTCTCCAGCCAGGAAGTCACGGGACAGTTCGCAGACCGGGGTTTCGTCACCGGTGGGCATGAAGCCGGTGTTGACGGAGGGAATCTGAACCAGCGCCCGCTCGAGGGCAATGATGTCGTCGGTCATCCCGTCAACCTGGGCAAAAAGTTCCTGCAAGTTGGACATAGCCCCTCCCCTTCAGTGTTGAGTTTTGGCGAGTGTAAACAGGGCCGATAGCGGTGTCAACGGAAGCTGGATGGGGTTGCATCCCGCAAGCCGGCTTTGGGGCCAGCTAGCGGACAGTTGAGGCCAGCTAGCGGACAGTCGGGAAGGGATTGAGGCCCTTCGGCAGGCTCAGGGTGACATGGCTTGTGGATTGCGGGGTGTTAGTAGCCTGTTGGGTGAATTTGGAATGCGATTGTGTTGCGCTGGAAATATGGTTGGCGCTGGTGAAGGCCAACAGGTTTGAAGTGATGGCTGCTGAATTTGGACCGGCATTCCGGTCTTGAGGTGAAGTTCGGGCAGGTTGCGAATGGTTTGATGCATGGTACAAGAGAGGCTCTGGATTCCGGCTTCCGCCGGAAAGACGGATAAATCCTAGCCCGCCATTACGATGGTCTGGAAGGACAGTTAGACCTCAGCACGTCTTTAATAAACTATCTCAAGATTATTCAAGGTAAGGCATTGGGCAAAATGCGACAGCAAAAGAGATTGCTTTTCACCCCCATTCCTTCGGCAGGCTCAGGACAGGCTCTAACCTTCCCCCTTCAAGGGGGAAGGGATTTTGAGATAGTCTCTAAAGGGTTGTTGAGGTACAAGTTTGTGGTGGGGGGCTATAATTGGCCGGAATTGATCATTCTTGGCAGGGGTTCAGGAGAAGCAGGATTTGGCTACGCAACGAGACTTTATTGGATATGGGCGCAATGTTCCCCAGATTGAGTGGCCCAACGGGGCCAGGATCGCGGTGTCACTGGTGGTTAACTACGAGGAGGGGTCGGAGTATTCGCTGCTGGATGGCGACGACCACCACGAGAGCAATAACGAGGTGCCCTCGCCAATACCGGCGGGGCAGAGGGACCTTTACAACGAGTCGTTCTTTGAGTACGGCAGCCGGGTGGGGGTGTGGAGGCTGCTGGATATGTTTGACCGGCACGAGGTCAAGTCCACATTCTACTGCTGTGCCCAGGCGCTGGAGCGGAACCCGGACCTGGCGCAGGAAATTACGGCTCGGGGCCACGAACCCTGCGGGCACTGCTACCGCTGGTCGGAAGTCCACCACATGTCCCGGGAAGAGGAAGAAGAGGACATGCGCAAGACGGTGGCTTCCATTGCGGCCACCACGGGGGAGCGGCCACTGGGCTGGTTTACCCGATACGGCCCCAGCGTCAACACGAGGGAACTCGCTGTGGAGGAAGGGGGGTTCATCTACGACAGCCTGGCCACCAACGATGACCTGCCCTACTACGTGGAGGTGGCAGACCGGCCCTGGCTGGTGATTCCCTACAGTTTCGAGACCAACGACGCCCGATTCTGGAGGGGAGGGCTGGTCAGTACCGGGGATTTCTACGAGTACTTGAAGGACTCGTTTGATTGTCTTTATCGGGAGGGGGCAACCCATCCCAAAATGATGTCGGTGGGGCTGCACTGCCGCATTACGGGAAGGCCGTCGCGTTCGCAGGCGGTGGAAAAATTTATAGAATACGCCCTGGGATTTGAGGGGGTGTGGTTTGCGAGGCGGATCGATATAGCCCGCTGGTGGCTGGAACATTATCCCGCGTAACCCAATTTCGAATGTGCACCCATGAAAGCCGGGCAGCCATTGTTTCAGGTACGAATTTCTTGCGCGGTACACGGCTTTGTGGTAATTTTAGGCTAGATTCTCATACGCACAGCGTAAACTGCGAGGTAGGGGTATGAGCTATAAGCCCAAGTACCTGGGTCACGTAAACCTGTTTGTTCGTAATGCCGAGCGTTCCCAGCAATGGTATGAAGACATTCTGGGACTGCACACCTATGACTTCAGGCCGGGGCGGGCAGCTTTCATGTCTGCAGACATTGAACAGTCCCACGAAGTAGCCCTGATAGAGGTTGGGGAGGAAGCCCCTGGCATCCAGAACCGGCAGGTGGGGCTTAACCACATGGCCTGGATGATGGAGAGCCTGGACGACCTTAAGGAAATGTACTACCGGCTGAAGGAAAAGAACGTTCCCATCGGCCATATTTCGGACCACGGCATTTCCATAGGCATTTACTTTAACGACCCGGACGGCAACGGCGTCGAGGTTTCCTACGAATTGCCGCGCAGCCAGTGGAACCGGGAAGAGAATATATTTATGGGTGAAGGACGCATGTCCGGTCATTTTCCTGGTCCATGGGACGAGGAAATGGCCACCCAACAGGCCGCTGCCCGCTGAGGCGCAGTGGCTTAAACGGGTTGCAGGAAAGAATTAATAGTTGAATTTGATGGAGGAGAGGGTATGCCGAACCAAGCAGACATTGCCTTAATGGCACACCTGATGCGCCGGGCAGGATTTGGCGCCTCCCGGGCTGAACTGGAAGAGCGGTGCGCCAAGGGCTACGAAGCCACGGTGGAAGAGTTGCTCAACCCTGGTGCAGACTCGGGCATAGACGAAGACGAGCTTTATCGCTATTTCCCCCAGTTTGAAAGCTCGCTGGCGCCTGTGGCGGCACAGACGGAATGGGTTTACCGGATGGTAAACACCAAGTGGCCGTTGAAGGAAAAGATAGCCCTATTCTGGCACCAGCTATTCGCCACCGGCAATTCCAAGGTGGACAATCCGCCGGAAATGCTGGCACAGGTGGGTATGTTCCGCGAGGAAGGCCTGACCAACTTCCCCAACCTGCTGGTAAGACTGGCCCAGAATCCGGCCATGATTTACTGGCTGGACAATAACGGCAACCATTATGGCTCAATCAATGAGAACTGGGGCCGCGAGTTGCTCGAACTGTTCTCCATGGGTGTGGGTCACTACTCCGAGGACGACATCAAGGAAGCTTCCCGAGCTTTCACCGGCTGGACGATTGGAGCCAAACCGCCCCGGCAGCCCGTGGGCCGATTCTACTGGAGCTTTGAGTTCCGGCCAGAAGACCATGACTATGGGGAGAAAGAATTTCTTGGCCAGACGGGTAATTTCGATGGCAGCGACATTATCGACATTATCGTGAAGCAGGAGGACACGGCCCGCTTCCTGTCCCGCCACCTGTACAACTTCTTTGTGGCCGACGAGCCCCAGGTTCCGGCGTGGGATATCACCCCGCCCAACGACCAGGCTGCGATTGATACCCTGGTCAAGGCCTACATGGACTCGAACGCCGATATCAAGTCCATATTGCGGGTCTTGTTCAACTCAGATTTCTTCAAGAACGCCCGCTACCAGCACGTGAAGAGTCCGGCCGAACTGGTTATAAGCACAGCCCGCATGGCCGGGAATTATAATCAGCCCCGAACGGGATTCCCCCTGCTGGCATTTGAGTGCGGCTGGCAAGGGCAGGAGCTGATGAATCCCCCCAGCGTGGAAAGCTGGCATACCGGTTCCGAGTGGATTGACGGCGGCGCCCTGGTGCGGAGAGTGAACTTCGCTGCGAAGCTGCTTTCGGATACTTCCCTTCCCGGCGTGAAGGCCATAATGGCAGGCCTGAGGGAACGGGGCACGCTGAGTCCCGCCGAATTTGTTCGCGCCTGCCTGGACCTGGTTGGTCCGGTAGAGGTGGATGACGGCACCTTCCAGGAACTGCTGACGCAGGCGCAGCAGGGCGGTGACATCACCTGGGATACCGAAGAGGGCGCAGCCGAGTCGGAAAAACGCGCCGGAGTCATGCTGGCATTGATTGCCGCGACCCGGGAGTTCCAGTTTGCATAAGCCGGTGTGAGTGTCCGGCAATTTCAGTCAAAATCAGGAGGACGGCATGGCCTCGACCAAGAAAGACCCGGTGCTGGTGGTTCTGCAGCTTTCCGGCGCCAACGACTATCTCAACACGGTAGTACCGTTTACCAATCCGCTCTACCGGCAGAACCGGCCCAACCTGGGGTTGCCGGAAGACCAGTTGATCAAGTTTACCGATGACCTGGCCTTCCATCCGAGCATGGGTCCGGTGAAGGATCTGTGGGACCAGGGACAGATGGCCATTATTCACGGCATTGGCTACGAAAATTCGTCCCGATCCCACTTCCGATCCATGGACATCTGGCACACCTGCGAACCGGACAAGGTGGGCACCGAGGGCTGGCTGGGACGCGTAATCCGCGACCTGGACCCCGCGGGAGAGAACGTGCTGAAGGGCGTTAACTTTGGACAAGGGCTGCCCCGGGCCATGGCCCTGCGGGGAGTACCGGTAACGTCGGTTTCCGACCTGGCTTCCTACGGGGTCTTGACCGACATCCCGGCCATCGGCGCAGGCGAAGAGCGGGAGCAGATGCTGGAGTTGTTTTCCAGGGTCTATTCTCCGGCGATCGGCACGGGGATGACGATGGACTACCTGGGCCAGACGGGCAGGGACGCGCTTAAGGGAGCGGATATCATCAAGACCGCGCCCGAACAGTACTCCTCCACCATCGAGTACGCGGACAACCCTATAGCCAAAAGCCTGAAGAGCGTGGCGCAGGTGCATATGGCCAATCTGGGAACCCAGATTTTCTATACCCAGTATGGCAGCTTCGACACCCACTTTAACCAGTTGCCCGCCCACGCCAAGCTGTGGACCGACGTTTCCGGCGCGGTTAATGACTTCTTTGCGGATCTGCGGGAGCATGATGCCGCCGATAACGTGGTAATGCTGGTATTCACCGAGTTTGGCCGGAGGGTTCAGGATAACGGTACCGGGTGCGACCACGGCCGAGGCGGGGTGGCGTTTGCCCTGGGCGACATGGTGAACCCGGGGATGTACGGGGAATACCCCTCCATGAAGGCCGAAGACCTGTTCGAAGGCGACCTGGTCCCCAGCTACGACTTCCGGGGGTTCTACTCGACCTTTGCGGAGCGGTGGCTCGGTCTGGACGCCAAGCCCATCGTGGGCGGCGAATACGAACAGATGGGCTTCCTGTAGGCCTGCTTGGTCGAGGCAAGTTGATGAAGTAGGGGCGGGTTTGAAACCCGCCCCTACAGCGGTAGCCAGCCAGCGGTTTTCTGGTATTTTTTTGACGAAATAGAGGAGGCAGAGATGCTTACGACCATCGCCTCTGGGCGAGTTTTCGACTATAGCCACTGCCTGGGCATGTATTCCACTTCGGGCGTTGGATTCCTGGTGCCCATGGACTTTGCGCTGGGCAGCAACGACACCCTGTACGTGCTGAACCGGGGCGTGGACGAAATAACCCTGCGGATCAGCAAGTGTACGCTGAACCATGAGTTTATCGCTGATATTGGCCGATTCGGAATGGGAGACGGGCAGTTTGTCTGGCCCATGGGGATTGCGCTGGACAGCGACGAGAACATTTACGTTACCGACGAAAACACCAACAAGGTAACGGTGATGGACAAGGACGGTCAGTTCCTTGCCAAGTGGGGCGAGGCGGGAAGCGGCGAAGGGCAAATGCGAGGCCCCTCGGGTATCGCTATTGATGGCGAAAATAACCTGTACATCGTGGACAGCCAGAATCACCGAGTGCAGAAGTTCACCAAGGACGGCCAGCACCTGGCAAGCCTGGGCAGCGAAGGCAGCGGCCCGGGGCGGTTCAACAAGCCCTGGGGCCTGTGCCTGGACGCCGAAGGAAACGTTTATGTCGCGGACTGGAAGAACGACCGGGTTCAGAAGCTCGGCAGTGACGGCCGCTTCCTGACGGAGTTCAAGGGCACTGATGATGGCGTGGGTAGCCTGAGCCGGCCGACAGATGTTGCGGTGGACTCGGACGGCGACGTTTACGTAGCCAACTGGGGAAGCCACCAGGTCCAGATATACGAACCGGACGGGAAGTTCCTCGCGACGCTGGTGGGTGACGCCCAGACGCCCTCGCCCTGGGTGCAGGACTACATTGACGCCAATCCGGATGTGGCCAAGGCGCGGCGGCGGACAGACATGGAGGTGGAGTGGCGGTTCAACCGACCCATTTCCGTACGGGTGGATGCCGATGACCGTCTCTACGTGGCCGAGGCGGTGCGCCACCGCATTCAGGTTTATAGCAAGGAACGAGACTATGCGGAGGCTGCGATTAATCTGTAGGACAGCGGAGCCGTTGTCAGGGTAAATAGTGAAGCAGTAGGGGCGGGTTTATATCCCGCCCCTTTTTCTTTTTGTGACCGGTTCTGGCCGCTTAATCCAGGGCCGCGCTCAGGCCAGGAACATGTTCGCTGCCGGAGGGCGCGGTTATGGACGAACCTGCGAGGTCGTCTCCCAGCGGCTCGTAGCGGCTGCCGAGACACTGGGCGAGGAATGCCTCAGCCACGGCAAAGAAGGCCAGATTGTTTTCCGGACGGGCAAAACCGTGGCCTTCATCGGGGAAGAGGACGTAAGTGACGGGAATTCCCTTCTGCTGCATGGCGTCCACGATCTGATCGGACTCGGATTGCTTTACGCGAGGGTCGTTGGCGCCCTGACCAATGAGCAGGGGCTTTCGGATGTTGTCCACATGGGTTAAGGGCGACCGCTCAAGGAGAAAGGTCCGGCCTTCCTCGGTGCGGTAGTCACCCACGCGGCTGGTAAACAGGTCTATGGTGGGCTGCCAGTAGGGAGGTATGTTCTCCATAAGAGTTACCAGGCTGGAGGGACCGACGATATCCACACCGCAGGCGAAGACTTCGGGGGTGGCCGTCATGCCGACCAGAGTCGCGTAACCGCCGTAGCTACCTCCCAGGATGGCTACCCGGTCCGGGTCGGCTATGCCCTGGCTGATGGCCCAGTGGACGGCATCGACGAGGTCATCGTGCATCTTGCCGCCCCATTCGTGATTGGCGGCATTGACGAAGTTTTTGCCGAAGCCGGTAGAACCGCGGAAGTTGACACTGAGGACGGCATAACCCCGGTTGGCCAGAAGCTGGTACACCGGGTTGTAACCCCAGGAGTCGCGGGCCCAGGGTCCGCCGTGGACCAGGAGGGCCAGGGGAAGAGGGCTGGAAGGGGCCCCGGTCTGCTCGGGGTCGGCCTCCCTAGGCAGCGAGTAGTAGCAAACCAGTTGAAGGCCATCCCGCGCGGGGACCACCGCGGGGTGCACCTTTACGAGGGGCTGTTCCTCGAGGGACGCCCGGTTGGTAAAGAGGAACTGGGTGGCCTTAGTTTCGCGCAGGTAACGGTAATAGCGAACAGGGCCGTCATCAAGAAGATAGGCAACGATCCAGCAGGTGTCATCCAGGGTGCGGCTGATGACCTCAATGTCGCCGCCGGAGACGGTGGCCAGGAATTCCAGGTCGGCGGCAACAGCGTCGTCGAATACCTGCCAGGTCTTGCGGTCGTAATTGAAGGCCACGGCCTGCAAGGTCTTTTCTGTAGGATGAAGCATGGTGTCAGCTACGTCGGCGCGGTCGTCGGATGCGAGAATCGTCTGGACACCGGTGGAAAGGTCCACGGACTTGAGGGCGGCCGTATCGCGGTCGCGGCTGTCGGACATGTACAACGCCTGCCCCGTGCGGTCAAACTCGATGGGAGAAGTAGTTACGGCGTCTTCCATGCTGATGAAGAAAGCGTGCACCCAATCGCCAGCATCGGACTTGCTCAAGTATTCGGACCCGCCGTCGGCGGTGAGCCTGGCGGCAAACCGGACGTTGAAGTCATCGTCGGCCACGAACCAGGCGAATCCCTCATTGTGCTGGACAAGTTCGCGGTGGCCGGTCTCCAGGTCGAGCAGGTAAATGTCGTGGAGCTGGGGATCGCGGTCGTTCAAGCCGACGAGGAGATGGCCGGGGCGCTTGGGGCTGTCCCGGTTAATTTGAGCCTGGACGCCCTCCAGCGGGGTCAAATCGCGTATTTCGTCGGTTTCGAGGTTTACCGCGTAGATGTGCCAGTTCTCGTCGCCGCCGCTGTCCTGGAGGTAGGCGATCTGGTTACCGTTGAAAGTCCAGCCGTACAGTCGGACGCCCCGCCCAGTGTCCCTGGTAACGGGCCTGGCGGCCGTGGGGTCGTCTGCCGGGGCCACCCAGACATTCAGGACACCCTCAACAGGAGCGAGGAAGCTTAATTGGCTTCCGTCGGGGCTAATTTGGGGCGAGGCTTTGTCGGGATTTCCGAAAAACAGCCTGCGAGGAATCAGTGGGGGCAAGTCGCCGGGAATGGGTTGCGAACTCAATGGTTGACCTCCTGGGGTTAGCGTTAGTAATGGATGACGACAAGATAACCGCCTTCCCTAGAAGTGGAACGCGGCTCAATACCAAGTCAAGGGCAGGGTTTCCCGAAATCAGCGGGCTTCCACCCCGCCCACAGCGATATCAGACACGTCAGCGCCAGCCTCCACCAGAAGGTTCCGGATGTGAAGTTCCATCTCGAGGTAGGCGCCCTCGCCGATGCGGTCGAAACGAATCATTCCGTCCTGGTCGATGAGGTACTTGCGAGGCCAGTAGCGGTTGTTGTAGGCCCGCCAAGTCCTGAATTCGTTGTCCATGGCCACGGGCCAGACCACATTCAGCGGGGGGAGAGCCTCCCGGACATTGGACTCGATTTTCTCGAACTCAAACTCGGGAGAGTGAACGCCGACCACGACCAAACCGCGGTCGGTGTATTTGTCGTACCAGTCCCTTACATACGGCAGGGTTCGCTTGCAGTTAATTCAAGAGTAGGTCCAGAAGTCTATCAGGACTACTTTGCCCTGCTGTTCCTCCAGGACTAGGGGTTCACTGTTGATCCATTGAACTATGCCGCGAAAGCCCGGAGCTTCAACGGTACCCGCAGGGGTAACCACGGAAGGAGTTGGGGTTGGGGCCGAGGTAGCGGTGGGCCGGGGCTGGACTCGTTCGGAAGGAACGGCTTCAGCCGAAACGGCATTTCGGGAAACGTCGGATTGGGGTTGTACCAGCCAGAAAAGGGCAACCACCAGGAACAAAACGGCGGTGACTGCCGCCAACGGCAGCCAGGCCAACAGTCCGGTGCGAGAATCAGAATCCAACTTGATGTGTTCCTCGGTTCAAGGGTCACTTGGAATTACGTGGGGAAGAGAAGGTCGGATTGGAAAATCGCGGGCACTTCCCTTCCCCATAAGATCAAGGGCGGTTTCCAATGGTCCTAGCTAGTCGGCGGGCACGGCCTGTTCGGCTTTGCTAGTGAAAGCGGGCATCACGTCCCGGGCCAACCATTCAAGCTGTTCCAGGATTATTTTCTCGGGCGTGCCCACGGGATGGCTCATACCGACCCTTTCCAGGCCAGGGTATTGTTCTTCCAACTCCTTGAGTTGCTCGATGATCAGTTCCGGGGGGCCGCACAGGAAGCCTTGGCGTTCAACGGCACGTTCAATGGTGGGCAGGCCGGCCGTGGGGGCGCGGCTGGGGTCGCCCATTGCCTCAATCTGATCGTCAGTCAGGGACCGGACGAGGCGCAAGGGCCCGAACATTTTGAGGTTCTCTTCGTAGTATTTGGCGGCCTCCTTGATGGCGGCCTCCTGAGTGTCTGCCATGAAGAAGTGGAAGCCGATGACCAGATCCTCGCCCAGTTGGGCGTCATCGCGTCCGGCGCGGACAAGGGCGTCACGGTAGGCCGCAATGACGTCGTAGATTGCGCCACCTTCGGAAACTCCACCACCCAGCATGCCCTTGATGCCATGTTTGGCCATAAAGTCCAGGGCGCGGGGGGTGGCGCTCTGGATGGGCTGCCAGGTCTCTACCGGCAGGGTCCTGGGACGAGGCACCAGGGTGATTTCCTCAAGTTCGTAACCCCGGTAGGGAACCCGGGGCGGGATGGTGTAGTACTTGCCCTGGTGGGAAAAGGACCGCTCGTTAAAGGACTTGAGGATAAGCTCGACCTGCTCTTCGAACAGGTCCCGGTTGGCGGCCTGGTCCTGCAACGGCGACCCAAAGGTCTCCACTTCGCGGGTGTGGTAGCCGCGGCCAACGCCGAAGATTACACGGCCCCTGGTCAGAATGTCGGCGGTGGCAAAGTCTTCGGCCAGCCGCAGGGGGTTCCACATGGGGGCAATATTGAAGCCGCAACCGAATTTCAGAGACTTGGTCAGATGCGCTAGGTGAACATTGAGCATCAGGAGGTTGGGAATACACTCGTAGCCTTCGGGCTGGAAGTGGTGCTCGGCCATCCACATGGTGTCGTACCCACAACGGTCCATGGTCTGGGCGATGGCCTGAGCCTTATCGAAGGCGGTTGCCAGGTATTCGTCGGAAAAGGACCGGTCATTAACCGGAGTCCCGCCATAGCCTACGTTGTCCATGTCCACATGGCCGGCGTAAAGGCTGTCAAACTTGGTAATCATATGGCGCCTCCTTCTGGATTGCGTTAGGCGGATTATAGTTTATCGGGGAGAGTTGGGAAAGTAAGGGCGGGCCGGCATCAGGGCGATGGCGCTGTAGGGAGATTGTTGTACAGCAAGGGTTTAAGGGACCAAGCACCAACCTGAAAACGAGCTTTGGGGCCCGCAACCGAAGGTCAGGGAGGATTTTAGGCCCTTCGGCAGGCTAGGGGCGACATGGCTTATGCCTTGCAGATGTCTGCGACCTATAGTCTGAATCTGAAAGGCGATGGACCTGCCGGCCGAGAGTGGTTCGACAAGCTCACCACGAACGGCTAAGGGTTAGTGTCAACATTTCAGCCCCACCACGGTTGGTTTAAGCAAACTTACCACGAAAGGCTTGAAGGGGGTCACAGGCACGGACTGATGACGTTAACGAGGGACTACTGGAGTGAGTCTTGTGGGCTAGAGGCGGCGGAGACGGGGCATGAGAGCGCCCATGACGGCAGCAAGGACGATCAGGGCGGTCCCGTTGACCAGCAATGCGGTCCTGGAGTTGGTTTCCCCGGCCAGGAAGCCTACTTCCAGTTGGCCCAGGGGAGCCATGCCGATACCGAAGATCCAGGAACCCATGGCGCGACCCCGCTGTTCATTGGAAACGCTGAGTTGCAGCAAGGTGTGGTGCAGGATGTCGGTGGCCGAGGCCAGCAGGTTAATGAACATCACGCAGATGACGGCCACCCAGAAGAAGGGAGACTGTCCCAGCAGAATTTCACCAACGCCGAACATGCCGATGATGCAAAGCAGGAGGACGCCCTTGCGCCGGACCCGTTCCATGGCGGCGACGGTAAAGACGCCAATGGCGCTGCCGAGGAAGCGAAAGGCCGTGAGCAGGCCCAACCCGAAGGCGCCCACGCCCAGAACTTCACGGGCCAGAATGGGCAGCATTACCTGGTGAGAGAAACCCAGAACCTCCGCGCCGGCCGTGGAGATAATCAGGCTGAGCATGGCACGATTACTTTTCAGAGCACGGAAATAGTTGACCAGGTTTTCCAGGATGGGCTCGCGGGACAAGGGGGCGGATGAACCGGCGTGCCTGAGCCAGATCATTATGACAATTCCCACGCCATAGGTGAGACCCATGACCAGAAAGGCCACGGCGGGGCCCTGAAAGGCGATCAAGCCTCCCGTCAGCAGCGAGCCGATTATCCCACCCACCCATTGGGCCAGGGAGACCAGGGCTATGCCATTTATGGCGCGATGACCTCCCACAATGTCGTACACGTAAACCTGGCGGGAGGTCATATAGAAGGCCTGGGCTGCTCCCAGCATGAAGGTTGTTCCCAACAACAGCCAGATAGTCATCCCGTCGGCAAACAGGAGCCAGGACGCCAGCATGGAGAGAACCAGCATGGCAGCGCAGGAGAGGCGCATTATGGCACGGCGGTCGAAGCGGTCTGTGATGGAGCCGGCGACGAGACCGACAATCAAGTTGGGAGCAGAACGGGCGGCAAACACGGCGCCCACCATACCGGCGCTTCCGGTCATGTCGAACACCAGCCAGCCCAGCAAGACCTGCTGCATTCCCCAGCCCAATTGGTTGGAAACGGTGGAAAGCCACAGAACACGGAAGTCGGGATAGCGCAGGGCCATAGCCATCCGCGCCAAGGGTGTCGTGAACCTGCCGGGACGACGGCGACGGGATGGGGAAGCTGTTGACAAGGTTGGAGCGTCCTCAGGTAGAAGCTGATGGAGGCCGGCGCGAGTCCGAATCTGTTGAGAGAATACGCCTGAACCGGGTTATGGGCAAGAAAGCACCTTCAAGCTGCCAGGGATAGCGCAGCAGTCGATGGGACAGAGGTGGCGAGGCAGGTTGATTGACCGGGGCGACTATGAAGGGTTTTGGGGGACTGCGCGGGATGGTTCGACAAGCTCACTACGAACGGGTTTCGGGCGATTGCGGAGGATGGTTGGATAGGTTCACTAGGAGCGGGCTTCGGGGGATGCGGGGGATGGTTGGAGAGGCCGACCGTGAACGGTTCTCGGGGGTTGGTCGATAGTGGTAGGCGCTCCCGGAGAAAACTGGCGGGTTGAATTGAAAGGTCATTTCTGGCAATATATCCCTATGAAAATCGGAGCTTTTGAAATAGTAGAGCCGGTCCCCGAGCTTCGGGAGCCGCACGCTTTCGCAATGATTCGGCCCTGGGTGGACGTGGGCAGCGTAGGTACGCTGACGTTGAGTCGGCTGGAAAGGTACCTGGGTTCGAAGGATCTAGGCAAGCTGTCGCGTCCGGGGAACTTCTTCGACTTTACCAGGTATCGGCCCAACATTCGGCTGGTGCAGGGGGAACGCAGGGTAACCATTCCCAACAGCAACCTTCGCTACGCCACCTCTGACGACGGCCCGGACTACCTTTTTCTCCACATGATGGAACCCCATGCGGGCAGCGAGGACTACACCGATTCGATTCTTGAAGTTGTGGAGTATTTCGGGGTGAAGCGGTACTGCCGCCTGGGCGCCATGTACGATGCGGTCCCGCATACCCGGCCATTGCTGGTTACAGGGTCGCTGGGCGAGGTCCCCCAGAACAAGGCCGTTCCCAATCTGAAGTTGCGAAGCAGCAATTACCAGGGACCGACGACCATAATGAACCTGGTGTCGGAGGGCATCGACCGCTTGGGCATTGAGACCATAAATTTTATGGTCCATCTGCCCCAATACCTGCAGCTGGAAGAGGATTTTACGGGCACTTCCCGTATGATTGAGTGCCTGAGTTCCGTATATCCCAACATTCCATCGGACCTGGCGCCGGTGAGAAGGGGCCAGAGGCAGTATCGGGAACTGAGTTCAGCGGTGGAACGAAATTCGGAGTTGAAATCTCTCATCCAGCAGATGGAAGCGTACTACGACGCCCAGCAGGATGAGGAGGAAGCTGCCAGCAACGGGGCTCCTACTGATGTCAACCTTTCGCCGGAGATAGAAAGGTTCCTCGACGAACTGGGCCAGCAGATGGAAAACGAGGAGTAATACGCGGGCTCGCGGCTTGATGGCCTGGGCCTGCGTTTTTCTCGCCTTCCGTCAGCCGCCTGATATGGCACACCCCGGCGTCTTCCGAACGGGAAACTCCCGGCAGCGCGCCGGTCTGTCCTCGTAGATGCGGCAGGCGAAAGAGTCGGGATCCAGCATCGGACAGCGTTCCCCCTCGTGATCGGCAAACTTCAGCCAGGCCGCTTCGTTCATTCCCCGATTTAGCCGCACTTCCACATGAAGTCTTTCTCCATTGGCGAGAAAGCTATCCACCTCTTCTGACGCCAGTTCAAGCAGCAATGGGCCACGGCAGCACATGGCACGGCAGTGGTTCATGCAGATATTGCTGGCTTCCTCTTTGCCAAGGCCGGGAACGAGGAAGGGAGGCATAGCGGCCCTCCACGATTTGGGGTAAGAAACGCGGCCGGTGGCGGAAGGATGTTGGCAGGGAAAAGGAAGGTATAATCGACTGGGGCGGTTGGTGGCGACGGATGGATTCGAACCAACGACCTAGCGCTTATGAAGCGCCCGCTCTGCCACTGAGCTACGTCGCCACCGAGCAGGCACACCGACCAGCCGCCAAGTGTTGCCTGGGTCAATAATATTAAAGGCGTAACGGGAAGCGTGTCAATTGCCATCGCGACACAGGGAGCGCCTTATATTGTTGAGGGGCCGCTCTCGGAGACCATATGAGATGAGGCTGTCGAGCCATTTCTGCCGGCCGTTAAACAGGCTCCAAGCAGAGGGGTAAGAGCCCCGGTCAAATGGTGGGCAGGTGGATTCACACGAATTATTGATAGGTCTTGCTCGCGCGGACTGCGCTATAAATTGAGGCAAGTTGGTGGCGGAACGGATGGCGGGACAGGTGCAGGGACAGTTTGCGAGCTATCTCTGCGGGTGGCGCTTCTATCGGCGGGCAACCCTACCCCTAAACTAACAAACTGGTGGCGGGCGGGAATCTTTATGGCCCAAATTGAGAATGGCGAAGTTGAGGAAAGGGTTTCGGCGCTGCTGGCGGAGACGGCCCTGCAGCTGCAGGAGATCCTTGAGCAGGTGGCGCGCCGGCTCAGGCCGTTTCCATCCTTTCTGGGGATGACCTCGTTGCAAGCCGTAGAAGTGGAGCCGGGGTTTTCTTCAGAGCGCGACCTGGGTTGCGTGGTTGTTGACCCGGAAGGGCGGCTGTGCAGCCTGGAAATTACGGCGATTTCGGGCATTGCGGGGATGGCCGAAGCAGACCAGGTGGAGGAGTTTCAGCCGCTGAAACTGAGCCCGTTGGAGTACGTTGTTTACGCCAGCGCGGCAATAGACATGCTGACGGGGGAACTGCGGAGGAGAGGCGGATAAGTGACCTAGACCTGCTCCAGGGTGATGTCGCCGCTCTGGCCCCCGCGCTTGCTGACCAGCCGGATGGACCCAATCTGCATGCCCCGATCGACTGCCTTGCACATGTCGTAGATGGACAGCGCGGCAACGGAAACGGCGGTCAGGGCTTCCATTTCTACGCCCGTTTTGCCCGAGGTGGTGGCGGTGGCGGTGATGTTGACGCTGCTGTTGGCCTCGTCGGCCTCGAGTTCCACGTCAACCTTGTTGAGGGGCAGCGGGTGGCACAGGGGGATGAGTTCAGAGGTACGCTTGGCGCCCATTATGCCGGCAAGCTGGGCGATGGTGAAGACGTCACCCTTTTTGACTTGGCCTTCGATAATCAGGCGCAGCGTTTCAGGGAGCATGCGCACTGAGCCGCGAGCAATCGCCTCCCGGTCGGTTACCGGCTTCCACCCAACGTCAACCATTTTGGCCCGCCCCTGGTCATCCAGATGGGTGAGGGCGTCGGAAACGGGAGTTACGGGTTGACGGCTGGATTCGGGCATGGGAATTACTCCTGGGGCTGCTTTGTTGCTTCAGGGCGTTGCATCAGGCCGGCCAAGATACCAGCGGCGTTCTGAAAAGGGCAACGGGGATCAGGCGCCGCAAGTCTTGCAGGGTACGCGGCCGTCCTCGACCGCCTCAGCGTGGGTTCGGTAAGCCCGGAATCCATTGGATGCCTTCATGAACCCGTGGGTAAACTTGCAGCCACGAAGGTGAAAGGTCTTCCGGTTTGAGGTGGCGCTGGCGACAAAGGCGAATTCCACATCGCCTCCGGCCTCTGCCCCTCCCACGGCCTCTGTACTTTCCATGGCCTCTGTACCTTCCATGGCCTCGATCTTTTTCCGGATCTCCTCAACCGCATCCCACAAGCTTTGCACATCTCGGTCCTGAATCATCCTGTTTCCTCCGGACTAGCTGGATGAATTGAGAATCCTGATTTGCCTATTCCCTGTCGGAACTAGAGTAGCCGGGGCAAGAACAACCTAACCACTGCCCACCAGCCACCTGACCCGCTAGCCGCCAATATGGTACATCTCCACCTTTTGGCGGCCGTTCTGTACGGGGGCCAGTTCGGTGCGTTCCTCTGAGTAGCGGTCGGAACGGCGATTCCAGATTCCCGCTACCCGTTCTATCAGTTCATCGTCGGAGGCCCCGGCGCGAAGGAAGTCGCGCAGGTCCATCCCATCGGAGGCGAAGAGGCAGGTATAGATTTTGCCGTCGGTGGAAAGGCGGGCCCTGGTGCAGTCACCGCAGAAGGGCATGGTCACCGAGGCAATGACACCGATTTCGCCGTCGCCATCCTGGTAGCGGTACCGGTTGGCCACCTCGCCATGATAGTTGCTTTCCACCGGCTCGAGGGGCAGCTCGGCGTCGATTTGCTTGACAATATCGGCGGCGGAAACGACGTGGTCCCACTTCCAGCCATTGCGGTTGCCAACGTCCATGTACTCGATGAAGCGGACGATGTGGCCGGTGCCCTTGAAGTACCGGGCGAGGTCCACGACGGTATGGTCGTTGACTCCCTTTTGGACTACCGCGTTTATCTTGACGGGGGACAGGCCAACCTGGACGGCGCTGTCGATGCCGTCTAGGACGCGCTGAACCGGGAAGCCCCGGCCGTTCATTTCCCGGAAAATCTGGTCATCGATGGTGTCCAGGCTGACGGTGATGCGCTTGAGGCCCGCGTCCTTGAGCGCTTGAGCCTGCTGGGGCAACAGGTATGCGTTGGTGGTGAGGGTCAAGTCAACCGAAGGGTCAATGGAGTAAAGCATGGCAACAAGCTGAGGCAGTTCAGTGCGCAAGAGAGGTTCGCCACCGGTTATGCGGAGCTTATTGACGCCCAGTCCGACAAAAACGCGGGCAAGGCGAGTAATTTCTTCGAAGGTGAGGACCTCTTCCTTGGGCAGGAACTGGTAGGACTCTCCGAAAATCTCGGCCGGCATGCAGTAGGTGCAACGGAAATTGCACCTGTCAGTTACGGATATCCTCAGGTCCCTGAGGGGACGTCCAAACGAATCCTGGATAGTCAAAACGCAAAAGCCGCAAAAAAGATCTGGATAAGAGAGCAGGGAAGGTTAACTTCCGCCTACCAGGCGTCCCAAGGCTATTGCCGCCCGATGGACAGCGTCGCCACGATGGCTGATCAGGTTCTTTTCAGCCAACGGAATCTGGGCAATTGTGCGACCGAAAGTTGGCAAATAAAAGACCGGATCATAGCCGAATCCCAAGTTTCCTTCCGGTTGGTATTGTATCATCCCGGCTACGGAACCTACCACAGACACTTCGACGCCACCGGGATCGCAGATGGCGATAAAGCAAAGGAACCGGGAGGTCCGTCGCTCCCAGGGCACACCCTGCAGATTGGAAAGGAGCAAATCCACGCGTTCCTCGTCGCTATGGCAGGCGTCGCCCCCGTATCGAGCGGAGTGTACACCGGGTTCGCCACCCAAGGCATCGACTTCAAGGCCGGAGTCATCGGAAAGGGTGAGCATTTCGCCCAGCCGGGAATAGGTATGAGCCTTGAGCCAGGCGTTTTCGCGGAAGGTAGTACCCGTTTCCTCGACGTCGTGGGTGATGCCAAGGTCATCCAGGGACAGCAGGTCCACGGGCAACCCGCTGAGCAGTGCAGCATATTCCCTGACTTTTCCCTGGTTATGGGTTGCAACAAGCAGTTTCTTTCGGCCGTTCAATGGTCAACCTCACGGGATGGGAGTGACTGGGATGTCATGTTATGGGCGGTGGCAGTTAGAGAGTTGGTCCGCACAAAGGCTCGATGGGACGGTCAGATGGTGCCTTTATTGGCCAGGTCCGCCACCTGTTGAGGGTCATAGCCCAGCCATGAGCCCAGCACTTGCTCATTATGTTCACCCAGGACCGGGCCGGCGTGTTCGATGGCGCCTGGGGTGTCGCTGAACTTGGGAATTACGCCAGGCATGACTGTCTGGCCTATCTCCGGGTCGTCCACCTGCACGATGTCCTCTCGATCCAGGTAATGGGGGTCGTTCACAATCTGGGCGCTGTCATACACCGGACCAACGACTCCGCCGGCGGGGACCAGCATCTGGAGGATCTCGTCCTGAGACCGACTGCCCAGCCATTGCTGCAGAATAACATTGAGCGCATCCTTGTTCTCCAGGCGGGACCCGTTGTTCTCAAACTTGGGATCGGAGAGGGTGTCGTCCAGACCCATGGCCCGGGCAAGGGCCTCCCAGGTGCTTTGGGAGGTGGCTGACAGGCCGAGCCAGCGCTGGTCTTCGGTCTGGTAGAGGCTTCGGGGCGCGGCGTCGGGGAAGTCGTTGCCAACCCGTTCGCGCACGATGCCCAGGAGGTCATACATCGGGATGTGGGGGATGCACAAACGGAAAAGGGGTTCGAAGAGGCTCAGGTCAACGACCTGCCCGGTCCTGTCCGTCCCTGTTGTATCGGGGGAATTGGAGAGGGTCTGGCGGCGGTAGAGGGCCATCATTCCGGCCATAGCGCCGAAAACACCGGCAATCTCGTCGGCCAGGGGTATGGGCGGCAAGACCGGCGGGGTTTCGGGGAAACCGGTCATGGCAATGTAGCCGCTCATGCACTCGGCAATGGTACCAAAGCCAGGTCTGTCCTTATAAGGGCCGGTTTGACCGAAGCCGGAATAGCGGAGAATTACCAGGCAGGGGTTGGCCTGGTGCAGTTGGTCGGGGCCGATGTTCCAGCGCTCCAGGGTGCCTGGCCGGAACCCTTCAATGAGCATGTCCGCCTGGGCGGCCAATTCGAGGAGGAGGGCCTGTCCATCGGGTTGCCCCAGGTCGAGGGTAAGGGAACGCTTGTTGCGGGAATGAACTTTCCACCAAAGGGAAACGCCATTGACGAAGGGGCCCCAGTTACGCAGGGGATCACCGCCGCCGGGGCGTTCAACCTTCACAACGTCCGCGCCAAAGTCGGCCAGCAGGCTGCTGGCCGTCCCCCCGGCCACAATTATCGATAGATCCAGCACCTTGAGGCCCTGCAGGGGGCCAAATGCTGTCTTATCGCCAGATGGCGAACCGTTAACCGGCGCCGGGTCTTCTGATGGCAATTCAGTCCTCACTGTCGAAGAAAGCTTTAATCTCGCGCAGCACTTCCGCTGGATGTTCCATGGGCAGGAAGTGGGACCCCATGCCCATGGGTTTTGCCTCGGAGTAGTCAACTTCACTGAGGAAACGTTGGACGCCCGTGTCGGACGGGGTCTGGGCTTCGGGGTAGCTGCCCAGAAGAAGCAGGAACCGACCGGTAAGTCCGCGAAAGAAGGGGGTAACCTGGAGCGACTCCCGTTTTTCGTAGAAGAGGGCCTCAACTTCGGGAGGACACTTCAATTCAGCGCGCCCGTCGGACAGCAGTCTGGAGCCGCCTTCAGTAAAGGCCTGATACGCCCGTAGATCCCAGTCCTTGAATGCCGCGCGCTGGCGGTAGGCGCCCTGCATGGCCTCCCGGCTTTCCCACACCATCCGCTTTTGACGGGTGCGGCGGGCCCGGTCCTGGAGTTCGCCAGGCGGCGCATTGGCCGGCCTTTCACCCACCCGGGTCTCCACAAGGCAGGCCTGGGTAATTTTGCCAGGAGTCAGGTGGGCCGCAATCAGGGTTGCCAGGCCGCCAGATGAATGGCCCACGATCCTTACGGAAGGCAGTTCCAGGGCTTTGATTACCGCGGCCAGGTCCTGCCCCACCAGTTCAAAACTGTATCCGACGTCTGACAGGTCTGTATCGCCGTGGCCCCTCTGGTCCAGGGCCAGGACATGATAACCGGTAGCCAGCCCTTCAGCGATGGGAAGCCAGGAGTGGGCGGAAAGCCCCGTGGCGTGCATCATGATGACGGGAGGTTTCCCAGTGTCTCCCCACTCCAGAAAGCGGTGATAGATACGGTTGGCGCTGATGTACCTGCTGGCGTATTCCATATAATTCCGAGGGAAAGAGGTCGTCAAGGGTACGACTATGAGATTCGGTTTGGCGAGATATTGACGGGGAATATTCTAACGGCAGGGCCGGATGTTAGCCACAACTGGGTGTGGGCATGTGGGTGAATGCCCATTATCTGGATTGTGCAACGGAGTATTAGCGCTATAGGGAAATTGTGGGGGCGGAAGGATTGAAGAATGCAAACACCATCTCGCAAACCAGTCTTCGGACCTGCTACTGGGTAGTTGGGCAGGATTTGAGGCCCTTCGGCAAGCTCAGGGCGACATGACTCATGCCTTGCAGATGTCTGCCACCCATAGTCTTAATCGAAAGAGCGATTGCCATAGATTGTGCAGTTTTTCACTATCGGCTTTGAGGGGCATATGCTATAATTTTTCGACAGCTAAAGTTGAGGTCTGCCCGGGCTGTATGCTTGAAGACTACTTTCGGCAATACGGATTGATTGCCATTTTCGCATTGGTGGCTTTCGCAGTCCCAACCAGCCTGTTAGCTGCATCCTGGCTGCTTTCCCGCCTGAAGATACGTCCTCAAAACCCCACGCCCGTAAAGCTTGAACCCTACGAATGCGGAGTGCAAACGATAGGCGGGCCGTGGAACCAGTTCAACTTCCGGTACTACCTATACGCCATACTCTTCGTCATATTTGACGTCGAGGTGGTGTTTCTGTATCCCTGGGCCACCAGATTTATCAGCCTGGAATTGTTCGCGCTGATTGAAATGGCCGTTTTCGTTGGCATTCTACTGATCGGCTGGGCCTATGCCTGGCGCAAGCGGGACCTGGAGTGGGGGAATTAAGCTATGGAACTGTCTGCGTCACAGGGCCCACTGCACGACCGTACCTGGGGAATTGACCAGGAAGAGGGTCAGATTGTCAATGAACTGATTGCGGTTTCCAGCGAACCCATTGAAGTTCCCTCGATTGAAGTTCCCGACGACCTGAAGAATAATCTCCTGGTGACGTCGGTGGACGCACTGGTGAACTGGGGTCGAAAGTCGGCCCTTTGGCCCGTGTCATTCGGACTGGCATGCTGCGCCTTTGAAATGATGGCGACGGCCATGGGAAGGTTCGACATTGCCAGGTTTGGTATGGAGGCCTTCCGCGCCTCGCCACGCCAGGCGGATCTGATGATTGTGGCGGGCACGGTTACGTGGAAAATGGCGCCGCCGATTCGGCGCATTTACGACCAAATGGCCGAGCCCAAGTGGGTAATTTCCATGGGGGTTTGCGCTACCAGCGGCGGACCCTACTACGGGTCTTACAGCGTAGTCCCCGGGGTTGACCACATTATTCCGGTGGACGTTTATGTGCCGGGATGCCCTCCACGCCCGGATGCCCTGCTATACGGGATAATGGAACTTCACGAAAAGATAAAGAAGTACCACCACCTGAGGAAGGGCGGAGGAAACTGGCAGGACTCGCCGGCTTTCAACCAGGAGACTTCAGACTGATCATGGCATTGCGGGCGGTATCCGGTGAGGATTTGGCAGCGGCGGTAAACCAGGAATTTCCTGGCGCGGTTGTTGATTTTGATGAAGTTTCCGCCTGGGTCAGGCCCACCCGAATAAACGCGGTGGCAGGGTTCCTGAAAGACTCACCTGACCATGATTTCCAGTTCCTCAATTCCGTCAGCGCTGTGGATTATGTCGAATACTTCGACCTGGTTTACCACCTGACTTCCCTGAAACAGCAGAGTTCGGCCGTTTTCAAGGCAAGAATATTTGGGCGCGATAACCTGAGGGCGCCTTCCGTCTATTCAGTATGGCGAGGAGCCGACTTCCAGGAACGGGAAATCTGGGATTTGATGGGCATACATTTTGAAGGCCATCCCAACATGAAACGAATAATGCTCTGGGAAGGGTTCGAGGGTCATCCGCTGAGGAAGGACTTTCTCTAGGCATGAGTAGTCTCCACGAAAGAGCCACCGGCAATGGGAAACAGGCACAACTGGCCACTATTTGCCTGGAACCTGGGCGAGCACCTCTCCTATGACAATCCGCACCGAACCAATGACCGTTAACGTGGGGCCGCAGCACCCCAGCACCCACGGCGTGTTCCGTGTGCGGATTACCTTTGACGGCGAAGACATTGTTGAGGTGGAACCGGTTTTCGGGTACCTGCACCGGGGAACCGAGAAGCTGGCTGAGGAACGGAATTACGTTCAGGTGGTTACCCTGACTGACCGGCTGGATTACACCTCGTCCATGATAAACAACCAGGCCTACTGCCTGGCAGTGGAAAAGCTGCTGGGTGTTGAGCCGCCACCCCGGGCCAAATACCTGCGCACCCTCACCGCCGAGCTTCAACGCATCGCCAGCCACCTGATTGCCGTGGGGTTCTTTGTCCAGGAACTGGGGGCTTTCGGCACACCCCTGATGTATGGGTTCAGGAGCAGGGAGCGGATCCTGGAGCTTTTCGAAATGCTATGCGGGGCCCGGATTACGGTGAGTTACATGCGCCCCGGCGGGGTGTTTGCCGATGCCCCTCGTGACTTCTGGCCGGCCCTCAACCGATTCCTGGATGACTTTGCCGAGGAATTCGTGGAAATGGAGCAGTTGCTCCTGGAGAACGAAATCCTCATGGTCCGCACCCGAGGGGTCAGCCCCATACCGCCTGAGATTGCGATAAACAATTCGGTCTCGGGGCCCGTCCTGCGCGCCAGCGGGGTCAACTGGGACTGGAGAAAACAGGAGCCCTACGACGCCTACGACCAGGTTGAGTTTGACGTCCCGATAGGTTCCAACTGGGACAATTACGACCGGTTTTGGGTCCGATTCCAGGAAGTGCACCAGAGTATCCGTATCATCAAGCAGTGCATCGCCCAGATTGAACCCGGGCCGGTACGGCTGGATTTGCCGCTGGTCTTGCGGCCGGAGGCGGGAAGGGAGGCTTACGGGAGGGTAGAAGCGTCCAAAGGGGAACTGGCCTTTTACCTGGTCAGCGATGGCGGTATTTCGCCATACCGTTGTAAGATAAGGTCACCATCCCTGATAAATTTGACCGTAATCGAACACCTGCTGGTGGGATGGAAACTGGCGGACATGATTGTATCCCTGGGAAGCATAGACATTAACATGGGAGAGGTTGATCGGTGAGTTGCCAGTTAGCCTCCGACAGCATTCTCTATGCCAACGGGATTTACCGAGTGGTTTATGAGATAGTCGGCGTCGTGCTCCCCTGCTGGGTAGCTTATGCGATCGCCGGCCTGGTGTTTGCGTTCATCCTGGTCAATGCGGTCCTCCTGGGAGCGGCGGCGATTACCTGGGGTGAACGACGGTTGCTGGGGCGATTCCAGAATCGGGTGGGACCCAACCGGTGGGGGCCCTTCGGCCTGTTTCAGCCAATTGCGGACCTGGTCAAGCTGTTGACCAAGGAAGACCTCCGGCCCGACGGTTCGGACCGGGTGGTGTTTTCGCTGGTGCCGGTGTTGATGGTTGCACCGCTGATTTTGATGACCGCTGTACTGCCATTTGCCAAGAATACGGCGCTGGCCAGTCTCAATGTTGGGGTCCTGTACATCCTGGCCGTAAGCTCGATAACGTCGGTAGCAATTTTCATGGCGGGATGGTCCTCCAACAATCGCTATGCCATGTTCGGGGCGGCCCGGGCAGTGGCAGTGCTGATAAGTTACGAAATACCGGTAGTATTATCCCTGCTGGGCGTGGTGATGGTGGCAGCTTCGATGTCACTGGGAACGATAGTGGAGGCCCAGGCCCTGCCGTTCTTCCTGGTGCAGCCCCTGGCTTTCTTCGTATTCATGGCGGGAATGTCAGCAGAGCTTAACCGGTCTCCCTTTGACGTGGCGGAGGCGGAGTCGGAGATTATTGCCGGTTATCACACGGAGTACAGTGGGGTCAGGTTCGCGCTGATCCAGGCGGCGGAATTTGGTGGCGTGGGCGTAGTGGCGGCTATTACCGCTACCCTCTTCCTGGGCGGATGGTCGGGTCCCTGGTCGGAATACCTTGGCTGGCTGTGGTTCCTGATCAAGACCGGCATAATCGTGTTTTTGTTCATCTGGTTCCGGGCCACCTATCCCCGGTTGAGAATTGACCAAATTATGGCGTTCTCCTGGAAATTCCTGCTGCCCCTGGCCATGGTTAACCTGATCGCCGTTACCCTGGAGGTTTTCCTGCTGCGGGGCGACGACGGCGTTTTGACCGTGACGGACCTGGCAATTATGGGCGTGGTCAACCTGGCGGTAACTGTCATTGCGATTGCGGTTTTTGGAAACCTGATCAAGGAACGCGTCAGCTTCCGGACCCGTCAACCGCAGAATGTGGTAGTGCCCGGGGTTTCCACCATTGAGGTGATCTGAGATGTATGGTCTGGCAATGATCAAGGGCCTGATGGTCACCTTGAAAAATCTGACCAGAAAGCCGTTTACAATTCAGTATCCGGAAGAACGGGCCAAGCAGCATCCCAGGTTCCGGGGTGAGGAATTCGTCTGGTACGAAGAGCGCTGCACGGGCTGCGCTTCGTGCGCCAAGTACTGTCCCCTGGGCATAATCAAGATTGAGACTTCGCCGAGCGGGACAATGATTCCCGAAGGGGGGAAGTACCGGCTGGAAGTGTTTGATATTGAGCTTCAGCGGTGCATGTTCTGCGGTCTTTGCGTGGAAGCGTGTCCCTACGATGCCCTGTTTATGGGAAGCGGATTTGAACAGGGTCAATACAGCCGCAAGAATATGGTCATAACCATTGACCAGTTACGCAACGCGGAGAAGCACCCCAGCACGTGGTACCGGCCCCAGCTAGAAGGTTACGAAGGGGAAGCAGACTCGTTCAGGCGTAGGCCGACCATATCGCAGGGCGACTCCCGATTTTCCTATGACCCGCGGGGCGGGCCGCCGCTGGGCTGGCGGGAAGTTGGACGCGAGTCGTGGCGATGGCATCAGCATGAAAAGGCAGGCATGCGTTTCGAGCAAGACAATGAGGGGACAGATACCCGCGGGGAAGGACCGGACCCATCGGTACGGAAAGACGATGAAGCAGCCTAACAGGGGAATTGCTGCAACCGGCCGTACTGCATTTGCTTCCGACAAGGTGGGGGCCTGATGCCGTTGGTGCAGGACCTGGTCTTCTGGATATTATCCGTAGTTGCCATTGGGGCTGCTCTGGGAGTAGTGCTAGTTAAGGACTTGTTCCGCTCTGCCCTTCTGCTGGCGGTGGTTTTCATTTCGGTGGCCGGATTTTTTGTGCTGCTGAGCGCGGAGTTCCTGGCAGTGGTCCAGGTGCTGATTTACGTGGGCGCGATTTCAGTATTGTTTATTTTCGGAATCATGCTTACCCGAAACGTGCGGGAGGGCAACCTGCCTAACCGACTACAGATTCCGGCGGTGTTGTGCGCTTCGCTGTTGCTGGTTGGCATGATAGCTGCAGCGATCAACACCGACTGGCGTCCCATTCCAAATGCAGCCTCCCAGCTGGTGGATTCCGCCCAGACGCAGTCGGTGGCCGGAGCGCCAGCCGGGGCACTGGGCTCAGGATATGAAGCGCCGGAAACGGGACTGGCTGAATTGTTGATTGGCGACTTTGTACTGCCCTTCGAGGCGGTATCTTTGCTGTTGCTGGCTGCGTTGATTGGCGGCCTCGCATTGGCCCGTTCGCGAGGGAGCTAGCCGTATGTCCCTCGAGTCAATGCTGGTGGTCGCGGCTGCGCTTTTCGCCATTGGATTGTATGGCGCGCTGGCTCGAAACAACGTCATCGCCGTGTTGATGTCGATTGAGATCATGTTCAATGCTGTCAACCTGACAGTGGTGGCGTTTTCGAAGTACGTCGCTCCGCTGGCATTGCGCCAGGAAATTGGGAGTGTGTTAACCGGTCAGGTATTTGCCGTATTCATTATTACGGTGGCGGCCGCGGAAATTGCCCTGGGGCTGGGCATCGTTTTCGCCATGTATCGCAATACCGAATCAGTTTCCTTGTCGGAAGCAAATCAGCTGCGTCATTAGACTAGTCCTAGCAGTTCGAAAAACTGTCGAAGTAAGCAAATGTGGGTTGAATTCAAGAAAACGCCAAACCTGATGATGGCGGAAATGTGGAAAGAAGTCCTCGAAGGGGAAGGACTGCCGGCCCGCATTCTCCCGGAAGGCGACATTCGCGACTGGGGTGAGCGGACGCCATTCAATGTGTATGTTCCCAAGGGCCGTGAGCACGTGGCCGAAGAGATACTGAGGAAACTTTAGATGGTCGCCGAGCCACTGGTCTGGGCAATATTCCTGCTGCCCCTGCTGTCCTTCCTGTTGATTTCGCTGGTAATCCGGCCGCTTTTCAATCGCATTGCGGTGATAAGCGGCTACCTGCTGATTGCCGCTCTGTCAGTTTCCCTCGTGCTATCCCTGGTAATCCTGGTAAATGTGGCCCAGGGCGCTGATGCCTCTTATGCCGCCCATACCTGGATTGACCTGGGCGATGCCGCTATCGAAGTGGGAATTCTGCTGGACCCGGTGACGGCCGTGATGCTCTTTGTGGTCAGCGGCGTGAGTCTGCTGGTCCAGATTTATTCCCTCGGGTACATGAAGGGAGACCCCGGCATAGCCCGATACTTCGCCTATATGTCGCTGTTCACGGCGTCCATGCTGGGACTGGTGCTATCCGCCAATATTGTTCAGCTTTATGCCTTCTGGGAGCTTGTAGGCTTATCATCGTATTTGCTAATTGGATTCTGGCACGATCGCCCTTCGGCGGCAGCGGCAGCCAAGAAGGCCTTCATAGTTACCCGCATTGGCGATGTGGGGTTCCTGCTGGCCATCATTTACCTGTTCTTTCACGCATCCCAGTTTGCCGCGGAAGGGCTGAATGCCCTCCACATTCCTGACATATGGCAGGCTGCCCAGCCCTTGGCTACCGGCGGCGCGGTCCTGGGAGGCACAGCCCTGACCCTGATCTGCCTGGGGATATTCGCGGGGGCAGCAGGCAAGTCGGGACAGTTCCCGCTCCATTCATGGCTCCCTGATGCCATGGAAGGTCCTACGCCGGTGAGCGCCCTGATTCACGCGGCAACAATGGTGGCGGCGGGGGTATTCCTGGTGGCCCGGTTCTTCCCGCTGTTCCAGGAAGCGCGAGACGCGATGATGGTGGTGGCCCTGGTTGGTGGATTCACCGCCTTTGCCGCCGCTACGCTGGGCCTGGTTATGAACGATATCAAACGGGTGATGGCCTATTCGACCATCAGCCAGCTGGGCTACATGATGGCGGCCCTGGGACTGGGCGCCTTTGGCCCGGCGCTTTTCCACCTGTTCACCCACGCCTTCTTCAAGGCATTGCTGTTCCTGGGCGCCGGATGCGTGAACCATGCGTCGGGAACTTTCAATATGCGGTACATGGGGGGCCTTCGGACCTTCATGCCCTGGACCTACGCCCTGCTGGTAGTGGGCGGACTGAGCCTGGTCGGCATTGCGCCGCTGTCCGGATTCTGGAGCAAGGACGAAATTATCACCGCCGCGTGGTTGGGCGGAGGACCAGTGGATCCCTGGGTTGCCCAGACCGTGCTGGCGCTGCTGGTGGCGGCGGCCCTGCTGACAGCCTTCTATACTTTCCGGATGGTGTTCCTCACTTTCCATGGAGAGTTCCGTGGCGGCGGAGCCCAGGAACTGAAAGATGCGGAAGAGTCCGGGAGTGCACAACCTTCGGCTGTGTCCCAGGAAGTCCACCTGGCGGAGTCGCCCCGGGTGATGGTGGCGCCCATGGCAGTACTTGGGATTGCTGCCGTGCTGGCCGGTTACATAGCCAATCCCCAGTGGATCAAGAGCTTATTGGGCATACCGTGGCACTGGTTCTCATACTTTGTCGAGTCGGCGGTCCTTTACGGGCATCCGGAGACGCCGCCCTTCAATTGGGCAGTTGCCGGGATTTCAACGGCGGTCGCCGTGGCGGGAATTGGTTTGGCCTACCTGCTGTACGCTCGGGCGAAGGAAGGAATGACCAGCCCGGCCGGTATGGCGGAAGCAAGCGATGCCGGGGGAGAACATTCGGAGGGTCACAATCACGATCACGGCCACGCGCACGTGGATGTTGCGCCACAGCAGGCAGATCCCCTGGAGCGAGGCGGGATAATTTACACGTTGCTGTATCGCAAGTATTTCGTGGATGAACTCTACGAGGGATTGCTGGTCAGGCGGATTTTCTACCGCTTCTTTGCCGGGATTACCGACTGGCTGGACCGGAGCCTGGTGGATGGCATTGTTGACCTAACCGGGTGGCTAACCCGCCAGTTCGGGCGGCTGGCAGCCCAATTTCAAACCGGGCAGGTGCAGTTTTACGGCGCGGTAATAGTCCTGGGGGCAGTGCTCATACTGGTGGGCTATATCGCGTTCGGTACCGGGTTGGGAGGGTAGAAGGGTGTTCGGCATTCCGGGCCTGCTAACACTTACCGTCTTTCTGCCCGCGCTGGGAGCGCTGGCGATCCTGCTATTCGTTCGGGGAGACCGATTAGTCCGAGGTTTTGCTTTCGCAGTCGGACTGGCCGACCTGCTGCTGTCTGTGGCAGTCTTTGTTTCCTTCGACCGGGGAGACACTGCAGACCGGTTCCAGCTGATTGACAAGCTTACCTGGATTTCAGCGGAGACTCTTAACGCCAGCTATCTGCTTGGCGTGGATGGACTCAGCGCTCCCATGGTGCTGCTGACCGGGCTGCTGGGTTTCTGCGCAATCATCGCTTCCTGGTCGGTGAAGGAACGGGTCAGGGAGTATTTCATCTGGCTGCTGTTGCTTCAGACTGCGGTAATGGGAGTTTTCACATCGCTGGACTTCCTGCTGTTCTTCCTTTTCTGGGAACTGGAACTGCTGCCCATGTACATGCTCATCGCCAACTGGGGCACCGGGCGGAAGACTTATTCCGCGATGAAGTTCCTGATATTTACGATATTGGGCAGCGCATTCATGCTGGTGGCCATTGTGGCGGTATTTGCCAGCCAGCCGTCGGGTTCCTTCGATATGAGAGTCCTGCTGGAGCCAGGCTCCATGCTGAGCGCCTCGAATGCCGCAGTTCCCCTCTCGCTCATGTTCTGGCTTTTCTTTGCGGCCTTCGCGGTGAAGCTGCCGACCTGGCCGGTACATACCTGGCTGCCGGATGCGCACACTGACGCGCCCACCGCAGCCAGTGTCATGCTGGCCGGAGTGATGCTCAAGATGGGGGGTTACGGCCTGCTGCGGGTAAACGTGGGAATGTTCCCAGAGGAAGTAACGGCTTTTGCCTGGCTTCTGATTTTGCTGGGCGTAATCAGCGTACTGTACGGCGCGGTGGTAACCATTCGCCAGACCGATCTCAAGAGGTTAATTGCCTACTCCAGCGTCAGCCACATGGGCCTGGTCCTGGTTGGTATTGGCTCGGTGGGAGCGGCGGCGGGACAAGTGACCGGCGCAGGACTGAACGGCGCCGCGATGCAGTTGTTCACCCACGGGACTATTACCGGCCTGCTGTTCGTTGGCGTTGGGCTAATCTACGACAAGGCGCATACCCGCTATATTCCAGACCTGGGAGGGCTGGCGGGACGCATGCCGGTGGCGGCGGCGGCACTGGCCATAGCCGGATTCGCATCGCTGGGACTGCCGGGGTTGAGCGGGTTTGTATCTGAGATTCTGGTCTTTTTCGGGGCGTTCAAGGCTTTCCCGGTGATGACAATATTGTCGGTGCTGGGGATTATCCTGGCAGCGGGATACATACTGTGGATGCTGGAGCGGTCCCTTTTTGGTCCGTCGAGAGAGCGTTTTGACTCTTTGACCGACGCTTCACCCCTGGAAGCGATTCCACTGGTACTGTTGGCAGCCAGCATTGTCCTGGTGGGAGTCTATCCGGCGATTCTGACGGAAGTTTTCGATACAGCTATAACTCCCATGGTTGACGCAATTAACTCGGCGCCCGTCGCGGTGGCTGGGAACAGGTAGCGGGCAGGAACCAATATGTCGCCGCACGATATCTTTCTAATTTCGCCGCAATTGAGCATGGCTGGCCTGGGGCTGCTGGTTATACTGGCGGACCTGGTGTTTTCGCGGAAGGGCATCCTGACCTGGGTTGCCCTGATTGGACTGGCTTTGCCCCTTGCCTTTACGCTGGCCCAACTGGACCAGTTGACGGGCGGGATTCTTGGCAGCGGTGATCAGAATCTGGTTGCGGAAACGGGAATATTGCACGGCAGTCTGGCAGTTGACCGGTTCGGCCTCTTTTTCAATCTCCTGGTGGTAGTTTCCCTTGGGCTGGTGTTCCTGGCATCCGCCGATTATGTAAAGAGCCTGCCCCGGTTAAGGGGGGAATTCTTCGGGCTAATGCTGCTGTCGGCCAGCGGTATGATGCTGCTGGCCTCCGCCACGGAGTTGATAGCCATCTACGTGGCCCTGGAATTAACGACCCTGCCGCTGGTGGCGATTGCCGCATTCATGCCAAATTCCAGGTCAAGCGAAGCAGGCATGAAATTCCTCATAATTGGGGCCATCAGTTCGGCGCTGACCCTTTATGGCATGGCGCTGCTGTACGGATTCAGCGGCAGCACTACACTGGACGGCATTGCACTGGCGCTTGGCGGCCCCCTGCGGGACGACGTCCCCTTTGGCAGCTACGCGGTACTGGTGGGAATAGCGGTGCTTACCGTAGGCATTGCCTTCAAGCTGTCGGCCATTCCTTCCCAGATGTGGGTTCCGGACGTCTATGAAGGCGCGCCGATTCCGATGGTTGCCTTCCTGTCGGTGGCCAGCAAGGCGGTGGCGTTCGCGCTGCTGCTCCGGTTCCTCTACAGCGGCTTTCTGCTGTTTGACGCAGACTGGGGAATGCTGCTGGCAGTACTGGCGGCAATCTCGATGACTGTGGGAAACCTGGTGGCTATTGCCCAGTCCAACATCAGGCGTTTGCTGGGTTACAGCACGATAGCCCACGCGGGTTACATACTGGTGGGAGTAGCAGCGGTCACCCAGGGAAGCGGCATTTCGGACGGCAACGGTAGTTTTACGACCCTTGGACCGAGCAGCGTCCTTTTCTACCTGGTTGCTTATGTGGCGGCCAATCTGACGGCGTTTTTCGCCATCCTGGCCATTCATTCGCGCATTGGCAGCGACCTGATAGAGGAGTACGGCGGGGTATTCCGTCGTTTTCCATTCCTGGCGGTAACCCTAGCGCTGGCCCTGGTAGCCCTGATCGGCGTTCCACCAACGGGCATTTTTGTGGGAAAGATTTACCTGTTCCTGGCGGCCGTCAAGAGCGAATTGGCGTGGCTGGCGCTGATAGGGGCAGTCAACAGCGTTATATCCGCCTATTACTACGTCAGGATCATCAGGGTGATGTTTTTGTCGCCTGAATCTGAATCAGTGGCGGCATCCGCGCTGGGAACTGCGCCGGTTGATGCCGAATCAAGCCGTTCCGCCGCTTCGTGGCCGACATTGACGGCGCTGGCAGTGACCGCGATTTGCACGGTGCTGCTGGGAGTGCTCTTCGGTCCTGTGGTAGAGGTGGCTGAAAGCGCGGTGACGGCACTGCCCGGGATTATTGCTCCCTAGGTAGTATGAACATCCAAAGAGGGCAAGGCTGGAATCGGCATGGCTGCACCGTGGGGAGCATTGGCGTGGGACTCTGTACATGTACGGCAGCAGGTGAATGCCGAATGGAGAAGTCGTAACCATATTGACGATATTCGGCGTCAATTGACACTAAATTTGTGCAATGCTAGACTGCCATATCCTGGCCCGGCAATAAGTTTGCATCCCTCAAGGGTCGATTAACTTGCCCAACCAAATAAGAACCGTTGGCATCATTTACAACGCCCGTATTCCAGAGGCGCTTGACTTAAGCACAGCCATTGTTAACGAACTTTCACTGGAGCAGAGCAGTTGGATATCCCCGGCGGAGAATCTGGAGGAACTGCGAGAGCAAGTAACGGCAACTGACCTGGTTGTAACTACCGGAGGCGATGGGACCATGCTGCGAGCGGTACAGGTTACCGCTCCTCTTAATGTTCCGATGGTAGGCATCAATATGGGACGCCTGGGATTCATGACGGAACTCCAGGTGCACGATGCACTGGAAAAGCTTCCTTCCTATTACAATGGTCACGGCCGGGTGGATAAACACAACATGATCAGCGCGAGAATCGTGCGGTCTGGCAACGCGGCTCTACCCAAGGTAGAGGGGCCATTTCACGGGCTGAATGATGTTGTCCTTACCCGGGGTTCGGTGTCGCGGGTGGTTACCATCCGAACTACGGTGGACGGCGCGGAAGTCGCCTCACTCAGGGCTGACGGCATCATCCTGGCGACGGCGACGGGCAGCACGGGATACAGCCTGGCAGTGGGAGGTCCCATCCTTGACCCCCTGTCAGAAGATCTAATCCTCAAGCCGGTGGCAGCCCACGTAGGGATGTCGGCTTCGCTGGTGTTGCTGCCCCGGGCCAAGGTCGGACTCCACCTCGAAGGGGCGCAGGAAGCCGTGCTGAGTGTAGATGGCTACATGGAGAGGCAGTTGCAACCAGGGGACCGGGTTGAGATCGAGCAGAGCCCATTGAAGGCACGGTTTTTGAGAGCGCAACCCAGCAACCACTTTTACGCGACTTTGACCAGGCGACTGGGATTCAGCATACGGGGTCAGTAGGCAGGCGAGGCCGACACCCGGCCCGGAGACTGAATTAAGGACAGGATTTCACGGGGACCGGGAACTAACCCATGGAACAGGACCTGACAGAGACTACAATAGAGAGCGCCGTTCACTACGAAGGTACTATCCTGCGGCTGCGCAAGGATCAGGTACGCATGCCCAATGGCCGGTTGACCGTACGGGAAGTAGTGGAGCACTCGGATTCGGTGTGCATGGTGCCCATCGACAACGAGGGGAACGTGCTGCTGGTGCGCCAATACCGCAAGCCAACAGAGTCGGCA
The DNA here is from genome assembly GCA_002238505.1 of SAR202 cluster bacterium bin22. GTDB lineage: Bacteria > Chloroflexota > Dehalococcoidia > Lucifugimonadales > UBA3495 > Bin22. Next base: position 760,285 of record MPMM01000001.1, on the reverse strand, counting down.
TTGCTGGAAGTGCCTGCCGGGGGTATTGAAGAAGGTGAATCCCCGGAAGAAGCGGCCATGCGGGAACTTCAAGAGGAAGTATCCCACGTCGCCGATACCCTGCAACCACTGGCCGGCTTCTGGCTGGCCCCGGGGTGGTGCGACGAGTACATGTACGTTTTCCTGGCCACGGACCTGCGGCCGTCGGACATGGAGCAGGACTACGACGAAATGGTGGAGACAAGGCGTGTACCCCTTTTCGAGACCCTGGAGTTGATCGAAAGAGGGGAAATTCAGGACGCCAAGAGTATCGCCTCATTGTTGCAGGCGATGCGGGTTGTTGGCGCCGCCGGTTCTGTGGATAATTAGGCGAGACATTTGGCGGGCCCCAAGGCGCCTGCCGTGAACTAGGAGATAACTGAAGGAATATGCTTGAGCATGATGTCCTGGTAATTGGGGCCGGGCTGGCTGGGATGAGAGCTGCAATCGCCGCCAGCGCAAACGGCGCCAACACTGCCATAATCAGCAAGGTTCATCCGGTACGCAGCCATTCCAATGCGGCCCAGGGTGGAATCAACGCGGCGTTGCTGGACCGGGGCGACGACTGGGAAGACCACGCCTACGACACCATTAAGGGCAGCGACTTCCTGGGAGACCAGGACGCCATTGAGGTTATGTGCCGGTCTGCTGGGAGCGCCCTTATTGATATGGAACATATGGGGGTCACCTTCAACCGGGACGACGAAGGTCGGCTGGGGACAAGGGCCTTCGGTGGCCAGCGGCGCGCCCGCACATTCTTCGTCGGCGACTTCACCGGGCAGGCCCTGCTCCACGTGATGTTCGAGCAGTTGATCAAGTCCCAGGTGCGCAGCTACGAAGAGTGGTTTGTTACCTCCCTGATTATTGAGGACGGGCAGGTGGGAGGTGTAATGGCCCTGGAGATCCGGACAGGACAACTTCATGCCATCCGCGCCAAGACAATCATTTTCTGCACAGGCGGTTGCGGCCGCATTTTTGAGCCCTCAACCAACGCCCTGATCGTGACCGGCGACGGAATGGCCCTGGCCTACAACGCTGGCGCAGGCCTGATGGACATGGAGATGGTCCAGTACCATCCGACAACCCTGGCCGGAAGCGGAGTGCTTCTCTCAGAGGCGGCCCGGGGCGAAGGGGCGTACCTCAGGGACAAGAACGGCAACCGCTTCATGGAGAGGTATGCTCCCAATATGATGGAACTTGCCTCCCGGGACGTGGTGTCCCGAGCCGAGCAGACAGAAATCAATGCCGGCAACGGGGTCAACGGGTGCGTCTTCCTGGACTGCACTCACCTGGGCGAAGCGTTGATAATGGAAAAGCTCAGCCAAATACGGGAAATTGGCATTGATCTGGCCGGGGTGGACATGATCAGGGAACCCGTGCCCATTCGGCCCGGTATGCACTACATCATGGGCGGCATCAAGACCGATATTGACGGCCAGACCAGCATACCCGGGGTATACGCGGCCGGTGAGTGCGCCAACGTCAGCGTTCACGGCGGCAACCGCCTGGGGGCCAATTCATTGCTGGACACCATCGTATTTGGTGAACGGTCCGGCAATCACGCCGCTGAAGCCTGCCGAAGCCTGCCCTTTGTTGATTTCAGTGAAGATGAAGCGGTCGCAAGAGAAGAGCGTCGAATCAAAGAGATGCTGGACCGACCGGACAACGGCGACCGATGGGGAGCCATCCGGCAAGCCATGGGCGAGTCCATGGTCCGCAACGTGGCGGTTTTCCGGGATGAGCAGAGCATCAGCGAGGCGGTTCGCGATTTTGCCGAACTGCGGGACCGCTATGCCACGGTTCCTGTCGAGAACAAGAACCGTATTTTCAATACCGACCTGATTTTCGCCCTGGAACTGGGTTTCATGCTGGACGTGGCGGATACCATTGCGTACAGCGCGGTGGAACGCAGGGAAAGCCGTGGGGCGAACGCCCGTACCGACTACCCCGAGCGGGACGATGAAAACTGGCTGAAGCACATTGTTGCCAAGAAGGGCGAGGTGGGGCCGGAGCTTTCCTACCTGCCCGTCACTATCACCAAGTGGCAGCCCGAGGAGAGGAAGTATTAGCCAATGGACGTTACCATCAAAATACGACGTTACGATCCGGAAGCGGAGCAGCCCGGCAGTTACTGGGAGGAGTTCGCCGTTTCCGTGGCGGACAATGCCACAGTCCTGGACGCGCTGATCAAGATCCGCGAGGAGATGGACGGCACTCTTACCCTTCGCTGTTCCTGCCGAAGCGCCATCTGTGGTTCCTGCGCCATGCGCATCAATGGCCACGCCGGCCTGGCCTGCAAGACACCCCTTGCCCTTGTCGTTGACGAAAACAACGCCATTACAGTGGAACCAGCCGGAGTGATGCGGGTAATCAAGGACCTGGCAGTGGACTTTGAGATGTTCTGGGACAAGATCCGCGCCGTGGAACCCTACCTGCAGCCCGCGGGCGTGGAACCGGAGGGTGAATACATAGCATCCAACGAGTCTATGCTGCACCTTTCGGGCGTTACTGCCTGCATCATGTGCGGCGCATGCGTTTCCGACTGTACAGTCCTGGAGGTTGACCCCACATTCCTGGGCCCGGCCGCGCTGGCCAAGGCCTACCGCTTCACTGCCGACCCGAGGGACGGCAACCGAGAAGGGGTTTCCCGCGACCGGTTGCGCAGCCTCAGCGAAGAAACGGGCATGTGGGACTGCACCCGCTGCAACGAATGTGTTCAGGCTTGCCCCAAGGGCGTGGCGCCCATGGACCGGATTATGGCCCTGCGGGAACAGGCGGTTGAAGCCGGTTTCACCAACAATAACGGCGCCCGCCACACCAATGCCTTCACCGAGTCGGTGGGGCACAGCGGTCGGCTGGACGAGCTTCGCCTGCCCATCAAGTCGGTGGGCGGGGTGACCAACGTGGGGGCCATGCTAAGCTACGCTCCGGTAGGCTGGCGCGCGCTTACCCACGGCAAGATGCCGCCAATTCGCCACAAGAACGTGGAAAACGTGGAGCAGGTGCGCCGCCTTTTCCGTAAGCTGGACCCCGACCTGGCCGGTCCTCAGATCGGCAGAAACTCTCCATTCGGCTAGGAAATCTTTCAAGAGCGATTCTTTTGATGGGGCACTGTATATCGGGTGCGCCAAACCAGGAGGAACCAGACTGTGAAGTACGCCTTTTTCCCCGGCTGCGTCTCCCAGGGAGCCGCGCCGGAACTTTATCCGGCTGCAAAGCTGATTTGCGAACGAATTGGCATCGAACTGGACGAGATTCCCGGCTGGACCTGCACCGGCGCCGGAGTAATGCAGGAAAAGAATCAGTTTTTTGCCGACACCCTTAACGCCCGCAATTTTGCCAAGGCTGAGCAGATGGGACTTCCCATCCTGACCATCTGCAGCACGTGCCAGGGAGTAATGAGCCAGGCCAACAAGCGGATGGCCAAGGATTCCGATTACCTGGCCGAAATCAACTACCACCTGGCAGAAGAAGGACTGGAATACAAGGGAACGGCAGAGCCCAAGCACCTCCTCTGGATTTTGATTGAGGATATTGGACTGGACAAGGTAACCGAACTGGTTACCCGCCCGCTGGCCGGCATCCGGATGGCCCCTTTCTACGGATGCTACATAGTCCGTCCCACCGAGGCCCTGGATATTGAGGAGCACCCGGAGCGTCAGACGTCCCTGGAGACGCTAATTGAGACCCTGGGCGCGACTGTAGTGGACTTTGAGGGGAAGACCCGATGTTGCGGTTTTCCCATCCTTACGATCAACGAGAAAAACTCCATGGCGATGGTGGGCAAGCACACATCAGAGGCCAAGGACCTGGGGGCTGACGCTATGGTCACTCCCTGCCCCCTCTGCCACCTGAACCTGGACGGTTACCAGCCCAAGGCGTCTGCCCAGTTGAAGCGCAAGGTGGACCTGCCCATTCTCCACCTGCCCCAGGCCATAGGGCTGGCCATGGGTATCGATCCCAAGGACCTGGGTTTGCAGAAGCATATTATGAGCACCCAGCCCCTTACGGTAAAACTGGGAGCTCGCAGGTAGCCGAAAAGGTATATCGGACCCAGGAAAGGCGGTTTGAACCAGCAAGAGACGGCGCCGGGCTGGCGCCGTCTTTTTGTTGTGAGTCAGTTTATCAGCAGTTATTGCAAGGGACAAAAGGTGAATCGTGACTACTAGACAGGATGCCATACCTCTCGTACCCGAAGACTGGCAGCGGGCTTTGGCTATTGTGGCCCATCCGGACGACCTGGAATATGGAGCCGCCAGCGCGGTGGCGAAGTGGACTGCCCAAGGCAAAGAGGTGGTCTATGTTATGGTCTCCAGCGGCGAGGCGGGAATTGACAGTATGCCGCCCTCGGAGGTGGGGCCCTTACGGTCCGTGGAGGAAGTGAACGCTGCAGCGGTAGTGGGGGTTAATGAGGTTGAGTTCCTGAATTATGCGGACGGAATTATCGAGTACGGGTTGCCGCTTAGGAAGGATTTGAGCCGGGTAATTAGACAATTTCGACCCGACATCCTGGTAACCCTGAGCTACCACCTGAAGTTTTCCTCCGGACACCTGAACATGGCCGACCACCGCAGCGTGGGCCTGGCGGTTCTGGACGCCGCCCGGGACGCGGGAAACCGCTGGATTTTCCCCGAATTGCTGGAGGAGGGTTGGGAACCCTGGAATGATGTCCGCTTTGCGGTAGTGCTGGGAGTGGACGAGTCGTTCGCTGGGCATGGAATCGACGTTACGGGCAATTGGGAAAAGGGGATGGACTCCCTGAGGCAGCACCGGGCTTACCTGGATAATTTGGGGCCAGCCGGCGCTAGGACCTTTGATTTTCTTACCGCCCACGCCCGCCAAACGGGGGACAAACTAGGATGTGAGCACGGGCTGCTGGCTGAACTGGTGCTGATAAACGAGCCCTGGGAGTAGTTGGACCGCCGACTGACTCTCGCTTGGCAAACCTGGATGCTGCAAAGGGACCGGGGCGGAGAAACAAGAACAGGGGCAGCCCTTGTGGCTGCCCCAGAGATTCCTAGGCCTGCTATCTATTGACCGCAGTTCTGCACGGTTCGGTAAGTACCCTTGGCAATGGCGGCGTGCCGTGACGGGGTTGTCGGTCAGGCGAGGGTGGGAGCCACCTCTCTCACGGCGTCCAGGGTTCGTTCCACGTCCTCATCAGTGTGGACGAGGGATGGATAGTACTTCTGGGGCCAACCCTTGAGAATCCCCCGCTCGAGCAGGGCCTGGTTGAGCCGGGCCATCAAGGTGCCGTCGGCGGCCAGTCCATCGCGGTAGTTGTTGACCGGCGAATCTATGAAATAGATGTCGAAGATTGGAGGCTCACCCGCGCTCTGCGCTGCCAGCCCATTTTCTGCGCAAATCTCCAGCAGACCGTCCCGCAGTTTCCTGCCTGTGCTCCAGAGACGCTCGTAGGCTCCCTCTTTGCGGAGTTCTGCAAGGGTGGCCAGACCTGCAGCGCAGGCGATGGGATTACCGTTCAGGGTGCCGATCTGGTTAACGTAGTCGTCGGAATCCACCATTGACTGATCATATACCGACATTATGTCTTCTCGGCCCATCACTGCAGCCAGGGGATAGCCGCCGCCCATAATCTTTCCCATAGATGTGAGATCGGGGGTTACGCCGTAGAGGACCTGCGCGCCGCCATAAGCCAGCCGGTATCCGGTGACCACCTCATCAAATATCAGGGGAATGCCGTACCGTGCGGTGATGTCCCTCAGACCCTGCAGAAAACCTGCCTTGGGGGCGATTATCCGCTGGACCGGCTCTACGATTACCGCTGCCAGTTCATCGTGATGAGCATCAATTATGGAAGTGGTGGTTTCCAGGTCGTTATAGGGCGCGATCAGCATCAGGTCCTGAATGGCTTTGGGGATGCCTCCACTATTGGGGACTGCCACCGGGAACTCTTCAGCGGAAGGGGGCGTTACGCTCATAAGCGCGTAGTCGCTGGTGCCGTGGAAGCCACCTTCGAACTTGAGGATCTTTTCGCGCTTCCGGTAGGCCCTGGCGGCCCTCATGCACTGGAAGCAGGCGTCGGTGCCGCTGGTGGTGAACCTTACTTTATCGGCACAGGGCACTGAGTTGACCAGTTCTTCCGCGAGGAGCACTGCCTTCTCGTTGGTGGTGAAGAAGGTGCTGCCCTGCCCCACCGCTTCAATCACTGCCTCCACAACCGCAGGATGGGCGTGACCCAGGACCATGGGACCTGAACCCATGAGCCAGTCCACGTACTCGTTGCCACTCACATCCCATATGTGGCTACCCTGACCCTCGCGGGCCAGGAAGTTTAACGAATCGGGAAAGTTGGTGTTGCCCGAACCGCCTCCGGGCAAATAACGGGCCGCTTTTTCCAAGAGTTCCTTTTCCCGCGAACTTCGATCCGCCACTATCGCACTATCTCCAGTAAATTTATTAGCCCTCGTATATCCATTTTACAATAACTAAAGTGATAAGTATTGACTACGAACAAACGGCTTCGGGCGCATATTGCCCGAAGCCGTCTTAAATCAACTGATTAGCAATCTTCCAGTTGCGGTTCCTGATTACCGGATTGACTGGAGAATCGTTTAATCGCACCGGACTGGCAAACCGATGGCCACGTATGGGTCAGGCATTCTCCGACTTGGAATTCCGCATTACGTCAATCAATTCCTGGACGCTGGCCGCGGATGCTTCCAGAGCCTTCTGTTCAGCGTCGGTCAACTTGATCTCTATGACCTGCTCCATGCCGCCGGCGCCGACCTTGACGGGGACGCCTACGCACAGACCATTGATGCCGAATTCGCCTTCGAGGTAAGCGCACCCCGGGAGTATCCGCTTCTTGTCGAGCAAGATGGCTTCCACCATCTGGGTAATGGAGGCGGAGGGAGCGTAGTAGGCGCTGCCGGCCTTAAGAAGGGCCACGATTTCACCGCCTCCCTGGCGGGCCCGATCCACCAGGGCTTCTATCCGGTCGGCGGACAACAGTTCGCTGATGGGAATCCCGCCAACGGTGGTGTAGCGAACAAGGGGCACCATGTCGTCGCCGTGCCCCCCGAGCACATAGGCGTGTACGTCTTCAACTGAGACGTCCAATTCCCGGGAGATGAAGGTCCGGAAGCGGGCAGTGTCCAGAACTCCGGCCATGCCAAAAACGCGGTTACGGGGGAAGCCGCTGGTTTCCAGGATGTTCTGGCACATGGCGTCCAGGGGGTTTGTGACCGCCAGTATGATGCAGTTGGGCGAGTACTTGACCACCTGCTCGGTCACTGCCGAGGTAATGTTCATATTGGTCAGCAGGAGGTCGTCCCGGCTCATACCCGGGCGGCGGGCAATACCCGCAGTAATTACCACTACGTCAGAGTTTGCCGTTGCTTCGTAGTCGTTGCTACCGGTAACCATGGCGTCGGAACCAATGACAGGCCCCGATTCCAGCATGTCGAGGGCCTTGCCCTGGGGCAAATCCTCAACGACGTCAACCAACACGGTGTCGGCATAACCCAACTGGTGAATCCTCTGAACAGTAGTGGCGCCTACGTTTCCGGCTCCAACTACAGTCACTTTGCTTCTCATCTGGCTAGTACTCCTATACTTATTTGGTCGTCTAAAGAATGGCCTGCAGAACCTGCGACCAGGTTGATACCAGCAGGCTAGATGGCATCTATAATCGCGTTGAGGGTGGCGCTGGGGCGCATGGATTCTTCAGCCTTCCGGCTATCGGGACGGTAATACCCGCCAATGTCGATGGCCTGACCCTGAGCGTCCTGCAATTCCTGCACTATCTTTTCTTCGTTGTCCTTCAGTTGCTGAACCACTTCGGTGAAACGGGCCTTTAACTCAGCGTCCTTGTCCTGGCTGGCCAGAGCTTCGGCCCAATAGAGGGCGAGGTAGAAGTGGCTGCCACGGGTGTCCAGTTCGTTGACCCGGCGGGAAGGAGCGCGATTGTTATCCAGGTGATGGCCAATACCCTGGTCCAGGGTATCCGCCAACAACCTGGCGCGTTCGTTGTCAAATGCCTCGCCACAATGCTCGAAGGATGCGACCATGGCGCAGAACTCGCCAAGGGAATCCCACCGCAGGTGACCCTCTTCCTCGAATTGCTGGACGTGCCTGGGGGCGGAGCCGCCGGCGCCGGTTTCAAAGAGGCCGCCGCCGTTCAGCAGGGGGACTACCGAAAGCATCTTGGCGCTGGTTCCCAGCTCAAGGATGGGAAATAGGTCGGTCAGGTAGTCGCGGAGCACGTTGCCGGTCACGGCAATGGTGTCCTGACCGGCACGACTCCGGGCCAAGGTATTCTTGATAGCCTCCAGAGGCGGCTGAATGCTGATGTCCAGGCCGGTTGTGTCGTGATTGGGCAAATACTGGTTTACCTTCTTGATCAACTCGGCGTCGTGGCCACGGCTTGAATCCAGCCAGAAAATGGCCGCCTGCCCGGTAAGCCTGGCCCTGGCCACACCCAACCTGACCCAGTCCTGGATGGGGGCGTCCTTGGTCTGGCACATCCGGAAGATATCCCCTTCCTCAACGCCTTGGTCCAGCAGGACATTGCCGGAAGCGTCCACGACCCGAATCCTTCCGTTGCCGGGAGCTTCGAAAGTCTTGTCGTGGGAGCCGTACTCTTCAGCCGCCTGAGCCATCAGCCCGACATTGGCCACGCTACCAATGGTTGCCGGATCCAAGGCTCCATTCTGCTGGCAGTCTTCGACGGTCGCCTGGTAAATGGTGGCGTAGGAGCGATCGGGGATCAGGGCTATGGTGTCGTGCAGTTCATTGTCGGGGCCCCAGCTGCGGCCTCCATCACGGATGATGACGGGCATGGAGGCGTCGATGATTGTATCGCTGGGAACGTGCAAATTGGTGATGCCTCGGGAGGAGTTGACCATGGACAGGCCAGGCCTGCTGTCATAGACGGCCTGGATGTCGGCCTCGATTTCGGACCGCTTGGCGTCCGGCAGGTCCTGGATCTTGGTAAGGAGTTCCGCAACGCCATTGTCCGGGTCAACAGCAACCTCGGCCAGCGCCTCAGCGTGCTTGTTGAAAACGTCCTGGAAGAAAACCGAGACGAAATGGCCGAAGATGATGGGGTCGGATACCCGCATCATGGTGGTTTTGACGTGGAGAGAAATAAGGACGTCTTCAGCCTTGGCTTTGGCCAGTTCCTCGCCATAGTACTGGCGGAGAGCCCGCACATTCATTACGGCGCAGTCGACAATTTCTCCGGCCTGGAGGGGGATTCCCGATTTGAGGGCAGTTGAACTGCCGTCAGCTCCCACGAACTCGATGGTGGCCGAACCGGCCTCCGTGGTGGTGGCGGCCTGCTCGCTGCCGAAAAAGTCACCGCCGTCCATGTAGCCTACGCGGGTCTTGGAGACCTCCGGCCAGTCCTGCATCATCCGGTGGGGGTTCCGCTTGCCGTGCTCCTTGACTGCCGTGGAGGAACGGCGGTCGGAATTTCCTTCACGAATGACGGGGTTGACCGCGCTGCCAAGGACCCGGGAATAACGCACCTGGATCTCCCGTTCTTCGTCATTGGCCGGCTGGTCGGGGTAGTCAGGTACGTCGTAACCCTGGCTCTGCAACTCGGCTATGGCCCCCTTCAACTGGGGAATGGAGGCGCTGATGTTGGGGAGTTTTACCAGGTTTGCCGAAGGTTCCAGGCACAACTCACCGCACATGCGCAGATAGTCGGGAATCTTTTGTTCTTCGGTGAGTTTGTCTGGGAAGTTGGCTATGATGCGGCCCGAAAGCGAGATATCCCATGTTTCAAGTTCAATCCCCGCGCCCTTGGTAAAGGCCCGGAAGATAGGGAGCAACGAGTGGGTTGCAAGGTAGGGAGCCTCGTCTGTCTCCGTGTAAACTATTTTGGCGGTTTCTGGCATGCTGATCTCCTGCCTGATTAAGTTTCAGCGGCCGGTGTCGATTTACTGCGCTTACCTGGCAATTCGACCCGGCCAGAGGCTGTTCTCCAGGTTAGTTCTGGCTATCGCTCAGGGGGATGCGACCTGTGCATTCCGGACACATTTGCTTTTGGCTGGAAACCCAGATCAAAAGGTTCTGTGCTGGAATTACAGGGTTACCGGTTTTCCCATTTCCCCAAGGCGTAAAGCAGTCCATCTCCCAAGGGAGAAGGCTGGCCCATTATACAATGAATGCCACCTACCCGGTAGCCCTGAACCTGGCTCCCGATGGGGCGGGCTATTCCCCTTGCAGCAATCTGGATGAAGGAAAAATCCAATTCCCATCGTCTCGGCCCGGTGAAACGAGCAGGGAGTACCAAATTGGTCCATTGCCGACTTGCGACGGGGGCGCGGAGGAAAAACAGCCTTTCTAGTGGGAAATACCTTTCCCGTAAACCCCGCAAAGTTGTATGATTAAACTGACTGATCAAGAGAATAGAACGACAGTCAGTGACGGAATCGGGAAGGCAGCCCAAACGAAGGTAGCTGAAGGCCGGCAGAGTAGCGGAATTGAGAAATCTAGGTAATCTCCTGGTTCACCTGTTCACCCGCCAGGGAAAGATGGAACGAATCTTTCCCTCGTCGGTGCATGACCGCTGTTTGTTTTGCGAAGAGGAGATACGGGAGTCCACCTCCTACCAGAGCTATCGAGTTTGCCCCTTCTGCCGTTTTCACTATTCCCTGTCTGCGCGCCAGCGCATACAACTGCTGGCCGACAGGAAGAGCTTCAAAGAGACGCACAAGTACCTTAGTTCCGTTGCTCCCATAACTTTTTCGCAGCGGGGTTCTTATCGGAACCTCGTCAGCAAGGACCAGAACCGGACCGGCCTTACCGAAGCCACGGTAACCGGCACCTGCCGCATCGACGGTGTGCGGGCCATGCTGGTGGTGCTGGACTTCGGGTTCATGGGCGGCAGCATGGGAAGCGTCGTGGGGGAGAAGATAGCCCTGGGACTCGAGGAGGCCGCCCGACAGGAGCTTCCGCTGGTAGCGGTGGTAACCGGAGGGGGCGCCCGCATTCAGGAGGGTGTTCTGTCCCTGATGCAGATGGCCAAGACGGTGACGGCCGCCAACCGCTTCAAAGACAAGGGACTGCCCTTCATTGTGGTTCTGGCCAATCCCTCCACCGGGCAGGCATACGCCAGCTTTGCCAATCTCGCTGACGTCATCTTGGCGGAACCCGGCTCCCTGATAGGCCTTTCGCCGTTGCGAGCCCTGCGGGAGTTATCCACGGCCCCGCTACCCCAGGATGCCCACACGGCTGAATCGCACCTGGAACACGGGTTGCTGGACAGCGTGGTGGACCGGGAGTCGCTGAAGTTGCGGCTCGCGTCGATGTTGAGGCTGCTGAACGGCCAGAAGCTGGGCAAGGGTGAATTCAAGAATCCGCCCCGAAATCGCGCCCCGCTGGCCCCGGACCCGGAGATATGGGATGCCGTTGCAGCGACCCGGCACGGCGAGCGTCCTTCGGCGGCATTCTACATTCGAAACATGCTGGACCAGTTCTTCGAAATTCACGGAGACAGACTTAGCGGCGACGACTGGTCGGTGATAACCGGTGTTGGTTACCTGTACGACCGGCCAGTGGCGGTAGTGGGGCAGCAGCGACCCAACTCGGTGGACGGCGCCAAGTACCATGTGAATCCCAATGGGCTGAGGAAGGCCCAACGCCTGATTGGACTGGCCGGCCGGTTTGGCCTGCCGGTAGTTACCCTGATCGATACACAGGGGGCGGACCCGGGACTGGAGGCGGAAGAGCATGGCATGGGCAACGCCATTGCCACTACTCTGTCCATGCTGATGGATGCCAGGGTTCCGGTGGTTGCCGCCATAGTGGGCGAAGGGGGCAACGAGGGCGCGTTGGCATTGGGCATTTCAGACCGCACAGTTATGCAGCAGTACGCCGTATTCTCGCCGATTACCCTCAACCGCGCTCCCGGCGGACCTTACAGGGACCCTGAGATTGACCGGGAAGCAGCCGAGACGCTTATGCTTACGGCGAGGGACTGCCTGGAACTGGGCATTATCGATACGATAGTTCCAGAACCCCTCGAGGGCTCACAAAGCAGCCCCCGGGAAGGGTCGGCGATACTGAAGGCGGAGATTCACCGGCACCTGCGGGATGTTTCCAAGGCTTCCCGGAACAAGTTGCTGGCGGAGCGATACAAGAGATTCCGGCAGATGGGTGAGACCAGCGCCTATTCCCAGGAGGCCATGGACCGGGAAGTGGAGCTTCTGCTCCGGATAACCTCCGGTACGAGACGGACGCCCACAGCCCAGCCGGCCAAACGAAGAAGGGCTCCGGAGAAAGCCCCCGAAGCCCCGGTAGTGCCAATGGAAGTGGACTGACGCCGGTCCGCCTCCCCTCTTTCCTGCAACCTATTTGGCGGTCCGCCCAGAAGTGGCGCATCGTCCGATGTCACCCTTACTCTGACCTTGCCCCATTCAGGGGAATGGGACCTTGGAATCGCCTACCGATCCTTCGCTTTGAGGTCTAGGCTGGGTCCCGCCCCAGCGCTTTGAGGCTGTTCTTCATGCCATCTACAAGGTTGGCGTACTCTTCGCTTACTTCCGAATCAAGCAGGGCCGTGGGACCCCTGCTGTCCCGGTAGGCGGAGCGCAGCTCCAGGGAACCCAGGTAAGGAGCGTCGATTTCCCTGGCCAGGTCTTCTCCACCGCCCTGGCCGAAAATTTCGCCGGTGTAGTTTTCGACTATTCCGATGACGTTAAGGTTCAACTTCCGGATCATGTTAATGCAGCGTTTGGCGTCGATGTTGGCCAGTTCCTGGGGGGTGCTGACCACCACGAAGCCATCCATGGGAAGGGTCTGCATAACCGTCAAGGGAGAGTCGGAGGTGCCTGGCGGCATATCCACCACCAGGTAGTCCAGTTCGCCCCAATCGGTGGACTGGAGAAACTGGTTGATGGCGTTGTGAATCATGGGCCCGCGCCAGATAATAGCCTCATCTTCCTTTTCCTGGAAGAAAGACATGGATATGACCTTCACCCCCCACTTCTCGGCGGGGATTATCTGACCGTTGACGTAGTCGGCCTTGTCGGTGAGCCCCAGAACCTTGGTCACGTTGGGGCAGTCAATGTCCACGTCCAGGAGGCCTACCTTGCTACCGTCCTGGGCCAGGGTGGCTGCCAGATTGACGGCAACGGTGGTCTTGCCAACGCCACCCTTACCGCTATAGACGCCAATCTTGGTTTTGATACTGGAAAGATTTTCGGTTATTTGCCGTTTTTGTTGCCAGCTGCGCTTAATCTGCTCCAGCCGGGCATTTTCCTGGGGCGTGGACATATTTCCTCTCAGTGTGGTCCGATGAAGACTTGCGGAGCCAAGTGGGGAATGGAACCGGTGAAATCGGGCTAGATGCCCAGCATCATGCGGGCTTCTTCGCTGATCATTTCGGGCGACCAGGGTGGGTCGAAGGTCAGTTCGATTTCTACCTCTTCGACGCCGTCCAGGTCCTGGATGGCCCACTCGGCCTGCTGGGCAATATGGGGCCCCATGCCGCAGCCGGGAAAGGTGAGGGTCATCTGGACGAAGACATTGTTCTCGTCAGACACCTGGACATCGTAGATCAGGCCCAGGTCCACCACGTTGACCGGAATTTCCGGGTCATAAACGGTCTTGAGAGCCTGGTAAACCTCTTCGCTGTTTAATTCGGCGGGCATAGCGCCTCCTTATTCCTTTGGACTGAATTCAGTATATGGAACCTGCCCCACCCGGTCAACGATATTCGTACCGGGAGGGCAGGATTTCTTCAATGGAAGCCTTTTAATACCGGCGGGACCTGACATCCTGGCAGAAATGTTGCCCGCAAGCCAACCACGTCCAAGGGAGGAAATGACTCGCGCCGGTTCCGAACCCGTTAGGGAATCAACAACAGCTTGCCGGTGGTAGCCCGCCCGGCCAGTTGCCGATGCGCTTCTGAAGCTTCTGACAAGGCGAAGATATGCTCTACCCGAAGCTTCAGCTCACCGGACTTCACCCAGCCCAGAACATCTCCGGCCCGCTGGCGCAACTCGTCGGTGGTAACGGTGTAATCTCCCAGTCCCGGCCGGGTCAGGAAGAGGGAACCATTGCCGAGAACCCTGGGGTCCATCGGCGGGACCACGCCGCTGGCCTGGCCGTACAGCACCATGTAGCCCCGGCGGCCCAGGCAGCTAATGCTGTTGTCAAAAGTAGTCTGGCCCACGGCGTCATAGACGGCCCGGAGACCTTCACCATTGGTTGCGTCCTTGATTACTTCGGCAAAATCATCCTGCGTGTAGAGGATAACGTGATCGGCCCCGGCTCCCCGGGCCAGTGCAGCCTTTTCCTCGGTGGAAACCGTGGAGAAAACATACCCGCCCAGTTTCTTGATCATCTGAATCAAGAGCAAACCGACGCCCCCGGCACCAGCGTGGACAAGAACCCTGTCACCGGCCTGAACGGGGTAGGTGGAGTGGCACAAGTAATGGGCGGTCATCCCCTGCAGCATGGCGGCAGCGCCATCCCTGGCCCCCAAACCTTCGGGCATTTTCACCAGTCGGGAAGCTGCTACCACAGCCTGCTCGGCATAAGAGCCCTGGCTGCTACTGTAGGCTACCACGTCTCCTTCCTTCAGGTCGGAAACGGAGGAACCGACGGCCCTGACCACCCCGGCGCCTTCGACGCCAATAGTCCTGGGCAGGGGCGGGCCCGGGTTTATTCCCGCCCGACTGTAAATGTCGGTGAAGTTGACGCCAACCGCCTGAATCTCTACCAGGGCATCGGCGTCGCCGGGAGAAATGTCCGGGACTTCCCGGTACTGCATTACCTCCGGCCCGCCAAATTCGTCTATCTGTATTGCCTTCATTTTGTGTCCTCTCGAGTTCAATTCCTGGCCCCTCCGGGCAACGCAAGGCTAGTATACACCGGCAGCGCAAATACCCGGCTCATTGAAGGGGCCTGACGGCGGCGCCATAAGAAATTTAATTGCCAGCATTTCCAATAGCTGATACCATATTGGTTGTTAAGTCGGCCACATCATTTCCAGGTTTTGCGCTACTTGCGCCGTAAGGAATTTAGAGCAGTGAGAAGAGTTCCGCATCCTGAGCGACCCGGTTGGCGCAAGTCGCTGAGTATGCCGCAGATCTACTCCCGCGCCAGCCGTTTTGGTTCAACCCGGCAGTTTACGGGTTTGGCTTCCACTACTATTCTTCTTCGAACTCTCTTTTCCTTCTCCCTCTCGGAAACAATTCACTCGGAAACTCCTGCGGATAGTATCGTGCCTCGGGCAATGGCAACGGTTACGTGCGCCGCGAAGCGTCCTTTTTAGAGACCATTCGGATGGCGGGGCCGCGCCCGCAATAGTTTTCAGGAGGTAATTACCTTGGTAACGCCCAACAACGCTTCCACCGAAACAGCCACTGCTTCGGTTTCCACCCCCGAACGGGTGATACCCGACAATTTGCACGACGCTCTTGGGTTGTTCGTGATCGAAAAGAAGAATGTCAAGAACTCCAAGAAGTCGATGGATGGGCACCAGGAAATTATCCGATTCATAGACTGGTACGGGCGAGACCGCAAGGTAAACGACTTGTCCCCCAGCTTGGTAGAAGAGTACGCGCGGGAATTTTCCCAGCGGGGAGCCGAGGCCCAGAAACGCCTTATCCCCGTTAAGGAATTCCTGGTTTTTCTCAGAAAGCAGGACTGGACGGAAGTAAACCTGTCGGTGCATCTGCGGGCCAGCCGGGCCCGGCGAACGGGAACCGGCAAGCAGGGCATTGCCGCCAACGGCCAGGCGAACGGCCCACGCTTGAGCGAGGAAGGCTACCAGCGGCTGGTAGAAGAACTTGAAAAGTACAAGGTAGAAAAGGTTAGGGCGGACCAGGAAGTAAAGGAAGCCATGGCAGGCAAGGACTTCCGGGAGAACGCGCCACTGGACGCCGCCAAGGAACGCCAGGGCTTTGTAGCGGCCAAAATTCGGGAGCTGGAATCTGAAGTGTCGAACGCGCAGATTCTCTCAGGCGAGGCCGAAGCCAACTCGGGCAAGCGGGCAGTGGTAGGAAGCAGCATCACCATCAAAGACGTGACGTCCGGAAAGGTAATCAACTACACACTGGTGGACAAGCGGGAAGCCAACGTATCCTCGGGCAAGATTTCTACGGTCTCGCCGGTGGGCCAGGCCCTTCTGGACAAGACCGTTGGCGACACTGTGGAGATTACCGTGCCCAAGGGAACCCTGAGCTACCTGATAGAAAAAATAGGGGCCTAGACAGGTTTCTTACCGAGGCACATCCAGCCAGCAAATTCCCTTTGGCAGAAAACCAGGAGAGGGGTGAGATAAATCTCACCCCTCGTTCTTTTGTGTCCGCCTATCAGGGTGGACCCAATCCATGCCTTTACTGTACTAGCCGATCCTGGACAGTTCCTCGAGGATTGTCTCAGGCTCTGGCAGGGTTCCAGGCGCGTAGATCTGACGAAATCGGACAACGCCGTCCTTGTCAACAATGATTACGGCGCGGGTTCCGGCCCCCCGTTCCTCGTTCCACAAGCCGTAAGCCGTGGTAACTTCTCCCTTGGGATGCCAGTCGGAAAGCTCGGGGTAGGGAAGGCCACCCATGGCCGTGCTCCACGCACGGTGGGCAGCAATGTGATCGCAGCTGATACCCAGAACCTGGGCATTCGACTCCTGGAACCGGTCGTTAAATGACCGGAAGGAGGTAGCTTGCGTCGTTCAACCAGCTGTAAAGTCAAAGACGTGGAAGGAGAGAATGACGCTCTTTTCGCCTTTGAACTGGCTCAATGTAAAGTCGCCTTCGCTAACGGAAGGGAGCTTAAAGTCTGGCGCAACTTCGCCAATTTCTGCTGGCATATTTCACCTCTGTCTTGTGGTTTAGCGTGGCCCCAAAGTGGAAACCAACCCGATTATACTCTATCCAATCCTCACATTGTAATGTCCTGTCTGGTGTCTTCCCGTAGGGAGCAGGCGGGTCGCTACCCATTGCGCCAACTCCGTGCCATAATGCAGACCAAACGGGCAGCAAGGCCTTTTCCCAGGAGGAAAGCATGGAAGTATATGAAGCCATTCGTACCCGCCGGACGGTGCGCCAGTACAAACCCGACGCCGTACCTGAATCAGTGATAATGAAGATATTGCGCGCCGGACGGTGGTCCCCCAGTTCCAGTAACTCCCAGCCGTGGAACTTTGTGGTAGTGACCGATCCGGCTACCATTGCCAGGCTGGCGGAAGTCGCCACACAGGGACCGTTTATCGCCGACGCTCCCCTGGTTATTGCCATCGTGATGGTGCCAGATGCCCCGAGGCCTCAGTTGGATGCGGGCCGGGCCCTGCAGCAGATGGAACTGGTGGCGTGGGACGAGGGCCTGGGCACCTGCTTTGTGGGAGTTCGGGTTGAAGAACAGCAGGTGGGCGTCAAGGAAATTCTGGGCATCCCGGATGACTACCACCTGATTACCCTGATGCCCTACGGATACCGGACGGGCCAGCCTTCGGGCCGCGCCAGCGTTCCCCGCAAGCCCATGTCGGAGATTGCCCACCGAAACCATTTCGGGACGCCCTACGAAACGGCCTGATTATCGTTCCTGAGGCTTTAACTGGAGGAGTGTGATGCCATACGCTAACGTCAATGGAATTAACCTGTACTACGAAGACCACGGCCCCAAGACCGGACCGACGGTAATCCTTACGCCAGGCGGCAGAAACGACACAAATGGCCTCCGCCCCATTGCCGCCCTGCTTTCCGCGCAATGCAGGGTAATCCTGCACGACCGCCGCAACTGCGGAAAGTCGGATATCCTGATTGGCGGCGAACTTTCCGAGCAGCACCACTGGGGGGAGGAAATGGCCGACTTGCTGCTCCAATTGGACGCGGCCCCCGCTTATGCCGTGGGGGGGTCAGCCGGTTCGCGCACGAGCCTGACCATTACCGTCCGGCGCCCTGAGGTAGTCAAGGCGGTGTTTATCTGGGAAGTTAGCGGAGGTCCCAGCAGCGCCGCAGCCACATCGCCCAATTACTACGGCCAGTTTATTGACGCGGCCAGGTTGGGCGGCATGAAGGCCGTGGCGGAAACGGAATACTTCGCCCAGCGGATTGCGGACAACCCGGCGAACGAAGAGAAACTGCTATCAATGGACCCGTCGGAGTTCATCTCGGTGATGAGCCGCTGGCAGGATGCCTACTCTGTTCCAAACCCGGTCAGCGACCTGACAGAGGAGCAGTTGAAGTCCATCCGGTGCCCGGTGGTGATGTTTGAAGGCAACACGCCCGACGAGGTACACCACGTCTCCGCTGCGGAAGCGGCGCACAGGCTTATACCCAACTCGGAACTGCGGCCTTCGGCATGGACACACGAGGAGTGGGACATCGTCGGCCAGCACGACCATACCTTCCCGGGCATAGCCGCCACCAACCGTTACCACATGAAGGCAACCTTTTACGCCTCCCAACTGCTGGAGTTCATTGCTAAGGTTGAGGCGATGGAACCGGCTGCCGTGGGCTAGGCACAAGTTCTGGCAGAGAGCCTCACGCGACGCAAAGAGGGGCGGGAGTGCACTCCCGCCCCTTTGTTTTACCTGAGCCAGTCGAATTGAAGCAGCTTCTAGCTGTTTTCTTCAATAGCCTCGAGAACTGCGCCTGGAGTGATAGGAAGCTTGCGGACGCGGGCGCCGGTGGCGTGGTACACAGCGTTGGCCACGGCAGCCAACGGCGGAATGATGGGACCCTCTCCCACGCCGCGCAGGCCAAAGGGATGGCGGGGGTTGGGAACCTCAATGATTACCGCGTCAATCATGGGCATATCGAGGGTGGTAGGCATTCGGTAGTCCAGGAAGCTTGAGTTGGCCATAGTCCCGTCAGGAGTATAGAAGTACTCCTCGTTGAGGGCCCAGCCAATGCCCTGAACGGTGGCGCCCTGGATTTGGCCTTCCACAAAGCTGGGGTGCACTGCCTGTCCCGCATCCAGGAAGGCGGTGAACCGGATTATGTCAACTTTGCCCGTGTCCGGGTCCACTTCCACGTCCACGATGTTGCCGGCGAAGATGGGGCCAACTCCAGTGGAAGCGGCGGAGGAAGACGCCGTTACCGGGCCGCCGGTGCGCATCAGGCGGCCGGCCAGTTCCTTGAAGGTAAGGCGGTCTTCAGTCTCGGTGCAAACGAAGGAGCCGTCCTGGAAGTCCACATCCTCGTCCTCCACTTCCCAAAGCAGCGCAGCCCGGTGCTTCATCTTCTCCTTGACTTCCTCGGCGGCGGCAATGGCGGCCAGGCCGGTGTCAAAGGCTGTGCGGCTGCCACCTGTGTTGGCAGTGTAACCCACACTGTCCGTATCTCCCACGGAGGGGAAAACGTCATCGGAGGCGATACCCAGAACCTCGGCAGCCTGCATGGCGATGGCGGTGCGGGTACCGCCGATGTCCACGGAGCCGGTTATCAGGTTGATGGTACCGTTGCTGTTCACGTTGATGGTCGCCGAGGAAGTCTGACCTCCCTGGGCACGGAAGGCAACCGCTACACCCCGGCCGCGGTTGGGCCCGCCCAATGGCGCGGTGTAATGGGGGTGGTTCTTCATAGCCTCTTCCAGTTCCACGCAGCCAAAGACAGAGTGGGGGACGCCGTTGGGCATCCGGTCGCCCTCGCTGACGGAATTCTTCAGGCGCAGGTCCATGGGATCCATGCCCAGTTCGTCAGCCAGTTCGTCCATTGCGCACTCAACGGTGAAGTTGGCCTGGGGCTGTCCCGGGGCGCGGTAGGACTGGGCCTTCTGCTTGTTACAGACCACGTCGTACCCGTCCACCAGGATGTTTTCAATGTTGTAGGAGCCGAATCCAGTAATGGCGCCGCCGCCC
Organism: SAR202 cluster bacterium bin22; assembly: GCA_002238505.1. Classification (GTDB taxonomy): domain Bacteria; phylum Chloroflexota; class Dehalococcoidia; order Lucifugimonadales; family UBA3495; genus Bin22. The sequence continues at coordinate 740,484 of MPMM01000001.1, read as the reverse complement.
ACGGGTGCGCCGGGGAAGGCCCCGGCTTCGTACACCATGTAGACCTGGCCGGCGGTGATCTTGCCGTCACGCGTGGCGCCAATCTTGACGCGCATAAATGTGGCCGAGGCGGGGCCGCTGCCTTCGAAGACCTCTTTGCGGCTCATGGCGATCTTGACGGGACGGCCTGTCTTCCTCGCCAGGACGGCGGTAACCGGGGCCAAATAGGTTACGCCCTTGGCGCCAAAGCCGCCGCCGATTTCCATGGGAATGACTTTCACCATGGACTCGGGCATGCCCAGGATGGCGGCGGTTGTCGCCCGAACGGCAAAGGCGCCCTGGGTGCTGGTCCAGACCGTCAGGCGGCCGTCGGTGGACCACTGGGAAGTGGCCACGTGGGGTTCAATGTACCCCTGGTGGACCGTCTGGGTCTCATATTCGCGCTCGACGATTACATCGGCCTCGGCAAAACCCTTTTCCACGTCACCCAACTTGTGCTGCAGGTGTCCGGCAATGTTGCTGCGTTCACCAGTATCGTCCCCCGGGCCGAACCGCTCAACACGGAAGCGGGTGGTCATGTCGTCGTGGAGCAGCGGGGCGTCTTCCTTGAGGGCATCGTGCAGGTCGAGCACAACCGGCAGGACCTCGTAATCGACTTCAATTAATGCCAGGGCTTCTTCGGCCACGTGAGGGCTTGTTGCGGCAACTGCGGCCACCGCGTGTCCCCGGTAGAGAACCTTGCGGTCTGCCAGGATGTTTTCGGCTATGATCCGGGGATTCTGGTTGGCGTTTTCGTAATCGATTTTCGGCCGCTGCTGGACGATATCAAAGTCCTTGGCAGTGGCCACGGCGACAACGCCGGGCAATGCCTCAGCCTTGCTGGTATCGATGCTGCGGATACGGGCGTGAGCGTGGGGGCTGCGCAAGATCTTGCCCTGCAGCATATTGGGCAGGTTCAGGTCGGCGCCAAAACGTGCCGCTCCCGTAACCTTGTCATATCCGTCGTGTCGCGCGGGACGGGTTCCTACAACGTTGTAGTTGTTAGACGTGGTGGTCGTCATTGGAAGCCTCCTTCAACGGTCGTGAGTAATCTCAAGGGTGGTCAGATTCGGGGGAGTAAATTGGCCCTAGTCTAGGCATTGGGCCAAAGGGTGTCAAACGTGGCAAGAACAGCAGGGATGGGTGACAGCAGGCTGCGGGAGTACAGATCTGGGAGTGTTGAGGGCAAGGTCTGGTTGTACACGCAGGATTGGGCAGTTACATCGACCTGCACGACCCTCAGGCCAAAACCGGCACGGGCTAAACCGGGCCGTGCCCGGCAAGCTGAATTTATGCGCCGGCACACTTCCCTGTGGTAAATTACTGGAATGGAAGTGACCTTTGAACGGGGAGTATATCTGCCCGAGCTGGACCTATGGCTTGACTCCCTGCGCAAGAGGGAATTTGGGCTTATCTCCCACGCCCACTCCGACCATACTGCCAGACACGCGGAACCGGTGCTGACGCCGAATACGCGATTGCTGCTCTCAGACTACCTCAAACGTTCCAACCCCATCACCCTGGAGTATGGAGACTCCCTGGACCGGGGAGAGTATGCCTTGACCCTGTATCCTGCCGGCCATTGCCTGGGTTCCGCACAGGCATTGATAACCAGCAAGAGCACAGGAGAGCGACTGCTTTACACGGGCGACTTCAAGTCCCGACCCAGTCCAATCAATGAACCACTGCTTCCGGTGGAGTGCGATACGCTGGTCATAGAGTCCACTTACGGCAAGCCGGAGTATGTCTTTCCAGCGGAGAAGACGGTGCTGGAAAACGCATGCCAGACACTGCGTATGTGGCTGTCCAGGGGAGAGAGGCCGGTGGTCCAGGGGTGGCGGCTGGGAAAGGCCCAGGAAATAATGCATCACCTATTGTCCCAGGGTTTTGAACTGGTGGTGGAAGACAGCATTTTCCAGGTGGCGGAGACCTACCAGGAGGCGGGGGTAACTTTTCCCGGAGAGTTTTCCTGCCTGAACGGCCATTGGTCAGAGGGCCAGGTACTGGTGTGTCCGCCCGGGCATAAGAAGTCGCGGGAGATGAATCTGGCGTTTGGCAAGCGATACATGGAATTGACAGGTTGGGCATCGGGTCGAGGCGGACGCCGATGGGGAAGAAGGGGCGATGCCAGCCTGGCTTACAGTGACCACGCCGATTTTAACGACTTGGTGGAGTATGTGAAGAAGGTGAGCCCGAAGCAGGTCTATACCGTGAACGGTTTCCCCGACCTGGCCGCCCACCTGCGTACGCTGGGCTACCCGGCGGTGCATCTGGACGGCAAAAAAGGGTCTAAGGACAACGGCGGGTTTCAGATGAAGCTGGTCTGAGTTTGGCTATTTGAGGGTTCAAGTTCCCGAAAATTTGACAAGAGAAGGGGCGGGTGCCGAAACACCCGCCCTTTTGCTTGTCCCTGGTTTGACGTCCTGACCTAGTCGGGCGTGGTGCCGACGGCGGGGAGGGCGGCTTCCTCGTCGGCGGCCAGCATGCGGTTGACCGCGCTGAGGTAGGCCTTGGCGCTGGCGACGATGATGTCGGTGGAAGCGCCCCGGCCAAAGAAGGTCCGGCCATTGTTCTCGATGCGAACAGTGACGGTACCGATGGCGTCCAGGCCCTCGCTGACCGACTGGACGTTGAAGTCCACCAGCTTGGAGGTGCAACCGATTACCCGGTCGATGGCCTTGCAGGCAGCGTCCACCGGACCGTTGCCGGTGGAGGCGTCCGAGCTCATATTGCCCTGGGGGTCGGACAGCCGCACTGTGGCGGTGGGAATGTCATGGTCGCCGCTGGAAAACTGGATGTGCTCCAGGTTGTAGCTGATGGCCTCGGCGGTATTCCGCTTCTCTTCGTCCATCAGGATTTCCAGATCGCGGTCGGTAACCTCACGCTTCTTGTCGGCCAGTTCCTTGAAGGACTCGAAGACGTTGGAGACCTCATCACGGCTGAGGCTGTATCCCAGGGCCTCCAGCCGGGACTGCAGGCCGGCGCGGCCGCTGAGCTTGCCCAATACCAGGCTGTTGCCGGGTACGCCTACCCGCTCGGGCTGCATCACTTCGTAGGTGGAACGATCCTTCAGGACACCGTCCTGGTGGATACCCGAAGCATGGCGGAAAGCGTTTTCGCCAACTACGGCCTTGTTGGCCTGGACGGACATGCCGGTGATGCGGCTGACCATGCGGCTGGTGGGGTAGAGCTGAGTAGTATCAACATTTATGTCAACGCCAAACAGGTCCTTGCGGGTGTCCAGCCCCATGATGATCTCTTCCAGGGAGGCGTTGCCGGCCCGTTCGCCGATGCCGTTGATGCAACCTTCCACCTGGCGGGCGCCAGCTTCGACGGCGGCCAGGCTGTTGGAAACCGCCAGACCCAGGTCGTTGTGGCAGTGGACGCTGAGGGTGACCTTGTCCATTCCAGTGACTTTCTCCTGGATTTCCTTCAGCAGCCGGGCAAAGTCTGAGGGAATAGCGTAACCCACGGTGTCGGCGATGTTGACGGTGGTGGCGCCGGCCCGGATTACCGCCTCCAGCATCTCAAAGAGATATTCGGGAGTGGTGCGGGTCGCGTCCATGGGAGAAAATTCCACGTCGTCGCAGTAACCCTTGGCCCGCTCCACCATGGAGACGGCCATGTCAACGACCTCTTCCCGGTTCTTGCGGAGCTGGTGCATGACGTGGATGTCCGAAGAGGACAGAAATACGTGAATGCGGGGCGACTCGGCGTGCTGAACTGCTCCCCAAGCCTGATCCACATCGTTGGGGTGCGCGCGTGCCAGGGAACAGATTACCGGTCCCTTAACTTCTTTGGCGATGGTGCTGACCGCCTGGAAATCGCCAGGGGAACTGGCGGCAAAGCCAGCCTCAATAACATCAACGTTGAGCCTGCCCAGCTGCCGGGCAATCTCGATCTTCTCGTCCACCGTCATACCGATGCCAGCGGACTGTTCTCCATCCCGGAGGGTGGTGTCCAGGAACCTTACAACTTCGTTAGCCATAACCTAACCCTTCCTCGTTTTCAGTAAATTTGCCGTAGGGGAAACTCATCCTGAGATGGAAAGGGAGGCCAGGGCCCCGCAGTCCACCGCAGCCAGCCCAGCCAAGACCAGCGTGCGATGGTGAACTGCTGTGCAAGTTACCTCCGCATTCATATTCGTACCTCCTGCCGGGGAATCCTCGGAATGCCGCGTGGCCTTATCAGTCCGGACCCCCTGCCGCTTGGGAACCGAAATCAATTGACGCTGCCTGCGTCCAACCTATTTGGGGTCCATCCAGGGCATCATGGCCCTGAGTTCCTTGCCGATGTTTTCGATGGGCGCAGTCTGCGCTGCTTCGCGCATGGGGCCGAACCGGGGGCGCCCTTCGTGGTTTTCGGTGATCCATTCGCGGGCAAAAGTCCCGTCCTGGATTTCCCGCAGCACCGCCCGCATATTCTCGCGGACGTGCTCGTCAATGATCCGTTCCCGGCGGCTCAGTGAGCCGTATTCGGCGGTGTCGCTGACTGAGAAGTGCATGTAGTTGTGGCCGCCCTGGTACATCAGGTCCACAATCATCTTTAACTCGTGCAGGCACTCGAAGTAGGCGATTTCCTGGGGGTAGCCTGCTTCCACCAGGGTTTCGAAGGCGGCATTGACCAAGGCCGTTACGCCGCCGCAGAGAATGCTTTGCTCACCGAACAGGTCGCTCTCGGTCTCGTCCTTGATGGTAGTTTCAAGAACCCCGGCGCCGGTACAACCAACGCCCTTGGCGTATGCGAGGCCAACCTGCTTGGCGTTGCCGGTTGCGTCCTGGTGGACAGCCAGCAGACCAGGGACTCCAACGCCCTCGGTGAAGAGTTCTCTCATGCGGTGGCCGGGAGCCTTGGGAGCGACCATCATTACGTCCACGTTATCGGGGGGAACAATTTCCCGGTAGTGGATGCTGAAGCCGTGGGCAACCATCAGGGCCTTCCCGGGCGACATGTGGGGTGCAATCTCGTTCCTGTAGGTATCTCCCTGGACGTGGTCAGGAATCAAGACCATAACCACATCCGAGGCTGCCGCAACTTCGGCCACATCGGCCACGGCCAGACCCTCGGCGGCCGCCGTTTCCCGGCTGCGGCTACCGGAGTACAGTCCTACCATCACCTTCTGCCCATTGTCCCGGAGATTGAGGGCATGGGCATGGCCCTGGCTGCCATAGCCAATGATACCGACGATCTTGCCTTCCAAGACCCCCAAGTCTGCATCCTGATCGTAGTAAACGTTTACCATTTTCTATTTGTTCCTTCCTTGTTGTTTGTTGTCGCCGGCGCTGTCCGGAGACACTTCGATTACAACCTTAAACCTTAATAGGACCCCACTTCGTAGGCCTCGTTCACCTTCAGGTGATCGCCGTGGTAGTCAAGCACCAGTTCGTCACTTACCCGACCTTCAGAAAGGCCGCGGACCATGGCCACCCGGCCGGTGCGCATGAGTTCCAGGACACCGAAGGGTTCCAGCAGACTGTAGAGGGCCTGAATCTTGTCGCCGCTGCCGGTGACTTCAATGACCATCGACCTGGCGCCTACGTCGACAATCTCAGCCCGGAAGGGATGCACCATTTCCAGGATTTCGCCCCGCGTTTCCGGCGTAACCTTTACCTTGATCAGGGCCAGTTCCCGGGAGACGATCTCTTCATCCGAAATATTGGCCACCTTGACTACTTCGATCAGCTTGTCAAGTTGCCTGGTAGCCTGGTCGACGGTGTACTGGTCACCGTCCACCACAAATGTCATGCGGGAGAGGCCCTCCTGTTCGCTGTTGCCTACCGCCAGGCTGGAAATATTAAACCCACGCCGCCGAAACAAACCGGCCACCCGAGTGAGGACACCCGGCCTGTCGTGAACCAATGCAATAATGGTGTGGTGCCGACCGTTGCCATTCATTTAGAAAATCCTCTCAGGGACAGGTTCTTCCATCATTTCGTTGACCGATTCACCGGCGGGAATCATGGGATAGACCTGCTCGTCCCGCTTGACGATAAAGTCCACGACCACTGGGCCCGGCGTGTCCATAGCCTGCCTGATGGCGGCTTCCACCTGGGTTTTGTCAGTAACGCGGATACCGGGGATGCCGTAGGCTTCAGCCAGCTTCACGAAGTCCGGGTTCCCGGAATACACGGTGGCGAAGAAGTCCTTGTCGTAGAAGAACTCCTGCCACTGGTGAACCATACCCAGGACACCGTTGTTCAGAATAGCGAACTTTACGTCGATATTGTTTTCTACCGCCGTAGCCAGGTCGCACATAGTCATCTGGAACCCGCCGTCACCGGCAATGGACCAGACAACCTTATCGGGACTTCCAACCTTGGCGCCCAGTGCCGCGGGGACCTCGAATCCCATGGCCCCAAGACCACCGGAGGTAATCAGGGAGTTGGGGTTCTTGTAGGCATAGTGCTGGGCTGCCCACATCTGGTGCTGACCTACCCCGGTAACGATTATCGCGTTGCCCTCGGTTACGTCGGAAAGCTGCTTCATAACGAACTGGGGCAGCAGTTCGTCAGTTTGACGGATATAGAGAGATGGATGCTCCGCCCGCAGGGTGTCGATATATTGGAGCCAATCGACATGAGTCCTTCGGTTTACCAGGGGCAACATCTGGTTCAGTACCTTCCTGATGTCGCCAAGCACCGGCACCGTGGCTTTCACGTTCTTGTGAAATTCAGACGGGTCCACATCCACGTGCACCACGCGGGCATTGGGGGCGAAGTCGGAGATCCGGCCGGTAACCCGGTCATCAAAGCGCATGCCCAGGGAAACCAGCAGGTCTGCCTTGTCGATGGCGAGGCTGGCGTAGGCCATTCCATGCATGCCGGGCATTCCGGTGTGCAGGAAGTGATCGGTAGGGAAGGAACTTATGCCCAGCAGAGTGGTAATTACCGGTATCTGCGCCTTTTCTGCCAATTCGCGAAGTTCCGAGTAAGCGTGAGAAATCAGGACGCCGTGACCGGCCAGGATGATCGGCCGCTCGGCCTGGTTAATCAACTCGACAGCCTGGTTCAACTGGATTTCGTCGGCCTCGCCAGGGGGATAATAGCCCTGGAGGTTGAGGGTCTCGGGCCAGACGAAGGGGCGCTTCTCTCCGGCCAGCACGTCCTTGGGAATGTCCAGGAGAACCGGACCGGGACGGCCGGACTGGGCGATGTAAAAGGCTTCTTTGATGGCAGGAGCGATATCATCAACCTCCATAACCAGCATATTGTGCTTGGTTATGGGGAGAGTGATGCCGGTAATGTCAGTCTCTTGGAAGGCGTCACGCCCGATGGCGGGCTTGGGCACCTGGCCGGTGATGGCCACCATGGGTATGGAGTCCATCATCGCGCCGGCGATTCCGGTAACCAGATTGGTGGCGCCGGGGCCGGAAGTGGCGGTGCAGACCCCCACCTTGCCCGTGACGCGAGCGTAGCCATCGGCGGCCATGGCCGCGGCCTGCTCGTGCCGGACCAAAACGTGGCGAAGCTGAGGATAGCCGCTCAGGGCCCCATAAAAGGGAAGGACCGCCCCGCCGGGCAGCCCGAAGATAACTTCCACCCCCTCCTGGAGGAGGCTTTCACAAACGATTTCCGCGCCGGTATATTCCATTCTTGCCTCAAGCGCCATAAATAAAAAAAGGCCCGTCCCCGAAGGGACGGGCTGCAATCGCAAAACCCGCGGTACCACCCTTCTTTTCCGGTTGCCTGACCTTCAGCCAGGATAAGTAACCGGAACAGCTTTTAATAACCTTTAACGGGGTTAGCCGCCGCGCCTTACTGTGGTTCAGGCGGGTCGCTCCAGGGCGAGTTGGGAGCCCTTCTGTCGCCGGACTTTCACCTGCCGCCGGCTCTCTGAGGACAGGGTACTCTTAGTACTCCCTTTCATAGCGGTATAGATCGCCGGATGAAATGTTAGCAGTAGGACGAATCCCTGTCAATAAGTGAAATGGGACACTTTTTCGGATTTCCTAGACTAATGTATTCCTCAGTACATTATGTCACTATGTACAGGAAGTCGAAAAAAGCTTAACGAATTCTATCCATAGTTTCCAGTCCTGTTGTCAAGACACATCAGGACTTCGCCAGCGGTTAGTTTAGTGTCCGGAATTCACAAGGTTACCTCATCACGGCGACGTAATTTCCCGGATTTGCAGGGGCAATATCTTCTTACTGGTAGAAGGGAATTGTGCTATTCTGTTTTAGAGTTGACAGCGGGTCGGTCTGGAGATTTAACCCTTGCTGACCTGAATAGAGTTATCCCAATGGAATTCAATTGAGCGAACGAATATTCATAGGCGTTGCTTGGCCCTATGCCAACGGGCCGCTGCACCTGGGCCACCTGGCGGGATGCTACCTGGGAGCGGACATTTTTGCCCGCTACCATCGTATGCGCGGTAATGAGGTGCTGATGGTGTCGGGCAGCGACACTCACGGCACACCGATAACCATACGCGCCGACCAGGAGGGCATCACTCCGGCTGAAGTGGTGGAACGCTATCACGCCGAATTCCTGGAGACCTGGCAACAGCTGGGGATCTCCTTTGACTTGTTCACCCATACCAACACCGAAAACCACCAGCGGGTGGTTCACGACATCTTTCACCAGCTGCGGGACCAGGGCTACATTTACACTGACAATATGCTGCTGGCCCATTGTCCCGGCTGCCAGCGATTCCTGCCAGACCGTTACGTCGAGGGCGTCTGTCCACATTGCAGCTACGAAAGAGCAAGGGGAGATCAGTGTGACCAGTGCGGGCACACCCTCGATCCCCAGGAATTGTTGCAGGCCTTCTGCATTCTTTGCGGGGGATCGCCAGAATTTCGGGAGTCGGAGCATTTCTTCCTGAAGCTTTCGGCGTTCCAGGACCAGCTCCTGGAGTGGATCCGGGAACAGCCTCACTGGCGGTCCAACGTATCCAACCAGACCATCAGCTTCCTGGAAAGCGGTCTCAGGGACCGGGCCATTACCCGCGACCTGACCTGGGGGGTGCCCATCCCTCTGGAAGGTTACGATGGGAAGCGCATTTACGTTTGGTTCGAGGCCGTAATTGGCTACCTGTCTGCCGCCGTGGAGTGGGCAGCAAACTCCGGAGAAGCTGACAAGTGGGAGGAATTCTGGAAGGATCCCGACACCCGCAGCTATTATTTTATCGGCAAGGACAACATTCCCTTCCACAGCATCATCTGGCCAGCCATGCTGATGGGTTACGGCAATGGATTGAACCTGCCCTACGACGTTCCAGCCAACGAGTTTCTCAGCCTGGAGAGTCGCAAGTTTTCCACCAGCCAGAACTGGGCGGTCTGGGTTCCCGACTATCTGGACCGTTATGAACCAGACCCGCTGCGGTATCTGCTTTCCATCAATATGCCGGAAACCGGGGATGCTGACTTTTCCTGGTCAGAGTTCGTCCGGCGAAACAACGAGGAACTGGTGGCTACCTACGGCAACCTGGTTAATCGCGTACTTTCCTTCACCTACCGGAATTTCGAGGGTTTGGTCCCCCAGGCTGGCGAAGCAGACGAGGTTGACCGGCAGGCGCTGGAGGCGGCTCGCGCCACACTGGATGAAGTGGGCAACAGCCTTGGCGATACACGTTTCAAACTGGCTCTCGGGCAGGCCTTTGGGCTGGCACAAGAGGCCAACCGGTACCTCGACGCCAAGGCTCCCTGGCGCGCTATCCGGGAAGACCGGGCCGAAGCTGCAAATACACTTAACGTTTCGCTGAAAATATTGAACTGCCTCAAGGTTGTCCTGGCACCTTTCCTGCCATTCAGCTCGCAAAAGGTTCACGAATACCTGGGTTTTGACGGGCAAGTGGAACAGGAACTTTGGGACTACGAGAGCCTGGTGGCCGCAATCCAGGGCGGAGCAACCCTGCGCCAGCCGTCGCCCCTCTATGTGAAACTGGACCCAGAAGTTGTTGAGCAGGAAACCGGGCGGCTCGGCGTGGCTGAGGACTAGGGGCTGTTTTGGTACAGGGACTGGACACCCGGGCAATCAGCATCTACTCCCCCATCCTGGCAGAGCTTTCCCTCGTTGAAGACCGGCTCCACGATCTGGCCAATACCTCAATTCCAGAACTGGAACCCCTGCTGGAGCACGCCCTGTCCCACGGCGGCAAGCGGGTCCGGCCGGCTCTCACCCTCCTGTCCGCCAGCATTTTCCCCACGGACACGGACAATCCGATAAAGATGGCGACGGGAGTGGAACTGCTCCACCTGGCCACATTGATCCACGACGACACGGTGGACGACGCAGATACCCGCCGCGGTCAGGCTTCGGTGAGCGGCCGCTGGGGCAAGGAAGTGGCGGTACTGCTTGGGGACTACCTGTTCGCGACTTCGGCAACCCTGGTGTGCGATACCGGCAACCTCCGCGTTGTCCGGCGTTTCGCCGAGACCATTGTGGAACTGGCCAGCGGCGAGTTGATTGAGTATTTCAATACCTTCAATCCCCAGCAGGAACTGGAGCGCTACTACGACCGGATATACCGAAAGACGGCATCCCTGTTCCGTACTGCGTCGGAAACCGGAGCAGTATTGAGCGCCGCGGGCGAGGAGCAAGTCCAGGCATTGAGCAGTTACGGGTACAACATTGGAATGGCCTTCCAGGTGGTGGACGACCTTCTGGATATCCTGGGGGACGAATCCGAACTGGGTAAGCCGGTGGGCAACGATCTGAAGCAGGGCGTCCTGACACTGCCGACCATTATGCTGATGGAACAATTCCCTGGGAGCAACCCAATTCCGCTTCTCTTCGAGGAACCCGAGGACGACTGCAAACTGGAACAGGCGCTGGATATGATCCGCAATTCTTCCATTATTCCTGACTGTTTTGCGGTGATCAGAGAGTACTGCGATCAGGCCATCCTGGCCCTGGTGGGTTTGCCGAAGGTGGAAAGCCGCGACTCACTGGAATCGATGGCAGCCTACGTCAGGGAACGCAGTCGGTAGAGGAGCGCCAGATCGTTTCTTCGTAATAGGGGGCGATTCACTTATCAACTTTGACCGCGCGGGCCAAACCCCCTGCCTGACTCCACCGCTATGTGGCCCTCATGCTTGCTCCGGACGGAAGCACGGGAACTCCTAAATAGCACCCTGGCGCCACAGAACCTCTCCTCCAACAATCGTCAATACCGACTTCGCTTGCGGTAGTTGGTGAAGTGACTCCCCCTCTATGCCTGCGCCCAACACCGTAAGATCGGCCAGCATCCCTTGGCGAATCGCCCCTTTACTGGCTTCCGCACCCTCAGCCCTGGCGGCTCCCCTGGTATAGGCTTCAATGGCTTGCCGAAAGGTGATGCCTGCCCTCTGGTTTCCTGCGAGTGCACCGGTGAAATTGGCGCGAGGAATCCGGTTGCCTTGCTGAGTCAAGGAGGTTATCGCGCAATAAATGGCAGGCCACGGCGAAGGATCTATCACCGGCGAGTCTGAACCAAAAGCAACGGGCACGCGCCGGTCCAGGAAGGACCCGGTGTCATACAAATGGGGAATCAGTGCTGGGTCCACACGTCGAAGGTAGTTTTCTCCCCGCCAGTAAATGAAGCCCGGCTGGGTAACTACTGTGGCGCCTGATTGAGCGACTTTCTCGAGGAGGGTCGGCGGACATTCTGCGCAATGTTCTATCCGGTTTCGGGGAACTCGTTGAGCAACAGGTCTCTCACCAGGAGTGGGAAGCTTGCGGGAGGGAGTCTCAAACAGTTCGGGTAAAGCCAGGACAGCCTCAATCACTTCCTGCTCAATTGCATGGATGGCGATGGGAAAGCCCATATCTTTGGCAAGCGTCGCAAGTTGGTTCAGGTCTTCGGAAGCAGGCAGCAAGCTCCCCGTAGTGAGCGTGCACATTATCTTGGCATGGCCCAATTTCAGTTTTTCGCTGCCCGTACCCCATATCATGCCTGATTCATCAAACTGGCCCAGGTTACGGGCGCCAGCCATCATGGTGACCCTGGGCCGGAATGCCCCCTCATCCACCAGGGTCTTAAACGTCTGCCACTGCTGGATAGCGTTTTCCGGACCGGCATCCTGTACGGATGTGATCCCGCAGGCCAGCAGCATGTCGCTCAGGCGGGAGACGCTGCTGGCCAGCTCTTGCTGGTCTCGGGTTGGGCCGAGCCTTTCCCTCAGGAATAAGGCGGCCTCAAAGAGCGTTCCTGTAGGCTCACCGGTATGGGCTTCACGTTCAATCACCCCTTCTACCGGATCCGGCGTCGTCCCGTCGATACCGGCCAGGCCGAGGGCCAGGCTGTTGAGCACGCATGCATGGCCACTGGAGTGGTTAATGCGGACAGGGTGGCTGGGAGCCATGGAGTCCAACTCCCAGCGGGTGGGGAAGCGACTCTCTTCCAACGAATCCGGGTCAAGGCCAAAGCCCCTGACCCATTGTCCTGGCGGCGTGCCAGCCGCACGATCAGAAATGGCAGAGAGAAGTTGGCCGATGGAAGTAATCACAGGTGGGCCGCAATCTACGCTCGAAAAGGTGGATGCAGTTGTCAAAACATGGCAATGAGCGTCGTTAATGCCGGGCAGCAGGGGCAGGGCGCGGCAGTCGATGACCTCTGACTCAGGCGAACGAAGGGCGAGTATGTCCTCATTGCTGCCAACGTTGACTATACGATCGCCACTGACGGCGACCGCCTCGGCATGGGGCTTGCCGGGGTCCATGGTAAAGACCCGGGCATTCACCAGCAGCAGGTTGGCGCTAAATGACATGGCTTTATGTCGGGACGCAATGAGTTAGTCGGGATTGCACAGGAACCAGGGTCCTGAAGGGGAGTCAGCGATGGCGGGGTGAGAAGCGCACCCTGGCCTGCCTGTTCAACTGGGGCTTTGCACGTTGAGCACGGCGGCATCGTGCTGGACATCAGCATGATAGGAGCTACGCACTAGAGGGCCCGAAGCTACGTGCCTGAAGCCCATTTCTTCCCCAATTCGGGCCAGGTCAGCAAACTCGGTGGGGTGATAGAAACGGTCTATTGCAATGTGTTTGGCAGAAGGACGAAGGTATTGACCAATGGTCAAGAGGTCGCACTCAACCTCTCTTAAGTCCTGCATGGTCTCGACCACTTCAGCTACAGTTTCTCCCATGCCGACTATAATTCCGGACTTGGTTACCGCGGATGAATCCAGGTCCTTGGCTTCAGCCAGCAGATCGAGCGAACGACGGTAGTCGCCCTTGGGCCTGACCCTGGGGAAAACGCGCTTGGTGGATTCAATATTGTGGTTCAATACATCGGGTCGAGCATCCATAACCCTCGCCAAAGCATCCCGGGAACCTGCAAAATCGGGTATCAAGACCTCTATCTTGCAGTCGGGTGAGTCTTGCCGGATACGGTTGATGCAGGCCGCGAATATGAACGCGCCGCCGTCTGCCAGGTCGTCCCGGTTGACCGAAGTAATAACGCAATACCGCAGCCCCATTTTCTTGACTGTCTCCGCGAGGCGGCCGGGTTCCTGCAAGTCAAGCCCCTGGGGACGTCCGGTGGTGACGGCACAGTAGTGGCAGCGGCGAGTGCAGATTTCTCCGAGGATCATGAAGGTCGCAGTGCCCCTACCCCAGCACTCGCCAATGTTGGGGCAGTGAGCTTCTTCGCACACTGTGTTGAGCTGGTGCCCACGCATCAACTGCTTTAGTTCCAGGTAACGGGGACTCCCCGGCATGGATACCTTCAGCCAGGGAGGCAGCTTGGGGCGGACAGCAGTCGCGACTGGTTTATCGGAATTCACTATCTTTGGTTCCTCTGGTGAGCTACTAGATTCGTGGCGGTCTATAAACCCGGTTATTCCAGGCGCACCTTTCGTGGTTCAACCCGGCACTTTTCTGCGATGATTATGGCTTCAATGTCAGATACGGCCTGTTCGAGACATCCATCCCGATTTACCACGCAATAGTCGTAACGGGAGACCTGTTCCATTTCCCTGCGCGCTATGTCCAGGCGCCGTTGCAACTCCGAAGAATCTTCGGTCCGGCGCTGGGCCAGTCTTTGGGCCAGTTCCTCAAAAGAGCCTGGCGCCAGAAAAACTAGCACGGCTTCCGGGGCCAAACCCCGGACGGTTTCAGCTCCCTGCACTTCTATCTTGAGGAAGACATCCTTTCCCGCTTCAAGAGCCTCGCTGACCTGGCTTCGGGGTACACCATACCACCTGCCGGAATACTGGGCAGACTCCAGCAACTGATGGTTCTGCCTCATTTCAAGAAAGGTGGACTCATCCAGAAAGATGTAATCAACACCGTTGGTCTCACCGGGTCGAGGAGACCTGGTAGTGGCGGTTACTACGAAGTGCCGGTTTGCTTCCGTTTTTTTCAGTTCCTCGATTACTGAGTCCTTGCCAACTCCCGAGGGCCCGCTGAGAACAATCAGCAGCGGTGGCTCAGGGGAAGCAACCTTTGCATCTTCGTGGCTAGGGCACACCAATTCCTGGCTCATCCCTAACCTTCAGCGCCTGCGGTCTTCATCCCGACCGCCGCGAAACAACCTGCGCTGAACGTCTTGCAATCTTCGTCCTACGAACATATCCCCCATGCTCTGGGCAAAGGTGGGCAGTTCGGTGTGCGGGTTATACTGCCGGGCCTGGGGCCCAAACTCGCCGGCAAGCCATCTATTTCTCTCGTCCCTGGCTTTAACGAACAGGTCAAGAATCGCCGACTGGTCGAGATTCTCGGAATCCCCAAGAAGTTGCCGGACCTTGTACAGCTCCCTGATGAAGGAGTCTATCCATGCCACGATTGGCTCAGGGTTGGTAACGCAAATATCCCGGTGCATGACAGTGTCACCGGAAGCCAGGCGAGTCAGGTCGTGGTAACCGCTGGAAGCCACGCGAGCGATGTCGTCCCAGTTGGGGCTTTCCGAAGTGCAGCCCACCAGCGCCACCGAAAGCAGGAAGGGAAGGTGGCTTACAGCCGCCACAAAACTATCGTGCTCACCGGCGCTAATGTAATAGGGGGTAGCTTCGATGGCTTCTACCATGGTTGTTATTTCGGCCGCCGCCCTCTCAGAGGCTTTGGCGCTGGGAATAACGCAATACGTGGAACCCCGGAACAAGTTGGGGTCGGCGTTCTCCGGGCCCGCGGTTTCCCTGCCAGCCATGGGATGCCCGCCGACAAAGTGAACGTTCTCGGGCAGATACTGGTCGGCCCATTCCAGCACTGTCTGCTTGGAACTGCCCACGTCCGTTACAACGCACCCTTCTGGGAGATTGGATGCCAACACCTCCAGCAGTTCCTTCATGGCAATTATGGGGGTGGCCAGGACCACGATATCCGCGCCTTCGACTGCGTTCAAGAGGCGGTTTTCCATGTGGTCAAAGGCCCCTGATTTTTGTGCACCAGATCGGGCGCCACCGCTGGAATCGGTTCCGACCAGCTGCAGGTCCAGCAGGGAGGAATTGCGCAAGGCAAGGGCCAGCGACGTGCCAATCAGACCGGTGCCGACTATAGCTATCTTCGGCATTTTTCCTCCCTCTTATTGCCGGACTTCAGCCGGGCCAATTCTCTTGACCAATGCTAAGAAGTTCTATCTTACACCATTGAAATACGCTGGCAAACCTCAAAGCAGATTGAGCCCGTTGCGGGGGTGCAATGTGGCAATTGCTGTGCCAAGAATTGGGCAGCCAGGGTAATGCCAATGAACAGCCTTGCAGGCCAAGCCAACAGGGCGCCGCAGCGACAACTCACAGGGTTGACAAAACAGGGGATGAAACGTAGGGTATCCTCAGCGAAAGCGAAGGGACACATCGACAATGTCAGCCTATTTTTCCCGTTCGCAAACCGAAAAACTGCACAATTTCGCGCATCACGAAGACGCGTACAGTTTCAAAAGTTTATGTTCCCCTACTTTATGTAAAACTCCTCCGAATCCCGAATGGGTAGCAGACTCCAATCCTGCAACTAAAGCATCCCGCCAGTTTCCCCTCCCATTGCGACACTCTCTTATTTCTCCGGCCTCAGTGGTATTTGGCGCCCCATCATCTTTGCCTTTGACGCACACCGAAAGGGGCTAATCATGCAGCAACAAGAAGACGGTTCACTGGTTAATTCAGACCTGGACAGGCAGGTGGCGGGCGGAAATGGCAGCAGTAGTTCCGCCCCGTATATTTTTGTCAGGTCCCTCTGGAAAGTGTTTGGCAGGAATCCGGAACGCGTGCTGCAACCGGAATTCGCCGATAAAGACAAGACATTTTTCCAGTCCGAATTTGGTAACGTGGTCGGCCTTCGGGACGTGAATTTTGAGGTAAGCAAGGGAGAGACTTTCGTAATAATGGGCCTGTCGGGCAGCGGCAAGTCCACCCTCGTTCGTTGCTTGCTCCGGCTAATCGACCCCACCGCGGGCGAGATCAATATCGCCGGTGAAGATATCACCAAGATGACCGACAAGGAACTTGTTGATTTCCGCCGCGCGAAGATTGCGATGGTGTTCCAACACTATGGGCTGATGCCCCATCGCAACGTACTGGACAACGCATCCTGGGGGCTCGAGGTTCAAGGGGTTACCAAGGAAGAGCGGTACGAACGAACCCGAAAGACCCTGGATATTGTCGGCTTGGCCGGATGGGAAAATTCCTACCCCCGGCAATTGTCCGGCGGTATGCAGCAGCGGGTGGGCCTGGCCCGGGCCCTGGTGGTGAACACGGATATCCTGTTGATGGACGAGCCCTTCAGTGGCCTGGATCCCTTGATTCGCCGCCAAATGCAGGACGAACTGCTAAACCTGCAAACCGAACTTCAGAAGACCATCGTATTCATTACACACGATCTAAATGAAGCGCTGAAGCTG
The DNA here is from genome assembly GCA_002238505.1 of SAR202 cluster bacterium bin22. Classification (GTDB taxonomy): domain Bacteria; phylum Chloroflexota; class Dehalococcoidia; order Lucifugimonadales; family UBA3495; genus Bin22. The sequence continues at coordinate 723,713 of MPMM01000001.1, read as the reverse complement.
GGAGACCACATCGCCATCATGCATGATGGCGCGGTAGCGCAAATAGGTTCCCCTGAGGACATAGTCCTGCGCCCGGAGGACGAGTACGTAGGTGACTTCACCCAGGACGTCCGGCTGGAAAGCGTTTTGACAGCATCCAAGGTGATGGTCTCCCCCAAGGCCACGGTCATGGGCCGGCAGGGTCCACGGGCGGCCCTTCACACCATAGGGGAAAGTGACGGAGACGTAGGTTGGGTGGTGGACAGTCGCGGAAAATATGTAGGCCTGCTGACAATTGCCAGCGCTGAAAGGGCTCTGCGGGCGGGTGTAAAGAGATTTGACGAAGCCTGGGACTACGTAGAAAGGGAATATCTTCCGGTTTCGCCTTCCACAAGCTTTGATTCATTGATACCAATTGCCATGTCCAGCGACCACCCTATTCCAGTGGTAGATTCGCAGAATGCGCTGGTAGGTGAAGTGCACCGGGGTGCGCTGGCGGAAGCACTGGCAGAGACCACCACCGTGGATAACGATTATGCCGCCAATGCGGCAGAGAACGCTGCGATAGCAGCAGACAAGGAGTCTAACGAAAACTAGGGGAGGTGCAATCTCAGTAAACCTGCCCTTTAGTATTTACCCTTTGCACGGCCGGCCCGCAACTAAGCTGTAAGACATGGCCGATTCGGCAGGAGAAAACCATGGCCTTATTAACCAGGAACAACTCGGAAGCGGCAGACCCTGATAACCAATCTCTTACTCAGGCTGGCGCCCGGGGAGCGGGCTCAGGTTCGTTTCTAGCCAGTGTCAACAGCCTACCTGGTTACTTCCGGTTGTTGGCGGCACTGGGGGCAATCGGTGTGACCCTCGTGGTTTGCCTGGTCATGTGGGGTCCAGGTATGACTTATCCGACGACGGTATCGACGTCCGAAGTGCCAACCGCCAGCGGCGCAACCATCGTTCTGGAAAGGACCCTGAGGCAGCAAACGGGTTCCACCATAGATTCCATCGTCAAGTGGATGACAGTATCTGGGGCATGGCTGTTCGATGGAATAGCAACGGCAATCACCTACGCTCTCATTTATATTGAGGATGTGTTGAAGTGGGTACCCTGGCCGGTTCTGGTTTTGGCGTTGACTTTACTGGCATTCACGATGGGCCGCTGGAGCCTGGCCATCTTTACGGCGCTGGCGATGCTCTTCATCGGATTCATGGATCTGTGGGAGAACACCATCGACACCATTGCCCTGATGGTTGTTGCGGTGGCGGTGGCCATGGCCATTGGTTTGCCACTGGGTGTCCTGGGAGCGCGAAGCCGCATTGCGGACAATTTGCTTCGTCCCATTCTGGACGGAATGCAAACCATGCCCAGCTTTGTTTACCTGCTGCCTGGCATATTGTTTTTTGGATTGGGGAAGCCCGCTGGTATCTTTGCGACCATCATTTACGCGGTTCCCCCAGTAATCCGATTGACCAACCTGGGGATACGCCAGGTTTCCCCTGAGACGGTGGAAGCTGCTCGTTCCTTTGGGGCTTCTCCTATGCAGGTGCTAACCAAGGTACAGATTCCGATGGCCCTCCCTACGATTATGGCAGGCATTAACCAGACTACTATGATGGCTTTGGCTATGGTGACGATTGCCAGCATGGTGGCTGCAGGTGGATTGGGAGACAATGTACTCAGAGCACTCCAAAAGAACGAGTCCGGAAATGGAGCCATAGCAGGACTGGCCATCGTTTTCCTTGCGATTGTAATCGACCGTCTCACCCAATCCGCAGCGCGGAGCAGACAGGAGTCTATGGGGATTGGCTAATGTCGGGCTTCACGGTTTCTTTACTAAAGTTTGACACTGAAAGGAGTCACTGATAGGATTGGCGGGCATTTTCTTACGGGTGAATGCGCGCAATATTGGACCAAAATTGAGGAGGTTAGATGGTGCTTACCAAGTACAGGTTATTGATCCTTATGGCGGCCATGTTTGCCATATTCGCTTTGGTTGCTTGCCAGGCCGAGCCCCAAATCGTTGAGGTAGAGAGGGTCGTTGAGGTAGAGAAGGAAGTTCCCGTCGAGGTCGAAGTCGAGAGAGTAGTCGAAGTCGAGAGGGAAGTCCCGGTCGAAGTCGAAACGGTCGTCGAGAGGGAAGTTCCCGTCGAGGTCCAGGTAGAAGTAGAGAGGGTCGTCGAGAGGGAAGTTCCGGTCGAGGTCGAAGTCGAGAGAGTTGTCGAGGTCGAAAAGATCGTAGAGGTCATGGCGCCTGAGGGCCCGAAAGAAGAAATTGCCTTCAGCGACCTGAACTGGTCCAGCGCCCAGCTTCAAAACCGAGTTGCCCAATACATTGTTGAAAAGGGTTATGGCTATCCGACCAGCGCAACTTTCGGTTCCACCCTTCCTCTGTTCCAGGGCCTGCTCCGTGGCGACACGCACGTAACAATGGAAATCTGGCTGCCTAACCAGACCGAGGCCTGGAATGAGGCCCGTGCGGATGGTTCCGTTTATTCGGTTGGCAAGAGCCTGGGCAATGACTGGCAGTCTGCCTTCGTAATCCCTGCCTACCTTCAAGAAGAGTATCCTGAACTGGACCATATTGATGACTTGAGGGACCCACAGTACAAGGACCTGTTCAAGTCAGCAGAGACTGGAGACAAGGCCCGACTGGTGTCTTGCATCATTGGCTGGGCCTGCGAAGTTGTGAACGCAGCACAGGTATCCGGCTACGGATTGGATGACCATGTGGAAATCGTCAATCCCGGCGACGGAGCAGCGCTGAATGCTGATCTATACGGGGCCTACGAAAAGGGAGAGCCCTGGCTGGGGTACCAGTGGGGAACCAACGATCCTTCGTTGATTCTTGATCTGGTAAGGTTGGAAGAGCCTGCATACAGTGATGAATGCTGGCTTACCAACAAAGCCTGCGCCTATGAAGATGCGGAAGTACTGATCGCCATTAACCCGGATCTGGCTGGACGAGCACCGGACGTGGTAGAAATGCTGCGCAAGTGGGACTACAACATCGAGGTTTACAAGACGGCTGCTCGCTGGCAGGCCGAGAATCCTGATGCCGACGTAAATTCCACTGCGCTTTGGTGGTTGAACAGCTTCCCGGAAATCTGGGGCGAATGGGTAACTGAAGATGCCAAGGCATCCATCACGGCCGCCCTGGGCGCCGGCGAGTCCGCCGACGGCTGGCCCGAAGGCTAGAACCGCTCTTTCCGGTTTGCCACTTGCGGGGACGACTTTTTTGGTCGTCCCCAACTTTTTGCCTGCTATAATTGGCGCAGACTGGCCAAACCACCAGCAGACCCACTTTATCCAGAGGTGCTAGATGACAACCCGCGAACCCATTTCGGATGAAACACTGGAGGTCTTGCGCGCCATACCGACCCAGACGCTGATAGACGGCCTGTGGGTTATGGGGTGGCCCATGAGCTACATTGAGGGCGCCAAGCCCCTGCAACGAGGCCAGAGCATGGCAGGACGGGCAGTAACTCTGCGGTTTGTACCCCACCGGCCGGACCTGGCCCAGGACAAACCCAAAGGAGACCAGTCGGCCGAGTACGTGGCTTATGAACTGTGCGGCCCCGGCGAGGTAATTGTCATTGACGCCATGGGTTGGACCTACAGCTCCATCGGGGGAGACATCAAGTTTCTGCGGCTCCACCAGCGGAACGTAGGCGGGCTGGTCACCGACGGCGCGGTGCGGGACAGCAACTCCCTGATTGAGTATGGCTTCCCGGTCTATTCGGCCTCAACCACCGCCAAGCAAGGGCCAGCGGAGTTCTGGCCCTGGCAGGTGAACGACGCAATCCAGTGCGGAGGCGTCCTGGTGCGGCCGGGGGACGCAATCGTAGGAGACGACGACGGCGCAGTGGTGGTTCCCCAGGCTGCGGTTGACCAGGTTATAGCCATTGCCCACGAAAGAGAAGAGGTTGAAGGAGTGATCAAGGCTCAACTGGAAGTGGAGCGATGCTCCCCGGGGAAGTACTATCCCTTCAACGATTTGACCTGGAAGCTGTTTGAGGAGAAGACCGGCAAGTCACGACAGCAGCAGGCACGCTAGAGACCTTGAGCGCAGCTACCCTTTCTATGATCATCTAACTTTACCGGAGGAAAGATAATGCCCAGATTGCCTTTGGCTTCCCGTGACAATGTTCCCGAGAACCAGCGCGACCTGTTTGACACCCTGGTGGGCGGAGGAGAAGTTCCCAGCCGGGGACCCGGTTCGGTTTACATCCATGTACCGGAGGCGGCCCAACGGTTGACTTCGCTGAACAATTACTTGCGCCGCGAGTCCAGTCTTCCGGACAAGATACTGGAGCTGGCCATGCTGGTTACTGCCAGGGAGTTTGACTGCCAGCACATATGGAATGCCCACGCCGCTTCAGCGCGCACCGCCGGCGTGCCCGACGAGCTGGTGGACGCCCTGAGGGAAGGGGAAGAGCTGATTGACCTGGATCCCGATGAAGAGGCTGTAGTGAACTATGGCCAGGAGTTTTACCGGACGCACCACGTCAGCCGGGGGGCATGGCAGGCTGCTCACGAGCAGTTCGGGAAGCAGGGCATCATCGAACTAACGATCGTGATGGGCAATTACGCCATGCTGGCCTTCTGCATCAATTCCTTTGACACGGAATTGCCGCCGGACCGGGACGAGAAACTGCTTCCCATCTAGGGCGCTGTCGCGCCGTTTCCATGGAGATATTCCAGGGGGTAGTCGACAAGGCTACCCCTTTCCTCTTCCAGGAATGGCGAGCATGCCAAGTTCACCCGGCAGGGAGTTAAGTCTCGGGGCGGTATATCTGGATGCGGTGGCGCAGGCTATCAACGATGAATACCTGGCCATCGGGGCCGAGCTTTACCGAGGTGGGACCCCAGAAGAGTTTCTCGACGTTGGCCGAGCGCTCCCACTCGTAGCCCCGGTGCTGGGAATACTCGGGCCTGGCTTCTATTTCGGGTTCGAGGTCGGCCGACCAGCGTCCTGCGGCCTCATCCGGGTTGGCGGCAAAGTAGTCCTGCGCCCACTGAGAATCCCGGGACTCGCCGCGATACGAGGCCAGGAACCTTCCTTCTGCATCGAAAACCTGGACTCTTTCGTTGCCCCAGTCAGCGACGATTATATTGCCGTTGCCGTCCACAGCCAGTCCAGAGGGGCGGTTGAACTGCCCTTCTCCGCTTCCTGTTTCGCCGAAGGCCAAGACGAAGGCGCCGCCCAGATCGAATTTTTGTACCCGATCATTGCGCCAGTCGGAGACGAACACGTTGCCCGCTTCGTCAACGGCCAGCCCCCAGGGCATATTGAACCGGCCGGGGTCTGTACCGTAGCTGCCCCACTGGCTCAGGAATGTCCCGTCAGTGGAGTATTTCTGGACCCGGTGGTTAAGGCTGTCGGCTATCAGCAGGTTGTCGTCCAGATCAAATACGATGAAGGAGGGGCGATTGAACTGGCCGGAGGCCGAACCGGCCGCGCCCCACTTGTCCAGGTAATTGCCTTCCCGGTCGAAGATACTGACCCGGTTCAGGGCCTCGTCGGCAATGTAGAGGCGATCTTTTCGGTCAAGGGCCAGGGAACTGGGCCACCACAGGCCACCATCGCCGGTTCCGCCACTGCCAAATTCACCCAGATACTGTTCATCCGCAGTGCAACGGGTGATTCGCTTGTAGGCGATTCTCACACCAACTTCGGGGCCGGCCCGGTTCAGGACATAGATGATTCCATCGGAATCGAAAGCCAGGTCAACGGGATTATTGAAGCCCCTTCCCTGGTTGGCCATGAAGCCAAGGGTATGGCTGTACTGGAGAGCGGTTGCGGTAGTCATCGAGCTTCGTCCTTAGGCCAACTGGTATTCCCGAGTAGCCACAATCAACTGCAAGAGTTCCGCCACCCGCTCCTCGGAGCAATCAGCAGAACCTCGCTCGCCAAACTCCAGATTCCCGCCAAGGGAGGCGTGGCCAATCAGACTGGCGCGGGTAGCCTCGGTAACGTCAAACTGACCTATGGCATCGAGGCAAGCGTCAACGCATTCCTCAGGAGTGAGGGTTCCTCCCCTGGCCCTGACCCTCTGCAATACTGTCTGGACACCCGGCCTTGCCAGGTCTCCCATCTCCAGGGCCGCGGAATTGACCCGTTCTACCAGGTTTCCAGTATCAATCCATTCCCTGCCCGTGTGCCAACCCTCAACGGTGGGGGGATTGAGGATCTCCTGGCCCATGAAGCTGACATCCATGGCCAGGTTTACGATGCCCCACTCCGGGAACTGGTAGCTGCCAGCAAGTCTTGCCGTTCCGGCCACCAGTTCGGTCGGGCTCTTTACCCTGGCCAACCTGGCGGACTCGCCCTTGAAGAAGTCGGAAAGGAAGAGGGCGCGCATTACCTCCCGAATATCACCATTGGTCTCGGTGAACGTGTCCGCTAGGAACTGGATGGACGCTTCATCGGGGGTGTCGGATACAAAGAAACCGTAAAGCCTGGAGGCTACAAACCAGGCGGTGGCTGGCTGCTGGCAGATTATGTCTATGACGTCCTCGCCATTGAAGGGACCGGTGTGGCCGAGGAAGGTTTTCTCGCTGTCATCATGGTCCCCGGGGAGATACACGAACTGCCAGTCTAGGCGGCCGTGGGGCCAGATGGAGTCGCGGGAGGCGCGAACGCTCATGTAGTCGGCGTTGGCAATGGTCCAGCCGGTGAAAGCTCTGGCGCAGGCCTTGACGTCATCCTCGGTATAGTTGCCGATTCCCATCGAAAACAGTTCGAGGAGCTCCCTTCCGTAGTTCTCGTTGGGTGAGTCCTTGTGATTGTCCTTGTTGTCCAGCCAGAAGATCATGGCCGGGTCGCGGGACAGCTCCAGCAGGATATCGGCGAACTTGCCCAGGCCGTTCCTGCGGAACGTGTGGGTCTGGTTCACCACCGCCTTGGCGTGGTTCAGCTTGCCGTAGGCGGTGGCGAAGAGACCGTGCCAGAAGAGGGCCATCTTTTCTTCGAGCGGACGGTGGGTGTTGATTATGCGGTAAAGCCAGTAAGCCTGGGAGCTTTCGATGAGCATCAGGCTGTTCTGATCGATGTGGTAACGGCGGAGGAGGTCTTCATCCATTACTGGGGAAGCGTCGGGGTGCAAAAGCTGCTCGACCGTGGCCTCATAGCCCTGAGACACGTAGGTATCCAGCTCATCGCGGGTAGCGCCGAATCCGGCCCTGCGAAGCAGGTGGGCCATTAGCGCCAATTCCTTGCTTGCCATCCTTCGCCCTCCGACAGGTCCTTATCGTGTTGCCAGTTACAGCATCGTACCCGAATACAGTGAAAATTGCTGCCGGGTTGTTGCCATTACCGCCTGTAATCCCGAGTATAACATCCGAAACGCGGATGATGCAGAAGGGATCTACTAGTGCGGGGCTATCGTGCTATAAGGAAATTGTCGTTTCGCAAGGATTAAGGGCCCGATCACCATCCCGCAAAGCAACTTTCGGAACCGCAACCGGACAGGAAGGAAGGATTTCAGGCCCTTCGGCGGGCCCCAGGGCGACGTGGTACTGTTGCCGATTGGGTTTTTGCAATGTTCGAGCAGTTCGGAGCGCGAATGACCTGGGATGTGCGAATTGAGGTGGCTGGTGGGGGAAGGGGTTGATGCGTGGTTTTCTTCGCGGTTCAGAACCCGATCAGGGCAAGAAATTCTCGCGGTAATCGGCGATCCAGCCCAGCTCAGCCTGGCGCTGCAGGGGCACAACGCCGGGCGCGCTGCCCCCAGCCAGTTCTTCCCCGATGACCCCATCACCCTTGAGTGGTTTAACCTGCGAGTCGGAGAGGCCGAGTACTTCTTCAAGCACATAGTCATTTGCCTCTCCCAGGTTAGGGGCCGGACCCCGGATGCTAACGTCAGCTTCGGACAGCTTCCAGCCTCGGCCAAGGTATTCCCGGCGGCCAATACCGCTGCTTTCCGGGTGTTCGACGGTTTCAAAAAGGCCACGACTGCGCAGTTGCTGGTCGGAAAGCATTTGTTCTCCGTCCAGGACCGGAGCGGCCGGAATCCCATAGGACTGCAGGATGGCCACGACCTCTTCCTGCGTTTTCGACCCAGTCCAGGCAGTGATGATTTTATCCAACTGGTCCTGGTGCCGGTGGCGACTGATGGGGTCAGCGAAACGGGAATCAGCGGCCAGATCCGTTTGGCCCAAGGCATTGCAGAAAGCCTGCCAGTCCTGGTCGTGGCGGACAGTCAGCACAACCCAGCGGTCTTGTCCCTGGCAGGGATAACAGCCCTGGGGAGACATGCTTTCGTGACGGTTGCCAAGGCGGCGGGTACTTCGGCAGTTGAAGGCATAGTCCAGCAGACCTTCGCCAAGGAAGGAGACGCCATTCTGGTACATGGCCAGATCGATCCATGTCCCCTGTCCGGTCAGCGCCCGACGATAAAGGGCTGCCATAATCGCCATTTGCGCCGACCAGCAGGCCAGGAAGTCGGTGTAGGAGTTGCCAATCTTGTTGGGAGTTTCGCTGGGGACCAGAGTCCCCTCCGCATCCGGTTCAAGATACCCCATGAAGGCGCCAGCGCCGTGAGTGGGTTCAAGGGCTGAGGCCATGGCGCCAAAATCACTCCAGGGGCCGCTATGCCCGTAGCCGGTGTTGGATACCAGAACCAAGTCCGGCCGCACCGTTTGCAGGCTGGGGTAATCGAGGCCAAAGCGGCGCGTAACCCGGGGGGTGAAATTCTCCAAAACCACGTCACTGATGGAAATGAGGTCAAGGAGAATTGCCATTCCCGGTTCAGACCGCAAATCCAGTGTCAGGCTGCGCTTGCCCCGGTTGAGGGTTTGGTAGGTGCCGGCCCGGTTCCAGAATTCCTTGCCGGGGTCATTGTCAGGATAAGGGCCGGTCAGGGTGCGGGTGGTGTCGATGAATGCCGCGTGGTGGGTGTCGATCTTAATCACTTCAGCGCCCATATCGGCCAGGTATGCCCCCACGTAGGGCATGGCGAACACCCTGCTGAGGTCCACAACGCGTATGCCGGAAAGGGGGGATTCTCGCTGCAAGTCAGTCATTCCTGCGCACAGTTAAAAGTGGTGGTTCTGCCATGGGCAAGGACTCAAGGTTGACTTCCGATCTTTGGCAATCAAATGACACCGGCGGCCCTCAGGCATACAAGGTCCTGATCGTTGAATCCGAGGCGGCCCAGGTAAATCTCACGGTTATGTTCACCCAGGACAGGCGCGGGTTGAGTTATCTCATATTCGTCCGATGAAAGACGTGGCCCCATGCCAGCATACTCGGCCCTTCCCGCCACGGGGTGGTCCACTTCGACAAAGAAGTCTCTTTCGTGCAAATGCGGGCAGGCGTATAGATCCCCTGAATCCTGGGCCATGCCGAATACCAGGCGACGCTGGCCGGAGGCTTCGAACAAGGGTTTCCGCTCCCACCGGGCCAGGCCCTGGGTGACGAGTTCCTTGAGTTCCTCACCGTGCTCAATGCGGCCCGAACCGCTGGAGAATTTGTCGGACTTGAGCTCTTCAAGTCCAATCAAATCGGCCACTACGGACCACGGTTGCGAACCCTGCACGGACGGGACAACGTAGCCATCCCTGGCCGGCATCAACTCTTCAAAGCCCGAGCCTCGGATGGGACGGCGGCCCTTAATGGCGCCCATGTAGTTAGAATAGGGGATAGCCTGGACCATATGAGAGGCCAGGCATTCCGATGCCGATACTTCAACCTGCTGCCCCCTGCCGGTGAACAGTCGGTGGAAGAAGGCAGTGGTAGCGGCGGTGGCGGCGTTGACGCCGGCCACGTACCAAGCCTGTTCCAGAGCATTATGCAGGGGTTCCCGGTCCGAGTCTCCAGAGTGGTACAGGTGACCGCTCCAGGCAAATACTTCGATGTCTTCGGCGGGAGAGTCCCGGCGGGGGCCGGTCAAGCCGAAGGGAGTGATGGAAACGGAAACCAGGCCTGGATTGGAGGTTGACAGGGACTCGATATCGAGGGACAGGCGTTCCCTCTCGGCGGGGGAAAAGTTTTCCACCAGGACGTCGGTTTCGGCCAGCACGCGGTCCAGGATGCCCCTGCCCGTCGGGCTTTCGATGTCGAGGGTAATACCCCGCTTGTTGGTGTTCAAGTAGAGGAAGGGGAGACTTTTTTCGGGATGGGGGTCGTCGCCGGCAAAGGGACCCTTGCGGCGGGGGGGGGGGCCGGCGCCCCGGGGGGCCCCCTTCTTGACCGCGGGCCCCCCCGGGGGCCGCCGCCGGCGGGCGACCGGGGGGGCGGGCGGGGTCTCCGACGCCTGGAAGTTCCACCTTGATGACGTCGGCCCCGTAGTCGGCCAGCAGCCGGGCGCAAAAGGGGGCGGAGGTATGGCCACCTAATTCGAGCACCCGGACACCGTTGAGCAGTTGCACGGTTACCAGGACTCCTCGGGCCAGATGAGGGGCAAAGTCTGGCCCCGTCGCGGGAGAATGACGGAGGCTTCACCGGCCGCCGTCTGCTGGCCACGGCTGTTGGTCAATTCCACCACGCAGTCAATTACTCCAAATTCACCTGCTTCCTGTTTGCCAGAAACCACACCGGAAGCGGTTAACACATCACCCGGATAGTCCATGCCCCGGTGCTGGACGAAGAAGCGTTTGAACCAGCCTTCTTCACCGGCAAAGTCGATCATCAGTTGCCCCAGATACTGGTTCTTGAGGGACCCGTTGACCACCACGTTGGGGAGGCCCTGTTCCATCTGGGCAAAGGGGAGGTCCCAGTGGATGCGGGCGTAATTGCCGTTTGCGGCCGCCCAGCGCACCAGGTGGGAGGTGGTCATGGGGCCCTTTACCACGGGTGGGAGGCGGTCACCCACTGTAACATCCTCAAAGTACCTCTGTTCCGCCACAACCGGTTCGGGCTTTGCCAGGATTACGTCGGCTTCAGGAGGGGCGACGGGCACGGTGGCCAGTTGATGTTCCTCCCCGGAAGAAGAGGAAGCGGTGGAGGACTGGTCCGGCAGGCTGCGGTGAATGCTGACCCGCTTGGCCAGACTGAGCACTTGACCCAGCTGGTTTGTCTGGGTCTCCTCGCGCACGACGAAGACCAGCAAACCGGAACGGCCCTGCTTTTCGAAAATGTCCAGGACTTTGAACTGGCGGGTGACCCAGGAACCCGAATAGGCTGGACGAAGGAACTGCCAGTCGCTGCCGCCGTTGAGACCGTAGCTGTTGAAGGGCAGGGGGACCTGGAAGTGAGACTCCTGGCCGGCGCCAAAGTAGCCGATGGGCGGGGCGATATCCTTCCAGGTGGCCAGGGGCGGGCACAGAATTCCGGCAAACCTGGAGCGAGCGGCGTAGTCGGCGTCCCGGTAGAGGGGATTGCCGTCTTCGATGGCGTCGGCCACGTCGAAAGCCATTTCGTCGCTAATGGGGAAACGGTTCCGCTCGGGCGGAGTTTCGGAGCCGATCAGGGCACGGACTTCATTGGTGATAAGGGATTCGGGCATCTGAATTTTCCTTCGCCTGGCTTGAGTTGCTCGCGGGGACAGGGGGGCTAACCTACCCAGGCCCTGGGAGCAATGCCTTCAATATCGGTTACAACGTCCACCACCGCCGGCTTGCCGGAGTTGGCAGCCTCGGTCATGGCGTCCTGCAAGTCCTCGGGCCGCTCTACCCGAATTCCGAATCCGCCCATGTCCTCTGCCAGCTTGGCAAAGTCGGTGTCGGGGAAGACCCATAGTTCGTCGATGTTTCCGGTTACTCCCACACTTTCGTAGGCCCGTTCGTTGCCCTGCTTTTCCTGGTTGAGGGAGTGGTTGTTGTTGATAACCGTGACAGTGTTGATGCCGTAGCGTACGGCGGTTTCCATCTCGCTCAGGTGGTACCAGAAGCCGCCATCGCCGGTGAAGCAGACTACGGGACGGTCTGGGACGGCACACTTGGCGCCCAGGGCGGCGGGGAATGCCCAACCGAGGGACCCCGCACAGCGGAGAAAGGTCTGGGTTGGCTTGTAGAGGTCAATCATGGTGCCGGTCCAGATTCCAGAGTGGCCGGTGTCGGAGAGCAAGACTCCGTCGTCGGGGAGGAATTCAGAAATTTCCTTGCAGAGGCGTTCAGGCCGGATGGGAGAAGCATCGGAATTGGCTAAAGGAGCGACTTCGTCACGCCATTCCTGGACCAGCGCCTGCGCCCTTCCCACCCACTCGGCCCGGCTGCCGATGGGTTCCAGATGCTCAATCAGCTTGCGGAGCGAGGCCCTGGCATCGCCCTGCAGCCCTACTTGGATTGGATAGCTGCGCCCAAGTTCAATGGGGTCGATGTCGAGCTGAATTACGGGCGTTCCCTCCCTGGGTATCTGCCATTCGGTGGTTACCTGGCTGCCGGTGTGGCTGCCGATGAAGAACACCAGGTCCGCCTCGGAGACGACCCGATTGGCGCACCAGCGGGAGTAAGTGCCGCAGACGCCCACCGAGAGAGGATGGTCGTCGGGAATTGAGCCCTTGGCGTTGAGGGAGGTGGCCACCGGAATAGACAGCATTTCGGCCAGTTCAACCACCTCCTGCTGGGCGCCGGAGGAACAGACGCCACCGCCGGCCACTATGACAGGACGGCGGGCCTCAGTCAGGGCTCTCGCCGCATCCCGAACCATGTCGGTCTCCGGTTCGCCTCGGAAGGGCGGAACATGGGTGAAAGGCGATTCCACAACCACATTCAGATCGGCTTCCACATCCATAATCAATGCGCCCGTGGAACCCTGAAAGTCCAAATGAGTGGGACCAGGGGCGCCGGAGGTTGCCTCTCGGAAGGCCTGCCGCAGCAGCCTGGGAAACTCGACAGGGTTATCCACGAGGGCATTAAACTTGGTGACAGCATTGAAGGGCTGGACGTGGTCCACTTCCTGGTAGTAGTTGCGGTTCTGCTGGGAGGGGTCGCCGCGCCCGGTAAGAGCCACTACGGGAGAGCCGCCCAAGAAGGGATCCTGCAGGCCGGCAGCCAGATTAGCCGCACCCACGTTCTGGGCCATACAGACGGCGGGCCGCTTTGCCGCCCTGGCGTAACCGTCGGCCATGTAGGCGGCTGCCTTCTCGCTGTGGGCCATTATTCGGGCAATTCCCACCTGTTCCATTTCCACCAGGGCACGGGTTACTACCATGGGCATATAAAAGGCGTGGGTCACACCGTAGGCCTTCATGGTTTCGACCAGGAATCGGGCTCCGGTCATTCTTGGCATTGCTGCACCTCTCGAGCCGCGCTGCGTAGCTGTTTTGTCGGATAATAGCGTCACGCTGTAGCTCTGGCAAGGGTGTGCGGTTTCCAGATGCCGATGCACCAGCAACTAGCGCCACAAAGGCTACACAATCTTCAGGTAAGAGCGTATAGTTGGTTGAAATCGGTAGAAACTGACCAGTATCAGGAGGAAAGTAATGGCAGAGATTCTGGGCCTTGGGCTTACCCATTCCCCTTCCTTCATCAAGCCCGATGAAGAAAAGGACTTTTCCATTACCCGCAGTCTGCGAAATCCCAACCTGCCGCCGGAGCTTAAAATCCCCACCAACTGGCCGGAACCCATGCGGATAGAATACGGCGAGGACGAGGGACTGGAGTCGGCCAAGAAGGCGAGGGCGAGAATCGTTGACGGCTTCCGCAAGCTGCGCGAGGAACTGGACGCATTTAACCCGGACTTCGTTGTGATCTGGGGTGACGACCAGTACGAGAACTTCAAAGAAGACATTATCCCGCCTTTCTGCGTGTTGGCTTATGACGAGATGGAATGCCAGCCTTTCCTGACGAAGGATGGCGGGACCCGCACCAACGTATGGGACGAGCCTGGGGAAACTACATTCAAGTACCGGGGGCATCGCACCGCAGCCCGGTCTATGGTCAGGGGTATGATTGAGCAGGGCATCGACATGTCCTACTCCTACAAGCCGCTGCACGAGAAGGGAGGCCTGGGCCATGCCATCCTGAATACCCTGCTTTACCTGGACTACGACCGCAAGGGCTTCGATTATCCGGTGGTGCCCTTCCTGGTCAACTGCTACGGCAGCCGGGTGGTGCGGAACCGGGGCGGAGCGGTCCAGTACGAAGAGGAATTTGACCCGCCCGGTCCTTCGCCCAAGCGCTGCATGGAAGTGGGCGCGGCGGTAGCGCGAGCGCTCAAGGAAAGCCCCTACCGGGTGGCGCTGATCGCGTCTTCAAGCTGGTCCCACGCTTTCCTGACGGAAAAGAACCACCGCTTGTACCCGGATGTCCCCTCGGACCGGGCCCGATTCGAGGAACTGAAAGACAGCGACTATGACGCCTGGAGCCGGATTTCCACCGAACAGATTGAGGACGCCGGCCAGCAGGAGTTGCTGAACTGGATGTGCATTGCCGGGGCGATGCAGGAACTGGACTACAAGACGGAAGTAATCGACTACGTCGAGACTTACATCTTCAATTCCAACAAGTGCGTGGCCCTGTTCAAGCCGTAGCTTTCCTGGGACAAGGACAACAGAAGTGAGGGGCAGGCCGGCGGCCTGCCCCTTTTGGTTTGCCCCAAGTTTCTGCAAATGCAGAGGGACGGATGATGGCTCGTCCCTCAAGGGTTTCGGTAGATACTCCAGCGCTTCAGGCAGTTTCGTTAATCGAATTGCCGGCTACATTTAGCTCCAGTACAAGTAACGTTCAGCCAGAAGTCACTTCCTTGCTAGGCTCCCCCGTCGAGGGGAAAGGGATTTGGAAGTGGCCCTTAGCCTTCGAACACCGAGGTTATGGGCTGGTGGCCAGCGTTCTCAGCGTAGGGTTCCTCGCGGTAAAGGGACAGGGCCTTCATGACCGGAATGTCCTGGATTGAGAAAAGAATGGCCTCTTCGTCAGAGTCGTTGGCGTGTTCGTGCCAGGACCAGGACGGTACCACCAGGAAATCGCCTTCGCCCCAGTCGAACCGCTGCCCGTTGATGACGCTGTGTCCCTTGCCACGGAACACCTGGTAAACGGCGCTGGTGGTATGCCGGTGGGCCTTGGTATTGATACCAGGACGGATCATCTGAATCCAGCAGGCCATAGTCCGCAGCACCGGGCCGCCGGTGGCAGGGTCGGAAAACTCCATGGCCACGTCGTCAAAGGGACTGCAGTCGGTTTCGGCCAGGCTCTGCAGGGCGGCGTGGGACCGCTCCCACTTATAGTGCCAGAGGGGAGAATAAGGGATGTTGTGGTCTTCCCATGCCGGACGAAGGGCGCCGGAGGCATACTTGCGCTCCGATTCACCCACGCCAACTATGGGCTGCTGGTCTTCGGGGAACTGCTCGTAGAAAGTGGCTTCCAGGTTGTTAACCAGGGGAGTGTCCAGGCCATCCAGCCAGATCATGGGCACGTCGCCTTCATTATTGTGGTCGTGCCAGGTCCATGAGGGCGTCAAAACCAGGTCGCCGGGCTCCATGTAGCACTTGTCGCCTTCCACCGTGGTATAGGCGCCAGTGCCCTGCAGCACCCAACGGATGGCGGTAGGAGTGTGGCGGTGGGCCGGGGCATTTTCCCCGGGCAGCAGAAGCTGCAATGCTGCTGAAATGGTGTGGGTGGTGCCGTGGTCCAGGCCAGGGTTGGCCAACCGGAGCACCCGCCTTTCAACGTCTCGGTCAGGGGTTACGATGTCGCCACTGCGCAAGACCAGGGGCTGAGCATCGTTCCAGCGCCAGGCAAAGGGGACGACCTGGGGTTTCCGCTCCAGCCGGCGACCCATCCAGGCCGCTCGCAGGCCGGCCGCTTCGGTTCCCGCGTAAAACTGTTCTTCCTCTTCAGGGCTGACCCTTCCCAGTAACTGAGTCATGTTCTTACTCCTGATTTCTGAAGCTCATTGCCTTGCCTGATTTTAATTGGGCGCTATGAGGGTGTCAATTTGGAAGATAGTGTATAGTCTTTCCGGTTTCGGTACGAATTCTACTGAAACGTCTTCCGTGGTATTCGAAGACTGCGGGAGAGAGAAGGGACGCGGGAGGTCATTCCATGGTCGCCACGAACGAGGGAACCGTGGACATAGTTATCCACAACGGGAAGATCCTTACTGTTGATGCACGGGACTCCATACGGCAAGCGGTGGCTGTCCGGGGCAGCCACATAGTCGCAGTGGGGAACGATTCAGACATTCTGCCCCTGGCCGGCCCGGGGACCAAAACGTTTGACCTTCGAGGGCGCACCGTCATTCCGGGGATCGTGGATATTCATGCGCATATGGACCGGGAGGGCTTGAAGTCCATATACCCGTCGCTTGCCGGCCTGAGGTCGATCAAGGACATTAAGCAGAGGATAAAGGAACTGGCGGCGGACAAAGCTCCCGGGGAATGGGTGGTGACCATGCCCATTGGAGACCCGCCTAACTACTCGGATATGCCCCAATCACTGGCGGAAGGCCGCTTCCCTGACCGGCATGACCTGGACGAGGCGGCGCCCGACAATCCGGTTTACATCAAAGGCATCTGGACACCGTGGAACGTACCGCCTGCAGTGTCCATAGCCAACAGCGCGGCCTTACAACTGTCGGGGATAGACCGGAACACCCGATCCCCGGATTCCAGCGTTGCAATTGAGGTGGACTCGAAAGGGGAGCCAACGGGCGTATTTGTCGATACAGGACGCTATCCATCGGTGGAATTTACCCTGATGCGAGGAGTGCCACGATTCACGGTCCAGCAGAGAGTAGATGCGCTGAAAGAGTCGATGCGCCTGTACAACTCGGTGGGGACTACGGGCACTTACGAGGGTCACGGGGTCGCCCCGGAGGTGCTGCAGGCCTACAAGACCGTTTGGGAAGCGGGCGAAATGACAGTCCGGGCGAACCTTACTATCAGTCCCCACTGGCAAACGGCGGAAGACGCCGCACAGGAGATGGAATCATGGGGGCACTCCTTTTCCGGCCCGGGCTTCGGAGACGAATTCCTGCGGACCAGCGGCTATTTCATACAATACGGTGGCAACCGCTACACCGCCGAAGCGCGGTCTTCGCTGCTGCCGTACACCGGTTGGGCCGGATTTATCCAGAGCTACCATTCTCCGGAGCTTTTCGCCGAGACAGTGATGCTGGCTGCCCGGAACAATATCCGCGTTAACACGCTGGTGCGGGAGCCCCTGGAAGAGGTACTGAGGGTTTTTGAGGACGTTGACCGGGAGTTTCCCTTGAAGGGTCGGCGGTGGACCCTGGCCCACGTGCTCCAGACCTCCGACCAGCAATTGACCCGAATCCGGGACATGGGGTTGCTGGTGGAAACCATACCGTTGACGGAGTTGTGGCTGCGGGGCACGCCTTACCTGGACAATCCCGATCTGGCGGAGACTGCGGTGGCGCACCGCAGGTATCTGGAGATGGGAGTGGACTTCAGCTTCGGCACCGACAACAAGCCGTACAATCCCTTTGCCACGCTGTGGGCGGCGGTAGCTCGCCGGGAAAGGGTTACGGACCGGGTATTGGGACCCGGCCAATGCCTGAGCCGACTGGAGGCACTGCGGGCCTTTACGGAAGGTGGGGCACGGTACTCCTTTGACGAGGGAGAGAGGGGCGCTTTGGAACCGGGCAAGCTGGCCGACCTGGCGGTGCTGTCCCACGACCTGCTGGAAATCCCAGAACCGGAAATACCCGAAGTCCGCTCCCTGCTGACCATGCTTGGCGGCAGGATTGTGTACCAGGAACAGGATTTCTAAACAGTAACGTAGCAAAAGCTAACGTTGTTCGGACCGCGCATTCGCAAGAGGTTCCGTCCACGGGTAGTCTTAACAGGGGCCGGTTTGTAGCCAGCCCCTGTTCCCGGTCTAATCCACGACGGCGATGGCCGCCAGTTCTACCTTGAGCTTTTCGTGGGTGGCAAGGCGGGAAACTTCAATGGTGGCCGTACCGGGGCGATGGTCGCCAAAATACTCCCACCAGACCTCGTTCATCTGGTCCTGCTCGTCCACGTTGGTGATGTAACGGGTTACCTGCACGACGTCGCTGAAGGTGGCTCCGCAGGCTTCGAGGCCTTTCCTCACGTTTTCCAGGGCCATACGGGTCTGGCCTTCCATGTCACTGGGAATGTCATCGAATTCCGATTCGATGTGGGGGTGGCTGTGATACACCTTGGCGGCGTTGACGCCGGCGAGGAAGAGAAGCGATCCGCCGGTCACCTTGACGGCGGGGGCATAGGGCAGGTTGACCGAGGGATCGCGGTCGGCGGTGTGGATGACTTCGATTCTGCTGGGCAAGGTCATTCCTCCAATTCCGGGTAATGGGGTGGTATTAGGGGTTGAGGCGCTGCGTCCCATTATAGTCGAGAAGCAGGTGGCGCACTTCAGGGGTAAGCAGCAGTCGAATAAGCTCCGCAGAAACATCTGGTTGCGACTCCTATCGATGCCAGGAACGAGTGTCTCAGTTAACAGTCGTTCGGTTGACAGCCTGAACCTGCCCAACTAAACTTCCGCAAGCCCCGGACTTCGCCTGCCGGTGTGCCTGCGGGAAGAAATCAAGACTACCTTTTGGGTGAGAATTGTGACGCAAATCAAGAGCTTCGGAACAATGAACGTTGACTGGGAGGAGCGGGTTAACTTTGAGCGCCTCCGAACCCAGCGACTGGACAGAATAAAGGGGCTTCTGAAGAAGTCGGACCTGGGAGCCATCCTTTCGTTTGATATGAACAACATCAGGTACCTGACCGCCACTATCATCGGTACCTGGGCCCAGGACAAGCTGGTGCGCTTCTGCCTCCTGCCCCAGGACGATGAACCGATTTTGTGGGACTTTGGCTCGGCGGCCCGGCACCACCAGCTTTACTGTCCCTGGCTGGGCGAGCGCTCCCGCGCCGGTATTTCCACCCTCAGGGGCGCCACTCCGCCCTCGGCAAACCTGGCTGAGGACGTGGCAAAGAAGATCAAGGCGGAACTGGAACTGCGAGGCCTGTTGAACGAACCAATCGGGGTGGACGTTGTTGAACCGGTGGTGCTGTTCGCGCTTCAGAAAGAAGGAATCAACGTGGTGGACGGCCAGCAAATAATGCTGGAGGCGCGCCGCATCAAGACCCAGGACGAGATTACGCTGCTCAACACGGCCTGCGCCATGGTGGACGCGGCTTACGATGTGCTTTACCAGGAACTGCGGGCCGGCGTGCGGGAGAATGACGGGGTGGCCCTGGTGAACAAGGTGCTGTACGAACTGGGATCGGAGTTCGTTGAGGGGGTAAACGCCATCGGCGGGGAGCGGA
Source organism: SAR202 cluster bacterium bin22 (assembly GCA_002238505.1). Lineage (GTDB taxonomy): Bacteria > Chloroflexota > Dehalococcoidia > Lucifugimonadales > UBA3495 > Bin22. The sequence continues at coordinate 704,591 of MPMM01000001.1, read as the reverse complement.
CCAGCCCACATCCCCACCTGTTTGCGGACCGGATACTGCGACCCGGCGACCAGGTTTACTTCGACATTCTGCACAGCTACATGGGCTACCGGACCTGCTACTACCGCACCCTGGCTATCGGCAGTGCATCCCAGGCCCAGATTGACGCATACAAGAAATGCCGGGAGATTCTCGACATTTCCATTGACGCGGTAAAACCTGGCATTACGACCGCGGACATTGTCCAGAACTGGCCCAAGGCCGAGGAATTCGGGTTCGCAAATGAAGAAGCGGCCTTTGCGTTGCAGTATGGCCATGGCGTGGGGCTAAACATCTGGGAGGCGCCCATATTCAGCCGACTGTTCTCGCTGGAGCATCCGCAGCCGATTGAGGAGGGGATGGTGTTTGCCCTGGAGACCTTCTGGCCGGCGGCGGACGGGTGGTCTGCGGCGCGCATCGAGGAAGAGGTGGTCGTGACTGCCGACGGTCCCCAAGTGATTACCCGTTTTCCGGCGGAAGAATTGATAGTGGCGGGCGTAAAGTACTATTCAGCCAACGGGCCGCTGAACACCACCCGAGACAGCCAGTCTCACCGGAACCGGCCCGCCATGCCGGCAGCCCACGCCGGATAGGGACGAAAGTCAATTTCCTGCGGAACAATGAAAGGGGACGGGTGAATTACCCGCCCCCTGAAATTTTGCTACGCCGGAACCCCCAGCCGCTATTGCTGCCCTTCCGGAGGGTCGGACATACCTAGCAGGATGTCCTCCAGCGTACGGTCCAGGGCAGGATCCAAGTCCACCGGTTCAACATAGGGTGTGACGTCATAGTCCGCGCGGACCTGCTCGATAATGCGCTTGGCCTCAGCGTTATTCTCGGCGATGCGGTCCAGGTTAGCCTGTAATTCCCTGGACTCGGTTTCAGCCAGAGCCAGCAACTCGCTCAGGTCAATGTCCAGCTTGAAGAGCGACTTGAGCCGGCGCATGATGTCGTAGAAGGAGCGATGATCCCGGAAGATGCCCAGTTGTTCGTTGTTGGAGACGACAAAGGGGTACATGGGGGCCATGGCTCCCAGGCGAAACATCTGCACTTCCGGATAGTCAAAATGAGCCAGCGACACCATGGCCATACCAATGGTTGGACCGCGGCGGCCTTCTGAACCGCGGCTGGACATTAACACGCTGTACCTGTCCAGCGTTTCCTTCATTTCAGGGCGGCTATAAACGCAGTTAATGCGGCGCTCCAATTCGGGGGGCGCTGGACCATTGACGCCTTCCACCGCCACTGTCTGCTCGATACCAAGCTCGCGGACGGCCTCAAAGAAGCCCTGACCATAAATATCAATGCGACTCCAGGGTTCCTCGCCCAGGAAAATGATCAGTCCGTTGCCGGCGTCGTAAAACTCGTTCTCCCTGTTCATTTGAGTGGAGGGAAGGCCATCCTGGAAGGCAGCGCCGGGACGGAAGGTATCGTGAGTGCCGGCAACCTGGAAAGGGTAGCAAAGGGTGGAAACCTGGTCGCCCAGACGTCCAATGCGGCGTGCACCAAGTTTTTCGATCAGATATCGGGGCAGGCCACTGGAAATCCTGCCGCCGTTGGACCATTGTCGGCGCCAGCCGGCGATCATGTATTTCGCCTCGGGCTTCTCGTGGAGGACCAACAACTCATCGGCCATTCGGTGTTCCTCCTGTTAGAGTCTTAGAATGTTTCAGGTTCAGATAAACGGGGACGATTTAAAACACACCAATTATAGCAGGATAAAGAAGGGTGCTGAGGAATGGGCCCCCTGCAGAGGGAGGGAAGTGTTACCGCCCGGACTTCATGGCGTCGGCGATTTTTTCCGCCAGCATGATTACCGCGGGGTTGATGGGAGCGCGAACCAGGTCGGGCATTATCGAGGCATCCACGATTCGTAGCCCTTCCAGTCCGTAAACCCTGCCAAACTGGTTGACCACCGCCATTGCGTCACCGTCGGGCCCCATGCGACAGGTACAGGAAATGTGAGAATAGGTGGTGGCTTCGCGCAGCAACCAGCGGTCCAGGGCTTCATCGGTGGCCAGATCTTCTACATTGGGGTCGATGAGGTCTCCCATGTATTCTGCCAGCTCAGGCCTTTGGGCCAGTCCCATGGCCAACCTGACTCCTGACCGCAGTCGGTCCCGGTCAAAGGAGTCGGCCAGGTAGTTGTAATGCATGCGGGGCTGAACCCGGTAGTCCGAGGAAGCCAAGCTCAACTCTCCCTGGCTAACCGGAAGCAAGAGCGCCACCATCATCTCCACAAAACGGGGGACTTCTTCCCCCTGCGGGAGGACCGGGCTGATCTCGTGGGTACGGGGCGGCACGAAGCAGGCCAGGCTGATGCTCAGGTCGTTCCTGAGATTCGAGCCCGGCGCGGTCAAGCGCAATGCCGTACCACCGGGGGCGGCCCTGCCCTGTGGAGGATAGTCGGCGGCGATTGACCAGGTTATGTAAATCTTGGGGTGATCTTTCAGGTTTCGGCCAACTCCCTGAAGGACATGTACCAGCGGAATGCCTTGCTCGACAAGCTGGGCCTCCGGTCCTACTCCAGACAGGAGCAACAAGTGGGGCGACCCTACGGCGCCGGCGGAGAGCACGATCTCCTCACCTTCCACGGTGTAGATCTGGCCGCCGGACTCGACCTCCAGGCCAACGGCACGCTTGCCCTCAAACAGGATGCGCTTCACGTGGCAACCGGACTTAACGGTAAGGTTCAGGCGGTGCCGAGTTTCATCCAGATAGCCCAGGGCCGTGCTGAACCGCACACCTTGATGGTTATTGGAAATACCAGGGCCAATGCCCGCGGAGTCGGGATTGTTGTGATCATCGGTGGGGGGATGGTCGCTGGCTACGCAGGCAGCGTAGAAGGCCTTTTGAGTCGGATGCCAGCTTTCTGCATTGGAGTGGTGGACAAGTATAGGACCTTCGGTGCCGTGAAAGTCGTCGCGTTGGTCAGCGTCGTTCTCCAGTTTTCTGAAAAAGGGCAGGACCTGTTCATAGCTCCAGGCGTCGTTGCCCCTGGCGGCCCAGGCGTCGAAGTCCTCGGGCGTGCCGCGATAGAAGGCCGACGAGTTGATGGCGCTGGAACCGCCAGTGACCTTGCCCCTGGGCACGAACATGGGCGGCGCCAGAGGGGTGCTGGTGGCGGTAAATTGCCAGTTGTGGGAATCGGAGGTCAACCAGGTCGGGTGGCCGCTGGGAGTCCGGAAGTCCGGCGGAACGGGAGCCGCAGCGAACCCATACTTCAAGCCCTCGGGAAGCCGTTCAAAATCGGGGTAGTCGGGGCCGGTCTCCAGCAGCAGTACAGACCTGCGGGCATCTTCGGAAAGGCGAGCTGCCAGGACACACCCGGCGGAACCAGCGCCTACGATTACTACGTCGTATTTCATAACCACCTGCCAATACGAGCGAGAGTGAAATGTCCTCAATCAGCCAGGATTAAACAAAGCCGGCCACAGAGTCTCCATGGCCGGCTGAGCTATCGCGAAAGGGTTGAGAGGTCTAATCGTCTGCCGGCGCGGGCTCCGCAATGCGATTGTCCACCAGATCCGCGGCGCAGGCCGCATCGGTCAGCAGACCCCACTTAACCATCCAGTGATAGGTGTCCTCGATGATTTCGTCATTGTAGGGAGTGTTGTACGAGTAACGGATTCTGGACAGGTGGAAGTCTTCGGGAGTGATACTTCCGTATTTGACCGCCACTGACGCAAACCTGGGCTCGTCGATGAGATAATGGAGGTACTTGCGCTTGTCGGCGTTGATGATGTCCACGGCCTTCACCACTGCGCGGTTGATGGCCGAGAAGGTCTCCTCATCCATGTTGTCGCTGGCGTTTTCGGCGCCCAGGTAATGGCCTTCGCAGACAGGACGGCAGCCCAGTTTTTCCGCGAGGGTAATCCAGGGTTCCATCAGGGCCGCGGCATCCACTTCACCATTCATCAGGGCTTCAAATCGATACTGGGGAGAACCGTAGTGGACCAGCTTGAGTTTTTCTTCGGGCAGGTACCCGGACAACAGCCTCAAGGCCACGTAGTGGGAGCCGGCGTGGAACTGGACGGCCACCGGCCGGTTGCCCAGCGTTCCGGGATAATAGTGGGGGGAGTCACCGCGCACCAGGATGGCCTGGCTTGCTACGGCAGAGCGAAGAGCAATAATCCTGGCGCCCTGCTTGCTTTCATAGGCCCGACGGACCTGACCCTCTTCTCAAGCGCGGTAAATGGAGACTTTAGCGTCCTCGAAAGCCACGTGTCCCAATACCGGGTTAACTTCTTCCGGGTTTTCGGTGTGGGTCACCTGGCCGCTGCTGACGGCGGTGACAAACTCCATTTCAATGCCTTCCGCCTCGAACAGCCCTTCATCCCTGGCTACCAACCAGGGCAAACTGAAAATGGCTCCGTTGATTTCGCTGACCACTTTCTTCATTAGTCTGACCCTCCATCAGCTGGGGACTATACCCGTTGGAGATTGCTGTTGACGGCAAGTGTAGCAAAAGGCGTGACAGGCGTCCAACATAGCGCCAACCAACCAATCCTTAGCTTGAATCAGCTACAGGTCAACTTGACGCTCCAGATAACCCCAACTACAATCCGCCTCAACATCGCAGACGGGCGCCACGCGGTTGAGAAGCAGTTCCGCGATTCGGCGACCTGCTGTTTATCAAGGGGAAAAACATGCCAAGAATGACGGGTGGACAGGCGTTGGCCAAATCACTGTACCTGGAGGGAGTACGGGTTATTTTCGGGTTGCCGGGTGTGCAGCTCTATCACGCTCTGGACGGACTGCAGGGGGAGCCAGGGATCCGGTTCATCACCACCCGCCACGAGCAGGCAACCACTTACATGGCCGACGGGTACGCGCGGGCCGGCGGCGGAATCGGCACTGCCATGATGGTGCCGGGGCCCGGTCTCCAAAACGCCTCGGCCGGAATTGGCACCGCATTCGCCGCTTCTTCCCCGATTCTGGTAGTTTCAGGGCAGATTGAGCGGGACCTGATTGGGTCCGATCGCGGAATTCTCCACGAGGTCAACGACCAGCAGGACACCATCCGCCCGGTTACCAAGTGGGCGAAGCGAATATTGGACCCGGCAGAGATTCCCGACGCGGTCCACGAGGCGTTCTATCACCTGAAGACTGGGCGGCCCCGTCCGGTAGAGATCGAGATTCCGCCGGAGACGCTGGCGGACATGGCCGACGTTGAACTGCGGGAGCCGGAGGAATATCCCCGGCCAGTAGCGGACACCGAGGCTATCCGCACCGGGGCTCAGATCATGGCGGAGGCAGCCAATCCATTGATATGGGCAGGCGGCGGCGTAATTTCCTCGGGGGCACAGGAGGCATTGCTTCGCGTGGCCGAACATCTGCAGGCCCCCATAATTACGTCTCCCGAGGGGAAGGGAGCCATTTCCGACCGCAATCCCCTGTCCCTGGGCGCGCACCGCCTTCGCAATGACCCCGTGGCCAGGGAAGAACCCAATTTTGACGCAATTCTGGCGGTGGGAACCCGCATGGCCAACCCGGCTTGGCTGGGAGGTCAGCGCATTGTCCAGATTGACATTGACCCGGAGGAATTGGGCCGGAACTACGAGAACACCTTTGGCATTCACGGTGACGCCCGGCTGGCCCTGGAGAGCCTCTACGAACAGGTGTCGCAGTTGACGCCCGCCCGGGAAAGCAGGGCTTCCGAGTTTGCCGCCCTCCGCCAGCGTCGGGCCAATTCAGCAGTCCGGGTGGAACCGCAGGAGTCGCTCACTGCCACTATTCGAGAGGTCATGCCCGATGACGGCATATTGATATCGGGAATGACCCAGATTGGCTACTATAGCCGCGCCTTTTACCCGGTCTATGAACCCCGTACCTTTGTGACGTCTTCCTACGCCGGCAACCTGGGCTACGCTTATCCCGTGGCTTTGGGCGCCAAGGTAGCCCAGCCTGACAAGGCGGTGGTGGCGGTGTCCGGCGACGGCGGGTTCCTGTTCAATTCTCAGGAACTGGCGACGGCGGTGCAGTACGGCATAAATGCAGTAGTCGTCGTGTTTAACGACAACGCTTATGGGAACGTGCTTCGGGACCAGGTAAACCGGTTTGAGGGACGGGTTTACGGGGCGGCGCTTCATAACCCCGATTTCGTGAAACTGGCAGAGGCTTACGGAGCCAGGGGAGTGCGGGTTGAACCCGACAAGCTGGGGCCGGCTTTGCAGGAAGCCCTGGCAATTGATGCGCCGACTTTGATAGAAGTGCCGGTCCAGGCCATGCCCACACCCTTTGAGTAGGGAACCAGACCAGATGTCGGAAGCCTCAGTGCAGGGGATTTTATGGTAGGAAGCCTGGCAAGCGAAAGCGGTAACGCCCCGGTGAAGTTTGGCATTTTCGACTGGATTGATTCCAATGGGGGCGCCACTGCCGACCTGTACGAACAACGGCTGAAGTTTCTTGAGTATGCTGACCGGGCAGGCTTCTACTGCTACCACATGGCAGAACACCAGGGAACTCCTTTGGGCATGGCGCCATCGCCCAGCGTCTTCCTGTCCGCGGCCTTTCAAAGCACGAGGAACCTGCGCATGGGGCCGCTGGTGTACCCCCTTCCCTTCTACAATCCCCTTCGGCTGGCAGAAGAAATATGCATGCTGGACAACCTGAGCCGGGGCAGGCTGGAAGTTGGAATAGGGCGAGGGATATCGGCATACGAGCTGGACTTCTTTGGCATCTCTGTGGACCAGTCGCGGTCCATGTTTCAGGAAGCCCTGGACATACTCCTGATGGGGCTCAAGACGGGAAAGGTCGATTTTGAGGGAGAGCACTATACCTTTAAGGACGTGACCCTTCCCGTACGGCCGTGGCAGCAGCCCTATCCGCCGCTGTGGTATCCCACGGCCAATCCGGACTCGATCCGCTGGATTGCCGCCGAGGGTATCAGCACCGTCACCCATTACCCGCCAATGGAAGTTATGCGGGAGCACATCGAACTTTATAAGGGTGTTTACCAGGAAAACCTGGACCGGCAGGACCGCCTCAACGGGAACGAACAAGACCCGAAGTTTGGCATCACCAGGCACATTTACCTGGCTGACACGGATGAGATGGCCCTGAAGGAAGCGAAGGAGGCTTTTGCCGACTTCATTGCCAATTTCAATCATCTGCGCATACTCAACGGTGATGACAGCGGCCGGACGGATTACCTGGCCGATTTTGAAGGGCGGCTGGCCGACGGGCTGCACATAGTTGGCTCGCCGGAGACGGTTACCCGGACGCTGAAGGAACACCTGGACACTACCGGGTCCAACTACTTTGTGGGTTCCTTTTTCTTTGGCTCCCTGACCACCGAGCAAACCATGCATTCCCTCCAGCTTTTCGCCGAGCAGGTTATGCCCCACTTCACTACCGCGACCGCCGGGTAGGTGGCGGTTCCTGGCTTGAGTGTTGGCCCGCGCGGGTGAATGACATTGAACCAGGTCAGGGCCCTTGGAGCCCTTCACGAGCAGATAGTTGAGTGCAGCCGGTGTCCCCGACTGGTGGCCCACCGGGAGAAGGTCGCCAGGGACAAGGTCGCCCGGTTCCGTGACCAGGAGTATTGGGGCAAGCCGGTTCCCCCCTTTGGTGACTTTAAGGCCCGAATGCTGATAATGGGCCTGGCCCCAGCAGCCCACGGCGGCAACCGGACCGGTCGTTCTTTCACGGGTGACCCCAGCGGCGACTGGCTTTATGGGGCCCTGTACCGCGCCGGGTTCGCCAACCAGCCCACTTCCCAATCGATGGATGATGGCCTGGTTCTTACCGACGCTTACGTTACCAACGCTGTGCGGTGCGCGCCGCCGGATAACAAGCCCGTCCCGGCGGAGAAGGCGGCGTGCCAGCCCTTCCTGGTGAGGGAATTGGAACTCCTGAAGGGGGTTGAGGTAGTGGTGGCCCTGGGCAAGTTTGCCTTCGATGCCTTCCTGCAGACCCGGGCCGTGGACGGTCGGGTCAATCCGAGGCCATTACCAAAGTTCGGGCATGGTGCGGCCACGGTACTGGAGGAAGGAGTAACCCTTATCTCTTCATACCATCCCAGCCGCCAGAACACGCAGACAGGCAAGCTGACAACGGAAATGTTTGACGCCATATTTCAGCAGGCCAGATCGTTGCTGGAAGGCGCTGATTCCTGAGGTCGGCGTCCCGCCACCGGCAGGACGGGTTTGCGGGCGCGGACCTTCAGGATGGTTGGGGGAGGCGTCAAGATTCCCGTTCCAGGAATCGGCGAACGGCGTCCATCATAGGCGAGCGGTCGTAGGTGGCATACATTATCTGGGCGTTGCGAACCAGGTCACCGGCGAAGAAACGTTCGTAGTGCAGGCTGCGGGAACCGAAGGCGCTGCAGGATATGTCCCAGGCCAGGTGGAACAGCTTTGTGCGGTCCATGGCGGATGCGGTATCGGTCGCCAGGTAGTGTTGCAGATCCGGGCCGATTTCGGAGTCGAAGTCGGCCTCGCCGGGCAGGGCCATCAGGCTGCTGGAACCCAGCAACTGCATAATTTCCACCATACGCGGGTAGAAGCTCCGGGCGTACATGTTCTCGGCAACGGTCAAGGGAAATCTGGATGGCGTCAGCAGTCCCCATTCGTCCGGGGCGGCGTCAACTTCGGCAGTCCGCAGCAGGGCCTTGATGATTTCCAGATGCATCACCATCTCGGCGATGCGTTCCTGGACGTGGGGTTGTTCCCCTGACCCCAGGGTTTCCACCATCAACGAGGCCGTGCCCAACAGAAACTCGGTCTTGGCAACGAGGCGGGTAACTACCTGGTGGAAGCTGTGAAAAATCCAGCCGGTCCGGTTGGTCATGTTATTGCAGCTTTCCACGCTGCCCATCAAGAAAACCCTTTCCCAGGGAACCAGCACATTGTCGAAAATGGCCACCGCGTCCATTTCCTCGAAGCGAGATCCCAGAGGATGGTCGAAGGCAGGGCGGCCGTAGTCGAAACTCTCCCGGCAAATATAGCGCAGGCCGGGAGTGTTGCTGGGGATGGAGAAGGACACGGCGTACTGCTCGGCATTGTCGGCCGTATGGTGGGACCGGGAGGGATAAACGGCGATTTCGTCGGAAAGGGGTCCCAGAGTGGCCAGGACCCGGGCCCCACGAACCACGATGCCGGCGTCGGTTTCCTTGATGACCTTGAGGGCCACGTCTTCGGCCAGGGAGTCGGTTATGTAACGCTGGGGCGAACGACTGCGCTGGGGATTAACCAGGGTGTGAGTGAGGCACAGGTCCTGCTCGCGGATGAGTTCATAGTAGTTACGAACGTTATCGCCAAAGCCTTCCCGGTCCTGATCGAAATAGGGAGCGGCCGAAGCCATCGCCACGAAGGCAACGTTCATATAATCGGGCGTACGTCCCATCATGCCGCCGTGCCAGCTGGCCCAGCGGTAGAACATTCCACGCCGACGTTCCAGGTCTTCCAGATTTTCGGGCATGATGAAGGACAGGCCGACCCTTTCACCTGATGTGGGGGAAAGGAAAGTCATTTCATCCCGGAGGCCCGGCTCATTCTGCATATCGTAGAGAGCGGCGACGGACCTGGCGCCGTTGGCGAACCCCGGATGGGCCGTGACGTCCTTGACCTTCTGGCCACCGATCCAAACCTCGGGGGGGCGTTCCCTCAAACCCTGCAGGTATTCTTCACCAGTCCGTACGGGCATAGCCATGGACCTCCAATTTCCCTTTGTTCCAGTATATCAGGCAGGGGTTTCCAGGAACGGACAAGCCCCGGGGAGGCCGCACTGAGAGGCCTCGGTTTGTAGGTACAGTATAGGAATTAAATTTTTCCAGTTATTTCCTGTCACTTCCTCGCATTTTGTATCTGAAGCCTTCACTATTTTGAAAGGGCATGACAGGCTTTTGACAGGGTTGGCCCGTTACATTCCGGGTGGCATTTGAAACAGACAGACAATGGTGGCAGCGGCAGGCATGGACTCTCAGTTTTTTCCTGGCTACCGAAATTAGAGAATTTCACGTCAGCCGTGATACTTTCCAGGTTCGAGGTTCTCGCGCTGGCGAGAACGACGGGCTTGCCCCAAAGCTGAAATGCGATTGCTAACGTGATTTTCGAAGTCAGTCCCTTTCCCAGTTTGTCTAATGGTAGGCAATGGTCAACCTGGTTCGAAAGAGGGAAATGTCAGTAGTTCGGCTTTGGGGCGGGTTGCTGCACGGATCTGGATTCCGGCTTTCGCCGGAAAGACGAAACTCGGCTGTTGACGACGCCCCCTAAGGGATTGCAAGCCTGCATGAACAAGATTGTCCTTCCGAATGGATTGAAGAATCTAAATTCTTTTCCCAAAGCTAAATTTCGGACCCGCAGCCTGGACTTGGGGAAGGATTTCAGGCCCTTCGGCTGCGTTCAGGGCGACATGACTTCAGGTTTGGCTTAACAGCGGAACAAAGACAATTTTCGGACCTGCGGCCTGGGCTTGGGGAGGGATTCCAGGCCCTTCGGCTGCGCTCAGGGCGACATGACTTCAGGTTTGGATTGACAGCGGGAGTTCAGGGTGTGGTTTGTCTTAACTCTGGGTGTGGTTTGCATTGATGACAATTGCCCGTTGCCCAACACAGGCGGTGGGGGTAGTATAGGCGACAAATTTCCTGGCTCACGCCGTGCACCCCGCGCCACAGGGCGGACCCGTCTGCACCGCATCAGGCAGGTGTCGACGAAGGGACGTCGTCTCAGACAGCGTTGTGAAGGAGGCAATTCATGCCCGGCCATTCAATCAACATCGGAAATGTGGAACTGGTTTCCCTGAGCGATGGAGAGCCCATACGCTCGCCCTTTATGCCCTTTCCGGACACTACCATTGAGCAGTGGAGGGAGTTTCCCGAACTGCTGGACGGCGGCGAACAGATTCGCAGTAGATACGGCACTACTGCGGTACGTTCCGGCGGCAAGCTGATAATTGTAGATACCGGACTGCAGGCGCCCGACGGCACCCTGCTGACCGACATGGAAAAGAAGGGTGTGGACCGCAATGCGGTGGACCTGGTGGTCTTCACCCACCTGCATCCGGACCACGTGGGCTGGAACCTGACGGACGGTCAGCCCACCTTTCCCAACGCCCGCTACCTGATTCCCCGGCGGGACTGGGACCACTGGACCCAGGAATCGGTGGTGGCTAACGCTCCCCATATTTCCAGCCAGGTGCTGCCCCTGAATGAGCTGAAAATAATGGACCTGATTGAAGACGATTACCAGATAACGGATGAACTGACGACGGTTTCAACGCCGGGCCATACGCCCGGTCACGTATCCATCGTGATTGCATCCCAAGGCCAACGGGGTTATATTCTTGGAGACGTGGCCCATACGCCGGCCCAGGCCCACTATACCGACTGGAACCCCATCTTTGATGTCCAGCCTGAGACCTCACGCAGTACGCGTCATTCGGTGCTGGATATGCTGGAAGCCGAAGGCATCCTGGTCTCCGCCGGGCACTTTCCGGCCCCAGGATTCGGGCACTTCGTTAGGGTGGGAGACAGGAGGCAATGGCGGGGAGTCCAGGTTGCCAGTTAGCGAGGCTGGAGCGGAATGAATCGCAAGGCGGCGGGCCCAACGGGGTGACAGCCCCACCGGATTAAGAGTCCCAATAAACCAGGAGAAGCTATGATTTACGAAGTACGTACCTACACGCTGGAACCCGGCACGGTGCCCCAGTTCGAAGCGAGCTTTGCCGAGGCGCTGCCCCACCGGGAGAAATACTCCCCGCTGGCCGCCTTCTGGCACACGGACATCGGCACCCTGAACCAGGTAGTCCATGTCTGGGGTTATGAGGACCTGCTGGAGCGGGAGAAGATTCGCGCCGAGGCCGCGAAGGACCCCAACTGGCCGCCCCGGGACACCAGCATGATTATGACGATGGAGTCAGAAATCTGGAACCCGGCGACATTTATGCGTCCCCTGGGTGGCGGACAGGAACTGGGCAACGTGTACGAAATGCGCGTTTACACCTACAAGCCCGGATCCATCCCCGAACTGCTGAACCGCTGGGAGAAGGCCCTTCCCTGGAGGGAACAGTTCTCGCCCTGCGTGGCTGCCATGCACTCTGAATTGGGAGGACTGAATCGCTGGATGCATGTCTGGCCGTACAAGGACCTGAACCACCGGGACGAAATACGCAAGGCCTCCAGCGGAACTCCCAACTGGCCGTCAGGCGCGCCTGGCCGCATCCGCCAGGAAAACAAGATCCTTATTCCCGCCTCCTTCTCCCCCATGCGTTAGCCACTGATTTTCGGTCCCGCGCTTCCCGATGCCGGCCAGCCTGGGTGGGAAGTTCGGGACCGTTTCTGGCTATCCGCCTGATGCATTTCAGCAGCCTGATCGATGCCGTGGAAACGCCCGCCCTTGTGTACGATGAGGGAGAGGTATTGCGGGTACTGGAACTTGCCGGTTCCCTGCAGAGAGAAACGGGTTGCCGGATGCTATACTCGGTTAAACCCCTGCCCCTGCCCCCGCTGCTGGAACTGATGAACCCCTGGCTGAGCGGATTTGCCGTTAGTTCGGCATTTGAAGCCAGGCTGGCCCGTTCGGTAGTGGGGCAGTCCACTTCCATCCACTTTACCAGCCCGGGCATCAGGCCCCGGGATGCTTTCGAACTGGCTGATCTGTGCGATTACGTTTCTTTCAACAGCCTGAGCCAGTGGAACAGCGTGGGGTCTTGCTTTGAAGGCCGCGCCAGCCTGGGCCTGAGGGTGAATCCTGGCATTTCCTTTCTTGACGACGAGCGGTATGACCCGTGCCGGGAAAACTCGAAGCTGGGGGTTCCGGTTGACCTGCTTTCCGGAATGGACAACCTGGAAGGAGTGGTCGGCGGGAAACTGGAAGGCATGCTGGTCCATACAAACTGTGAATCCACCGACTTTCTTGAACTGTTACGAACCGTGGATTGTCTCGAACGGAAGCTGCCGGTTCTGCTAGAGCAGGCGTCGTGGATTAACCTGGGCGGGGGCTACCTTTTCCCCGAAGGAGTAGCGCTGACCCCCCTGCGAATGGCCATCGAACACCTGCGCGGGGAATATGGGCTGGAAGTTTTCCTTGAGCCGGGGGCGGCCTACGTTCGGTCCGCAGGGCATATGGTCAGCACGGTGCTGGATATTTTCGACAGCGGGGGCAAGCGGGTTGCGGTACTGGATGCCACAGTCAACCACATGACTGAATTGCTGGAGTTTGACTTTGAGCCCGATGTGGAGGGCCATCGTGAGGATGGCGAGTGGGAGTACCTGCTGGCCGGATGCACTTGCCTGGCCGGGGATGTATTCGGGGAGTACAGCTTTGACCGCCCGATGGAAGCGGGGGACAGGGTGGTGTTCAAGAATGCCGGTTCCTATACCCTGACCAAGGCCCATACCTTCAACGGTGTAAACCTGCCCACGCTGTATTCGGTCAGTCCGGAAGGCGAGCTTAAGCTGTTGAGGGAGTTCGACTACGAAGACTACGCCGCGCGGTGGAAGACCAATGCCAGCCATCCTTACTGAAAGGGAACTGACCATCCCCGTAGATGTCCGGTCCGGGGCCGCATTGGCGGAACTGGAGGAGGGCGTCGGCCGGCAGCTTGCCAGTGGTGAATGGGCCGTGAGGCTGGCCGTGACTTCGTCCTCCGGCAGTGCGTTCAACTGCGACGTCAGTGTGCTGTCGGAGTGGGCCGACCCGCCGAAATCTTCCATTTTCCAGTTCAACCGCCGCCCCTTTGAGAATGCAGGGGAATTTAATTGCGTGCTGCTGGTGCCCACGGGAATTGGGGCGGAAATAGGCGGCCACGCGGGGGATGCAACACCGGTAGCGAAGCTCCTGTCCGCGGCCTGTGACACGCTGATCACCCACCCCAACGTGGTTAATGCCTCGGACATCATAGACATTCCGCGCAACGCGCTTTACGTGGAGGGCAGTATCATCTCGAGGCTGCTGATGGGCGCGGTGGGACTGCAGCGAACCCGCAATAACCGGGTGATGGTACTGCTGGGTCACCACGACGACGAACTGTTTTTGAACGCCGCAATAAACTCGGTGAACGCTGCACGGGCGACTTATGGCCTGACTGTGCCGGCGATGGTCAGACTTGGGCCCGAGTTCGAGATGGCATCGGCCTACGTGGGTTCCGGACGGGCGGCCGGCAGGGTGCGGGGACTGGAGCACGTTCTGGACGCCCTCGAGGAGCACAAGGGACAGTTTGATGCGGTCGCCATTTCGTCCCAGATAAACGTTCCGGAGGGTTTCCACGCGGATTATTTTGACAGCAATGGGGAAATGGTAAATCCGTGGGGCGGAGTTGAAGCAATGCTGACTCACGCTGTTTCCGCGATGCTGGATATGCCTTCCGCCCATGCGCCCATGCTGGAGACCCAGGCGATAGCAAACGCCGACCCAGGAATTATTGACCCCAGAATGGCCGCGGAGGGAGTTTCGCTGGCGTTGATTCAGTGCATTCTGAAGGGGTTGCAGCAGAGTCCCGCGCTAACGAGCGACCCTGCCGCCCTGGCGCATCCTGGAGTGATTGGGGCGTCAGATATTGCCTGCCTGGTGATTCCGGACGGGTGCGTAGGGTTGCCGGTACTGGCGGCGCTGGAGCAGGGCATCAAGGTAATCGCCGTCAGAGAGAACCGGAACCTGATGCGAAACGACCTGGGCATGTTGCCGTGGCAGCCGGGGCAATTCTACGTGGTGGAGAATTACTGGGAGGCCGCCGGGGTGATGTCGGCAATGCGGGCGGGGATAGATCCCGCGTCGGTGCGGCGTCCGATTCGGCCGGCGCCGGTGTTTGAGCCGCCACAGTAAGGTTGCCTGGACTGCGATGCGGAAACAAGAAAGAGGGGACGTGTTTGCGTCCCCTCTGGCAATCCGGTAAAGAGCGCCTGCTAACCCGGGAGCAGACCTTCGCCGACAAATATGCTTTCGGCCTCTTCCAGGGTGAGGTCGGTTTCGGGCAGAATCAAGTCTGACTCCACCAGTTCATCGATGGGTACGGGTTCCCCTCTGTCCCGGACCAGGGTTTCCATTTCCTGAAGAAGAGCAGTGAGAGCGGAACGATCTTCCGCCTCCACCGCTTCGGTTATACGGTTGTCAATTTCGTTGAGTTCGTCGATTGCCGCGCCGGGCAAATTGAACTGGCCTTCTCCCAAGATTCTTACGATCATTGTCCTGCCACCTGCATTGTTATGCCACCTGACCCTATGATTGTCCGGAGCCCTGGTTTCTCAGGGCATCCAGTTCGGCGTCCACGGCGGACGAGGAGGCCGGAAGCGCCCTGGTTGCGGAGCCGCCACCGCCACTGCCACCCTTGAGGGCGGCGAGTTCTTCCTCGACACC
This sequence comes from SAR202 cluster bacterium bin22, assembly GCA_002238505.1. GTDB lineage: Bacteria > Chloroflexota > Dehalococcoidia > Lucifugimonadales > UBA3495 > Bin22. The sequence goes on along the minus strand of MPMM01000001.1, from coordinate 689,277 downwards.
CTGGGAAATGGAAATCTGGGAAAGTTCCCGCTCAATGTCGTCCTGGGGGCCGGTGATGTCGTCGAGAACACCGGTTTCGACGAGTTCGTCGATGGCGCCGGCCTTGGCCCGCATCTGGTCGGTCTTATTTTCCGCTCGCTGCACTGCCAGGGAGACGTCGCTCATTTCCTCGGAGATTCCTCCAAGGGCGGAACCGATTCTTACTTGAGCCTGGGCGGCCGTGTATTGGGCCTTGATGATTTCTTTCTTGTTGCGGAAGGCGTCGACCTTGGCCTGCAACCTCTGTTCGGCGATGGTGAGCTTCTGCTGTTCCTGTTCCATCCCTTCAATCTGCTCGTCAAGGCCTTGAAGTTCTATGAGGGCGTTCTGTTTTCGTTGGAGGGCAAGGCGGGCCAGGTCTTCCCGGTCGGCGTCAAGGGCCTGTTTGGCCTGCCGCTCGAGACGCGTGACGTTCTCGCGGACCTTGGCGGCCTGCTGCTGGATGCGACGCTTGGCGGTAACCATTTCGACCACGCCGCGCTTGACGTTCTGCAGCATTTCCAGCTGTTTTTCGTAGGAGTAATCGAGGGTTTCCCTGGGGTCTTCCGCCGAGTCCAGGATACGGTTCATCTTGGATTTAACTATTGTGGACATCCTTGAGAACATTCCCATGGGTGGGACCTCCGGTCTGGATGAATTGGGGAGTCCTGGTCATTGAGACTCAAGGGGTCTCGAGAAGGGACCGAGAAGCCAGGAACTTCAGGGACGCAAGTCAAAAACTGTTTTTCCTGCCGCCAAAAAGAGCCATGGCCCCTACAATAATGCCAAGCACGATACAGACCGCGCCGAGTATCCACAGCAGGAAATTGAGAATTCCGGTTATCAGGAGCACCCCGATAATCAACAAGAAAATGGCAGCGAGTATGCCGCCGAATGAATTCATAAAGGCCACCGCCTATTTGGTTGTGCAGGCATCAGATGGGTGAAGCAATGTACAGCTTACCCAAGCTGCTCAATTCCACAATACATTTCCCGCCATAAAGGGTCAAGGGCAGGGTAAGCCCAGGGTAATCGCATTTGGGGAATTCCACTTCTAACTTAGGGGGCCAACAGGTTTGAAATGATGACTGCTAAATCTGAATCGTCATTCCGGCCTTGGTCCGGAATACAGACAGGTTGCGAAAGGTTAAGTGCATGTTACTTAAGAGGCTCTGGATTCTGGCTTTCGCCAGAATGACGAAAGTCGGCTTTTGACGACGCCCCCTAGCCGGAATACAGACAGGTTGCGAAAGGTTAGCTGCATGGTACTTTATTGGCTCTGGATTCTGGCTTTCGCCAGAATGACGGAACTCGGCTATTGACGACGCCCCCTAGCCGGAATACAGGCAGGTTGCGAAGGGTCAACAGCAAGGTACTTAAGGGGCTCTGGATTCTGGCTTTCGCCAGAATGACGAGCTGGCCTCAACCCATTAATTCCTCGCCGGGATGACGGTTAGGCCCCTACCCTTCAATACCTTGCAGGAAAGACGGTTATACCCCAATCCATCGATTGAATGCTGGTGAAGTACCGAACCAAGGGTAAGGACGTTTGGGCACATGGGCGCACGGCCGTGCGCCCCTACATCTACTTCAATGCTAGGTACCCTCGAAGTAGGTTTGGCTGTGGCTTTGGTTCAATACGCCAACAGGTTTGAAGGTGCGAAAGAAGGATTTGCCTGTTTGCGCCCTGAACTCGCAACTAACGGGGCCCGTGCTATGATGTTGTCTAACCAATATTGCAATTGCGCGGAGGGAGTGCGGCCTTGGCAGGCTCCGGTTAACGCCACAAGCGGTGAAGCCAGTCTTCGCTGCAGACGACCCAATCCGCAGGAGAAAAAATACCAACCATGCTTCGGTCGCTATTTGGCAGGGGTAAAAAGAGGCCGGCGCCCACCGGAAACCGGGCGCAAACCAGCTTGAGGGACGCCAGGCCAGGCGATGTCGTAACCATAAAGGGGTGGGCTCTGGACTACGAAGACAGTTACTTTGTAGTTGAAAGCGTGCACCGTTACGGCGGTAGCGGGATGGTCTGGTACGAGCTTGTGGTGTCCGATGCCGAGGCGCGCATATGGCTGGAATGGTCGGAGGACGGCCCAAGCCTGTTCGTTACGGCCACGGACAACCGCAGACCGGTGGGGCTGGAAGCCATCGGCCTGGCGGATTCCGCCCTGATGGAGATGGACGAGCGCAGGTCAATAGACCGGTCGATAGAATTTGAAGGGCTGCGGTTTATGTACCGCAACAGCTTCGAGGCCTTCTACTTCAAGGACAACCGGCCCACTGATGGTGAAGGGTTTTACATGTGGGAGTTCCTGGCCGAGGACGAAAGCAGGATTCTGGCGATCACCAAGTTCGAAGGAACGCCCTTTGAGGCTCATTTCGCCGATATCATTTCGGAAGAAAACATCCAGCTCTATCCGGGGGAACGGCCCGGGTAAAGGAGCCAGTAGATATTATGGACGCATTGATTGACTCATTGATGTTCTTCCCCCGGGGGCTTGTTTATGTAGTCCTGGGAGTTGTGGTGGTACTGCTGGCCAAGCTGGTCAGGAGCGCTATTACGACCCTCAAGGAGGACGAGGAAATAGTCCAGAAGCAGAACCTGGCGGAATCCCTGCGCCTGTCGGGGTACCTGTTTGGCGTTGTGCTGGTTTTTGTAGGGGCAGTGTATCAGCCAGCCCACCTGGCGCTGGTGGATCCTGGGCTGGGATTTGACGCCCAGTTCGGAATGGATGTTCTCAAGGTGTTCCTCTATTCGCTGGGGGGCATTGTCGCCCTGAACGTGTTGCGCCTGGTGATGGACAAACTGGTGCTGTACAAGTTCAACGTGGAAAAGGAAATAGTTGAGGACCAGAACGTGGGGACCGGGGCCGCCGAGTTTGGAATCAGCGTGGCAACTGGCCTGATGATTGCCGGCTCCCTTTCCGGGACCGGGGGTGGGAGCGAGGTATTTGAAGCAGTAGCCACCCTCGTCTTCCTGGGCCTGGGCCTGATTGTCCTGGTGTTATTCGCCCTTTTCTATGGTTTAACCACATCGTTTGACATACACGAGGAGATTGAGAAGGATAACGCGGCGGTGGGTGTGGCTTTCGGGGGCAACCTGATAGCCATTGGGCTGGTAATGCTGAAGGCTCTTTCCGGCGATTTCGTAAGCTGGCAAGCCAGCATCACCGAATTCGTGGTTTTCGCCGTCATAGGTTTTGTGCTGCTCTATATTCTGCGACTGATTGTGGACCTGCTGTTGCTGCCCAGAGTGAAGGTCGCGGAGCAATTGAAGGAAGGCACCAACATTGGGGTGGCAGTGGTGGAGAGCACGGTAGTGATCAGTTCGTCCCTGATTCTATTCTTTGCCATTTAGGGGGTGTCGTCAAATTAGCCATTACTGCCGGTCAGGTATCAGGTATAAACAGGCGATATACCAGAGTCCCGGTATATCGCGGAGCATATCACCCATTTACATGACGGTTCTGGATTCCGGCTTTCGCCGGAAAGACGAAACTCGGCTTTTGACGACGCCGTCAAGGGGAAGAGATCTGGAAGAGGCTTCCATTGCCGGGCAACTAACTAGCCGTCGGCCGAAAGATGGCTGGAGGCGGCTCTTCTGTAAGTTTCTTCTTCCCTGAATTCTTGACGTTCTGACTCGAGCAAGTCCATACCCTGTTCCAGGATTTCCTCAAGCAGGCTCTCCTCAGTAACGCTCCGGTCAACCACCGGCAGAAGCAAGGTGTTGAAAAAGTCGAGGTCTCCAGCAACCTCCAACCAGCAGCCAACAAATTCGTCCAGCGTGCCGTCGTAAAGGCGAAGCAGGAAGACGGCCCGCACAGGGTCTATGGATTCGGCAATGAACACCTCGACCCGCAAATCATCTCCCTGCCCGGTTCCAAACAGGGCCTGGCCTGAATCCTCATCCCAATAGACGTCCTTGAAGAGGTCAAAGGCATCGACCAACTGCTCGGTTTCGGACAAGAGGTTGCCGATGAACCTGCGGCCGTCGGGCGTGATAACAGGTCCAGAAGTTTCATTCCCCACTTCCACAAGCCCACGGGAAAGGATCTCATCTACTGCGGAGGCCAGGGGCTGGCATTGGTTGAGGCTTTCCTGTGCCGGCAGGGGCGACTCGTGCTTTTCAATGAAGTACAGGGCCACGCATACCCGCAACCAATGGAGAAGGTCCGGCACGCCAGCGTCGTAGCCCTGGGCCCCGGCATATTCCAGGGCGTCGTAATCGGCGGTCAAGAAGAGGGAAAGGCGAGTGGGGCTACCGGGGGGAGCCGAGGACAGGAGATCATCCAACAGGTCGTCGGGGGACATGACCTGGCCGGAGGGTGCGCTAACCGTGAGAGAGCACAGGTCGTTGCGAAACTGCTGCACGACTGCCAGGAATTCCGCATAGATTTCCTGCAGGTCGGGGTTAGTCTGCAAATCGAAGGACTCTTCCAGATCCTGCTGGGCGGCCTCGTCGGGGGGGAAAACCTCATCAAGAAATGCACCTACGGTAATGCCGGAATCAGCAGCCGGCAGGTCAAACTCCAGGACAGCATCCTGGGGCAAGCCCGCAAGTTCCAGGCTGAGTAGCAGAGGGTCACCTTCCATCAGGAGTTGCGCCTCGCCTCCCGGTCAGATTCTGGTGGCCGCCGCCGCCGCTGAAACTGCCGCTCCTGGAGCGAAAGCCGGAAGAGCCGAAGCCCGAGGTTCCCCTGGACCGGGAAAGGGAACTGCTGGAACGAAAGGCGCCAGACGAACGCTGGGTCTGCTGGAAGCTTTGCCGGTTGGAACTGAGATTTCGGCCTGAGTCCTGATACCGGGAGCCGGCGAAGCCTCGCTGCTGCGTTGCGTACCTGCTGTTGCGGGCTGCCTGGGTTCCGTACCGGCTGGACTGGCGATAGGAAGAGCGGGTCTGCCGGATGGAGGACCCACGGGTGGCCGGGGTTGAGTAGAAGTATGGACCGGGCATAAGGGCGCTGCCCAGCATATAGCCGAACAGAAAGCCGCCCCCGCCAAAACTGCTGTGGTAGTAACTATTGGCATGGTGGCCCCGAAGCTCGTTCTGGTCGTTTTGATTGACGATAGTGAATAGCAAATCATCCCGGGCATCATCAATCTGAGAGTCATTATTCAGGTCTTCCCAGCCTTCCAGGGTCAGGCGGTCCCCATCCTGGAGAGACCGAATCAGGATTATGCCGTCGCCCTCGTAGATTTCGTTGACGCGGTCTTCGAACTCGGTGGCGCTGCTGGCATCCTTGAATGCTTCTTGAACATCGTCCAGGTTTATGCGGCCGGCGGCGCCATCAGTGGCAGCCCAGGTGTCGTAGGTGGGGCCAGTGCTACACGCGGATATCAAAGGCGACCCCGCCAGCATGGTGCCGGCAAACAGCGCGGCGCTCGCTCTCTTCATTCTTATGGCCATTTCAACTCCTTGCCGGTGGAATACTGGGGATCGTGAAATCGGACGCGGCGCAGAAAACGGTTTTCTTTCGCCTCAGCCCTGTCTTAATTATCACCTGATGAGGGAGAGCAAGACCTGATGCATCTCCTCGCACACTTGGGGCGCGCCGATTGACCGGGAGACTGCGGGTAAGGGAAGGGTCAACAACCTGGAACAAACAGTGTCCCAAAGGTCGTCGCTGAAACTCTCCCAAAGGTCGGCCGCGTGGATGATGTAATCGGCCACCGCGGACTTGTGACCGTAGCCGTTCAGGACTGAACTGAACACGGACTGGTGCAGGTCGGCCAGGTGTTGGCGCCAGAACTCATCGCAAGTTTCGATGCACAAGGTCCGGGCCAGCGAGTCGAGCTCTCTGCGGCCGTAATTCTGCTCCAACAGTACCAGGGCCTGCCGCATTCTGGCGGCTATTTCGTCGGGCACATCGGACAGGGAAACCCCATACAAGACACTCAGATCGACCCCGTAACGCTGCGCGGCCTCCCTTTCCATATCCTTAAAGCCCTGGTGATAGTTGGCGGCGTCAAGGTTTGGGAAGTGTTCCAGTACCAGGCGTGAAGCGCGCTTCAGCAGAAGGTCAGGCAACCGAGCCAGGACAGATGGACCCGCGAGGAAGTCCTGCCGAATTCGGTAGAAGGCCGCGCTTTGGGCATCGATGAGGGAGGCAAAGTCGCCGGCGACACTTCTGCGCTGGGCCGCTTCCTGCTCGGCATTTTCTTGCCGCTTTTGGATGTAATTCTCGACAGCCCGGCCTTCCCAACAGATGCGTCCGCCGGAATCTTCCTGTTGACATTGCCGGAGGGCAGGGCGGGACTGGCCCAGGGACAAGAGGGCGGAATCTTCCCAGGACAGCATGGAACGCGTGGAGCCGAAAAGGCCCTGGCGCCCGCTGCGCCCCTTCAATTGCAGGGCCACCCGGGGGAAACGATTGAACTCGGCGCTGATGACGTGGAGACCCAGGCCAAATTCTCTTTCAAATGCGCCGGCGCTGATTCCGTAAGCCGGTTCGCAGGGCGCTGTGGTTACGAAGATGACATTCTCGTGATTTGAAACGCTTCTGGAGGCTGATATGCCAGGGGAATCGGCCAAAGCTGCTGCAAGAAGGTCGGCTTCTGCCCCAGACCCGCACTTTATTCTCAAGGGCAATCGATCAGCTGCGGCCTCTTCCGTTACAAAGGCAGACCAGCGGTTTAGGAGTTTGTCGTTCAAGTCTGGGTCAAGAACAATATCGGTTCCCCTGCCTGCCATGTTGGTGGCCACGGTAACTGCGGACAAGACGCCGGCATTGCGGACGATGTCCGCTTCCTCGTGGGACCGAACAGCGTTGAGGACCCGGTGGCCGATGCCGGCATCGGCGAGGGCCCTGCTCAGCTTTATGGAATAGTTGACTGAGCCGGTTCCCACCAGGACGGGGCGGCCGATGCGGCGGCACCAGGAGACTTCTTCGACTATGGCTTCGATTTTTTCTTTTTCGGACGAAAATATGCGGGAGGGCAGGTCCACGCGATGGGACGGCTGGGAGGGTTGAATTGTGGTGCAGCCCAGGGAATAGCGACGCTTGAACTCATCGGCGGCAGCGATGGCAGTCCCGGTGATGCCGGCGAGAAACTGGTAGCGGCTGGCGAAGTCCTGGACCGAAATCTGGGCCAGGGTTTCACAGTCGGGATATACGGTGACACCTTCACGGGCTTCCACCGCCTGCTGCAAGCCAAACCGGTAGGTGTTGTCGGGCCTGGTACGCCCGCTGTTCTGGTCGAGCAGGATGAAAGTATCATCAGTAACGACGTAGTGGACGTCCCTTTCGAGCAACAAGTTGGCCCGGAGGGACTGGTACACCTGGTTGGCCAATGCGAGTTGACGGGCCACCCTCCTGGACAGCCGGTCAGTTTGCGCGGAGGCATGGTATTCCGGGCCGGCTGCAGGGCAAAAGTCACCCAGCAGGGTTGAAAGGAAGTCGATGCCCTTTTCGGTTAGGGTGACAAACCGCTCGTTCCGGTCGATGACATAGAGCAGGCTGGCAGTAAGGGTAGCGTCGGGCGCGTCTCCGCCGTCGGGATAAAGCTCGTCCATGCCCCGCCGGTAGGAGCCGGGATTTGCGCGGGCGATACGCTGAAAGTCTGTGCTGTGGGGGTCAGCAAGCAGCCCGAGGCACAGCAAGCGGCCGTAAGAAGGGTCTTTGGGGCCCAGGCTATTGAGCTGCAGCAGGTACTGGGCGGCGATTCCGTGCTGCTCCTGGACCAGTTCGCCGACAGCCTTTTGCACCCTGGCCCAGGGCCTGAACTGGGGTACCGGTGGGCCGGAAATTATGAGGGGAGTATCCGCTTCGTCCACCAGCGCCTGGTCCGCTTCGTCCACAATTGCCACGCCGAGGGGCGGCTGCACCGTGTCCTCGACCCTGGCTGCCAGCCGGTCGCGGAGAAAATCGAACCCGAACTCACGAAGGGCGCCGTAAACGATGTCGCACTGGTAGGCGGCCCGGCGTTCGGCCCCATCCATTGCTTCCAGGATGGTGCCGGCGGAAAAACCCAGGGAGCGATAAACCGGCGCCAGCAGGCGGCAATCCCGCTCGGCCAGGTAGTCGTTGGCAGTGATTATGTGAACTTGCTTCCCCTTCAGGGCGTGGGTTATGGCGGCAAAGGCGATGGCCACGGTCTTTCCCTCGCCGGCCAGCATTTCGACAACCCGATTTTCGAGCAAGTGGAGGCCGGCCGACAGTTGTTCGTCGGTAGGCTGAAAAAGCAGGGACCCGGTGGTGTCGATGAGGGACAAGGCCCGGTAGAAGTCAGCGGGGAACAGGTGGTCAGAGCCGTAGCGACCACTTCCTGATTCTCTTATCTGCTGGATAGCTTCGGCAACAACCCTCTCGGATGGTGACAGGGCCCTGAGGGGCAGTCTTCCCTGCGATGCCTGGAAGCAGTTTTCAAAGGAGGATGGCTGGGTTGAGCCGGTGAATATCCGCCAAGAGCCCAGGCGCCGCCGAATGCTCTCATCGACGATGGCAAAGGCAGTGGCGAGGCGCTGAACGTGGTCTGGGGGGTATTGGGTTTCCGAGAAGGCGACCCGGATGGCGGTCATTTCCCGGCGCAGGTCTGTGTCAGACCAGTCTTTCAAGGCCAACTCAAGGCGCAGCTGGCGCACTTTGCTTACGACCTCTGCTTGCTGCTGACTGCGAAAACCTGCCAGCCAACCGGCAGCCAGATCTCCAACGGCGTTCACCCACTGCCACGGGGAGGCTTGGGTCGAAGGCGCGCCCGGCATTGTGAGGGCATTTGGGGGCTTAGTGTCGCTGGCAATCATGGTCCGAAAACAGCGACGCCGGAGTCGATTCAGGCCATTTGCATGATAACCAGGCCGGCGTCGTGACCGGGAATGTCCCAACTATTATACCTGAGCAGCAAATGCTCCCTGGAATCCAATATCCGGGTTGCGGTTTCGGGGTGGGACCGGCGGAAAGCCAGGCCTGGCTCACCGTCGAGGGTCCACTGGGGGCTCACCTGGCACCGGTAGCCGGCCCTGCCGGCGATGGCCTGATATTCCAGGGCCAGCCGCTGGTATTCGGCGTCAGTCCGATAGGGCAGGGGAGTGACGTAGTAATCGCTGGACAGGAACAAACCCAGTTCATTCTCGAAAACCTGGACCATGTCGGTATCGGTTATCCAGCCCTCCATGGCAAAGAAAAGGTTTTGCGGAATGTCCTGGGGTGTGCGGTGGTAAAAGTACTCTTCCTGGGCCTCCACCATCGTGACGGGCACGGATGGCTTAGCCTCATACCCCAGCAATTTTTCTGCTTCGGTCCCCTCTACGAACAGGAAGGGAATGTTGCCGTTGGTGGCATCCACCAGCACGGGAGCTCCATCGATGTGATAAAGCAGGGCCGCATGCTGCCAGTAGCGCATATGGCGCCGAGCAAACCTGAAATCGAATGTCCGGAGCATTCCCCTTAATCTCTCGACCGGCACCGGGTCCCGGGCTCCATCACCGCCAATGAGGTATTCCGACTGAATTCCGTAGTGGTCGGTGAGGAACTTGAGGGCCTGAACCTTCTCGGTACAGATGCCGCCGGCGCCGGCAGCAATGTTGCAGACAGTTTCGTCGCCCGTCTTGAACAGCAGTTTCCGGCCAGAGAATCGAGAGTAATTTTCGAACTCGCTATCCCAAATCTTCCTGGCCAGGCTCTTGACCAAGGCCAGTTCACTCTGTTGATTATCAAGCTGAAGGACTTGCCCTGCCCTTTGGGACCCGAGGTCTGCCTCCAGTGTATGGCGCACGAAATTTTCGAAGAACTCGGGATCGTTGTCCCACCGCCGGCGGTGGAAACCGGCCCAGTTCCTGTCGTAGCCGGCATCGGTGCGGTCAATAACAATTTCGGTCATTCTGACACTGGAACCGTCAACCACAATTTCCGAATGCCAGGGGACATCGCCCAGTTCGACCCGGGCTTCACCCTGCCGGAAACAGACACCAGGGTAGATTCCGGTCAGTCTTCCCAGGTCATCGCAACCGTAAACCAGGTCCCGCAGGGACTGAAGAGTAACCAGGGATTCGCGGGAAACAGCTTCTCTGCCCAGCAAGTCCGGTCTGTCAGGGTATTTCAAATACCGGGCAAGCAGATGGCTGAGGGGCAGCGAATTATCCTCTTCAGAGAGCCGCAAGGCAGCGGCACGCTGGGAGAAGGAGTCAGACAGCCTCAGGATGTGGGGAAGGTCACTCACGCAGACTCCCTTGGGCTGGAAGGGCAAAATTCCCGCTGGTTGAAAGGTTCTTGAAAGGATTCAGGGGATTGAATGGGTTCCACGCCGGCGCTGCACTTGCCACAACCTTGACTGCAGTATAAGGCCGATGACAGACAACGGGGAAAGTCGCATCGGGCTTCATGAAGAGTAAAGATGCCAAGGGGAGGTGGACAGGAGAGTCGGCAGGTAGATTCCGGTGGTCGGGGTGAGAGGATTCGAACCTCCGACCTCTTCGTCCCGAACGAAGCGCGCTAGCCACTGCGCTACACCCCGATAATTGAAGCCTGAACCGAGGAGCATCCCATCACCAACCTAAGGCGTTTTTGGCTGGGATGCTTCCTTGAGGAAAGGCGAAACACATTATACAACAATCAGGTCAGATGCAGAGGGGGCAGAGTTGCGATTCGCAGGGTAATGGCGCTCTTGGGGCTTTCGTCAAATTAGTACTTCCTGCTGGTTGGGTATCGGGTATGCACAAGGGATATACCAAAGTCCAGGTGTATCGCGGAGCATATCACCCATTTACCTGACGAATCTGAATTCCGGCCTCCGCCGGAATGACGAAACTCGGCTTTTGACGGCGCGCTTTTGGGAAACTGGCGTACCGCAAGGATTAAGGATTGCAAACACCATTCCGCATACCAGCCAGGGGACATGCAACCGAACTTCAGGAGGGTGTTAAAGCCTTTGGGCAAGCCCAGGGCGACATGACTTATTCATCGGAGATGTCTGCCACCTGAAACCTGAGTCCAAAGCGCGATTGCCCGGCAGCAACTGGCAACATCCAGGCGCTTCCCTGAAGATGGTTATCCACCTTCGCCGGCCAGCATTTCGTCGGCCAACTCAGAGAGCTTGGCCTTGTTCAACACGCCATCCCACTTTCGATGCAAGGTCCCGTCGCCATTGATGAAGATGGTGGTGGGCAGCCCCAGCACCCGGTGAGACTCCACTACCTTGGGGTCGTCGGTAAATCCTGCCGGGTAGGAAACGCCCAGTTCGGCCAGGAGCTTGCGGGCGTCTTCCTTGGATCCCAGACCCAGAAACTGCCCCATATCCACGCCGACGAGAGTTACTCGCCCCTCATATTCGTCTCCAAATTCCTGGAACTCGGGCATCTCGGCACGGCAGGGAGGGCACAAGCCGGCCCAATAATTCAAGACGACGGGCTGCCCCTCCAGGTCCGACAGGGACAGGACCTCCTCTCCCAGCGCCTCCTCACCCTGATAGAGGTTAATTTCGAAGTCGGCTACCTTTTGCGGAGTCTCCCCGGAATCGCCGGGCTCCAGGTCGGAGACCGGGCTGGGGCAGGCAACTCCCCCGGCCAGAAGCAGGAAGCCGGCAAGCGCAGTAAGCCATCCAACCCGGTATGCCTGGAAAATACGAGCGGCCATAGTTGCGTTATTGCGGAGAGAGGCAACTAACAACTGGTAATGCCGATGGGTATGCGCCATTGGGAAACCCCTGTGAATCACTAATCAATATCTAACAATTGCTACGCTGGCTGACAAATACTACGTTGCGGGCCGATGGGCGGTTCTGGCCCGGCTGGCAGTGCCTATTTTCGCGGGTTACTGCACCACTACTGAGGAACCAGGGCGCTTAGGCGGTCGCGAAACACCATCAGTCGCTCGAGGGTCTGCGTGAGACGACGCATTTCCTGATCTCCCAGGGCGCGGTTGGATAGCCTGATCTGCCGGTTGCCCACGCTGGCTGACGAGCCGAGGGCGCGCTGCAATGGCACCCGCGCGCTGCCAACATCCTGGACGAGCCCAAGGGTAATGCCGCCGGTTGACTGCAAAACTGACTCCACACCGGCTGCCATGGCCAGGATACGCAATTCCACCAGCCCAAGCAGGTTTTCGACTGCCGGCGGTATGGGACCAAACCTGTCACGCATTTCCTCTCGGAATCCGGGAACCTCCTGGCGGTCCCTGGCCCTGGCCAGGCGCTGGTAGAGGGCCAGCCTGGTGGGCGTGTGAGGAATGTAAGTCTCGGGAATGCTGGCGGCCACGGGCAACTCAATGCGGGGCAACTCGACAGGGCCGGCGGCCGCCTCGGTTCCACCCTCGCCGTCTTCGCCGGTCATCAACTCAGACACAGCCTCTTCCAACAACTGGCCGTAGAGTTCCAGGCCCACGGCATGAATCTGGCCGCTCTGGGCAGCGCCGAGCAGGTTGCCAGCCCCCCGAATCTCCAGGTCGCGCATGGCGATACGGAATCCTGAACCTAGTTCCGAAGCTTCCAGGATTGCCTGAACCCGCTGTTCTGCCGCCTCGGTTACGCGCTGGCCCCGGGGCAACAGCAGGTAGGCGTAGGCCCGGTGCTCCCCGCGGCCTACGCGCCCCCGCAACTGGTATAGCTGGGAGAGGCCGAACCGGTCGGACCGGTCAAGGATGAGGGTGTTGACATTGGGCATGTCCAGGCCGGACTCGATGATGGTGGTGCAAACGAGCACGTCGGCTTCACCATCGGCGAAGGCTTCCATCACCTCTTCAAGCTCGGTTTCCGGCATTTGCCCGTGGCCAATCATGAACCTGGCTTCGGGTACAAGCTCGGCGAGGTCCACAGCAGTCTGCTGGATGGTGCGCACCCGGTTATGCAGGAAGAACACCTGCCCTCCCCGCTCGATTTCGCGCAGAATGGCCTCCCGGATGGTCTCTTCGTTGTATTCGGAAACGAAGGTCTTGACGGGCAATCGCGCTTCCGGGGGAGTGTTCATTACGCTCATATCCCTGATGCCGGTAAGGGCCATGTGCAGCGTGCGAGGAATGGGTGTGGCGCTGAGGGTCAGCACATCCACCTGGTTTCGCAGCCGCTTCAGGGTTTCCTTGTGGCCGACGCCGAAACGCTGCTCTTCGTCCACAACCACCAGACCGAGATTCTTGAACTTAACGTCCTTTTGGAGCAGGCGGTGGGTACCAATCACAATGTCCACCGTACCGTGCTCCAGTCCTTCCAGAACTTCCTGCTGTTCCTTGGGGGTACGGAAGCGGCTCAGAACTTCCACCTGAAGTGGATACGGGCTGAGGCGCTCGCTGAAGGTGGCGTAATGCTGCTGGGCCAGGACGGTGGTTGGCACCAACAGACCCACCTGCATTCCGTCGGATACGGTCTTGAAGGCAGCGCGAAGGGCCACTTCCGTCTTGCCGTAGCCCACGTCGCCGCAGATGAGGCGATCCATGGGCTTGACCTGTTCCATATCGGACTTGACTTCCTCGATGGCCTGGATCTGGTCCGGGGTTTCCACGTAGGGGAAGGAGTCCTCCAGTTCCCGTTGCCATACGGTGTCCTGGCTGAATTCGTGGCCCTCGGCGGCTTTGCGCGAGGCGTAGAGTTTGAGGAGTTCTTCAGCCATCTCCCGCGCCGAACCCTTAACCCGTTCCTTGATGCGGGCCCATTCAGCGGTGCCCAGGCGAGTCAGGGTGGGCGGCTGATCCTGGGCGCCCACGTATGCCCCTACGCGATCGAGATGATCCGTAGGAACGTAGAGCCGGTCATTCTCGGCATACTCCAGGACCAGGAATTCCTTCTCCTCGCCGTTGTCTTCCATCTGGGTGGTGCCGGCAAAACGGGCGACACCGTGGTCAACGTGAACAACGTAGCTGCCGGGAATGAGGTCCGACAGGACAATTTCCTCTCCCAACTGTTCGCGCTGACGCTGGGGCCGATAACGCCGTTCCTTGGAGGAGCCAAACAACTCGGCATCGGTAAACAAGGTAACAGGGGGGTGATATTGATTGCCGCCGGTATCCCACCCTTCGCTCAAGTACCCGGGCACCAGGGTGACCTGGCCGGGTTCTGGGGGAGATTCCAGACCATCGGTGACCGACGAGGGAATGCCCACTTCCGAGAGAACCTCGGCCAGCCGCAGCGTGTGCTGGCTGACGGCAACGATGGTCCCGTCGGCGGACCTTTGGTCCTGCAAATCGTCGATGAACTGGCCCAGTTGCCCGTAATAGGTCTTGGGAAGCCGGAATGTCAGGTCAGTATCCTCGGCCAGCCAGCTTTCCATTCGCGCCTTGCGGGGGTGCTCGGCCAGGCGGCCGGCCAGATTGTCCCAGGAGAGATAAGGCGATGGAAAGTTGCGAGGCAAGTCTCCCCTGGTCTCCCTGCTCTCGCGCATTCGGAAGAACTTTTCCTCCAGGTCATAGGCCTCGGTCTCAATCTGGCTCTCCCGGTCCAGGACCAGGAGACTTTCCGGCTGGAGGTAGTCCAGCAGGTTATAGCGGTTCAGCAGCCCATTGTAGAAGGAAAGAGATTCGATGTTGGGGGCAGCGAACAACTCGACCAGTTCTTCATCAAAACGTTCCCTGGAGTAGGCCGTACAGCGGGAGAAGTCCATTTCCGCGACGCGCTTTTCGACCGTTGCCCGATCCGCGAGTTCAGGCAGTTGCTCCCTGGCAGGAATGACATTGACGGACTGGATTTGCCGGCCATTCTCCACTGGAGGGATGGAGCGCTGGGTGTAGGGGTCGAAGAGACGGATGGTATCCACCTCGTCGTCCCAAAGTTCCAGCCGGAAGGGATACTCGGCCTGGGGCGGGTATATGTCAATGATGCCGCCCCGCAGGCTGAAGGAGCCGGGACTCTCTACTACGGGTTCGTGCCGATAGCCAAGATTTACCCACCCGTTCAGGAGTTGTTCCGTGCTGTGGACCCTTTGACCCTGCTTCACTGTTGATGGAGAGTCGAACGAATCATCCGGGCTTTCAAACACCGCCGGCGACAGCGTGTAGCGCAGAGCTGCAGCCACTGAGGCTATGACCAGTGGGGCATCGGAATTTCCCCTTTTCCATGCGGATAGCGCGGAAAGGCTTACCAGTCTCTGGTTGACCGTGCGGGCATCGACGGCCAGCCGTTCGAAGGCAAGCACTTCGGGTTCCGGCAACAGATGGACGGGAGCCGACTCCCCCAGGTAGGTGAGCAGCTGATCGTGAAGTCGCCGCGAGTCGTCGGGCCTGGGTGTTAGAACCAGAACCGGCGCCTGAGCCCGCCGCCACAGGGATGCCAGGTACAGGGGACGAACGCCGCGCCGCGCCGCGTATGCATCGGTTTTGCCGCCGGTGGAGATGCCGGCGCCTTCGGTCCAACCGGAGAATTCGTCATCGAAGAGGGGTAAGAGGCCAGCCAGGGACATTCGGTAAGTCTCCCGCCGGGACGAACGTATAGCTCGTTCGGCATAGCATTGTTACAACAGACAAAAGGGCTAACGGCCCGCGTCAGCCCCGAACTGGCTTCAATTTTATGCCGGGGGAATCGCATAAACAAGGGTAGTGACCTGGAAAAAGACTAAATTTTCAGCCCGCTGGACTTCCCAGAGTTCTGGGAAATATCACGCGGCCAGGTATGCAGGGCGATCGCGCTTTAAAGAATGTCATGCTTAGCCCCTCGGCAACCTCGGGATAAACTCCATCGAAGCAACTGAATCCGTGTCTGCCAGCCGGGCATTGGGACCCGAACCACGGTTCCCAGCAAGGAGATTAGGCCCTTCGGCAAGCTCAGGGCGACATGATTTCTTGCTGCCAGCCCTGGTGCAATTTGAACAGGAACTATAACGCGATGGCCCTGGCCAGGTATGAAGCCGTACCGGAATTCCGAGTAGGGCATGCTATAATTGCGAGGATTTCCCAATCCCTTCAGGGCCAATATTTCAGAGACGACAGGGCTGTGGCCCGGGCCCCGCTACACTTCCCACCAAGATGAACGATTCCCGCAAATCCCAAAGCAGGCAAGGTCCCAAAGAGAACGGCGTGCAAGGCCTTTCCTATCGGCGGATAGTAGTCAAGGTCGGCACCGCAGTGCTTACCGACACCCAGGGCAGTGGCGGGTTGAACCTGTCCGTGATGGAGGATCTGGTCAGTCAGATTTGCCAGCTCCGCCAGCATGAGGGTGTGGAGGTACTGTTTGTCACGTCGGGAGCAATTGCTGCCGGCCGCGACGAGTTGAGGCAGGCTGGGGTTCAGTTGGCCGACCGGGACATTCCCTTGCGGCAGGCTCTGGCGGCCATTGGGCAGGGCCGGCTCATACATGCGTACCAGCAGATGTTTGGGGCCCATGGAGTACACGTGGCCCAGGCGCTTCTCACCATCAATGACCTGGCAGAACGCCAGCCCTACCTCAATGTCCGAAACACCCTGACCGCCCTGCTCGACATCGGCGTTGTTCCCATACTTAACGAAAATGACGTGGTGGCGGTTGACGAAATCGGAGAGGTATTCGGCGACAATGACCGGCTCTCCGCGCTGGTGGCCAACCTGATAGACGCCGACCTCCTGGTGATTTTGACCGACATTGACGGACTGTACACTGCCGATCCCCGCCGGAACCCGGACGCGAAGCTGGTTTCCGTAGTAGAAGCGGTGGATGACCGAGTTCAGGCCATGGTTGGGGAGCACCAGAACCCCTGGGCACGGGGCGGGATGCCAACCAAGATTGACGCGGCCCGCCTGGTGACCTCGGCCGGCATTGCAATGGTGCTTTGCAGCGGCCGGGAAGAGAACGCCCTGCTACGGGCGTCCAGGGGTGAAAGCATCGGCACCCTGTTCCAGCCGGCGAGTGAGAAAATGGAGGCCCGGAAACGCTGGATGCTAAGCAGGGTCAAAGACTCGCAGTGGGGAGAGATCGAAGTGGACGGGGGCGCTGCAGATGCTTTGCTGAACCGCCACGTCAGCCTGCTGCCGGCCGGAGTACGGGGAGTCCGGGGAGACTTTCACCGGGGCGACATCGTCTATATAGTGGACGAACCGGGCAGGCACATCGCGTGCGGCATCGCCAATTACGACGCCGAGGATATTTCCCGTATTCGCGGGTTCCGGTCGGATGGCATAACCTCCATTCTGGGGTACCATTACGGGCAGGAAGTGGTGCACCGGAACAACCTGGTTCTAATCTGATGATATATACGGGAATCTTCGACACACTTCCGTAGATCGCCAGGAGGGCACATGGCAACCACTGCTGACAAGGAGTCGCTGCTGGCGCAGGGCAAGACGGCCCAGGCGGCCGCCAGGAGACTGGCCCGAACTTCCACTGAAATGAAGAATCAGGCCCTACTCAACGCGGCCAACGCGCTGGAGACGGAGCAGGGGCCAATCCTCGAAGCCAACCGAAAGGACTATGACACGGCAAAGGCCGGCGGTATGGACGATGCCATGCTGGACCGCCTGCTGCTGACCTCCGAACGTCTTCAGGGCATGGCCAGGGACGTCAGGACCATTGCCGGGCTGGTTGACCCGGTGGAGGAAGTCATTGAGCAGAAGACCCTGGAGAACGGCCTGGAAGTGGAGCGAAGGCGCGTGCCCCTGGGCGTGATAGGAAGCATTTACGAGAGCCGCCCGAACATTACAATCGACATAGCCGCCCTCACTCTCAAGTCGGGTAATGCCTGCTTTTTGCGGGGTGGACGGGAAAGCATTCACTCCAACCTTGCCTTGGTTGGCTTACTCCGTCGATGTATCGGCGAGGCTGGTATCAGCCCGGATGTCATTCAATACGTGGACAACCCGGACCGGGAACTGGTTGACACCATGCTTCAAATGAAGGAGCACATCAACCTGCTGGTACCGCGAGGGGGCGCAGGGTTGATCAACTTTGTTGCCGCAAGCGCGGCCATGCCCGTGGTGGCCGGCGGCGTTGGTGTATGCCACACCTACGTTGACCGCACGGCAGACCCGAAAAAGGCTTCCAACATTGTCTTCAACGCCAAGGTGCAGCGACCCACAGTCTGCAACGCCCTGGACACGGTACTGGTTCACTCCGAGGTGGCGCCCGGCTGCCTGCCCGACATAGCCCGCAACTTGTCGGAGGCCGGGGTGGAGTTGCACTGCGACCACCGGGCACTGAGCATCCTGGGGCCGGAACCTGACCTCAACACCCGGCCTGCCACGGAAGAGGACTGGGGCAAGGAGTTCCTGTCCCTGACTGCCGCCATCAAGATTGTGGACTCGCTGGATGAGGCTCTGGAACACATTGAGACATACGGATCAGGGCACACTGAAGCCATTATTACCAGCGATGCGGATGCGTCCCGCCGGTTCCAGCGCGACGTGGACGCGGCGGCAGTAATCGTGAATGCCAGTTCCAGGTTTACCGATGGCGGGCAGTTGGGGCTGGGCGCAGAAGTAGGCATCAGTACCCAGAAATTCCACGCCCGAGGCCCGCTGGGTTTGAAAGAATTAACCTCTTACAAGTGGGTAATAATCGGGGACGGGCAGGTACGGGAATAAGAGACAGACTTGCCCACAGGCACGAGGGAATCGCTTCCGCTGCAGGGCAATCAGTTCACGAATGATCGACAGGGCACAGAATCGGGGCAGGTTATTGACCTGCCCCGTTCCTTTTGGGTGTCCGTCGATTGCATTATGAACAGGCGCACCGGAGGACACAGGGCAAAAGGAGAGGGCAGCCACAAGGGCTGACCGTATATATTTCAGGCGTGCCAGGCTTTCGCCGGCGATGATTATTTCTTGCGGGCCACTGCCTTGAGGGCCGCGTCCCTGACCTTCTCGGGGGTGAGGCCGCACTTGACCATCAGCTCTTCGGCCCTGGCGGATTCGCTGTAGCCCTGCAAGGCAACCATTTCCACCGGTACCGGGTGGTTTTGGCCCACTACCTGGGCAACTATGCTGCCGAGGCCGCCGTGGAAGTAATGCTCTTCTGCAGAAACCACCGCACCGGTTTCCCTGGCTCCGGCAATGATGGCCTCCTCATCCACCGGCTTCAGGGTGTGTATATTCACCACTCGCGCCGCCACGCCCTGCGAGGCGAGCATGTCGGCGGCGTCGAGGCTTACCGAAACCATCACGCCCGTGGCGAAGATGGTAACGTCGGAGCCTTCCCGGATTTCCTCGGCCTTGCCCAACTTAAACTGGTAGTCGTCCTCGTGAACCACGGGAGTGGCCGCCCGGGAAAGGCGAATGTAGAAGGGACCATCAACGCTGGCAGCAGTCTTGATGGCCTGCACGGTCTCAACAGAATCGGCCGGAGAAACCACGGTAAAGGCGGGGAGGGAGCAAATCAGGGAAAGGTCCTCTATTCCGTGAGCGGACATTCCGTCCTCGCCCGTCAGGATGCCGGCATGGGTGCAGACAAGCTTCATGTTCAGATTGCCCTGGGACACCAGAACTCGCAACTGGTCGAAGGGACGCCCCACCCCAAACACGCTGAAGGTGCTGACGAAGGGAATCTTGCCATTGGCGGCGAGGCCGGCACCAACTCCTACCAGATTCTGCTCTGCCGGCCCGAAGTCGAAGAACCGTTCCGGGTACTTGTCCCGCCAGAGGTGGGTGAAGACGGATACGTTAAGGTCGCCGCCCAGAACCACAATATCAGGAAAGGAATCGGCCATTTCCAGCAGGGTTTCGCCGTAAGTCTGACGGGTCGAGGCCATTCTCCGTTGCGCCACCATTAGGCCAGTTCCTCCATTGCTTTCTGAAACTCGTCGGCGTTGGGCGCCCGACCGTGGAAGCCAGGGTTATTCTCCATGAAGCTGACACCCTTGCCCTTGACGGTGTGGGCGATGATTACAGTCGGTTTGGTGCGGCGACGCTGGGCCTTCTCAAAGGTTTCCAGCAGGGCCGGCAAGTCGTGGCCATCGGTCTCAAAGACACGCCACCCGAAGTCGCGCCACTTCCGGTCCAGGGGGTCGAGGGTCATGACGTCATCGGTAAAACGGTCGTTCTGGATGCGGTTGCGGTCCACAATGGCAACCAGGTTGGTGGCCTTGTGGTGGGCGGCAGACATGGCAGCCTCCCAGATTTCACCCTCATCGCACTCGCCGTCACCAAGAAGGGCATAAACCATGTAGTCCTTCTTGTCCAGGCGGGCCGCGAGAGCGCAACCGAGGGCGAAGGAGAGACCCATGCCCAGCGAACCGGAGTTCATTTCCACACCGGGAGTCATGGGGTGGGCGTGGCCCTGAATCCGGCTGTTCAACTGCCGGTAGGTAGCCAGTTCTTCCCTGGGGAAGTACCCGGCACGGGAAAGAACCGCATAGAACCCCGGGGAAGCATGGCCCTTGCTAAGGACGAACCGGTCGCGGTCGGGCCAGGCGGGGTTCTCGGGGTCGTACCGCATTACCCTGAAATAGAGGGATACGAGAATTTCCAGTTCCGAAAGAGAACCGCCGGGATGTCCACTGCCGGCGGTATAGATAGTCTGAATTATGTCCCGCCGGAGTTCCTTGGCCATGGCCTGCAACTCGGGGACGCTGTACGTTTGCCCCGACGCGGGGGCCCTGCCACCAATCATAATGCTGCCGCTATACTCCCTACACTTGCCACGAGCGGCAATACCGCTTCGGCGACTTCGACTACATGGGTTCAGCCGCCAAGATTATAAATCCACAGGTTAAGGGTGTCCAGATAAGGGATTTGATATATAGTTTAAATGGCATCCGCCACTCGACTCTGGGTCGGTAATCTCGGGGTTCCAGGTTCCTGTCTCCAATGCTTGTTGACTCTCATTGCCATATTCTGCCGCCTTCATTCCCCCTGCGCCACGATGAACTGACGGGGCAAGAACCCACATATGCCGCCCTGTTTCCCAATGCCGGCGGCAAAATGGCGACTGCGGAATCACTGCTGGCCGCCATGGAGGAAGTGGGCGTAGAGCATGCAGTTGTGTGCGGCTTTGGCTGGGTGAATCCTGAGGTTGCGCGAGAGGTCAATGACTATCTTATTGATTCTGCGAAGAGATACCGAGGCAGGCTCACAGGCTTTGGTTCCGTCAACCCATGTTGGGGAGAGGGCGCTGTCGTAGCCGAAATCGAACGGTTGGCGAAAGCCGGCTTGAGGGGAATTGGTGAACTTCATCCCGATTGCCAGGGGTTCGACATTGGTGACCCGGTCGTGATGTCGCCAGTGATGAATTTGGCGAGAAGTCTGGATATGTCGCTGTTGCTCCATACATCGGAACCGGTGGGGCACGAGTACCCGGGGAAGGGGCGCACAACTCCCGACCGCCTGTACCGCCTGGCCCTGAACTTTCCCGACAACAAGATAATCGGGGCCCACTGGGGCGGCGGCCTGCCTTTTTACGGCCTGATGCCCGAGGTGCCAGGGGAACTGGAGAACGTTTATTTTGATACGGCGGCCTCTCCTTTCCTGTATCGCAGGGAAATATTCGACATAGCGGCGAGGACGATTGGGGCGCACAAAATCCTTTTGGGGACGGACTACCCGCTGGTCGGGCACCGCCGGCTAATCCGGCAGGTGGAAGAGTCGGAATTGAGCGAGACGGACAAAAAGGCGATTCTGGGCGGTAACGCGGCCAGGCTCCTGGGAATTGGCGGGTAGTCTCGCAATCGGCAAACAAGCAGGGATGAGGTGCAGGCTCGTTGGAACAGCAGCAGGACTTTGAAACTCTTACCGATTACCTGCGACCGGGGCTGGATATAGTCTTCGTTGGGCTGAACCCCTCCAGTTACTCGGTGAAGGTGGGGCACTATTTCGCCAACCCACGCAACCGGTTTTGGGCTGCGCTGAACCGTTCAGGTCTGGCGCCGGAAGAGCTTGGTCCGGAGCGGGACGGTGAACTGGGGAATTACGGGATTGGGTTCACCGACGTTGTAAAGCGGCCAACTCCCCAGGCCTCGGGCCTGAGGGCAGCCGATTACCGGGAGTGGGCGCCGGTACTGCGCCAGAAGCTGAAACATTTTCAGCCCCGCATCGCCTGCTTCCATGGCATGACGGGTTACAAGGCATACCTGAAGTATGGGGAGGGAGTGGACGAACGTCCGGAACTGGGGCCACAGGAGCGCACTATCGGCCTCAGCCGCATATACGTGGTACCTAATCCAAGTCCCGCCAATGCCCAATACTCGCTGGATGACCTGGTGGGCTGGTACCGGAAGCTGGCCGAGTACCGGGACGAGATGCTGGCATGAACCGGAAGGCCGACACCGTCCGCGTGTTCGTAGCCATTGACCTGCCGGTTGCGGCCAAGGAAGTGTTGCGGCAGGCGGTGGCAGACCTGCAATCCGACTTGCCGCAGGGAATCCGCTGGGTTCGGCCGGAGGGAGTCCACCTTACGCTGAAGTTTCTGGGCGACGTGGCATCCGCGAGGGTAGCGGATATACAGGAATCGATGGAACGCGCGTCGAGGGAGTTTGGACCCACCAGCTTTCGACTGGCTCTGTCAGGGCTTGGCGTGTTTCCCAATCCTCGCGAACCCCGGGTGCTATGGGCGGGAGTAAGCGGAGACATGGAGGCGCTGGAACTACTGCAGAGACTGGTGGATGAGTCTTTGGAAGTCGCCGGCTTCGACCGGGAGCGGCGTCCCTTCAGGCCCCATCTTACCCTGGGACGGGTCCGCGACCAGGTTGCGCCGGCCGAGCGCCAAAGGATAGGGCAGGTGATACAGCAAGCTTCTCTTGCCTCCAACGTGGAGTGGCAGGTGGTGGATATGCACCTCATCCGCAGCAACCTCACCCCTGGCGGCGCAATATACGACTCCATTGGATGTGCCCCTCTGATTCGGGAAGGAGAGTCGGCTTCATGAGTACCCACAGCTTTCTGGTCAAACCTGCCGCACCCTTTGATTTTGAAGCCACATCGGAGAACCAGCCTTACTTCCGCAAGGGACAGGATGGCGGGAGCGATTCGTACCAGCGTCTGCTGGACTTGGGCGGGACGCTGGCTTTAGCCACAGTCCAGTTCAACGGTGACGTTTCCGCTCCGGAACTGAAGGTCGAGTTGTGGGGCGAGGCGCTGGCGGAGTCGGAAGTGGCACTTGCCCGGGAGCAAGTCGAGAAGCTGCTGGGGACAGAGCAGGACCTTCAACCCTTCTACTATTTCGCCAGGGAAGACCCAGTGATGGCCAACCTGGTAGAGACATTCTTTGGGATGCACCAAACGCTGTCCCTTTCGGTATTTGAGACCATTGCCCAGGCGATACTGGGGCAGCAGCTTTCGGCCAGCGTGGCGAGAGTTATTCGTGCCCTGTTGATCGAGACCTACGGGCCCAGGTTGACCGTGGAGGGCGAGACGCACTATGCGTTTCCGCGGCCCGGGGAGATTGCCAAAACCAGCGTTGAGGACTTGCGGGGCATGAAGCTGAGCCAGCGGAAGGCAGAGTACCTGCACGGGCTGGCCCTGGCGGAGCTGGAGTGGCCCGGCGGCCTGGACCGGGTCGGGGAGTTGCCGGACGACGAAGTTGTCCGGGAGGTTACATCGCTGCGGGGTGTGGGTATGTGGTCGGCCCAGTGGGTACTGTCGCGGGCATTGGGACGGCCGGACGCTTTCCCGGTAGGGGACCTGGCCCTGAGGCGCATCGTGTCCCAGCTGTACTTTGGGGGCGAGGCGTTGACGGACGGGGAACTGGCGGACTATTCCGAGCGATGGGCGCCCTTCCGGTCGCTGGCGACCTCTTACCTGTTCGCGGCCCTCAGGACGGGAAAGGGGCAGGATGTGACGGCTTCGGGGAAAAGAACTTATACGCCGGGCTAGCCACTTTCCGGTATTTGTGCGATGGGCCAGATGTCCAGCCTATCATTGGCGAGATTGTCGAAACCCTAACGTGGGGCCCTTCGACAAGTTCGGGACTACGGGACAGCCAAGGACTACGGCAAGTTTCGTCTCGAGCCACCTGCCCGCAAGGTCCACTCCGTTTCCCGGTCCCACTTACTGGAACATGCGCATGAGGCTGCGGGGGTTGCGGGTGCGGGAGAACTGGCGGACCAGTTTCTGGGTCTGCTTGAACTGATTCATGAGACGGTTGATGTCGGCGGGAGTTGTTCCGCTGCCCCGGGCGATGCGCCGCCGCCGGCTGCCATTGAGGAGTTCGGGGCGTCGCCGTTCTTCCGGGGTCATGGACTGGATGATGGCCTCAACTCGCTTAATCTGGTCGTCGTCCAAGTCGGTGGGCATCTTCCGGTTCATGTTGCCCATGCCGGGGATCATTTCCATTATCTGGCTCAGGGAACCCATCTTCTTGACGCTCTGGATCTGCTGAAGGAAATCCTCCAGGTCGAAGGTAGCCTCCCGGAACTTGCGCTCCAGTTCTTTTGCCTGATTTTCGTCCACCGCCTCCTGGGCCTTTTCGATGAGGGTAAGGACATCGCCCATGGCCAGGATTCGGGAGGCCAACCGGTCCGGGTGGTACTGCTCGAGGCCATCGGGCCTTTCGCCAACGCCCATGAACTTGATGGGAACCCCGGTAACGCGGGTGACGGAAAGAGCGGCGCCACCACGAGCATCGCCATCCATCTTGGTCATGATCAGCCCAGAGAGGCCGATTCGATCATGGAACTCCTGGGCTGCGTTGACGGCGTCCTGGCCGGTCATGGCGTCCACTACCAGGAGGGTTTCGTGAGGGTTGGCGATGGCCCTGGCCTGTTCCAGTTCCTCCATCAGTTCGTCATCTATGTGGAGGCGGCCACCGGTATCGATGATGGCCCAGGTCATGCCCTGCTGGGCGGCGCGCTCCACGCCGTTCTTGACGACCTGGGGGACGGTTGACAGTTTGGGGTCTTCTGAATAAACGGGTACATCAAGCTGGCGACCCAGGGTTTCCAGCTGGGAAATGGCCGCCGGGCGACGCAAATCCGCGGCAATGAGCATGGAAGTGTGGCCCTGTTTTCTCAACTGCAGGGCCAGCTTGGCTGCGGTGGTGGTCTTGCCTGAACCCTGCAGGCCGACGAGCATCAGCACTGAGGGAAGCTGACTTGCGGGGGTGAGGCGGTGGTCTCCGCCACTGAGGATTTCGGTCAGTTCCTCGTGGACGACCTTGACGACCTGCTGGCCCGGGGTGAGGCTTTCGAGAACATCGGCGCCCATGGAGCGTTCCTTTACCTTGGCAACAAAGTCCCGGGCGACCCGGAAATTCACGTCCGCCTCAAGCAGGGAACGGCGCACCTGCGCGAGGGCGTCGTCGATGTCCTTTTCGGTCAAGCGTCCCTTGCTGGACAGGCGGTTGAAAATTCCGGTGAGTTTGTCGGTCAGGCTCTCGAACATTTGCTGCTCCAGGGATCCGGCCCCCCGTGTGAGACCTTTCTCGAGGGAGGCCCGGCACCCATATCAATCCATATTTCGCAAACCATATTATCAGACGGTACCCAGGTATTACAGCGACAGCCTGGAGTTTCCAGGGTCTTTCGCTTTTCCCTCTCCCTTGGCGGGAGTGGGTTAGGGTGAGGAGGGCGTTCTTCGGCCAGTTGACTCGTTGCCTTGCACTTTCACCCCCATTCCTTCGGCAGGCTCAGGAAAGGCTCTAACCTTCCCCCATCAAGGGGGAATGGACATCTTGGATAATCGAGAAAGACCCTGCGGGAGTTTCAGCGCCTACCCGGGCTCACACGGAACAATATTCCTGGCCGTCCCCCTTTCCGTCATTCCCCTCGAATTGTCTCCTCTGACTGAAAGCAACAGGGGGTCAAATACAGGCTGTTCAGTCCGGCAATAAGTGCGCGGGACAGGCCTCTCCCACTCCCACATGGCAACGGCGACCGTGCCCCCCAAACAACCACCACCCTGAGAACGAAGGTGATTTTCACGTCATCTTCATAAAACCTGCGTCTTTTCTCACTTTATATTCACTTCCATTTATTAAACTGGCCTTTATGTGCGCTGAAAGGACCATCTCCAACCCGCGCACCTATTGATCAGGAGTACAACATGAAAGCAACCCCTTGCAGGTTTGGCGCAACAAGAAAGGTCGGATTGGCAGCGCTGGCAGTGGTCGGACTGGCGGTATTACTGGCGTCGCTGGCTCCGACCCCCGCCTACGCCACCACCAGCCCCTGGTACAGCGCTACCTGCCCCAACAACCTCATAGATGAAGGCGACAGTTTCGTAATGAAAGTGCGCAATACCAGGCTCACAGGAGCTTCCGAGGAGCATGGTGAGACCTTTGACGTGTACTGGTCAACCACCGCCGGCACCGCCAAAGAAGATGACTACACCGCCGTCAAACGTGAAAGACAGCAGGGCACCTATGCGGAGACCTGGCTATCCAGGGAAATGTCCAAGACTTTCTACACTACGGAAGACACCTGGTCGGAGAGGAGAGAGTCTTTCAGAGTGTGGTTCGACCCGGCAGGCCCAGTCTTTGGCTGGACGGCTTGCGGCATGCTTATTGTGGACGACGACGGCCCCGGGGCCTGGAAGACGTGGATAGACAGTACCCCCGGTGGTGACGATGAAGAGTCAACAAACCCTGACTCCATCTACGGGCGGGGAGAAACCATCCGCATCAAGCAGCAGTTTACCGAAGACGTTACCGTTACCGGCGACGTCAACGTCGGGATACAAATTGGAGGCGACGACACCGAAGCAAGACGGAGCGCCGCCTATGTCAGCGGTTCAGGCACCAATACTCTTACCTTCGAATATACGGTGGCGGCAGCCGACGAGGACCGGGACGGAATCTCGATAAACGCCTCAGACTATGGCGGCAGCGGATCAATAGCTACTGAAGACGACAGCGCCGCGGTTAACTC
This sequence comes from SAR202 cluster bacterium bin22, assembly GCA_002238505.1. Classification (GTDB taxonomy): domain Bacteria; phylum Chloroflexota; class Dehalococcoidia; order Lucifugimonadales; family UBA3495; genus Bin22. Next base: position 662,648 of record MPMM01000001.1, on the reverse strand, counting down.
CACCTACAAAGGCGCGGCCGCAGACTCCGACCAGCAGGTAAGCGGCAAGGCACATGTGGAGGAACTGACTATTGTCTCCACGCCGGCCGGGAACGACACCTACCGCGCGGGTGAGGTGATTGAGTTTGAGCTGGAGTTCGACCGGAACGTCGAGGTGGACGGCCAGGTCCTCCTTGGCTTGCGGGTGGGCGAGGGAGATGATACCTGGCGAGGCGCCGCGTATGATAGTGGCACTGACTCCGACACCCTGGTGTTCAAGTACACTGTCCAGGCCAAGGACCAGGACACCGACGGAATCCTGGTGATTGACGGGACTGTTGACTCGGGAGGGACCGCTTTCGGCTTTAGCGGAACGGGGTCCATTACCGACCCCGACGACCTTGAAATCAGTGCCTACTACACGGGACTTGCCGACCAGGAGAGCCACAAGCTGGATGGGCGCCCCTACGTCACGGCCCTGGAGGTTACCTCCACACCGCCCAACGGTACCCACTACCGCATTGGGGACAGCATTAGTTTCATCGCCACTTTTGACCAGGACGTGTCAGCGACCTCGCCCCTCAGCATTCCCATAGCCATCGGGGACGGTACTAACACCGAGACCTGGACCGCATCCTATTCCAGCACCCCTGAAGGCAATAAACTGGTCTTCACCCACCGGGTGGGGGCGCAGCAGCGGGATGACGACGGCATATCCATTTCTGAAGGGAGAAGAATCCTGGAGTCCGGGACCATTTATGCCTCGGGGACTACGGTGGCGGCAATCCGGGACATACCGACGCTGCCCGACCAGGAAGGGCAAAAGGTGTACGGGTTCCTGCCGTCGGTAAGCGCCAATGCCATTACGTCAACGCCCGCGACGGGCGACACATACTGGATGGGTGAAACCATCGAAATTTCCCTGACTTTCTACTATGCGGTCGAGGTACAGGACACCCCCGCCATCAAGATTCTGCTGGGACCATCGCCAAGCCAGAGGAGTGCAACCTACAGCAGCGGGTCCGGCACCGACACCCTGAAGTTCAGCTATGTGGTTCAGGCGAGTGACATGGACACGGATGGCGTGGGTATATTGTCGCTCCCCAGCGGCGGGTTCAATGGCGGCAACATAAAGGAACCGGGAACCAGCAATTTTTCGAGGGGGAGAATACCGGGCCTGGACAACCAGGCAAGCCATAAGGTGGCCGGGAGTCCCTACATAACGGCGGCCGCCATAACTTCCACCCCCGCCAGCAATAGCATCTATGTCGCCGGCGAGACTATTGACGTCTCCCTGACCTTCGACCGGGCCGTGGACGTTGCAGGAGAACCCACGGTCAAGCTCACCATTGGGGACAACGTGCGGGAGGCCGACTACGAAAGCGGCACGGGTACAGCTTCCCTGGTCTTTGAGGACGAGGTCCAGAGCGGGGATCAGGACACCGACGGCATTACCGTAGCCGCAAACGCCCTGGCCCTGAACGACGGCAGCATCGAGGACGAGGATGACACCGCTGCCAACCTGACCTATGCAGCCATTAGTGTTGAAGATCAACTGGTGGACGCCGTGGCACCCACCTTCGTCAGCGCGGTTACCTCCACTGACGGCAAGACCGTCACCATCACATTCAGCGAGGACGTGGACATTTCCGGCAGTCTGCGCACCCTGTCCACCTTCGCCGGCGTGGATGCCAGTGTCTATCTGCAGGTCCTGGTGGACGTCTTTGCCGACGACCACCGGATGCACATTACCAACGCAGAGATTTCCGACGCGGAACTTTCCCTGACCCTGGACTCAGCCCTGACCCTGGGTCACGAGGTGAAGGTGTCGTATGACAATTCCTTCACCGCGGCCATGGCCGACCTGCTGGTGGACGACGCCGGAAACAGCCTGGGCCAGTTCTCGGCCCAGTCGGTGACCAACAACTCCACCGTGGCCGATGATGACGACTCCCTGTGGCCCGTTCTCAGCAGCCACAGCCTCACCATGGCGGAAGGCGGTACCAGTAGTTACACCGTGAAGCTGGACTCCCAGCCGGATGCCGACGTGACGGTCACCCTGACTGTATCACCAGCCGGAACCGTAACCGCCAGCGCCAGCGAGTTGACCTTCACCACAGAAAACTGGGACACGGCCCAGACGGTAACTCTCACCGCCGGAACCGACGAGGACAGCCACGACTCCTGGCAGGAAATCACCCATACCTCCGAAACCACGGGATTTGTAACCGGCCATCTGAAGGTGCTGGTGGAAGAGTAAACGTAGAGCCAGAGGCAATGACTCTCGGCAGTCCCCGCCGGATCTCAACAAGGCGGGGACTGCCCCAGGCCTCTCATTTTCTTGTCCTCGCTTTCCCCGAGCTTCACACGATCTTCATAGGGCAAGACTGCTTTTTCACTTTATATTCACAGCATTTGCTTAAACTGTCATTTATAAATGCTGAATGAACAGCTCCAACCCCCATACCTAGCCTCAGGAGCGCAGAATGAAGTCTATCTCTCAAGAGTTTGAAGGAATGAAAAGGCCGGGCGCGGCAGTGCTGCCCATAGCGGGACTGCTAGTCGCCGGACTGGTGCTGCTGGCTGCCCTGGTCCCAACTCCGGCCCACGCCGTCAGGCCCTGGCATGACATAGAGTGTCCCGACGGTCCGGTAACGGAAGGCGACAGTTTCGAGGTGGCCGTTCTCAACGTTAGTTGGGGCGAGCCCACGGGCACCGGAGCGGCAGAACCTTTCGAGGTGTACTGGTCAACAACTCCCGGCACCGCCGATGAACGCGACTTTCCGGCTCTGGACCGGGTGAGGCAGGACGGCAATTACTGGTACGCCTGGCGACAGCGGCGAATGACCAAGACCTTTCAGACCACTGAGGACACCGTCTCAGAGAATTCTGAGCAGTTCAAAGTCTGGTTCGAGCCTGAAGGCCATGTCTTCGGCTCAACGGAATGCACAATAACTATCACGGACGATGACGGCCCCGGCGCCAAAAAGATCTGGGTGTCTTCCGACCCAGAGAACTCCTGGGGGTATGAGCCGGGCGAGACCATCACCATCAAGCAGCAGTTCACCGAGGCTGTGGTGGTATCTGGCGACGACCTTGAGCTTGACTTCAATCTTGAACAACAATCCTACGGTAATGCGCGTTCCGCGGATTACGTGAGCGGCTCGGGCACTGACACCCTCACTTATGAGTACGATGTCATCTGGGCCGATATTGACCGGGACGGGATCGAAATACCCGACAGAGAACACGACGACGGCGCCACCATCACAACCCAGGCCGACAGTACCGAGATCAACTACAAGTACCAGGGAATTGGCGAGGATTCGGACCAGATAGTCTCCGGCAAGCCATTCCTGGTAGATATGAGTGTCACATCCACGCCGGCCAGCGGAGACACCTACCGCAAGGGCGAGTCCATAGATGTAAGCATGCAGTTCAACCGGCCCGTTAAAGTGGAAGGCGCTGTCTGGATCAAGGTAAAAATAGGCGATGGAACAGGCACCGCCACCCAGTTCCCGTACAGCAGCGGCTCGGGAACGGATACCCTGGTCTTCCAGTACCAAGTCGACGTTAATAACGCTGACTCCGATGGAATTGCCCTGGCAGCCCTGGAAAACACGTTGAGCGGAGGAGGGCAGTATGCCATCAACGGGTCGGGCAGAGTTTCGGAAAGCGACGGCGAGGTTTACGTAAACACCTATTTCCTGGACCTGTCAACCGACCCTCAGCCGGAGCACAAGGTTGACGGTCGTCCCTACGTTACCGGCGTTGCGATATCCTCAACCCCTTCCAACGGCGTTGCCTACCGGTATGGGGACGACATAGACGTTGCCCTCACTTTCGACCAGACCGTCTCAGTTGCCGGCCTGCCCTACGTCCCGCTGTGGATTGGGTCAGCGACCGACGGCAGGCAGGAAAACGCCAAGTACGCCTCCGGTTCCCTGACCAATACCCTGACCTTCCGCTATGACATCGAAGAGAATGACCTGGACACCGACGGCATCTCGGTCCCCGAACGCACCGGATTCATCGGCACGGGATCGGTGCGGATACCGGACACGGAAACAACGGTGAACGACTTTATACCGGCGCTGGAAATCCAGGCCTCCCACACAATAGACGGCCGGCTTCCCTACATAGAAAGCGCCGCCTTCACCTCCAGCCCGGCGGAAGGGGACACCTATCGGTTGGGAGAAGACATTGAAGTCTCCCTCACCTTCGACAAGGAAGTAGAAGTCCTGGGCCGCCCCACCATCCGGCTGGAACTTGGGGATACGGACATCCGCAGGGATGCCACCTACAGCAGCGGCGACGAGTCCAAGACCCTAGTCTTCTCCTACACGGTACAGGCAACTGACCTGGACACCGACGGCGTGGCCTTGACGGCACGGGAAAGCGACGGCATAGACGGCCCCTTCCGGGTCTATGAGCTGGACACGGAGAACAAGGTCAAGGCAACCATTACCGGCATAACAAGCCAGGGCGCCCACAAGGTGGACGGCCGTCCCTACATAACGACGGCAGCCATAACTTCCACCCCCGCCAGCAATGGCACCTACGTCGCCGGCGAGACAATTAACGTCTCCCTGTCCTTCGACCGAGCCGTGGACGTGGATGGCGAACCGACGGTCAAGCTCACCATTGGGGACAACGAGCGGGAGGCCGACTACGAAAGCGGCACGGGGACAGCTACCCTGGTCTTTGAGTACGAGGTGCAGAGCGGGGATGAGGACACCGACGGCATAACCGTAACCGAAAACGGCCTGGCCCTGAACGACGGAAGCATCGAGGACGAGGATGACACCGCTGCAAATCTGACCTATGCAGCCGTAAGTGCTGAGGACCATTTGGTGGATGCCGTGGCGCCCACCTTCGCTAGCGCGGTTACTTCCACCGACGGCAAGACCCTCACCATTTCCTTCAGCGAGGACGTGGACATTTCCGGTAGTCTGCGCACCCTGTCCACCTTCGCCGGGGTTGATGCGAGCGTCTATCTGCAGGTCCTGGTGGACGTCTTTGCCGACGACCACCGGATGCACATTACCAACGCCGTGATTTCCGACGAGGAACTTTCCCTGACCCTGGATTCGGCCATAACCCTGGCTCACGAGGTGAAGGTGTCGTATGACAATTCCTTCACCGCGGCCATGGCTGGCCTGCTGGTGGACGACGCCGGAAACAGCCTGGGCCAGTTCTCGGCCCAGTCGGTAACCAACAACTCCACCGTGGCCGATGATGACGACTCTCTGTGGCCCGTATTGAGCAGCCACAGCCTCACCATGGCGGAAGGGGGTACCAGTAGTTACACCGTGAAACTGGACTCCCAGCCGGCTGCCGACGTGACGGTCACCCTGACCGTATCACCAGCCGGAACCGTAACCGTCAGCGCCAGCGAGTTGACCTTCACCACGGAGAACTGGGACACGGCCCAGACGGTAACTCTCACCGCCGGAACCGACGAGGACAGCCACGACTCCTGGCAGGAAATCACCCATACTTCCACCGCCTCCGGCTTCGTCATTGGCCACGTGAAGGTGCTGGTGGAGGAGTAAAGGGAGAGTTCATCTCCCTGCTCATATTGGAGCGGCCTGGACACTCGGGAAAGCCCGATCATGTCGCAAGATTTCCCGGGTAGTCCGGCCGCCGCCTGACAGCGGTCCAGGTAGCGCCCACATCATCATATATAAACTAAAGCCAGGGTGGGATGGGCATTACCTTACTATCGGCCAGGGTCCGCCATCTATGAGGGCATGACGCTTAAGCCGGGTATAAATTGGCGCAAGGGTAGGGGCGCACGGCCGTGCGCCCCTACGGTTCAGGGAAAATCTGAACTACTGCCACTTTAATGCCACGTACCCTCAACGTAATTCTCACCGTGGCTTTGGATTAGTATTCGAGTACCCCGGGCGCTGGGCCGGGAATGAATCTGCCGTTGCACCTCAACCAACTACACCCCGGGCCCGCAGTGCAGGGACGGAACCTCTTCCTTCACTCCCCTTGCTTCATATCTTCCCGGTCTCCGAAGATTTTCACCACATTTTCATTTTGCATACCAACTTCTTCACTTTATGTTCACAGTCCTTTCATAAAATATAGCTTATGCGTTATTGGCGGACGGGTTGTTTCGACCTGGAACATTTGCTTGAGGGATTGATTGCATGAAGGGACTAGCGAACAAAGTGGAATTGTTTCGGTTGCCATTACTGGGAGTTCTTGTGGTGGCGGGGATTTCAGGGTTGATGGCGTTGATGGCGTTACAGCAACCGCAGCCGGTTGCTGCCTATGCCTCGTCGCTGCAAATAGAGTGCGGCACCGGTTCAGTGACCGAAGGCGAATCGTTCACGCTGAATGTCGCTAACGGCCAGGAAAACAACACGGAAACGATGAGGGTGAACTGGTACACGATTCCCGGCACGGCGGGCGAGTCCGACTACACGGCACTGCACGGCGAGGAGCAGACCAGCACCATGTCCCAGTCCGAGAGCGGCAGCATGGGACGTACCTTCCAGACGACCAATGATTCGTACTCAGAGTTCACTGAGTCCTACAGCGTTCGCGCCATTAACGCTGAATCAAACGGCACTGGCGCGGGGGTCTGTATCATCAATATTGAAGACAACGATGGGGCAGGCGCGGTCAAGACCTGGATAGACAGCGATCCGGATGGGGAAACCGTAGTAGCCGACGACGGCTCCATCCTGAATGCCTATGGCAAGGGCGATGTCATAAAGATCAAACAGCAATTCACTGAGAATGTCACCGTCCAGAATGGAAGCTTTACTTTGGGGCTGAACATTGGCACTGCCGACGACTATGTAACGAGGGAAGCCACATACAAGCGCGGAAGCGGTACCGATACCCTGACCTTTGAATATGAGGTAGTGGAGTCAGACCTGGACACCGACGGTATCGTAGTTCCTGGTTCCGACTATGGCGGAGCGGGTTCTCTAGTTACGTCGGACGGCAGCAACACGGTAAACACCATATATGCCGGTCTTGCGGAAGGAACGGGCCAAACGGTTTACGGTGGCCCGTACGTGGAAAAGTTATCCGTGTCGTCCACACCTTCCGGCAATGAGACGTACAGGTACGGCGAAACCCTGGAGATAAAGGCTGAGTTCGACCGTTCCGTAACGGTGGACGGCAGCCCGAAACTCAGGGTACAGATTGGCGAGGGCGGCGACGACTGGGTTGATGCCACGTACAGCAGTGGCTCAGGGACGGACGCGCTGTATTTCCGCTACACAGTAGTTGCAGAAGATAGTGACAGCGACGGCATTAGCGTGGAACGGGGTTACATTGACGGCGACGGAGCCATACAGGGCATAGCCGCCGGAGGGAGCGTTACCCGCCAATCTGAGGATTACGTTATCAATCCGTTCTACGACGCCCTGGGAGACCAATCTTCCCATAAAGTTGACGGCAGGCCTTATGCTACCGGAATTGCCGTCACTTCCACCCCGGCCAGCGGAAACACCTATGGAATCGGGGAAGATATCGAGATCACCGTTACCTTCGACCAGAATCTGTCGGTGGACCCGCCCCTTAACATTCCCCTGAACATAGGGTCAGGGTTCAACACAGACACCTATGCGCCCAGCTATAGCAGTTCATCCCGGGACAATCTGCTGGTCTTCGTTCACCGGGTAAGCAACCAGCAAAGGGACGATGACGGCATTTCCATATCGGCGAATAAAAAAATTCTGGGTGATGGAAACCTCTATGCCAGTGGAACCACTGTAAAAGCGCACCTGGATATTCCGGAACTGCCGGTGCAGGAAGGGCACCGGGTCTATGCGTTCTTGCCGGTAGTAAGCGACCAATCGGTCACATCAACGCCTGCCAGCGGCGATACCTACCGGGAGGGTGAGACTATCGAGGTGTCGTTGACCTTCTACTTTGACGTGGAAGTGTCGGGAACGCCAACTATCAGGATTCTGGTGGGTGACGGCACCGGAAATCAGCGCAACGCCACCTACAGCAGCGGCTCAGGTACGGACACTCTGGTGTTCGCCTACGATGTTGTGCCCTCTGACCTAGACACTAATGGTATGGCCATAATGGCCCGGGTTTCCGGCGGATTTGAGAGCGGCGGTCACGTGAACCAGAAGGGGACCACCAACCGCTCGCGAGGAAGAATACCGGGACTGGAAAGCCAGGCCAGCCATAAGGTGGACGGGCGACCCTACGTAACTGCCGTTGCGGTCACTTCCACTCCCGCACAAGGAGGCGTTTACCGAGCCGAAGAGACCATCGCAGTTTCCTTGACTTTCGACCAAAAGGTGGATGTGACGGAAACCCCTTCCATAAAGTTGAAAATAGGCGAATCGGAAAAGGACGCCGACTACAGTTCCGGCACAGGCACTAACAGCCTGGTCTTCGAATACGAGGTGCAGACCGCCGACGAAGACGCTGACGGTGTGTCGCTGACAGCCCAGACCGGCGACGGCTTTGGGGGCAGCGGCAGCATTGTTGCCACCGGTACCCAGGTTGCGACCCAGGAATCCTTACCAGGACTGGTCAACCTGGGAGGTCACCAAGTCGATGGGCAAGTGGAGCTGGTGTCCGTTTCCATTGCATCCGAACCTGGCGATGACAATACATACGAGAATGGAGACTCCATAGAGCTACTGGCGAAGTTCAGCGACACGGTAACAGTTACCGGCAGCCCACAACTGGCAGTGGATGTGGGCGGGGTGACCAAGATCGCCGCTTACCAGTCCGATGCCGAAACCGATTCCAGGACGCTGAAATTTGCCTATACGGTTGTGGCCGGCGACGAGGACACCGACGGTATATCGATTGGCGCCAATGCGCTGAGCCTCAATGGCGGGACCATTGTCGACGTTGCCGGCAATGCCACCAATAACAGCAACGCGGCCGTTGACAACGAGAACCATCTGGTTGGGGCCGTGCCGCCCAAATTCAGCAGCGCGGAGACCTCAGCGGGCGGATCCGAGGTAACCATCACGTTCGACGAGGATGTAAATGTTTCGTCCAGCCTGCGGACGCTTAGCTCCTTCGCCGGCCTTGACGTGGGAATATTCCTGCGGGTCCTCTTTGATATCTTCGTGGACGATCACCGAATTCATACCACGGGAGCGAGCATCTCCGGTTCGGACCTCACACTCAGCCTGGATACGGAAATAACCGAGGGTCAGGACGTCGAGGTGTCTTATGACAATTCATTCACAGAGGATGTATCGGACATGCTCGTTGACGGGGCCAGCAATGCGCTGGTCAGTTTCACCGAGGAGACGGTAACCAACAACTCGACGGTAACCGCTAACGAGGATACGATCTGGCCTGTTTTAAGCGCCCATAGCATTACGCTGACCGAGGGAAGCACCGGCACCTTCACGGTGGCCCTGGGGTCCGAGCCGGATGAGGATGTTGCCGTTTCCCTGACTGTCACCCCCGCGGGTTACTTAAGCGCCAGTCCAGGCAGCCTGACCTTCACTACCAGCAACTGGAATACGGCGCAGACCGTGACCTTGACCTCGAGCGCTGACTCCAGTGATTTGGACCTGTGGAAGGAGGTAGTGCTGACTTCAGATGTTGAGGATTTTGTGACCGGGCATGTAAAAGTATTGATCGAAGACAACGGGTAAGGCTATCTACATTGCCGTAAGCGCTGAAGTCGCTCCGGGCCAGGCCCGGAGCGACTTCTTTTCGTGCTGGTTCCCGCGGCCCCCCTTGCCCTCCGGAGGGGCGCCGCCCATGGGGTATCCCCGGCGAGCCCGGTTGATTCAAAGGACGGGAAATGGAATGCAAAATCTGCCCGGTTTCTGTTTGCAGTCCCATATGGGCTGCCCTATACTCCCAGAACATCCTCCGGTATGGCAAAAATAACAGAAATGGCAGGAATTGTGGCATGAAGTATGACGTAATCGTAATTGGCGCCGGCTCCGGCGGCTGCGTGGTGGCGGGCCGGCTGTCCGAAGACCCAGACCGATCAGTGCTGCTGCTGGAGGCAGGGCCCGACTACCCCGACTTTGAGTCCTACCCTGACGACCTGAAGTTCGGGTACAGCGCCACGGCCTCAACCCCCGGCGCTCCCCACAACTGGTCATTCCAGGCCAGCGCCAGGCCCGAGCAGGACGAGCCGATGCCCGTACCCCGGGGCAAGGTCGTGGGCGGCACAAGCGCCATCAATGGCCAGGTCATCCTGCGGGGCGCCCCGGAAGACTACGATTCCTGGGCCGAAATGGGCAATGAGGAGTGGACCTTCGTCAAGATGCTGCCCTATCTGCGCAAGCTGGAAACGGACACGGACATCCACGATGACTTCCATGGCAGCGACGGACCCATTCCGGTTCGGCGCTTTGCCAGGGAGGACTGGCTGCCCTTCCAGCAGGCATTTTACGCTGCCGCCCGCGAGGCAGGATATCCCGACGACCCGGACATGAACCATCCCGAGTCGGGGGGCGTGGGACCCATACCGATGAACAACCCCAACGGCGTCCGGATGAGCACCGGCCTCACCTATATCAACCCCAACCGCCACCGGCTTAACCTGACCGTGCGGGGCAACGTGGTCGTCCACCGCATCCTCTTCGAGGGCAACCGGGTCGCGGGCGTGGAGGCGGAAAGCGGCGGCGAAATGTTCCGCGTCGATGCCGACCAGGTTGTCCTGAGCGGCGGGGCCATCGCGTCGCCCCAGATACTGATGCTCTCGGGCGTGGGGCCGGCGGAGCACCTGCAGGACCTGTGCATACCGGTAGTGCTGGATTCACCGGGAGTGGGCCAGAACTTCCGCGATCACCCCATGGCGCCGGTGCGGCTGCGGGTGCGGGACGACTTCCCCCAGGACTCCGAGGCTCCGCGCATTCAGGCCGCCTTGCGCTACACGGCCGGAGGTTCTCCCCTGAGGAACGACATGCAGATTCTGCCTTCGTCCTTTTCCTTCCCGCTGGGCGGTGACCCGCTGGCCGGCGAGGGGGTGCGCTTTTCGTGCATCCTGGAACTGGCGGCGGGAAAGGGCGCGGTAACTCTGGCCTCCTCCGACCCCCACGACCAGCCAATGCTGTACTACGGCTTCCTGGAAGAGGAGGTGGACCGGGAACGACTGCGGGAGGCCGTGCGCATCTGCTTTGATATGCTCAAGCACGAGTCCTTCCAGGACATTGTGGCCGGGCCATTGACGCCAACCTACGAGGACCTGGAATCGGAGGATGCGCTTGACGACTGGCTAAACCGGAACGTAACCACCTCGCAGCACCTGGCCGGCACCTGCAAGATGGGTACCGACGACGACCCCTTGGCGGTGACGGACCAGTATTGCCGGGTTCGGGGACTTGATGGACTGTGGGTGGCAGATACGTCAGTAATGCCCAATGTGGTTCGGGCCAACACCAACACCACGGCGATCGCCATCGCCGAGCGGGTGGCGGACTGGATCAGGGGCGGGTAGAGAGAGGCTGGTATTCCTGGGAACTAGTCCCTTCCTCTTTGACGGGGGAAGGGACTTTCATGTGGGGGCGGGGACAAGGCCTACCCCGGCACAGCTTATTTTATTCATCCATACCCTTCGGGCGGGGCTACTCCTCGCCGGTCAAGTGGGGGAACATGGCCAGCGGGGTGGCGGCCAGCAGCCCGGCGTCCACGGGCAGCGTAACCCCCGAAACCCACCGGGCTTCGTCGGAGGCCAGGAACAGGGCGGCGTTGGCCACGTCCCAGGCGGTGCCTTCAATGCCCAGGGGGCCGGCCCGGCGGCGCAGGGTCAGCATTTCTTCGGAAGAGTGGCGGGCAACCATGGGACTGCGCACGTGGCCCGGGGCGATGCAGTTCACGCGAACGTTGTCGCGGCCGTAGTGGACGGCCATGGAGTTGCTGAGGCCGATGATGCCTCCCTTGGAGGCAGCGTAGGGATGGCTGGGGCGGCCGCTGCCGGCGCGGAGGCCAACAATGGAGGACAGGTTGACGATGGAACCGCCGCCGGCCTCGATCATCCTGGGTATGGCGTGCTTGCTGGTGAGCATGACGCTCTTGAGGTTGACGTCCAGCACCGTGTCCCACAGGTCTTCTTCCACGTCGGTTACAGATCCGGGACCGCTGATGCCCACGTTGTTTATGAGGATATCGAGGTGACCATAACGTTCAACGGCGGCCTGGGCCATACCCAGGCAGTCGTCGCTGCTGGTGACGTCGCCCAGGAAGACAGCAGCCTCGCCGCCTTCTTCCCTTATTGTCGCCAGGGTCACATCGGCGTTGGCCTGGTCGCGGTCAACCAGGATAATCCGGGCTCCCTGGCGGGCAAACAGGATGGAAATAGCCTGGCCGATGCCCACAAAATCGCCGCTGCCAGTGGCGCCGGCGCCGGTTACGATGGCGACTTTGCCGCTCAATCTGCCGGGTTGGTTCTGCATTGCTCCACCTCTCTCTTTCGCTTCGACCGTTGCGGGAACAGATGTGGCGTCTGAAACGCCTGGTTCCGGAGCGTTCAGTATAGGCTCGCCGCTAACCGGTGCCAAGCGGTCGGTTTGGAGGAGCGGTCTTTCATATTCGGTCGCCTTGCCGGCGCGGCACTCCGAAGCAGCCCCTGTGGCAGCCGTGTGCCTGCGGGATGAGAGCGCACGCAGCGCAATCGCGTCCCAATGCAATGCCATGCTGATCGAAGCCGAAACGCCTGAACCACATCCCAAATAACGATTTCTGGAGAGGTAACAGGGTTGAGGGGAAGGACTTCAGGCCCTTCGGCAGGCTCAGGGAGACGTGATTCCATTGGGGAGAGACTAACGATAGCGACGGTTGAGTTGCCCTTGCCGCGGATTAAGGCGGCGATTTGAGGCCCTTCGGCAGGCTCAGGGCGACACTATTCCATTTGAAAGAGGCTTCGGGCTGGTTTGGGCTGTATTTAAGGGGCGATGCCTGGTATTCAATAACTCATAGGCCTTATGACAAGTGGCGCTGTGCTAGAATGCCAGTCAGGAGTCCCCCTTTAAGCACGCTACAGGTGTTCTTCGTAATTGATCCCCGTCAAGCTCAACATCAGGAATTTCCTCTCTTACCGGGAAAATGTCCCCGCCCTGGACTTCACCGGTCTTCATGTCGCCTGCCTTTGCGGCGATAACGGGCACGGAAAATCCGCCCTGCTGGATGCCATTACCTGGTGTCTCTGGGGGCAGGCGCGGGGGCAGGTTCAGGACGACCTGGTCTCCTATGGCGCGGACGACGCCCGGGTAGAGCTGGAATTTCTGGCAAGAGACGGGCGCTTTCGGGCCATTCGCAGCCGGCGGCGGGGCGGCGGCCGGAGACGGCAGGGGGCAACCGATCTGCAGTTGCTGGCCGTGGCGGATGACGGCATTGCCAGCCAGGTCGTTTCCGGCAATTCGGTGCGGGAAACCCAGGCCAGGATCGAGCAACTGGTGGGGATGGAGTACGAGACCTTCATCAATTCCGCATTCCTTCTGCAGGGCCGTGCCGACGAGTTTACCAACAAGACCCCGGCGGAAAGGAAAGCCCTCCTGGCCTCCATTCTTGGCCTGGAGGCCTATGACCGTTTCCAGGCCCGGGCAAGGGAACGACTGGCCGAGTCGCGCAGCAACGCTGACCGTCTGTCCGGCAGGGTGCTGCAAATGCAGGCGGACCTGGCAGCCATTGGCGACCCGGCGGTGGAACTGGCGGCCATCAATCGTCAACTGGCGGACCTGGAGGCCGGGCTGGAACCCCTGCGGAGAGATGTCCAGGACCTCAAGAACAGCCTCTTCCTGCTGCGCCAGCAAGAGTCGGAAGTTGGTGAACGCCGCAGTCGGCGGGCGCAGGTGACCGGGGAGATGGCCAGGATACAGGCGGAAATCGCGGCCGTGGAACTCCGGGTCAAGGACCACGAAGGGGTGATTGCCAGCGCGCCGGATATTGAAGCAGGTGCGCTTAGACTGGTGGCCGCGCAGGACCTTTTCGCCAGGATGGAATCAACCCGGCAGGAGTTTGACCTCCTGAGTCGGGAGCAGGGGGAGTTGAGCCGGGGCATAGAAGTTGAACGAACCCGGCTGGAGACTGAAGCCCGCCAACTACGACGGAGAGCCGATGAAGACCTGTCGCCCCTGGCAGCATCTGAAGCCACCCTGGGCGCATCGTTGCAGGAAAGTCAGCAAAGACTGAAAGAAATGAAATCTGCTGAATCCGGGATGGCCGAGCTGCGGAGCAGGATCCAGGCGCTGGCAACAGGTGTGGGAGAGGCACAATCGCTGGCGGCCCGCTATCAGGCGGAAGGGGAGCAAATCAAGGAAAAACTGGGACTGCTGAATAGCGCCGACCCGAACAGCGTGGTGTGTCCTCTTTGCCTGTCACCTCTCAGCGAAGATGGCTGCTCGCGACTGGCCCAAAATTACGATGTGGAAATCGCGGAGAAGCGGGAACTGTACCGGGCCAATCGCAGCAATCTTCAGACCCTGGAAAAGGAAAAAGGGGACCTGGAGCAGGAACTGGGCAAGCGGGAACGGGCCCAAGTCGAGGAGTCAAACCGCCTGAGGGATCAGATTGCCCGCGCCGAGACCCAACTGATGGCAGCCAGGGCGGCCAGGGAGGAACTGACAACCGTCGAAGCCGCACTGGGCGCCGTCGTTGCCAGGCTGAGTGAGGCAGATTTTGCCCGGCCGGAACGGTCCCGATTAGAGGCCGTTGAGCAAGAACTCAAGGGACTGGCCTACGATGAAACCGCCTATCGCGAGACGGTGGAAACGGTAAGGAAACTTCAGCCCTTCGGGGAATTGAAGGTAAGGCTGGAAGCGTCACAAAGGCAACTTGCCCTGGACAAGAACGCCCGGAGGCAGAGTTCGGAGTTGCTGGAAAGGCTGACCGTTGATGTGGAAGGCCTGGACCGACTGATTGCCGAGGCTGAAGTATCCATCGCCGAATTGCCCCGAGTTGAAAGCCGCCTGGCCCAGGCAGCCCAGGCAATCGAAGACATGGAACACCAGCAGCGGGCAGCCCTGTCCAGCAAGGGGCTGCTGGAAGGTCGGCTGGAGCAGGCCAGGAACCTGGGCAATGATATTGAAAGGGCGCAGGGAGAACAGAAGCGGGCGCAGGAAGCGCAGGGCATTTACCAGGAGTTGGCAGCGGCATTCGGACGGCAGGGGATCCAGGCCATGCTGATAGAGACGGTGGTGCCCCGACTGGAAGAAGAAACCAACGCGCTGCTGGGACGAATGACCGACAACAGGATGCACGTAAAGCTGGAGACCCAGCGGGAGCGCCGCTCAGGGTCTGGTGAACCCATCGAGACGCTGGAAATTAATGTGAGCGACGAACTGGGGTCACGGAGCTACGAAATGTACAGCGGCGGGGAGGCCTTTCGGGTTAACCTGGCACTGCGAATTGCACTATCAAGGGTATTGTCCCAGCGGACCGGAGCGCCCCTTCCCACCCTGTTTATTGACGAGGGTTTTGGCACCCAGGACGCCTCAGGCCGGGAGCGAATTCTGGATGTCATCAGCGCGATTGAGGATGACTTTGACAAGATTATTGTCATCACTCACCTGGACGACCTGAAGGACATGTTCCCGGTGCGCATTGAGGTGCAAAAGGACGCAAACGGTTCCACATTCTGGCTGAGTTGACACTTAATCAGGCACAACCGGACTAAATGGAGTAGCAATGCTGGACGACAATCTCAAGAAGTTCGTAGCCGAGAATCGGAGAGGGGTTCTGACCACAGTCCGCAGGGACGGATCGGCGCAGATGAGCATTATCACCTGCGGGCCCCTGCAGGACGGGGTGGCCTTCACGACCACTGAAGACCGGGCCAAGCTGAAGAACCTGCGCCGCAACCCGCAATGCTCACTGATGGTGGCGCGGGAAAACTGGTCGGCTTACATCGTGCTGCAGGGGTCCGCGCGGCTGCTGTCGGCGGACAACACCGATGCCGACGAGCTGCGAATGGCCCTGAGGGACGTGTTTCGTACCGCGGCGGCCACGGAGCATCCGGACTGGGATGAGTACGACCGGGCGATGGTGGAGCAGCAGCGCTCGGCGATTATTGTGGTCCCGGAGCATATCTACGGGGGGAATGTTTCCTGACCCCAGGCAGATGAGGCGCTAGCGGCTTTCGATGGAGGCCAGCAATTTTTCCGAGGCAGCCGAAATTTCGGCGATGGCCAGGTTGAAGGCGGCCTCATTGGCGCGGGAGGGGTTCCGGTAGCCGCTGATCTTGCGAACATACTGCAGGGCGGCGGCGTCCACATCCTCAGGGGTGGCAGAAGGTTCCTGGGCTCGCAGTTTCTTTATGCTTCGGCACATGGGGAATAGCTCCTCCTGTCCCCTACCGGGGCCAACTCCACTCAAATTCCGAGTAATGGCCGTTCTTGCCGGTATTGTCCCACGTCATTCCGTGGTCGGTATAGACGCTGCTGGTCCCCTCGGCCAGGGCCAGGGATGAACTGACCGGGTGGCCGGTGTTAATCAGGGTCATAGCCTCAGTCCGGCGTCCCACCACCAGCCCCTTGACGTTGAAGTCGATGATGCCGGGGATTTTGACGCTGCGCTCGTGGCCGTCGGCGGTGAAGGTGATTGGGCAGTAGCTGATTCCCAGGTAGTTGGAGGTCAGGCGCATCCAGCGTTCAAAGGGGCCACCAATCTCCCCGGACATGAGGCGTCCGAAGGCGGCGCGCTGAAACTGGTCCGCCCGCTCGTCCAGGTAGTTGGCCAGGATCCAGTCGCCGTCACCCATGATGCCCGGCGTGTAGGCCACGACGACGAAATTCAGGTCGTCCAGGGCAACCCCCTGGTACTCGCCCTCCTGGATGTGGAAGGCAAAGGCCACATCGCAGTGACCATCCGTCGGCACGGCGGGACCGCCTCCGACGATGCAAGGGCAAAGAATTTCGCAATTGCAGTTCTCGAAGTAGTCCCCCTTCATGCTCCATCGTTCTTCGGTAGCCATTGATTTCACATCCTTGCCAGGATTTTGGCTTGAAAATGTTCACCCCTGCTTCCGTGGAGGCGCAGGGGTGAAAGTTGCCAGTAGGTTTGCTTAGGGAAACCGGCCGGGTACTATTTGCTGCCGAAGGGCTGGATCAGCACCCGGAGGGTACCGTCGTCCTCTTTGCGCTGGGTAAGCAGCTTGTGGCCGGCCTGTTCCGCCCAGTAGATGACGTCGTAAATGTTCAGGGCGTCGTGGAGGATAGCCTCAACGAAGGAGCCCCGGTCGTCGTCCATCTGCCGGCTGAGGGCAGCGATTACACCGGCGCAGTTCTTGCCCCGGCCGTCAACCACGGCCCAGCCGTCGTGGTGGCCGTTGCCGTTGCTGTGTCCGTTCCCACTTACGGGCTGCCGGCGGACGTCAATCTGGCCGGACTTGCGCAGGTCGAGCTGTTCCTTGAAATGGGCTACGGCTTCCCAAGCCACCGCCCGGTCGCGCTCACCGCTGGAGCAAACGGCCCCACGGACGCCAACAATATCGGGGTTGACGCGGGCCAGTTCGTCCAGGTTGTCCAGCTTCAGGTGACCAGAGAGGGCGGTACTGAGTCCGGCCTGCTTGGCCTCCATCACCATTTCCCGGAGGCGAGACTCAAGGATGAAGTCAAAGAGGTTGCGGCCGTCCTTGGTCAGAGTGTCAATAAGGAAGCCGTCGCACTGGCCTTCGATGGCCAGCTTGACCATCAGGTCAGGGTCGAGGCCGCCCTTGAAGAGATGGTTGTCAGCGAACAGGGAGCCGATGAGCTTGGTGTCGTAGCCTCTGAGGGCTTCCCTGGCGCCCTGGAGAATTGCAACGGCGGACTCATAGGTGGCCTCGCAGAAGCCGACCTTCACTGAGGTTGCGTCCAGCATGCCGGCCGCCTTGACTGCCATGGCGACGGTGCCGGCCTGGTCGGGAACGACACCCAGGGTAACGCTGACGTGCTTGTGGGCGGGGATGCGCCGGCGGACTTCTTCCACCAGATTGGGGTGGCCGGAGCCTACAAGGGCCTCTTGCAAGTTTTTGACGTCGATAATGTCGGCGCCGCCCCGGTCGGCTTCCAGGGCTTCGGGCATGTCCTGGACGCTTACCAGGAGCATCATGCCGGAGCCCTCGGCGCCGCTGCCAATACTTTCATTCAACCAGGGGGCGTGAGTCCTGGCCTGGGCGGGCGCCTTGGCGGTCTGGGGACGGGGAATCAGGGGCATCAACTCCCGCTTCAATTCGGCCTTCTGTTCCTCGGTCAGCGGCATCAGCGGGGCACGGACGTGGCCGCCGGCCATGCCCATGAGTTCGCCCCAATACTTGCACATGGGGGCGGGCAAGACGCCGCCGGACTTCTGAACGGTGCCGCCCCACCACTTGTCGGAAAGAGCCTTGAGATCTTTCAAGTGCTCGGCGTAAAAGTCCAGGTCCAGGTCGCCCTTGCTGGCGCGGTTGATGAACTGGACGTAGTTGTTGCATTCGGGGGTATCAAAACGCCAGTCGGAGGTGTTGGCGAACATCACCTGCTGGTGGAAACCTAGTTCCTTAGCCTTGGGGTAGATCCACTCATCGGGGGTGCTGATGATGGACTGCTTGCCAATCATCAGGTGGGTCTCGATGGAAGTCTGCTGGTTGAAGCTGGCTTCCTTGACGCCAACCACGTTGGGAATCTGGCAAAGCCGCTTCAGACCTTGTGGGCTCATCACGATGCCAAACTGGGGGGAGTTGTAGAACATGATGGCCATGTTGGTATGGTCAGCCAGGGTCTTGACGTAGTCGTAAACGACCTCTTCAGTCTTGGCGACCATGTAAGGGGGCGCGACCACCAGGAGGTCGAATCCGTCGGCCTCGGCGCGGTCGGCCAGGGCGAGCATGTCTTTAACGGAGGTGTGGGTGACGTGGGCGGCGATGCCCCAGCGACCGGCGGCTTCCTCGGCGACCACATCCATAACCCGAGTCCGCTCTTCGAAGGTCAGGCTCCAGAATTCGCCCATTCCCCAGGTGCAACCGCCCCCCCGGGTGCCGAGACTTTGAATGTACCGCATATTTCGCTGGAGGCCTTCCTCGTCAACGCGGTTGTCGGGGGTAAAGGGAGTCATGATGGTGGTCCACTGGTCCTTGAGGAACCCCCATGCCCACTCCTGCGCCTCATGTTTTCTGTAGTCGGCCATTAACTATCACCTTCCGCTGATGGTTGGCGGACATTGGATCCGCAACCGATTAGAGCCTTTTCAGGCCTCCGGTATATTCTGTCAATTTGGCATACCCGCCCCCGGGGATTGGGGGCTAATAAGGGAGGCAGCCAGACATCGGAACAATTGTATGCAAGGCCATTGTTAGCGTCAACTATACCGTTTCATATGCGTGACTTTCCTAGATTGACAGCTTCTTCAGGCTGGGCTGGACATGGAATCCAACTTTCTGGGATGGACAACGGGCCGGGTTGCGGAAGGCGAGGGTGTTCAAGAACGACGGTGGCGAAGGGCAGGGCTCTTGCGTCCGCCGGGGTCAGTTACCTGTAGGTGCAGAAATTCTTCGCTTGCTTCAGCGCGAACGGCTTATTCCTTTTGCGCTTCCAAGAAACTATCTCAAAATTCTTCAAGGCAGAGCATTGGGCAAAATGCGACAGTAATAGATATTGCTTTTCGCCCCCATTCCTTCTGCAGGCTCAGGACAGGCGCTAACCTTCCCCTTCACGGGGGAAGGGATATTGAGATAGTCTCCAAGCAGGATTGAGCTACCGCTAGTCCTTCGGCGGGGGCTGGCACTCGGGGCAGAAGAAGGTGCCACGAGCCCTGATTCGCATGGTTGCGACGGGGTTGCCGCAGCGGGGGCAGGGTTCACCTTCCTTGCGGGGGATGGTCCAGGTATGGAGGGCCGAAGGAGGGTCGGGCCAGTGTTCGTCCCGAGCCCGGTCGTAGAAGGCGAAGGCAGCGTTCAATGCGTGGACAATGCAGTCTCGCAGGGTTGCCACCTCTGATGCTGTCAGTTCTGATGCGCTGCGGGCGGGGTGAATGCCTGCGAGAAAAAGGGACTCGTCCACGTAGAGATTGCCGAGACCGGCAATTACGGACTGTTCCAGCATAAGGGCCTTGACCGGGGCAACCCGCTGGCCGAGTCTTTCCTGCAGGACGTCCGCCGTAAAGTCTTCAGACAAGGGCTCCGGGCCCAGGGCTGGCAGCGCCGAGTCGGGGTCGTCGGTAAGCCAGAGGTGGCCGAATTTGCGTGGGTCTCGAAACCACAGGACCCGGCCATCATCCAGGTCGAAACGGTGGCGGACCATCGGTTCCAGTTCACGAGTATCCGGTTGGACTGTCAGACCGCCGGTCATACCCAGGTGGATGATAAAAGTTTCACCGGTGTGCAGGGGCAGCAGCAGGTACTTTCCCCGCCGGGACACGGTCTCTATCCGCCTGGTGGGCAGGCCGAGTACGAAATCTTCCAGGGATGGAATCTTTACGGTGGGAGCCCAGCTGACGTGAGCTCGAGTGATGGTACGGCCCGGCAGTCCTGCACGCAGCAGGATCCGCCGGGCGTTTTCAACTTCGGGGAGTTCAGGCATCAGGTGTCAGATATTCGGTATCCGGGGCAAGCCGACCGGTGACTTGCCAGATTTGGCAGACTGCAATCACGGCTTACACCCGCTTTACGGCCAAGGTGACTTCCATGCCCTCAAACTGCTGGGTCTCGCTTCCTTCTGCATCGCCCAGGGCGCCGGCCACCAGTTCTTCGCTGAGGGTTTCCTGGCTAATGTAGTCGGAGTGGGCAGCCATTACCCTGGCCACCTCGTCGGGACCCTGGTAGTAGGTGACGATGCGGTCGGTAAGGTCGAACTGGGCGGTGCGGCGCAATCCCTGGATGCGGTGGGCTATCTCCCGTGCCAGTCCTTCATCTGCCAGTTCCGGAGAGACCCGGGTGTCGAGAGCCACCAGGCAACCCGGTTCTACCGAAACCCAGTAATCGTCAACCTGCTGCAAACCACGACCATCAAATACGCCCTTGTTGCTGGCCTGGGTAGCATCCCGGACGCTGTTGTAGTAGCCCTGGGCTTCGTCCTCGAAGTTTTCGAGAACGGTTAGCTGCTTGATGTTCAACTCTTCCAGAATTTGACCCTGCACCTGTCGCAGATGACCGGCGTGGCCCCAGACCCTGACCTCGGCCAGAGGCTGCCGGACCTTTACGCCGGCACGAGAACGAGCGGCGCGGCCCATGCTGGAGACCTGCATGGCCAGGCGGGTGGCTTCCATCAATTCCCGGTCGATAAGCGAGGCATCGGGTTCGGGATAGGTGGCCAGATGAACACTGTCAGGCGCGGAGGAATCCACGGTGCAGACCAGGTTCCGGTAGATTTCCTCGGCCATGAAGGGGGCCAGGGGCGCCATAAGCTTTGACACGGTCACAAGGCACTGGTAAAGGGTGGCGTAGGCCGAGAGCTTGTCGGTGTCGTTCTCGCTCTTCCAGAAGCGGCGGCGACTGCGACGCACATACCAGTTGGAAAGCTGGTCGATGTACTCCTGCAACCGGCGACCCGAGTCGGTGGGGTTGTAGGAATCCATGTAGCTGTCCACCTGCTCGACCAGGACATTCAGTTCAGAAAGGATCCAACGGTCAAGTTCGTTCTCGGGCTTCCAGTCAGCAGGAACCTGATCGGGATTGAACTGGTCGATGCTGGCATAGTTGGTGAAGAAGGAATAAACGTTCCACAGGGTCAGCAACACCCGCCGGAGGGTCTCGTTGACCAGCTTGTCGGAGAAGCGCCGGGGTTCGCCGGGGTGGGAAGCCGTGAACAAGTACCAGCGAAGGGCGTCCGCCCCCTGCACGTCCAGGATAGTGTCAGGCTGGACCACATTGCCGACGTGTTTGCTCATCTTGTGGCCGCGGCTGTCCAGGATCAGACCGAGACAGATTACGTTTTTGTAGGAGGGCTCACCCTTCAGCAGGGTGGCCAGGGCGTGAAGGCTGTAAAACCAGCCACGGGTCTGGTCCACGGCCTCGCAGATATAGTCGGCGGGGAAGCGGCCATCGGCGTCGATTTCCGAGTTATCAAAGGGGTAATGCCACTGGGCAAAGGGCATGGCGCCGGAATCAAACCAGGCGTCCATAACCTCGGGAATCCGGCGCATTTCCCCGGCGCAACCCGGTTGCGAGCAGGAAAGTACCACGTCATCCACGTATGGGCGATGGAGGTCCAGGCCGTCCAGTTCGGCTCCGCTGCCGTTGGCCAATGCCTTCAGTTCCGCAACGCCGCCTACGCATTCACGATGGTTGCATTCGGAGCACTGCCAGATGGGGATGGGGGTGCCCCAGTAACGTTCCCGGGAAATGGCCCAGTCCACGTTATTCCTAAGCCACTCGCCGAAACGTCCTTCGCGGATGTAATCGGGGTACCAGTTTATTGCACTGTTGCCCTCTACCAGACGGTCTTTTTGGGCGGTGGTCCGGATGTACCAGGAAGACTTGGCATAGTAGAGAAGGGGAGTGTCGCAGCGCCAGCAGAAGGGGTAAGTATGCCGGTAAATGTCGCGGCGATGCAGCAGTCCCCGGTCTGACAGGTCCTTCATGATGTCTTCGTCAGCGTCCTTGACGAACTTTCCGGCGAAGGGGTAATTGCCGGTGATTAGTCCGGTCAGGTTAACGGGCTGGACAAAGGCCAGTTCCTTGTCCCGACCCAGGCCCAAGTCCTCGTCGCCGAAGGCCGGGGCGATGTGAACGATGCCGGTGCCATCTTCCATGGAGACGAAATCGCCGGCCACCACGTGGGGGGCGAAATCGGTGGTGGAGACTAGTTCAACCACCTGGGAGCCGCCAGGGCCGGCCTTGCGCTCGAAGCGGCGGATTTCTGAGCCATAAGTGGCGGGGTGATAGAGGGGTTCGTAGCCGGAACCCACCAGGTCTGCGCCCTTGTAAGCGCCGGCAACCTGGTGCGGTTGCTCGATGTTGGCTTCGAGAAGCTCGGTAGCCAGGATGAGCCTCTCCGAGTTCCCGTCAGCCTCCAGTTCGACGAGGGAATACTCGGCATCAGCATCCACCGCGAGGGCCGTATTGCCCGGCAGGGTCCAAGGAGTAGTGGTCCAGGCGAGGAAGAAGGTGGGAACGCTGTCGACAATGTTGAGGCCGGCGGCCGGTTGAGTAATTCGGAACTTGACGAACACGGAGGGGTCGGGAGTGTTTTCCTGGTATCCCAGCGCAACCTCGTGGGAACTGAGGCTGGTTTCGCAACGGGGACAATGGGGGGTGCCCCGCAGACCCTCGTACAGCAGGCCGTCGTCCCACAATTTCTTGAGAATCCACCAACCGGTTTCGATGAAATCGTTGTGGAGGGTGACGTAGGGGTCGTCCATATCCACCCAGAAACCGATGCGGTCGGTCATTACCTCCCATTCCTTGACGTAGCGGAAGACGCTCTCGCGGCATTTCTGGTTGAAATTCTCGATGCCGTATTCTTCGATTTCCCGCTTGGAACTCAAGCCCAGTTCCTTTTCGATTTCCAGCTCGACGGGCAGCCCGTGAGTGTCCCAGCCGCCCTTGCGCAGGCAGCGGTAGCCCTTCATGGTGCGGTAACGACAGATTACGTCCTTGAAAACCCGGGCGAGCACATGGTGTATGCCGGGGCTGCCGTTAGCGGTGGGGGGGCCCTCATAGAGCATGAACAGGGGAGCATCGGGACGTTCCGATTCGCTGCGTCGGAAAACATCGTTATCCTTCCAGTATTGAAGGATACGGGCATCAAGCTCGGGCATACTCACCCGGCTGGGAACGGGAGTAAACATGACTGAATTACCTCGGACGAGGGGTTTGGTTTCGACTGGGTATTATAGCCCAAAGGCGGAAAAGTCGAGCAAGGAGGTCAGGGTATATGCGGCCTCGGGTTTCGCGAATTGGCAGGGGCAAGTCCAGGGTTACGACCAGAAGCGATAGAAGTGGTGCACCGGTCCGTGGCCCTGCCCCAGCGGGTAAGAGTTGCGGATGGCCTCCGTTACGAACTCTTTAGCCTGGGCAACGGCGTCCAGGACCGATTTGCCCTGGGCCAGGCCGGCGGCGGCGGCGGAAGCAAAGGTGCAACCCGTGCCGTGGGTGTTCACCGTATCGAACCTTTCGGAGGAAAACTCGGTAAAGTTGCTGCCGTCAAAGAAGATGTCAGTGGCGGGACCTTCCCGATGGCCACCCTTGACCACAACGGCCCTGGCGCCCATTCCAATGATGCGACGGGCGACCTCCCGCATGTCTTCGTCGGACTCGATCTTCTGTCCGGCCAGGGTTTCGGCCTCGGGCACGTTGGGGGTTACCAGGGCCGCCAGGGGTACCAGGCTGGTACGGACCGAATCCACGGCTTCCTGCTGCAACAGGGGGTCACCGCTTTTGGCTACCATAACCGGGTCCACCACCAGGTTTTCAATGCCGTGGCGCTGTACTTCACTGGCAACAACCCGGACTATGGCGGAACTCGAGAGCATGCCCGTCTTGGCCGCATCGATGCCTATATCGGTGACAACTGCCTCTATCTGGGCAGCGATAAGGTCTGTGGGCAGTTCGTGAACTGCGGTGACGGCTACCGTATTCTGGGCGGTAATTGCGGTGAGGGTTGAGGCGCCATAAACGCCCAAGGCGGAAAATGTTTTAAGGTCTGCCTGGATGCCCGCTCCGCCGCCGGAGTCGGAACCCGCAATAGTCATCGCCACCGGCACTTGTCTTGCAACCATGTTCTATAGGCACCGTTACTATATGGAGTTTGTTGACTGGGACCGAAAAAGGTATTTCGCCGCTATTCGTTCAGAATGTGTACATAATTCCCGCACTTCACACGGGAAGCAGGGCTGTCCGAGAAGTCAGTCTTCATCCCGGTCTGGAAGTTGCCATTCCGTTTCGGGGGCATCAGCATAAGCAAGTTCTGAGTCGCCGTCATCCTCATCCAGTTCCACCAGTTGACTCATAGCTATGGCGGGAAGCGTTTCAATGTGCATTCCCACACGGTGGCTCATTTCCAAAGAAAGCCTGGCAACGGCGTCGTTGTCATCCGCTTCCGCCAGCATGACAAAATCGTACCGGCCCAGCACGGCGTACTGGGTCAAGATCTCGGCCCCATCGCAGTCACAGTCCCTGGCCGATTCCACCACCAGATCGGGGTTGTCACGAAGACGCCGTTGACCATTCTCGGTAATGTTGCCCATCAGGAAATACAGTGGCATAAACCCTCGCTTCCTCCCTCTATCTGAACCTCTTCCGCTTGCAACGCGGTACAGTATAGCATTATGTCGCCTTGCTCACATTGGCTATAGAAGGTAGATTGCTTCCGGAATCCGCATCGTTCCAGCATGTCATTCCTGCTACGGAACAAGCTTGATGAAACCAGGGTTGAAAAACCTGGAATGGGCATTGACATTGGCAAAACAGATTGATAGAGTATCAAATTACGTTGAAAGGTAGCTCGGAATAGCGGAACGTAAGGATGGCCTGCGAATGCCTACAGTAAACCAACTGGTCCGAAAGGGAAGAAAGCCGGTAAGGAAAGGAACCAAGGCACCGGCATTGCACTGGGTGCAGAACTCCCTTCGCAATCGCGTAAAGTGGGGCAATGGATGTCCGCAGCGGCGCGGCGTGTGTATACAGGTCCGAACCATGACCCCCAAGAAGCCCAATTCCGCACTCCGCAAAATTGCCAGGGTTCGCCTTACCAACGGCGTTGAAGTAACCGCCTATATTGGAGGCGAAGGGCACAACCTCCAGGAACACTCGGTTGTGCTGGTTCGCGGCGGCAGGGTTAAGGACCTTCCCGGCGTACGGTACCACGTAGTACGCAGCGCCCTGGATACGGAAGGCGTACAGAACCGGCGACGAGGCCGCAGCAAGTACGGAGCCACCAGGCCCTAGCTATTTCTCTCCATACAGTTGGCCGGAAACAGCTTCAAGACTGTTCCGCTCAATGTAATAGGCAGACCCTCGGAGTTCACTTTTTGGACAGGGGGGACTATCGGTTACCTGTCCGAAAGTGAAACTTTTTTGTTGAAAAGACAGCGCTAAAGCAAATATAGGGTTCGAGAACTATGTCACGACGAAGAAGAGCGATACCCCGGGTAATACCTGAGGACTCAAAGTACCACAGCGTTCCGCTGGCCCGGTTCATAAACCGGGTTATGACCCGTGGCAAGAAGAGCACCGCACAGCGAGTAGTTTACGGCGCGCTTGAGCTGGTGCAGGAAGAGTCGCGGCGGGACCCTATGGAGATCTTTGAGCAGGCGCTCAAGAACGCCACGCCATTGGTAGAAGTAAAACCCCGCCGCATAGGCGGGGCAACTTATCAGGTGCCCACCGAATTGAGGGCCAATCGCAGTGAAGCGTTGGCCATGCGTTGGCTGATCCGGGGAGCGCGAGGCCGAAGCGGTATGCCCATGCGGCGCGGCCTGGCCAACGAGTTGCTGGATGCTGCCCGTGGTGAGGGTTCCGCAGTCAGGCGCCGTGAAGAATTGCACCGCATGGCGGAAGCAAACCGAGCATTTGTACATTACCGCAGATAATTTTGGGGGAAGGGTTGTGAAGGGCGACAGAGGTGCCCGCTAGTTATGGTTTCTGCTTACCCGATAGACAAAATTAGAAACATTGGCTTCATTGCCCACATTGACGCGGGCAAGACCACCGTTACCGAACGAGTGCTTTATCTGACCGGTCGCATCCACAAGGTTGGCGGGGTGGACGAAGGCACCACGGCGATGGATTTCATGCCCCAGGAACGGGAAAGGGGCATTACCATCACCGCCGCAGCTACCACTGCCGAGTGGAATGGCAATAGGGTCAATATTATTGACACCCCGGGCCACGTGGACTTCACCGCAGAAGTGGAGCGGAGCCTGCGCGTGCTGGACGGAGGCATTGTCGTCCTCGACGCCGTGGCTGGCGTACAGTCCCAGTCGGAGACCGTCTGGCGGCAGGCCGACACTTACATGGTTCCCCGCATTTGTTTCGTCAACAAGATGGACCGTGTGGGAGCCAGTTTTCCTCGAACCATTGAGTCCATCAAGCGCCGCCTCAAAGCCAATCCTGTCCCGGTTCAGCTCCCCATGGGAGAAGAGGACGGGTTTGTAGGCGTGATTGACCTTCTGGGTGGAAGGGCTTCGGTCTATCCCGCCGGCAGGGATAACAGCGGCGGCATGACTCCTCCTGAGGTGGTTCCGGTTCCTGACGAGTATGAAGAGACTTTCCAGGAATACCGGCAGGCCATGATCGAAAAGATCGTGGAAACAAACGAGAATCTGCTGATCAAGTACCTGGAAGGAGAAGACCTGGAAGAGGATGACCTGAGGTCAGCCCTTCGGGAAGCCACGATTCAACGGCAACTGGTGCCGGTGCTTTGCGGCAGCGCCATCGCTGGCAAGGGAGTTCACCCTCTGCTCGACGCAATCGTGGACTTTCTTCCCTCTCCGGCCGACGTTCCGCCCGTGGAAGGATTAGACCCGAAGACCGAGGAACCCGATTTGAGGTTCCCAGACGGAGATGGTCCCCTCTCTGCCCTGGCATTCAAGGTGGTAACCGATCCGTACGTTGGGCGACTGGTCTATCTCCGCATCTATTCCGGTACTGTTAAAGCCGGGGCATCAGTGTTGAATGTCAGCAAGGGCCGCCGCGAGCGAATGGGACGCCTGCTGCACATGCACGCCAACCATCGAGAAGAACTGGAAGCCATTCAGGCTGGCAATATTTGCGCCGCCGTTGGATTGAAGGATACCTTTACGGGCGACACAGTTTGCAGCGAAGCCAGCCCCCTGATTCTTGAACCTCCCAAGTTCCCCGAGCCCGTAGTCTCCGTAGCCATTGAGCCCGCCTCCCGCGCAGACCAGGACCGCCTTTCGGATGCCCTGCGCAAACTTTCCGACGAAGACCCCACTTTCCAGGTGAAGTACAACGATGAAACTGCCCAGACAGTCATCTCGGGCATGGGCGAGTTGCATCTGGAAGTTCTGGTGGACCGTATGCGCCGGGAATTTTCGGTGGAGGCCAATGTGGGCAGCCCTCGGGTTTCCTACCGCGAAACCCTTACCCAGGGCATAAAGAGCGAAGGGCGATTCGTCCGGCAGTCGGGCGGACACGGCCAGTTCGGACACGTTTGGCTGAACATAGAACCACAGGAGCAGGGCGCCGGCAATACCTTCGTCAACGGAATTTCAGGCGGCACCATTCCCAGGGAATACGTTCCTGCGGTGGAAGCCGGAGTGAAACAGGCGCTGGACAACGGCCCGCTGGGCGGCTATCCGCTGGTGGACCTGAAAGTAACCCTGTACGACGGAAGTTTCCACACGGTGGACTCTTCGGAAATGGCCTTCCGCAGTGCTGGAATGCTGGCCATCAGGGAAGGCGTGCGTAAGGCGAGTCCCGTACTTCTTGAGCCAATGGTGCAAATGGAAGTGGTTACTCCCAGCGAATTCCTCAGCGAAGTGCTGGGGGACCTGGGCATGCGTCGGGCGCAGATTCGCAGCATTGACGGCGAAGAGGACATTCAGACGGCTACTGTGATGATACCGTTGGGAGAGACTTTCGCTTACACTACCGCCCTCAGATCGATTACCCGTGGGCGGGCGTCATTCACCATGGAGTTCAAGTATTACGATCAGGTTCCTGACCATCTGGTCAAGACACTGGTCAACGCATAAAAAACCATCAAGGATTTTAAAGGGCAGGGTTTAGGTTCGCATGGTAACTAGACAGAAGGTCAGAATAATTCTGAAATCTTTTGAGCACAAAGTCCTGGACAGCTCCACTGAACAGATCGTGGAGACTGCGGAAAGGACGGGAGCCCGCATCGCGGGGCCGGTGCCCCTTCCCACCCATATACGCCGGTTCTGTGTAATACGGGGGCCCCATGTGGACAAGGACTCCCGCGAACACTTTGAAATCCGGACTCACAAGCGGCTCATAGACATACTGGAGCCGACATCGAAGACCATAGATTCTCTTACCCGGCTTAACTTGCCGGCCGGTGTGGATATTTCAATCAAGCTGTAGTCGCGAATTTGATCGCGAACGGCAGAAAAACAGGTGTAAGCCATGCTCCGCGGGTACCTAGGCAAAAAAATAGGAATGAGTCGCCTCTTCAGGGAAGACGGCCGCGTGGTTCCGGTAACGATGATTCAGGCCGGTCCCTGCTCGGTGACGCAGATAAAGACCAGCGAGTCCGACGGATATGAAGCCGTCCAATTGGGATTCGATCCGGTCAAGAAGTTGAACAAGCCAGAAACCGGCCATTTGCGGGGCGGGAACTCAGTCCGCCATCTCCGCGAAGTGAAGGCCGACGATGTAGGCGAGTTTGAGCTGGGTCAACAGATCAATGTTGACATCTTTGAACCGGGCGAACTCGTGGACGTCATCGGGAAGTCCAAGGGACGGGGCTTCGCCGGTGTAATGAAGCGCCACGGCTTTGGCGGCGGCCCCAGGACACACGGTCAATCCGACCGGGCAAGGGCCCCCGGCTCCATCGGCGGCGGCACAACCCCGGGCAAGGTGTTCAAGGGCCTGAAAATGGCTGGACACATGGGAAATGCCAGAATAACCGTAAAGAACCTGGAAGTAGTGCAGGTGGATCCGGAACGGAACCTCCTGTTCCTGAAGGGCGGCGTTCCCGGCGCTCCCAACGGACTTTTGATAATCCGGCGCACCGGGAAGCGCGTATCCAGCGCCAACCAGTAACTGTTAAGGAAACGGACATGGAAATCCCCGTTATAAATCAAAGTGGACAGGCAGCGGGTACCGTCGAGGTGGACGAAGCCATTTTCGATGTACCCATGAACCATGCGCTGGTTCACCAGGTGGTGGTTTCATACCAGGCCAACAAGCGCCAGGGCACTCACGACACCAAGACCCGAGGCGAGGTCTCGGGTGGTGGTCGCAAGCCCTGGATCCAGAAGCATACCGGCCGGGCCCGGCAGGGCAGCATCCGTTCCCCTCAGTGGCGGCATGGCGGCATAGTTTTTGGACCCCATCCCAGGGACTACCGGCAGGACATCCCCAGGCGGATGCGGCAGCGGGCCCTCAAGTGCGCTATTTCCGAAAAGATTCGGCAGGGCGGAGTGGTATGCATCGACAGCCTGGACAGTCTGGACGGAAAGACGAAGTCAATGGCGACTCTTCTCAATACGCTGGGACTGTCCAAGTCCACCCTGGTGGTTACGGAAGAGTCCAACGCCAGCGTGGCAAGGTCGGGACACAACATTAAGCAGGTATGGACTCTGCCCGTTAACCAGTTGAATGCCCACGAGTTATTGCGTCGCACCACGATCCTGATTACTCGTGATGCGCTTAAGAAAGGCGAAGCCCAATGGGCCGCCAGTCCGGACCGCAGACCCGCAGCCGTGCGGGCAGGCAATTCCGGCGGGGAAGCCCAGGAGGCCTAAATGAACATTTACCAGGTATTGCTGAAGCCGACCATTACTGAAAAGAGTACCCTCCTCCAGGAGTCTGGAAGGTACACTTTCCAGATAGCCCCTGATGCCAACAAGGGTTTGGTAAAGCAGGCGGTGGAACAGAACTTCAATGTCACCGTGATTGACGTTAACATCACCAAGCTTCACGGCAAGCGGAAGCGGTACGGGCCCAATATTAAGAAAATGCCCGACATCAAGAAGGCTGTGGTGACCCTCAAACCCGGTGACCGCATTAACCTGATTGAAGGACTCTAGGGATACCGACACCAGGCAAAGGTAATTGTCATGCCATTAAAGAACCTAAAACCGATAACGCCGGGTACTCGCAATGCGGTGAGACCTTCCTTCGAGGAGATCACCCGGAAGAAGCCCGAAAAGTCGCTGTTGACTCCCCTGGCCAAACACGCAGGCCGCAACAATCGGGGCCGGATAACAACTCGCGCCCGGGGTGGCGGCAGCCGGCGGATGTACCGGGTGATCGATTTCAAGCGACGCAAGGAAGGCGTGCCCGGTCGAGTGGTATCCATCGAATACGATCCTAATCGGACCACTCGCATCGCGCTCATTTATTACGCCGACGGGGAAAAGAGCTATATCCTGGCTCCTCTTGGACTCGAAGTGGACAACTGGGTGGAAGCCGGACCCAGCGCCGAGATTACGCCGGGTAACTCACTTCCGCTGCGGAACATTCCCACCGGTACGGTGGTCCATAACCTGGAGTTGACCCCGGGCCGGGGTGGCCAGTTAGTCAGGAGCGCCGGTGTAGGAGCCCAAGTACTCTCCCGCGAAGGCGAGTATGTTCTGATACGCCTTCCTTCTGGCGAAATGCGGCGAGTGCTTCTCAGTTGTCGGGCCAGCGTAGGGCAATTGTCCAACCCGGACCACAAGAATGAGAGCCTTGGCAAGGCGGGCGCCAGGCGACATCTGGGTCGGCGACCCAAGGTCAGGGGTGTAGCGAAGAATCCGGTGGACCATCCCCACGGCGGTGGCGAAGGCCGATCACCCATTGGAATGCCCGGACCCAAGACTCCGTGGGGCAAGCCGACCCTGGGATACAAGACACGCAGCAAGAAGAAGACTTCCAGCAAGTTCATAATACGCGGCAGGCGGCGGTAAACAATGTCCAGATCTGTAAAGAAGGGGCCCTACGTTCACCCCAAACTGATGAAGAAAGTAAACTCAGTGCAGCGCTCCGGCGCGGCGACGGTTATTCGCACCTGGTCCAGGGCATCGATGATCATGCCCGAAATGGTGGGACTGACCCTCGGTGTGCACGATGGCAGACGCCACATTCCCGTGTTCGTGACGGAAAACATGGTAGGACACCGGCTGGGGGAGTTTGCCCCCACCCGTACTTACCGTGGCCACGTTTCCCGCTCCGAGCGGACCAGCCGGGTGAGGTGAAGATATGCCTCCCGTAAGAGCGGTTGCAAAGCAGATTGGCGCTTCCCAGAAGCGATTAAAGCCCATCCTGGATCTGGTTCGCGGGCAGGAAGTGCAGAGTGCGCTGAACACATTGAGCCTTCTGCCCTCTCCCTGGGCGAAGACGGTTTACAAGGTTGTGGAGTCCGCAGCTTCAAATGCCGAGAACAATATGTTCATGGAACGGGACAATCTGAGGATTGTCCGGATCACCGCTGACCCGGCCCGCTCCATCAAGAGGTTTCGGCCGCGAGCGCGGGGACGGATTGGTCGAATAACCAAGCGTTCCAGTCACATTACCGTAGTCGTAGATGAAGTAGAAAGGGAGGCCTAGCCTATGGGCCACAAGACACATCCATACGGGTTCCGATTGGGGATAATCAAGGACTGGAAGACGCATTGGTACGCCAATAACGCTACCAATTACCGAAATCTGGTCCTGGAAGACCTCAAGCTTCGCACCACGGTTCATGGTGAGTACCGTGGCTTCTCCGACGCGGGTATTTCCAAGGTTGAAATCGACCGGGGCGCCCAGGACACGGTTATCAACATTCACTCAGCCCGGCCAGGAATTCTAATCGGCCGAGACGGTGAGCGGGTTAAGAACCTGCGCAGCAAGCTGGAAGGTATTACCCGACGGCGCGTGCAGTTGAATATTGTGGAGATTGAACAGCCCGAGCTGGACCCCTTTCTGGTCGGTCGCAACATTGCTGACCAGCTGCAGCGGAGGGTTGCTTACCGGCGAGCCATGAGGCAGGCGGCGCAAAGAGCCATGCAGGCCGGCGCGCAGGGAATCAAGATCATCGCGAAGGGCCGCATTTCCGGCGCCGAAATCGCCAGGACAGAAAAGCTGATGATGGGCCAGGTGCCCCTCCACACGCTGCGAGCGGACATCGATTATGCTCTGGCGGAAGCAGCCACGGCCATGGGACGCATCGGTATCAAGGTCTGGATCTACAAGGGTGAGATACTGCCGCCGCCTCCCGAAATCGTGGAAGAACTGGAAACCATTGAAGTCAGGGTCGAATCGGGACCCGATGATGAAGATATGACCGAAGCCATCGCGGACGATGTAATCGACGGCGTGGCCACCAGGGGGGCATTCGATGTTGCAACCTAAGAGGACCAAGTACCGGAAGATGGGACGGGGTCGCCGCAAGGGCATGGCCACCACCGGCAACAGCGTCCATTTCGGCGAGTATGGATTGAAGGCCATGGGCGCAGAATGGATTACGGCCCGGCAGATCGAGTCGGCCCGTGTCGCCATTACTCGTCATTTGCAGAGGGGCGGTCAGGTATGGATTCGGGTATTCCCGGACAAGCCCGTCAGCAAGAAGCCGGCAGAGGTCCGGATGGGTGGCGGCAAGGCAGCCAACGACCACTGGGTAGCGGTGGTAAAGCCAGGTCGCATCCTGTTTGAAGTTGGTGGCGTTCCCGGTAACCAGGCCGTCGAGGCCCTGCGACTGGCATCCCATAAATTACCCATTCCCACCAAGACGGTGCAGCGTGACCAGATCGCCGCCAGTCTTGGCAGTCGATAGGTTCACGAGTAGCAGGAAACAATGGAAATTAACGAAATACGCTCCCTGAATAACGACCAGTTGTCCGAGGAATTGAGCAAGTCCTATCGGGAGTTGATGAATCTTCGATTCAGGGCAGCAACAAACCAATTGGTGGACACCAATCAGCCCAAAAAGACACGAAAGGACATCGCCCGCCTGCTTACGGTCATGCGTGAGCGCAACATTACGGTGAATTAAATATGTCAAAAGAAATGCGAAAGGTTCGCACCGGCGAAGTGGTCCGAACCAGTATGGATCACACGGCCGTGGTGGAAACGGTATGGAAGCAGCGCCACCGCATCTACCGGAAGCAGATGAGGCGGGTGACCCGGTTTTACGTCCACGATCCGATGGACCAGTGCCGGGTCGGCGACACTGTGCGCATACAGGAGACTCGCCCTATATCCAAAACCAAGCACTGGCGGCTGATGGACATTCTCCATCGGCGGCAGGTTGCAGAGGTACGGCCCATTGAGCTGGAGACCGACCTGGACGCCGAGATCACCGGCCAGGCAGAAGAAGCCGAGGAAACTGCGGTGACCCAGGCGGCCGATGACGAAGGGGATTCCGAAGAATGATTCAGACATATACTCGACTCAATGTGGCCGACAACAGCGGCGCAAAGTTAATCCGCCTGATCAATATTCCCGGCGCCAGCAAGCGCAAGTACGCCAAGGTGGGAGACGTTATAGTCTGCACCGTCCGTGAGGCCGTACCCAATTCGGCGGTACGGAAGGGCACGGTAGTCAAGGCGGTGGTAGTGCGCCAGGCCCAGGCGTTGCTGAGGCCCGACGGGACTTATATCAAGTTTGACGACAACGCGGCGGTGATAATCCAGGACAACCTGATGCCCCGTGGAACACGGATATTTGGTCCGGTAGCACGGGAGTTGAGGGAAAAGGGATTCATGCGGATAGTATCTCTTGCGCCGGAGGTGGTCTGATGAACGTACGAGCAGGAGACGACGTACTGGTTATTGCCGGCAAGGAGAAGGGCAAGACCGGCAGGGTTTCCCGAAGCCTGACGGAAAAGAATCGGGTTGTGGTTGACGGCGTGAATATTATTACCCGTCACATCAAACCACGACCGGGCTTGAGGCAGGCGGGTCGCATTCAGATTGAAGCGCCCATCCACATTTCCAATGTCATGTTGATCTGTAACAAATGCAGCAAGCCGATTCGAGCGAAGTCGGTTTCCCTGGAAACTGGCCAGCGGGTCAGGGGCTGCCCCAAGTGCAAGGAAGTGTTAGACGATGCCCGATAACGAACAGGAACCCCAGGTAGAAAACACTGAGGCGGCGGAACAACAGGAAGCTGCCCCTCGGCAGCGCCAGCCTCGCAGGAGCAGGGCCAGCGCAACTGCAGAGGCCGAGGCTCCGGCTACTCCTTCGGCTCCCTATCCAAGGTTGCTGGATACTTACCGGAATGAAATAGTGCCGGCAATGATGTCAGAGTTTGGATTCACCAACACGATGCGTGTACCCAGGGTCCAGAAGATTGTGGTAAACATCGGGTTGGGTGAGGCACTGACCAACGGGCGGGCCATGGAAGCGGCCACGCGGGACCTGACGATCATTACCGGTCAGAAGCCCATCATTACCCGAGCACGGAAATCAATTGCAGGATTCAAGCTTCGGGCAGGAAACCCCATCGGTACGTGCGTTACCCTGAGGGGCCCGCGCATGTACCATTTCCTGGACCGGCTGATTAACACGGCTCTCCCGCGTATTCGGGACTTCCGGGGTATTTCCAGGCGAGGCTTTGACGGACGGGGCAACTTCTCCCTCGGTATTCGGGAACAGATTATTTTCCCGGAGATTGACTATAACCAGATCGACCGGTTCCGCGGACTGCAAGTTACCGTAATCACTTCAGCGCAGAACGATGCCGAGTCCATCCGACTCTTGGAAATGTTCGGAATGCCTTTTATCCGGGCCGAGTAGGATTCAGAGAAAAGCGGGACCCTGAGGAGATACCTTGGCAAAGAAATCAATGATTCAAAAGTGGATGCGGGAACCCAAGTTCCCCGTGCGCAAATATAACCGGTGCAATCGGTGTGGCCGGCCCAGGGCTTACATCCGGTATTTCGGGATCTGCCGTATTTGCTTCCGGCAGCTGGCTCTCACCGGAGAGCTTCCGGGCATCAGAAAGGCCAGTTGGTAAGCTCAACTTTCCCCACCCAGCACAAATGCTGTATCTTCAGGAGAATTAGGAAAAATGCCGGTCAATGACCCAGTCGCCGACATGTTAACAAGGATTCGGAACGGGATTCACGCCCGTCATGAATCAGTGCTTGTACCCCATTCGAAGCTCAAGGCTTCAGTAGCTACTATCCTTAAGGAACAGGGCTACATCAGAGATTTTGATATGCCCCGGGGGCACCAGTTTCCCACCATGCGGGTACACCTGGCATACCGTACCGGCAGGGAGCCGGTGATCAGCGGACTTAAGCGGATTAGCAAACCCGGTCTGCGGGTTTACGTGGCCAAGGGAGAAATCCCCCGCGTTTATGGTGGATTGGGTGTGGCGATTCTGTCCACTTCCCAGGGTGTTATGACGGGCCGTCGGGCCTGGCGACTCGGCATAGGAGGAGAGCTGCTCTGTTATGTCTGGTAGCACGATAGAAAGAGAACAAACGGAAGGGCGAACCCTTTCCCGAATCGGTCGCAAGCCGATACCCATTCCCAGCGGCGTCGAGGTCGAGGTCCGGTACGGCGGTGTCACCGTCAAGGGACCGCTGGGGACCTTGGAACAGGACTTCCATCCGGAAGTAAGTGTCAAGGTAGAGGATGGTCAGGTACTGGTGGAGCGATTGTCCGAGCGCAAGTTTCATCATTCCCTGCACGGACTGACCCGCAGCCTGATTGCCAACGCCATTGTGGGGGTAACGGACGGCTATACCAAGACCCTGGAACTCATGGGAGTGGGGTACCGTGTCCAGCAATCTGGAGATGGCATCGTGCTGAACGTGGGTTACAGCCACCCGGTAGAGATCACACCCCGCCCCGGCGTGACCATGGAAGTAGAGGGCAACAACCGGGTCCATGTCCGCGGCATCGACAAGCAGAAGGTCGGAGAACTGGCAGCACAGGTTCGCAAGGTACGGCCGCCCAACGCCTACAAGGAAAAGGGCATACGTTACCAGGGCGAGGTGCTTCACTTCAAGCCTGGCAAGGCCGCAGCCCGCAAGGCGTAACAACAGTCATTTAATTCGCTTTTCCTCGGAGTGGTTATCAGGATATGCCCAGAGATAGAGATTCAAGAAAATTAAGGAATGTCCGTCACCGTAGGGTACGAAAGAAGGTTTCGGGCAATCCGGAACAGCCCCGACTTTGCGTTTTTCGGAGCCTGCGCTCCATTTACGCGCAAATCATAGATGACATCGGAGGAACTACACTGGTAGCCGCATCCAGCCGCGAGGCGGAGCAGGTCGCCGGACCCAAGACCGCCGTATCGGCGCAGGTGGGCAGCCTTCTGGCCCAGCGGGCAAGGGAGCAGGGTATTTCGAAGGTGGTCTTTGATCGGGGGGGATACAAGTACCACGGCCGGGTGAAGGCGCTGGCCGATGCAGCACGAGAGGGAGGTCTTCAGTTCTAATGGTAAGCAGTACGACCAACAGACCTCGACCCAATCGGCCACCTCGGGAACGAGAAGAGGATCCGTCCGGGTTTACCGAACGGGTTGTCTATACCCGCCGCATTGCCAAGGTAGTCAAGGGCGGTCGCCGCCTGCGGTTCAATGCCCTGGTAGTAGTGGGCGACGGCGGCGGCAATGTGGGTGCCGGAATGGGCAAGGCCCTGGTGATTCCCGACGCGGTGCGGAAGGGGAATGCCATTGCCCGCCGCAACATGGTGAAGATTCCCATTAAGGGAAGTTCAATACCCCACGAAATGACCGTCAAGGTTGGCGCCTCTATCGTGATTCTCAAACCGGCGCCGGAAGGTACCGGGGTAATCGCGGCGGGAGCCATGCGAGCCATCCTGGAACTGGGTGGAGTACGCGACGTGGTGGGCAAGTCCCTGGGATCTCGAAATCCCATTAACACGGTACAAGCAACCCTGGAGGCTTTGCGGCGTTTAAGGGACCCACAGGCCGAGACCGCTCGACGGCTGGGTACCCAGGCAGCCGACTAGTCCGGCAATTTACAGGTGCAATTATGGCCCAATTAAAGATTACCTGGAAGAAGAGCTGCATCGGCAAACCCCAGGACCAGCGAAAGGTAGTGCAGGCCCTGGGACTACGCCGACTGCATCACAGTGTAACGGTAGGAGATACGCCCACCATCCGGGGGATGGTGAACAAGGTGTCTCACCTCATTACCGTGGAAGAAATCGCGGAAGGTTAGTGACCTCCGCAGCAAGGCGCGCCAGTTCGGATACCCGGCGCAAGAATGAAATGAACAAGTCCCCGGAAGCGGTCGGGCACAGTGCCAGGCCAACGCTCCGGGGCCAACTATCCAGGAGTATCAACGATCATGATGGAGCATGAAATAGTCCCCTCCCCCGGGGCGCGGAAAAACCGGAAAAGGGTCGGTCGGGGAGACGCTGCCGGCGGTGGAAGCTACGGCGGTCGCGGAATGAAAGGCCAGAAATCCCGGTCGGGCTACCGGATTCGGCCCGGCTTTGAAGGCGGTCAGCTGCCTCTCATCAAGGGTCTTCCGATGAAGCGGGGCTTCAATAACAAGTTCAAGACCCACTATTCCCTGGTTAAGCTGGCGGACCTGGACGGCTTTGAAGCAGGCTCAAGGGTCACGGCAGACGAACTTTACATGCAGGGAATAATTCCCAACGTCAAGGCCCCGATCAAGGTGCTGGGCAACGGCGACATCGGCAAGTCACTGACGGTGGTTGCTGACAAGTTTACCGGCGCGGCCAAGGCCAAGATCGAGGCGGCCGGTGGCGCGACGGAGGAAGTCTAGCTAAATGATATCGGCCGAGGCACAGGGAGGAGGGCGCTGGCCCCGTCTAATTCAGGCCGCCATAGATGCCTTCAGTCTTCCGGACTTGAGGGCAAAGATTCTGTTTACACTGGGTATGCTGGCGATATATCGCTTCGTGTCCCACATCCCCATTCCAGGCATCAATAACGCTCAGTTGCAGGATCTGTTCGAGAACAACCAGCTTCTGGGTTTCCTGGACCTCTTCAGCGGTGGCGCGCTCAGCAGGATGAGCATAGTCGCCTTGGGAGTTTTTCCCTACATTACCGCATCCATTGTGATGCAGCTTCTCACGCCGGTCATTCCTACCCTGCAGCAACTGTCCAGGGAAGGCGAAGCCGGGCGAGTCAAGATTAACCGGATTGTCCACTGGCTCACGGTACCGATTGCGGTGGCGCAGGGCTTTGGCCAGTTGATTCTGCTGCAACAGAGCAATGTGCTTACTAATGTGGGCTTTAGCGGCGACGCCCTGCTGCCCACGGTGGCGGCCATTATTTCGATGACTGCCGGCACCATGTTCCTGGTATGGCTGGGGGAGTTGATTACCGAAAGAGGTATCGGAAACGGTATATCTCTCATCATCTTTGCCGGTATCGTGGCAGGTTTCCCGGGATTGATAACCCAGGGCTTTCTGGACCGCCAGGATGTACTGGGAATTGGCTTCTTTGTCATCATCGGCGTGCTGATAATCGCTCTTATTGTGCTGTTTAATGAAGCCCACCGCCGGATTCCGGTGCAGTACGGGCGCAGCATTTTCCGGGGCGGCCGAATGTACCGGCAAAGCGGGGGGACCTACATACCCTTGAGGATTAATTCCGCTGGAATGATTCCCCTGATTTTTGCTTTCTCGATAGTCATTTTGCCGGGCACCGTGGCTACTTACTTTGCCACGAGCACGGGAGTTGTGGGCGACGTAGCCAGGTTCTTTGCAGACCTGTTCAATCCCACCTCGGCCATTTACTGGGTGTTCGTGTTTGTCCTGGTGGTGATATTCACATTCTTTTACACGCTGGTGGTGTTCCAGCAACAAAACCTGGCCGAGAATCTGCAGCGAAACGGGGGATTTGTACTGGGCATACGGCCCGGCCGTCCCACACAGGAGTACCTAAATCGGGTTATTGTGCGGATAACCACCGGTGGAGCCCTTTTCCTGGGGTTTGTTGCCATTGTGCCCTACCTGGCATCGCTGGTGACCAACGTGCAGGCAATTCAGCTTAGCAGCACCAGCCTGTTGATTATGGTAGGGGTAGGGCTGGACACCTTGAGGCAGCTGGAAGCCCAACTCCTGATGAGAAACTACGAAGGATTCTTGCGGTAAATGTCGGGCTCCCTTCGATTGGCATTGTTTGGCCCTCCCGGGGCCGGCAAGGGAACACAGGCCCAGTTGCTCAAGGATAAACTGAACCTGGCCCACATCAGTTCGGGCGATTTATTCCGGCACCACCTTGGGGAAGGAACCGAACTGGGCACTCGGGCATCGGAGTTTATGAACAAAGGGCTGCTGGTGCCGGACGGTCTGGTTATTGGAATGGTCCTGGGCGAAGTTGCCGGGCTGGGACAAGACTCGGGATTTATCCTGGATGGCTTTCCCCGCACCCGCGAGCAGGCGGAAGCCTTGGACACGGCCCTGAAGGTCAGGTCACAGCCCCTGGATCTAGCGTTGCTGGTCAGCGTGCCGGAGGCCGAATTAGTTCGCAGGCTGGGTGGCCGGTTCATCTGCCGAGAGTGCCAGGCCCCTCATAACCTGGAAGAAAGTCAGTTCACGTCACCGCCTCGCTGTGAACGGTGCTCCGGCGAACTGTACCAGCGGGACGATGACCGGCCCGACGCCATCCAGGTCAGGATTGGCGTTTACCAGAAGCAGACCGCACCGGTGCTTGACTTTTACCGGGAGCGGGGCTTGCTGAAAGAAATTTCGGGCGTAGGCGCCGTGGAAGAGATTAATGCCAGGGCTATCACAGTTTTGGGTCTGGACAGCCCCGGCCAGGTAGGATAAAATCGGGCTTTGCCAAAAGCAAAATCAGGAGTAACGATACAAGTATGAACCGCAAGCCAAAGGTCGAGACGGCCTCCAATTCTGCCTCCCAGTATTCTGGAGGGATTACCATCAAGTCTGCCCAGGAACTTGATTTGATGCGACATGCCGGTTCGATTGTCGGCGCCACGCTGACGCTGCTCAAGCGAACCGTTGAACCCGGGATTACCACCCGTGAGCTGGACAACATCGCATATAAGGAGATAACCAGCCACGGCGCCAAGCCCACCTTCAAGGGTTATCGTGGATTCCCTGGTTCGATCTGCGCCTCGGTAAATGAAGAGATAGTCCACGGCATCCCTGGAAAGCGAGTCCTCAAGGAGGGTGACATTTTCAAGGTAGATGTGGGCGCCACCATTGACGGATTTATCGGAGACGCCGCCGTTTCAATTCCTGTTGGCGAGGTCAGCCAGGAAGCCATTGACCTGATGGATGCGACCCGTCTCAGCCTGGAAGAAGGAATCAAGGCTGCCCGGCCTGGCAACCGCATTGGAGACATAGGTGCTGCTGTGCAGACCTACAGTGAGGCCAGGGGTTATGCCGTGGTTCGGGAGTTTGTGGGCCACGGAGTTGGACGTTTTCTCCACGAGGACCCCCAGGTTCCCAATTATGGTCAGCCGGGACGGGGCCAACTGCTGCGCGCCGGCATGTGCATCGCCATTGAACCCATGCTCAACCTCGGGGACTGGCATACCAGGATTCTGGATGACGACTGGACCGTGGTAACGGCAGATGGTTTGTTGTCCTCGCACTTTGAGCATACCATTGCCATCACTGAAGATGGCCCTGAAATCTTGACCAAGCACAGCTAATCCGTTAGCAACTGCGCCGAACGGAAAGGGCGGCGCCCAACCCGGAACGAGGAGGGTTATGCCGAAGAAAGAAGCTATTGAAGTAGAAGCCAAGGTAACCGAAGCGCTGCCAAACGGGATGTTCAGGGTAGAACTTCCCAACGACCATCAGGTATTAGCCCACGTATCGGGAAAGATTCGGATGCATTTTATTCGGGTATTGCCTGGAGATCGCGTGCTCGTGGAACTGTCCCCCTATGACCTGAGCCGGGGCAGAATCACCTATCGCTTCAAGTAGTAGAAACCTTGGTTGCCCTTCGCTTCGGCCGCCAGGAGATAAACCATGAAAGTAACAGCATCAGTGAAGCCCCGGTGCGACAAGTGCCGGGTAATCAAGCGCAAGGGCGTGGTAAGGATAATTTGTACTAACGCGCGTCACGCCCAGCGGCAGGGTTAACAGACCGGAGATTCTGGAGGTTAGGAAATGGTACGTATTGCCGGAGTTGACGTGCCCGACCGAAAGCGGGCGCACATAGCCCTGCGGAGCATTTACGGTGTGGGGCCGGTTATAGCTGCGGAGATTCTGCAGAAGGCAGGTATCGACCCGGACATGTCCCCCAGGATGAACGAACTGGACGAGGGCCAAGTGGATCGGATCCGCGAAATCGTGGACCGCGAGTATATGACCGAGGGCGATCTGCGGCGGGATGTCAACCAGAACATTCGCCGCCTGATTGAAATCGGTTCCTACCGGGGTCTTCGCCACCGCAGGGGGTTGCCGGTGAACGGGCAGCGAACCCGGACCAATGCCCGCTCCCGCAAGGGTCCCCGCCGGACCGTTGCCGGACGTGGACGCCGCACCGGTGGCAAGAAGTAAACCCCTAACTAAATTGAGGGAAATTTATGCCCAGACCAAGAACTCGTCGGCGAGAGCGGCGTTCCGTTCCGCAAGGGCGAGCCTACATATATTCGACCTTTAACAATACGTTGGTCAGCATCACCGATTCCGACGGCAATGTCCTGGCATCAGCCAGCGCGGGAACTGTCGGGTTCAAGGGTTCCCGGAAGGGCACGGCCTTTGCCGCCCAGCGCGCCGCCGAACAGGCAGCCCGCAGGGGTATGGACATGGGCATGCGAATGATCGACGTCTATATCAAGGGCCCCGGGGCTGGTCGGGAAGCCGCCATACGCTCCCTGCAGGGGGCTGGGCTGACGGTCACCAGCATTCGGGATGTGACTCCGATACCGCATAACGGCTGCAGGCCGCCGAAACGACGAAGGGTGTAGAAAGGGAATATGGGAAGATACACAGGACCATCCTGCCGGCTCTGTCGAAGGGCAGGCGAAAAGCTTTTCCTAAAGGGAGACCGATGCTTCACACCCCGCTGTGCGGTAGAACGACGCCACTCGCCTCCCGGCAACCAAAACAACCGCCGACGGCGCCCTTCGGACTACGGG
Source organism: SAR202 cluster bacterium bin22 (assembly GCA_002238505.1). Taxonomy (GTDB): domain Bacteria; phylum Chloroflexota; class Dehalococcoidia; order Lucifugimonadales; family UBA3495; genus Bin22. The sequence goes on along the minus strand of MPMM01000001.1, from coordinate 620,175 downwards.
GTCCATCTGCGCGAGAAGCAAAAGGCTCGACAGATTTACGGGGTTATGGAAGGACAGTTCCGCCGGTACATGAGCGAAGCGTTCAGCTCGCCCGGAATCAGCGGTTTCAATCTGCTCCGTACCCTGGAACGCAGGCTCGACAACATCGTTTACCTGCTTGGCTTTGCCGACTCCCGCAAGCAGGCCCGACAATTGGTTCGGCACGGACACATAACGGTAAGGGGCGTCAAAACAGACATTCCCTCCTTTCTGGTCAAAGCCGGCGACACCATTGGCTGGAAGGAAACATCCAAGAACAGTGACTTCTACAAGGAGCGTACCGACGGCATACCCAAGCGTCCCATTCCTGCTTGGCTGTCGCTGGACATAAATGACATGGTCGGCGAAGTTGTGGCCCTCCCTTCAGACGAGGACCTGACTCAGACCATTAACTCCAGGTTGATAGTCGAGTTCTATTCGAGGTAGTAAGTCTCATGCTGGAAACTTATATCCTCCCCACGGCCCCTCCCGAAGGGCCAACTGAGACCATTAAACCCGGCATTACGGTGCTGGAATCGACAGATGAGTATGCCAGCGTAGCCCTGGAACCCCTGGTTCCGGGCTTTGCCCACACAATTGGAAATCCGCTGCGCCGGTTCCTGCTTAGCTCTATACGGGGCAGCGCCATAACCTGGGTGAAGATCGACAATGTAGTGCACGAATACACCGCCATTGAAGGTGTCAAGGAAGAGGTAATGGACCTCCTTCTGAACGTCAAGCGCATCCGGATACACGCCCAGAGCGAACGTACCGGAAAGATGCGCCTGGATGTACAGGGCGAAGGCAGGGTTTGCGCCGGAGATATTGCTACGTCCAGTGACTTTGAGATCGTCAATCCGGAATTGCACCTGGCCACCCTAGATGGCTCTGAAGCCAACCTGTCCATTGAGTTCAACGTAGAATCTGGCCTGGGCTACCGGCCTGCTACTCAGGCAGATGGAAGTTCCGGTATGCAGGTGGGCGTGCTGCCCGTTGACGCCATATTCAATCCGGTACGAAAGGTCAACTACACCAGGGAACCTACCCGAGTGGGCCAGCGTACCGACTACGAGCGCCTGGTGCTGGAACTGTGGACGGACGGGACCATCGCGCCACTGGAAGCCCTTGGCGAAGCAGCGAGCGCCCTGGTGGACGACTTTTTCCTGTTCAAGAACCTGGCCACAGGCGGGCCGGTCACCACCACCCGCCCCGGGCTTAACCTGTCCCCTGAGATATACCAAATGCCCATTGAGAGGCTCGAACTATCTCACAGGACCCTGAATTGTCTCAAGCGTGCCCACATTACCCGGGTGGGCGAAGTGCTGGAAATGTCCGACGAGGACTTGCTCAAGATTCGGAATTTTGGCGAGAAGTCCTTGAGTGAACTGCGCACCCGCCTGGCAGAGCAAGGTGTCGGAGAAGGAGCCGATGGGGCCGAAGGCGCATTGGCTGCTGTGGGCGCAGGCCTAATGGCTGGCGCAGCGGAAGACTCGGAAGAACGCGGTATGGAAGGAATTTCCCTGATCCAGGCCGCCGAATTGCTGGCCGCCGGCGACAGTGTTGCCACGGCCGCAGATACGGACGACGAAGAATTGGACGACGACTTGGAGTATGATTTCGACGACGATGAGGAGGAGTGCTAGGCCATGGCTTCGCACCGAGTAGCCGGCCGCAATCTCAGCCGGTATAAGGACCACAGGAAAGCCCTGTTGCGGGGTTTGACCTGTGAGTTGATTCGTCACGAGCGCATTACCACTACCCTGGCCAAGGCCAAGGAAACCCGCATCGTGGCCGAAAAGTTAATCACCCACGGCAAGAAGGGTACTCTGCACCACCGCCGCCTGGCCCTGGCGCAGGTCCCCAACAAGCAGGTTGTCAAGAAGGTATTCGACGACTTGGCAGACCGCTATGAGACCCGCCCCGGCGGTTATACCAGGATAGTGAAGCTGGGCCCCCGCCAGGGCGACGGCGCCCAGATGGCAGTAATCGAGCTGGTTTAGCTCAGTCAGCATCTCAAGGGATTGCTTCAGGAAACGGTCAGCAGCAGCAACCCCAGCACCGCAAGAGAGTCAGCGACGAAGCGGCTGGCCCTGCTGGTTGAATACGAGGGAACTGAATACGCGGGCTTCCAGCTCCAGGCAACCGAACCGACCATTCAAGGGGAACTGGAAAAGGCTCTTTACAAATTTACGGGAGAAGCGATCCGGATAAGAGGGGCCAGCCGGACTGATTCGGGCGCTCACGCGGCCGGACAGGTGGTGGACTTCGAAACGGCAAGCCGGCATGATACGGAGACGTTCATCCGGGCCCTGAATCACTACCTCCCCCACGACATTCGGGTACTGGAGTCCCGCAAGGTAAGGAGTGGCTTTAATTCCCGAAGAGATGCGCTGAGCCGCACGTATCGGTACAGTATATTGAATCGGCCCAGGCCTGCTTCCCTGTACCGTCAGCATCATTGCTGGATCCCAGCGCCCTTAAAAATAGAAGAAATGAACCTGGCTGCTCAGCATTTGACTGGCATACATGACTTTCGCGTTTTCGCACCGAGTCATCCCGCCGACAGAAGCAGCATCCGGCAGGTCTTCCGCTGGGAGGTAACCCTTGCGACGGAGCAACACTCCTCGGTGATAATTGAGTGCGAGGCCAATGGGTTCATGCGCCACCAGATCCGGCGTACAAACGCCGTCCTGGTTGAGGTAGGCAAGGGCAACCTGCCTGCAGACTCGGTAAAGGCAATCCTGGACAAAGGACAGGACTGCACCGGAAGAATAAATGTAGATGCGATACCGACCCTCCCGGCAAAGGGCCTTTGCCTGATGGAGGTCAAGTATCCAAATCCTTGGTAACAGGTCAAACAAAATTATGAAGCGAACCAGCACTTACTTCCCAAAGACGGGCGAGGTCCCGCAGAACTGGAGACTCATAGACGCTACCGGCCAATCCCTGGGCAGACTGGCCCGGGACGTGGCGGTGGCCCTGCAGGGCAAGGACAAGCCCACCTACACACCGCACGTTATGACCGGAGACCATGTGGTAGTGGTGAACATGGAAAAGGTCAGGATCACCGGCAACAAGCTGTTGCAGAAGACCTACTACCGCCACAGCGGTTATGTGGGGAACCTGAAGTCCTTTATCCTCCGGGACATGCTGGACGACCACCCGGATCGGGTACTGCAGCTTGCGGTCAAGGGGATGCTGCCCCGCAACAAGATGGGCCGGGAAATGCTGAAGCGACTAAAGGTATATGCCGGCGATACTCACCCTCACGAGGCCCAGGTAGGCCAGCTCTCAGAACAGACTGAAGGAAATTAAGGACGGTTACAAGCTTTGGTGCAGGCTGAAACACAACAGCAGTATTTTTACGGAACCGGAAAGCGCAAGACGGCCATCGCCCGGGTGCGGCTATACCCAACTAATGACGGCGGCCCAATGCTGGTCAATGGTAAGCTGGTTGAGGAGTACTTCAACTGGCTGCCCTGGCAGACTGTAATTAACGAGCCCTTCCGGGTGACCAATACCGGCAACCAGTTTCAACTGGTGGCCCGGGTTACCGGTGGCGGCGTAAACGCCCAGGCAGAAGCGATTCGCCACGGCATTGCCCGCGCCCTCATCGAGTACGACGCGGGACTGAAGGCTACCCTTCGTCGCAACGGCCTGGTAACGAGGGACTCCCGAATCAAGGAAAGCAAGAAGTACGGCCTGAAGCGGGCCCGCCGGGCGCCGCAGTACACCAAGCGGTAACCTTTCTCACTTTGCGAGACAAGACCGAGGGGCAGTCGTATCGACTGCCCCTCGCTTTTGTTTTTCTCGGAGATCGCTTCAACTGATCTACAGACCACCTATAGTCAGCCAGTAGAAGATTATGTAAGCCCCGGCAACGACCATCAGCCAATACCCAATTGGTTGGATGTAGGGCAGAGCCTTCCTCAGTCCTCCCACCATGGCGGTGCGGAAGAAGGCAATTCCCAGGGTTAGCGCCATGATCACCAGGCCCATGCCCAGGGCAAACAGCAGGAAATTGGTCAGGGTGTTCAACACACCGGCATCCGCCGCCGTCAGGCCCAGGACAGCCAGGAAAATGGGAAGGGTGCAGCTGAGGGATGCGACTCCATAGCTGATGCCGAACAGGAAGTAACCCTTAACACTCACCTGTCCCGGGTCGCCTATTCTGGAGGCAGCCTGGGCGGCAATACCGGTGTACACCTTGCCTCCACCCACCAGCCAGGCGCCGGTGATTGTCAGAACAATCCCGATTATCAGGCCGATCCAGGGAATATAACTAACCACAAAGGATGCACCCAGCCCTATTATCGAGCCGGTGAAGCCAAAAAGCACCACAAAGCCGGCGGTCACCGCACCTCCAACCAGAAGGGCCTGAACCAGTTGCCTGGCAGGTCCGGCGCCCTCCCCCGACACCCCCGAACCCAGGTATAGACCCAGATAGGCGGGGAGCATGGCAAATCCGCAGGGATTTACGGCGGAAGCCAGCCCCGCCCCCCCCGAAACCAGGTAAACACCCAGGAGGGGGGGGAGGCTGGCAAAGCCGGAGGGAATTACGGGGGGACCCCACCCCCGCCGCGAAGGCAAAGAGGGAGGTCGTGCCCACCAGACCGCCCAGGAAGCTGCCTGATCGGCCGGAAAGACGTTCCACGAAGAGGTTTATGAAGTCGATGTCGGTGTCGCTACCGATGGTGATAGAGGCGATGACGGCCACCAGAATGGCCCCGGCAGCCACCAGCCCTGTTACGAGGTAACTCCGATATTTGCTTCCTTCAGCTGTGACAGACAAGGTAATTCCTTCTCAATAAGTATCGCTAGTTCAATTATATCTGGCGCTTTGCCAATTGAGAAAGCCTGTAATTTCCTGGCATCGTATCCTTCCAGGCGGACTGTGCCTCAGGAGCGAGTCGCGCCTGGCCCATGACACTGGACTGGAACTCCGTGCTGCCACTGAACCAGCTAGATCACCTCGTATTCGAACATATCAAAATAAGTGTGTCGAACACACCAGAGCATGTCGATAGCGTTACTGCTTGCAAAGACAAAAGGGCGAGTGGCCAACCCCACCCCATCGCATCGAGATTCTTGGGGAATTACACTCCCAAATAGCCGGCGGCGGCATCCAGGAGGGCGCTTACATTTTCCGTGCTTTCGGCTTCGCAGTAAATTCGCAGCAGGGGTTCGGTCCCGGAAAAGCGGTAGGCCAGCCAGGCGTCGTCAAAGAACAGGCGTTTGCCGTCTATGTCGTCGGAGCGTTGAATTGGCTGCCCGGCCAGTTCGGTTAACCGGTCGGTCTGGATGCGGGACTGTATTTCTTCCCTTTGGGCGGGAGCAAATACGACGTCCCGCCGCTGGTAGTAGTGAGGTCCCACCAGGGAAAAAAGCTCTTCCAATAGTTGCGAGGGAGTCTTTCCCGTCTTTGCCATGAATTCGAGAAGGTAGAGGCCGCTCAGGATGCCGTCCCGCTCGGGAATGTGGCCCCGGAAGGCAAAACCGCCACTTTCTTCTCCCCCCATGATCGCGTCCACCTCGCTGAACCTGGGCCCAATATGCTTAAATCCCACCCGCATATCGTGGACGTCCACGCCGTATCGCTGAGCCAGCTTGTCCAGCATTATTGAAGAGGTCACACCCTTGACTATCGCGCCCCTCATTTCCTTGTACTCAAGGAGATAGAAGGCCAACAGCGAAAATACCTCCAGGGTGCTGATGAAGCGTCCCCTTTCGTCAACAATACCCACCCGGTCAGCATCGCCGTCCAGAGCGATGCCCACAGATGCGCCCTCGGTCGGCACACGTGCCATCAGGGCCGACAGGTTGTGGGCGATGGGCTCGGGCTGTTCCATACCGGGAAAGGCGGGATTTCTGTAGCCATTCAGCTCGGATACAAGGGAGTCTCCCCCCGACAACAGGTCTGATATATAACCCGCTCCGGCGCCGAACATGGAATCCACCATGATGTGGTATCCGGCATTCCTAATCGCAGGCAAGTCCACCAGGGATTCAATGCGTTCCATGTAACCCTGCCTGGGGTCGAACTCTACAACCAGGCCACGCTCGATTCCTTCGGAGAGAGGCATGGTTGACGGTTCAGCAACGGCATCAATCTTGTTTTCCAGCCGGCCGGTTATTTCATCGGTGGCGCTTCCCGCATATTCGGGCTTGAACTTGAACCCGTTCCAGATACCGGGATTGTGGCTGGCCGTAATGATGGCGGCTCCGGCGGATTCCTGGGTCAGTACGCTGAGGCTCACCACCGGCGTTGGCGCTGCTTCCCGGGCCAGGTAAGACTTGATGCCATTGCCGGCACAGACGGAGGCAACCGTTTCCGCAAATTCCCTGGACAGGAAACGGGTATCATAACCCACAACCAGCCCCCGTTCCGCAGTCCCGTTTTCCTTCAGGTAATCCACCAGGCCCTGGGAGCAGCGGGCTACGTTGGCAAAGGTAAAGTCGCGGGCAATAATCGCCCGCCATCCATCGGTACCAAACCGTATCTCAGAAGTCATCGGAATTTGCCCCCTTAACAGCAGAGTCCCTCGCCGTGGCCTCGTGTGATCAACGGGCTGGGCGAGGGACCGAATTCTATTGGATTGAAGAGTCAGACCTGCGACGTTTGACCTGGGTTACAGTCCGGCCTTCTTTCGAAGCATGTCCGCCTTGTCGGTGCGTTCCCAGGGCAGGTCCACATCATTGCGACCAAAGTGGCCGTAGGCCGCCGTGTTGCGGTAAATGGGCTGTCGAAGATTCAGATCTTCGATGATTGCGCCGGGGCGCAGGTCGAAGTTATCACGAACCAGATCTTCTATCTTGTCGTTGTCCAGGTGGTTGGTATCAAAAGTTTCCACCGACACTGAAATGGGCTCGGCAACGCCAATGGCGTAGGAGACTATGACCTCCACCCGGTCGGCCAGGCCGGCGGCCACCAGGTTCTTGGCCACGTAGCGGGCCGCATATGCTCCCGAGCGGTCAACCTTCGTGGGGTCCTTGCCCGAGAAGGCTCCACCGCCGTGCCGGGCGATTCCGCCGTAGGTGTCCACCAGGATCTTGCGGCCGGTCAAACCGGTGTCGCCCTGGGGTCCGCCAACCACGAACCAGCCGCTGGGGTTCACGTAAATGTTGGTGTCGTCGTCCATCAACTCACCGGCGATGGGATCGATTACGTGCTCCTTGATGTCCTTGCGCAGCTGCTTGGTGAAGGCCTCCCGGTCTTCCTGGTCTTCATGCTGGGTGCTGATTACTACCGCATCCACCCGGTGGGGGCGGCCGTGACGGTACTCAACGGTAACCTGAGACTTGCCGTCGGGCCCCAAATAAGGAAGCACGCCATCCTTGCGTACCTTGGAGAGCCTCTCCACCAGACGGTGGGAAAGGTCAACGGTAAGGGGCATGAGACTCTCGGTCTCATTGCAGGCAAAGCCGACCATCATACCCTGGTCACCGGCGCCGGTGGCCCGCCGGGCGTCTGCCGCCTCGTCGCCCCGGTGCTCCAGAGAAGTGGTCACGCCGCTGCTGATGTCCGGCGACTGTTTGCTGACGTGGGCTACCACGCCACAGGAGTTACCGTCCAGACCGTACTTCACGTCGGTGTAGCCGATTTCCTGCATTACCTGGCGGGCAATCTCATTGAAGTCCAGGTCCGAGCCGGTGGTAATTTCGCCGGTGACCATTACCAGATTCTTGGTGGCCACGGTCTCGCAGGCCACGCGGCTCATGTTGTCGCCGGAAAGAGCGGCGTCCAGAACCGCATCGGAAATCTGGTCGCAAAGCTTGTCGGGATGGCCTTCCGTTACCGACTCGGAAGTCAGAAGGTACTTGGGGGAAGTCATAAACTGTATTGGCATCGGTTAATCCTCCATTTTCCTGGGTGGCGTCTCCGTTGTGCTGTCCGGCAAGGGGATGGCTGGCTACAGGGACGCCACTTTCTGATATTCGACGGGATGGGACCGCAGCCCTAAGGGCTAGGTTCCCTCTTCCCAGCTTTCCTGGTAGCGCTGCTGTTCGGCGGTGAGCCGGTCAATTTTAATACCCATGGATTCCAGCTTGAGCCGACCAACTTCCTGGTCGGTTTCCAGAGGCACGACGTAAACGCCCGGCTTCATTTCCTTGTTGTTCTTGACCAGGTATTCCACACTCAAGGCCTGGTTGGCAAAGCTCATGTCCATCACCGCTGAGGGATGGCCCTCCGCGGCGGCCAGGTTGATGAGCCTGCCTTCACCAAGCAGGTAGAGGTGACGCCCGTCGGTGGTGGTGTATTCCTCCACGTAGGAGCGCACCTCGCGATGGCCGACCGACATGGCCTCGAGGGCGGGAATGTCGATTTCCACGTTGAAGTGGCCGCTGTTGGCGATAATGGCGCCGTCAGGCATTACGGCCATGTGCTCGCCGCTGATGGTGTGACGGCCACCGGTTACAGTGATGAATACCTCGCCAACCTTGGCGGCTTCTATGCCCGTCATTACGGTGAACCCATCCATTACGGCTTCCAGAGCGCGCACCGCGTTGACTTCGGTGACGATTACGTGGGCCCCCATACCCCTGGCGCGGGAGGCTACGCCCCGACCGCACCATCCGTAGCCGCCAACCACGACGCGGCGGCCGGCCCACAGGATGTTGGTGGCACGGGTAATACCGTCCAGCGTGCTCTGACCTGTGCCGTAGCGGTTGTCAAAGAAGTGCTTGGTCTCCGCCTCGTTGACGGCGATTATGGGGTATTTCAGCGCATTGTCGGCGGCCATGGCATTGAGGCGAACCACACCGGTGGTGGTCTCTTCCGTGCCGCCCGCCACGTCAGCCAGCAACTCGGACCGCTCCTTGTGGAGCATGCTGACGAGGTCGGCCCCGTCGTCCATAGTGTACTGGGGCTTATGGTCCAGCACGGCGCTGAGGTGGCTGTAATAGGTGTCGTTGTCCTCACCCTTGATGGAAAAAGTGGGAATGCCATAGTTACTGACCAGGGCGGCAGCCACGTCATCCTGGGTGCTGAGGGGGTTGCTGGCGCAGAGGACCAGATCCGCCCCGCCTTCCTTCAAAGTAATGGCAAGATTTGCTGTCTCGGTGGTTACGTGCAGGCAGGCCGCCAGGCGCAATCCCTGCAACGGTTTTTCCTCAGCAAATCTTTCCTTGATAATGCGCAGAACGCCCATTTCGCGTTCCGCCCACTGAATTCTGTTCACTCCGTCCTGCGCCAGGGCTAAGTCCCTGACATCTCCCTTGGTATCTTGTAAAGCCAAAAGTTAACTCCTTTTTGTCACCAGATTTGCTGCCTTTGGCAGCTTGTTACCGGCCCGGGTAGGTCGTGGGGTGTCCTGCGGCAATCCAGGCCGGAGTGCCATCGTCGATGTTGTACAGATTGTCGGTTTCGTAACCCATGGAAAAAGCCACTTCGCACGCCAGACCACTGCGGACACCCATGGCGCAGATGAAAAGCACCCTCTTGTCCCGGGGTACCTCGTCTATGCGGTCGGGCAGGTCATCTATGGGAATGTGAACGGCCCCGGTTATGTGGCCGCCTATCCATTCGTCGTCGCGGCGGACGTCCACCACGACGGTGCCTTCCGCATCCTCGTTGAGGATGGCATTAGCTTCGTTGGAATCTACCCGGAAATAAGGCTCGCCGGGTTCCTGCCTGGGCATGATTGTTACCTCCTTACCTGATGAAAACCCTGTTCACCCAGATTTCAGCCCGTCACTTTCGGACTAGCTGATGTAGCGTCCCACGATGGGGGACAGCTTGTGCCTGGTCTCTTCCGATATTCCGCGAGGATCTGTAATGATGGCGTCCTTCAATGCTGAATTGCAGCCACACGCCTCAGCCTTGCCCAGCCTGGGGATTACCAGGCGGAGCATTTCCTTGGAGTGGGCAACATTGTGCAGGAGATTCTGCACGACCATCTCCACGGTCACCGTCTCTTCAGATTCGTGCCAGCAGTCGTAGTCGGTTATCCAGGCCATGGTGGCGTAGCACATTTCAGCTTCCCGGGCCAGCTTGGCCTCGGGCAATGCGGTCATGCCGATAATTCCAGCCCCCCATGACCGGTACATATGAGACTCCGCCTTAGTCGAGAAGGCGGGGCCCTCCATTACAATCATGGTGCCGCCCAAGTGGGTATTGACTCCGACCTCCTTGCCCGCGCCCTCGATGACCTTGCTGGCCTCGGGACAGAAGGGATCGGCAAACCCTACGTGGGCAACAATACCCTCATCAAAAAAGGTATTAACCCGATGTCTGGTTCGGTCGATTATCTGGTCGGGCACCACCAGGTCCAGCGGGGCAAAGTCCTCCTTGAGGCTGCCGACCGCGCTGACCGAAATGAGCCTCTGGACGCCCAGAACCTTCATGGCGTAAATGTTGGCTCGGGCCGGAATTCCCGAGGGGTTAATCCGGTGCCCCCGCCCATGCCGGGGAAGAAATGCCACCCGGGTGTCTTCCAGCGTACCTACAACTACGCTGTCGCTGGGCCGGCCAAAGGGAGTGTCCACATCGATGTAATCGACATGGGTCATACCCTCCATGTCATAGAGGCCACTACCGCCGATTACACCTATGGTTGCTTCCTGGTCAGCCATGGCCGCTCCTACAGGTGAGGTACCTGGTCCGGGGTGTAGAAGGTCGAGCGGAACACGCGGTTGACCACCTGGCCTTCGGCATCTTCATAGAAATAGGGGTTGATGTACTCCCAGACCACTTCACCCTCGGCAGTGACCTGGAACATGCGGCCAAACATACCCTCGGTAATCAGGGTATTGCCGTTGGGCAGCCGCCGGGCGCCCGAAATATACGCGCTGAAAAAGTTGTACGGGGGCGAGTCCTGGTAATGCCAGACTATTTCATTGGTCGCCGGATTCACCTCTAGCACCCGTGAAAAGGGAAGGCCGACGTTCTTGCGATGAGAACCGTTGTCGTATATCAGGACATTCCCATTGGGCAGGAGGTTCGGGTCGTGCTGCTGCGCCAGGACCGTATCGCCCAGTTGCCAGACTATCTCTCCCGACTTCTTGTCGATAATTCCGACTGTAGAAATATTGCGGAAGCTGAACATCACCCGGTCGCCGTCGAGGGGCGCGACAGTGTTGCCGTGGCTCCATTCATCCCTCAGGTCGTTGAACGTAATGACATGCTGCTCCGGTTCCAGGTGTTCGGCGGCATGCCATTCCCAGACCCGATTGCCGGCGCTGTCAACTTCCACCAGCACGTCGGCCCACATGCCTTCCGCGTCGGTACCCGGTACGCCACCCTTGACTTTGGCGGCCAGGGCCGGGTCCATTAACTCCACAGTCATGTAGAGGGCGCCACCTTCCGGCGTGCGCCGGGCATCGTGGTGATGGTCGGCGTCAGTATGTTCCCAAACCACGTTTCCGTTCCAGTCGGCCTCCAGCATCACACCACCCTTGAACCGTTTCCAGGAAGGAAACCGGTCCCAGGTCTCGTCCCGGGTTTTGCCGCCGTAAAACAGGTTGCCGGCAGGCAACAGGTAACCGTACAGCCCGGGAGGATGAGGCATGTCCCAGCGGTGAGCTTCCTGACCATGATTGTCCACCAGGTACACTCCGCCACCACCGGCCATAGGGGCATACAGGAGGTAGCCTTCGCAGGCCTTGTCCGCATCGTACACAGTCAGGCCGGTGCGGGCCATGCGACGTCGGGTTTGCTGGTCGGGAGTAGTCATATGCTTGTCATTTCCTGCCAGAACTGAATTAACAGATACCTATGAATTGCCAGCCGCCAGCTTGAGACTCTCCACGAAGGGAGGTCGGGCCACCCCGTTTTCCGTGACGATGGCGGTTATGTAGCGATGGGGCGTCACGTCAAACGCGGGATTCAACGCTTCCACACCCAAAGGCGCCGTGGGCGTTCCCTGGAAATGCGTCACTTCCGATCCCGCCCGCTGTTCAATTTCAATTTCTTCCCCGGAGTCCAGGCTCAAGTCAACGGTGCTGGTAGGAGCGGCCACGTAGAAAGGAATGCCATTCTCCCTGGCCAGCACGGCAAGAGAATAGGTGCCGATCTTGTTGGCCGTATCCCCGTTGGCTGCAATCCGGTCGGCGCCGGTAATCACGCAACTGATCTGGCCGCGCTGCATCATTATCCCGGCCGCGGAATCCACGATCAGCGTCGCTGGAATCCCCAGTTGCTGAAACTCCCAGGAAGTCAGCCGCGCGCCCTGCAAGAAGGGGCGGGTTTCCGTGTTGAACACCTGGAAGCGGCGGCCCGACTCCCACCCGGCCCGGATAACACCCAAGGCCGTGCCAAAGGCAGATGTGGCCAACGCCCCGGTGTTGCAGTGGGTCAGTACGGCGCCCCCGTCAGGCATCAGTTCCCTGCCGTTATCACCCATCCGCCGGTTGATTTCTTCATCCTCTACCTGGATTGCCCGGGCTTCAGCCAGTAGTCGGGCGTTCACCTGCGCCAGGTCCGGCTCAGACTCGGCTACTTCCAGCATCCGGCGGACAGCCCACTGCAAATTGACGGCCGTGGGCCGGGCAGCGTTTATCACTGTTCCCGCTTCCCTCAGACCAGACAGGAAGCTGTCCCGGTCACTGGTCCACAGTTCGGTTGCGGCCATGACTACGGCGTAGGCGGCGGTGACTCCGATGGCGGGCGCGCCGCGCACCTGCATATCGCGAATGGCAGCCACGGCACCACGGTAGTCGTTGATTTCGACTACCTCCTCTGCCGCGGGCAACCGCGTCTGGTCCAGCAGTTTCAGGGTGCCGTCGTCCCACAGTATTGGGCGAATTTCGTTCAAGGCCGGTTACTCCGCCGGAAATTTCCGGGCACAAAAAAAGCTTCCCGTTGAGAGAAGCACAGAAATGTAGTTCCGCTCCCTCATCTTTCCTCTTCCCCACAAAACCGGGGAGAGGCCGGATTTAGCACCTCGCCCATTGGTGACTGTGCCACCGGGGCCGGTTGCCTGGCTTCATCGGGCCGTTCCCTCTGCCGATCTGGATAAGGGTCCCAGATATTAGTATTAAGTTTTTAACCCATTTGCGCAGGGCTATAATAAACAAGGACAGGACGAGTGTCAAATGCGGCCAATGCACTATGTCCAGACCACGGGACTCAATTTGTTACGAATATCGTTATAAACGCGTCTAAATCAATTAAAGAAGAGGGTTACCTTATCAGGAATGGGGAATAGACCTCATCCACCCAGCAACCCAATATGTACCGGGCCTGCCGTATCCCTGCAAATTGTTTGACATACCTGGGAAGGCCCAAACATAATAGCCCGAAATGCTACCTGAACCTCGTTTTTCCAACGCCAGCATGGCTAGAAAATGAATCAAAGGGCATACCACACAACCCGCGCTGACCTGGGCCTGTTCACCGACCTGTACGAGCTGACCATGGCCCAGACCTACTTTGCCCAGGGCATGACGGCCGAGGCCACCTTCGACCTCTTTATGCGCAGCTATCCTCCCAACCGGGGTTACATGGTTTGCGCCGGGCTGGAGGACGTCCTGGATTTCCTCCAGGGAGTCAGCTTTGGAGACGGTACCCGGCAGTATCTTAAAGAGACGGGCATGTTTACCGAGGACTTCCTGGCCTATCTGGGAGACTTGCGGTTCACCGGCAGTGTGCGGGCCCTGCCGGAGGGGCGCGTCTTTTTTACCAACGATCCCATCCTGGAGGTCACCGCTCCCATAATTGAGGGCCAACTGGTGGAGACCCTGATAATCAATCGCCTGAATTTGCAGAGCCTGCAGACTACCAAGGCCGCCCGTTGCGCCTGGTCCGCCCGGGGACGAGTCCTGTCAGACTTCGGCGCCCGCCGCGCGCCTGGTGTGGACGGCGCCCTGACCATGGCCCGATCGGGCTATATCGCCGGTTTCCAGTCAACCAGCAATGTCCTGGCGGCCCGGCGCTACGGCATACCGCCAGCCGGCACTATGGCCCATTCCATGATCACTTCCTTCCCCACCGAGTTGGAAGCCTTCCGCGCCTACGCCAGCGCCTTCCCCCACCGCACCATCCTGTTGCTGGACACGTACGACACTATCGAGGGAGCCCACAACGCCGCCCAGGTAGGCAGGGAAATGGAGGACCTGGGCCATCGCCTGGTAGCAGTCAGGCTGGATTCAGGCGACTACGGTGAATTGAGCCGCCAGGTACGCCGGATACTTGACGACGCCGGTCTGCCCTATGTGCAAATAGTTGCCAGCGGCGGGCTGGACGAGTACGAGATTCACCGCCTGGTCCAGTCGGGAGCGCCCATAGACATCTTTGGCGTAGGCACCAGGGTTGGAACCTCAGCCGACGCCCCCTACACCGACATGTCCTACAAGCTGGCCTGTTACGACGGCAGGCCGGTGATGAAACTCAGCCCGGACAAGATCTCACCCCCCGGCGCCAAGCAGATTTACCGGCTAAAGGATGGCAGTGGCTGCTTCGAAAGGGATGTAGTTACCTTGCTCGATGAACAACTTCCGGCGGGGGAACCTCTCCTGGAAACGGTAATGGAAGCTGGCGAAAAGAACAGACCAGAACCCGCCCTGTCAGAAATGCGCGACCGGTTCACTGCCGATTTTGACCGCCTGGACGAGCACTTCAAGCAAATTGTGAATCCGCCCCGTTATCCGGTAACCTTGAGCCCCGCGCTGCAGCGGCTAACCAGCCAGGTACAGGGCAGCCTGATAGAGCAGCAGGGAATCGCTGACCACTAACGCAATGCTATTCCGGCTGACACCGCGACCGGTTTAGCCGGCAAGGAGAAACTGAATGAAGACGGCCGTCTGTGTCAAATACGTCCCCGTCGTCTCTCGAATTACTTTCGATTACGAGAAAAAGACCATCGTCAGGGATGGTGTGCCCTCCGAAGTTAACCCCTTCGACGTATTGGGTCTGGTACGGGCAGTGGAGCTGAAGTCAGGGCCGGACGATGAGGTGGTCGCCGTCTCCATGGGTCCACCCCAGGCCAGGGACGGGCTGGTAACCTGCATGGCCCTGGGCGCAGACCGCAGCATTCTGTTGACTGACCGGGCCCTCGCCGGTTCTGACACCCTGGCAACCGCCCGGGCCCTGGGCATGGCGCTGCAGCGGGAACAACCCGACCTGATCGTCTGCGGGCGCAACAGCGCCGACGCGGAGACCGGACAGGTGGGGCCCGAACTGGCCGAGCTTCTGGGCCTGCCTCACATCAGCCAGGTCAGGAAGCTGGATTATCGCTCGGACACCAACACAGTCGTAGCGGAACGGATCACCGACGAGGGCTACCAGGTCATAGAATGCCCGCTGCCGGCCGTGGTATGCGTCACGGAGGGCGTGGCTGAAGAAACCTTTGCCAACCGCCAGCAAATGGCCGAGGCCCAGGAAAAGCCGGTGGAAGAATTGACCTGCGGCCAGTTGACCGATGACCTGTCCCAGTTCGGCCTGGAGGGTTCGCCTACCTGGGTGGAAGACATTCGCCTGGTGGAACCAACCCGCCAGGGCATAATGATTGAAGAACAGACGCCCGCGGATGCCGCCCAGCAGGTCGTCAAGCTGCTCCTCGAAGGACTGGCCTCCTCCGAAGCCCAGAGCGACAGTCAATCCCTTGCGCCCGACACCACCCGTTATCCGGATGAAAAGGGCCGGGCCATCTGGGTGGTCGCTGAAACCGCGCAAACGGGACTTCGCAGGGTAACCCTGGAACTGCTGGGGAAGGCGCGGCAGCTAACCGAAACGACGCGCAGCCAGGTTGTTGCGGTCCTTATTGGCGATGGCGGAGCAGACGCCGCCGAAACCCTGGTTGCCTGCGGAGCCGACCGACTCCTTACCCTGGACAATTCGAACCTGGGCCCGGTTTGCGGCCGTGGCGTTGCCAATGCCCTGGCCAGCGTCCTTGACTCCGAGCGGCCTTACGCCGTCCTGTTCGCCGCCACCGCCGACGGTCGGGACCTGGCATCCCGCATCGCCGCCCGCCTGGGGCTGGGCCTTACCGGGGACGCCATAGACCTGGAGATTGACGAGAATGGAAGGCTGGTCCAGTTGAAGCCGGCCCTCGGCGGAAACGTCATTGCCCCCATCCTGTCCAAGACCTTGCCAAATCTGGTGACGTTGCGGCCCGGCCTTCTGTCCCCCATCGAACCGCAGACTGGAGCAGGCGCCCCAGTTGAGGAACTGGCAACCACGCCCTTCGAGGGGGCTGACATTACTGTTCTTGAGACCCACTTTGAGGATGACCCTGGCGGCATCGCCCTGGCCCAGGCGGAAGTTGTCCTGGGCGCCGGCATGGGAGTCGGCGGGCCGGAAAACCTGCCCAGAGTCCAGTCCCTGGCATCCGAAATAGGCGCTACGGTGGCCACCACGCGGAACGTAGTCCACGCCGGCTGGCTTCCGCACCAGGTCCAGGTGGGTATCAGCGGCCGCACCATCGCCCCCCGGGTTTACCTGGCCGTGGGCATCCGGGGGGTATTCGACCACACTGTGGGCATTCAAAAGGCCGGTGTCATCATCGCCCTGAACAGCAACCGCCGTCATCCCATTTTCAAGGCGGCCGACGTAGGCATCGTTGGCGACTGGGAGGAGTACCTCCCGGCCCTGGTCGAAGCCATCAAGCCTGTCTTGGAAGATTCCCTGTAGTCCAGGCATCTCCCCAATAGAAGGTTATTACTGTCCGCTGCTGGATGCAGCCTCCGGCCGGGGTTGCGCAACCCGGGCCATCGCATTTGTCGTTACTGAGGTTGCTGGACACTCGAAATTAGTGTGGCCTCGCTTCAGCTTTCATTTAAGCAGAGAAACTAGCGGACAATTCCGAATGCGATTGCCCTGGTTACGCCGCCGCATTCGGATGACACTCCCATACAGGCGTACTATAATGGCCTCGGTTGTTGGGTCTGAATCGGCCCTCCAACATGAACCAAGCTTCCAGGGCGACCGCGCCTTCAAAGCCGCGGTCCGATGAGGTTAGAGATGGATTTTGCATATACCCCTGAACAGGAAACGCTAAGGGACAATGTTCGCACATTCATCCAGGAAAACGTCACCGACGAGGTCCGGCAGGAAATTGAAGACCTGGGCATCCGGCGTCGAGGACCCAAGGTGCGAGAGTTGTACGCCAAACTGGGCGAGCGGGGCTGGGTAGGAATTAGCTGGCCCCGGGAGTACGGCGGTCAGGACGGCAGCCGCATAGACCAGTACATCGTCGAGGAAGAATTTGCCCGGGCCGGCATCACCGTGGGCGGAGCCGGCAGCGGGGCTCCAGCAATCCTCGCCGCCGGGACTGAGGAACAAAAGAAGTACTACCTCCCCGGCCTGATAAATGGCGAAATATCCTTTGCGCTGGGTTTCACCGAACCCCAGGCCGGCGCCGACCTAGCCAGCCTCCAGTGCCGCGCCGTTCGCGACGGCGACGAGTACGTTATTAACGGCCAGAAGATGTTCACCACTGCCGCCCACTACGCCAGCCACATTTACCTGATGGCCCGCACCGACCCTGAAGCTCCCAAGCACCGGGGCATCTCGATTTTCCTCATCCCGATGGACACCGAAAGAATTACTGTTCGTGCGCTTTGGACTATCCAGAACGAGCCCCAGGCGCCGGCGGGAACCACTTACGGCGACGCCCGCACCAACGAGGTCTTCTTCGAGGACGTTCGCGTTCCTGCCTCCTGCCTGCTGGGCGAAGAGAACACGGGCTGGTACGTGGGAGCCATGGGCCTGAATCTCGACCGGGTTGGCGCCAGCCGTTACCTGATATCCGTCCAGCGGGACGAGGACATTGTCAATTATGTCAAGGAGAACGACCTGGGCGGAATGAATCTGGCCGAGGACAGCTCGGTGCGGGACCGCATCGCGGAACTTTGGACCGAGGCCCAGGTTTGCCGTCTCATGACCATGCGCAGCATGTCGCTGGTGGAAAAGGGCGGCAACTTCACCTACGAGGGTTCCGCCGAAAAGGTGTTCGCGCCGGAACACGGCGTCAGAACCACCGAGACCATCGCCCAGATCCTGGGCCCCTACGCCCAGCTGTTGAACGGTTCGGAAGATGCCGTGGAAGAGGGCGTTTTCGCCCACAACCTGATGGGTTCTTTCCAGTCCGGCATTAACCACGGCAGTACCCAGGTGATGCGGGACCAGATAGCCCGTCGCGGGCTCGGCATGCCCCGAACCTAAACTCGAATATCGAAGAAAGGAAAGCTACCAGGGACTTATATGGACGTACTGCCTAACGAAGAAGAACAAATGGTCAAGAACCTGGCCAGGGAATTCCTGGAGGCGGAATGCCCGCCCCGGCTGGCCAGGGACATGGAAAAGGACGACCTGGGCTATCCGCCTGAACTATGGAAGCAGCTAGCTGACCTGGGCTGGCTGGGCATTTCCCTGCCGGAACGTTATGGCGGCCAGGGCTTGCCCCTGACTTACCTGGGACTGATTACCGAGGAACTGGGCCGGGCCATCGCGCCGGTGCCCTTCCACTCGACCATGGTTGCCGCCCTCACCATTGCCGCTGCCGGCAGCGATGATCAGAAGCAGGACCTTTTGCCCCGGGCCGGCCGGGGAGACCTGGTCCTGACCTGGGCATTCTCCGAAGAGAATCCCCGGTTGCTTCCTGAAACAATCCAGTGCCAGGCGGTTGAGGACGGCGACAACTTTATCCTGTCTGGAACCAAGATGTTCGTGGACAATTTTGTGGCCGCCGAGAAATGCCTGGTGGCCTGCCGCACGGCGCCCGCATCGGACGCCGGCGCCGGCATTTCCCTCCTGCTGGTTGATGCTGGCAGCACCGGTGTCAGCCAGATTCCCCTGACTACCCTGGCCAAAGACAAGCAGAGCAAGGTTAACTTCAACAGTGTTCGAGTCCCCAAGGCCAATCTGGTGGGTGAGCTTCACCAGGGGTGGCCCGTAGCCCAGCAGATGCTCGATCGCGGAACCGCACTTCTTTGCGCCCAGATGGTCGGGGCGGCCAGAAAAGACGCCGAAATGGGTATTGATTACGCCAAGAACCGGGTTGCCTTTGGCCGCCCAATTGCCGGCTTCCAGTCCATCCAGCACATTTGCGCTGATATGATCCTTTGGGTGGACGGCGCCCAGTTGCTGACCTATGAAGCCCTGTGGAAGATGGACCAGGGTCTGCCAGCCTCTATGGAAGTGTCCCAGGCCAAGTCCTTCTGCAACGACAAGTGCGAGGCCGTAGTGCGGTCATCCCAGGTGTTGCACGGCGGCATGGGCTTCATGATGGAGTTTGATCTGCACCTGTGGTATCGGCGGGTGACCGCCTGGACCATGCGCCTGGGCACCAGCTTTGAGCACAGGTCCAGAATAGCCAGGGGGTTGCTGGACCAGCCCGGGCACGTCAGGCTGGGTATGAATCTCGAGGTTCCCGCCTGAGCCACCAAGCCCGGTTAGCAATATTCAGGAGTATAAGGACATGGCAAAAGACCCGGTATGCGGTAAGGAAATAGACGAGGCCGAAGCTCGTGCCCAGACGGGCCAGACGATGCACGGCGCTTCCGAGGTTGACCCACAGCAGGGAACCCGCAGCTTCCACAACGGCCAGTGGTTTTACTTCTGCGGCCTGGACTGCCGCACCAAGTTCCTGGCAACCCCCGCGGCCTATCTGGAACAGTAAGCATTTGCCCAATTGGGTGCGGACCAGCGGACCGGCGCCACGGGCGTAAGTCGCTGCTTGAAAACCCATAGACCCCGAAGGCAGTTTCCTGAATGCAGGAAGAGTGAGGTGCAAGAGATGCACGTCGGACTGGTAATGGAATGCGATTTCCGGATGGGGGTAACCCAGGAAGAGGCCTTTGACGAGGCCCTGGCCATGGCCGACACCGCTGACCAGTATGGTCTGGACGGCGTTTGGCTGGCCGAAAGGCACTTTGCCGCCCCCCGCCGGCCCGGTGATCCAATGGGCGCCGGAATACCCTCCGTAGTGTCCGTTCCCCTGGTGATGGCCAGCGCCATTGCCGGGAGGACAAAGCAGGTGCGGATTGGTACGGGCGTCAGCGTCCTTCCGCTGTGCCACCCGGTAAGGCTGGCCGAGGAAGCCGCCACCGTGGACCAGGTCAGCCAGGGCAGGCTGGAGTTTGGTGTCGGCCGCAGCGGTTTCGCCCGCTCCTATGATGGCTACGGCATACCCTACGCGGAAAGCCGGGCTCGATTCCAGGAATCGCTGGATATTATCCTGAAAGCCTGGTCAGAGGAGCGGTTCTCCTACGAAGGCGAGTTTTACCAGTTCAACGACCTCTGCGTTCTGCCCAAGCCATACCAGAAGCCATACCCTCCCATCCGTATCGCCGCCACTACCAGGGACACCTTCCCGCAGGTTGGACGCAGCGGCCACAACGTAATCTCGGGACTGCGGGGCTTCGACGTCAACGAAGTGGAACAGCACATGGAAATGTTCCACCAGGGCAGGCAGGAAGCCGGACACGAGGGTAAGGGTGAAGTCTTCCTCCGCGTACCAATTTACGTAGCGGAGACCGACGACCTGGGTCGCTCGGACCCGGAGGAAAGCACCATGCGTTCCTACCGTCGCTTGGGCGGGCTCTTCGGCACCTCCGCCGGACAGGCCGGCACCACCGTTTCCGAGGAAAGGCGGGAGCGGGCGGAGAGACTGGCTAACGTCACCTACGATGACCTGTTGAAAGACCGCCTGGCCTACGGCAGTCCCGATACCGTTGTGGAGAAGCTCTGCCAGCTTCGCGACAGGCTGGGCCTGGACGGAATAATTATGGAGCCGAACGTTGGCGGCGGCCTCACGGTAGAAAAGGTCCTCAACTCCGTCAGGCTTTACGCCCAGGAAGTTGCCCCCCGCATGCGGGAGTCTTCCTAAGCAGCTTCCATTCACTCCCGGAACATCAAAAAAAGAATGGGCGGACATGCAGTCCGCCCATTCTTTTTGATGTTCTTGACCTGTTTCGCAAACCCTTGTCGAATCGGGTGCCGTCGCGAAAACCCCGGAACACCTGCCGCCTACTCCTCAGGTTCAATGCCCTCGAAAAAGTCCGGCGGTACCAATTCACCACTCTTTACCAACGGCCAGCCCCGTATGTAATACTCCCGCCCCAGAATTCGGTTGGCTGCTTCGCGGGGAACCCGGTCGTACGGCCAGTCCGGGGCCACTTGAGTCCGGTGGCTGAGAATGCAGCCCATCTTGACCTCCATCTGGCTTGCAACATCCATCTCCAGGTGAATGCTCTCAGGCGGCGCGCCATCGCTGATCCGGTTGGGGTCAGGCAGGGGAAAGTCAATTCCGTGGGAGCGTAGGGTTTGGGCCCACTCCATCCTGAACCCGCGAGGGCGGGCGCTGTAGAAAATACGCTGCGGCGCATACGGCTTGACGCCGTTTACCAGGTGTTGAGGGTAGGCATCAGGGTTTGGGGCCCGCCGGAACGCCTCGGCGGCGTACTTGTGGATTGCGATGTGGTCCGGGTGACCGTAAAGGCCGTCGGGGTCGAAGGTCAGCACCACCTGCGGCCTGAACCGCCGAATCTCCTCCACCAATCTCTCGATTACAACTTCAGAAGGCGCGTTGACGAAGGCCTGCTGGTGCTCATT
The DNA here is from genome assembly GCA_002238505.1 of SAR202 cluster bacterium bin22. Classification (GTDB taxonomy): domain Bacteria; phylum Chloroflexota; class Dehalococcoidia; order Lucifugimonadales; family UBA3495; genus Bin22. The sequence goes on along the minus strand of MPMM01000001.1, from coordinate 598,667 downwards.
TGGAGGGGTCCCAGCCATGCCCGAGTCCCGGTAGTGGAGCACAATATGGTCGTGCAGACCCAGAATCCGGACGGCCCTGGCCAGCTCTATTCGGCGCACCGACCCCAACGTCTCCGGGGTGGCGGCCCCAGCCTGCCGTATTTCTCCCTCCTCGCCCAGCGTAGCGGTAATCAGCCTCACCTGGACACCCCGGGCGGCGTGCGCGGCCAGGGCGCCGCCAACGGGAAAGGCTTCATCGTCGGGATGAGCGAAACATGCCAACAGGCGGTGACCGGCCATAACTGGATTACCTCCCCTGACTGTGAGAAAAGGAATTCTGCAAGAGTCTCAGGACAGATTCTATCAAATGACTCGGGGTGAACGCCCGAATTCTTAGGTGGCGCTATTCGGTGGCCTGGAGCCGGGCGGGCAAATGCTGCTCCCAGTCGGGAATCTGCCTCACACGGGGGGAGGGAAGCAGGGTCGAAGACAAGAGGCCCATCGCGCTGAAACCCAGGGACATGAAAATGGGCGCCAAATAGGTCCCGGTCAGATCCCACATAATCCCCGCGCAGACCGGGGCAATGCCCATGCCCAGGCCGTTGCCCAAATTCTGCCACCCGAACAGGCTGCCCTGGGGAACGTTTCCGTAGTACTGCCGGTTGGCGATGGGAAACGTGGGAACTTCGCAACCCTGCCCAATACCAAACAGGATGGCAAACAGATAGAAGGCCCAGGCATCGTGGGTGAACAGGATGATGAACATGGGAAATACCTGCAGGGACATTCCCACTATCCACACCGTCCTGCAGCCCACACGCTCCGCCACAACAGGGATAACTCCCCGCGTAACCACGCCGGCGCCCTGCTGGGCTGCCAGCACACCGGCGGCAACGCCAAGGGACAATCCCCGGTCCACGGCAATGGCCACCAGCAATACATTGATTATGTTGTGGCCCATGCATCCCCAGTAGTGGATGCCAATCAGGTTCCAGAATGTGGCGGTGCGCCTCGCCTGCTGGATGAAAACCCGGGCCCTGATCTTGGCAGCCTCATCCCTGCGATTAACCTGAACAGGTTCGCTGTCAGCCACACCCAGGGGCCGCAACCCGATATCGCCGGGCACGTTGTAGAAGAACCTGACCATCATCAGGAGGAGGGCGCCCCCGACTAAGCCGGGAAGCCAGAAGATCCACTTCATCCCCAATTGATCGAAGGCCACACCAATCAGGAGGAGGATCACGATGGTGCCGAATCCCTGGAAAGACCAGACCATTCCCATGGCAACTCCCAGGCGTCTCCGGAACCACAGGCTGACTCCCGAGACAGGCAAGACCGTGAAAATGGCGGTGGAAACGCCAAGCGCGACGCCGAAGAAGAGGTAGAACTGCCAGAGGTCGGTCATAATGCCCGTAAACATCATCCCGACTATAAAAAGGATGGCTCCCAGCAGCAGGAGCAGGCGGGCTCCGTACCTGTCGCCCAGCCAGCCCACGTAAGGGCTCACCAGCCCGAGGACAATCCACTGCAGGCTGAACGCCAGGCTGATCGACCCGTAATTCCAGCCGAACCCGTTAACGGGGTCGCTCAGGTAGGGTACCAGGGCTGCCGCCGCAAACCGCATTGACGAGGTAATGAAGCCCATAGACGCAGCTATGGCCACAATCACCCAGGCGTAATGAATCCGCCTTCCAGACACAGTCATCAGGGCAACTCGGCTAACGATGGACGCTGGACGCTAACTATTGGAAGCAAGAACTCCTTGCCTGGCAGGAATCTCTTCAGTAGAGGAGGTTAGACCCGCCTTGCAGCGACTATTCCTCGGAAGGCAGGTAAGCATTGGGCACAACCGCGCTGCCCTGCCCTGCACCGGTGGTGTCGCCGCGCTGGTTCTCCGCCTTTATCTCCACAGACACCCGACTGCCGTTGACTTCCCTGGAGACCCCGGTAATCCTTCCGGTAAAAGTGATGGTATCCCCGGGTCGGACGGGCCGCAGGAAGCGCAGATCCACCGTGCCGGTGTGGTTATAGACATCGCTGCCGAAGTACCTGCGCAGCAGTTCAATGGCAAAGGACAGGGACATCCTGCCGGAAGCCACCGTTCCCTCAGTACCCAGAGTTTCCCGGGCTGTCTCTTCGTCGGTGAACTGGGAGGGCCCGGAGTCACCCGCGCTGCCCTCAAACAGGTTGATGGCCTCCTGGGTCATTTCCTTCACCAGGGGCGGCAGTTCATCATCTACAGTGTAGGAACGGTTTAGCCCCCCCATTTCTTACCCACCTCCGTTGGCTGCTTAAGCTCGTGGGTTATTACCCGGTCTATAAGCCTTCCGTCCTCGTCCACCGAGACTGCCTCGGTAACGATGTAGTTCTTGCCCCTTCGCAGGTACTTGTCGGCAATCCAGGCGCGAACCGTTATTCGCTTGCCGGCAACAGGAGGGTTGTAGCAATGGAAGGCGCAACGGGCATTGACCGAGCCGGCGTCCTGATACCGCGCGTTGTACTGTTTCACATCCACCTTGTGGGAAATGGTGGGGAAGCTTGCCTCGGAATCCATAACTCCCTTGCGGTAGGTGTCGATCATCTCCTGGGTCAGCACATACTCATACGAGTCGAAGGTTTCCCCAACCTCCAGCGCGTCCCAGTCCAGCAATATACGTTCGTCCGCTTCAACCATAGCTGGCCTTCCTTTCTTTAGAGCTATAAGGGGATTCATTGTCCGAATGGCGCACGGGGCACATATCCCTGGAGTTGCCCATTCCATCTGGCACAAATCTACACTGGCCTGGTTCCATACGTCAATCAAGTAGAGCAATGACTCGCGACAGGTTCCCGGCTGGGTAGCCAATCGTGCAAATGTTGGACCGCAAAGGGAATGCACCGGAAATTCAGGGAAAGTTATCGCAAGTCCCTTTCGGAGTCCACTCAAGCTTCAAGAGTGGGCCAATGAGATTACGTGGAGAACGCGGGGGAGGAGGAAATGGCCTGCCAGGCAAATCCCCGGTGGTGGTGGAGCTGGCGGGACTCGAACCCGCTACCTCTTCAATGCCATTGAAGCGCTCTCCCTGATGAGCTACAGCCCCACGAAAAAGAGGACGTCCGAAGACGTCCATACAGAATAGCAAAACCCGGCTGCTGCCGCAACCGGGTTCGCTGTTGCTGGTAGGAGTAAATCGGAAAGGTCAGACGTTCCTAGCCCTGTCGGACGAACTTCACCACCGTGCGGCCGTTGCTGCCCTCGTAGGGTTCAACCACGTAAACGTCCTTTTTGGAGTCCACCCAGATTCCGTGGCAGGACCGGTGAGTAAGGGATCCCCACTGGGTAAGCATCTCCCCTTCCAGGTTCAAAATGCTTACCAACCCGCCATTATGCTCGGCAACATAGACAATGTCCTCATCGTCCACGTACATTACCGCCGGGCCAATAAGCTTCACCGGGAAGTCGGTCAGGTGATCTCCTTCCTGGTCGAACACCTGGATGCGATCGTTCTCCCGGTCGGCAATCAAAAGTCGTCCACGTCGGTCAATCCAGGCGCCGTGGGGCAGGTTGAACTGGCCGGGGCCTGAGCCCGGACCGCCCCAGGACTTAATCAGTTCGCCTTCCGAAGTAAACTTGTGCACCCGCGCATTGGCGTATCCGTCGGCAATAAATACCTCGCCAGCGTCGTTGACGGCAATGCCGGCAGGGAGATTGAAAGGCTCAGCGCCGCGCACCACGTCCGGCCATGCGTTGGAACTGAAAACCGTGTTGTCCACGCCCGTATCAGAGCGGTAGCCCTGGGTGCCGATGGTCATCAACAATTCGCCGTCGGACGTGAACTTCATTATCTGTCCGCCATTGCGTTCCACCAGCCAAACGTTGTCCTGGGAATCAATGATAATGGCGTGGGGGAAAAGAAACAGTCCAGCTCCCCACGAATTCAGATAGTTTCCTTCGCGGTCAAAAATCATGACCGGATGTTCCGGGTCGCGGTTAAAGCAATAGATTCTGTCCTGCGAATCTCCGTAAACGGCGGCGGCCGGCATGGACCAGCCGTCAGGCACCTTGGCCCAATCGGTATGCATTTCGTAGGTGTACTTACCGCTGCCAACGATTTCTCTGGTTGTCACGGTTTCCCTCCTGGAGCATCACGCTCAAATACGTTCTTGGGGCAATCTGGGCTGATTATGACAAGGTTGCATAAGCAGGTCAAATAGCATAATTCAGCGTAACTGTTCCCACTCAGGCAGGCCAGGCTGGAGCCCAAAGCCGTCTTCCCGCCTAAAGCAGGTTTAACGGCTTCAGGAGGAAAACTTTCCAGGGGAACAGTTGCATACAGTATGTTTTCGAAAGCGCATATGCCTGGACCATAAGGTCAGGCGGCTCCATAAGCTTGGTTGTTGCTGGAGTCTCACATTGCTGACAATCCCCTCTACCTCCACTGGATAATCCCTGCATATAATGACTCTAGACAAACTGGATAATGGATGCGCAAGGGCGGAGCCGTCCTTATTTCCTGACTCGCCATTCTTCGCCCATTTAAGCTCAGCTGTAGTAACAGCAAGGGCCACCGAGCATTCCATCTGGGGCCAATTCCATCCCTTCCCGGCACATCCCCACATACAAAATGAACTCAATTGACTCGAATTGGCAAGAAAATTCACACTTTTCCTGAATTTCGATGAGGCTGCGAGGTTCTCATCTTGCCCTGGTTTGTCAGCCTTTCGAGTGTCTATCAGACCAACTTTGGGTTAAACTGAATCTGAACGAAGACATAATCAAGCCTGCATGAGTGGAGAATCCCATGCCTGAACCTACACCTGATATTTCGATGGATGAAGCCCTGGAAACCTTGCGAAGCCAGGCAGAAGCGCGTTGGGGCGCCGATTATGTTCAGGAGCGCCAGGACTTGCTGGAATTGGCGGCCAGCTATGTCGTCAATGTCGGCAACAATCTACCTGACGTGGAGACGGAACCCGGTTTCTATCAATAGCAATTTCCGCCGGGTGTCCAGCGAAACCGACAAGAATCGTGGAGGCCGGAATGGCACAACCTCACACTTTAAGCGTCAGCCAGGCAGCGGAGCAGATGCGCGGTGGGCAGTTGCTTCCCAGCGATTACGCCAATGCCCTGCTGGAACGTATCGATGCCCATGAGCCTGACCTCCAGGCTTGGGTAACCATAGACCGGGAAGCGGTAATCAGCGACGCCCGCCAGCGCGAACAGGAACTGGAAGCCGGCAGCGACTCCAGGATCATGACCGGTGTGCCAGTGGGCCTGAAGGACATTTTCTACACCGCCGGAATGAAAACAACCGCCTGCTCCCGCATTTACGCCGAATTTGTTCCCGAATACGATGCCACCTGTGTCACCAAATTGAAGGAAGCCGGCGCCATCGTAATGGGCAAGGCAGTTACCACCGAGTTTGCCACGTCCGATCCCTCTCCTTCACGTAATCCCTGGAATCGGGAGCACACCCCCGGTGGCTCCAGCAGCGGCTCCTCTGTCGCCGTAGCGGCCGGCATGTGCCCGGCGGCCCTCGGATCGCAGACTGGTGGCTCTACCTGCCGTCCCGCCGCATACAACGGGATTGTGGGACTGAAGCCCACCTATGGCCGCATCAGCAGATACGGTGTTGTGCCGGTTAGCTGGTCACTGGATACCGTGGGAATCCTGGTACGCACGGTGACCGACGCGGCTATCCTGCTCCAGGCCATGGCGGGTTACGACGAAAACGACCCCGGTTCGGCTGAAGAACCTGTTCCTGACTTCCTCCAGCAGATGGACCGCCACGCGGGTCCCCCCAGACTTGGTCTGCTGAAGACCGGCTACTTCTTTGACCGTTCTACTCCCGAGGTACGTCAGCATACCGAGGCCGTGGCCGCTCAACTGGCCCAGGCAGGGGCAACTGTAATAGACATTGATCTGCCGGACTCATTCTCCACCGCGCCCGACGTTCAGCGCATTGTTATGAACGTTGAGTGCGCCGCCTTCCACGAACCATACTTCCGGCATCGGGCAGATGAGTATGGGCCCAGGCTTCGGGCCAACATTGAAATGGGGATGCTGATCCCCAGCGTGACCTATCTCCAGGCCCAACGCTTGCGCCGGGAGTTTCGCCGTGACTTGACCGCCGTGGCCCAGCAGGTGGACGCTCTCCTGATGCCGGCCACACCCGCTCCAGCCCCCAGGGACCTGGACACCACGGGTGATGCAGCCTTCCAGGCGCCCTGGACCTCGGCAGGTCTGCCCACCGTGGTGGTTCCGTCAGGAGTCAGCGAGTCCGGACTGCCCCTCGGCGTTCAGTTTGCGGCTGCTCCCTTCGACGAAGGCAGGCTCCTGGGCGTTTCCCGCTGGTGTGAACAGGCGCTCGACCTGGACCTTCGCCCCCCTGACTACAACTGAAGGCGTCCCGTGGCTTCCACCAGTCCCAAGGTCATAGCTATGACTTTGTGGTAATAGGGGGCGGTTCGGCGGGCCTGACAGCCGCCAGATTCGCCGCCCGGCTGGGCAAAAGGGTGGCTATTGTGGAAGCCAACCGCCTGGGCGGGGACTGCACCTGGACGGGCTGTGTTCCCAGCAAGGCCCTGCTTCGCGCCGCCCGGGCCGCCCACGATATCCAGACCGCCCACCTCTTCGGCATCGAAGCAAGTGAACCCCGGACCAGGTGGCCAGCGGTCATGGCGCGAATCAGGTCGGTCATCGACGAGATCTATACCGCTGAATCCCCTCAGGCATTAGAGGCCGAAGGCATCCATACCTTCCTGGCCCCAGCAACCTTCGTTGACCCACACAGCGTCATCGCCGGCGACGAACTTATCCAGGGGGAGCGTTTCCTGCTCGCCACTGGCGCCCGCCCGTCGATCCCGTCCATCCCCGGCCTGGACCAGACGAACTACCTCACCTACGAATCCATCTGGGGTCTCGAACACCTGCCCGGGAAACTGCTCATTATCGGCGGCGGACCCATCGGATGCGAACTGGCCCAGGCCTTCCAGCGGCTTGGCTCCCACGTGACCATCCTTGAGGCCACCAACAGGCTTCTGGGAAACGCCGAACCGGAAGTCTCCGACTTGATCTCCCGTGTGCTGGCCACAGAGGGCGTGGATGTCAGGCTGGGCGCAAATATAGATTCCGTCGGCGCGAGAAATGGACAGTCCATAGTACAAGCTGGCAGCCAGGAGTGGACTGCCGACACCCTGCTGGTGGCCACCGGCCGAGTCGCCAACATGGCGACCCTGGGCCTGGAGAACGCTGGAGTGGCATCATCAACCCGTGGAATCCAGGTAGATGGGTCGCTTCGCACTTCCAAGAAGCATATCTATGCAGCTGGAGACTGTACCGGAGGGCCTCAATTCACCCACTACGCAGGCTGGCAGGGGTTTATGGCCACCCGAAATGCCCTTCTGCCAGGCAAGGCCAGAGGCCTCCTGGACAACGTACCGTGGGGAGTATTCACAGAACCGGAAGTTGCCCACGTGGGGCTTGCCGAAGCCACCGCCCGGGAGCTCCACGGAGATTCCGTCCAGGTTTCCATGTGGCCGCTGGAATCGAGTGACCGGGCGGCAATCGACTCGGGCGAAGCGGGATTTATCAAGGCCGTAACCACGAAGAAGGGCCGGTTGCTGGGGGTGACTATTGTTGGGGCAAGGGCCGGAGAAATGGTTCACGAGTGGACGGTCGCTATCAGCCACGGGGCCAAGCTGAAAGACCTGGCCCTGGCGCCCCACATATACCCTACTTACTCCATGTCCACCCAGCAAATGGCCGCTGAAGCGGCGGTAACGGGTCTTCTGACCGGTTTCAGCGGCAAGGTGGTTCGAGCCCTATCCCGATTCAAAGCATAGCGCTCGACGGGACCGCTCCCTGGCGATAGCTTCGGTTCAGACCGCCTTGCCGTTGAAATCACCTTCTCTTGACCCTCTGGGGCTTAAAAGACTGCGATGGGGTTAACCGGAGACCCGGTGGTATTGTGCAGGCGCAGCGGTCCTACGGACACCATGAACTCCCACCGGTTGCGCTGCTTGCAGGCCTCGGCCACGTCATCCAAGTTGGCATTGTCCAGAATCCACAGACCCATGGCGGTTATTCCTACCTGGTGGATCGGCTGCAAGACCCGCGAATACTGGGCGGGACTGACGTCGTTGCCGGTGTCGGACCCCAGCACCGCGATGCCTCTTTCGTGGAACAGGGGAAGACAGGCTGCCTGGCAGGCCGTCGAGCCGGCAGACCGCTCTACGGGCCCTTCCACGCTGCGGCGATGAAGCTGCCCCGTGCGCACCAGGAGGATGTCGCCCTCTTCGACCTTGAAGCCGCACCTCTCCTCGGCAGCCAGAATATCTTCGGGCATTACTCCCTCTCCCCGTTCCAGCCAGTCAACACCCCGAACCAGGGGCACGTCAACCAGCACACCGCGAGTCAAGAACCCGTTCTTGGCGGCCTCCACCGAGCAGACAGTGGCCCCCATGCTGGTGGATACCAGGTGGGCAGGCTTGCCATTATAGGTCTTGCCCTCCCAGAAGAAGTGGGCCAGGCTATCCACGTGGGTAACGGTATAGCCGTGGAAAATCATGCCGAAGTAGTCGATGGCAGCGGCGTTGGGCCGGTTGCTGACCTTGTCACCACTGGCCCATCCCTCGCCGCTTTCAACCATGAAGTGCACCGGAGGAGCCGGGGCGTCCAGGCTGGGCTCGAACATTACGGTGCGGGCCAGGGAAACCGTCGTACCCTCCTGAACCGTAGCCAGCGCCCGCTTGGTCTTTTCAGGCGTTATCAGGTTGGGCGTCCCCAGCTCATCGTCGTCTCCCCAGCGACCCCAATTGGAAAACTTCTGAAAATAGGACAGTACCTCTTCTTCGGTGGGAATCTGTGCGGCCATTTCGTTCCTCCAGGTATGCTTCAAATTAGCAGTCTTGGGTTGCGGCGCATTATGCCGGAACAAAAGGCCAGCGGGCAACAAACTGCACCAACGTATAGGCTGCCCAGTTCAGGCTATTCCTGAACCCAGGAGGAGTGAATGAAGAGATATGCAGCGGGGCGGCCATCTGGAGACTTCACACCGGTGGCATACTGTTCGTCCCGAGGAACATTTATGGCCGTTAACCGTGATCAGAACCGGGTTGTTTGGACAGTCCAAGTATGGTAATCTGATTGTCACCCCTAAAGGATGACATTTCGCTTATGCAGTGCCAGCTTTGCAAGAAGTCCGGTATGTCCGGCAACAATATCAGCCATTCCAACCGCCACACCAAGACGCGGTTCAAGGCTAACGTCCACAAGCAGACCATCTCCCTGAACGGTAAGGTTCAGCGGGTCAAAATCTGTAGCCGTTGCCTCCGCACCCTTCACAAGCCCCCTCGCTTGAAGGGAAAGGCCGCGATCGTCTAGCCCAATACAATCGTTGAATCAGAAAGAAGATGAGCCCAGAAAAGTTCTGGGCTCTTTATAGTTAAGGGCTCTGCATAATTGGCTGGAATGCTTTAAACACCCGGCCTTATGCCGCAAACACAGGCGCGCATTCGTCCCATGGCTTCAGAAACAGGATCATCTCGGTTGAAGATGGCTGTACCTGCCACCAGAATGGAGGCCCCGGCTCTTACCGAGTCCTGCGCGGTGTTGTCTGCCTTGATACCCCCATCCACCTCGACCTGCGTGCTGTAGCCTTTCTCCTCGATCAATTCGCGCAGCCGGCGTATCTTGCCCACGGTCTCGGGTATAAAACTCTGTCCGCCAAACCCGGGATTGACCGTCATTACCAGCACGATATCCAGGTACGGCAGCACTTCTTCCACCGCGGCTATTGGAGTGCCCGGATTGATGGCCACTCCTACCTCGGCGCCCTGTTCCTTCACCTGAAACACGGTGCGGTGCAGGTGGGTGCAGGCCTCGGCATGGACGATGACCTGGTCACTGGTGGCTTTCAGAAAGGAGGACATCAAACTGCCAGGTTCCTCGACCATGAGGTGAATGTTCAGGGGCAAGTCAGTATGGCGGCGGACGGCGTCGATCACCACCTCGCCAAAGGAAATGTTGGGGACGAACTTTCCGTCCATAACGTCCACGTGAATTAGGTCGGCGCCCGCTGCGGTTGCCTCTTCCACCTGCCTGCCGAGGCTGGCAAAGTCGGCGGCCAGGATTGACGGGGCAATCAGTATTCGGGACTCAGAAGTCATCGGTGGCCGCCTCCAGCGTTTCCCTGGCCTGGCGCAGTCCGTCCGCTACCCGGTTAGGGGCTGTCCCGCCAGGATTGTCCCGCGCGGTTACCGAGGCCAGCGCAGTGATTTCGTACACGCCTTCGTCAAACTGCTCCGAGAATTGACGGTATTCATCCACCGACAGGTCTTGTAACTCTTTGCCCTCCTGTTCACAATGGGCGCAGAGTCGCCGCATCACTCCATGAGCTTCCCGGAAGGGCACACCCTTGCCCACCAGGTAGTCGGCAAGGTCGGTGGCAAGCATGTAACTTTCTCCCGCCAAGCGTGCCACGTGCTCCCGGTTAACGTTGACCTCGGAAAGCATCCCCTGGAACACCTTGAGAGTGGTCAAGAGCGTATCAACGCTGTCGAAGAACCCCTCCTTGTCCTCCTGCAAGTCCCGGTTATAAGTCAGAGGCAGGCCCTTCATTAGCGTCAACAACGCCATAAGGTGTCCGTACACTCTTCCCGTCTTGCCCCTGGCCAGTTCGGCGAAATCGGGGTTCCGCTTCTGGGGCATTATGCTGCTGCCGGTGGTGAATTCGTCCGAAAGCCTTATGAAATCGAACTCGCGGCTGGACCAGATGACTATTTCCTCGGAAAAGCGGGAAAGGTGCATCATGCACACAGAGGCAGCCGCCTCGTATTCCAGCAAAAAGTCCCGGTCGGATACCGCATCCATGCTGTTGGGAGAAATACTGGTGAAGCCAAGCTCCCGCGCCACGAACTCCCTGTCCGTAGGATAGGGCACACCAGCCAGCGCGCCGCTGCCCAGGGGAAGGACGTCGGTGCGGCGATAGCAGTCCCGGAACCGTCCCGCGTCGCGCTGGAACATCTCGAAATAGGCCAGCATGTGGTGGGCGAACAGCACTGGCTGGGCCCGCTGCAGGTGGGTATAGCCGGGCATAAGCAGGTCCTGGTGTTTCTCCGCAAGGTCCAGTAGAACCCGCTGCAGGCCCCTTATTTCGGAGATTGTTTCGCGTATGATCTCCCGGGTGTAAAGCCGCATATCCAGGGCAATCTGGTCGTTGCGAGAGCGGCCGGTGTGTAGCCTGCCCCCTATGGAACCCACCATCTCGGTCAGGCGTCGCTCAATGTTCATGTGCAGGTCTTCCAGCGACGGGTCCCAGGGGAACTCCCCGGCCTCTATTTCCCGTTCCACCGACTTCAGGCCGGAAACGATGGTCTCGGCGTCTTCAGCCGGAATAATGCCCTGCCTGGCCAGCATTCTGGCGTGGGCGATTGATCCGGCAATGTCCTGCCGATAAAGGCGACGATCGTAATGTATGGAAACCGTGTAACTGCTGAAGTCGTTCACTGGATGGCCTGTTTCGCCCGACCTGGAACCCAAAATGAAGCCCGCCAAATGGCGGACTCCAGTATAGCACGGGGGAGATTTGCCACGGCTTCTAGCGGCCGGACGCGGCGACCAGGAAATCATAGCTGGCGGTCAAATTGTCAAAGACGTCGGGGTGGGGAGGAATTTCCATGATAGCCGGCCCCTGGTAATCTTTCTCCTCCAGCAAGCGCAACATTTCGCCGCAGTCCAGGTCGCCTGTGTCCACCGAGGGATGCGGGTCGCCACCACGGGCCTGCTTGAAGTGGACAATCTTCAACATGTCCAGGGGAAGGGCGTTCAGATCGCCCAGCGGATCGCTGTCGGGAAAACGACGCAACTGGTTGGTGGGGTCGGGACACAAGCCCAGATAGTCCCCCTCTTCGGCGCTCAGTTGCTTCCGGCATTCCTCCACCAGAATGGCCATGCTGCCGATGGTCTGGCCCGAGTTTTCCAGGGACAGTATGACACCCTGCCGCGCGGCTTCACGGGCCAGGTTGGCCAAATTCAACGCCTGCGCGGGAATATCTGCCGGCGACTCCCACCGGCCCTCCAGGGGACTGGGATCGACCAGCCGCAGGTGCGGGTTGTCCCTGCCTACAATCCTGGCTCCTGAAAGAGCCATCTGGAACTGCTCACCCTCCGGATCCACATTCTGGGTCAGGCAGGGAAGCGCCATGGCCAGGTCAAAGTTCAGGCCGGTGAACCGGTCTGCCACCGCCTGCAGACCCTCCAGGTTGGGGCGCCAGTCTTCTCCCTGGCCGGTTTCGCAGGTGCCCAGGCAGGTCTGCCGCAACTCAATATGTCGTGAGCCACGGGCCTCGGCTTCGGCGATCAAATCCACCAGGCCCTGTTCCATCAAGTGGTTGCGCCACGAATTGGTTATTGCGCCAAATTGCATTGCTACTTACCTCCACCTTCTTTATCGCCGGTGGTCTATGTGATGACTATACTCCTGCAGCCAACGGTTCCTCAAGAATTGAGAATCAGGAGTATCCTGACCCAGAGCCTTGGAAATAGGCATTCAAGCCTCAGAAGCGCAGCAGCTCAAGAACTCATTGAAATGGCCTGAAAGTTTCCCTTCCTGTGCTAGAATTATCATCTCCAGTGGTCGCAGCACATAGAGGTTGCGAGCCAATGATTTTGCAGGAGGCCGCCATGTCTGAGCTTTACCAGGAAAAATGCGTCGCCTGCCGCAGGGATTCGCCCTCGGTTACAGATACAGAGGTACGGGAACTGCAGCCTACGGTGTCCGATTGGGAAATGCTGGATGACGCCGGCATTCCCAAGCTGGACCGGGTGTTCAAGTTCTCGAACTTTCAGCAGGCCCTGGACTTCACCAACTCCGTGGGTACCCTGGCCGAATCCGAAGGCCACCATCCAAAGATCGTTACCGAATGGGGCAGGGTTGGAGTAACCTGGTGGACCCATAAGATTCGCAATTTGCACCGCAACGACTTCATTATGGCAGCCAAGACGGACCGGCTATACCAGGACCTCACCGCTGAATAGGCAAGAACAAGGGTCGGGCGCTGGAAAAGGTTTGTAATGCGGGTAATATACCACCTCAATTCTCGAGACGTCCGAGCCGTTCCCTCGGAGGCGGCCTGGGCCGAATCCATGGGCTATGACGGCGTGTCCGCAAATGAGACTGCCCACGACCCCTTTTTGGCATTGACCCTGGCGGCGACGGCGACCTCGCGGGTGACCCTGGAAACCCATGTCGCCATCGCCTTTCCCCGGTCACCAATGGTGGTAGCCTATACGTCCCGGGACCTGCAGGACCTGTCAGGCGGCCGTTTTCGGTTGGGTCTGGGCACACAGGTCAAGGGACATATCGAGAGGCGATTTTCCACTGAATGGAAATCGCCGGGGCCAAGGCTCCGAGAGTACATTCAGTCATTGCGCAAGATCTGGAACTCGTGGGACAGCGGTGACAGGCTCAGCTTTTCCGGTGATCATTACAATTTCTCGCTGATGACTCCCTTCTTCAGCCCCGGGCCGGGCTCAAATCCGCACCCACCCATCTTTAACGCAGCGGTAAACGCCTACAACTGCCGGGTGGCAGGCGAGGTCAGCGACGGCCTGGTTCTGCACACATTTACTTCTGCTGAATATGTGCGGCAGATTGTCCGGCCCAACATAGTCGCCGGGGCGCGGAAGGCAGGCCGTAGTCCAGATGATGTGACCATCAACGGAGGCGGGTTCATTGTCACGGGCCCGGACCGGCAGGCCATTGAAGCGGCGAAACTGGACGCCCGCCAGCGCATTGCGTTTTATGCCTCCACTCGGACCTATCTGCCAGTGCTGGAGTGCCACGGATTCCAGGAAATTTGTCCCAGGCTGCACCAAATGTCCCTAGAAGGCAAGTGGGACGAAATGGGAGACTTGATCACGGACGAGATTCTGGATGCCTTCGCCGTGGTGGGTGAGTATGACGAGATTGCTCCCAGAATTCTGGAACGATACGGTGGGCTGGTTGACGAGGTCAGCTTCACCATAGCCACGAAGGACGATTCGGAGCAGCGCCAGGTAAGGCGTATCATACGTGACCTACAGGACGGCAGCTAGGAGACGCACGCCTGGCGACCTGGTCGGGCAAAACCGGTAGCGGATTTAGTTTTTCCCCAGGGATTGGTTGAAGGGTGGATTCGGGTGGCAGCAGCGGACGTGAGGAGAAGACCAAAGGAACCCCAGCCAAGTGGCCTGGCATTCAAGAGGGGCAATGAAAGCAAACTTACTTATTCCCTCAAGTGGGCGGCCTGGGAGTGGCTTTACACTTTCGCCGGCTGCCGTTGCATAGGCTTCGAGGTCAAGCTTGAAGGTCCCGGCGGGAGGATAGTGGACTTAGCGGCTGTGGGGCCGGGGAACACCATCTACATAATCGAAGTTAAGGCCAGCCGCGCCGACTTTGCCCGGGACAACCACACCCACTCTGACTTGCAAGCCCTCAAGGAACTCAATGAACCCCTGCTTCGGAGGGGCCGGCTGGCCCGCCGCACCCTTACCCAGGCCACCTGCTACGCCAAGGAATCCAGAGGCCACGACTGGGAAAGAGAACCCTCATACCAGCTTGCCCTGGCCGATTACCAGCGACTGCGCAAAGAAGAGCAGACCTACCAGGACCGGGTCTCTACCTTCAGTGTCAAATTCCACGACCCGCGATTCCTGGCCATTGCCGACTATCATTACGTTATGGCGCCGCGAAAATTACTGCCGGCGAAGTCGGTACCCCCGCAGTGGGGCCTCTTGAATGAGATTCCGGAGGTGGTAGTTCGGGCTCCGCAAAAGGAGGTGCGAAAGACCTCCGGAATTGTCTCGAACATACTGCGCGCCATAGCCCGCAGCAACTCGACATCAATCATGCGCGCCCAGGGGGTCCTGTTTACCGAGGATGGGGCGGTCTTCCCGGGGGAGTTAGACGAGGAATTCTGAAGTAGATCACAGGCTGCCCCGCATTGGGCAGCCTGTCGCTATGTCGCTTACTCGATTAGCTTGAGGGACTCTGGTCTTCCAGCCTTACCGTTGCCGAAATCCGGGGAACGTCGCTGGAAACGCGGGTTGTGTGGCCCTCGCCCGTAACATCTTCCACCAGGCTGACGTGGCCCGGCCCAAACTTGTGCAGTGACCCGTCGGCCAAACCGATTTCGCCTTCGCCTGACAGGGTGATCACAAACTGGCGGCGGGGAGCGGTATGCCAGTCGCTGAAATGGCCGGGCTGGGCGATACTGAATGATATGCCGGTAGCCCCCAGCAATTCCTGCAGAGTGGGGTGTGTTGCCGGGTCCATTTCTTCGATGTAGGACTTACCGTCACTGCCGGTGTATAGCCTCGTAAATGGCATAATCTCCTCCTTTTCTACTGAACTCTTAACCAACCGATTCGAGTAAAGTGTCCAGGTGACTCCTACGCATTGAGCAGGCGCCAGCCCAGCGTGCCCAGGTCGAACCTGACCCGTCGGAATCCTTCTGCGTAGTCCAGGCCTGCCGCTTCTCCCTGGCGGGCGCAACCACGCTCAATGCGTTCCAGCCGGTCGGCAGGAGTGCGCTGGCGCATTTGGCTTACGTGGAGGCTTAGTGACGTTGACTTCGCCTCCAGGTAACCGTCAACATCGATGTAAACGTCGGCGGCCTCGGTTCCCCAAAGAAAGGCTTCCCTGACCTGATGGGGCTCCAGCCCTTCTTCCGCAATCTGCTCCGGAAAGTGCAGGGGACTCCAGGCATAGGTATAGGCTGCGTCCAGCGCCACTTGGCCGCTCATGCGGTGGTCCCGGTGGGTGTGGCTGGCCACGCGGAAGGGGTCAATACAGAACACAATCTCAGGCTTGTACTTGCGAATTTGCCGGACTACCTCACCACGAAACTGCAGGTCGTCATTCAATGTTCCGTCGGGATGAGCCAGGAAAACCACATCCTTGACGCCCAGGTAACCCGAAGCGTCTCGCTGCTCCTTCTCCCGAATCTTGGCCAGGCGCTCGGGAGACATCTCCCGGTCCCCGGTTCCCTTGTCTCCATTGGTGCACATCACCACCACAACTTCAGTACCCGCTTCCGCAATCCACTTGGCCATGGTCCCGCCACAACCACCCTCGGCGTCGTCGGGATGCGGTGTCACAACCATGGCGCTGCGTGGCGGGTTGTCGTTTATTTCAATCCCCAATAGACCTTAACCTTCCTGACAAATTAGGCGCCAGCGCGCCGGTTATCCGCCACCGTTTTGCGGGCGGACGGCTAACTTCCTGGCAGGTATCCCTCTTACAGGTGGAATACCACCATCTTCAATTCGGTCATTTCCTCGATAGCGTAACCGGGTCCTTCCTTCCCCATGCCACTGTCCTTCAGACCCCCGTAGGGCATCAGGTCAGCGCGCCACTGCGGGTGGGAGTTAATGTGAAGGTTTCCGGACTGCACTTCCCTGGCAAAGCGCATGGCCCAGTCCACGTTCTGTGTGAAAATACCCGCAGACAGGCCAAATCTGGAGTCGTTGGCCATGGCAATGGCTTCGTCAATGTCCTCGAAGGCGCTGACTGCAACGGCCGGGCCAAACAGTTCCTCCCGGGAAATTCTCATTTCCGGCTGGACGTCGGCCACCACGGTGGGAGCGTGGATCGTACCTTCCTGGTCACCTCCCGCAACAACCCTGGCGCCCTGGTCCACCGCTTCGTTTATCCAACGGCTCACCCTGGTCGCGTCTGACTCGCGGATCATAGGCCCCATCTTCATTGCTTCATCCAGTGGATCGCCGGTGGCAAAGGCTTCGGTCGGAACCTTGATGGCGTCCAGGAAGTCAGCATAAATGCGACGGTCGGCCAGAACTCGCTGGGTGGAAATGCATACCTGGCCGGCATTGGCGAATCCGCTGGCTACCGTGGCCGCCGCCACCTTTTCAATGTCGGCGTCGGACATGATGATCAGCGGGCTGTTGGAACCCAGTTCCATGGTTACCTTCTTGATACCGGCGTTGCGGCAGATGCGGTCTCCAACTTCCATACTGCCGGTGAAGGTGATCTTGCGGACTCTCGGGTCGCCCGTCAGGGCATCCCCGATTTCCCCGCCTGACCCAGTCACACACTGAATCGCCTCTGCCGGCAGGCCTGCTTCCAGAAGGATTTCCACCAGCTTGAGGCCGGACAGGGGAGTGTCACCCGCAGGTTTGAGGACTACGGCATTACCCGCAGCCAGGGCAGGACCCACCTTGTGGCACACCAGATTCAGCGGAAAGTTGAACGGGGCGATGGCTGCCACCACGCCCACGGGAACCCGGATAGTGAACCCAAACTGGGAAGTGGCGCCGGGAGCGGCGTCCAGGGGTATCGTTTCGCCGTGCAGGCGCTTGCCCTCTTCAGCGGAGCCGGTAATAGTCTGGATGGCCCTCAGGACCTCCCCACGACCTTCGGATATAACCTTGCCTTCTTCCATGGTAATGGTCCGGCCCAGGTCTTCCACTCGTTCAGCCATAATGTCGGCAGCACGGCGCAGGATGGAGTAACGCTCGAAAGCGGGCAGCTTGGCCATTACCTCGGCCCCACGGACCGCGCTGGATATGGCGGCTTCGACGTCAGCGGCAGTTCCCCTGGGTACGGTGTCAATTACGGACTGGTCAAAAGGGTTATAGACCGGAATGGTCTCCGCCCTGTCCACCCAGTTACCGTTAAGGTACATTTTCATTGCAGGTTTCTCCTTGAGCTAAGTTCGATTGTCCAGATTCAAGACAGCTTTGCCAAAGCCGACGTGATTGCGCCCTATATTAGCATATTTCGGATTGCGAACATCCACGCAAACGTGGGCGTAACAGGCGATAACGCTACCTGCCGCGAACTGGCTTGGACTGAAGTGGGAAACCCAGTAAGGGGAAGATTGCCGACAGTGCCTATCGTCCCAGGGCTGTGGCCCGGCCCAGGTCAGTGACGGTGTAATGGCCGGCCCTGCCAGGGACGCGTTCCAGCCAGCCAAACTTGCTGCGGGCGGCGTTGCGGAGAGTCTGAACAAAATTGTGGGCCCTGGGCCAGCCAACGATGTCGAAAAGACGTCCCAGAGCGTCGGCATCCACACCGTCAACAGCCAGATAACGGCTGGCGCCTTCGGCAGCCACCACCACCCGCCGCATGTCGCCAAGAGGATTGGCGGCGCGGCAGAAGTCCACAAATGCCTGCTCGGAAACCGCTGGAACCAGGTTCGCCATGCCCAGGTGATTGCCGGCGGCTTGCGGCGACCCATTGGTGGCTTGCCCTCCGTTCCCCAGTCCATCCAGCTGTGGCCAGGGTTCTGGTGGAGGTTCTTCCAGCGCCGCATCCCAGTCGCTCAACAGGGGAGCGGTGGCCTGCTCCGCGGTTGCCGGGACGGTGGACTCGATAACCGCACCTGTATTGTTCGCCGGACCGATTTGCTCGGCAGCAGCAGCAGGCGGGGCCGGGGCATCGGATGGAGGGGCAGTCTCGGCGGGTGACGCTTCCTCGGGGGGCGGAGTGTTTTCAACCGTTACTATCGGAGGCGCGGGCGCAGGTGGGGGTGTGACTGCCGCCGGAAGGTCGGTGGACAGTTGCCTGCTTGTTCCGGACGGTGCAGTGGAGAATCCGGCCAGGATAGCCTGGCTTACGTCCGTAAGGACTATTCCCAGAATCCGGTCGATGACCACGTCATCTTCGGTTTCCAGGTTAATCTGAGCGTTATTCGGCAGGGTGATCGAGAGCTTTAACATTGGCAAAGGGGGGCGCGCCGGCGATAACTACAGTCTTTATGTTAACGGGCAGTTTGCCGCTAATCAAGTTTGTCCATACGGCGGTGACTACGAAGGGGGTTTGGGAGAGTGACCGCACTTCAGGGTAGGGAACCCGGGATACCAGCGAAACCGGCCTACAGGGTTTGTTTCAGCCGGACGGCCAGGGAACGGGTAAGTCCCGGGACGGCGGCAATGTCATCCACCGGAGCATCCTTGATGCCCTGGATGGAACCGAAGCGGCGAAGCAGCATCCGCTTTCGCTTGGGGCCAATACCCGTAACCATATCGATGGAAGACTTCAGGCTGGACTTGCTGCGGAGATTGCGGTGATAGGTGATGGCGAATCGGTGCGCTTCATCCCTGATCCGCTGGACCAGGTACAGGCCCTGGGATGCGCGGGGAAGTTCTATCGGTTCCGAGGTATGGGGAACGAACAGCAGCTCGTTCTCCTTGGCCAGGGAAGAAAGGGGAATATCGTCCAGTCCCAGTTCCAGCAACACTTCCAGGGCTGCTGAAAGGTGTCCTTTGCCACCATCTATAATCACCAGGTCAGGCTCGATGTCCCATACCGAAAAGTCCCTTTGTTCTTCACCACTGGCAGCAGCTATCTCCTGTTTTTGGGCCCGTGCGTCTGCCAGGCGCTTGAACCGTCGACGCAGCATCTCCTGCATGCTGGCATAGTCGTCCACGCCTTCCACTGACTTGATCTGGAACCGACGGTAGTGGGACGTCTTGGGGCGTCCGTCCTGGAAGACCACCATGCTGCCTACCAGGTTGCTGCCCTGAACGTGGGAAATGTCGTAACACTCCATCCTCAGGGGCAGGGCAGGGAGGCTTAATTCCTCCTCAAGTTCCGACATGGCCTGATGCAGGACATCCGAGTTGTTCAGCCACTTGATGCGGTGCTGGGCTAGCCCCTGAACTGCGTTTTCCACCACCACGTCCATCAATTTCTTTTGCTGGCCCCTTTGCGGACAAACCAGGCGTATGCCGCCGCCACGCCTCTCGCGCAGCCAACCCCGGACGAGTTCCTGGTCTTCAATGGGGTGCTGGATATAGACGACCGACGGAATAACCAGGGCAGTCTGGTAAAACTGCCGCACAAACTGGCCCATAATTACGTCTGGAGAGTCGTCCTGGGTACCCTCCATGAAAAAGTGGTCACGACCAATAAGCTTGCCCCTTCGGATGAAGAATATTTCCACCCAGGTTTCATTGGTGCCCTGGGACAGGCCAATGAAATCCATATCGCCGCCGGGGTTGGACTCTACCTTGACCTGCTGTTCCTCGGCCACCTGGTCGATACCCCTTATCTGGTCCCGCAGGACGGCCGCCCGTTCAAACTCCAGCTCTTCGGCAGCCTCTTCCATCCTCTTTTTCAATTCGCGGGTGACTGCCTCAGTGTTGCCCTCCATAAACATGATGACCTGTTGAATAACGCGGGCGTACTCTTCCTCAGTGGCCAGCCCGGCACAGGGTGCAACGCAGCGGTGAATGTAATACTCCAGGCAGGGACGAGGGTCACGGCCGGTGATGGTCTTTGTGCAGGAACGGTAGGGAAACAGCTTCTTGATCAGGTCCATGGTCTTGCGCACGCTGCTGGCCGTGGCAAAGGGACCAAAGTACCTGGCGCCGTCGTTGCCCACCTGTCGGGTTATGTAAACCCGGGGGAAGTCTTCGGTCAGGTCTATTTTCAGGTAAGGGTAGGTTTTGTCGTCTTTCAGCCGGGCGTTGAAGTGGGGCTTGTAACGCTTAATCAGGGTGTTTTCCAGAATCAGCGCCTCGGCCTCAGTGTCCGTCACGATGAACTCGAAGTCGGTCATCCGCGACATCATGCGGCGTATCTTGGGGGGTTGTCCGCTGGGTGAACCGAAATAGGAGCGGAGGCGGTTACGGAGCACGCTGGCCTTGCCTACATACAGCACCTCATTGCGGGCGTCTTTCATCAGATAGACGCCGGGCTTTTCCGGTGTGACACGCAACCGATGTTCAAACTGGGCTAGCGGCATATGTGGCAATCAATGTGCCGGAGGCTGGCAAGTGTGGCGTTACCGGCCACCGGCAAGGCGGGCAAAATGTGGACTTCTAAATCAGGAAGGAAATTACGAACAGGGCAACCAGGAGAACTCCTGCCAGTATCAGGATACGGCGCAGTTCCCGTCCCAGGTTGTTGTAGGCCAGGGATTGGATACCACGGGCAGCGGCAACCGGACGCTCTGGCGTTACCGTCACAACCGTCGCTCCCTGACTCGAAGAGCTGCCTGAGGTGACACTCTCCTGGACTCCGGCGACCGCTGGCGCAGGGGCAGCAACGCTGGCAGTAACAGGGGCGCTACCCCTTTCGGCAGTTTCTACAGCGGCATCGGCTCCCACCCTGCCCTGCCGCCTTCTCCGGCGGTTCAATTGGGCCTGGCGGGACGCCACTCTCTTACCCTTTCCTGGCATGGTGAGATACCTCCTGATTTTCGGTGCGATTGAACCCGGTTTCTTGAACGCTGCCCGCAAGGGAGAACGGTTCCATCGCTTCAGCTTCGAAATTATTTGGGGAAGAGTTTGGCTCTACCCGGCACATTCCATTATCACCCAGCCAGGACGCCGAACGCAAATGGAGCGCCGGGGTTAACCCTAACCGGCGTTCCAACTGAAACCTGAAAAAATGATAATTACACGGCTCTCGGGTGGCTCTTTTCGTATTCGTCTCTCAGGTGCTCCGAGGTCAGGTGAGTATAGACCTGAGTAGTTGAGATGCTGGAGTGACCAAGCAATTCCTGCACGTGACGCAGGGACGCCCCCTTCTGAAGCAGGTGGGTGGCGAAGCTGTGCCGCAAGGTGTGGGGCGTTATCTTCTGGTCGATGCCTGCCCGCTTGCTGTAGGTCTTGAGTATGTTCCAGACCCACTGGCGGGTAAGCCGCTCACCCCGGTGATTTACGAACAGGGCGGCCTCCTCCTTGTTCTGCCCCAACAGCGACATTCGGCTGGTGGAAAGGTAGTCCTGTAGCCCGTTCAACGCCTTGTCATGAGCGTAAACAATCCGCTCCTTGGAACCCTTGCCCCAGCACCGGATGTACGACTCTTCAAAATCAACATCCTGAACGTTGAGGGATACCAGTTCGCTGACCCGCAGGCCGGTGGCATAGAGCAACTCAAGAATGTTCGCATCCCGCTGAGCTTCAGCAGTGCCTGCCTTGTCGGCTTCCCTCAGGAGGAGGTCAACCTCGTCTTCGGTCAAGTACTTGGGAAGGGCCCGTCCGACCCTGGGTGAACCCAGTGATTCGGTGGGTGGCTCTTCGATGATTCCGTTCTGAGCAAGAAAGGTAAAGAAGGACTTGATAGCCGCCACCTTGCGGGCAGTGGTAGTGTCCCGGTAGCCCTTCCTGCCTCGCAGGTCAGCGATGTAGTCGTTCAACAAGTCCAGGTCCACCCGTTCCCACACATCGCTGCGTTCGCTGGCTCCGTTCATTTTCTCCTTCAAAAAGTCTGAAAACTGGCCAAGATCGTTTTTGTATGCGTCCAGCGTGTGCTGGGAAAACCCCCTTTCCACCACCAGGTGTTGCAGAAAATCCTCTATGGCCTTTTGCATCCTGCTAGTCCTCCCTGTATCGATAACGCCCGCCAAAACGGCGAGGTTAGAATGATGTCCCCCGTTTTCCAGGGGATGCCAGAATTCTAGCAAGATTACGTTAACTTCCACCTTTTGCGGTCCGTGCGAATTATGGTGATTTCCTTAATCGAGCACTTTTCATGTCCCCGGTAACCGGTCCCGTTTTGTCTCCTGATTCAGTCCCGTGTTAATGTAATTCCTGAAAGTTTTGGCAATTATCAGGTTTGTTCACCGGTGCTCACGGCCCCGCAAACGTGCTTTCCCAACTCCAGAAAGGTAAGGTAAGCGCCCCATGAGACTTGCTGAAACCCAGAGGCGAGCCAGGGCATCCACGTCAACTGCCTTGCACTGGCTGCCAATAGTTCTGGTCCTCCTGTCGCTGGGGATGGCGCTGCTGCAACCAACGCCTGTTGCCAGCGCGGGGCCCCACTTCCCAGGTCCATTGGACTTATCTGTCCAAGCCGGTACGGAAGAATCCATGGCCCCACAGGCGCAGCAAGAACCGCAACCTCCCAGTCCCCTGCTTTACCTGGACATCTGGCTCTTCGGTGGACTGATTCTGCTGGTAATGGTGGTGGTCATGCTCAAGTACCTTTGGAAGGCCCTGCAACCAGACAACAGGGACCCTTCAGAAGGCCTGCAGCCCTGGGAAGATCCGGACTACGACCATTCGGACGACGAACGATAAGCATTTGTTGGCCCTTGCCGTCAATCTGTTCTGCTGACAGAGACTTGTGCCCCTGAATCTTTCCGGGAATGGCTGCCAAGTTAGTTCGCCAGCGAAAGGGGCCTTCCCTTGGCTGGCAATCGGCCTCCATTATTCTTGCCACTATGCCCCGTAAAGGTTAGAGTATGGGCGGAAAAATTCTGATCGAGCGCCATCCAGCGATTCAGCGTCACAACCACTGTAAAGGGAATTTTGGGCTTCATTCGAAGGACCGTTTACGGTTTGCACGCTATTTCAGTTTCCCGGATACCATAAAATAGGCAACAATATCAGGAGGTTTGCACGTGTACCAGTCCATTAGCAAGGAAACAATGGAGGCCCTGGGAAAGATAGATACTCCCAGCATCTGTAATGCTATTGAGGGCTTCAATGTCCGCGGCAAGGAAGAAGGCTTCATGCTGCCGGAAATCAAGGGTGTCTTCCGAAATTTGCCTCCGGCCGTGGGCTATGCTGTTACCGGCGTTATCAGCGCGGTCCAGCCCGAGGGCCGCAACGTGTCCCGCGAAGACTGGTGGGACCTGATAGTCTCCGTTCCCGAACCGAGATTTATCGTCCTGCATGACATTGACAATCCGCCCCTGGGCGCCTACTGGGGCGAGGTCCAGGGCAACATCCACAAGGCCCTTGGGGCAGTGGGCGTAGCCACCGACGGCACGGTACGCGATATTGACGAAGTTGAAGCTTTGGGATTCCAGTTCTTCGCCAAGGAAATTTCCGCTTCCCACGCCTACGTTCACCTGGTGGAGATAGGCATTCCCGTCACCATCGGTGGCTTGACCGTCAAGACCGGTGACCTTCTTCACGGAGACAAGCATGGCGTTACCAACATTCCCTTCGAAATCGCCGAACAGATTCCGGACATGGTCCAGACCATCGCCGAGTACGAGGAAAAGACCATAAGCCTTTGCCAGTCTCCAGACTTTACCCTGGAAAAGCTGAAGGAAGTGGCGAAGATTACCCGCCCTTATTAATATCGGCCCCTGGCCCGGCGTAAAACGCTTGATTTCTGCAACGCCGGGCCACTTCCGTTAGAGTAACCAGGACCGCCTCTGGCGAAATATTCTCACTTTGCTGGTTGACTGAGATTCGCTTTATCCTACAGGTCGGGAGCCCCTTAAACAGATGAAAGCGCTAATAATATTCGGACTAATCGCCCTGATACTTGCAGTTACAGCCTGCGAACTGCCTCAGGAAGAGGCTACGCCTACCCCGATTCCGGACGTGATACCCACCCCCCGTATCGCCGACACACCCACGCCTCCCGTCATTGGCACACCGACTCCGGTCACGTTGTCCACGTCCGGTGGGGACACATTCCGGCAGTATGCCCAGGCGCCCCTCATGGAAATTGATCCCGATGGAGACTACACGGCGGACATTCAGACCAACCAGGGCACCATCTCGGTTGAACTGTATGCTGAAGATGCGCCCATTACGGTGAACAACTTTGTTTTCCTGGCCAGGCAGGGCTTCTACGATGGCGCCATATTCCATCGGGTTATCCCCAACTTCATGATTCAGGGAGGCGACCCTACCGGCACAGGAACAGAGGGACCAGGTTATCAGTTCCAGGACGAAATCGTGCCGTCACTGTCCTTTGACAGCGCCGGTATCCTGGCAATGGCCAACAAGGGCCCCAATACCAACGGCAGCCAGTTCTTCATTACGGTGGCTCCCACACCTCACCTGACCACCAAGCACACCATCTTCGGCCGCGTAATTTCCGGTCAGGAGGTTGCTGACGCTATTTCGGTTGCCCGCTCTGGCCGGAATAGCCGTCCCCTGGAAGAGGTGGTGATTCAGCACATCGAAATCAAGGAAGAAAGCTAGGGGCATAGTCCCCGGCGGAGAGCCGTTGTGACCTTCGACAACTTGACCTATGAAAAAAGGGACGCCATTGGTTATTTGACCCTGAACCGTCCCGACCGGCTGAATGCCCTGAATGCCGCATTGCTGGCGGAGTTTCGTGAAGCGCTGGACGTGGTTGAGGATGACCCGGATATACGGGTAGTTATTCTGACGGGGGCAGGGCGGGCATTTTCCGCCGGTTTCGATATATCACGAGAACCCGGTGAATCCGACCCTCAGGATATGCAGCCTGACCAGTGGCGGGGACACCTAAAGAGCCACATCGACACTTTCATGAAAGTGTGGCACTTGAGCAAGCCGGTGATTGCCGCAGTGAATGGTTACGCCCTGGCGGGTGCTTGCGAACTAGTGCAGGTATGCGACATCAAGATCGCTTCCGACCGGGCAGTTATGGGTGAACCAGAGATCAGAGCCGGGGTCGGGCCTCCCCTGCTGATAACACCTTTCAGCGTTAACCTGGCCACTGCCAAGGAGTTGCTTCTGACCGGGGACACCATTGATGCCCAAGAAGCCGCCCGTATCGGACTGGTAAGCCGGGTGGTGCCACACGACGACCTGATGTCCGAATGCGAAAAAGTTGCCCGGAAAATCTGCCTCATCTCGGAAGTAGGCGTGAAGATGACGAAGATAGCGGTGAACCGGGCCCTGGAGGGGATGGGATTCCTCTCGGCAATCGAGCACAACCTGGAACTGATGACCCACTTCGACACCAGCGTCACCCCGGAACAGGAAGAGTTCAATGCCATACGGCTGGAAAGCGGTTTGCGCGCCGCTCTGGACTGGCGGGACGCCAGGTTCAAGGAGTTGGGCTAGCGCCATTTTCCGGCCAGGGTGGCTCTGATCTCTTAGCCCAGCCCTTTTTCCTTTGCCATGGTAGTTTCTAGCCCAGTATTGAGATAAACACTCCAGCCACAACCGCCGACCCGATAACCCCAGCCACGTTGGGTCCCATGGCGTGGGGAAGCAGGTAATTGCCCGGATTGGCCTGCTGACCCATGCTGTGGGCCGTCCTCGCTGCCATCGGCACTGCCGAGACCCCCGCCGACCCAATTAACGGGTTAACCTTGTCCTTAACGACGAGGTTCATCAACTTGGCAGACAGCAGCCCCCCGACTGTACCGCAGGAAAAGGCCACAATCCCAAGCCCCAGAATGGCCAGTGTCTTCAGGTCAAAGACTCTTTCCGCTGTCAGTTCGCCGCCGATTGTGATCATCAGGAATATCGTGGCGATGTTAAGGACTTCGTTGGAGGCGGCGTTGCTCAGTCGCGGCACGACCCCACTTTCCCTGAAGATGTTCCCAATCATGAACATGGCGATCAGGGGAGCGGACTCGGGAACAAAAAGGATAATTATCAGCATTGCGCCGGTAGGGAATACCAGCTTCTCGGTGCGGGAAACCTCCCTGGGAGATTTCATCTCTATTCGCCGTTCACGCTGAGTTGTAAACAGCCGCATCAACGGCGGCTGTACGAACACGACGCTGGCCATATAGGAGTAGGCCACCACCGCCGTGATTCCCAGCAGATCCGGCGCCAGCTTGGCCGATGCGAAAATTGTGGTGGGCCCGTCGGCGCCCCCGATAATGCCAATGGCCCCGGCCTCTTCCAGCGTGAACATATCCGGCGAGGTCAGTACTCCCAACCCCAGAGCCAACCAGAAGGCAACGAAAATGCCCAGTTGAGCTGCTGCGCCCAACAGCAGCGTCTTGGGGTTGGCAATGATTGGACCGAAATCAGTCAGGGCCCCCAACCCCAGGAAAATCAGGGGCGGCAGGATGTTCCACGACGAAAGGGTAAAGTGAAAGATAATTCCGAAAATTCCCGATGACTGCAATTCACCGGATGGGTCGAAGTCCACCAGACCGGTTCCAGGCAAATTGCCGAGAATAATTCCCAGGCCAATGGGCAAGAGCACGTAAGGCTCCATGCCCTTGATTATGGCCAACAGCATAAACGCTCCCCCCAACAAGAACAGGAGAGCGTTACCCCAACTGAGGTTTGCGAACCCGGATTCTAGAAGAAACTCCATTCTAACCTTGAGTGTTAAGGGTCACGGGGGAAACGCCCCGGCAAGTAATTACCGGTCCCGGTCACGCACACGGCGGGAGTCAAAGGCGACCATCCGGCCCTGTTCGCGCCAGCCCCCACCGTCCGGCCGAACAACGTCCGACTGATTGTCCTCCCGGGCAGATTGTTCC
The DNA here is from genome assembly GCA_002238505.1 of SAR202 cluster bacterium bin22. Classification (GTDB taxonomy): domain Bacteria; phylum Chloroflexota; class Dehalococcoidia; order Lucifugimonadales; family UBA3495; genus Bin22. Next base: position 571,568 of record MPMM01000001.1, on the reverse strand, counting down.
CGGTTGTACTCTTCTGTAGCCAGGGCTACGGCAGCGCCAATGGCTGCGGCCAACTGGGGATCAAGGCCACGGGTCTCCGTGTCGCCGACAGCAACGGCGGTTTCCTGGGCCCGCAGGTCTGCTGCCTGCTCTTCACGTGCCTGGGCCTTGCGCAGACGCCAGCTGCCCCAGAACCCAATCAGTCCTGTAAAAACCACCAGCGAACCCAATACCAGGAACGCGGCTCCCACCCCTACGTAGGTGAGCAGGAGCGCACGGCTCAGGTCAAACTCAATTCCCAAGAAAACTCCTCAATCACCTATGAGGCCCTGCCCGAGGGAGCAAAAGTATCCTGCCCTGAAATCCTGGTGGATTATACCACCACCATGAAGCGCCAACGTGGCAGCCGCGACATAGTCCTGGCACACGCCCTTCAACCATCGGCTTGTCTATGGCTCGTTGCCATGCCATGTGGTTTGTGGATGCTTGCCAGTCCCATGGCGATTTACCAATGGAGCAATCAGGGCTATATTGTGGCCAACCAGGCTTGAGTGAGGACAGACAATGCCCATTATTGAAGAACGGCTGGAACAAATGGGATTACAGCTGCCGGCGCCGCCCGAGCCGGCAGGCAACTACCTTCCTGCCAGCCGAAGCGGGAATCAGCTTTGGCTGGCGGGAGTAGGCTCACGCACATCCGACGGGTCTAGAATTGCCGGGAAGCTTGGGACGGACCTTACCCTCGATCAAGGGTACGAAGCGGCCCGCTGGTGCGCCCTCAATCTCCTCTCCCGAATGAAGGCAGAGCTAGGGGACCTGGACCAGGTCGAGAGAGTTGTGAAAGTAGTCGGCTTCATCAACAGCGCCCCAGACTTTGAAGGCCAGGCCAGGGTTTTGGACGGGGCTTCAGATTTGTTTGTGGAGTTATTTGGCGATGACGGCCGTCACGCCCGTTCTGCCCCGGGAATGGCTGCCCTGCCGGGCAATATTGCCGTAATTGTTGAATGTGTCGTCGAAATAAAGGAGCCGGCCCAATAGAGCCAGCCCCTGCTTCATCCCAGGGGTCTCCAGTCCAAATAAATCGCGAAAAGTCGGCGGCAAGCCGTCCTTAGCGCCCATTCGGCCGGTTTGGCTTGTGACCAAACCCCCAGCAGCAAGGGTGGCGTTTGGGGAACTCCCTTAACCGCCCTTTTGGACTTCGATGCCAGACAGCTTTTCTACGAAGTGAACGATGGCCGAATGATCCAGTTCCTGATCTCCGTCGTTAACCAGGGTTCCCAGCATCTGTTGGACCAGGGCCGTGGCCGGCAAGGGTACGTTAAGCTCATCGGCTGCCTGGAGCACATTTCGCAGGTCCTTCTGGTGCAGCCTTATGCGGAAGCCTGCCCTGAAGTTGCGGTCCAGCATCATCGGCGCCTTGGCTTCCATGACCGCGCTGCCGGCAAGGCCGCCGCGAATCGCCTGGAAAACCCGTTCCGGATCCACCCCAGCCTTTTGAGCCAGTACCATAGCTTCGCTGAGAGCTTCAATGTTGAGCGCGACAATAATCTGGTTGGCCAGCTTCGTGGTATTGCCCGCCCCAATGTCGCCGGTGAGGTTAACGGTGCCACCCAGGATATCGAAAATTGGGTAGCACTGGTCGTAGATTTCCTGCTTGCCGCCTACCATGATCGCCAGGGTACCGTTGATCGCCCCGGGTTCACCCCCACTCACCGGCGCGTCCAGCATTTCCACTCCCTTAAGAGCGCACTGGGCAGCAATTTTCTGGGACACGATCGGGGAGATAGAGCTCATATCCATGATAATGGAACCCGGTTCGGCACCCTCCAATACACCACCAGGGCCCAGGATAGCCCGTTCTGAGTCGGCCGAATCGGGCAGCATGGTGATGATTTTTTTGGTCCCCGCCGCAACTTCTAGGCTCGAAGATGCGGGGTGGGCGCCCTCCGTAGCCAGCTCTTCCACCGGCTCGCCCACGATGTCGTAAACGGTCAACTCATAGCCAGCATTCATGAGGTTACGGGCCATGGGTTTGCCCATGATTCCCAGGCCAATGAATCCAATGTGTTCAGCCATAACATTCTCCAAATTGCGGCCTCTGTTTCCCAAGAGAGGCTCTCGATAGTCCGTTGAAACTCTACCACATTGGTCTCTACCCGTACCATACGTGCAGTCTCACGCCCGAAATGCGGACGCCATTGCCAAAAGCACGGATCTTGTAAGCTATAATTGAATCAAGAGAGTGTTCGTAAGCCTTCGTACTGTCAGTAACCCGTTGTATCCGGCCGAGGCAAGGCGTATTATGTCTGCCGAAGAGAATTCAGTGAGGGGAGCATGGCCGAATCGCGCAAGGCCCTTGTAACCGGCGGGGCAGGTTTCATCGGTTCACAATTGGTGGACCGTTTGTTGTCCGAAGGCTTCCACGTGGCTATCATCGACGACTTAACCGCCGGCAAAATACAAAACCTGAATACGTCGGCCTCCTTTTACCACACCGATATTGCCCATTCCTCGGTGGACGAGATTTTCAGCCGCGAACAACCCGACGTTGTCTTTCACCTGGCGGCCAGGGTAAGCGTTACCCACTCGGCACAAAATCCACTGGACAATGCCGAGGTGAACATCATCGGAACGTTGAAGTTGCTGGAAGCGGCGCGCCGCATCGGCGTGGACAAGTTCATTTTTTCCTCTACCGGTGGGGCTATCTACGGCAACCCCGAGGAAAATCCCTGCACCGAACTAACGCCGGCAGACCCGATATCGCCTTATGGCCTCTCCAAGTTGGTGGCGGAAAACTACATCAAGCTATATCACCGCCTTTACCGTTTGAATTACGCCAACCTTCGCTACGGCAACGTGTACGGTCCACGGCAAGATCCATACGGCGAAGCCGGCGTGATCGCCATCTTCATACAGGCTATGCGGGACGGACACCGTCCCCGCATTTTTGGAGATGGTACGCAGGAAAGGGACTTCATTTACGTTGATGACATAGTCGAGGCTAACATCAAGGCAATTGACAGCGGTCACAACCGGACAATGAACATAGGTTCCGGAGAAGGAACCAGCGTCAATCGGCTGTTTGAGTTGCTGAAGGCAGACCTGCACTTCCACCAGGAAGCTGACCACCGACCACGACGCCCGGGCGAGGTGCATCAGATTTCTCTGGACTGCTCTGCCGCCCAGGAGCACCTCAACTGGGCTCCCCAGGTGTCGCTGGAGGAAGGCTTGCTTAAAACTGTAGAATATTACGGCAGCGAAATTGCCCCGAGCAGACGCCTGGCTTAATGGCAACCCCCTGGGTTCGGCGTCTCTCGGAGGAGACAGGACAACATTTTGGAGGATCGAGTAATAGATGGAAGCTGAATACGATGCCATAATTCTGGGGGCAGGAGCGGCGGGGCTGGCCGCCGGCCTTTACACTACGAGGGCCATGATGAAGACCCTCATACTGGAATCGCTGGGGCCTGGCGGACAGTTGCTTATTACTGACGAAATCGAAAACTACCCGGGGTTTCCCCAGGGGGTCAAGGGCCAGGAACTTGCCATGATGATGGAGGAACAGACCACACGGTTTGGCGCCGCCATCGAGTACGCCGAAGTGGAGGCAGTAGAGGACCTGGACCAGCCGATAAAGCTCATCAAGACTTACGAAAAGGACTACACTGCCAAGAGCATCATCATCGCAACGGGCGGCGCCCACAATAAGCTGGGTGTCACCGGGGAGGACGAGTTTGCCGGCAGGGGTGTCTCTTACTGCGCAGTTTGCGACGGAAACTTCTTCCGGGACCAGGACGTCGTAGTGGTCGGCGGCGGCGATGCCGCCATGGACGAAAGTCTTTACCTCAGCGGCATAGTCAATTCTGTTACGATTATCCACCGACGAGACGAACTCAGGGCGACCCGTGTACTCCAGGAGAGGGCCTTTAACAACCCCAAGTACAAGTGGCTCTGGAGCCATGTGGTTGAAGAATTTACCGGCAACGAGGCCCTGGAACACGCGCGGGTCAAGGACCTGAAGACCGGCGAGGTTTACGAGTATCCCACTGCGGCCGCATTCATTTATGTAGGTTTTCACCCCAACACCGAATACCTCAAGGGACTGGTTGACATGGATGCCCTGGGACACGTTTACACGGATATCCACATGCGCACCAAGGCCCCGGGTGTTTATGCCTGCGGCGACGCCAGGGCAGACTCAACCCGCCAGTTGGGCGCCGCTGTTGGCGACGGCATTACTGCCGCCCTGGCGGCCTATCACGACGTGAGCGGCTGATCAAGCGCGCGGCGTATGACGCCCAGGACAACGCCTTGACCCTCGTCAGGGGTTCCCGGGAGTCCTGATGGAAATCGAGCAGGGGCAGCCATTGTGGCTGCCCCACTTTTTTGCGACTGGCGATTAACCCGATGAAGCTCTGCCAGCAGAGCCGGCATCGCAGAAGGGGCGCAATCGATTATCCGGTTCCCAATAGTTCAACTGCATTGCAATGAAGGGTTGGGGTTTAACCGTATTGCCGGCGAAAGCGGGAATCCAGAGTCCCTCTTAGCCCTGCAGTTGCCCTTTCTCAACCTGTCTGGCTTCCGGCTCAAGGCCGGAATGACTATACAGATTTAGCAGCCATCATTCGTTTCAAACCGGTTGGCCTACTAGCCTGCCAATACCTTCGATACCTCCTGCCCCAGAAGAACCAGGCTGCCGGTAATGATTACACCTATAGCCACGTAGCGAAACACCGCCGTATTCATGCGCCGCACCAGCACTGCCCCTATGCCGAACCCTGCTACCAGCGATGGCACCATCAACCCAATGTTTATCAGTGTCTCTCGGTCAACCAGCCCGGTTGCGTAATACAACACAAACCCCACCACATAGGTACAAATGAAGTAAAAGGCCAGGGCAGACCGCATCTGTTCTCGTTCCCAGTTCTGGGCGACTACATAAGCGGCAGCCAGCGGCCCGCCGATACTCAGAGTGGTTATGGACAGGGAAGTGAGGAACCCGACGAAGAGGCCGGAGCCGCGGCGGTTGGCCATGGGCAATTGAATGTTCAGCAAGTTCAACACGCCCAGGCAAAGTATCGCCGCGCCAATGGTGATTCTCAGAAAGGTGGGGTTGGCGGATTCCAGTACCAGCACCCCCAGGGGAACTGCCAGGATGCCCCCCAGCGCCATTCCCTTAAGGCGACTGAGCTGCAGGTAACGCCAGGTTGTCAGGAGTACAAAGGCAAGCAGGATGGGAATTATTGCATTGACGGTGACAATGGCATCCTTGGGGTCCAGGAACAGCAGGAGCACCGGCGCCACGACCAGCCCCATACCAAAGCTGACGGTCCCCATAATGGTCGCGCCTGCCAACACCGCCAACAGGGCGATAAGGAGTTCTACCCCGGTTAACAAGTGCCCCTCAGCGGGCGGGAGATATGTCTGGAGTCAGATTGTTGAAGAGTAGATACCAAAGACCGGGCCCGCGCTAGGGCTTCCAGAAGTCCAGCAAGTACTCGAAGGTAGTTCCCATGGTGATGTAGTTGGAAGGCCAACCGAAGATACCAACCCGATTTACTATATTGGTGCGGTCCCAGATTATTGTGTTGCGCAGTTCATATCCAACCGACCGAAGCGCTTCAACCACCGCAGTATGGATAGTGATGCGCCGATTGTCCAGCCACATATCGGGTACGTCGATTACGCAATGGCCCCGTTCCTTCAGCAGTGGGAATAGCCCGCCATAGATATCCGCCATGGCCTCCTGGTAGGCTTCCAGGTCAAGGATTCCCAGGTCTCTGGCGTCCTGGCTGTATTGCTCGGTCTTGAGGTACTGGTCATTCTTCCGCTCCGCACCCCTGCGGCTTTTGTTGAGGCGCGGCCGATTCAGGAGATTGGCGTATGGAGGCGAAGTCAATACCAGGCTGACAGACTCAGGCTCCAAATATGCTTCGATCGACCTGGCATCGGCACACAGGGCCAACTGGGTTGAGCCGTCCGATTCAGCCATATCGTCAAGTCGTCCGTGGCAGAGATCAATGTACTCGTCCTTCAGATCGAACCCAATAGCATTGCGGTTCAGGTCTCTGGCCGCCACCAATGTGGTGCCACTACCCACAAAGGGGTCCAGCACCAGTTCTCCCTCGTGGGTAAACAATGATATGCAGCGAGATGCCAGGGATATAGGGTATGTCGCGGGATGAGCGCTCTTATCCCGAACGTCCCTGGATTCGTAGTGAAATTGCCATACTCCAAGCTGGGACTTAATCCACTCCTTTGCCGTCATACAGTTGATGTGCTTTGGAGGACAGTCGCAGATCCTCTCGTTACCAAGATTGACCGCTGCTCTGCCCCGTTCGATTACCATTGCCATATATTCCTCACCACCCTTCACTAACCCTTAAGGCACAACCATTTGCCTTTCTTCAATTCCTGAACAGTCCAAGCTCGGAGGCCACCTGGAGGGCTCTTTCCACCTGGATTACCGGAGGCCCATTCCTTTGGACTGAAATCTCTACCTTTTGCGCGGGCGTGACCGTGAAGGCCCGCTCGCCATCCAGGGCCACCGAACTGTACCTTGGCTCCAGCTCGACCCGATGACCTTCGGTTAATCTCTCCCACCGGCTTATGTTGACATCAGAGACCATGCCAGGAGCAATCGGCGCCGACACGGTGACCGGTTCGGCAACTACACTATCCTGGCCTCCTTGTGCCACTGATGACGGGCTTTCAGGGCCGGCCAATACGTAACGGAGACCCCCGGAATCGTTCAAAGAGACTCTCTGGAGTCTTGCGCCTACCGATGAGAGGCCGATGGACGCCGGTTCGGCGCGAGTCAGAAACACTTCGAACAGGGTCCCCAGATCCCAGATTGCCCGGGTAGCAACATAGCGTTCCCTGGACAGGGCTACATCCACCAGCGCCAGGTCCCGAAATTCGTCATCCACATAGACTGACAAAGTCTTGCTGACTACCGAAACCATCTCCGGCTGCAGCCTTCCATCCGCCACCAGCCCTGCAACCAGTCCGGCCAGGGTTCCTTCAACCATCTGAGGGAAGACATTGTTGGTGCCCGTGGAGATAGGGATTATGGGAATAGTCGTACATCCGCAGGCGACCGCGCGATTGGTGCCGTCACCGCCCAGGGTTACCAGGCAGGATACGCCCTGCTGCCCCATGAGTTCGGCCGCCCGGATCGTATCCCCTTCGGTGTAGTAGTAAGGCATCTCCAGCAGGGAAACATCAAGGGACAAATGCGAGTCGTCCCGGGCCCGCTGGCAAAGGTGAGAGCTGTCCGGCATGGCAATAACTTGCTCAATGCCCGTTGACTGCAGCCCCACCATAACCCGGCGTACTATGTTCACTTTTTCCCAGTCGGGAATGACTCTCCCCTGGGCTACCAGCCGGCGAATGTCCTTGCTGGCCGCCGGATTAGCGATGATGCCGACCCCGCTCAAACAGGTTGTCCTTCCCGCCGGATTCCAGGATCGTCGCAGTCTTCCGGCGCCGCTTTGCTATAATCACCCGGATTGTAGATAGAAACTGTTTTTGGTGGCTATCTAAAAAATGTTCGAGAATTGACCAAAATTGAAGGTTGGCCCAAGTCTCCAGGAGGTGACGGAAGTATGGACAAGGAACTGGCGTTCAAGTCGGCAACGGAACTGAGGCAGCTGATTGATTCCGGCCAAGTCTCCTGCGTGGAACTTACGGAAGGGTTCTTCAGCAGAATCGAAAGCTTGAATCCCAAGCTCAACGCCTACCTGGCCCGGTGCCCCGAGCCGGCAATGGAGGAGGCCAGGAGAGCCCAGGAGGCAGTGCAGCAGGGTACCTCCCTCGGGCCACTCCATGGCATACCGGTTTCGATCAAGGACCTGGAAATGACGAAGGGTGTACCAACCACCCTTGGTTCGGCCATCTTTCGTGACCGGGTCCCCGACGTTGATTCAGTGGTTGTGGAGCGAGTAAAGGCAGCGGGAGCAATCATCCTGGGGAAAACCAACACACCCGAGTTCGGGCTGTCGGGAACCACGGAAAACAAGCTGGGCGAGCCCTGCCGCAATCCGTGGAACACTGACAGGACACCAGGTGGGTCCAGCGGGGGTGCGGCAGCCGCGCTTGCATCGGGACTCTGCACCCTGGCTACGGGCAGCGACGGAGGCGGTTCAGTTCGCATACCCGCCAGCTTTAGCGGGCTTTTTGGGATCAAACCGTCCCAGGGCAGAGTGCCGAGGTATGGTGGTTACGGCTTTCCGGCAGCCAACCACTTTTCCCAGTCCGGGCCAATGTCCCGAACTGTCGCTGATACAGCGTTGCTGTTACAGGTGCTGGCCGGACCTGATCCCCGGGACCCGGTTTCCATGCGGGACACCCCGCCAGATTTTTCTGAGGGATTGGAGAGAGGAGTGGAAGGCTGGCGAATCGCCTGGAGTCCAGACTTCGGATATGCCGGAGTGGACCCGGAAGTTGTGAGGATATGCGAATCGGCGGCTACAGTCTTTGAAGATATGGGAGCAAGGATCGAGACTCCGAATCTGGACATTGAAGACCCCTTTGAGGCGTTTTGGAACGTTTTCTCCACGGCTTCATATACCTCCTACGGTCACCTGCTTGACGAACACCGGGAGGAGTTCACCTACTACGGCTTGAGGGCCTTCGATAATGGCGCGCAGGTTACCGGGGCGGACCTCTCCCGGGCGCTTCTGAGGGTGGACCAACTACGCCGGCAAATGGAAGTGGTTTTTGACGATTACGACCTTTTGCTGTCGCCTACTATGGCGGTACCTGCGTTCCCCATAGAGCAGCGTCCGGAAGTCATTGGCGGCAAGAAGGTGGACCCCTTCTGGGGTTACCTGCCCTTTACCTTCCCCATAAACATGACCGGGCAGACTGCGGCAAGTATTCCCTGCGGCTTCTCTGCAGAGCCGGAAAACGCCGGAATGCCCATCGGCCTGCACCTGGTAGGACCCCGGGGATCGGAAGCCAGGATTCTACAGGCCAGCGCCGCTTTTGAGCGGGCCAGACCCTGGGGCGACAAGCTGCCTCCGGTATCCTGACCCTATATAATCCAGTCCAATAAATTGCTGGCGTCACGGGACAATTCTTCCGTGGCGCTTTTTCATTTGCGTTCCAATTGAGATTGCCAGCAAATCCCGGGGTCCCTTCATTTACGTGCAGGCCTCTACCTCGATTCGCAAAGTTGACCGTCCGAAAGCAATGTGTTAAAAATACGCACTTTTTGACTGGATATTGTGCAATGCGTTACAAAGTATTTGGTGGTGCGATACATCGTTATCCAATGGTGAGGCCCTACTTATTCTCTCTTGGGTTTCTCGTCTTCATTCTGGCGCTGCAGTTATTAGTCAGCCCGGCCTCCGTCGAAGCAGAATCATGGGAACCGGAACCGAATATGTTGGTCTCCCGGCTGACTCATGCGGCACGGCCAGCCTTGCAAGGTTCCGAACTGGCTTTTCCCTCGGATTCTGCCGGCTTTTCTGCCTACTACCGCCGGGAGAAGGACGGTTCCAATAGTCTCGACAAGGACGCGGTGGATGACCACATATTTGGCCCAATTGAGTCCGGTGTGGTCACCGCCCTTGCCTCCCCGGCAAAGTTGGTTGACGTAGGCAACAACTTTACCGTTGCGACACTGTCACTGAAAAATATTGATTCCCTTACGTCTTCGGTCAATCTTTATTACGACGATGAAGGCTGGATTGTGGCCTACCTGCCCCTCGACCAACCCGCATCGCAAATCTGGCAGGCCAGTGGCATTGACTGGGAGACCCCGTTGATAACTGACATAAACGACAATACCTTGCTGGACGCCATTAATGTAGTAATCGGCGAAGCGCTGCAGGAAACGGCTATTGAGCATGATGATTCTGGACTGGGGTACTACCACTGGCAGCATACCGACGCAGCGAACTTCCTGATGCTGGCAATCTCCAGACATGAACGGGGCGAGTACCCTGTGCAGTTAGCCGTTCCGGACTCCATTGTTGTCGAAGAGGTTTCAACCACCATGTGGATTTCCCAGGGCAATAATGCCCAGGCGCCCTGCGCAAAGGTAACCCTGGATGAAACCGACGTTCTTGCAGAAACGTGCGTTAAGGGAATCTATAGCTCCACCACGAGCCTGACAGAATCGGAAGGGACTTCAACTCATTCATGGAAGCTGATACAGTCCGAAAGGGACGGGGGAGCATCCGGAGCGCTTCTCATGATTATCTACTCGAGCGCAGGCTGATGCATCGGGTCGGGCGTATCAGAACACGCCCTCCGGCAAAGGTTTTGATGGCCCTGACGGCTGGGTTACTCGCTTTCGGAGTTTCTGCCTCGTTGGTCCCAGCTACTGCGGACGTGTCGGAACCGTCTTCGGCGCCATACTTTGCAGGGCAGCAAAGCTCCCGAGACGTGGCGGTAACTTCCATCGTTCAGTCAGGGCCGCCCTTTGCCAATGAGGGAGATATCGTCGTCATTCAGGTGGGTGTGGCCAATAACGGGCACGAAACCGAGACCTTCCAGGTGCAACTGGTGGATGACACTGCCGCTGAGACAATTGCGACTCAGGCGACCACTCTGGATGGAATGGCTTCTTCGACAGTCAATATGCAGTGGAATACGGAGGGCGCATCGGGAGGTCCGCCGCCGCCGGGCCCTCCTACCCCGGGTACTATTCACGCCTTGACCGCGACGGTCTCCCTGGAAGGAGATGCCAACTCCAGCAACAATTCCATGAGTTTGTTGCCCGGCATCTGGATAATTGCAGCTCCGGAACCCGACGGCATTACCTTTGCTTCGGGAAAGTCTCCCCAATCAACTTTTGGCGACGGCTTCACCATGGAAAAGCCTTCGGTCACGACCGACCATGAGGGCCTAACTGAGTTATTCGCGGCCTCAGAGGAAGCGGACGCTTACACTTCTCTGGTATTGAGTGACCTGTCAACGTCGCCAGAATCCCTGACATATCCATTTAGCAGCACAATAGCCGCGAAGCAAAGCCTTGAAGCCTCTGGTCCCAACGTTTCCACTACTCATCAGGGACTGGAAACCATCTTCGCTTCCCCGGCCCTTCAGCCCTCTTCCTCGGCATTGGCACAACCAGGCATTTCAACCATCGCGACTGCTTACATCCCGGTAAGATTTTCCGACACCAATGCTCATTCCAACCTGGCTCTTTCTGGTCCCATAGTGGAAACCAGCGCGGAAGCCCTGGATCAAGTGCACTTCAGACAATCCCTCCCAGCAGATGCCGCCGGCGTTTCTGAACCCAACTTGAAGACTGAATTGGAACCACTCAAAACCCCCTTTGGGGTACCGAGGGAAGCGCGGCTGGAACACAACCTTGCTAATCCGCAGATTGGCACTGATGGTGGTGAACCTGGCCGTCCGTTAACCCTCTTCGAACAAGCCAGTCTCAATTCCGCAACTTTGGCTCCGGAAATCGAGACTCCCTCCGAATCAAATGCTACGGTTTACCATTTCCCCTTCGTAACTGATTCACCGCATGCGTTGTCCCCAGAGTCGATCTTAACCTCACGAAGTCCTGCAACCAGGATCAATGCCTGGACTGCGCATTCCTTGTATAAGGAACCTTTGGCCATACCGAGCGGCTCAGCCTCCAAGGAAGAGCTTGTGGGAATCTTCTCGGGCGGCGGCGAAGTAACATACCAACCCGCAAAGTCCCTTTCCGCGCCCTTCGAGGAAGGCGGTGTGAGGGGAACAGTATTGTTGCAGGGCAGTAAAAACAGCCTCGGCGCCTACGTCGAAATTGAAGGAGAGGCAGCCTTCGTGGACAGAGAGGGCTTGTTTGTGGTGCGGGCCCCGGATGGGATATTCGACCTTAACCTGAGGGCGCCCGGCCACCTGTCCGCGGCAATAAAAGGCATCCAGGTGGAGCCCGGACAAACACTGGAGATTCCCACGATTACGTTGAGCTTCGGCGACTCTAATGGCGACGAAGTGGTGGACATCTACGATCTCACCGTAGTAGCCCGGAATTACGGCCAGACGGCACTTATTGTTTCACTCCCTTGACCGCTCGCTGCCGGCTTCAGACAATGGCGTCCCTGAGCACCTCAACCAGGTGCCTGGCGGGACGTCCGGTTCCGTGCTCCACCTGCTGGCGGCAGGACACGCCCATCACGGCCACCTCCCAGTCGGCTCCCCGCTCGCGGATGGTGGGAAACAGCACCTGTTCGCCAATAGACATTGAAATGTCGTAGTGTTCCTTTTCGAATCCGAAAGATCCGGCCATGCCGCAGCAACCTGAGTTGATCAACTCAACCTCGTAACCTGGTGGCAGCTTCAGTGCAGCCATGGAGGGTGCAGTGCCCACCAGCGATTTCTGGTGGCAATGGCCGTGGAACAGTACCTTCTTCTTCAGGTCCGTAAATTCCAGGTCCAGTTCGCCCCGCTCGTGCAGCATGGCCAGGAATTCGTCTATCAGGAAACTGTGTTCGGCAACCTTTACGGCCCTTTCGTCGCGGCAAAACTCCGGATATTCGTCTCGGAATGTCAGGAGACAACTGGGTTCGCAGCCAATAATGGGCACTCCCTGGTCGGCGAAGGGGTAAAGGCGGTCAACGTTGTACCTGGCAAAAGAGGCGGCGTCTTCCAGCATTCCCTTGGATATCATGGGGCGTCCGCAGCATTCGGCCTCGGCCAGTTGCACCCGGTAGCCCGCCGCTTCCAGCACCTCAACCGCGGCGATGCCAATTTCGGGATAGTTGTAATTCATAAAGGTGTCGTTAAACAGGGCAACAGACCCCTTGGGCGTACCGCGTACCCGCGACGTATGGCGGTAGTTGAACCACTGGGTCAAAGTCGTAGTTGCCAGTTTGGGCAGTTCACGATTGGGATGCACTCCCAGAATAGCGCTTGAAAGAAACTTTCCTACCGGATTAGACGTACCAAGATTCGCCAGGGGGGCGAACCTGCTGCCCATGCGGCTGTAGCGGGCAATCTGGGCAAAGAACTTGTTGCGGAAGGGTCGTTTATTGGTCTTGTAGTAGTTATCCAGGAATTCATACTTGAGCTTGGCCATATCCACGCCGGACTCACACTCCGACTTGCAGGCCTTGCACTCCAGGCAAAGGTCCATAGCCTGGTAGAGACGCTGGTCAGTAATGGTTCCCTCGGGCAACTTTCCAGACAACGCGGCCCGCAGCAGATTGGCGCGACCCCTGGTGGAATGCTCCTCATCCCGGGTGGCCATGAAGGAGGGGCACATGGTACCCGTCAGCTTCCGGCACGCGCCCATGCCATTGCACATCTCTACGGCGCCGGCGTAGTTGGTGTCCATGGAGAAGTCCAGGATAGGTATCAGGGAGTCGGCATTGTATTCGGACCCATACCGAAGGTTTTCCCGCATTGGGGGGCAGTCAATAATCTTGCCAGGATTCATGATTCCCTGGGGATCAAATGTGCTCTTCAGGTCACGGAATGCCTGGTAGATATCGGGGCCAAACATTTTCTCAGTCCACACCCCGCGTACTATGCCGTCGCCGTGCTCCCCGCTCATGGAGCCGCCAAACTCCTTGACCAGGTCACTGATCTCTTCGCCAATGGAGATCATCTTCTCGACACCCTCGGCGCTCTTCAAGCTAATGAGGGGGCGAATGTGCAGGCAACCCACGCTGGCATGGCCGTAATATCCAGCGGTAGTGTTGTGGTTGCGCACCACTTCGTCAAACCGGCGGACAAAATCGCCCATCTTTTCCGGGTCCACTGCAGGATCCTCAACGAAGGGTATGGGCTTGGCATCGCCACGAATGCTCATCAACAGCCCCAACCCACCTTTGCGTACATTCCAGACCATATCCTGGTCAGCGCGGGAAAGCATGTTGACGCAGGCGTAAGCCAGTCGCCTCCCTTCCATGTCATCCTTGAGTTTCTGCATTTTGGAGGTCAGTTCCGCTTCCGACTCGCCATAGAATTCCACCAGAAGCATGGCCCCGGGGTCGCCCTGAACGAAGGCCAGGTTTCGGGACTGCCCCATCGATTCGCGGGAGCGGTCCAGCACCATTTTGTCCAACACTTCTACCGAGGAAGGTTCATGCTTCAACACCTCTACGGTGGCTTCGCTGGCCTCAAAAATATCCCTGAAATGCAAGACCGACAGGCAGGTCATCGTCGGCCTGGGAACCAGGTTAACCTTCGCTTCCGTTACAACGCACAGGGTGCCCTCGGAACCCACTACCATTTTGGTCAGGTTGACTGGCTCTTCACCCAGGAAAGAGTCAAGGTTATATCCACTGACCCTGCGCATAATCTTGGGATAGCGGGTCTCTATTTCTGTCAGGTTTTCCCGGGCTATCTGGAGTACACCACGGTAAATATCAGACTCCAGTCCTTCTCCCCTCAAGCGGGCCTCCAGTTCGTGAGGCTCGAGGGTCTCGAAATGGGCCCGAGTTGCGTCGGACAGCACCACATCCACTTCCATAATGTGGTCCAGGGTCTTGCCATAAATTACCGAGTGGGCGCCGCAAGTGTTGTTGCCGATACCGCCACCCACGCAGGCCCGGTTAGAAGTGGTGGGGTCAGGAGCATACTGCAGTCCGTGAGCGGCCAAGTACCGGTTTAACTGGTCCAGAACTATCCCTGGCTGTACCTTTACCCAGCTTTCCTCCCGGTTCAGTTCAACTACCTGATTCAGGTATTTGCTGAAATCCATTACGATGGCGTGGTTCACCGACTGGCCAGCCAGACCGGTTCCGCCGGCCCTGGGCAGCACGGGCACCCGATTATCACGGGCTATCTCCACCACCGCCTGGACATCCTCTTCGTTTCGAGGGATTACCACCCCCACCGGTTCCATCTGGTAGATGCTGGCATCGGTGCTGTAGAGCACGCGGGAAAAGGGGTCGAACCGGACCTCGCCAGAAACTCGCTTTCTGAGTTCTTCGGCCAACTCCGCTCGTTCACTTCCCTGAATGCGGCGCGCAGCTTCGGTGGTAGCCATAACCGTTCCTCGCTCGATCTTTTCTTGAGCCACAAATAGTGTTGTCGGTAAGTTTATCACAGCAATGTCTGGACCAATTCTGCCCAATGGTAGCCTTGCCCTGCAGACCGGCCAGGCCTGGTTTGTGGTTACTTTGGCTCAATGCTAAACTGACCGGGTTCCCATTTCCGCTCATGTTTCGAGCGATTTCATCCGGAGGTCGGTATGACTGCCCACAATGATTCAGATGTCAAAGATCTGCAGAGGACTGCACTTGAGAACCTCTGGGTGTACCTGCGAGAACCCAGCGATATGGCGGAGAAAGGTGAACCCCAGATATTCGTAGAGGGAAAGGGGTGCCAGGTAACCAATGCCGCTGGCAACACTTACATAGACGGTATGTCCGGCCTCTGGCTGAAGAACGTGGGCTATGGACAGAAAGAGATCGCCGACGCCGCCTACGAGCAGATGCTCAAGATCACCTACATGCCCATGGGAACCACTACGGAACCCACGATAATGCTATCGGAGAAGATTGCTTCAATAACCCCTGGCGACCTTTCTCGCTGCTTCTTCACCAGCGGCGGGTCAGAATCGGTGGAGACGGCGCTCAAGCTGTCCCGCGCCTATTTCAAGCGTATCGGAGAGCCGCAGCGGACCAAGTTCATCAGTCGCAAAGACTCCTACCACGGAGCCACCATGGGCGCCCTGGCCCTGGGGGGAAATTTCCTTTACCCCAAGGATGATTACGAACCCCTCATGCCCAATTCCTTCCACGCGCCCCAGCCCAACTTTTACCGCTGCGAGTTCAACAGCAGCACCCCCGAGGAGTGTGGCCAGCGCAGTGTCGAAGCCATCGAGAACATCATCAGGTTCCAGGGGCCTGAAACCGTCGCGGCTGTAGTTGCCGAGCCTGTCTCCAGCCCCATGGGCGCGGTTGTACCCCCGGATAATTACTGGCCCCTGCTGCGGGAGGTATGCGACAAGTATGGCTGTTTGTTGATAGCCGATGAGGTCATCACCGGGTTTGGGCGCACAGGCAAGTGGTTTGGCAGCGATCACTGGGGAATTACGCCGGACATGATGACCGTTGCCAAGGGCATTACCAGCGGCTACATACCCATGGGCGGCACTATTCTCCGCAAGCCCATAGCCGACGCCTTCGTGGGAAGCCCCAAGGCCGCCTTCAGGCATGTCATCACATTTGGCGGGCACCCGGTTGCCGCCGCCGCCTCTCTCAAGAACCTGGAAATAATGGAACGGGAAGGCATGGTCGAGAATTCGGCTACCATGGGTCGGTACCTGCTGGAAGGGCTGGAAGAGTTGAAGGAGAAACACTCTATAATCGGAATGGTCAGGGGTCTGGGCCTGATGTGCGGTATGGAACTGGTCAAGGACCGGGAGACCAAAGAGCACTTCCCTGCCGACGCCAACCTGGGCCCGCGCTTGACCCAGGGCTTTGCGGACAAGGGCCTGTTCCTCAGGGGCGGCGATGTCATGAACATCATGCCTCCTCTGTGCGTAACTTCCGGAGAGGTGGAGGAGATTATCTCTACCATGGACGAGGTTATAGGCCAGGTGGCCTCTGAACTGGGGGCCTAGAAAGGTTGTTTAAGGAATTGAAGGGCTAGCAATTGGAACCGCCGCGGCCCACCTGGGCCCCGCCCGAAAAGCGGTCCCAATTGGCCCAGGGCGGCGAGACTGAGGGGACTTTATGACAACCAGCACAACATCCGGCGAAAGCATTGTCTTTTTCAACGGCCAACTGGTTGCAGAAAAGGACGTTGGTATTCCCATGCGAGACCGCGGGTTCATTTATGGGGACGCCGTATTCGATGCCACTCGCACCTTTAATGGGAAAACTTTCCGGCTGCGCGAGCACATAAATCGCCTTTACAACTCCCTGAGGTACCTGCGCATAAATCCCGGTATGACTCCGGATGAGATGGAACGCTGGTCGCTGGCCGTCGTCAATCACAACTACCCGCTCCTGCCTGCCGGTCAGGATATGTGGGTGATGCAGCGAATCAGCCGGGGAGTGGAATCAACTGAACCTGGCGCCGTAATGAGCCCAACGGTCCTCATTGAGAGCCATGCCATCCCCTTCGCCCGCCGGGCGTCCCTCTACCGGGAGGGAATCAGAGTGGTAACTCCCTCGGTGCCGCGCATTCCGCCCCGATTCGTCAGCCCCCGGGCCAAGACCCATAACTATCTGAACCTGGTGATGGGTGACCTGGAAGTACAGGACACCGATCCTGACGCCTGGGCGGTCCTCCTGGACGAGTCAGGAAACCTCACCGAAGGCAGGGGAAGCAACATCTTTCTGGTCAAGGACGGGACGGTGGCCACTCCGCAGGGCCGCTTCGTTCTTGAGGGCATTACCCGCGGCGTGGTAATGGAGTTGGCGGCGGGCCTTGACCTCCGCGTAGAAGAAACCGATCTGGACCTGTTCGATGCCTACACCGCGGACGAGGCCTTCCTTACCTCGACCAGCTTGTGCATTTGTCCCATCAGCCAGGTTAACGGAGCGCGAGTTGGCGATGGCGATGTGCCTGGCCCCGTTACCCGGCAGCTCATGGCCGCATTCAGCGATCTGGCAGGCATGGACTACGTGGGCCAATACCTGGCCCACCTGCCTTCATAACGTCAAAGCTGATTCTTACTTCCATCAGCCAGGAGGTCACCATGGCCAATGAACTGGAACGGATTGTCGAATCCCCCGAAGCGGAATGCCTGGCCTCCGGGTTTGTCTTCACGGAAGGTCCATTGTGGCACCCGGACGGTTACTGGCTTTTTGTCGACGTACGCAGGGAGCCGGGCGCAATTTTCAGGCTGGTTCCCGGCGGTGAACCGGAAATCTATCGTGAGCCCAGCAACGGCTCCAATGGCCTTACCTTTGATCTGCAAGGCCGGCTCATTATGTGCGAGGGCGATGGACGGCGGATGAGTCGTCGGGAGCATGACGGAACCATCGAAGCGCTGGCAGAACAGTGGGACGGAAAGCGCCTGAACCGGCCCAATGACGTGGTGTGCCATTCCGATGGCAGTATCTACTTCACCAACCCCGGAGGCCGGGTGCCACCCGAGGAGCGGGAAATAGACTTCAGCGGGGTTCATCGCATAGCGCCGGACGGGACCGTAACCGCCGTGGTTACCGATACCGAATACCCTAACGGCCTGGCCTTTTCCCCTGACGAAAGCATCCTCTTTGTCACCAATACCCGGGAACGAATGTATATCGCCGCATATGACATGCAGCCGGACGGCAGCGTAGCCAACGGACGGGTATTCGCCGATATGTCATCGGATGAACCCGACGGGGTGCCGGACGGAATGAAAGTGGATTCGGAGGGCAACCTTTACAGTACGGGACCGGGCGGATGCTGGGTATTTGCCCCGGACAGCACTCTCCTGGGGATAATTCGGCTGCCTGAAATTCCGGCCAACTGCGCCTGGGGCGGGCCCGACAACCGGACCATGTTCTTTACGGCGCGTACTTCGGTTTACACTCTACGGATGCGAGTCCCGGGTATTTCGCCGTGGCGGGAAAGCTAGAATCTCCCGATCACGGTGGACAGCGCCTCCTGTTTGTTGCAGGACCGATGCTTTACTGCCACCAACTCAGTGGACGCGCCCCTTAGACCATATGCAAGCTTCTGGTCGGAACTCACCGGTGGCCTGAGTGATTTACCTTCTTGTAGCAGTTGGAGGCGCCGCTGGATCCGTAATGCGACTGGCCGTGGGTCGGGCCGCCATTGGCCTGTTGGGACCCGGCACCATCTGGGGCACTTTCTTCGTCAACGTAACCGGGTCATTCGCGCTGGGCTTCTTCCTTGCCTGGGCACTTCAACGAGGAGAAATCTCCGCCGACCTTCGGGCCATGGTCGCCATAGGATTGCTGGGGGGCTACACCACTTTCTCAACCCTCAGCTATGACACGGTCCGCCTGCTGGAAACCGGGGAAATTGCCCGGGCGGGAGTAAACATCGCAGCCAGCCTTGTCGTCGGACTGGTGGCGGCATTTGCGGGCATCCTAGCCGGCCGCGCCCTGACGTAAACGTCTGGAACAAGTCCTTGTTACCGCAAACCTCCAATGTTACACTGGGTTGTGAAATGCTTCACCAACTAATCTCTACTGTCCACTGACCCTTCGTAATCCTCCAGCGACCAGACCCGCACCGACGGGAATTTTCCATAGGGGCCGGGCAATGAGCAACCTGATTATTCACCAGAAGCCTGAAACCAAGTTTGATCATCTTATAGTTGCGTTCGCCGGGTGGCCCGATGCCGGAGAAAGCGCTACTTCCACGATCAAGTATATGCTCCGTCAGCTGGAAGCCACCAAGATTGCCGAGATCGACCCGGAAGAGTTCTACGACTTTTCTCAGGAGCGTCCACGCTCCTATCGCACTCGCGATGGACGGCGTCGGGTACGCTGGCCAGCTAACGAGTTTTACAGCTGGCAGGCGCCCAGACCTCTTGCGGAAGGCACATCGAAGGGGGCCCTCTTCTTCATCGGTGTTGAACCAAACTTGAAGTGGCGAACCTTTTCGGAGACGATTGCCAACCTGGCCCTGGACCTTGGCGTCAAGACCGTAGTTCACCTGGGCGCGCTGCTGGACGCTGTACCTCACACCCGTCAGGTGAAACTTACGGGATCGTCCACTCAGCCCTTGTTCCAGGAAGCGCTTCAGTCTTCCAACATTGGAAGTTCCAATTACCAGGGACCCACCGGCATCAGCACTGCTGTAATGGAAACCTGTACCCGGAAGGGAATGAGTTATGCTTCGCTTTGGGGCCACACGTCCCACTATCTCCAGGCAGCGCCCAACTACCGGGTCTGCCACACTCTGGCCGAGCACATTTCCAGAATGCTGAAACTTCCCGTGGACTTGGCGGAATTGCGGTCTGCCGCTGAGAACTTCGACAAGGAAGTGGTACAGGCCATCGACAAGGACGAACAACTGGCAAATTACGTGCGCAAGCTGGAAGACCGCTACGACGAGTCCCAGATCGAGACTCCCATGCCAGAACCTGCGGACGTGGTAATGGAATTGGAACAGTTCCTCCGGTCAGAGCAGCGACGAAACATGGGTGGCGCCGGGTAGGGCTGCCAGCTTTCCTCTCCCCAGCGCGAGCCATCCTTCTCAGCCCAGTAGCAAATGGCCAGCTCGATTCAGCAATACGGCGGAGTTGACGGGTGACCACAACTTCCGAAAAGACCAGTAAGGCAACCGACGGCAAAAAACCTTCCAACCGGTCTTCCGGCAGCCGAAAGCCACGAACGGTAAAGCCGGGAATTCCGGTCGAAGAGGCCATACGGCTGATGACTGACGCGTATGGGCCCTTTCCGGAAGAACCTCGACTGGACCCCATTCACGAACTGACCTTTACGATCCTTTCCCAGCACACTTCAGACATCAACTCGGAGCGGGCATTTCGCAGCCTGATGCAGCGATTCGGCTCGCTGGATGCCGTAGTGGATGCGGACGTTGCTGAAATAGAAGAGGCCATCAGCATCGGAGGCCTGGCAAAGATCAAGGCCCCTCGAATCAAGGAAGTCCTTTCCAAAATCGTGGAATTGAATGGCTCCCTTGACCTGTCCTTCCTGCGGGAAATGCCTCTGCCAGACGCCAAGGCCTGGCTCAGGCAATTGCCGGGCATAGGGCCCAAGTCTGCGGGAATCATCCTCAGTTTCTCGCTGGGGATGCCGGCCATGGCCATCGACACCCACATTTACCGGGTAGCCCAGCGGCTCGCCTTCATTGGTCCCAAAGTGTCAGCCGATAAAGCCCACGACCTGCTGGAGGAATCCGTCGAACCGGAGCAGGTGTACCCCTTCCACCAGGCCTTCATCAACCACGGGCGCCAGGTCTGCCGGGCCCAGCGGCCGCGCTGCCAGGACTGCATAGTGGGTCACGGTTGTCCGGCCCGCAACGGGTTCCTCAAGGCCGCGGAAAAGGCAGCCAAAGCAGCGGAAAGGGCCAAGGCCAGGGCATCCAGGAAAAGCAGCACACCAGCAAAACGGAAGGCCTCGGCAACTGTTCCCCATGCATACCCCGAGGTTTAGCCGTTTGTTGTCTTCTATGGTGAGACCCTGACACTTCTCACCCTGGCCTCTTCGCGAGCCATATCTGGTACTGGCAGGCATTAGCATTGGATGCCCACTTCGTACCAACCATGCCTTGCCCTGCATTCGCGTCATAGCGTCATACTTGTTGGCATAGTTGGGCAAATGTAGTAAAATTCTTCTGCGTGCCCCGGTCGTCTAGCCAGGTTAGGACGCCACCCTTTCAAGGTGGAGATCATGGGATCGAAGCCCATCCGGGGTACCATTCCCACCGATAATAATTTCGGCGCCCATAGGCTTCCCAGGTCCGTACTCCTCTATTTGAATCATTGTCCGGCTGAATTGCTCGCCCTTGAGGCGAGTTTATTTATCCAGCCGGGATAAGAACATGACATTGAAGAACGGTTTCCTCAGACTGAACCGCTTTCTGGGCAAGGCATCCGCGACTGGTAGCAGTCCTCGAGAATCTTCGGAAGCTACAACGTGCCAGAACTGCGGCGAGGCAATTTCCAGGACCCGTCGCTGTCCCGCCTGCAATCATCCCACCAACTTTCTGCCTCGCTGGGCTATGGCTGGCAGAGAACGCCGCCTCATCACCCGCAGAAGGGCCATTGTCAGCGGAGTGGTACTGGCCGCTCTGCTCTTCGTCTTCTGGTTGAATTATCCCTTCCTCCCCGACTATGGGGTGCTTCTATTTCATCAGCCCACCACTGAAGTGTCATCCAAATCGGTCCCGGGAAGCTGGACCATGGCTGGGGGTGACCCGGGCCAGCGCAAGCTGATTCCGGCCGGTGCTGGGCTAAATGCACTGCCCGCTGGAAGGTTGAAGTGGAGTGTACCCACCGGAGAGGGAACGCGTTCGGGTCCGGTAGTTGCGGATGGAAGAGTGTACCTGGGAGCTTACTTCCGAATGCTGGCCCTGGATGCAGAGTCCGGGGAGATTGCGTGGTCTCAATCAGCCTCCGGGCCCATCCAGACTTCCCCCGGGCTGGCTGGCGGCAGGTTATATGCCGGATATCTGGACCACCATGTGCGCGCCCTTGACCCTGATACCGGAGATATCCTGTGGGAATACCGCGCCGGCGACATCATAACCAGTTCGCCGCTGGTCCACGATGGCATCCTTTACTTCGGGGCGTGGGATAACAGGCAGTATGCACTGGACGCCCTCACGGGAGAGGAAATCTGGATTTATGAAGCCACCGAGAAAATTGGCTCACTGAGTCCTGTTTCAGACGGCATAATGGCGGTTCCCGATAAGGGCGGTCGAATACACCTCCTTAACGCCCGAACCGGACAAAATCGTCTTGTTTTCCGTACTCCAAAGTCCACAATTGCCCCCCCGGTTATTGCCCACGATCACGTTTATTTTTCCGCCGGTGGCCAGCTTTACGCTATCGATGCACTGGAAAAAGAGGTTCCCGGCCAGTACCAGTTCAAGCGAGTCTGGGCCCAGCTCTGGCTTTGGCAGGTGCCCGGTGTTTCCCGCCCCGCCGGGCAGCAGGGTGGCCGTTGGCGCTTCTCTCCTGACGGAGCAGATTCCAGCATCGTCGCCTCGCCGGCTGTGTCCAATACCCGTGTGTACGTTGGTGACCTGAATGGGCGCCTCTACGCTGTTGATCCCTTGTCGGGCAAGGAACTGTGGAGTTTCCAGGCTGAAGGTGGCGTTTATGCATCCCCATTGGTGGCAGGAAGTACGGTGTACATAGCGACCCAGCATGGCTATGTTTACGCTATAGACGGGAGTGAAGGGCGGGAACTGTGGAAGCTGAAGCTCGGGAAGGGGGTCAACGAACCCATGGCCTTCGCCGACGGGGTCCTCTACATTCGCACTGCAGATGGGTCAGTCCACGCGGTTGAATAGAAGCAGCCATCGGGAGGCCAGGCATTGAATTTAGATGAGAAGGCGCTCGAAAGTCTGTCAGCGGCTGTCCAGAAGCTGGAGCAGGAAAACCGGGAACTCAATGACGCAGTTTCCAGCTTGCAGAAACAGGTCCGGCAACGTGAGCTGGACTCGGCCTATATGTACATACATTCCAACTGGCTGTGGATTCGCTGGGTACTGGTAAGGGACCAGGACCGAGCGGGAGAGGATGCAGCCCTCAGGGAGCGCGCCAAGGCGGCCGAGATGGTTATCAGAGACCACCTGCCTCGCGGCTTGAAGTCACTTCAGTTTGACCCCGATCCAATGCAGGCGGCTTACCGGTGGCGCATCGAGACCACAGTCCTGCTCAACCGCCACGGTTACACCTTCTTCGACTGAGCAGCGGTCATCAAATTTGGTTGTATCAGCGAGGACGGTCCGCATCGCATGGCCTCAATCCGCTTCTTGAAAGCGGCGGGACAAACAGCTATTCTCAGCCGGACGGTCAACGAATTCCGACTTGCTAATACCACCACAAGAGAAACAAGGAGCAAAAGATGGCAGGAGACAAGCAGACCTACGAAATCGACCTGAACCCCGATCAGATGGCTTTCGTTACCTCAATGAAGGAAAAGTACAACCTGCCCGATGAAGGCAAGGCGCTGCGGGTCATAATGGACTACCTGATTTCCAATGCCGACGTTCACGAATCCGTGTTCACCCAGGTCCGTTGCCTGCGCTGCGGATAAGCAAAACAAACTGGGAAGTTCCTGGTACCGGCGCTGGGGCTATCGAATAGCGGTGAGGTCCATTGGTAGTTCGAGCGCATGCGGCCCATACCACAGCAGGGTAAATGGCTCATCGGGGAATTCCGTGTACCCCTGTTCATCGTAGGGGGCGAAGTACAGTAGTCCTTCTCTTGCTTCGCCCATGACCATGCCTTCGAGGTTGATGGCGTCTGCGGGCGATTGACTGCCCCGGTGGAAGCTCATAGCCTCAAAAACATGGCGTATCCTCCCATGTGTGCCGGGAGGAGTGGATAGCTGGGCTTCAACCTCATACGACCTGGGCTCCGTATCGTATCTGGCGACGACCCTCACGGGTACGCGAATGGAGATTCCCTCTCCCCGCTCCGGCTCCCCTAGAGCCATCAATTCAATGAACGGGACCCCGTCCGCCTGGTCAAGAAGAGTTACCGAGTCGCCAAGCAGAGCCGGAACGGGAACTGGCAGATCCGACCAGAAACTGCCCAGTTCCGCTACCCTCTCCTTCAAGTTTGCGGGCAGGGTAGTCGCCGCGGGGCGACCGTCGTTGAACACTGCCCTGGAATCAGCCGCCGTAACCTTGCGGAGGTCTATTCCTTCTCCTTCAGTGGCCTCGTCAAGAAAGAGGAGTTCCACGAAAGTGTTTGCCGGATCAGTGACAACATGGGCTTCGTCGCATGGTTCGAAATAAAGGTAATCTTCATAGCTGCCGCCCTGAATCAAGATCAAGCCCTTGAAGGGATCTTCCGGGGCATCCTTACCCGATAGAATGTGGTTCATACGAATGCTGGACCACTCCTCAAATTGACCGTCGGCGTCTTCCGCCGTTCGCAACATGGCTCCAATGGAACCACCATGACTGTAGTCCCATTTTGGAATTACGCTGGTAATGCGGATAGGCAATCGGACTGTTTCCTGGTCCGCTAACCCCGGTGGTCCGAGAACAGTTACGGCGAATGGTGGTTCCTTGTAATGGTATTCCAGCAAAACTGGTTGGCCGATGCCGAGGGGACCTTGTTGGGCCAAATTTCCTGAAAGTAAATCTTCCAGGTCTTCTAAAGGAATAAATTTGGGCTCGCCTTCCCTGGACTTGAAAATCCACTTGCCATCTTCGAAGGCGCACAGAATCCGGATCAAGCCATTGGGAAGAACCCTGTTGGAAAAGTAATCGGGGTGAAGGGTCATGCCTTCGGGCCAGTAAGGTTCACAACCAAACAGGGGCATCATTACTTCCAGCAGGAAATTATCCTGCCCGCCCCGGAAGTGAACCCTGACCAATGCCACATATTGCCGGTCATCAAGACTCTTCGCGGCCAGAACTTCCAGGTAAGTCTGCCGAAAAGCCCCGGCTAAATCCTCACCCAGACCCTGGCCCAGGTCCTGGTAATACTGTTCAGCAGTAACGTCCCAAGAGGCCTCAATCGCCCTGGCCACGCTGTCATCACTCCCCGAGCCCGAAAGAAATTCTTCCACTGATTTTCTTGCCTTTACTCCTTTCCTGTTCGCAGCAACGAGCGCGACAGCGGCAACAGCCACGAGTAACCGGAAAATTCCCAACAGTAACATCGGTTGACGCTTGATTTCACTTGCTACAATCTACACGAACAAACTGTAGGCAACCAAGGTCCTTTGCAGGTGCCCATCAGCAACCTGCAAGGACGCCTCTACAGCGAAATCGTCCGTATTCAGGGCAAAGGACCAAGAATTTCGGCGAGGATGCCGGCCTGTGACCAGATATTGGTAAGAAAAAGCCTTCCCTAACCATCCAATTGCTGTTTCAGTCCTTCCAGGGCCAAGTAGTAACCGTATACGCCAAAGCCATACACGGAGCCCTTACACACCGGCTGTACCGCTGACACTGCGCCCCGCGCGGTGGGATTGGAGGCATGCACTTCTATCACCGGGAAGCGTACCTGCGCTATAGCCGCCCTCAGCACCCCGTTCAAGCTGGTGTAGCCGGCCGGATTTATTACGGCAGCATCAACGTCACCGTCGTGACCGGCATACAGGGCATTGGCAACCTCACCTTCTACGTTGGAGTGCACAAACTCTACATCCAACCCCAGCTTATCGGCATAACCTTGCACCTGCTCATTGATTTGCTCCAGGGTCATAGGGCCGAAAATCTCCAACTGAACCTTGCCCCGCATATTCATTCCCGCGCCCTGGATTACCAGAATCTTGGCCATTACAAACTCCTCGTGGTGCTTCGTTCGTATAGCTTGGCGGTACATTGGCCGCCCCGGAAAGGGGGCAGTTCCGCCAGCCTACCGAATATACGCTATGGCTCAAACCGAGGCAAGGATGACGGCGATGAAACAGGCGGGAAGTGTTGGACATACAAGGAGGTTTGATTAGTCGGACTGCAGCTGGCCCGCCTGGCGGGTAGGCCTCCAGGCCAGCGGCGTGAGCACCAGTGAAGGAACCAGCAGTGCAAGGCCGGCCAGCGCATTGACCGTTACTGCCTGAGACGTGCCAAAGTATTCCGCCAGTATCCCCAGGGCAAGCCCTCCCAGGGGTGTCCCTATACCGATGCAAACGCTCATCAAGCCAACCATTCGACCCCGCATTTCCGGTGGCGCCGCCAGCATTGTTATCGTGCTCTGCATTGTGCCGAAACCCGACTGGCCTATTCCCCCCAATACCAGCACCATGAATGCCAGCATGTACCAGGGCGACCATACAAACAGGATGCCCATAATGAGGACGGCCGTGGAACCCACGACAAAAACGAGCCCGTGCCGTTCCAGGTTTCTGGTCAGGGCCATGCCGCCAGCCCCAATGAGTTGACCAATGCCTTCGCCGGCCACCAGCAGTCCCACCAGGGTAGCCCCCACGCCCAGGCTGTTGGCCCCAATGTCGGGTATGAACTGCTGCAACGGGAAAGCAAGGGCGTTCATGATTATGGTCACATACAGCATGCCCCACAGCAGAGGCGTGGCCAGCGCATAGCGAATTCCACTTCCCAGGCTTTGCCAGACCGGCTCCAAGGTAGCCGAACGTTCTTTACGAGGAATCCTGACCCGGGTCATTACCACCAGGTCTGCCAGGTGGACCAGGAGAATAAGACCGGCTGCGCCGACAAATCCCCCGTTATCCACCGAAACACCCCCCACCATTCCCGAAATCAACGGTCCGGATGTATCAATCATGATACCGCCGAGCAGCGGCCCAGCCATCTTGCCAGCGGTATTGCTTATGTTGTCCAGGGAAAGCGCGTTTACCAGCCGCCGTTCACCAACTATGTCGAGGATGCCAGTACGCCGGGATGGGTCTTCCAGGGCCTTCGTAGCCCCCTGAAGGAAGACCGCAGCAAAAATGTGCCAGGCTTCGATGGCGTCGGAAACCATTAGAGCAAGGAGCGCCGCTGCGACCAGCGTATTGATAATTTGGGACGTCATGAGGATTCTCCACCGGTCGAATCGATCGGCGATGAAACCGGTAAAGAGGGAGAGGGCGGGCCTTGGAAGGTTATTGAAGACCAGGACGAGGCCTAGCTGGAAGGGGGACTGGGTGGCCTGGAGGATCAACCAGCTTAGTACCAGTAGCTCCATGCGCCGGGAAAGTTCTCGCAAGGAGCCTACGTACCAGATGGCCCGAAAATCCCGGTCCCGCATTACCGAGAAAATCGGGGCATCTCGTCTGGGACCAAGCCTCAAAGCTTTTCCGCCTCCTCAACCCATCCACAGCCAGCAAAATCCACCAGGAAGCCCATCATAACCGATAGCCCCTGCTAAAGCCCGGTATTTGATAAGCAATCTCCTCTGTCTTTGGCAAACCCTGGCACATACTTGATGGTTCAAATTGTGGACTCCCGACGACTTTCAGAGAGGACCAACAGGGCCTGGCTCCCATGTCAAGTCCTGTAAACAACCAGCCAGGGTTCCAGGTTTTCATTGTAATTATTGCCAGTATCATGCCAAATCGCTCCACCTGCCCCAGGGAGCAAATGGCGCCAAACGTGGAGCGACCCTGTACCTGACAGTTAATATACGGTTTTCGTAAAATAGTTGGTTATTAGTTATCCTTTACAATCATTTCTACAAATATATCCCGATTTGATTGCATTTTATTAAATTAGAGGTATATATTGTTGCAGTACGTTAGGAGTTAGGTTTTCCAAGGCAGGTCCCGACACAAGACTCGCTGGCCGCTGAATCGGCCCAGGTGGACCTAATGACCACATACGATCCCATACCCTGAGGAGGCCAACCGGTGGCACTATCGGATAAGACGTTGGTATGCGTAGATTGTGGGGGGGAGTTTATCTTCACCGCTGGGGAGCAGGAGTTCTTTAATTCTCGGGGCTTCGTAAATGACCCCAAGCGCTGTCAGACTTGCCGATCGTCTCGGCGATCTGAGCAGCGGGGAGGTTTTTCCTCCGGCCCGCGAGAAATGTTCCAGATAGAGTGCGCCGAGTGTGGCGCGGAAGCCACGGTGCCTTTCCGGCCCAGGGGTGACCGCCCGGTCTATTGCAGCGACTGCTTTAGCAGAAATCGCAATACGATGACCCAGTATTAGAAGGCGTATGCTGGCTTGAAGAGAGCGAAGGTTATGATGCCTTCGCTCTTGAGTTTCCCTCGGTTCGCGCCTTACCTCTTTTGGGACCATTTGCACTTTTCAGATGGATGCCCAGAAGTCGGGTTGGGCTTATGCGGACCAGGCGCCCCCATCATCCACGGATTACTCCTCGTCACCAGTATTGGTGCGGGTTGAGTGTCATGTGGCCCCGATTCCCCCTGTTGTATCACCACGTTTACAACTGACCAGCCCAGTCGCTACGCGGAAAATATCGTCCACCACCCCATTGAAGACGAAGAACACCGGCGGGCAGCGCGCTTCAATTTGATGCGCCTTTAAGCCGCTCTCGGAACGTTTTGCAGTTGCGGCATTCCGCTGGCCTCTATAGAATTGTTCCCGGGGCGTGGCCGGTACAGTCTGTCTATCGCTAATGTTCCCCGAAATTTTCGTCCTTAGTCTCCAGGGAACCCCCATGAACTACAAGGACCTCCGAGAATTCATCAACTTCCTGGAACAACGGGGTCAACTGCACCGCGTCAGTACCCCTGTTAGCTGCGAACTGGAGATGACGGAAATCGCCGCCCGGATGATTAAGAGCGGTGGGCCCGCCCTGCTGTTCGAAAACGTTACCGGCTACGATATGCCGGTCTTGATGAACATCTTCTGTTCCGACCAGCGTATGGCCTGGGCCCTAGGCGTTGAGAAGGTGGACGACCTGGTAGCCAGGCTGGAAGGCATGCTGCAACTGGCCCAGGGGGCTCCCGAGGGCCTGATGAACAAGATCAGGACATTGGGGCAGGTCATTCAGATGGGCCGTTACCAGCCAAAACGCGTCAACCGCGCTCCCTGCCAGGAGGTAGTCCTGCAGGGGGACGATGTTGACCTTTTCAAGTTCCCCATCCTCAAGTGCTGGCCCATGGATGGAGGCAGGTACATTACCCTGCCACTGGTTATAACCAAGGACCCTGTCACCGGAACTCAAAACTATGGCACCTACCGAATGCAGGTTTACGATTCCTGTACGACAGGCATGCACTGGCAGACCCACAAGGTAGGAGCACACCACTACCGAGTTGCCCAGGAACAGCAGGACAACCGGCTGGAAGTGGCTGTGGCCATCGGCGCGGACCCTGCCACCATGTGGACCGGGTCGGCTCCCCTGCCACCGGATATGGACGAGATGGCCGTCGCCGGATTCATCAGGGAAGAAGGTGTGGACCTGGTTAAGGCCAAAACTGTTGACTTGATGGTTCCTGCCCAGGCTGAAATTGTTCTGGAAGGCTACGTTCTGACCGACGAGCAGCGCTTGGAAGGGCCCTTTGGCGACCATACCGGATACTACTCAATGCCCGAGGAATACCCGGTTTTTCACGTTAACGCCATAACCCACCGCCGCAACCCGATCTACGCCGCCACAGTTGTGGGCCGTCCTCCCATGGAGGACTTCTGGATGGGAAAGGTCACCGAGCGCATCTTTATGCCGGTCATTAAGATGATCATGCCAGAAGTTGTTGACATGAACATGCCAGCCGAAGGCATTTTCCACAACCTCGTTCTGGTTTCCATCAAGAAGGAATACCCGGGCCAGGCGAGAAAAGTGATGTACGGTCTCTGGGGTCTGGGCCTGATGAACCTGACCAAGGCCATCGTGGTAGTGGACGATTTCGTGGACGTTCAAAATCCTTCGGAAGTTGCCTGGCGAGTAGCCAACAACATCAACCCCAGCCAGGACATCGTAATAGTTGAGGGACCTCTAGACGACCTGGAGGTAGGCTCTCCCACACCCAGGTTTGGCGGCAAAGTGGGCATTGACGCCACCAGGAAGGGGCCCCTGGAAGGATATACCCGGGGCTGGCCCCCAGACATCGAAATGTCCCAGGAGATCCAGTCCCTGGTTGAAGGTAAATGGACGGAATATGGCTTCAAATAAGGAGTCCCTCAGGTCGCCGTGTTTTCCGCACATTTGTCTCTCGTCAATCAGCCTCATTTAGCAATGCAAAACGCCGGAATCAACCACAACGACCCAGTCACCGTTCTGGGCAGAATCTCCCTTTACCTTGGTTCTATCCGCATCTGGGAGTCCCTCTTTGCCCTTCCCTTCGCCTTCATAGGAATGGTATTGGCGTCCCAGACAATTAATGGTCACCCGTGGCCCGGATGGTCCGCATTCATCTGGATTAACGTGGCAATGTTCGGTGCGCGCACCCTGGGAATGTCTGCCAACCGGCTGGTTCACGCCAGGGAGGACGCAGCCAACCCCCGTACCAGGGACAGGCACCTCCCTAGCGGATTGCTCAAATCCTGGGAAGTGGCCGTTATGGCGGGCCTTGGGCTGGCAATCCTGTTTGTTGGCGCGTCACAATTGAATGTGCTGGCTCTTTTGCTTTCTCCCGTTGCCGCCTCCTATGTCGTCTTTTATTCCTACGCCAAGTACTTCACATGGCTTTGCAACTTTTGCCTGGGCTGGGCCCTGGCAATAGCCCCGACGGCGGCCTGGATCGGTGTCACCGGCCAGCTATCCTATGAACCTCTGCTGATCAGCCTCGCTGTAGCGATGTGGGCCGGTGGGTTTGACCTGATCTATGCCTGTCCCGATTTTAAATTTGATCGGGAATACGGTGTCAAATCCGTACCCAGCCGGATCGGGATAGCCGAGACATTGTGGCTGGCCAGGACCATGCACTTTCTTTCCCTCTGCGCGCTGCTGGCCCTGGGAGTGTTGATGGAGTTGGCCTGGCCATACTACATCGGTTGGGTTATTGCAGTCCTGCTGCTGATCTACGAGAATGCCCAAGTTCGTCCCCGCGACCTGTCCAGAATTGGCGCCGTCTTCTTCAGAATTAACGGTTACGTTTCGGTGCAGCTTATGGGGTTCACCATCCTGGCGCTGGTGATTTAGCATGTCCCTTCAGCCCATATCTGGCAATATTCCTCCGAAAGGCCAAAAGCCTGTCATTGTAGGTATCTCGGGCGCCAGTGGTTCCATCCTTGCCCGCGCCACCGTGGATGCTTTGCTGCAGCAGGACACACCAACAATTTTGGTCTGTACCAATGCCGCACGACTGGTGTGGCAGGAAGAAATGGATATCTCCTTCAACGAAACTCTCTCGGAATGGCAGGAGCATCCCCACTTTACTCATTACTCCCTGGGAGACATGCGGGCCTCCATTGCCAGCGGGACCTTTGCTACGGCCGGAATGGCTATCGTGCCCTGCAGCATGAACAGCATAGCCGCCATTTCCCACGGTTTGTCCAACAACCTCATGTTGCGCGCCGCCGACGTTTGTCTCAAGGAGCGCCGGAAACTGGTCCTCGTACCACGGGAGACTCCGCTCCATGCCACGCACCTGGAAAACATGCTCTCCCTCACCCGCAATGGCGCCATAATTCTTCCTCCGGAGCCCGCCTTTTACCTGAAACCTCGCGGCGTTGAGGACATAGCGCGTTTTGTTGCACAGCGGGTGCTGGTAGCCCTCGACGTGGCAACGGATTTGCCTGAAGAGTTCCAATACCGGGAACGGGAGTGGGAGCAATGACCCGGGGCAGGTCGGGAGGGCCTCACTACTAACCCATGGCTAACCTCAGCGGAGACGCCAAACAAACCTACGTAGCCGACCTCTTTGCCCGCATCGCTGGTCGCTATGATCTAATGAATTCCCTGATGACGGGAGGCATGCATCACGGCTGGAAGCGAGTTACCGCCCGCTTGACGGCGGATGGCCTTACCGGATCCGCACTGGATGTCGCCACTGGTACAGGGGACCTGGCCTATGCCTTGTCCCGAAGGGACGGAATCGAACATTCAGTAGGTATTGACCTTCTGCCCGAAATGATTGTCCTGGCTCAGGGCAAGAAGGCGGCTGCAGCGGATTCCGACAGAGTCGCGTTTCTCGTGGGAGACGCCCTTTCGCTGCCTTTTCCGGACGGAGCATTTGCCTGCGCCACAGCAGGATTCAGCCTTCGCAACATGCCCGACCTACCCCAGGCAATCTCGGAGATGGCTCGAGTAGTGCGTCCTGGCGGTAGAGTTACTACGCTGGAACTTACCCCGATGGCCCCCGGCATAAAGACCAGCCTCTTCCGGCTGTATTTTCATGGTGTTGTGCCATTAATTGGTCAACTCGTTACCGGAGATCGAACGGCATACACTTACCTGCCCCAGTCGGTGGACTATTTTCTGCAAGCAGACAGGCTGGCCGGCCTGTTCGCGCAGGTAGGGCTGGAGAATGTAGGTTACCGTAAACTGGGTTTTGGATCGGTAGCCATCCATTACGGAACCAAACCACTCGGTTGACCTGCTTTGTAAGCTGGAGAAGGGTACTCCACAGCGGTTTCCGCTCACGTCAACCCGGCATTCGACGGAATTAAAGGCATTTGTGTATAATCAGCTTGCTGGCAAATACACGATGGTATAGACTGATGGCAGGCTCTGGTATCAGTATCTTCAATTCTATCTCCAGACTTCATCGGGAAATGCGATGAGTTCCATATTTGAAAAGCTTGACGCCATCGTCAAGAGAAATCAGGAAATAGAAACCCAAATGGGCAACCCGGAAGTGGCTGCCAATTTCGAGCAGATTCAGAAGCTGGCCAAGGAAAGGTCTGGCCTCGAGGATCTGGTTGAGATCGCCCGCCGGCATCAGGGGCTGCTGGTTGAAGAGGCCGACCTCAAGGCATTGGTGTCCGAGGGCGGCGACCCCGAGATTGTCCAAATGGCCCGCGAGGAACTGGAATCCGTTGAAGAGAGCCTGGAAGCGCTGGCGCAGGAACTTAAGGTAGCCCTGCTGCCGCGTGACCCCAACGACGAAAGAGACGTAATTATAGAGATTCGCGCCGGCACCGGCGGCCAGGAGGCTGGCCTCTTCGCCGGCGACCTGGCAAGACTCTACACCCGATACGCCCAGTTGCAGCACTGGAAGGTCGAAGTCATGGACTCCAGTCCTTCTGATTTGGGCGGCTTTAACAAGGTTGTCCTGGAAATTCAGGGCAAGGGCGCTTTCAGTCGAATGAAGTATGAGCGGGGTGTGCATAGAGTCCAGCGCGTACCCGAAACCGAAGCCCAGGGGCGCATACACACTTCGACCGCTACCGTAGCTGTCCTTCCCCAGGCCGATGAGGTAGAGGTCAAAGTTAACCAGGACGAGCTTCGCATAGACATTTTCCACGCCGGCGGACATGGCGGCCAGAACGTCAACAAGGTTGCCACAGCAGTTCGTATTGTACACGAACCCACCGGGCTGGTAGTGGTCTGCCAGGACGAGCGTTCACAACACAAGAACAAACAGAAGGCCATGGCCATGTTGCGGGCTCGACTGTTTGCAGCCGAGCAGGAACGCCACGACGCAGAAATATCCGAAAACCGCCGCTCACAGGTAGGAACGGCGGAGAGATCGGAAAAAATTCGGACTTACAACTATCCGCAGGACCGGATTACCGACCACCGGATATCCACCAGCTTCCACGGCATCCCCAACATTATGGACGGACAAGGCCTGGGCGAAATTATCAGTGGCTTGGTCGCATGGGAACAGAGTATGCTTCTTGAAGAGGTTACGGCCTAAGGCCGCCAGTTTTTTAGATGCCTCTGCTTCGCGAAGCCGTCCAGCAAACTCACCGCACACTGGAAGCCAGCCATATTCCTGATGCGCGCCTCGAAGCCGAGGTGATGCTCATGAACGTGATGCGCATGCAGCGTCACGACCTCTTCTCCCAGCAGGAAACTGAGGTCTCTCCCCAACAGGAACAGGTTCTGGCCGAGATAATGGAACGCCGCCTGAAGCGGGAACCGCTGGCCTATATTCTCCAGTACAAGGAGTTCTACGGCGTCAACTTGCTGGTGAACCCCAACGTACTGATTCCCAGGCCGGAAACGGAATGCATGGTAGAGCATGCCCTCTTCATGGCCTTGATGGGAATGGAAACACCCCAGCTTGTAGTCGCCGACGTGGGGACCGGCACCGGGGCCATAGCCATAAATTTGGCCCTGCACCTTCCCGCAGCCCGCATCTTTGCTGTGGATTGCGCTGATGACGTTTTGGACGTGGCTGCCTACAATATTCGAGCCCATAACGTAGCAGACCGGGTATCGCTGGGCAAAGGAGACCTGCTGGAACCCGTCCCGGAGCCGGTGGACCTGATTCTGGCCAACCTGCCCTACATTCCCACTGATCGACTGCCCAACCTGCAGCCCGAAGTCCGATGGGAACCACAACTGGCCCTGGACGGCGGACCCGACGGCCTTGACCCAATACGCCGGCTGCTGGAGCAAGCGCCTGGCAAGCTTAAGGATCATGGGATAGTTCTGCTGGAACTGGACCCGGAGCAGGTACCTGCGGTCGAGGGGCTGGCAATGGAAATCTTCCCCGGCGCTGAGCTTTCCGTGGAGAAGGACTTGGCGCAACGAGACCGCATATTTGTGATTAATCGGGGAATGGAGTATTGCTGAGCGAGTCTTTTAACTACTTAGCCAGAAATGCTTCGAGGCGGGTGTGATACCCGCCCCGATTGTTTAAGTGGACTGTATGCTCGGGGATTCTAGTCCGGCCACGCCAATTCCAGGGTCTTGACCTCCCACGTTTCCATGTCCGCCACCCGTATTGCATGGTTATTGGTGTCCGCGATGTACATCCTTCCGCCGGCTATGCTCAAACCTGCCGGTTCGGAAAAAGCAGCCTCTCCCGCGAAACCATCCATGTGACCGGCCGAACCGGCGCCAGCCAGCGTGGTTGAACGGCGGGGTACCGGGACAATCTCCTTTATCTTGTGATTGTAACTGTCGGTGATGTAGAGAGTCCCGTCCTTTATGGTGATTCCCAGCGGGTGCTGGAGCCTCACCAGATGCCCTTCCCCGTCCCGGTCTCCAAACTCAAAGAGCCCCAGCCCCACAATAGTCCGCACCTTCCCGTTGGGCTGAAGTTCAGCTGAGCGAATGGAACTGGTTTCACTGTCAGCGAAGTACAGGCGCTCACCATCAGTGGTAATGCCGCTGGGCTGGGCCAGGGTGGCTTCGGACAGAGCGCCATCCTTGATGGACTCTACTCCCGTTCCGGCATAGGGGCCAACCATACCTGACTCAAGATCCATGACCCAAATCTGGTGACAGCCAGCCATGGCTATGTAGAGCTTGTCTTCGTGGAAAACAAGGTCCCAGGGCGAGTTCAACTCGGAATCCGAACCCGGGCTTTCGCCCGACCTGCGATTTCCCTGCCGCCCGTTGCCGGCGACGGTTTCCACTGTTTCCGCGACCAGGTCAATCTTCCGCAGGGCATGGTTCTCAGTGTCAGCAACGTAAAGGTAGTCCCCATTTAATGCCATTCCCTGGGGATGGTTGAAACTGGCCGACTGTCGGTCGCCATCGTCAAGCCCCTCTAGCCCTGAGCCAAATACCTGGGAAACCTGGCCATCCAGGGAAGCCACCACAATCCGGTTGTGGTTGGTGTCGGCAATAAAGAGACGCCCGCTGGCTTCGTCTGCCAGAACTTTGCCTGGAAAGGAGAGCGGCGTCGCCGGTTCCGCCTCGACTGTTACGGCAACCTGCTCCCGATTCAGCAGTCCGGAAGCATCGAATTCGGCCACCATCTCGCCCAAAAGGTGGTCCAGGTCTTCGAAGGTGATCTCCCCCTCGTGCTTGCCTATGACTTTGCCTTCAGGGTCAACGAACATCATGGTCGGCCAGGCGCGGCAGGCGTATTGCTGCCAGATCTGGAACTCGGCGTCGTTCACAACGGGATGTTCCAGTTCACACCGTTTGACAGCTTTGTAGAGGTTCTCCTTTTCTTTCTCGTTGGGGAATTTGGCAGAGTGGACCCCGACCACCATAAGTTCGCTGGCGTATTTGCGTTCCAGTTTCCGCAACTGCGGAAAAATATGCATGCAATTGATTCAACAGTAAGTCCAGAAGTCCAGCAGGACAATCTTTCCCCGCAACTCTTCCATCGTCAGGGGACGGTCAGAGTTGACCCATTCCAACCCGGGAGGGAATTCCGGCGCATTGACCTTGCCGGCGTAAGACTTGGTCGTCATTGCTGTTTCTCCAATGTGGCCGAAACTGGAACGCCTGCGACTCCGCTCTTGTTTAGCGCGGGGCCTCTTCAAATGCGAGGGTGGCGTGGCGGAAGAAAATTGCTCCTACGGGGTCGCCCAAAGGAGCGTTGGCCACCAGAACGGCAATCACATGCTGCTTTCCAGGCTCGGCGGCATCAGCAAGTGAAACTCTCTTCGGAGTGTTATTGCCCGTAATTACGCCGATATTCCGGTCAATTGCGCCGTCGATGTAAACTTCGCCATAGTTGTCAACGTTGCACTCGAAGAACACTCGGTTGCCCCCAACAGTCTGGCCCTTAATGGTCTCGGGCATGGTGAACGCCAGGCGGTACCAGGCAAAGGTAAAGCCCACCGAAAGCCGCTCCTGGATAGTTTCCGGCTGCTCCCAGCCTGAGTCGTCGTAATCAGGCATGCGGGCGGCAGCGCCCCGCATCTCGGCTACTAGACCCTGGTTGGGTTCACCGGGTACCATTCCCATGCTGCGCTTCCAGCCGGAAGCGCCTATCAGTTGCAGATCACCCTTGTCGTCAAGATCGATGGAAACTCTGGCCATAGTTGATTCCTCCAGTTACTAATAGTGCGGATGGCATATCCGTCTTGCCACGTTTTGGCAGCTGTATTTTTTCAGCCCAGCAGACTACCCACCCAGATGGGCGGCGAAGAATTCCAGGGTGCGAGGCCACGAGGCATCTGAAGCTTCCTTGTTATGCCGGCCGGTAGTGAAATCCATGAACGCATGGTCGGCGCCGGGGTAGGTGTAAAACTGGTGAGTCTTGCCCAGCCGGGTCAGTTCCGTATCGAACTTCCTCATGTCGTCCTGGGATGGGTTCTCGTCCACCTCTCCGAAATGGAACAGGATTGGGCAGTTAATGTTTTCGGCCAATTCGTAGGGAGGTGTCTCGCCCGCGCCCCAGGTAACCAACAGGTTGCCGCCGTAATATGGGGCCAGCGCCTTGAAGTGCGGATTGGTTGCCGCGCCCAGCCAGGCGACCCGCCCGCCCATGCAGAATCCGGTAATGCCCAGCCGTTCGCCATCTATGGCCGGATGGTTCCTCAGAAAATCGACGGTGGCATTGACGTCAGCGACAATGTCCGGGTCGCTGAGTACGTCCCACGGGCGGGGACGGGGGTCACCATTCAAGACATCGTCCGGAACCCGGTGGTACAGGTTGGGCGCCACCGCTGCATACCCGGCCTCCGCGAATCGGTCGCAGATGGTTTGTATGAACTTGTCCACGCCTCCGCCATGCTGGCTCACCACAATGGCGCTAAACGGACCGGAGCCTGACGGTACGCTGGCGTACATGTCCATATCCTGCCCATTGACCTGGATGTTTTCCCAGAAGGATGGCATCGCAATTCCTCCTCAATATCCAAAAGTGCATCCGGAACCAGCATCCTGGCAAGTCCGGACCCGACAATCCCGATTCTCTCTACAGCAACCCCTCGGAGCGAACTTCGGCCAGGGATTTCTCCACTGCAGCCAGGGTCTTGTCGATCTCAGCTTCCGTGTGGGTGGATGACACCAGGAACGAGTCCCGCCCCATTATGTCAATGCCGTTGTTCTGCATGCTCCGCTTGAGGGCAGTAACCGAAGGAGAGCCAATGGCCTCCTTAATCTCCCGGTGAGGCATAGTGCAGATACCCCGGTCGCAGTTACAGTCGGCCAACACCAGGTGAATCATCGAGGCAACGCCGTGGGCATGGCCCGCCACCTCCATCTTGCTCAGCACTTCATTGAGGCCCAGCTTGAGACGATGCGCCATGGCATCAGCCTGTTGGTTGATGGGCTGGCTGGCGATGGCTTCCAGGCAAACGGCGCCGGCAACGGCCGACAGCGGGTTGCCGTTGAAGGTTCCCGGGTGATACACGCGCCTCTGGTTGTCCCATTCGGGGTCACCCCGATGGGCAATCATGTCCACAATGTCGGCCTTCCCCCCCACGGCGCCACCGGGCAGGGCCCCGGCCACAATCTTGGCCATGGTTGTCAGGTCGGGGGACACGTCATAGAGCACCTGGGCGCCGCCAGGGGAAGCGCGAAATCCCGTTACTACCTCGTCGAAGATCAGGACCACCCCGTGCTGGTTGGTCAAGTCTCGAAGTCCTCTCAGGTAATTGGGGGTATCAAAGGGTAACTGGCCGTAGTGGGCGCCGGTAGGTTCGAGAATCAGACCGGCGATGTCGTCGTCCCGGTTCAGGGCATCCTCCACCGCCCGGAGGTCGCCCGAAGGCACAATTACCATGCTGCCCCAGCTCTCCTGGGGTATCCCGGGGGCGGGACGGTCTGAGCCGGCCATGGCGTAGTCGTGCCAGCCATGGAAGTGGTCCTGAAGCTTGATGATCTTGCTCTTGCCGGTATAAGCGCGAGCCAGCCTCATGGCCATCAGGGTAGCTTCGGTTCCTGAACTGTGAAAGCGTATTTTTTCCACCGCAGGCATCAAGGCCATGATTGCCTTGGCCCATCGCAATTCTTCGTCCGTACAGGCTCCAAGATGGGTGCCCCGGTTGATCTGCTCGGATACGGCGGCGGCAATTGCTGGATGGGAATGCCCCAGAATCAGGGCGCCGTGGCCCGATACGTAGTCAATATACTCATGGCCATCCACGTCCCACTTATAAGGGCCGGTGCCGTGAGTTATGTAAAGGGGGAAGGGCTGGGCGTAACGATTATCATGGGTTACGCCGCCAGGAAAAATCTGGGTTGCTTCGGCGTACCTTTGCGCAGAACCAGGATGCTTCTCGATATACTCTTCAAGAATAGTAGCCATAGAGCCTCCAAGAATTCAGGGCGCCAGTTTGAACCTATAATATACCATCGGCGTAACTAAGGCTACGTAGCCAGGTAAAGCTATGCGCGTAGGAGATTTGCTTGGGGACACCCTTTCCCGGTCGGCGTCATGCGCAGTCAGCACATGGCCTGTTTCACGCAAAAGGACTGTGGTTAACCGGAAGAATAGAACAATGGAATGCACTGCCTGCGGAACTTGAAGGAGCCTTTACTCAGCCTTGCGACGCCTCTTCCACAGTGAGTTGCGGCGGCCTTCGGACCAGCAGGAAACAGACGCTGGCAACACCGGCACAGGCGGCCGCTGGAATGATGGCCCAGTCGTAACTCCCATAGTGGTCGAAAACCCAGCCCACGTAAACCGGTGACGCCACCAATGCCCAGCTGTGCGAAAAGGTGATGTACCCCCGCAACGTAGCAAAGCGGTCACGCCCATAGTAATCTCCAAGCGCCGCCCAGACTATTACGCCTGCGCCGTCGCCTAATCCCTCCAGCACCACAAAGGCAACTATGAGGAAGATGCCGACGGCCCCGGCATCCCATTGGCCAAAATACAACAGGGAAATTGCTACCGCCTCCGCA
The DNA here is from genome assembly GCA_002238505.1 of SAR202 cluster bacterium bin22. Taxonomy (GTDB): domain Bacteria; phylum Chloroflexota; class Dehalococcoidia; order Lucifugimonadales; family UBA3495; genus Bin22. Next base: position 532,037 of record MPMM01000001.1, on the reverse strand, counting down.
GCCAGGGTTCCAGCCAGGATCAGGGACTTGGACCACTGGTCTCCGACGTACCCCAGGACCAGGCGAGACAAGAAGTTGATGCCGAACATGGCCCCGGTCAGATTGGCCGCCACCTGCCTGCTGACGCCTTTGTCCTCCAGAATCGGGATGATGCTGACCAAGATTCCCAGAGTGGCAATCATCCGCAGGCCCGCCCCCAGCATCAGCAGCCAGTACGCCTGGGTGTGCAGCGCCTCCCGGACTGTGTAGTCCCTCAGTACCCGGCGGCGGGCGGAGGCGCCCCTACCAGCGGCAGTGGGAGGGCTGGTGTCGCCATCGGGCAACAGACCCATGTCCTCAGGCTTGTTCCTGAACAGGAAGCAGAGGGGAAAAAGAAAGACCAGGTAGGCCACTCCGGACAAGAGCGACCCCATCTCCCAGCCCCATTTGTCAATGACGCCATTCATCGAAGGGACTATGAACAGCCCTCCCAGGGATGAAACGGCGGCCAGGATGGATATGGCCAGGGAGCGCCTTCGCCGGAACCATTGGTTTATGCCGGCGAACATAGCGTGCTGAAAGGCGATGCTGTTGCCCAGCGATACCATTAGCAGATAGACGAGGGCAAAGCTCCAGAACCCGCTTACAAACTGGGAAAGGGCAAAATATCCCGCCGCAGCCAACAGCACCATTGGTATCAGGAGATTGCGGTTCCCAAATTTGTCAATCAGCCAGCCGGCAAAGGGCCCTTCCAGTCCACCTTCCGCACGGGCCAGGGAAAAGATCAGGTTGGTTCGCGCCTGGCTGATTTCAAGGGAGTCCCGCAATGCCGGAACAAATACGGTAAAGCCCCGGAAGAAAATACCACTGGCGAAGAAGGCCATCCACGAAGTGATGGCCACCATCCACCAGCCGTAGAAAATCTTCGGGCGCTCAGTTTGTTCTCTTGCTTGCTGCAAAGCTGGAAGTACCTGGTGGCGTAATGGTTGCTGCCAAAAAAAGACCCGCCCTTAGAGGCAGGCCGCAGGCCGGTTACCACGAGTTCGTTGATAAAATCTGCGGGTAATTATCGCCAAATGCGCTACTAGTTTAACGCCCTGACCCGGATTGAGCAACGGGAATCGCCCGTCGGGTCAGGCAACGCCAAAGCCCGGACCCGGGGAGTTCCTGAGCAGGCAGACTGACATTGTCGTCTTGGATGTACGCAATGCAGGGGGTAGAATTAGCTTAAATGCCTGCCAATGCACCCATCAGGCCTGACCCGATTCCGAGTGCCGCTGATGCCCGACATGCGCCACATTATTCACGCCGACCTGGACGCCTTTTACGCCGCCGTGGAGCAGCTGGATAACCCAGAATTGAGGGGGTTGCCCGTGATGGTTGGCGGCAGCCCGCAGAGCCGCGGCGTAGTAGCCACCGCTTCCTACGAGGCGCGGGTTTTTGGCGTCCACTCCGCTATGCCCATGGCCACCGCCGTGCGCCAGTGCCCACGGGGTATAGTCGTCCGGCCCCGCTTCGACCGGTATCGGGAAATGTCCCGCATGGTCATGGATATTTTTCACCACCTGACGGATTTGGTTGAGCCTTTGTCCCTGGACGAGGCATATCTCGACATTACCGACCAAGTCGGGACTGGAAAGCTCCCCCTGGGCATTGCCATTGACCTTAAGCGCCGGGTCAATGAGGAGACTGGACTGAACGTCTCCATCGGGGTCGGTACCTGCAAGTCCGTGGCCAAAATCGCCTCAGACCTGGAGAAGCCCGATGGACTGGTTGTTGTGGCTCCTGGCGACGAAAGGGACTTCCTGGCGCCCCTCCCGGTAGGAAAGCTGTGGGGTATCGGTCCCAAAACGGCTGAAGTACTCCACGGTGATGGTGTCGAAACTATTGGGGACCTGGCTACTCAACCGGACGAGTGGTACGCTCGAAGGTTCGGCAAGCGCGCTCAAGGAATCAAGGCCAAGGCCCTGGGCCAGGACGATGACCCGGTGAAGACGGAACGCAACCCCAAGTCAATTAGCGCTGAAACCACCTTTGCTGAAGACCTGAGTAACCCGGAAGAGCTGCGTGGGGTCCTTGGCAAGTTGTCCGGCAACGTTTCCAGCCACCTGTCCAGGAAAGACGTTAAGGGTAAGACCGTAACGGTCAAACTTAGGCTGGCAGATTTCACGACCCTGACCCGACAAACCACCCTGGCCTCTCACACCAACTCAGAAGAAGCGATCATGGAGACAGCCTGGAAGTTGTTGACTAGAGAAATGACGGAAGGGAGGGCGTTCCGGCTTCTGGGTGTTGGCATGTCCGGTTTTGGCGATGATCTGGATGGGCCGCAACAGCTGGTACTGCCCCTCTTCGAGTCCCTGAGTATTGACTAGCGGAACAGATCCTTGTCGGGGTCCCGGATCAATGCCTGGTTGCTGGCCTCTTCCATAGGTTCAAAGGCATAGCCCCGGATAATGGCCACTGGAACCCCCAGCACCTTCCCGGTTACTAGCTCTGCCGTGGCCGCCAGTTCGTCGGCTACGTTAATCACCGTGGTGTACATCAGGTTACCGTGCGAATCCTCCTGGCCCACGTAGCTCAGCAGGGGATTCAATCCGGCCACTCCGATGGCCACGTTGACGGCGGCGCTGCGCCAGGGCCGGCCAAAAGTGTCGGAGATAATCACCGCAACGTCCTTCCCAGTTCGTTCAGCTATTTCCTGGCGAATTCCCCTCGCCGATGCGTCGGGGTCTTCCGGAAGCAGGGCTACCGTACCGTCACCTGGAATGTTGGAGGCGTCAATTCCGGCATTGGCGCAGTTGAAGCCGTGGTACGTCTCGCTGATTATTACTCCCCGGTCCATCCGCACGATTCGGCGGCTCTCCCGCAGGATTAGCTCGGTATGGCGCGGGTCCCTGCGGTGCCCCTCCGTTATGGATATGGCCAACGGGGAAGGCTCAATGTCATCTATGGAGATGACCCGGCCTTCGGCCTTGGAGACAATCTTCTGGGTGACCACCAGAACGTCACCGGTCTCCACCGGCGTCCCCTGGTTCTCCGCAGCATGCAGCAATTGTTGCGTCAGGTCATCGCCCGACCTGGCTTCAGGCATTCCCTCTATGCCAATTACAGTCAGTTGGGGGGGCATCTAGCTACCTCTTTCAAACCCGTTATCCGGTGGCGCCGGACCCTTCATTCCAGTTCAAGCTAAGGCCCTGCCGGTGTTGCCAGTATAGCCGGGAGTATGGCTCTATGCTACAATTCCAGAGCGGTTTCAGAAGCTATGGCAGGGGTAAAACTCCGCCGCACATTCATTTATGGCAAGGACGGCTGGCGTGACTTCCTCATCGTCTTCCTACCGGAAACGTGTCTATACCAAGTTTGGAGACAAGGGCGAGACCAGCCTGCTTTATGGCGGCCGCGTCTCCAAGAACGACCCACACACCGAGGCCTACGGCATTACCGATGAGGCCGTTTCGGTTATGGGACTGGCTCGCTCCCTTTCTGAGGACCAGAAGGTTAAGGACATCCTGCGGGACGCTCAGCGAGAGTTGTTTACCATCGCCGCCGAACTGGCTACCGAACCCGACAAGTACGAACTTTTCCAGCAGCATTTCGCGCCGGTGACCGCAGAAATGGTGGAAAACCTGGAACAAACTATCGATTCCCTGGAAGAGGAATTCCAGATGCCGACTGTTTTTGTCCTCCCCGGGGGATCGCCCTCGTCGTCGGCTATTGACATGTCCCGTACCTCTATTCGAACGGCCGAACGGCGCGTTGTTGCGCTGGCCGAGGCTGGGCGACTCACCAACGAACTGATCATCCATTACCTCAACCGCCTGGGAGATCTGCTCTTCGTCCTGGCCAGGTACGAAGACCGGGAGCTTCCTATCGAGCGGGCTACAGGGGAGCGCAGCTAGCGGTGCCCCAACTTCCCTACTCCGAAACCCCGCGTCCTTCTGACATGAAGGTCGTCGTAATCGACTATCAATCCGGCAACCTGCGCAGCGTGGCCAAGGCCCTTGAATCGGTTGGGGCCTGTCCGGTAGTGACCGAAGACCCCGCAGAGGTGGATTCCGCCGACGCCCTCATCCTCCCTGGTGTCGGTTCCGGTCCGGCGGCAATGAAAGCTCTGGAATCCCGCAATCTTATCCTCCCCATTAAGAACTACATCGCCGACGCCAGGCCTTTTCTGGGGGTTTGCCTCGGGTTGCAGCTTTTGCTGGATCAGACCGAGGAAGGAGATGCCCCCTGCATGGGAATAGTGCAGGGACGGGTAAAGCGGCTACCTGCCGGCCTCAAGGTCCCCCATATGGGCTGGAACAGTGTGGACTTCCGGATGCAACACCCTGTCTTCCACGGCATTCCTGATTCCAGCCACTTCTATTTTGTGCACAGCTACTACGCGGCGCCGGACATTACCGATGGCGTGGCGGGCACCACAAACTATGGCATACCCTTCTGCAGCGCCTATGCCCGGGACAACCTCGTTGCCACCCAGTTCCATCCTGAGAAAAGCAGCGCCAACGGTTTGCAGATTTACCGCAACTTCCTGGACTTTGCTCGCGGCTCGGGAAGCTAACGAGCTTTGCCGGCCTGAGGTCCCCCAATGCAGATCATCCCCTCTATAGACTTGAAGTCAGGCCGTTGCGTTCGCCTTTTCCAGGGTGATTTCCAGCAAGAAACCGTCTTCTCCGAAGACCCGGTCAAAGTTGCCCTGGGCTGGCAGGAACAGGGGGGAGCCATCCTGCACCTCGTGGATTTGGACGGCGCCGCTGCTGGCAATCCTGCCAACCTCGCCACCATCAGGGAAATCGTGGACGCGGTAGCAATGCCGATACAGGTGGGCGGTGGCATCAGGGGCAGGGAAATCGCTGACGCGCTGCTTTCTGCGGGAGTAAGCCGCGTGGTCATCGGCACCGCGGCCGTAAACGATCCCGGTCTGGTGGAAGGCCTTTGTCGGGACTATGGCAGTGAAAGAGTCGTTGTGGCAGTGGACGCCCGGGATGGCCTGGTCGCCATCAAGGGCTGGACCGAATCCAGCCAGGTTTCGGCGCTGGACCTGGCTCACCGGATGAAGGAACTGGGGGTTCCCAGGCTGCTTTATACCGACGTTTCGCGGGACGGAACACTTACATCTCCCAATTTTGCCGCCAACGAGGAACTGGTCCGGGAAACGGGGATGAAGGTACAGGCTTCAGGGGGAGTGTCTTCGCTGGACCACATACGCCAGCTCGTATCAACGGGGGTAGAGGGGGCAATCATCGGTACAGCCTTGTACCGGGGAACTATCAGCCTGGGAAAGGCTATCCGAGCAGGGGCTGCCTAGCAGGTCACTGTTCTGAATCTATAGTTTCCAAAGGCCAGCGTCCGGCCAACCTTTCTTCTGCCTTCTCGAACCAGTCGCCCCTCAGCACTTCCATGAGAATGAAGTCCCGGCCCATGCGCCGCACAGGGCGCACCGGGTTGAACCCGCACTTGCCAAAACTTCGCTGGGCCCGGTGGTTCCACTCCAACGTATGCAGATACACCCTCTTGAGACTTCGTTCGTTAAACATGAAGTCGAGGAGAGTGATTACCGCATCGTACCCGTATGAGTTATTCCAGTATTCCCGGTCGCCGATTACAATCCCGAGTTCCGCCTCGAGGTTGATCGTGTCCAGGTCATAGTACATGCAGTTGCCGATGAGCTTGCCGTCTTCGACGTCAATGCCAAAGTGGTGGGAGCCGGGAGTCGGATACCGCAACTGGTCCTGAAACATCTTGAGGTATCGGTCGTAGTTCATACTCAGGGGGTAAGTGGCATCGAGTTGGGCCAGTTCCGGGTCGCAGCGCCAGATGTAGTCCTGCTCGGCGTCTTCCACTCTCTTGTCCCGCAGTGTGACCCGCGCGCCCTTCAATTCCGGCATATCAGACGGCCCTTTCCTTTTGAGTAATCAGGTTAAAGGCCTGGCGAAGGACATCCGCTTCGTTGGGATAAGCAAGGCTGGCTACGGCTTTCTCGTAGGGAAACCACTCCACCACATCGAACTCGGGATCGTGGAGGCTTACATCTCCCCCGGTGCATTTCATCAGGTAAAAGTGAACGGTCTTATGGAACCGGACTTCGCTGTCCTTGTCGGAGAACCAATAATCTATGCTGCGGATGCGGTCTTCGATTACCGGGACCAGGCCTGTTTCTTCCTGGACCTCCCGCAGCGCCGTTTCTTCCAGAGTTTCGCCAGGGTCCGGGGTCCCCTTCGCCAGACTCCAGCGGACCGGCTCATCCCGGCCACAGAGCACCACTTCAAGCTGACCGTCAACCCACTGATAGACAACGCCGCCGGACGAAACAGGCTCCTCCACCCGGGGTCTGCGACCGCCGGCGGAATTCTTCCTACCCATGAAAATCCCTCGAATTCATTGCGGCCCCAGCCACGGGGGCCGCAGAGCAACACAAAGATAAACTGGTGTCATTGTAGAGTTGCTACAAAAGGTAGTCAACGCAATCCAGTACCTGCGCGCCAAGTCGGCACAGGGGTATGAGGAGCATTCATGTGGAGATATTGGACGCGATTCGTGAAGGTTATTGGCAACTTGTGGGTTTCCTTGAAAGAAATCGCCGACAAGCTACGCCTCATCAGCAACTAAAACTGCCCGCCGCTGATGGCCGGTACAAAGTGAACCTCGCTGCTCTCACTTACCCTTTCCAGCAAACCCATCCGCGCCACTTCACCGTCGATGGACACAGCTAGATTTGACCTGACCTCGTTATTCTCCAGGATGCGGTCCTTGATTCCAGGAAATTGCTCTTCCAGCCCATTAATCAGCTGCCTGACATTCCGGGCTTCCACTTCCGTTTGTCTTACTCCCCCGGTCACGGGCAAGAGCATGGTGGGGATATATACGGTTGCCACGGTTGACGCTCCTTTCTGCTCTTTACTACTCTCTTATTTTCGCATACAAGAAGCAGTCTATAGTTTTTCCCGCCTTGATAACTCTCTGGCGCAACCGACCTTCCAGGCTGTATCCCGCTTTCTCAAGCACTCTGGAAGAGGCGGGGTTCCACTCAAAGACCTCGGCCTGTATCCGGTCCAGGTCAAAATGAGAAAAGGCGAAGTCTGTCATCTTCGCTACAGCCATAGTCGCTATGCCCTTTCCCCAAAAGGGCTCTCCCAGCCAGTACCCAATCTCGGCGGTGCGCCGGAAAATATCCTCGCCAAGTCGCAGTCCGATGCCGCCAATAGCCTCCTCCGGGCTTGCCAGGGCAAAGTTGGTTTCGGGAGTTTGTCTTGAGGCTATTCTGATCCACTCCCGAGCATCCTTCCGGGTGTAAGGATAGGGAAAGGTGTCCCACAAATTGATAGAAACTTCCCGATTGTTGGCGTATCTTGCAATGCTGGCTTCATCATTCCTACTCCAGCTTCTTATCTGCCAGTCTCCCAACTCTATTTTCATTGTCGTCCTCAACTGAAAAGGGCGGGTATAACACCCGCCCCATTGAATTAAATGGCAAAGTTCCAGCCGGACTACGACATTGCTTCCAGCACCGCCCCGGGATTGGCCGGCAATCGGTCGATCCTCTGGCCGACAGCATGGGAAATGGCGCTGCCTATGGCTGCCAGGGGAGGCACTATGGGTACCTCGCCCACTCCCCGTACACCGTAAGGATGCCCAGGGTTGGCGACCTCGACAATAACCGTATCGATCATCGGCAAATCCAGGGCCGTGGGCATACGATAATCCAGGAAGCTGGAGTTCATCATTTGACCCTGGTCATTGAAGAAATACTCTTCGTTGAGCGCCCAGCCGATTCCCTGCACCACTCCTCCCTGCATCTGTCCTTCGACGTAGCTGGGATGGATGGCCTTACCGGCGTCCTGCACGGCGGTGTATCGCAGGATGGTGGTCTTTCCCGTATCCGGGTCAACCTCCACGTCCACGATATGCACCCCGAAACCATTGCCCTCGCCCGAAGGGTCCACGTTAGATGCGCCGGTTATGCCCCCGCCGGTACCCAGCAACTGGCGGGCCAGTTCCCGGAAAGTCATTCGCAATTCAGGGTCGGACTTGTGAGACAAGACACCGTCGATGTACTGGACATCTTCGATTGGCGTATCCCAAATCCTGGCCGCCCGTTCTACCATCTGGGTCTTGACGTCTTCGGCGGCCTCAATGGCGGCCCACCCTGTGGCGAAGGTGGTACGGCTGCCACCGGTAACCATGGTGTAACCAATGGAATCGGTGTCCACCACCGTGGGCTTCACATCCTCGTAGGCTATGCCCAAAGTCTCCGCTGCCTGCTGGGCGATGGACGCCCGGCTGCCGCCGATGTCCACAGACCCTTCAATCAGATTTACCGTACCATCTGGGTTGACGCTGATATTTACGGCAGACTGGAAACCCCGGTTAAACCAGAATCCGGCGGCAACGCCGCGGCCACGATTGGGTCCTTCCAGGGGAGCCTTGTAGTGGTCATGATTTCTAACAGCTTCCAGGCATTCCACCAGCCCAATACGACGGAAGACGGGCCCCTCCACTCGACGCACCCCTTCCCGGGATGCATTGCGCAAGCGAAACTCCACCGGGTCCATGCCCATCTGTTCACAGATTTCGTCGATCACGGACTCCACGGCAAAGGCCGCCTGGGGAGAGCCCGGGGCCCGATAAGCCGCAGTCTTGGGCTTGTTCACCACTACGTCATACCCGTTGATGCGGGCATTGGGCACGTCATAGCATGCCAGCGCACAGGCAGCGCCCTGCATTACCGGAGACCCTGGAAATGCCCCAGCCTCAAATGCCAGGAAGATGTCAGCCGCGGTAATCTTGCCCTCGTTGGTCACGCCCAGCTTGACCTTCATCCACGTGCCAGGCGCGGGTCCGGAAGCCTCAAACACCTCGGTACGAGACATCAGCACCTTTACCGGTCGGCCTGACTTCCTGGACAGGAGAGCAGCGATGGGTTCCAGGTAGGCGGTAATCTTTCCACCAAATCCCCCGCCAATCTCCATAGGCGTTACCTTCACCCTGGAAACGGGATGGCGAAGGATGTCGGCAACGCTGGTGCGGACAACAAAGGGACCCTGGGTACTGCACCAGATATTGAGCTGGCCATCAGTGTTCCAGAAGGCAGTGGAGTTATGTGGCTCAATATAACCCTGGTGCACCGAAGCGGTCTCAAACTCCCGCTCCAGCACTACGTCGGCCTGCTGAACACCCTGCTCAAGGTCGCCTGTCTCAAAGGCCATGTGGGAAGCCACGTTGCTGGGTTTGTCCGATAGTTCACCAAGTTCAGAGGTAAACAGGTCCTCGTGCAGCAAGGAAGCGTTGGGCTCCATTGCCTGGCGAACCGTCATGGCCGGAGGAAGCACCTCGTACTCAACCTTGATCAGCTTCACCGCTTCTTCCGCCACATGCTGACTTTCGGCAGCAACGGCAGCTATCGGGTGCCCCTTGAAAAGGGCTTTCTCCGAAGCAAGTACGTGGTTGCTGGCGAACTTGACTCGCTGGTAGTCCCCGCCCAACTGTTCCCGGCTAAGGCTGGCAAAGGACAAGTCAGCCGCAGTGACAACTGCATGCACGCCGGGGTAGGCCTCGGCGGCGGAAGTATCAATTGACTTGATGCGGGCATGGGCGTGGGGACTGCGAAGCACCTTGCCCTGAAGCAGGCCGGTCAACTGGACGTCGGCGCCATACTGCGCTCGGCCTGTAACCTTGTCAACGCCGTCGGGGCGCAGGTGGCGCTTGCCGACGACGTTGTATTCAACCTCGGAAAGAACGATATTGGAGGCCACGCGGTACCTCCCTTACGCCTTCATCTTTTCTTCGGCATCCAGCACCGCACGGACTATCTTGTCATAGCCGGTGCAGCGGCAGAGGTTACCAGCCAGCCAGTGCCGAATCCTGCCTTCGTCGGCATCGGGTTCCCGGTCCAGCAGGGCCTTGGTGGCTACGATAAAGCCAGGAGTGCAGATACCGCATTGCAGAGCCGCGTTTTCCAGGAAAGCCTGTTGCACCGGATGCAGTCCTTCCGGAGATGCTACGCCCTCAATGGTGGTAATTTCCTTGCCCTGGGCCTCAACGCCCAGCACCAGGCAGGAAGTGACGATGCGCCCGTCAAACATTACCGTGCAGGCCCCGCAGTTGCCGTCGTTGCAACCCTCTTTCGTACCGGTCATGCCCAGTACGTCCCGCAGTACCTCAAGCAGGCTCTGACGGGGCTCGCAAAGGAAGTCAGTGGGATTGCCATTAATAGTGGTGCTTACGTGTACAAGTCCAGGCATGTCTACTCTTCTCCCCTAGCTCGCTGGATTGCGATGTTCAAAGTACGGCGGGTCAGCACGCCAACCAGGTGAATCCGCTGGCGGATGGTGCCACGCATGTCCGTGATGGGCTTGGCATCTTCCATAGCCAGCCGGGCCGCCTCTTCTATGGCTTCGTCGGACACGGCTTTTCCAGCCAGGCTGTCGCCGGCCGCCTTGCAGAACACAGGTGTCGGAGCTACCGAAGCTAGGGAAATGCGAGCGGAAACAAAATTCTGTCCGGAACCGTCCAGGACTACCGCGCTGCCCACTCCGGCCACCGCAATGTCCATTTCGTTCCTGGGAATGAACCGGAGGTAGCTGGCGCCCGAATTGGCTGGCGGGGCGGGAACGTTGATGGAAACCAGGATTTCACCGGGTTCCAGCACGTTACGGCCGGGGCCGGTACAAAAGTCTTCGACGGGTATCTGGCGACTGCCGTTGGGGCCGACAACGTTGGCTACGGAGCCAAGAGCAATCATTGGCGGAATGGCGTCGGCGCTGGGCGCGGAATTGCAAAGATTGCCGCCCAGGCTGGCCCGACCCTGAATTTGAATGCTGCCAATCAACGAAGCAGAATCCACCAGGCCAGGATAATTGGCCGCTACGTTGGCGTCTGCATAGAGACGGTAACAGGGGGTTGCAGCTCCGATGGTCAGTCCACTGCTTGCGTTATAGGAAATTTCATTGAGTTCGGGAACATCTTTAAGGTCAACCACCAGGTCCGCGCTGCGGCGACCGCCGCGAAGCTGTACCAGGAGGTCGGTGCCTCCGGCCAAAGCCCGGGCACGGTCTCCCTTGGAGGCCATCGCCTGGACTGCCTCATCTATAGTTTTCGGTGTGGTAAATTCAACTGCTTCCAATTGCCCACCTCCTTTCGGCTGGAATTATAGCACTATGCCCTACGGGTGTCAGCTAGTAAGGCAACTCGTGCCGACCGGCCAGGTGGCGCTGTCTTTTTCCGGAAAGGAACGCGATCCCTAACCAATTGGTACCTGAGTGCTGTAACACCGGTGTGACCCTCGCTTGCCGCTAGACCAACGGCTTCCGGCCAATTGACACTAACTAACCCCAACCCTAGACTGGGCCTGCCGCTAATCTGGAATCGGCGTGCTGCAAGGAGGAGAAATGACGTCCCTGGAAGAACGATACCGAGCAAGTTTTCCCATTCTTGACAGGCTGGGCCGCGCCGACTCTGACGGCATTCCGATTACCAACGCCATGCTAAGCACGGTGGCGCCGGACCTTTGGCGCATGATTGGCGAAGCATGCTTCGGCGTAATCTGGAACCGCCCCGGCCTCACTCTTGAACACCGCAGTATGGCGACCATTTCCGTGATTGCCGCTCTGCGGCGGGACGACAATCTTCGAGGGCACGTGGCCAGCGGGTTGGACGTCGGCTTTACTCCTGCTGAAATCGTAGAAATGATAATCCAGACCTTCTTTTACGTGGGCGCTCCCATAGGCACTACGGCCCTGGATGTTGCCAATTCGGTGTTCGAGGAGAGAGGACTACAGGTCGAGCCCATCAGGGTATTTGACCCGGACGAGGACCCGGAAGCAATGCAGGACAGGGGCCGAGCAAAACGTCAGGAAATCCTTGGCGACATCGCGCCGGCCAGCGAATTCCAGGTTGACCAGGACTGGGACCGTTATCTCCTGGAATACCTGTGGGGTTCCGTCTGGACCAGACCAGGTTTGGATACCGTCAGCCGCATGGTTTGCACCCTTTCTGTGCTGCCGCTGGTTGCTACCAACCGGTCCTTGCGGGACCACGTTCAGGGTGCTCTGCGAATCGGGATGACCGAAGACCAGATTAACGAGATCTTCTTCCACCTTACCTTCTACACCGGCGAATCTATTGCCCGACACGCCCGAGTAATCGCCCGGGAGGTGTTCTCCCGGCAAGCGAACCAGTCCTGAACCCAGCCAAACATTAGGAGAGAGAGGATGCCAAGAGAATACTTCAAGGGTACTGCCGAAGAGGACCGGGCCTATTCGCCGGCTATCACAGTTTCAGGTGGCACAACGGTTTACCTGGCCGGCGTTGGGGCTACCACAGATGCCGACGGCAAGTCCCTGGGCGGAGACTTTGAGGCGCAGGTGCGGGCAACCTTCGAGCGAATCCGCGCCAACCTGGCCCGCGCCGGCGGTGACTTGGAGGACATTGTCACGATGACAGTTTTCATCAAGGACATGCAGTACGGAACCCACTTCACCCAGCTGCGCAAGGAGTACTTCACCAGGGGATATCCGTGCAGCGCCCTGATTGGAATCGACTCCCTGGCCAGACCCGAGATGATGGTGGAAATCCAGGCCATCGCGGTCATTGGAGATTAAGAAAAGGGGCCGTTATGGCCTCTCAATTTGGGAACTCGCTGCGGATGCTGGAAAGAAAGCCAGCTACAAGAGGGGAACAACCTCGCGATTGAACAACCTCAACGAATTAAGCTGCAGTTCCAGGGGCAACTGGTTCCCCAAGTCAATTTCGTAAATGAACTGGGTCAATCCCAGCGAATCCCGAAGCTCGCTAATCCGCTCGGCTACCTGGTCCGGGGTGCCATAAGCCACCTTGTCCCGCAGCCAGTCATCGTACTCCATCCCTAGAATCCGGCCCGCTTCCGACTGCCAGTCGCCCGTAGTCGCTCCGTATTCGGCGTAGCTCATCACCCGGTTGCCCAGGCGCTGGTACATGAATATTGCCCCTTCCTTCGGGTCAGAATATGCCTTCTCTTCAGTTTCCGCCACGTAAATCGGCACCCGAAGGCCCACTTCCGGCTCTCCCTCATGTCCGGCCTCGTGCCAGGACTTCCGATAGGCCTCTATGTGTTCAGCCAGTTCATCAAAGGTGAAGACACGCGAGGGGTTAATGAGAATGGGATATCCCATTCTCCCGGTGATTGGAAATGACTCGGCGGAAGTTATGCCCACCCTCATTGGCGGATGAGGGTCTTGGGCAGGCTTGGGCTCCACGCAAAGATCCTGGAACTGGAAGAATTCGCCTTCGAAGCTGAAAGATTCTTCCGTCCAGGCCTTCTTGATAATTTCCAGGCTCTCTTCAAAACGGCCCCTGCTCTCGGCGAACGGAGTGTTGAATCCCTCGTGGACGTTGGGGAAGGTCCCTCTTCCCACCCCGTACTCCAGCCGGCCATTACTCAATTGGTCCAGCGTTGCCGCCTCCTCAGCCAGCCGGACCGGATGCCCCAGGGGAAGACACTGAACCGCCAGCCCCATACGGATGCGCTCGGTTCTGGCAGCAATGGCTGTGGCAATGAGAATGGGTGATGAAAGCACCCGGCCAGGGTTGAAGTGATATTCGGCCAGCCAGACTGAATCAACCCCCAGGGATTCGGCTTCATCTACCAGGGCAAAGGAAGAATCGAACGCCTCACGGTAGCTAGTTCCCGCCGGACGCGGAAATTCAAGAAACATTCCTAACTGCATCGATGTCACCTGTGACTTTGATAGAGAACGGGCCCTCCCGGATTCGGGAGAGCCCGTTTGTAAATCCCTGCAGGTTAAGCCCGCTGGGTACCAGCTTGCTCAAATATATCCCGACGGTCCACGGTGGCTGTGAGCATTTCCCTGGGAATGGGCTTTGCTCCCCCGATAGTCGATGCCTGTGCTGCCAGTTGGGCCGCAGCTTCCACCAGCATTACCGACCGGGCTGCTTCCGCCGGAGTAGGACCGAATGCCAGTATGCCGTGGTGTTCCATCAAGACCGCTCTAATGTCGGATGCGCCGTTCAGAGCGTCGGCGATGTATTGAATTGAAAGGTCGGAACCCCGGGGGCCGTATTTGGCCAGGGGAATACCGTCAGTCATGTTAAAGCGGGCAAGGGCTTCGTAACTGCACTCAATCGGCTGGCTGGCGACCGCAAAAGTGGTTCCCCAAGTGGAATGAACGTGCACCGCGGCGCCGGCTTCAGGGCGATTGTGATAGATTACGGTGTGCAGATGGACAATCTCGGCTTCCCGAGCCGTCATGTTTCCCTCGATAAGGTTGCCTTCCAGGTCAACCAGCACAAAGTCATCCTTGCGCACGCTGTCCATATCCCCACCGATAAGCAGAAAGGCTCCACCTCCGGGTATAAGGGCGCTGAAGTTCCCGTGCTGTCCGATTCCCATAACCCCAGCATTCTCGATGGCATCTATCGCCTTCAGCACTGCCTCTTTTTCAACATCAAGGTCTCTTAACGCCATAGGTAAGGCCTCCTATTTGCTTTAGCCCATATTAACAGGAATGCGGGCGGTCTGACGCGGACAACTCACTGCCGGAGCTGATACTCCCGGTTCATTCTCTTTCAAAGCCAGGAGAAAGGGCCACAAAATTGACGGAGGCAGCGTCATTGTGGCCCCAAAATAGGAATCAACTGCTTTGTCCCCCCGGCGCGCCAAATGCATCCAGCCCTGCCTGCTTCGCACCCCTCATGCCAAAATCGAAGATTTGGGGGCATCGCCTGGAATCGAATACAGCTACCGGTTGCGCAACTTGGGGTCCAGCTTGTCCCTCAGCCAGTCACCGGAGAGATTCATTGACAGCACCACCAGCAGTATGGCCATACCTGGGAACAGGGACACCCACCAGCCATTGCCTCCAACGATCAGGTCGCGCCCGTCAGACACCATGAGACCCCAGGCCGGAATTGGCCGGGGAATACCGGCGCCGAGGAAGCTTAGAGTCGCCTCTAGCAAAATTACGTGGCCTACTTCCAGTGTCACCAGGACTACAAGGGGATTCACTACATTGGGAAAAATGTGGCGCAGCATGATACGAGTGTCGGAGCAACCGGAAACTTTGGCCCTGCTAACAAAATCCCGACTTCTCATGCTCAGGGTTTCGGCCCGGGACATACGGGCAAACCTGGGCCATAATATCACTGCCACCACCAGAACAATGGTACTGAAGCTAGGCCCCAGGACTATCGCTAATACCAGGGCAAATAAGAGCCCCGGTATAGTGATGAAAATGTCCACCAAACGCATTACTACATGGTCCAGCATGCCGCCGAAGTAACCGGCCAGCACACCAAGCCCGCTGCCAACTACCCCGCCTGCCAGGATCGCCAGCAGCGAGATACTGAGGGAGTAACGGGCGCCATGCATAATCCGGCTTAACACGTCCCTCCCCAGTTTGTCGGTGCCCAGGATATTCTCCCAGCTACCGGCGGGCCGGACTTCTACCCCGTCAAAATACTGTGGTCCCGACCATGCCGGAGGAGTCAGCCGTTCCCGAGGATTGACTTTATAAGGATCGTGGGGGGCTATCCACTGGGCGGTAATTGCAGGAAAAACCAACAACACCACCAGGATAAACATGGGAATCAGGGGATAACGCCTGGCCTCGGCGATAAACTTCCCAAATCCCGCCGGCGCGACGCCGACCGGGATTCCACCTATTCTGCTTATGTCCATAAACTGCCTCTTAACGAACCTTCAGGCTAAGCGTAACGAATGCGGGGATCGATGTAGGCATAGACTATGTCAACGAACAGGTTGATGCCCACGAAGATCAGAGCAAACACCAGGACGATGGTCTGCATCACCTGGAAATCCCGGTTGCGTATGGCGTCCACCGCCAGCAGGCCCACACCGGGGTAGGAGAATACCGTCTCCGTTACAACCGTACCGGTGACAAGCTGGGCAACCAGGAGGCCCAGCAGGGTAACGGGAGCAATGGAAGCGTTGCGCAGGGCGTGCTTCCAGACGACCTTTGACTCAGATACACCTTTAACCCGAGCCAGCTTGATGAACTCGCTGTCCAGCACCTCCAGCATGGACGAGCGCACCAGCCGCATCAGGGCAGCCACCTGGTACCAACCTATTGCCAATGCTGGCAGGATAAGGTGAACAAACCTGTCCAACCCTGGTTCACCTTTTCCCGATGTAGGAAGCCATTCAAGCTGTACGGCAAAAAGCCACATCAGCATGATGGCAACCCAGAAAGAGGGCGCCGACTGTCCCATCAGGGCAAAAATCTTGGCCGTATAGTCAGGCATGGTGTCTTTCTTGACCGCCGAAAGCACTCCGACAGGAAAAGCAATAGCGATGGAAATTATCAACGCCAGCCCGGCAAGCAATAGCGTAGCAGGGAATCGTTGAAGAACCAGATCCAGAGCTTCCCGAGTGGGATGCTGTATGGAACGGCAAAAGTCGCCTCTCAGGGCATTGCCCAAAAAGGTGAAATACTGAACGTGCAAAGGCTTGTCAAGCCCCCATTTCTTCTGCATCTGTTCGAATTCTACGGGTCCCGCATCGTCATCCAGCAACACGTCCATGGGGTCACCGGAAATGCGCGCCAGTCCAAAGATGATAATGCTGACGGCAAAAAGAACCAGCAGACTTTGAGCCAGACGAACGACAATGTAACGTTGCATACTTACCCTTCATTGGGTTGGCCCAGCAGGGCCGGTATTTCCGAGAATAGACAACGGGACCATTACCTTGGGTCTCTCACCACACTGCCCAACCGGGTCCTCCTTAGAAGACCCGGTTGAACGGTAGGTGTCTCTTGTCACCTGGACATCCAGGTACAGAAGTTTATCGTCACTCCAACGATAAGAAATGGTCTAATTTGCGGCCTTGATATATTCGAAGTCTCGCACGCCAAACACACCTGGAGTCAACCACTCCGCTATATACTCGGGATTGACCATAAATTCAAAGGGAACCCAAAACAGGGGGATGGAGCAATGGCTGTCGAAACAGTATTCGCCCATCTCCCGAATCAGTTGATCCCTATCCTCCAGTGTGCCGGCAATTTCAAGCGCCTCATACTGCGTATCGAAGTACGGGTTCTCAAAACGGGCCGCTCCTGTCGGGGAGTAATGGTACACAAATATCGCCCGGGTCGGCTCGGTAAAGCTGCCGGTATGTAGCCAGGCGGTATTGTGGGTGCCCTGGCTACGGAGCAGTTTGGTATTGACAGCACGTTCCACCGGCTGGAAATTGGACTTAATGCCGATTTCTTGCCAGTAACTGTTAACCAGTTCGCCTATGTCCTGCATTTCGGGCAGGCCCGGGCGGGGGTATGACTGGTGGGTTATTTCGAAGCCTTCAGGGTAGCCCGCTTCTGCCAACAACTCCCTGGCGCGATCCGGGTTGTAGCCATACTCAGCTTCAAACCGGTCAAGCCACTCCGGTTGCCAGCCGGGGAACTTGACATGGGAATGGGTCTGCATCATCAACTCGGCCCTGCCGCTAAAGAAAACCTCGTTAATTTCATCTCGGTCAATAGCCATATTCATGGCTTGACGTACCAACGGATTTGTCATCGGCTGGGTATCGTCAAATTCCGGCCGGCTGGGGATGAAATTGCCTCCCATGAATCCCACCAGTCGGATGGCAGGAGTAGTTCCGGTTATTACCTTCATTCCCACCCGCAAAGCGGACGGTTGCAGGTCGCGGGGGATCTCAGCCGCGTGAACTTCCCCAACCGACAGCATCGCCAACTGGGTAGTAGGTTCCCGCACGAAGTGAATCTTCAGCTCGGGGAAGTCCGGCGTCTTCCGCCAGTGCGTAAACTCCGGGGCATCGTAAATTACATACTGACTCTCGGCGTGTTCTGCAAACCTGTAAGGGCCCGTCCCGATAGGTTCGTTGGCGGTCAACTGGATCCCGGTTTCATTGGGCTCGAATTCCGCAGACAGTTCACCGCCACCCGCGTCCCAATGGTCTTTGCTGCGAATTACGGCGGTGTAATTCGTACTTACATAGGTCGTCATAATGGGTTCCGGCTTATTGAGGTGCAGTTCCACGACATGCCCATCCGGCCCTTCAGGCATCACTACTTCTTTCAACAGGTCTCGCCAAGTACCGGCACGGGAGTCATTATGATCCTGACGCCGTTCCTGGAACAAAGTATGCTCCACGTCCTTGGCGGACATATTGCCCCAACCATAGTGAAACTGTACGTCGTCCCTGAGTTGAAAGGTCCACACGGAGAAATCTTCTTTGGTGGACCATTCCGGCGAAAGCATTGGGACGGAGTCGGTGAACTGGTCAAATTGGACCAGTCCCTCAAACAATGGGAGCAGTATGGGCAGGTCGCCCCGTCCTGCAACCGGATCAATCAAATCCCAGGTGGTCGGTCCCCGTGCAACCTCTAACCGTGTAATTGCAGGCTCCGCCACCTCCATTGATTCCGCAGCCGGTGCAGGCGCCGGAGTAGGCGTCGCTTCCTTGGCTTGCGCGCCAATAGCGCCCTGACCAACTTCGGCGCTTACGGTAGCCTGGGGTTCAGGTTGAGCGGCTTGTGCTGGCTGAGAAGGTTGGGATGGCTGAGAAGGCTGAGAAGGCTGAGCTTGCTCGGCCGGTGCGGCCGGCTGGGCCGGCGCCGCAGGTTGAGCAGAAGCTGAACTGCCACCCGAGGGTGCGGCTGGAGCAGGTTCGGGGGCCGCAGCCCCGCAAGCCACTAAGGCCAGTAGCCCGATAATGATAATTCCATAAACTAACCAACGAGGCGCAATAATTCCGCTAAAGGTCATCATTTCCCTCCTGGGTTGAATTCGGCCATGTCCCGTGGCAATTCGTAAAGTAAAGCCTATATATGGGTTACTAATAACGTCATTTAGTTGCTCTGTTCTTCCGTAACAACCATATAATTGGCACGTTTTGCCACGTACGCTGGCCATTGGCGCAATGTCTATTATCGGACTGTTCAATTGTCAAGGAAATTCGTAGCCGACGCATAGGTAAAGCAGAAAAAGAACGGTGCTAGAATTTGCCTCGTATTACTACTATTTTCAACCTGGAGAAGGAGGTGAAAGATGAGCCCAAGGGTAAGAGGACGCGTCAACCGACGCAAAAGCAATAATCACTTTATCGAAATCCATATGGTACCTACCAGAGACGGACTTAATCTGGCCACTGACATTCACAGACCCCAGGTGGACGGCAAACCGATCGAAGATCCATTGCCGGTTCTGCTTCAGCGCACGCCCTACGGAAGAAGCTCCCCAGCCAGGCAGGAAGAGGCAGCTTTTTTCACAAACAACGGTTATGTCACTGTGGTTCAGGACTGCCGAGGACGCTACGATTCGGAAGGTGGCTTCACCAAGTACATCGACGAAGGCAAGGATGGTTATGACACCGTGGAATGGCTGGCGCAGCAGCCCTGGTGCAACGGCGAGGTCGGCACCTTCGGCCTCTCCTACGCGGCCCATACCCAGGCCGCCCTGGCATCTTTGGACCCACCGCATCTTTCGGCAATGTGGCTGGAATGCGGGGGATTCGCCAGCGCGTACCACAGCGGCTGCCGTAATGGAGGCGCCTTCGAGTTGCGCCAGGTAACCTGGGCCTTCAGGGAAGCTCTGGAAAGCCCTGAGGCACGGAGTAACCCCGACACAACCAAGGCAGCCTTGAACAAACAGGATATGCGGGAGTGGTTCTCCAGGTTTCCCTGGAAGCCCGGCCATTCTCCCCTTAGCTGGACGCCGGATTACGAAGCCTACCTGATGGAGATTTGGGGAAATGACACTTTTGACGAGTACTGGCAGCAAGTGGGACTGTGCGCCATGGCCCATTATGGACCATTCGCAGATGTTCCACAGGTTCATCAGTGCAGCTGGTACGACCCATACGCGGCCGGCACCATCCAGAACTACACAGCCCTTTCCCAGCTAAAGGCAAGCAACGTATCGCTGATTATGGGGCCGTGGACCCACGGAGCCAACTCGGTTACTTTTGCCGGCAACGCAGACTTCGGCCGCAACTCTACCCTGGAAAGCACAAAGGAAGGCAGCTTCAATGAGCAGCGGCTGGCGTTCTTCGATCACTGGCTGAAGGGCGCCGACAACAATTGGGCAGACCGGTCGCCCGTCAAGCTCTTTATGATGGGTGGCGGCAGCGGTAGGCGCAACCCCGAAGGAAGGCTGGATCACGGCGGCAAGTGGGTCGAGGAGCAGTCCTGGCCTCCCGCCCGCGTCAAGGAAACCGCGATGTATCTCCACCGGGGTGGAAAACTCTCCATCGCAATGCCGCAAATTGAAGAGCACGCCAGCATGTTCCGGTTTGACCCGGAGAACCCCGTTCCCACCATCGGCGGCAATATATCCTCAGGGCTTCCCATAATGGAACCCGGGGGGTTCGACCAGAGGGAGTCGGAAGATTTCTTTGGTTGCCAGGAACCCTACCTGCCGCTGGCCTCGCGACCGGACGTACTGGTGTTCCAGACTGACCCCCTGCCGGAAAACCTGGAGGTAACCGGCCCCGTTACGGTCAATCTGTGGATCTCTTCCAGCGCGGTGGACACCGACTTCACCGCAAAGCTGATAGATGTCTATCCACCCTGCCGTGACTACCCCGAAGGGTATGCACTTAACCTGACAGACGGTGTGCTGCGGACCAAGTTTCGGAATTCCTGGAGCGAACCGGAGCTTATGGAGCCTGGAGAGATATACCCCATAACTATTGAGCTTTATCCAACCAGCAATCTTTTTGCTCAGGGCCATCGCATAAGGCTGGACGTTTCCTCCAGCAACTTTCCGCGCCTTGACGTCAACGGCAACACGGGAGATAACCCAGCCCTCTCACCAATCAGGCACGTTGCAACCAACACGGTTTATCACGACTATGGTCGCCCTTCGCATCTTACCCTTTGGATGGCGGCCGCGGACTGTTAGTTCATTTTCCAGCTGGAATCAGGAATATTTTTCTTTTTTTCGGGGCGGGTTCTTTCCCGCCCCATTTCTTTTTCCCAGGACCGGCATAGCAGTCCTACTCTCCAGCGAAGAACTTGCGGGGATTGACCACCATTATTTGGTGAATGTCCGCTTCCGTCGCACCCAACTCCCTCAGGCGAGGCAGCACCTTGCGCGGTATGAAGTTGTACCCGTCAGGATTGGCCCTCCGGCGTTCCTCCTGAACCTGCTCTCCGTGGCGGGCCTTTGGCACCGAATAATCGTGCGACAGCATGATGCGCTCGGTAAACCCGGCGTCCATCAATTTCTTGGCGATTTCAGTGCGCCCTTCCCAGTCGGGTGTTCCAGGGACTCGTCCACCGGGATAGCGGTCCAGGCCAAGCCACACTCCCTTGTCCAGCAGGCCCAGCAAGTAGTCCATGTCGATGTCATCGTTGCTGTGCCCAATGTAAACGCGATTCAGGTTCACGCCCTCTTCCTCCAGAATAGCCACCTGCTGCTCGCCCACCCGGTCGGGCGACCAGGTGTGGGTGGATATGGGCGTACCAGTTTGCAGGTGGGCTCGCGCCGCCGCCCTCAACACCACTTCCTGTGGCTGGGTAATGCCACCCCGGTCGCTGGCCACTTTAATGACCGCGGCCTTCACACCGGTATCCTCGATCCCATGCTCAATCTCCCTTACATACATCGGGGCGATTACGTCCGGCGACACCTCCCCGAAGGGACGGGGAACCGCCAGGTGGTTGCCGGTTGCGACAACTATATTGACGCCGCTCTGTCGGGCCACTTCGGCTATCATTCCGATGTCGCGTCCCAGATCGAAAGTGCTGACATCGATAATGGTTTGAACTCCCGCTTCGTCCCTGGCCTCCTTCAAGGCAGCAACCGACTGCTGGATGATCCCGTCCCGATCGATGATTTCAGGGTAAGTGTGCCGGAGACCTGCAGCGTTGGTTCCCACGTGTTCATGGCTCAGGGTAAATCCCAGGTCGGCGCCGTCAATTGGTCCAAGCACAGTTTGCAGTGTTGGCATCTCTTGTCCTCCATACGCTCACGTATCGTCAGCCACGGTAAAACCGTCATTGAGAGTGAAAAGTATCTGTCTGGTATTTTATACTCCGGAGACGGTCACGCAATCGATCAGAGTACCTGCCACCAAAGCAACGTTTAGAATTCGGAAAGTACAACTCTTGCAGGAGGATAGATGTTCGAAGGATTTGAGGAGAAAAAGGTGGGAACCAGCGGCGCCGCCATAAATCTGGTAGTGGGAGGAAATGGGCCTCCCTTGCTGTTGCTACACGGTTACCCTCAATCCCATGTGATGTGGCACAAGGTGGCTCCGAGGCTGGCCCAGGATTTTACCGTCGTAGCCGCCGACCTGCGCGGCTATGGCGACAGTGACAAGCCCGGCGGAGACCCCGAACACTACACCTACTCAAAACGAGCCATGGCCCGTGACCAGGTGGAGGCGATGGAAAGCCTGGGGTTCACTACTTTCTACCTGGCCGGACACGACCGGGGCGCAAGGGTTTCTCACCGGCTTACCAAGGACAACCCTGAACGTGTGCTCAAGCTGGCAACACTGGACATCATACCCACCCACCGGATGTTTCACATCGTAAACAAGGAGATGGCGGCCAACACCTTTCACTGGTTTTTCCTGATCCAGCCCTACGATTTTCCGGAAAGGGTCATTGGAGCCGACGCTGACTACTTCATCAGGCACAGTTTTCAACGTGGCGAAAACTGGCAGGAAGTCTTTCCAGAAGAAGCCATCTCGGAATATGTGCGGTGCTCCACCGAGCCCGCCACCATCCACGCCATATGCGAGGATTATCGGGCCGGGGCCAGCATAGACCTGGTGCACGATGAAGAGGACTTCGCCAACAAGGTAACGTGCCCCCACCTGGTCCTGTGGAGTGATCGCGGATACGTGGGACGAACCCAGGATGTGCTGGGCGTATGGAGCGACTACTCCAACAACGCGGGGGGCCACTCAATGCCTTCAGGACACTACATCGCCGAAGAACTTCCGGAGGAGACCTGCGTGGAGTTGAGGGACTTCTTCCTGGCTCCCTGATTCCAGGCCGTAGTTAATTCGTCAAAAGACTGCGGGACGGGTGTTCTCACCCGTCCCGCAGTCTTTCGTCCAACCAAACAGAAATGAACCGGCAGCCAGTTTCCAGCCGCTACGCCCTTCAGAGCATCATGACGGATTGGCCTGGGGCAGTCCTTGCTCAATGGCCCGCATCTGGCACTCGAGGCAAAGCTGCTCTTCCGCCAATTCCGTGGCAGCCCAGATATTGTCGCCTTCCTCTCCGCACAGGAACCTGGGCACCGTCTCTTCCCACGATGAGGCAGAAAGCGACTCAACGTAGTGAATGTATCCCGTTTTATCGATATTTCCCCACCACCAGGGACAAAACTCCCGGTTCATTTCCTCGGAAGTTGCCTCGCTGATCCA
The DNA here is from genome assembly GCA_002238505.1 of SAR202 cluster bacterium bin22. Lineage (GTDB taxonomy): Bacteria > Chloroflexota > Dehalococcoidia > Lucifugimonadales > UBA3495 > Bin22. Next base: position 508,693 of record MPMM01000001.1, on the reverse strand, counting down.
GCCATCCTCCGGAAGTTCCACTACCCAGGACATTCGCCCGTCGGCCTGGGGCTCCCGTATTGCCTTCAACTCTCCACCACGAATGCATTCGCGCACCATGGACGTAGGAATCCTCAGTCGTTGGGAAGCCTCCCTGATGGTAACGCGTTCCATAGTATTCCCCTCTCCACGAAAGCCGCCACGGGATTAACACCCTTGACGCATTTACACAGATTCTTCCTCAAGTTGTGGGCATTATGGTGCATTCGAGCCAAAATGTAAAAGCCCCCGGCGTTGACTACAGCGCCGGGGGCTTCCTGATTCCTTAATCTGGCGGCGGGCAGGTTATCAGCCCACTCCGGCCTCCTTGGCTTCCTTGGTGGACTTCAACCAGCGCCAGCGCTGCAGCGGGTCGCTTACTGCCCGCATCCAGACACCGAAGAGGTTGAAAGACAGGGCTGTCAGGAAGATGGCGGTACCAGGTACAACTACCACCCACCAGGCCGTAACGATATAGTCCCGCCCCTGGGAGAGCATCAGACCCCAGGAAGATTCGGGGGGCTGAATCCCAAAGCCCAGGAAGCTCAAAGTGGATTCGGTCAGAATGTTTCGCGGCACTTCCAGGGCTGCCAGGGTCAACAACGGTGTTATCAAGTTGGGCAGCACGTGGCGACCGATGATTCTGGCATCGCTGGCGCCTATTGCTCTTGCCGCATCCACAAAGGCCTGTTCACGGAGTGAAAGCACTACACCCCTGGTGACACGACAGAAGAGCATCCAGCGAGCCACAGCAAACACAATGATAATGTTGGTGAAGCTGGGCCCTAGTATGAATAGAACCATCAGGGCCAGCAATAAGAGGGGCACGGACATAAAGATGTCCACCGCCCTCATAATTACGTCGTCCAGGATTCCCCTGTAGTAGCCCGCAGTAATCCCCAAAAACACGCCGATTACGCTGGATACCAGCACACCCAGCAGGCCCACCGAGATGGATATCCTGCCGCCGTAAATCAGCCGGCTGAGATAATCCCGGCCCAGGTGGTCAGTTCCCAGCAGGAAGAACCGCTGCTCTTCAACAGTCTGGGCGTCCACCCTCATGGTGGCGGTACCCGTCTGCATTGGTCCCTGGTGACGCAACCTCAGTTGCTGGTTCTGGGGGTCATAGGGCGAAACCACAGGAGCAAAAACTGCCGCCATCACAATGACGAACAGGAACAGCGCAGAAAGCAGCGTAATCGGGTCGTTCAGGAAGGCCTGCACCAGCGCGTTGTTCCAGATCGCCACTATTGGGTTGGGTTTCTGCGTTACGGTTGTCAGTTCGCTTTGCATTTCGAAACCAAGTCCTTAGTGCAGAATAGTTACCGTGTCTGCTTTGTTCCTTCGGCCTGCGCCCCTTGACGGGTTCGGCGGCCGGGGAACGAAACGAGTTAGCTGTACGAAATCCTGGGGTCCAGCCAGGTGTAGAGCAGGTCAACGCACAAGTTGATAACCATCACCATCAGCGCCACCACGAACACCGAGGCAGTCACAATTGGGAGGTCGCGAGCGTTGATGCCGTCAATCAGCAGTTTTCCAATTCCAGGCCAGCCGAAGATAATTTCAACCACTGTTGAACCGTTCATGAAGCCGGCAAGTTCGTCTCCCATCAAGGTCACAATGGAAATGGAAGCGTTCTTAAGCACGTGCCCATACAGTATCGCGGTTTCGCCCAGACCCTTGGATCGAGCAGTTGAAACATATTGCTTTGCGATTTCCTCGATCATGGTCGAGCGGGTTATCTGGGCATTGCGACCCATAACCAGGGGACACAACGCCAGCGCGGGCAGGACCATGTACTTCCACCCCTCAGGTCCCAAACCCTTGTACCCTGAAGTCGGTAACAGGTCAAACTGGACGGAAATGACAAGGATCAGCATCAACGCCAGCCAGAACTGTGGAACCGAAATAACCGCGAAGGACAAAATGTTAACGATGCGGTCAATAAGCCCTCTTGGGCGTCTGGCCGCCAGCATTCCCAGCGGAATGCCCGTCATTCCAATGGCCCAGGCGACTAAAGCCAGAGCCGCCGTGTTAGGCAGGCGGTCGAAAATCATCTCCTGGGCGTCTATGCGATGCCGAAGGGATTTCCCAAAATCAAGACGCGCCAAATCCCAGTAGAAGTCGGCGAACCGAACGTAAAGAGGCCGGTCCAACCCGAACTTCGCACGCAGCGCATCGATAGTTTCCTGAGAGGCATCCTCATCCACCATCAACTCGACCGGGTCTCCCAGAACGTTAATGGCGAGGAACAGTAACCCCATAAGGCCAGCCACAATAAATATCGAGTGGCCGACACGCCGAATCATGTAGTTACGCAATTTCTTCCCCCGTCAGAACAGTTTGGCTTCCAGTAGTAATTGTACATTCCGCTAGGGTTGGTTGAAGGATATTAAAGGCAATTCCTTCTATCGTCAACTATCAGCGCAGATTCCGGATTTGCCTCTGCCAGGGTGCCCTTGAAAGCACCTATCATCCTGCCTTGAAATACTTGTCTTCGGATTTTACCAATATTACTCATTTAGTCAACAGTTTTCTTGCTGGTGGCGATAGTCCGCAACTTAGCAATGGAACGTACCTGCGCATTGCAGGTGCCATTTTCCCGAATGATTCTGTTCTGGAATCAAGAACATCACTCATCGAGTAACCCTCAATGAATTAACCAAATGACTTTGAATCTTATGTGAAGCCGGCGTCTGCATTCCCGAAATTACAGAACCGGCAACCACAGCAAAGGTTGGCAATGGTCTCGAAAACTGGCCCCAAGGTGTCCACCTGATTTGCGCAACCCGTGGATTCCGAGGCTCGGGGCGTCAGCACGCCACCCACATTCGCCGCTGCTCCTCTTCCGGTCCTCCCTGCAGCCAAAAAGAAGCGCCCCGGAAACCAACAAAAGGCAAACCGGGGCGCACTTAAACTAAACCTTAGGGTCTGTTACTGGGTGAACCTCATCGAGTTCACACGGGTACGGGGGTCATACCTGGGTTCCCATTCCAGGTTTGCAGCCAGGCCATAAACCTGTACGGATACGAAGAAGGGCAGGAACCAGTATTCGTCGTGAATAATCTGGGCCATGGCTTCCATCTTGCGAACACGTTCGGGACCCAGCGGAGTGGAAATAGCATCGTCAATGCTGTCCTCAAAGGACAGTCCATCGAAGCCAGGAACCAGGTTGCAGACGCGGCTGTTTACGTTGAAGCAGCTGTTGCGGAGCACCAGCTGACGCTGCATGTCCAACGCCTCGTTAGAGGTAGCAGTCTCATAGTAGTGGGTGGAAGCGCCGAAGGGAGCCGGTGGAGTCTGCTCGGCGCAGGCCAGGGCGCCGGAGCGGTCCTGACTTCCGTCATCATTAACGACGATGAACTTGCCGCATCCGGACCGGCGAGACTCGCGCGCCCGGTTGGGCTCCAGCACTACGACGTGGGCATTCACGCCCAGCTCGCGCCACGTAGAAATGACGGACTCGAACATCTCCAGGCCGCGATACACACGGGCGGCCCGGGTGTGAATCCGGATCTCTTCATTCACGTCGTAGTTGTTCTCAGCGGGATCGTACTCAGGCTTGTAATACCCGGAAGAAGCCAGCAGTTCGCGGGACTTGTCAGGATCATAGCCGTAGTCGGCATAGTTGCTTTCGTTAATGCCAACCGTACCCCACTGGGAGATATTGCCTATGCATTCCTGGAGGCCGTCATAAAGGACCTCCATCAGGGTCTGGCAGTCCACGCCCAGGGCAAGAGCCTGCCTGACTTCCTTCTTCTTCAACTCAGGGTGCCAGATATTGTCGGCGACCAGAGTGAATACTTCGTTGTTGGTACCGCTCTTGGCCACGGGAACCGCCTCGATATTCTCGAACCCGATGTCCACGGCCCAGTCACCTTCACCGGCCTGGATCACAGCCGCGCGAACCAGGGGCTCGGGCCGCCAGATCTGGAAAGCATGCTTGATCGAGGGAGCCTGCGCGTCAAAAGCGGTATTGGGGTTGTAGTTCTCGTAGGCCTCAATCTCCACTTCTACGCCGGGACGCCACTCAACAATCTTGTAAGGGCCTATCCCGATGGTGGTGCGTTCCCGGTCGTCTTCACTGGCATTCTGATACCACTCAGGAGCCTGGAACACCGTGAAGATGGCGGTACGGGGGAAGATGGGGCAGACCTTTTCGCAAACCACGTCCACCGTCATATCGTCCACAACTTCACCGAAAATCGTCTGGTGGAAACTGAAACCACCACCAATGTCGGGGCGACCATTCTGATCCAGGTTCCAGGCCACGGCCTCGGCATTCCACGGCTCACCGTTGTGGAATTCAACGCCCTCGCGAAGGTTGAACCGCCACCGGTCGGGGTCAACCTGGGACCAGCTGTCCACACCGCTCAGGGGCACCACTTCAAAGTTGGTGCTGTCGATCCAGGTGAACGGGTCGGTAGCAATTTCTTCGCAAATCATGGATGGAACGTTTCCGCTGCAGCCGTCACTGAAAGTACCCAGGGAAGTAGGTTCTTCCTGAGTTACCAGATAAATGGTGTCCTTCGCAGAGAAAGCGGTGCCAGGAGTGGGGGTCGGGACCGGCGTCGCCGTGGCAGCAGATGCTCCGGGCTCCGGGGTGGGAGTGGATTCAAACTGCCGGGTTTCCGTCAGTGCCCGCGCGTCAGTCGGCACGGCTTGGGACGCAGTTTCAGCTGGTTCCTCTGCCGCAGCCGCAGGCTCTTGGGAAGCGGCAGCCGGTGCAGCAGGCTCACTGGCAGGCTCTTGCGCCGGCGCGGGGGCCTCTGAAGCTCCACAAGCAACAGCGAAAAGAGCAGCAAATATCAAGAATGTCAGCGAATACCTTCGCCAGGGAATAACCTTGGAAAACTTCATCCTGGAAAACCTCCTGCATTTTGGGATCAGATTCGCGGGAGCCTGATTTAGATTTAGGCTTCCGGAGGACAAAATACGGACAAGAACTACCAGCCTTCCGGGCAATCAAAAAATGGCAACTATCCCCAAACCTGAATCAGGCAGGGAAGTTGTCCGAGAACCTTATACAGTCCTGCCTCTCTTTTGTCAATACGTTACAAATTTCACCCACCTTTGGTGGCGAATATCGTAACAATTACTACTTATTGGCAAAATTATGCTATATAATATGCACGTTAGGCTTCATGTTTTGAATGGTAAATGCTATTGCTCCATCCTCGAAAGTCTCCAGCCTGCTACAGGTTCCCAGGTTACTCGTTAACGCTGACTGAGAGACTTCCGGAACCTTGAAACATTGATAATCTTGGATTTCCTAGTACCATATACATAGTGATTCAAGCTGGGAAGAAGATCCTCCCTTAAAGCAGGTTGACAAAAAGGGAATGTAGGCCACTGGCGTGGCTACGCCAAGGCACAAAACCAAGGTTTCTATCACAATGGGAATCAGTTTTCTTAATGGTCGAAGGTGCAAAGAATGAATTTGGCATTGGAAGGCGGAATCTATGGCTACGTCGTGCCTGCAGCAAGAATCATAGCGGGGTTCTTCGTTGGCATGATGCTGGGCATCGTGGGAGGCTGGGCTGGGCTTACCTTTAATGCAATGGTTGGATATCCATGGGCTGCCAATGTCCATCTGTCCATCTACATTGCGGGCATTGGACTGGGCGCGGGCCTCGGCGCATACATGGGATGGATTAACCTGAATCTTCGCTGGTACGTGGTATTGGCGACTGCCGCCGCGATAATACTGGCTGGAATATTGGGTAGCGCTATTGGCAACCTTTACTGGGAAATTTTTACTGACGCTTCCTTCATGGGCGCCCGTGACACACGGGTAAACATGACGCACTTCGGCGCCGCCGTAGCGGCCATCGTGGTTTCCACGGGGTTGGGTCTCTATTTTCACGTTCGCACGCGCAATTAGAACGACTTAGGTAAATGCTTTTTCCATGCTTCACCCCGGCAGCTTTAGTGGTTGCCGGGGTGACTTTCAGTTATCTTCCCGCTTGTTTTATGACTCCTCGCTACTGCTCATTACAGATATCAACCGCTCAATTCCTAATCGACGCATAAGCCACCGAAAAATACGGTGAGTAACTTCCTGGAGAGACTTAACCAGTGACAAACGTAGACATAACCGGGCAACTCGCACGCTATATGGCCGAAGCCAGGGACCGACCGCTACCACCCGAAGTGGCTGTGGCCGGAAAGCACCGGATTCTGGACACCCTGGGCGCAGTTATTTCAGGTGCGCGCCTCAAGCCCGGCGAAATGGCCATCAACTATATCCGGCTGCAGGGCGGCTCCCCGGAGTCGTCGGTGCTGGCCACCGACATAAAGACTTCGGCGGTAAACGCAGCCCTCGCAAACGGAATGTTTGGCCACGCCGATGAGACGGACGACTTCGAACCCGTAACCAAGTCCCATCCCGGATGCTCCGTGGTACCGGCAGCGCTGGCTATGGCCGAAAGGACGGGCAGTTCCGGGGAGGAACTGCTAAGGGGAGTGGCGTTGGGCTACGACCTCTGCTGCCGCTTCCTGCTTGCCCTGGACCCGGACGCCGTCAGAGGCGGGCACCGCAGCGCCGAAGGCACCAGTTCTACCATGGGCAGCGTGGGAAGCGCTGCCTCCATGGCCAGGCTGGACGAGGCCGGCATGCGCTATGCCATCTCCTATGCCGCCCAGCAGGTCTCCGGCGTCTGGAGCTGGGTACGGGATGCCGAACACGTGGAAAAAGCCTTTGACTTCGCGGGAATGGGCGCCCGCAATGGGGTCACCGCCGCCACAATGGCAGAAGCCGGGCTGACCGGTGTCTGGGACGTCCTGGAGGGAGAGCACAATGTCCTGCAGGCATTGTCCCTGGACCCCCGCCCTGACGAAATGGTGAATGGCCTGGGCGCCAGGTTCTTCATTACCGAAACGGCCATAAAACCCTATTCAGTAGGGTACCCCATTCAGGCAGCGCTGGACGCCTTCTTCGCCCTGCAGAGGCAGCACGGTCTTACCACCGACAATGTGGACACCATTACTGTCAGGCTTCCCAGGGACGGCGCAGGCGTGGTCAACAATCGTTCAATGCCCGACGTTAACTGCCAGCACATGGTGGCTGTTGCCCTGATGGACGGAGCGGTAACTTTCCTGTCCACCCACGATTACGAGCGAATGTCGGACCCTGCAACCCTGTCGATAAAGGAGCGAGTTTCCTTGATTCCGGATGAGGAGTTAATGGACCCCTCCGCTCCCCGAAGCGGCAAGGTAATCGCCAGCCTCAAGGACGGTTCGACTGTAGAGCATTTCACTCCCCACGCATATGGCACCAAGGAGAATCCCATGTCCACCGAGGACGTAAATTCCAAGGTGAAACTGCTCCTTGAACCGGTGCTGGGCCCTCGCAGGACCGGTACAGTAATTGAAATGGTAAATAACCTGGAAGAGTTGCCGGATGTACGGGAACTGATTCCCTACCTGACTGTTTCAGCATCTGAAATGCGGCAAGCAACCTTCATGCATTAACGTCAGTCCATCTGGCTGCGGAGGCACGTGGCATGGAACACGCTGCATAGAGTAGGGGGCGAACGCTAGGTTCGCCCCCTACAGCTTTGACCTTATCTACCATTATCCGTTGCTGGACACAGTAGTTGTTACCACTGAACAAACATGGGCATTACCACATGGACATAGTCTTCTGACCCTATTGGCTTGAAAACTCCCGGACTTGAAGATGTGGTTGTTTCCAGGGCAACCTGACCCCGGTCCAGTACCGTCAGCACGTCCTGCAGATATTTGCTGTTGAAAGCAATCCTGGATTCCCCGCCTTCGATGGCCTCTGTGTCCACCTCTCCCTGGTTCTGACCCACCTCTTCAGAACGGGCGGATACTACCGCCTTCCCAGCAACGCCTTCTTCCTCAGGCGGAGTCATCTGCAGCCGGATAATGTTGCTGCCATCCCTGGCGAAGATTGCCGCAGTGCGAGTTGCGCGCAGTAACTTCTGCAGATCAAAAACGCTGCGCGTATCGTAATTCTGGGGAATCAACTGGTCATAGTTGGGGAAGGTTCCCTGCAGCAACTGGGAGACAACTTCAACGCCCGCCACCTTGAATAACACCTGCCCGCGAGCCGGTACCATCATTATTTCTACCGGGTCGTCCTGTTCTCCCAGGAGGCGACTCAGTTCATTCAGAGTTCTCGCGGGAACTATTACGCCGATTTCCTCTGCCACTGGCGCGGCCAGGGTTCCGTGCTGCACGGCCAGCCTGAAACCGTCCGCGGCCGCCAGGGTGAAACGGTCTCCTGACAGCTTGGCCTCCACCCCGGTCAAAACCGGGCGGGACTCCTCGGTGGCGGCGGCGAATACTACCCGGGAAATCGCGGTTTTCAGGTCCTGGGAGCCTATGCTGGCCGAAACTCCTTCCTCCACCTGGGGGATCGGGGGAAAGTCGTCGGCGCTGGCGCCGTGAATCTGAGCCTCAGCCCGGCCGCATACCAGCTGCATCACACCGCTACCCGCTTCCAGTTCCAGGTCAATTCGGTCGCTGGGCAGGGAATTGACGAACTCAGTGAGCAGACGTGCCGGCAGGGTAATGGAGCCCTCTTCCTCGATCATGGCCCCAATCCAGGTCGTCATCGCAATTTCCAGATTGGTCGCCGACAGTTTCAACATCGAGCGGTCAGTTTCGAGCAGGACATTTTGAGTAATGGGCAGTGTCGCCCGGCTGGCCACGGCCCTGCCTACTATTGACAGGCCACGACTGAGGTTTTCTTGCAGGCACGAGAGTTTCATTTAAGGGTCACCTGAAAATGCGCAAGGAATGCGCAAATTTTGATTTTGAATGCAAGGAATTTTATGCCATAAACTGCGCCAATGCAAAAGACAATTGTCATCATCCCCGGAAATTGACTAATTGGTCATGAGACAGTCCTTCTAAAAGTCCCCGATAGGCGTAGTGGCATTCACCCTGTCTCGCTGCCCCGTCTCGGATGCGCCCCATTCGAGGTCTGCTATAATACCTCGGTGTTTCCGACTCCATACGACAGGAACTGACCTATGACCGAATTGCTGGCCCAGGCAGATGCTTATGTCAAGGAATTCTCGGCAACTGTGGTCGAAGTTGTCGAAGGCGGCGTAGTGCTGGACCGCACGGCTTTCTATACCGGTGGCGGTGGCCAGCCCTGCGACACCGGGTCCCTGGACTCGGGCTCCCAGACCTATAACGTAAAGAAAGTAGGGAGAGTAGAGGGTAAAATCGTCCACCAGATAGACGGGCCGGTTCCGGAAGTGGGTGCCCATGTCACGGGAAGTATCGACTGGGAAACTCGCTACCGCTTGATGCGAACCCACTCTGCTCTGCACATACTGTGCGGCGTTGTCTGGAGAGATTACGGCGCCAAGGTCACCGGAGGAGACATGCGACCTGGCGAGGCGCGCATGGACTTTGAGCTGGAACAGATGACCGCCGAGTTCGCCAGCGAAGTGGAAGCAAAGGTTAACGCCGAGGTGGCGGCGGCCCGCCCCATCCACGTCAACGTTCTCAGCCGTGCCGAGGCAGAAGAAACCCCGGACCTGATTCGCACCAAAATCAACCTGCTCCCCGCAAACATTCAAGAAGTTCGTACAATTGATATAAACGGACTGGACCTTCAGGCCGACGGCGGCACCCATGTGGCCAACACTTTCGAGGTGGGCGCCATTAAAGTTGTAGGTCACGAGAGCAAGGGAAAGATCAACAAGCGCTTGAGAATTGCCCTTGAAGACTAGGCTTTCTCGACCGGCTTCACATCGCTCATGTCACTGCTGAGGCCATGCCCCTCCGTAGCGCAATTCTTTCTAATGGATCAGAAATGCCTTGCCTGCCCAATGAATTCTGACACCTCCCTCCTGCTAAGCTGATGACTCAGACCATAGTTGGCATCGATGTCGGCGGTACCTTCACCGACATAGCCATCCTCAAGGATGGCGTCCTTTCCGTACACAAGCTCCCATCCACCCCTGCCGATCCCTCCCAGGGCGTACGCCAGGGCATCGCTGAAATCGATGTGGGTCCGGCTGACTACGTTCACGGCTCCACCGTTGCTACCAATGCTCTCCTGGAAGGCAAGGGCGGCAGAACAGCCCTGGTGACTACCCTGGGCTTTGAGGACGTGCTGGAAATCGGACGCCAGAGCCGCTCAGACCTCTACGACCTTAACCTGGACCGCGCCCCTGCCCTGGCGCCATGGGAATTGCGGTTCGGTCTGCCCGAGCGAGTGGACTATTCCGGGGAAATTCTGGAAGACCTCCAGGATGACGCCATTGCAACCCTCTTGACGTTGATCCAGGAAGCCGGTGTGGACGGGGTCGCCGTATCTTTCCTTTTTTCCTTCCTGAATTCACTGCACGAAGAGAAACTCCTTGCGGCCTTGCGGCAACTCCCCAGCCCTCCCTTCATTTCCATCTCCTCCCAAGTAATTCCCGAGTTTCGCGAATACGAACGCACCAGCACCGTGGTTGTCAACTCCTACGTGGGTCCGGTGATGGCCCGGTACTTGGGCGAACTGGAGCAGTCCCTGGGCAGCGGCCTGCGCATTATGCAGTCCTCCGGGGGGAGCATTACGGCCCGAATGGCTGCGGAGCAACCCGTTCGTACCATCCTTAGCGGTCCCGCCGGGGGCGTGGTTGGGGCTTTCTATACTGGCCAGCAGGCAGGTCACCCCGACATTATTACCCTCGATATGGGTGGCACCTCCACCGACGTTTCCCTTTGCCCCGGCAGAATCAAGGAAACCACTTCCGCCACTCTCGGAGGTTACCCCATCAGCGTGCCCATGATCGAAATCCATACCGTGGGGGCTGGCGGTGGTTCCATTGCACGCGTTGACACCGGAGGCGCCCTGGTGGTGGGACCCGAGTCGGCCGGCGCCGACCCAGGACCAGCTTGCTACGGACGGGGCTACCGAATCACCGTGACAGACGCTAACCTGGCCCTGGGTCGGCTGCGTCCCGCCCAGTTTCTGGGAGGCAGGTTGACCCTGGACCGTGAGCGCTCAGTGCGGCTGATTGAAGAACTGGCGCTGGAAGTGGGCGCCACGACGGAAGAAACCGCCATGGGCATTATTCGCGTGGTAAATGCCAACATGGAACGGGCCATCCGGACCATTTCCCTGGAAAGGGGTTATGACCCGCGCCTCTTTACCCTGGTCCCCTTCGGCGGCGCCGGCCCCATGCACAGCTGCGAACTTGCCCAGGAGTTGGGAATTCCCAGGGTGCTGATTCCTACCCACCCGGGAATTCTCTCAGCCCTGGGAGTCGCCATTGCCGACATCGTAAAGGACTACTCCAGGACCGTCATGTTGCGGGGAGAGGACGTCAACCAGGTTCGACTGGACGAAGAATTCCACGGCATGGAAAACCAGGCTCGGTCCGAATTGCGGTCTGAGGGCCTGCCGGGAGACCAGATGACATCCCGACGTTACGTGGACGCGCGGTACGTCGGTCAGTCTTTCGAATTGACCATCGACTATCCTTCCGCCACCCGGCGCACCGACCTGCAGCGTGCCATTTCCAACAGCTTTTACCGGGCCCATCTGCAACGCTTCGGGTATGCCAACCGAAACGAGGCCGTGGAAATCGTCAACCTGCGCCTTAAACTGGAACTGGCGGTGGAAAAGCCATCAATCCAGGTAAGGGAAGTAGGCCATGACGATGCCGCCCAGGCCCGCATTGGCGAGGAACCGGTGGTGTTCAAACAGGGGGCGCTCCCCACTACCCTTTACGACCGTGACCTGCTGCAGCCGGGAAACCGGATTAGCGGTCCGGCTCTTCTGTTGCAACTGGACACAACTATCGTGGTGCCTCCCGGCTGGAACGGCACGGTGGATTCATTCGGAAACCTGATCCTTGAACCACAGCAATAACCACACCTTCTACCAATCTCTAACCTCTGGAGAATAATTCCATGCCTTCGCTTGACCAGGACTTAACTGGCCTGCGGCTTCTCGCCGCATTTGCTCACCCTGACGATGAGGGATTTGGCTCTGGCGGCACGTTGGCCATGTTGGTCGCCCGGGGCGCTGCAGTTACCCTGGTTTGCGGAACCAATGGAGACGTGGGCGAAATCAGCGACCCGTCCCTGGCAACCCAGGAGACCCTTGCCCAGGTACGCCAGCAGGAATTGCGCAATGCCATGGACGTTACCGGCGTCAGCGACGTCCGGTTCCTTAATTACCGCGACTCGGGCATGGCCGGCACCGATGACAACGAAAATCCCAATTGTCTCCACCAGGCGGATTCCAGGGCAGTAATTCAGGCGCTGGTGGACATCATGAAGGAAATCCGCCCGCAGGTGGTCATCACCCACGACCCTTCAGGCGGTTACGGTCATCCCGACCATCGAGCCATGTGCCGTCACACCACCGAGGCCTTTAAATTGGTAGGAAGCAGCGAAGATGCAGGCAAGCAACAAGGCCAGGCCGATACCGTATGGCCACCCGAGTACCTCTACTACGTTTGCTTCCCCCGCAGCAATTTCCAGCGCATGTGGCGTACCATGTTAGAAATGGAGATAACGCCGCCCTTCGCCAGCCAGGACATCGATCTGGTCGGAACGCCCGACGAGGAAGTAACAACTGTGCTGGACATCGGCCACTACGTTGACACCAAGATAGCTTCCCTTAATTGCCACCGCACGCAGATTGATCCCAACGGCCCCTTCTCCCAGTTGCCCGAAGACATGATGCGGGACATCATGGCAAAAGAGTACTATGCACTGGTAGAACCTTACGGGATGGCTTCCGGAACCGACTTTGTGGCCAGTCTCCAGTAGCTCAACAGCATAGTAATGATGGTTGGGGGTTTAACCGTCTGTCCGGCGATAGCCGGAATCCAGTGGCCCTCTTGTAATATGCAGTTGACCTTTCGCAACCTGCCTGGATTCTGGCTCAAGGCCGGCATGACGATACAGAATTAGCAGTCATCATTTCAGACCTGTTGGCCTGCTGGTCTTTCAAGCCCTACCCTAAGAGGAAACCCGGAGTGTGAACTATGCCTGTTGATGCAATCAGCCTTGAAGTCTTCAAGAATATGTTCATCTCGGTTTCCGAGGAAATGGGCGTGGCGCTCCTCAGGACCGCTTATTCCCCCAACATTAAGGAACGGCGCGACTTTTCCTGCGCCATATTTGACCCCCCAGGTCAGATGGTGGCCCAGGCAGCGCATCAACCCGTTCACCTTGGCGCCATGCCGGCCTCGGTTCAGGCAGCGCTGGATACCTTCCCCAATTCGTTGCGGCCCGGCGACATGGTTATCCTTAATGACCCCTATCTGGGCGGCACTCACCTGCCGGACATTACCCTGGTAGCTCCTGTATTCGTGACTCGGGATGGCGAGAATGAACTTGTCGGCTTCGTATCGAACCGTGGTCACCACGCCGACGTAGGTGGGATGACTCCTGGGTCCCTCCCTCTGTCCACCGAGCTTTACCAGGAGGGCCTGATCCTCCCACCAATCAAGCTGGCCCGCCGGGGCCGGCTCAACCAGGAAGTGGTGCAACTGATTTGCCGCAACTCCCGTACCCCCGAAGAACGGCGCGGCGACCTGGCGGCCCAGATTGCATCAATTCGAGTAGGTGAGAAACGACTGCAGGAAGTGGTGGAACGGTACGGCGTCACTGAAACCCGCGAGCACATGGACGCGCTGCTCGACTACTCGGAGCGGGTGACCCGCAGCGCCATCAGCCAGATTCCTGACGGCACCTACCGGGTATTGGACTACATGGACGACGACGGCCTGACCGAAGAACCCGTTCCTATCGCCGTTGCCATCACCGTCGCCGGCGACTCCATGAAAATTGATTTCACCGGAACCTCACCCCAGCGTCCCGGCTGCATTAATGCGCCCCAGGCGGTAACCATGTCGGCCAGCCTCTACATGGTGCGGTGCGTCGTGGGTGATGATGCTCCGGCCAATCAGGGCTGCCTGAGGCCGGTGGAGGTAATCACTCCCAGGGGCACTCTGGTCAACCCCGAGCCCCAGCGGGGCGTGGCCGGCGGCAACGTGGAAACTTCCCAGCGCATTACCGACGTTCTGCTCACGGCAATGGCCCAGGCCCTTCCGGAACTGATTCCCGCCGCCAGCCAGGGAACCATGAACAATCTGCTTATAGGGGGGCACGACCTCGACCGTGACCGGCCATTCGTCTATTACGAGACCATTGGCGGCGGCATGGGCGGCCGCCCCACCAAGGACGGCATTTCCGGAATTCATACCCACATGACCAACACCATGAATACGCCAGTCGAGGCCCTGGAATTCGCCTTTCCCCTGCGCCTCAAGCGCTACGCCCTGCGGCGAGGCTCCGGCGGTGACGGGCTCCACAAGGGCGGCGACGGTCTGGTCAGGGATGTGGAGTTTCTTAGTCCCGCCAGGGTCACAATCCTGTCGGAACGACGGAAGTTTCACCCGCCGGGGTTCCATGGCGGCCATCACGGTGAATCGGGAGAAAACGTGCTGTTAAAGGGAGGCTACGAAGAGGTCCATCTGGCAGGTAAGGAGACCCTGGACGTGGAGGCCGGCGATATCCTCAGCATTCGCACGCCAGGGGGCGGAGGATGGGGCGCGCCCTCAGAGGGGAAATAGCCTTATTACCGGCTTTAGCTGTCGCCCAGCATTGACAAGGCGGCTCGCATTAGTGTATAGATTTCCTACCGCATATAATAGTTCGGCATAGGGGCCGAAATCACTGGTGATAATGGAGGAGGTATTATGCCAGACGTTTACTACGTGAGGCCAAGTAATTTCCTGTCCGACTCGCGGGACAAGACGATCATCACGGGTGACTCCGAGGACGAGGTGCTGGGTAAGGTATATGAATACTTGCGCACCCCTGCAGCCCGCGAGCGATATCCCGCGGTGGAAGACCCCACCGAACTGGAAAACAACATTCGCAGGTGCATCTTCGTCAAGGGACAAAAGGTGTTTGGCACCCGGGCTCCCGAAGGCGAATAATAGACCGAATTCCGTAGTCAAAGAGGAAAAACTTAAGGGCCCCGGCTCGTTGCCGGGGCCCTTTCTCGTGTCTCATCTGATTGGCGCGCCGCTAGCTTGTGCTTACGGATTACCCGGGCGACGAATCCCGCCGACCCCTTCTAACCCTAATCGCAGTCCTCTAATTGCCGTCGTCGAAACTGACAATGACTATCGCGTTGGCTATCAGGGTACCGTCAGTCCCCTCGTCATTCAGAACCTGAAGCCCACCTTGCACTACGTTTATATAACCGGTCCCGTGAGGCAAAGTGGCTACAACGGCGTCGCCATCCACCGCCCCGGGCTCAGGGACGCCGATGGTCACATCTACCCGCATATCGTCGGCGGTTTTGCCCAGAAGCCGCTGAAAACCCAGGCTGCTGTGGTGCAGCGCATCAAAAACGGCCCGCTTGGCCGCATTGGTGTAGTCCAAGCCGTGTACGTCAACGCCCATTCCCATTTCTGTTACGCATCTTACCAGTGCCATATTCCTTCTCCTAAGTTCTGAATTTGGGCCCTCCGGGATCTAACTGCAAAGGACTACCTGGGTTCCGGTTATCGCTGTGGCTTAATCGGACGATAGCGTGTCGTGGCTCCCCTAGCCACCACCACCCCTGACCTCGAGGCTGGGTTTGGTCATATCTTCCGGATTGAGCAGTTCGTCAAGCTGGTCTTCGGTAATTTCGGTGCGAAGCATGGCCACCTCGCGTATGGTCTGCCCGGTATAGGACGCTTCCTTGGCAATTGCCGCGGCAGCATCGTAGCCAATGGCCGGCGCCAGGGCCGTGCCCAGCATCAAGCCCTTTTCCACCATGGCCGGACCCACATCGGTGGCCTCAATGCCTTTGACACACTGCTCAGCGAAATTGTTTGCCGAGGACGCCAGTAGGGAGATGGACTGCAAAAGATTGTAGGCTGCCACCGGCATCATTGTGTTGAGTTCGAAGTAGCCGCCCTGGCCGGCCAGGGTTACCGCAGCATCGTTGCCCACCACGTGGGCTGCTACCTGAATCACCGACTCCGATATCACCGGGTTGACCTTGCCAGGCATTATTGAACTTCCTGGTTGCACTTCCGGAACCGTTATCTCACCCAGTCCGGCGCGGGGGCCGCAGGCTATGAAGCGGATGTCATTGGCAATCTTGTGGAGGCTGATGGCAATGGTACGAAGCTCCCCGCTGGCCTCAACAATGCCGTCCAGTGTGGCCTGGGCCTGGAAGTGGTTCTCAGTTTCCCTCACGTTGACCCCGGCAACTTCGGAAATCGTCCGACAGGTGCGGCCCGAAAACTCGGGATGCGTATTGACGCCGGTCCCTACAGCCGTCCCGCCCAGGGCCACCTCTGCCAGCGCCTCCTGCGCCCGCTGTAATCGGCGAATACCATTCTCAGCCTGGCCGGCATAGCCCAGAAACTCCTGGCCCAGCCGAACCGGCGTAGCATCCTGAAGATGAGTACGCCCCGTTTTGATAACCGGCCAGAACTCGTCGGACTTCTGCTGAAGCTCGTCCCGCAAAAACTCTAGGCCAGGAATGAGGTCTTCCTTGATGGCAATCAAGGCTGCCAAGTGAATCGTTGTGGGAATTACGTCGTTTGACGATTGCCCCAGGTTGACGTTGTCGTTGGGATGAACAATCCGCGAACCCAGGTCTCCTCCCAGAATTTGCGAAGCCCGGTTGGCGATGACTTCGTTGGCATTGGTGTTGGTAGAGGTGCCCGATCCTGTCTGAAACACATCCAGCACGAAGTGGCTGTCCAGCTTGCCGTCGATCACTTCCTGGGCTGCTTCGATGATGGCGTTCCCGATGGTTTCGTCAAGCACTCCCAGGGACATGTTGGTCTTGGCGGCTGACTGCTTGACCAATCCCAATGCCCGTATGAAGGTCCTGGGGAATCTCAAATCGCTGATGGGAAAGTTCAACACTGCCCGCATGGTGGAAGCTCCATAAAGAGCATCCGCCGGCACCTCCATCTGGCCCATGGAGTCCCGTTCAATTCTTACGTTTGGGTTACTGGCTGTCATTCTCGATTTACCGTCCTGCTAATTCTGTCTGACCTTCAGGCTGCCTGGCCTTCAGGATGGGAGAAGCAATGCTGTTCAGCCTACTTTCCTTCCCTTATCCAATCGGCCACTCTCTCTCCAATCATTATGGTAGTGGCGTTGGTGTTGGCCCGAATTACGTCGGGCATCACCGACGCATCTACCACCCGGAGTCCCTCCATACCATGCACCCGGCAATACTGGTCAACCACGGCCATCGGATCATCGGCGGGGCCCATCTTGCAGGTGCCCGACGAGTGGTGCTGAGTACCCACGTTGCGCAGCATCCAGTTGTCCAGTGCCTCGTCCGACTCCAGGTCAGCATCGGCTGGATTCAACCGCTCCACTATAACGTCCTTGAACAACGGGTGGTCAGCGATACGGAGACCAGTTCGGATAGCTCCCCGCATGCGCGCCCGGTCATAGGGACTGGAAAGATAATCGTAATTCAACTCCGGCTGGTCTTTGGGGTCAGTGGATGCCAGCCTCAGTCGTCCGGCGCTTACCGCGTTCTGGATGGCGGCGCTGAAGCCAAAGTGAAATCCATCTTCCTCAATCACCACATTGGCTGGCCGGTGCTCGCTGTTCATCAATATGGGCGCCAGCTGAATGTCTCCAACGGTGGGGGAATCTTCCAGGCTGAAACGCAGCCCAACCTGGATGCTGGGCGCCAGTTCTTCGGGTGGATCCCCTGTACCCTTGAACAGGGTGAAGCATGAGGGATGATCGCGCAGATTATCGCCCACCCCAAGAAGCTCATGCACCACCTCAATTCCCATTTCCTGCAGGTGGTCCGCCGGCCCAACTCCCGACAGTAGCAGCACTTGGGGAGATGCTATTGCGCCGCTGCTAACAATGATCTGCTCGCCGTCCAGCACAAAAGCTTCGCCGCCGCTTTCCGCCTCAATACCCACTGCCCGCTTGCCATCAAAAATCACCCGGCGCACGGTGACGTTGCCGCGAACTGTCAGGTTCAGCCGGTTTCTGACCGGGTTCAAGTAGGTTATGGCGGTACTCATGCGCACGCCGTCAATGTTATTAAGGGGGCGCGCCGCGATACCGCCGGAGTCGGGGTGGTTCTGGTCCGGGTCCTGTCGGAAGCCCAGGTCGACACATGCGTCATAAAAGGCGGTAGCATGGGGAAGCCATTCATCCCGCTTGTACCGCCGCACCGGTATGGGACCGTTGCTGCCGTGGAAGTCGTCGCCCGGGAAGTCCAGGTCCGTCTCCAGCTTGCGGAAATAGGGCAATACCCTCAGGTAGTCCCACTCGTCATTTCCCCATGCCGCCCAGTTATCGTAGTCGCCCGGCACTCCCCGAAACAGCACCTGGCCATTTATCGACGTTGAGCCGCCAATAGCCCGGCCGCGGGGGATTTGCACCTGTTCAGTCTGAAGCGGCGTCCCGGTAGCCGTATAACCCCAGTTATGGGGGCCGTAAGCCGACCGCCACATGTTGTTGCCTTCCTTCAGGTCCACCGGCAGTTGGTCGAAATCTGGGTAATCCGGCCCGGCTTCCAGGAGCAGCACTGAACGCTCCGGATCTTCGGACAGTCGGGCAGCCAGCACGCAGCCGGCCGCACCGGCCCCAACTATTATCACGTCGTATTTCATTCCAGCTATCCTCTTCGCTTGAAACTGGCGGACATTAAAACACCCAATGTTATACCACAAACACCCTTGAGGCGGTATGCGTACACCCTGCCAACAACCCGCTGCGCCAAGCTCAACAGCCCCTGTTGAACAGGACTAATGCACTTTCACCCGCAAATAGTCCTAAGCCAAAGTGGAAAGTTCATTTCCGTTATATCGACTATGGCATGCCCTCTATGAAGGCATGACGCTTAAGCCCAATTTGGTATGGCCCCGGGTAGGGGCGCACGGCCGTGCGCCCCTGCGATTCGGGGAAAATCTGGGCCGCTACTACTGCAAGTCTAGGTATCCTCGGTGTAGCTTTCACCCTGGCTTCAGCTTAGCCCCATTGCCACACCCAATTCCTGCCCGCCGACATCATTCCCTGCTCATACTGCTTGAGCCCCACCTGCCATGAAATAAACTGGTAGGAGCACAGAAAGAAATTGCCTGGACAGAACAATGGGATTTTCCAGGGCAAAACCACATTGGGATGACTGCACGGACTTCCTGAACCAGGGGCATTCCCCAATCCAGAGATATAGCTCCCAAGTACAAAATGAGGTCAGATGAGGTCAAATTGCGCGAAGAATAGTTTCTTAATTCTCACGATTGCATTTACATCCTGCGATACGACTGCCCCGCCGGGTTGACCTTCCACCATTGACATGCGCAGCTTTAACTCATCATCATAGCCCCAAATACACTTAGACCAGACCGAGGTGAGCAATGGCAACAATGACGGGCGCCCAGGCATTGATACAGTCTCTGGCCAGGGAGGGCGTAGAAGTAGTCTTTGCCCTGCCGGGCGTCCAGATCATGGAGGCATTTGACGCCCTTTACGAACAACCCGGCATCCGGCTTATCACGGTGCGCCACGAGCAGACGGCCGGCTACATGGCGGATGGTTACGCCCGCACTACCGGTCGGGTAGGCGTGGCGCTGGTTGTTCCCGGTCCCGGAGCGCTGAATGCCGCGGCGGCCGTGGGCACCGCCTATGCTTCGTCCTCCCCTGTATTGCTGGTTTCCGGTCAAATAGACAGCGCAAGCCTGGGCCAGAACCGGGGAGCCTTGCACGAGATCAACGACCAGTTGGACGTTTTCAAGCCAATTACCAAGTGGAATGCCCGCACCACTCGGCCCGAGGAGATTCCTAACATGGTTCACATGGCCATGCAGCAGGTACTTGACGGCCGCCCCAGGCCTGCGGAGATTGAGGTACCTTTCGACATCCTGCCGGCAACGTCAGATATAGAATTGCTGGAACGAGAGGGAACAGTTAAGCAGTCGCCTGACCCCGCAAAAGTGAAGGAGGCAGCAGAATTGCTGGCCAAAGCCGAACGGCCCCTCATCTGGGCCGGTGGGGGCTGCCGGGAGGCGGACGTAACCACGGAACTGGCCCAGTTGGCGGAAGCGCTTAACGCACCGGTAATCACCACACCGGAAGGCAAGGGCTCCATCCCGGAAAATCATCCATTATCCGTGGGCACTTTCTACTACGGGCACGGCCCCGCGTACCATACCCTGCCTCAGTCCGACGTAATCCTGGCCATAGGCTCCAGGATGAACCTTAACCCCCGAACCCCCTGGTCCCTCCGCCCGGATCAAACCGTTATCCGCATTGATGCCGACCCTGAGGAATTAGACCGGCTTCTGCAACCCCGGGTTGGAATGGTGGCGGACGCCAGACTGGGCATCAACGACCTCCTTGCGGAGCTGGGTGGCTCCACATCGGCCAGCCAGTGGAAGAACGATGAGTTGGAAGACATCCGCCAAAAGACCACCGAGGACCTCCGCGCTCTGGCGCCGCTGCAAATGGAACTGGCCGAAACCATTAGGGCTGAACTTGATGACGACGCCATCATGGTGGCGGGAACCACTGAAATCGCCTATTGGGGCCATCTGACCTTTCCCGTCCTGAAACACCGGTCCTATCTGACATCCAGCTACTTTGCCACCCTGGGTTACGCCTTCCCCACCGCCCTGGGCGCCAAGGTGGGCAATCCCCACCGGCAGGTTGTGGCCACCATCGGAGACGGCGGCTTCATGTATGCCAACAGCGAGCTTTCCACCGCGGTTCAGGAAGGCATCAACGTCGTCACGCTGGTCTTCAACAATGGCCTGCTCGGCGCCTCCCGGGCAGACCAGATGAATCGGTACCACGGCCGGACCATCGGCACGGAACTGCATAATCCCGACTTTGCCCAGTTAGCCGAGGTGTACGGGGCCCTCGGTATCAAGCTGAGCGACCGCCGGGAACTAGGTCCCGCCCTCCGCGATGCCCTGGCAGCCAACAGGCCGGCAGTTATAGAAGTACCAATGCCAAACCTGCGTCCCCCCTTCCAGACCCCGCCCCACGGGTTGGATGCGGTGATAGGGTAAGGTCGCAGTGCTAAAATGGTTTCCTGCTAACCCTGAGCCAGTACAGGACTCGAGCACAGCACTATGGTTACCAGCCCCGATCAATCCAGAATAGACCGTTACCGAAGCCAGAGCCTGCGTCTCCTGGAAAATGCCGTGTCTGAACTTCGAGCGGGGAGATGGACCCGTTCTGAGGAGATGTTGTGGGGCAGCCTCACCCTGGCCGTGAAGGGCGCGGCTCTGAGTCGGGGTGATTCTGTCGAAGACGATCAGTCGGTCAGAGCTTATGCCCACCAACTGGGCTCAGACCTTCGGGACAGGCGGGTGCGGGAGGCCTTTGAACAACTTGGGAACCTGAGCGTTGCACTGGAACGGGCCAGGGAGTCCCGCCGGCGGGTCGAGGGTGTGTTCCGTTCCCTGGACGACATCAGCGGTGCTGTGGAGAGGCTGTGGGACTTGGTTGAAAATAACCTGGCACCGCAGGAAACCGCAGAATAGCCCATGTCCACCCAACCACCTGGAACTCCCCTGGAACTCCTCCTGCCCCAGAGTGCAAACGACGCTCCGGCGGCCGTTGCGGGCAAAGTGGTTATCCACACCCACGGCTGCAAATTGAACCAGGCTGACAGCAGCATGCTCGCCCGCCAGTTCCGTCAGGCGGGTTACATCCTCGTAAACGACGTCAGGGATGCGGATATCTTTGTACTCAATACCTGCACTGTCACTTCCACGGCCGATTCCAAGGCCCGGCGCTCCCTGCGGGCCGCCAGCAGGGCAAACCCGGCTGCGGTAGTGGTTGCCGCAGGTTGCTATCCTCAGCGAGCCGCCGAAGACCTGCACCAGATGCCCACCGTCTCCCTGGTAGTTGGAAATGAGGACAAACACCGCCTGGCGTCCCTGGCCGTTGCCGCTCACCGCGCCAGGCTTGGGCTGGACCCTGACCCGGCGGAGGACGCCGACAGCCTGCTGACCGAAGAGGAGGTCACTGGGAATCTACCCGGCCGCACTCGAGGTATGGTGAAAATCCAGGAGGGCTGCGACCAGGTTTGCGCCTATTGCATCGTTCCCAGGGTGAGGGGCAGGGAACGCAGCATTCCCCCCGCAGAAATAGTCCGCCAGGTCCAGCAGAGGCTCAACGACGGTTGCAAGGAAGTTACCCTTACCGGCACTCAGTTGGGAACCTATGGTTTTGACCTGCCCGACTCCAGCCTCAAGGGCCTCATCCAACGCATTCTGGATGAAACCGAAGTTCCCAGGCTGCGGGTTTCATCTCTTCAGCCGCAGGAAATTGACCAGGAACTGCTCGGGCTTTGGCTGGACTATGACAGGCTGTGCCCGCATTTCCATGTTCCCCTTCAGAGTGGGTGCGACGCAACCCTCAATGCGATGCGTCGCCGATACGACACCAGCCAGTTTGCCCGGACCGTGCAAGCTATCCGGCAGGCAATCCCGGACGCAGGGATAACCGCAGATCTGATCGTGGGGTTTCCCGGTGAAAGTGAGCAGGCCTTCGAGGAAAGCCTGGCTTTTGTGGCGGATATGGCTTTCAGTGACATGCACATCTTTCCCTATTCCACGCGCCCCGGGACTTCGGCGGTCTATCTGGAAGGCCACGTAACCGGACCGGAAAAGCGCGAAAGGGTGGGGCGCGCCCTGCAGGTTGCCAGGCATTCCTTCGACCTGTTCCGAACCAGGCAGCTTGGCTCCACACGCCCGGTGCTCTGGGAGGGGACCGGCGACCCAGAGCAGGGCGATAACCTGAAGGGGCTGACCGACAATTACATCCGGGTTTCGACCCCGCTGACGGATGCGCTCGACAGTCAATCTGACTTGCCTCATACCATTACCCAGGCCAGACTCGTCGAGCTTAAGGGTGAAGTCGTCGTGACAATTCCCGCTACGCGATAGTCGGGGCTGCCCTTGTCCCGGCAGCCAACCGGAATAATTGCAAAGGCGGGCGGCCCCGGTGAATCACCGGGGCCACCAGTTCATTGTGCCTTGGATTGTCAGGAATATGCCAGCAAATTAGCTGAGATTGCCAAACGTCATATCTACCGGGGTAACGTAAACCATTTCGCCGCGCCTCTCCAGGTATCCGTTCTTCACATCATGACCGTGGGAGAAGCCCAGCAGCCAACCCTGCCGCTCAGCGTCAGACAGGATTTCGCGTTTTTGTTCCAGTGTGTCCTGGGGAGAATAATCAAAAGCTGAAATAACGGGTAAATTAAGATGGAAAGGGGTAGGTACCAGGTCTCCCAGGATGACCAGCCTTTCACCGCCGTGGTTGAAAAGAATTAGCTGGTGTCCCCTGGCCGGGCCGTCACACTGGATTACCTGGAGTCCCGGAAGTATTTCTGTGTCGCCGTCCAGCAGTTCGAGTTGTCCCCGGTCAGCCACCGGCATGAAGTTGCTGGCCCGGTAAGCGTATCTGCCTCGTTCGCTGGGTTCCTGGGCTTCCTCCCACGACGCCCGCTGCACATAGTACTTGGCCCGGGAGAATGTTGGTACTATTGCGCCGGTGCGGTCCATTCGGGTGCAACCGCCGCTATGCTCGAAATTCATATGGGTCAGGACAACCTTGCTGATGTCTTTAGGGGTGAGACCGGCAATCTTCAGTTCCTTGAAGAGTCGGCTGGGACCCAGACCGTAGTGGTCCCGGTCATGTTCCGCGTGATTGGTTCCGGCCCCGGTATCCACCAGGATCCACTCGTCTGCAACCTGGAGCAACCAGCAGTTGAGGCCAAGCGTTACACGGTTCTTTCGGTCCGTAGAGGCCATTGTTTCCCAGACAGTCTTGGCGAGTTGGCCAAACAATGCACCCCCATCAATTTTGAAGGTACCGTCGCAAAGAATGTTCGCTCTGGTTAATGCCATAAGCCCACCTCACTTCCAAATTCCGCCGAAACCGCTTACTTCCAGCAATGTCCACATCTATAAATTTCGCTAATATTTCTCCATCAATGGCGCATATACGGTCGCAAGGGTACGGTATCGAGCATTTTATGATCAGAAGCACCGGGTTTAGTCAGCTATCGGGCTCACTCTCGCCTACTTGGCCCAACCTGCTTCTGTAAGAATTTTCTTTGTGAAGAGGCCTACCTAAGGCCACACTTTGTCTGGCTTATGGACGGACACTCGCTAATTGCTGGATACATGTCGGCTGAGTTGTTGCCTTGTAGGGCCCTGGAGCAGAGTCCCCGGCAGAGGGTGACAATTCTCCGACGGTTACAGGTTAAGAGGCCACCCATATGGGGTTGTCAAGGCAGATTTTAGACTTTTTTAAGAAATGAAAAAAATTGCATTTGCTTGCAAACCCTCAAAAGGTTGTCCCTTATCCTCGTCAGGACAATCAATTGACCGCCGGTCTCGCCAGTTGAGGAGATAGAAATTACATCCGTCTCGAGAATCCAGCACAAAGTCCATCAGCTTCTGGAAGTTGGACAAGCCGGGGCCTTTTGGGACAAGGCCTTCGATTTCTTTATTATTTCCTTGATTGTCGTCAACACCGCGGCCCAGATCCTGGAAACCGTGGACGCGGTGTACGATGCTGTTCCCTGGTTCTTCTCCACCCTGGAAATAGTCTCGATGGTGATTTTTACCGTCGAATACGTGCTTCGCATCTGGTCATGCACGGCTGAAACCCGTTATGCCCACCCGGTATTCGGGCGTCTGAGATTCGCTGTTACCCCACTTCTGCTAATAGATTTTCTGGCCCTGGCTCCCTTCTATCTGCCATTCCTGGGAATGGAAGATCTGCGGACCCTGCGGGCCCTGCGATTGCTGGCCTGGGCCGCCCGCCTGGGACGGTATTTTGAGGGGATACGCACCCTGGGCAAGGTTCTTCAAAGCAAGGCTCTTGAACTGATGACTGTGGTGCTTGTGCTGGCGGTAATGCTGATACTGGCTTCGGCGATGATGTATTACGCTGAGCACCATGCCCAGCCTGAGGCGTTTGGCAGTATTCCCGAATCAATGTGGTGGAGCATCATCACGCTTACCACCGTTGGCTATGGCGACGTATCGCCCGTGACACCCCTCGGCAAGTTCATGGCCGGCGTTATCGCGGTAATGGGTATCGGTATGTTTGCACTGCCGGCCGGAATTCTGGGTTCCGGCTTTCTGGCGGAGATACAGAAGAGGGATCAGGAAGGACGCGTCTGCCCTCATTGCGGGCTGTTGATTGATGACGAGTAAAGCGGGTTTGCCGCCGGCCAGGGGTCAAAGAAAAAAACAGCGCCGGAGCGCTGTTCTTTCCTGACCGGTTATCCCCTGACCGCAAGGAGACTGTTCCTGGGGGTCGGGCGCTAGCCGGACAACTGAGTTAAGGCCCAATTGAGCCGGGCAATAACCCGGTCCCAGCCAAGGACTTCCATAGTCTCGAACAAGGGTGGAGAAACGTTTCGTCCGGTCACCGCCCATCGCAAAGTTCCGAAGAATCGGCGCGGTGTCAGTTCCAGTTCTTCGCCCAGTTCCCTCAATCGATTCTCCAGAGCTTCAGTCCGGAACTCGCAGCCCTCGAGGGCCGGCAACGCCTTCTCCAAAGCCGCAACCGTCTCTTCGTCCGACATCCCCCGCTGGACCAGGTTTGCCGGGTCGTAAACAGGCTGTTCCTCAAAGAAGTAGGAAACCATTTCCGGAGCCTCGGTCAGCACCTTCAACCTCTCCTGGATGAGAGGAACAATTCTCAGCAAATAGTCCCGGTCTACCGGCAACAGGCTGGGGTCCAGGCCCTTCTCAAGGAATGGCATAATTGCCTCTGCCAGGGCCTCCGCCGACATCTCCCGAATGTAAACGCCGTTCATCCAGGACAGTTTTTCCACGTCAAAGATGGCGGCCGGCTTCCCTACCCGGTCCAGCGTAAAGTGCTGCTGGATGGTCTCGATGTGCATGACCTCGGTCTTGTCGTCCAGCGACCACCCCAGCAACACCATGAAATTACGCAGTGCATCAGGCAGGAAGCCATCGTCCCGGTACTCCAGGATTGAAGTCGCGCCGTGCCGCTTTGACAGCTTTGCCCGGTCCGGGCCCAGAATCATGGGCAGGTGCCCGTGCTCAGGGGGCGTGTAGCCCAGGGCACGATACAGTTGCAGGTGGCGGGGAGCGCTGGAAAGCCACTCTTCAGCCCGAAGCACGTGGCTGATCTGCATGTAGTGATCGTCGGTTACTACCGCCAGGTGGTACGTGGGAAATCCGTCGGACTTCAGCAGTACGAAGTCATCCACCAGCTCATTCTGCCATTCCACGTCGTCCCGGATTAAGTCATGCAGCCTGGTAACGCCGGAATCAGGCATGGAGAACCGCACCACGCAGGGAGCGCCTTCCTCCTCAAGGGTACGCCGTTCCCCATCGCCCAGGCGTTTGCAATACCCGTCGTAGCCCAGGGCCTGCTTGTTCCTTTCCTGTTCCTGCCTGAGTTCAGTTAACCTCTCCCGGGTGCAGTAGCAGCGGTAGGCATCTCCCTGGTTGATCAATCGTTCAGCCTCGGCATGGTAAAGGGGAAGCCTCTCCGACTGGAAATATGACCCGAAATCCCCACCCACCCGGGGGCCCTCGTCCCAGTCAATGTCCAGCCACTCCAGCCCGTCCAGAATGCCGTCCACGGCCCCGGGCACCAGCCTCCCCTGGTCAGTGTCCTCTATGCGGACCACAAACTTGCCGCCGTGATGGCGGGCAAAAAGCCAGTTAAACATGGCAGTCCGAATGTTGCCTATGTGGGGCAGACCTGTGGGACTGGGCGCATACCTGACGCGGACTTCACTGGCCAAATCTTACCTCCCCTGACTTTTCCACTGGGTTGACGCTGTATTGGCGCCCGGAATCGAATTGATTCCATTCTTCCAATGCAAACCGCGAAAAGGGAATCCCTTTTGCGCTTAACCGGCTCCGCCTTGCCCCTGGGACTGCTCAATCCTGGCCCACGAGTCCCTGAGCGACACCGTCCGATTAAACACGGGCGCGCCAGGACTGGAGTCCCGGGTATCAACGCAGAAATAACCTTGCCTCTCAAACTGGAACCGGTCTCCCGGTCCAGCCTCAGCCAGGCAGGGCTCAACCCGGCAGCCGGACAGAACCTGCAGGGAATCCGCGTTCAGTCGCGCAATAAAATCCCCGCTGTCTTCCTCGCCTTCATCGTCTGTGTCCCGCATCAGGTAATCATACAACCTGACTTCCGCTTCACGAGCATGGGGAGCAGACACCCAGTGCAGGGTGCCGCGCACCCGTCGACCATCCGGCGTGGAGCCTCCCACCGATTCCGGGTCATAGGTGCAGCGAAGCTCAACGATTTCCCCCGTCTCGGGGTCTTTGATTACTTCCTGGCAGGTTATGTAGCACGCATACCTGAGCCTGACTTCCCGACCGGGCGCCAGCCTGAAGAAGCGCGACGGCGGGTCTTCCCGGAAGTCGTCCCGCTCAATGTAAACCTCCCGGGAGAAGGGCACCTTGCGGGTTCCCATTGCCGGGTCTTCCGGGTTGTTAACCGCGTCAAACTCCTGGACCTGGCCCTCCGGGTAATTGGTTATTACGACCTTCAGGGGATTGAGCACAGCCATAACCCTGGGCGCGTGCTGGTTCAGGTCTTCCCGAATGCAGTGTTCCAGCAGGGCCATGTTTACAACTGTGTCCCTCTTGGAAATGCCAACGTGCTCGCAAAAGGTCTTTATGGCTTCCGGGGTGTATCCCCTGCGGCGCAGGCCGCTGATGGTGGGCATCCTGGGGTCATCCCAGCCGGAAACGTATCCCCCCTCCACCAGCTGCAACAGGCGCCTCTTGCTCATAACGGTATTGGTCAGGTTAAGACGCGCAAACTCGATCTGCTGGGACCGGTAAACATCCAGGACCTCAAGTGTCCAGTCATACAGGGGGCGGTGGTCCTCAAACTCCAGGGTACACAGCGAATGGGTTATGTGCTCAATGGAGTCGGACAGCGCGTGGGCGTAGTCATACATGGGGTAGATGCACCACTTGTCCCCCGTCCGGTGGTGGTGCGCCCGTCGGATGCGGTAAATGGTCGGGTCCCGCATATTCAGGTTGGGCGAAGCCATATCTATCTTCGCCCGCAGCACGTGGGCGCCGTCTTCAAACTCGCCGTCCCGCATTCGGCGGAACAGGTCCAGACTCTCCTCCGCCGAACGTTCCCGATAAGGGCTTTCCCTCCCGGACTCGGTGAGAGTGCCTCGGTACTCGCGGATTTCATCGGCTGTGAGGCTGTCCACGTAGGCCTTTCCGTCCAGTATCAACTGCTCGGCAAAGTCGTAAAGGGCGTCAAAGTAGTCCGAAGCGTAGTAGAGATGCTGTCCCCAGTCGAACCCCAGCCAGCGGACATCTTCCTGGATGGAGTGAATATACTCGATGTCCTCCCGCAACGGGTTTGTGTCGTCAAACCGCAGGTGGCATACTCCCCCGGAATACTCGGAAGCCACCCCAAAATTGAGGCAAATGGACTTGGCATGGCCAATGTGCAGATAGCCATTGGGCTCCGGCGGAAAGCGCGTAACCACTCTGCCTTCGTATTTGTTTGACTTGAGGTCTTCCTGCACAATTGTGCGAATAAAATCGGTCGCGGCATTTTCCGGGGAGGTCATTCTGGTTGATTCCTCTTATTGGCAATTTCTGGGCAGAATTGGACGCCGCCACATTGCTGGCCGCAGGGCTATTTTAGCACGCCCCGCTGTCACCGATAATAGGGAACTCGGAGAAATTATTACGAAAAGTGGCAGTGTATTGAGAATTGATGGGGATTAATTACTGGTATTGTTCAGGGATTCCATCGCCTCTTTCAGGTCACTGGGCAGGTCTGAACGAAACGACATATGCTCTCCCGTTTGGGGATGGCGAAGCTCAAGTGAGTTGGCGTGCAGGAACTGTCGGGGAAGCGCTGAACTGCGGCGGCCGTAAACTTCATCGCCAAAAATGGGGTATCCCAGGTAAGCCAGGTGTACCCGTATCTGGTGGGTTCTGCCCGTCTCCAGGGCAAGGGAGAGCAGGGCATGGCCGTCCAACTCCTTCACCACCCGGTAGTGGGTTCGGGACTCTCTCCCTCCCAGAACCACAGCCATGCGCTGGCGGTGCCTGGGATCTCGGGCTATGGGGGCATCCACCGTACCCGAATCCTGGGGCGGCACCCCAACCGTCAAAGCCAGGTATCCCTTGTGTACCTCCCGGCCCTTAATCTGGGCGGAAATATCGTGATGCGCCTTTTCCGTCTTGGCTACCACTATCAGGCCCGACGTATCCTTGTCCAGCCGGTGCACTATTCCGGGGCGGTGAACTCCGCCAACACCCTGTATATCCGGGCACCGGGCCAGCAGGGCGTTCACCAGCGTTCCATCCGGATGCCCGGGGCCTGGGTGAACCGAGAGGCCGGCAGGTTTGTCTATTACGACTATCTCGGAGTCCTGGTAGATGACCTGCAGCGGGATGTCCTGGGGTATCAGGTCAGATTCACGTACGGGGGGAATCGTCAGGATAACCCGGTCGCCGGTTCTTACCCTTTGTGCTGGGCGCGCCACCTGGCCATTCAATGTCACCCAACCCTCGCCTATCAGGGAATGAATACGGCTCCGCGTAAGTCCTCTTTCACGTTCCGCAAGAAACCGGTCCAGCCTGGGCGAGTCGCCTGCCGCAACCAGTTCCCTGACTTTGGATTTCAAACTGCTGCTCATCCCGCCCCATTACCTTCGGGCTGCCCGCCTGGACAATCTTCGCCCAATGCCTGGCGGCGCAACGGCGCGGCAACCGCTCCGCCGTCCCGAATGGAAGCGGCCACATCGGACGCACCGACCCCTTCGCTTGAGCGAGTAATCTCTGTCCCCGGCGGTGGCCATCGCCGGCGCAGCATCCCTGCCACCTGGCCACAGGAGAATCCACCCCAAAAGGGCCAGCCCCGAAATAATTGAAGCATCGGCCAGGTTGAATATGGGCCAGGGTCCCACATCTATGAAGTCGGTTACCGCGCCCAGCCGGAATCGGTCCAGCAGATTGCCTATTGCGCCTCCTATTTGGAGGCCCAGGCTCAAACGCAGCAGATTTGTGGGGCGGGGCTGGCTCTGGTAAATGAAAGCCAGCACGATAATGCCCACGAAGGACACAGCTATCAGGGGGGTGTTATAACCCTGCAGAATTCCGAAGGCGCTCCCGGTGTTCTCCGCGTGGGTGAAACGAAAGAAGCCCCTCGCCGGGTACGATTGGCCAAAGGGCAAGTACGCCCGCACCAGGAACTTGGTCAGCTGATCCAGGATCAGAAAAATTCCTGCCAGTTGCAGCAGGTCAAAGTCCAGAAATATAGGCCGTTTGCGGTAAGTAGCCTCGGCCTCAGGCTGGGGTTTGGGGGACAGCCCTTCGGAAGCCACCGCCGAACCTGCGGCAGTCACGGGTTGAACTGGTTCTTCCGCTTCCCCCCCTGCGCTGCCTTCAGGCATCTCAGGGAAAGACGGCTGGGAGGTTAAGGTTTCTTCTATCGAGGCTGAACTGTGTGGGCAGTCTTCAGGACTTGTCTCGCGGTTCTCCGGGGTCTCCATCGGATGGCTACTTCAGGTTCTCGGCAAAGAACTCTGCCACCGGGCCTATCAGCTTGTTTTCCATTCCTCCCCAGAAGTGGTCCGCCCCGTTAACTACCTCAAACTTGGGCGAGAGCTCAAAGGCATCCAGGTTTTCCTGAAGATTCTCCGCCTCCACCAGCTTGTCACGGCTGCCAGTGATAATCATCGTGGGAGTCTTGGACTTCTTCAGGGGCGTATCCGAAATGGCGCGTATGTTGGGTGACACCAGGGCAATGGACTTGGCCTTCTTTTGAACGTCCTTACTGCCCAGAATCACCGAAGTCCCGAAGGAATAGCCGGCGAGGCCGAGCTTGCGGCCGTCCACACCATTCCAGGCCTTCATCAAATCAAAGGCGGCCAGAACTTCCTGGTATTCGTTCTCACCTTTGGAGTGCTCGCCTTCGCTGTTGCCCACGCCACGGAAATTGAACCGGACGGTGGCGAACCCCTGCTCTACCAGCGAAAAGGAAAGCGCCAACACCACGTTGTTGTCCATGTTTCCGCCAAAAAGCGGGTGGGGATGACAGATGACTATGCCGGGGACGGTGCTTCCAACGTCGTCAGGCGTGGCAACTATCCCTTCGAAGTTCAAGCCCTTGGCCTTGAAACTGACCGCGCTCTGTCGCATTTGCCAACCTCCACCTTGCTCTCCGGTAGCTTTACCCATATTAGAAGACTATATGGAGTTTGGCAAGAAATCCCGCCGGGGGAGGGGGCAATCGCGCCCTAAATTGTACGTCCAAGTCCAGAAAATCCACCAATCAAATTCATGCCGCCCTGATCCTGCCGAAAGGCCCGAATTGCTTGCTGGATGCCGTCACACGGGAACCAGCCATGTAATAACGGATTTGTGCCTCGATGCATTGCCGAATTTCAAGCCGCGATTGCCGGAGGAATCCAAATGCCGTTCAGTTGACTCCTGACTGTCTTGCATTGGGCGAGTGAACATCATCATCTGAATTGATGGCAATTCTGCCAACAGCCGACCACGCTGACACTTTCGCCTTCCCTTGCTGCCTGACCGTTGCCTACTATAGAAATAGTGCAATAGAGAACCCTGGGTCCTTCTGGTTACGACCCAATTCAGGTGGTCCGGATATTCCCACGCTGGGGCATGTCTGGGTATCTGCCTGCTCGCTAACTTGCAACACCGGCATCTAAACCAATAAATTTCAGGAGGGGTACTGTCGCCCCTGTCTCGCCAAATGACACCCTTCAATAGGCGGTGGCGGGCAATCCTGTCATGCGGCCCCAAATCCCCGTCACAACCCTGAAGTCTCCAGATATAGAGTGACAGGAGATGACTGGCATTGACTGGGAAAAAAGATTTTCTCGGTGGCCCTGCACAATGAATCATAACTCCCACAAAATTAAAGCGATTCTGGGCAATGAATCGCCTCAGGCGCCACCTAATGCGGCAACACACGACTCTGCCGACAGGAGCCACAGCGTGTCCCCAAGATTCAAGCATTTTTTCATCCGGAATCCCGGCTTTACGGTTGGCCTCACGGCTTTGCTGCTCACTGTAGCGTCGGCGTGCGGCACATCAGTCCCCACCCAGTCGCCACCGGCTTTCTCCAGTTCTCCGACTCCAGTCCAACAGGACCTGCCAACCGCCACGCCCCGGGCAGAACTTGTTCCCCTGATTAACGAGCCGACGACGGCAGCCCCGAACCTGGAGGCTACCGTCCAGGCCATGGTGTCCGCCACTGTCGAAGCAATGCAGCAACCGGGCCCCACGCCCCGGTCCACCCCAGCCCCAAATGCCAGCGCGAATCTGACTACAGAGGCAGCAGGCTCCCCTCCGCAAGACACTCAGACGGGCTCAGACGGACCGGGCGTAAGCATCATCACCCAACCAGGGAGTGCCGTTGGCGAGGCCACGGACGGCTCCGAGGCAGTCCTGACCAGCGATCAGACCACCCCCACCGGAGTCGGAGAGGCGCCGGAGAACGCAAGGTCTCCTGAGCCCAGCGTTGAGCCGGCGCCCCGGCCCGAACCCTTGTTGCCGACCGTCGCTCCAACACCAGCTGCAACCGTCACACCCAGTCCTGCGGCCACACCAACCGAACAGCCTAGAGGGAGTTCCAGGAACAACCCGGTACCCCTGGGCCAAAAGGGAATCGTGCAGGACCACCAGACCCACTGGGAAGTCTCAGTCGTCGACATTACCCCCGACGCCTGGGACATAATACGAGAGGAGAACAGCTTCAATAAGCCCCCGGGCGAAGGCAAGCAGTTCTACTTGCTCCGGCTCAGAGTCAAAAACGTGGGCGAACAGAGAGGCTTCTTCGTAGATTACGTGAAAACAACGGGCCGGGCAGTAGGCTGGGTATATACAACCAGCGGCGACAGCTGCGGAGTTTTCCCCGGCTCCAACTCAAGGGAGGTCTTTCCGGAAGGGGAATTCGAGCTGAACGTGTGCTGGCACATCGCCACAGCTGACCTCTCCACTCTCGTCATGTTCTGGGACGAATGGCCCACCCCCAAACCTGTATGGTTTGACCTCAGGTGATCTCACCAGGCCGGTGGAAGGCTCCAGCAGAATCAAGTCAGTGAAATCAAGGCGGCAGTAATGCGTTCCAGCAACCAGGCACAGGATGAGGCATCAGCCCAGGCTTGCAGAGGTGGCAAAGACATCCAGCTCTGAACAATAAGATCAAGACTTGGACGATTAACCGGAATCCAGAGAGACTCATTGCGCAATGCTTTTGATGACTTTGAATCAGCCCTTTGATGGGGCGGGTGTGGCCCTGCGGCCTCCCCTTCGCTCCAGGCTCGCGCGCGAGTAGCCTGTGCTAGAATACCGGTCATCATCCCAGTGGGAGTCAACAAATGAATGTCATAGATATGCGAAGCGATACAATCACCCACCCCACCGACGAGATGCGCCGGGCCATGGCCGACGCCGAGGTGGGGGACGATGTTTACGGGGAGGACCCCTCCATCAACATGCTGGAGCAACGCGCCGCCGACCTGCTTGGAAAGGAGGCGGGACTGCTGACCGCCAGCGGCACCATGAGCAACCTGGTGGCAGCCCTGACTTATTGCCACCGGGGTGACGAGATCATCATGGGCGACCAGGCCCACATGTTCTGGAACGAATCGGCCGGCGTCTCCGCCCTGGCCGGCGCCCAGGTCAGGCTGGTGCCAAACGACGAACAGGGACGCATTGACCCCCAGGACCTGACTGCCGCAATTCGACCCCGGGGCAACGTGCACATGCCCCCCACTACAATGGTGTGTTTGGAAAACACCCACAACCGCTGCAGCGGCGCTGCCCTGACTCCTCAGGACACCAAGAGGGTGGCCGACATTGCCCACGAGGACGGGGCCAGCGTCCACATGGACGGCGCCCGCATCTTTAATGCCGCCGTAGCCCTGGAAGTCCCCCCCAGTGAACTGGTCAAGGACGTGGACGACATCTCCTTTTGCCTGTCAAAGGCCCTCAGCTGTCCGGTAGGTTCGGTCCTTTGTGGCTCCGAGGAATTTATCGGCGAGGCCCGACGGTGGCGAAAAATGATCGGTGGCGGCATGCGCCAGGCCGGGGTGCTGGCCTCCGCCGGTTTGGTTGCCCTGGACACCATGATCGAACGCCTGGCCGACGACCACGCCAATGCCCGCCGCCTGGCCAGCATCGAAGGCTTGAACGTGGACCCGGACAGCATTCAAACCAACATCGTGATATTTGAGATTGATCCTTCCGTAGGCAGTGCGCCCGAGGTTCTGGCCGCCCTTTCCGAGGCTGGCGTTAAAGTTACCCCCTCCCGGGCCCAGACCCTTCGGATGGTCACTCACCGCCACATCGGCAGCGCCGAAGTGGATGAGGCCTTGTCCCGGGTAGGCAATGTGGTAGCCGAAATGAGGAAGGCAAACGCCTCTTAGCAAGTGCTTCAAAATCCCTTCCTCCTCGACGGGAAAGGGCTATGAAGGAGGTGACTCCCTTTCAGGGCACGCCTCTGGACTCAACTGCCAGCCTGCGGGCTGATCATTGAAACAGCTTCCAGTAGATGACTACTGCTGGATCCAATTAACTGCGAAAGACCGGAGCGCTACCTATGGCCACTATCGTACTGGACAAATCCACGACTGCCCTGCTAATTGCCGACTTTTACGCCGACATGATGAGTTCTATTCCCCACGCAGTAGACCGGGGCGTGGTGGCTAAAACCCAGGCCCTCCAGCAGGCGGCCAGAGACGCCGGCATCATGGTTTGCTACTCCGCCACCGTGTTTCGGCCCAAGTACCCGGAAATAAGCGAACGAAACAAGACCTTCAGTCAGCGCAAGGCATCGGGGCTGCCTGCGATCAGCGATCCGATCCAGGTGATTCACGAAGCGGTCAGGCCGATTGAAGGGGAAGTCGTTGCGGGCAAGCACCGGGTCAACGCCATGTTTGGCACTGATCTGGAAATGTCGCTGAGGGCAAACAATATTGAGACACTAATAATGCTCGGGTACGCCACCAGCGGCGTGGTGCTGTCCACCACCCGCTACGCAGCCGACGCTGATTTCAAACTCATCATCGTTGAAGACTGCTGTTCCGACCAGGACCCTGATGTCCACGAGTTCCTGACCCAGCGTATCTTCCCCAGGCAGGCAGACGTTGTTCAGTCGGCTGATGTGATTCAGGCTCTATCGGCCTGATCCTGTCCATCAACTGCCCACCAGGTGCGAAGGCGCTCCTCAATTTCCTTCTCCTTCCCCTCCACTGAAGGGAAGTAGTAGCGGGCATCCCGAACCGACTCGGGCAAGTACTCCTGCTCAACGAAATGCCCGGGATGGTCATGGGCGTATTGGTAGCCCTTGCCATAGTCCATTGCCCGCATCATGCCTGTGACCGCATTGCGCAGGTGCAGCGGCACCGGGTCATTAGGCATCTTGCGCACGTCGTCCAGCGCCCGCTCCAGCGCCATGTACGCTGTGTTGCTCTTTGGCGCGGTCGCCAGGTAAACCGTGGCCTCGGCCAGGGGAATACGCCCCTCAGGCATTCCCAGGAAATGTACCGCCTGCTGCGCCGCCACCGCCACTGGCAAAGCCTGCGGTTCCGCCAGCCCGATGTCCTCCGACGCCAGAATCACCAGCCGACGGGCGATGAACAGAGGGTCTTCCCCTGATTCCAGCATTCGGGCCAGCCAGTAAAGGGCCCCATCAGGCGATGAACCTCGCACCGACTTGATGAAAGCGGAAATGGTGTCGTAGTGCCCTTCCCCCGCCTTGTCGTAGAGCGGAGAGCGCCGCTGCAGGGCATCGGAGATTATGTCAACGGTGATGAGGCCGTCGCCACTGTCCTGCGAACCAATTGCGTACGCGGCAGTTTCAAGGGCATTGAGGGCAACGCGAGCGTCGCCATTGGCAATGTTAACCAGGTGAGCCCGCGCCTCGGACTCCAGCGTAAGGCGCAGTCCACCCAGCCCTCTGTCGCTGTCAACCATGGCTCCATCCACGATGCTGCCAACCTGCTCCTCTGTGAGGGAGTTAAGCGTAAAGACCCGGCAGCGCGACAGCAGCGGAGCGTTGACCTCGAAGGATGGATTCTCCGTAGTGGCCCCTATGAAAGTCACCGTGCCGTCTTCCACGTGGGGCAGAATAACGTCCTGCTGAGCCTTGTTGAATCGGTGAATCTCATCAACGAACAGAATCGTTCGCCGCTGATACATACCCTGTCGTTCCCCCGCCTCTGCCACAATCCGGCGCAGGTCGGCAACTCCGGACGTAACGGCACTGACAGGTTCGAAATGGGCTTCCGTTACTGTAGCCACCAGGCGGGCCAGGGTGGTCTTGCCACTGCCGGGCGGTCCCCAGAGGATGAATGAGGGCAGCCGGTCCGCAGCCATTGACCGGCGTAAGACTCGGTCTGGAGCCAGTATGTGCTCCTGCCCCACAAACTGGTCAAAGGACCGGGGGCGCATCCGCTCTGCCAGCGGCGCCACCGCGGCAGACCGCTGCTGCCGACCAAATTCAAAAAGTGAGTCGGAACTGGTCAATATCGCCTACTTGAAGTGAGGAATTACCTCTTCGGCAAAGAGTCGCATGGACGCGTGGACTTCCTCATTGGGCACCAGGCCACCAGTGGCGAACCAGCACATGATTTCATCCGCACCGAGCATTTCAATGATTGATTCCAGCCTGTCGATGATTCGTTCCGGGCTCCCTATAGCCGAAAGCTCCGTGGAAACATGCTCATAGGACAGATTGCGGGTCCGGCCGGTAATTACGCGCGACCTATTGACCTGCAGATTGGAAAGGTAATTGCGCACACTGTTCTCGAAGCTCTGGGATGAAGGTCCCGACTCATCCTTGGTGGCATGAATCAGCACGTTGACGTTTACTTTCCTGGTAGCCGGATCGTGACCGTGGGCTTTAAGCTCATGCCGGTATTCGCCCAGGCCGGATTTCGCGCCGTCGAGACTGACCACAATCGGCGCTATCAGAATGTTGTGCCCCAGTTCACCCACCAATGGGAAAGTGTCCACGCTGTTGGACGCGATGTATACCGGGGGATGGGGTTCCTGGTAGGGCTTGGGAACCACCCGGACACCGGAGACCTGGTAGTACTTGCCATCATAGTTCAACTCGTCGGATGTCCAAGCCTTGAGGACCATATCCAGACCTTCAACGAACCTCTCCCTTCCTTCATCCACGTCCACACCATAACCCTGGTACTGCCGCAGCATGGCTCCTCGGCCTGTTCCGAGGATAGCGCGCCCCCGGGAAATCACATCAAGGGTGGCAAATTCCTCCGCCAGCCGCACGGGATGGTGTAGCGGCATAAGGTTGACGGCAGTGGCTATCTTTAGCTTCTTTGTAGTCTGGGCTATGGCTGAGCCCAGCAGCAGAGGCGCTGGCAGGACCGAAAACCGTGGATTGAAGTGCACTTCCGCCAGCCACACAGAGTCGTAACCCAGTTCGTCGGCCAACTGGGCCTGTGAAATGGTGTCTGCGTACCTGTCTGCCGGTGACTGTTCGTCGGCGCAGGGAAGCTGGTAGAAGATTCCAAATTCCATCGATGGCTCCTGGCTGGATGTGGGGAAGCTTACTAAAACTACATCGTACCCCGTTCTGTCACGCGGCTATTAGTTAGCTCCCTTTTAGCCTTCGTAGTTCAATCAGAGGGGTATGTTCCCGTGCTTTTTGGCGGGCATACTGTCTCGCTTGTTACGCAGCATATCCAGGGCCCCAATAATACGGGAACGGGTCTCCGCCGGGTCAATCACGTCATCGAGAAAGCCCTGGCCGGCGGCGATGTAAGGGTTGGTGAACTTTACCTGGTAGTCGGCTATCAATTCCGCTCTCTTGGCATCAGGGTCGTCGGACTGGGATATTTCCTCGCGATAGATAATGTTCACGGCGCCGTCTGGACCCATCACGGCGATCTCCGCTGACGGCCAGGCCAGGTTAATATCCGAGCGCAAGTGCTTGCTGCTCATTACAATGTAAGCCCCGCCATAGGCCTTGCGAATTATGACACTGATCTTTGGGACTGTGGCCTCAGCATAGGCGTAAATCAGCTTGGCTCCGTGGCGGATTATTCCGCCGTATTCCTGGTCCACACCGGGCATGAACCCCGGAACATCAACCAGCGTTACCAGGGGAATATTGAAACAGTCGCAGAAGCGCACGAAGCGGGCCGCCTTGGCCGAAGCGTCAATGTCCAGCACCCCAGCCAAATAGGAAGGCTGGTTGCCAATGATTCCGACCGTACTCCCGTTAAAGCGCCCGAACCCCACCACAACATTGGGTGAGAAGTCGGGCTGCACCTCCATAAACTCCTCGATGGGCACCTCTTCCAGTTCCTCTTCGCCCCCAATGTCCACGATGCGGTAAATGATGTCCCGTATGTCGTAGGGCCGGTTTGGCTCATCCGGGACGAGGTACCTGAGATCGGGGTCGATCCGATTCACCGGGTCACCCTGGGGCAGCAATGGAGGGTCGGCCAGATTGTTGGATGGCAGGAAGCCCAACAGCCGTCTTACCTCTGCCAGACATTCGTCCTCGCTGTTATGAACAAAATGAGCCACTCCGCTGCGCGTGGCGTGGGAAACTGCCCCGCCCAGTTCCTCGTGGGTTACCTCGGCTCCCGTCACGGCCTTGACCACGTCTGGGCCAGTGATATACATCTGGCCGGTACCCTTTACCATGAAAATAAAATCGGTAATTGCGGGGGAATATACGGCTCCCCCGGCGGAGGGCCCCATGATCACCGAAATCTGGGGCACTACTCCCGAATAGAGCGTATTTCGCAAGAATATATCCCCATAGGCCCCCAGGCTCATGACTCCTTCCTGGATTCGCGCGCCGCCGGAGTCGTTGATGCCCACAACCGGACACCCCGTCTTCCCAGCCATGTCCATCACCTTGCAGATTTTTTCGCCCACCACTTCGGAAAGGGAACCGCCAAAAACGGTAAAGTCCTGGGCATAGGCAAACACCTGTCGGCCGTTTACCTTGCCGTAACCTGTGACCACTGCGTCACCCAGGAATTTGCGATCGGCCAACCCAAAATCGGTCGTTCGATGGGTCACAAAGGAGTCAATCTCCTGGAAGGTTCCCTCATCCATCAAGCGCGTAAGACGTTCACGCGCGGTAAGCTTGCCGCGACTGTGCTGCTGTTCAACCCGCTGCTGCCCACCCCCTAAACGGGAACGGCCTCGCATCTCCTGCAAGGTTTCAATTTTCTGGTCGATAACCCGCTTTTCCGTCGTCACTGGCACTCCTGACAAACTCGGACATAAGCCTCACTTTCGGCGTGCGAAAGGGCTCTCTCAGGTTTGGCCCATTATAACCCATACCGGGATATAATATTTGTTGAGATTGATCCTCTCGGAGCATCACACATTTGTTGACAAGGGCAAAGAATAGCTACGCATTCGGGTGACTCGCTTGCGGACCGAACAGTTGACCAAAATGACCGTTGCCCAGGGTCAGCCCCTGGTATGGGGGCGCCGGACTTACGTCATGGGCATAATCAACCTGAGCAAGGACTCCTTCTCCGGAGACGGTCTGGGCGCCGACATTCCTGCCATCGTGGAACAGGCGCTTCGCTTTCAGGAAGAAGGGGCAGATTTCCTGGATGTCGGCGCCGAGTCCACCCGCCCCGGCTCTTCTCCCATCTCGGCTGAAGAGGAAATCCGGCGGCTGGTTCCTGCTCTTGAGGCATTGTCTGATGTGGCCCAAGTCCCGGTCAGCGTAGATACCTATAAGGCCCCGGTTGCCCGGTATGCGATTGAGGCTGGCGCATCAATAATTAACGACGTATGGGGACTGAAGTCGGACCCTGCTCTGGCAGAAGTGGCAGCAGAAGCCGGAGTTCCAATCGTATTGATGCACAACCAGGAAGGGCGGCGGTACAACGATTTGGTGCCCGATGTTATTTGCAGCCTGAAAGCATCTGTCCAGGCATCTATTCACGCAGGCGTTCCCGCCGAGAACATTATCCTGGACCCAGGTATTGGATTCGGAAAAACCCCTGACCACAATCTGGAAATTCTGGGCAGGCTGTCTGAATTCAAAGAGATGGGTTTTCCTCTACTGGTTGGGACCTCCCGCAAATCTACAATTGGGTTTGTCCTGGAATTGCCAGTTGACCAGCGAGTTGAGGGAACCGCAGCCACCGTGGCTCTCTCCATCGCCGGAGGAGCAGACATCGTAAGGGTGCACGAAGTTAAGCAAATGGTTCGGGTATGCCGCATGACTGACTCCGTAGTGCGAGGCTGGAGACCCGAGGGATGGGAACACCGGTGACTCAGCAAGTTAACGCCTACCTGAGTTTGGGATCCAACCTGGGCGACCGCGCGGGAAACATCCGACAAGCGCTGGCCTTTCTCGATTCAGAGCCAAACTTAAGCGTGGTTGCTGTTTCTTCCACTTACGAGACCAAACCCTGGGGGCTTCTTGACCAGCCCAACTTCCTGAACATCGCCGTGGGAGTCCAGACCTCCCTCGAACCCGCCACGCTGCTGGACGTGGCCAAGGGTATCGAGCAGGAAATCGGGCGAATACCAACCGTACGTTACGGTCCCCGCTCTATTGATATCGACATCCTTCTTTATGGCGATCTGGTTATTGACTGGTCAACACCGGACTTGCAGATACCCCATCCCCGCATGCGAGAACGCGCTTTCGTATTGGTACCCCTGGCTGAAATAGCCGGGGCCCTTCTCCACCCAATCAGCAATTCGCAAATCGCAGACTTGGCTGCGTCCGTAGATGGGTTGGACGGAGTTACACTCTGGCCTGAAACATTCCAGGTTTAAGGATACGGGTCGAATTAAAGGGTCCCAGGGTGATCACCCCGATCCCGCTTGGAGGGACAGTTGACAATCGGCTGACGCTAACGCATATTTTAGGTTGCGCAGATTTCGTCGCAACGCGACGAGGGTTTCGTTGTGCAATTTGCTTCCCCTAAAGAAAAGTGCCGCAGCCCAAGGCGAGCGACACAGGTATAACGGAGGTTAAGACAGGAATGGCAGACAAGCAGCTAATCTTTGATGATCAGGCCCGGGCCAGCCTCATGCGCGGCGTGGAAGAGCTGGGCAGGGTAGTTGGACTAACCCTTGGCCCCAGTGGCCGTAACGTGTTGCTCAACCGTATGTGGTCACTGCCCGTCGTCTGCAGCGACGGGGTGACTATTGCCAAAGAGGTTGAACTACCTGACGTGTACGAGAACATGGGTGCCCAATTGGTAAAGGAGGCCGCCGCCAAGACCAATGACGTGGTCGGCGACGGTACTACTACTTCGGTTGTTCTGACCCGGTCAATGGTACGAGAAGGCTTCATGAACATCGCCGCCGGAGCCAATGGTATGAGCCTAAAGTCCGGCATGGACAAGGCCGTGAGGGCTGTGGTGAGCGAGATCAGCGGCATCTCCCTTCCCGTGGAAAACCGGGAGCAGGTCGCCAGGGTTGCGGCCCTTTCGGCCCATGAGGAAAGCATCGCTGA
Organism: SAR202 cluster bacterium bin22; assembly: GCA_002238505.1. GTDB lineage: Bacteria > Chloroflexota > Dehalococcoidia > Lucifugimonadales > UBA3495 > Bin22. The sequence continues at coordinate 467,209 of MPMM01000001.1, read as the reverse complement.
CCTAATCGCTGAAGCCATGGACAAGGTAGGCCGCGAGGGTGTAATCACCATCGAGGAGTCCAAGAGCATGACCGACGAGTTGGACTTTGTTGAGGGTATGCGCCTGGACCGTGGTTACCTCTCGCCTCATTTCGTGACGGACGCCCAGCGAATGGAAGTCACATTGGAGCAGCCCCTGGTTCTCATAACCGATACCAAGGTTTCCTCGGTCAACGACATAGTTCCCACCCTGGAAAAAGTGTCACAGGCCGGAGGCCGGCCCCTGGCCATCATCGCGGAAGACGTGGATGGCGAAGCCCTGGCCACCCTGGTGGTCAACAAGCTGCGGGGAACAATCAGTTGCGTAGCCATCAAGGCCCCGGGGTTCGGCGACCGTCGCAAGGCTCTGCTGGAAGACATCGCCATCATGACTGGCGCTACGGTGATCAGTAATGATACCGGGCTTTCCCTGGACGCCGTAGAGTTCGAACACCTGGGTTCCGCGCGCCGGATCCTGGCCTTGAAGGACGAGACCACTATTGTTGAAGGGCACGGAGCGCCGGAGGCCACCGAGGCCCGCGTCGCCCAGATCCGTGTTCAGGTGGAAGAGACTACTTCCGATTACGACCGGGAGAAGCTCCAGGAGCGCCTGGCCGCACTGGTTGGAGGCGTAGCCGTTATTCGCGTGGGGGCCGCCACTGAGCCGGAATTGAACGAAAGGAAATCCCGGACTGAAGACGCCCTCTCCGCCACCCGGGCTGCTGTAGAGGAAGGTATCGTTCCTGGTGGCGGTGTCACCCTGGTTCGCGCCGAACAAGCTCTCGAGGACCTCCAGAACTCCCTGTCAGGCGACGAAGCTTTGGGTGTGCGCCTCATCCGCCACGCTCTTTCCGCCCCGTTGGAACTCATCTCGGCAAACGCAGGCCACCCCGGGCAAGTGGTGCTGGACAAGGTCCGGAATGGCGAAGGCGACTGGGGATTCGACGCAGAGAAGGGAGAATTCACCCACCTGATACAGGCGGGCATAATCGATCCGGCCAAAGTAACCCGTTCGGCCCTGCAGAACGCTGGCAGCATCGCCGGAATGCTGCTCACCACCCAGGCGGTGGTGGCGGAAATTCCTGTATACAAGCCCTTGCCTGCTGACGTTCAGGATTTCATGCACGACTAGCGTATCGGGTTGTTAACCAACTTTGGCCGATAACCATATTCGACAAATGGAACGGGGAGCCTCCTGGAAAGCTGGCTCCCCGTTTCCCTTATCTGGAAGCTTATGTTAAACGGCGCCGTACTGAACAGCGGCAGTATTCGAGAACTGATCCTCACACCTACTGAGGGTCAACTTCCGCTGGTCGAAGGTTGGGCATCCCTGGACGAGCAGGTTCAAGCCAGCGGCTTCGACTTTCGGTTGCTCAGGGTTTACCGGCTGTTGACTGCGGGCCGGATGGGAAGCAGTGCCGACGACAGGATACTTCCAGAAAACGAATCGATGGAGTTTGAAGACAACGGCTGGGTGTTTCTGGAGGCAGGTTCTTACCTGGTTACACTTTGTGAAGTTGTCAACATGCCACTGGACCTGATGGCGCTGGCGCTACCCCGTTCCAGCCTGCTTCGCAGCGGTGTCGGCCTCTATACCGCGGTCTGGGACCCGGGTTATCGCGGTCGGTCGCAGGCATTGCTGACGGTCCACAATCCCTCCGGGTACATGATTCAACAGTACTCCCGCCTCATGCAGATGGTCTTTTTCCGCCTGTCCAACCCCACGGCTGAGGGGTACAGCGGCCGCTACCAGGACGAACGACCATGAGTACGGTAACTGACACTCAGATGGCCACTAGACTGGTTAAGGAGCGAGCCGGACTTGGGGGGTTTGACCTGGTGCGTGTCACGACAGCAGAAGAATTCGTTGCCGACCGGGAAGTGGCCCTGAAACGCATTGAACAGGGTTTGATGGACGGCCTTCCCTGGTACAACCCTGCCAGGGTCACCCGGGGCACTTCACCTCAGGAATTAGTTCCCGGGGCCCGATCAATCATCTGCCTGGGCCTGAACTACTTCACCGAGGATCAGGGCCACGCTGATTCAGATGCCGGGGACCATCATTACCACGAAGGCGTTTCGCCACTGGTCGGCAAAATAGCACGTTACGCGAGAGGACGGGACTACCACCGGGTAATGAAGCGCAAAATGAAAGCGCTGGTGGAGGACCTTTCGCAGCAGTTTGGCGCGGAAATATCCGCCAGGTGGTACGTAGATGATGGCCCAATGCTGGACCGCGCGGCAGCGGCCAGGGCAGGTCTGGGGTGGTTTGGCAAGAACACTAACATTCTTTCCAGCGAACTGGGATCGTGGCTTTTTCTGGGCCAGATCATTACCGACCTGGAACTGGAACCTGATACTCCGGTCAAAAAGACTTGCGGCAACTGCGTCAGTTGCATAGACGCCTGCCCCACGGGCGCTATTGTAGCCCCTTATGTTATTGATAACGTCCGCTGCATTTCCTACCAAACCATCGAGAATCGGGGCCCTATACCCAGGGCTATCAGGCCGCTCATGCTTGACTGGGTTTTTGGCTGCGACATTTGCCAGGAAGTCTGTCCGGTCAATCGAAAGGAAACTCCTGCCCGGGAGCCGGAGTTTGGGCGGCGTGGGCTGGCATTTGCAGACCTGATAGGGTTGCTGGACCTAACCGAGGAGCAATTTCGTGCGAGGTTCGCTGGTACTCCCATTATGCGCGCCCGGCACACCGGTATGCAGCGAAATGCCTGTGTGGCCCTGGGAAACCTTAAGAATCCCGACGCCGTGCCAGCATTAGCTGGGGCGCTGGCTGCAGGTGTTCCGCTGGTCAGAAGCCACGCGGCGTGGGCGCTGGGCGAGACAGGAAACGAGGCAGCAATAGCCGCACTGCAAGAGGCACTAGCAAAGGAAATGGAACCAGAAGTACTGGAAGAGATCTCACTGGCCCTGGGCAAGTGCCCAGCATAACGCACTAACTTTTCGGGGTGCCTTGCTCCACCCTCGAACCGACCAGGCTGCGGACGGACCCGGACCGAGGCCAGGATTCAGGCAGTGCAGGAGTCGATGAGCTAATCCGACTCTGTCTTCTCTGCCTTCCGAAGTTCTCCCGAATCTTGAGCTTCTGAAGGTTCCTGGTCCTGGTTAGCCTCGCCCCTGGGTTGCGATTCCCTCCTTCCGCCCGAACGGCGGGATTTTCGGGAACGGGTAACCGGGGCTGGCTGGGCAGGCGCTTCGTCCAGGTAAGCTCGCCCAAACTTGAGCTTCTTCATCTCTTCCTCAATCAGGAAGAAGTCTCCCTTCGGCAGGAGATGAAGGTTCCCCTGGAAGGCCATATACCAGTTCTCGGGAGGCCACCTTCGTATATAGTCCAGGCGGTGGGCCAACAGGCCGGCCTCAATATACTGTTCTTCATCCAGAACCAGTTCCGGCTTGATTCCAATTAGATAGGGCCAGGTGGCGCTTCCTTCGTTCTTCCAGAATCCCGGGTCCTCTTCCTTGTAGGAAGCTGTAACGGTTGCTGTGGCGGTAAACTTGCGAATGCCCATCACGTAGAAGAGCAGACGGTCATCTTTCTCGACCCTTTGCACCTTTCTGCGGTATTCCGACTTCAAACCCTGCCTGGTGAAGTCCATTTCACGGGTAATGTTGAAGTTCTCTTCGTTGCAGGTAATCATCCAGAAGTTACGGGGCATATTTTTCCTCACCTATATGCCTGGGGTCCAGCAAGGTCACCCTCTTATGACTCCAGCCCCAGTTGCAAGAGCCGGAGGACTATCGTCCACCAGGAGCTTTCTGACATTGTCCATTGTAACCGAATTAGTGTAACATCTTCCCCAATGTCGCTGCCCTACACGCAGTGGGTTGGCCAGGAGGAATAGCTCAACATGACGTCAAGTTCAACCCGAGAAAGAGATATTGCGATTGTCGGTGTAGCTGAGTCGGATGAAATGGGCACGGTGCCCAACAAGTCGTCCCTCCAGCACCACGCCGAAGCCGCCTACAATGCACTGGAAGATGCCGGCATCGCCAAGTCTGAAGTAAACGGACTGTTGACCGCCGGATTCTCGACCCTAGCAACGGCCGAATACATGGGCATACAGCCCGGCTTTACCGACAATACTTCCGTTGGTGGCTCGTCTTTCGTGATTCACGTTGCCCACGCGGCCGCGGCCATCCGCGCCGGTTACTGCGACACTGTTCTGATAACCCATGGGCAGGCGGGGAGGTCCACCCGCGCACGAGTGCCAGCGGACCCCAACCTGCCTGTTTCCCAGTACGAATCGCCCTACGGTCTGATTGGCCAACCCATCAACTATTCCATGGCCTGTACCCGTTACATGCACGAATACGGGGAAGACCGGACCCGACAGGCCATGGCGGAACTCGCCGTCTCCACCCGCAAATGGGCCAATCTCAACCCCAAAGCGGTCATGCACGAAACACCCATGTCCTTTGATGACTACCATAATTCCCGCTGGGTGTCCTGGCCCTTCCATCTCTTTGACTGCTGCCTGGTTACCGATTCGGGAGCGGCTATCGTTGTTACTACTGCGGAGAAGGCCGCCAACTGCCGCAAGGCCCCCGTTTGGCTGCTGGGAGCCGCCGAAGGCCACGACCACAACCTGATTAGCGCCATGCCTTCCTACACTTCCCTGATTGCCCGGGAGACTGGCCCCAATGCTCTGGGAAGAGCTGGCGTCACCCACGATGACGTAGATGTAACCCTCATCTACGACTCCTTCACCTACACCGTTATGCTGTCACTGGAGGGGTTGGGCTTTTGCGGACCGGGAGAGGCTCCCGATTTTGTCGCCGACCAACGTACCGCGCCCGGTGGCGACTTCCCTTTGAATACGGCAGGAGGCGGACTGTCTTATACGCACCCGGGCATGTACGGCAGTTTCCTCTTGGTGGAGTCGGTCCGGCAATTGCGGGGAGAGTGTGGAGAGCGTCAAGTCAAGGCCAAGGACGGCAGTGACTCCCCGAAGATTTCCCTGGTGAATGGCACCGGAGGTTCCTTGTCTTCCACCGGCACGGTAATCCTGGGCAGGGACTAGCCTGACTGCCAGGAAAATTAGACTTCAGGAATAGCAACCCATGGATATAGGAATAATCGGTCTTCCCCAGTCGGGGAAGACCACGGTTTTCAACGCACTGACCCGCGGCAATGCTGACACCAGCGGCGCCAGCGGGTCTGCTACTGAAATGCACCTCGGCGTCGTCAAGGTGCCCGACCAAAGGCTTGAAGTTCTTTCGGGCATGTACAACCCGAAGCGGGTTGTGCCGGCGGAGATTAAGTACTGGGATGTTCCCGGCCCCGAATCACTGGCCAAGTCCCAGGGCATAGTTGGCAAATACCGCAACATTCTGCAGGGCGCTGATGCATTCCTTGTGGTGATCCGCGCTTTCGACAATCCCGCTGTTGTCCACCCATTGATGACCATTGACCCCGGCCGGGATTTGGAAACTATGCTGGGCGAACTTACCTTCGCCGACCTCGAGGTAGCGGATCGGGCAGTGGAGCGTCTGGAAGACGGAATGAAAAAGGCGAAGCCGGCAGAGCGTCCAGCCCTGACCCGTCAATTGGAAACCATCAGGAAGGTCAAAGCGGGCCTTGAAGATGGAATCCCCCTCAGGGCGCAACAGGTCACCGAATCAGAGCAGGCAATCCTGGTAAACTACCAGCTTTTGACGGGCAAGCCATTAATCGTTGGCTTTAACACTGGCGAAGACGGGCCCGAACCGAGTCTGGAAGATCTGGGAATGGAAATCCCTGGTGCAGAGTCGGTGGGTGAAGTTTGCCTCAGCGCCAGTCTGGAAGCGGAATTGGCTCTGATGTCCGAAGAAGAGGCGGAGGAATTTCGAAATGACCTGGGACTGGACGAATCGGCTATGACCCGGGTAATTCGCTCCAGCTACAGCACCCTTGGGCTCATTTCCTTCCTCACCGTAGGTCCTGACGAAGTGCGGGCCTGGAGTGTTCCCGATGGCCTGCCCGCCCAGGAAGCAGCGGGGACCATTCACTCCGATTTCGTACGGGGCTTCATCCGGGCGGAGGTGGTCCCTTACGACGATCTTTGCCGGTGCGGCAACATTGCCCAGAGCCGCAAAGAGGGAGCGTTGCGCTCAGAGGGCAAGACCTACCAGGTAAGGGACGGAGACGTCATTAATTTCCTGGTGAACGTGTAAGCCCGGTCGCCGCAGCAACCTGCCTATGGTCACTATCCGGAAATTCAGATCTGAAGACGCTGACGAAGTCAGGCGGCTTTTCACGGAGGGGCAATCCCAGTTTGCTGCCGGCTTTGAGGAAGATTTCGAGGCTTACACCAGGGAGAGCCTCCAGGCCGACCTGGCAGACATCCAACATCACTACATTGAACCAGCCGGGAGCTGTTTCTGGGTGGCGACAGTGAACGGCAAGGTGGTTGGGATGGTGGGGATTCAACGACGAGACACTCATACCGGAGAATTGCGCCGTATGGGAGTTGACATCAACTGGCGAAGACAGGGAATCGCGCGGCGGCTACTTAAAACTGCGGAGGAATATTGTCGGCGGCAGGGCTATACCAGACTCCGCCTTTCCACCGTAACACCTCTAAAGCCGGCGATCCAAATGTACCAGGACTCTGGATACTGCCAAACCGGTCAGGGCCATTATGGCTCGGTGACAGTACTCCACTTCAGCAAGGATCTGGAAGAGACTAGTCAGTGACCAGTCCCGTCCAAGGGTTTGGCGAAGCTGAGTTCGTGCCCGTCCGGGTCCGTAACGTGAAAGTATCGCTCTCCCCATGGGGCATCGGCAGGTTCGGAGTCCGTATTTATCCCCTTTTCCACCAGCTTTAGGTGCATTTTATCCACGTCATCTACGTAGAAGATCGACCTTCCCCACCATGCAAGTGGTTTCTCTGTAGAGATTAGATTGAGGTAACTAGTGCCCACCTGAAAGCTGGTGAATCCTGAATTCTCTCCCCCGTACAACATGGCCAGCCCGATGCGGTCCCTATAAAATATTACTGATCTTGCCATGTCGTGAACCGCAAGGGTAATGGCGCTAATGCTCTGGACCGTCAACCTTCACTTCCTTCAGAAACTCGCTGGTATAATAACGCCAGCACGCAAAGCGAATTCCTCCCTTTCATGGTAGCAAACAGGCCAAATCTATGGCAAAACTTGAAGCTCAGTCAGACTCAACTCCAGAAAATGCTCTGAACCGGCTGGAAGAGATCCTCAGGGACATGGGATCGGTGGTCGTTGCCTATTCCGGTGGCGTGGACAGTGCATTGCTAGCGGTGGCAGGCCACCGGGCGCTGGGGGACAGAGCGCTGGCGGTAACGGCGATTTCCCCTGCAGTGGCGAAGCGAGAATTGCAGGAGGCCAGGGAACTAGCCGGGTCTTTTGGGTTTGCCCACAGCACCATCAAGACTGCTGAGATGGAGTCGGAAGGCTACGTCACCAACGCTCCCAACCGCTGCTATTTCTGCAAAACCGAACTCTATGGGGAATTATGTAAACTGGCTGAATCGGAGGGTTTTGCATGGGTAGCCAACGGGGCCAACCTGGACGACCTTGGCGATTACCGGCCTGGCCTGGTGGCCGCCTCAGAAAACCGCGTCCGCAGCCCCCTGGTGGAGGCTCAACTCGATAAGGCAGCAGTCCGGCAAATTGCCAGGTACCTGGATCTGCCCGTCTGGGATAAACCTGCCCAACCTTGCCTCTCTTCCAGGATTCCATACGGAACCCCAGTGACTGTCGAGAATCTTTCCAGGATTGAGCAGGCCGAGACATTCCTGAAGAGCCTGGGGCTGCGTGAAGTGCGGGCCCGCCACCACAATAACCACTGCCGGGTTGAGGTGGGAGAGTCGGAAATGGAACTGGCCTTTGCTCACCGCAAGGAAATATCCGACAACCTCAAGAATATCGGCTATTTGTGGGTGTCCCTTGACCTGTCAGGCCTGCGTTCTGGAAGTCTGAATGACCAGTTGGGAGCGCAGGTTAAGCGCGGGCCATCCCGGGAAACTATTGACCAGCAGCGATGAAAATAGCCTACATACAATCCATTGGCGGCGCCAGCGGCGACATGCTGCTAGGCGCCTTGCTGGATTTAGGCCTGACGCTGGAAGATCTGCGCCGGGGGCTCGCGCTCCTGGATGTAAGCGGATTTGAACTTTCCTGCACCATAGAGCGCCGCTGCGAAGTTCGAGGGACAAACCTGGCTGTGGCGTGCCAAGACGGGTACAAATACACGCCCCGGGAATTGTCTGAGATAGTCTCCAGCAGCGCCTTGCCGGACCAGGTTAAGCGACAGGCAGAACAAGTCCTCCACAACCTCTGGCAGGCCGAGTGCCGGGTTCACGGGGAAGGACCCGATGTTCTGGAACTGGAGGAACTGGGAACTGTTGATACTTTGGTGGACGTCGTTGGTTTTGCTTACGGACTCCACTTCCTGGGTGTCGGGAAAGTCTATTCAGCGCCGCTGGTGCTGGGCGCCGCTTCTCCTCCCCGCTGGCCAGGCGGGTATTCCAACCCCGCTCCTGCAACACTGGAACTGGTCGCCATGGCGGAGGCTCCCGTAACATCCGAACTGTCAATTCACCAGGGGGCGGGCGAACTCACGACACCCACCGGAGCCGCCATCATCACATCTCTGGCAAACTTCGGCAGGCCACCCATGTCGGTAGAAGCCATTGGCGTCGGTCTGGGCAACAAGGACCCGGAGGCTTTTCCGAACGCCCTGAGAATCTGGCTGGGTAAGACAACAGACCTGACAGCATCTACAAACGGCATCGCACCAAAGCAACAGGGAATCGTGCTGCTTGAGACCAATCTGGACGACGTAACCGGCGAGGTGCTTGGATACGCCCAGGAGAAGCTGTTCGAAATAGGGGCGCTGGATGTGTGGCACACGCCCATCCAGATGAAGAAGAATCGCCCAGGGGTAATCCTCTCGGCGCTACTTCCCGAACATCTAGAGGATTCGGGAGTTGAGGTAATACTTCGGGAGACGCCCACACTGGGGGTCCGCAGCCGTCCAGTGGAGAGGTATGCTGCCCGGCGGGACATCGAGGAAGTTGAGACCGAAGTCGGCAGGGTCAGAGTGAAGCTTAAGTACCTGTCAGGCCAGGTTGTCGCCGCATCCCCGGAATACGAAGATTGCCGCCGTATTGCCCAGGAAACAGGCCGTCCTTTTCAGGAAGTCTTTCGTATGGCCGAGTCGGTAGCGCGAGACAATTTCCTTTAGCAACCCGCAGGCGGATTTCGCCTGCTCCGCCTAATAGGACTCGAAAAGTCTTCCCCACTCGGTCTTTAGCGCGGCATTTATTCTCCCTTTTCCATGGGTGTTCAGCCAGTAGCCATTGTGGTACAGGTTGGAAGCCATGTATGCCCAAGACGCCAAGGGACTACGCAGCAAGAAATTCTCCAGTGGCTTCAGGGGACCCCAGTAGATAAGCTTCTGCCCCCGGCTGGCGAAGGTGTTCTCCGTCCCCGTAAATTTCCAGTTAACCTGGCTTATATCCTCTCCCACTACGTCGATCTGGGAAATGTCGCCGCACCCCAGACCTCTTTCATGGGCCAGGCGAATAAACTTCAGCTTCATGGGGTCAAATCCCATCATGTGAGCCGCCACTGCATCTATGGCAACCTGGTCTGCGCTGGCCAGGATGCGGTCCTTAATGTGCCAGCGCATCGCCCGGGGGCCCGGACCATCGCCGGCAAACGTACCGTCCATCACCGCAAAGATTCCTGGATGGATTTCCTGCTGTATGGCAAGAAGGTCAACCAGCGTTTCATGAATAACGGAGTGAGTCCAGTGGCGCTTACGGTGCAACAAACCACCAAAAGCGTTTTTCATCGCGCCGGTCATGGTGGTAAAAACGTGGGTCTTCATGGTCGGCAACTGGATGATGTTCTTGCCAGGGAAAATTTCGGGAATCTGGATACCCTCGGGAAAAATGTCGTTGAGGACAAGCATTTCGGCCCGGGGTTTGTAGTCAATCCAGACGTTGGGAGGAGTATCCAGGTGAACGGTGGGCAGGTGGTATTTGTCCTGCACTGACTTGTGCTTGTTGTTCTCCTCTCCCTCAAAGGAATCCACCACAACTGTCCCGTTGTGGGCTGCAATCAGATCCTGATGGCCCAGTCCTTGCAGGGCCTTTACTACGCCTTCAAGTTGCCAGGGAGTAGTGGAACAGCCCGGGTACCAATGTTGCCAGGAGATGTTAATCTTCAGCAGCGTCGCCAGTTCGGGAGAAAGAACCTCCTGGACTCCGGCCATCCCCATGGCCTGTCCCACGTCTTCCAGCACGGTTTCAGGGCGGGTTGCGACGACTGCAACTACAGACCGACCCGTGGGTTTCGTATTTCCCTTTCCCGGATCCTGCGCCGGGACCGGGGTGAAATATCGCTCATCCTGCATTGCCAACCTCTTGGGACGGGAGGCTCAGGCCAAGCCGTCTATAACCAGTATAATTCCTGCGGTAGCCAGCCACACGACTATCGATATTACCATAGGCAAGTCTCTAGCAATCAGGAGTTCCGGATATTCGGCGTCGGCATTGGTGTGGACCAGATAAAGGAACCGAAAGAGACCAAAGGCTACCAGCGGAATCGTTAGCAGCATGGCGTTGTTGGCTGGCAGGTTAGCCGCCTCAATCGTATAGAGGGAGTAGCTGACCAGGGCCGTGGCCGCGCTGATGTTCAGAAGCTGGCCCACAAATGCGGCTGGATATTGGAGCAAAACGGGCCGCTGGTTTCCGGTTGAGTCGGCGGCCAGCCTGACCTCGGCAAATCGCTTCCCCAACACAATGAACAGCGCAGCGGCCCCCGTAGTAGTGTAAAGCCAGGGCGAAGGCACTACGCCAATAACCAGGGCTCCCGCGACAGTCCTGATGACATAGCCGCTGGCCACCAACAACACATCAACAATCACGACTCTCTTCAGACCCAAGGAATACCCCAGGTTCAATGCCAGGTACAGCGCTCCGATTCCCCCCATCAGCGGGTCTATGAAAGTGGAGATAGCGAGCCCTGCCGTCGCCAGGACAGTTAATGCCCCTACAGCGAGGGATGTGCCCACCTGACCTGACGCCAGGGGTCTGAAGCGTTTCGACGGGTGATTTCGGTCTGCCTCACGATCCTGAAGATCATTCAACAGGTAAACTGAGGCTGAGAGCGCGCAAAATGACACTCCCATGAGAAGGAGACGGACCAGAGGTTCTCGAAGGGTGGTGAGGTCACCGGGTGACCAGGCCAGGTCAACCGCGAACAGGAAGGGAAGGAAGACCAGGACGTTCTTGATCCATTGCCGGGGCCTCAACGCGCGGATGAGTGCCAACGCCGTTGAACCTGCAGGGGATGGAGAAGGACCCTTCCCGGGCTTAACCATCTGCGCGGCCCTTCTCCGCCGTACATTCCGCCGGCGGCTCAGCATTTTCAGGCTTTACGACAGTCGCTCTACTGTTGGGGAGAAACCAGTGGAACCACGCCAGTGCGGCCAGCCCTACTGCTACCGCAAACCACAGTGTAGCCACTCTCACCAGCAAGGTTCCGGTAGCCGCCACGTCCCGACTTGATCCACTCTGCTGCAATAGCGCCACCATTGCGCCTTCCGTACCCACCAGGCCTCCGGGAAGAGTTGTTGCGGCCCCGGCCAGCACAGAGCCCCCGTAAATCGGCATGGAGAGAACAATGCCAATGTCTGCCCCCAGGCCCTTGAGTACCACCCACAGGGCCACGCCTTCACTGATCCATGACACCAGTCCCAGGGTTACAGCTACCGTCATGGGACCGGGCCTGGACAAGACTCTCATTCCCTCTCGAGCCTCCCGGACCTGGTCAGCCCACCTCCGAATTATCGGAAGGTGAATCAAGCGGTCGGTGTGCCTGTTGGTGAGGAAATATAGCCCTCCGGCAAGCACTGCCAGTGTCACGCCCAACGAAACAGAGACCAGGGGAGGGAGCAGTGCGACCCCAATGAGCCCCATCAGGACAATGGACAACAGGTCTGTGAGCCTTTCCATTAGCACAACCGGAACCGAACGAGTTACAGGAACGCCGATTCGGTCCCTAAGGAGATAGCACTTGACCAGTTCTCCCACTTTTCCAGGGGTAATAGTCATCGCCAGTCCACTCAGGAAGATCAGAAAACTCACGGCAATGGGCACGTCAATATCCAGAGTTTTCAGGTAGAAGGCCCAGCGCAGAAACCTCAGAAAGTAGTTGACCAGCGCCAACCCAAGGGCTGCCAGCAAATAGGTGACTGGAAACTGAACCAGAAGGGTACCAACCTCCCGAAAGTCCCCGTAGCCAGCCAGAGCAGCAAACACCAGGCAGGCCAGCAGTCCCACCAGGAAGAGCTTCCTGCCAACGCCCATTTCAGCTACCCATTAGATTGATCTGGGCAGCCAGATAACCTGCCCCGAATCCGTTGTCTATGTTGACTGTAGCCACACCTGGAGCGCAGCTGTTTAACATTCCCAGCAGGGCCGAAAGGCCTTCAAAGTTGGCTCCATATCCCACACTTGTGGGGACCGCTACAACGGGGGCAGACACCAGGCCTGCTAATACGCTGGCCAGGGCAGCTTCCATTCCGGCAACAACTACGATCACCCGGGCCTTTCGCAACTGTTCCAGGGAATCGAGCAACCGGTGCAGCCCGGCAACACCCACGTCACTTGTCATCCGGGGAGGGCAGCCCATTAGAGTTGCTGTGATCTGAGCCTCTTCAGCTACGGGGAGGTCGGCGGTACCAGCAGTCACGATTTGGACGCCATCGGTCGCCGCGGGAGGGTCATCGACTGGAACGACAATCGTCCCTGATAGAGGATGGTAGATCGCTTCGGGGGTTATTTCCGCCACGGTTTGTTGGGTTATTTCGTCAGTCTTAGTTACTAATACCGGATTCCCTCGCCCCACCAGCGACTTCACAATGGCCGCCACTTGTTGCGGAGTCTTTCCTCGTCCCAGCACGACTTCCGGAAATCCGGTACGCAGTGGCCTGTGATGATCAATCTTGGCGAAGTCCAGGTCCTGATATGGGTAGTCACGCAAGTAATCCAGCACGTCCTCTACACTGCTGTCACCCTGCCGCAGTTTTTCAAGCCTTTTACGCAATTCAGAAACAAGCATGTCACTCTAATGCAGAATTCTAGATATCCAGGAGCAACTCAGGAAAACATCTCGATCTTAATAGACAAGTGCCACCGAGACGCCCGAAATATCCTAAGCGTAGGCGAGCTAAACCTCGCTGGACTGCAGCCTGGGCAGCACAACTTCTTCGATTGCAACTGCCAGTCCATCTTCTTCCACCCTGGGAGCGATGTAGTGTGCTATCGCCTTCATCTCCGGGGGGGCAGAGGCCATTGCTATGCGATAGCCCGAAACCTTAAGCATCGGGTAATCGTTGAAGCTGTCTCCGGCAGCAATGAAATCGCTGGTTTCCACGCCCATCGATCTTGCCAGTTCCTGGGCTGACCTGCCCTTGTGGACACCCGAAGCCGTAAAGTCGACGGCCCACCAGCCATTGTAGTGCAAATACACTTTGACGAGGTAAAGGTCATCATAACAGTCAAAGGCTTCTAAAATTTCATCGGCCTTCGACTCAGGAATATCCATTCCCGAAATCCTGGTCAAATCCCAGTGGGAAATAGCTGAAACGGACTCGGCGTCTCCCAGGGGATGGGTGGCGATAAAAGGAATGCCATTCCGGTCAAGCAAATCTATTATCGATCTTGCGTGGCCTTCGGGCATGTGGCTGTTCCAGATCTGCTGGCCTGAAAACGGATCCAGGATGGTGGCGCCACCGTTACAGATCTGCGGCGCCTTCAGGCCCAGGTAATTGGCGTACTGTTGTACATCAGAGGCGCGGCGACCAGTGGCGATGGACACTGGTATTATCCGCTCAACCTGCCTGACCGCATCCGCAACCCTGTCGGAAATTATGTCGGCTGCCATCAGGGTGCCGTCCAGGTCAACCAGCATTGCCGAATACTGGGCCATGAATCTACGTTATGCCTGCCTGCCAGTCATATGCCCCATAATGATTTCGCCGTCGAAATTAATACCTAGCAACACGAACCTAACCACCTGGCTCGGACTGTTGCTCCGCCGCCTGCTGTGCACGCTGCTGGTCCCGCAGAGTGTAGAACATGGCGCCCATGGTGCCCATACTACCCGTATAGAGGGTGAAAACTCCCGTTCCCAACCAGGCCAGAACGGCAACCCTCGAATCGTCAAACAAAGCCGTAAGAAGAAAAGCCATCCCCGAAAGTACAATGCCCATAAACAAGCCCAACAATGACCCAAAAATTAGTCCATGCATGGCGTAGTGGCGTCCAGGATTGGGAGCGTACTGGATGCCCCAGTAACCCGCAATAAAGGGCCCCGCCGGCGCAAGCACAAAATGGGCTATTGGGATGAGAAAGCACCCCACCATTATGGCAAGCCCGATCAGTACACCTACCAGCATGAATCCTCAATTTGAGCACGTTTGGCCAAACGGTAAAAATTCTAACACAGCTATTGGGCTTTGTAATGAAAGCCATTCCTTTTCCCAGGGCCTTTCGATTGTCGGTGGCAACTCCTCAAGTCCGTTCGTGGTGAGCTTGGAGAACCATTCCGGGCGGCCCTTCGACAGGCTCAGGGCGAACGGTGGGGCGGGTTTGAAACCCGCCCTTACGTGAAAAAGGGTGAATTTTGTTTTCTCCGGTTATTTCCTTTCATTTCCCGTTGTTTTGTAGCTGGGGATGGGGGCAGATTACAGGTTGATGAAAGGGTGTTTCCCTCACCGACTGTCCCTTTCCCAATAGGCGAGGGGGGAATTATGACTGGGGTTGACGGGACATGGTTTCTGGCATGGCTTCTAGATTCTCCGGTTTTGCCCAGGATGACAGGGGTTCCTGGCGACAGGGTTTGTGCCCGGGTCGCTGGTCGTTTCCTGGTATTGTCTCTTAATGTTAGGGGCGGGTTATCCAGGGTGGGAAGGGGGTGGTGTCAAGGGAAGGTGGCTATCCAAAGGGACGGGCGGTTATTGATGGCCTTTGCCGGAAACCGGTGGTGGTGGGCTCCACGACAGGCTCAGGGCGAACTGAGGAAGAGTCTGCACCCATACAATCAAAAGACCGTGTTCCTTTTCCCACGTAATAGTTGGTGCTATAATTCAAAGGGCTTAGAGGGTAGGAGGTAAACGTCATGAAAATTCCCATGAAAGTGGACTATGGCGTCCGTGCCCTGGTGGAACTGGCAATGCACTACGGAGAAGGGCAGGTGCACACCTCCGATATCGCCTCCAAGCAGGGAATCCCTGAATCCTACCTGGTTCAGTTGATGACGACTTTGAACCGTTTTGGCTTTGTTGAAAGTCGCAGGGGCCCCCAGGGCGGTCACAAACTAGCGATGGACCCCGCGACCATAAACCTCCACATGATCATGACGACGCTGGATAACAACTCGTCCCCCCTGGACTGCCTTTCCTACGCTACCGACTGCATTTTCGCTGATTCCTGCGCCCAGCAGGAAATCTGGAAGTCGGTTGAAGAAGCCATTGAGAACGTTCTCGCGAACATTACTCTTGAACACCTGGCACAGAGGCAGATGTATCTTTCAGCGCAGAATGTTTAATTGCTTCTGAAATACCCACAACGGTTTTGGCATGCTCCCTGGCAATACCGGCGCCCCGATTTCGTTTAAACACACTAGTTCCCCCATACCTGACAGGTTGACAATGAAGTCGCCCCAGAATAGACTCTAGCGCAGTAATGAATCCTATCCGGAAAGAACGAATTTGCATGTGTACCTGTCCCCGCACATAGGGGGCTGGCTGACGCTAATTAACGAAGCCTGCACCCGCCCATAACGGGCAGCCCACTTGGGGTGCGGGTTTTTTGTTGGCCCAAATTACATCACCTGTGGGCAAGGCGACACTCTATAACCAGTCCGGGGTTATCCGACTCCCTGGAGAATTGGACAGGGCGTACAGACCCCGACATTAGGAGGAAAAAGTCCATATGACTCAGCAACCTCTTGCATTGACTCCCGAACAAGTAAAGCGCTACAGCCGCCACATAATAATGGGCGACGTAGGCAGCGCCGGACAACGCAGACTGATGCAGTCCAAGGCCCTGATTGTGGGCGCCGGTGGGCTGGGTTCACCTTCCGCCATATACCTGGCGCTGGCCGGTGTAGGTACGGTAGGAATAGTGGATTTTGACGTCGTGGAGATTTCCAATCTTCAGCGTCAGATCCTCCACCATACCGGCGACATTGGCAGGCCGAAGCTCCAGTCGGCCATCGACAATATTCACGCCTACAATCCAGACGTAAATGTTATTCCCCACGAGGAGCGGCTGGAGTCGGACAACGCCATGGACATTATCAGCCAGTACGACCTGGTGATTAATGGCGCCGATAACTTCGCCACTCGTTATCTCGTCAACGACGCCTGCTACCTGCTGAACAAGACCCTGGTGGACGGCAGCATACTTATCTTCGACGGCCAGGCCACCGTGTTCCAACCAGGACAGGGATGCTACCGCTGTCTGTTTCCGTCTCCGCCTCCCCCGGGCATGGTGCCCAACTGCGCAGAAGCCGGTGTGCTGGGAGCCCTGACCGGACTGGTAGGAAGCATTCAGGCTACCGAGGCTCTCAAGCATTTCCTCGGTATTGGCGAGAGCCTGACCTCCAGGTTACTGCTGGTTGACGCCTTGAGCATGACCTTCCGAGAGGTCAAGTTGAAGCGCAATCCGGCCTGCCCTCTGTGCGGTGACAACCCCACGGTAACCGAATTGATTGACTACGAAATCTTCTGCGGACTGGAAGCTCCAGAGGTTGCGGGAGTCGCCGACAATTAGAGCTCCGGAGATTACCTCAACCAGGCAGTAGAAGGCAGGGAATAGCAAGGCATTTGGTTACTCGCATGGCATACAAGGGCATTCTGGCCACCATAGGCAATACTCCAATGGTGGAGTTACAGCACCTCAGTCCCAAACCTGAGGTGCGTATCTTTGCCAAGCTGGAAGGCCAGAACCCAACGGGCAGCGTCAAGGATCGGATCGCCCTCAAAATGATTGAGCGAGCCGAGGCCGACGGGGAGATTTCCTCCAGCCGAACGATACTGGAACCAACCAGCGGAAATACCGGCATTTCGCTTGCCATGATTGGTCGCCTGAAGGGCTACAAGGTCAAAGTAGTCATGCCCGAGAATGTCAGCGAGGAGCGTAGCCAGTTGCTTTATGCCTATGGCGCGGAGATAGTTTTCTCGGATGGCGAAAAGGGTAGCAACGGGTCCATTGAAGTGGCCCAGGAAATGGCCGCGCAAAATCCCCATGATTACCTTTTGATGTACCAGTACGGCAACCGGGGCAACCCTGACGCCCACTATGAAACTACCGGCCCCGAAATCATCGAAGCCGTTCCTGATGTCACAACTTTTGTGGCCGGACTGGGCACCGGCGGAACCCTCATGGGGGTCGCCCGAAGTCTGAGAGAGCACAATGCTGACGTGCGCATTGTTGCGGTAGCACCGGAACCCGACGACTTCATATCCGGCCTCCGGCGATTGGAAGACGGATATATCCCGCCCATCCTGGACATCAACTTGCTGGATTCCCGACTCCTGGTAGGCAGCCTGCCCGCCTTCCGCACCACCAAGGAACTACTGCACGAGGAAGGCATTTTTGCCGGTATTTCCTCCGGCTCGGTGGTTTACGGAGCTATGCGGCAAGCTGAACGTATGGACAGTGGCAACATCGTTTGCCTGCTGGCCGATGGTGGCTGGAAATACCTCAGCACCAGTTTATGGACAAAGGAATACGAAGAGCTGGAGGATGACGTCCAGGGCAAAATCTGGTGGTAGCTGAGGGTGACCAGAGGCGCGACATCAGAAAGTTAGTGTCATAGCCCTACTAGCAGAGCAACACAGGCATTAGACAGCCAGGCCAAAAGAGCAGGTGTGCATGGGTAACCCGCACCTGCTCTATTATTTGGCCCGAATACCGCAGCTTCCTCCGGTCATTTGTAGCCTTGGTGAGAAGATCTGAAAATACCCCTCCGGCAGCTTCAAAGTTGAAAGGAAAATCGGTCAATGTTATACTGCCCATGTGCTTTTTGCAGGGAGCGGGTGTAACCCGCTTTCTTGCTAGTTAGCACAATGTTTATTTGTAAATAGTCTGAATTACAGGTTGAAATTCGCTTGGGAGGGTGGCAGTGAAAAGCGACTTTTTGATTGCGTTAACCCAGTTGGCCGCCGAACGTCATTTGCCCAAGGAGCAGGTGCTTCAGGCCATTGAAGTTGCCTTGGCGTCTGCCTTTAAGAAAGACAATCCGGTAGCTGGCCAGAATATTACCGTTACCCTCAACCCGAATACGGGGGATGTAAGCGTCTTTGCCCTGAAGACCGTTGTCGAAGAGGTTGAAGACCCGACCAGGGAAATATCCCTTCAGGAAGCAGTAGCCATCAGGAGAAACGCGGAGCTTGGTGAAGAAGTTGCGGCGGCGGAGCCTTTGCCGCATAACGCCAGCCGCATAGCTGCACAGACTGCCAAACAGGTAGTGCTGCAGCGTTTGCGTGAGGCTGAGCGGGAACTGCTTTACGAAGAATTCCTTCAGCATCGCCAGGACATTATCACCGGCATAGTGGAACAGCTGGAGTCCAACCGGACAGTCACGCTGGACATGGGACGAGCCCAGGCAATTATGCCCTACGATGAACAGGTCCCGACGGAGCGCTACAAGAAGGGACAGAGAATCAAGGTTTTCGTGCTGGATGTCCGCAACGGACCCAAAGGTCCAGAGATCCTTGTATCCCGCAGTGACCGCGACATGCTGAAGCGGTTGTTCGAAATCGAGGTTCCGGAAGTCTATAACGGTACAGTAGAAATCAAGGCCATTTCACGGGACGCAGGTTTCCGCAGCAAGGTCGCCGTGCACTCCACGCAGGATGGCGTGGACCCCGTAGGGGCCTGCATTGGGCTACGTGGCAATCGTATCCAGAGCATAGTCAACGAATTGCAGGGCGAGAAAATCGACGTTGTACCCTGGGACCCTGATCCCAAGGGATTCATAGCCAGGGCAATCAGCCCCTCCGAAGTCGTGGAAGTTGAACTCAGCCAGCAAGAACAGACGGCTATCGTTGTTGTGCCCGACCGGCAGTTGTCCCTGGCCATAGGCAAGGAAGGACAAAACGCCCGTCTGGCCGCCAGGCTGGTAGGCTGGCGCCTGGACATCAAGGGCTTGTCCGAATGGGAGGAAATCAAGGAAACGCGGCTGCGCGAACTGGAAGAACAGCGCAGATTGGCTGCCCTGGAAGCTGCAAGCAAACCCACTGAAACCGCAGCATCTGAAGCCGAGGTCCTGGAAGCAGTGGCCGAAGCCGAAGCTATTGTTGCTGACCAGTCACAGGTTGAGGAAGCTGTTCCAGTCTCCGGTGAGCCCGCTGAACCCACAGTGGCAGAGACCGAGGACACTGTCATAGCCGAGGCAGGGGCCATTGACGAAGAGGCTCTGCTCGAAGCCATGATCCGGGATGAAGAAGACTCCCAGCCATCCGAATCGGAAGCTGAAGAGAGTCTCAGCGTGGACGACCTCGCTGACTTCACCCTGGACGACGTAATTGACGAAGACGAAGAAGAGGAAGAGGAAATCTTCCCAGATTTGCCTGAAGTTCCCATACTTACTCCCGACGCCGGAAAGATTAGATTCGCCGAAGACCTGGTTGGCGAGACCCGTGGTGGAGGACGCGGGGGACGCCGCGCCCGACGCAACACAGGTGGCGGAGCCGGCAGAGGCGCTCGAAGGGGTGGAGGCAGGTAGCAGCGACCTCTTTCCTTGATTTCTTATCCTCCTTGTGAGGAAGGAGGCGCGCAGGTTGGCCAAGGCCCGACATGTCCCTGAACGCAGGTGTGTTGCCTGCGGGCAAAGGGCGCCCAAGAGACAGTTCACCCGCATCGTACGTACCCCTGAAGGCACGGTAATGGCAGATGCCACAGGCAAGGCCTCAGGGCGTGGCGGTTACTTGTGCAGTTCCGGTGATTGCTGGGATAAGGGTATCAGCAAGGGAAGCCTGGAACGCAGCCTTCAGATAACCATCTCCCGGGACGATCGCGTCAAGCTGCTCGATTATTACCGGTCCCAGGTGGCACAGGAAGCCCCATTGGAGGCATGATATGACTACAGAAGGACAAACACGAAGCGGCCGACGCGGCCCTTCTCGAACACTGGTATTACCCCAGACCCTAACCGTTAAGCACCTCTCGGAACTGGTTGACCAGAGCCCTGTGGATGTCATCAAGCAGCTGATGCGAAATGGCATCATGGTTTCCATGAACCAGCTGATAGACCATGAGGTTGCGTCTCTTGTTACCGCGGCCTACGGCATCCGAACCCGGGTGGCCGAGCAGGTTGCGGAGACGGGCGCCCTGCAAAGTTCCGGCGCTGAACCGGGAACTGCGCCCGAATCGACGGAAAATCTTGAATTGCGTCCTCCGGTAGTTACAATTCTGGGGCACGTTGACCACGGCAAAACCAGCCTGCTCGACTCCATACGTAAGGCCCACGTAGCAGACCGGGAAGTCGGAGGTATAACCCAGCACATTGGCGCATACCAGGTGGACCATGAGGGACAGAAAATAACTTTCCTGGACACTCCGGGACACGAGGCCTTCACCTCCATACGTTCACGAGGGGCTCGGGTGACTGACATTGCTATTCTGGTGGTCGCGGCTGACGACGGGATTATGCCCCAGACCGAAGAGGCAATAGACCACGCCCGTGCGGCGGAAGTGCCTATAGTTATAGCCATAAACAAGATGGACCTGCCCGGCGCCGACCCGGAGCGCGTAAAGCGGCAATTGAGTCAGCACAACCTCCTGGTCGAAGACTGGGGTGGCGACATTATTTCGGTTCCCGTTTCAGCCCGCACCGGAGAGGGAATAGACGACCTCCTGGAAAATATCATCATCCTCTCGGAAGTCTCAGATTTCAGGGCAAATCCCAATCGGCCAGCTTCCGGGGTGGTAATAGAAGCCAAGCTGGACCGAAAACGGGGCCCAGTTGCCACCGTCCTGATACAGAACGGCACCCTAAATGTGGGCGACTACGTGGTAGCCGGTACAGCCTGGGGAAGAGTCAAAGCCATTACAGACGATCGGGGAAAGGCTATCAAGGAAGTGGTGCCAGGAGGACCGGCCGAGCTTCTTGCCTTTGGGACCATACCAGACGCCGGCGATCTGATGACCGTTACGCCCAACGAGAGGACTGCAAGGGCCATGGCCCGGGGGAGCGAGAGGGAGAAGTCCATCCAGCAATCGCAGGTGAGGGCGTTGACCCTGGAGGAAGTGGTAAAGCAAATCGACGCAGGGGATGTGAAGGAATTAAACCTGGTGCTGAAGGCGGATGTCCAGGGAAGCGTGGAGGCGGTCAGACAGTCCCTGGAGCGGCTGACGGAGGCTGAGGCCAGGGTGCGTATCCTGCACGCGGGCAGCGGGAACGTTACCGAATCAGACATCCTCCTGGCCAGCGCA
The DNA here is from genome assembly GCA_002238505.1 of SAR202 cluster bacterium bin22. Taxonomy (GTDB): domain Bacteria; phylum Chloroflexota; class Dehalococcoidia; order Lucifugimonadales; family UBA3495; genus Bin22. The sequence continues at coordinate 445,700 of MPMM01000001.1, read as the reverse complement.
TCCGATGCCATCATAGTGGCTTTCGCCGTTGGAGATGAGATTGGCGTGGAACGGGTGTCCGAACGGATGGGTGTAGAAGTTCGCCACTACGATATCATCTACCAGATGATTGACGACATTGAGCAGGCCCTGCACGGCATGCTTGAACCCGCATTCACCGACGTGGTCATTGGCGAAGCAGAAATCAGGGAGATATTCCCCTCGCGACGCGGCATTAACATTGCCGGTTGCCGCGTGACCAGCGGCAGAATGACCAGGGGATCCTCAATACGGGTAATGCGAGAAGGCGAACTGCAGAAAGAGACCAGTCTCGCCAGCCTGCGTCATTTCCGCGATGAAGTCAACGAAGTCACTAACGGTATGGACTGCGGCATCTTGCTTGATGACTTTAACGACTTAGAACTTGGGGATGTCCTGCAGGCCCACCGACAGGAGCGTGCTCAGCGTTAATTGCCGGTGGGTTCACCGCTGTCCAGGCTGTTTCTGTATAGCAGCCTGGCGCAGTTATTTCCTCCCAATACTTTTCGTTCCGGAGTTTGCCATGAGTCGACGCGGAGACCGCATTAATGTGCTCCTGCGCCAGGAAATCAGCGTCCTTCTTTCCCGGGAAATTAAGGACCCGCGGCTCAATGGCGTCATCAGCATTACCAAGGTAGAAACCACCGCCGACCTTCGTAACGCCCGGGTATTCATCAGCGTGATGGGAGAACAGGAAGCGAAGGATGCCGCCCTGGAAGGTATCCAATCGGCGGCCACGTTCCTGCGCCGTTCTCTTCGCGACCGGTTGAAGCTCCGTTACGTTCCCTTTCTGAAGTTTGCCCTGGACGAGAACATGGAGGATGCCGACGCCGTTCTGCGCCTGATGGACCAGTTCCAGGACCCCTTGCCTGAACCGGTTGAACCGGAAACACTTCCCACCTACTCTGGTCCCCTTTCCTTTCCTCGACGGAGCTGATCCCTTATGGCTCGCGGCCGGTCAAATTCTAACCAGGCATCTGCACCAACCATCAACGGCTTCATGAACCTCTACAAGCCGCTGGGAATCACCTCTATGGACGCCCTGCGCCAGGTTAAACGTATTACCGGCGTACGCCGGAAAGTAGGTCACGCCGGTACCATGGACCCACTCGCTCGAGGGGTGTTGCCCGTTTGCTTCGGTCAGGCAACCAGGCTGATGGAATACGTTGTAGACGGGACAAAACGATACCGCATGGTGGTAAGACTGGGTGCAACTACCCAGACTTACGACTCTGAAGGAGAAGTTGAGCCGGTGCGGGAGCCAGGCTACGTTACGCCCGAAATGGTGATCGAAGCCTGCCAGCCTTTCATTGGTTCTATCGACCAGAAGCCCCCCATGTTCAGCGCTGTAAAGATAGATGGACAGAGGCTTTACAAGCTGGCCCGTGCCGGAGTTGAAGTCGACCGGGAGGCCAGGCCAGTAGAGATCTTTGAAATTGAACTGCTGGAATTTCACCTTCCAGACATTACCCTCGATGTGAAGTGCGGCAGGGGCGTTTACATGAGGTCGCTGGCCCATGACCTGGGCCAGGCCCTCGGTTGTGGAGGCTATGTTACAGATCTTGAGCGTCAATATTGCGCCGGATTTGACAGTTCAGACGGAATAACCCCTTCCCAGTTGGAAACTACCGTCAGCCAGCCAGATGGACGTGATGCCTGGCTTGATTACGTCCACCCGATTGACCACGTGCTCCGTCAATACCGGGCTATCAGGTTGGGTGAGGCCGCCGACAAATTGATTAGCAATGGTCAGGCCGTTTCAGCAGGAAGAATTCCATCCGATGCAGGCTACCTGGAACAGTTTCGGGCTTACGGGAACGATGGAAGGTTCATCGCCCTGGTCCGGTATGACCGGCAGGAAAATACCTGGCAACCCGTCAAAGTCTTCCAAATGGATGCCCCGTCACCTTTCGCCTCGGATTCTATGGTCAGCGCTTCCGGGAACACCGGGTACCACCCCAGGACCAAAACACCCCAATAAGGGCTTATCAACCCTGTTTCTGGCATTTAGGCCACTAATTTCGCACTTTACTACCGAATCTGCTAGATACAACCCCTATCTGCCTTGACAAACACCGCCCGATTTTTGTATTACATAATGTAGCAGAAACTTAAGCCTCACAGGCACGCACCATCCTGCAATTCGACAAGGGCGCGCCGACCGGGGGCACGGCCGACAGCTTCACCGTGACAGGGGCCAGTTTGGGAAGACAAATCAATTGAACCACGCAGGGTTCCTGAGAATCTGCTAAAGAAACTTTTTATTGGAGGGAGAGGAGGATGGAAGCTTATTGCTTCAAATGCCGCAGCAAGCGGGAGATTAATAACCCGGAAGAAGTAACGTTAAAGAACGGCCGACCGGCCACGCATGGAACTTGCCCCGAGTGTGGCACGAAGGTTTTCCGTATCGGCAAGTCCAGCTAATTCGCTGGCGAATCGGGGTAAGCCAGAAGCTGGTTTACACACCGAAGCATGTGGCCCCTTGCCAGGGCGAGCAAGAAAAAGTGAAGCCAGGAGCGGTCGGCACTTTCTGTGAAGGCGCAACATCCATGTCGGATGGTTGCGCCTTCGGCCTTTTAGACCGACGGCAAACTCCATCGGTATGCCGGATGCGAGTCGTTTCGAGGCCTCCCAAAATAGCGACAAGTATTTCACTTGGGGCGGAATTGGATTCTTGAATACAAACACGGAACAAGACACCTGTGGAAGGTGCGGAAAGGCCCTGCAGGGATCCCTTTCCTTTACTTTCGGGCAACCCAGACAGACTCTGGAACACGGAGCTGGAGCAGGCCCGGCGTCGGGCTCTACAAAATGCCTAGCGTGCAGTTTGATTCACCGGCCGATGCTGAAACGGTCTGCCATTGCAGCAGTGGTCGTAGGCAGCATTTTGACAGCCCTTAACCAGGGGGACCTTCTGTTAACAGGACAAGTTAATGGCTCCCTGTACTGGAAGATTCCGCTAACCTATTGCGTTCCCTTCCTGGTAGCCACCTACGGCGCCCTGACCAATAGTCGCAGATAAGAAACGCTCCACCTCGTGAGGAGGTGGAGCGTTGTCCACGCTTAAACTGTCGGCCGATTCGTCTAAACGAACTTCCTGATCACGCTGACGACCTTTCCACGGATCTCCACATTGTCGGCAGAGCAATATATGGGATCCATACTGCTGTTGGCCGGTTGCAACCTGACCTGATTACCTTCAGGATAGAATTTCTTCAGGGTGGCTTCCTCTTCTTCCTTCAACCACGCTACAACCATTTCACCTTGTTCTGCCTGGTGGGAAGGCTTGATAACCACAACGTCACCATCGTCTATCAGGGCATCAATCATTGATTGACCCTGAACTTCCAAAGCGAATAGACGACCGTGCCTCTTGGGAAGATCCGGCGCAACCTCAATAGTTTCAAATTCCTGGCTGGCGGCGTTCCCCTCCGCCGAGAAAGCGGGCAGCGGGGACCCTGCGGCAATCCGGCCTACGATCTGCACCCGGGGCACTGTACCCATGGGTTGACCCGCATCATCCAGCAATTCAATTCCCCTGGCCACGTCCGGGCGCCGATTCAAGAAGCCATCCCGGTCCAAAATTCTGAGATTGTAATCCACTACCGACGTGGAACTGATTTCGCAAGCCTTCTGTATATCTCGCACCGTTGGGGGCAGGCCGTTTTCTTCGATGAAAGTTTGAATAAAGTCCAGGATTCGTTGCCGTCGAATTGGCAGCTTCTTGTTCAGCGTCATTACACACCTTTAAAACTTATGTTCTCAAAAGAGTATCAAATGAGAACATTTATGTCAATTTAATACTGTCAGCCAGGCGTCGCAATTCATGACAGCTCGCCAACAGGTGCCTCAACTCCCCAGCAACAGTGCTCCTATACTCGTAAACAATGAAAAGCCGGGCACAACTGCCCGGCTTCGCGATTAACAAGGGAAGTATTGTGGGAATCAGTTCGTCAGCTGGTTTAACCTGGCAGCCAGCCTTGACTTGCGGCGGGAGGCGTTGTTCTTGTGCAGAATGCCCTTCTTGACCGCCTTATCCAGCAAACTGATGGCGTGGCGAATCGCGGGCTCGGCAACCTCGGTATCACCTGACCTTACCGCACGGCGAGCGCCGGCTATTGCACTACGGGTGGTCCTTCGAACACTTTGGTTTCGCTGGGCACGTTTTACAGACTGGCGAGCGGCCTTCTTGGCTGGCAACTGATTCCTCCGTCAATTATGAACTAAATGCAGACAGTAACTGTCGAACCGATATTATAAGGCATTGGCGACCTTTTTCCAAACGAGGGCCCCGAAACTGCCGGCAATGAGCTCGACATTCAATGCCAAAACTAAATGTCCAGGTTCTTGACACTCCTGGCACGGGACTGAATAAACGTCTTGCGAGGGCCCACTGCTTCTCCCATAAGGGTAGTAAAGACGTCCTCCACTTCAATTATGTCTTCGATGTTAACCTGAAGCATCTGCCGGCTGTCCGGATTCATGGTGGTTTCCCACAGTTGCTCCGGGTTCATCTCCCCCAGACCCTTGTAACGCTGAAGCTGTATATTGCGTCGACCTTCCAGTTTGGACAACGCCTTTTCCTTTTCTTCCTCAGTGTAAACATACTGGGGAGCGCCTCGCCCGGACTGAATCCGGTACAAAGGAGGCTGGGCAATGTACAGATAGCCATTATCGATGAGGCTCTGCATCCGGCGGAAGAAGAAGGTAAGCACCAGAGTGCGGATGTGAGACCCGTCCACGTCCGCGTCAGTCATAATTATGACCTTCTGATAGCGAACCTTGGTGGGGTCGAATTCGTCACCTTCTCCGGCCCCCACGGCAGCGATGATTGAACGAATCTCCTCATGGCCTAGAATCTTGTCGGGCTGTTGGAGCACGCGCTCCACGTTGAGAATCTTTCCCTTCAAAGGCAGGATGGCCTGGAAGCTGCGGTCACGTCCCATCTTAGCTGATCCGCCCGCCGACTCGCCCTCCACTATGTACAGTTCAGACTTGGCAGGATCTCTTTCGGCACAGTCAGCCAGTTTTCCTGGCAGCGAAGTACCGTCCAGGGCATTCTTGCGGATAACCAGTTCCCTGGCCTTCTTGGCCGCTTCCCTGGCTCGCTGGGAAGTAAGACACTTATCGACGATCTGCTTGCTTTCTACCGGATGTTCCTCCAGGTATCGGGCAAGACCCTCGCTCACTACGGAGTCAACTATGCTGCGGACCTCGGCGTTGCCCAGCTTGGTTTTGGTCTGACCTTCAAACTGGGGATTGGTCAACTTGACGCTGATTACCGCCGCCAGCCCTTCCCTCACATCTTCACCGGCAAGGTTGGGCTGGTCGTCCTTGATGAAGTTGTTCTTGCGGGTGTAGTCATTAATGACCCTGGTCAGGGCGGTGCGAAAGCCGGTCAGGTGGCTGCCGCCTTCCTGGGTATTGATGCAGTTGGCGAAGGAGATCACCGACTCCGTGAAGCTGTCGTTGTACTGGATGGCGACTTCGACGGAAGTATCATCCTGGGTCTTCTCATAATAGAAGGGGGCCTGCTGGAAGACTCGACGATGCTTATTTACGTTTCGCACCAGGTTGGCAATGCCACCATCGAAATAATACGTCCTTTCAATGTCGCCGCGACGCTGAGACCGGTGCCACTCGCTGACAAACCGAATTTCCAGGCCCTTGTTCAAATAAGCGATTTCCTTAAAGTGGCCGATGAGGGTTTCGAAATCGTACTCGATGTCCGGAAAAATTTCGGGGTCAGGGCGGAACGTGATGGTAGTGCCATGCAACGGGGTCCGCTTCCCCCTGGTTACTTCGCCAGTGGGAATTCCCTGGCAGTATTCCTGATAATGCAAGTAGCCATCCCGGTGCACTTCCGCCTTCAAATACGAAGACAGGCCGTTCACCACCGACCCGCCAACACCGTGCAACCCGCCAGTAACTTTGTAAGCGCCACCACCAAACTTTCCACCAGCGTGCAGGGTGGTCATAACGGTCTCAAGACCGGACTTCCCCGTAGCCGGATGAATGTCCACGGGGATTCCACGTCCATCATCACATATGGAAATCAACCCGTCCTCGGCAAGAGTCAGGTCAACTCGGGTACAATAACCCGCCATGGCTTCGTCCACAGCGTTGTCGAGAATTTCGTAGATTAGGTGGTGCAGCCCCCGCTGGTCGGTGCTGCCAATGTACATACCGGGGCGCACGCGAACCGCCTCCAGGCCTTCCAGCACCTGGATGTCCTTGGCCGTATATTCCCGGTCCTCCTCTACCTGGACCGCAACACTGGCCGCCGCCTGGTCGTTTATTTCAGCAACTACGGGGGGAAGTTCGGGAGTAACAGATTCCTGTTCCGCCATCAATCGTCCTTGCATGTGAATAACCGTCCCTATGATAGTTTCGAGGCGGTCTCCGCCGTCACCAATGCATCCCCTTGCGGGGAGCCCACTCCCCAACCCTGACCGTGCTCAGACTGTTGAATTGCCGGAATAGTTGGTCCGATTGAGGCCGGAGCAAACAAATTAGGATGAGCTATCTATCAAATGGTGTAGATTTGCCGTGGTTGATAATTTGTGATTTGTTTCATTATACCACAATCGTATCTGATTGGCTCTCCTCCAGATACGACTGCCGCCCATGACGCAACCCTGATTCCTGACTAGAGCGGCGCCTGCCACTGGAGAAGAGTATCCCACCGGAAAACGCCAGGATTCCCGACCTGAACCAGCTTTGGAAGCGCTCACCTCTTTCAACTGGAAAAGTAGTGGGTTCCGGAGCGGTAGCTTTCCAGGGCAAGTGTTACAGCCTGAAAAAGGGGTTGGGGCAAATCATCCAGGGGGAACCATCCCGAATGGGAAAAGGCTTCAGGCTCGGCGAGTCGTGGCTCCTGCTCGCCGATATCCGCCAGAAACTCCACGTCCACGTAGTGCCGATCGTAGGCAATTATGTTGCTGATGCAGAGGAACTTCAGGTCGCCCACAATCAACCCGAGCTCTTCCAGTGCCTCCCGCCGCGCACACTCCTCCAGGGTCTCACCCCATTCCAGGTGGCCACCGGCGGAAGCCCAGGTACCTTCTCCATGGGCGCCACTCCGCCTGGCCAGGAAGACCCGGTCTTCCCTCACAAAAACCACACCCACGCCCACCAGCGGCCTTCCAAGTTCCTGGGTCACGTACCAAGTATACACACCCACCTTTTAAGCCGAAAGGTATTTGGTAACCTTAATCAGGACAATCGAACCTCATGGCACGGAAGCAGACATGCGGAAAATAGATTTCTCCTGCCATTTCACCTCAATTGAGCTTACTTGTACTTTGGCACTTCTTTCTGGCGGTCCAGGAATCCCGTGGCAAGGGCCCTACTGCCTTTATCCCGAGGTTTCGGACTCCGGGAAGTGTTATGTACGGCGCCTGCCAGGGTCTTTCTGATTTCCAGTCAAGCTATCCCAATGGTAGACGAGATCAATGCAATATGGGAAGGGGAGAATGTCAGTGGCGCGAACTCAAATAGAGCCAGGGAGAATGAGGGTTGAAGTGCGGTGGCGCAGTGCCAATAATGGTCCACGCTTGTGTTGCCCCTTTCTGAATCACCGTGCTAGACTTTCAGCGATGTTAGTTGCGAAAATCGTAACCATCATTTCCAGATTCATAAGGTAAATTCACCGTTACGGGAACGAAAATATGGTTTCACAAGGCGAAGCCTCTACCACTGCTCGTGGCACTATCCTGTCGGGAATGAGGCCCACAGGCAAGTTGCACCTGGGAAATTACCTGGGAGCCCTGGATAACTGGGTAAGGCTTCAGAACGACTACGAATGCATATACAGCATCGTTGACATCCACGCCCTCACCACAATTGAGGATCCGGCCGAGGTTGCCAACATTCAGCCCAACATCCACGAAATGGCTCTGGACTGGCTGGCAGCAGGGGTAGATCCAGAACAAAGCACGGTTTTTATTCAGTCCCACGTCCCCGAAGTAATGACCTTGCATACCCTGCTCAGCATGGTGACGCCTTTGGGCTGGCTGATGAGAGTGCCCACTTTCAAGGAAAAAGTGCGGCAGATGGACGAGACGGAAGAGAGCGTCAATTACGGTCTGGTGGGTTACCCGGTGCTGCAGACCGCAGACATCATAATTTACAAGGCGGACACGGTTCCCGTTGGCCAGGACCAGTTGCCTCACCTGGAACTGGCGAGGGAGATCGTGCGGCGTTTCAATTACCGTTTCGGGGATACTTTTCCCGAGCCCCAGGCAAAGCTGACCGAGGCTCCGCTCATCCTGGGCCTGGAAGGCCAGCAAAAGATGAGCAAGTCCCTGGACAACCACATTGACCTGGCATCAACATCGGAAGAGACTACCCAGCGGGTACTGACAGCGTTCACTGATCCCCAGCGCCAGCGCCGCAGCGACCCAGGCCGCCCCGAGGTATGCAACGTTTATTCCCTGCACAAGATATTCAGTTCCGAAAAGGATGTCGCCCAGGTCTATTCCGAATGTACGACCGCCCAGCGCGGTTGCGTGGACTGTAAGCGTCACCTGGCCGGCAGCGTTAATGACTTCCTTGAACCATTGAGGGAACGCCGCCGCGAGTTGGAAGAAAAACCCGACTATGTGAGAGAAGTCCTCTTCGAGGGTGGCAAGAGGGCCCGCGCTATCGCTCGCGAGACCATCGCCGAAGTTTACGAAAAGATGGGGTTGGGTAAACCGGTTTAGCGTCCATTCCGGTGCCCCGGCTTCTTTATCCAATGAACAGTCGGGCTATTCAATGCCTGCCTGGCCCGTCAGGAACCACTTATGAACCAGCCAGTTAGCGATCCTGTTCCACAGTCCAGAAGCGGACGTTCAGCATTGGACGTTTCCGTTGAGGCTGCCCGTGCCGCCGGCGAATTAGTCAAGGAACGGTTCCTCACCGAAAAGGAAGTAAGGTTCAAAGGACGGGCCGACATCGTTACCGATGTTGACCTGGCAGCCGAAAGAATCATTCTAGACCTGGTTCAAGGCGAGTACCCGGACTTCAGCATCCTCTCGGAAGAGTCCAGTCCGGTGGAAACCGGCTCGCCCTACCGGTGGGTGATAGACCCCATAGACGGAACCCGCAATTTCGCTGAAGGAATACCCCATTTTTGCGTTGTCGTGGCCCTGGCAAAGGGCGACCAAACTGTGCTGGGCGTAACTTACGACCCCATAAAGGAAGAAATCTTTACTGCTGAAGCAGGGCAGGGAGCCTACCTCAACGGTGAACCAATGTCAGTCTCCGACCGCCAGGAGATTCCCGACTGCGTTCTGAGCTTCGACCTGGGGTACTACGACGACAAGGCCGCCACGGCCCTGGACATGATCCGGCACCTCTGGCCGGGGTTCCAAACAATGCGGCTGCTGGGATCGTCGGCACTGGGGATGGCCTACGCAGCGGCGGGCCGGGTAGACCTTTACTTTCACCACTCCCTTTCACCATGGGACAGCGCCAGCGGACTGCTGCTGGCCCGGGAAGCCGGAGGGAATGTGGTGGACCGCCAAGGGAATGACGCAAATCTCTTCACGCCCAGCGTAATAGTTTCCAGCCAGCGCCTCATCAACCGTTTTCTGGAGGCCACCGACGGGCTTCCCTGGCGGCAAGGCTGACGCCTGGGCCCTCGTTTGATTCCATCGCTCCGTCAAGGCATTGGTATGGTTGGTGAGGGCTCTTGCAGAATAATGCACCCTGTTGCTGACCGGAGTCTTACCGCCCGACTGCCCTGACCGGAGGCAACTCCTCTACGGCCAAGTCGCTTCACCTTGCACGAAGTCTTACCGGGTGGACAAGACTCCCCCACTCGGGCCCTTACCCGCTTGGGCCCAAAAGATACCCCACTGGACTTCCCAGAATGACCTCCAGGTCAAGCTCGGAGAAGCTACCCCTGAGATTATTGGCAAACCACGACACCGGACTCTAACAGCGCATCAATCTCATCCTTCATGTACCCCGCGTTGGACAAGATTTCCTTGCTGTGTTCGCCCAGAGCCGGCGCTCTTTGCCTGACACCACCAGGTGTCTCAGACAATTTGACCGGCACCCCGATATGGCGCAGGGTTCCCAATTCCTTATCCTCCAGGTTCACCACCATATCCCTGGCATGTACCTGGGGGTCATCATAGACCTGCTCCATATTGTAGATCGGACCGGCCACTACCCCAGCCTGTTCAAGGAGGTCCAGCCAGTAGCCGGTGGATTGCTGGGAGAGGGTTATTTCCAGCAACTCCGCCAGTTCTTTTTCTCTTGACTTCCTGTCTCCAGGTCTGTGAAATCTCTCGTCTTCTATCAGGTCTTCCAGCCCGGTGGCCCGGCAAAATTGCTCCCAGGTTGCTTGTGTAGCCGCGCCAATGTTGATGTACCCATCGCTGGTACGCAGGGCCTGGTAGGGGGCCGAAACCCGGTGAGCAGAGCCCAGCGGGCCTGGTATCTCGCCCTCCGAGAAATACAGGGACGATTCCCAGATTGTGTAGAAAATTCCCGCCTCCAACAAAGATGCGTCCACCATTTGCCCCTGACCCGTCTTGAGAGCATGGATATAGGCGCTGAGAATACCGAAGGCTGCCTGGGTTCCCGCTGAAATGTCGGTTATGGGCACTCCCACCTTGGCGGGAGGACCATCCGGAAACCCGGTGATGCTCATTAAACCGCTCATACCCTGGGCCACCAGGTCAAAACCCCCGCGATTGCGATAGGGACCGGTGGCGCCAAATCCGGAGATGCAGCAGTAAATCAGTCCAGGCTTAATCTCAGACAAGCTGGAGTACCCCAGTCCCAGCCGGTCCATCACGCCTGGCCTGAAGTTCTCCACCACAACGTCGGAATCCAGCAACAGTCGTTTAAAGACCTCCCGCCCTGGTTCCTCCCGCAAGTTCAGGGCCAGGCTGCGCTTGTTTCGATTCAGGGCCAGAAATCCCGAGGCCCATTCCCCCGTGAATGGCGGCCCCATCCTGCGCGTATCGTCGCCACCGTTGGGTTTCTCAATCTTGATGACGTCGGCGCCCATATCCGCCAAAAGCATTGTGCATACTGGGCCGGCCATAATCTGGGTCAGGTCAAGGACTGTCATGCCTTCAAGGGGCAGCTTGCCATTGTTCATAGTTCTGGTACTCCAATCCGGCGCCCGAAGGACATGAAGATCCGTTCCTTCCGGTGCACACAACGTACCCTGGAGTATAACTTACCCCGAAGGAGAAACGCTTTTCATCGTCCTGGTTTACAATTGAATTGAAGGGCGCCCTGTGACACACAGGTGTCGCCCGCAAATTGAACAATTCTTAGCTGGAGAGCCGATGACAGAAACCAACCGTCCAGTGGAAACTCCCCGGGTCAAGCAGGACGCTGACTACATTTTCCATGAATTAACGCGAAGCATTTGCCCTGAGTGTAAAGCCGTTATTGACGCCCAGATAATCCTGCGGGATAACCGGGTGTACATGCGAAAGCGCTGTCCAGACCACGGATGGTTTGAAGGGATTATCAGTTCCGACGCGAAGATGTACGTGGACTCTATTGGCTTTAACAAACCCGGAACTATTCCCCTGGACTTCAGCACCGAAGTGGACAGGGGCTGCCCCCTGGACTGCGGCCTTTGCCCTGAACACAAGCAGCACATCTGCCTGGGGCTTATCGAAGTCAACACCAACTGCAACCTTAACTGCCCCATATGTTTTGCCAACGCCGGAATCGGCTACAGCCTGACGCTGCAGCAGGTAGAGGCAATGCTGGACCGATTTGTGGAAATCGAGGGCAACCCGGAAGTGGTACAGTTCAGCGGCGGAGAACCTACAATCCATCCTGACCTGCCGGCCATGATTCAGGCGGCCAGGGACAGGGGCATCCGGCAGGTAATGGTCAATACCAATGGCGTACGCCTTGCCCGGGACGACCGGTTCTTGAAAACCATGGCGATGCTGAATCCGGTCATCTATTTCCAGTTTGACGGTCTGCGGCGCGAAACGTACCAAACCATCCGCGGCGAGGACCTGCTTGATACCAAACTGAAGGCGCTGGACCGGCTTCACGAAGAGGGGCTGGATGCCGTGTTGGTCGCCGCCATCGAGCATGGAGTTAACGTGGACGAGGTTGGTCCCATCGTTGAATTCGGACTCCGACACCCCGCAGTGAGAGGGGTTGTCCTCCAGCCGGTCACCCACGTGGGCCGTCATATCCACTTCGATCCCATGAATCGGGTAACCATTCCGGACGTCATCCACGGCATAGTGGAACAGACTTCGCAACGGTTTGTACTGGAAGATTTCGTGCCTGTACCGTGCTGTTTCCCCACCTGCCAGGTTAATTCTTACGCCTACGTAGATGGCGACCAGGTAACTCCCCTGCCGCGTCTTCTGAAAGTTGACGACTATTTGGATTACATCACTAACGTGGCCCTTCCCAAGATACCTGAGGCGGGGGAAATCCGAGAGGCTCTCGAAGGCCTCTGGTCAGCCTCCGCTGTTCCAGGCTCAGACAAGGCAACCAGTCAGTTCGAGTGCGCCTGCGGGCCCGGACTGGAAATGCCCTTTGGCAGCGATCACTTGAACAAGCACATATTTCAGATCGCAGTCAAGGACTTCCTGGACTCATACACCTTCAACGTGAAACAGGTTATGAAATGCTGCGTGGCGGTTCTTGTCCCGGACGGCCGGGCTATTCCTTTCTGCGCCTACAACTCGGTAGGCTACAGGGAGGAGGTCAGGGAGCAACTGACTTTGCAACAAGGGCTGGCCAGGAATGTTTAACGGTCAGACCGGCGCAGAGGCCAAGGCCTGTTGCGCCGATCTTTACCGGTCGGATATGGCCCGCATGGTCCTGGGTGACACTCTTCACCCCGGGGGGCTTCAGCTTACGAATCGTCTCGGTAGGCTGATGGGCCTGGAAGGCGGCTGGTGGGTGGCCGACCTGGCATCTGGAACGGGATCCAGTGCCGCTGCCATTTCCCGGGTCTTCCACTGTCGGGTCATCGGCGTAGAGTACAGCAGGGAAGCCGCCCTGGAGGCCCGGGCCATAGCTCACAGCGCCCCAGTGCCGTCGCAAGCCTGGTTCACCCAGGGCGACGCCGAGTCTCCGCCGCTGAGACCCAGGGCCCTGGATGCTGTGATTGCGGAGTGCTCCCTGAGTGTCTTTCCCGACAAGCAGCAGGCCATCGACCGTGCCGTGGAACTGCTGAAGCCCGGTGGCAGAATCGGTATCAGCGACGTTACCGTTGAACCCGGTTCCCTGCCATCGCAGTTGAACAACGCCCTGGGCCAAATGCTCTGCGTGACCGGAGCGCTGGGGAAAGACCAATACGGCAGCCTCCTGACCAGAGACGGCATGATCAACCTCTACCGAGAAGATGCGTCTGTCTATGTCACTGAACTGCTGAGCAATATCAAAGCGGGAATCTCCACTCTCAACCTGCTGGGCTTGACCCCGCCGGCCATTTTCCAGGAGCAGGAAGAGCAAAACGTCCCAGCCATCGACGACTGGGAAGCTTTGCTGGACCAGTTGATAGATTTAGTAGATCAGGGGTTGCTTGGCTATTGGCTCTACGTTGCCGAAAAACCCTGATGGCTTCGGGCTGGTTGGTTCCCCTTTGGATAAGACCAAAATGGACATTGACTGCCCCAATACGTCCCTCAATATATAGGGTATTGGCGCATATTGCTGGCCCAATCCCTATAATTCGACACCGGGGAGTGCTATATTAGCTGATAGTCTTATCGCCTAAGCCGTGTCATGAAGTGCCAACTTCATAAGGATAGTGACCAGTGCCCGGAGAACTAGCCCTAATCCAAAGCCTGATTGCCTCCATTGTTGTGGGCTATCTCCTGGGTTCAATTCCCCTCGCTCACCTGGTGGCCAGGCGCCGAGGCATTGACATATTTGCCACGGGCAGCACTCGTGCCGGCACAGCCAACGTTTTCTGGAACATAAGCCGAAGAAACGGCATCCTTGTATTTGCAGGCGATGCCACCAAGGGATTTCTGGCGATTAAGTTTGCCATCCTCTTTGGCGTACCCGACCAGGCCTTGATAGTCGCTGGACTGGCTGCGGTAGCTGGCCATTGGAAGTCAGTCTTTACCCGCTTCCGAGGTGGCGACGGCATGGTCACGCTGGTGGGTGTTACCATAGCTCTCACCCCCCTGCTCTCCCTCCTGGGCATATTTGTAGGAATCGTCGCGGTCCTCCTGACACGGCGGTCGCCCTTCAGGTCCTCAATAGGAATAGCTGCCTGTTTCCTTGTGTTGCTGGGTGTCAGCCACACAATCAGCCAGTTTGAAAACCATCAGCTTTTCGTCATGGAATTGTCGGTTCTGGCCCTGCTGGTAATTTTCCACAATGTTTTGATTCACCGGAACAGAGCCCCCGCCCTGGCAGAGAGCAGTATTGATCCCGAATCGGAAGATGACCTGGATGATTTTCCTGACGCGGGCCTCGAACCCGACTTCTCAGAAAAAACCTGACCCAGATTTCAATGATCTGCAGCAAGAGAAAAAGCTGGGCGGTTGCCCAGCTTTCTTGGTTCCTGTTCAGGCCCAGGTAAATTCATAGCCCGCCTGGTCAGGCAACCCAATTAGTCCATGCACAAAGCTTACCTTCGGCCACTTAAATCTTCCTTCAGTTCCATGAGCTTCAGAACCCAACCCAGATTCTCGTCGTCGGGCGCTTCTTCGGCGAAGTGGCTTTCCAGGCGCACCGCCTCATCCAGGTGTTTAAGGCACTGTTCGATCTCGCCCTGGCGAGCATACTGGCGGGCCGTGTTATACCAGGCTACCGCAAACCTCGGATCGGCGGTCAATGCTGCCAGATAGTCGGCCAGGGCCCTTTCCTCGTTTCCCATGGCTTCGTTAGCCGCCCCCCGATTGTTGAGAGCCGCCGGAAAGTCTGGGACCAGTCCCACTGCTGTCGTGTAATCTTCCAAGGCACGTCCGTAGTCTTCCAGAGCGTCGTAAGCCAGGCCTCGGTTGTTCAGGGCCTCGGCGTCCTCGGGGCGTATGGACACAACTTCGGTGTAATCCGCAACGGCTTCCTCAATATGGCCCAGGTAGTAATAGGTCCTTGCGCGATTGAAATATGCGTCCGCGTTCTCCGGGTTGCATTCAATGGCTGACGAATAGTCGGCTATGGCCTGGTCGTGCAGGTCCAGTTCGTCCAGGGACGCTCCTCGGTTCAGGTAGGCGTTTGACAGAGCTGGACGAAGTTCAATTGCCCGGTCAAAGGAAGAAATGGCTTCCCGGTGCTTCCCTACCCGAGCAAGTACCACTCCCCGATTGAAGTGGGCCTGCAGGTAGTCGGGGGCCAGGGCAATGGCCACAGCAAAGTCCTCCAGGGCCGCGTCAGTTTCGTCCAGATCGTCGTGGGCATTGCCCCGCTGGTAGTGTGCTTCCGGCATGTCAGGGTGCTTTTCGAGGACGCGCGTAAGCTCAGCAACCGCCAGGGCAGGCTGCTTCAGCCGGAGCAGGGACAGACCCAGGTTAAACCTGGCAACTACATCATCGGGGTCATCAGACAAAATTCGGGAAAATACTCTGGCAGCATCTCCATAACGGCCCACGGCAAAACAGCCGTTCCCGTAAACCTGATCCGCAGAAGCATCCACTCCATCGCTGGAGGCGGAAGCCAGTCCATCCAGGGCATTTTCCATTTCCCTGGCCGCCGTTCCGCGGAGTCGTCCACCTCTTGGGAGAGGAGTCAAGTAGGCTACCCCGATGGCGTGGTCCTGCAAGAGCAAAATAAGCTTGTCACGAAGGGCTTCGGCTTCTTCCATCTCGCGCACCTTATGAAGTCCGAGACTCAATCCTGCAAAATCGCAGGAAAACAAGCATATCACGAACCTGCAACCGCCGGCATATTGCCTGCCATCCCCAACTTTGCCTTTTCGCGACCCCTCCAGCCTCTCAGAATAGTTAGCAGAAAGAAGGTCAAAGCGAAGAATGCGGTGACTGTTTTCACACTGGAACATTCCACGAGCTGGCAGGCAAAAGCTGCCCCCGCCGGAACTGACGCCCAAATCCGTCTGGATCGCCTTCGCACTCTGCCTTCATTGAATATTGTTGCTGCTAAACGTAGAATAATTGCTGAATGCCCATCTCGCCGGGGATGCGACGTACTCCTCGACCGCGCGATGTGAATCCAACCACCCAGGAGCAGCAACGTGACCACCGAAAACACCACGGGAATAGTCATTTACACCCACCCGGACTGTTCGTTCTCCGCCGCAGCAAAAATGGACTACCGGCGTAGTAAGACGGCCTACACGGAAATTGACCTGGCTAAGCAACCTGACCAGATTCCCGCCTTGCTGGAATTGACGGATGGTGAACGGGTAACTCCGGTAATTGTCCATGATGGAACAGTTACCATCGGGTTCAAGGGCGGTTATTGAGACTTCTAGACTGGAGGCCGTAGGCCTCTTCCACGTTTACCAGGGACTTCCAGGAATGCTCACTCCGAAGAAGGGAGGTGCACAGCCTTCATCTCTTCGGAAGGCAACATTTTGGAAGAAACCGCCAAGTCCACCGACCAAGCTCCGTACAACGGCAAAGCCGCAGAGTTTCTTACTGACAGTTGCTACTTGTTGAGCTTCCGGACCACATGCTAGCATTCTGTTAACTTGTAAATGGGAAGGGATAGAGGTATGGCTACGGACACCAAGAAAGACAAGCTGGCAGCGCTGGAAATCGCCCTGGGGCGTATTGAAAAGGACCATGGAAAAGGCGCCATAATGCGTTTGGGCGAAGAAGCGGCCCAGCGCCTGAGCACTGAAGTAATCCCCACAGGTTCCCTGGCATTGGACATCGCCCTGGGAGCTGGCGGCATACCTCGGGGCAGGGTGACCGAAATCTATGGCAGTGAGTCGGCCGGGAAATCCACCCTGGCGATACACATCATGGCTGAAACCCAGAAATTGGGCGGCATTGCAGCCTACGTAGATGCCGAACACGCACTGGACCCCTCTTATGCGGCTAACTGCGGCCTGAACCTCGAAGACCTGCTGATTTCTCAGCCGGACAGCGGAGAACAGGCCCTGGACATTACCGAACAACTGGTCCGTAGCGGAGCCGTGGACACCATAATAGTTGACAGCGTAGCAGCCCTGGTGCCCCAGGCTGAAATAGAAGGCGATATCGGAGACACCCACGTCGGCCTCCAGGCGAGGCTGATGTCACAGGCTCTGCGCAAGCTCACCTCCACCATCCACCATTCCCGAACCGCAGTCATATTCATCAACCAGCTAAGGGAAAAGGTTGGAATCAGCTACGGCAGCCCCGAGGTTACACCCGGCGGGCGAGCTCTGAAATTCTACAGTTCGGTCCGCATAGACCTGCGTAGAACCGAGTCCATTAAACAGGGTTCAGACATAATCGGCAATCGGGTAAGGGCACGCGTAGTCAAAAACAAGATCGCGGCCCCCTTCCGGGTTACCGAGTTTGATATTATGTTCAACCGGGGAATCAGCAAGATGGGTGATTTGCTCGAATTGGGTGTTAACGAAGGCATCCTCAAAAAGGCAGGCGCCTTTTACTCCTATGGCGACACCCGCCTGGGTCAGGGCAGGGAAAACTCCAAGGATTTCCTGTCCCAGCATCCTGAAATTGCTGAGTCCATTGAAACCAGGGTTCGGGCCAAACTTTCCCCCCACCCGGAAGATGCAGAGACGCCAAATCCGCCCAGTGAATCAGACGTGAATGCCATTCTGGCTACCCTGTCTGAATCGGAAGAAGAGGAATAGAGTATCTCGAGCCGGAAGCTGACTATAAGCATGGACACTGAATTGCCCCGGGACGCCCATAGTGAGCCTGACCCGGGGCAAACTTATTCCCAGTGCCTGGCAGCAGCTCTGCGTTTTATCAGCTACAGACCGCGAACCGTCCGCGAGGTGGCAAGGCGGCTTGAAGGCAAATTCCCGCCCCTTTCAATCGACAAGACCATCGCCCATCTGCATGATCTTCACTATCTGGATGACGCGGCATTTTGTACCCAATGGATAACCAGCCGCGAGCGACGCCGTCCCAAGGGGAAGACGGCTCTTCGGCAGGAACTGCTCAGGCTGGGGGTGGACAGAGGGATAATCGAACAGGCGCTGGACCAAACAGATGAAGCCGCCAATGCTGGCAACGCAGCACGCAAATATGCAGCCCGTCTGATAACTCAGGGCAACGGCGCACAAGACTTCAGGAATAAGCTGGGAGCATACTTGCAGCGAAGGGGCTTTGGTTACGGCACAGCACGGGACATAGCTACTGCGCTTTGGGACGAGCAGATGGAAGCCTAGGGACGCAGCCTCTGCCAGGCCAAATATACACCAACTCCCACAAACAACACATCCATTACTCCAAACCCGTAGGGACCAATCGCCCTGCTTACCAGGTAGGTTATGACCACCACCGAGCAGGCGACCACTCCCAATACAGAGCTTCTTTTCCGGTTGACAGCCCGGCTCACCAGTTCCCCTGTAACAAATCCAAACACTATGGCCACCATTCCGGAAACTGATCCATAAGCCCCAAATATGGGGAGAATACTGTCCAGGACGATCCAGAGGGGCGTACCAACCACCATGAGAGTGATGGCAACGCCAATGCCGAGAGTGTAGTTGGAGGGCCGAACGTCATAAGTGGGCATGGGCTGCGCTTTGCCGCACTCCCGGCAACGAATTCCCACGGGAGCCTGGACCATGCACTGGGAGCAAATCCACTTCTCACACCTACTGCAGAACAGTCCTGTTTCCACATCTGGATGCCAATAACATACCGAGGAAACCCGGCTGCCATCGCCGCCCTGTTCCGTTGGTGCCTGCGCCACTAGATTGCCTCCATTAACCCTTTTATGATTTGTCCGGAGCTCGATCGACCCAATTCTCCCGGTCCTCCACGTCCCGGTCGTGGATCATTCTGTTAAGTAGCACCCTGCCCCTGGAAGTGTCGGCAGGAAAGCGCAGGGTATTGGACATCACCCGCTTCGAAACAACCAGGCCAACAATAGCCAGTCCGAACCAACTCATGGCAACAGATTGGGCGGGGAGCGATTGAAAGGACGAATCAGCCACCACCGCACTCCAGATGCTCGGCCAGCCAATAGCCAAAACTCCTCCAGACAGATGGGGCAAGACCGGAAGCAACAACACGGCTATCAGCGCCCAAACTGCCGAGCTCTTGCTGACCCTCCAGCCTACGAGATAAATGGTAATAGCCACCAGGAACAACAGGGGAGCCAGGGCTATCAGCATCCCGCACACCACCATGAGCCCCCGTCCGCCCTGCAATCCCAGAAACACTGACCAGTTGTTGCCTGCCAGTGCAATTAGTGGTGAAAGCAGGAATGGCAAGGATGTCTGCTCAAGCCCCGGCACTTGAGCTGCCAGAAAGTAGGCGAAAATTACTGGAGAGAGTCCCTTAAGAACAAACTCAATGCCGGCGAGGGGAAAGGCCCATCTCTTTCCTAACTGTCGAATGACGTTGGAACCACCGACATTGCCACTACCGTACTCCCTTATGTCAATGCCCTTAACTAACCTGGCAATCAGGTAGGCCGTTGGCACTGAGCCGGCCAAGTAGGAATACAGATAGAGTACAGACAGTTCCAGGTACATTCAGAAGTGGTCTGGCAGGTTAACGCTTCCTGACTATATCGCGGGAATTTTCCATAAGTCTCTCGACAGATTCCATCGGCGGGCCCAGAAGTCCCGGTTCCTGCTCGCCAGTGTTGCCGAGACCGTGGTAGTCGCTGCCACCGCAGGGAATCAGGCCGTGCCGGTTCGCAACTTCCAGCAGCCTCTGTATAGTCTCTTCAGAATACATAGCGTAGTGGACTTCCATCCCCACCAGTCCGGCTTCCTTCAACTGGGCGACCTTCGTATCCAGGTCTTCCAGCCCGGCGGGATGTGCCAAGACGGCAGAGCCGCCCACCCGGGCCAGCATCTCAACGCCCTCTTCGGGCGTCATCTTCTCTCGCTCGGCGTAGGCCAGACCATTGCGACCCAGATACTCATAGAAGGCTTCCTTGGGTTCTTTGAAATAACCCGCTTCCACCATGGCAAGGGCAATATGAGGCCTGCCTACAGACCCGTCACCGGCGAAAGCCTTCACGCGCTCCCAGTCAACCGGCTTACCCAGGGCTGCCAGCTTTTCTACCATCATGCGGCCCCGCTCCACGCGGCCTTCCCGAAAACGGCGCAGAATACCCTGAAATTCCTCGTCCTCAAATTGCAGGAAATAGCCCAGCATGTGAATCTCATCGCCGGGTATATCGGTGCTTAGCTCTATGGCTGGGATAATTTCCAGGTTGGGGTGGGCCGAAGCCGCCTGCACTGCCTCGGCAATACCATCAGTGGTATCGTGGTCCGAAATGGCAGCCACAGTTACCCCCTTACTGGCAATCAGGTTCACCAGTTCCGTAGGAGTCAAACGTCCATCCGATGCCAGAGTGTGAAGATGCAGATCTACAAGTCCATCCATACTATTCCACCATGCGGTCTATTCTTTGAATTGACAGGGCTTTACCACTGTCGTCGTCGATTTCTACCAAAGCCGAGTTCATCATCACCGGACCCCGGGCAACAGAAAAGCGCTGGGGCAAGCCAGTAAGAAAACGGTCCAAAACCGCGTCGGTATCACTGCCTATCACGGAGTTCACCGGCCCGGTCATACCCACATCTGTAAGATACGCCGTGCCCTTGGGGAGTACTCGTGCGTCCACGGTGCCCACATGAGTATGGGTACCCAGGACCGCACTGACTTTACCGTCCAGGTACCACCCCATTCCCTGCTTTTCCGAGGTAGCCTCGGCATGAAAATCTACGATTATCGCCCTGGGAGCAGACTCATGAATAGCCTCCTCCAGAACGGCAGTGGCCGATCGAAAGGGGCAGTCAAGGGTGGGCATAAATACCCGGCCCATGAGATTTAGCACCATCACCCCATCCTGGACCAGATAACCCCGGCCCGGCGCATCCGGATAGTTGGCGGGCCTTACCAGGGGAAGCCCTTCATCCATGTGGGGAATGATTTCCTTCTGGTCCCATATGTGGTTACCCGACGTCAATACATCCACGCCACTGTCCAACAGTTCCCCGGCAGTCTCCAGCGTGATTCCAAAACCGCCCGCAACATTTTCCCCGTTGGCAACGACCATATCAATGCTCAATTCCTGGCGCAGTTCCGGCAAAATCCGTTGCACTGCTCGCCTGCCGGGTTGTCCGATAATGTCACCGATCATTAGGATTCGCAACTTGGCTTTTCCTCTCGCGGCCTTGAGCCTGTCGTCGCCGCTAAACCAGATCTACTGCCCATACCAGTGCAGTTTGTATTTACCTTATGCCCAGGCTGGCAACGGTTGATGGCTGCCTGCACCAGAGCCAAAATTACGGCCCAAGGGCCGAGAATGCCGGCTCTTGGGCCTGGTTTCCAGTTGTCGTGGACCGAAAGAACGACCCACGGAATACCTTACCGACCATTTTGCGCCGGAGGTTGCTCTTATCGGGCTATTTCCACGTTCCTCGTTTCCCGGATCACCGTAACCTTGATTTGTCCGGGGAAAACCAAATCCTCTTCCACTTTTCGAGCGATGTCTCGGGCCAGTTCCGCCGATCCGATATCATCAATGTCAGTGGGTTTTACCATGACCCTTACTTCACGGCCGGCCTGTATGGCGAAAGCCCTCTCCACTCCACCAAATCCGATGGCGGTATCTTCCAGGTCCCGAAGCCGCTTTACATACTGCTCCAGGGATTCCTTGCGAGCCCCAGGCCTGGCGGCGCTGATAGCGTCCGCGCTGGCTACGATAAACGATTCGATGGTCGAGTGTTCATCGTCATGGTGTTCAAGGATGGACAGGTAAGAATTATGGTTTATACCAAACTTCTGGGCCAGTTCAGCCCCAATCTCCGCGTGGGGGCCAGCCACCTCGTGGGTAAGCGCCTTCCCAACATCATGCAGCAGGCCACCAATCTTGGCAACCTGGATGTTGGCGCCTACCTCTGCTGCCAGCATTCCGGACAGCAGGCAGACCTCTATGGAATGCTTAAGTACGTTCTCGCCGTAGCTGTAACGGTACTTCAGCTGACCCAGATAACGAATCAGTTCGGGATCAATGCCACTGAGGCCCACGTCGAAGGTGGACTGCTCTCCGGCCTTCCAAATAGTTTGCTCTATGTCAACCTGGGCCCTGTTGACCATGTCCTCGATACGGGCTGGCTGAATTCGCCCATCGCTTACCAGTCTTTCCAGGGCAAGCCGCGCCACTTCACGGCGCACAGGGTCAAAGCACGACAAAGTCACAATCTCGGGAGTATCGTCAATGACGATATCAACGCCCGTCATGGACTCCAACGCTCGAATATTCCGTCCTTCACGGCCGATGAGACGACCCTTCATCTCATCATTTGGCAGGGAAACAATAGAAGTCGTGGTCTCTGATACTACATCAGTGGCCAGACGGTTAATGGCCAGGGTAATGATACGGCGGGCATTTTCTTCTGCGGTTACCTTGTACTCACGCTCCAGATCATAGGTCCGACGAGCCAATTCATGTCTGGCCTTTTCCTCGCCTTCCCTAACAATCAATTCCCTGGCTTCATCCACCGTCATGCCGGCGGCCTCTTCCAGGGCGCGAATCTGCTGGTCTTTAAGTTCGTTTACCTGTTCTAGGGTCTGTTCAACTTCTGACTCTTTTACTGAGAGGGTGACACGCTGCTTTTCCAGCGCTTCGCCCTTCTTCTCCAGTTGTTCCTCTCGCTGCAGGTAACGATGCTCCAGGCGATTTAGCTCTTGTCGCTGTTCTTTAATCTCCTGTTCGCCAGTTGACCTCAGCTTCAGAACTTCTTCCTGGGTTTCTAGGAGGATCCGCCGTTTTTCTTCCTCCGCTTGTACCAGGACCGAATTGGCCTCTTCTTTCGCATTTTCTACCCGTTTGCCGTCAACCCTGGAACGGTACACCAGCCAAAAGGCGACTCCCGTTCCTGCTATCCCTGCGGCCGCCAGGACGGTAAGGAGAATAATTAGTTCCATGGGTTCTCACTTCCTTCCCGTCATGGTAATCGCTTTAAGGGAATCCTCCCCTAAGGCTCTATCGTACTAATTATGGTATCTGATGTCAAGGAAAGACGGCCTCTACAGATACGACTCACGCACCGGTAGATGTCTAAGCGAAGCCACTGAGAGGCATTGGCCGCAGGAGCAGTGTGAGGCAAGACCGTCTACAAGATAGCCAGTGCCAGGGTGGTCAACCCAGCCAGTATCAGCGCCGCAGACCACAGGAGATCTACATTCAACCACCCTCTCCTGAGGAATGCCAGCCCCAGTTTTCTGTAAACGACCAACGCGATAGCCAACATTACCGTTAGCATGGCAACGGTATGCACAGTGAGGCCGACGCCCCATGCTGTCGCCGTGTCAGCAATATCCAGGAGTCCTGAGTGATGCTCCAGATCCGGTGCTCCCGCGCCTTCTTCGTCCAGATTAAGTATTATCGGAGCGAGCATCAGTCCGGCGCCGTGGGATGTGGCCATTAAGAAGGACCAGGCAATGAGATCGCGGCCACTAACGTTCATTCCTACCCATCGAAAGTGCCGGTAGTAAAGCACCAGCTTATATATTCCGAAACCTGTGAGGAATACGCCGGCCGCAATCCTGACCCAGAAGAGCGGTACGAAAAAACCTGCCAGGGCCAGGGCAACTGCCACAACCAGGAGGGAGGCGACATGGCCCAGGGAAATATAGAAGACAGCGCTGCCTATGGCCCAGCCGTTTTGCCGCTGCAAGCCCAGGCTAACGGCGAACAGCCAGCCCATAGCAGGATTAATGCCGTGAAAAGCGCCAAGGGCCGCCAATCCGATCAGCGGCCCCAGGGTAGCTATGGCAGCGGGTTCGGCATGAACCGGAAGCGCCCCCAGCATAGCGCCGACAGCTAGGGGTAACAGAAGGTGTCGGAGGAGGCGTCCCCGCCTTCCAGCCGAACCTGGTGGGCCCGGCCCTCGCCGAAGTCCACGAAAAAGTCCTCGTCCAGTGACAGGCCACCTTCAGGATTAACGTTGAACTTGGCCATCCACCCCGTTATGTTCGGGTAGAAGGTGTCGTCCCATGAACTGTAAAGGGAGTTGGTCGCGTACACCCGGCGCCCATCCCGGCTGATTTCCACCATCTGTGGCGCGCCAATCAGGGGGCCGGACTTGGGGTGAGCGGTCTTGTTGACAATACCACCCAGTTCCACGACTCCGGTGAGCTTCGCGTTGAAGGGATCAGAAACGTCATACTGCCGCATCTGGCCGCTTCCCCAGCAGGAAACATACAGGAACTTGTCGTCCAGAGACAGGTCCAAATCGGTAACCAGGGGAGGAACGGTCCCCAGTCCCTTGAGAGCCTCGGGGAGAAGGGCAGGGTCGGCCGGCTCCGCGGGAATTTCAATAACCTTGGTTACCGCCCATTTCTCTCCGTCCTGGTACCAGGTCCACACCGAAGAGGACAGGTCCTGGCTGTTGACTACCACACCCACAAACCCGTAAGCCTTGGTCGGATTGTGAGAGGGGCGCAATTCCAGAACCATCTGGTTTTCGGAACCAAAGTCGACCTCCTGCAAGTGGCGGCGCCGCCGGAGGTCCCAAAAGTGAATCTTGTGCCCATAGTTGCCGGCCACAATATCAGCCAAGGACGGACCATTTTCAAACAGGTCGGGGGTGCACCACTCGCTGGTAATTGCGACATCCAGCCCCATGTGCCACCAGAAGTCGTAAGCCAGTGTCTGGGGACCTCGGTCCAGCTCCCAGGCTCCCAATGGCTCGAAGGTGTTGTGGTCAATTCTGAGGATTCCGCCGGGCGCCCCTCCTTCCGCGGATCCTATCCCGTTCAGGTATATGGCATCGGGGCCGCAGTGGACCGTATGCAGCCGACTGTACCCGGTACGATTGGCAATAACATCGGCTTCCACCGTCTTCACTACTTTAGGACTGAAGGGGTCGGGCTTGGTGTCAATTACGTATATCCTTGAAGTACGAAGGGTGGGGACAATCAAGTACCGGCGCTCGAGATGCGGATGGGGGGCGTAAGGGCAAAGGCTGGCGCTACATGCGTTCCAACCAAAATGATGAAGTTCGTCCCCAACATTGGGCATTTCCAGGGAATTAACGATGGAACTGTAAGTTGGCGATTCCGGATCCAGGTCAACTACAGACATCGCGTCGGGCTGACCGTTGGTGTTCAGCACCGCCACATAACCCAAACGCTCGGGTGGTCCCTGTATCGCCAGCCGGGCGGATGGGTAAAAGGTTGGGTCCGGTGTCATTAACGCCATTTTCGGCCTCTCTATTCAAGAATCTCAGGTCGTATCACGCAGGGCACTCTTCCTCTACACGGCCACCAATCTTCCGCATTTCAACATCAGGTTGGGCAAGGAATGGAAATTTCCCAATCAAGCGGTTGCCTATACCGGCGATACTTGGACCACGTTTCAGACAGGTTACCGGTCAGAGATTCTACTTTGGATTACATCGGAAAGCAATGCTCTATTCACTTGCAGGGAAATCGCTCTTAAACATGCTTGTAAATTGTACAGGGCTCTTTGGCGTGAAGGGAATGTCACTATGACCCTGCCGAAGGACTCATCCTCCACATTATGCTTGCCTTGATCTGTTTTAAGGTGTGGCCCCGGCCTGCTGGTCGCTTAATGAGCATCCTGAGGAATTTCCTCGCCTGCCGTTGAACGTTGTCCTCAGGAAATGGGATCCCGGCGCTCTGGAACTGCATTTCCGCATTTTTCGAACTCCGTCGATTGTCCGGGTGCCCTTTTTCCTTCTGTCCGCCCTGATGCCGTCATAGGGCATCACAGCCTTGTCCTGCAAGTTTACGACGAACGGTTTCCTGAGAATGCCGTCAATATTCCTTGTCCTTCCAACATTATTTGTTTCATTGAGTCGGCTTTCCCCACTGAGCTATAATGTAGGCCTGTGTCCCTTACTCAATTGCTTCGGCAGGTAGAGTTTCCTGCCTTATATTCAGGATGGAAGTTAATGGCTCAAACCGATTATTACGAGGTCCTGGGAGTTAAACGACAGGACTCGGAAGAAGAAATACGCAGGGCCTTCCGAAAGAAGGCAATGGAATACCACCCGGATCGAAACAAGGAACCGGACGCTGAAGAGAAGTTCAAGGAAATCAACGAAGCCTACCAGGTCCTCAGCGATTCTTCAAAGCGGGCTCAATACGACCGGTTCGGCCATGCTGGGGTCAACGGAGGCGGGTTCGACCGGCCCTTCGACGGCTTCGATGTTTTCGGCGGATTCGGCGACATCTTTGACTCATTCTTTGGAGACGCCGGCGGGCGCCGCAGCCGGGCCCCCCAGCGAGGCAGCGATCTTCAACAGCGAGTGACGCTGGATTTTGAGGATGCGGCCTTCGGTATTGAACGGGAGATTGACGTATCGAGGGTTGAAATTTGCCATCAATGTTCCGGAGCCGGGAACGAACCAGGCACCCCGGTAAACACCTGCGGCACTTGTGGCGGAAACGGACAGGTCCGTAGAACCCAGCGCAGTGTTTTTGGCCAATTCGCCCAGGTAACCACCTGCCCCACGTGCCAGGGCAAGGGAAGCACCATCGAGAATCCCTGCGCGGGTTGCCGCGGAGCCGGCATGGAACGACGAAACCGCAAGACGGCTGTAAATATACCTGCAGGCATTCAGGATGGTATGCAGGTTCGCCTTACCGGCGAGGGAAACGTGGGGTCTAACGGCGGACCGCCGGGCAACCTCTACATCCAAGTGGAAGTTCGGCCCCACCGGTTGTTCGAGCGTGACGAATATGACCTGCTCTACGTTCTGCCCCTCAATTTGGCTGAGGCAGCCCTGGGAGTTGAAAAGCAGGTCCCTACGCTGGAAGGCGAGGACACCACGTTGAAAGTGCCGGGGGGTACCCAGCACGGCTCCGAATTCCGCATCAGAGGTAGGGGCATCAAGCATGTCCAGAACGGGAGAAAGGGGGACCTTCGCGTATATGCCGATGTTCAGGTTCCCAAGAAGCTTTCGGGAAGCCAAAGAAAACTCCTGGAGGAACTGGCCCGGTCCTTCGATCCCAACTTTGGCCAGCAGGGGACCGACAAGCAACAGGGGAGTGATTCCGCGGAAGAGCCAGTTCAGGAACAGCAGCATACCGACGAGGACGCCTGGGACGATGATGAGGCAGGCGAACACGCAGCCAGAGACAAAGGCATTTTCGACCGGATAAAGGATGTGTTGAGTTAGCCTCCGGAAGCAGAAGGTCGAAGTCCTGAAGTAATCTGGATGCCCGACCTCTGAAATTAACTGAGTCGATTCAAGAGACCCGGCAGCCAGGTAGCCGGGTCTCTTGGTGGAGAAACCGTTTCAATGTGGCAGGAAGTCAGCATTAGCGTACCCTTCGAGTACGTAGAACCAATCTCATATCTCTTTGATCGATACGGGTACGGTCTTTCCATGGAAGACGACGGGCCAGAGCACATCAAGCTGCGCACCTACCTTCCGAGCGATGCCAGGCAAAGGTACTCCCACATAGAGGTGGGCGTGAATCTCGCCAGCATGCTGGAGCCATTGGGGGAACTCACGGTAACTCCGCTGGACAACGACGCCGACTGGCAAAACGCCTGGAAAGAACACTTCACCCTCCTGAGAATTGGTGAACGACTGGTAATTAAGCCGTCGTGGATCGATTATGAACCGGAAAACGGGGAAATAATGGTGGAACTAGACCCGGGCCTGGCTTTCGGAACCGGGTACCACCCTACTACTTACACCTGCCTGGAAGCCATGGAAAAACTGGTTGCCGCAGGCTCGACCATCCTGGACCTGGGCTGCGGTTCAGGAATTCTCTCAATAGCCGCCGTAAAGCTGGGAGCGGGGCGGGTAGTGGCGCTGGATATAGACCCACAGGCGGTCCAGTCTTCTCGCCAGAACTTTCGACGCACGCACATAACCGACCAGGTTCAGTTGGACCAGGGATCCTTGCCCCACCGACTGGCGCCCGAAGGGGCCTTCGATCTGGTCCTCGCCAACATTTCGTCGAGAGGAATCCGGGAAAGGGCTCCCGACATCCTGCCCACCTTAAAGCCAACAGGTATTCTGGTTGCTTCGGGGATAATTGACGAACAACATGCAGAAACCGAAGCTGCCTTGCTACAAGCGGGATTCGCAGACATCGAAGTATGGCCTAGAGAAGATTGGGTTTCCCTGACTTGCAGACCCGGCATACGTCATTAAATCAGGTACGAATTGGTGCTATACTCTAGCTTGCGAGAGGAAATGAGCGCCATGGAAACTGTTCAATTGGATCGCTACGAAATAACCGGGTTGCTGGGGAGTGGCGCCGACTACGAGGTCAGGTCGGGTTACGACAAGAATACCGGACAGGAAGTTGTCATCAAGCGGCCCGTGCCACAGATGATCAGCCGCCGTATGCATGTCTCTGTGGAACAGCGCACGGAGAGGACCATCAGGCTTCACGAGGAACTGGCCAATTCCATCCCGCAGGTATGCCCCATGCTGGGCTATACCGAGCCAGCCAACCATGACAACTTTTACGGCGATGAACTTGGGCACGAATACCGGGTAACAATTTCAGAAAGGGCGCAAGGGATACCCCTGGTGGGAGACCCCAGGGCCAGAATCCTGCGTGTTCCCATCGGTCTGGGGCAGAACCTTTTCTGTTTGTTTCCCTTGCACCTGGTGGAAAGCGCTGATCCCTTTCCGATTCAACGCCAGTTGCTGGATGCTGAGGAACAGTTTTACGACGAGGGCTACGTCTTGCTGGATCTGGGGCCGCAGAACATTTTCTATAGTCCCGCTGCCGGGCAGGTCAGCATAATTGACCCAGGAGCCCTGCTTGACGGCGAAAACGATCGTACGTCGGTGGGACGGGCTCCCCAGGACATCCACGACTTTTTTCTGGAAGTGCTCAAGTTCTACACCGCATTTCAAGCACCGCCATCAGACGTTGCCGGCTATCGGGACCCTTTCAATCTGCGGCCGGTCGTCAACTTTGAGCAGGAACTAGACGAGATGGCCCGCGGCCTTTCCAACGAAGCTTCCGTCACTGAAGAATGCAAGGAGACCGGACTGGCAGTCATCGGAAAAGTTCGCGAACGCGGCTACACCAGTTTCGGCGACTTCAGGAGCGACTACATAGCCCTCCTTGAGTCCCTGCGGAAAAGAAATTTGGAGTTGCCAGATCTTAATCAGGCTCGTAATGCCTGGAATGATGCTCTTGAATTGTTGCGTGAAGACCATTGGACCAAGTATGTTTTTGAAGCGGAAATGGAAGTAGACAGGTTAGCCATTAACTAAACAGGGTTTTGGCAACATAAGCACAAACTGAATTGACGAGGGAGGAAAATGACCAGCGGCAGCCTTACCAGTGTTGTAGCAACCTTGTTCGATAATTCTACCCATGGGGAAGATTCTTTCCTCATCCGGGACATGGGTGACGGTAACTTTCTCGATGCGGTTATGGACGGCGTAACCGGTCATGGGGGAGAAGAGGCCAGCAGCTCCGTAGGGGGAGCTCTGGAAGCGGCCTCCATCAATTCACCCGAAGACGTTATTGCCATACTCGAAGAGCAAAATGGGGATTTTTTTCAAGTGGGTGGAGGCCGTTTTCTGCTGACCACCGTATCCGTGGCCCTGTACCTGGGGGGCCCGCTGTACATCATCAGCGCCGGCGACAGTCCCGTCTTTCACATCCGTGGAGAAGAGCACCAGCAGCTTTCGGGTCGAATAGGCGGAATTCTGCGAATGGGTACGGCAAAAGCCATAGGCGCAGGCTCGGACCTGAACCTGCACCGGACAGAAATCCACCTGGAGCCAGGGGATCGGCTGGTCACTGCTTCGGACGGTGTAACTGACAATATTAATCCCGCCGAATTGGCTGATTTCGTCCGAAATTCAGATAATCCGGAGGCCGCTTCAGCCACCGTCAAACAGGCTATCAACGATCGGCTGGAGAGGGGCATCACCCCGGAATTGCTGGGTGGCAGGTTCCGCCACGACGACCAGACCGGAATTTTCCGGTTCTTCTGACTGCACGGTTCACCGGCACCGCCGGAGGAGGAAGTCACGCTGTCGTGAAAATTGCGATGGTCTCCCCCTACGATTTCACCTGGCCGGGTGGCGTAACTGCCCACGTGTCCCAACTGGCGCAGGAACTGACGCAGTGCGGACACCAGGTAAAGGTTATTGCGCCGCATTCCCCCTCCCGGCAGTGCTTTGAGGCTGAGTCCTTTGTACCTTTGGGAAGATCGGTTCCTGTCCCCAGCGGCGGCTCCATCGCCCGGGTCTCCTTGTCGTGGTGGTTGTACCCGCGAGTCCGGGAATTCCTGCAGGAAGAGCGCTTCGACTTGATCCACCTGCACGAACCCCTGGCCCCGATACTGCCCCTGTGCTTCCTGGAATGCTCCAATACTGTAAACGTCGGGACTTTTCATGCTTATTACAGCCGCCAGCATCTTTATCGCTTCAGTCAACCACTCATCAGGCGGTGGCATAGCCGTCTGCACGGTGGTATAGCCGTTTCTCCGGCGGCACGCAAGTACGTCAATAATTTCTTCCCCATGGACTATCGCATAATCCCCAACGGCATAGACGTGGACCACTTTGCCGGCAACGCCAATCCCTGGCCTCAGTACCAGGACGGAAAAACCAATATCCTGTTTGTCGGCAGAAAAGAAAAGAGAAAGGGCCTGAAGTATCTCCTTGAGGCCTATTGCCGCCTGAAATGGGAGCATCCCAATACGAGGCTCATAATCGTCGGACCCGGCGACCTGGACCGGGACTCTCAAAGCATTGTGAGCGCCCGCAACCCTGGTGATGTGGAAATTGTGGGCGGGGTTACCTACCTGGACCTTCCCAGGTACTACGCTTCAGCGGACATATTTTGTTCACCGGCTACCGGCCAGGAGAGCTTTGGCATTGTTCTGCTGGAGGCTATGGCCTGCGGCAAACCTATAGTTGCCTCGGCAATTGAGGGATATATGGGCATTGTCAAGGAAGGAGAACAAGGGATGCTTTTCCCCAGGAAGGACCCCCAGGCCCTGGCTGATACCCTTGCAACCCTGATCAACAATCCTGAGTATGCCCGGCAGTTGGGAGACACAGGCCGCCGGATGGTTGAACAGTACCGCTGGCAGGCAGTCGCCCGCCAGGTGGAGAATTACTACCTCGATTGCATCTCGGAGAATAATGGCCATACCGGGTAGAGAAGAAATCAGGTCCGCCCTGTCCGGGTACATTGAAACGCCGGGCGCCAGGGCGCTTGGGGCCATAGGCCTCACGCCCAACGCGATTACAATTATCGGATTTGCCGTTTGTGTCCTTTCTGCCATCCTGGTAGGAAACGGCTGGCTACTTGCTGGCGGGTTGGTGTTCCTGGCCGGCGGAGGACTGGATATGTTCGACGGGGCTCTGGCCCGCATGTCCGGCAAGGCAAGCCCCTTCGGCGCCTTGATGGATTCAGTGTTTGACCGCCTGGGTGAAGCCGCCCTCTTTGTTGGAATGGGCTTTTACTTTCTTACAGCCGGCTACAATGAAGGCACTACCCTGCTCTACGTAGTAATTCTCCTGCTGGCCCTTGTTTTTTCTCAGGGCGT
This sequence comes from SAR202 cluster bacterium bin22, assembly GCA_002238505.1. Classification (GTDB taxonomy): domain Bacteria; phylum Chloroflexota; class Dehalococcoidia; order Lucifugimonadales; family UBA3495; genus Bin22. The sequence continues at coordinate 414,095 of MPMM01000001.1, read as the reverse complement.
CAGCTACCTTCGGGCACGGGGTGAGGGTCTGGGGGCATTCACCAGGGACGGTTTGATGACCCGAACCGAGCGGGTCATAATTCTGGGGTGCGGGCTGGTGGCGGACGGTCTCATCGGATTTCCCTTAATACCATGGATACTGCTGGGCATTGCTATCGTGTCCTGCATCACCCTTTTCCAACGGCTTTTCACGATAAAGGAACTGCTGGAAAAAGGTGGCTAACGATTTGGCAGACGTGTAAACTGGGCTGACCTGCCCGGCGAAGCCACCCAGTGACGCTGCTTTGCTCCGGGCCAGGCAAGGGTGTGAATTGAACCCGGTATCGCTTTTCCCAGGTTTAATGGAGCCGCAGACTTGACACAGCCGGCAGCGATTTCAGCGCAGCAGCGAAACCAGTTAAGGCGCACCTTCCGCAAGGATTTGAAGGCGCCGGTAGCGATTCGCCTGTTTACCCGGGAGCCGTCTCCGATTGCAATTCCAGGCAGAGACTGTCCTACCTGCGAACAGACCCGGCAGTTAGTCGAAGAGGTTTCGGACGCATCTCCGAAAATTACTCTGAATGTGCACGACTTCTTTGGAGAATCAGTCCTTGCGGGGGAAATGGGCATTACCCGAATTCCGGCTCTCATTTTGGGGGAAGACAAACCGGCTCGAATAAAGTTTTACGGGGCGCCCCTTGGATACCAGATGGCGGCAATTGTGGAGACCATCCGATTTATGTCTCGAGGGGTTAGCCCGCTGCGAAATGACACTCGACGCAAGCTGCGGAATTTGACTAGTCCCGTTCATATGCAGGTGATCGTCAGTCCGGAAGAACAGAGCGGCGCAGAGACAGCATTCACCGCTTTCGCAATGGCCTGCGAGAGTGACAAACTCTCGGTGGAAGCCGTGCAGATTCGAGACTTCCCTTCCCTGGCGCGCACTCTGGGTGTCAATGGCTTGCCCATGGTCCTGATCAACGATTTACATCGATCGGCCGGGCGGGTTTCCGAAGAAAAGCTGATTGAACAGATTCTTGCAGCAGGCGGTAACCCATCCGACCAGGGGATGTCCAGCGCCAGATAAACCGTTACCAGACTACCAACTTGGAGAGGATGCAGTGCCCCAGGAAATAGTGGGAGACATGGATGGACAGGGCTTGAGGGTTGCCGTGGTGGTGGCCCGGTTCAACGAGTTTGTTACCCGTCAGTTGCTCAATGGCGCCGTGGAAACTCTTACCCGTTTTGGAGTTCGCGACGAAGACATTGGCGTGGCCTGGGTGCCGGGCTCGTTTGAATTGCCGGTGGTAGCCAAGACGCTGGCCCAGTCTGGGAGATACGACTCCGTAATCTGCCTTGGCGCGGTAATCCGTGGCGAAACGGACCACTACGACATGGTAGCCGGCCAGTCCTCGAGCGGTATAGCGTCGGTGGGACTGGAAACCGGAGTCCCTACCATCTTTGGAGTTTTGACTGCCAATGATATGGATCAGGCCATAAACCGTTCTGGCGGAAAGTCAGGCAACATTGGCAGTAATGCCGCTGTGGCCGCGGTAGAGACTGCGCGGCTCATACAGTCAATAAAGACTGGGTAGTTCCCAGGGAGGTATCCAATGCAGTTTGGGGTGACCGTCCCCAACAATTGGGGAATCGAGAACGTCAACGAAGCCCTGGCCTTTGGCCCCCTGGCCGAGGAACTCGGTTACGATTCCGTTTGGGTGATGGACCACCTTTTCAACAATGGGTATATCCGAGAACGGCTGGACGACAAACCCTATTACCATCCTCTTGCCACTCTTTCCTACCTTTCCGCCACCACCAGCCGAGTGCTGCTGGGCACTTCAGTATTGGTGCTGCCCTATCACAACCCTATTGAACTGGCCAAATATACCGCCACTCTGGACCAGATGTCAGGCGGCCGGGTGACACTCGGCATTGGGGTGGGAGCCATGACGGAAGAGTTCGAGGCTCTGGGCATTCCGATGTCCGACCGGGCATCCCTCACCAATGAATGCATCCGGGTTATGCGAGAACTATGGTCAAATCCAGCCCCCAGTTACCACAGTCGGCGATGGAATTTTGATGACCTTCGCTTTTCCCCAAAACCCGTCCAGCAACCCCATATCCCCATCTGGGTAGGTGGAGCCAGCCCCGGCGCCATTCGGCGAGCAGCCAGGATGGGGGACGGTTGGCACCCGTCGGGGGTATCTCCTGAAGAGTACGCCACCAGGAAAGCCGAAATCAGCGAATTAGCCCAGACCGCAGGCCGAGACCCTGACGGCATGACCTGGTCGGCTCGGGTTGAGGTGGAAGCTACTCCGGGCCCTTCCAGCGAACGGGCAGCCAGCCGATCCCGGATTCCGGGACATGACCTGGAGCAGACTGCTCTATCCATTGCAGCCTACCAGGATGCCGGCGTTGAACACCTGGTCTTGGCGCTGAATACCGGGGACGTAAACCGGATTGGGGAGCTAATGGAATCCCTGGCCAGCGAGACCATCCCACAGTTTCGTTAACAGGTTAGGAACCAGGGGATGTAGCCTTCCTGTCTGAGGGTGAGGTGCTCACCCTTCAGATTTGTCCTCTTCCTTCTCTTTGAGTCTCTCCTCTTCCTTCCACTGGGCCTCACGCTGGCGCAGGTCCGACAGATCCCGCAGCAATATCTGCATTTCACCACTGCCGGCAGGATGGTTGCCGTAGTGCGATGAGTGAAATCCCCCAACTATCCGGTCCACGGGCTGTGGAGGCAACTCTTCGCTCACTTCGCCCTGGTGTTCCCGGGGGGTCTGCCCCTCTCCCTTGGGATGGCCCATGTTGTCCGAAATGGTAAGAAATCGGTGGTACACCTCCCGAGGATCTTCAGGTTCGGGCTCTGGCTTGTCGTCAGAAGTAGCCCGCCTGACCAGGTCATTCCACCAGCCTTCCACCAGAGATCCCAGGTCCGCGTTAGCCTTGCCCCAGGTGAACAGGGATTCGCGTACTTCCTCCACATCTCCCGACAGCTTGAACAGGCGGCGGAATCGAAAAACCCGGAACAGCACGAAGCCCGCAATAAGCATGGTTACCAGGAACGCAACGGTCTTCATAAGGGTATAAACCCAGCCAGGCAATCCAGAGCCCTCCACCTCGTCCAGTTCCTCATGGAACCTCCGCAGGTGCTCCTGGGCTTCGTTCAGTCCGCTCAAATCTCCGCCGCCCATGATAGTGGTCAGCCACTTCCCGAAAATTACCAGCACTTCGGCGATATAGCCAAGGCCAAGCAAGATGGGCCTCAGTATCCATTCGCTTATACGGCCAATCACCCTGAGAGCGGCCCGGGTAACATCATCCAACCCCCCCACTCCCAGGCCTGAAATCAACAAGGCCAGCAATAGCACCGACCCTACGGCGACACCAATTGGTATCAGCCATTCCTTTGACATTACCTGAAGATCTGCCGACTCCGTGGAAAAGCGGGCCAGGGAAAGGCCAAACAAACCCACCGCAAAGAAACCCAGGACCATGAATCCGCCTACGATCCTGGCTGATACCAGACTGTCGATTACAACGGCGGCAATCAGCACTGCCAGTCCCCACTGGAAAGCGGTCCTTACCGTGTCCAGGCTGACCTCGTCGTGGGCCAGGCTGGTGCCCCGCCACCACAGCGCCACCAGAAATACAAATGAAAGGGCGAGGGCAAAAGCAGTCTGAAGGTCACCAAAAAGGACCCTGCCAATGGGGAAGAAACCCAATCCTGAATTCAGGTTCACCAGAACCAGAAGAGACAAGACGCTTACGAAAAGCCCAATTACGCCACGAAGGTTCAGCGAGAATTTTACGGTCTGCACGTAAAGGGAAAGGACAAATGACCAGGCCAGGGCAAGCAGCACCAGCCAGAAGGGAAGCCTGGCTCCGGCGGAGTTAGACAGCACGGTCAGCACTGACATCGCCAGGTACGCCCCGGCTGCCTCGAGATAAAGGGCTGTCCCGGTGACAGCGCTAGCTCGCCAGAACTGGTTCATCCTCTTCTTCCATCTCTACTTCCAAGGCTTCCAGGGCTCGTCCCAGGGAGATGACAGTTACGTTATTGAGCCGTATTTGCGGCCCGCCGTCCCCGGAGAAGAGAACCACTACCTTGTATCCCCTGGTCTGCAGGTCTGTGACTTCGTTGGCCAGCGCCCTGGTTACTACGGATGTAATGACCACAATTGTGGCTCCGGGCGGCAAAGACGACCTTTCCTGCTGCAGAACGTCGCTCAGGGAAATGACCGAGTATGGCCCGGCCATGGCCAGGGACTCAAGAATCAGCCCCAATTGCAGGGAGGAACTACCAAAAGGAACGCTGAGCCACTTGCCCGAATAAACCGCGACCCCATTGCTGATCAACCCAAACTCATACCTCGATTCAGCGCAATGGTTAGCCACCGAAGCGGCAACCGTAACGGCACGCTCAAACAGACGGCGGTTGCTGCCCTGCCAGGCAAATTCGCTGGTGGTAGCATTCAAAGCTATCAGCACGTTAAGGGAGACCACCGGCTCGAATACCTTGCTTTGCAGGTGGGAACGCTTGGCGGTGGCTTTCCAGTCAATGTGCTTCATTGGGTCCTGGGGCTGGTAGTCCCGTAACCCGAAAAACCGGCTGGGGTCCTGGTACAGGGGCCTTCGGTTCCCCACATCTCCCAATGGATGTTCCGAGGGCATGATGAGCTCTTTCAGGTCTATGATCCTGGGATAAACCAGGATGTGATCCACACCCGCGAATCGGTTTTCCGCCGCAGTGAAGCCGAAAATATCGCCACTACGCAGCCGGACCGGCCCGATTCTGTGGTAACCACGCGCCAGGCAGCGCAGGTTATATTTCCAGGTTACCTGTTGATAAGGCAGAAGGGACGTGGTGATGCGATGCTCCCGGTCAATTTCAATGCCGGTGCCCCGGACTGTGGCGCCGGGCAGGTCAAGTTCGGGGGGGAAATTGTCGTGAATATCTACCCAGATGAGCGGAACCACTTTATCGTTGACCAAGGTAACTGAGTATTCCACCGAGTCGCCGACAAAGGCCCGTTCACGGCCCAGGGCCCTGCCATGGCTCACTCTTTTGAAAGCAAGGCGGTCCCAGAACTTGGCAAGCACCCATACTATCAAAACCAGGGACCCTACAATCAAAAGCAGGCCCTGGCTGGCGATCAGGCCAACAAAGAGCAGGACCGCACTGGCGAACAGCCAAAAGTCGTTGAGCATTTCTCCTTCCGCCGGGGTGAATGGCGGCCGGTTAGACTGGCACGGTCACCTGTTCCAGCACCTCCTGGATTATGACGTCCGCAGTACGTTCCCGAAGGCGGGCCTGGGATTTTAGGATAATGCGGTGCCCCAGGGCATAGGGGGCTAGTTCCTTGATCTCATCAGGAGTTACGTACTCTCGTCCCCGAATAACCGCCAGGGCCTGGCTGCAGCGGTAAAGGCCCATGGTAGCCCTGGGACTGGCGCCCAGTTCCACTTCCGGATGCTCGCGGGTTGCCTGGGTGATACGGACGGTGTAATTGCGAAGCACCGGATCCACATACACCCTCTGGGTCAAGGCCTGATACTCCAGGATTTCCGGGCCGGACGCCACCGGTGTCAAATTTCCCAGTGGGTCGGCATTTTCGAAGCGCAGGAGCATTTCTCCTTCCTGTTCTTCGTCAGGATAGCCCACCTGCAGCTTGATCAGGAACCGGTCCAGCTGGGCTTCAGGGAGGGGGAAGGTGCCTTCCAACTCAATTGGGTTCTGGGTTGCTATTACCAGGAAGGGAGCCGGAAGCGCGACCGTAACTTCGTCAATAGTTAACTGACGCTCTCCCATCGCCTCCAGTAATGCTGACTGGGTCCTGGGGGTAGCCCGGTTTATCTCGTCCGCCAAGACTACTTGGGAAATTACCGGCCCAGGCCTGAATTCAAACTCTCCGCTCCTCTGATTGTAGTAATGAATGCCGGTTATATCCGAAGGCATCAGGTCCGGAGTGAACTGTATGCGGTGGAACTCGCAGTCCAGGGAACCGGCCAGCGAACGCGCCAGCGTCGTCTTGCCAATGCCTGGGACATCCTCCACAAGGATGTGGCCGCCGCTGAGCACGGCCGCCATGGTCAACTCGACGACATCATCCTTGCCAACAAGAACTCGACCGATGTTCTCCCTTACCCTGCTTACAGCCTCGGCAACCTGAGCTACCATTTCGGGACTAATGATTGCTGCCACTACTGTGTACTACCTTCGACGCCGACTGCCGGGTCCGACTTTGCCTCCCGGACATGATCTTCCGCCTCCCGTAAGTCCTTGAGCGAATCAACGCTGCGCCAAAAATCGCTCGATTGGTAAGCGGAAATCCGCCCCTCCTTCGCCAGCAGGGGAAAAGTATGGTCCTCGTGGTCTCCCAATTCAGGCATCAGTGGGCCGATGGCCCGGTCAAAGACATAGACGCCGGCGTTAATCCAGTGGGGCAATGTTACCTTTTCCCGAAAACCAACCACATCGCTGTTCTCATCCAGGTCAACCAGGCCGTAGGGACTGACCATAGGAACAACCATTATGGTAGCCAGATGTTCAGAGCTTGCCTGCTTTCTGGACACATGGTGATTCAGCAACGATGCAGGATCCTGATCAGTAATGATGTCTCCATTAAGAACGAATACCGTATCTTCTTCTTCAGGTACGTGGGCCAAGCCCAACCGGATGGCGCCACCCCTGCCCAGGGGGCTGGTCTCCACACTGTAAACAGGTTTTATCCCGAAGCCGGACCCATCACCGAAGTATTCCCGCACCATTTCCCAACGGTAACCAACCAAAAATATCACATTGGTGACACCCGCGTTCTTCAGCCACTCTACCTGGTGCCACAGAATGGGCTTGTTGTCCAGTGGCACCAGCGGCTTGGGCAAGGAGTCGGTCAAAGGCCTGAGCCTTTCCCCTTTTCCTCCTGCCAGGATCAATGCATACATTTCAAGCACCTCTTCCTTCGGCGGTCGGTATTTGCTGTGACGTGCCTCCGGGATGCTTCGCTCCAAGGTTACAGTAATATACCTTTGGGCCGGGTACAGGTCAACGTACAGCATCAGTTTGTCATTTACCAACTCGGTTGCCGTTAAACCGTAACAGGAACCATCAACTATGGCCTCCTGGTACTGAGTTACCCTTCTCCAACCATCATTTCTTCCAAGATTTATTCTCACTGTCAATCCCAAATGCTCTATCCATTGGATATAATTGATATACAGTATGAATATTATCGGTAAGTTATTCGCAGGCTAAGGAGAATCAAGAGGATGGCAACTCAGCACACTTCCCCTTCAAGTTACACAATGGGATACAGCGACGAATTTCTGCAGTTGCTAAACCGTCGCAACGCCGAAAACAGCGCCGCCTACCTGCTGCCACATTTGAAGCCAGGCATGAGGCTTTTGGATTTAGGCTGCGGGCCCGGCACAATCACCGTGGGCCTGGCGGCGGCTGTCAGCCCCGGCGAGGTTCACGGGATAGACATGGAGGAAACGCAAATTGCCCTGGCGCAATCCGCTTCACAGGCGGGAAACCATACCAACGCCACTTTCCAGGTGGGGAACGCCCTGTCGCTGCCATTTGAGGACGACTATTTTGACGTGGTACACGCTCACGCGGTAGCCATGCATATACCCGACACCCCGGCCCTTATGGCAGAAGCCATGCGAGTGTTGAAGACGGGTGGAATCTTTGCCACCAGAGATTTGATAGCCGAGTCCAGTTTCATTGAACCCGGAACGGACGGACTGCGGGAAGCATGGACCGTTTTCACCAACTTGATACAGGGAAATGGCGCCCATCCGGAGCTGGGCAAGGAAATAAAGGGAGTGCTGATCGATTGCGGGTTTACCGACATCCGTTGCTCCGCTTCCTTCGACAGTTACGGCACAGCTGAGGATCTGGAATTCTATTATCAATTCATTCTGGACTGGTTCTTTTCAGAACAACTGATTGAGAGGGTTACCGGACTGGGCATAGCAACCCGGGAAAAGTTCGATTTCTGGAGAAGCGAATTAGACACCGGGCAGAGCAATCCCGCCGCCTTTGGAGCGCTGGCATTCGGAGAGTGCATTGGGCGCAAAGGGTAAAGTGACAGCGCGGAGCGTGGATTAGCCTGGTTGTCCGAGCCTGCCTACCTTTGGAACAGGGAACTTCAGCACCGGACAAGAGGCAAGCTGGGTCAATACCTAGAGTTTCGGCCCCCTATTTCCGGGAAGGCTAAGGCGTGACCAGCACCCCTCTGTTACCAGGAACAGAAACTAAGCCCCAGAACAGATAAGTCAAGCCAGCTGAGGAAAGGGAGCTGGAAATGGGAAGAGCTGGTTTGGGAAAGGATTGGCTGCCCGGCCTGGGTTCGAACCAGGGCTTACAGCTCCAAAGGCTGACGTGCTACCACTACACCACCGGGCAATATTCCGAAAGGCAAGTACTATTCTGGATGAATCTCTTGAAAGGCTACGAATCAGGCTAACATTCTGACTTCCCACCCCTTTTCAGTCAAGCGAAAGCCCGGTTCGTTACCGATGTTATAATTGGCCGGCAGGCAGCCCTGCTATCCCAAGGCTTCCATTTCACAAATCAGATTTCAAAGCGCGGAACTATGGCAGGCATTCGCATATCCCTCTTGCACATCGCTCCTAAAACCAGCCAAATCGCCCACAACCGGGCGCTGGTTGAGAGGGGTACCCGCATGGCCGCTGCAGCAGGCGCCAACTGGATTGTTACACCGGAGCTCTGTATTCCGGGTTACATGTTCATGAAGCAGATTGGTACCGACTGGATTCTGCCGCAGCCGGACCCCTGGATGCAGGGCTATTGCAAGCTGGCCAATGACCTGGGCGTCACAGTTTTCTTGTCTCATCCCGAAAGAGAGCCGGAAACGGACAACCTTTACAACACGGCCTTCGTTATAGACTCCAGCGGCGATATTGTGGGAAAGCACAGCAAGATAAAAGCCCTGCGGGGCGCCGAAGGCTGGTCCACCGCAGGCACTGTGATCAAGCCAGTGGAGTGCGATGGCGTGAGCGTAGGTATCCTGGTCTGCGCCGACGCTTACAAGAATGAAGTGGCCAAGGCGCTGAAGGACCAGGGAGCCCAGATGTATGTGTCTCCTGTCTCATGGGGCCCAGGCCAGTGCGCTCCCGACGGCGAATGGGAACGGCGCTCCCTGGACAACGCCTTGCCCATCATTGTGTGCAATCGCTCGGGGCAAGAAGACGAGGAACTGGATTATCGCAGGGCGGAAAGCGTGGTTGCCAAGGATGGAAAACGGCTGCTGGAAGCGACCTCCGACCGGTCTGTCATCCTTTCCTTCGACTGGGACCTGGACACTATGACCTGTCTTTCTGAAGACTTCGAGCGAATCTACCTTTGATCTTCGCCCTGGGACAGAAACCTCTCCAGGATTAGCACCGCTGCCGAGGCATCTACTTCACCCCTGTCCTCAGACGGCCTACGTCCCGATTCCCTTAGCATTTCCTCCGCCCGCACCGACGTGAATCGCTCGTCCACCGTATGCACTGGCAGCTTAGTCTGCTTCATCAGGGCCCTGACGAAACCCTCAGCCAGCCGGGCCTGTTCCCCCACTTCCCCTGACAGGGAGTAAGGCATTCCCGCGACAATTCCGTCAACGTCACGTTCGCTTGCCGCCTGCAGCACCTTGTCGATGTCCTGGCGCAGGGTCTTGCGCACCAAGTAGCCCACCGGAACAACCGGAACTCCGATTTCCCCGCCCAAAGCAAGTCCAATCCTTCGGTTGCCCAGGTCCAGGGCCAGGTACTTCACGGCTTTCACCCTTAGCTCTTCGTCTCTTCTCCGACAAGCTCGGCCACCCGGCGCAGTGCGTCTTGCAGTTTGTCGGCCTGGCGACCGCCGGCCTGGGCCATTTCCGGCTGGCCGCCGCCACCGCCGCCCATTACCCGGGCAGCATCTCTCACCATGTTGCCGGCATGCAGCCCTTTGTCGACGAGGTCTGGCGTAACCATAGCTACCAGCAGAGGATTGCCGTTTACTACGGCGCCAAGGCAAATGACGGCGCTGGGTACCCGTGTCTTGATGAAATCTCCCATTTCACGCATGGCTTCAGCGCTGTTTGCCGACGTCCGGCCCGCCACCACCTTCACTCCTCCGATATCCTGCACCTGTTCCAGCAACGCTTCCGCCTCGGATCGCAGGCTGCCCCGCTCCAGGGTAGCCAGCCTGCGGCGCAGTTCCTCAGTATCCTGGATAAAGGTCTCCAAACGCGCTTCCAAGTCCACAACCGGAGTTTGCAGGCGACGGGCAAGCGCATCCAGCCGCTCCGACTGCTCAACAAACAGCTGCTCGGCAGCCCGGCCGGTGACGGCTTCGATGCGCCTCATACCTCCCCCAATACCGGACTCGCCAAGGACGAATAGAGTACCAACCTGTCCGGTAGCCCCCACATGGGTGCCGCCGCATACCTCGACACTGAAGGCTTCGCCATTGGACATGCGAACAACCCGCACTGTGTCGCCATAGCGATCCCCAAAGAAGGCCAAAGCCCCGTCCCTCACGGCCTCAGCGTAGGTGCTCTCCTGGGTGGAAACTTCGAGATTGTCGCGAACCTTGGCATTGGCCAGGTTCTGCACCGAGAGCTGTTCTTCAGGCGACAGCGGGCCAACATGACTGAAATCAAAACGAAGCCGATCAGGGGCAACCATCGACCCGGCCTGCCTGACATGCGGACCCAATACCGAGCGGAGGGAGGCGTGCAACAGGTGAGTGCCACTATGGTTACGGGCAGCGTCCAGGCGCCGGCTGATGTCAACTCGGGCCGAAACCGTATCGCCCAGGGAAATGTCCCCCTTCTCCACTACTCCCCGGTGGACGATAAGGCCGGCAACGGGACTCTGGGTGTCCTCGACACGCACCGTGCCATTAGGGCCGTTCAGTACGCCCTGGTCGCCAACCTGGCCTCCGTTCTCAGCATAGAACGGGGTGTCTTCCAGCAGAACTTCCACGGACTGACCCTGGGTTGCGTGGCCTGCCGCCACATTGTCCACCAGCAAAGCCGCAACCTGGGTCTCCTGCTCCAGGTGACGGTATCCCACAAAATGGGTGGCTTCAATTCCCAGGTTTTCGTAGGCGGTCAGCATCTCCATAGCGCCCGAGAAGCCCTGACTGGACCGAGACTGTTCCCGCTGGGACTCCATTTCCCGTTCAAACCCTTCGGTATCTACTTCGAGGCCGCGCTCCCGGGCTATTTCGGCGGTTAGCTCGGGTGGAAATCCGTAAGTGTCGTAGAGGACGAATGCCTCCTTACCGGTAATAACGGAACCCCATTGGTCAATCAGCACGGAGTTGGCATCTGGCCGAGAAGGCTCATCACCTGCAGCTTCTACCAGGTATTGCCTGGCCAGTTGGGCTCCCATGTTTTCCGATTCGCTTCCGCCCAGGTGGTCGTCAGGAAGGGCTGTGGCGACAATGCCAGACTGGACAATATGTTCACGACACATCAGGGCTCGTTCACGATAGGCCACCATTCCCCGCAATATATCGTTACCCCGCTCGAAAGTCCGGCTGAACCTCTCCTCCTCCAGCCCAATTACACGCAGAATGAATTCCCCGTTCTCATCCAGTTCTCGATATACTGGAGCGAAACGCTCAAGCACGACCTCGGCCACCTGGGTCAAAAATGTCTGGGCCAGCCCCAGGCGGCGGCCGTATCGAATGGCCCGCCTGATCACCCGGCGCAGGACGTAGCCCCGGCCTTCATTCCCGGGCACCACCCCATCCCCAATCAGGAAAGAGGCAGCGCGGGCGTGTTCCGCCACAACCCGAAGGGCATAGTCCGTTTCCCGGTCTTGCCCGTATGCCTTTCCGCTTAATCCACAGACCTTGTCCAGTATTGGCCGGAATATGTCGGTCTCATAAACATTGGGCTTGTTCTGCAAAACCGCGGCGGCACGCTCCAAACCCATTCCCGTGTCAACGCTGGGTGCGGGAAGCAGCGTGCGGTTGCGCTCCGGGTCCTGGTAAAACTGCATAAATACCAGGTTCCACAACTCGACGAACCGTTCACAGTCACAGTTGGGGTGGCACCCGGGTATGTCCTGCTTCGTGCCGGTTTCCCGTTCCCGGAGAAAAATGTCCGTCAGCTCGTTGGGGGGCACCATACTTCCGCAGCCCATTTCCGCTCCCCCGTCATAGTGGATTTCGCTACAAGGCCCCGTGGGACCCTCTGTCCCAGCCGGCCCCCACCAATTGTCGCTGTCCCCGTAACGATAAATCCGCTCATCCGGCACTCCGACATTGTCCCGCCAGAGGGCGTAAGCCTCGTCATCGTCCAGGTGAATGGTTACGTAGAGACGTTCGGGAGGCAAGCTGAACAAACCGGTTACCAGTTCCCAGGCAAATGCAATTGCGTCCTGTTTGAAATAATCTCCAATGCTGAAATTCCCCAACATTTCAAAAAATGTCAGGTGTTTGTGGTCTCCCACTTCGTCAATGTCAGTGGTCCGGAAACTCTTCTGGAAGCTGGTCATTCTGCGATTGGGAGGGGTTTGCTCGCCCATGAAGAAGGGCTTGAAGGGGACCATGCCCGCGCTGGTAAAGAGCAGAGTGGGGTCGCCCGCGGGAATGAGGGATGCGCTGGGCATGTGGAGATGTCCCTCTCCTTCAAAAAACCTGATATAAGAACTCCTGATTTCGTCGCCGGTCATCAATGCAGTTCACCTGTTGAGATGGTTAGGGATTTGTATCTGCTATAGCGCAACTCTAAGGCAGCAAACTGGATTGTATGTCAGCCCCCAAGTAGCGTCAATTGTGGCTGCCTGCTGGGCAGTGTCTTTCGATCGTCGGTGGCAATTCCTCGAGTCCGTTCGTGGTGAGCTTGGAAAACCATTCCGGGCGGACCTTCGACAGGCTCAGGGCGAACGGTGGAAGACACCCTACCAAGATAATCGAAAGACCCTATACCTGGCCCTTGCCCGACAGGGCGAGGGGTGAGTCTGGTTGTTGGGGTCGGTTACGGTCCGTTTGGGTTTCTTTGTTGCCAGGGTCAGGGGCGGGTTTGAAACCCGCCCTTACGTGAAAAGGGGTGAATTTTGTTCTCTCCTGTTATTTCCTTTCATTCCCTGTTGTTTTGTAGCTGGGGATGGGGGCAGATAACAGGTTGATGAAAGGGTGTTTCCCTCATCTTGTGCCCCTTTCCCAATGGGCGAGGGGGGAATTCTGACTGGGGTTGACGGGACAAGGTTCTTGGCATGGATTTCAGATCCTCCGGTTTTGGCCAGGATGACAGGGGTTCCTGGCGACAGGGTTTGTGCCCGGGCGGCTGGTCCTTTCCTGGTATTGTCTCTTAATGGTAGTGGCGGGTTATCCAGGGTGGGAAGGGGGTAGTGTCAAATGGAAGGTGGTTATCCAAGAAGGGGAACGAAGGCGGATTGATGGCCTTTGCCGGAAATCGTTGGTGGTGGGCCTTTCGAACGGCTTAGGGAGAACGACGGCTTAGGGAGAACGGTGGAAGAGACTCTACCAAGATTATCGAAAGGCCCTGGTTTTCCACTAGGGGGCACGGAGACGGTTATCCACAGGGACGGGCGGTTATAGATGGCCTTTGCCGGAAATCGTTGGTGGTGGGCTCCTCGGCAGACTAAGAGCGAACGGTGGAAGAGTCTGCACCGATTCAATCGAAAGACCGTGGCTTGCAGGGACCCGGGGCTGAACCCGCTTCCGGAGCGTGGCCGTAAGTCTTTCACTGTCACAGGTGTGTTTTCCCGCCCCCAGTCTTCCCTCAGTTAAGCGGAACAGGCAGGGAACTGGAGGTCTGATGCCTTGACCCTGTTTTGCGCTGACTTTACAATTTATTCGAGGCTTCATTAGGGCACTCTAGTGGCCTGGGGCTGAAGAGGGATAATGGAGGATTGAATGAATTCGAGCTTCATTGGGAAGATTGACAAGGCCAAGAAGTACGCCGAAGAAAAAGAACGCGTCAGCATCAAGACATTCCACGCCACATTTGAAGGCAACCACAATACCTATCAGGTCAAGTTTGAGTCCGGCGAGTGGAGCTGCGAGTGCCTGTTCTTCCATACCCGGGGCGTATGCAGCCACACCATGGCCTTGCAGCGAATCCTTGATGATGTCCTGGCCCACGGCGAGAAGGATGAAGAGGAAGTCCAGGCAGCAGACAATTAAACGCCGTTTGAAACTTAATTGAGGTTTCCAGTCGCCTGGAAAGCTAATGGCCAGGAGTCATCGGACTCCCGGCCATTTTTCTTGTTCCGGACCTTAACCAATGTATCGGGCACAGTGATACTTGGCCCGTCAAGCTCCTCCAGAAGGCCTTTACGACTCGAACCTCTTGAACACCAGGCAAGCATTCTGCCCTCCAAACCCGAAGGCGTTGGACAGCACCACTCCCACTTCCTGGCGCCTCGCCTTATTTGGAACGTAATCCAGGTCACAGTCCGGGTCAGGGGTAGTGTAATTTATTGTTGGGTGGATTTTCCCGGAAGTTATGGTCTTGATGCATGCCGCCGCTTCAAGGGCCCCGGAAGCGCCGAGAGAGTGGCCAATCATGGACTTGGTAGAACTGATCGGTATTCCGTAGGCCCTGTCACCAAACAATCGCTTGATGGCTACAGTCTCCACGGCGTCGTTCAAGGGAGTCGAGGTGCCATGGGCGTTAATGTATTCCACCTCGCCGAGCCCTATGCCGGCGTCATCCAGCGCCCGGCGCATGGCTTCAGCAGCGCTGCCACCGGTTTCCTCGGGCTGCACAAGATGCCCGGCGTCGGAGGTGGATCCGAATCCGGCCAGTTCCACCAGAATTTCAGCCCCCCGGTTAAGGGCATGCTCCAGGGATTCCAAGGCCAGGATTACGGCGCCTTCAGCGGGTACAAAGCCATCCCGGTCAGCGTCGAAGGGACGGCTCGCTTCCTGAGGCGAATCATTGCGGGTGCTGAGGGCTCGCATTACGGCGAATCCCGCAAGTCCCAACTGGCTGATTCCGGCCTCCGCGCCTCCGGCAAAAACAATATCGGCTTCACCATGTTGTATCAGCCGCAGAGCCTCGCCCATGGCCTGGTTGGAAGCGGCGCATGCGGTAGTAGCGGTCGAATTGGGCCCCCTGGCTCCCAAGTAGTGGCTGACATTCGCTGCGGCCATGTTGGGCAATACCATGGGAAAGAAAAAGGGAGACATGCGCATACCTCCCCGGTCAGCAAGAATACGGCAATTTTCCTCGAGAGTTGGAAACCCACCGTTCCCGTTGCCAATAACAACGCCGACCCGGTATGGATCGTCCCAATCAAGCTTGAAACCCGCAACTTCCGCTGCCTGAAGACCTGCCGCCACGGCCAACTGGGAAAACCTGGCCATCCGCCGGGCTTCCCGCGCCGGCACATATTCTACGGGGTCGAAGTCCGAAACCTCACCGGAGATTTGACAAGGGTAATCGGTGGGGTCACACAGGGTCATTGGCCCTATACCTGACTTCCCCGCTACCAGGTTATTCCAGAATGCGTCCGCCGATTGACCCAATGGAGTAATTGCGCCAATTCCGGTTATTACCACTCGCTTTCTGTTCACTTTGCCATCCTGGGGTTCAAATCTCCCTAGGTTAATTTCCGATAGCACTCCGATATATCGGCGCCGGTTGAGGCCTCTGTGCCCCGCATTATCTCAGGTCAGGCGGCAACAAGTCCGGGTACAGTTCCGCTTCAATTCCCAGCACTTCTTCCCTTGCCTCGGCGGCCACAAACAGCGAGCCCGTGACCAGAATCAGGTCGTCAGGTCCCGCTTCTCTTCTGGCCATCTCCAAAGCCTCAGCCACAGAACGCGATTCACCCGTGCATTTGACCCCCGCTTGCCGCAACAAGCCCGCCAGGGCATTGGGCGCCATCGACCGGGGATGCCTGGACCTGGTCGCTATGGCTATGTCCGACATCGGACTCAACGCTTCGGCCATTCCACCAACGCTCTTATCTCTCGAAAAGCCGGCAACTACCAGCAACCGATTATATTCAAAATATTGGCGCAGCGAGTTCAGCATGGTTTCCATGGAATAAACATTATGGGCTCCATCGGACACTATCAACGGCTGCCGGGCCAATACTTCCAGGCGGCAAGGCCAACTAACCCGTGAAAGACCTTTTCGAATGCTGTCCAAAGTTATTTGCCAGCCGCTATCTTTCAGGACTTCAGCAATGCCCACAGCTGTCACGGCGTTTTCCAGTTGGTGGCTGCCCAGCAAGGGTATCCTTACATCGTAGTCGTTAAGTCGTCCGCGTATCACCGCTGACTGTCCGGTTGAGTCAGCCTCACGCAGTTCCCAGGACAGGTCTTTGCCCACCTGGATTACCGGCGCTTCCTCTTCTTCGGCAGCGTTCAGGACAACGGCCAGCGCTTCCGGGCGTTGGGGGCTGACCACCACGGGAATCTCTCGCTTAACTATGCCGGCCTTGTCGCCGGCAATTTCTTCCAGCGTGTCCCCCAGGATAGCCATGTGGTCCATGCTGATGGACGTTATCGCACAGACCTCGGGGTGAACGACGTTTGTGGCATCCAGTCTGCCACCCAGCCCCACCTCTATGGTCTGCAAGTCCACCTGTTTTCCGCCAAAGCACTGAAAAGCCATGGCGGTCATAAACTCAAACAGGGTCGCTGCCCCCAGGTCAGTCTCCCTCTCAAGTCTGGCTGCAACCGGCGCCAGGGCTCCCACAAATTCAGCGAACCGCTCCTCTTCCACCGGGACTCCATCCAGGCGTATCCGTTCTCGAAATGTGTGCAGGTGGGGAGAGGAGTAGAAGCCCGTACGATAACCGGAGGCGGAAATTATGGCATCAATCATCGCCGCCGTGGATCCCTTTCCCTTGGTGCCGGCTATGTGGACTGCGGGAGTTGCCTGGTGGGGATTGCCCAGCAATTCCAGAAACCCGGTCACACGTCTCAGGTCGTAAATGCGCTTCTGGCGTGGAAGCGAGGGAGTCTGCCTCTCGTGGTCCACCAAGGCCAGCAAAAAGGCAATGGCATCCTGATATCCGGCTATTGTCGGCAACGATTCCACTGGTCTAATGGTCTCTGATATGGGAGGGCATATTTCCCATATTAATCTTCAGGGCATCTCTGAAAGAAACATTATTGACGAAATCGATATTGCCTTCCATGGGCCCTGGCCTGAATCCAAATGTCTGCTCAACCATACCCAGTTCCGCCACATTTCGGACCCGCAGCATCTTCAACATTTCCGAGTTTATGGGAGGCCGGGACATCACTAGCTGCAACAAGACGACGTTCATCCTCATAACCCAGAGGGGCACATGTACTTTCATCCGCCGCTTGCCCATGGCACGGCTGATTATGTCCACAATCTGATTGTAGCTAAGCTGGTCGGGGCCACCCAGCTCCAGGGTATGCCCCCGAAGGTCATGCCGACTCAGGGATAAAGCGATGCACTGGGCCAGGTCATCCACCCAGACAGGCTGGAGCCTGTTACGTCCCCCGGAAATTACGGGTACCATGGGGAACAACCTTACCAGTGACGCCAGGGAGTTCATAAACTCATCTCCCTGTCCAAATATGAGGGAAGGCCGGATGATCGTATAGGGCAGTCCGCTGTTGATTACCGACTGTTCAGCCTGCCATTTGCTCTTCAAGTAAGGAAGTTCAGGATCGTTTACAGCCCCTACCGCGCTGATGTGGACGAATTGGGACAAGTTGCCCGCGGCCTGGGCTGCAGCCACTACATTCTCGGTCCCGACCCGATTAACGCTGTCATAGGTTGTATTTCGTCCCTCCCGAATCACTCCTACCAGGTGGACAATCTGATCGATTCCCTGGCAAGCGCTGGCAAGCGCTTCGGCATTGCTCACATCCCCGTAATAGACGTCCACCGCCACCTGATCAAATATTCGCTCCCGACCGGGACTGCGAACCAGGCACCGCACTTCATAATTGTGCTCCACCAGTTTATGTACCACCCGCCGACCCAGAAACCCCGTGGGGCCAGTGACCAACACTGTCATCATCAGCTCCCGACTGCTGCCATAACCTTGACTGGCGCTGATTCCAGCGCTTTCCGTTAAATCAGGAAGAAATACAGTTAAAAGAAACCAATCTGGCAAACCAGGTCTTGAAGCACCGCAAATGCCCAGAAAAGAACCTGGCTCGGAACATCAGCACATCAAAGACTGTCCAGCTTCGGCCGTAACACTTACTGCATACTATTATTGTAATATAAACGCCGGCGAACTGCTCCAATGCCGGTATGACATAGCCTGACCACAAATCTTGTTGGGTAGTTGCCACGGTAATAGTACTGGCGATTCAGAGGAAAGCAGATTCGCGGGAAACGTGAGACTTTTGAAGGAATTGAAATGACCCCACAAGGACTGCATTTTGGCGCAAGCGCGGTGCTGGGCGCCGCCGAGATCGCCGCAGAAGCGCTTTGGCTGGAGGACCTGGGCTTCGAATACCTGTCAGTCGGGGAACATTTCATGCGCGGAAGCCCCCCAGGGCCAACCCACGCGTCCCTCCCTCTCCTGGGTGTAGCCGCCGGGGCAACGGACCGAATTCGCCTGCTTTCGTCAATTCTATTGGTCCCATTTTACGAGCCGCTGGTGTTGGCAAGGATGACAGCAACCCTGGACATCGCCTCCGGCGGACGACTGACTCTGGGCGTGGGAGTAGGCGGGGAATTCCCTGTGGAATTCGAGGCAGCCGGGCTCAATGTCCGGCAGCGAGGTCGCCGCACTGACGAATGCCTCGAGGCCGTCCGACGACTATGGACAGAAGAAGCGGTTTCCTTTCAAGGCCGCCACTTCCATCTGAGTGATGCATCAATAAATCCACTTCCGACCCAGGACCCCCACCCTCCGATCTGGGTGGCTGGCCGGCGAGACGCAGCCATGCACCGGGCTGTTCGATTTGGAGATGGGTGGTTCCCTTACTTCTACAGCCCTGAGCGCTATCTGGACAGCGTTCAAAAGATAACCGCCATGGCGGAGGAGGAAGATCGAGATCTTTCCACGTTTCAATGGGCCTATTTCCCTTACATCTCCATCTATCCCACCGAGGAAGAGGCCGCAGAGGCGGCGGCCACGGCCCTGGGCGGCAGGTACCTTTACGGCGGGGATTTCCTGAACATCGTCCGTAACTACTGTCTCCTGGGCACTCCCGAGGCATGTGTGGACCGTTTGCGGCAATACATCGACGCCGGCGCCAAGCATATTGTCTTCAGTGTGGCCTGTCCGAGGGAAGACCGCGTCCGGCACATAGAAACCATTGCCGCCGAAATAATTCCCCACTTTCAGTAGTATCTGATACGCATGGCCAGTTGCTTATGTCACCCGAAAAATAGCGAAGCATCTAATCGAAACCCCGCCGGGTGATGAATATTTTTGAACTTAAGCGTATAATAGGCTAATATTTATTATCGACATTTTGCCTAATGAGGGGAGTGCCAACTACCCCATCATCAGTCACAGGTGAGGAAATGGTAGCGACAACGTCCAGGATCAAGCGGGTAGTTCTGGTTCAGCCGGCATCGGCCGGAGGTAATTTCGAATATATGGCGATACCCCGCCAGGGAATGTTGTTCCTTTCTACCGCGTTAGGCCAGTGGGAAGAGGGACCTTTCCTTTACGACAGAGAAATCTGGTTCGAAGACCGCAGCGGCCTGATGGACCCCGACAAGGACCTGGAAAATGTGGACATCCTCCTGGTAACTGCCCTGATTAACGAGGCCCCACGGGCCTATCAGCTGGCTCGCCTGGCCAAGATGTACCACCCCGACCTGGTTACCATCGGAGGCGGTCCGCAAATGAGCCCCTTGCCCGAAGAAGCCTTCGCTCTGGGGGACTTTGACGTTATTGTTCAGCGTGAAGGCGAAGACATCGTCGGTCAGCTTTGCGACGTCATGTTGAGCCACCAGGCAGGAAGGCGGGAACCTTACCTGGAAAACATTCCAGGCATAAGTTTCCGCAAGGATGGCCAGGTGATTCAAACCCGGCGCAGAGGTCTGGTTGACCCGGCCTTTGCCGAATTGCCAGACTATCGTTCGATTAAAGACCTTTCGTCAGACCACCCCATGCCCGGCGGAGTACTGGAGACAGTGCGGGGTTGCACCGAAAATTGCACCTACTGCCAGGTTATTCAGCAATTCCTGGGGTACCGGATGATTCCCAGGGAAACCGAAATCAAGCGTTTGCAGCAGTTGCAGGAACTGGCCTCTGATGGCCTGCTCCACACTTCCCGCACTGGGCGATTCAATGTGTTCATTTCGGACGACCTGCATGCTCCGCCTCTGCGTGCGGTAAAGTTCCGCAACGAGCGGCTGGAACGACTGAAGAACTGGAAGGGTCATACCGACAACATGTACATGATCTGCCAGGCACGGGCGGAGGTCGGGCAGGACCCGGAACTGGCCAGCGCAATGACGGAAGCCAATATCAAGATGCTCTACCTGGGTGTAGAGTCCAACAATGCGGAGAATCTCCTGGCAGTCAACAAACGTCAGGAACCCGGCCAGATGGAGAATGACCTCCGCACGCTAAACGCCATGGACTTTTCCGTGGT
This sequence comes from SAR202 cluster bacterium bin22, assembly GCA_002238505.1. Classification (GTDB taxonomy): domain Bacteria; phylum Chloroflexota; class Dehalococcoidia; order Lucifugimonadales; family UBA3495; genus Bin22. The sequence goes on along the minus strand of MPMM01000001.1, from coordinate 393,568 downwards.
TGCGATGACAATCATCGGTCTCCCCTTCGATAAGGAAGAGGACATCATGAATTTGGCGGACTGGGTTACGCAGCACAGCCGCTACCAGACCGCAAACCTCCTGACTCCCTTGCCGGCCACGTCGAACTGGACTGACCTGCAACCCTTGAACGAGCATGGTGAGCTTCTGCTGGAAGGCGAGGTCCGGCCTTACCACCTGTACACTGGCCGCCAGTTTGTCCACTATGACAAGCGGTGGACCATGCAGGAAAGTCGCGACTTGTTCGACCAGTACTCGGCTAGGCTGACGTCCATAGACGACCTCTACGGGCGCATCTTTAGAATCCTCAGGTCTTACAAGCTCAGGGTAGCCACATCCGGTAACGAATTGGGCGACTCCATCAGTTCACGCATTGCCGAGGCATCCCAGAACCTGCAGACCTGGGCCGACCCCGTTTCTGTGGCGGGGAAGGAATTTGGGCAGAACATTTCCCAGCGGGTGGACGAACTGGCCGAGACCCTGCGTAACGTGTCCCAGCCACTTTCCAACGCCCGGCGCGATCTGGCAGACAGCATCAATACGAAGGTAAATGAACTTACGGATACTCTTAAGAGTATGTCTGATCCGGTAAGCGTCAGCAGCAAGGATCTGGCTGACAATGTCTCGGTTCGAATTACCGAGATCTACGACATGATCAACAATGTCGTAGGTGAATCATCTAGCAGGCGCCGTACCGCCAAGGAATAGCCGGTAAGCGAGCTTAAATCGTTTCGAAGACAGGACAGGCTGAGGAATCCCTTTATGTGGGATTCCCTGCCTGTCGGTTGTTATTGTGGCCGGCATTTTGTGTACCTGTGGGCTTCGAAGGTCGGTTTTCTTGGCTCCACAGCAAACAGGCTAGTCCGGCAATCGAAACCACAAGTTGCTGGCCTCCTTTGAGGTTCAGCAACAAAATGAGCTGAGCAGTGCAGAGGGTATTTGTTACCGGGCTGGGAGTGATCAGCCCACTGGGACTGGAAATACAGTCAACCTGGGAATCGATTGCGGAGGGGAAGTCCGGAATCGATTTCATCACCGCATTCGATACTGAAGGATTCGACACCACCTTCGCTGCCGAGGTAAAGGGCTTCGACCCTGAAGCCTACCTCGAGCGCAAGGAAAGCCGGCGGATGGATCGTTTCGCCCAGTTTGCCGCGGTCGCCGCCCAGGAAGCCTGCCGAAACGCCGGCATAGATCTGGCCAACGAAGACCCCTTCCGCGTAGGCGCCATAATTGGCAGTGGCATAGGCGGAATCCTAACCCTTTCCCAGCAGTACGATGTCCTGCGCGACCGAGGCCCCCGCAGGGTAACTCCTTTCCTAATTCCGATGATGCTGGGCGACATGGCATCCGCCCAAGTTTCCATGGTAATCGGATCAATGGGGGCGAATTACTGCGTGGTCTCTTCCTGTTCCAGCGGCGCTGACGCCCTGGGGCAAGGCTGGCAAATGATTCGCCGAGGCCAGGCAGATGTGGTGCTGGCCGGCGGCAGCGAGGCTCCCATAGTTCCTATCGCGGTAGCCGGGTTCAATTCGCTTCGAGCCCTTTCTCGATTCAACGAAGACCCAGCCCGGGCGAGCAAGCCTTTCAACAGAGATCGCGACGGTTTCGTAATGGGGGAAGGGTCTGCAGTACTGGTGCTGGAGAGTGAGGAGCATTTCCAGAAGCGGGGCGGCAAAGCACTGGCTGAACTGCGTGGGTACGGCGCCACTTCAGATGCCCACCACCTTACGGAGCCAAGCCCCACCGGACAAAGCGCCGCCAATGCCATTCGCCTGGCGCTGGAAGCTGCTTCGATAGATGTGGCGGAGGTGGACTACCTCAATGCCCACGGCACCTCTACTCCACTCAATGACTGGCAGGAAACCAAGGCTATCAAGCTCGCTATGGGTGAGGAGGCTTACCGGGTCCCCATCAGCTCCACCAAGTCCATGACCGGGCACCTGCTGGGGGCAGGCGGCGCGCTGGAAGCTGTCATCTGCGTAAAGGCAATCCAGGAGGACATTATTCCGCCGACAATCAACCTGGTGGACCCCGACCCGGAGTGCGACCTGGACTACACACCCCTGTCCGCTCGCTCCGTTAAGGTCGATGTGGCAATGAGCAATTCATTTGGGTTTGGGGGCCACAATTCCGTGCTGGTCTTTACCGACCCTGCCTGGGCGACCTAAAGGGTCCTGTAGTTCATGTTTCGCCGCCCCACACCCAGCGAGGTTGAAGAACCTCTAGTCATCACCAAGGTGGAACGTATTGGAGGCGCGATAGCCCACGCCGCACCCCTATTGCTTGGAGTCCCTCTTTTTCCGCTATTGGGAAACATCGGATTCGCCCTGCTTCCCAGCCCAATTCTTGCTTATGTCATCTCCCGCGCCTTCCGAAGCAATAATTCGGTCTGGGGGGCGTTTCAGGGGATGCAGGCGACCCTGGTTCATCTGGTGCTGGTGGTGCTGGTGTTTGTGGCCTACTTCACCGGCGCGACTGCCGACGCGCCCGGCGCAGTCCCTTCCCAGGTAACCCTGATTGCATTTGTAATCGCGTTCCTCCTGTTCCTCTACACCCTCTGGGGAGCCTGGGACACCGCCTGGGGATACAACTTTCGCTACATATTTATCAGCAATTTCGTGGACAAGATTACTGCCGCAAACCTGCTCCGGCAGGACCTTCGCCGCCGCCAGAGAGAGGCACGTGACCAGGGCAATCCGCCAACTCCTCCTTCTACACCCGGCAACCAGCCCTGACTCGGGCAATCGAGTCCGCAGCAGCAGCGTAAGCTAACCTCCGACTCCATCAATCGAGAGCCATCACCTCATACCAGCAGCGATTGCCGGTAGCTTCACCCCTTACCCAAGAGCTTCGTCGTCCTACTTTAGTCACCCTCTTGCATACAATGACCTCGGAACATTAGCTCGCTTCTTGAAGGAAATCCAGCGCCAGGATTGTTCACTGACAACAGCCCGTAGCGGTCAGCCCTTCAGGCAGGGTAGCCTGTCTCAGTTGTTCGATGGCTGGTGAGGACGTGCCGTGGCATTCAGACCCAATTGGATTCGTCCCGAATTCCAGCGCACTGGATACCTGGCTGGCACCATTTAAGCCCGGGGAGACGACCAATGAAACACTGGAAGCTAAAGGATCTATCCGCTGCAGAGTCCCGGAATACGTTACCAGGAGACCTTTCACCCGCAATTGCCCGCGTATTGCTGGCACGGGGAATAGACAGTTCAGAGAAGCTCCAGTTATTCCTTAACCCGCCCCACCGCCTTCCCCATTGCCCCATGCGTCTGGAAGGCATGGAATCGGCGTTACAGTTATTGAATCAGACCATAAATTCCCCAAGCACCGAGGGCACCAGCAAGCTTGTTGGAATTGTCGGGGATTTTGACGTGGATGGCATTACCGGGACAGCCATCCTTACAGAAGTACTGACTGACTTCGGCCTGGATGCTCTGCCTTATCTGCCGGACCGGGTCGCAGAGGGTCATGGCCTTTCCGAGGAGGCAGTGCGCTATTTTTCAGGGCTGGGAGCCCGTCTAATAATTACAGTTGACTGCGGGGTTTCCTCCAGGAGCGAGGTGGCGCTTGCGAACTCACTGGGCCTTAAGGTTATAGTCACCGACCACCATGTACCACCAGCCGACCCTCCAAAAGCATTCTCCATCATAAATCCCGGCGTACCAGGCAATCAGTATCCGTTTCCTGAATTATGCGGGGCGGGGCTGGCCCTGAAACTGGCGCAGGGTCTATACCAACTCCGGGGACTGCCCACTCCCCGGCCGCTGTTGGAACTGGCCGCTCTGGGGACTATTGCTGACATGGTTCCCTTGGTTGACGAGAACCGATTCCTGGTAACCGAGGGATTGGCCGAGCTAAGCCGCACCAGAAGGCCGGGGCTCATTGCAATGTACAAACTGGCGGGACTCGAAGACAAACCCATTACTGCGGATACCGTGGCATTCCAGATCGCTCCCCGCCTCAACGCCGCAGGAAGGATGGGACACGCGGGAGACAGCTTAAAGTTATTGATAACCAGTGATGAAAATGACGCAGAAGCCCTGGCCCACAAGCTGGAGGCCCAAAACCGGGAACGTCGAGACTTAACTCTTGAGGCTTTCGAGGCCGCTTCCCGCAAGTTGAGCAACCTGGAAAGCATTCCTCCATTTATCCTCATTGATGAACCTGCGGTTACTCCGGGCGTGGCCGGATTAGTGGCCGGAAAACTGGCGCGACAATACCAGCGCCCCGCGGTAGCCCTGGCTTCTGCAGGCGAGGACATTCTAATAGGGAGCGGGCGCAGCATCCCAGCCTTCAATCTGGTCCAGGCATTTGACCAATGCAGCAACCTCTTCCTTCGCCACGGAGGACATTCCCAGGCGGCCGGGTTCACGATTCACCGAGAGAATGTTCGTGGGCTACAAACCGCGTTGAGCAAGTTTGCACTTGAAAGGTTGGCCGAAAAAGACCTGGAACCCGTGCTGGAAATAGATGCAGAAATCGAGCTGTCGGATCTGACACCGAAGCTATTGTCGGAACTGGAAACTCTGGAACCCTTCGGCGTAGCCAATCCACGACCCGTCTTCCTGTCACGCGGGCTGCATGTGGATGAAATCTACAGGATTGGAAATGCGGGGCAGCACCTGAAGCTGATGGTCAATGACGGAGGAAAGCGATTTCCTGCGCTGGCCTTCGATCGAGCTTCCGAGTGGGAAAGTGGAATAAAGATGATAGATCTGGCCTACACCATCAGCGCGGATGTCTGGCGTGGAAGAACCCGATACAGCCTGGTTGTGGAGGACTATTGCGCTACAGACTAAGGGAACCTGTAAGTTCCCCCCGGACTCACTGAATAACGATCTTATGGCCGTTCCCAGGGAAAGTTCTGCCAAGTGGCATCACTGAGGTAATATGGCTCAAAATCAAGGTAGTAATCGGCATTGAACGAGGTGGAGTGACGGGTGTAAAGGACCGCGTAGCGAACGTCCAATTGGTCGTTGGGGGGCTGGTTGAAGATCTGAGACCGGATTCGGTGGAATGCTCCCCCGGTGTCATTGATTTCGTCAACAATCAGAATGCGACGGTGGTGGTCCAGCCTGTCCAGCAACACGTCGTTGTAAATGAAATACATGGGTCGCTCGAAATAATGGCAAACATGGGTGGCAGGAACCAGGCCCCCACGGACTACCGCTACCACGGCATCTGGCACCCAGCCATCGGGAGAAGCGGAGATCTGCTGACACAAGACCTCGATGCCCTGGCTTATCTCCTCGTAACTTACCGTCCGGATTCCGACATCCGGCAGAGTACTTACGGTCTCGGAAGCATTGGCGCCATTTAAACTCATAACTAAACCTGTTATTCTCCCGCACTGTCAGCTTGCTGCCGGGGCGCTGCGGTCCTCCGCCTCGACGGGCGCACAAACTGGGCCTTGTAAACCAGCAGCGGTACGGTTATCAGCACAACAATCAGCGATACTACTTGCGCTTCATTCAAGGCCCCGCCAAAGTAAGTATTGGACTCCACCCGCAGGAAACTGACAAAGAAGCGACCTATGGAGTACATGGCCCCGTAGAGAGCAAATATCATACCATCGGGCCTGATCCGGTGGCGCAGGGGCCAAATGATAGCAAAGATTGCCAAGTCCATTAACAATTCATATGCCACCGCAGGGTGACTGGCCGCTCGAAAAGCGCCCGGACTGTCGATGTGGGAATACACCACTCCCCAGGGCAAGTCCGTAAATTTGGCCAAGTGCTCACCGTTGATAACGTCGCCAAGCCTGCCGATTGCCATGGCGACCAGCAACGCCGGCGCCGCTACATCGGCAAGGCGACCCACACCCGGCAGGGGAGCTTTTTCCGGTTCTCCGGCAAAACGGAAGCATTTGCCCCAGAGGGCAAGAAACCAGTTGGAGTTTCGAATCAGGATATAGGCTGCGCCGAAGATAAACCCGCCAATGATGGCGCCGAAGATAGCGATGCCGCCCTGCCACACCATTAAGATGGTGATCGGATCTGCGGAGTACCTGCTCCAGAAATCAATGACGTGCAGAATTCTCGCGCCGACGATTCCTCCGATGATGCACCAAACGGATATGGAAAGAATGGCGTCCCCATCCAGGCCATCCTTTCTGCCCCAGCGCACCGTCAAATAAACTGCCGTGGCCACGGCCACGAAGGTAAAGAACCCATGCCATGAAAGGAGGAATGGTCCAAAATCAATTATGTATGGACTAAAGGGAATGCTGATTGCGCCTGGAATGAACATTGGCAAATACTCACCGTTGGTAAGAAGTAAATAATGCGTTAATTATCGGGGTACCCGGCGGCGACCGGTTTGGCCGACCGCCCCAGGGTGCGTACAAAATACGCCTGTGCCTGGTACCCTTGCAAGGCCTTGACCACCGTTTCGTGCTCAACCTGTGAGGATGAATATAAGAAAAGCGCCGGGCCGGCGCCGGATAAGTGGGGTCTCCGTCCAACTGCGCTTTCCACCGCCTCAATAATCACGGACAGCCCCGGGAATTCCTGCAGGGCCAGGCTCTCAAAGACATTGTGAAACAAATCCTCGGCACACTGACCCGCCATCAGGCTTTGCACCAGCCGCCGGGTGACGCCACCGTCACTGAAGTGCCCAGGGTTCAGGCGTCCATAAAGTCTTGCTGTCTTGTCAAGAATCCCTGGCCCTTCTGGGCAGATCAGGGAAACACTGACCCCCCGTTGCGACGGCAGAGGTTCTATCACATTACCACGGCCACTGGCCAGGGCCGCGCCTCCCCAAAGAAAAAAGCTGACGTCAGAGCCGATTCGCGATGCGACTGCAGCCAGCCTTTCCAGCGGCAAGTCCAGCTTCCAAAACCGGTCTAGGGCAACCAATGCAGCCGCGGCGTCACTGCTGCCGCCGCCAAGGCCCATGGCCACCGGAATTCGCTTCCTCAGCGTAATTTCAGCCAGTGGAAGGCGGCCGCCTTCCTTTGCCAGTTCAACCGCAGCCCGCCACACGATGTTCTCTTCCCCATTCAGCGCGCTATCATCGCAACGGACCACCAGGGAGTCTGCAGGGACTATTTCCAGCTCATCCGCGAGGTCTATTTCCTGCATGACAGTCCGGACTTCGTGGTAGCCATCGCTGCGGAGTCCTAAAACTTCCAGGCTCAGGTTCAATTTGGCTGGAGCTTCGACTAGCAAACCTGGACCTGCTCCCGGGACAGGAGATGTCCGGACCTCTTCCATTGGCGATAGGTTTCCAGCCATTCTTTCAGTTCCAGGGTCTCCGCCCGGCGGGCGCCATCAATCCCGGCTGCCTCCAAAAGCTGCATGATTTCCTGCGAACTTTTTCTCAAACCATGACCCAGGGAGTTGCGCAATTGCTTTCGAGGCGCGGAGAATCCTGCCCGCACCAGGTCAAAGAAACCTGATATATCGCACTCTTCCAGGGGAAGCGAATGCGACAAGTCAAGCCGAACCACCGTGGAAGTCACCTTGGGTGCAGGCCGGAATGCCGAGGGAGGAACCTGGCAAACTGTCCTGGCGTTGGCATAAAACTGGGTGGCAACGGAAAGCAGGGTCATCTTTCCCGGGTGAGCGGTCATGCTCTCGGCTACTTCGCGCTGAACCATTACTACCAGGGAACTGGGACGAGGTTCAGTCTCCAGGAAACGTCGAATTATGGGATTAGCGGCGTAGTAAGGCAGGTTGGCGACCACCTTATAGGGCTGACCGAACCCGGTCGTCGACCCAAAGTCAATGGCTCTGGCATCACCGCAGACCACCGACAAATTGGGAGGACTATCGAGTTTGGCAGGAAGCGCCTCCGCCAGATTTTCGTCCATTTCAATGGCAATGACCTGAGCCACCCTGGGCAACAGACGGCGTGTCAAAGCGCCCTTCCCTGGGCCGACCTCGACAACAATGTCAGCTTCGTTCAGGTCGGCAGAAGCCACAATGCGAGTCAATACCCGGCCGTCAACGAGAAAATGCTGCCCTAGAGACTTGCGGGGTCTGGCAGAAAACTGGCGGGTTGCGGAGGACATGGCGCTCAAAACAGTAGTAGTAAACCTCAATTAAGAGACCGCGCACCCCCCGTCGACGAAAACCCTATGGACATCCCCTGGGTAGCAACTCAGTCCAGGCGTTCCCACGGCACCCGCAGGGACCTGTTTACCGTTGCTTCCTCTCGGACCTGGCGGGGTTCACAAGCCTGCGCCGCGTGGGACCCGGTCATCAACACTGCTCACCCTGGGCAGCGGCCCAACAGGTTTGGCCTAAGGGAGGAATTACACCCCGCTATAGCGGATTGCGGGTCTAGGGCACCGCTAGCTCCCCGTCTAGCACGGTCTCGCAATAGATGTTAGGGTAGTCCCGCTACGCTGTCAAATACGAAACTTCCTTCCTGAAGCTGAAAACCACGGCGAATCCATCACTGCAGGCAGATCCCGTTAATGGTGATTCCCTCAACCGGGACTGTCTTACCGCTGATCGCGAGGTTAACGGAGATTGAAAGCCGATGTTAGAATTATAGTGAAGGACTCAATGATGCAAGTCAGAAAAGCCGTAATACCTGCCGCAGGCCTGGGAACCAGATTCCTGCCCATAACCAAGGCGGTTCCTAAGGAACTGCTGCCCATAATAGACCGGCCTATGCTGCAATACGTTGTCGAAGAAGCAGCGGAAGCAGGTGTCGAAGAAATAATAGTCGTGACCTCCCGGGGAAAGGAGTCCATCGCCTCGTATTTCCAGCCGCGTCCAGAATTAGAAGACCGCCTGGCCGGGTCCGGCGCTTCCGACCTGCTGGAATCGATCCAGTACGTCTCCAGCCTGGCACACGTTTCCTTCGTGATCCAGGAAGAGCCACTGGGACTGGGGCACGCCGTTCTGACTGCCAGTGACGCGGTCGGCGATGAGCCTTTTGTTGTGATTCTTCCTGATGACGTTGTTGACCACCGGCCCGGCGTCATTTCCCAGATGCTGGATGTAGCATCCAAATTCCAGGGTGGGGTAATTGCCGTAGAGCAAGTACCTTGGGAAACCATCCACAATTATGGGGTAGTGGACGCCGAAGAACGCGACACAAGAACCCATTTCATCAAGCAGTTGGTAGAGAAGCCCGCCCGAGAAGACGCTCCATCCAACCTGAGCATAGTCGGCAGGTATATCCTTCCTGCTGAAATCTTTGACTGCCTGGAGCGAACTCCGCCAGGGGCCAAAGGGGAGATTCAACTGACCGACGGCATTCAATTACTCTTGGAGCAGCATGACGTTTACGCCTACGAATTTCTTGGAACGCGATACGATGGCGGCACTCCCATGGGCCTGCTGCGAGCTTCCCTGGAGTTTGGCATGGCAAGGGAAGATACCGGCGATGAGATCCGCGCCCTGATTCGCGAACTGGCCAACGACCTTTCAGACGACTAAGGCAGAAATCCCGACATGATTAGACCATTGACCTTCAAGGTCTCGCGTACTCCATTGCTAACCGAACATATCCTGCAACGTCTGGTCGCAGCGCTTCTGACCGTTTACTGCATAGCGCAAGTGGTCACCATCGTTACCCGCATTGCCAGCGGCGCAGATCTGGACAGCGCTACCGGGTCAATGGCCATGATTCAGGCGAACCATGCCTGGTACATGGCCAGCAAGATCGCCAACCTGGTGGCAGCATTTCTCCTGCTGGCGGCGGCAGTCTTGCTCTACCAGACTTTCAGGCCTTTTGACCGGGCGCTGGCTCTCTTGGCCGCCTCTTTCCTGGCCACTGCCGCCTTGTTTTGGCTGTTTTCGAGCCTTGCCGGCCTGGCCATTGCTGAAAACCTTGGGGGTTTCTCCGGTCCAACCGCTACCTACCCCCAACTAGAGGCATCATCTCAATTGGCGACGTACCAAGCCATTGAACCCGTAAGGGCCATAGCGGGAAGAGTCGGATTTACTGCCGCAGCCCTGGCCCTGGCTTTCCTGAGTGTTCTTGTAGTGCTTGCCCGACCCATCTCTCACTGGTTCGGGTGGGCTGGCCTGGTTACTGCCGTGGCCATGCTCTTCATCTGGGACCCCGAAGCCTCCTTGATGCACCGTCTGGGCGGCGCCGCGCTCCTGGCGTGGTTTATGGGGCTGGCAGGCAGGCTTGCCCTGAAGGGTGTCGACATACCGGGTCGGGAAACAGAACCAATTACGGACGACAATTAAATGAGACCTGCTGAAGGCTGGGGGTCATCAGACCTTCCTGCAGTTGCTGATACACACCTTCCTCGACGGAAAAGCGGGAAGTACGCGACAAATAAATCATCTGCGCCCAATTCCGGAGAATGGGCAAGCTGGTCGGGACCAAATTAATGTCCCGCAACTGACAGACCATTGGTAACCCTTCTTTCATATTCAGGAGACATTGATGCTTGAATTACTACTTACGCTTCACATTTTTGCTGCCATCTGGCTGATAGGCTATTTGATCAACTCCGCCTATTGGAAGAAACGGGCAGACCGGTCCGGCAACCCGGAAACCGTTGCCACCACAACCCAGGCGCTGGTTAAGGCAGACCTCATCTTTATGGGACCCGGCATCGCCGGCCTGCTGGCAACCGGAATCTGGATGGGGGGCATCACCGGTTGGGAGCGATTTCAGGAACCCTGGCTGGCGGCCTCATTTATCCTGACAATCGTAATAGTGGTCCTGTGGCTGGCGGTCCTGCTTCCCCAGCAACGTCGGATGGCCCAATATGCCACGGAATCGCTGGAGGGCAACGACCATTCAGATAGCTATCAGAGGGCGAGCAAACTCTGGAACATGGTGGCCGGCGTGGTCACCCTGATCCCCCTGGTTGTCCTTGTCCTGATGGTGTTCAAGCCATAAACCAAAATTTGAGCCGGTACCGGAGAACATATGACGTCTGCCAAAGACCAGCATCTGACGAACGTGGCGGAAATCCGCAAGGAAATCCAGGACATTCTTGATGGAATGGAAAACGTCCTGGACTGGCGTCCGGACGCCGACTCATGGACGGCCCGCGAAGTCATTACGCATGTGCTTTACACTCCGCCAGGCGGCGTTCCCCAGATCTTGAGGGGAATTATGGATGGCGAAGTTGAGGAGTACGACCTGTGGGCAGATCAGAAGTACATGACCAGCGAGGCAGAGTCCTGGACCCTAGATGAGGTCAGGCGTCAATTCAACAGCTACTTTGACGCCCTGGAATCCGGATTAGCGCCGCTGACAGATGAAGTGCTGGAGACCTCAACTGCCCTGGTCCACCAGCGAAACCGTCTCTGGGACGAACCCAGAACGGCCCAGTGGCTGGTTGAGCGTCTTTTCGCCGGCCACTGGCGGGAACACCTGGTGCAATTGAGGGAGCTAAAAGCAGAGGCTTCCGGTTAAAGCAAGAAACGCGTTGAAATTAATCTGTACGCTATGAGCCTTCGCTGCCGATTCCCAGCAGGCTGAGGAAGGCTTCCTGGGGAACTTCTACCCGGCCGACACTTTTCATCCGCTTCTTGCCTTCCTTCTGCTTCTCCAGCAACTTGCGTTTGCGGGAGATATCGCCGCCGTAACACTTGGCCAACACGTCCTTCCGCAGAGCCCGAACGGTTTCCCTGGCAATGATCCTGCTCCCAATGGCCGCCTGAATGGGCACCTCGAATAGCTGCCTGGGGATGGTGGTCCTTAGCTTCTCCACCAGAGCGCGCCCGTGGGTAACCGCAAGGTCGCGGTGCACTATCATGGACAGGGCTTCCACCGCCTGGTGATTAATCAGTATGTCCACCCGGCTTAGAGGCTCCGCCCGATAACCCTCGAAGGTATAGTCCAGCGACGCATACCCCTGAGTGCGGGATTTCAGCTGATTGTAAAAGTCGGCGAGCATCTCCGCCAGCGGCATGGTGTATTCCATTACCACCCGGGTCTGCTCTTCCTTGGCGTCGCTGCCATCCCGCGAAGCGATGCTCTGGATGTATTCCATCCTCTTGAATTCGGACCGGCGGGCATGCATGAGTTCCATAATCGCTCCCACGTGGCGATTGGGAGCAACGATGGTGAGGCCCAGGACCGGTTCCTGGATTTCTCTCACTTCGTGAGGCTGGGGCAGTCTGGAGGGATTGTCCACCCGAAGCTCGCTCCCATCCTGGAGGATCACCTGGTAAGCGACGCTGGGGGCGGTAACTATCAGGTCCAGGTCGTATTCCCGTTCCAGCCTCTCCTGGATGATCTCCAGATGCATCAGGCCAAGGAAGCCGCATCGGAAGCCAAAGCCCAGCGCGCCGCTGCTCTCCGGCTCCATTGTCAGTGAAGCATCGTTCAGGCGCAGTTTCTCCAGGGCCGCTCGCAGACTGTTGTACTCCTCACCATCTGACGGATAGAGTCCGGCGAACACCATGGACTTCAGTTCGACGTAGCCAGGCAACGGTTTAGTCGCAGGCCTGTTGCTGATGGTCAGCGTGTCACCCACGCTGCATTCCTGAACGTCCTTGAAGCCGGTGGCAATGTAGCCCACCTGCCCGGTTCGCAGCGCATCCACGGGGGTAGGATGAGGAGAAAAGACGCCCACTTCCATTATTTCGGCGACTCTTCCCGATGACATTACCAGTAGCTTTTCGTTCTTTGAGACCAGCCCGTCTTCAACCCTGACGTGAGCAATGATGCCCTTGTAACTGTTGTACACCGAGTCGAAAACCAAGGCTCGAAGGGCCCCCTCGGGATCGCCCGAAGGGGGCTTAAGGCGTTCAACCACGGCATTGAGGATGTCATTGGCCCCGGTGCCTTCCTTGGCTGAAACGTAAAGGATTTCATCTTCCCGAAAACCAAACACTTGCTGCAGTTCGCCGGCGACCCTCTGAGGCTCGGCCTGGGGGAGGTCCACCTTATTGACTACCGGTATGAGTTCCAGGTCGTACTCCATTGCAAGAAGTGTGTTTGCAATGGTCTGGGCCTCGATCCCCTGGCTGGCGTCCACTACCAGCAGCGCACCTTCGCAGGCGGCCAGAGCCCGGGAAACCTCATAGCTGAAGTCCACGTGGCCGGGAGTATCGATAAGGTTAAGCTGATACAGTTGTCCGTCCTGAGCCCGGTGCTGCATCGCCACAGCTTTTCCCTTGATGGTAATGCCCCGTTCGCGCTCCAGTTCCATCTGGTCCATGAACTGGGCCTTCATCTCCTGGGGACGAACCGTGCCCGTAATTTCCAGGAAGCGATCGGCAAGGGTGGACTTGCCGTGGTCAATATGAGCAATAATGCAGAAGTTTCGAATTTGTTGGGGATTCATAGCTCCACAATAGTAACACGGTGCTTATCAGCGCAACAATAACAGGGCACTGGCTCGACAGGTTAAATTCCTGTTGCCAATGCAAAAGGGCCGACATAGAGTCGGCCCTCAAGAAACCTGATTTACCTGGTCTTAGTAAGGACCGTAACCCGGGGCCTGAATGCAGGCTGCCCAGTGGTCCGGTTCGACTTCCCGCAGGTCGGGAGTAACTTGCTGGCAACTATCAATGGCGATGGGGCAGCGAGGATGGAACACGCAACCGCTAGGGGGATTGAGTGGGCTGGGAACCTCACCGCTAAGCAGAATGCGTTCCCGTTGCGCATCGATAACAGGGTCGGGAATGGGTACTGCAGACAACAGCGCCCGCGTGTAGGGATGCAGCGGATTGGCATAAATCTCGTTCCGGTCTGCAATTTCCACAATGTGGCCCAGATACATGACTGCTACCCGGTCACTGATATGCCTCACCACCGACAAGTCGTGAGCGATAAACAGGTAGGTAAGGTCGAACTGTTCCTGGAGGTCCTCCAGCAGGTTTACGATCTGGGCCTGGATGGACACGTCCAAGGCGGACACGGGCTCGTCGCAGACAATGAAAGAGGGATCGACAGACAGGGCCCTTGCCACACCGATACGCTGGCGCTGACCGCCGCTGAACTCGTGGGGGAATCGGTCGGCCATGTAGGGATTCAGGCCCACGTTCTGCAACAGTTCCGACACCCGGTCACGATATTCTTCCTTGCTGTTGACCAGCCCGTGAACAATCAGGGGTTCGCCGATGATGTTGCCGGCTGTCATCCGGGGGTTCAGGGAACTGTAGGGGTCCTGGAAAATGACCTGCATCTTGCGCCGCATTACCCGCATCTGCCGGGTGGACATGCTGGTCAGTTCTTCCCCTTCGAAACGCACCTGCCCGCCAGTAGGCTTGTAGAGCTGCAGGATGCAACGACCGGTGGTAGTCTTGCCGCAACCGCTTTCACCCACCAGGCCCAGGGTCTCGCCCTTGCGGACGAAAAAGCTTACATCGTCCACGGCCTTGATCTGGGCCACTGCCCGCTGGAAAATAATCCCCGCGGTCACCGGGAAGTACATCTGCAGGTTCCTGACTTCGACCAGAACGTCGCCATGGGCCGATGGCCCGTCGATACGCTGGTCCGCTTCAGACATCATGGTCATATTCTCATACTCTCCGCGGGCTAGTTTTCGTCGTCAGATTCCGGATCGGCAACTCCGTTGCCATTGGTCGGGCCTTCAACCATATCCGGGTCAATCAAGAATTCCAGGGCAGAGGGCCCCAATTCGTCGCTCCGCCAGCAGGCCGACCAATGGCCTTCGTTCACCAGCATCAAGGGTGGCTCTTCCGTCGCGCACTTGTCTACGGCCCACCGACAACGGTCGCGGAATGCGCAACCCTGGGGCAGGTTGATCAAGTCAGGAGGCTGCCCCTCAATGGGGTCAAGTTTCGCACGACGGGGCAGGTCCAGCCGAGGTACAGACTTCAGCAGACCCACAGTGTAGGGATGCCTGGGGTTGCTGTAGACCTCGCTGGAAGCGCCCCTCTCGATAATCTTGCCGGCATACATGATGTTCATGCGGTCGGCGTACCGAGCTACCACGCCCAGGTTGTGGGTAATGACAATGAGAGAAACGCCGAACTCAGTAGTCAGCGACTTCATCAACTCCAGAATCTGAGCCTGAATGGTCACGTCAAGAGCGGTGGTGGGCTCGTCAGCAATAATCAACCTGGGATTGCAACTGAGAGCCATGGCGATCATTACCCTCTGCCGCATTCCGCCGCTGAACTGGTGGGGATACTGCTTGACCCGCCGCTCCGCATCAGGGATACCGACCCGCGCAAGCAGATCTATGGACTCATTGCGTGCCTCTTCTCGACTCATGCCCCGGTGAAGTTGCAGAGTCTCACTGAGCTGCCGATCCAAAGTCAGCACAGGGTTGAGGGAAGTCATGGGTTCCTGGAACACCATGGACATTTTGGCGCCACGAATACGGCGCATGTCGTCCATGTCGATTTTCAGGACATCTTCGCCTTCAAACAACAATTCGCCGGAAACTATCTTGCCCGGCGGGTCAGGTATCAGGCGCATGAGTGAAAGTGCGCTGACGCTCTTGCCACAGCCACTCTCTCCTACCAGCCCAAGGGTTTCACCCTCTTCTACCTCGTAGGAAACGCCGTCAACTGCCTTGACAACACCTTCAAAGGTGAAGAAATGTGTGCGTAAGTCTTTTACTTCCAGAAGAGTAGCCAACTGCCCTCCTCCCGGCGGCAAGTTTTTTGGTTTTCGATCTATTGCGCCGGATCAAGATAACTGGCCCAAAAGCGGGCCGATTTCAGATATTGTCACTGGTGGGGAAGGGGAGACTCGAACTCCCACGCCTTGCAGCACATGATCCTAAGTCATGCTCGTCTACCAATTCCGACACTCCCCCAGGCTGCAATACCCCTTTTGTCTCTACTTCACTATATGGTGACCCGCCTCGGGGTCGAACCGAGAACCTACGGATTAAGAGTCCGTTGCTCTGCCAGTTGAGCTAGCGGGCCAACACGAACAACCCCTGAAATCCAATGTTTTCAGGTTGCAAAAGACTATCAACAGTACCCGCTCTTGTCAATAGACTTTCCCTTTGCGCCCCGAGAGCCAGCTTCATATTTCAGTCGTACTTGCAGAACACTCAGACTCCATGGTTCAGCCGGTCTATCAGGTTCCTGGGCAACCCCGCAATTCGCATCTTTTCCTGGGTAACCGTCCTGGCATATTCCACCCTGTGCCGTTCCAGACTACCGGAAGACTCCACGCCGTCTCCGACGTAAATTGCATAGCTTGGTCTGGGGTCGTAGTCCCGTGGCTGGCCCACGCTACCCGGATTTGCAATCTGGCGCCGCTCATCCAGATCAAATACTTCGTCCTCGGAAAACTGTACGAACCTGGGGCCGTCCCGGTTTTCCAGGCACAGAAATGGCAAATGGGAATGCCCCACCAGGCAATAGCTGGTAGTCAAGCGACCGAAGGTGCTTGCTGCAGCCTCTTCGTTCAATAGATACTCTCTCAAGGGCGCGCGCAGGCTTCCGTGGACCAGGGTAAAAGGACCGGCAGTGGTCACTTCGGGAAGGCCGGCCAGGAAGCCGCGGTGGTCCTCTTCCAGTTGCTGGGCAGTCCAGTTCGCGGAGAATGCCGCCGCACTGTTGAAGTCGGCGCTTTCACGAAGGTCCAGTGCAGCCCGATCATGATTTCCCGCGACCGCTACCAGCGGATAGGATTGAAGCAGATCCAGGCAGGCGGCAGGGTCCGGCCCATAGCCCACCGAATCCCCCAGGCACCAGATAACATCGAAACCGCCCCTGCCCTCTGCGTCGGTAATTACCGCCTCCAGAGCTTCGAGGTTTGAATGAATGTCGGAAACAATAAGGGCACGCATAACTTGTCGCCAGATTTAACTTGGGATAACCCGCAATTGACTTGCCCCTGAATTGGCCGTAGTCTGCCAAACAGTTGTCAAGATTATAACAACAGAAGAGACTTTGACCATTACAGCAGCATGGAATACGGGGCATTTTGGACGCAACCAACCAGTGCCCAAGGCATGGGCACAGTCTCTAATGGACCCTCTACACTTCCACATCGAGGATTAGAATCCCTTCCAGAAAAACGGGTCCCTAAGACTAAGGGATCCAAAACAATCCAACAAAGGCAGGAGAGTTCATGAGTCCTTTAAGGCCTTCAATTGCCATTGTCGCTACCGGTGGCAGCATCGCCGGAGTCGGCCCCGACAGAATGGATTTTATCCTCTACCCCGAGCTTGGGGAACACATTACTATCGAGCAATCCCTCGAAAGAATCCCCGAAGCCAACGACATAGCCAGCATTTCAGCGGAAGACCTGGTTAGCGTCGGTAGCACCGCCATAGGACCGGAAGAATGGCTCAGACTTGCTAAGCGCATAAATCAGTTATTGCTGGACGATGGGACCGCGGGCGTAGTCGTAACTCACGGAACTGCGACCCTGGAAGAAACAGCCTATTTTCTTCACCTGACCGTCAAGTCCAGCAAGCCAGTGGTTGTCACAGGGGCCATGCGTCCACCCACAGCCCTGGGAACGGACGCAGACTTGAACCTGCTCGATGCTATCCGGGTAGCCGCCAGTCCCGTTGCAGGGGGCATGGGTGTGCTTACCATTCTTAACAACGAAATCCAGTGCGCCCGCGACGTGGTTAAGACCAACACCTTCCGCGTAGAAACCTTCAAACCGAACGAGTTGGGGTTTCTGGGTTATGCCGATTCGGACGGTGAGGTGGTAATGTACCGGGCTCCTTTGCGCAAGCACACTACATCCACGGAGTTTGACGTGGCCCACAAGGATTCGCTTCCCAGGGTTGACATCGTCTATTGCCACGCCGGTTCCGATGAACTACTGATAGACGCTGTGCGCTCCAACAAATCCGATGGCTTGATCCTGGCTGGTTTCGGTGGGGGCAGCTTTCCGCCCAAAGCAATCGGTGCCGCAGCAGAAGCGGTCAAAGAGGGGATACCCGTGGTCCTCGCATCCCGTTCCATTGCTGGGAGGGTAGTTATGACCCCGCGCAAGAATGAACAGGGGTTTATCGTCAGCGACAATCTTCAACCACAAAAGGCCAGAATTCTGTTGATGCTGGGCCTGACAGTCACAACCAATCGCGACGAAATCCAGCGAATGTTTGCCGAGTATTGAACCGGGACGACTAACAACCGTTTGCTTGATGCCTAATCCAGGCACATCTTTCCCGGACATCTCGCCACCATATATATTAGGTGTATAATTTGCGGCAATTCGCTTACGAATTTTTCGACCCGGCCAGACGGCTTTTAGCTGACCGGACAATCTGAAACGAGCAGGTGACGAATTTGGCAGCGACCACAGCAGTAGCCCCGCCTGCGGGCCAGGAAAGACGCACTAAAGACTCGGTGATGGCCACCACCGTAATCGGGGCTCACGCCTTTGAGCATTTCTACGCACACACTATCCCATTCCTCGCAGCCATAATTGCGGCGGACCTGGGCCTGGGGGCTTTTCAGGTCGGGTTAATAGTAGTAGTCCGGTCAGTTTTTGGAGGCATTACCAGCACCGCCGGGGGGTTCCTGGTGGACCTGTTCCATCACCGGGTTTCGTGGGTGCTGTCCATCAGCGCCTTCAGTATTGGTGTTGGCTACCTGGTCATGTCCATCGCGCCCACCTACGTTCTGATTCTGGCCGCCCTGGCCCTGGGCTCCATGGGGAGCGCCCTCTGGCACCCTCCGGCCCTCGGTCTGCTGGCCCGCAGGTTCCCGGAAAGACGCGGGCTGTTTATTTCCATGCACCGGTCAATGGGCAGCATTGGTGACGTTCTGGGGCCCATGGTGGCTGGCGCACTGGTTGCCGGCGCCTTGGCCTGGACCTTGAGCAGCGGCGGAGTGGAAAGCGACTTATTCTCCTGGGAGATGCCATGGGAGGCCATCAGCTGGCGCTGGGTGCTGGGCTTGAGCACTCCCATTATGTTCACCTCCAGCATTGTCATTTTCTTCCTGCTACGGAATGCCGGAGGAGCCAAGCCGGAGGACTTTGACCTGAACAAGCGGATACGTGAGAACTGGGCTGGCATGGTGGACGCCTTTAAGGGCACTGGAATGTGGGCCATTTTCACCGTTTCGGCCGTGCGGGGAATGGCCGACCGTTCCCTGGTTTTCCTGGTTCCCCTCTACTTGATTCAGGCCCTGGGCGTGGCCCCCTTCCAGGCTGCGGCACACGTGGCACTGATGGTTGGCCCAGGTATTGTGGCCGGTCCGTTGATTGGCGCGTTGTCCGACAAGATAGGTCGCAGAGCCATCATAATATTCGTTATGGCCGTCACCACTGTTCTTACCCTGGCCATAATCTGGAGTGGTGAGCAGTTCGGAGAGTACAATTACTGGATTACGCTGTTTGTTGCCATGTACGGCATCCTGAACTTCTCGGTAAACAACCTCACCCAGGCTGCCGCCGCAGACATTGCCGCGGGACGGCGATTGGAGTCCAGTTTCCTTGGCCTAATGTGGGGCAACAACACATTCTTTGGCGCTGCCGCCGCCCTGGTTATATTTGGTTCGGTGGAATGGTTTGATCAGGACAACACCGGGTGGCAATACGGGTTCTACATCACGGCCGGGTTCTACTTTATCGGACTGTTGGCTTCCCTCCTTATTCCCGGCAAGCCCAGGGCGCTGACACAACCGGCATAACCGGGTCAACCAGGCCTGAATATCTTCGATGAGGGCGGGAAGAATCCCGCCCTCACTATTTGTCTGCAATTCAGACCAATATTGCTAAAAAGTGTTGACAAGATAATCGGCACATGTTAGCCTGAATACAGAGCAAGAAGGGCATGAATGCCCAGAATGTTCCGAAATCCGGTAAGGAGGTGATATATGGTTAAGGTATTCGAACTTTGCCATAAATGGATCTTCCCTTGTAGCGTCCCTGCCGGTTCAGAGAGGAGTGGATGACCCGTAGAAGGGATGCTTCAGAAACGGCAGGGAAACAGAACGAAAAGCAAGTCCCGCGAAAATACCAATCGAGCTGACTTCCTTTGTGAGTTACCTCAGGAACGGTACATCCGGTAATAAGACCGGAATGGCGGGAATGCGAAGCGAAAGCAAATCGGGGCCCGGTAGGCGTACCGGGCCCCGACTGTTTTGGTTAGTTGTTCCGAATTAGTAGAGACCGCAGGCTACCCGGTCTCATTCAGTGCAGCTCGATACTGCTCGGGGGTATTGAGATCCCACAACACTTCCGCAGACTCCATCTCCACCCTCAGAGTTCCTTCCTGGTGGCGCCTCACCACTTCCCTTATTCCCTGGGTTTCCTCCGTAATGGCGCCAAGCTCCGCTACCAGCGCGCCGTCGAAGACCACCGGGTGCCCACCCTTACCTTCAAAGGTGGGAATCGTAATAAGGGGGCCGTTGCTGCGATGCTGCCGAAGCAGGTAAGCCACCGTTTCGGCTCCGCGGGGCTGGTCCACGTTCAATAGCAACAAGGCCTCCGGCAGCCGTCCTCCCAGGGCGGCGAGTCCTGCCTTTATGGACGTAGTCTTTCCCTGCAGGTAATCCGGGTTCAGGGCCCATTCTACGCCGGGCTTTCCTTCAATTTCCGGCAGCAACTCTTCCTGGCGGTACCCCAGGACCACAATAATACGGTCCACACCGCCAGCGGCCAGGGCGGAAACCTGGTGGGAAATAAGGGATTGGCCCTGCCACGGCAGCAGGGCCTTTAGTTCACCCATTCTTCGGGATTCTCCTGCCGCCAGGAGAATGGCTGTGGTCTCGGGCATAATTGTATGGCCGCCTGGGCCCGCCTTCCTCGAATACTATACTTCTATTGCATCCTGGAAGCGCTGGGCCACCCGGTCAATGTACCACTCGTCCATCTGCATGGGGCCACCCTTGCCTCCACGACGGGTCATGATAATCTCGGACATTATGCTGACCGCCAGTTCCTCGGGCTGCAGACCGCCAATATCCAGGCCGACAGGCGCGTGGACTTCCTTCAGTCGCTCTAGGCTTACGCCCTGGTCCAGCAATCGTCGATAAATCATAAGGTTCTTGCGCCGGCTACCCATGAGCCCGATGTACCGGGCGCGAGTCGTCAACGCCGATTCAAGGGCCATGTCGTCAAACCGGTGCCCCCGGGTGGCAACAACTATGAAAGTGTTGACGTTTACGGCGAGGTCCTCGGACCATCGCTCATATTGGGTAACCACCGTCTGTTCGGCGTAAGGGAAGCGTTCGGAATTGGAAAACTCGGGCCGGTCATCCACAATGAACACCCGATAGCCCAGCATGTTTGCCAGGTCCGCCGTGGCTTTGCCCACGTGCCCGCCGCCGATAACGGCCAGTGTGGGAGGTGTAGTAAATCCTTCAACGAAGACTTCCACGCCCTCATCGGTGGAAAAGCTCTCGACTGAGCCCACATCGGCAACCTGGCGGGCCGCTGCAATCGCGCGGTCATCCAGTTCCTTGCTCCCCAGGGTACCCTCCACTGCGCCGTCAAGCAGCAGCAGAAGTTTGGCGCCGAGGTTGGGATTTCCTTCAGGAACGTTGACCACAGTGGCCAACCCGACGGGATCGCCACCCTCGTAGGCGTTGATCAACCGACTCCCGATATCGAGGAAGGAATCAGGCTCCCACATCGGTTCCAGGTAAAAGTACATAGTGCCGCCGCAAACCAGGCCGTCACGTGCGGCGATGTCCTCATTAAGGAAATAGTCCTTGAACTCCGGACCACTGTGGTTGCGCAGCATTTCCCTGGCTGCGTACCAGATGTCACCTTCCACGCACCCACCACCCAAAGTGCCGACTCCAGTCCCGTCCTGTCTCACCAGGAGCATGGACCCCGCCTTCTGGGGTGTGGAACCCTTGGTGCGAACAACGGTAGCAAGCACGCAGGGCTGCTGGTCTTGAAGCTGCCTTACAGTTTCCTGGATAACCTCTTTCATCTTCCCCGCCTCAAGTGCGAAGTGAGTCTTACCATAGGCTAATTGGTGGCGAATTCTTCCGCCTTACTTGCCCAAGCTTAACAAATTATACCCCTCCGAACAAACAGGTCAAAGCAATTGCTGGCCTAACTCTCAGCAATGCAATGGCGTCAGATAATGGGAAGGAAGGCACAGGATATGGGAAATATCGCTTTGCCTTGCCATTTCATCTCATTCGAGCTCATTTTGCATTAGAGCACTTCGGCCTGACGGCGGGAAAATGGACAGGTGAAGGGCTTCCCCGCCACCATCTCAATGCCTTGGAAATCGTCCATGAAAGGCACCCGGCCAAGCAATTCAGAGCTTCAGTCAATTCATTCCACAGTAGGCATGGGCCATCCAGTATGGGAAGGGATGCATGTCAACCCCGGGGACAGACAGATGGTACCGGACAATTCCAAGGTCTTACTGCAATCCCCCTGAACTCGCAACGTGTCAGCTAGGAATTGGACGCGGATTCAGCTATAATATGTAAACTGTATGACAAAGGTTGCCATTACCTCAGTTGACCTCCGCAATTCCCGCCGCTACGTAGAGATTATGGAGTCCCTGGGCGCGGATATTTCCCTTCTAATCCCTCCTGACGACAGGGCCGTCCACAATATTCTTGAAGACATCGGTGGTCTGATGTTAACCGGCGGTCCCGATGTGGATCCGGATCTATATGGGGCAGAAGCGGACGTCGAGGCCGATCTGGAGCTTTGCCGCCCCCTGGACGAATTAGAGCTGCGACTCCTGGACTATGCGCTGGACCATGACATGCCGGTACTGGCCATATGCCGGGGGATGCAGTTGCTAAACGTAGCCTTTGGTGGGCAACTCATTCAGGACCTGCCCGGGCACAAGGCGGTGAGAGACGACGGGAAGTGGCAGCCGGAGACGCACCTCATCTATATGGCCCCGGGCGCCAAGACGGCTGCCATCGTTGGCAGCGCGGGCTTTTTCCGGGTTAACAGCCTGCACCACCAGGGACTGAGGGAAGCGCAGCGCTCCCCCAGGCTTATGTCCAGCGCCTACTCGGTTGAGGATGGCCTGATCGAAGGTCTGGAGAGTCCTAACCACAGTTGGGTTATCGGGCTGCAGTGCCATCCCGAACGTCAGGATGAGGTGCCCCGCAGTTTTGCCAACCTGTTCGCCGGCTTTTACGAGCGGGCAGAGATGTATTTGGCTGGCTAGGAGTTATCGACCCATCCCCGTCCCTCCCTCGCTGGCCCAGAATTCCAAGGAGCATTTGTTATGGTAACTTCAGCACCCGTACCACCGTCTGGTGGAATAAGGCCCATCCGAATCGAAGAGGAGATGCGGACTTCTTACCTCAGCTACGCCATGAGCGTCATAGTTTCGAGGGCGCTTCCCGACGTGCGGGACGGGCTGAAGCCGGTGCAGCGGCGCATCCTCTATGCCATGCACGATATGGGTATGCGACCCAACCAGGCCCACCGGAAAAGCGCGCGCATAGTGGGCGAAGTGCTGGGCAAGTTCCATCCCCACAGCGACACGCCAGTTTATGACGCCCTGGTCCGCATGGCGCAGACCTTCTCAATGCGCTATCCGCTGATAGACGGCCAGGGTAACTTTGGCAGCGTGGACGGAGACCCACCTGCCGCCATGCGCTACACCGAAGCCCGGTTGGCGGCCATAGCCGATGAGCTGCTTTCCGACATTGACCTGAACACCGTAGACTTCTCCCTCAATTTCGATGACTCGCTGAACGAGCCACAAGTCCTGCCCAGCCGGATGCCAAACCTGCTGGTCAATGGTGCCACCGGCATTGCCGTGGGCATGGCTACCAACCTGCCTCCCCACAACCTGGGAGAAATCTGCGACGCCGTCTGCCATGTCATTGACCACCCGAACTGCGTCACCGAAGACCTGATGAAGCTGATCCCCGGACCGGACTTTCCCACCTACGGGTCTATCCGCGGCACCCAGGGCATCATCGATGCCTACACCACCGGCCGAGGCCGCATCGTAATGGAGGCCAAGGCCGAAATTGAAGAGATTCGCCGGGGTCGGGATGGCATAGTCATCACCGAACTGCCCTACCAGGTCAATAAGGCCAACCTGGTAGAGAAGATCGCCCAAATGGTACGGGACAAGCGAATAGAGGGCATCTCCGATATTCGAGACGAGTCTGACCGGCGGGGAATGCGAGTTGTCATTGAACTCCGCCGCGATGCGCAGGCCAACATTGTCCTTAACAACCTGTACCGGCACACGGCGATGCGCAGTTCCTTCAACACCATAATGCTGGCCCTGGTGGCCGGCCAGCCCCAGGTGCTGCCCCTGAAGCGGGCCCTCACACTGTTTGTTGAGCACCGCCAAGAGGTCATCCGTCGCCGTTCCGAGTTCCTCCTGCAGCGGGCCCGGGACCGGGACCACATCCTCCAGGGACTCTTGCTCGCTTTGGACGTCATGGACCAGGTGATTCAGATTATCCGCACATCCGACGACGCGGAGAGCGCCCGAACCAACCTGATGACCGAATTTGACCTTAGCCAGGTCCAGGCCCAGGCCATCCTGGACATGCAGTTGCGCCGATTGGCCGCTCTGGAGCGGGAACGCCTGCAGAACGAGCACGATGAGCTGCAAAAGACCATAGCGAGTCTTGAATCGCTGCTGGGAGACCCTGGCAAGATTCTTAACGAGATCAAGAAAGAAACCCGCAAGCTCAAGAAGGATTTCGGCGATGCTCGTAGGACCCGAATTGAACCGGAGGAGGTTGGCGAACAAAGCGCCGAGCAGTTCATACCACACCAGGATGTAATGATTACCCTGAGCCAGCGGGGATACATCAAGCGGGTTCCCTGCGATACCTACCGCACCCAGAACCGGGGCGGCAAGGGCGTCCGGGGAATGACTACCAGGGAAGATGACGCCCTGATGGACCTGGTAGTAGTGGATACCCATGACACGCTTCTGTTCTTCACCAATCGTGGCCGGGTGTATCCCTTGAAGGCCTATCAGATCCAGGGGGACACTTCCCGCACGAGCCGGGGCACTCTGTTGGTCAACCTTATTCCCATCGCTCGTAACGAACAGGTCCAGGCCATGCTGCCGGTCAAGAATGCCCGGGACAGTTCCATGCTTGTCCTGGCCACCAGGCTGGGCGAGATCAAGGCCCTGAAGGAGGGCGAACTGACCAATATACGTCCGTCCGGCCTCATAGTGATGGACCTGGAGGATGGCGACGAACTTGTAGGCGTGTCCCAGGTCGGTGACTCCGAAGAAGTAGTGATGGTTACCGAAAAGGGCCAAGCCATTTTGTTCCAATTCCGCAATTGCGATGACCCGCGAAAGAACCTGACACCCCGTTCCCGCTCGGCCGGCGGCGTCAAGGGAATAAAGCTGATGAGTGACGACAAGGTAGTCGGCATGTCCACGGTAACCCCTGAAGGCCAACTGCTGGTGGTGAGTGAAGGAGGCTACGGCAAGTCAACGCCCTTGAAGAACTATCCTCGACACGGCCGCGGCGGCCAGGGGGTGCGTACTTTCCGGGTAAATGAAAAGACCGGGCCCGTAGCAGCTTCCCGCGTGGTAACGGATAACGAGGGACAAGAGGTTTTCATCATATCTGCCAAGGCGCAGGTGGTGCGAATCAACCTGGAAGACGTGAAGGTAACAAACAGCCGGTACACCCAGGGTGTCATCGTCTGGCGCGACCGGGAGCCCGACGATTATGTAGCCTCCGTCGCCTGCTTCACCGAGAACGACTATTCCTCCGGAGGGGCCAGCGCCGAGAATGGAACTTCCCCTCAGCCAGAAGCCACAGCCACGACTGAAGCGGTTATGGAAGATTCGGACGAGGCGGAAGTAACCAGCGAAGTAATGGACGGCGAACCGGAAGAGGACACCGCTCCGAGTGAGGACGAATAGTCGATAATCCGATCGGCCGTAACAGCCTGCTACCGGGTCACTCTGCCGCTGCCGCAAGCACAGATCAGGGAGCTATCAGCCAATGCGCTGGTAGCTCCCTTGATTTGCCATTATTTATCACATATAATCTTTCGGGTTTGCTATTACGAAATAAATAAATGCTGATGGTTGGGCATTCCGGCCATACCTCGGTGCCCGATTGCGGAGGAAATGAAGTGAAGTTGGTATTTATCCACGGAGCGGGAAGTTCAAGCCTGGCTTTCTATTACCAACTCCAGCACTTTCGCAATTCCAAGGCTCTTGACTTGCCCGGACATCCCAACGGCAGGCCTTGCCCCAGCATAGAACAATACCTGGAATGGGTTAGAGGATTTACTACCGCCCGCCGCTACAAGGACATGGTGATTTGCGGGCATTCCATGGGTGGCGCCATCAGCATGTTATATGCCCTTCGATATCCCGAAGAGGTAAGAGGAATCATCCTGATGGGTACTGGCGCCAGACTGAGGGTTCACCCCGATTACCTTCAACTGGGCAAGGAATCAACTGAGGATTCCGCGCAGTGGCTGGAAAACCAGATGGCCTACTACCCGGGGGTAGCCTCCGACATGGTGCAATCCTTGAAGCGCCGGTCTATGGAGATAGGGCCTGCTGTTGAATATAACGACCTGATGGCCTGCGACAAGTTTGATGTGATGAACGAGGTTCAGCAGATCAAACTTCCCACACTGGTGCTATGTGGTTCCGAAGACTCCATGACCCCTGTGAAATATGCGGACTATCTGACTGACAACATTTCGGGGGCCAGGAAAGTAGTCGTGCCGGGGGCATCCCACTTTGTGCAACTACAGAAGTACAAGCAGGTGAATGCCAGTATTGAGGAGTTTCTGACGTCCTTGAAGCGAGGATAAACGCCGACTGGGAAAATACCGAAGGGCGAGATCAGCAACAGGCCGGGTACGCTGTAAGCGCATCCGGCCTGTTGTATTTCCAGCGGCGGTCTCTTCTCCTCGGCTATTCCTGGCGGTCGTTGGGGTGATACCACCTGCTCTTGAAGAACATCAAGGGGTTGGCGTCATCGTTGCGAATGACTTCCTTTACCTCGCCCATATAAACGGTATGGTCTCCGTAAACATGGGACCCCACAACCTCGCAGCCAAAGAACACCATTGAGTCGTCCAGCATCGGCAACTGCCCATCCGCGATAGTGTAGTTGTACTCGGTGCCCTCCTGCCGGTCCTCGGGCCGCTTGGCAAAATAAACGCCCAGTTCCTCCTGGTCTTCGCCCAAGATGTTAACTCCAAACTTGCCGCTGCGCTCAACATACCCATATGTATGGGTACCGTGGGCAACGCAGATCAGCACCGTGGGGGGATCGAGGCACACTGAAGTAAAAGAATTGGCGGTCATGGAGTGGGGCACTCCATCATCATCTATCGAGGTAACCACGGTCACACCGGTGGCGAATAGGGACATTGCCGACCTGAAATCATCTCTGCTAGTCAAGTTCCCAACCTTCCCTATGTGATTTGCCCAATTATAACCTTTGAACTGGCAACCTGCTACTACGATCTTTCGAGTTTCCAGTGAAACTTTGCGTAGGGGGCGCTAGTAGTTCTTTGTGACCGACACGGACAATCTCTACTCATAGAGCGGACGGAACGCTGCTCTCGACTAGAACGAAGCCGACACCCAGGCCATGCAAACCTGCAAAACTTACAAAGCTAATTTGGCCAAGGGACAAAACATTCAGCTACCTCGTCGGCAGATGCGGACCTGGCAGCGGAAGCGTCGAGTTTCAATACTGTGTCAGAAGGGATCAGGCCATCAAACAAACTCGGATGTGTAAGTTGAGCCAGAATTTCCAGGCCGGTGACAATGCGCGGTCCGGGCACGCTGAAATAGACGTGGTCAATCAGGTAAACCTCGCCTGATTGAACGGCAGGAAGAGTTACCCAATTCTCCTGGCCAGCCAGCCAGGGAATTTCAGCCTTTTGCCTCCCCAGCCCCGAAGAGCAAAGGTCCACAAACAGCTTTTGCGGAGCATAATTCACTACCTGTTCCCAAGACAATCGGGTGGCGGGACAGCCTGGCTGAAACATGTCAAGGTCGCCCCCCGCGCGCAGCAACATGTCAGGTATCCAGTGTCCGCCGATGACCAGTGGATTGACCCCTTCCAAAGAGAAAACCCTTGGTTTTTCCTCGGCGATGGCCAGAGTGGCCTCCAGCCGCTTCACCCTTCCTTCAAGGTCTGCCACCAGGTCAATAGCTTGCTGGCGTGCGCCGCAAATCTCCCCTATCTGGACTATGGAATCGAAAATCTCCTTTAACGTTCTGGGATTGAGGACGACAACTTCCGGGGGCATGGGCATTTGCTCCACTGTTCGGCCCACTGTCTTCGCATCGACCTCACAGAAATAGCAAAGGTCCTGAGTCAATACCACGTCCGGGGAATTGCTGGAAATCCACTCCCCATCCAACTCATACGGGCTCTCCCCCGCTTCCAGAATGCGGCGCATCATTGCTTCCACTTCCTGGCTGGACAGGTTATCGACGTCAATCCGACTTCGGCACACAATGGGCTTCTCGCTGACTTCTGCAGGATATTCGCAGAGATCGGTAACTCCTACAATCTGGTCACCCAGGCCCAACGCATAAAGTATTTCAGTGCCGCTGGGCAACAGAGAGCAAATCTCCATACTCCCTCTCTCCTCCGCTCAGGACGCCGACTTTATCCTGGCCGAATATAACATCATGCTTATGGTAAATTGCAAAATACATACTGTAGAATATTAGGAAGGCCGCATTTCCCGACTCCGTTCGTGCGCCGCAAGCAGATCTGTCCGCAATTGATTCATGGGCCCCTTGCCCGGATTCTACCAGATGGACCAAGCTCAAACACAACCCCACTTAACCTGGAACACCCTGGCCTTCCTGCGCTTGGGCGCCTTCAGCTTTGGCATCACCGGTTTCTTTTTGACCATGGAAACCATCGTATTGCCGACGCTGGTCCTGGACATCGCGCCTGAGGGGGCCAAGAACTCCTTGCTGGGAGCCCTGGGGTTTAGCGGTCTAATTGCCGCAGCCCTGGTACAGCCCATCGTTGGGTCGTACAGCGACCGAACCAGGTCTCCACTGGGGCGGCGAGTTCCTTACATGCTGGGGGGCGTGCTTTGCGTTTGCATCGGGTTGACCGGACTGTCCTTCACGCTAACGCTGATTTCCTTCCTGATAATTTGGGTATTCATCCAGGCCAACGCGGGTATCAGCAACGCCCCCTACCTGGCGCTCATTGGCGACCTTGTGCCGTCGAGTCGCATCGGGGTGGCTTCCTCTCTCAAGATACTTGCCGATGCCATCGGGGCAGTGGTCCTGGTTGCCGTTTGCGGCAGCCTGATCAGCTATTACAAAGGGCCAGAATCAATTGAATGGCTACGCATTACCTTCGGTGTGCTGGGCGGAACACTTATCGTCACCGTACTGGTAAGTTCATCTATTGCGGCGACCAGGGAAAGGGCTACGCGAGCCCTGCATCGCGGAGCGACAACACTCAGGCATCCAACCCGCGGGCTGCACCCTCACCTGGTGTGGTTCCTGCTTTCCAGGTTCCTGCTGATTACCGCCACATTCGTGTTTCCGACCTACGGCCTGTTCTTCCTGCGGGATGTGGTGATGGTAAATAATCCCGCCCAAACCCTTGGTACCGCGGTCATAGCAATTGGCGGAGCGTTTGCGTTAAGCGTCTATCCCGCAGGCTGGATATCCGACAGGATTGGGCGCAAGCCGGTCATCATCGGCGGAGCGGTGGGAGCAGCCGCAGGGTCAATCCTGATTTTCTGGGCTACCAACACCGTTCAGGTAGTTGCCATTGCCAGCGTGATTGGTTTGTGCATAGGGCCAGTGTTGAGCGCCAGCTGGGCGCTGGCCAATGAAATGGCGGTGCCGGGTCGGGAAGGCCAGCACATAGCGATTGTTAACCTGGCAACCATCGCCGGAGCGGCATTTTCCAAAACCCTTGGCCCGCTGGTGGACTTGTCCAACAGGTTCGTATCAACGGATTCAGGTTATGCCGGCCTCCTGTTTGTCTGCGCCTTCCTTTTCATTCTTGGCAGCATCCTGTTGATTCCCCTCAACCAGGACCACGAACTGGCGGTCTGGGAAGAGGAACACGCCCTGGAAGAGGCCGGTTAGACGCTTTCGTACTGCCGGTGATCTCTTTGGGCTGGTCCAGAAAATCATTCGGAAATAAATCTATCTGCCTGTTGCCGAAACCTTTCCAAGAAATTCGCTGGAGCCGCGAACAATCCAGGCGTTGAAGGAGGTCATCAGGAACTGGACCCCTTTGCCAATGTAGTCCTCGACGTTGGCATCGTTCACCAGAGTTCCGGCCGTCCTTCCCGACCCGACTATGCGGGCGAGAGCTTCGTCAATGGCTGCCTGCACCTCAGGATGCCCGGGATTTCCCAGGTGGCCCATAGTCTGCGCCAGGTCGGTCGGCGCGACAAAGAACACGTCAATGTCGTCCACCTTGAGAATCTCGTCCAGATTTTGCAGCGCCTCAACTTCCTCCAACAGGACAATCACCATACTCTGGTCATTAGCCCCATGGAAATAGTCCGTAACACCATAGGACTGGCGGCCACCAAACATTCCCCGATAGCCCAGGGGAGCATATTTCGACGACTGGGCTGCCTTTTCGGCCTCGGTCCTGTTGTTGATATGCGGCGTTACAATTCCCATGGAACCCCGGTCCAGGGTACGGGTAATCAGCCAGGGTTCGTTGGCATTCACCCTCGTTATGGGGGTGACTCCCCACAGGTCACAGGCTCGGGTCATATCGCCCAACTGTTCCCAGGTAACCCCTCCGTGC
Organism: SAR202 cluster bacterium bin22; assembly: GCA_002238505.1. Lineage (GTDB taxonomy): Bacteria > Chloroflexota > Dehalococcoidia > Lucifugimonadales > UBA3495 > Bin22. Next base: position 363,034 of record MPMM01000001.1, on the reverse strand, counting down.
TCGCACTCCAGCCATATTCCGTCAAACCCCAGCGGCCCCAGGAAATCCACCATTTCCGAGCTTAAGACCCCTGAAATGGTCACCGTAACCTGGCCGTCTGCCAGTTTTTCCTTGAGATTATTCTTCCTGATTGGTGGCATCTTGTTCCTCTACTCTCAAAAGGGCCCCTTTGCCCCGTTATTCCGGTCTGACTTTTTCCTCGTATCCGCGCGGTGTCACCATCTTGCCGTTCAACACATAGCTGGTGGAGTTTCCAATTATTACGGTAGTAAACATGTCAACTTCTGCAGCTTTTTCTTCAAGGCTACCCAAGTCAGTCAGTACAATCCGCTGGTCATCTCGATAGGCTTCCCGAACCAGACCAACTGGTGTTTCTCGTTCCCTGTGTTCCAGCAGGATCCGGCGGGCTTCCAGCAATTGCCAGTCCCGGCGACGGCTGCGCGGATTATAGAGGGCCACAACAAAGTCACCCAGGGACGCGGCCTCCAGTCTCCGTTGGATCGTCTCCCAGGGGGTCAATAGGTTGCTGAGACTTATGGCGCAAAAGTCCTGCATGAGGGGAGACCCCAATAATGACGCGGCCGATTGCAAAGCTGACACGCCGGGGATGGTGACCACCTCCGGCCGTTCCCCGTCCCAATCCCGGTCTGTCAGGACACGGAACACCGGACCAGCCATCCCATAAACTCCGGCATCTCCGGAAGACACTACGGCTACGCTGGCGCCACCGTATGCCAGGTCAACTGCACGACTGGCCCTTTCCAGTTCCTGGCCGAGTTCCATGGAAACTACTTCCTTGTTGGCCGTAAGTGAGGCGATCTGGTCCATGTAGCCCCGGAAGCCAACCACAACCTCGGCTTCCTGCAGCGCAGCGACCGCCCCGGGCGCCAGGAGCGAAGGAGCTCCGGGGCCAAGGCCTACCAGGTACAGGGTCCCATTTTTCTTGGCTTGTGTTTGCTTTTCCACAGATATATTCCCAATAAATTTGCTTGAGTCAGGTTAATCGAAAGGTATTCGAGCCACGGAAAGAGTGGCCCGGTCTGTTTTCTGGCGAGTCAAGAGGAGGCGGTCCGCGCCGGAAGCCAGCAGCGCCGCCGGCTCTGAAACACCCCATACTCCCAGCAATCCGTGGGCTACTGCCGAAGGAGTGGGCATGCCATCCATAAGATTATCCCGCTCCTCGGCATCTGCGGTGCTTTCAGCAAATACATTCCTCTCAAAGACGCCGTTGAGGTCGTCGGCGCCGTAACATACCAGGGGAATGCCGTACGTCCCTGCCAGTTCGATAAGACCTTCCTCGTCTCGTTTTATGTCAGCGGTTGCAATGCATTTGACACTCTTTACCGACAAATCGGCGGCCTGCAAGGAGGTGACAAACAGATCTTCCAGGTGCTGGGCAGCCACGCCCCGGCGGCATCCCATTCCAACCACCAGGCTCCTGGGCCTATAGACTACGGAAGGAATTCCCTGCAAATTCAAACCGCGAGCCTCTTCTTGAACACTCTCCCGGTCGCTGATCAACAACGCGGCCGAACACCCCGCACTGATCAATTCTGAAATAGCCGGGAACGAGCTTAAATTCGCTGCGCCTGAAGTTTCCGAATTCAGCCAACTGCGTTGACCCGCATCCTGGTAAACCCCGACCAGATCACCGTTTACCACTGCAGCGCTCACCCGGGTAATTGTGGTCGGGTCTGACTCCAACTGCCACCCGAATTCCGCTCCCAACAGGTCAACTGCGAGAGTGTTCTTTACGTGTGAAGCGGAAGTAATGACGGCGGTAGCGCCCAGTATCGAGGCAACTTTCTGCGCCAAAGCATCTGCGCCGCCTACGTGACCTGACAGCAGGCTGACCGCAAAGCGACCGGCATCATCTACACAAACAACGGCTGGATCATGATGCTTGTGTTGCATAAGGTGTGAAATCAGGCGGACCGCCGCCCCCACAGGCAGGAACAAGACAAGACGATGAGAGTGTTCAAACAGGCGGCTTACTACCGGTCTCAAAGGGAGAGGAAAGGTTTCCACCCTGTCGCTTTGCTCGGGGGGAACCTGTTGGGCATACCTGTCCACGACGTGCAAAGAAACCGCACCAGGCAACTGGGATGCCAGTAGAGAGGCCAGGGTCACGCCATCTCTGGACACGGCCACCAGCGCAGTCTTCGGCGCATCTGCAGTAACACTGTCCATCGAAAATTCACGTGCTGGCTGAAACTCGAGAGAGTCCCGAGGTCTGAATCAGTCCCCGTCCACCTGGCTGCCAGCGCCGGCCGGCGACAAGTCAGCGCCTTCACCTGCAGCGTCGCGGTTGCGGGACCGGCGGAAGAGGTGAGTATAGCTGCCTGAATAGAGGTGCGAAGTAGCGAATTCCTCGTCCGAGACAAGGGACGGGTCACGCAGGTCGGGGTCCACAGCCTTCCCGACAAAAATCAGGGCCTGACGGGTTATCTTGGCCTCCCGCACCTTGGCCGAAATGTCTTCCAGAGTGCCACGGATGAACTGTTCGTCCTCCCAGCCTACCCGGTAAGCAATAGCGACAGGGGTATCCTTGGCGTAACCGGCGGCCTCGAGGTCGCGAACTATGCGAGGCATCCGGGTAATTCCCAGGAAAATAATCAGGCTGCAGCCGTGGGCAGCCAGATCCCGAAGCTGCTCCTTTGGAGGCATGGCAATACGACCCTGCGCCCGGGTCATGATGATGGTCTGGGTTACATCTGGAACAGTCAGCTCGGCCTTCAATTTGGCAGCGGCGGCAAAGGCGGCGCTGACGCCGGGGATAATTTCGTAGTCCACTCCGGCGCCTTCCAGGACCCGCATCTGCTCCAGCATGGCCCCGTACACTGAAGGATCACCGCTTTGGATGCGGGCCACCGACTTGCCATCGGCGGCGGCATCCAGGGTGACCTCCATAATTTCGTCCAGGTTCATGTCCTTGCTGCCGTAAACCTCGGCGCCTTCCCGGGCGAAAGCGACTATAGAGGGATGAACCAGGGAATCGGCGTAAATCACCACGTCCGCGATCTCGATGAGCCTCTTTGCCTTAAGGGTAAGCAACTCGGGGTCGCCGGGGCCCCCGCCTATGAAGTAAACCTTGCCTGCTGCCATAGTTTCACCTTTTGATAATCAGTAGGGAGAAATAGTCCAGGTCCTCTTCAGTCAGTTGATGCAGGTCCTGTACCACCTGCTCACTCTCAGTTGTAGCCCGCCGCACGTAAATGCCCTTGCCGGCCAGCCCCAGGCTTTCCAGGTTGGCCAGGGCGTCCAGGAGCACCCGGTTGACCTTCATCAAGACAATCGTATCGTAGTTGGCTATGGCTTCGCGCAGATCATCAATGCCATAGACCGCCGGCAGAATGGCCAGGCGCTGGCCGTGGGTTACCAGGGGAAGGCTGGCTCGCGCCGCAGCGGCCATCACCGAAGAAACGCCGGGAATGATCTCAACGGCGATGTCGGGGTGGTTGGTGCGTATGCTTTCCAGCACGTAAGAGAACGTGCTGAAGAGCATAGGGTCACCTTCGGTTATGAACGCGACGTCCTGACCTTCCTTCAGGCGCTCTGCCAGCGAGTCGGCCGCCGTCTCCCATACCCGGGAAGCGGCTTCGGCATCATCAGTAGGGAATCCAAAGCGCAGCAATTCCTGCCGTTCGGTATCAATGAAGCGGCGTGCGATGGACAGGGCATAACTGTCCCGGCTGGTGTCGGCATGAGGCGCGCAAATTATGGGTACGCTGGCCAAAACCCGCTGTGCCTTTATCGTAACCAGTTCCGGGTCACCGGGACCGACGCCTATGCCATACAGGCAGCCATAGTTAGGATTAATTTCTTCGGTGCTCATCTGCCTCGTCCTCTAAAGACGGACAATCCCTCCACGCGCATACTACGAAAACGGGGTTCAGAGCTTCCAACCGCACCGACCCATCGGGCATTGGTTTGCTCCGAGCCGCGTTTATCATGCTGATTTCGGCCTGAAATTCTCTCTTCCGGAACCATTGGTATGTATCGTTAGTCCTTTCCAGCGTGGCGAAATTAGCTACGATTCGGCCATCGGCTCTGAGCCGGGTCGCGCATTCCTGCAATATGGAAAACAGTTCGCCTCCGCTTCCTCCAATAAATACGGAATCGGGATCCGGCAGGTCAGCCATAGATTCGGGAGCTTTGCCCTCTACAATTTTCACGTTGCCGGCGCTGTAGCGACCAATATTCGCCGACAAAAGCGGCAAGCTCTCTGAATCCCGCTCTATAGCAAAAACCCTGCCTTGATAAGCAATAGTTGCGGCCTCCACAGAGACGGACCCGGTTCCCGCCCCGATGTCCCAAACAACGCTATCCGGCCGCAAACCCAGGCAATAGAGACTGACCGCCCGAACCTCTCGCTTAGTAATCTGGCCACGGAGGGGCCGACGTTGCTCAAACTCCTCGTCCCTCAGGCCCAAGGTACGTTTCAATCCCGACATTACCTTCTTATCTGCGCAATTCCTACAGTATTCCCAGACGAAAATCCGGAGGATTTGTACAGCTCAGGCTCCGGCGCCAGCTACCAGGGGCACCCCTTCCTCGGAAGTAGAGGCGTGACCCAGCAGATTTCCCTCAAAATCAAAGCACAGAACATCGACAACCAGGGCATCGGCATCATCGCCCAGCTGTTTACGGCTTTCGTCGCAGACCATCCGGCACATCAGCGGAAAGACGGAGAGCAATCCATTAGCCTGGGCAATTTCCTGGAAGTGACGGGCACTGCTGGCCCCACGGATCTCTTCCTGGATATCTTCGGAGGCGCCGCACTGAGCCGCCAGCTCTGCCAGGAATCCGGTATCCACCTGGTTTCCCGCCACGTGGGTCACGAAGTAACCCATGGCCATCTTGGACAGCTTGCCTACCATACCTACGTGGGCGGCCCTCCCCACGTTCCGCATTACACAGCGCTTCATTGCCGGCCCGCTGAAAATCCCAGCCTCGACGTAAGCCATGTCGGGCAAATCAAGGTGATTTCTGGCGTATTCCTCACTGCGGGTGCCGGTGGACAATACCAGGTAAGGCACATCGTTTGTGGCGGCCACGTCGATTGCAAGGGGGACGGGGCGCCGCCACGGCGACGGAGGGGGGCGCCGCGCCCCGCCAGCCCGCCGTAGAAAAGGGCTGGACCACGCCGGTGCTTCCCAGGATGGAAATCCCGTTGAGGACGCCCAGCCTGGAGTTAGTGGTCTTCTTGGCAATTTCTTCGCCACCGGGCACCGATATTTGGACAACAAATCCCGCATCGGATTCGAGACCCTGGTCAACTGATGCCTGGCCTACGGATTCTGCTATCATACGCCGCGGCACCCTGGTTACAGCCGGTTCCCCGACCTCTATCCCTGTGCCCGGGCGGGTCACTGTGCCGACCCCGGGGCCACCGACAATGCGAACGCCTTCGCCGTCCAGAGTGGCATCGCGCCGGACAGTGGCGCAAATCTCGGCGCCGTGGGTCACGTCCGGATCGTCGCCGCCGTCCTTGATCACCGAACAAGTGACGCTGTCACCCTCCGGTTCCCTTTGGCAGCGATGAACCTGAAACGTAACGTCCTCGCCCACTGGCAGGTGAATCGTAACCTGCGTTACCGGTTCTCCGGACAATAAGCTCTGAACTGCCGCCTTGGCAGCGGCCGACGCGCAAGAACCGGTGGTGTAACCGGTGCGCAATTGCCGGCGACGTACAGTTTGACGACTGTAGTCGCTTTCCGGCCTTTCCTGTATTTCTGGATCGTCGGTCATTACTTAATCAAAAGCCTGAAGTATTCAGTCCTCGCCCCAAACCTCGCGTACCCGGTCGGCGGCGACGTCAATCAACCTGTCATCTACGCCCAAGGGAGGCGCAACCACCATGGAAACCGCTGGATACACTTCCCGCAATTGGTCCAGGGTTCCAAGAACGTTTCGGGTAAGGATGAGTCCGGGGAAAAAGATGTAGGGCGCGCAGATAATGCTCTTGACTCCGCGTTCGTCCACCAGTCGGGCTGCAGCAAACTCCATCGTAGGGTCGCCATAGTGGGACTGGGCCACATCTACGGCATATCCTTCCCCCATACGGGACTCTACCATTCTTCCCAGTTCGGCCAGCCACAGGCAATCGTCGTATTGAGTTCGGGTGCCAGCCTTTACCAGCAGAATGCCAACGGGCACCCCATCCTGCGGCACAGGCGCGGCTTCGCCCATGCTGTTGATGCGGTCAACAATTAACTCCGCCAGTCGGGGGTCCGCCCCCAGGCCATCGGCAAGCAGAAGCTCAACCTGGGGCGACTGGGCCCGTACTTCTTCCAGCATTTCGTCCATTTCCACCGTGGCGTGTTTACCGTGTCCTAAAAGATAGGGCAACATCACCACCCGATTCATGCCCTGCTGGGACAGTAACCTTACCGCTTCGTCTGGGAATGGTTCGATAAATTCCAGGCAGGAAAGCATGACATTCGCGCGCTCCACTCCCAGCCTGTCCTGCAAACGCTGGGCCACTTCGCCCAGACCCTGGGGCGTGTTGGGGCAGCGGCGGCACCAGACCGGCCACCCAGGCAAGTCGGCGACAGAGCCACTCCCACTACCGTTATTGCCTTCGTCTTGGGCAGGCTGTTGCCAGGCACAGGAACATTCCCGGGGACTGGCGCCACGCTGGCTGCCATGCCCCAGGAGAATCACGCCCCACGATGCTTTGGTTTCGTTCAAGTGTTCTCCTTGCCCAACGGCCATCTGCCGATTCAATCGACAATCTCCTTATGTCGAACTACCCTGCTGCCTGCGAACCGGCCAGCTCCAGGAGCGCATTGACCGTGGCCGCGGCGGCAGAACTCCCGCCCCGGCGTCCCAGGATTGTTATGTAAGGAATGTCCCGCTTTACCAGTTCTTCCTTGGACTCAGGGCAAGCCACAAATCCCACTGGCATTCCAATGACCAGAGCCGGGGTAACCTCCCCCGAATCCACCATATCCAAAAGGGCCAGCAGAGCAGTGGGCGCGTTGCCAACTGCGACGACGGCACCCCCAACGTGAGGGGCCAGTTCCCTGACGGCCGCCACCGACCGTGTAGTTCCTTCCCGTTCGGCCCGGGTTGCCACTTCCGGCGCGTCAATCAGGCATCGGGTTGACACTGACCTTCGCCGCAGTAGAGCCTTGGATATCCCCATCTCCACCATGCGAACATCGGTAACGACTTCCCTGCCCGCCCTTATGGCTTCCAACCCCCGTTCAACTGCGCCATCACTGAAGCGGACCATTTCCGCGATGGCAGGGTCACCCTCGGCCCGCACTATCCGGCAAAGTACATAATGCTCATCATTTCCCAGTTGCAAGCCTGCTGGCAAGTCCAACTGGACCATCTCCAGGCTCTGGCGGTCAATCTCCTCGGGCAGGAGCGCATACTTCTGGACCAGCGTCATCAACTATCCCTTAGTTCTTGCTAACCAAAACAGGCATCAAAACTGTCCACCCTAGACTACTACCACGTTCACCAGGCGCCCCGGAACATAGATGGCCTTGTCCACCACTTTGCCCTCGGTATAGGGCTGCACTTTCGAACTGGACAAGGCAAGTTCATTGGCGGTGGACTCGTCAATATTGGCAGGAACCTCGATCCGGTCTCTCACCTTGCCATTGACCTGCACCACAAGAGTAATGGTTTCATCGGCCGCCAAAGACTCATCCCATTCAGGGAAATTCTGCTGGTGGATGCTGTAAGCATGGCCCGTCCTCTCCCACATCTCCTCGGAAATATGAGGGGCTATTGGCGCCAGCATCAACAGGAACTTCTCAATACACTCCCGCCAGGTGTCCGGGTCCACGCTGGCTTCAGCCCAAACCTTGCTCAGGTGATTTACCAGTTCCATCAGCGCCGCGATGGCGGTGTTGAACTTGAACCGGTCCAGGTCAGCGTGGCACTTGCGCATAGTCTGATGCAATATGCGCAGCGTATCTCTAACTGCCTGGGAGTCCGGCGTGCCGGTTGCCAGGTCGTCGGGGTTGCGTTCCACCAAGGCCCAGACGCGATTCAGCCAGCGGGCCACACCGTTGATGCCGACGTCGCTCCAGGGCCCACCCTGGTCCCAGGGGCCAATGAACATCAGGAAGCAGCGGACTGCATCGGCGCCCATAACGCCAACTACCTCATCCGGGTTTACCACGTTGCCCCGGCTCTTGCTCATCTTCTCATGATCGTTGCCGAGGATCACTCCCTGGTTGAATAGACGCAGGAAAGGTTCATCAAAGTCAAGCAATCCTATGTCCCGCATCGCCTTGATGAAAAACCGCGCATAGAGCAGGTGCATCACCGCATGTTCGGCCCCGCCCGTGTACTGGTCCACCGGAAGCCACTGCTTCAAAATATCCGGCACATACGGGCCGCCCTCAAATTTGGGACAAGTGTACCGGAGCATATACCAGGACGAATCCACGAAGGTGTCCATGGTGTCAGTTTCCCGACGTCCGGGACCCTGGCAGCGGGGGCAGGTCGTATTTCGAAAGGCTTCGTGTTCCGCCAGCGGGGATTCCCCCGTAGGCTTGAACTCGGCGTCCTCCGGCAGCAATACGGGCAGTTCATCTTCCGGCACCGGCACTATTCCGCAGGTATCGCAATAAACGATGGGGATGGGCGTGCCCCAGTACCTCTGGCGGGAAATCAGCCAGTCCCTCAACCTGTAGGAGGTAGTACGGTGGCCCCACCCGTTGGATTCCACATTTACGGCAATGGCGGCCTTGCCTTCCTCGTCGGTCATGCCCTCGTACTTGCCCGAATTAGTCATAAATCCGGGCCCAATGTGTGCTTCCGTGGGCTCCGAACCATCCCAGTCTATTGGGGCAATTACGACCCGAACCGGTAAACCGTACTTGCGGGCAAAATCATAGTCCCGTTCATCGTGAGCGGGTACGCCCATCACTGCGCCAGTACCGTAGGTGGTCAGAACGTAATCGGCGGTGTAGATGGGAATTCGCTCGCCGTTAAGCCGATTAACAGCGAAACTGCCCAGCGGCACGCCTGTCTTTTCCTTATCGGTGGAGAGCCGTTCAATTTCCGACGTCTGCCTGGCCTGGGTTACGTAAGCCTCCACCTGCTCCCTTTGTTCATCAGTGGTCAACTTAGGCACCAGGGGATGTTCGGGCGCCAGCACCAGGAACGTAACGCCGAATATAGTGTCAATGCGGGTTGTGAAGGTTCGGATTTCCTTCTCATCCAGTCCATTGAGGGAAATGTCAAAGCTGATTTCGACACCCTCGCTTCGGCCAACCCAGTTCCGCTGCATCGTCAGAATTTTTTCCGGCCACTCAACGAGGCCGCCAAAGTCCAGCAGTTCGTCGGCATAGTCAGTAATCTTCAAGAACCATTGTTCCAGGTCCCTGCGTGTAACTACCGCGCTGCAACGTTCGCAACTTCCGTTGAGCACCTGTTCATTGGCCAGCACGGTCTGGCACGAGGGGCACCAGACAACGGGGGCGTTGGTCCTGTAGGCCAGCCCGTGTTCCAGGAACTTGAGGAAGAACCACTGATTCCAACGGTAGTACTCAGGTTGGCAACAAATTACCTCCCTGTCCCAATCGTAAATTGCGCCAATGGACCTGAGCTGTTCCCGCATATTCTCGATGTTGCTCATTGTCCAGCCATATGGGTGGATGCCACGGCTGATAGCAGCATTTTCGGCAGGAAGGCCAAAGGCATCAAATCCGATGGGGTGAAGCACGTTGTAGCCTTGCATGCGACGGAAGCGCGCGTGGCAATCGGAAGGAGCCATGGCGTACCAATGGCCAATATGGAGGTCACCCGACGGATATGGGTACATGGTCAAGTCGTACCACTTTGGTCGGGTATCGTCGTCGTCCACACGGTACAGGTTGTCCTTTGCCCACCGTTCCTGCCACTTCCGGTCTATTTCGACCGGATTGTAGCGAAGTTCAACCTGTCGGGGCGCGGATGTCATGTCTTGTCACCTCTATGTGAGCGGCTGCCACATATATTAGCACAGAAACGGGTGCCCCGCCGGAAGAACGAGGTACGGAGTATGGGCGGAACATAGCGGTGGTCGTCATTCAAGATCGGCCCCCTTGCGGCCTTCATCAGACGCTTCAATTGACACCCGGAAATGCAGAAACTAGAATCGATATGGCCTCTTTGCCTCATACAGTCCGTATTGGATTACCTTCTGAACAGATTCAGCATGGCTGGTTAATTGCCACAACGTGACTTCAGGTGAATCCAGACCCTCGTCGAAGACTTCACGACACTATAGTCCGGCTGCCCAGGGCGGAAGAACTCCGGCCCAGGGAATTGGGCGAACCGGCAGAACGCCGGCCCAGGCAACTCTTTACACCCCAATTTATTCTCCTTTATGGGTTCATCGGACTGATCGCCGTTGGCTCGGTCCTCCTATACCTGCCCATATCCGACGCGGCGGGACGCGACACGTCGCCCGTGGTAGCGCTATTTACTGCCACTTCAGCAGTTACTGTCACCGGACACACTGCCGTTAGCACTGCCCAGCACTGGAGTTATTTTGGGCAGGCTGTAATCTTCGTTTTGATGCTGGTTGGCGGCCTGGGCTTTATGGCCGCCGCCACCTTTGTGCTTCTCCTGATTGGTCAGAAGGCAACCAGCATATCCCATCAACTGGTATTGCGAGAAACTATAGGAGGAGACCAGCTTGGCGACTTGCGGAAAATAGCAGTACGAATAGTGACTGTGGTGTTCATAATCTACGTATTGGGAGCCGTAATTCTTTTCCCCAGCATTCAGGAAATCACCGGCTTCGGCATGATGGAATCGATGTGGCAGTCGCTGTTCTTGTCCGTGTCATCGTTCAACAATGCAGGCTTTTCCATTTTGCCTGAGATCTCGGACGCCCGCTCTCTGGCTATTCTTGACAATCAGTGGGTAATTCAAAGCGCAATGGCAGTCTTGATTATCGTTGGGTGCATCGGGTGGACTGTTCTTGTAGACATTAACCAGCGCAAGCGTTTTTCCCGCCTCTCGTTAGACACCAAGCTGGTACTCATCGGCAGCGTTGCCCTTTGGGTTTTGGGATTTGGAGTGTACTTGCTGGCCAGTTTCCTGAGCGTAGGCAATGAGAACGATCTTTCCCTGTTGAGCCGGTCAGGGGAGGCAATGTTTCACTCCATCAGCGGCCGCACCGCTGGATTCATAATTGCAGACTTTGGTGCAGCAGAGGACTTTACCAAGCTGGTTTTCACTTTTCTGATGCTCATAGGAGGTGGGTCGGGCTCCGTTGCCGGCGGAATCAAGGTCAACACCCTAATGGTGGTTGTGGCGGCTGTTGTCTCTTCCATTCGCGCCAGGCCACAGACTGAAGCCTTCGGGCGAGAAATTCCGCAGACCCAGGTGTTCAGGGCGCTGGCCATTGGCGCGCTGGCGCTGGCCTTCATAATGATAACCGTGCCCGTCCTCACAATCACTGAAGCGGCATCCCTTCGGTCCGGTGAGATGCACTTTCTCGATTTGTTCTTCGACACCGTTTCGGCCTTCGCCACCAATGGTTCATCCACTGGCATCGTCCCTCAACTTGGCACCTCCGGTCAGCTTATCTTTATAGGAGCCATGCTCCTTGGCCGCATAGGCCCGCTCACGCTTGCCCTGGCTTTGGCCCCGCAGGAGAAATTTCTGTACCGTTTTGCCCAGGAACGGGTTAGAATAGGGTGACGGAGGAAGGGGATGAAAAAACGCATCTGCGTAATAGGCATGGGCAGGTTCGGAATAGGCGCCGCCAGGGAACTGTACCAGGCTGGGCACGACGTGCTGATCCTGGACACAGATGAAGAAAAAGTCCAGAGCATGCTGGGCGCCGCTACCTACGCAGTCCGAACCGACGCTACCAATGAAGAGGCGCTCCGCCAGCTTGGCGTTGCCGAATACGATGTGGCCATCCTGGCCCTGGGCGACGACAACGTACAGTCCAGCATTTTGATCGCCATGGTTCTCAGGAGTATGGAAGTCCCCTATATCGTGGCCCGCGCCGCCAACGAGTTGCACGGGGAGGCCCTGCAAAGGATTGGCGTCGGCAAAGTAGTTTATCCGGAAGAGGAAAGCGCGCAACGTCTGGCCCACGTTGACTTCAACGCCGGCATTCTGGACTACATGGAACTATTGTCCAACGTAGGCATCAGCAAGGTCCGACCCATGGCCGATATGGTGCGAAAAACGCTGGAAGAAGCAGGACTTACCGGCGACAGCGGAGACGACTCCCTGACAGTTATTGCCCTGCGCCGGGGACGACGACTGCTCTTGAATCCTTCAAGGGACGAGCCAATAATGCCTGGCGATGTCTTGCTGGTAGCTGGTCCCAGTGAAAGGGTAGCCAAGGTGTTCACCTCAGAACAGGTTAATAGTCAGCTTGCAGTCGCGGAATAGGGACCCTGGGGTGGTTGGGTGATTTGGCGAAAGAACAGGGCCCGGATATTGACTCCTGTCAATGGGACACCAGCCAGCAAGCACGCTTTCCGCTGGTCTTGCCAGTTGGCCAAACACAGCCACGCCGACTTGATTGCCGTTTATGTTTCGGAAGTTCCCATGGAGTATGCAGTTGAGTCCATTCGGGGCCGCAGCAACCTGATGGAAGGAGAGGAAATTCTACGCCAGGTGGAAAAGATTGCTGGCAGTGAGCATTGCAAGGTTGACGCCAGCATGATTGCCGCCAGGAACGCCGGCCCAGCCCTGGTTCTGGAGGCTCAGCGCCGGTCGGTGGACTTGCTAGTCGTCGGGTTGCCCTATCGGGAAGGCGTGGTTCCAATCTCGGTTGGGAGCACCGCGGACTTTATCCTCAAGAACGCCCCCTGCCAGGTAATAGTTTCCAGGGAACCGGCCCTCCCCAGCGCCGGAACGCAGGACTGATCCTATGCAGATCCTCATTTACGGCTGTACCCGCCTTACTGATGCCCTTGCCCCAATTTTGGTTCAGGACGGCCACCAGGTAACTGTGATTGATTCCGATGCCGACAGGCTGGCTATTCTTGAAAAACAGACCACTCTGTCAACGGTGTGGGTTGCCGAGCCATTGATGCAGGATTACCTGATGCAGGGCGACCTGGCAGGTTCGGAAGCATTCTTTTCCCTGGCAAACAACGACCACGAAAACATTTTGCTAAGTCAGATGGCATCCCACATTTTCAATGTTCCCAAGGTTATGTGCCACCTCTCTGACCCCCAGTTGCAGGACTTCTACCAGCCTTTAGGCATTAGTGTTCTGAATGGGGGCCCCGATTCTCTGAGCGCCGCTCGGGACTTCCTGGAGCAATAGGGGCCGTTGCCATGTTCGTCGTAATTGTCGGTTGCAGCGCCAAGGGATACCACCTTGCCAAGTTACTTCTGGTAGCGCAGCACGAAGTTGTGGTCCTGGAGAAGAACCTGGCACGCTGCCAACTCATGTGGGATGAGCTTGGCAGCGTAGTCTTGCAGGGAGACGGTACTGATCTTGTTGACCTGCGCAGGGCAGGAGTAACCCGGGCGGATATTCTGGTGGCGGTCACAAACAGGGACGCCACTAATCTGGTAATCTGCCAGATGGCCAAACAGGCCTTTTCGGTTCAGCGCACTGTTGCCACCATTGGTGATCCCAGAAACCAGACCATATTTCGTGTGCTGGGCGTGGACTCAGTGGTAAATGTCGGAGATCTGGTTCTTGATACCCTGGAACGTACGGTGGTGGAAAGCAGCTTCAATCACCTGGCTTACCTTCGAGGGCCCAATACGGTACTGGTGAGCATCGCCATTCCGGAGGACGCAACAATTATAGGAAAGAAGTTGTCCGATGTTTACATTCCGGAAGAACCCGGCGAAAATGGCAGTGACGATGAAGAAGAGGGCCCTTTAAAGGGAAGCTTCGTTACTGTTGTGGTGAGAGGCGATACAGCTATGCAACCTTCAGATGACCTGGTACTTGAAGCCAACGACGAGGTTTACGCGGTAACGACCTCCACCGAAGAAGCCCACCTCTACCAGAAGCTGACCGGGACTTGGTGATGGTCAAACGTTTGTCATACCTGGGGCCTGCCGGTACCTACAGCGAACAGGCGGCCTTTCTTTACGATTCCCGGGCCGAACTGGTACCATTCCCAACTATTCCCGCAGTTTGCCGCGCGGTGACAGATGGCGTTACCGACGAAGGCATAGTTCCCATAGAAAACAGCATTGAAGGTTCGGTTGTTTACACGCTGGATTACCTCATCAGCGAGACCGACCTGGCCATTTTCAATGAAGTAGTCCTCCCCATAGACCACTGCCTTATGGTCAAGCCAGGCTCCAACCAACAGGATGTGCGGGTAATCTATTCCCATCCCCAGTCCCTGGCCCAGTGCCGCCACTTCCTCGAGGACAACTTTCCCGGGGCAGAACCAATGGCTTCGCTGAGCAATTCCGCTGCCGTTGCCCACATGATGGAAAGCCCTGAAACTGCCGCGGCCATAGCCCCCCAGCGGGCGGCGGAACTTTACGGGGCAGAAATAATCGGGCGAGGCATCCAGGACGTTACCAACAACGCCACCAGATTTGTTCTCCTGGGATGGCAGGATCACGAGCCCACGGGAAGCGACAAGACGTCCGTCTGTTTCACCTTTGCTGAGGACGCGCCTGGTTCGCTTTACAGTGCGCTGGGCGTCTTTGCCACCCGCAACATCAACCTGGTGAAGATTGAGTCGCGTCCCACCAAAGAGTCACTGGGCAGATATAACTTCCTGGTAGACTGCGAGGGGCACCGTGAGAGTGACCTGCTAAAGGAGGCTCTATCAGCCCTTCAAGAACAGGTCAGCGACTTGAAGGTGTTTGGTTCCTATCCGCGCTGGAAAATGGCCTAGAACCGATCGCCCATTCCCATTGTGGGCAAGGGACCGTGCCCACATCTACATGACAGTTTCCTAGCACGCTGGCTATGGCCGGCTATTCCTGCCCATTTCCGCGCTGAAGTCTCTCGCGCACCCGCTCCATCACTCGGTTAATGTTCCCAAACATGCTGAAGGTCTTGGACACATCCCTGGTGGTGTCGCGCAGGACGACGGACGTTTCCTCCAGGTTGTGAGCAGTCCGGGTAAGCGATTTAATCGGACCAATCAGCTTTAAAGCTATAAACGCCACGGTGATCAGAACCAGAATCCAGATTGACAGAGAAACAATAATCATCAGATCTCTGACCAGGGCCACGCTCAACAGGGTAGTCTCGTCCATGCATGCTCCTTGCGCTCCGGTGGTCTAAGGAGTGGTAGGGGAATTCTGGGCCAGTCGGTAAATGGAGGTGAGCCCGTCGTCGTAAACCTTGACCATGGTGCCTAGCTGCGCCATTATATCAAACTTGCCCAGTCCGGCCCCAGGATAGAAGATTCGCTCCAGGTCCCCCACAACCACGTAACTTACCTGATACTTGGCCAGTAATTTATGGGCCAGCGCCAGGTCTTCACTGGCATAGATCTCTTCTACGTCCCTGGCCCTTTCGTGTACCTCAGACCCGTATGGCCCGCGCTGCTGAATCTGGTGCCAGGGCCAGCCAAGTACGGTGGGCAGACCGGTATATTTGGATATGCGCCCTCCCCACCGGTACTGCTCAGTATGGGCCTCCAGAATTACAGGGGATCCCACAACGTTGTCCTGGAGCCAGACGATCGCCTCCCGGTCCTGCTTCAGATCCAGGGACTGGTCCTTTTCCCAGTGGACCGCCTCTTCCATGTATGCCATGCCGTCCAGTGTGGGAGAAAGGGGATTAAATCGGTCTGCCACCCGAGCCGGGGTTCCCAACAGAGGATAAATCAGGCTGACCAGAATCAGCAAAGCCACAAACGCAAACCACGCTACCCTCGTAAGGTCGAAGGGGAACGGACGAAATCTCGAGTCGTACCACAGCCTCCAAAGAAAGAAAGCGGACGCGAGGGCCAAGAGGACCCATGCTTCAAGGTAATACTTGAAAAGGGTATTCATCCGACCAATATCATCTTCCACCCTGACCAGATCCACGCCAATGATGAGGCCCAAGGCCAAACCAGTGAGTACCAGTGGGAAAACCCCGTAAACCTGGCCGCGATCGCGGGAGGTTGCTGCGTCCCAGGCAGCCAGTCCGGTCAGTACCAGCATCCCCGTCATGGCTGCAACAGTGAAGTAACCGGCCAGCGCAAAGAAGACGACCAGCAGCGCTCCTGCCAGCGCAAAAATTCTCAGCCACCGCTGGAAACTTCGCCGGTAGGCGTCCGTTTCTACCGCCTTGTCGAGGTACGCGAGACCGTAACTCCTCCCGAATACCACGTACAGTGGCCGGCGGGCCTGCCAGGCAAGAAATACCACGATAATGGTCAGAAACAGGCCATGAATTCCCAGGAAGTTGACCAACGGCGTTTTCCAGCGCGAGACTTCCACTCCTGTCCCGAAGGTCTCGACTGCCTGATGGAAGGGCAGGAACGCCAGCACCCCCACAACGACAATAATCGCCGTCATTATGGCGAAAGCCGTCGCTCTACCCTTTGCAAAAGCCCAGCCCCGATATGCCGCAATTCCGGCTGCCGCCAATGCCAGCAATAGAAAGCTCGGATAATCCCAACTGTTGATCAGCCACAGAGAACCCACGGCAATGCCCAGGGTCAGCAACACCGCCAGATCCCAGGTCCAGCCGAGTTTCCGGTAGCCTGCCACCAGGCTAAGGCTCAATCCAATTACCAGGATAGTAAAGGGAATGGCCATCATATGGGCATGCAGGTCGGCAAACAGGAAGCTGAAAAAGGGAAATTCGGTAATATGCCACGAGATTTCCAAAGGCTTATCGCTGGTATTCCACAACCAGAAGGTCAGAAAGTTTGGTTCAATGCTCTCCAGATTGGGCAGCATCCTGCTGCTCCGCCAAAAATCAAAGGCGAATACGGATGCGCCTGCCTCGCCGAGTCTTCTGCCAACTCCCTGGAGTATTTGCAGGAGACCGTCCAGGTTTCCAATTACCGCCACAAACAGGGCAGCGGTAAACCCGGCGGTAATGGGACTCCTGAGGGCGCGTTCCAGCCCTGAGTATTTCTCTGCCGGATTGGCTGAATAGTCCCCGGCATACTCGGAATCAGCTTCTACCTCAGCAACAGAGGCCAGCGAAGAAGTCGCTGGACGTCGTGACCGCCTGAATCCTTCAGCCAGGTTGTAAACCACCGAGTAAGCGCCGGTGACGGTTAGGGCGAAGAGCAAAGGAACTGCCAGGTTAAAGGCAACGGCTGGCACGATGCCCGTCAACCTGGTAGGAATGGCCAGGATGAAATACCCCCAGTAGTAGTAGTTAAGGTATCCACCGGCAAACCAGGGATCATACGGCGGAAGCAGGCCTGACTTCAGCACCGCATTGAAGTAGGCAAATTCCATCGGCTTTTCCCCGCCCCGGTAAGGATGCCAGAGGTCTGGGTTCAGGGAGCGGATGATCGCAAATACCAAAAAGGCTGCCAGGAAAAGACCCTCGGTAGTGGCAAGAATCCGCCATCTCGCCCGAATAAATTCCCACATCTCGTGGCGGTACGCCAGCAACGTCCATCCGGACAACCCGGCCATGGCCATTATCGCGAACAGAATCGCCCCTCTCGATAGCTCCACCAATCCCAGACTTACTATCAGCCACGTGATGTAAGCCACGCCCAGCAGACCAATGATCCGAGCCAGAACAATGCCACGATCCGCCAGTGGACGGAACAGGAAAAGGCACAAGGGGAGGGAAATCAGGTAGACTACCTCTATCACCAGCACCCAAACCAGAAGAGGAACCTGGTTAGCGAGGCTGCCCCGGTCAAATATCTCGGACCAGGTCCCGCTTTCCTGCTGGGTAACCCATTCAGCTTCTGAGAATTTAAGGGCGGTGATGGGCCCTGCCTGTCCCCCTGCCAATTTTCCAACCAACGACTCGGCCGGGATTTTCTCTACGTTCCTGAATACAAAGACCGTTGGATGGTCGTAGCCAACCACATTGTCATCGGCGTAGCCCCAATCCAGGGTTATCCCGGCAGTATGATCGGCCGCCAGCGGCTCGGGACGGGGCAGATCGGTGCGTCCAAACGGGTTGTCTGTGATGTTAATTCCCAGGAATCCCGGGTCCGAGGAAAATGTTTTTTCCAGCCGGTAACCCAGTTCGCCAGCGAAAAGCTGACGATAGTATTCAATGGACAGGGGGAATCGTTCCGGGTCGCTGACAACACTGACGTAGGGCCGTTGACTGTAAAACACGAGGTAATCGGCATTCGCCAGTTGACCGGCCAGCTCCGCCATTTTCCCTATGCCGTCGGGCTCGTAAGCGGGAAACTGCCACACCCGATATTTGCCCACCAATTCGGGAATGGAATCGTCCCAGTGGTTATCGTTGACAATAGCAGCGCCAGCCGGTACTTCCTCGTTGATCCACTGGGAAGCGCTTACCGCAGGATGGGGGTTCAGATAGACCCGCTGAAATGCCAATGAATAAAACAGCGTGGAGACCACTACTATCGCAACCAGCCCCCAGCATGCACCGACAAGTACCCGCTGCCCGCTGGGATTGTTGCGCAAATAGGACCATATCCGATTGATTCTGTCAGCCGGTACGGTCAATGCCTGCTGGGGCCGGCCAAAGCTCCGCCTCCGCGACGCCCCTTCAGCTGTGCCGCGCAGGTAGAAGGGCGCCCACAAGAGCATTCGGCTGCCCAGCAGGATCATGAATGGAATCAGAGCGAAGTAATAGCGTTGAAAGCGAACTTCAAAGCTCTCCAGGAACAGGATGCTCGGTACGAGCCAGGCGAGAATCAAAATGTCTGCCCGGCGGGCAAAGCTGCCCTGCCACACCAGAAATGCTGAAAAGATTATCGAGCCCCAAGCTACCAGGCCCAGTGGCGGACCCAGCCCCCACACTGCTGTTTGTTTGAACTGGTAGAGAAAAGTGGGGGTCCCGACGTATTGAATCGTGAAAGGCCACAGGCCCGCATTTTGGGCCATGTTGGTCTGGGCAGCCTGCTCACCCAGGAAGTTGGAAAGGTACAACAGCGCATAAGGCGTAACCAGGAAGAAGACCGCCAGCGCCGCAGCAAAGGCCGTCAACGCATGAAAAAACGTTTGCTCCAGGGCAGGGCGCGTTATCCCGCTCCGGCGGCCGTTGCCTGAGTTCAGCAGCCGATACCAATAGCAGATGGCCAGGGGCAAGGCGATGGGGAGTATGCTCACCTTGGGAGCGAATGCCAGCCCAACCAATATCCCCAGGATCAGCGAATCCCGTAGCCTCGCCCTCTCCATTACCTGGAACATTGCCCAGAAGACCGTCAACACCCAAAAGGCGGTAAAGGTCTCAGGCCTGTAGAAGTGGCTGTGCTGCACATGGATGACCGCGAGGGCTGTCAAAGCTGCCCCCAGCAGCCCCACCCACGGCCCGTAAAGCGGACCGTAAATGCGCCTTCCCAACAAATAAACCATGGTCACTGTACCCACGTCCGCCAGGGC
Source organism: SAR202 cluster bacterium bin22 (assembly GCA_002238505.1). Classification (GTDB taxonomy): domain Bacteria; phylum Chloroflexota; class Dehalococcoidia; order Lucifugimonadales; family UBA3495; genus Bin22. The sequence goes on along the minus strand of MPMM01000001.1, from coordinate 343,615 downwards.
AGAGAGCAGCCTGCCCACATACCTCATGTCCAGGGCGTTAACGTCGGTAAAGAGTTCAATCACCGAACGGAAGAAAACGAGGGTATAAATAAGGACGCTCCCCAGCGGGAACCAGTGGGGATTCAGGGGGCTGCGATCAAATTCCAGGAGGGTTCGAAGGCCAGGCAGACCAGGTTCAATTTGGGGATGGTCTTTCAGGCAGTCTTCGTAACCGGGCCGCTCCGTGAGGAGGTCGTACATGCATCCAGCCCGCATGTACAGAGACCGCTCGTCCGGGTGGAAGCCGTAACCCGAGTCCCAGTTCAATCCATTGATGCGCAGCGCGACGGCCACCACCACTATCAGCAGGAGTAGGAGGTGCTCTGTTGATGGCTGTGGCAACCGGAAATGATTCAGCCGGCGCATAATTCACCGTCCACCAACAAACGGGACAGTAACGCGCCGTAACAGGAGCAAGTCAAGTTCGGGAGCAATGAGGGAAACAAAAAACGAAGAGGAACAATTCCCATGCGGCAAGGTTCCTCCCCGTTTATTTCCCAGATTCTTGCTGTGTGGTGTTTATCTGAAATTAGATACCCTGATCGCTCATGAAAGAGCAGAGATCGGCGGTACGGCAGGAATATCCCCACTCGTTGTCGTACCAACCCATAATCTTGACCATGTTGTCCTGCATCACGATCGTGGAAAGAGCGTCAAAGACGCAACTGTGGGAGTTGCCACGGACGTCAGAACTGACTATGGGGTCTTCGGTGTACTGGAGTATACCCTTCAGCGATCCTTCGGCAGCCGCCTTGAAAGCCTCGTTTACCTCGTCCACTGTCACTCCGCGACCCAGGTCAACCACAAAGTCGGTAACCGAACCGGTGGCAGTGGGCACCCGGAAAGCGATGCCATGGAGTTTTCCGTTAAGTTCAGGCAATACCAGTCCAACCGCCCGTGCTGCCCCGGTGCTGGTGGGAATAATGTTCATGGCAGCAGCCCTGGCCCGCCGCAGGTCCGAATGCCGCTGGTCCAGAATGGCCTGGTCGTTGGTATATGAATGAATGGTGGACATCAGGCCGTGTTCGATACCAAAGGCCTCGTGCAGCACCTTGACCATGGGCGCAAAGCAGTTGGTGGTGCAGGAAGCGTTGGATACGATGTTATGCTTGTCCTTGTCATACTGGTCGTCGTTGACCCCCATCACCATGGTCAGGTCAACGTTACTGGCCGGCGCGGAAATTACCACCTTGCTGGCGCCCCCCTGAAGGTGGCCCCCCGCGGTCTCTCCATCAGTGAAGATACCGGTGGATTCAACCACCAGGTCAACACCCATTTCCGACCAGGGAATCCTGGCGGGGTCGCGCTCGGAGAAAACCTTGATGTTTCGGCCATCAATGATCAGGTCGCCATTATTGGCTTCCACCTGTCCCTCGTAAACACCGTAGCTGGTGTCGTACTTGAACAGGTGAGCATTGGTCTTGTCGTCGGTAAGGTCGTTCACCGCCGCCACTTCCAGCTTGTCCTGGTAGCGCTCCATGGTGGCGCGGGTTACGAGCCGACCAATCCTGCCAAAACCGTTAACTCCAATGCGAGTAGTCATTTCTAAATTCTCCAATCTTCCTTATCTGGATAGCCGAACTTGACCGTCCGACTTCATTGATTCCACAACTCCGGCAACTAAAGCGACCCTTTTCCCCTGGCGTTTCACCGGCGCCATATGAACCATCCGTAAACGCTCAGTCTGGCGCGATTGACATAGCTGGGTGTAGGCGTTGACAGCAGTCGCCCGAATCCGACAACTATCCTGACCAGCAGCACAGCCAGCCACCAGGTCAAGCGAATCAGGCGTTTCAGACCCTGAATTGCGAGATATCTGGATATCCGCCAAGCCAAATAGGACTTAGTTAGTTCCGTAACCTGCGTAGGCCCTGTTTCCGGCATAAACGGCCTCCGTCCCGAGTTCCGATTCTATGCGCAGAAGTCGATTGTACTTGGCTACACGTTCAGACCTTGCGGGTGCGCCGGTCTTTATCTGTCCAACATTCCACCCCACCGCCAGATCGGCAATGGTGGTGTCCTCGGTCTCGCCAGAACGGTGGCTCATCACGGCGCCCCAACTGGCATTTCGCGTCATCCGCAAAGCCTGGAGAGTCTCAGTAAGCGTACCAATCTGGTTGGGTTTTAGCAATACCGAGTTGCCGGCACCATCGTCAATGCCCCTTTGTATGCGTGAAATGTTAGTTACAAACAGGTCGTCCCCTACCAACTGGGCCGCCCCGCCCAGGCGGCTGGTCAATTCCGTCCATCCCTCCCAGTCATCCTCGTCCAAGCCGTCTTCAATACTGACTATGGGATAAGAACCCCGCCAATCCTCGTACAGGTCCACCAATTGCCCCGCATCCAGCGTCGTACCCTCGCGTTCAAGGACGTACCGGCGGGTGTCCCGGTCATACAGTTCGGAGGCGGCCACGTCCAGGGTCAGCAACACGTCCTTGCCAGGCAGGTAGCCGGCAGCTTCGATGGCACGCAATACCACTTCAATGGCATCCCGATTGGACGGTAAAGAAGGGGCAAAGCCACCTTCATCGCCAACGTTCAAATTGTGGCCTCCAGACCTGAGGATACTCTTCAGGGCCTGGTAAATTTCTGCGCCCGCCCTGAGGGCATCGGAAAAAGTGGGCAGTCCGGCAGGAGAGACCATGAACTCCTGGATGTCTGCCGAATTTGATGCGTGCCGGCCTCCATTGAGAATGTTAAACATGGGCGCCGGCAGGCTGACCGGCCTCCCTTGTGCCAGATAGCGCCAGAGTTCGGCTCCTGACTCAGGATGGGCCCGGGAAGCCGCCCGCGCCGTAGCCATTGAGACGGCAAGAACTGCATTGGCCCCCAGGTTACTCTTGGAAGGAGTCCCATCCAGGTCCAGCATGGCCTGGTCGATCGCAGCCTGGTTAAAGGGTGATCGGCCCTTCAAGGCGGGGCTGATCGCGCCATCAATATTGGCGACGGCATTGCGAACTCCAGCGCCGCCAAATCTGTGGGCATCGCCGTCTCGCATTTCCAGCGCCTCATAGCTGCCGGTGCTGGCTCCGGACGGAACTGCGGCGTGGGCCTTGGCCCCATTGGAGAGCCGGACTTCGGCTTCAACCGTAGGATTGCCCCGGGAGTCCAGGACTTCCCGGCCACGAATATCAGAGATTACGGCATTGGTATCGGAAGTTGTCATAGGTCGCGCTTACTCCCGCAAAATGGTTTGGGCCGGCGCAAAGAGAGAAGAGGTCGCCAGTCCACAAACTGGCGGTTATTGACCAAATTCGGTCGTGTTACCGCCCCGGTCTAGACGGTGTTGCCGGCGCCAGTCGCGGCGGCTATAGCCTTGTCCACGGCGTCTTTCGGGTCACCCGCTGGCAGTACCCCGTCCACTATGGGGTCACCGTCACCCTTGATGGTGAGGGGCCAACTGTTCAGACCTATCACCGGAATCTTGGCATCCAGCGCATAAGCGATTTCTGAAAGTGTTCCAAAGGCACCACCGATGGCGATGCAAGCCTCGCCGGAGTGGACAACTATGATATTTCGGGCGTAGCCCAGGGTTGTGAAAATGGGAATATCCACGTAGGAGTTGAAGGGCGATCCCCGGCGACCGGGAAGGATACCAATGGTAGTGCCGCCTTCCGCCTTTGCGCCCCGGCAGGCAGCCTCCATGACACCGGTCATTCCCCCGCACGCCACCATTATGCCCCTGCGGGCCAACTCCCGCCCCACTTCTTCTGCCAGGACGGCATGTTCAGGCTTCGCAGTGCTGCTGCCTATCACTGAAATAATCATCAGTACTCTGTTCCTTGTCCTGCGTCACTGGCCAGGATTACGCCTGGGCCTTGAGCCACTCGGCGTGGTTCTGCCGCATGTAATCTACGTGTTCGGCCACGTGTCGCTCGTAAACATCCAACCAGTCCGCAAGGGTCATGTCACCATTTTCCGGATGGTAACAGGTGTTGGACCAGACTGATTCCGGTATATTCCTGATTAACTCATAAGTCCGCCGGCGCAGTACCCGGAAAAGTTCCAGAGCCCCTTCGGTGTCGACAGAATGATAGTCGAGAGCTGAGGCCCACTGATTCTCGTCGTACGCCATCAACTCCAAGCCCGGCTCGGCTACCAGGCGCCGGCACCGAATATAACTGTTGGCCTCGCTGTCAGCTATATGGACTATGTGCTCGTGGATACTCCAGCAACCGTGCTCGTCCCTGAACTGCCACATGTCTCGTGGAAAATCTTCCAGGGCAGCCGCCAGAACCTGTGCCGCATCCCGATAGACCTCAAGCTTCTTATCGCGAGAGGGCGACGTCATCATCAAGCTCGGCCAGACTAGCCGCCCTGCATAACGGCGGCGCTGGCGCTTTCGACCAGTTCCAGCAAGGGGGCGGGGTACACCCCCAGGCCAACAGTGGCTACCAGGCCAAGAAATACCACCGCAATCAAGGCCGCTGAAGGCCTGGGCAGGGCCACGTAATCGGAGGCAGGGTCGTGGTGGGCCGGCGTGTGGGTGTGGTCGTCCTCGTTATCGCCGCTTCCTCCGGCCTCGTCTTCCGCATCCACATGGGAACCGTGATCGTCGCCTTCATTAGAAGCAGCCAACGCCGGCTGGATGTACATTTGCCTGATCACTTGCAGATAGTAATAGAGGGAAATCAGGCTGGTCAGAATAGCAAGGCCAGCCACCCAGAGGAACCCTTCATTAGCAACGGCCGTAAACAGGTAGAACTTCATGGTAAAGCCGACAAATATGGGCAGGCCGCTCAGCGAAAACAGGCCAATTGCAATCGCCATGGCCAGGAAGGGCTGCCGGTCCGCCAGGCCGGCCAGGTCCGCAATCTCCTCCTGTCCGGTGGCGTTGAAGAAGGCAATCAAGGCGGCGAATACCACCATGCTCGTTACCGAGTAACCCACCAGGTAGAAAATAACCCCGTTAGCTCCGAGCAGCGAGTCGGTAGAAAGAACAGCAACGCCGGCAAGAATGTAACCAACGTGGCCAACGCTGGAGTACGCCATCAGCCGCTTCAGATTACGCTGGGCCAGGGCCACCAGGTTGCCCACCAGCATCGACAAGGCCGCCAGCACCACCAGAATTATCTGCCACTGGTCCCAACGATCCGCGACTGGAACAAAAGCCTCGGCCAGCAGCCTAATGACGAGGGCGAATGCTGCCGCCTTGGACGCAATGGCCAGGTAAGCGGTAACGGGCAGAGGCGCACCCTCGTAAACGTCGGGGGCCCACATGTGGAAGGGCACCGCCGCCAGCTTGAAGCCCAGCCCGGCGACGATCAATGCCAGACCTGCCCACAGCGCTGGGCTCACGTCGGTAGCAGCCTTCAACTCCTCGCTGATGTCGCCAAACCTGGTAACGCCCAGAGTGCTGTACACCATACTAATGCCGTAGAGCAGGATCGCTGACGATACTGAGCCGACAATGATGTACTTCAGGCTGGCCTCGTTCGACCTGGGGCTGCCCAGGGCGTAGGCCACCATCACATAGAGGCTGAAGCTCAGCAATTCCAGGGAAATATAGGCGGTAAGCAACTCCCTGGACATGGCCATCAGATTCATGCCCAGAATGGAAAACAGCAACAGACCGTAGAACTCACCGGGATGGTTCAGATGCTGCCTTACATAGTCAATGGAGCTCAGGATTATGAAGACCCCGATACCGATGAAAAATACCTTAAAGAAAAGGGCGTATTCGTCCACCGCCAGCAGGCCGTTGTAGAGCGATTCGTCCACTCCAACCAGCATTGCGATGGAGAGGATTGCAATCCCGATTAATCCCAATACCGACAGCCAGCCCAGCAGGTCTTTGCGTTCGTCCGGCATAAACAGGTCCAGGACAAACACCAGCAACGCAAACCCCGCCAGAACAAACTCTGGCGTAAGCAGGTAAAGGTTGGCAGTCAGGTTTTCAGTACTCAAAACGAACTAAGGAAAACACCTAAAACAGGCTCATTACCGAATCTACACCCACGTTAATCACGCGGGTGAAAGGAGCCGGCCATATGCCGACGAACAACAATATCAACACGAAGGCGGCGCCAACCGTCTTCTCCACGGGACTGGCGTCGGTCAGACCCTCCCAGCGAGGGTCTGCCTCGCCAAAGAAGGTTCGAGCCAGCAGCCTGAGAATGTATATGGCAGTCAGGGCTGCGCCAATCACCGCGAGAACGGCCAGCGGCAAATAAGTCTTGAACGCCCCGGTGAATACCATAAATTCGGCCACGAAGCCACTTAACCCCGGCAATCCCAGGGAAGCCAAGCCGGCTATCGCGAAGAAGAAGCTGGCAAATCCCATTCGCTTCATCAGGCCATTCAAAATGGTGATGTCACGGACGTGGGTCCGTTCGTAAATTGCTCCTACCATGGCGAACATAAGGGCCGTCATAATGCCGTGGGAAAACATCTGGAGCACTGCCCCGGTTAAGCCCACCGGGTGCAGTGTGGCAATGCCCATAATGACATACCCCATGTGGCTCACGCTTGAGTACCCAATAATGTACTTCAGGTCACGTTGGGACATGGCGGAGATAGCGCCATACACCACATTTACTGTTCCCAGCACGATCAGCACCGGCATCCAAGCCTCTGCGCCCTCGGGAAGCAGTACCATTCCCACCCGAATAATGCCGAAGGCGCCCAGCTTCATCAGCACCCCGGCGTGGAGCATGCTGACTCCCGTAGGAGCGGCCACGTGGCCATCGGGGGACCAGGTATGGAAGGGCCAAAGGCCGGCCAGAACGCCAAAGCCGATCATGAACAGGGGGAAGACCCAGTTCTGGAAAGTTGGGCTGAATGCGCCATTCTTCGCAAGTTCTCCCAACGCAACCATCGAGAAAGTAGGACTACCGGCCTGGTCCGAAGCAACGTACAGGGCCAGAATGCCCACCCAGATCAGTACGCTGCCGCCCACCAGCACCAGCATCAGCTTCATTGCCCCGTATTCCTTGGGCCGGTTATAAGAACCAAGGTCAAACGGTAGCGGAATTCCCCACAGTCGCTGCCGGTCCGCCTCGAAAATCGTGCTGCTCCCCCAAACGCCGATGAGGAGGTACATGGGCAAAACTGCCAGCTCGTAGAAGAAAAACAGGAAGAACAGATCCTGGACTACGAACACTCCGAACACTCCGGAGCCCAGGGCCAGCAGGAGGACAAAGAAGTCCCGTGTCCTGTGTTTGATGGTCTGGGATATGAGGACCGCGCCAAACAACACAATGCCGTTGAGCAACACCAGAGTAGCGGCGATGCCGTCCATTGCCAGGTGCAGGTCAATGTTCAGGGGCTCGTCCAGCCACTCATAAATCCGGATGAACTGGTAGCCGCCGGCCGCAAAGTCGTAGCCGACAAACAGAACGACGGAAATAATCAGAGTAATCGCCGATACAAAGATGGCGAAATACCAGGCGTCATTTGGGCGGTTCCTGGGCAGGAACATGGACAATACAGCGCCGGCCAGCGGCACTAATATCGTCAACAACAACGCCGATTGGTCAAAACTGTTCATAGGTGCAAAAAATCCCGATTACCTGGAAACCAGCCACCAGAAGATGGCTAATCCCACCAACCCCAAAGCCATGACCAGCACATAGCTATAGACGTACCCGGTCACGTGATACTTCAGCTTCTCTCCCAGGCCCCTGGTCACGTCCCCCGGACCGTTAATACCCACATCGTTTACCAGGGCGCGATCCACCCAAGCCACAAATCGGGAAAGCGACATTACTACCCGGTCTATTGTCCACTGGTACAGTTCGTCAACGTAGTATTTGCCCTCGGCCACCTTCAGCGGCCAGGCGAATTTCCGACGCGCCCCTTCCAGGTTTACGCTCTTCCTGGCATACGCAAGATAGCCGTAGATGAAGGCCCCAATCGCCAAAACTGTGGACACGGCTGCCAGCCAGATTACGAACTCAAGCCCATGGCCCTTCTCATAAATGATGAAGTAGCCAATGCCGTCAAATGCGCCCGGCCAGTTAAGGGCTACCAGGCCGAAAAGGACAGCAAATACCGCCAGCAGTCCCATGGTGATGGACATGGTGGGCGGGGCGTCGTGAACGTGCTCAAATTGTTCCGCAAATCTCCCATAAAACACGATGAACATTGCCCGCGCCATATACAGGGCGCTGAGGAAAGCAGTCAGCAAGGTCAGAACAATGAACACCGGATTAAGATGATTATTGACGGCAATCAGGATCTCGTCCTTACTCCAAAAGCCCGCAAGGATGGGAATGCCACCCAGAGACAGCGCGCCAATTGAGAACAAAATGGCAGTAACCGGCATTACCTTTCGCAGGCCACCCATCTTCCGAACGTCCAGTTCCTCGGTGCTGTGCATGACGCTGCCGGCACCCAGGAACAAAAGGGCCTTGGCAAACCCATGGGCCAACAGATGGAAAATAGCAGCCGTGTACCCTGCTGCGCCCAGGGACAGCATCATCAGGCCCAGATGGCTGATGGTGGAATAGGCCAGAATGCGTTTCAGATCCGTAGCGACCAGCGCTATTGTTGCGGCTCCCAGGGCGGTTATCAGGCCAACGGTGGCCACCACCAGCATGGCCGTGTCCGAAGCGCTGAAAATCGGAAAAGCACGGGCCACCAGGTAAACTCCGGCTGCCACCATTGTCGCCGCGTGAATCAGCGCGCTTACGGGAGTGGGACCCTCCATGGCGTCGGGCAGCCACACGTGGAACGGGAACTGGGCCGACTTGCCCATGGCTCCGAGGAAGAGCAACAGGGCGGATGCCGTCACAACTCCATCGCTCAGCTCGCCGCCCGCCACGGCCGCAAATGTCTCGGACATACTGAAACTGCCGACGTGACTCCACAAAAGCAGGATGCCCACCAGCAGTCCCACGTCGCCGATGCGAGTGACAATGAACGCCTTCTTGGCAGCCTCTCTAGGTTCGGGCCGTTCGTGCCAGAATCCAATCAGCAGGTAGGAGCAGAGGCCCACCAACTCCCAGGCCACGTAGAGCAGAAGGAAGTTGTCGGCCAACACCAGGGTGAGCATCGAGGCAATAAACAGGGCATGGAAGGCATAGTACCAGTCCATACGGGGGTCGCCGTGCATGTAGCCCAGGGAGTAAATCTGCACCATCAATGCCACAAATGTAGCCAGACCCAGCATGGACACCGTCAGCGGGTCAATGGTTATTCCCCATGCTATTTCAATGCGGTCGAAGCCACTGGTGTCTGCTCCCGGTATCCCTGCCTCAAACCAGGTAATCTGGAAGTTGCAGGTGAGAACCTTGGTGCCGACACCTATGTCGCACCCTTCAGTTTCCGGGCCGGCGGACAGAAAGCCTGCAAACACCACCCAGAATATTGCAAATCCGGCCAGAATTGCCAGGATAGCCAGCGGGGAACCCTTTCCCGGGAGTCGTTTCCCGAAAAGGATAATCAGGGGCACCACTGCGAAGCTAATGACCGGTATTAGCCAAGCCCAAACCATATCAGGGTTGGACCTCCCAGTCGAAATTCATCGCTCCGCAAGATTTCTTGCCAAGGTTTAGCAAATTGGTTGGCCTTACCATTTCATCAAGTTGATTTCGTCCACGTTGACGGTGGACCGATTCCGGTACATTCGAAGGATTATCGCCATTGCCAGACCCACTTCCGCGGCGGCCACTGTAATGATGAAGATAGCGATAATCTGTCCATCAAAGTTCGCCCACCGTCCGGAACCGTCCAGATGAGATGCGGCGGCAATCAGGTTGATGTTGACGGCATTAAGCATCAACTCAATGGACATGACAATCAGCACTGCGCTGCGCCTGGCCATCACGCCATAGATTCCTATAGCGAACAGAGCCGCACTCAACAACTGGAATGCTACCAAGGGGACCATAAGCTAACTGTTATCCTCCCCGGCACGGGCGATAATAATCGCGCCAATCAACGCTACCAACAGGACCAGGGATGCCACCTCAAAGGGAATGGCCCAGGTAGTAAAGAGGGAGTTCGCCAGATCCGCGAAGGCAGGACTGTTGGGAGCAGTCTGGAGATGATTGTTATCCAGGAAGGCCGCGCCCAGCACCACACCCACGGCAGCGGCAGCTACGGCAGCCAGGGGCCACTGCCTGTTGTCGGAGATATACGGGTACTCAGCAGTGCGGGTGAGCATTATGGCGAATATCAACACTATGATGATGGCGCCGCCATAAATCAGCACCTGCACGAGCGCCAGGAATTCAGCAAACAGAATGAGGTAAAGGCCAGCTACGGCAACCAGCGAGACCAGCAGGAACAGAGCGGCGTGAACCACATTGCGGGTAACTACCACCCCCAAGCCACCGCCCAGCGTGAAAACGGCCAATATGATGAAGAGGAACCAGGACACTTTTATCGGCCCCTGCTGGAACGGCGCGGGGCAGAATATTTGTTCATAAGAATGAAAGCCATCAATTGTTTTGGAAGATCCGATTGAAACCCTGGTAAACCGCAATTTGTTGTGTCGCCGACTCCGTAATCAGCGGAACGACCTCAGCAAACGCTTAAGAAAACTCTCTTTCTTTCCAGGCAGGTCAGGCAACTCTCCTACCGAGGCTATCAGCAAACAAGTGGCGCAATTGCAACCTCGGGGGTGGGCCTTTGCCTTCTCTCCTGCCAACCTTTCATTTCGCGAGGGCTTGAGTTTGCGTTTTTTCAGATAACTGTCGGTACACTGCTTACATGTGCAGTAAGCTGGGTGCTTACCTGACAATTTCAGATTGCGCTCATCCTCTCGCCTTGGAATATCCCTTACCTCTAATGCTACGGACTAATCCTGGCCGCTTCATTGGGATAGTCCCATCGACCGGGCTAGTCTGCCTCCTGGGTCGCAGCGGCGGGTTCGGCTGCTTCCGCCGCGGCGGCCTTGGCGGCGTCCTCTGCATCCTTCTTTGCCTTGGCCAGAACGGTAGGAGGAATCCAGGCCGTCTCCTGCTGGTACTTCTTGCCGATATCCAGCAAGCCGGGCAGCGCAACCCGATCTCCATTTCGTTCGTAGGTGCTCATTTCGTGCTCGTGGCTCATTACTATGGCATCGAAATTGCAGACTTCAACGCAAATCCCGCAAAGTATACAACGGTTAAGGTTAATTTCGAAGTAGTCAACTATCTTCCGGCGATGGCTCTGCCCCTCCTCATTCAGGGGGTTGTCCATCATGCTGGCAGACATGCACTGGGTGGGGCAGTTTCGTATGCAGACCATGCAACCCGTGCAGAAGGGTTCACCCACGCCACTGTCCCAGGTCAGCGCGGGAAACCCCATGAATCGAGGCTGAACCGGCGTAGGCTGCTTCGGATACTCGCGGGTAACCGGCTTTTTCAGTCCCTGGAATGTGGATGCCAGGGTTAACATCATTCCCTTGACGCTGTTCAGCATATCCTAACTCCTGGCGACGCTAGCCGGTCTGACGGGAAGCTTGACGCTGAGCCGCCTGGGCAGCCTGCCGCGCCTTAACTTCCGCAATCCTTCGGGCCGGCTCCATCATCTTCCGATAGACAATGTAGCCCACAACCACAAGGCCGGTCAACGACATAAGGGTAAGGGTCCAGGCAGGCCAATCGTAAAAGAGATAGACCGCAGTAATAACAATGGCAAAGAATGACAGGGGCACCATCACCTTCCAGGCAAATGCCATGAGCTGGTCAATCCGCAATCTGGGGAACGTGCCCCTTATCCAGAAGACCACCAGGATTACTGCGTAAACCTTGAACAGGAACCATACCAGGTGCAGCAGGGGGCCCAGCCAGGCAATATCCGGCAGCGAAGGCAACCAGGACAACGCAGCCGATCCCCAGGGCCAGGACCAGCCGCCCAGGAAGAGCAAGGTAACCAGGGCTGCTATCGCAAAAGTGTTAATGTACTCCGCCAGGAAAAACACGGACCAGTGAGCGCCGCTATATTCCACAAAGGGCCCACCTACCACCTCAGATTCAGCGTGGTAGATGTCGAAGGGCGTCCTTCCCACTTCGGCGAGGCCGGCGATGAAGAACACGACCAGGCCCAGGGGCAGCAATACGGCGTAGGGTATCTGCTCCTGGCTGGCCACTATCACCCTCAAGTCAAGGGACTGCGCCATCATTCCCACTGCCACAACAACCATAATTATCGGAATTTCATAACTGATAAGCTGGGCGGCTGAGCGAAGACCCCCGAGCACGCCATACTTATTTGCCGAACCCCACCCGGCCAGGACCAGTCCAAGTATGCCAACTACAGCGAAGGCCGTAATGTAGAAAAGTCCCAGTTCCAGGTTTCGCAACACCAGGCCTTCGGCCGCAGGAATGGTGACCCAGATCATGAATGCTGAGAGGACAACTATTACGGGCGCTGCCCAGAATATTGCCCGGTCCGACGAGTTGGGGATAATGTCCTCTTTGAGGATGAGCTTGACGGCGTCCGCCACGGGCTGCATCAGACCGAACAGGCCGGTCCGCGTGGGGCCCAACCGCTGCTGAAGACGACCCAGGGCCTTCCGCTCCAGCCATGTCAGTGACAATACCACCACTGACAATCCGGTAAACATTGCCAGAAGGGCAACCACCATCCAGACCACTTCAAGGATGGTCACGGCCAGGAAAGGCACGGCGACAGGCATCACCGGTCCACCTCCCCCAGGACAATATCCAGGGACCCCAGGATTACCACCGAGTCGGCAATCCAGGATTCCGCCAGCAGTCGCTTGATAGCTGACAAATTGCAAAACGATGGTGGCCGTACCTTCAGTCGGTAAGGCCGGTCCGTACCGTTGCTGATCAGGTGAACTCCTAACTCTCCACGGGGATTTTCTGCCCGTACATATACCTCGCCAGCGGGGGGGCGAATCAGACGCCGTCCCAGGGACGAAACTACTTCCCCGCCGGGGATCTGCTGCAGAGCCTGCTCGATAATCTTCAAGGACTCGTACATTTCCTGGATTCGCACCCAGTGCCGGTCCCAGCAGTCACCATCCAGTCCCACCGGAATATCAAAATCAAAACGGTCGTAAACCGAATAAGGCTGGGCTTTGCGGACGTCATACTCAACGCCGCAACCCCGCAGACACGGACCAGTAAACCCAAAGTCAATAGCCTCTTCGGCGGAAATCCCCCCTACATCCTTCAGGCGAATCAGGAAAATCTCGTTGAATGTCAGGATACGGTCGCTCTCCTCCACATCCTCCTTCAATTGAGGAAGCAGGTCAGAGATCATTTGCTCAAAATTGTCTGGCAGGTCTTCCTTAACGCCCCCGATGCGGAAGTAGTTGTGCATCATGCGGGCGCCGGAAATAGCCTCGAACAAGGACTGGATTCTCTCCCGACCCCGGAATGCGAACATGGTGGGCGTCATAGCGCCGGCGTCCAGGCCGATGGTACCCACGTACAGCAGGTGACTGGCGATGCGATTCAATTCGCACAGGATGACCCGGACGTACTCTGCCCGCTCAGGGACCGCCAGCCCCATCAGCTTTTCTACGGCCTGACAATAAACCAGTTCGTTGTTGAAGTTGGCGACGTAGTCCATCCGGTCGAACAGGGTGATGATCTGATGATACTGTTCACCTTCGCACAGTTTCTCCGAACCACGGTGCAAGTAGCCAATGTGGGGCTCCACGTCGACTATCTTTTCACCATCAACCCAAAGCACCATGCGGAACACGCCGTGGGTCGACGGATGCTGCGGCCCCATGTTGAGAAGCATCTCAACGGGTTCGGCATTCATTGGAGCCTGGGCTGCTAAACTTGTCTGGTTTTCTGCCATCTTCCTTTCAGCTGTGAACTTCTGACTAGAGAAACTCGATCCTGGGTTCGTTGGGTGGAGTGACCAGGCTGCTCATCCAAACTTCATCGTTGTCATAGAAGCCAGCATCAATCAGCACGTCGTCCAGGATTCCCAGTTCCTCGCAATCTTCCAGGTACGAAGCAATCTCGCTCCTAAGGGAGTCGCGGGCTTCGTCTGCCGTGTCACCGAAACCGGTTATCACCAATTCGGGACAATAGGCCATATAGTGACTGCCTTCCCTAGTCTCTTCGATTTGGTAAACGATCTTATCCACTAGGTCACGCCGGGGAACATTCTGCTAAGGAAAGACTCCGGCATAATGTCCTGTTCTATTCAACGAATTCCAGTTGAAGTTCGGTGTCCTCTTCAACCCCAGGAAAACCGGCGCTGGCCAGAGATTCCTCAAGAATGCTTTTTGCATCCTGCACTTCAATCCAGTACCGCACCTGGTTAATCAGTTCGTCTTGCGCGGCCTCGATGGTTTCTCCTTCCCCTTCCAGCCCCAGGGCCTCTATCGCAGCCAAATACCTGCCGTCCTGCCACACTACCTTCGCTGTCAGGACGGTAGGTTCCATCTACCTAAAACTCCCGGTACTCGTAGAAGGGGTAGCTCTTTCGGCCCGGGTGACCGCCAAATCCTTCATACAGCAGCAAGGGCGAAGAGTCCGGATTGCCTTCAAAGGTCACGCCAAACAGGTCGCTGGCCTCCCGCTCGTACCACTCGGCGGCAGCCCACACTCCCGCAACCGAAGGCAGTACCGGATTCTCGTAAGGTACGTTGGTCTTGATTACCAGCATTTGCTCCCGGTCCAGAGAGTGCAGGAAGTAAACCAACTGGAAATGCTCCTCGTAATCAACGCAAGAGAGGCAGTGGAGCATCTTAAGGTCAAGGGAAGGTTCGGTCTTGGCCAGCCGGCATACTTGCTCGATACCGGAGGCATCAACAGTAATCTGGGGAAGGTCGAAAAGAAGACCCCGTTCAGGGCTGAAATCGCTGAAGAGGTTTTCAGCGTCTTCCAGGGTCTTCAAACCGGTGTCCGTGAGAACCGAATAGTCCGGCTGTTCGGGTTCGGCCTCAGCGTCGTGGGCGGCGTGGCGGTTAGCGGCCACTGTTCTTGGCGTCCTGCATGATTTTTTCCTGAAGCTTCAGGATACCAAACAAGAGGGCCTCCGGACGGGGCGGACAACCTGGCACATAAACGTCCACGGGGATTATGTGGTCAACTCCCATTACCACCGAATACGACCGGTAGTAGGGTCCGCCATTGGTGGCACAACTGCCCATGGCGATAACCCACTTGGGGTCGGGCATCTGTTCGTAAAGCAGCTTGATAGGCTCAGCCATCTTCTTGACCACAGTACCCGCCACAATCATCACGTCCGATTGGCGGGGTGATGGCCAGGTGACTACGCCAAAACGGTCAAAGTCGTGGTGGGCCATGTAGGTGGAAATCATCTCGATGGCGCAGCAGGCCAGCCCAAAACTCAACATCCATAGGGATGATTTGCGGGCCATGCCGAAAAGCTGCTCACTGGTGGTAGTAACCACGCCCGGTACCTTCCCCGCCGTTGCCTGTGTCAACAGGCTGGGGGCAGGCTGATTTCCGGGTCCCAGGATTATTTCTGCCATTCAAGGACCCCTTTCTTCCAGCCGTAGATTATGGCAAAGAACAACACGCCCAGGAACAGCACCATGGCATAGAAGGGAATGGAGTTGCCAAGGTCCCGCTGTTCCAAAAAGACAACCGCCCAAGGGAACAGGAACACCGCTTCTACATCAAAAATAAGGAAAAGGATTGCGAAGATGTAGAAACGAAGGTTGATATTGGACCAGCTAAAACGGGCCGGTTCAATACCGCACTCATAAGTACTCAGCTTGGCTGCGGAAGGTCGCCGAGAGGAGAGGACACGACTGGCGAAGAACATGCCACCGATGGCTGCCAATGCCACGATGCCCGAAAGGGCAACCATCGTCCAGTTGCTGGCATAAATGTTGGGGTCGAAAGGCACTTCCCTACCGCCAGGTAACGAATTCACCGATTCAAAGCCGAAAAGATAATATCACCCGGCTTTGGGGGTGTCAATTTGGAGCTACCAATAAAACCTGCCTGGGGTATCTGCCCGTAAAGGCTAATCCGCACATGGAGAACAAATAAACTCTCGCCTAAAGACCACTCCTGGCTGAGCGTCTGCCAGTTCTTCCAATGCGATACGGAACTTTCCTAACCCCTTTCCCTCAGTTCCGTCGAGGAAATGTCGGCTCGAAATTGAGCCTCTGGAATTGCCTGGAACAGCGGCTGGAACCCTTGAGGAACGGGAATCTGGTCCAGGGTTCGGAATGAACCATCCACCTGCCGGCCCGCCACCAGGAACCGGCAGCCCCTGGCCCATATTTCCGCTAGCGCAGTCAACATTGTCGTTTCAGAATCGCCGTAGTACCTGGGGTCAATCAGGCGAATCATCGTGTCCCAGCCGATGACAAAAACACTCCCCGGAAAGATCTCTGACTTGCGCCAGAAGGTGGGCGTTCGGGTCAATGCCACTTTCCCCAAACCCCTTACACCCTCCAGGCGCCGCCGAATCTCGGATTCCTCCAGGGGCGGCTTGTCCACGTTCAGCACCGCCAACTCGTACACCACTTCCAGACCGGTCAATTGCCTGGCGACCTCAGCCATCCGAATGTGACCTTCGTGGAGCGGATTAAAGGAACCTGGCAAAACTGCAATGGGGCCGTCACTCTTGCCATCTGCAGCTGCTATGCCGCCCGTGTTGTCAATCATTACCATGTCAGTGTCGCCCGAAAGCAGTTGCTGGATGGGGTTGGGGTGGGCGAAGGACTCCACGACTGGATTCTCTGCGTCAGTGAACCCAATATCGATGTCTGCCTCGACGCCGTAAGCCTGGGCCATGACCTGAATCAACAGCCTGCTCACCACCTCTTCTTCACCGATCCGGTCCCGTTTCCCCTTGTCCAGCTTCAGGTTGTAGCTGGTAGTTCCGGATTCATCCCAGGTGGCTATGCAGGCCCGGTGGTCCCCACGCTTGGGCCGGTCGGTAGCAATGGTAGCGGTACAGGCCACCCCAACTACTGGCGAGTCATCCTCGAGCAGCGTTATCCCTCGCCGGTAGGTGGCCCTGGCCATGTTCACTGCGTTCTCCGGTGAAACGTACTGGGTTGGCTCTTGCCCCACCAGATCAATCATGGACAGGCGTCCGTAGGGAACCAAAGTTTCCAGCAGAGTCCTCGACGCGCCGGAAACACCCAGCAGCCAAGACATGGCCCCGCTGCCGGCTCCAGCCACCGCAAGCACCGATTTATGGGGTGTTCCGTGTAGCCTGACAATAACCTCTTCTATCTCGCTGTCCAATTGTGCCCCCTTGGACGCTTCATTTTCCTGCGAAAGGCGTCCACGGTGAAAAATCTATGCGGTCCATCTGGTCAAGGGAGATATCGATCTCTCTTGCAATTTTGGAATTCCAGGCGTCGTTCCACTCTTGCGGAATCAAGCGGCGGGCATCTCGCCAGGAAATCGGCAGGATTTCCCGGTCGGAATAGCCGTTTACTACATCCGCCAGGAAGCAGGTCATGTCGCCGCCGTCCATGGCATTAATCACCTGGCACTCAAGAAATCCGGCGCACCCTGCAAGCAGAGGGGTCCCGGTAATTCCGATTGAATGCTCAACCCCGACCATCTTATCCCGGTCAATTCCGGAAACCAGGCCAAAGTCCCTGATAAGGTGAAGCTGCTCGCTGGTTATAAAGTTGAGGGCAAACGCCCCGCTCCTGGCAATAAGCCGGTGGCTGTAATTGCCCTTGTATATCTGGACCAGCACCCTCGGTCGCTCGGGAACTATCGATGCGGCAGAAATGGCCACGGCAATCTGGGCGTTGACCTTTCCTCCCCACTGGCTGGTTACAGCAGCCAGGGGTGACCAGAGTCGGCCCATGATCGGCGCAATATCCCCATATTCCATCAGAGCCTTCCGGTGGGAAAATACATATCCAGTGTCGCAAGGAGATTAGCCTGAACCTAAGTGGAGTTTAGCACCGGGCAAACGGGTTGTCGAAAGAGGTAGAAAGCTTTTTCGCTCGCAAGCGAGGCACGACTAAACGGAAAACAGGGAGTGGCGATGGGCTCACTCCCTGTCAAGACTTCCGGTCCTCTTTTTGCCATTCCCCTTCGGCACAGGAAAACTACAGAGGCTAAGGCAAGCCTTACCAGTCGGGCATGATGTCTTCCCCGCCATTCTTGGTGAGGCGACGCTGTTCCGAACCGTCGGCATTCATTACCAGGATATCGGCAGAGCCGTACAGATGGGTAACAAATGCCAGGCGCTTACCGTTGGGAGACCATACCGGGGATACATCATCGGCGTTGTTGCTGGTCAGCCTCCTCTGGTTAGCCCCGTCGGCCTGCATGGTATAGATCTCCGGGTTGCCGTCCCGGTGAGAAACAAAAGCCAGGGTCTTGCTGTTGGGATGCCAGGCCGGCGCGTAATCGTCGAAACCGCCGTGGGTCAAGCGAGTCTCATCCACACCCTGGTCCCAACTGTTGTCTTCTGATGGCTGGGCCAGGTAGATTACCCTGGCATCCTCCTGCTGGCGCACAAAGGCAATGTACTTTCCGTCGGGTGACCAGACCGGGTGGAAATCCTGTTCTTCCGTCAAGCGGACCAGGTTTACCCCAGCGGGATTCCTGAGCCACAGACCCCTCTCTTCCGCTGGATCCATATTGTAGAAAATTAGCCACTCGCCGTCGGGCGACCAGTCCCCGAGTTCCTCGGCGGGGCCGTCGAAGGTGACCTGGTCGACCTCTCTGCTCTCCACAGCTATGGAGTATATTTCGGAACCGCTGCCGCCATCCTCCTCCGATTCCGAAACATAGGCCAGGATTGGTTCGTCCGGAGCCCAGCGGGGCGAACTGTCCAGGCCCGGATTGTTGGTCAGGCGTCTCAAGTCCTGCCCTTCCCTGGAGATTACATTGATCTCTTTGTCCCCCGATTCCCGGGAAACGTAGGCAATCTGGTTGCCGTCGGGTGACCAGCGGGGTTCCTCGTCGGGTCCGCTGTTATTGGTCAGGCGCGAGGACTCCCCAGACTCGGCATCGACCACGTAAATCTCCCGGTCGCCATCCGTGTCAGAAACGAACACAATCTGGTTGCTGCCGGAGGACGGGAAGGCGCAACCTGCCAGCAGGCCGAGAACGAGTGCCACAATTGCCAACTGCACGGGCCGAATTGCTGCTGAATAATTTCCCAACCTCGTCGTCATTCCGCACCACCTCCCAATGGAACCCATTCCTACAAGCCCCTTGCCAGTCTCGATATTGCTGCCTAAAGGTTACGATAAATAGCTCCCAACCCGCCCTAAGCGTTATGTACACTTTCCTGCCATTTTTGCTTGCGCCTTCCACCGGCGACACCCCAGACCCTCCAGTCGGGTTGATTTGTTGTACTCAGGCCCTTGATCTTGTGGACCCTACCCCCGGCTGCAACATCAATCAGGGAGTGTTCCGATGCAAACTTACATCCTTGACAAGGTATTTGGGCTTCATTACCTTTACACCCATCCAAAGGGCTGCCGACTTCCTCAACCTCCAGAAGCCACTATGGTAGAGAGATTCGCCGTCAGCCAAATCCGGCACGGGAGGTATGCAAATGAAAGCCCTGGTTGGAGCAAATCTGATTGACGGTACTGGCGGACCGGTAGTCAACGATGCTGCGGTGCTGATCGACGGCGAACGCGTGGTTGAATCGGGCCCCCGGCAGACGGTTGCCCTCCCACAAAACACTGAAGTCATTGATGTTTCCGGCATGACCCTCATGCCGGGCATGATCGACTGCCACGACCACCTGGCCTCCAAGGACTATGGCCTGGCCAGCCGTATGGGCTTTGACGCCCCCTTGTCCCTCCAGCACCTGCGCACCGCGAAAGTCCTGGAGCAGACTCTGGAAGCAGGCTATACCTGCGTTCGCGACGGAGGCGGGCTTGATGCTGGTTTCAAACAAGCGGTTGAGCAGGGCCTTTACCCGGGCCCGCGGCTGGTAATCTCAGTGGCGATAATTTCACCCACCGGCGGACTGGCCGACAAGGTTACACCCTCCGGCCAGTGCTTTCCTCACGATGACCCCATGATCCCCTCCGGAGTTGCCGATGGGGACGACCCAGTGCGGGCGAAGGTTCGCGAAATGTGCCGGGTTGGCGCCGATGTCATCAAGTTCGCCACCACCGGCGGCGCCAGTTCCCGCCCCGGACACGGCCCCCTGGACATTGCCTTCGGTCCCAACGAAGTAAAAGCGTTGATTGATGAATCAAAAGCGCTGGGAAGGCGCACCATGTGCCACGCTGTAGGCGGCCCGGGCCTCAGGATGTGCATCGAGGCCGGCGCCCACTCGGTGGAACACGGATGCTATTTGGCCGAGGACCCGGACCTGCTGAAGATGATGGCCGACAAGGGTATATTCCTGGTACCGACCTTTGAAATCTATGAATTCCACGGCACCTTGAGCGCGCCCCACATGCAGGCTCGCTCCCGCGCCCTGCTGGATATTCACAAGGAGACCATGCACAAGGCGCTGGCGGCCGGTGTTAAGGTTGTTGCCGGCACCGACGCCGGAGGTTACGTGCACGGAGACAACGCGCGAGAAGTCCAGATTTTGGTGGAAAAGGGAATGTCCAACATGCAGGCCATTCAGGCATGCACGGGATGGGCTGCCGAGTGCGTGGACATGGGCAAGGATATCGGGACCGTAGCAAAGGGCAAGTACGCCGACCTCTTGATTCTGGACGGCGACCCCCTGAAGGACATTGAGGTGCTTCGCCGCCCTGAGAACATTAGAATGGTGATGAAGGGCGGTCAGGCTGCGGTGGACCGCCTTCCGGTCCGGGAAGTACAAACGGTCGGGTAGCAATAACCGGAAGTCGTTTAGAACCGGGCCGGCCTCCTTTAACGGGCCGGCCCGGTATGTTTGCGGGGCCATGAATTTTCACGTTTTGACCTTATTCCCTGAAGCCTTTGAAGGGCCGGTCCGGCACAGCATGCTGGGACGGGCCATTCAGCGCGGCCTTATTTCAGTGAAGATTACCGATATCCGGTCGTACACCCACGATGCTCATGGGACGGCTGACGACTACCAGTTCGGCGGAGGCCCCGGAATGGTGCTAAAGCCCGAACCGGTCTTTGATGCCGTCGAAGATACACTGGCCCCCTACTCGCCTGAAGCCAGGGCCGCCATGCCCATAGTCCTGCTTTCTCCCCAAGGCCGCAAACTGGACCAGCAGCTGGTATTGGAGCTGGCAGATGCGCCCGGTATTGCGCTGATATGCGGCCATTATGCGGGGGTTGATGAGCGGGTACGAACCTGCCTGGCTACCCACGACATCAGCATCGGTGACTACGTCCTTACCGGCGGGGAACTGGCCGCAATGGTAGTGATTGATGCTGTTTCCAGATTTGTCCCTGACGTGGTAGGTTCGGCTGACAATGTGCAGGAGGATTCCATTACCTCCGGGTTTCTGCAGCATCCCCTTTACACCCGTCCCGCCGAATTTCGCGGCATGGCGGTGCCCGAAATATTGAGATCCGGGCACCACGGCGAAATCGATCGCTGGCGCCGACGGGAGTCACTGCGGCGTACCCTGAAGCTACGCCCAGACCTGCTGGAGACTGCGGAACTTTCCACGGCCGACCGTCAGTACCTCGCTGAGTTAGGTTACGATCCATCAATAATCGACCTGCCCACAACCGACTGCGAGTCCGCCGGCTAACCTCAAATGGACTGAATACGGCGAATGCCCAAATCAGATTTCAGGTTTAGCACCAGTATCCGTGTCCGCTGGATGGAGTGCGACGCTCAGGGCATCGTCTTTAATGGCGCTTACCTCGGTTACCTGGAAGTTGCCCAGTCCGAATACTTTCGCAACCTGGGATTCTCCATCTACCGTATTGCCCAGAATGGTTACTTCGACAGCGCGGTGGTCAAGGCCGACCTGGAGTTCAAGGCGCCGGCACGGGTGGACGATGTCCTCGAACTTCACGCTCGGGTAGAACGCATTGGCAACACCAGCCTTACTCTGAGGGTCGAAATCTACCCGGAGGGCGAGAACCGCCACCTCACTACCATCGAGGCTGTCTATGTCGGGTTTCACGCCGATACCGGAGCCACCCGGAGGGTGCCCGACGCCATACGATCCCTGGTGGACCATTTTGAAGCAACGGGGGAAGTTCTTGAGCTTTCCGGATTTCCAGAACTGGAGAAGGCGGCCAGGCAATCCTGACCTGAGGTTGACTAGATCATGAAGACCGGGGATTCGTCCAGGTTAATTCGGGTCTCCTGGGCGATGCCGGTACGGAGGAATTTGGGCAGATTAAACATGCTCTGGTGGGTTTCGCCGTCGTAGAAGTCAAGCTCCCGGCCTGTCCGCTCCGCCAGCAACTGGTTGACCTCATTCACACCCAGCGATGGCAGGGGCGAATCCGAAGCTATGTTGAACCCCCACAGGGTCTGGAAGGCTGGCACATGCAACTGGCATCCCACGCAGTGCTTGAAGGTCTCGGACAACGTCCGGTGAATTGTGGTAAAGCATTCCTGGTGGCTTAGCAGACCAGCGGGCCCCGACTGGGTAACCAGAATTCCTCCGGGGTTTAGCCTCGCCCTGGCAATCTCATAGTACTCTTTGGTATACAGCAAATAGGCTGGCCCGCCTTCCATCGGGTCCACCAGGTCCATCACCATTACATCAAAACCTTCGCCAGGCTGCGCCAGGTATCCCCGGGCGTCCTCGTGCAACAACTGAACCCTGGGATCGTCAAAAGCGCCCTGGTGATGATTCGGCAGATGCTCGCGGCACAGGGAAACAACCTGCTGGTCCAGGTCAATCATGACCGCCCGCTCCACGGACCTGTGAGAAAGGACCTCACGCAGCGTACCGCCCTCTCCTCCGCCACCGATGAAAACACTGACGGGATTGGGGTGGAGCAGCATGGCAGGATGGACCAGACCCTGGTGGTAAACGTGCTCGTCCCTTTCGGTGGACTGGGTTTTCCCATCCAGGACAAGACTGCGACCGAAAAGGTCCGACTCAATGACTTCAACGTGCTGATATTCAGTACGGCCGGAAAACAGGACCTGCTGAACCCTCAACATGACCGCCAGGTCGGTATAGACTGTTTCGACCAGCCATTTTCCGGTAAGTTCTTCCATTTATGCCGAAGAAGACCTCATTCCTTAAATGCCCACCGGCAAGGAAAGAAGGCCCCTTCGAATTTCCTTTATCTCAGGCGCACTGGACTCAAACAGTTCAATGAGGACTTTGGCGGCATCTCGGGGTTCGAAAGAGGAACCGCAAGTGAAAATATCGGCGGCGGCGTAGTTATACTCCGGCCATGTGTGGATGGATATGTGGGATTCGGCGATAGATAATATGCCGGTGACCCCTTGTGGACTGAACTGATGGAACGATTCGCCGATTACATGCGCCCCAACGCCTTCGGCAGCTCCATACAGTGCATTTCGGACGTGGTCCAGGTTATCAAGGAGTTGAGGGTTACACTCCTTGAGTTCCAACAAAAGGTGCAGACCTAGTACATTCAATCACCTGCCCTCCTCTTCATTACCGGGGAGTCATCCCCTGAATAGCGGGAAACGAATGTAGATTTTATATTTATTTCCTCTCGCAATCAATACCTTGCCCTCATCAATTGTGGAATTGGCCGGAAAACACGATGTGGTTTGCCCTTACTCAGTAGCTCCGTGCGAGTGAGTCGAACTGACAGTTCCAATCCGGGGAGGCCATTTGCCTGAGGCACCTCTCATTCTCAGACGAATCCTGAGCCGGTGACATTATGTCATTGACTGTTTCAGCCTGCGCCGATAAAATCGGGCAACATGGCTCGCATTTTTGACCTCCACATTCATACAACCAAAGGCAGCGCCGACAGTAACCTTTCCCCCGAGGACCTCATTCTGGAGGCGGAACGGCTAGGGCTTCGGGGACTCTGCATTACTGAACACAGCGGTCCCTGGGACCGTCACGAGTTTGAACGCTTTGCCAGCCTTCACAACGTAGTCCTGGTAAGGGCAATGGAAGCGGACACCGACATGGGCCACATGCTGGCCTTCGGCATGGACAGCTACCAATCAGGATTTCACAAAGCCGATATCCTCTGCCGCGCCGCCCGGGCTGAAGGTGGGTTTGTTGTCAGCGCCCACCCATTCCGGGGGGTACTCGGAAAGCACATGCGCGAGCGGCCATACCTCTACCGGTCTTTACCCGGCGAGCCGCTCCCAGTTATCCCGGAGGAAGCGCTGGACCACCCGGTCTTCAAACTGGCAAATGCCATTGAGGTGGTGAACGGCGGTACGGCGGACGAGGAGAACGGTTTTGCCATGGAGGTGGCCAGCCTGCTGAAGATGCCGGTAACGGGGGGCAGCGACGCCCATTCCGTTCACGGACTGGGACGTTACGTTACTGCCTTCGCCGATGAAATCAGCACGGAAGCCGAATTCCTGACCGCCCTCCGTTCTGGTAACTATTTCCCCGCAGTTGGACTGAGGGCAGGCCAGTTGCGTCCATACACCGGCTAAGTCATTGTCCGCATCCTTTTCTTCGCATCCAACCCGGCGGCCCACCATAGTTTCGCCCGGTTGGCGCTCCCCTGAAGTTACAATCTTGCGAACTAACATATACAGCGCATAGCGAGTCGGACTAAATGGCCCTGGAACAATCTTCCACAACCGTCCCGGTGATGAGCCAGACCTTTGTCGCCCTGGATCTGGAAACAACGGGCCTGGACGCCGACCGGGAGCGCATCATCCAGGTAGGCGCGGTCAAGTTCCAGGGAGATGCGGTTCTCCAACACTTTGAAACCTTCGTTAATCCTGGCCGGGCCATACCGGATTTTATTCAGCGCCTTACCGGAATTCGCCCCGAACAGGTTAGCCGCGCACCCCACTTCTCATCGGTAAGCCAGGGAATTGAAGAATTTGTGGCCGACCACCCCGTTATTGGCCACAACGTGAATTTCGACCTGCGCTTCCTGGAAACTCACGGTCTCAAACTCGACAACACCCGCTACGACACATGGGACCTGGCTTCCATCCTTTTACCGCGAACCAGCGAATATTCCCTCGGGTCTTTGGCCCGCCGGTTCGGTTTGGAACACGAACGCGCACATCAGGCCATTGATGATGCCGATGCCACCAGGCAGCTATTTGTCACCCTGCTGCGCGAGGCTCAAAAACTCGACCCGGCGCTGCTAAAGTACCTTCTCTACCTCGCCAATCGCAGCAACTGGACCGTAGCCAACCTGCTTGGCGGACTGGAATCGGATGCTGCAACTAACGGCAAGGACAGCGAGAGTCCTCCTCTATTCGGTCTGACCGGGCTTGATTACAACCGCCTGTCGGCCCGCCTGGGGCGTCCGGAGCGTCGTCGATTCGACGAAAACTTGAACCATCTTACTGAAGACAAGGTCTCCGGCCTGCTAAGTCCCGGAGGTCCCTTCGACAAGACCTTCGAAGGATTCGAGATCCGTGAGCAGCAGGTTGAAATGCTGGGTTCGGTCACCCGAGCCATGTACGGGGGAGAGAAACTGATTGTGGAAGGAGGCACCGGTGTAGGCAAGTCCATGGCTTACCTGTTGCCGGCCGCGCTGTTCGCCGCTTCCCGGGGCTTGCGGGTAGTTATCTCCACCAACACCATCAACCTGCAGGAACAGTTGATGCGCAAGGACATTCCAGCTGTGATAAAGGTCCTGGAAGAGTCTGGCCTGGTGGAGCAGGGCCTCATCAAGGCTACCCAGCTCAAAGGACGCTCCAACTACCTTTGCCTGCGACGCTGGAACTACCTCGCCAACAATGATGGGCCCTCGGTGGATGATACCCGCTTGCTTGGCAAGACGGCGGTCTGGCTTCAAGACACCGTGGAGGGAGACCGGGCAGAAATCAACCTGTCCGGCAGGGATTACTTTACCTGGAACAAGGTTTCCGCCGGGGAACGGGGCGGATGTCCGGGCCTCAGAAGCAACAGTTCGGCCTGCTTCCTGCGCAGCGCCCGGGAGCGCGCGGAGCAAGCCCACATCGTAGTGGTTAACCACGCGTTGCTTTTGTCTGACGTGGCCTACGGCGGCAGCATCATTCCCGACTACCAGCACCTTATTATTGACGAGGCCCACAACCTTGAGGAAGAGGCCACCCGCCAGTTCGGCTTTCAATTGACCCCGGATATACTTGGCGAGGTTAACGACCTGCTTTCCCGCCTTGCCCGCGAGACCAGGCTGACGCTGAACTCCCTGGAGTTCAAAGATGCCATCAGGCAAAACGGCGAGGCTCTTGTCTCCCAGGCAGATGAAATGGTTCCCCGCCTGCGCCAGAACTGGAGCGAAATGTGGGCGGCAACCCTACGATTCTTCAGGGCTCAGGACGGCAATAACGAGGACTTCCTGATATCCCCCAGGTCACGCAGCCAGCGAAGCTGGGCCGAGGTTAACACCTCCTGGGAAAACGTGGACGTGGGATTGAGCAACCTCTCTCAGGCCCTGGGCAAGCTCCAGTCTTTTATCTACGAGACCGAATTTCCGGGCTCTGGAGACGAGGGTTCCGGTGCTTCAACCACAGGCAATCAAACTTCCTTGCTATCGGAGTGCAGCGCCATTCAGGGCAACCTGGACAAGGTCCGCGAACAGCTTTCTTCCGTTATCAGCAAGGACGACCCCCTACAAATTCACTGGTTGAAACTGGACCAGTCCAAGGATGAAGTCAGCCTGAACTCTGCGCCACTGGAAGTTGGTCCCACCCTGCGCCAGCAGTTGTTCGATGAGAAGGAAAGCGTAATCCTGACCAGCGCCACCCTCAGCGCCCAGGGAACTTTTGACTACTCCCGCCGCCGCCTGGACCTCCCCGAAGACAGCCAGGAACTATTGGTGGGTTCACCATTTGACTATCGAAAGGCTGCCCTGCTCATGGTTCCCGAAGACATGCCCCAGCCGCAAACAGAGGGCTACATCGAGGGTGTAAGCAGGGCGATAGTGGACATTTCCACGCATTTATCCGGCCGTACCATGGCCTTGTTTACTTCCCATTCGGCGCTGCGCAATGTTGCCAACCGCATACGCAATCGCCTGGAGCAGCAGGGCATCGAAGTGCTGGCCCAGGGCGTGGACGGCGGCCCCACCCAGGTCAGCAGGCGCTTCATTGAGAATCCCAAATCAGTCCTCCTGGGGACCAGCAGCTTCTGGGAAGGCGTGGATTTCCCTGGCGGCGTACTGCGGGCCCTAATCATCACCCGCCTCCCATTCCAGGTGCCGACTGACCCGGTAGTTAAGGCCCGGTCAGACCAGTACGAGAATGCCTTCAATGAGTTTTCCATACCCCAGGCGGTGCTGCGATTCCGGCAAGGCATGGGACGCCTGATAAGAAACAAGGGCGACAGCGGCGCCATTGTGGTGCTGGACAAGCGCATTACCGGGCGAAACTATGGGCAGGCCTTCCTGCACTCCATTCCACCTTGCACCCTGAAGCCCAGCAGCCTTTCCAACCTGGGAATTCAGGCGGCCGAATGGATAGAAGAGGCGGATCGTGGAACTGCTCGTTGACCATTCCCTTGACATGGATGCCAGTCTTCTTGGAGGGCAAGCTCACAGGTGGCGCCTGGAAGGAACCGAAGCTGAACCCTGGTTCTCAGGAGTAGTCCGAGGGAACTTCATCCGCCTGCGGCAGGTTGACACGAACCGGGTCGAGTTCCACGCTTCTCCCTGGCCCGAGTCCTCGGTCATCCCCGTCCTCCAGCATTATTTCCGGCTTGACGATGACCTGCCGTCCATCCAGAAGGACATAAGCCACGACTGGCGTGTTCGGGAAATGGTGGAAAAGTACCCAGGGTTGAGGGTATTAAGACAGGAACCCTGGGAATGCATGGTGGCCTATATCTGTTCGGCCAACTCAAACATCCAGCGCATCCACCAGGTACTGGAAAACATCGCGAAGGCCTTCGGAAACCCCGTGGAGCTTGACGGCCAGGTCCGGCACACATTTCCGACACCGGTTCAGCTAGTGGAAGCGGGTGAAATGGAATTGCGCCGACTGGGGCTGGGCTTTCGAGCGCCCTATGTTGACCGCGCCACACGGGAAGTTGTAGAGGGATCCCTGGACCTCAACGCCCTGGTCCGAATGCCCTACCCCCCCGCCAAGGAACGTCTGATGGAGTGCTACGGCATCGGTACCAAGATAGCCGACTGCATCGCCGTTTTTTCGCTGGAAAAACTGGAGGCCTTCCCCATAGACGTTTGGGTTCGCCGCGCTCTGGGCGAATGGTACTTCCCGGGAGAAAAACCGCCGCCGGACCGGGAAATGCTGGCCTGGGCACAAGGCTACTTTGGCCAGTACGCCGGCTACGCCCAGCAGTACCTCTTCCACGGGAGAAGGCTTCAAAAGCGCAGCAGGAAGGGCGAGGACAAGTCTGAGGCTGCCGAAGGTTCAAAGTGAACACACCCCGACGCGTCATTCCCCGCAGAATGAAGCTGTAAAGGCCTCTACGGCCTCAGCAACAGCTTGCCAAAGAAATTGGTCTCCTCCATCGTCGCGTGGGCTGTGGCGGCATCGGACAGGGGGAACACCTGGTGGATGGCCGGCTGGATCACGCCCTTGTTCAGCATCTCGACAATTTGCCGCATGTCTTCCTTGCTGCCCATAAAAGTGCCATAAATCTCAATCTGTCGGGTGAACAGCAAGCCCAGGTGCAGTTCTGCCCTTAATCCGGTAGTGGCGCCACAAATCGTATAGCGGCCTCCGGGGCGCAGGGAGTTGAATGCGCTGGAGAAAAATTCGGCTCCTACATGGTCCACCAGTACATCGGCGCCGGCGCCGTCAGTCAACGCCTTTACCCGTTCCGTAACGTCTTCGTCCCTGTAATTGATAACCTCATCGGCTCCCAGTTCCCTGGCCTTGGCTGACTTCTCCTCCGTGCTCGTGGTAGCGATTACCCTTGCTCCTACCACGTTCTTTGCTACCTGGATCGCCGCCGTACCCACGCCAGCCGAAGCCGACAGCACCAGAACCGTTTCCCATGGCTGCAATTGCGCCCGGCGCACCATCATGTTCCACACCGGCAAGAAGGTAGTGGGTACTGCCGCCGCCGCCTCGTAGGTAACCGAGTCGGCAATCTTGTGGGCGTTAACCGCCGGAACGGTAACAAACTCAGCATAGCTGCCGTCGGAGGCGCTTCCCATAAACCTGGACCTGGGACACAGGTCATCCCGACCCGACATGCAGGCTGAACACTGATTGCAACTGATTCGGGGGTTTACTACCACCCGGTCGCCAGCCTGGAGACTTCTGACACTCTCGCCAACTTCCACCACGTCGCCGGCACAGTCTCCGCCCAGGATCAACGGCGGTGGAAATTCACGGCGCAGCCCCCGGCCACCCTCCCGGGTGTAGAGGTCCAGCCGGTTCAACGCCGTCGCACCTACCCGTATCTTCACTTCCCCTGCGCCGGGAACAGGTTCTGGCCTTTCCCCGTAGGTCAATGCCTCGGTCCCGCCGTGCTCTTCTATGTAAACTGCCTTCATCTGGTGTCGTCTCCCAGTTGGTACATCATATGTCTTTGGAACTAAGCATCCGAGCCTGTACCAGTCCTCTTCAGGGTCGGCGGCCTTCGTAACAGTCGTTGCAAAGGTAAACTATCGCCAGGGCTTCTTCATGACTGGAGATTCGGCCACACCTGGGTATATCGCTGTCCTGGCTCCAGGGTTGATGAAACTTGCCCCCGCACATCTGGCACGAGGTCTGGTGAATGCCATCAAGGGCATCCTCACAAATTACGCAGGACTCTTTCTCCAGGTCTTCCAACATCTGAAGGTTACCTCCATCAAACCACCAGGCGACCATGCACTCTAGGTCCCCTGGGAGGTCCCGTACTTCTCCACGGCCAACAGTTCCCGGACCCATTCCCTCTCCTCTTCTTCGGAGAGGACCTTCCGGTCAATTCGCAGGTCACGAAGGGATGCCAGCGCCTTTCCAACGGCGGGGCCGGGCGGTACTCCCATAGCCAGCAGGTCATTTCCGTTCAGGGCCGGCGACAGGTCCTGGTACTCCTCAATGTAGCGTTCCAGATTTCCTGCCACCACGGCTCTATCGGTAATTCGGGCAACTGCGCCTATGGTCCAAATCTCGAAATCTTCCAGGAATCGGTGAAGTTCCGAAGCTGCCATCCCCGTACCGCTCAGCGCCGTCTCAAGTTGGTGCAGCTTGACCGATTCACGCACAGCCCTGGCCCAGGCGCCCGGCATGTTCAGCCGGCCAATCAAACCTTCGGCTTCTTCTGACGAAAGCGGATAAACCAGGGCCACAATCCAGGAAAGGGGGTAGCAAATCATCAATTGATTGTCAATCGATGACGCCGCCAGCCTGCCAACATAATCGCTTTGTACCAGAGCCGGAAAAACCGAGGGCAACAGCCCCGTTTCCACGGCCCGCAATATCGGCTTGGCGGGGTCAATCTCTTCCAGGAACTTCTCCAGTTCCCGACGGATCCTGTCTCCGCTTACGGTGTCACAGTACCTGCCAGCCACCGCGGCACGAAACTGCTCTCCCGTCCCCTCCTCCAGCCCGAACCCCAACCTCTGCTCGTACCTCAAAGCTCGAAAAAGACGGGTTGGGTCATCCGAGAAGCTCTGGGGGTGAATTGTCCTGATGCGGCCAAGTTTCAGGTCTTCCTGACCTCCCGCCTGATCGACCGGCGTCAGGTCGCCGCCTCGCAGAGGCAAGGCCATAGCATTGATAGTAAAATCCCGCCGCGCCAAGTCATCGTTTATGGTTGAAGGTACCACGTCGGGGAGCGAGCCCGGAACGGGGTAAGCCTCGCTCCTGGCGGTTACCAGGTCAATGTGCCCTGCTCCCAGTTCCACCGTTGCAGTACCGAATCTGTTATGCAGTATGGCACGCCCGCCCACCCGGTTGGCCAGGGTTCTACCCAGTGCCGTGGCGTCGCCCTCCACAACGAAGTCCAGGTCTCGGCAGGCAACGCCCAGCAACCAGTCCCTTACCGGACCTCCCACCAGATAGACGGTAAGATCACGTTCAGAAGCCAGTTCCTTTAACGCCAGGTACAGGGGAAGGTTGTCTCTATCGACCAGACTTTCGATAGGATAGTGGGAAAAGGCAGCAGGTGGAGGGCCGTCCGAAAGAGGGTTCATTTCGGGTGAAATTATAGCATAAGGCGGGTTCTGCCCCTTCTACTGAGAGCAGCGAGCATTGAGTTCTTGAGTGTTGGCGGGCAAGGGAGTATGTGCTAGAATCGGGACAATCGAACAGGAGGTGTCGACATGTCCGAGACCGATTTCAAAACCTATTACGACTTTCGTTGACCCTACGTATATAACGCTGCCATGTGGCTGGCGCAGGTACGTGAGACCACCGATCACGAGGTCAATGTTGACTGGCAACCTTTCTCCCTTGAGCAGGTAAACAGCGACAAGGGCGAAGATTTCAAGTTCTGGGAACAACCGGGCGCACTGGATGGCTCGGATAACACTCTGCTGGCCCATCGCTGCGGGCTTGCCGCCAAGCGTCAGGGTAAGGAAGCTTTTGAATCTTTCTTCATCGCCCTCCTCAAACTGCGCCACGAAGAGCGGCGCAGCCTGACCGAGATGGAAGTGATGGAAGAAGCGGTCGCCAACTCCGGCATCGATGTGGCCCGCTTCCGGGAAGACCTGGCAGACCCTGATCTGCTCAGGGAAATTGCCGAAAGTCACACCGAGGCAGTCGAGACCTACGGCGCTTTTGGCGTCCCGACTTATGTCTTCCCCAACGGCAGTTCGGCCTTCGTAAAGATGCATATTCCCCCGGCCGAACAGTCTGGCGAAATCTACGAGTCCCTGACTCGGGTAATTACCGACGCACAGCATGTGGGCGAGGTGAAACGCCCGTCCCCGCCGTGGCCTCACGGCATCATTTAAGGCCACATTCCAGGTATTGATTTGGCCATCGAAGACCTGGAAACCAGCCTTGGTTTGACCTTTAACAACCAGGGCCTGTTGCGACAGGCCCTGGTTCATCGTTCTTATCTCAACGAACACGGCGGATCATCTCTGGACTCCTATGAAAGAATGGAGTTCCTGGGAGATGCGGTTCTGGAATTAATCGTCTCAACGGAACTCTACGCCAACCTCCCCCATATAACCGAAGGGGAATTGACCAAGGGGCGTTCTTCGCTGGTTTGCCGTCCCAGCCTGGCCAGGGCTGCCCGAAGACTGTCCATCGGCAAGCATCTGGCCCTTGGCAAGGGAGAGGTCGAGTCCGGCGGCCATGACCGCGAGTCCATCCTGGAAGAAGCCTTCGAGTCGATTGTTGCCGCCATTTACCTGGACCAGGGTTACGAAGCTGCCCGCGATCTTGTTCTGCGCAGTCTGGAGCCAGATCTGGCCGACATTTTTCGCCGGGGACGTCCCGTTGACAATCCCAAGTCCCGCTTGCAGGAACTGATTCAGGGCATAGGCCGCACGACTCCTCGTTACGAGTTGGTCTCCACCGAAGGTCCCGATAATCAACCCGTTTTCACCGTCCAGGTACTGGTCGATGATGAGATACTGGGTCAGGGTACCGGAAACAAGAAAGCGGACGCCGAACGGGCCGCAGCCCAGATTGCCCTTGACCGGCAATCGATGCTCGATACACGTCAGCCTCGATCCAGCCAGTCAAAAGGCGACAGAAGCAAAGCCAACGGTGCTGAAATGGCCCGGGCGCAAGCCCATCTAAATCAACAAGGAAGCTACATAAGCGATACTCAATGCTCTCATTCTTTCAACGAAACAGGGAAAATAACCGGGAAAAAACCGACGACGGCGTCAAACGGACCAGGGAGCGCTGGTTCGGGCGCATTCTTGACGTTCTCCGCTCCTCTGATCTGGATGAAACGGTTTGGGAAGAACTTGAAGAAATCCTGATTTCCGCCGACGTCGGCGTGGAAACTTCCCTGCAAATCCTGGACGAACTTAAGGACAAGATTCGCAATGAAGGCATAACCGACGCTGAAACCGCATTCGCTCTTCTGAAAGAAACCCTGGCCGGCAATCTGGCCTCCGGCGTCGTCGCGGAAACCTGGGAAGAACATCCTTCCAGTGGTGTGCCCTACGTAATCTTGATGGTGGGGGTAAATGGCGTTGGCAAGACCACCAGCATCGCCAAACTGGCCCACCACTTCACCCGTGAAGGCAAGAAGGTCGTACTGGGAGCCGCCGACACCTTCCGGGCCGCCGCCGAGGAGCAACTGGAAATCCTTGGAGACCGGGCAGGCGTAGAAGTTATCAGCCACCAACCCGGGGCAGACCCGGGAGCGGTGGCCTACGATGCGTGGCAGGCCAGCAAGGCAAGAGGCGCCGATGTCCTTATTGTGGACACCGCCGGGAGACTTCACACCCGCTCCAACCTGATGGAGGAGTTGAAAAAGGTCCACCGGGTAATTAATCGGTTGGATTCACAGGCACCCCAGCAAGTTTTGCTGACCCTGGATGCCACCACAGGCCTGAACGGGTTGACCCAGGCCAAGGCCTTTACGGAAGCCGTAGGCTGCACCGGTATTTTTCTCGCCAAGCTGGACGGCACCGCTCGTGGCGGAATCGTGCTGGCAATTAAACAGGAACTGAATGTGCCAATCCTTTTCATCGGCACCGGGGAATCTCTGGAAGACATCGCTCCCTTTGATGCCAGCCAGTTCGTGGAATCCCTGTTGGCTCCCGTTTCCTGACCAGGCAAGAGGCCAAACGGAGCATAGTTGGTCTCCGATGAGTTTCCATCTTCAGGCAGCCTTTCCCTCTCCTACCCGGTCCTTGATTCCCGCGTATAGTCCAGCGCGCAACGGGGCATCCCATGTCTGATACTCTCGCCTGGCTGCTGGTTATAGAGTTGATGGGACTGCTGGGCTTTGCGCTGGCCTTCCTTCTGTTTTCCCGGCTCCCGGACCGGGGCTACACCATGTCCAAAGCCTTGTCCCTTTTGCTGGCAGGGTATTTGCTTTGGGTTCTGGGTCTCACGGGACTGGTGCCCAATGCTCCCATAACCATCGCAGGAATCCTGCTGGCAGGACTGGTGTCTTTCGGATGGATTTATTATCGGCACTGGCCTGCTCTGGAACGCTTCATCCGCACCAACTGGCGTTTCATCCTCCTGGTGGAGGCGCTGTTTCTTGGCGTCTTCCTGGTCTGGGCGTACATAGTCTCGGAAGTTCCCGCCATCAACCACACCGAAAAGCCGATGGACTTCGCATTCCTGACCAGCATTCTGCAAAGCCGTTTTTTTCCGCCGGATGATCCGTGGCTGGCCGGGCACTCCATCAGCTATTACTACTTCGGCCATCTCATCATGACGCTGCCCATGAAACTGGCCGGCATACCTTCCAATGTCGGCTATAACCTGGCGCTGGCAACGCTGCCGGCGCTGGTTTCCGTAGGGGCGCTGGGCCTTACCTACAACCTGGTACGCCTTTCCGGAGCGGGCCTGCGCGCCGGAGTCTTGACCGGGCTTGCCGCCTGCTTCCTGGTTGTGGTGATGGGAAATCTTATTGGTGCCCTCGAGTTCCTCAGTTTGCGGGGCTGGGTTGGTGAAGGTTTCTGGGAATGGGCAGCCATTAAGGACCTGGGAGGGAACGCGGCAGGAGGAGTATTCCCGGAGAGCAACTGGTGGTGGTGGAAGGCTACCAGGGTAATCGACACGGTAGAAGGCGGAGTCAGCCTGGACTACACCATCACCGAGTTCCCTTTCTTTAGTTTCCTGCTGGGCGACCTCCATTCCCACGTGCTGGCCCTGCCCTTCGCGATACTTGCTTTGTCCCTTGCGCTAAATCTTCTGCGCACCGAGGAATCCATTGGGATTGGGTGGCTTAACACACACCGATGGCAGGCGGCCGCCATATCTCTTTGCTTTGGCGGGCTGGCCTTCATAAATTCGTGGGACTTTCCGGTATATGCCGCCATCCTTGTTGCCGTGACTCTGACAAGGGCCTGGGACGACTCCGGCGCCTCCCTAGCCGCCGAAACCGGGCTCGACATTCAGGACGGGGTACGGGCATTGCGCCGGGCCATCTGGTCATCGGCATCTCTCATGCTCCCTTTGCTGGCGCTTGCGGTGCTACTCTATTTCCCCTTCTACCTGGACTTCAGCTCTCAGGCATCAGGCATCCTGCCATACTTGGGTCCCGGGACAAGACCTGTGCACTTCCTCGTAGTAATTGGCCTGCCGGCACTTCTGGGGTTGTTGTTGCTCTGGAAACAGATTCAGAGAATGCCTCGGCCCATTCCCTTTGAGGCTCCGATAATCGTCACCGTGTCCATTGTGGCGACTGCCCCGCTCCTTTTGTGGCTGGCATTGGCTCTTACCTGGGGTACTTTTGTCCAGGGAGCGGGGACCCTGGCCGAAACTCTGACCGTTCGGACCCTTACGGTCCTTCCCGCATTAGCGGTGGCAGGAGTGGCGGTCTTCCTCGCCCTTCTTTTGTCCGGCAGGGGACGGCGCCCTTATGACGTGTTCCCGTTGCTGCTATTGGCCGCCGCTTTCTTTCTTCTATCGGGAGCGGAGTTGTTCAGACTGGCGGACTTCTTCGGCAACCGCATGAACACCGTTTTCAAGGTGTACTACCAAGCGTGGTTGTTGCTTGGCATAGCAGGCGCCTTCGGCATCTATTTGCTTTGCACTAGGCATGACAATACCCGGCTGGCTGGAAGACTCGTCAGGTGGTCATGGGCGCCGGTAATAGTATTAATGGCCCTGGTCGGCGCCTACTACACGGTTGGCGCTACCCTGGACCGGACAGGCCTGCTGCGGGAGAACCATAGTTTCCAGGACAACACCCTGGACGGCCTGGGGTACATCAGGGATCAAAATCGACCCGAATACGAAGCCATCCTCTGGTTGCGTGACAAAGCCCCCCGGGGAAACATAGTCGAGGCGGTGGGCAACGACTACTCGGAATACGCCAGAGTCTCGGCAGCCACGGGCCAGCCAGCCCTATTGGGATGGAAGGGCCACGAGCACCAGTGGCGGGGCAGCACCGATCTCTTCGACGGACGAGAGGAGGACATTGCGACCATATACCAAAGCGACAGCGCCCGGATTGTGCGCCAGTTGCTCGATAGTTATGATGTCCGCTACATCTACATGGGACATCGCGAAAGGGCCACCTATGGCATCGACCTTCCTCCCACAGCAGGCAACGTATTGGAACCAGCCTTTACCCGGGACGACGTGACTGTTTATCAATGGAGTCCCAACCCTTGAACCAGTCTCCTGCTACCGACCAGGTGACGGAATCCGGCGTTCCTGTTGCTGCAAGCTTCCCTTCCAGTGGCCCGTCTTTCAGCGGATCCTGGCTGGGTCGCGCTTTCGCTTACCTGACTGGTTCCCCGTTGGGCAGGTACCAGGCAGTCTTCGTCCTGCTGGTCGTCTTTGCCCTTCTCTTGCGCCTTTGGGAACTCTCAGAGCGCACCATGCACTACGACGAAGCGATCCACCTCTACTACTCCTGGCGCCTCTCCAATCTGGAAGGCTTTATTCATTCCCCATGGATGCACGGACCCTTCCAGATAGACCTGGTGGCGGCTTTCCTGCGCCTGTTTGGAGACACCGATTTTGCCGCTCGAATGGCTTATGCGCTCTTTGGAGCAATTCTGGTGGGCCTTCCTTACTTCCTGCGCGAATGGCTGGGCAAATCAGGGGCCCTGCTAACCGGCCTGTTGCTGGCAATGTCCCCGTCCCTGCTTTACTTCAGCAGGTTCGGCCGCAACGACATTCTAATGGCAGTGTTTGCGGTGTCCCTTTTCGCCCTGCTGTGGCACTACGCCCACAACCCTAGGCGCCGTTATCTCTTTCTGGGTTCGGCCGTGCTGGCCCTGGCCTTCTCTGCAAAGGAATCCGCCTACATTCTGGCGGCCATATTCGGGTTGCTGGCCCTGCTTCTGGCCCTGGCCGACACGTCAATCAGGCCGCGCATTTCTTTTCGCAAGGGCGCCAGGAATTTGGTTGCTGCTGAACCAGTACTTGCGGACGGCGACACGCCTGAAGGAGACAGTCCGCCCACTGAACTTGAAGGCGGCCGAGGTTGGCTCGCCCGATGGAGAGAATGGCTGACACTGAAGAGCCTGAATCCTGCCGCAGGTTTTCTGGCACTCCTGGTTACTTTGACGTTACCCCTGTGGTCAGCCGGAATTGAACTGGTCAGAGAAATAGCCGCGAGCCTGGCCTCCCGGCTCAATTGGGTCTCAGCTGCAGCATCTCTGGACGAGGGCTTTGGGCTTACCCTGGTGGACCGGGACGCCGCCACCCAAGGAATCGTAGGGGCCCCGGTCTGGGAAGCTCCTTTCATATCCTTGCCATTGACTCAGCTGGGCGTCTGGCCTCCTGGCGTAGCGGTCTTGGTGCTGGTCACCGTAGGCATTTACGTCGCCTGGAGAGTAACGCCTTCGTGGAGAGGAAAAGCGGCGTCGGTTTGTATTCCGGTGGCCATCGCCTGGGCGACTGCTTTGGTCCTGGTCCGTCCCATTGGCTCCGTAGTGGACCTGTTCCTGGCCCTGCTGCTGGCAGTCTTTTGCGCCGCAGCGTTTAAGTACCTGATGATTCCCTGGAGGAACACCTTCCTTCTGGTCTTTGCGCCGCTTGCCCTTACAATGACCTATTTGCTCCTCTTCCTGCCGGTGCTTAAGGTTGATGCCCTCTTGCTGCAAGTACTGCCGGATGGGGTGCAGGTTGACAGCAGCAGCAATGCCGTACCCCTGAACATCATTGTGGCTGCCGGAATACTGCTGTTAATGACGCTGGTCTCGCTGGCAGCAGGAATTCGCTGGAACGGAGGAGTATGGCTCACGTGCGCCGCCATTTTCTGGGGAATCTGGGCGACCCTCTACACCACCTTCTTCACCAATCTTGCGGGACTGTTCAGCGGGGCGTGGCAGGGTATGGGCTACTGGATTGCCCAACAGGAGGTCGCCAGGGGCAACCAGCCCTGGTATTACTATTTCGTCGGGCTGTCAGTTTACGAGTTCTTGCCGCTGGTACTTGGCGTTATAGGAGCCATCCATTTCGTCAGGAAACGCGACCGCTTCGGCATGGCCCTGGCTTTTTGGGCTGGCGTAAATCTCCTGGCCTACACCATTGCCAGCGAGAAAATGCCCTGGCTGCTGGTCAACATCACTGTGCCCTTCATCCTCCTGGCGGGCAAGGCACTGGGAGAATTGGTTGACCGGGTGCAATGGCGAAGAGTGTTCTCGCGGGACATGGCTTCAACTGCAATCCTTTGCCTTGTTGCTCCTGGATTGTTCGTTGCATTGGGACTCTATTCTGCCATGAGATTCACCGAATCTGAGGGAGATTTGCCCTACGCGGCCTTCACAACGCTCATAATGTGCTTGCTACTGGCATTGACCGGCGCCTGGGCCGTCCGCCAGTCTGGCAGGTTGAACGGGCCGGCGCTGGCAGGACTGGGCGTTGCCGGTTCACTCGCCATACTCACCACGTGGACCGCTATCCAGGCCGCTTACACTTACGACGACTCTCGACGGGAGATTCTGGTCTATGCTCAGGGCAGCGCCAACTTGCGGGACAGTTTCGCTGAACTCGACGAGCAGTTCTTTGCCGACGCCAGTTCCCAGTTGGTTGCCAGGCCGGTGCAGATTGACTACGACACCTGGTATCCCATCCAATGGGACTTACGCCATCTCGAGAGAGAGGGCTATGCGAAGTTCTCCTGTTTTCGGGATGAAGGTGGCCAGGACGGTTGCCTGGCCCCGGCTGCAGGATCACCTGGTTCGGCCCTGCTGGTCGCATCCCATCATCGCCCGGCCGGCTCTCTGACAGGTTTTGATGAGTTCGGTCCTCGCCGAAACCTGCTCTGGTATCCGGAAACCTACCGGCGCCCCGGTGAGGACCGCCAGTCCGAGGAAATTATCGATGAAATCAGGGCGGATTTGGTGTATTTCGGTGAAGCAGGTACTTCGAAGGATAAGTGGCACCAAGCCCTGAAGTATTTCTTGACCCGGGATATGGAGTCTGACTGGTTCAACTCGGAGTATTATACTTACCTGCGCCAGGAATCCGAAAATTCCGAGCACGGCCAATAACCCTCCGCCTGGACCCTTTTGACAAAGGACAGACTGTTTGACAATCAAGAACTGGCGTCTGTGGCTCGGAATCGGGGTCAGCGCGATATTCCTGGCATTCCTTGTCTGGACTATCGACCTTGACGAGCTTGCCCGGGCCCTGAAGGAAGCCAATTACCTCTACATCGTTCCCGCAGTGATCATTTATTTCATTGGAGTATATTTTCGCTCCCTCCGGTGGCGTTACATTCTATCCCCCTTGCAGGATATTGGAGCCCGGCGGCTGTATCCGGTTGTAGTGATTGGGTACGCAGCCAACAATGTGCTTCCGGCCAGGGCCGGAGAACTGGTGCGGTCCTACTACCTGGCCCAACGGGAGCAGGTCAGCGGCAGCAGCGCGCTGGCTACGATAGGTGTGGAACGGATCTACGACGCCATTACCCTGTTCATTATCAGCGTCACTTCTGCCCTTATCCTCCTGTTGCTGGGTGTCTTCGGCGACGCGGCAGACAAGTACCGGAGTACGGGAATAGTTCTGGCCGCCATCGCAGGGGTCGCCCTGCTGGCCGGGTTGGCAGCCATTACCATCATCGCAACCAATCCCCGCACCCTGCCGGTAATAGAACGGATACTTGCATTGTTTCCGGAGCGATTAAGACCCAAACTCAGCGAGCTGGCCTTCCACTTCATTCAAGGCCTGAGCATTCTGAACTCGCCACGTCAACATGTGACAATGTTCTTGCTCTCTCTGCCGGTCTGGGCCGGGGAAATTGCAGTTTACCTGACAGTGGCTTACTCCTTTGGCCTGCAGAATTACTTTGATTCCCACCTGGCCTTCGCCCTTGCCATACTGCTGGTCACGGCCACCTCAAACCTTTCCACTGCCGTGCCCATATCCATTGGCGGCATTGGCCCATTTGAGCTTATCGCCCAGCAGACCCTTGGCGTAATGGGTGTGGGCGGCGCCGTGGCTGCCAGCTACGCCCTGGTCGTCCATCTGGTGGCGCTCTGGCTGCCGGTAAACCTGGCTGGCCTGGCGTTAATGTGGCGGGAAAACCTGTCCCTCCGGCAGTTGACTACCCCGGACAATGACGGGGCCCAATCTGAGGAGGAGACAATCCAGCAAGGAGGCCCGGGCTGATGCGTGTGGGAATAATTGGTGGTGGCGCCGCCGGGCTGGCCGCCGCCTATGAACTGACCGGCCAGGGACACTTTGCCGAGGTGTTCGAAGTTGCGCCCTTTCTGGGCGGACAGGCTTCCACCTTTGATATTGGTGGTGGAAGGCTTGAGAGGGGGTATCACCATCTCTTCGTCAGCGACACTGCAATAACCGAATTGATTCACGAACTGGGACTGGGAGATAAACTGGCCTGGCTGGAATCGAAAGTGGGCGTTTATCACAGCGGTCAGATCTGGGACTTTGCAACGCCCATGGACCTGTTGCAGTTCAAACCCCTTACCCTCGCCCAGAGAATTCGGCTGGGACTTCTGACCTTTGTCCTTCAGAAGACCAGGGACTGGAGAAAGTTTGAGGGTGTCACGGCCCAGGAATGGCTCACCCGCAATCTGGGACGCGACATTTACCAGGCCATTTGGGAGCCCATGCTGCGGGGCAAATTCGGCGAATACTACGACCAGATAAGCATGACCTGGCTGTGGGGGAAGATCTACCTGCGGGTGGCATCGCGGGGAAAGACGCTGCAAAAGGAACGCCTGGGCTATCCCATGGGCAGTTTTGGGGAAGTATTCGACCGCCTGGAGGAAGTCGTTTCCCATCGTGGGGGCAAGGTCCATCTGTCAGCCCGGGTCAACAGGATTTCGGTGGACCAGGGCGTTGCCACCGGGCTGGAAACCCAGCTAGAGGGCCAGGAGTCCCGTAACAATCCTTACGATGCTGTCATCGCCACAACACCGTCCTACGTCTTCACCCGGCTGGTGCCCCCGCTGCCGCAGGAATATGAGGACAAGCTTCTGGGAGTGAGGTACCTGTCTGCAGTATTGGTGATTCTGGCCCTTGATCGGCCCCTAACTGCCAAGTACTGGCTCAACGTGGCAGATCGGGATCTGCCCTTTGTGGGAGTTATCGAGCATACAAATATGATCGATCCATCCCTTTATGGAGGCAACCACATCGTTTACCTGACCAACTACACTCCCAGGGACAGTGAACTATACGCCAAGTCTGGCGAAGAACTGCTTGAAGACTTCATACCACACCTGCAAAAACTTAACCCCGAATTCAAGCGAGAGTGGATTCGAGAATACTACCACCACAAGGTTGACGGGGCACAGCCCATTATTGGCATGAACTACGGTAGCCAGATTCCGGATCACCGCACGCCAATTCGCAACCTGTACCTCGCCAACACCACCCAGATTTATCCGGAAGACCGGGGAACCAACTATTCGGTAAGGATGGGTCGGGATGTGGCCAGAATGGTAATGAAAGATTTGGGCCAGGCCTGAAGTGAACATCGGTGATGCGTCAGTTGGTAGGTACTGCTATAATGTCACCGAAATTCCGAAAAACGTAATGGAGCGAACCAAGCTCGCTCATTCACACCTCACCCCACGAATACACCGGAGTTGAACGTGACAAGCAAGAAGTCTGAGGCAAACAAGGGCGGAGAGAACCGCCGCAGCTTTTTGGCCAAGCTGGGAGTAGGAATTGCCGCGATGGCCGGCGTTTCCGCCGGATTGGTCAAGTTCGGCGGGAAGCCCGAAAATTCTACTAGCGACTTTCCCGGCCCTGACTCAATATTCCATCCTGCCCAGGACCCCAGGCAAGACCCCCGTCGCCAGAGCTGACTCGGTATTCCCCAGTTGTGGACGCCGCCGCACCGGCGCCGTCTGCAGTTTAACGGCGACCGAACTCCCGCTCCATGTGGTAGGAACTGAAGTGGATCACTGTGGGCCTGCCATGGGGGCACGTATGGGGATTATCCGTTACCTCCAGTTGCTCCAGCAGGGCCCGCATTTCAGCTTCCGTCATTGACTGTCCGGCACGAATGGCACTATGGCAAGCCAGGGTTGCCGCCACCGTGTCCTTCCTGTCCTGAATTACACCTTCAAGGGCAACCATGTCGAGCAGATCCACCAACGACTTGCCCGGGTCCTGGGTTACCAGTATCGACGGCACAGCCCTCACCAAGTATCCGCTTCCCCCAAATTCCTCCACGTCAAAGCCATAGCCTGTCAAGAATGAACTGTGCTCAATCAGGGTTGCGACTTGCCCGGGAGTCAGGTCAACATCCACCGGCGCCAGCAGGGGCTGCGACTGGACTTCCCTTTCAGCAGACTGCCGTACAATGCCGTCAAAGAGCACCCGCTCGTGGGCAGCATGCTGGTCAACCAGGTACATGCCGTCCGGACTCTCGGCAACGATGTAGGTCAATCTCACCTGGCCCACAACCCGCAATGCGGGGAGGGCCTGCTGGGGAGTCATTGCGGCCCCGGCAGGTCCAAATCCGTCTACCCCATCGCCACTCCCCGGTACCCCGGCCTTTAGCCCGGACGCGCCGCCGGCTGGGTAGTGGCTGGCCCCATCAAAGGGGCTTCGGAAGAATCCGGGGGAGCCAAAACCCTGGTCAATAGACATTTTCTGCCCACCAGGAGAGGTACGAAATCCCCTGACCGGTGAATGTTCCACCAGAGCTGCCCTGACGGCTCGCTGCAAAGCAGAATAAACCTTGCCATCCTGGCGAAACCTGACTTCCCGCTTGGCTGGGTGGGAATTAACGTCCACATCCTCGTAAGGGACGGCCAGATTTAATGCGGCCAGTGGGTAACGCCTTTCGGGAAGCATACCTTGATAGGCCTCCTCAAGGGCGAAGGTCAGCATCCGGCTCTGAATCCACCGTCTATTCACGAAGAAGGTCATGTAAGTTCGGTTCGCGCGGTGGAGACCGGGGTTGCCAATGAACCCCTGAACCTCGTAGCCCGTCTCAGGATCCTCGCCAGAGACCTTCAGAAGGTTCGAGGCAACACTGGGTCCGTAAACTGCCACCGCAGTATTCTCGCCATTGGCGTCTCCCGGTGAGGTCAATGCCGTGCGTTCCCCGACCTTCAAAGTAAAGGATATTTCGGGGTATGCGAGCGCATATCGAACAATCAGGTCATGGATGCGGCCCGATTCGGAGGCAGCCGACTTGAGGAACTTTCGCCGTGCTGGCAAATTGCCAAACAGGTCATCAACTCGCACGGTCGTACCTGGTGGGCAACCCTGGGGACCTTGCTTTTCCAGTTGACCCCAGCTGAATTCCGCCAGGTACCCCTCGTCGACTCCCGCTACCCTGGTAGTCAACGACATTCGGGATACCGCGGCTATGCTGGGCAACGCTTCCCCCCTGAATCCAAGGGTAGGAATGGCATCCAGCAAATCGGGGGAGTCCAGCTTGCTGGTAGCGTGACGCTGAAAGGCCAGCAGCACTTCCCCGGGTGGGATACCGGCTCCGTTGTCAGCTATCTGGACCTGATCTATTCCCCCGCCCGTTATTTCAATGGACACCCGGGTAGCGCCGGCATCTATGGAATTTTCCACAAGTTCCTTTACCACGGAAACCGGTCGCTCGACAACTTCACCAGCCGCTATCTTGCCGGCCAGTTCGGGGGATAGCTGTCTTATGGGCATGGATAACCTGCCTTGCCGCCACATGTATCTGAAGGTACAGGGCCAAGGTAATTATAACGTCCGGCGGTAATTCCGGTGTGGAGGTTAGAAGAGGGGAAGAACGGTGCCCTTTGCCTTGTACTGGGTGTCTTCGGAAGTGCCTCCGTTGGCGAAATCGCACACAATCTGATAAACGCGGTCCATCTGCTGGTCCACGTTTCGCGCGAAAAAGTAAGGAGGGACCCATGCGCCGCCAAAAGCTGCGACTACTTCAGGATAGTCGTCGATAACAAACTCGGGCTCAAAGGGAATTTTCAGCTCTTCCAGTCGTTCGTGAAAGTGATTGGTGGGCTTTTCATAAACTCCGCTGACAAAGTGGCCGAGTTCATGCTTTTCTATTACTTCCCACCGCTCGCCCATTCCGGACCAGATGTAGATTTCGTGCTCGTC
Organism: SAR202 cluster bacterium bin22; assembly: GCA_002238505.1. GTDB lineage: Bacteria > Chloroflexota > Dehalococcoidia > Lucifugimonadales > UBA3495 > Bin22. The sequence continues at coordinate 299,704 of MPMM01000001.1, read as the reverse complement.
ATCCAGCAGCCTTTGAAATACTTCCTTGGTGCCGGGCCGCAGGGTGTCGTCCAGCCCAAGAATGGTGTAATCGACGTCGAAGAAGATCTTCATGGTGTGGCGCCCGCCTCCCCAAGCAGTAAATCGTCCCAAAGATTATCACAAGAAATGATATGTTTGCAATTCCAACATTGGCAATTTTGCCTCTAAAAGCCCGAGGCGCTCTCGATGAGGGCAGCTATCTAATGAGATAGCACTACGGTTACCAATAAAGGTTAACTTTGAACATTATCGTTTCTGTGGCAAAGACTAACCCACAAAAATGCCCTGTTGTGTAGTCGCCTTACACTCCTCCCCCTGCGCTGGGGACATTCAAGCGCATACCCCACTACTGAATAAGGCTGAGTCGTTATATGCCTGAACCTCAAAGAACGCCGGTCAGGGCCCATGCCTTCACCGAAAAAGGGCACAACAAATGTGCCCTTTCACTCCTTCGGTCCCATCGGACGGCTACCCCAGGTTTGCCAGTTCCTGTTCCAGGATTTTCTGGTTTGACCCGATAATGAGCTTGTCTCCAACCCTGGTTACGGGACGACGAATCAGGCGCGGCTCCTCCAGCATCATCCTTAGCATTTCCGTTTCCGACACCTCGTCCGCAACCAGCCCCGTCTTCTTGAAGCTGGGGCTGCGCCAGGCAAAAAGCTCCGACGGCGACGCTAACGACGCCAGTTCCTGCAGTTCCGACTCGCTCAGGGGCTGTTTGAAATAGTCCCTTTCCTCCAGTTCCAGGCCATTCTGCAAGAGCAACTCTCTTGCTTTACGGCAGGAAGATCAACGGGGCCACCAGTAAAAGGTCGCGGCGCTGCTCATAATTCCTCCAGATTTGGCCGACTGCCTGTACGCCCTAGCGGACAGGCAAGCCTGCAAGGATTTGAAATATTGTAGCCGATGGACTGCAAAATTTAAGGGCAAACCAACGTAAAGTGACGTAAATTTTGCCAGGAAACGGATCATCCGGACTTTCTTGTGACACCGCGCATCCTATAGGCCCGATTCCCAGCCGAGCTGTAACCCTATTGTTCTCCTTCCCTGGCGCGTTCCTGCAACTCGTACAGCTTGTTTATCGCCTCCAGCGGCGTGAGGTTCGCCACGTCCAGCCCAAGGACCGCGTCCCTCAGCGGCTGTTCGGGTTGAAACAAGGGCATCTGTACTGCCGGTTCCGATTTTCTCTTTCGGTTGGAAGTTGGACGGCCCGCTCCCGTTTGCTCCAGGTCTTCCAATACCTCCCAGGCCCGGCTGACCACAGCCCTGGGCAAACCAGCCAATTGCGCCACGTGCACTCCGTAGCTCCGGTCGGCTCCCCCAGGCACAATACGATGAAGAAACACAACCCGCCCCTCTTCTTCCGTCACGGCCACGCTGAAATTACGTACTCCCGGCAAAGTCCTCGCCAGTTCGGTAAGTTCGTGGTAGTGGGTAGCGAACAGGGACTTGCACCCCAGTCGCGGGTCGTTATGCAGATGCTCAATCACCGAACGAGCAATGGAAAGGCCGTCATAAGTACTGGTGCCTCGGCCTATTTCGTCCAGGACAACCAGGGAACGGGGTGTGGCCTGGTTCAATATAGCCGCGGTTTCCACCATTTCTACCATGAAAGTTGATTGCCCGGTGGCCAGGTCGTCCTGCAGGCCTACCCGGGTGAATACCCGGTCCACCAGTCCGATAGCAGCTTCATCTGCGGGTACAAAACTGCCAATCTGGGCCATCAGCACTATTATGGCCACCTGCCTGATGTAGGTGGACTTCCCCGCCATATTGGGGCCCGTCAAGACGACAACCCTGGCGTCGTCGTTGGACAGTTCCACTTCGTTTGGCACAAAACTCCCGGTTCCAAGATGCCGCTCGACCACCGGGTGTCGGCCATTCTTTATGGAAATGGACTGGCCCTCGTCAATTCGGGGACGAACGTAACGGTGCTGTGCCGCAACTTCTGCCAGCGAGGCAAAGACGTCAATCGCTGCGATGGAGGAGGCCAACCTGCCAATGGCCTCGGCATGCCCGCTGATCTGGGCGCACACCTGCCGGTACAGGCTCTTCTCCAATTCACCAAGCCGGTCCCGGGCGTTGAGAACCAGAGACTCATACTCCTTCAACTCGGGAACTATGTAACGCTCTCCATTGGCCAGAGTTTGCCGCCGAATGTAGTCATCCGGCACTTGTCCCAGGTTGGATTTGCTAACCTCCAGGTAATATCCAAAAACCTGATTGTAGCCAACCCGCAGGTTGCGAATCCCGGTGCGATCCCTCTCCCTTTCTTCGAGTCCTGCGATGAAAGAACGGGCATTCCTCGAAGCATCTTTAAGCTCATCCAGTTCGGACGAAAAACCCTCCTTGATAACCCCACCTTCTCCCACACTGCCCGATGGTTCTGGATTTATGGCCTCATCAATCAGGCTCGCCACTTCGGGAATCAAGGCAATTTGACGGCGCAGCCATTCAATCCTGTCAGACTCTTCAACGCCCAGGGAATCTCGCAACAGGGACCCGGCGTCAATACCGCCCTTGAGTGCAACCAGATCCCGGGGCGCTGCCGTTTCCGTTTGTATGCGCCCCAGGATCCGCTCCAGGTCGGCTACCCCGGCCAGAGTCTCCCGAGTTCGCGCCCGCTGCAATCCGCCATCGACAAAAAACTCCACTGCGTCCAAGCGCTGTTGCAGGGCCGCCAGTTCCAACAAGGGTTGGCCTACCCACCGGCGCAGCAGGCGTCCACCCATCGGAGTTCTGGTCAAGTCCAGGGCAGCGAATAAAGACAGGCTGCGGTTTTCCCAGCGCCCCGCCCGGAACAATTCCAGATTGCGGCGGGTGTGAACATCCAGGGCCATGAAGCTTTCAGAAGAATAAACGGACAGCGCAGCCAGCCGGGGGGCCACCGCCCTTTGGGTCTGGACAAGATAATCGACTATTGCGCCGGCGACTCTCGTCGCCAGGGGAAGGTGGTCACACCCGAACGATTCCAGGGTCTGAATCTCAAAGTGGTCCAGCAGGGCGTCCTTAGCCAGGTCATAGTCAAAGGACGCAGGATTCACCTGGGTAATGGGAAGACTGTCTCCAGGTTCCTGTGGAACAACCCCGGTCAATCTGAGCCTGGCGTCCTCGGGAATCCATTGGGGAAGTTCTTCACCGGCCGGAATAAGAACCTCCGCCGGAGCAATCCGGGCCAGTTCGGAAGCTAGCCCGCTGCGGTCAGTTTCTGTGGCGGCAAACTCACCAGTGGTAATATCGACGTAGGCCAGCCCTGCCCGCTCCCCCTCTTCCACCACTGCCGCCAGGTAATTGTTGGCGGCCTGTTCCAGCAGTGACGACTCGAACACGGTCCCGGGGGTAACCACCCGCACCACGTCCCGCTCCACCAGACCCCGTGACTTGGCCGGATCGGTCAGTTGCTCGCAAATGGCAACCTTGTGGCCCTTCTTGATTAGCCTTGCCAGGTAAGTTTCCAGGGAATGCGCAGGTACGCCGGCCATGGGAACCTTTATGTTGCGTCCCAAGGTACGAGAGGTGAGGGTTATCTCCAATTCGCGGGAAGTGACCTCGGCGTCCTCGTCAAAGGTCTCGTAAAAGTCCCCCATTCGGAAGAGAACTATGGCGTCCGGGTGGGCGCTCTTTACCTTCAAATATTGGCGGCGTACGGGAGTCAGTGTGGTTCCAGAAGCCAAACCGTATCTATCCTCGGGAGTGGCAGGGTAACTACCATTCTACTGCAAGGGGTGTCATTCAACAAAAGCCGACAACTGTACAGCCCGATAGGGAATCACCGCGCTGGGTCTGCATCAACTGACAAGACCGCAGGGGGTTCTTCTCCTATCGCCCCTCTCCTGTCAGCGCGCCAAATTGACAAGGACAGCCGTAATGGCTGCCCTTGCAAAGTCTCCTGAATTGTCTTGGAGATTTGGTGCCTCAGTGGTGAGCTACTCTTTCCAGAATCGCTCTTCCGTGAACTGCCAGCCCAAGGGGGTTACCTGCTCCTTGACGTCAGCGATCATGCCGGGGTGGCCGCACGTGTAAACCATTGTGTCGTCGTGGGGGAGGTCAAACTCCGCCAGGTATTTCTGTACCAGCGTGTTAACCCGACCTCGTTCGCCGTCCCACTCAGCGTTCCGCTGGTCATCAGGCCGGCTGACGGTACCCACGTACTTGACGCACTCTGGGTGGTCTTTCGCCAGTTGCCTCAGTTCTTCGTCGTAGGTAAGTTCATCCTGGTAGCTGGCCCCAAACAGCACATAGAAAAAGTGGCCTTCTCCACCCTGGTGCAGGTATTCCCGAATGATGCTCAAATAGGGGCCGATGCCAGTCACAGTAGCAACCATCAGGTGGTGATGAACTTTTTCGTTGAGAACAAAAATTCCCTTTGGCCTGGGGCGGATGGACATGGAATCGCCAACATTAAGCTTCCACATCTTCGGGGTAAGTTCACCTTCAGGAACCAACTCTACGAAAATCTCCAGCAGCGATTCGTAGGGAGCAGAAACTATGGAATACGCTCTTTCTACGCCCTCTGTTCCCAGGGTGCAGTACTGCCCGGGCTTGAAGTTAAAATGACCGTCTTCAGGCTCCAGCTTGATAATCATTAACTCTTCGGAAATATCCTGCCGCTCCACCAGCCTGACCTGGGGCAAGCTATCGGTCTTGTAGATGGGCTTGCTATACTCCGCTTCGCTGGCGGTTATGCTCTTTTCCCCTGTGGTCATTCCTTCACCTCTATTAACTGCGTGAACCAATCTAAACCAGACAAAATATTACGTTAAATTCTTCAATTCTAAACCAGACCGGTGTTTCCCCAATCCGGCATGAAACTATCCAGTGCCAAGAGCCTTTACTATTCTTGCGGGTACCACGTTCAGCCCCGGCGCTCCGGCCATGGGATTGGGCTCATCTGAACTCTCCAATTCCACGGCCAACTGCCCAAACAGTCCTGTAACTCCTATCACACCGGTAGGCACGGTAGGGTTAAAGCGAACAACGCCGGCAATCTCGGACTGGGCAAATTCAACCCTTACCAAGTCGCCTTCAGCAACCGACCATTTGGCTCCTTCGCTTGAATTCAGTTCTATCACTTCTTCCCGGACGATTGCATTTCGCTTGGAGCCAGGGTCCATTTCGATCCTGTTGTCTCGGTCCCGTTGCAACAGCACCCGTCCTGGAGCCAGCCATGCAGGATAGTCAGTCTCTTGAGAGCTTTCAGCCACCCGGAACTCAGGGGCAACCAGGTTAGCCCTGCCCAGGGGAAAACCCTGGCTGTAAAGGGTTGCAGTGCCCTTTCTCTGATCTTCTGAAACCGGCCACTGTATGCCCCGGCTAGTCCGTCCGGCATAAAGCATCTGCGTAGGTTTGGGGCTGTCCAGCCCGGAAGTGAACACCAGAGAAGAAGCACTTTCAAGGATGGCATGGGAAACGCCAGCATATGCCGGCACAACCCGGGAAATCTCCTCCATCACTTCATCCGCAGATGCGTGATTAAATCCCGTAGCGCTCAACCTCTGCCCCAGCTGCCCCAGAACCCAAAGTTCCGATTCTGGCTCACCTTTTGCCGGGCGGAATGCCGGCTTAACGCCCTGTATGCGGCGTTCTAGGTTGGTTATGGACCCTGTCTTCTCGGCCAGGGAAGCCCGGGGCAGGACCACATCGGCCCGCTGGCCGGCCTGGGTCAGGAAAGTGTCCATGACAACCAGGAAGTCCAGGTTATCCAAGGCAGCCAGACCATTCTCCAGTCGGCCATTGGTAAAGTTGGGACTGTCCCCGATCAGGAACATAGATTTGATTCGACCGTCGGCCGCGCCTTCCAGGCAATCAGCCAGTTCCAGTCCCCGGTCAGTTGGCAAACTGCACTGGAGAATTTCTTCCAGTTCGCTTCTTGCCCGTTCGTTTCGGGCGGCCCCTCGGCCGGGCAACCGGTTGGCAATGCAGCCAACATCCCAGGCCCCCTGCTCGTTGGCGCCCAGGCGGACCGGATAAAGGCCTGAACCCGGCTTTCCCACATTGCCTGTCAACAGGGCCAGGTCAACCAGGGCGCTGGCGCAATCACGCTGAAGTTCGCGGGATATGTTGTCCAGGGCAAAGCAAACAGCGGATTTCTCGGCCTCACCGAAGAGGCTCGCCGCTTCAGCCATTGAGTCGCGCGAGACCTGGGTGGCAGCAGCTATTTCGTCCAGGTCCAGGTTATTCAGGTAATAGACGAGGGTGGCCGGGTCTTCGCAATACCCATCGACCCAGTCCTTCATGTCCAGACCCTGGTCCAGAATCTCCCTGAGTATTCCACCCAATAACAACAGCTCAGTTCCCGGGGCTGGCCTCAGCCAGAGGCTCGCGTGCCGGGTCAGTTCGACTTCACGCACGTCAATGACCACCAGCGACGCGCCTTCCCTGACCGCCCTTTTGATAGGCAGTGCCAGGACATTATTGTCTTCGGTGACATTCGTATTGAAGGTCAGTATGCAGTTGGACTGCTCCAGGTCCCAGATGGAGTTGGTGGCCGCGCCGTAGCCCATACCCCGTTCCAGAGCAAGCGTCTGCTCCGGCTGCAGGTTGGAAGTGATATCCACGTTGTTTGAAGTCATCGCCACTCGAGCGAACTTCTGTGCCAGGTAGAGTTCCTCGTTGGTGCCATCAGGAGAAGCCAACAGTGCAAATGACTTACCCTTATAGTCCGTCAAGCGGGTGGCCACATAGTCCAGGGCCTCGTCCCAGGTGGCCTCGGCCAGTTCGCCATCCCTTCGAATCAAGGGACGCTCCACCCGGTCCTTTCGGCTTATAAACTCCATTCCGAATTTGCCCTTGAAGCAGGCCTGACCTCGATTGGCTGGCGCATTGAATTCGGGAACTACCCGAATCGGCTCTCCGGAGCCGTTTAGCTCCAGGTTAAGCTGGCACCCCACCGGGCAATGGGGACAAATTGTGCTTTCGATCTTGCGGGGCTTCTCCCATTTATGGTCGCGTTCCACCAGGGCGCCTACGGGGCAGACATCTATGCAGGCGCCGCAGAATTCGCAGCCGGATTCCAGCAGCGAAGTTCCAAAGGAGGTTCCAACCAGCGCCTTGCCCGACCGTTCAGTGAAGCAAATGGCGTCATCGACACGAACCTCTTCGCAAGCGCGAACGCACCGACCGCAGGCAATGCACAAGTTGTAATCCCGGTCGTAGAAGGGATCAGCGACCTCCAGGGGAATCTGCTTGTACTTGTAATTCAGCGGGGATTCCAGCTCCATCCCCAGGTAACGGACCGTATCCTTGAATTCACAGCGTTCATTCTTGGGGCAGGTGACACAGCGGTCGTTCACCGAAACGTGACGGAGGCAGACGTCAGTGGGGCCGCAAATGTCGATACGGTGGCATGTGAGGCAGCCATTGGGGTGCTCTGCAATAAGCATCTGCATTACGCTGCGGCGCAATTCGTTGACATCCTGCGACTCGCTGCTGACACGCATGCCATCGGCCACGGGCAGAGTACAGGCCGCAGGATAGCCCCTTCCTCCCTCAACCGAAACCACACACATACGGCATGCGGCGAAGGGTTTCATGCCCGGGTGATAACACAGATAGGGCACATAAATTCCGGCGTCTATAGCCGCTTCCAGCACCATTTTGCCGGGTTGCGTCTTAATCTCTACGCCGTCAATGGAAATTGTTATGTCATCAGGCATTCATTGCTCTCCCGCCCCTGGCTCTATTTACCGCCGGCTAAGCCGGGGCGAAAAGTGAGGCACCTGGCATCTGCCGGTGGGGCAGCGCTTTTCGATTATGTGCGCCTCGAACTGGTCAGGAAAGTAGCGCAGCGCAGAGGCAACCGGGTTAAATCCAAGCTGACCGTGGCCACAGAGGGATCCTGCCTGCATGTTTTCGCCGATATTTCGCATCAGGGCCAGGTCGTCCGAGGTCCCCTCTAAACGGCAGATCCGCTCAAGCACTTCCAGCATATGGCTCATGCCCATCCGGCAAGGGAAGCACTTCCCGCAGGACTCGTACTGGCAGAAGGCGATGAGAACCCGGGTCAGATCGACAACACAGGTATCCTCGTCCGCCGCAATGATTCCACCCGACCCAAGAATGGCCCCGGCGGCGCGGAAAATATCGAAGTCAAGCAACAGGTCTGCAGCCTCGGCGCTCAGGACGCCCCCAAGAGGTCCACCCGTCTGGATGAAGCTCAGTTTCCTTCCACCCGGGACCCCTCCGGCTATTTCCTGGAGTACCTCGGTGAGGTTTATGCCCATGGGCAGTTCCACCATGCCCGTGTAGTTCAGGGTGCCGGACAGGCAAAGAATCGCGGTACCGGTACTCTTTTCGTGGCCGATTCCGGCGTACCACTCCCCGCCCCTGGCAATTATTTCCGGTACATAGGCCATGGTCTTTACGTTGTTGATATTGGTCGGTTTCCCAAACACCCCTACCTGAGCGGGAAACGGCGGACGATACCTGGGCATGGCCCTGCTTCCCTCGATGGCTTCCATCAAGGCCGTCTCCTCTCCCGAGACGTATGAGTCTCCCGTCAGGGCCACTTCCAGGTCAAAGGAGAAGTCGGTTCCCAAAATGTCTTCGCCCAGCAGTCCCAGATCATAGGCCTGGTCAACCGCAGCACGAGCCCGATCTATGGGGCCATCGTGTCCGTGGCGGATGAAAATGTAACCATGATTGGCGCCGGTGGCGTATCCGGCGAGGATGATACCTTCCACCACCGTTCCGGGGTCACTCTCCAGAATGCCCTTGTCGTTGAACGCGCCCGGGTCGCCCTCCTCGCAGTTGCAAAGGATGTACTTGTCCGGGGCGTTTGAGCCGGCGAGGAATCGCCACTTGGTGCCGGCTGGGAAGGCCGCGCCGCCCCTGCCTCGCAGTCCGGAGGCATTTACTTCTTCCAGCACCTCGGCTGGTGTCAACTCAGTAAGGGCACGATTCAGGGCTTCGTAACCACCGCTGGCGATGTACTGGTAAATGTCCAGAGGGTCTATATGACCAGCGTTTCGCAGCGCAATTCGTTGCTCCCGAACTTTCATGGGGTGCTGCTGCAAATCGGGGAGGTCATCTCCAACTTCGTCCCCCAGACAACCCAGAACCAAGTCGGCGAGAGGTTGGCCGCCTCCAATATGGGAAGCCACAAGCTCAGGCACCTGGTCCAAACCAACGTTTCCGTACACCACCCTCGGCTGGCCTGGGATCAGTACGTCGACCAGGGGTTCGGCAAAACATAGCCCCAGGCACCCCACGCGGCTGACCCGGGCGCTCAAACCCTGCTTTTCCAGTTGTTCCAGGATGGCGTCGGCCACCATTTCCGCCCCTGCAGCCTGGCCGCAAAGGGCTGTTCCCACCCGTATCCAGGGAGTCTGGCTGTCGGTAAGACTCCGCCACCGCTCTACCGCCTGGTCACGAATTTCTGCAAAGCTAGCGGCCATTTATCTGCCTGTGGCGACGCTGAAAATTACGATGCAATGTCATTCCTGGATAGAACACGATCCCCCTACCCGGCCCGTTCTTCCTGAGAATTCAACACCCTGGAGACCAGGGCGTTTCCCTTTTCCGGGGTCACGCGTCCCACAAGGTGGTGGTCGACGGACATTACCGGCGCCAGCGCACACGCGCCCAGGCAGGTGTTGTACCGCACCGTCAGCCTGCCGTCCGGAGTATCTCCCTCATCCTCCAGCCCCGCCGCCTCCAGGACCGAAGCAACAACGGGCATGGCCCCCACCAGATGACACGATGGGCCCCAGCAAACCTCGACCTTATGCTCACACGGAGGAACAGTGCGGAAGTTGGGATAAAAGGAAACCACTGCCCACACATCATTGATGGTGGCGCGGTTGAATGAGGCGACTTCTTCTACGGCTTCTCTGGAAATATAGCCCAACTCATCTTCCACTGCCAAGAGGGAAGAAAGTATGGTAACAGTGGCTTGAGGTTGACAGTGGACGGCCTTTTCGATTCGCTGCTTCAGCCCATCCATTTCCTGGGCTCCTTGGCCCCATCCACCTCAGGAAGATGTCCAATCCGAAGGAGGAAAACTTCGTGAATTCTGTAACAATCTACCCGAACATAATATCACAATAGCGAAAGCCGATTCAATGACACACAATGCTAAACCGCGCCAAATATGAGCCCTGGCCGCGTTCATTTCACTCGTAAACCGTATTCCACCAATCAATAACAAAAAGGGGCGGATGTTTTCCGCCCCTTCCAATTTATATCTAATCTGCGACCTCTTATGTCGTCTTCTCTATTGTGATTCAAGGTACTGATTCATAGCGGACTTGAAAATGTCATAGGGGTGGGCCCCTGTAAACAAGAGATTCCCCACCACGAAAGTGGGAATACCCCGAATGCCGTGCTGCAGAGCTTCCTGGTACTGGCCCATGACTTGGTTGGAAAACTCGTGGGTCTCCAGGCACTGAATCATCTCGTCTGCGTCCAGGGATACGGAAGTGGCTACTTCAGCCAGAACGTCCAGTTTACCCAGGTCCTTTCGTTCGTCCCAGTAGGCCTTGTACGCGGCATGATGGAACTCCATGAATTTCCCGTGCTGCTGGGCGTATTCCGTTGCTTCCAGGGCAAACATGGTATTGGGCGTCACCGGTGGCGGCTTCATGATCAGTCCCGCCTCGCGCACCTGGGAGCGGATCGGTTCACTGAGTTCATCATCCGTCTCCCCGGACCGCGCCTGTCGCAACAGGCCCTCCTTGGGAGTATCCGGGCGAAGCAGATAAGCCCGACCCTCAACCTCGATGTTGTAGTCCTGTCCCAGCTTGTCGACTCTCTCCAGGCCGACGTAGCACCAGGGTCAAATGTAGTCATACCAGACAATCACCCGAACCGGGTCAGTTCCGTTGGGTGGCTGTTGAATATTCTCCGCCATAGGTGTCCTCCTTGGCCGCAATTTGGGGAGGGTTCGGATGAAGCAAAGGGACGCACCAGTCGCCCCGGACGTTGCAGCGTTCTGTCCAGGTTAAGCTACTCGGCGGCTTGTTCGTCGGGATAAAAGGGAGACGCCCCGGACTCCCTGCGGTTTACCTGGAGGGACTCGGGGGCATTTACCAACAGACCTTCCAGTTCAGTAAGGCTGGAAACTCGAACAGTGTTATCCACACCGCCGTGCCAGTTGCCCCGGTCCAGCAGCACGGCATGGAGACCCGCGCCCCGGGCTCCCACCAGGTCAGATCGGGGCTGGTCACCTACGTGCACAGCCTCTGACGGCTTGACGCCGGCTTTTTCCAGGGCAGCAACGAATATCGCCGGATCCGGCTTTTCCGCCCCTACGTCTGCCGAGGTCAGACAAAAATCCAGGTAGGGAGCCAAGTTCAGATCCTCGCACAACTGGCCCATGTCTCGCCGCAGATTGGTAAGTACGCCAAGGCAATAGCCTTTTCCTTTCAAACGCTCCAGCGAGCCCAAAGTTTCATCAAAGGCGATGAAATCCTTGGGGACGCTGATGGCTATTTGCCAGATCTGCCTGGCCAGATCGTGAGTTACCGAAAGCCCGGCATGTTCCAGGAGAATCTGCTCGTAGCTGGCAAAGAAGTCCAGTCGTTCCTCTTCAGTCCGGGTGGCCAGTGGCTTGATCTCGTTCTCCCGGTTGAAGTAAACATCCGCTACCGAATAACCGTAATTGAGAGCTTCAGGCTCGATGCTGAAACCAAACTCCTGGCATGCAGCCTGCTGAATCTGGTCCAGGGGCGGCCAAAAACGGACCAACGTGTTGTAGAAGTCGAAAAATACGGCCTTTATCATCCGGAGGAATCTACTCCCCGTACCCTGGCTGATTCCAATGATTATTTACGGATTCGATGAAACATGCCATAAAGTATTTGCTTCGGGCCGGCATCAGTTAGCGCATTCTAGCATAGCCCGCAACTCTTGTGAATCGTGTAACAATGGCCTTCAAACAGGAATAAAGCCCCTTGCCCTCTAACCTGTTTCATTCTATGCTGAATGCCAGACATGGGCCCTTGCCCGCCCCGGAGCAACAAAGATGCAGATTGCCATTGGCGCCGACCACGCCGGTCTGCCCCTCAAGGAACAGTTAAAGCCCTGGCTGGAGTCTGCCGGCCACCAGATTGTCGATTTGGGCGCCCACCATCTGGACCCGGATGACGACTACCCGGACTTTGCGGCGGCAGTGGCCCGCGCAATCCAGGCCGGTCAGGCAGAAAGGGGAATTATCTGTTGCGGCAGCGGTGTGGGCGCCAGCATAACCGCCAACAAGGTTGCCGGCGTGCGTGCCGGACTTTGCCACGACACTTACAGCAGTCACCAGGGCGTCGAACACGACGATATGAACGTCATATGCTTGGGGGCTCGAATAATTGGCCTGGACCTGTCCAAGGAAATCGTCGCTTCATTCATCGGCGCAAGTTTCATGCCGGAGCCACGTTTCCAGCGCCGCCTGGATAAGCTCATCCAGGTCGAAACCGAAGGATAGGCTCCCCCACTGCGTCCGACTCTACAGCCGGGAAATCAGGTCCAGAACAGTTGCCACCTCTTCGGGGTTGTCAACCCGGTAGAGGGCGCGGGTTGGTTGCCTGGGTGGCCCTACAAAGATCGACATACCGTCCAGTTCGTGGACTGCAGCAAATCCGTCCTCGTCGGTCAGGTCATCGCCAAAATACATGGCCAGTGACCCGCGTGGAGCTGATTCCGCAATCTTCTTAATCGCCTTGCCCTTGTCCCAATCCACTCTGGGGCGCACTTCAACCACTTCCTTGCCACGGGTTACCCGCAGGTCATCTCCTCTCCCAAACGCTTCGAGAGCCTCGTCCAATTCCCTGAAGACATCCCTTCGCAAGGACTGGGGAGTCAGTCTGAAATGTACGCTCAGGGTCAGGCCCTTGCCTTCCACCAGGACACCCGCCAGGTTCCCAAGACCTGCATTCAGTGAGTGCCAAAGGCTATCCAGGACCGGCCTTAGTTCCTCGGCATGCGAATGTATATATGCCAGGTCCGGGCCTTCGATCTCCATTCCGTGATTGCCGGCATAGATCAATCCGGGAATGCCCACCATTTCCTTCAGGTCAAAAAGGCACCGGCCGCTCACTACACCGGCGGTAATCCGGTTGGAGGCGCACATTGACGCCAGGCGCTCACGGATGTGTTCGGGCAACACGGCCAGTTCAGGACGCTCTGCAATGGGAGCCAGAGTTCCGTCGTAGTCTGAAAGCAGCAGGACGTGGGGGGCCCCGGAAATCAGCTGGCTGACCCGGGGCCAAACGTTCAGGAGGTGCGGCATGGCGGTTAAGACGTTTCTACTGGATGGCCTAGCCCAGGGGAAGAGCGGCGTAGCGGGAACGGCCAAAGGCGGAACCCCGGGCGCACTGCATCAACTCCACCAATATTCGGGCTGCCCACTTGTAGATGTTATTCTCGCGCACAATGGCCCTCATGTGCATCATGCGGAACCGGCGTTCATCTTCCGGCATAACCACCGCATCTCGAATGGCTTCCGCCATCTCTTCGGTAGCATAGGGATTGACTATTAGCGACTGGGTCAATTCCAGGGCCGCGCCGGCAAAGGGACTCAGGATAAGCACCCCGTCGTTGTCGAACCTGCTGGCCGCGAATTCCTTGGCCACCAGGTTCATGCCGTCGTGCAGGGAACTGACAATACAGAATCTGGATAACCGGCGCAGCGCCATCAGGGTTACGGCCGGCAGGTCGTCGGGCTTATAGATGATAGGTTGCCAGCCGTTTCGACCGTAGCGGTCATTGATGTCATTGACCAGGTTGTTTATCTGCTCGCCCAATAACTGATAAGCCTCGATGTCGCTACGACTCAGGACCCCGGCCTGAACGAATACAACCTTTTCCAGGTGCTCCGGGTATTTCTCGAAGAATCGGCCGATGGCCCGAAACCGGTGGGGTATTCCCTTGGTATAGTCCACCCGGTCAATCCCCAGCCCGATCAGCTTCCCATCCAGTCCCCACTCATCCTTGATCCGCTCCATCTCTCTTTCCACCTCATCGCTGGCGGAAAAGGAGCAGATATCATCGAAGTCTATGCTGATGGGGAACGGGCGTACCAGAGTCGTGTCTCCCCGGTAGTCTATCCGATTGTATTCGGAATCCACCTTGACCGGCAAAGTTCGGGAGGCCGTGTCCATGAAGTTGCTGCAATGGTCACCAATGTGAAATCCCAGCAGATTGTTCCCCAGCAACCCTTCAACTATCTCGGCCTGCCAGGGGCAAATGCGGAAAATTTCGGGATGGGGCCACGGAATGTGCCAGAACTGCCCGGTAACAATTGGCGCGCCTGATTCCCGCAAGAACTGGGGCAACAGGGCCAGGTGGTAGTCCTGGGTGAGCACCACTGCGGGCCGGTCTCCAACCTCGTCCAGAACCAGGTCGGCAAACTTGCGGTTCACGGACTGGTAGGTGCGCCAGTCCCTGGAATCAAAGATGGGCTCGGTGTAAGCGTTGTGACAAAGGGGCCAGAGCGCCTCATTGGAAAATCCGTAGTAGTACCCCTGTTCCTCTTCCTCGGTCAGCCATACCAGGCGCAGCGAGTAAGCCGGGTCATCCGGCGGGACCATCACCCGGTTGTCCTTGTCCACGATGTATCGATCGCCCTGTCCGCCGCCGTAGGCAATCCACGTACCACCGCAGGCCTGCATTAACGGGTCCAGAGCACTGGTCAGGCCCCCCACAGGAGTCACAGACTGCGGTTCGCCATTCACCAGGTTATGAATGTAAGGTTGACGATTGGATACAATGATCAACTGGTATTCGCCCGTTTGGCGGTGCACCAGGCTTTGTAAGTCCTCTTTTGTCCACATAGGCACCTTCCCTGAGCCGGAGCAGCCAGAGAGAGACCACCCTGCATAACTATAGATACTTGGTATATGTTGCCATACTAATTCCCAAAAAGCAAATTATATATTAAATATTGCCAAATAATAGGTATAGCTGGAGCATCAAATACAACCCAAAGCTAATCTCAACCCGGCGCAGGAAGGACGGGCAAGTCATCCCGTAGCCCGACACCTCCCGGTGACTACTCTCCGGGAAGTCAACAAGAGAAACGCGAGTCCAGTCATCTAGGCTGGAATACCAATGCGCCCAGCCCAATCTAACGATTCCCGACATAGCAAGTGCCATTCCGAATCGCTGACTTTCAAACCATTCGTGCCTGAATAACTTCGGCCGACCATATACTCAGTTGGCTGGCAGCCGTTTCAATGACCCCTCAACTTCAATCGGGAAAGCAACGATACGTGGTACCCCCGTTCCGGAGTTTACCTTGCTCACAACCTCTACCCCGCTGGATAATGCTTGAGGAGGCTGCCAAAAGTGGGATGCCCCTTCCCGAAATTTGCAAGCAGGTGATTCTTCAAAGAGACCTCAAATGGAAGCAAGATTCTCCTCAATTTCCTGTTGGCGACGACTTTCTCGCAGAAATATCCAGATACAAAATGATGTTAAACTCCCTGAACATGAGCATTTTTCCTGGCCGCAGCCCGACTATCTCAAACTCCGGCCCCACAAACCGTTTGCCATGGTTGGCAAATTGACATACCGGGCAGGGTCTGGCTAGGATAGGGGCAACCTTTCAGATTCTTGAATTTGCTCCCGCAGGGTAAGGAGGGGCCATGTTTGTCCGCAGAGACTTAACCGACAGCGTTCCCACCAGGGAAGGCAACATGCACTTTGTGAAGCAGGGTTCCGGTTTTCCCCTGGTAATGCTTCATCCCCTGGGCACTTCGACCTGGGCCTGGCACACCGTCATTGACGGATTGAGCCAGCACTACACCTGCTATGCCTTCGATATGCTGGGCCATGGTGAATCAGACAAGCCCGGTCGCCATTTCAACATCCCCGATTACGCCCGTGCCCTGGACGATGCCTGCCAGCTATTGAACATTCACCGGGGTCACTACGTAGGCAACTCCGTGGGCGCCTGCCTGGCCACCGAAATGGCCGCAAGTTTTCCCGAGCGCGTGGACAAGCTGGCTCTGGTGGGCTGCCCATTGTGGAACCCGTGGGGAGGCAACCAGCGGGTAGCCGACACCGCTGCAGACTACGACGCCAGCGGTATGCCATCGGCCCGCACCCTGGAGCAGTTGAAGGAGCGGGCCACCTTCGCCGAACCCCGCCAGGAGTGGGTGGACGCCACCAACGAGACCCGGGCCCAGGCAGGAGAATGGGTGCGAAATCTTCACCATTCCCTCTCCTACTACGACATCCTCTCGCGCCTGCCTCTGATCAAAGCATCCTCAACCCTGGTAATGTACGGCGAGAAGGACATGCTCCGGGACGGCGAGGAACTGCTCCACAACAACATTGTCAACGCCAGCAAGACCATCCTGCCGGGGCTGGGCCACATCCCCCAAATTGAGGACCCTGAGGGCTTCATCGACGCCCTGCTTGCCTTCCTCCAACCCCAGGGCTAGACCGGGACTGCCGTTACGGACTGAAATCGGTACAGGGACGCACGGCCGTGCGTCCCTTGCCATTTCGCGCCCGCCACCCAAGCCCCAGCGAAAACCAGCACCCCCTAGGAGAACCACCGTGACCACTGAAAGATTCCAACTCCGCCTCATGGAGACCTTCCGCACCGTCTTCTATACACCCATCTACATTACCGTCGCCGGCGGCTTTCTGGAGTCGGAGGGTTTGGACGTGAACTTCCAGACCTGTCCTCCGCAGTTCCCCCACCCCCTTAGCACTCTGAACCACGGCGCGGCAGACATAGTCCAGAGCGGTATCATGCGTTCCATAATCGCTTCCGACTGGGGCGCGGAAGTCGTTCCCCGTCACTTCGCGGAAATCAACAGCAGGGATGGGTTCTTTGTCGTCGGCCGGCAGCCTGCCGACGGATTGCAGTGGTCGGACTTCACTGGCTCCACCATAATCCCAGTTGGATTCTCGCCCATGCCCTGGGCCTCATTCCAGTATGCCCTGCGCAATAACGGCGTGGCTTTGGAGGGGCTTAACCTGATGCAGGGGCTGGGCCTGAACGAGGCTGTTGAGGCCTTTCAGGCAGGCAGGGCCGACTTCATCCATCTTCCGGAACCTGCCACCGAGCAGTTATTGGCCGACGGGGTGGGCCATCTGGCAGTCGCTCTCGGCAAAGTAAACGGCCACATCGCCTACAGCTCCTTCGCTGCCACCAGCGCTTTCCTGAACGGCCGCCCGGATGTAGTGCATCGATTTGTGGCCGGCTATTCAAGGGCACTGGTGTGGCTTGCCAGCGCTTCAGCAGCGCAAACTTGCGAAGTAGTAAAGGCTTTCTTCCCAGACATCAGTTCGGACTTGATCACCGCGTCCATCGCCCGCTACAAGGAACAGGGTACTTGGCCAGCAACGCCCCACCTGGGCCGTCCGGAATACGGTGGACTGCAGGAAATCCTGATGGCCGCGGGAATGGTAAAGGAGTGGCAACCCTACGAGAAAGTAGTAACAACGGCGTTTACGGATTAGCCTGGATAGACAAAGAAGGACCGGATTCGCGAGTCTGATGACTACATACCGCGAATCCGGTCAATGAGTTCCATCTGGCAAATGGACGCTGGCGCCCGTTGGTTTGCCTACCCTCTTTTCACCAGCCGCTGCACCGTCCCCACAACCCGTGCCGCGTTGGGCACGTAAACGTTTTCCAGTGGGCGGCTGTACGGCACCGGCGTGTGTGGGGCGGTTACCCTGGACGGCGGAGCGTCCAGGTAGTCAAAGGCCTCTTCGGCAACCCGCGCGCAGATGTCCGACGCCAGGCTACACACCGGGGTATCTTCATCCACCACCACCAGGCGGTGTGTGCGGCGTACAGAATCAATGATCAGGTCATAGTCAATGGGCGAAACGCTAAGCAGGTCAATCACCTCGGCGTTCACTCCTTCCTTGGCCAGTTCATCGGCGGCCTCAGTACACACCCAGGTCATGCGGGAGATGCCGACGAGGGTAATGTCGCTGCCGGAGCGCACTGTTCGCGCCTTCCCCAGGGGAATGGCATAGGGTTCTTCGGGCACCGGACCCATGTCGCCGTATAGACCCTTATGCTCGAAGTAAACCACCGGGTCGTCATCGCGAATGGCGGCAATCAGCAGACCTTTGGCCGTATAGGGGTCCGATGGCACCACACCCTTGAGGCCGGGAATATGGCTGAAGATTGAATAGAAGGACTCCGAGTGCTGGGCCGCGCTGCCAAAGCCTGCGCCAATGCGGGTCAACATGGTAAAGGGTACAGTCACCTGGCCACCGAACATGTACCGCATCTTCGCGGCATTGTTCAGAAGCTGGTCCATGCAAACGCCCACGAAGTCCACGAACATTAACTCGGCCACCGCCCTCATGCCAGTCGAAGCGGCGCCGATAGCCGTCCCTACAAACGCAGCCTCGGACAGGGGAGTATCCAGCACCCGCTGGTTGCCGAACTGCTGGATCAGGCCAACCGTAGTGCGGAAGGGTCCACCCCAGGCGTCCACGATGCCCAGATGCTCCCGGCCTGCGCCCCCGGCAATCTCCTCGCCCATGATAATGACGGTCTCATCCCGCTCCATTTCCTGGCGCAGGGCCTCGTTGATAGCTTCCCGGTAACGCAGTTCCCGGGTAGTGGTGGGAGTCATTGCAGTGGTCATGGTGATGCTCCTTCCTGTGGGAGGGGTCCCGCTTTCGAATCTGGATGTTAGACTTCCAGGTTGATGCCCCGCTTCATCATATCCTTGGGGTAGTCCACGTAAACGTCGTCATAAATTTCCAGAGGCTCGGGCAGCGGACTCTCGTCGGCAAACCGGATGGCATCTTCCATCATTTCCGTTGCCTCTTCGTCCATCTGATCCAGTTCCGTCAACGAAACCAGGCCGCCGTCGGCCACGCGCTCACGGAAGAGCTTTAGTGGGTCCCGGTTACGCCAGTAGTCCTGCTCCTCCTGGGTGCGGTAACTAAGCGGATTGTCGAAAACCGTGTGTCCATAGTAGCGGTAGGTGCGGCACTCCAGCAGAGAGGGCCCCTCGCCGGATCGCGCCCGCCGGACAGCCTCTCCTGCTGCTTCAAAAACATCGAAGACATCCATGCCGTCCACATGGATCCCAGGCATGTCGTAGCCAGCCGCGCGGTCTGCCACCCGGGCAGTGGACAAAGCGTATTCCACCGGAGTGGACTCGGCATAGCCGTTATTCTCGCAGCAGAAAATTACCGGCAGCTTCCATACGGAGGCCAGGTTCATGCACTCGTGCAAGACGCCTTGGTTGGCGCCGCCATCACCGAAGAAGGCCACGGCCACCCGACCCAGGTTTCGCAGCTTGGAAGTCAGCCCGGCGCCCACAGCCAAAGGTATGCTTGCAGCCACAACACCGTTGGTGCCCAGCATTCCCTTGCTCATATCAGCGATGTGCATGGACCCACCCTTGCCCTTGTTGGGACCGGTGGAACGCCCAAACAGCTCCGCCATCATCAGCTTGGGGTCGACACCCTTGGCGATGCAATGACCATGTCCACGGTGGGTGCTGCCGATATAGTCATCCACCGTCAGGTGGGCGCAGATGCCAGTGGGCACCGCCTCCTGTCCTGCGGAAGAATGAACCGACCCCGACATACCACGCTGGCCGGTTTCGGGGATTCCCCGCTCTTCAAAGTGGCGGATGGTTGTCATCGTCCTGTATAGATGCAACAGCATCTCTCGATCAAGTTCCATATCTCCCTCTTTGGTGGCAGGGTAGGTTCAAACAGATACCGGGGCGAAATTTTCCCAATAGTAGCACGGGGGTAAGGGATGTCAATAGCGACCAGAAAGGGCTAGGGATTGCAGACGAGTCGTACCCCTGTTCCCACACCAACACCCAAAGATTCGGAGGCATGGCCATCAGTCTCGGCGATTTCCAGGTAGCCATTGCTGCCGAACAGAACTATCAACTGCAACCCATCAGGTTGAATCGAGTCAGCTGATTCGGGGTCGTGGAAAGTCCTGCTGATGCCCTGTACCTCCCGTTCCCCCACCTGGGTCCTGGCGGTTCGTAGGTCCAGTCGCTGGTCGGAAAGGGCGTTAATCTCTATGTTGGTGATCAGGTTTCCAAAACGGTCGATATATATGACCTCTCCATTGAGTATGTGGCCCTGGACCTCTGGTACAGGCAGGGGCGCATAAGCCACATCCCAAACCGGAGGACCCATATCTTCGCACGGAATCCCGAGGGACAAATGGGCCGCAGCCGGAGAGAAAATGTCGCGGCCGTGAAAGGTGTTGCTGACTTCGGAAAGACGATAACGGGGGTTGGTCAGTTCGTGGGCCTGCAATTCTGGGGGCAACGTGGCCCTGCCCGAACCGAAGGATTCCGCAGGAGACGTTGCCAGGTAACCCTTGATGACCTCACTCAACAGGCCGTTGTCCGGAGCCACAAACCTGGCCGCAGGAGTTTCCAGCACTATCGGTTTGCGGTCAGTGCCTACGCCGGGATCCACTACCGCGACATGAATGGTTCCAATGGGAAAGTATGAATGGTTAGTACCCAGAATAAAGGAGCCCTGCCTGAGGTTCTGAGGCGCGATCTCGTGGGTAAGATCGATGACAGTGGCGCGGGGATTGATGCCGAGAATAACCCCCTTCATCACCCCAACGTAGGCATCGGAGGTACCGAAGTCGGTAGTCAGTACTATGGGGGGAGCAGAGACAGACTGGCCGCTCATTGGCCCCTTCCAAGAGTCCTTGCAGGCAGAACCGGCCGCAGCCGGAAACTACCCGGAAACCAGGCCAACGCTGATGATGGAAACGATAATGAAGAGGACCGACAGCGCAATAGTGAACTGAAAAAGGGTCTTTTCCAGGCCGCGCCTGGTTCGGACTGTGGACTGGGCGCTGCCGAACAGACCGCTGCCACTCTCCTTAACCTGGCTAAGGATTACCAGAACCAGGACAACGGATACCAGGACTTGTGCTATGTTGAGGTAAACCAATTCTTTCCTCTATTCCCTGCGTCATCGGTTTCCAAAGGCGCCACCGGACCAGGAAGCTGTTTGACTTAATCTGCTGCGTGGATTTCGAGATCTATACCATTGTGCCAGGCCTAATCGTTCCTGGCAGCCTCTAAAGCTGACTGGACCAATTCCTGGACCAGATCCGGTTTGGCCTGCCCTCTTGTAATCTTCATGACTTGCCCAACCAGGAATTTGGAGGCAGTTTCCTTCCCCCCAATGAAGTCGGCAACTGCCCTGGGATTGTCCGCCAGAGCCTGGGCCACGGCAGAATCCACCACCGAGGTGTCGTTTATCTGGCTCAGGCCCTTGTCCTCTACAATCTTACCCGGTTCCTCCCCGGTTGCAAAAACTTCTTCCAGCACCGATTTGGCCATGGTGTTGCTGAGAGTTCCGGCATCAACCAGGCTCTGAAGTTCCGCCAGATGCATTGGCCTTACCTTGACTTCACCTAGCGGCAGATTTTCCAAGTTCATCAAGCGGCTCAGGTCTCCCAGAATCCAGTTGCTGATATTCTTGGCAAAACCGCCCACATCAACGGAGGAAGCCGGTCTCCGGGACACAGCATCCTCGAAGTATTCGGCCATGGCACGGGAGCCGGTCAGCAGGTCTGCATCATAAAGCGGCAATCCATATTGCTCGACAAAGCGCTCCCGACGCTGGCCGGCCAGTTCGGGAAGGTTGGAGCGTATTTCTTCAACCCAGTCCACTTCGATTTGCAGGGGCGGAAGGTCCGGATCCGGGAAGTAGCGGTAATCGTGAGCGTGTTCCTTGCTGCGCTGGGACACAGTAACGCCGCGTTCCTCGATCCAGCCCCTGGTCTCCTGGGTAACCCGGCCACCGTCCTCAAGAATGCGTTTCTGCCGGTCCACTTCGTGGTTAAGGGCAAGGTAAACGGAGCGGAAGCTGTTCATGTTCTTGATTTCTGTGCGGGTGCCGAATTCCCGGCTTCCCTCGGGACGGATACTGACGTTGGCGTCGCACCGGAAGTTTCCATCTTGCATATTGGCGGCGGAAACTCCAAGATACTGCATTATTGAATGCAGAGTCACCAGGTAGGCCCGCGCTTCTTCAGGCGACCGCATATCCGGCTCGCTTACTACTTCCATCAAGGGCGAGCCAGCCCGATTTACGTCCACCAGGCTGTAAGGGCCCCCAGGCTCGCCGGGGAAATGCAGCAGCTTGGCCGCGTCCTCTTCCAGGTGTACCCTCGTCACTCCCACAGACCTGGACTCGCCGTCCACTTCGATTTCCAGTACGCCATCCTCCGCCAGAGGCAGGTCGTATTGGGATATCTGGTAACCCTTCATCAAGTCCGGGTAGGGGTAGTTCTTGCGGTCGAACTTTGAGTACTCCGGAATCCGGCAACCCAGGGCCAGCCCCGTCATGATGGTGTATTCCACTGCTTTCCTGTTTATGACCGGCAGGGAACCGGGCAGGCCAAGGCACACCGGGCACACGCGGCTATTGGGCGTCGCGTACTGATAGTCGGCCGGACATCCGCAAAACATCTTGCTGCGGGTCTGCAACTGGACGTGGACTTCAAGCCCGATGACGGTTTCGTAGTTCATGTAGTGGGGGGACTGGGCGAATTCAGTAAGGTCTCTTGCCAATAAGCTCAAAGTATTATATCAGGCTTTGCGCCAGCGGCCAGGAGCGCTGCCCGCTGAAAAAAGTAACATTCCCTGACCGGACTAAACCACAAATATGGTGTAATTGGTCAATGCCACCCTTTCGTAGCCTTGCCTGCCCCAAACCTGCAACGTGTAAACACCGGGCCCAACCCTTGCCACGACCTGAGACAGGTCGGCCTCTACGTGGAAGGACTCACCCGACTGCTCCCAGCGGGTTGCGGTAGTCCAGGGAATGGCCGCCGAATGACCAACCTCGACGGGAAGCGGAGGCGATGAACTTCTGGACAGTCGAGAGTCCAGGGAATAGGGGTCTATACCGGCAGCCCATTCATAGGTGACGGCATCTTCCGGATAGTACTGGTCACCGGGTACCGGTGGCCGGACGAAGACAACCGGCTTTTGGCCATAGTCGTAATAGTAGGTGGCATCCAACTGGCCCAGGCTGAGAGGACGGGGATAGGGGTGATGCCAGACGGCCACTCCGTCCAATGTCAGATCAGCGCTCAAAGTTCCACTGATGTCCAGTCTTCCATTGCTGAAGGCAGGTACCGCGCTGAATTTCACCTGGGTGCTTTCAAACTGTTGCGCAATCCAGCACTCGGCTTCGCTGCAACCAGCGCCGATGTCCACCTTACCGTGCCATTTGTCCAGGATGTTAGCCCGCCCAACATCTGATTCCATAAGCTCTTGATGGACCGACTTCGCCAGGTCCCGCCAACTTACCGATTCGTCATCCTGAGTGTAATCGGCCAGGTTAAACGGCCCCGCGATATTCTGCCGGGCCCGATTGGTTCCGCCACTCATGGAATAACGCATGTGAGGGGTGAAGCCGTTGACGTCCCAATGAGACCGATAGCCGTAGGTCATCATGCTTTCGGCGTGGCGCTGGACCGCAGGGTCCCGGCCGGGTGAAAGCGGGGAGACCCTGGCGACAGCCCGTTCAACATTGATCAGGTAGAGCAGTTCTGCCTGAATAAGCGCCGGCCCGTCGGCAGGGTGTTGCTTGCCCACTGGATTCTCGGCGTAATCGAGCTGCCCATCATCCCTGGTTGACCCACTTGCCACACCCGGCAAGACATTCTCGACAGCCCTGACAAATGAAATGTCACCATGGCTCTGGTAATCACGCAAGGCAGTTACGGCGACTATTTGAGCAACAACGGCCACGCAAAACATGGCAAGCAGAAATGCCAGTACACGATACATTTCGGCAGCGATACCCCCGGGAATGGTTATCCGTTAAAAGGGACGCCAATATCATTGAATATTGACGTCCATGGCAGAGCCTATCAGAAAACCGGGGCTGCTAAAACTGTCTCGTTATGCGGGGTAGCTTACTCCTCGTCACCGTACTGGGCCTTTAGAGATTCCACCACTGCCGGGTCTGCCAGCGTCGTGGTATCTCCCAGGGCCCGGCCTTCGGCCACGTCCCTGAGGAGCCGGCGCATAATCTTGCCGCTACGAGTCTTGGGCAACTCCGCGGCGAAGTAGATGTCGTCGGGACGTGCCATGGGGCCGATCTTGGTGGCCACATGGGCCTTAAGCTCGGTAATCAGATCATCCGAGGTTTGGATCTGGTCCTTGATGGTGACGAAAGCAACGATGGCCTGACCCTTAATCTCGTGGGCGCGCCCGATACAGGCGGCCTCGGCTACCTTGGAGTTATCCACCAATGCGCTCTCGACTTCCATAGTGCTGATACGGTGGGCAGAAACGTTGATTACGTCGTCCACCCGGCCCAGCAGCCAGTAGTACCCTTCTTCGTCCAGCTTGGCGCCGTCGGAAGTGAAGTAGGTGTCCGGGTATCGGGACCAGTACTGTTCCACGAAGCGTTCCGGGTCGCCGTAAATGCCCCTGAGCATGGACGGCCACGGGCGTTTGATGGTCAGGTATCCACCGCCTCCGGGTCCCACCGGATTGCCAGCTTCGTCCAGGATCTCCGCCTCGATACCGGGGAAGGGCTGGGTGGCGGAACCAGGCTTGAGGGTGGTGATGCCCGGCAAAGGCGCTATCAAGATGGAGCCCGTTTCCGTCTGCCACCAGGTATCCACCACCGGGCAGCGGCCCCCACCGATGTGCTGCCAGTACCAGACCCACGCTTCCGGGTTGATGGGCTCTCCCACCGAACCCAGCAATCTCAGGGTGGACATGTCGTGGCGGTTGGGGTATTCCTCCCCCCAGCGCATGAAGGTGCGGATGGCGGTGGGCGCGGTGTAGCAGATGGTACATCCGTACTTTTCAACTATCGCCCAAAACCGGTCCCGGTCCGGGTAATCGGGCGACCCTTCGTACATTACCGAAGTGGCCCCGTTAGCCAGGGGCCCATAGACGATGTAGCTATGCCCGGTAACCCAACCAATATCAGCGGTACACCAGTAAACGTCGTCCTCTTTCAGATCGAAAATCCACTTGGTAGTGGCGTAGGTCCCGGTCATGTATCCACCAGTGGTATGGACAATGCCCTTGGGCTTCCCGGTGGTCCCACTGGTGTACAACATGTACAGCATGTCTTCGCTGTCCATGGGCTCGGGTTCGCAGGTCAAGGGCTGGTCTTCCACCAGGTCATGCCACCATACGTCCCGACCATCCACCATCTTGTCGTCAGCGCTGCCGGTCCGGCGAACTACTACTACCTTCTCCACCGGTGTCTCGCCTTCAAGGGACTCATCAGCATTCTGCTTGAGGGGGACTATGCCACCCCTGCGGTAGCCGCCGTCAGCGGTGATCATCACCTTTGACTGGGAATCGTCGATTCGATCGCGGATAGAGTCGGCGCTAAAACCGCCGAAGATCACGCTGTGGGCCGCGCCAATGCGGGCACAGGCCAGCATTGAAATAGGAAGTTCGGGGACCATTGGTAGGTAGATCGTTACCCGGTCACCCTTCTGGACGCCGAGGCTCTTGAGTCCGTTAGCAAAGCGGCACACTTCCCGGTGCAGGTCCCAGTAGGTATATACCTTCCAGTCGCCCGGTTCACCCTCCCAGATAATGGCCGCCTTATTGCGCCGCCCATTCTTCAGGTGACGGTCAACGCAGTTGTATGAAGCGTTGAGTTTGCCACCATCGAACCATCTGGCATAGGGAGGTTTCCAGTCAAGCACCTGATCCCAGGGCTGGAACCAGTCCAGTTCGCTGGCAAATCGGGCCCAGAAAGCCTCTGGATCCTTGAGGGCTTCCTCATAAACATTGGGGTCTTTTATGTTGGCGTTCCTGGCGAACTCTTCAGGAGGCGGAAAGGTACGATCTTCCTGCAAAAGCGCTTCAATACCGCCTGTATTTTCAACCATCTCTCTACCCCTTAAGCACAATGGAATTGGGCTCTAAACCGATTTGGAGCGGGAAACACGCCCCGTCCCCAAAGGAGGTGTTGCCATTTTAGGCAAAGGAAACACCGTATGCAAACGAAGTCTAGGGCAGGCCCTTCCTGAGCTATTGTTAAAGTGGAAGTTAGAAAAAACTGTTTTTCGGAACAAACAAGCCCATCTGAGCTCATTTTGTATACGGGAAGTGGGCGCTGCTGACTCCCCCGGCGCACGCTGAAGCGTATCTATGGCATCATCCCGGTACTGGTTTTTTGCCTGCAATGAGCAGTGGTGGAGGCCTGGTTCCCGTTCCCGGGGTTTTGGGCAGTCTATTCCTGAAGACTATTTTCTCCGCATTTTATGGTAGGCAAGTGTTGCGCAAGACGTCCACAAGAGTGTGTCGGCAATCTGATACGGGGCACGGTCTGGCACAGGTTCCGGGGCAATAGATTCGAAACTTGCCGCAATCTTCGAACAACCGGGAATCCCGCAACGAAGTGGGGTGGCGAGGATGTTGGTCAGGATTGACATGGGGGCCGAATCAAAACGCTAAACCGCACCAACTTCGATAAGTTTTTCAAACAGCTTCTGGTTTTGCACTACATCCCCGTGGGCACGATGTGCACGCACACGAGATGTTGAAATTCCCATGTCCTGGCAGGCCGCCTGGAGGCTGTAACGCAGTCCCGCCGGGGTTCGCAGATCCAGGATGCGCTGAACGTAGTCTATATGGCTTTCGCCCTCAGCGGGGTAACGGCCCATCTTGTAGCCCTTAAACAGGGCCATGGTGTCTATAAAACGCCGGGCAGGCAGGTGGTCCACTTCGTCGATTATGCGTTGGGGATACTTTCCTTCTTCAACGGACCTGCGGTGGACCCTTGCCGCCTCCAGCAGGAACGCCCGGTCGAATCGGACAATATTGTGCCCGACCAGGGGCAGGTCGGCAGTGCGCTCCACGAACCAGTTCAGAGCCTCGTCGATGGGAATTCCCCTTGCGGCCAAGTCGCGGTCCGTAATTCCGGTCAGGCGTACTATCACGTCTGGAAGAGGACGGTCGATTTTCACCAGAACCGAATCCGTCTCGGGGCTCTGACCCGGTCTCGCCACCGAAACACCGATCTCTATGATCAGGTCATCCCAGCAGTCCAGTCCCGTAGTCTCCAGGTCAACCACCGCATATCCATTCTGGAGGTCCATCAAAACCTGCAACTCCATGCTGACGTCGTATTCAAGAACCATTTCAGTGTACTACAAGAGGTTGGCAAACTTTACCATTTGTCCCGTTACACCCTTATAATGTGTGGGCTGAACAATACCGGTCCGCAGGATTGCGACCCTGATTTTGCGGCCCTCGTCTGGAGAGGAAGAATGAACACTAAAGCCAACGGCAGCCTGGAAGGGAAGCGCGTGGGGCTCATCGTGCCGTCCACCAACACTGTGATGGAGCCGGACCTGTATCGCCACCTGCCCCAGGGAACAACCGTTCACACGTCGCGGATGCTGCTGGAAGGAAGCGTGACCATTGAAGCGGAAGAACTGATGCTGGACGTTTACCTTCCTGAATGTGCCCGGCAAATAGGGACGCTGATGCCCGACGTGGTGGTTTTCGGCTGCACTTCTGCCGGGGCCCTGCGTGGACCCGAGTACGAACAGGAACTTGCCGGAGAGATATCCAAAGCCACCGGGGCTCCCACCATTACCATCATGGGCGCCGTGGTGGATGAGCTAAACCGGCTGGACGTCAAGAGCGTAGCCGTTCTGACTCCCTATTCGGAGGAGATAAACGACACCATTAAGGATTCGCTGGAATCTTCGGGCTTTACAGTACCCCACATAAACGGAATGGACGTGAAGGGAGCCTTCAACATCGCCGCCGTTTCACCCGAGGAAATCGTGGACTACGTCCGGCAAGAACTGGAAGGTGTAGAGTCGGATTGCCTGTTTGTGTCCTGCGCCAACCTTAAGTCGGTAGACGTTCTGGAAGACATACGCCAGGCGGCAGGCCGACCCGTTGTAACCAGCAACCAGGCGGTGCTGGAAGGCGTCAAACGTACAATCGGTGTGGACGATTAGATCCGAAACACCAGGTCCAACAGGGTCAGGGGCGGCACTGTCCGGGTTAGTTCTTGCTCTTTAGGAAACCACCCCGCATCCCGAACCTGGAGGCATTCCCGGGCTTCAGGGGCTTTCGATTATTGGCAGGAGTCCATCGAGTCCGTTCATTATGAGACCTT
Source organism: SAR202 cluster bacterium bin22 (assembly GCA_002238505.1). Lineage (GTDB taxonomy): Bacteria > Chloroflexota > Dehalococcoidia > Lucifugimonadales > UBA3495 > Bin22. Next base: position 271,630 of record MPMM01000001.1, on the reverse strand, counting down.
CAGCAGGCTCGGGACAGACTTGTCGAACACGCTGGACGGCCCTTCGACAGGCTAAGCGCGAACGGAAGGGTTTGTACACTTTACCCAATCGATAGAGCCTGGCCTGGCCGTAACTTCGTTGACGCCCTCGAGCGGCCAAAACTATAATCGGTATAACACTAAAGGAAAGGGTTCGATAGATCATGGTAAAAACCGGCCAGCGATATGTAAGCCCCGGCGGCGCGGAAATGGTGGTAACCAAGGGCGGTGACGGGGATTTTTCCGACGGGGAAACTCCACTGCAATTGAAGGGTTCCGAAGCATCCTATGAGGGAGTAGCGGTATCCGCTGACGCCATCGACATGGCGTTGGGCAAGCGCTTCACTTCCACTGATGGGTCCGTATCAGTACTGGTAACCAAGGCGGGCCGCTGCGACCTGCGGTACGGAGGGGAACCAATGGAGTTGCAGCAGCCCAAGGAACTCCCGTCTTCAGACTAAACTAAACCAGCTTTAACGCAGTCTTCCCTAACTGACCCCTTCCCCCGAAACGGGCGGAGGGGGTTGCGTTCTTATATCAGAATCCAATCCACGAACCCGGCGTGCTTCGTATTCCCCGGTGAAGAACAGTCGAAGAGGAAGGGTTTTGAAGTTCCCCTGGGCCAACATAGCCATTCTCGTTCTTGGCGGCGCCGAGTTGCTTACCGGCTACCTGTCGCTGACCAATGGCACGCCCGAATGGGCTACGGCCCTCCACGTCCACCGCATTCTGGGTTTTGGCATCGTGGCGCTGCTGTTCTGGAAGGGGCGAAACATTCTGGCGCGGCTGCTTGTGTGGCGTCTCTGGAAACGTCAATGGCTTCCTTATTCGCTCTCGCTGTTCCTGCTGGCAACTCTGCTTGCCGCCCTGGGACTGGGCATCGCCTGGAGTCATCTGGGTCCCTTCTATTTGGCCGGCATCAGCGGAGTAAGCTGGCACATCTACCTCTCCCTGGCCCTCACACCTGTGCTGTTGTGGCACACCCTGCGCCACCGGTGGAACTTCCGAACCCGCTACTGGGCAGAACGAAGAAATGCGCTTCGGCTGGGGGGATTAGCCTTGGCTGGCCTGGCACTGTGGCAGGCGGGCGAACTTGCCAATCGGCTGGCCTCCCTGCCTGGCGCCGACCGACGCTTTACCGGGTCTTACCTGAGGGGTGACGTGGCAGGCAACGGATTCCCTGCTACCTCATGGCTGAATGATGCGCCCGACCCAGTGGATATATATAACTGGAGACTAAAGGTGAGCGGCCTGGTGGAACGGGCCCTGGAACTGACCCCGTCCGATCTCGCGACTTTAAATGACCATTCCCAAACGGTTCGGGCCACCCTGGACTGTACCGGTGGCTGGCACACAACCCAGGACTGGACAGGGATTCCATTGCAGGCAGTGCTGGACCTGGCTGGGATAAGACCCCAAGCCGCCAGCATCACAGTGCGCTCTGTAACCGGGTATTTTCGGCGCTTTTCGCTGGAGGAGGCCGAGGATTATGTACTGGCCACAACAGTGGGGAATGAACCGCTCTCCCACTGGCATGGCTATCCCTTGCGGCTGGTTGCTCCCGGCAAGCGGGGGTTTGAGTGGGTGAAGTGGGTGGACAGCATAGAGGTCAACGACACCAGCAAGTGGTGGCAGCCACCCCTGCCGGTGACGTAAAGGCAGGTCGAAGAAAAAGCGAGGTGGAGCGGAAAGGTGTCCGCCCCACCTTATCTGCTTCCAGGAATTTCCGGTTCTCTACGGCACCAGCATCGCGCGGGTAATTTCCGTTTGCCGCTGGTCCCATTCGGCGCGGGTGAAGGCTTCGTTTACTTCTGCAAGGGGGAATTTGTGGGAGACAACCTTGTGGAAGGGCAGCTTGTCCTGGTTACGCACCAGGAAAGCCAGCAAAGTGGGCAACAGGTCGGGTCGGTACATCCTGGAGCCGAGGATATTCTTGCCAGACAGGAGCTTTGAGGGGTCTATCGAAACTTCCCTGCCCCTGACTATGTCGCCTATCTCCACGAAGCTGCCGCCATTGCTCAGCATGTCTATGCCTTCCGACAGCAGGTCAGCTCTGCCCACCAGTTCCATTACCACGTCAGCGCCCCGGCCGTTGGTTAGTTCCCACACCCGGCGAACGCGCGTCTCAGGAGTATTGAACTCTTCAATATTGATGGTGTAATCAGCGCCGAATTCTTCGGCCAGTTCCAGCCTGTTCTCCAGGCGGTCCAGAACTATTACCCGGTCGGCGCCCATATCCTTGGCCATGGCGGTGGCGTTGAGGCCGAGGCCGCCGGCTCCCTGAATTACAACGTATTGGCCCTCGTGAGCCGAGGCCCGCATCAGTCCGGTAGTCACCGTGCCCATAGCACAGTTGACCGGGCCGAGCAGGTCATCGGGAAGCTCGTCGGGCACCCGGAAGAAGGGATGCCGGGGAGGAAGGTAAAGAAAGTCGGCGTAAGTGCCCGTGAAGTACGGGTACACCCCGGCAGTGGGGTAAGCCCGGTTAGCGCACCAGTTAGTGTCGCCCCGGAGGCACAGGTGGCAGCGGTGACAGGGGAAAATGGCCGAATAGATTACCCGGTCTCCCTCTTTAATAGGTGTACCCAGGGTGTCGGTGGCCACGCCTTCGCCCAAAACTTCAACGACACCGGTACCTTCGTGGCCCATTACCCGGCCTGTCGGCGGGATGGGCATGTGTTCCTGGGTCTGGTCACCACGCCAGGTATGCAGGTCCGAGCCGCATATGCCTGCCTGGGTCATGCGCAACAGGACCGCGCCGGGCTCGGGTTCCGGGACGTCATACTCCTCGATTTCAAAGGGTTTCCCGTATTCCTTGACGATTACGATTCTGCCTTTCATGAAGCACCTCGCATTTTATGGAAATGGGGAAAATCAACCGCAGTATTCCGGTTTGCACTCAACCTGCTGTCAGGCGTTCGCCGGGCGACCGGCAAAACTACACATTTACCCGGAGTGCGCTGCCTGGGGAGACCGTGCATCGGTCACTCCGATCATGCTGTCCCGTGTTACCAGCCCCGCCAGTTCCTCTTCGCTCATTCCTTCGGTTCCTTCGGGACGGCGGGGGAGTACCAGGTATCGAAGGTCGGCGGTGCTGTCCAGCACCCGCACTTCAACATCATCCGCCAAGTCGAGCCCAAACTCGCTGATCACGCCCCGAGGGTCAACCACAGCACGGGAACGGTATGCAAGGCTTTTGTACCAGTCCGGGGGGCGGCCCAGGAGGGCCCTGGGATAGCAGGAGCAAAGGGTACACACGACAAGGTGATGAAGTTCGTTGGTGTTCTCGACCACGTCCAGCTTGGGCGTAGTCTCGGGAAGCGAATAGCCCAATTGGACCAGCGCAGCTTCCGGGTCGGACAGCAGGAGAGATTTGAACGCCGGGTCGGCCCAGGCGCGGGCGACTACCCGAGCGCCGTCTGACGGGGAACGGGCCTCTAACCGGTCAACCATGCCCTGGATTTCATCCGGGGAACAGATACCTTTTTGCACCAGCAGGGCCTCCATGGCCTTTGCCCGGACGGCGTAATAGCCCAGTTCCTCGTCGTGAGCCATGCCGGGGTGTTCTTCGTGGTCATGCCCGCCGTGGCCGTTGCCCGGCGCGTGGGGTATCGTCATAGCTTCCTCCTGATCACAAGCCAAACGCCGGCCTAAACTGGTTCAAGCCAGTGCTGGTAAATATCGACGTGAATCATGTCCGATGCCGGGCCGCCGTATTCCGGCCACACCTCTTTCTGGGAAAATTCAACACGGTAGAGGGGCTGCGCCGGCTGACCGTCGCCGCCGTAGGCCAGGGATTCGGGGTTAGGGAAAACGCCACACAGTTTATGCACGCGCCCGGTCTGGCCCTGGATATAGGTGGGAGTCCGGAAGTGTCCGCCTGGGTTGTCCACGCGAACCCTTACCTCGTCCCCGGCATGAAACCTCGCTGGTTCTCCTCCAGATGAACTGGAAAACTGAGTCATAGCTATCCCCGGTCCCGGATTTCTTCGAACTTACCGTCAAGTTCTTCCCTGGAAATGACACCCTTTTCAAGGAGCAATATTTCCAGGGCGGCAGTCCAGCGCTCGTAATAGGAACAGGCTTCGTAGGTCGCCGGGTCCAGGCTCTCGATGGCCCGACGCATCTCATCAGTGCGTCGCAGTCCCTTCTCGCTGAGGACGTTGTGCATGGCATCCACCCGCCGTTCCCAGTCAGAGAGAATGTGCTCTTCCTGGTTGATTGGCTCGTCGGTGGGCCATCCGCCCCGATCATGTACTTGCGGCATAGGTCCCTCCACTCAGGTCAGGCCGATTGCGGCCAATGATAATGTCGGGGGATTCGGGTTACAAGCGAAACCCGTCGGCAGGGACAGGGGTTACTCCGCTCGCCACATTTCGGCCACATCGCACACCCGCATGAATTCCACATTGGGAAATGTGCGGATATGGCTTATCAGCTTTTCCAGCATCAGCAGCCGTCCCGGCCGCCCGATGTATTGGGGGTGCATGGTCAGGTTGAAGGCGCGGCCGTAACGATAAAGACCCTCAAACTCTGCCGCCCATGCCCCGAACACTTCGTCCGGGTTGCGCATGGGACCGACCCGGTTGGCGGCCGGGGCATAGACAAAATTGGGCGCGTCATCCAGACCCCAGTGTACCGGTACCTCTACTAGGCGCTTGTCCGGGTCGGCCGGGTTCAGGACATAGGGTGCGTCATCGCCCATGAGGCTGCTGTCATAGGTGAAACCGTGGGAGGACAGCAAATCCACCGAAACTTCGCTAAGTTCCCAACTGGGCGATCGATACCCGGTGGGAGCCTCCCCGGTTATTCCCTGGAGGATGTTTATCCCCTTTTCAAGGATTTCCCTTTCCTGCTCCGGGTCAAGATAACCCGGCGGCTCGTGCATGTACCCGTGGTGGCCCACTTCATGACCACGCCGGGCGATGTCTTCAACAAGGTCAACGTGGGTCTCTGCAACGTATCCAGGCACGTAAAAGCTGGCCTTAATGCCGTGGTCATCCAGCATATCCAGAATTCGGGGAGCGGCCACTGCAGGACCGTACTCGGCCATGGACATCAGGCTGGGAAATTTGGCGAAATTTGGGTCGCGCCACAGCCAGGAGGATACGCCGTCCACATCAAAGGTGAGCATTGCGACACACTGGGTTTCACCGGGCCAGATTCCCGACATAACGGTACCTCCAGGTCCAATTCAATGAATGAGGAACGGATTATGTGAGGGCCGATGACAGGGGAAGCCGCGGCCAAGCCCAGCCATTTGCCCTTGTCACCCGCCTCCGGCAACTGCCGGAATGGCGTGGAGGCCAGATTTAACTGCCCGGCGCCGGTATCACATCGAACCCAGTGTAAGGCCGCAGAGTCTCCGGAATGACCACCGACCCGTCGGGCTGCTGGTTATTTTCCAGGATGGCGATGATTACCCGGGGCAGGGCCAGTCCGGACCCGTTTAAAGTATGGACAAACTCGGGCCGGGCGCCAGCAGCCGGGCGGTACCGGATGTTGGCCCGCCGGGCCTGAAAGTCGGTACAGTTGGAACAGGAACTGGCTTCCAGCCATTCCTCGCACCCGGCCGACCATATTTCAATGTCAAAGGTCTTTGCTGACGGAAACGAAATGTCCCCGGTGCACAGTTGAAGCACCCGGTAGGCCAGCCCCAGCCGCTGGCACACGTCCTCGGCGTCGGCCACCAGCCTGTCCAGTTCATCGTCGGACGTATCAGGGGCCACGAATTTGTACATTTCTACCTTGTTAAACTGGTGGACCCGCTTTATGCCCCGAGTGTCCCGGCCTGCCGCTGCCTTTTCCCGGCGGAAGCAGGGCGTCTGGGCTACGAAATACTGGGGCACCGCATCGGGTGGCAAAATTTCGTCGCGGTAGAGATTGGTTATCGGCACTTCGGCGGTGGGGATGAGCCAGAGATCATCCTCTTCATCCCAATAGAGGTTGTCGGCAAACTTGGGCAGATTCCCGGAACCTTCCATGACCTCCCGGCGCACCAGTATGGGCAGCATCAGCTCGGTGTACCCATGCTCCTGGCTGTGCAGGTCCAGCATCCAGGCGATGGTTGCCCGTTCCAGCTTGGCTCCGTACCCGGACATGGTATAGAACCGACTACCGGAAAGTTTCACACCCCGCTGGAAATCAATGATTCCCAGGTCCTCGGCCAGGTCCCAGTGAGGCTTGCCTTCAAAATCCAGCGTCCTTGGCTCGCCCCAATGCCGAACGACGACATTTTCCTCCTCACTCAACCCCTTGGGCACGTCGGGGCGGGGCAGGTTGGGCAATTCCAGGAGAATGGAGTGAATTCGTTCGTCCAGGCCTTTGGATTCCTGCTCCAGAGCTTCTATATCCTGGCCGACCTGGCGCATTTCCTGTACCACATCCGCCGGGGCTTCCTGCCCCTGGGAGCGCAACTGCCCGATTTCCCGGCTGGCCTGATTTCGGCGGGACCGCAGTTCGTCTCCTTTGCTGATCGCCTGGCGTCGCTGGGAATCAAGGCTTAGCAACTCCTCTAAAGGGTCGTCTTCGCCCCGGGAAGCCAGGGCCTGTCGTACCGTTTCGGGATCACGCCTTATCTGTTCGATGGATAGCATATGTGTAATTTCAGCTCAAGTTAGTTTGGGTATGGCTAAAGTACGGTGGATGCGGCCCGGTTTCTCGCTGACATCAGCCCGGGTCAGGACTATATGGCATCGGATTCTTCAGATGCCGTGTCCCCCTGGTCATCTCTCCGAGAGCGCATCTGGGGAAACAGCAATACGTCGCGGATGCTGGCCTGGCCGGTCAACAGCATCACCAGCCGGTCAATGCCTACACCCAAGCCGCCAGTGGGGGGCATGCCATACTCCAGGGCTGTCAGGAAGTCCTCGTCCAGGCGGTCCACCTCTTCATCCTGGTATCTTTCGCGGATAGACTCCTGGGCCTCGAAACGTTCCCTTTGCACCGCCGGGTCGTTCAACTCAGTGTAGGAATTGGCGATCTCCATGCCAGCTGCGAAGGCTTCAAAACGTTCCACGTAGCCTGGAGCACCGGGCTTGGCCTTGGCCAGCGGTGACATGTCCTCCGGGTAGTCCAGCAAGAAAGTTGGCTGCACCAGATTGGGTTCAACAAAGGTTGAAACGAGCTTGTCGATCAGACGTCCCCGACTCTCCCGGATCCCCACTTCGATGCCCAGCTGAGACACCTTCCTGACCAGAGCTTCATCTTCGAGATATTCGTCAATGTCCACACCGCTGCGGCGATAAAGCTCCTCATTCAATTGAAGGCGGGGCCAAGGGGGAGTGAAGTCAATGATTTCGTCTCCGTATGGGATGGACATAGTTCCCCGGGCATCCAGGGCGGCGGTGGAAACCATGCCTTCGACCATTGTCATCACATCGTTGTAGTCGGCGTACGCTTCGTAGCTTTCCAGGAGGGTAAATTCAGGATTGTGGTCCTGGTCTATGCCTTCGTTGCGAAAGACCCTGCCGATCTCATAAACCTTGTCAAAACCGCCCACAATCAGCCGCTTCAGATACAGCTCTGTGGCGATGCGGAGATATAGACGCTGGTTTAGGGCATTGTGATGGGTATCGAAGGGACGGGCATGGGCGCCGGCGGCCACTGGTACCAGGATTGGAGTGTCCACTTCCAGGAATCCCCGACCGTCAAGGAAGCGCCTGATGCTGTTGATAACCCGACTGCGCTGGGCAAAGGCCTCCATTACTTCCGGGTCAGCAATTAAGTCCAGATAGCGTTGCCGGTACCTGATTTCAACGTCACGCAAGCCATGAAACTTTTCCGGGAGCGGACGCATCCCCTTGGCAAGGACGGTTACATCCTGGGCCTCAATGGTTACTTCGCCGGTGCGGGTTCGCAACATACGTCCCGCAACGCCGATAAAGTCCCCCAGATCCAGATCTTTCAGAAGCTCATAGCCATCACCCAATACGTTCTGCCGGAACATGGCCTGAACTGCGCCAGAACCGTCACGGATATCCAGAAACGCAGCCCGCCCCATGACACGCATGGATACCACGCGGCCGGCCAGGGCATGTTCGGGAGATGGATTGGATTCACTATCGTCGCCCGCCTGACTTTCCCATGCTTCAAACTCAGCTACTGCGGAGGCGGCAGGGGCTGTCCGCCTGTAACGGGGCGGGTAGGGGTCTATGCCCTTCTCCCGCATCCTTTCCAGCTTTACTATCCGGCTTCCAACCAGCGAATCTTCTCGATCTTGCATATTCAACAGTTTACAACCTGTATTGCTGGAATTGAAGCCTTGAGCAACCTGGAGCCCGGAGCAAAGAAGCCTAAGAGGTGAGGATGGAGGCCGAAACAACTTCGTTGAGGCATGAACCCATTTCACTTCTTGATGCAGCCGGTTGCCGGTGTTTCGGTACTGGGGCAGGTCCCACGTTCAATTGTTGCAAAACCATTACAGGGAGAACAATTTTGACGAAACAATTAACATTCCCGAAAAACTATTGTTACACCGGGGCAATATTCTGCTGGGGGACGAGCAATACAATCCTGGCTAGCATATTACTAGGAGGAGAGTAGCTCACCATGCTTACCAGAATTTGGAACCCTGGTTTAAGCCCCTTAACTTTGCGGAGGTTCCTTCCCTACGTGCTGGCCGGACTCCTGGCCTCGGCCATCATGATGGGTTGGAACATAGCCTTGGCACAGGACGATCCAACCGTGGAAGAAGTAGCGGCAACCGCTGCTACTGACGTCGGAAACCTTACAACCATGATGGCAGCCTTCCTGGTCTTCTTTATGCAGGCCGGTTTCGCCTTCCTGGGCGCGGGCCTGATACGGTCCAAGAGCACGGTCAATTACATGACCAAGAGTTTCATGGATTTTGCCATTGCCTCCCTGTCCTTCTGGGCTTTCGGATTCGCCATTATGATGGGCGCGTCGGCGGCAGGCATCGCGGGGACAGACAACTTCTTCCTGCTGAACGGCGGCGATGACTGGCAGGTTTACGTGGACTGGATGTTCCAGATGGTGTTTGCCGGAACGGCAGCTACCATAGTGGCCGGCGCGGTGGCCGAGCGCACCAAGACCCAGGCCTACTTCGCCTACAGTTTCCTGATCGGCGCCATAATCTACCCGCTGTACGGTCACTGGGTCTGGAACGGCGACGGATGGCTGGCAGCACTGGGCGCGGCTGACTATGCCGGTTCCGGCGTGGTTCACGCGGTTGGTGGTTTCGTAGCCCTGGCCGGCGCTGCCGTGGTGGGCCCGAGGACCGGCAAATTCAACGCCGACGGTTCCGTCAACCAGCTCTTTGGGCACAATGTTCCCTATGTGATCATAGGCACGTTCATACTGTTCTTCGGCTGGTTCGGTTTCAACATTAACTCTGGGGATTCAATCGGACTGAACGCAGTTAACACACTGCTGGCCGGCGCCACCGGCGCGGTCGTTGCCCTTTACATCCAGCTGATCAGGTCGGGCAAGATCGACATTCTGATGTCCTGCAACGGCGCGCTGGCAGGACTGGTAGGTATAACCGCTCCGGTTGCCTACGTGGACCCCTGGGCTGCTGTGGTTATTGGCGCGCTGGCCGCCCCGATAATGATGATTTCCGTGGTATTTATCGAAAGGGTGCTCAAGATTGACGACCCGGTGGGAGCGTCTTCGGTACACGGCGTTTGCGGTCTCTGGGGCCTCCTGGCGGTAGCGATATTCGCCAGCGGCAACAACGGCACTACTGGGCTGGTGGGAGGCAGCGTAGATTTGCTGGTGCCCCAGCTGATCAGCATGGCAGTGGTACTGGCATGGGCCCTGGGTGCCGGCTTCCTGATGTTCTTCATCCTGAAGGTTGGCATGGGCGTACGGTTGACCGAGGAGGAGGAGATGGCCGGGGTGGATGCTTCCGAGCACGGCATGGAAGCATACCAGATGAGCTAGCTCCAGTCCCGTCGACCAAATTCTAAAGGTTAACTCCGTGGGGCAGCCTTTATGGCTGCCCCATTTCCTTTACGTCAAGCACTGAGGGCGGCGCCTGGTTTGAATCTTGCAGCGGACAATCAGTCAAGATTGAAGGGCCTGAGGCATCGAAAATGACAACCTGACAAGCTTTGGCAAGTTAACACAAAGTTTACTTTTGCGATATTTCCCTGAAACACCCGCCTTCCAAAATAGGGTCATCAACTAATTCGCAGGAGTACAAAGTATGGAAGCCATTCTTGCAGCAGCAGCCTTTATCGGTCTCTTCAGTCTTTGGGTTGTGGTCCCCAAGATGCTGCTTAAGAAGTAGGCTGAACGCCTGAGCCGGTTCAATGATCCTTGATTCGTACCTGGAACCGGTTGACCAGGCGGAAGAAATGGACCTCTGGCCAGGCGAGCAACCAGGTTCTTGTAACAAAAAGTTAACAAGTTGGTAAATTCCCCGAAACATTAGGAATCCAAAATTTGGGCCATAAACCATTGGCGAGGAGCAACAAGAAATGGAATTGATCGCAGCGGGGGCAGCATTCGTAGGACTCTTCAGCATGTGGGTTTTGCTGCCGAAGCTATTCCTGAAGAAGTAGTCAGTACACCGAAGCTCAATCCTTCAGGAAAAGCGCTCAAACTGTAACCCGGAAAGGTCCATACTTCGAGCAAATCGATTGGAGTATGGGCTGTTTCTATTCTTAAAGTGAATGTTGGGGCCCGCCCCCGGGTTATCAGAAGCCGTAGCATCCGAATTCCAAATTCCGTTCGCTGTTTTCGCCAAAAGGGAGATGGCAAATTATGAATACTGGAGATACCGCCTGGATACTGGCCTGTTCGGCTCTGGTACTTCTTATGACCCCTGGTTTGGCTTTTTTCTACGGTGGTCTGGTACGCCGGAAGAATGCCACGGCAACCATTATGCACAGCCTTATGTGTATGGGCCTGGTCGGCGTAGTCTGGGTCCTGTGGGGTTACAGCCTGGCATTCAGTGGAGACTTTGGTGGCTGGGGAATAGTTGGAGACCTGCAATGGTTTGGGCTGGCCGGCGTAAGCGCTGACGAAACCGGTCCCTACGCCGATAACATTTCTCACCAAACCTTTATGGTCTTCCAGGGAATGTTCGCCATCATTACGCCGGCGCTTATAACCGGTGGTTTTGCCGAACGAATGAAATTCAGCGCCTTTGTCATTTTCACCGTGGTCTGGGTAACCGTCGTTTACGCCCCCGTAACCCACTGGGTCTGGGGCGGTGGATGGCTGGGCAACCTGGGCGCTCTGGACTTCGCCGGTGGAACCGTAGTCCACATCAATTCAGGCATAGCTGCCCTGGCAGCTGCCCTGATCATCGGCAAGCGTATCGGCTTCGGCGAACAGCCCATGCCGCCTCACAACGTCCCGATGATTGTCCTGGGCGCAGGGCTGCTGTGGTTCGGCTGGTTCGGCTTTAACGCCGGAAGCGCACTGGCTGCCGACGGTGTGGCGGTCAACGCATTCGTGGTAACCAATACCGCGGCCGCAGCAGCGCTGGTATCCTGGGTCGCCATGTCCTGGATATTCGGCAAGCGCCCCAGCATCATTGGCGCCGCGTCAGGCGCTGTAGCCGGGTTGGTGGCGATAACGCCGGCGGCTGGCTTTGTGGGCGCAATGCCAGCGGTTATAATTGGTCTGGTGGCAGGAGCAATCTGTTACGGCGCCATTGAACTGCTTCTCAAGCTCAAAGTGGACGATGCCCTGGCAGTCTGGGGTGTTCACGGTATGGGCGGAACCTGGGGCGCCCTGGCCACGGGTCTCTTCGTGGGCATTGGATACAGCGCGCTGCCCGATGGGACGGGCCGTGGGGAGCAGGTCCTGATTCAGTTGGTCGGTATCGCAGGAACCGCGATATGGTCCTTCATCGCTACCAGCGCAATCCTGCTGGCTCTCAAATACACCATCGGCCTGCGAGTTGAGGAAAACGAGGAACAGCTGGGCCTGGACACTTCCACTCACGGCGAGGGAGCCTACAACATCTAAATGGTCCGGGGCCCGTTACTTCTTTTATACAGGAATGGAGTCCATAAGGGAAAAACAAATAGCGAGGTTTTAGTAAATGAGCTACAAGGCTGAATACATATGGATTGACGGGCAGGAGCCTACGGCAAAGCTGCGCTCCAAGGGCAAGATCGTGCCCGACGGCGAGGATCCCCCCGTCTGGGGATTCGATGGTTCCAGCACCAACCAGGCGCCCGGCGAAGCGTCGGACTGCGTGTTGAATCCCGTGCTGGTCGTTCCCGACCCGATTCGCGGCGGCAACCACAAACTGGTCATGTGCGAAGTCCTGCTTACCGACATGACGCCCCATCCTTCCAACACCCGGGCGGGCTGCGCGGCTGCGGCTGCGGAATACGCCGATATGGACTTCTGGTTCGGGATCGAGCAGGAATACACCTTCTTTGACGGCATAAAGCCCCTGGGCTGGCCCGATAACGGTTTTCCCGCTCCCCAGGGCGGCTATTATTGCGGGGTAGGTTCCGACGAGGTATTCGGACGACCGGTCGTGGAACAGCACATGGAGGCCTGCCTTTACGCCGGCCTGGCTTTTTCCGGCATTAACGGCGAAGTTATGCCAGCCCAGTGGGAGTTCCAGATTGGGCCCATCGGCGCCCCTGCCGTGGGCGACCACCTGTGGCTCGCCCGCTGGCTGCTCTATCGCATCGGCGAGGACGTGGAAACCGTTGATGGTCGGCGCGGAATCAGCGCCACCCTGGATCCCAAGCCGGTCAAGGGTGACTGGAACGGCGCCGGGGCGCACACCAACTTCTCCACCAACCTGATGCGCGAAAATTACGAAGCCTGCGTCGCTGCTGCTGAGGCCCTGAGCACGCGCCACGACCTGCACATCGCCAACTATGGTCACCGGATTGAGGAGCGCCTGACCGGCCTGCACGAGACCTGCTCCTACCGGGAGTTCAGGTATGGCGTCTCCGACCGGGGCGCTTCCGTGCGGATACCCTGGCAGGTGGCCCGGGACGGAATGGGCTACATTGAAGACCGCCGGCCCAATGCCAACTCTGACCCCTACGTCGTCACCCGGTTGATTGTTGAGACCGTGGGCGCCGACGCCAAGGGCCGGTAAACCGGTTAACCAGTGATCATGGAAACGCCGCCTCGGGCGAGGCGGCGTTTTCTGTCGATGAGAATCCCTGCAATAGGTTGATAAGCTCTTACTCGTTACTCGTTGCAGGTCCTGGACCAGAGCAATCGCAACTTTTGACCTGCGAAACTAACTGAATCGAGCCTCGGGAGATTGAAATGATGGAATCGCGCACCACCGAGCAGGAATACGTGCTGCGCACTGCCAGAGACAATGACGTAAAGTTCGTGCGTCTCTGGTTTACCGACATTCTGGGCAACCTCAAGGGATTTGCGATTAACGTGGATGACCTGGAAGAGGCCATAGAACAAGGGGTGGGCTTTGACGGGTCGGCTATCGAGGGATTTGCCCGAGCCTCCGAGGACTCTTACCGAATTGATGAGAGCGACATGCGGGCATACCCCGACCCCACCACCTTTGCCGTCCTTCCGTGGAGGCCCCGGCAAAATGCAGTAGCCCGCATGTTTTGCGACATCTATTCGCCGGGCGGAGACCCCTTTATGGGTGATCCCAGGTTGGCCCTCAAGCGGAACCTGGAGCGGTTGTCCCAAATGGGATACACCTACTATGTAGGTCCGGAGCTGGAGTTCTTTTACCTGGAAAAACCTGAAAAGGACAGCTCCAACAAGCTCAAGCCACCCCAGCCCCTGGACCAGGACGGCTACTTTGACCAGCTATCCAGCAACCCCACTGCCGACCTTCGCCGGGATACGGTATTGAACCTTTCGGACATGGGCATTCCGGTCAAGTATTCCCATCACGAGGGCGCCCACAGCCAGCATGAAATTGACCTTCAATACACCGATGCATTGACCATGGCAGACAGTGTGATAACTGCCAAGCTGGCCATTAAGGAACTGGCTCAGTTGCGGGGCTTCCACGCTTCATTCATGCCCAAGCCCTTCACCGGGGTAAATGGTTCGGGAATGCACACGCACCAATCCCTTTTCAAGGGCGACGTGAACGCGTTTTACGACCCGGAGGACGAATACAAGCTTTCCTCGGTGGCCAAGCGCTTTATATCGGGACTGATTCGACATGCGCCGGAAATTACCCTGGTGACCAACCAGTGGGTCAACTCTTACAAGCGCCTGGTGCCCGGTTACGAGGCGCCGGTGTATATTTCCTGGGCCCGAAATCGCTCAGACCTGGTACGGGTTCCCTCGTACAAACCCGGTTACGAGACCTCCGTTCGCATTGAGTACCGCGCGCCGGACCCGGCCTGCAATCCCTACCTGGCTTTCAGCGTTATGCTGGCGGCGGGAATGAAGGGAATTGAGGAGGAATACCCGGAGGTCCCGCCCGTCGAGGGAAATGTATATGCCATGACCAGTGATGAGTTCCGTGCCCAGGGCATAAAGGTATTGCCGGGCAGCCTGGGAGAGGCCATCTCAATCGCTGAAGACAGCTCCCTTTTGCGGGAAGCCCTTGGCGACCACATTCTGGAGAGCTATATTCGCAACAAGCGCCTGGAGTGGCAGAGATACCGCGCCACTGTTACCGACTACGAAATAGAACAGTACCTCCCAAACCTTTAGACCCGCTGTTTGCCAATAGTTGAGAGGGAGAGCGATGTGCTCTCCCTCTTTTTCTGTCTGCGATTTACCCTACTCCTCCCGGTCTAGACGCATCCAGGGTAGCTAACCTTTTCCACCCCGCCCGACCGGGCAGAATTGTACGCTGAATTCACCAGCATCAAATCCTTGAGGCCCTCCGCAGCCGATGTCTCCGGTTCGCGGCCTTCACGTACACTCTCAATAAAGTCTTGCACCATCAGGGGAATGCCCCTGTTGTCAGGCGAGAAGCGCAGAGTCCGTTCTTTGCTTCCGCATTCCACGGTCAAACGACCGCTGCCGACTTCAAAAGATATGCGTCCATTGGTTCCAGCCACCTGTACCGAGGGCGGAAGGGGCTTGCCCGAAGTCCAGGAGTGATTAATCAGACCAACGGTTCCGTTTGGCCACCTCAGGGTTGTCACCATGCCATCTTCGCCTTCCTGCCCGGTCATGGCCCTCGGCAGCTCGACCGCAAAGACTGAATCAGGCTCTCCAACCAAGTACCTCATAAAATGAAACTTGTGGATGCCACCATCTATAGTTACTCCCCCGCCATTGAGGTCCTCCTGGCTACGCCAACCTCCAGACCGGAAGGGAAACTCCTCCTGGAAGTTGATCAACCTCAGGTCGCCGATGGCGCCTTCCAGGACAAGCTGCTTGCACCGGCGGACCTGGGTAATAAACCGGACGTTCTCGGCCACCATGAGGGTTATGGCGGATGATTCTGCTGCCTTTAAAATTGCTGCGCCGTCTTCTGAGGTGTGAGCCAGCGGCTTCTCCACCAGCACATGCTTACCATTCTCTGCACCCAGTTGGCAGTGTTCTCGGTGCAAGTGGTGCGGGGTACAAACGTAGAGAGCGTCGAGGTACTCACATTCAGCGGCTTCGGCGTAGCTGCCAAACCAGCCCTTGCCCTCAAACCGTCGGGCATAGTCCTCCGCCTTGCCCGCATCCCTGCTGGCAAAATAGAGGTCAACCTCACTTCGCACTTTACCCATACTTCCGGCAAACTGGGCAGCATAGGCGCCACAACCGATAACGCAAAGGCCCAACTTTGAGTGGTTCATGCCGTACAAAATAATCCTATTCCTGTAATAGCCAATCAGGGGCCCTGCCACCAACCTTCTTTTCGACCACAAGGTAGAGGTCCTTGACCCGGGGTCGGTTTAATTGCTCGATGCCAGGCCCAGAAGAGGCCGCCCTCTGGGGTGTGCATCCCAACGCTACTATGAATCCGTGTGGTCAACTGACAGCACATAGCCAGCCTTCTCCCTGGTAGCGGGAGCGAAGGGGGTTATGGCCAGCATGGTACGTTCCAGCCCAGGATATGGTTCAACCCGGTATTCGCCCTGCCAGTCACCATCGGCATTCCGCTCCAATGGCACCTGAATAACCCTGTTGGTTTGGCCTTTCTGGATTATCTGAAGCATAAAGTCCTGGGCGACAATGTTATTTACCAGCACAAACCCGTCGTCGTCCCACCCTCCATCCAACGGCAGAACGCCAGCTTCAGTAATGGCCAGTTCTTTCAGACACATCCCAATATCGTTCAGGGCGTCGTCCGTTACGTATTGAAAACGAACCTTTATGACCTGTCCGGCGTACTGCGACAGATCGACTTCTTCACTTACCCAGTCCTTGACATTGCCGGTATAGCCCGGCCCAAAGGCCACACCGATCGGGTTGGCCGCTGAAGTATAGTCGGCTTCCAGAATGTCCCAGTGAGTCCCGCCATCGATGGAGACTTGCAGGTAAACATAGTCCCAGTCCTTTTCGATGCCGTACCACCCGTCATAAGTCAACGTCGCGGCGCTCACTCCCGTCAAGTCCACTTCCCTGGTCAGGGTGGAGGTAATGGAATCCCCGGAGTTACTCCACCAACAGCCTTCCTCGGGAACATCCACAGGCAAAAGCCGATTGTAGCCCTGGCCCTCAAACTCTATTGTCGCTGGTCTATCCCTAAGGCTCCCGCCCAGTTCTATGTAATGAGTGCCGTACTGGTTGCCCTCACGGTCAACATCGCCCGGACGACTCAACCGTCGGCTGGCCTGCACCTCCACCACGAGATCGTCGTAGCCATATAAGCTCCCCGCTTCATCCAGGAAGTTAGCCGCAATCCAGTCCCGAAACACGCCATGAAAGTCCAGGTCATATCCAGCTTTGGACAGATAAGTGTCTATCCCGTTTACGTTGTCATCGTCTTCTGCCAGCAGGTTTCGCATGCCTGACCGATCCGGGCCGCTGTAATGTTCATACAGATAATGCACAAAAAGGGATGCCCCTCCGTAGTGGGCGCCGATGGCGGAGCTGTCCAGAGGCCAGTGCACCAGGGAAACAAAGGGTCTGCGGAGGAAATGTCGGATACCGTCCCCCTGGTAGCCGGCCACAGTCACTGACAATTCGGCCAATCCCTCGCTGACCCAGGTATCCTCGGAGGGATCATGATTCCACATAACAGCGTGATTCAGTTCATGAGCCAGGACGTGATAATAGACCTCGGACCCTACAGCCAGATACCTGGAGTTTATGTAAATCATTTCGCGCTGATTGCTGTGCGGCCGTATGGCCGTCGGATACTCGTCGGTGGAGCTGAAGTAGCCGCCCGCTCCCCGTATATGGCCGTGGACAATGGTCAGGTGGGGGTCGTTGTCCACGCCCGGTGTCCACTCCGTGCCAAAATACCCGGTAACCCGAGGGTAAATCACCTCTTCAAATTCCACTGCGGCCCGTTCGATATCATCCTGAGCCACCCTCATCCCTTCCTCGACATACCAATAGGCTCGGGGTGAAACGTGCCTCAGTTCAAACCTGGACTGGTATTTCTCCTCTCTTTCCAGGTCAACCAGGTGAAACTGGTCTATTCTTCCGGCTTCATAATTGACCAACTCCTCATTTACCACGGGCACTACCTCAGGGTGACCCGGCGCAAGCACCAGTTCGTAAGCCAGCTTGAAAAGATCCCGATCGGGGGCTGCAGGTTGTTCGGTCATAGCGACCTGCACTTCCAGAGGTGGTTTGGAAGCAGATTCCTCGGGCTCTGCTGTCGCATTCGGTACCGCAGTCACAGTAGCTACGGGTGCAGGGTATGCACTTGCCTTAGTCAAAGGGGCGATTTCAGGCGGAGAGGTGGCGATTTCAGGCAAATCAGGGGATGCAGGGGTGGGAATGGGTGAGCCCTGGATGCGGGGGGTTGGCTGCTCTTCGCCGGACCCGAAATCAGCAGGCCGGCAGGCTGCTCCCCCTATGAGCAGCAGCAAAACCAGGAATGTCCCAAGAGTACGGACCATGACGCGGTAGCTGATGGAAATGTGGGCCAATCTTGCCAAAACCCGACTCCCTTTCACCGTTTGAGCGAGACGATCCTTACGTCAGACTGCATACACCAGCAGCTGCATACTTGGAGTTGTAACTCGCGAAGCTGTTGGGTATTCAGTTGCGTCCTGGTTCCTGAATCTCCGTTATACCATTCCAATACGTACAATAGCGTCAGTTCAGACTTGCCGAAAGCGCACCACATTGCTGACAGGGAATGAAAGAGAAACCGCCGAAGACCTGCGTATCCGGCCTTCGGCGGTTTGGACCTAGTTCCAGCAAACGATTTCTAACGGTTCAGAAAACCAAACTGCTCAAACTGGCCGTGTACTATTGGGTCGGGGTCCAGGCCCAGCCACCGGTCCAGGATGGTTGCATAAGTAGATCGAAAATCATTGGTGTAGGCCAGGTCACCCTCGGACAAGTCTGCCTCCCTGAGAGACGGATACTGCCCGTACCGGCCGCCCTGAACCGCGCCTCCCAGCGCAAATGCCACGCCACCGGAACCGTGGTCGCACCCGGTGCCGTTGTCCTGCACCCGTCGGCCAAACTCCGACCATACCAGGATAAGAGTGTTATTCCAGAGACCCTGCTCTTTCAGGTCGTCCGTGAAGTCGCCGATTGCGCCGGAAACGTCCTGCCACAATTTGGCGTGAGTTTGAAGTTCATTGCTGTGGGTGTCAAAACTGCCATGCTGGGCGTACAGAATCCGGGTACCCAAACCGGCGCTCATTACCTGGGCAGCGCCCTTCAAACTGTTGGCGATGGGTGTATCCCCGTATTCCACGCTGGAGGAATAAAGCTCCGGGGCAGTGCGCAAAATATCCGCCCCCATCAGGGCCTGTGCGCCATTTTCACGCAGGGACTGGGCCACGATGTCTTTCCCGCCATCCGGGCCATACATCCGCCCCAGGGCGTCCAGAGCATGGACACGGACATTTTCGTCGTCAATGTCGGGCAACAGGCCATAGGTTTCCAGGTCTCCCACTGACGCCACCGGCACACCCTTGCAGACAAAAGCCCGGGGCAGTCCGCGCCCAAAATTGACACCGGTCAGCACATTTTCTCCGCTGGAGTCGAGGTCGCGTATCGCGGCTCCCAGCCAGCCCTGGCTCCCTATGCTCTCAGGCTCGGCTGTGTACCAGATGTCCCTCGAACGGAAATGGGAACGGTTGGGCAGCGGATACCCAATACCCTCAATAATCGCCGCCTCACCCCGATCCCAGAGAGCTTTGACCTCTCTCATGTTGGGGTTGAAGCCAATCTCGCTATCGACGGGCAGCACCTCATCCTGGGAAATGCCTATACCAGGACGATTGTCGTAATACAATCCGTTGCCGTATGGGACCACGGTGTTCAACCCATCATTGCCTCCCACCAGTTCAATTACCACCAGGGTGCGTTCTTTATTGGTTGATACCATGGTTTCGCTCCTTTGCCTGAGATTACCTAGGGCGTTCTCCACCGTAAACGGCCCCGACCGCTATTCGTTTCTCCGGTAAACCTGTATCCGGTGCCGGTTGGTCTCGGTAACGTACAGGTAGCCCCGGCTGTCCAGCCGCACCGAAGAGGGACACCAGAAATACTTTTCAATGTGGGACGATTCCTCGTGGGGATCGTCCACAACGTAGTCTATATCCATTTCCAGGTCGGCGGTAGCCCGGGCGGCAGCCTCTTCCTGGTTAATGCTGAGGAAATTGTTGGCCCACTCGGACAACGTCGCCTCGCCTCTCAAAGTGGATATCCAGTTCCCTTCGTCATCCAGCACCTGAACCCGTTCGTTGCCCCAGTCGGCTACATAGATATAGCCATCCTTGTCCACCGCGACTGACGCCGGCTTGTTGAATTGACCATTACCGCGGCCTGGACCGCCAAACCGCGCCAGAAACTCTCCCTCTGCAGAGAATTTCTTGACACAGTCGTTGCCGAAATCTGCCGCGTAAACATTATCGTGGCTGTCCACAGCCAGGCCCCAGGGCAGGCTTACTCCTTCCGGCGAATTCCCTCCGATGGTCCGGACGAATTTTCCGTCGGCAGTGAACTTCTGGAGCCGGTTATTGTAGGTATCTGCAACGAAGATGTTATCAAGACTGTCGAAAGCCAGGCCTGAGGGAGTATCCAACTGGCCTTCCCCGGGGCCCTGCTCTCCCCAGTGAAACAGGTAGTTTCCTTCCGGGTCGTAGGCAGTAATCCGGTGCAGTCGTTCATCGCTGATGAAGAATCGCCCCTGGCTGTCCACGGAGGCACAGGAGGGCCACACAAACTGGCCGCCGCTAAAGCCGTAACCGCCAAAATTGCCGTAATACCCGCTGTCCAGATCGCAAATGGTCACCCGAATGCCCCGGGTGGTCTCTTCCTTGCTGCGGCTTATGACGTACAGGCGGTCGTCCTTTCCCGCCACGGTATCTACGGGATAGTAGAAGCCCTTCCCTTCCATAACGGTCATGCCCAGAGCGCGGTCATATACCAGGAAATCGGTTTGCTGTGCTGTCGTCATAGCTCTCCTCGGCTAGTCTCAGGGCGTTAGTCTTTAGATTGGCCGGCACCCCAACGGGCAGCCAGAACCGGGCAGTCCAATCAGGCGCGCTGGAATTCCTGGGTTGCCGCCACCATCTGCAGCACATCCGCAATATGCTGGGGATCCGTATTGGCGCTGCCCCGGGCAGAAAAGTCCACCAGCACCCGCCGGGTATCTTCTTCAATAGCCAGTGCTCCAACCTCTTCCAGGCAGGCGTCCACCAGCAACTCTGGCGAGGTAGTCTCTGTCATACTGGCACTAATGTGGTCAACCATGCAGCGGATTCCCGGCTTGGTAGCGTCGCCAATTTGTTTGCTGGCAAAGTTGATGCGTTCCACCAGAGTGCCACTGTTGAGCCAGTCGGTTCCCGTGTGCCAACCCTCGACGCTGGGTGGATTGTTCAGAATTTGTCCCATGTAAGAAGCCTGGCTGTATCGCTCCAGGATTTCGTACCGGGGCCGGTCGAATTCGCCAGTCAGGCGAACCACACCGGCTACCAGTTCCACTGGGCTCTTGACCTTGGCATAACGGGCTTCCTCTGACTTGAAGAAGTCCGAATTAAACAGGACCCGCAGCATGTCCCCGATGTTGTAATCGCTGTCGAAATAAACATGCGCCAGCGTGTCGATGGCCTGCTGGTCTGCCGGCGTTGAGTAGGGCCATTCAGGTACCGGGGGTTCGTCGGCCACGAAGAAGCTGTAGAGATGGCGGGCAATAAATCGAGCAGTGGCCGGCTGGCGGCAGATAATGTCAATAATGTCCTCGCCGCCAAAGTTGCCCCGTTCGCCGAGAAACTCCTTCTCGCCATAGTCGTGGTCTTCCGGGTGAAACTCGAAGTGCCAGGATATGCGACCGTAGGGCCAGTCTGAGTCACGCTGGGAACGCAATTCCATGTACTGACGATTGGCGATGGTCCAGCCGGTGAAAGCCCGCGCGCATTCCTTGATGTCCTGTTCCGAGTAATTGCCAACACCCATGGAAAAGAGTTCCAGCAATTCCCGGCCGTAATTTTCGTTAATGGCGTCTTTGTGGTTGTCCTGGTTATCCAGCCAGATAATCATGGCGGGATCCCTCGAGAGTTCCAGCAGCAGGGTGCGGAAACTGCCCATACCCAGCCGGCGAAACATTCGGGTCTGGTCGGAAAGGGCCTTGCCGTGAATGACCTTGTTATAGCCGGTTGCGAATATTCCGTGCCAGAAAAGGGTCAGCTTTTCCTGCAGTGGAGCGGTGGTAGTGACCATCCGGTAGAGCCAGTTCTCGCCCGGCGCCTGTGGCCCCATCATACCGGACAGTTCAGGATGGAACCGCCGAATCAGGTAGTCGCTCATCCGCTGTTCGTTTCCAGGGTCCAGCAGCTCGTCCACCGTCGCCTCGTAGCCCCTGGCGGCATACTTTTCCAATTCCTCGCGGCTGGCCCCAAAACCGGCCCGTCGCAGCAAGTGGGCAATCAGTTCAATATTGCTTTCCGGCATCGGTGCTCTCCTGAAAGGATAATGTTCTAACTCTATCCAGATTTTAGTGTTTCCGTGCAGATTACGTCAATTCCAAAAGGGGATCCTGACGCGTAACAGCCAGGGAGGCGCCAACTGACAGTGAAAGAGATTGCTCTGCTTCCTCGTTCAGGGCTTCGGAGCAGGATATTAACTGACCTTTTCTGTTTTGACATATAACGAAAATTTTGTTATCTTATGGCTGGCAGAAATCAGGACGAGGCAACTCTCTCCGCGAAGCAAAGGGGTTGAGAGGCATCAAGCAGGCAAAGGCAACAAAAATACAGTTAATGAGGATTAATAATGAGCAACGCTAGACAGATTATTGACCGCTTTGGCGGACAGTCCGCACTGGCCAGCCTGTTGGGCAAACGCCAGAGCACGGTCCAGCACTGGGCCCGCACTGGCAGGATTCCGGCCCAATGGCAGGAAAAGCTGATGGAGCTTGCAGTTCAGCAGGGCGTCAGCCTGGAGGCCAAGGACTTCGTCAACGCCTCTGCCACCGACATCAAGCCTGCGGAAGGCAAGCTGGGTGTTCTCTTGGTGGGACTTGGCGCGGTTAGTTCTACCCTCATCGCTGGAGTCGAGCACATCCGGCGGGGCACGGGAAGGCCAGTAGGTTCGGTAAGCCAGATGGCCACCATTCGCCTGGGCAAGCGCACCGACAACCGTACGCCCCTTATCCGGGATTTTGTGCCCCTGGCGGATCTCGATGACCTGGTTTTCGGGGCCTGGGATCCTATCCCCGACAACGCCTATGAGGCCGCCGTAAAGTGCGGCGTCCTGGACCGGCACGAGCAAATTGAACCCGTTTCTGAATACCTGCAATCCATCAAACCCATGGAAGCGGTATTCGACAATGATTATGTCAAGCGCCTTAATGGCACCAACGTCAAGACCACTTCTTCCAAGCTGGATGCGGTAGATGCCCTGAGGGAGGACATCCGGCGCTTTAAGGAAGAGAACAACTGTGACCGCCTGGTTATGGCGTGGTGCGGTTCTACTGAGAAGTTCATGGACGAAACCGAGGCTCACCAGGACATCGAGGGTTTCGTGGGCGCCATGCGCGATAACAACGCCTTTATCGCCCCGTCCATGCTCTACGCCTACGCCGCGTTGCAGGAAGGCGTTCCCTTCATCAACGGCTCACCAAGCCTGACCGTGGACATTCCGGCCCTGGAGAAGCTGGCCACCGACTGGGGTGTGCCCATCTGCGGCAAGGACTTCAAGACCGGGCAGACCCTGGTTAAGACGGTCATTGGCCCCATGCTCAAGGCCCGAATGCTGGGCATGGACGGCTGGTTCTCCACCAACATTCTTGGCAACCGGGACGGCGAAGTACTGGATGAACCCGAAAACTTCCGCACAAAGGAAGAGTCCAAACTGGGCGTGCTGGAATATATTCTGCAGCCGGAAATGTACCCGGAGCTTTACGAGGACGCCTACCACAAGGTACGCATCAACTACTACCCGCCCCGGGGTGACAATAAGGAAGGCTGGGACAACATCGACATTTTCGGCTGGCTGGACCGCCGGATGCAGTTAAAGATTGATTTCCTCTGCTCCGACTCCATTCTGGCGGCCCCGCTGGTGTTGGACCTGGTACTCTTCATGGACCTGGCCCATCGCGCCGGACTGTCGGGAATTCAGGAGTGGCTGTCTTTCTACTTCAAGAGCCCCCAGCACGCAGCCTCGGTGTATCCCGAGCACGACCTCTTCATCCAGCAGACCAAGCTCAAGAACACCCTGCGGTGGCTGATGGGGGAGGACCAGATTACCCACCTGGGAATGGAGTACTATCGCGATTCCAATGTCCCAGTTACGGTAGAAGCCGACTAGCCTTCACAGTACGAAGGCACGGAACCTGACTCCTGGTTGCTGAAGGGGCAGTCCACGTGGCTGCCCCATTCATTTGAAAACAGCGCCGGCCACTGTGCTCGTACAAGGCTTCTCTTTAGTGGTTACGCCCGATATTACGGACTGAATGTGGATATGTTGGATGCTGCCCCTTACGTTACCATCGGTGAGCTGTTAGACCAGTTCGAAGTTATCCTGTTTGACTCGGACGGAGTCCTGGTAAGCTGGCCATCCGTTATTGCCGGCGCCTCTGAAGCGATAGAGTTCCTCAACCATGAGGGGAGGCAATACTTCGTAATAACTAACGACGCTTCCATGATTGCCGCAACCCGTGCCGCACGGTATGCAGAACTGGGTCTGGCCATCGACCCCGCCCGGATAATATCTTCGGGAATGCTCCTGAAAACTTACTTTGAACAGCGGGGATTGGGTGGCGCCCGGTGCGTAGTACTGGGCACGGAGGACAGCGCCAGTTTTGTAGTGGATGCCGGCGGCCAGGTGGTACCCAGCGACGCCGACTTTGACGTGCTGGTTATTGGGGATCAAGAGGGCTTTCCCTTACTGGAAACTACGGGCAACGTGTTGGGCACCCTTTTTCGCAAGATCGCGGGCGGTGAGTTTCCCCACCTGGTCCTGCCAAATCCCGACCTCTATTACCCAACGGGAGACGGCTTCAGTTTCGCCAGCGGCGCCGTTGCCGCGATGTTTGAATCAGCCCTGGTTCAACGCTTTCCAGGCCACGGGGGTCTGACGTTCAGCCGGCTGGGCAAGCCTCATCCCGCCATCTTCGAGGAAGTGATTCGCCGCAGCGGCACGGAGAGCCTGATCATGATCGGGGATACCCCTGGCACCGACATACGGGGAGCAAATAATATGGGTATTACTTCAGTCCTGGTAAATTCGGGAGCAGCGCCGATAGACCTGTCAACGCTGCCGCCCTCTGACATCCCAACCTACCGGCTCAAATCGCTGGCCCTCTGACTGGGAAATGTAGCGGCGAGACATGACGACATGAAGGTCGCAGGCCATCTCAGCCAAGTCATAAGCGGAAACGGCACGGCCTGATGATATGGGGGACTACAGGGAACGAAGAAACCATTCAATGAAAGGCAGTGGAGCCGGTGAAGGGAGTCGAACCCTTGACCTGCGGTTTACGAAACCGCTGCTCTGCCACTGAGCTACACCGGCCAGGGAGCGGTTGGGAGGCTACTGTTTCCAGTATAACATTTCAGCTGCGGCCGCTTCATCACATCCCACTATTATTGTCCATCAGAACAATCCTCATTCCGCATGTGCCGGTCACACCGTAGGTTCGCCCAGTCCACCGTAATCAGCTGGCTGGGCATCATCATCGCCCGGCCAGGGCGGCAAAGTAAAGCACAGAAATCTCAGGTCAACACCATCGTCAGCGCAAAACTGAAACGTCCACCGCGTCGGTATAACCAGTGCTTCGCCCGCCACTACCGAAACAGCCGATACTCTTGACGGTTCTTTTACATCGGGCGGACAGCGCCACACCTGGCCGCGCCCCTCCAGGACGTACCACACCTCTTCCACCGACTGATGGTACACCGGCCTGGAAACCTGACCCGCGCCCAGGGTTACTTCTACCATGCTGGCTCCCCTGGCAAGATGGCGATCATCGATCAGTAGCCGGATTTCCGAACCGTCCGGGGCTATGACGTCTGGATGTGGGGACCTTTGGCTAAGAGGTGGAATGTTTTCCCGGGCAGATTGGTAAGTCATTTGTAGTCCTCTCACGGCCGTTGTCCAAAGAATCAGGTTTCGTAAATACCTGTTCGATAGAGAGAGGCCGGGAATTTCATGCCGCACAGAAAAATCCCGGCCCTCAAAATATTATTTGAGGGCCGGGAGTAGGTCTAAGCTGCTGAGGTGGCTAGGAAACCTGAGGCTTTCGCCCCTTCCGGTCCAGGAAATCCTTGAAGCCTTCCTCTACCGTCAGGCCACGGAAGCGGCCCTGGCGGGAATTGACCTCGTTCCAAAACTGGTCTTCCATGGGCTTTCCCATATGTTCGAACAGCATCTGCTTGATGTTGGCCACACCCTCGGCCCGGTTCTTGGCGATGCCGGAGGCGACCTCTACGGCCTTGTCGATCAACTGGTCTTTGGGTACCAGGTGGTTCAACAGCCCCATGTGATAAGCTTCCTCGGCGAACACTTCCCGACCACTGTAAAGCAGTTCCTTGGCCCGGGGCCATCCTATCAGGTTTGGCAGACTCCAGGTGGCATTCATCTGGCCGTAGTTGACCGCCAGGAATCGAAAACTGCTCTTGTCACAGCCGATCAAAAAGTCCATAGAAGTAGCCATTACCGTGCCGCCGCCGTAGCAAAGGCCGTTGACGGCGCCGATGATGGGTTTGGGACAACTGGCCATGCGCCAGGTATATTCGGCCCGTTCCGCCGCACCGGCATCCCGCTCCTCCTGGGACTTTTCCCGATTCTCATGAATGTCGGCTCCCGCCGAAAATGCCCGTTCCCCGGAGCCGGTGACTACAATGGCTCCAACCTCTTCATCCATCACCATGTTTGAGATCGCCTCGTCCAGTTCACGGACCAGCTGCAGGTTCAAGGCGTTCAGCACCTCGGGTCTATTCAAAGTGACTATGGCGACCCGCTGCACCTGGTCTATATTAATGGTCTCGTAGCTCATACTTTATAACTCCTGATTTCCGCGCCCCTTGGGCCAGCATGTCCGAAAGACGGCGCAAATTTTGCGGTAATCATAAAGCATGGACGGGGGTTAAGCCAATACACGGAGACTCCGGGGCAGAATACCAATATAGGGGTCTATATCGCGGTGCGGACGTCAATGCCAGGGATATGGGCGGTTCGCGAGCCTCCCACACGGGTATCTCGACCACCCAAAGGGGGACGCTGCCTGCCCAAGGTTGCCAACCTTCCCCGCCCTGAGTATCCTCATTTTGCAACCACCTGCCCTCAGGAGACTTCTTCCATGGCTCAGGTATCAGCCCTTTACCAGGGAATTGCCCAGTTTGCCGCAAGAATTGACGGCCTGGATCGACTGCCCTCAGAGGTAATTTCAATATCCAAGGAGGTTATGGTCAACGCCGCCGCAGTGGGTCTGGCCGGGGCGGCCCAGGCGGATGGTCACACCATAACCCGATTTGCCCAGGGAATGGGCGGCAACGGAAGATGTACTATCATTGGAAAGGGGTTGCGTTCCTCTCCCGTGTACGCCTCTCTGGCTAATGCCGTTCTCATCCGCCTGCTGGACTTTGACGACGAAATCGTAGCCAATGGCTCGCGCCCGGGAAGTGCAGTTTTCCCAGTAGTCATGGCATTGGGGGAGATGCTCGGACTCCCGGGCCCAAAAGTGCTAGCCGCCTTTGCAGTCGGTTGCGAGGTGACATCAACCCTTCGTACCCTGGCGAAAGGCAACAAATGCGGTGATGTCTTTTCTAACGCCGGCGGAGCGGAGGCAACAATTTCTCCGGCAACCCTGGGTGCTACGGTTGCCGCCTGCATGTTGCTGGAACTGGACGAGGCAAGAACCACACAGGCCCTGCACCTTGCCGGCGCCAGCGGTCCACCTGCTCTATCACTGGACGGAACTGGGCCTGTTGAGGCTTATTCCCACGGGCAAGCTGCGATGGCAGGGGTGATGGCCGCATTGCTTACTGGGCAGGGGCTGGACGCTTTGCCATCCCTACCGGCTTCGTATTCCGAGCACGCTGAATCAATCGAAACACTGGGGCTAGGCAGTCCCTTTGACATTCTCAGCCCTGGAACCGCCCTGAAACTTTACCCTTGCGCCTCGCAGTCCCACACCGCCATTGACGCCAGTCTCCAGTTAGTCCAGCAGTACAGGTTTTCTGCCGATGACATTAGTGACGTCGCAGTAGGAATAACTCCGCAAGCCCTGTTACATTTGCCTAATCCCACTCCTGTGAACGGGTGGGATGCGAGGACTTGCATCAGTTTTATTGTCGCCTCCACTCTGGCCACCGGTCACCCGCTTATAGACAGCTTCAGTGGTCAGGCTGTCAGCGATCCAAAGGTCCGGTCTCTGATGGACCGAGTTACCGTGCAGGCCAGCGAGGAAGCGATTGGTTCAATTCCATACCCTTCTTCCGTATCCATAACCCTGAGGGACGGCCGCCAGATCCATCACCGTGCCGAATTTGCCCGTGGGCTGGCAGAGATTCCGTTGACTACCGAGGAACTGGACGCCAAGTTTCTTTACTGCTCGCGGTACATTCTCCCCCCAGATCACATCGAAGAGGCCATAACCCGTTTGAGGAACCTGGAAAACATCGACAACACCACCGGTCTCTTTTCGGTCCTGGGGGGTTAGTTGACACCCTTGCCGCCAAAACCGGGATTCCCTCCGTGGGGCAGCAATGGATGGGATGCAGTCCGGTCAAGTATTGCCTCGTTTTGAATGCTTGGCGCTAAAGCCTTCCTTGACACTGTTCCCCGCGCAAACCTATACTCAAACAACATTTAAATTCAGTAAAGGCCGTGAAGGAGAATAGTAGGCTTCCAGCGGGGCCAAGAGAGCCGGGTTAGGTGTGAGCCGGCGCCAGGCGCAGAAGCACGAATGGACTCCGGAGCCACCAGCCGAAGAGCCGCCCATTACTTGGTGAGATTCAGGGTGGCAAGGTAGGCCGGGTCGGTTGGACACCGTTAGAAGTCTGCGGCACCGGGGTAACGCAGGATTGTGCCCCTTTTGCCGATAGAGACGTTGGGCCCATCCATCTGCGATTGGGAAGGCCTCAACAATCAGGGTGGCAACACGAGAAAAGCTCGTCCCTTTGGGATGAGCTTTTTTGTTTGACCCTTACTGAACAATAGACGCATTTAAGCCTGGTGAAGAATGACTATGTACTACCCATCGCTGGAAGAGGTAAAGGCGCTGGCGGCTTCCGGGGAAGGCAACCTGGTTCCCATATACCGGTCTATCAATGCCGACCTGGAAACCCCCGTATCCGCTTACCTCAAAGTTGCCCGTGGCCCATACTCCTACTTGCTGGAGAGCGTTGAAGGCGGTGAGCGCCTTGGCAGATACACTTTCATTGGCACCGAGCCTTACAAGGTGGTTCACACCGGAAAAGGAACCCCAAACGGTGAGATGGACCCGCTCGTCCTGGTAGAACAGGAGATGTCCCAGCACAAACTGATCCCAGTGGAGGGCTTGCCAGGCTTCCACGGAGGCGCGGTGGGATATGTGGCATATGACGCCATACGCTACTTTGAACCCAGAGTCCCACCCATGCCC
Source organism: SAR202 cluster bacterium bin22 (assembly GCA_002238505.1). Lineage (GTDB taxonomy): Bacteria > Chloroflexota > Dehalococcoidia > Lucifugimonadales > UBA3495 > Bin22. Next base: position 242,556 of record MPMM01000001.1, on the reverse strand, counting down.
GCCGATCCCCAGGACTTGCCTGAATCAGTGTTCATGTTCGCTGATACTCTCCTGGTCTTTGACCATTTACGGCACGACATCAAAGTGGTCAGCCACGCGCACCTATATGGCGACGTGGACAGGGCATACCTGGAAGCGACGGCCCGCATAGACGAGATGGTCAACCGCTTGTCTCAGCACCTCACACTGCCTCCAGAATTGCAGGATGGCGACTTTGGGGCGACGGGCCTGGCTCCGGTGGAGTCCAACTTCACTATCGAAGAGTATGCCGAAGCCGTGGATAAGTGCATCGAGTATATTTACGCCGGCGACGTCATTCAGGTCGTGAACTCCCAGCGATTTTCCCGCCGCACTGACGCTCACCCTTTCCAGGTTTATCGCGCCCTGCGCAGCGTCAATCCCTCTCCATACATGTACTACCTGGACCTGGACGGGTTCCAGATTGTGGGGGCAGCCATTGAGACCGTAGTGAAGGTGGAGGACGGAATCGCCGCCACCCACCCCATCGCGGGAACCAGGCCCAGGGGCGCGACGCCGGGTGAAGACGATGCCAACGAAAACGAACTCAAGAACAGTGAAAAGCAGCGGGCCGAGCACATTATGCTGGTGGACCTGGGACGCAACGACATTGGGCGCGTAAGCGTCCCCGGAACCGTCGAGGTTACCCAGCTTATGGAAGTAGAGCGCTTCTCCCACGTGATGCACCTTGTGTCCCACGTAGAAGGGAAGCTCAAACCCGAACTAACTCCCTACGACGCCCTGAGGTCCTGCTTCCCGGCAGGAACCGTGTCCGGAGCCCCCAAGATAAGGGCCATGGAGATTATTTCGGAAATCGAAGGAGAAAAACGGGGCCCCTACGGCGGGGCCGTCGGCTATTTCAGCTTCTCAGGCAACATGGACACTGCCCTGGTATTGCGCACGGGCATATACAAGGACGGTACCATGTACGTACAGGCCGGCGGCGGCGTGGTTGCCGACAGTGTGGCCGAGGACGAATACATGGAGACCCGCCACAAGTCCGGCGCCCTGCTGCGGGCAATTGACATCGCCGAAGGGCGACGGTAAGCAGACAGGTAACATATAACACAACAGCGACAGAATAGAGGAATCAAGAAATGCTCAAATCCATGTTTCACACCGGCTTCGTGGTCAAGGACATAGACCAGACTATAGAATTCTACACCAAGGTAATGGGCCTGAAACTTGTGGGCCGAACCGAGCGTAGCGGCGACTTTGCCTGCCAGCTACTGGGATTTGACAACGCCCACATCAAGGGCGCCTTTGTCGAACTGGGCGACGGCCACCAACTGGAGTTGATCCAGTACATTAACCCGCCCGTGGGAGACGGCCACCTCCATCTGAACGACGCCGGGGCATCCCACCTGGCATTCTTTGTTGAGAACATAGAAGAGTTCTATGCGGACAAGTCTCAGCGAGGCCTTTCCTTCAACAATCCCCCAGCTTCCCTGTTTGACGACAGCGGAAAGTTGCTGCGCAAGGCGCTGTACGCCCAGGACCCCGACGGCAACTGGCTTGAATTCGTGGAACTGTATTAGGCCTCCCGGAGATTCACCGATGTTGTTAATGATAGACAATTACGACAGTTTCACTTACAACCTTTACCAGTACCTTTCGGAACTGGGCGCCGAGGTGGTGACCGTACGCAACGACAAGATCACCATCGAGGAAATTGAGGGGATGGCGCCGGAAGGCATCGTGGTATCTCCTGGCCCTTGCACCCCAACCGAAGCAGGAGTATCCAGCGAGGCCATTCGTCACTTTGGGCCACGCCTGCCTGTATTAGGAGTGTGCCTGGGCCATCAGTGTATGGGCGAAGTGTACGGCGGTACAGTGGGCCGGGCCGGAGAAATCCGCCATGGCAAGACGTCTTTAATTCACCATACGGGAAAGGGAGTTCTGGCCGGCCTGCCTAACCCCTTCGAGGGCATCCGGTACCACTCCCTTGTAGTCTATCCCGATTCCCTGCCCGACACTCTGGAAGTGACCGCATGGACCGACAATGGGTTCATAATGGGCCTCCGCCACAAGGAACATCCGGTGGAGGGAGTGCAGTTTCACCCGGAGTCCATAATGACCCCCGTCGGCCACGACCTGCTGCGCAACTTCCTGAACCAGGTGGAGGAATTTCACCGGAGGCCGTAACGCACGGTCTTGAACTGGTAGCTATTACTTACAGATTGCTGGGGCAGTCAGAGGTGTTGCACCAGTTCACAACCCTGGGAGAAGCGATCTAGCGGCTCTCTCCGGAATTTATGGACCAGAACCCCGAGCCTTCTAGTAAGTAAAAAGAGGAGTAAGAAACATGCCCACCATTGCTGAGCAGATGAGTTCCTGGACCTTTGCCCTGCATTACAGTCAATTACCCTCCGAGACGGCCCACCTGGCGAAACGTATGATTATCGACACTATTGGTTGCGCCCTGGGGGGCTACACCAGCGAGCCCAGCAAGATCGCTCGCGATATGGCCGGGATGGTTACCAGCAGCCAGCCCTGCACCGTAATCGGCAACGGACAAACCTCCAGCCCCGACCTGGCCACCTTCGCCAACGGGGTAATGATTCGTTACCTGGACTACAACGACGGCTATACCAGCCAGGAGTCGGGGCATCCCAGCGACAGCATTGCTGCCGTCCTGTCTGCCACCGAGATGGCAGGCCTGGGCGGGCGGCGGGCCATCACCGCCACCGTGGCTGCTTACGAAGCCTTCTGTCGCCTGGGCGACGCCGCTACCTTGCGATATCGGGGCTACGACCATGTCACAAACGGATGCATTGCCAGCGTACTGGGAGCCACCCGTTCTCTCGGTCTGGACGAAGAGACCACCCGCCAGGCCCTTAATCTGGGTATCGCTCCCAACATAGCCCTGGGCCAGACTCGCGGCGGAGTATTATCCCACTGGAAGGGCTGCGCCTACGCCAATGCCAGCCGCAACGCCGTCTTTGCCACCATGCTTGCCCAGCGGGGAATGACCGGGCCTGACCCCATATTTGAGGGCGAACACGGCTTCTTCCGTGCCGTTACCCAGGAACCCTACACGCTGGAAACCTTCGGCGGCGGCGCCGTCCCCTTCAAGATAGCCGAGTGCAGCATCAAGCGGTTCCCCCTGGGTCAGTATTCGCAAACTGTGGTTCAGGCGGCCCTTGAAGCCCGAGACCAAATGCCAGCGTCGGCGCTGGGCGACATTGAGGAGGTCCAGATCAGGACGATGCGCAAGGCCATCGACATCATGGCTGGCGACGGGGAGAAGTGGGACCCCAAGAGCCGCGAGACGGCCGACCACAGTATGCCGTACACGGTCGCGGTAGCTCTAACTCACGGACAAGTTCACCAGCAACACTTTGACGAGCAATACTTCCGCAACCCTGACTTGCTGGAGCTGACTGGACGCGTAAAGGTCGAAGGCACCGACGAGGCCGACCGGCGCGCCCCTGAAGCCATGCTCTGCCAGCTGGATGTGCTGACCGGGTCCGGTGAAAAGTACTCAGCGGAGGTCCCCTACCACAAGGGTCATTACAAGAACCCCATGTCTGACGCCGAAGTGGAGGCCAAGTTCCGCTCCCTGGCCAATGACCTGCTGGCCCCATCTCAGCTGGACACCCTGCTGGACAAGCTCTGGAACCTGGAACAGGTGGAAGATATAGGAGAAGTATTGCGGCTTACCAGGATTTAGCTATCCCCGGAATAACCTACTTAACGGCACGGTAATTTCGACAAATTTACGGGCAGGTCTCCACCAATAATACAATTGGGGACCTGCCCAAACTTGTTTCAGGACACTATAGGAACGCCTGCTCCCCTTGGGTCGGGATCCGGCTTGGAACCTTCACCCAGGGTGAACACCCGGATTCCTCATTCACTTGTGTCGTGGTTCACCAACCAGCATCGTGCTGGTTGCTACGGGAATCGATGAAAGGTTTGCACCACCTCTACTCCCCTACCAGCTCCGGATGGAACCCCGAGTGGTCTTCAAACGCACCTTCCGCCGGGAAAATTTGCCGGTAAACTCCCCTGGCCCGTTGCTTGATGACCTCGTTGGCACGCTGGTGAAGTTCGGTAATTCGGGCCCGCTGTTCTTGGTACATTTCGCTTTGCAGTGGGCTGGGGTCTTCCAGTTCCCAGATGCACAGGTAGTTAAGCATCCCATTGCCTTCTTCCAGCTTGAACCGCCGGGCGCTGATGTAGCCGGGAATCTCCAGCCTCTCTAGCAGGTGTTCTTCGTCGTACCAACGGTTGAACACCTCTTCATCCTCTGGATCAACTTCCATCATGACCACCATAATGGTGGCGCCAATGTGCTGGGTGGGGTATATGCTGCTCCGGTCTTCCATCTCGTTCATCTCCCAGGCGGAATTTTCAGTATTCTAACGCAAACACAGGGTAATCGCGTTCTAATGGATTATCATCCCGAACTACCAGGGCTGTCATCCCGAACTACCCAGGCTGTCATTCTGAACGAAGTGAAGAATCTAAACTCCTCCCCACAAGCCAACACTTGGACCCACAACAGGGCTTTGGGGAAGGATTTCGGGCCCTTCGGCAAAGTCTATCCTGCGCCTGCCGAAGGGATCATGACGACATGACTCCCAGCTAAATACACATTCAAAATTAAAGCGCCATTGCCCTGGCATTCGGAATTAATGACAATCCCACCTTGCCATGTTGCCAAACCCTTCCCTATTCTGACAATTAAGAGACTAGCTCAAGAGTCCCCTCCCCTCTTTAAGAGGGAGGGTCTGTCCCAAGAGTCCCCTCCCCCTTGACGGGGGAGGGTTAGGGTGGGGGTGAACCGGTTGCCAGAAGGACTTGTTGGTATTCAACGTACCAGTTTTAAGATAACTTCTAAACTGCAGAACCCGGGCAGGCCCCGCAGGAAGCCCCTCAACCGGCATCCCGGAGCGCAGGACTCCATACGAAACAGTGGCGGTACACCCTGTCATCGGACCCTGATTTCCTGTCACGAAGCAGTGGTATTCAGATACGAAATGCTTGGAAATGACAGGATTTAACAGGCTTTTTTCATTTTCCCCGGAACTCACTCTCAGCAAGGGGGTCACCAGGCTGTCGGTCCGAAATTTTGGCAATGCACTCAGGCGAGAGTCATAACTCCCGCTCAAATGCACATTCAAAATTAAAGCGCGATAGCCCTGAACGCAATCAGCTTCTCCGTGAGAAAGGGGATTGGCTGGGTTATAATGCAGCCCGGCGTTTCAATAGTAAAACTACAGGAGCAGGTAATGGCAGACAAGTTTTCCGGCGTCCACTGGATGCTGGCAACTCCCTTCAAGGAAAACGAAGAACTGGACCTGGAGTCCATCGGCAACCTGATGGAAAAGGCTTACACCTCCGGCTGTGAAGGTGTGGTTGCCCTGGGCGTAACTGGAGAGGCGGCTCGCCTGACTGATGCCGAGCGAAAGGCCGTAGCCAAGGAAGTTATTTCCAATTCCCGGGGCATGCCGGTTACGCTTGGCACAACGGCAGCCGGGACATCCGCCACCCTCGCTTACAGCCTGGAAGCCCAGGAACTGGGCGCAGCGGCGGTGATGATTTCGGCGCCGGCCATGGGTAAGCCCAACCCCGATTCCTTGTTCACCCATTACAACCGCATCGCGGGAGCCGTGGATATCCCCATTGTGGTGCAGGACTATCCCCAAACTTCGGGTGTCCACATGGCCCCGCCTTTCATTGCTCGACTGTTTCAGGAAATACCCTCTGTCCAATACCTGAAGCTGGAAGACCCTCCCACCCCCACAAAAATTACGGCCATACGGGCTCTGGCCGGCGACGACCTGGCCATTTTCGGCGGTCTGGGAGGTATGTACCTGCTGGACGAGCTAACCCGTGGTTCGGCCGGAGCCATGACCGGGTTCGCCTATCCGGAAGTACTGGTGTCCATCTGCCGCCACATGGCTGAGGGGGATCGCAAACAGGCGGAAGAAGTTTTCTACAAGCACCTGCCTCTGCTGCTTTTCGAATTCCAAGAAGGCATTGGCGTGGGGATTCGCAAGTATGCCCTGCAGCAACGGGGACTGATTTCCTGTGGGCGAGTGCGCCATCCCGGCCCACAGATCACCGACGAAACTCGCAGCGAATTTCACCAACTGGCCAAAAGCGTGGGACTGTAGAGATCGGTGGCAGCAACAGGACGGAACAGGCGTCGTATGATGCCTGTTCCGTGTAAATCACTTATCCAGGAATGGGAGCTACACTCAGCCCGCCATTTCAAGAGCTTTAGAATAAAGGAATTGGAGTCCACCTCGACTTAGGTCTCCTTGCCAAGTCCGGGAGACCACCTGTCGTACAGGTACCATTCCGACTACGATTCCCCGAGGCGATGCTGGCAGTTAGTCTCCGGTGTTGCGCATCACATCTGGATCTTCTTTTCCCCGGACAGGTAAGCCTCGGGTTCCCGCTGGAAGGCACGGTTGCAGCCCGGCCCACAAAAGTAGTAAGTAGTTCCCTGGTATTCGAACGAGCCGCCTGGTGGCTTTCCTGTGTCCACCTGCATATCGCACACCGGGTCGATCTCTCTTTTGCCACCCTTACTAAACAGAGGTATCCGCATGGCAGCCTCCTGAATCTCTCGTGGGTTGGTGGGACTCTATTGTAATATCACGGCAGCACCACCGCATCTACAGCGCTCAGACTGTAAGGCACCTGCTGTCCCGGTTCCAGACTTACCTGGACCACAATCTCGTAACTGATGACTCCTCTTTCTGTACGTGGATCTTCAGCCAGATATGTAACCGAACCAGCCAGTTCCTGTCCCGGCAAGGATTCGAGCTTAACCAGCGCCTGCGAACCAACAGCCACGTGCTTGACGTCGCTGGCATCCACGAATCCCTTCACCCTCACTTCAGTTGGGTCCAGCAACTCCATGACCTGCGAGTGTTTGCTGACCTGGTCGTCCTCTTCAACGTTCACCAGGTAAACAATTCCGTCGGCAGGGGCGACCAGTCTGTACTCTGCCATTTCTTCCTCGATGTCACCTATTCGCTCGAGGGACCTGTCAATCGTGGCTTCCAGGGAAGTTATCTGGGCCTGCTTGACCGCATCTGGCCCTCTAAACAGTTCGTTGATCTGTGCCAGTCGACTGGAAATCTGGAGCTCCGTCAATTCCACCGAATCCCGGTCTGGACCATCTTCTATCAGGTCTTGCAGTTCTCGCTCGGCGAGGTCAAGGCGGCGTTGCGCCAAAGTAATGTTAACTTCAAGGTTGGGCACTATTAGTTCGTCCGGGCCCTCCTGTGCCTCAGTGAGTTTTTTTCGGGCCTGCTCCAGGTTGACCTCGGCGAGATTTACCCGTGATTGCAACTGGTTCAAGACCAGGATGTCGGGTCCCTCCTCCAGCTCTGCCAATGCATCTCTTGCCCTCTCCAGATTCAGGGTTGCGACCGTTACATTGGAGTTCAACTCCTGCAGCAGTACCGGGTCCGGACCTTCCTCCAGCTCAGCCAGGTCGTCCCTGGCCTGGGACAAGTTCAGTTCGGCCACGGACACGTTGGAACGAAGTTCCTGAATCCGCAGGGCATCGGGGCCTTCTTCCAGTTCGGACAGGTCCTCTTCTGCCTTGACCAGGTTGGCTTCGGCCAGGTCAACAGCGGCCTGCAGACTGTTCAACTTCGGAATGTCCACGGGATTGCCATCTAATTCCGTATCCCGAATGGGCTCGCGCAGGAACTGGGTTAAAGGAGCCTTGGCCGAATCCAGAGCCGCATCGGCCGCGCCTACCATAGTCCGCGCGCGAATCACCCGCCGATTGTGCTCATCCAGAAAGTCCTTGAGCGCATCGCGGCTCAAGTCAAGAGCCAGTTCCGCTTCGGTGACCTGGTCACGGGACCGGATTGTTCCCTGCTGTATATCCTCCTGGTAGTCTTCCAGCCGGTCCACCGCCTGGTCCAGGGCCAGTTCCGCCTGGGTAACCTGGTCGCCAGCGCGAATCGCTTCATCGCTCAAGTCTTCCCGGTAGTCCTCCAGTCGTTCCCTGGCCACATCCAGCGCCAGTTCGGCATCGGCTTTGGCTTGTTCCGCCGCGACCAGCACCTGTTCATGGTCTGCATCCAGGTCGCGGCGGACGTCTGCCAGGGCATCAGTGGCGGCATCAAAAGCCACCTGAGCCTGGTCCCGCTCAGATTTGGCGGCAGTCAGGCGGTCGCTGTAGCCCTGGTCTATATCGCCCAGCAAGTCCTGCGCCTGGGTATTGGCCAGCTCAAGGCGGGCAACGCTTTCGTCCCTTTGTGCCACAAGCAACGGCTCGCCGGAATAGTCCAGATTAATCAGCTTAATGTTGTTTCTCGCGTCAGCAATCTGGAAGCGGAGCCTGGCCACCTCTTCTTCCAGTACCGGAAAGTGGTCGGAATTCAGGCGGGCAAGAACTTGGCCGCTGGTGACGGATTCTCCAGCGCCAACCAACACCTTCTCAACCTCCCCTGCTCTCTCAAAAGTCAGAATTGTCCTTAGAGGAAAGTGCAACCGTCCCTCTACGTTAACCTGCCTGGGATCTGCAGAAGATAAGTCGCCCGACGATTCAACCGGCGCTGCCACTTCAGTAGCCTCTGTGGTGGAGCCGTTCGAGTCTCCGCCACAGGCCAGGATGCCGGCGATCAACAATAAGACGCCTGGCAGGATAAGTAACCGGGTCGTAAGGGTGCGAGATAAAGTTGGCCGCCTGGTGCCTAGGAACACAATGACTTACCTCGAATAATAGGACTCTGTAGTATCCGACCTTTTACTGTGCACACGTCGTCAAGTAGAACTGCCCAACCCGCCGGCCGGCTGTCGCATTCTGTTCAAAACTGACCTGATTTTCGACGGAATGCCTGGGATGGAGCTGTGCATCAGGGTATATGCGATGGGTACCACTATCAGCGTAAGAATGGTTGAACTAATCAAGCCCCCTATTACCACCGTGGCCAGTTCAGCCCCAATGATACCGGTGCTGTCTTCTCCGGACAGGGCGAGGGGCAACAGCGCAAATGTAGTGGTGAACGCCGTCATCAATATAGGCCGGATACGTACTCGTCCACCCACAATCAAAGCGTCATAAACGCTCAACCCCCGCTCTCGAAGCTGCTCCACGAAGGTGATAAGAACAATGGCGTTGGTCACGACAATCCCGATGAGCAGCAGAAATCCCATCATGGCGGAAAGGCTGAGAGTCCTGCCGGTAATCGCCAGGGCAATCATGGCGCCAACCACGGCAAAGGGAAGGCTGAAGACAATGATGAATGGATTTCTCAGTGAACCCAGGCTGGCTACCATTACCAGGTAAACCATTATTACGCCGGCTGCCATCGCCAGGAAAACATCCTGGAACCCTTCGTTTACCTGGTCAAAAATTCCACCGGATATCACTTCGACTCCAGGGGGAAGCACCAGGCCATCAATGGCGTACTGGACCTCCGCTCCCACCGCCTGGGTATCGACCGCAGTTATGGACCCGGTTATGGTAGCCGAACGCTGGCCGTCGTACCTGGTAACGGCCACCGGGCCACGCTCAATTCCAATCTCGCTGATCGAGCCCAGCTTCACCGGGCCCGCCGGTCCCTCGATCTCGAGGTCCCTGATTTTCTCGATGTCGTCCAAGTCCTCCGGCTGCCCCCGAACAACTACATCCAAAGTGACCTCGTCCACGTCGATTTCGGTCACGGCGCGGCCAACCGAGTACTGGCTTATCTGTTGGGCCACAGAGCGCGTATCCAGCCCGTACTGTGCTGCCTTCAAGTTGTCTATTCGGATGGTTACTTCTTCGCGGGCTTGGGATACGCTGCTCTTAAGATTGGCGACTTCCCCAATTGTCACCAGTCTGGCTTCAAGTTCTTCCGCTACAACCGAAATGTCAGTGAAACTGGACCCGGTCACCCTGATTTCCAGGTCTTCCGTGGGTGGTCCGCTGGAGACCTCTTCCAGGAAATACCTCACTCCTTCATCAGGTTGCGGAAGTCTGGCTCTGACCAATTCCGCAATATCTTGCGGGGCATCCTCCGCCACCCGCATGGTGAATCCGGCCAGGTGAAGGCTTCCGGTACCCAACCCGGCATCGAACTCGCCGGCCGGCTGCCCGATGGATACCTGATATAAGGTCAGCGGGCCCTCGGCCACAAAATCATCCAGGATAAGTTCTATCCTCTCCACCTGTTCAAAGGTACGGCTGACGGATGTACCCTGCTCCTGCTCAATATTCAGGTACAGATACTCGGGCGTACCACCAGGGAAGAAGGTTATAGGAATGATAGTTACGAGGCTTACGCTGGACAGGGTAATAACGATAGCTGCTGTCAGTCCTATAAACTTGTGCCCCAATGACCAGGCCAGCAGGGGTGCGTAAAGCCGCTGCAGCCAGGTTTCGCGTCCCAGCCTGAGGTCGTCCTCCTCAATCTCCGGAATATCCCCCGGCCGCAGCAGGGCGGCGCCCAGCACCGGTACGGCGGTGAGAGCCACGACAGTTGAGGACACAAGGGCATAGCTGACTGAAAGGGCGAATGGAGTGAAGAACTCACCCACGAGACCCTGAATAAAGGCCAGGGGAATAAACACCACCACCGTGGTCAGAGTAGAGGCGACAATGGCCGCTCCCACTTCCTGGGTACCGTTTATGGCCGCTGCCATGCGGTCTTCACCCTGCTGGATGTGGCGGTACATGTTCTCCAGAACCACGATACTGTCATCAACCACGCGCCCCACGGCAATTGCCAGCCCTGCCAGACTCATGAAGTTCAGGGATATACTCGTTACGTTCATCAGAATGACACCACCCAGCACACTGAGCGGGATGGAAATCGCGATGATGGCGGTAGGACGCAGAGTCAGCGCCAGCCCTCGCCAAAGGGTTGGCCGTGTATTCAACAGGAATATAAACACGGCGGTTACGGCGAAGATAAACCCCAGCAATCCTTCGCGAAGCAGGCTCTCCAGCGATTCCTCGACTATGGGGCCGTTGTTGGACAATTCCAGAACTTCGACATCGGGTGGAAGCTCCAGGCCATCAAGCACTTCCGAGACGCCGTCGGTAACGTCCAGGGTATTGGCATCGGGTTCCTTGATGATCCAGAGGTTCAGGCTGGGCTTGCCCATGGTCCGTGCCAACCCGCTCGCCTCGGAGGTCCCAATTTCCACAGTCGCCACGTCAGACAACAGGACCGGCCTCTGGCCCTGCGAGTCCCGGGGCCCCGGCCCACCCTGGTTGCTGTCGGGCAAGGCGACCTGCTCATACCCAATTACCAGGCCCTCAATGTCCTGAATGGAGCCCAGTTGGTGGGTAGCGCGGACCGGGAAAGTGGTGCTTCCATCGGTAATGGAACCTGCGGGAATGCCAATATTGTTTGCGGAAATAGCACTGGACACATGGTTCATGGAGAATCCCAGGTCCTGGAGCTTCTCCGTGTCCACCGTCACGGCAATGCGCTCGTCCACCCGACCCTGAAGGAATACTTCGAAAACACCTTGAATGCCCTCGATGCTGGGAACAACCATGTCATCGAGAATGCGTTGCAGCGATGCGATATCCCGGTCTCCGGCAATGCTCAACTGCATTACGGGGAACGTATCGTTGCTGATTCTGGAAACCGTGGTAAATTCGACGCCCGAGGGAAACTGGATGCCGTTAATTTTGCTTTCGATGTCGCGTTCGGTCTGCTCCAAGTCACGGCCGAACTCAAAAGTAGCAAGCACTGAAGAGACGTTCTGTTCCGAGGTTGACTGGATATCCTCGAGGCCGTCCATGCCGGCAATGGCGTCTTCAATGGGATCCGTGACTTCCCGAACGATGGTTTCCGGGTCTGCCGTGGGGTAAAAGGCAGTAATAGTGATGTTGGGAAAACCTATTTCCGGAAATAGCTCCCGTTCCAGGTCGTTATACGCAAGAACGCCACCTACCAGAAGCAGAACGATTACCAGCATGGTCACCGAACTGCGGCGTAGAGCTAACCGGGTCAGGAAGGTCAAGCGACAGCCTCCTGGAACGTGTGGAATGGTTCTCTGTCATGGAGACTCCTTCCATTCCAAGAGGATAGGAGTTGTCGCCCTTTGGGGCCCCAAAAACAGGGAAGATTGGACTTCAAACTGCTGGTGAAGAAGGGAAAGACAAATGCACAGCCTTGCCCGTTCAAAGGACTGTTCATGGGGACAAAGGTGGGCATCAGGTGATTCCGGGCCGGGTCCATAGCAATACCAAACTTAACAAGCAAATCCGAACCTGCAATTACCGATCCGGAAACGCTGACCGAGCGGCTCGATCCATCAGGACCGCGCCACGAACGACTTCCGCCAGTTCCTGTACTTCAAGCTGGTCTGCCATGAGGGATATTTTCTCTCTGCCGATGCCCCAAAACTGTTCCATTGTCTCTCTGCCGCTCTCGGTCAACTGGCAGACCACGGCCCGCCGGTCCACCGGGTCCATAGCCCGGGCCACCAGGCCCCGGTCCACCAGGCGGTCCAGAATGCTGGTCGCCGAAGACATAATGCAACCCAAATGGTTGGCGATGTTGCCCATTCGCTGCTGGCCCTCGAACAATAGAGCGAGGACCTTAAGCTGCTGAATGGTCAAGTCCAGACTATCCCAGCCCTCCGAAGGGGTTGAGTGCATTGCGTGATTAATCTGCTCATAAAGATCTATGAGACGTTCCGTCAGTTGTACCCGGTTGTCTGAGGGAAAGTATTCGGACATGGCGCCAATTTACTTGCAACTATATGAAATATTGTCATATTTACAAATAACTTTGTCAATTACCTCGCACTACAGGGTCTGGGATTGACCATCGGTTCCCCCAGAAGGAAGCTCCTTCCAATTTACTTTCTCAAATTCAAGACAATGTCAATGGTAACGAGAATTCGACCTCGTTTCAGACAGCCACTTTGCCGATCATGGAGTTCCCCTTCGGGTTGGACGTCAAGCTGGCGCAGGTGGGCAATTCCCTGCCCGCGAGCCTACCTGCCAATTCTGTTAAACTTGGGCTGTTATCCTGCTGTCGGAATAGGTAGTGTGAAGTCAGGGGCCAAGGGCGGCCTCATCACTTTTGGCCGACAGCCAGCTACCGGAGTTACTGGATGAAGTTTGGTCTCTTCTCACACCTGCCCTGGCCGGAAGGCACCAGTCCCAGCCAGGTCATCCACGAAGCCACAGAGCAATTGTGCCTGGCCGAGGAACTGGGTTATTTCAGTTCCTGGTTTGCCGAGCACCATTTTTCCCGCTACGGCATTGGTTCTTCGTCCCTGGTGGTTCTGAGCAACCTGGCCGCCCAGACCAGGACTATCCGGCTGGGCACGGCAGTGCTGGTCCCGCCGCTGCACCATCCGGTACATCTCGCGGAGGACACGGCCACCCTGGACGTGGTAAGCGGAGGACGGCTGGACATTGGGTTCGGGCGCGGTACAGCCAACTACGAATACACCGGCTACAACGTTGACCCGGGCGAAAGCCAGGAGAGGTTCCAGGAGACCATCAGAATTGTGGAGGGTCTCTGGACTACCCCGGACTTCGATTACGAGGGAAAGTATTTCAGCGTTAACCAGGCCAACCTGGTACCACCGCCGCTCCAGGAACCCCATCCGCCCATTTACATCGCCGCCACCCGTACAGTCGAAACCCTGGAGTACGTGGTATCCACCGGCCACCCTCTTATCTGCGGTGTTGTTTTGGACCACGACGACGGTATAGACCTGTGCAACCGGTTCGTCCAGATGTCTGCCGAAAGGGGCGACAACATTCCCATATCCCGGATTCCCTTTTTCCGGTACCTGCATGTGGCAGAGACCGAGGAGGAAGCCCGTCGGGTGGCTGAGCCAGCCATTTCCTGGACCATGGATATGACCGACTGGCGACGCTCTATCAACCGGGGCAGCGAAGTAAACCAAAAACTGGAGGACTTCCGCCGCACCAGCTCAAGAACTGGCCCTTCCTACGAATACCTGGCTGAGAAACGCGCCATAATCGGGACCCCCGAACAATGCGTGGCCAAGATCCGCGAATTCCAGGAGCAGGGCATCGAGTATTTCGGCTGCAACTTTGACTTTGGCGGAATGCCCCAGGACCTGGTGCTCCGCTCAATGAAGCTGTTCGCCCAGGAAGTAATGCCCCATTTTCAGTAATTCCCTGGAGTCTTCCCAATGGTTTCGTCCCCTTACAACGCAGCCCATGACCAGGAACTGGTCGAGAAAGTCGCCACCCTGGCCAGGGAGAATTTTGCCCCAAGAGCGGCAACCTACGACAGCGAATCTACCTTTCCCTTCGACAATTACCGAGACCTTCACCAGGAAGGCCTGATAGGCTTGACGGTGCCCCGGGAGTATGGCGGCGTTGGTGTGGACCCGACCACGTACGTTCTGGCCCTGCTGGAAATAGCCAAGGGTTGCCCCGCCACAGCCCTGACCTTCAACATGCACGCCAACGTCATCATCAACATTGACCAACTGGCAGCACCCGACCAGAAGCGAAGGTACTTTAGCGAAGTTGTGGAGGAGGGGCGGCTTTTCGCTACGGTAATGAGCGAGCCCGAATCCAGCTTCCGGGACCTGTTCGTCTTGAGAACCAGGTTTACGCCCACGGAGCAAGGGAAGTTCCGGGTAAAGGGCCTCAAGCATTTTTGCTCCCTGGGCGACGCCGCCGACCGCTATTTTGTCACCGGGCTGCGAGATGGTTCCAACACCGCCCAGGAGGGCATAATGGCCGCGATGGTGCCTCGCGGCGACGATGGCATAACCCTGGAAAGGCCGTGGAACGCCACCGGAATGAGGGCCACCACCAGCCACAGCATCCGGTTCGACACGGAAGTCTCCGGTGAAGACATCATGGGAAACCCCGGCCAGTTGCTTACCATAGAATTGTCCGGATTTGCCCTGGGCTACGCTGCAACCTACCTAGGTGTGTCCGAAGCCGCTTACGATTTCATTCTGAACTATGCCAGGACCCGCGTAATCGCGCCGTCCACGGAAACCCTGGCCCACGATACCCGCATCCAGCGCAGCCTGGGCGAAATGGCAGCCCAGATTCGGTCGGCCAAGTTGATGCTTTGCGAGGCAGCGGCCATCCGGGCCACCGGAGTGCGGGAGGATATGTCCCTGGCCACTAACCAGGCCAAGTACCTTTGCGCCGAGGCCGGCGTGCGGGTTACGGAGCAGGCCATGCGCCTCGCCGGCGGCAGCGGTTTCCTTAAGACCATGCCCCTGGAACGCTGGCACCGGGATGCCCTGGCCGGACCGGTTATGCCGCCATCCAACGACCGGTGCCTGGAGGTTATCGGCCGTATTGTGTGCGGGCTGCGGGCCGCCACACTGGAGTTCCAGTAGCCCTGACCGGGCTCGCCCTGCCACCGGCCAAGACAAACATCAGCCCCCGCCGGAGTGGCGGGGGCTAAAATCTGAATCGGGTAAGTGATCTGGCTTAGTTGAAGACCAGTTCCTTGTTGCGGCGACTGGGATCGCTCATCAGGGCCAGGCCCTCGGAAGGATCTTCCTGGTTGTTGCAGAAAAACTCAATCCGGTTGCCGTCTGGGTCCATGAAGTAAACGCTGGAAGTCATGCCATGATCCGTGTTGTGGTCCATGGTCACGCCCTTGTCCTGCAGGCTCTCATAGACCTCTTTCAGGTCCTCAATGTCGGCCACCTGAACGGCGAAGTGGTTCAGCCCAAGCTGGCCGGGGGTTACCGGCAGGGCATCTACCGGCGCCTTGAACAGGGCCAGGTCGTGGTGAATCTTGCCGCAGGTCAGGAAAGTGCCCTGTTCGCCCTGGCGGGAAATCTCAAAGCCAAGGATCTCGGTGTAAAACCTGGTGGAAGCCTCCACATCCTTTACGTTAAGGACCAGGTGTCCTACACGAATGGGTTTTGCCATATCAGTTCCTCCTTTTTAGAGCCGGATAATGCACCGACACGTCAAACGCATTCGAAAGTCGCTTTCCGCTCTTTCTTGGTGTCACTATACGCCCATTTCGTACAATAGCCAATAGTATGGCGATCCACAGCAACGAAAGAGACGGGAATCAACTTCTAATCGGATTGGCGCGACGGAAACGTGAATCCCTTTGGATACTTCCGGTTGTGCCAGGTTCGTTGACACCCATACACTCCCCACTTACACTCGATTCCGATACCAGTACCAGATTACCGTTTTGACGGAAGACTCCAGCAAATCCGAACAGGGTGCAAGCCATGCCTATTGACCAGGTATCCATTTTGCGAATGTGCGGCGGGTGCCGCCACGAAATCGAGACCATTTCGGTCAAGAAAGACAACATGCGCCTCTTTGTCGATGACAAGGTGTGGTGCGAACACTGCCAGTCCGATCAGCCTGAGATACGGGATATAGCCGGCCGCCTGGATACCATCCGTACCGAACAGCGGAATTACCCGGTCAGCCCCACTTCCGGCCCCCCTGTGCTGTCCACTGACGACGAGGCCTAAGACCCGGCCAGACCCGGCCCACTCGGTACCCTCTATTGCCCAGGGATTCAGGAGGCCAGACGATGCCTATCGTTGACACCCATTGCCATGCCACCCCCTACTGGTTCGAGCCCGTGGAAATCCTGCTGGACCAGATGACCCGCAACGACGTCGACCATGCCGTACTCATCCAGATTAACGGCGTCTTTGACAACTCTTACCTGGCAGAGTGCCTGCGCCGGTTCCCCGGGCGATTCGCCGGCGTGGGAATGGTGGACGTGGGCAGCCCCGACGCGCCGGACCGACTGGCGGAATTTCCCGGAATGGGTCTGGAGGGCGTCCGCCTGAACGCCGCTACCAGGTCACCGGGCAGCGATCCCCTGGCCATCTGGCGCAAGGCCCGCGAAGTGGGCCTGATTGTTAGTTGCGGAGGCCAGCTTGACGCCTTTTCGTCTCCAGAGTTTGAAGCCATTATTGGGGAACTTCCCGACCTAAAGGTCATTATCGAACATCTTGGCGCCGGCGGCAGGGACATCGAGCCTTACGATGCTTACAAGCGGGTTCTGGCCCTGGCCCAATACCCCAATACCTACATGAAAATCCCGGGACTGGGCGAAATCTGCGAAAGGCCAAATCCCATGGTTCTGCCATTCCCCTTTGCGGGCAACATACCGCCGCTGATGGAAATGGCAGTAGAGGCTTTCGGACCTCAAAGGTTGATGTGGGGGAGCGACTTCCCGCCGCTGGCTTTCCGCGAGGGTTACCACAATGCCCTGCGATGGCCAATGGAACACGTAAACTGGGGCAGCGACGCCGACCGGGACCAGGTCTTTGGGGGCACGGCGGCTTCCCTCTTCCGATTTTCCTGACCGCCGCTGGAAGCCGATTCAAGATACATCCAGCGGTCTGGCAATTGGGTTAGAGGCGCGTCCTGAAAGAGCGTAACACCTGTCCTGACATTCCATCGTCAGAGTGGTAGGGATTGGGGAATTGCCTCCTGTACTATCCGCTTCACCGGCAGCAACAGGGCTGGGCCGTCCGGTCAGTTGAAGCGGTTCATCGCTACCGTGATGTTTTCTTCCAGCATGCAGTCCATGGCCTCTGCCACCCGCTGAATTACCCGGGAAACTTCCGTCGCTTCTTCCCCCTGGAAACGGTTCAGCACGTGGGAGATTTGCCCACCCTGGCTTTCCGGGTGCCCAATGCCAACCCGGACGCGGGGAAATTCCTGGGTGTGCAGTTCTCCGATAATTGACCGGATGCCGTTATGTCCGGCGGGACTTCCTCCGGGCCGGATCCTCATCCTTCCCAACGGCAAGTCCATCTCGTCATAGATCACCACAATGTCCGAAGGCTTTACACCAAACCTGGCGACCAGGTAGGAAATGGCGTCGCCGCTGCGGTTCATAAAGGTTCGCGGCTTGGCCAGAACTACTTCCCGCTCCTGGTATCTGCCCCGACCCAGGATCGCCTTGGCCCGACGCTCTTTGAGGTCAATGCTCCAGCGACGGGCAAGCAGATCTATGCACATGAACCCCACATTGTGCCGGGTGTTGCGGTAGCGGTCTCCCGGGTTGCCCAGCCCGACAATGACTTTCATTGACCGGTCGGGTTCTTCCGTGTGGCGGGGCGGCTTATTCCTTTCCCTTATTTCCTCAGCAGGAGTCTCAGGAGCCTGGACTTCCCTGGGCGTTTCCTCTGTCATGCCTGGGCTTCCACCGTCACGTTATTCATAACATCAGCGGGCGACTCCAGAAGCTGAACGAAAGCACCTTCGTCCAGAACAGGGGTGCCCAGGCGATTGGCGGTGTCCAGCTTGGAACCAGGGGATGCGCCGGCCACCAGGTAGGCTGTCTTTCGCGTTACCGAGGAGGTGGCGCTCCCGCCCAACGCCTTGATTTTACCTTCGGCTTCCCGCCGGGTCATTCCTTCCAGCGCGCCCGTAACCACGAAGCTGAGCCCGTGCCAGGGAAGGTCAGCCGGCTGCACGATTTCTATTTCGTGGTGAAGCTTGACGCCGGCCTGCCGCAGCTTCTCAATGACTGCCAGGTTATATTCCACCTGGAAATAGTCGTAGATGCTTTCAGCGATTTTGGGACCAATGCCGGGAAATTCCGTCAAGTCCTCCTGGCTTGCCAGGGAGAGTTGCTCGAGGCTGGCGAAGCGCTGGGTAAGCAGGTCCGCGACCTCAGCGCCGACGTGGGTGATGCCCAGGGCAAAGAGTATTCGGGGCAAGGGGCGGGTCTTGCTGGCTTCAATGTTGTCCATAATCTTGGTTGCCAGGCGATCGCCCATTCGGTCCAGTTCAAGCAGCCTGGCCTTCTCCAGGTAGTACAGGTCTGCCACCGTGCTGACGAACCCCTGGTCAATCAGGATGCGGCACCACTGTTCGCCAAGGCCATCCATATCCATGGCGCCCCGGCTGACAAAGTGCTTCAGCAATTCGAAGAACTGGGCGGGACAGGAGGCGTTGGGGCAGCGGTGCACTGCCTCCCCTTCAGGCTTGACGATGCCCGTGCCGCACTCGGGGCAGGCCTCGGGCATGGCGAACTCAACCTCGTCACCGGCACGACGGTCCAGGATGGGGCCTACGACCTGGGGAATGACATCGCCGGCCCGCTCCACGGTCACCCAGTCGCCCACGCGAATGTCCTTCCTGCGGATGTCCTCCTCGTTGTGCAGGGAGGCATGCTGGACCGTGGCGCCGCTGACAATCACCGGTTCCAGGATGGCGTAAGGGTTTAGGCTGCCGGTACGCCCCACGTTGATGCCAATCTCCAGAAGCCTGGTAACTGCGCGTTCCGCCGGAAACTTGTAGGCGGTTGCCCAGCGAGGCTCGCGTCCCACCACACCCAGGGAACCCTGGAAGTTGAAGGGGTTTACCTTGACCACTACGCCATCTACCTCGTAGGGCAGGTCATGGCGCTTTTCCACCCATTCGTGATAGTAGTCTTTCACCTCTTCCAGGGTGTGGAAGAGGCGGTTTTCGGGGTTAATGCGGAAACCCAGCGACCTCAGCCACGCCAGGGTTTCCCACTGATCGTCGGGGAAGTTGCTGTCACCGGCATCGTTGAGGGAATAGACCCAGACCTGCATATTTCGGGAGGCGGTTACCTTGGGGTCCAGCTGACGTATGGTACCGGCACCGGAATTGCGAGGATTGGCGAACAGGGATTCCCCCCGGTCGGCCCTCTCTTCATTGAGTCGCCGGAAGCTCTCGACGGGCATGTAAACCTCGCCCCGCACTTCCAGGTACGGAGGAGGTTCACCCTGCAGGGTTAAAGGGATTGAGCGGATGGTCTTCAGGTTCTGGGTAACGTTTTCGCCTACTGACCCGTTGCCCCTGGTAGCGCCCCGGGCCAATACCCCGTCCTGATACACGAGGCTGACGGCGAGGCCATCAATTTTCAGCTCGCAGGTCATGGTGAAGTCGGCGCCATCCAGCAGGTTCTTTACCCGACGGTACCAGGCCTCCAGGGTCTCGTCGTCAAATACGTTGCCCAGACTGAGCATGGTGTGACGATGCTCTACCTGCTCGAATCCGTCGGCGGGATCGCCGCCAATGCGGTGGGTAGGAGAGTCGGGCCTTACCAACTCAGGATTTTCATCCTCAATCATCCTGAGTTCCTGGAGCATCCGGTCGTAGTCCTGGTCGCTGATTATGGGGGCATCCAGGACATAGTACCGGTGGTTGTGGTAGTGCAGTTCCCGCCGTAACTCGTCAACTCTGTTGACAATTCCAGCATCCGCCATAGTGCGAACTCCGCCAGGACTGGTCTATTGGCAAGTATAATATCTCTCTTTTCAGGATAACAGGCTGTTTCCTTGCCAATTTCCGGAGGTCAATGGCGGGCAAGACAATTGTTCACCAAGGCCTCGCCGACTGGACCCGGGGAGGAAACTGTTTTTTCTGCAATTTCAGTCCATTTATGTCCATTTTATATCTGGCGTGTCATCCCTGACGACCCGGGTGAGCAGGCAGATGGTGGGACTCCGCGCCATTTTTCGTATGCAGTCCAGGACGAACGATCGCAGATGAGCGGCATCTAGCAGGGGTAAGTCGGGTTGCGTTCGGTTGAATGCAAGGTGTCCATCTTCGGGTTTATTTCAGAGCATCCTCCCGATAGTAGGCCCAGGCAATGCAATCCTGGAAGGGGAACTGTCAGCAACACGGGATTGAAGAGCATCACAAGGGAATTACAAGCAATAATCAACGACCTTGATGGCGGGTAAGCTGTTCCAAAGGCTATCCAGCGGGATGGCAGTGGTTGTTAGAGGCGAGTGCTGAAAAAGATGTAATCCCATCCTGACCCTTCTCACGTCGATGGGGAAGGGATTTTGGGATGACTTCCATGAAGTTCTGCTGGAACTTTTTTGCCCGACCTTGCGTCTTTTTCTGAACAGGGTCACTATGTCCAAGCACTTATATCGAAAGGCAGGAACCGACTATGATATTGGGTACCCGTATTTTTCTTGTGAATGAAATACAAATGCTATATTCTGCGCTCATGCGGAAGCTGCCATTTATCGTAGTTGGTTTGCTGCTGATTACCTCGACCCTGGCTTGCGGGGCTGCGGAGGAATCCAGCTTTGCCTCTTCGGAGTCTGCCCCTCAGGCCATGATGGCCGCAGACTCCTCTGCAGAAATGGCCATGGGAGGGGCTGTGGAGCGGGTAGTTGAAGCTGAGATGACCGAAGAAGCGTCTATGGATGCGTCATCGGCCTTTGCTTCGGACGAGAGCGGCCTGCTGCCCAGCTTCGATGAGGTCCAGGCCTCGGTCGCCTCCCAGAACCGCATTATCGTCCGCACGGTAGGTATGGGCCTGGTGGTGAACGACGTGGCCGATACCGTGGACCGGGTTGCCGACGTAGCGCAGGGGCTGGGCGGGTGGACCGTTTCCAGCGACCGCAACGTCATTCACCACGGAAGCGTGTCTGTTCGAGTGCCGGCCCAGCAACTGGACGAAGCGGTGAGCCGCATCCGGGCCCTGGGCGTTCGTGTCGAGTGGGAATCGTCCAACAGCCAGGATGTTACCGACGAGTACGTGGACAGCAACTCCCGCCTCCGCAGCCTGCGGGCCACCGAGGAGGCCCTGCTGGGCCTGCTGGAACGGGCAACCGACGTGGAAGACGCCCTGGAAGTGCAGCGGGAACTGTCGGAATTGCAGGCAGAAATTGAGAGTCTGCAAGGCCGGATCAAATTCCTGCAGGAAACCGCCGCCTTCTCTCTGATAAACGTGGAAATGAGCCTGGCTCCCAGGCAAATGAACATCAACGCCGGGCCGGACCAAACCTTCAGCTCCGGCCAACTGGCCCGTTTTCGCGCTACCTTCCGGCCACCGGAAGGAATTGAGGAGTTCCGGTTTACCTGGGATTTCGGCGACGGATCCAGGGTAGATGGACAGGGCAGCGCACCCACCACCGAGCCCGGGCAGCGCGTTACCGCCACCGTTACCCACGTATATGAAGACGACCGGGATTCGCCCTATATTGTCCAACTGGAAATTACGGGCACCGGCCCCTCCGGCATTGTAGAGGGCACGGACTCGCTGATTGCCACGGTGACCCGCATACCCACCATTGAGGTATTTGCCGGTGAGGACCGGGTGGTCAAAGAGGGTGATGAGGTTGAGTACTCCGGTTCCTTCACTCGCGGCGAGGGCTTGTGGGACATTCAGTACCGCTGGGACTTCAGCGACGGCAGCCCCACGGTTACCGGAGCCCCTGAAGAAGGGGCCACCAGGGCGGTAGTCTCGCACACTTTCGAGAATTACCGGCCCCAGCGCTACCAGGCAAACTTTACGGTGACCGCCCAGAGCGAGGCCGGGGAAGTGAAGGGTTCCGATTCCTTTATGGTGCAGGTGACCGAGTCCCAGGGCCTGGTAATCGGCAACTGGGACCTGGTGGAGTCTGCCAAATGGGCGATAAGGGTGTTGTCAGCCATTGCGCTGGCGATAGTCAACGTCCTTATCTGGGTGGTAATCTTCAGCCCTGTCTGGCTGGGTATAATTGCCATTGGGTACGGTATCTACCGCTTGAAACGTTACCTGGATCGGCGCCAATCGGAGCGAAACCGTCAACTCCTGGGCACGGAACTTCGGACGGTAGCCCCGCTTGAACCAACCCAGGAAACTGTCCAGGAACCGGGCCAGGAACCGGGTGACTCGGAAACGAACCGCTGAGCCAGGTTCGCCGCCGGGTACTGCCCCGGGAACCAGTTAAAGGCAAGAAATTACTGACATGGAGTGCAAGAGTGACAACCCAGACGCCCGAAGAAGCCCGCTCTCAGATCGTAAACATGGTGAAGGACTTCGTCCGCCGGGAAGTGGAACCGGTGGCAGCCCAGCATGACCTGGAAGACACCGTGCCCCTGGACCTGATAGACAAAATGAAGGAACTGGGGCTGTTCGGCATAACTGTACCGGAAGAGTACGGTGGGATGGGGCTGGACTACACGACCTTCGCGCTCATCTTCGAGGAGATGAGCAAGGCCTTCATGAGTATCACGGGCGCCATCGGAACCCATCACATAATGACCTACGTGCTGACCCACTACGGCACTGAGGAGCAGAAACGCCAGTTTCTTCCGGACCTGGCAACGGGCCGCAAGCGGGGCGGTCTGGCCCTGACCGAGCCTGGCGGCGGCACCGACGTGGCAAACCTGCAGGTAACCGCCGACAAGGACGGCGAGGAGTACGTCGTCAACGGCAGCAAGATGTTCATCACCAACGGCCGATACGGTGATACCTTTCTGCTCCTGGCCCGTACCGACCGTAACGTTGAGCCCCGCCATCGAGGCATCAGCGCTTTCATCGCCGAGAAGGGAGACCCCGGGTTCAAAGTTGGGAGAGACCTGGATAAACTGGGCTACCGCGGCCTGGACACCTGCGAGCTGATATTTGAGGACTTCAGAGTGCCGGCGGACAACCTGGTGGGACTGGAAGAGAATCTGGGATTTGGCCAGGTGATGAGCGGCCTGGAAACGGGCCGGATAAACGTGGCCGCCCGGGCTGTGGGTGTGGCGCAGGCAGCCTTTGAGGCCGCAATTCGCTACTCGCAGCAGCGGGAGACCTTTGGAGTCCCCATATCCCAGCACCAGGCAGTGCAGCTAAAGCTGGCCGATATGGCCACCAAGATCCAGGCCGCTCGGCTGCTGACCTATGACGCCGCCGCCAAGAAGGATTCAGGAGAAAGGGTGGACCTGGAAACGGGGATGGCCAAGCTCTTCGCCAGCGAAATCTGCGGCGAAGTGACCATGGAGGCCATGCGCATTCATGGCGGATACGGCTACATCAAGGAGTCCCCGGTGGAACGTTACTACCGGGACGCTCCCCTGATGATTATCGGGGAAGGGACCAACGAAATTTTGCGCCTGGTAATAGCGCGCCAGTTGCTGCGCCGCCCCGAGTACCAGGCTTAACCCGGCCCCGGGGCGATGCGGCAAAATGCAGCCGCTAGTTTCGAACCGGGTTGAAGACCAGCCAGTTGGCCACTGGGCCCGCGCTGCGACTCCATTCGTGCTCGGTGTTGGGCGGAACCAGGATGGCGTCGCCTTCGGACACCGTGTACTCCTTGCCGTCGCAGGTGAGAATGCAGCCACCTTCCAGGAAGTAGGCCAGGTGCTCACCCTCGTGGATGTGGTTAGGGCTTACTTCCCCATCTGCCATGCCCCGGTGGGCCAGTACATAGTGTCGTGCGCCGTCCTCCGCAGTCAGAACGGGTCGGGCAGCGCCGGGGCTGGTATCCAGGTCTGCCAGGTTCTTGATGACCGGCGGTCTGCCGGTGCCGGTCCCGCCATTATTCTTGGCCCCGCCGCTCCGGGAAGAGAGCAATGGATTGATCTCAATTCGCTCGATGTCACCCTCGCCACCGTCGTTCAGGGTGTAGTGGTCCACATTGGGGGGAATGTAAATGGCGTCCCCGGCCTTCACCGGGTAGTTCACCCCGTCGCATACCAGTGTCCCCGACCCCTTGATTACGAAAACCTCGTGCTCCCAGGGATGGATGTGGTGACTGCTGGTCTCTCCCGGGTGGATATGGGAGTAGCTCAGGGTAGTAGTGGGCGGATTGTCATTCATGTTGATCAGCCTGGCTGCGTTGCCTGGGGAGTAATGGTCACGGTAGTTCCGGATAATCGGTTCCAAATCTCGCCTCCTTCGTTCAGTACCGGGTAAGCGCACTGCATTTTGACCGGCGCCTGCGGGGATAATGTTAATCGGGGTAAACCGATTGCACAAGAAAAGCAGGTCGCAAGCCAGGGTCTTTCGATTGTCGGTGGCAATTCCTCGAGTCCGTTCGTGGTGAGCCTGGAGAACCATTCCGGGCGGCCCTTCGACGGGCTCAGGGCGAACGGTGTCGACGGGCTCAGGGCGAACGGTGAAAGAGACTCTACCAAAAGAATCGAAAGACCCTGCACCCTCCCTTGTCCGACAGGGCGAGGGGTGAGTTTTGTTTTTGGGTTTGGTTGCGGTCCGTTCGGGTTCCTTTGTTTCCAGGGTCAGGGGCGGGCTTGAAACCCGCCCCTACGTGAAAAAGGGTGAAATTCGTTTTCTCCTGTTATTTCCTTTCATTTCCTGTTGTTTTGTAGCTGGGGATGGGGGCAGATGACAGGTTGATGAAAGGGTGTTTCCCTCATCTTGTGGCCCTTTCCCAATGGGTGAGGCGGGAATTCTGACGGGGGTTGACGGGACATGGTTTCCGGCATGGATTTCAGTTCCTCCGGTTTTGCCCAGGATGACAGGGGTTCCTGGTGGCAAGGTTTGTGCCCGGGTGGCTGGTCCTTTCCTAGTATTGTCTTTTAATAGTAGGGGCGGGTTATCCAGGGTGGGAAGGGGGTGGTGTCAAGGGAATGTGGTTATCCACCAGGGTCTTTCGATTGTCGGTGGCAACTCCTCGAGTCCGTTCGTGGTGAGCCTGGAGAACCAGTCCGGGCGGCCCTTCGACGGGCTCAGGGCGAACGGTGGAAGAGACTCTACCAAAAGAAAGAGACTCTAACACAATAATCGAAAGACCCGGGGTCGCAAGCAGGACCTATAGATTACCTGAGTGAAGTCTCCTTCTGAGTTCGTCCCTTGGCCCAGGGAAGGGCCGACCAGGATGGTTCGGCAAGCCTGCTACGAACGGTTTCCCGTGGATGCCCATCAATTGGGTGACCCCGGGGCTACAGTTACCCAGAGTTGTGCGGGTTTCGCAGCCACGAAATCCGCATCTACCCGCAACGCGTTTCGGTTGACGCTCCTATGGGCCTATGCTAGTATCCGAATCGGGCCAAAGCCCCGTTCCCGTCCCCATTTGCCCAGGTAAACACTGCCCCACAGGATAACGAGTCAGGATGAGCTTTCGCCAGCGGCTTAACAGTGTTTCTCCGCAGAGGGAAACAGTTATAACCATCGGCGTCTTTGATGGAGTTCATCGGGGCCATTCCCACCTTCTGCAGCACCTCAAAGCCGCGGCCGGCGCCCAGTACCAGCCCATTGTCCTTACTTTCGCCAACCACCCCGTAACGGTTCTTCAACCAGGCCGTGACGTATCCCTGATAACCACGCTGGGCCGCAAGGAAGAACTGATTCGCCAGCAGGGCATAGACCAGATAGTGTCCCTCGAATTTACCCAGGAACTGGCCCAACTGTCGGCTGGTGATTTTGTCGGACTCCTGGTGGAAAACCTCAATATGAAGGGCCTGGTAATCGGTTCAGATTTCGCCCTGGGCCGAAATCGGGAGGGGAACTCCGAACGCCTTGCGGAGCTTGGTCGAGAAATGGGCTTCTCGGTGGAGGTGGTGGAGCCTCTCCTCCTGGATGGACTGCTGGTCAAGAGCAGGGTAATCCGGCAGAAGCTCACCGACGGGGAAGTTGCCGTTTCCAACCAGTTGCTTGGTCGCACATTTTCCATGTCGGGCGAGGTTATTACCGGCGACCGCCGGGGCCGCACCCTGGGGTTCCCCACAGCTAACGTGGACGTCAACAAGGGTATGGCTCACCCTGCCGATGGCATTTACGCCACCTGGGCGTTGGTCGATGGGGTCCGCCGGCCTTCAGCTACCAGTATTGGGGTCCGTCCGACCTTTGGGCTTTCGGAACGCCTGGTAGAGGTCTATATCCTGGACTTTGAGGGCGACCTGTACGGACGTGAGCTGGAAGTGGAATTTGTGGACAAGCTCCGCGACCAGGAGACTTTCAGCAGCCTGGATGCGCTGGTAGAGCAGATAAACAGGGACGTGGCCGATACCAGAGATACCCTGGCAATTTCCGGAGGCGCCAATGGCCATTAGCCCGGCGGAATTGAAGCGCGTTACCGAGCGCGGCGTCAGCGACATCATCGTCCGCCAGGAGTTCGTCAAGCTACTGGAGGAAGGCAAACCCCTGCGGCTGAAGATGGGTTTCGATCCCAGCCGTCCCGACATCCACCTGGGCCACGTGGTTGGCCTTCGCAAGTTGCGGCAACTGCAGGACCTGGGTCACCAGCTTATTCTTATCGTTGGAGACTGGACGGCCCAGATAGGTGATCCCAGCGGGCGCTCCGCCACCCGCCCCATGCTGACCCACGATGAAGTGATGGAAAACGCCCAGTCCTACCTGCAGCAGTTTTTCAAGGTTGTGGACCGGGACCGAGCCCAGGTTGTGTACCAGAGCGAGTGGTTCGGGAAGTTCTCCCTTGCCGACGTGATCGGGCTGACAGGCCGCTTCACCGTGGCCCAGTTCCTGGAGCGGGACGATTTCGCCAAGCGGTTCTCCGAGCACCGGCCCATCGCCATAACCGAACTGCTTTACCCCCTGCTCCAGGCGTACGACTCCGTGGCCATTGAGTCGGACGTGGAATTTGGCGGCACGGACCAGATGTTCAACCTGCTGGTGGGCAGAGAGCTGCAGGGAATGATGGGACAGCGTCCCCAACAGTGCTTCCTGATGCCCATCCTGGTAGGCACGGACGGCGTCCAGAAGATGAGCAAGAGCCTGGACAACTACGTGGGAGTGGATGAACCGCCCGACGACATGTTCGGCAAAATCATGTCCCTGCCCGACGAGTTGATAGTTTCCTATTTTGATTACCTGACCGACACGCCTGAAGATGACCTGGTGGAAATGACCCAGAGCATCGCCGGTCAGACCGTCAACCCTATGGACCTGAAGAAAAAGCTGGCGGAAGATATTACCCGGGTGTTCCACGACAAGGATTCCGCCATTGCCGCCAGGGAACGTTTCGAGCGGGTGGTGCAGCAAAGATCCTTGCCCGAAGATATGCCGGTGGTGACCATCTCGTCTCTGGTAGGCCCCCGCTGGAGCAACGCCCTGGTATCGGCCGGCCTGGTTTCCAGCGTCAGCGAAGGCAAGCGCATGATTAGCCAGGGGGCCGTGGAGCTGTTCCCGCCATCCGGTGCGTCCCGCAAACTGGCCGATGACTCCCAGTTCCAGCCCCCGGAACCCGGCACTGCCGTAAAGGTGGGCCGGCGTCGCTTTGCCTCCCTGCAGGAATAGCTGGCCAGGGGAATCCCCCGTCCGGTACAGCGACTTCCCCGACGCTGCGTGCAGCAGTTCCTTGCTTATGTCCTTTCGTTGACTACTCATTTCCCGCATAGTTAGACTGGAACTAACGACATCAATGGGAGAAGGCTGGTGTTTTCTACCGAAGAACTGGACAAAATACGGCGGCAGGGCGTGCAGTGGCGGGAAAAGAACGCTGACAGGAAGGAACGCAAGGCTTCGTACAAGACCCTGTCGCAGATTCCCGTGGAGGCCGTCTATACGCCGGAACACCTTGAAGGGGTGGACTTTGACGCTGACGTAGGGCTGCCAGGGGAGTTTCCTTATCTGCGGGGCGTCCATCCCGGGGGCTACCGCGACCGGCTGTGGACCATGCGGATGTTCGCCGGTTTTGGCCTGCCGGAAGAGACCAATGAGCGATTCCGGTTCCTGCTGCAAAACGGACAGACGGGCCTCAGCACTGCATTCGACATGCCGACTCTGTACGGCTACGACACCGACGACCCCCGCGCTGCCGGAGAGTTCGGCAAGTGCGGCGTGGCGGTGTCCTCCCTGGCTGACATGGAAACCCTGTTTGAAGGCATTCCCCTGGGCCAGGTCACCACGTCTATGACCATCAATAGCCCCGCGGCCATCATCTGGGCCATGTACATCGTGGTGGCAGAGAAGCAGGGCGTGCCCCTGGAGCAAATCGGCGGTACCCTGCAGAACGATATCCTGAAGGAATACCTGGCGCAGAACGAGTACATCTTCCCGCCGGAGCCGTCACTGCGCCTGGTTGTGGACACCATCGAATTCGCCACCCGCCACATGCCCCGCTGGAACCCCATCAGCATCAGTGGCTACCACATACGGGAGGCGGGCTCCAATGCGGTGCAGGAACTGGCCTTCACCCTTGCGGACGGGTTTGAGTACGTGCGGCGGTGCATCGAAAGGGGAATAGCGGTGGACGACTTCGCCCCACGCTTGAGCTTCTTCTTCAACGCCCACAACGATTTCTTCGAGGAGATCGCCAAGTACCGGGCTGCCCGCCGAATCTGGGCAAGGGAGATGCGCGACACCTTCGGCGCGAAGAACGAGCGGTCTTGCTGGATGCGATTCCACGCACAGACTTCCGGGGCAACGCTGACCGCCCAGCAACCGGAAAACAACGTGGTGCGGGTGGGCCTGCAGGCCCTGGCAGCGGTACTGGGCGGGTGCCAGTCACTGCATACTAACGGCAAGGACGAAGCCTGGGCCTTGCCTTCAGAACAGGCGGCACTGCAAGCCCTGCGGACCCAGCAGATTATCGCCCACGAAACCGGGGTCACCGACACCGTTGATCCCCTGGGCGGCAGCTATTTCCTGGAGTCGCTGACCAGGGAGGTGGAAGCCGGGGCCAATGACTATTTCCGCAGGATTGAGGACGTGGGTGGCGTGGTGCCGGCTCTGGAGTCGGGTTTCTTCCAACGGGAAATCGCCGAGGCTGCGTACATATACCAACGGGAAGAGGACCGCAAAGAACGCATTACCGTCGGAGTAAACGACTACGTGACCGACGAGGAGCTGGGTATTCCCCTGCTTCGAGTTGACCGGGAAGGGGAAGCGCGGCAAATCGAGAACCTGAACAGGATACGTCGCACCCGCGACAATCACCAGGTCGCCATCAGGCTGAGGGAACTGGAACAGGCGGCCCGTGGCTCGGAGAACCTGATGCCCCCGCTGCTGGAGGCGGTCCGGGCCTATGCCACCCTGGGCGAGATGATGGGAGTGTTCCGCGATGTGTTCGGAGAGTACCAGCCAGGCTGGGGGTTCTAGGGTTAATCGGCAGTCAGTGAGTCCAGGCGATGGCGGCAGCCAGATTCAGGGGTGACGGGAAGTAAAGACTCTCCCGATCACATTTGGTTGCCAATTGTCTCCTCTGCTTCAGTTTGTTAAAACCACTTCAGGAAGATTACGGGTCCGGTACAGTGGCCCCAGATATGACCCAGGAGCCCCATACCATCGCGGCAACCTCGCAACTGGTTGCCGCGATGGTATGGGGCTCTTTGCTCTTGTCTCGCCACTTGTCCCAAGCTGTCGAGCGACGGCCCGTCAGGACTGGATAAGGCCCTCCTGGGGCGTGGTCCAGGGCAGGCGGTAGAAGGGGGCGAACTGGGGGGCACGAGGTATTGGCATTTCTCCGAAGGGGACGTCTATTACCACCGGCGCCTCCCGCTCCAACGCCAGGGGAATCAACTTCTCCAGTTCCAGGGGATTGCTGGCCCGCATTCCCACCGCGCCGAAAGACTCAGCGAACTTGACGAAGTCGGGGTTGTGCAAGTCCGTCCCGTAGGCCCCGCCGAAGAAATCGTCCAAATCGCGGGCCACGTTGCCGTAGGAGTCGTTACGGAAGACGACGGTAACGACGTTGATGCCGTATTGGACTGCCGTGGAAAGCTCTGAGGAGTTAAACATGAACCCACCGTCGCCGGTTATGCAGACGACGGGACGGTTGGGCTGGGCGACCTTGACACCCAGGGCAGTGGGGAAGGCGTAGCCCAAATTGAAGGAGTAGCCGGAGTCGATGTAGGTCTTGGGATGATTCACCTGCCAATGGGTGCGGGCATAGTAGCCGAACTGGGTGACGTCCCAAACCATGAAAGCGTCTTCGGGAACTCCGTTCTGCATTGCCTCCAGGACCTCGTACTGGGGTTCCTGGAGACGGATGTCGTAGTAGGTTATCAGGTTACGGGCAGCAGTAACCGCCTCGGCCGGCGAGGGCCGGTCCGTGGCGCCGGCCTCGATGATGTGCGGAAGGAGCGCCTCGATGGTCGCCCTGGCGTCGCCGTGCAGCGGAATGGTGTTGGCCTGGTGCCTGGTCAGTTCGGAATCGTCGATGTTGATGTTCACCAGGACGCAGGCCTCACCAGCCGGGTTGCCCAGGGCGAAGCGGGCTCCGATCCCGATGACGACGTCGGCGGCCTGCATCACATCGAATAGCTGGTTCATTTCCTGTAATTCACCCCGTGGACTGAAACAGGAGCCGTAGGAAAGCGGATGGCTGTCAGGAATGGTCCCTTTGCCGCCGCTGGAGGTAACCACGGGTATGTTGGTAGCCTCAGCCAGCTTCACCAGGGCTTGTTCCGCGTCGGACCGCGCCACTCCGCCTCCGGCGTAAATCAGAGGCGTACGAGACCTGGCGATAACTTCCGCGACCTCCCGAAGGCTGTCCGGGCTGGGAACGATGGGCGAGACGCGGGCGGGGTTCCGAAGCTGCACTTCCTCCCGTTCTACTCCTGCCTCCGGAGGCATTTCGATCAGGACGGGACGTGGTCGTCCGGTGCGCATCTGCCTGAAGGCTTCGAACACGGCGTCGGGAACTTCGCGGGGCCTTTCGGCCTGGCGCTGCCATTTGGTCACGGGGCGAACGATATCGGGCTGGTTGGCTATCTCGTGAACGGATCCCCGGTTCTTCCCGATGGCGCCCCGGGGGATCTGGCCAGCAATGATAAGGACGGGAGTAGAGCGCGAATATGCGTTGGTCAGGCCGGAAGCCGCGTTGTAAAGTCCCACACCGGGAACCACAAGGGCAACCCCGGGCTTTCCCGATGCGCGGGCATAGCCATCGGCCATGTAGGTCGTGGCTTGTTCGTGCCGGGGCGCAATCATGCGGATGCCCGGTTCATCACGCAGGGCTGCAACTATCCCGTATATCTGGATGCCCGGGATTCCGAATACGACCTCTACCCCCTCTCCTACCAGGGATCTGGAAAGGGCTTCTCCTCCGCTCATTGAGACCATTAATCGACTCCTCCATACAGGCAGGGACGGTAGTGTTACTCGGGCGCTGGCAAGGGTGTGGCAGCAAGGAGATTTAACGTGGGAAATGAGAGTGCCCTGCGGCGCAAGATATGTTTCGCACCCGCACTGATATTGATGCGATCAAGGCTTCGGTTGAAGCCATCTATTCGGGGGCCAGCCCGGGGCTCACCACGGGTCTTATGTTGAATACGATGGTCCGCTTCACGCCTGGGGGTCTGTTCCCCGGCGGCATGAGGGGCCAGAGCTTACGCGCCGTGAAGGGGAGGGCGAGCCAGTGGAGAAAAGTATATCATCCAGCCGGTAGTCTAGCATCGCGAGTCGAGGTAAGTTTACGCATGGACGCCAACGTCGAGGCTCCTGACCGAACTCGGCAGGAGATCAATCGGATCTTCAGTAACCCGAAATACCGATGACTGCAAGATGCAGCCTGACAAGAGACCCAATCTCTGCGAGAGTGAAACCTGGTTGAGGCAATAGGATGGGTCCGCCAATTGTCGATTAGCCCCAGGTCTGGGACAGAAGCAAGTAGTTCCTGGAGTCAGCCTGAATGTGTCGCCGTACGAGCGAATCAGGCCGATGAAAACGTATGGGTTGCCCTCGTGGCAGCCCGCTTTACGTGGGGGATATTACCAACGGTACAGAGCCCGTCAGTGCAAAGGGTATATCCAGGATCCGTCAAACGCCAAATACAAAGGAGGGCGGGAGTTGAACCCCGCCCTCACTGCCTTTAGCTGCAATCCCTGCCCTGGAGAGGGGCGAGGTTACATCCGTTCCTCTTCCTTGAGGCGCTTGGTCTCTTCGATCACCCGCTGTTCGATGTTGGCAGGTACCGGTTCATAGTGGTCGAACTCCAGCCGGTAGTTGCCCCTGCCCTGGGTAAGAGAGCGCATGTCCTGGGCGTACCGTTGTACCTCAGACAAAGGCACTTCCGCCTCGACCACCGTAAAGCGGTCGCCGGGAGTCATACCAAGGATGCGGCCCCGTTTGCCGTTGAGATCGCTCATAACCTCACCGGTGTAGGCTTCAGGAACGTTGACTGTCAGCTTGACGATGGGCTCCAGAAGGATCGGGCTGGCGTCGGCCATACCCTTTTTGAAGGCCTGGGAACCGGCAATCTCAAAGGACATACCGGAAGAGTCCACATCGTGATAGCTGCCATCGTAGATTACCGTCTTCAAGTCCACGACGGGGAAACCGGCCAGGATTCCTTCCTCCATGGACTTGACCACGCCCTTTTCCACCGCCGGAATATATTCTCTGGGAACCCGGCCCCCGACTATCTCTGAGCCAAACTCAAAGCCGTTGTCCCGGTCCGTGGGTTCCAGGCGCAGCAGCACATGACCGTATTGCCCGTGACCGCCGGACTGTTTCTTGTGACGGTATTCACTGTTAATAACTCGGGTGATGGTCTCCCGGTAAGCCACCTTGGGCATCCGAAGCAGAAGGTCGGCACCAAACTTGCGCCTGATGCGCTCAATGGCCACTTCGATCTGCGCGTCACCCAAGCCCGTCAGCAGGCTGTCGCCGGTGTCGGCGTCTCTGCTGTACCGCAGACTGGGATCTTCTTCGACAATGCGGGCCAAAGAGGTGGACATCTTGTCCAGGTCGGCCTTGGTGGCAGGGGCTACCGCAACGCTGTAGTAACCCCGGGGAAATTCGATGGAACCGAAGGTGACCTGGCTATCCCGGGCGCAGAGGGTATCACCGGTAACAGTGACGCCCAGCTTGCCAATGGCGCCCATGTCGCCGGCCGCAACCTCGGAAATGTTCTCCTGGGACTTGCCCCTGGGGAGATACAACTGGCCAATGCGCTCTGCCTGGTTCCGATTGGAATTCCAGACTTCCGAGTTGCTCTTGAAGGTACCGCGATAGACCCTGAACAGAGAAAGCTTTCCAACAAAGGGGTCTGCGGTGGTCTTGAAAACAAAGGAGGCCAG
Organism: SAR202 cluster bacterium bin22; assembly: GCA_002238505.1. GTDB lineage: Bacteria > Chloroflexota > Dehalococcoidia > Lucifugimonadales > UBA3495 > Bin22. Next base: position 208,964 of record MPMM01000001.1, on the reverse strand, counting down.
GGGAGCATCAGGGTCAACTTCACATTCGACTGCTTCCCCGTTAGCGTTATTTGCCTGGGGGATATTGCCTTCAATGGGAGACGGCAGAAATTCCCGGACGAAGTCAAGGTACTCTTCAACGCCGATGTTCTGGGTAGCCGAACTGGCCAGTATTGGTACCAGGCTGCCCGACAGGATGGCCGACCTGGCGCCGTTGGTTATTTCCTCGTCCGTCAGTTCCTCGCCTTCGAGAAATTTGTCGGCGAGTTCATCATCGGCTTCGGCGACTGCTTCAATCAGTCGCTCCCGGGCCATTTCGAATTCATCAGCTACCTCAGCAGGAATGTCGGCGGGGGGATGAACGACGCTGACTACGCCTTTGAAGTCCTGGGCATCGCCGATGGGCAACTGGAAGGGGACGCACTGGTTTCCGAAGGTTCCCTGGATATCTGCAACGGTGCGGGCGAAGCTGGCGTTTTCCCGGTCCATCTTGTTGACCAGCAATACCCTGGGCAGACCCAATTCGTCGCACTGATTCCAGGAACGCTCGGTGCCCACATCCACACCGGAGGGAGCCGGCAGCAGGATGGTCGCGCTTTCCACCACCCGAAGGGCACCAACCACTTCACCGAAGAAGTCGTCATAGCCCGGGGTATCCAATAAATTGGCCTTGTACCGGTCCCAACTACAGGAAATGAGAGTGGTCTGGATGCTTCCGCCCCGCTTGACCTCTTCCGGTTCGTAGTCGGAGACAGTGTTACCATCCTCGACCCTGCCGATCCGGTTGATGGCCTTTGTATTGAACAGCAAAGCCTCGCACAGGGATGTCTTACCGGCGCCGCTGTGAGACAGCAGCGCCACATTCCTCAGGTTACCTGCATCGATACTGGGCATAGCCTTTGTCCCCCTTAACTTATTACTGCAGCTAGTTAGGACGATTTTATATAAACTTGGCGGCTTTTCGCAACCTTGCGGACTTAATGGCCAGAATCCCTACCTGGAAAGCCCTAAAACTGATCGGGACAGCCATTGTGGCTGCCCCTACGAATCATCAGGGGTTGCCGGCCAGTTGATGCAACGGCACACCCTCACCTCCGGATATGTGGCTAGGCCAGGCTGCCCATGGGATCCCAAGGAGGCAGAACCACCGGTTCCAGATCCAGGGCCTGCCGCAGTTCCTCCGGCAGGTAGCTCCTGGGGGCGGAGATTTCAAACATGTACTCCGCAAACCAGGAGTCATTCATCAGGAAGAAGCCCTTGTCCCCCACCTTGTCGTCCCAGCTGTTTTCCACCCGCCAGCGGCGCGGTTTGCCGTCCACCACGTCCACACCGGTGAACAGCATGGCGTGGGTCATGGCAGTCTGGTGGAACTCCAGGCGCTCTGCCTTGTCCATGCCGAACTCGGCTCCATAAACGCTGCCGTAGTCAAACAGTTCAGCATCCCACAGGCCCTTGTCGCGGTGCATTTGCTTGCCGGTATCGCAGCCCATCCAGACGGGTTTACCGTCCTGGAGCATGCGCATGGCGATGTCCTTCATCAGGTCAATGTCCACATTCAAGTACTTGATACGGGTGCCGTCCACGACGTTGCCCAGATACTGGACCGTGTAGGTGCGGCCCGGCGGATTTCCCTGGCGAGGGTCGTGGACCAGGCAGACATACTCCTCCATTGGAGTGGTGATGTATTTTTCCGCAAACTCCAGGGGAGTCATTGTGCCATCGCGATGAAATTCCCCGTCCTTGTCCTTCCACTGCCAGTCAAAGTCTGCCGGAGGATTACCCAGGTGAATGGACAGGATCTGGAAGACGGCCTGCAGGGATTCCCGTTTTGCCTCGCGCATGGCATCCAGGCCGCCCTCTTCGGCATAGAGGCGGCGGATGTTGCGAGCACCCTGTCGCACCTGGTAATTCAGCCCGGCGTTCATTCGCATGGAATTGCCGGAGCTTTCCGTTTCCGGCATGACAGTCTTGGGCACAACGCCGTGCTTGCGGACCAGGCTGACGAACATGTCCCACTGCCCGCCGTCGCCGAGGGGTTGATGCAGCAGCCAGGCAACGACACGGTCGTCGATCGGACGATCCGCCGTTTCGATGACGGCTTCCAGTATGTAGTTGGCACGCTCCATCTTGTCCCAGAACATTACGTAGCTCTGGCTGAACTCGAACTCCTTGACGTTGAGCAGGTTCCTGGTTTCTGACCGGAACAGGTTCAGTCCCGCGAACATCCAGCAGCGGCCGGACCTGGCCTGGTTGGTAACACCCCATTCGTCGAGGACTGTTGAAAAACTGTGGGTGGCTTCGGCCACTTTGTTCCGGTCGAGGGCGACGTCGTTTACGTCATGCTGGGTAACGACGTTCTGCATCAACTGATTGCTGGGTCGGGACCGGAATGCCGAGTCCATGCCAGCCAGGGTTTCGGAGTCCAGGGCTCCCGGATTGGCGGATGTAGTCATGGCAATAAGCTCCTCACTATGTCTTGGGATTCAAACTTTGGATTTCCAGAAACAGGGGAAGCGCGGTCGGCTTCCCTGGATGTATTTCTACTAGTCGAGCGATGCCGCTGACATTGCCACCTTGCGTACTTCGCCGTCCACTTCCGTCACGGTTGCCTCTATCTCGTCCCTGGTAGTGAAGCGGCCTACCGAAAATCGCAACGTGCCGATGGCATAGTCGGTTGGGACTCCCATGGCAGCAAGGACATGAGACACTTCCACCCGATCGCTGTGACAGGCCGCCCCCGCGGATGCGGCAACGGTGGGCAGTGATGCGAGGATGCGGTCTGCCTCCACTCCCTTGAAACTGATGCTGGAGGTATTGGGGAGCCGTTTATCGGGATGTCCGTTGATTCGCAGGTCAGCACCTGTTTTCACCAGGCCCTGCTCCAGGCTGTCCCGCATCTCCCTCATGTGGCTGGAATAGACGGCCAGATTCTCTTCGATCAAATGGCAGGCCATGCCCAGTCCGACCATTTCTATGACATTCTCTGTTCCAGCCCTTCGATTTTGCTCGTGGCTGGCGCCATGCATGAACTTTTCCAGTTCCACACCCGGCTTTATGTAAAGCGCCCCAATGCCCTTGGGGGCATACAGCTTGTGCCCGGCAACTGAAAGCAAGTCCACCCCGAGATCCCCAACTTTTACCGGAATCTTCCCCACTGACTGGGCGCAGTCGGTGTGGACCAGCACCCCCCGGCGGTGAGACACATCCGCGATTTCAGCGATGGGCTGGATGGAGCCGACCTCGTTGTTGGCATGCATTATGGTGACCAGGATGGTTTCGTCGGTCAGGGCATTTTCCACCTGACCGACGTCCAGCAGACCTAACTCGTCCACCGGCAAATAGGTCACGCGAAAGCCATGCCCTTCAAGGTAGTGGCAGACTTCCGTGACCGCGGGATGTTCGATGTTGGAGGTGATGATGTGGTTGCCGCGATTTCGGTGGGCAAAGGCCACACCCTTGATGGCGTGATTGTTGGCCTCGGTGCCGCCGCTGGTGAAGATCAGTTCATCGGACTGGCAACCAAGAAGGTCTGCAACCTGCCGGCGCGCACTATCCACTCCCTTTCGCGCCTCCAGTCCAAAGGAATGACCGCTGGAGGGATTGCCGTAAAGACCATGCACATAGGGGAGCATAGCCTCGGCAACCTGAGGGTCAATGGGCGTAGTGGCGTTATAGTCCAGGTAAATGGCGCTCATTCAGGTTATCCAAGGAGGCAGGGATTTGAGACTTCGGCCCATTATAGCCCAGCAGCAAGCAGACGGCCAAACCGCCCTGGTCTGGTTCCTGGGCGACCCGCTTAAAGGGGCCACACAATCCTGTGCCGAAATCGCCAATGCCCAGCGGCAGCAATATAGTCAAACTGGCAGAGTGACGAAGGGCCAAAGGCAAGCCATTTCAGCCCCCTCTCCCCTGCTAAGTTTTCCCGTCAATCACCACGTCAAGGACTGCTGGCTTACCCGAGTCCAGCGCCTTCCCGATCTCGGGGCCAATGTCATCAGGGTCGCTGATGGTTCTGCCGTAAACGCCAATGGCCTCGGCAATGCCGGCAATGTTCAGTGGCAGCGGAAAATCCATTCCAACGTAGCCCTCAAATCCATCTTCAACTTCTCTGCCCAGGATTTCCTGCTGGTGAACGTTCATATTGAGCTTCAGGATTCGATACGAGCGGTTGTTGCACACGAGGTAAACGGTCGGAATGCCATAATTGGCCGCGGTCCACAACGCCTGCACTGTCATCATGGCGCTGCCGTCACCGGTCACGGCAAGCACCGGTCGGTCCGGGTTCGCCAGCTTGACCCCAAGACCTGCACCCATGCCCCAGCCGATGGCGCCAATCCTCTCGCCGTAGATACTGTCCAGTTCGTTGAACTTGATGGCGCCGTGAAGGGCATCCTTGGAGCTGAGGGAGTCATCGACCACTATTGCGTTTGAAGGAAGGGCTGCGCCGACTTCATGCATCATCCGCTCCGGGGTCATGGGCAGGGCATCCCAGGACTGTCGAAGATTTCGTTCCCACCCGGCCCGGGCCTGCTCTTTCATTTCCCTTATTGCCCTCCGTCGTTCAGCCACCCTGGCGTCCGACACGGAATCCATTTGCCCCGCCAGCGCTTCGTCCAGCATTTCCAGGCCGGCCCTGGGGTCGCCAAAGAGAGCGACGTCAGTGGGTTCAACCCGGCCAATGTCCCGCAGAGACGAGTCCAGGTGGATCAGCTTTGTACGTGGGTTCAGGCTGGGCCCCGAAACGTAGAAGAACCCTGAAAATATACTGGCTCCCACAGCCAGCACCACGTCCGCATCGTCGAGCAGCCGGCGTCCTGCAGGAAGAGTCGGATTGATCCGGCCCAGGAACTGACCATGTCCTGAGGGAAAGTTTGCCCGGGCAATTGAAGTGGCATATACCCTTGCGCCCGCCCTTTCCGCTACCTTCACCGCCGCGTCCATGCCTTGCGCCTGCGCGAGTCGGTCTCCGACGAGCATCACAGGATTGGTGGACCGGGACAGCATTGCCGAGGCCTCCTGCACCACTCCTGAATCGGGAGTCGGAGCCGCCACCCGCGCCATTGACGAAGCAATGGTCATCTCCGCCTCGCCATCCAGCGCATTTGCCGCAAATCCCACGAAGACCGGGCCGGTGGGCGGATTCAGCGCCTCCTGGAAAGCCCGACGCATAACCCCTGGCACCTGTTCGGGGTGGGTGACCTCCACACTCCACTTGGTAAACTGCCGCACCATTTCAGCCAGGTCGGAGCGTCCCTCGGCCAGCTTGCGGATGTCCTTGTTGCCGGCAGTCAATACCAGAGGCGCACCGCCGTCCATGGCATGGTGCAGCAGGCTGATACCGTTGGCCAGGCCAGTTTCAATGTGCAGGTTTACTACCGCCGGACGCCTTCCGGATACCGCATAGCCGTCGGCCATACCCATGGCAACCCCTTCCTGGGTTGCCAGCAGGTAGCGCAGGTCCGGATATTCCGGCAACAAAGCCATGATGGCGCTTTCACTGGTACCGGGGTTACCAAAGATTGTCTCTACCCCTTCAGCTCTCAACATTTCCAGGAAAGCGCGGGCGCCGGTCATAACTGGCATGTTATGAATACCTCTTCCATCCCAACGGGAGAAATGCAGCGGTTAGAGTCCTGCGCCGGACAGGAAGGCTCGCAGCAACTCCGCCATCTGGGTTTCATGGATGGGGGCAAATTTGGCAAACTCTCTCAGGTGGCGGGAAGCCTCTTCCTGCGCGTCGAAACGGTCACCCATCAGGAAATAATCGTCGTAAAGTTCACGGTTCCAGACCTTCAGTTCTTCGAAGGTAAGCTGAGGCTCGAACTGGAAGCCATAGGACTTGCCGATACGGTAGGCCATGTTTATCCTGCGGTAGCCGCCGTCCCGCAACAGAACGTCCCCTTCGGCCAGGGCGGTGGCGCCCGGTGGTAGTGAAAAACATTCGCCGTGGAGCGTTGGCACCAGGGGTGCTTTGATTTTCCCAAACACGGGATCCAGGTCACCGGCTTCCGTGACCGACAGCCGGCGAAGGCCAAACTGGTAACCGCCCGTAGGTTCGACTGTCCCGCCCAGCGCCCGGCACAGCAGTTGGGCCCCCAGGCAAACTGCCAGGACCGGAATTCCACGTTCATGAGCATCCCGCAGCAGGGTCATCTCCTGCCCCAATGCCGGATATGGATCGTTGGCAGAAAGCGGCCCGCCCAGAGAAACTATGAGGTCCAACCCGCTCAGATCGGGAGCAGGGAAAGGGCCATATTCCGGAGCAAGGTCAAAAATATCCAGGCTTTCCAGCTCGAAACCGGCCTCTGCCAGGACGGAAGTGAAATTGGCGCCTAACGTTTCCGGGGCAGCGTGGCGTATGATGAGGGCGCGCTTCAACAGATACCTTCTCCCTCAAGGGAATTATGACCAATCCTACACTAACCCAAAGTTTGATGTCAGCCGAACTCAGGCAAACGGCCAGTCGGTGGAGGGTGACATGGAAACAATAATCTCCAACGCGACCATAGTGACCGGTGACGCGGGCCGGACAATTCTGTACGACTCGGCCATCGCGGTGCAGGATTCAAGAATCGCCGCGCTGGGACCTTCAGCGGAGATTCTGGCCCAGTTTCCCGGTGCGGAGGTTGTGGATGGCAAGGGCAAGGCCATTTTTCCCGGGCTGGTCAATTGCCATACACACCTCCTGGCAACCGCAGACCGGGGCATTCTGGAGGACTTCGGCTTTCCCACCACCCTGCGCTTTCCCACTTCCACACGCGCCCTGCTGACCGTGGAAGAAAGACAGGTAATCGCAGCCCTGGGCGCGCTGGAGGCCATCCGCAGCGGCACCACAACCCTGCTGGAAATTGCCGATAACGTTGGCGAGTTTGCGCCCAGCCTGGTCCAAACAGGGCTGAGGCTGGTCCTGTCCGACAACTTCAACGACGTGAATCCTGCCCAAATGAGGGAAGGAATCTTCGAGTTCCTGGCTGACCGGAGAGAAGAAGGCCTTCGGCGCAGCGCCGACCTGGCAGACCGATGGCATGGATACGACGACGGCCGAGTCACCTGTTTCCTGGCTCCCCATGCCCCCGAACTCTGCTCCCCCGAGTTGCTGAGGGAAGTAAGAAAACTGGCAGACGACCGGGGCATGGGCTACACCATCCACCTTTCCCAGAGCCGGCTGGAAATAGAGGCGGTGATGCGGACCCGGGGAGTGGACCCAACCCACTACCTGTTTGCCCAGGACTTTCTGGGGCCAAACCTGGTAGCGGCCCACTGCCGGTACGTGGAGCCGGCAGAAATTGCGCTGCTGGGCCAGCACAGAGTGGGCATCTCGAACAACGCCGCCATAGCTGCCCGACGTGGAGCAGCGGCGCCGGTTCAGGAACTCCAGGCAGCGGGCTGCAGAATCGGGATGGGTTCTGACAACATGGCGGAAGATATGGTGGAAGTGATGCGCGCCGGTTTATTTCACGAACGTGTGCGACGCAATGACCAGATGTCACCCCAGCCGGAGGACGTCCTGGAGTGGGCTACCCAGGGAGGGGCGAACATCCTCGGCATGGGAGACAAGACGGGTTCGCTGGAGGTGGGGAAGCAGGCCGATTTGTTCATTGTCGATACCTTTAAGGCCCACCTGGTGCCAACCCTTCGCATCGTGTCCGGCTTCGTCCACAACGGCATGCCTGCGGACATTTCATCGGTAATGGCCGCAGGGAAATGGCTCCTTCGCGAGGGCAAAGTTGTCACAATCGACGAGGAGGACATCCTGCGCAGGGCAGAGCAGATCGGGCACTCGGTATGGAACAGGCTAGTAGAACGCTACCCCGACGTGCCTTTCCCCGTGAACCTGCCCCCGGGACCCGTTCACTAGGGAATCACCAGGCAATTGGGGCAATCGCATGAACGTCAAATTGGCCAAATTTCCAAGGAACGGTCAACAGGATATTGTAGGGAACATAGGACGGGGGTCTGGATTCCCGCCTGCGCGGGAAAGACGGTAGAAAGGGTGACAGGACCGAGTCAGAATTCATGCGATAGCCCTGACCAGTTTTGCGGTTTGAAGACAGGCAGGACAATTTCTTCCCAACGACCTTTTCAATGGAAACTCTACGGGCCGACGGACGCTGGCAGGAAACAGTCAACAGGCTGGAACCACGGGCATTCCGCTGTCCTGTTGCAGGGAACGGACATAGCAGATGATTGTTTCTATATCGTCCTGGCCTAGTTCTGGAACGGAGGGCATGTCGCCATATTCCCAGTGGTGTTGAGATACGCCGGTCATCACGGCCGTGTGGAACGAAAAGTCGGGATGGTGGTAGGGATGGTAATACTCGTGAATTAGTGGTGGACCGGTGTCACTCCCAATTCCCTTGTCTCCGTGACATTGCGCACAGTTTGCCCGGAAGAGGTCTATTCCGGACATGTACATGTCCGAGCCCTCCTCGACAACCGGTGAGTCTGTAGGGTCCGGAGTTGGTGTCCTGTAATTCATGGGTGTTGGCTTTTCCAAACCCGCGCATCCCGCTGCAAACAACAGACAAACTACAACCGCCAGCAAACAGTACAAAGTAATCAATCTTTTCTGCCTCTTCTCAAAGAGCGACCGGGCAGGGCTCCGGTGTTGTCGCCGCGGTCAATCACAACTTGCCCGTTCACTATCACGTATTCAATGCCTACCGGGTAATGTTTGGGGTCCTCCCGGGTGGCATAGGTCTTAACGGTATCTGGATTAAAGACAACAATGTCGGCCTTGAATCCGTCCCTCAGCAAGCCCCGGTTTGCCAGGCCCAGCCGCTGGGCCGGAAAGGAGGTCATTTTTCTTATTGCTTCCGGCAAGCGCAAGTGCTTCTCGGCCCGGACAAACTCGGCCAGCACTACGGGGAAGCAACCGTAGGTCCTGGGGTTGGGATACTCGCCAAACAGTATCGCGTCGCTGGCGATCATTCCGTAGGGATGGGAAACGAAGGCGGGCAGGGTCTGGGGATTGGTTCCCAGTCCCACGGTGGAAATACCCAGATTCTCCTCCAGCAGAAGATCAAACAGCGCATCTGCCGGGTCCTGTCCCCGCATTTCACCGATGTCAGTGATTAACTTTCCGTCGTATTGTTTGTTTTGTGGCAGGGTGAAGTTAGTCAGCCAGTTGTTTTCCAGGCGTTCCGGCAAAACTTCCCTCTTCATCCTTTCCCGGTCGTCGGCGTCCCGCAGGGCCGCCATCAGCCTTTCCGGCCCACCATCCTTGGCCCAGTGGGGCAACCCGATGGTGATTGTGGTACCGGAATAGGGATAGGTATAGCAGTCAAAGGTCACGTCCAGCCCTTCCTCGCGGCCTCTTTCCACCAGCCCGAGGTAGTCCAGGTGGCTCCCCGAGCCCTGGGCGCTTTGCCGGTAGTGGGTCAGGTGGATGGGGCATCCACTGCGCCGGCCAATTTCCAGCGCCTCCTCCCAGGGAGCCAACAAGCCCTGGGACCGCAGGCTGGCCCTGGTATGGGTGTGATAGAACCCGCCCAGAGAGGCGGTAACTGCCGAGAGTTCAGCCAGTTCAGCTGTATCCGCATACGACCCGGGCGGATAGTCAAGACCGGTGGACAAGCCCCAGGCCCCTTCTTCCATTGCCTCCCGAATAACCGCCTTCATATCGGCCATTTCGGAGTCGGTGGCGGGACGGTCGTTCCATCCCACGCCCCAAATACGAACCGGGGCGTTGCCCAGGATGTAGGCGATGTTTATGGCGACGGAGTTGTCGTACCTGGAAAGCAGTTCGGCAACGGTCAACCAGTCGGCCGGCATGGGCGGGTAACCGTTCAGCCCCGAATCCAGCCAGATGTAGCGGTGAAGTTCTTCCTGTGATTTGAAAGGGGCGTGGGAAATACCGTCAATTCCCACCAGTTCAGTGGTGACCCCCTGCCGTACCTTAGGATCGTGATGGGGTTCTCCCAGGATGGTCAGTCCGGCGTGCGAGTGCAGGTCAATGAAGCCGGGACAGACCACCTGTCCTTCGGCGTCTATATTTCTCGCAGCCTCAATGTGGCTGGCGTCGCCACGAAAAATGGATACCGTTTCCCCTTCAACAAGCACGGTGGCGAAAAAGCCGGGACTGCCGCTGCCATCAATTACCTGACCATTCTCTATTTTGAGGTCAACCATCGTCCCACCACCTGTAACTCAACTGACCTGACCCCGCAAGTAACCGGCGTGGGCAAACATTGAATGCCCTCAGGCATTCTTTCTGCCCCGCCTGTCACTTTCCTGAAATTTAGGCATATAATACCATTCACATTTCGTCGCTCCTTGTTAGATTGGCTGGTAAGACGAATACTGGACTCATCTTTTACGATTTCATGACAAGATTTAAGCTTTCTCGCTACAGATTCTGGAGACTGGCGCTGTTAGCGGCGGCCCAGATGATACTGCTCGCGGCAACCCTCACCATTGGAGCAGGACTCACCCAGGCCGAAAGCAGGTCTTTGTCCTGGGCCGACTTCGCAGAGCATGAAGTGTCGGCGCGCTACTGGCTTGACGACGACTTTGAAGTACCAAGCGGGGTCCCGCAGGACGTGGACGAACAGGAGCACGTCTATTGACTGGGCGCCATTGCCACCCTGGTAGGGGGGCCCGGAGACGATATCCTGGTCGGCACCGAGGGCAACGACGTCATCCTCGGCCGCGCGGGCAACGACCGTATTGACGGCAAAGGCGGCCATGACATTCTGTGCGGCGGTTCCGGCGATAACCTGATTATCGGGGGGCCAGGCGATGATTACCTTCTGGGCGGAGAGGGAGTTGACCAGCTTATAGGCGGACCCGGCAATGACTTTATGCGGGGGGATGAGTCCGACGACCTGCTCATCGGCCAGGAAGGCGGAGACTTTCTTTCCGGCAACCAGGGCAACAACATTCTCCTGGGTGGCGATCCGATTTCCGAAGAGGACGACGTCCTGGCAACTGTTTACGGTTTCTATCGGCGCGACATCATCCTGGGCAGCATCGGCAACGACGTGCTCATAGGCGCCCGCGGCGATGACGCTCTGCTGGCCTTTGGCGGCCACGACATTCTGCAGGGCATGGGGGGCGACGATACCCTCATCGGCCACTACGGCGACGACTTTCTGGATGGCGGGCTGGGCGACGGCGATGAATGCAATGGAAGCGAGGGCAGCGACGCCTCGGCAAAGTGCGAGATAGTCCGCAGCATTGAGCGAGGAGAGCAGCGGGGTCTGGCCGACTAAAGGAAACCGAGTAATAGACAACCAACCAGAAAGGAAACTGCCGGAGTTATGAGATACGACGTAATCATTGTGGGCGCCGGTTCGGCCGGCTGCGTGCTGGCCAACCGCCTTAGCGAAGACCCCCAGCTGTCGGTGCTGCTGCTGGAGGCCGGACCGGACTATCCGGACCCGGCCAGCTTGCCGGACGAACTTAAACACGACCTGAATCAGGCGGCGTCAGAACAGGACGCGCCGCATAACTGGTCCTTCATGGGTTATTCCACTCCCCAGCGAGCCGAACCTGCCCTGGTCGCCCGAGGAAGAGTCACCGGGGGAACCAGCGCCATCAACCACCAGATTTTCCTTCGTGGACTGGTCGACGACTTTGACGCCTGGGCCGCCGCCGGAAATAACGAGTGGGGTTATCTCAAGGTTTTGCCCTACTTCCGCAGGCTGGAATCCGACTCCGATATTCATGACGACTTTCATGGGAGCGACGGCCCGATTCCCGTCTGGCGCCATCCCCGCGAGAACTGGCTGCCCATTCAGGCCGCCTTTTACGAAGCCTGCGCTGACCTGGGGTTTCCCGAAGACACAGATATGAACCATCCTGAGGCAACCGGCGTGGGGGCCTTTCCCCTGAACAACCCGGGCGGCATCCGAATGAGCACTGCGCTCACCTACTTGAATGAATGTCGTCACCGCCTGAACCTGACTATCCGCGGCAATATCAGGGTCCAGCAGGTAGTTCTTGAGGGAAAGAAGGCTACCGGAGTCCGTGTGGAAAGCGATGGCGAGGAATTCACCGTCCAGGGGGAAGAGATTATCCTCAGCGCCGGCGCCATCGCATCGCCCCAGTTGTTGATGCTTTCGGGAGTTGGCCCGGCGGAAAGCCTGAATGCGCTGGGAATAGATTCCGTTCACGAACTGCCTGGCGTGGGCCGCAACATGAAGAACCATCCCTCCATTTCCCTCCGTTACCAGTTGGTTGAGGGAAACCGGCCCCCTTCCGACGCCCCTCGCAACCAGGTTGGTTTGCGGTTCACGGCGGAAGGGTCGGAGTTTCGCAATGACATCCAGGTCCAGCCAACTACCTCATACCCGGATGGGCCAACAACGCCGGACATACGCATTGGCTGCCGCCTGGAATTGCCCCTGAGCCAGGGCGAGCTGACCCTGGCATCTGCCAACATTGAGGAACAGCCGGTTCTGGACTATCGCTTCCTTACCGACGAGCAGGATCGCGCCAGGCTGCGCGCGGCCTTGCGGCAATGTGACGAGATCTTTAGGCATCCGGCCTTTGCGGGGTTGCTGGGCGACCGCATCTCCCCCACCGACGAAACCTTGTCCGATGACACTGCCCTGGACGCCTGGATGCAGCGGAACTCGGGGATCGCCGGACATACTTCTGTGACCTGTCGAATGGGCCCGGCAACCGACGCAATGGCGGTGGTGGACCAGTATTGCCGCGTTCACGGACTGGAGGGCTTGCGCATCATAGACGCATCGGTAATGCCGGATATTACCCGGGCCAATACCAATGCCACCACCATTATGATCGCCGAACGGTCCGCCGACCTCATCAAGCAAGGCAACTAGCAGAGAGGAGCCACGGGATTACAGAGCGCACCCCTCCCATTCGATGAGAGGGGAATGGCGTGAGGGCCGCCCGTTAACCCAAGTTGTTATGCCGCGCCGCTGGTAGTAAAATGGGCGCTGTTCGCAACGAATTCTGTCTTCATAGAAGCCAAGGAGAGCTTAATGGCATTAGAGTTTGGAGTCTTTGACCACATAGAACCCTGCCCCGGCATGACTTTGCAGGAAATCTATGACCTCCGCCTGATCCAGTTGGAAAAGCTGGAATCGGCGGGTTTCTATTCTTACCACCTGGCCGAGCACCACACACCGGCAGTGCACAGCCTGGCCCCGTCACAAAATGTTTTCCTCGCAGCCGTCTCCCAGCGCACCAAGACCCTGCGCTTTGGACCCTGCGTTTACGTGCTGCCCCTGCACCACCCCATTCGCCTGATTGAAGAAATCAGCATGCTGGACCACCTGAGCGGAGGCCGCCTGGAGCTGGGCGTTGGCCGCGGCGGCGTCTTCGAGGCCTTCTTCTGGGGGCAGGACTCCGACGTAGAAATCAATGCGACCCGCTACTACGAGACCTTGCGTTGCATTCAAGATGGGCTCAGCAACGAAGAACTGAACTTCCACGGAGAGTTCTACAATTTTGACGAACTCCCCATGCGCCTGCGCCCCCAGCAGAACCCCTTCCCGCCCTTCTGGTACATGCGCAATGTAGAAACCGCAGCTATTGATGGAATGAACACCATCATTGTCGGCTCTCTCGACGGCTTTGAGGCCAACGTGAGGCGCTATCGGGAAGAATGGGAAAGGCACCAGGGAAAGGGCACGCTGACCGTCCAGGGCACCGAACCCAAAATCGGTCTGGTGAACCACCTGCTGCTGGCCGAAACCGACGAGGAGGCCCAGCGGGACGCCCAACCGGCCTGGGAATCCTACCGCTGGAACCTGGGCACCCCCAGGAGGCTGGAAGCGGAACGGCGGGGCCTGACCCAGTTCTACGGGTCCGGCATGAATCCCCGTCCCACGTCGGCGCCGCCCCGGGACCTGCCGCAGGAAGAGCGACGCGACCTGGATTCATCCCTGGAAGACCTTGATCGTCAGCAGCGCCGGTCCGGACTGCGGGGCGGACTGGGCGACGGACATTCCGGAGCAGGCGCGGGATTCGGCGCTATCGCCGGTTCCCCCGCCACCATTCGCGAGTACATGGATGAATACATGGAAACCGGAGCCAACTACTTCGTCTGTTCCTTCCAGTGGGGCGACCTAACCCACGAGCAGGCCATGCGTTCCATAGAACTGTTTTCCACCGAAGTAATGCCTCACTACATGGCAAAGAAGGAAGAGGCTGCCACCGCCTGACCTTTCCGGCAAACGGGTCAAACAAAATTGGGGGCGGGTTTTGTAACCCGCCCCCAATTTTTTCCGGAACTCATCGTGAACAGCCGAAATCAGTCGCTTACAGCCCTCGGGGCCGCAGCGCCAGGGTGGCCGGCTTGGGCGGATCCCAGGCTCCGGTAAGGTAGTCGTACAAGTTGGCCGCGCTGATCCGCATTACCATTGGGGCCATGTGCGACTGCCCCACGTCCATGGGGTAACGATCGACGAACCTGGTGAGGTTAAGGGCTGCTTCGTCCCTGGTCATGCCAATGTCAATGGCTTCCTTAACGTAGTCCCGCCACTCCATGATGAAGGAACCCTGTTCATCCAGGTAGCCCTTGTCGCACAGGTCTCCGTGGCCGGGGACGAATATGTCCTCGTCCAGCTTCCGCAGCGATTCCAGGGCCGTAAGCCACAGGTCGGGGTTTGCCTCGTGCAGCCAAGTCTGGACTTTGTGGAAGATGTTGTCACTGGTGAATACCACTCCCTCTTCCTCAATAACAATGGCTGCCTGGTATAGGGTATGGCCCGGCATGTGGATCATTCGGAAGGTGTGGTCGCCTACCCGCAGGGTCATGCCGTTCTTGAAGGTGATGATGGGCACGTTGGGCTGGTAGCCCTCCATCAGGGGTCCTTCCTCGGGACCGAAGTTGGCCACTCGCTCAATGTGCTCTGCAAGGTCAGTTTCGAGGATCCGGGTTCTGACCCCTTCGTGGGCTACCACCGGGGCATCAAAGAAGGCGTTGCCCGTCCAGTGGTCGCCGTGGGGTTCGGTGTTAATGATGTAGCGCAACTGCCCGTGTTTCGCAATTTCCGCCTTCAGCTTCAAAGCGTCAGAGGGCTTGTGCGGGCTGTCAATCATCACCACCCCGTCAGAGGTAGTAACAAACCCGTGGTTGCAGCCCCTCAACTCGGTCTCCACGTAAACATTGCTGGTTAACTGCCGCATTTTATCCTCCGCTGCCGTTCATTCCGTCTCTTGTGGCATCAAGGGCAACCCTGGCGGCTGCCCCTGCATTTGCGCCAAGAAAAGCGAACCAGTTGAATTATCTGCCTTCGTGTCTGCCTGAACAGTGTCAGCTAACCCAGCGGCCCCTGGAACACCTGGTCAACGTAAGTATCGGACAAGGCCTCAAGGGTTTCCGGCCACTGATCGATTGGTCCCGCATTGCGGCGCATTTCCTGCGGCCGGGGCTGGCCTTCCCAGCCCAACTGCTCCATGTAGTAATAGAGCATGATCAGGTGACCGTCCGGGTCCTGGGCGTAGGCTGCGTAGTCAACGCCGGGATGCAGTTCCGCCGGCATTTCCTTGAAGTTGATACCGTGCTCCTTCAGGAATGCAACGGCGTTCTTCAGTTGCCGGTAGGTGCCAACCTCCACACCGAAGGACATGCAGGAGGTGTGGGGACTGCAGCCCAGTTCCGCCCGCAGCGCCTTGGGGAACAGGCCCAGGCTGTGATGTTCGTTGCCGTTGCGCATGAATATGCAGCGGTGGCCGTTGAAGTTAACCTCTTCGGTGAACACGAACCCCAACCGCTCGGCATAGAAGGCCTGGGCGGCGTCCAGGTCACGAACGAAAAGGTTAACGGGCCCAATCTTGGTGATCTTGAAGGGACGCGGCAGCAGGATGCCTTCCACATCGTGAACCGCCGGCATATTTTCCGGGTCCCTCGTACCCGCGAAAATCTCTATGCCCTTATCGACCGCCTCGTCCACCTCAGCCTCTTCAGACATCTGGGGCAGGGTGGGCGCCTCGTGGAATCCCCGGTAGTGCATGGAGCGAGGCTTGCTGCGGCCCAGCCATCCGATCTGCTCGATGCCGTAATAAAGCTCGTTGATGTTTTCGTCCGGGTCCCACACGTAGGTGTGCCAGTTGCTGCCGGGCATGTCGCGGCCGGTGCGCCGGATGGGAATTCCGGTTTCGTTAAAGTAATTCTGACCGTTCACAACCTCCGCCAGCGACCCCGTCTGCCAGGTGATCTGGTTGATGGTCACGTCGCCGTCCCCCTCGTGGCTGCTTCCCCGGCCCAGGACATCCAGGGCCTTCTTGGGGAACAGGACGAAGGAGTGGTGGTCGCCGCCGTGGTGCATAAATGCGCCCAGGCAGTCCTGGTCGGCAACATCTTTGAGGATTTCCGCCCGCTCAGGGTTGCCTTTGAAGTTGAGGTGGTCAGAAACCTTAAAGCCCAGCAGGTCCTTGTAGAACCGCAGTCCGGCCTCCATGTCGTAAACGTTGAAGCCAAAGTGGCCCAGCCGCCGAATCTTGAAAGGACGGGGCATGGTAACTCCGCCAACGTCATATAGTTGTTCCTGGGTAGTAGCCATTTAGAAACTCCCTCGATTTAGTATAGGGACAGCGCCGACGCCTGTTGTGTTGATGGTAAATGAAGGGTTGCCGAGGGTCAAACCGGTGTGGGTTCACCCAAAAGAATGGGCGATAGCAAGCGGGATTCTTGCAACCCCGCTGCTTTACCTTGAGTCGCAGGGAAGAGGTAATTTCCGGGAGCGTTCCCCATAATTCCGGTTACCAGCCCAGCGATTCCTTGATGAGCACCATCTTTATCCGGTCCGGGTTCTGCTCGTTTTCGAAAATCATCAGCTTGCCCAGCGGGGCTGCTGGCCGCCCCTGGGCTTCCGCCCATTCGTGGTGCCGATCCACGGCAAATCCCTTGACCCGCGCCAGCGCCTCATCCAGGCTGGGGCAGATTTTTTGCACACCTGCAACCCAGATGACCTGCCTGGCGCCGTACACATAGGCTCCCAGCTGGCTGCCCGAACCGCTGGCCACAATTACCTCGCCCGTCTCGGCAATGGCATGGACACTGCCTACGAAATACTCGGCAACGCTGGCCAGACGACGCAGTTCCCGTTGCCTGTCCCGGTCCGGCTCCGCTGAAATCTCCATGTACAGGTTCCTGTACCGGTCTGTCTCCCTGATATAGTCGGAATAGCCAATGGTGTCCAGGGTTTCGGAAGTGCTCTTGAACACTTCGGCGCCGTCGGGAATCATGTCAATCAAAATCTTCCTGGCTTCGTCGCCGTTCTCAGCAACTACCGTATCAATGTTCCGGCTCTTCAGTCCTGCCACCGTTCGGTCAATTGCTGCCTGGTCCACGGCAGCCACCTGCCTGTTATCTGTGGCCATCAATCTCTCCATATTCAGCCCGTTCCAACATCGCTCAATATCCTGCCCCGTGGAAGTCGGACTGTAATTCCGGAACATTTTAAACCCATTTCCCTGCATGCGATACTCTTGAGCCAGCTTGAGTACTGTTCCTATTCAGGTGGTTTCACTTGTGAGTCCAGGGCAGACACAAAGGTCTGTCCCTACCGTTCAAGTTGTCCATACCACCTGAAACGAAACCCTACGGCCAGCTTGACGACCTGGCTGGGCCAGCGTAGGCTTGCCGGCACTGCCTCGATATGCGAGCACAATCCGACCCCAACCTTCACTCGTACTTAATAGCAGGACAATCCCCTGACAATTCGTACCGAAACTCCAAGACGAGGCATAAGATGCGTTTTCCTTTCACCAATAGCATCAAGGCCATTCCCGTAATTGGCCTGGTGGCCGTCCTCACCGTAGCGTGCGGGAATGCCGCGCCGCCGGCTGAACCGCCAGCGGAGGCAAGTCCGGCTCCCACTGCGGAACGGCAGCAAGCTTCGCAATCCCCAACTACCATATCCTCGACTACCATGCCGGAAGAGAGCAATACTCCATCGCCCGTCCCCTCGCCAAAGGCAGCGGCAGAAGCTGACGCGACTGAAGTTCCCATTGCTACCGCGTCACCCCAGGCGGTGGCTACCCAGCCTGCCACTCCAACCGAGGCCGTTCCCGCCCCTGATCCCACGAAGGTGGAGTTGCTGGACGGGGGCGACTGGGAAGAGGAACTCAGGCGGGCCCGCATCAGCGTTGGAGTCTGGGAGACGGACTTCAGCAAGCGAAGCGTCCCCTACAGCGAAATTTTTTCCGGCGGCGTTCCCAGGGATGGTATTCCCCCCATTGACGACCCCAAGTTTGTAACGGTGGAGGAAGCCGACGACTGGCTTGAAGGGAAGGAACCGGTCATTGCCCTGGAAATCGACGGGAAAGCCAAGGCCTACCCGCTACAAATCCTGACGTGGCACGAAATAGTCAACGACACGCTGGCCGGGGTGCCGGTGGCGGCAACATTCTGCCCCCTCTGCAACAGCGCCATCGCCTTTGACCGGCGGCTGGACGGAGAAGTTTACGACTTCGGAGTCTCCGGCAACCTCCGCAATAGCGACCTGATCATGTGGGACCGGCAGACCCAGTCCTGGTGGCAGCAGTTAACCGGAGAGGCCATTGTGGGAGAGTTGACGGGGGCCCGCCTGGACATTCTGCCTGCTGCCCTCGTGGCATGGGAGGACTTCAAGGCCACCTATCCCGGGGCGCAGGTACTATCCCGCGATACGGGCCACAGGCGCAACTACGGCAGCAACCCCTATGTCGGCTATGACGAGTTTGGCAGGTCTCCCTTCCTCTTTACCGGAGAAGAGGACGATCGACTGGTCGCCACCGAACGGGTGGCAGCAATCACCGCAGGGGACGAGGCAGTCGCCTTCCCCTTCGCTTTCCTGGAAGCATCCGAGGTGGTCCACCATGCAGTGGGAGGGGAAGACCTGGTAGTCTTCTTCAAGCCCGGCGCCCGTTCCGCCCTGGACCAGAGTTCAATAGCCAGTTCCAAGGAAGTCGGTTCCACCGGTGTCTTTCTCAGAAACTTCGAAGGGCAGACCCTGACCTTCGCCGCTGAGGGCGACGAATTCGTGGACAATGAGACGGGAACCCGCTGGAACATCTTTGGGCAGGGTGTCGCCGGAGACCTGGCTGGCAGCCAGCTGACTCCCGTGGTGCACGCCAACCATTTCTGGTTCGCCTGGGCCGCCTTCCGTCCCGATACTACGGTGGTCCAGGAAATTCAATAGCATCCCTGCTACGGAGAGAGAGTCCTCCAGCCAAACTGGCCAAAGCTCAAACCGGCAAGCGCGAATTGAAGCTTCGACTGATATTTGCTACTCCCCTTTTTGCCCCTTAAAATACCGGCAGCAATTAAGGGACCGCATTGGATAAAACCACCCGTTGACTGGGAGAGAATATGACCACGCCTCAAATTACCTTTGGCTGCAACTTCACCGTGGAGGACTACTGGGATGTGGTGGAGTTCGCCCAAAAGGCCGAGGAACTGGGTTTTGACCGAATCACCACCGGGGAACATTTGATGGACGGCAATCCGCCCCGTCCGACCCTGATGAACATTCCCATGATGGCTGCGGCCGCCGGGGCTACCAGGAATCTGCAGGTGATGACGGGCATTGTCATTGCCCCCCTCTACCATCCAATTATGCTTTCCAAGCTGATCACCAGTGTGGACGTGGTGTCCCAGGGACGGCTGGACTTCGGCATTGGTATCAGCGGCCAGAGGGGCACCCGCATAGAGTTTGACTCGCTGGGGATTCCGGTCACCTCCCGCGGTCGCCGCACCGACGAAATGCTGGAAGTGATGAAACGGTTGTGGACTGAAGAGCACGTCACTCACCACGGCCGTTTCTTCGACTTTGAGGACGTAACCCTGCTGCCGAAGCCGCACCAGCAGCCCCATCCACCAATTTGGGTTGCCGGTCGAAGCGAGCCTGCCATGCGGCGCGCGGCGTTGCTGGGCGATGGCTGGTATCCCTACCTCTTCACGGTGCGCCGCCTGAAGGCCACCAACGACACTGTGCGCAGCATTGCCCAGGAGGCCGGGCGGGACCTTACAGGCTTCCACTGGGGGCTGAACCAGCCTACCGCCATTTCCGCCGACCGGTCAGAAGCCCTGGCCACTGCCGTCGCCCACGTGGGGCAGCGTTACGTCACTCCCGATAGGAGCGCGGAAGACATCGCCCAGGCCCTGTGCCTCACCGGCACACCCGAGGACTGCATCAAGGGGATTGAGGAGCGTATGGAGGCGGGAGTGAGAGACTTTATTTTCGGTTTCCTGTCGCCTGACGCTGGCGGCCTTTATCGACAGATGGAAATCATGGCCAAAGAGGTTATTCCTTACTTCCGACGCTGACGCCTTCCACGACTTACCAGAAAGCAAAAGGGTGCGCTTCCAACAGCACACCCTTGAGGAACAGATGCCCGAGATTACCATTACAGCCCAGGTGCCGGCGCAAACGTCGGCAGTTTTTACCCATGTGACTGCTTTTCCCGCACAAGGCGAACCCGACGCCCGTCAACTGGAGTCCAGGTACGGTCGCCTGGAAAGCCAGGACGGCCAGGACTTTATATTCTGCAGCACCAACAGCGAGGGAGTGGAGAGCCGCCTGCTCTACATTTTCAGTCCGCCGCACCAGCGGGAAATGAGGCACCTGGACTCCGACTGGGCAGATCGCACGGATACCTTCGTCCAGAATCCCAATGGGACGGAATGGAACATCACGTGGCAACCCAAGTCCAAGGGCGCTCCCTTCCTGATACGGTGGCTGTTCTTTCGCTGGAAGGACCGTCAGCGGCTATACGACCAGATAATGCAACCTGTCGTTGACCACTTTCAGACGCAGGACTTCTACTAGCGTTTCGGCTAGGCGCTTGCGGCCTTGAGAGCAGCTTCCAGCTTGGGGGGGCTGTAGCCCACCACATTCTGGTCGCCAATCACGGTCACCGGGGTACTCCGTATGCCGAGGGCCAACAAGGAGTCCAGGGCATCCTGGTCCTCAGATACGTTTCTTTCCGTGAATTCCAGCCCTTTGCGTGAAAGATACACTTTCACCATGTGGCAGGGGCCTCAAACTGCGGAGGTATAAACGGTTATGTCCATTGATAACTCTCCTTAAGCTTGGTGTATTGGGCGTCCGGCAGGTCTAGTCACTTTCCTGGGCGCCTTTGAAATCGGCCTTGGACTGGTAGTCCTGGTCAAACAGCCCTTCTCCGGGCTTCACCGCTTCGTCAATTGTCTGGACAAAGTCCTCGCCCTGCTCATACTTGCGAAGAAACTCTTCGCTTACGAAGAACATTCAAATGCAAAAGCCGTCTCGCTTGATGTCTTCATGGTGCCGGTCGCAGGGGCATATCTTTTTGCGGTCCTCGACGGGATCGCCGCTGAGGGGCATTCAAGGGCAATAACGATAGCCTTGGTTGACCTGGTTCTCGGCCAACCCCTGCTGTACAACCTCGACTACTTCCTGCTCTGGAAAAAATTCGTAAGGTCCACGCTCCACGTATTTTTCGGAAAAGGTCTTGGTCCCCTTTAACGCCTGGTCAAGGGTCAACTTTTTTTGCAATCCGGGTTCCCCCTGGTAAACCTGCGGGCTGTAATGAGAAAGAAATCAGGGAAGCCTGCATGTAAATGTTTAGCCTGAATATATTATAGCTTACCTTGTCGCATTCGGGTGTGCATTTCGCAGGACATGTTTCTGAACATGGCAGCCTTGACCTGGAGGTTTTCGAGGAGGCTAGGCATGGCGTCTCTCACTTCGGGCAGCGTCTTGTCCATGGCCACCTCCACGCTGAGCAGCCCGGCCGTGCCGCACTGGCACCTGATGGCCAGGTAAATTTTGTGGAACTCCGGATTCCCGGAAAAGTCGACCTTGAAGCCCCTGAGGAGAGAGAGGGAAGAGTCTTCGGCCACGGCTTCCTGGAATAACCCGTGAATTGCGTCCAGGGTCGCCGGACCGGAGTCGGAAGGATGTTGGTTTAGCTCATTTACCCCAATAGCAGGTCCTTGCCAAGAATGTTCACGATAGCCACTCTAGGGCAGTGCGGCAACCGCCTTAATCTCCACGAGGAACTCCTCCCTGACCAGCCCGCTGATAACCAGCAGGGTGTTGGGCGGATAGTCTCCATCGGGAAAGAGCGACGGAAAGATATCGGCCCGGGCAGCCATGAAGGGCTGCACCGACTCTCGGCCCACAACATAGGTGGTAAATTCCACCACGTCGCTGAATGACGCCCCCACCGATTCGAGAATGCCGCGCAGGTTCTCGTAAACCTGACGGGTTTGCGCCGCCATGCCGCCATCGCCTGGCAGGTTACCGTCTCTGTCCACGCCCACCTGACCCGCAATATAGAGCAACTCACCCGCCTTTACCCTGATGGCCTGGGAGTAGGCCCCAAGGGGCGCGGGAGCCAGGTCTGTGCTCACCACTTGTCGTTCAGTCTCTGCCAATGGTCAACCTCCATTCATAGAGAGAGCCGCCGGGGTCTGATAGTTACATCAGGCTAGTCGGTGGGGGCCGCCACCATGTATCGGCCGCCGACTACGTTCAACTGGTCACCGGTTATATAAGAGGACTCGTCGGATGCCAGGAACAGGCAGGCATTGGCAATGTCGAAGATGGTGCCCTGCCGCCCCAGCGGAATGCGGCGCAATTGTTCGTCGCCCCCGGTAGGGCGTCGAGCCTCTGTGGCGAACCACTCCGGATTGCGCCGGGATGTATCTATCGTCCCGGGGTTCACCATGTTGGCCCGGATATTGTATTGAGCAAACTCCGCCGCAACGGCGCGTATGAAACCCCACAACCCGGTCTTGGCGGCGGTAACCGTGGAGGTATCGGGCCGGCCCGTAATGGCAGCCATACCGCCTATCCCGATGATGCTGCCCGTCTCCCGCTCCATCATGCCCGGCAACACCGCCTTCGCCAGATAGAAGGTGGAGTGAAGGTTGATGGCAAACACCCGGTGCCAGTCCTCGTCACTCACGGTGAGCAGGGGATGGTGTGGCCGGATGGCTGCGTTACTGACCAGGACGTCGAGCTTTCCGAGAGCTTCGAGGGAGTCGCTGACCAGCCGGCGGCATTGATCACCATCGGCAATATCTGCGGTAGCGGTAAAAGTCTTGACCCCCAATTCACGGCATTCCGCGGCCACCTCTTCCAATTCCTGTGGACTTTGCAGCGAGGATAGGGCCAGGTCTGCCCCTTCGCGAGCGAAGGTCAAGGCCGTCTCACGACCTATGTTGCGGCTGGCGCCGGTTATCAGAGCGGTTTTTCCCTTAAGGCGCAATTGGTTCCTCCGACGGGTCAGGTAAGGTTAATGTCAATTCAGGTGAAGCAGCAGAAAGCTGCTGGGCTAACTCCGCTACTCCGGCTCTTCAGGGGAGTCGGGAATGTTACGCAAAATATCGTCGAGAGCCTGTCCCAGACCCTGGCCTATGTCCACCGGATTCCGGAAAGGCTCGTAGCTGTAGTCGCGGCGAACCTTCTCGATAATATCCTTGGCTTCCGCATTGGAATTTGAGATGCGATCCAGCGTCTCTTGAAGCCGCTGGGACTCTACATTGCCCCGTGTCTCCAGGTCAGTCAGATCGATGTCCAGGTCGAACATGGCCTTGATGCGGCGCATGATGTCGAAAAACGCCCGGTAGTCCGTCACTATGCCTACCTGGCGGTTGCCCTGGGTTGTAAACGGATACATGGGCGCCATGGCTCCCAGACGGAAAACCCTGAGGTCCGGGTGGGAAAAGTGTGCCATGTTTACCAGGGCCATTCCCACGGTAGGTCCCTGCCGGCCGCCGCTGCCGTAGCTGGAGAACTGGATGCCATACTTTTCCAGGTCCTCTTTCATATCGGCCCGACTGTAAACGCAGCCAACCCGGCGTTCAATTTCCGGAGGGGCAGGGCCGTTGTAGCCCTCTACCGTTACCGTCTGTTCCACCCCCAACTCCCGGACCGCCTGGAAAAAGGCCTGGCCATAGAGATCCATCTCGAACCACGGCTCTTCCCCCATAAAAATTATGAGGCCGCTGCCCGCATCGTAGAAGTCGTTGTCCCAGTGCATGGCAACGCTCGGCAACCCCTCGTCAAAGGCGCAAGCGGGACGGTACGAGTCGTGGGTGCCGGCAACCTGGAAGGGGTAACAGAGTGACTCTATCGACTTCCCCATCTGCCCTATCTTTTGGGCGCCAAACTGGTCAATGAGGTACTGGGGAAGTCCACTGGAAATGCCGCCCCCATCTGACCACTGGCGACGCCAGCCAGCTAACAGGAAGCGGGCTTTGGGCTTTTGGTCGAGTACCAGGATTTCCTCATCCATAATTGGTTACTCCTGACAACTCGGTCGCGGATGACCGCCTGATGCAGGCCGTCCTTCCGTTTGAATCCAGTGGAGGGTTAGCGTCCGGCAATTATACTATACCGCTGGCATTCAGGAACGCGACAACTCGCGACAACCAAGGGAATGGTTCCCATCCTTCTCAAAGGCGTAAAGGCGTGACGGAACCCTTGCTTGCGGCAACCCGGCGATTCCGCTATTCTGGCATAAATTCAGCCCCGGCAGGAGAAACAAATGACAAGCGTTCACGTTTACACCAACCCTGGTTGATTCAGCTGCCGGACGTTGGAAGAATTCCTGACGTCCAACGGTGTTCAGTATGAGCACCACGACATTGCCAGTGAACCTGCGGCCCAGCAATACCTGGAAAGCCGCGGGGTAAAATCCGCCCCGGTAACAGTGATCGATGACGATGAAATCATCATCGGCTATTTCCCCCGCAAACTGATTGCTTCGCTGAAGCTGGATGCCCAGGTGGACCTGTCCGGACGGACCGGCTGGCTGGCCGACAAGTATGACAGGATTCTCCATGCTGCCATCCGCGCCACCATGCAGCTCAGCCCAGACCAGTTGAAGGAGCCGGTTGCCTGGCGACCTGAGACTCTGCGGGACACCATCGTCCACATCATGTCCTTCCCGGAACTGGCCTACGCCAGCCACCGGACGGGCAGCATGACCACCGACGACATGCAGGCCTGCCGCGAGCGCCTGTCCGGCGTCAATTCGCCCGAGGAAATTTCGGAATATGCCGAGGGCGTCATCAGGGACATTGTGGACTTCCTGAACAGCGACAACACCGAGGCGTTTGACCGGGTGGTTCCCGCCCACTATGGCGGCGAAGTGACGGTGGTTGAACTGTTGAACATTATCCTCAGCCACAGCACCCACCACCTGAAGCAGGTTTACTGGTTCATGGAAACCAGCCTGGGCGTAACACCCGAAAACCGGGCTACCTCCGAGGACATGGACGGCATATTTACACCGGAAGCGCTGATTTAAGCGGCGCCCCGAAAGGGAAAGATTAGAGATTATGGTCAACTACAATCCGACCCAGCAGCACGAAGTAAAGGTCCAGGAGCTTGAATACCGAATTGACGGAACGGTTTCCTGGATGGTCACCATCTTTCAGCCCCAGGGTGACGGCCCCTTCCCGGCCCTGGTGGATGTTCACGGCGGCGCCTGGAACCGGGGCGACCGCACCGCCGATGAGGTTATGAACCGCTCCCTGGCCGCCAGCGGCATAGTTGTCGCAGCCATAGACTTCCGCCTGGCTCCGGAACATCCCTATCCGGCCCAGGTGCAGGACACCAGCTTCGCCATCCGCTGGTTGAAGGCCAATGCGGCCCGGTTCAACGCCGACCCGGACACTGTGGGCG
Source organism: SAR202 cluster bacterium bin22 (assembly GCA_002238505.1). Classification (GTDB taxonomy): domain Bacteria; phylum Chloroflexota; class Dehalococcoidia; order Lucifugimonadales; family UBA3495; genus Bin22. Next base: position 183,402 of record MPMM01000001.1, on the reverse strand, counting down.
GAATGGGCTGCTCCAGCGGCGGCCACACCCTGATGCTGAGCGCCATGCGCCCCGGCGATGACCGCTACTCAGCCCTGGACCTGCCGGAAGCTGCGCGGCTTGACGCCTCCGTTGCCTATACCGTGTGTTGCTGGCCGGTGCTGGATCCCTACGCCCGCTACCTTTACGCCCAGGAATCCAATAACGAACGGCTGGCCGCTTCCTCCGAGGCCTATTTCCTCGACCAGGACACCATGAAAGAGGGCAACCCCCAGCACATACTGGAACGCGCTGAGCAGGTTGAATTGCCGCCAACCCTCATCATCCAGGGGACGCGGGATGATAACGTGCCTTTGTCCATACCCCAGCGATTTGAGACGGCATTCCGGTCTGCTGGCGGCGATATCCAGGTCGAGTATTTCCAGGACCAGGTTCACGGATTCGGCAATATGCCCGGCCCCGAGTCGGACCGGGCCATCGGCATGATAAAGACCTTTATCGCCCGCCGCCTGGCCCCGGCCGGCACCCCGGCCTAGAAGACGTTTACTCTCCTCCGGTCTTCCGAAGAAAGAGAGATACCCAGCGCCAGGAGACAAACATTGCGCATCGAAAAAGTAGAGACCGCTCTTTATCGGATCCAGCGGCAGGCAGGACTGTCTAATTCAACCCAGCAGATTGATGCCACCAGCCTTCTGATGGCCCACGTCTATACCGAAGAGGGCATCGAGGGCGTGGGCTGGACCTACAGTCACGGCACCAGCGGCCGGGGCATGAAGGAAGCCATTGACACTCTCCTGGCGCCCCGCATCATCGGCGAGGATCCTGCCTACATCGAGCGTCTTTACGATCGCATGTGGAAGAGCGTATTTCCCAACATCACCATGTCCGGCCTGACCACCGTGGCTCTGGCGCCCTTGGACATTGCCCTCTGGGACCTGGCTGGCAAGGCAGCCGGCAAACCCATGTTCCGAATCCTGGGCGGCTATCGCGACAGCGTGCCGGCCTACGGGAGTGGCCTGGACCTGGCCTACTCAACTGAAGACCTGCTGGACCAGGTCACCAATTTCGTGGACCAGGACTACTGGGGTGTCAAGATCAAGATCGGCAGAGAGCGAATGGGCGAGGACCTGGACCGGCTTCGTGCCGTGCGCCAGGCCATTGGCCCCTACACTCCCCTGATGGTGGATGCCAACCAGCGGTGGTCGGTGGGTGAGGCCATCAACAGGGCCCGGGCCATGGAGGAGTTCAACCTGTTCTGGCTGGAGGAACCCATCCTGGCGGAGGACCACGTGGGATACGAGAGGTTAAGCGGGACGGTGAACGTGTCGCTGGCCACCGGCGAAGGTGAGTGGATGCCCGAGGGCTTCCTGGACCTGTTCCAGCGGGGCGCCGTGCAGTTCGTGCAGGCTGATGTGTGCCGTGTGGGCGGGGTAACACCCTGGATGCGCATCGCCCGGGTGGCCGACGCTTACCACTTGCCCATGGCTCCCCACCTGGTGGAAGAGATTTCCATGCACCTGTGCTGCGGCGCGTCCAATGGGTATCTGGTTGAGCACCTGCCCACGCTGAACCTGAACAACACGGGGTATATCCTCAACCCGGTGTTGCCAAAGGACGGGAAGTTCACCCCCACCGAAGACCCGGGCCACGGCGTGCAGTTTGACCTCGAGGCGCTGGAAAAGGTCAGGATAGCCTAGCTGTTCTCCTCTCGACCATGGCCAGCGCGGTCAAGAGGGGGGCTGCTCCAGCCGCCACGCGTACAGCGTTACGGCCACTGCCGTAGCCAGGTTAAGACTGGAGACTCCAGGTTCCATGGGAATGGCTGTTCGACTGTGAGCAGCGTCCAGCAGCCCGCGGCTTAACCCGTCCCGCTCGTTCCCGAAGGCCAGAATTGCCCCCTCCGGAATAGATCCCGGTTTCAGAGACTCTCCTTCCGGGTCAACTGCAATCAATCGCCTGTCTGTCATATACCGTGGCCATTCCTCCACTGCCGTCTCGGAAATGCGAGCCACGGGCAGGGCAAAGTGCAACCCCGCTGAACCCACCAGCGCGGAAGGATGCCAGGGGTCATGCTCTCCGGTCGTAACCACTCCGGCAGCGCCGGCCGCCGCCGCAACCCGAATCACCGCGCCAACGTTGCCGTGACTTCGAGGATTTTCCAACAGAACCAGGGGAGCCGACTTGTTTAATCGCTCGGCTTCGAAGAGTGGCCGCCGGGCCAGCGAGATGACGCCCGTGGCAGGGGGAACCGGGGAAAGCTGTTTGAAAATGGACTCTGGGACCTGGGTCGCTCCGTTTCCCAGATTTCCAGTCAGATCCGGAGCCAGGGACTCAGCGAGGCGGCCGAGTTGCTCAGCATCCCGGGTCACCGTTTCGATGACTGTGGCCCCGAACCGGAGAGCGTGTTTCAGGGAATGAAAGCCTTCCAGCACCGCCAGGGATTGGTCGCTCCGGGCAGTGCGGAACCGGTCAATCAGCCCCTGATATCCGGAACCGTCCCTAATTTTCACCTTCCCAGAGTTGCACCACTTCCACGTTGGGCAACAGGAAATTGAACCCGTTCCGCTCCGCATATTGCCGGTCCAGGTCCGTGTCCCCAATGTGGTAGTAGTCCTCAGCGGGAAACTGTTCTTTCACGGAATCCAGCTGATGCTTGAGCACTGTGAACTCCATGTCTATGCCAGCCACTTCCCAGATGCGTTGCTGGTTGCTGACGGTCCGGTCAGAGCAACTACCAATAATGCAGCCGCTTTCCTTGGCCGCCCGGACCATTTCCAAGGTGATGCACCCGGGCGGGTCGCCCACTTCCAGGGTGCCGTCAATGTCAAAACTGATTAGCGTTGTCAATGGTTCCCTCTCGACTGTGTAGGGGCGATTCGCGAATCACCCCTACCAGCGTAACGTTAATTGTGCCTCCAGGAGAAGCCTTTAGCTGGGGTATTTGCCCAGCATCAGCCATCCACCGCTGCTTGGGGTAGTGAAGGCGCAGAGGGCCGTCTCCGCCTTAACCGCTACCTGACGGTCTCCGGCAGTACCGCGCAACTGCTCGATACTGTCGGTGTACATGGCGGTGCGGGTCCGGCCGTTGCCAAGATTTCCGCCGCTGGAACTGAAGGGATGGGGTCCCTTCACGCTGATGTCGCCGGAATAAAAGGCGAAAGCGTCTCCCCGCTTCACCCCGTGCCACTGGAAGCCCTCCAGGAAAAACTGGGTCATGATGGAATATCCGTCGTAGGGATTGAAAATATCCACGTCGGCGGGACCGAGGCCGGCGCCCTCATACATACGGGCTGCCTGCTTGTCGGTCCACATTTCCACCTCGTCCAGGTCTGGCTGGGTGGTCCGGAATCGGAAGTTGTGCTGGGAATGATTCAACACATAAACGGGCTGGGATTTCATATCCTGCGCCCTTTCGGCGGTGGTAAACAGGTAGGCCGCTGAGGCATTCACCGGGCGGTCACAGTCCCATATGCGGAGGGGATTCAGAATGTAGCGGGAGCTCTTGTAGTCCTCAACCGAAATTGGTTCGATATCGTGGTTATAGTTGAAACCCCAGGGGGTGAGCATGCCGTTCTTGTGCTGGTTGATCACGAAAGGAGCCAGATCGTCATGCTCCCCACCGTACTTGAGGCAATACTGGTTGTGCGGGAAGATGTTGATGAAGTCGTTGCCGCCGTGATTGCCCCAGGGAACTGTCCACTGGCGGGCGCCCCGGGCGTAGTCGTCGGCATTTTCGCCGCCGCGGCGGTATCGACCTTCCAGGTTGCCGGTGGGATATATGACCAGGCAGGTATTGCACACACCGTCGCCCACGGCCTGGGAAGCCATTCCTACCATTTCTCCAATGGTGGGCACGCCGGTGGGAGCAAACTTGACGTTCTTGAAACCCATGGCGCCGATGAGCCACTGGGCGTTGATCAAGGTAATACCGTACTCCGAGTCATAGGGAGCATCGAAATAGGGGCGCGGAGCCCAGTTGGAGGCGGACCCGCCGCTGCCACCCGCGATATGGCTGTCACAGCAGACGATGCCGTCCACCTGGTCTATGGTAACTCCAGCCTGTTCCATGGCCTTTTCGCAGGCCATTATGGTGTATGCGCCGAGAGAGGCGTCAAGGTTTACACCGTCCCACCTCCGGTCCACTGGTGAGTGGCCGTAACCGGCGATGGCCACCTTGCCCCGGTGTTCCCAGACACCCAGGCCATCAGTGTCCCTGCGCCATCGAAAATCGTTGCTGCTGGTCATCTTTTTTTCCTTTCGGTATTTATCGGTTATATTCGGCGAACCGAGCGACCACAAGCGTAGCCCCTGCGGAATCAGGAGTCGAAGCGCGAATACTATTCCACGACCCGCCATTCGTGTATAAGCTGCCCGGGAGCCACTTCCTCAAAAGTAAGTTCGACGGCTGCGCCGATGGGAGCCTGATAGGCGGCGACGCCGGGGAGGTTGGAATAGAAATTGACGGTAGGGTCCTGATCCAGGGTTACGAGGGCCAGATTGTATGGCTGGTCCGGCATCCGGCGGTTGAGACGGCCATCCTCGATGACGATACAGGTGGCAACGTGCCCCTTGCCCTCCACATCCTTCCATTCGAGCCCATCGGCTGAGCCACAGACCTGGCAGGCCGCCTGGGGAGGGTACTGCAGCTTGCCGCAAACAGTACAATTCTGCAGCGCCAGCCTTCGCTGGTTGACCGCATCCCAGAAGGGCTGGCTTAGTTCATCAGGTACCGGAATTATTTTTGGCATTGCTTGTCTCCAACCGAAATTTGAAAAGGGTAAACCCTAAGCCCCGTCCACCTGAGGCGGAGGGTCAGAAGTCCAGAACCGGGGATCAGGCCCATAAATATTTGGGCCGGGCTGGCTCGGTGTTACCATCCAGATGAGCCACCATACAAACAGCCCCAGCCACACCATGACTGAAAGCGCAAGCCCAACAGCAATAGGAATCCAGAAAGAAAACTCCCCCAGCTCACTCCAGCCACCACCACTCGAGAATGCCGAAATTGCCGACAGGGCGATGCCTGATGCTAAGGGAATGACGCCGGCCAACCCGATGACGATCCACACCAATTGCCACCATCCAGTCTTGCCTGTGTCATGCAGGCGGCGGACAGTTACTGCCAGCCCCGGAAGGATGATGGCCAGGGCAAAAAGGCTGCTCAGAAGGTCAAAGCCATACAATCCCGAAAGGGCGGAGATGGGAATAAGGGTAAGAAAGAAAAAGCCAAAAATGATGTCCAGGATGTTTAATGCAAGGCTCACCAGTGTGGTTGCCAGAACCCACCACCAGAATTCGGCGCGAGTAGCCCGGCCGCTGAAATCGGCATACTTGCGAAGGCAGGTCTTGACTGACTCCATCATGGTCATCATAGGTTTGGTTTGGGCTGAGGCCCCTTGCTGCATAGGTGTCCCCGTTCAGGCTTGATGCAACGGCTATTCTAACCGTTAATTGACTCTTCATCCACTTGCCCGCGCCGGGGTCAAGCGGGATATGAACCTGCCAGCTGTCTAAACATGTCCCTTCCCTTTAGCATCCAATGCCCTGGGGTCCTCGCCGTACCGGTTGGGGAATCTGTCGCCCTGCCTGACCAGCCAGACAACCGCCCAAATACAGACCAATAGCATCGCCGCCAGCGCACCGCTAACCACCAAGAAAAAGATGGTCAAAACTTCCCCACCGGTCCCCATCACATTCTCAAAGAATTCAATGCCGCCCATAGCCCCGAATACCAGCAGGAAAAGCAAGACAAAGACAGAAACCAGTATCGTCAGGGATGCGATAAAGTAAATGGCGTACCACAACAGCAGCCACCAGCCGCTCTTGCCGATGTCGTGAAGCCGCCGCACGGCGACGGCCAAAGAGGGAAGAAATATGCCAATCGCAAATAGTACTCCCAGGGGACTGATGAACGGCACTCCCAGCGCAACAAAAAGCGCCGAAGCTACGCCATCCAGTACTGTCAGCACGACTATGACCAGGTAGCAAGCCAGCGACCACCACCAGAATTCAGCTCAGGTAGCGCGTCCGCTGAACCTGGCATATTTGCGAAGGCATTGCCGCACCGCCTGGGGCAATGACATCATGGGTCTCGAGGCTGCCTGGCCCGGCTGAAACTGTGCCACTTAGCCTCGCCAATGCTCGCTGGCAGACTCCCTTTGGCTAATCGCATTCTCGTCCACCTCAAAGAACCCCAGCTGTCCTCGATAGGGAACTGGATTTTCATACGCTATGGGATCTTCCAGCAGAAACCCGTATGGGCCACAAAACCAGGGACTGTCGCTGGCAGACTGGCAGCCCGTTATGGTCACTTCGCCAACTATTGCGCCCCGCGCCAACTGGCCGGGAATAACAATGCCCGCCCTGTAGATATGCTCCCGTTGGTCGGGGTAGTCATCTGGCACCATCCGCTGGCCGGCGTGGATATAGAGACGGCCCCGAAGCTCCGTGCTCCAGGTGCGGTTTTCGATGTCCTTGTAGCCGTTGACCACCAGCCAGGCCCAGGGCTGACGGATACTGAGCGCTCGCAAACCCCTGCTCCTCAAGCCAAAATCCCGCACATTGTATCCCACCGCACCAAATGCTAACATCCCACCAAATGAATTCAGGAACCGGGCCTCGCGGCCAAAGGAGCAGGACATGGCAGATTTGGTATTGGGTCTGGCTTCATCTCATAGTCCCCAGTTGAGCACTCCAGCCGAGGGCTGGGCTGCCCGGGGAGAGCGGGACAAAGGACATATCGAACTCATCGGCACCGACGGAATAACCTCCAACTTTGAAGAACTGTTGTCCCGATGCGACACGGGCCGCATTGCTAAAGAAATCACCCCTGAAAAGTTCGAACAGCGTCACCAGCAGAACCAGAAGGCCATCGCCCAGCTGTCCCAGAAGTTGTATGAGGCCAACCTGGATGTGCTGGTTATGGTGGGCGACGACCAGCAGGAATACCTGCTGGACGACAACATGCCGGCCTTCTGCGTGTATTGGGGCGACCAGGTAAGGGTGGCAGGTCACGAGGCCGGCCCCTCAACCGGCGGCCAGCACCTCATCGGGTACAACACCGAAGACCAACAGGCTCCCACCGACTCCGCCCTGGGCCGTCATATCATTGAACGCCTCATGGACGCGGAATTTGACGTGGGCCGTTCCAGTTTCCTCGATCCCAAACGAGGCGGGCGGGCCAGGGGAGGTATCGGCCACGCCTTCGGTTACGTGTACAACCGCCTGATGACAGAAGCCATCATCCCCACCGTGCCCATTATGCTGAACACATACTATCCACCCAACCAGCCTACACCCAAGCGTTGCTACAACCTGGGCCAAGCCTTGAAGGAGGCCATAGAGTCGTGGCCCGGGAACATCCGGGTAGGAATCCTGGCGTCGGGCGGCCTCAGCCACTTCGTGGTGGATGAGGAACTGGACCAGGCTGCGCTGGCCGGAATGCAGGCCAAGAGCATGGAACAGCTAATGGCCCTGCCTCGGGAGAAGATTAATTCCGGCAGTTCCGAAATACGCAACTGGATCGTAGTGACCGGCGCCACAGAGCATTTGGATATGAACGTGGTGGATTATGTCCCCTGCTATCGCTCGCCGGCGGGGACCGGTTGCGCCATGGGCTTTGCCACCTGGGAATAGGGCGGTCCGTGAAAGCCCCACGCACAGACGTGGGGCAAGGCACAAGAAAGAACGGGGCGGGAGTAAATTCCCGCCCCATATCATTTGACACTTTGCCCCGGCCTTACGGTCAAGTCCGGCTGTTGTAAACGTAGTGGGGCGACCCGGTGGGTGGGCCACCCGAATCGTCGGCCCAACTACGATAAAACTCCTCGGCAAAGGGCCTCAGCCTGGCAGCCATGCGGCGGGTCTCCAGGGTTCGAGACTCGACGGGACGGGCCAACTGTTCGCGCAGTTCGTTCCGGATTTCGTCCTTGTTCACCCGTTGGTGCACCCCGTCACGAGTCAGCGCCTCTCCGTCAACGATAACACTCGCAATGTCTTGCGCCCTTGCCCTGCCCAGAACCGCTTCCAGAGGCGGTAAGTCAGCATCCAGGTAAGGGCTCTCCAATTCCGACAGGCGCACCAGCAACATATCGGCCCGCCTCCCTGGTTCCAGTATTCCAATTTCTCCGGCGAACCCGGTGGGAACGGCAGCGTTGGCCGTGGCCATGGCCAGCACCTGCTCTGAGGTAATCGCCGGCGCTCCAATGCCTGGCTGACGGTGCAGTTTGCTAACCAGTCGCATTTCCTGGAGCAGGTCGTCATCATCATTGATGGCGGTGCTGTCGGTCCCCATGGCCACATTAAGCCCCCGGGCCAGCATGGGATTGACCGGCGCGATGCCGTTCTTGAGTCGCAGGTTGGAACTGGCATTATGGCAAACGGTAGCGCCGGCGCCGGCCAGCAGGTCGATGTCCCGCTCGGTCAGCCAAACGGCATGGGCGCAGGACAGTCCCGGCCCCAGGAACTCCAGGTCCTGCAGGTGTTCCACCGGAGTCTTACCCCATGTTCGCAGACCGAAAGCTTTCTGGTAGTTGCTTTCGACCAGGTGCATGTGAACCGGCGTGTCGTATTGGAGGGCCGTCTCCCGGGTGCGCTGCAGAAACTCGTCGGTGTTCCACTGCACGTTGCTGGGGCTCAGAAGCACCCGGATTTTGCCGGAAGTGTCCGAGTTGTAGCGGTCATATATTTCGGCGAAGAAGGCAAAATACTCGTCGTCGGTCATGTCCGTGGCTGCCAAATGGCTATTGACTCCTTCGGCCAGGTCAGCCGGCAAACCGGCAAGAAAATCTTGGTCGGCGCCGTAAACCACCCGGTTCTGATTGCGAAAATAGCTGGAGAAGGCCACCCGCATCCCGGCGTCCATGAAGCCCCGCAGCACCGCGTCCACATCCTCTCTCAGCGTGGCGGTTGCTGTCTGGGGATGGTTGTACATGACCGTGGTAGTGCCTGACTCCAGCATGCTCAGAGCCGTGTAGAGGGTCATCAGGTAGTGGTCGTATGGCCGGCGGCCCCAGCCATCGAGGATCCACAACTCCAGGCAGCCATCACAGGTGCCCATTTGCAGGGTTGTGACTCCCCGCCCGTGGTGGTGGGAATTGACCAGGCCCGGAATAACAGCGTAGTCTGCTCCACCCAGTTCCTCATCGGGCTGGTACCTGGACCGCAATTCCTCCCATCCGCCAACCTCCCGGATTACTCCGTCCTCCTGGTAAACCGCGGAGTCATGCAGCGCCGCCGTCTGGCCATCGGAGGTTGGACTGAGCAGATACTTGCCGCGAATCAGTGATGATGCCATCAGACACCCCCGTCAGGTGGACTGCTGCCGGAACCAGTCTATGATCTCGGACCCAGTGGCAGGCCAGACGCCACCCTGGCTCATAATGTGGGAAAGGGCCCGGTCGATGGAGCCTATGCGGAAAGGCTGGCCCAAAAGCCACGGGTGCCAGTTGACGGCCAGGAGTCTCCCGGTTGTGGCGCCATCCTCCTTCAGCACGTCGAAACTCTCGCAGAGCATCCGTTCGTAATCGAACACGGGCATGAGCTTCTGGGAAATGGAGACCACGTCGTCCAGTTCGTACATCAGGGGCAGGGCAAAGAAGGGCTGCTCACCCGTAGTCATCGGAAAGGGTTGCTCATCGTTGGTCCAGTCGCAAACGTAGGTCAGGCCGGCTTGCGCCAGCAACTGGGGCGTGCGGTCGGACTCGCCGTATTCGGGACCGAACCAGCCACGGGGTTGGGTCCCGGTAGCCTTGCCCAGGGCGTCCAGGGATGCCTGGATGTATTCCTGCTCTTCCCCTTCAGTCATGTTGCTCGTAATCATCCGGCTGACCGATATGCCATGTCCGATGAATTCGCAGCCCCGGTCCTGGCAGTGCTTTACCAGGTAGGGGTAGTTCTGGGCAGTCATGGCATCCATGGCAATAGTCGCTCGAATACCGTGCTTCTGCAGCACATCGAGCAACCTGAAAATCCCAACCCGGTGGCCGTACTCCCGGTGGGACAGGCGGGCATAGTCGGGAAATTCCCGGGGCGCCGATCCCCCGGAAAGGCGGGCCACCTGAAAGCTGCCTGGCGGGGCCTGCCACTCCATGTGTTCCAGCGGAATTACCACGCAAAGCGCCACCGCCGCATCATTGGGCCATTGCAAGGCTGGCCGATTGATGACCGGCGACCATTCGTGGTGTGGGTGGTCCATGCCGAAAGTACGTTGAGCTGGCATAGGTTTTCTCCCGTAATGTGGCTGGACCCAGTGGCCCAATAGTTTAAGCCCTAACTTCCCTGCCCCTGGGATATTCGCTGCGCGTGGGCTACCGCTTCATCGTAGTAGTTGGCGATATAGTAGTCCGCAATTTCGTCGGCGGTAGTCTGCCATACACCGTCATGGGCCATCATGTAGCCCAGCATATCGTCCAGGTGCTTGACCCGATGCGGCTGGCCGATGAGGAAGGGATGCAGGGCAATGCACATCACCCGGCCGCTTTCCGCACCCTCTTCGTATAGCTGGTCGAACTGGGCCTTGCAGATGTCGGCAAAGTAGGCCGCGCTGTAGTGATTGTCCCGCAGCACCGACGAATCGTTCAGCTCCACTGAATAAGGCACGGAAATCAGCTTGCCGGACTTTACCTTGATGGGCGTGGGCTGGTCGTCGTGAAACCAGTCGGTGTGGTAGATGAGCCCGGCTTCGGCCATCAGGTCCGGGGTGCTGACACTGCCGGAAATGGCGGGGCCCAGCATGCCCTTCAACGGCTTGCCTGTGTGGCGCTTGAGTGTATCAATGCAGTCCCGGTAAAATTCCCGCTCTTCATCTTCGGAGCAGGTATAGAGGTAGCGGGTGTTGTAGATGCCGTGGCTCATGTAGTCGTAGTCTCGTTCCATCATCGCTTCGGCGATTTCGGGGAAGTGTTCCAGGACGGCCAGGTTCAGGGAAATGCAACACCGAATCCCGTGTTTGTCCAGGGGCTCCAGCATGCGCCAGAAGCCTATGCGGTTTCCGTAGTCCCGGTAGGAGTACTGCTGCACGTCGGGGTAAGGGGTTCGGGGCCAGGGATTGCGAACACCTTCGTTGATTGGCTGGTACTCGTAATGCTCAACGTTGGGAGAAATCCACAATGCGACCCGGGCGTCGTTGGGCCACTTGATGACGGGTCGGTCGTTGATGGGCAGATAGTCAATCCGGTCCGGCGGCAGTGCCATTGTTCAGCTCCTGGTTACGAGATGTCCCGGGCCTGCGGGAGTTCGGGAGGATTTGGAATCTGACATTTCAGCAAGAGGCTGTTAATCCTGGAACCCGGAGTCCCTCCGCCAGTCAACGTAGTGCTTTAGTCCAGCCGCCAGGTCGTACCGGGGTTTCCAGCCAAAATCGTGCCACAATCGGTATCCGGACAGCGGTCCCCGGGCCGGTGAAGTACTCGCGTTGGCAACAGGATCCGCCCCGTCATCTACCAGTCTTATGTCCGGATAAAGCTCCGCCAAAGTCTGCTGAATCTGCTGACCAGTCACCCAGACTCCATTGGTAATGTTGTACCGATCGTGAGGAAGTTCCGGCGCATCCAGGACAGTCGCGATTCCCGAAGCGATATCCAGAACATAGGTGAAGTCGCGACCCTCCCCGGTATTATCCACGGCTATCGGCTCGCCCCTGAGCAATCGCCCCGTCCACTGGTGAGGTATGGACATGTTGTCCCGGTGGCCGGTAACCCGTTCCATGGGGCCGTAGGGGGTGCTGAGGCGCAGGCTGGCAGTGGCAAAACCGTGCAACTCGCCGAACCGCTGGGTAATAGCCTCGCTGGCGGCCTTGGTCATCCCGTACAGGGTGTCGGCCCTTGAGGGGTCATCCTCGTTAAAGTACTGGTCTGACGCCCGGGCCATGCCGTACATGGAACCGGAGCTGACATAAATGAATCGCTGCGGCTGTAAGAGCCTGGCCATCTCCAGTACGTTGGCCGTACCGGCGACATTTATTTCGACGATGTCCCGGCTGCGGGCAGTCTCCAGGTCAACCCGATTCACCGTGAAGACCGCTGCATGGACTATTCTCTCGATGGGGTAGGACTGGCGAAGGGCATCCAGGTCTGACGGGTCCAGAATGCTGCCCGTGAGGAAGGTTACCCGGGACTCCATCTCACCCAGGTAGTCGCGGTTGAGGTAGTCAGCGGCGCTGACGTCCAGGCTGACTACCTCGTGGCCCCGGGTAGCCAGTTCCTTGACTATGTTGGATCCAACGAAACCCGTTCCGCCCGTCACCAGAGTTGCCATATCCGCCCTCCCACTTGAAATTGCCGCGTATCGTCAGCGCCCTGCACCTGGCCGAAGCTGCCTACCACCCCAGCATCACCGACTCCTTGCGGGGGTCGGCGCCGCCGTGGTAAACGCCGTCGGTCGGGTTAACCAGGATGGGCGTAAATCCGTTGGGCACGCCCCAGGGCCCAATCTCCTTGACCTGGTGCCCCCGGTCGTTAAGGGCATCCACCAGACCCTGGGAAACTCGTCCCTCCACCTCCAGCAGGTTGGGATATTCCTCGTGGGGCCAGGGGGACTGGGGGAAACTGTAGCCACAGAATCGGGGCGCCTCAACGGCTTCCTGCACATTCATGCCGAAGTCGATCACGTTGCACAGGGTTTGCAGGTTGCTCTGGGGCTGGCTGTCCCCGCCCGGGGTTCCCAGGGTCATGAAGGGTTCGCCATCTTTCAAAACGATAAAGGTGCAGGGTGTTGTGCGAGGCCGTTTTCGGGGCGCCAGCGAATTGGGGTTCTCCTCGTCCAGCCAGAAGTAACATCCCCGACAGTTCATCAGTATTCCCGTGTCCCCCAACACCATGCCCTGGGCCAGAGCGCCAAAACTGCTGGGGGTCGCAGAAACCAGGTTGCCGTCGGAATCCACAGTAGCCAGGTAAGTGGTGCCGTCGCCATCCCCGCCGACACTCGCCGGCTCGCGAGTGGTCGGCCTGGAACCAATAGTCGGGTCCACAGCCAGCAAATTCCTGGGATCTCCGGGAGGATAACTTGTCAGAGCCCTGCTGGGGTCAATCAGGGTCCGGCGCAGGGCAGCATACTCTTTCGACAGCAGACCATCGAAGGGTACGTCAACAAATGCGGGATCTCCCACGTACCGCTCCCGGTCGGCGAAGGCCAGCTTCAGGGCTTCCACCTGCAGGTGGATTGCCTGGGGACTGTTGTGTCCCAAACTGGCCAGGTCAAACCCTTCAAGGATTGCCAAAGTCTGGAGCAGGGTTATGCCCTGGGTCCAGGAGCGGTTGGTAAAGACCTGGTAGCCCCGGTAGGTAACCGAAATCGATTCTTCCAGTGGTGACTCGTACTCGGCAAAGTCCTCGTATTCATACAACCCGCCAATGTCCTGGAGGGCTTTAACCATGCGTCGGGCAACGTCGCCCTTGTAGTACACATCCCGGGCCGCCTGAATTCCGGCCGCCCTTGTTCCTCCCAGCGCTAATGCCTGCTCTTCCGCCTGTACCATAAGCGACAAGGTGCGGGCCAGGTCTGCCTGGACGAAGAGGGAGCCCAGTTCCGGCGTCCGACCGTTGGGAAGAAATACCCTGGACGACTCCGGATGCTTGCGCAGGTTCGCCACGCGGTCAGGGGTAGCCACGGTGCGCACGAATAGCTGGTAGGCCGGAAACCCTTTGCCGGCAAAGTGAAGCGCGCTTTCCGCCACCTGCCCAAAGGACATGGTTCCGTATTCTGACAGCATGGTCAGCAAGGCTGAGATTACGCCGGGTACTGTCGTACTTAGTACGCCCGGGGGTATCTCCCCCCACTGTTCCACGTAATGGTCAATGGTAGCTCGCCGGGGAGCCCAGCCCTGCCCCACAACGGACCGTACCGCCTTGCTGGCCCGGTCGTAAAAAAGCATTGCCACTTCACCGCCCAGGGTGTAGTGGGCCGTGGGTTCCATGACACCGGCGGACAGGGCCGAAGACACCGCAGCGTCCACTGCATTGCCGCCGGTCCATAGTATGCGCATCCCCGATTGGGCCGTCAGCTGAGTTCCCCCTCCAACCATACCCCTCGTACCCCAGACGATGGGCCGGTGGGAATAAGGTCCCTGGCTGCCAGGGGTGTGAATCTTTGTGGAAGTCGTCATTTTGCCCGCTCCTGATGGCCGATTCACCAAGGAAGGTGCTTTGGGTTGCCGATTGATGGACAGTTTAGTCTGGCCTCTGGCCCAACGCAACCGGACCCACAACTAAATGACGGCCGGCCCACGCTGGCTGTGTCTAAAGTTCTGGTGAAGGTTTACGCTTCAAGGGAGCATAACCCCACCTTTATGCTATGCTGGATTGCAGGCGGCGTCAGAAACTTATCCCATGGCCTGTACGGAAACCACATTCCCCAATACCAACTGACCATACCAACTAACCTGCGGAAACGCGGAAAACAGGAGGTAATATGGCTGGACTACAGAAGCTGGCAGGGGCTTACCTGATGCTATTGGCAATTGTGGTGGCGGTGTTCTTCATCATCAACAACTTCCTGCTGGACGCTATTGACGTCATGGGAGTGTGGCTGGTACTGGACGCATTAATGGCTATCGGCCTGGCGGCGGGACTGATCTACAACTATTCCCGAAAGAAAGTTGTGGACGCCGGCAGCGATGGCGACAGAGTGACACGGGGGTACTTTGAGGCAAACGTTGCCTTTTTTGTAACCGCAGGCGTCACCATTCTTTTCCTGCACAACTGGTTCGCCCTGTTGGCCAACGGCAACGACTACCTGGACGGAAACCACCAGTCCTGGGTTATCTGGGCCGTCGTCGACACCGTGTTGCCCCTTATCCTGGGCATAACAGGTTGCCACATGTGGAAGAATGCCGGGGACTCCTGACCGGTAGTCAACCTGTCGACACGTCCGTACTTGATGGAGGCCACGAAATTCGTGGCCTCCTGTTTTTGTTCCTGACTCGCTCCCAGAGGGGATACGGCTTGTCACCTTGCGGTAGCTAGAGAGTTCCGAAACTGCATATAGATCTCGATAATCCCTGCTCGTGAGAAACCTCTAATTCCCGGCAGCCTGCGGCACGGTTCTGGTTTAGTATACTGTGCGGCAATCAGTTTCCCGTGTTTAAGTCCAGGCTCCGTCCCGGTCAATGCGATTCTCGGTACGCAACAACGGCCAGCGCGCCGTTGTCATCACCGGCAAAGAGGCCGCACAGCAATTCAGCAGGAGGGCAAGAGCATGGCAGGCCATTCCCTGGAAAGGGTCAAGTTCCTTACCTTCGACATTTTCGGCACCGTCATGGACCTGACGGGCAGTCTGGCTGGCCCGGCGGGAGACTTTCTTGCGGCCAACGGATCTGATGTCGCCGGCCAGCCCTTTTATGCGGAATGGCGGGAACGCCAGCGCATCGAGCAATACCAGGACAACCTGCTGATGCTAGGCCACAGCGGATACCTGGAAACCTGCCGCCGAGCCTTTGTTTACTGCCTGAAAAAGAACAACGTCGAATATAAGGACGACTCCGTGCGGGAGTTCATGCAGGTTTACATGGACCTGCAACCCTATCCCGATGCCACCGAGGGCCTGAGGTCCCTGGGCGCACGGTACAAGCTGGTGGCCCTGTCCAACGGGGAGCAGTGGTACCTTGAGCGGCTACTGGAAAACAACATACCGGTGGATTTCGACGCAATTATTTCGGTGGACCAGGTAGGGGCGTTCAAGCCTTCACCGGGTATATACCGGAAGGCGGTACAGCGCCTGAAGTGCGAGCCAGGAGAGATAATGATGGTGGCGGCCCACGCCTTCGACATTCTTGGGGCCCAGGCCTGCGGATTCAGGGGTGGCTACGTAAACCGCTACAACCTGCCCACTGAGGACTCGGACTACCAGCCCGACATTATAGTGGAAAACTTTGTGGAGTTGTCCGAACGCCTGCTAACGTAATGTGTGGCAGTGGTGACAAAGTATCTGGATTTGCAAACCGGAGTAGAAAGGGGCGGCGCAATTTCCTGGTGCTTCGCCGCCCCTTCGCTAGGGCTCTAACCGCAGGCCATGGAATAGACCTGCCGCTCCCCTTCAGGCAGGGGGTGGTCGGCCCAGTTCTCGCCGCCGTCGCCGCTGCCCCAGACCTGCCCGTTGCTGGAAGCGCAGAACATTGTGCTGGGCTGGCGCGCATTGAATGCGAGACCGAACAACGTGCTGTTAGCCTGGAAACCGGTGTCCACCCGGTCCCAGCTCACGCCGCCGTCCTGGCTCCGGAACAGCGCTCCCATATCACTCATGAAATTAGCGCCGCCGGCAACCCAGATGGTCTTGGGATCGCCAGGCACTTCGCGAATCTGGCGGCAGTAAGTCTGCCCTTTCTCGTTCAAGGGGTCCAACTGGACCCTGGCCCAGTGGTCGCCCTTGTCGGCGCTCCGGAACATGCCGGCGCGGCCTATGCTGAGAACACTGCCAGGCCGGAAGGTGCTGGTCAGGACCCCATGCATGTCCACCGGGTCATCGTTGACGTACTGCCCGTGGCTGAGCTGCTCCCAGTGCTCGCCGCCGTCCTGGCTGCGAATGATGCCGCCAACCTCAATTGCTCCGTACAATTCATCGGTGTTGGAAGACACGCCGGCGATCTGCAGCACACGCTTGGCCAGGTTGGCGCCGGGGCCTACCGTAACCTCAGGAAAGCGGACACTAACGGGAAGTTGCTGCCACCGCTCTCCGCCGTCGTCGCTCCGGTATATCTCTGATGATTCATACCCAGCGAACATTACGTTGGGGTCCCGGGGGTGGAAAAGCAGCGACCACACCGGCAGCCCGTGATCCGGCACATTGACCTTTTCCCAGTGGTCGCCGTGGTCCTCGGTCCGGTAGGGACCGTCCTGGGTGCCGACAAACACGGTATTGGACTGCTCGGGGTGAATTGCGATGGCCCGGATGGCGGGCGAATCAGGCAGACCGTTTGTAAGCAACTCCCAGTTGTCATCCCCTTTGGCCATTCGGTACAGGCCGCTGGCTATGGCTCTGCCTGGGGCGGTCTCGCCAGCCAGACCCACGTAAACGAAACACTTGCCGTTACTGGACTCTTGGGTAGTCATACTCCCCCTCCTATCGGCGAAATTATTCCCGTAATTTTCCGGGAACTCAGGTTGGGGCCATTCCAGCACGGCGGAAGAACGTTGTCAACTTTGGTAATGCAGAGGGGCAACCGCGCTCAAACTCTTCTCAAATAGCACAGGAACTATTGGCAAGAAATGAATCTCAACCCAAGCGGGCCCAAGGGCATAGCATGGTACTTCGCCGTCTTGCAATTGACCTGGGCGCCTCCACCACGCCCAAGTTGCCCTTTCCGGCGAGTCCTCGTTTAAGCGGCGCCTTCCTGCACCTCGCTGGCAACGGGCCCACCAAAGGTCGCCGGCCGCTTACGAAGGCCTGGCCGGAGTTGGAAAGGCCTGGCGCAGCATCACTTCGTGGCCACTTGTATTACGAAGTCAGGCTCGTAGAAATCATAGCCTTCCACAAAGTCTCCATAGCGCTTCACGTTGCGAAAGCCGGCGCCGAGCAGCAGGTTGGTCACGTACTCCTGGCGTATGGGGCAGATTGTCAGGAAGTGGACTTCGCCATCCTCGTATTCGTAGCGCATCCTCACAAGGTCTTCGCTCAATTCTTCCGGTCTAACTTCGACCTTTTCGCCCAGGTAGTAGGACTGGTGCTTGCTGGAGAAGCCGTTGTCCAGAATGGCGTCGTAGTTTCGCTGATCAATAATTGCAATGCCACCGGCGTTGAGTAACTGGTACACCTGGCTTAAAGCCTTGACACGGTCCCCTTCGTCAAACAGGTGAGTAAAGGCGTTTCCGAGGCAAATTACAGCGTCGAAACTTTCTCCCGCGAAGACCTCGCTAAGCCTGGTCCACTCGGCCTCCACGACACGCAAGTCGTCGATTCCGAAACGCTGGGCGTTCTGCCTGGTCTGAACCAGCATGTTGGGCGCGCCATCAGCGGCCGTGACCTGGAAACCCTCGGCTCTCAGGGTGACGGCATGGTATCCGGTGCCACAAGCAATATCCAGCACCGTTTCAACCCCGTGCCCTTTCAAGATATCCTGGAAGAAATTGTTCTCCGCCTCCGCCCTTCGTTGCCAGTCAATGAGTTCATCCCACCGCCCGACAAACTCCGGCGAATACTGCTCTTTGTACAGGTCCCTGCGGACGGGGGTGTTATCGGCTGCAGTCACAGGTAATTCCCTTTCACTACTCATACGTATTCGGAAGGCCTATTCAGGTTTGGTGGCCACAAACAGAGCCCACTCGGTGTAGCCCGCGTTGGCCGAGTTGACCCAGAAAGACAGGTCGGCCAGGGTACGGTCAATAGTGTCCGCCCCTATACGAGGCAGGAGAGCTTCCCGATTCTCGCAAGCCAGGTCCAGTTCCATATGCCTGATATTGGTACCGGTTACCTGACATCCCCGGCTGGCCGCCAGGTACCGCGCCGTCGAACCATCGCCACAGCCCAGGTCCAGTACCCGCGTTCCCGGTCCCGGTTTCACCGCGCCGGCCATGATCTCATTATTATGCTCCATTGCTTCCGGATGGGAGTATTCGTCACCGCACGGAACACCCAAATGGAGATTGGCTCCCCAGAATGGTGCGATAGATTTTGTCTGCGGGACCATCATAAAAGGGGCGGGTGTTGGAAACGATTGCCTTGGCGTCGCCCTCGGGCATAAGCCTGCAATCCTTTGCACACCCTTTAACGTGTATGGCAGGACACTGTGCCAATCGGCAGAATGAGCCACAAGCGTAACTGCCCCAAAGATACGCTGCAACCATTCGTAAACCCCGAGCTTGGTGTTACTCTAAGGGAAGCGCGGGAGAACCGGTGGACCTCTGAAGCTCACCACCAATTGGCTTGCCAGATCTGAGGACATCCTTTGCCATAGTTAGAGGTAGTAGTTCCCAACACCGGCCGGAGCAGGGAATGAGTACAATTGACCGAGATTGGGATATCCCCCCTTGAGTGGGCAAAACCAGCCGACCCCGGGGAAAACACTAGCAGCGAGGAGGCAGCAATGAAGCTCGTAATGTACAACGACAACCAGCCTGGAATTCTGACGGATGCGGGTGTAATTGACATCAGCGACCTCTGCCAGGGGCGCGGGCAGGAGGCAATGGTCCACCTGATCACAAACTATGCTGACCTGCAGCCCATGCTTGAGGTCCGCGCCGCAGGGGGCACACCGGTGGCCGGGGCGCAACTTCAGGCGCCACTGCCAAGCCCCAACAAGATCCTCTGCATGGGCGGCAACTTCCGCGAGTTTGGAGCGCGGGAGCCTGCCCCGATGTGGGGATTCGTCAAGAGGCTCCACAGCGTACTCAGCCCGGGCGGGGTCGTAGTTCTCCCCGACGTGGATGCCAACATTTTTCACCATGAGGCAGAGTTGGTATTGGTCTTCGGGAAGGGCGGGAAGAACATTCCCGCTTCGGAGGCTATGGAGTATGTTTTCGGTTACACGGCGGGAGTGGACGTGTCGGCGCGCATGCCAGGAGGGAGTGGCGGCCGTGTCCCCAACACGCTGCCTATTGCGGAGCACAAGTCACATCCCACCTTCTGCCCTCTTGGTCCCTGCATCGTAACCCGGGACGAAATCGCGGACCCCGAAAATCTGCAAATCACCCTGAGCGTTGACGGCGAATTGCGCGTTAACTACAACACTGACGACCTAGCCCACTCCATTGCCGAATCCATCGAATATGTAGCGGCCATCGAGGAAATCAGCCCGGGTGACGTCCTGTTCATGGGCACCAACCACCAGGGCCTGGGCGCCATGCAGGACGGCGACGCCATCGAAATTGGAGTCGAGGGAGTTGGCAGCTTCAACCTTACGGTCACCGACCCCCTGAAGCGCCGCTGGCCCAGGGGAGTGGACGAAGTTACGGCCAAAGACATTCGCGAGAGCGCTGGCGGCCCCGGCCGCCAGGCCCGACCCTTGCCGGCCGAATAGCGGCGGTTCTGATCTCAGACCGCAGTCGCAGTCCAACTAAAGATAGCCGCAACAGCAGAAGTGGTTAATGACTTTGCCTGTGGCTGGACTTGTAACCAAAAAGAGGGTGAAAGAAGTGGCTCCCCAGGCAGGATTCGAACCTGCGACCTAGCGGTTAACAGCCGCCCGCTCTACCGCTGAGCTACTGGGGAATGAATGCTCCGGAACCGAGAAGTTGTTCCGGACAGCTAAGAGATTGTAGCACCTTACAGGGCAGCCAACAAGCGAAGTCCACAGGAATGAAGCACCCCACCTGAGTGCGTACCGCTGAACGGTGCAGGGCAAAATTGTGGAACTGTCCATGCGCTCAGCGATCCCTGCTTCAAAAGAAAAGGAGGGACCCTCATGGGCCCCTCCCTTAATTCCTCGGTCTTCGTCGACTCTATGCTTCGGAGTTTTCGCCTTCTATGACCTGACTGCCGCCGCCGACATTGATGGGCAGCTGGCGGGCCTGCTTGGCCTCCACTTTGGGGAAAGCGACGGTCAGGACACCGTGGTCGTAGGTGGTCTGGGCCTTTTCCACGTCCAGGGTGTCGGGCAGGCGCAGGGAGCGGTGGAAGGATCCAGTGTGCCGTTCCCGCATCAGGTAGTTGCCCTCCTGGCGTTCATTTTCGCCGGCGGTCTGGCCTCGGATGGTCAGCACATCGTTCTCGATGGTGACGTTGAGATCCGACGGGTTGACACCGGGCAACGAGGCATGGACTACTATATTCTCGCCTTCCTGGACCACGTCCAGGGGAATGGCCCAGCCCTCCATCTCGCCGTTGTTGCCGCTGGGCTGGGAGAAGCCCCGCCACAGGTGGTCCATATTCTCCTGCATCCGCCGCAGTTCAATGAAGGGATCCCATCTTCGCATTACCATAGTTGTTCCTCCTTTTGTCTTATTTCACTATGACATTAGAATAAACTTGATATGTCTTATATCAATCCTACGTTGTTTATCTTATGTAGTTGAGCGTTCTTTGTCAAGTCTTCTTATCCGTCCTCATTAGTTTTCTTGACAACAAACGCCGGTATCAATACAATATCAATACGACGGCAACCACCCTTGAGAGGTGAACACCATGCCAGCAAATTACTATGAATTGCTGGGAGTAGCCCGGGACGCCACAGACAAGGATATACGGCAGGCCTACCGGAAACTGGCCCGCCAGTATCATCCCGACGTTAACCCGGGCGACCCCGGCGCAGAGGAAAAGTTCAAGCAGATAAACGAGGCCCACGGCGTCCTTTCGGACACGGATAAGCGGCGCAAATACGACAAGTACGGCGACCGCTGGATGCACGCCGACGAGTTGGAACAGGCAGAGGCCCGGGGCGCCGGCCGTGGTGGCTTTCACTTCTACGGCAACGGCGAGCCCGGGAACTTTGGAGGCGTGGACTTCGACCTGGGAGGCTTCGGCAGTGACGGCCTGTTCGACCGGCTGTTTAATAACTTCGGTTCCGACCGACCTTCACACCGGCAGCCACCTGCCCAGTACCAGGTTGATATAACGCTCTCCGAGGCAGCCGAGGGCGCTACCAGAATGGTAAATCTGCCTGATGGACGCCGGCTTGAAGTAAAGATTCCAGCCGGTGTAGATACCGGCTCAAAAGTGCACATCCCGGCTGGCGGCGGAGATGGCGACTTCTATCTCTCCGTTACTGTCATTGACCATCCTCGATTTGAACGAAAGGGGCGGGACCTTTACTCCGAAGTTGAGGTTCCCGTAGAAGACCTGGTGCTGGGAGCGGAAGTCACCGTGCCCACCCTTGCCGGAAGGGTGGCATTAACCGTACCTCCCGGAACCCAGAATGGCCGCCGGTTCCGACTCTCTGGCCAGGGAATGCCTGAACTCAACAAGTCGGGCAGTAAGGGCAGCCTCTACGCCACCGTAAGAGCGGTGCTGCCCAGCGACCCCGGCCCCGAGGAACAGGAACTGTTCCGCAAACTCAAAGACCTGCGGGACAGTGCACAGGTGTAATTTATGACATTTCAAAGAAACAACTCAGAAGAGCCCTGCTTCGTTATCAGCATTGCAGCGCGGATGGTTGGACTCCATGCCCAGACCCTGCGCTATTACGAACGCGTTGGTCTCATCTGGCCTTCCCGCACCAACGGGCGCCAGAGACTCTATTCAGAGGCAGACATCGAGCGCCTGCGCCGCATCAAGACTTTTACCGAAGATATGGGAGTGAACCTGGCCGGGGCAGAGGTCGCACTGAAGCTGATGGCTCGCATCGAGGAACTGGAGCAGGAAAATAAGCGCCTCAGTGCCACCATTGATGCGCTCCAGCTCCAGGCCGATAACCGTACCGCCGCTGCAAGGCAGCAGATGCGATAAGACAAGCAGAACCCTTCGAAGGGCTTTATTCCTAATACCAAGAGATCGCCATCCCGATGAGATGCGGGTATATGCACAGCTCGCATGGGATGAATCCGGGAGATGAGACTATGACTTTGCGATCAGAAGACTTCACCGAACAAGCACAAATGGTTATCCAGGACTCCCAGGAACTGGTCCGCAATTACCGCCACAGCCAGTGGGACGTGGAACACGTGCTGCTCGCCATGCTGAACCAGGAAGAGGGAATCCCAACCCGCATCCTGGACCACCTGGGCATATCCGTCCCAGCTTTCCGGGCGCGCCTGGAGCAGTTGCTGAAGGCATCGCCCAAGCTGACCAATCAGGCAGGCCAGATCTACACTACACCCCGCATCCAGCGATTGCTTGATACGGCCCAGGAGGAGTCCCGCAGACTTAAGGACGATTTCATCAGCGTCGAACATCTCTTCATCGCCGCCATACGAGAACCCCAGGGAGACTCAGCCCGGCTGGTGCAGGAATTCAGCATCGACCAGGAAAAGGTTTACCAGGCCCTGACCTCGATCCGGGGCGCTCATCGGGTTGATGATCGGCGGGCTGAGAGCCGCTACCGGTCCCTGGAAAAGTACAGCATTGATCTTACTGAGCTTGCAACAGAAGGCAAGCTGGATCCGGTAATAGGACGCGAAGCCGAAATTAGGCGAGTGGCACAAACCCTCACCCGCCGCAAAAAGAACAACCCGGCAATCATCGGGGAAGCCGGTGTCGGCAAGACCGCCATTGCAGAAGGCCTGGCCCTTCGTATCGCCAGCCGCGACGTGCCCGATTCACTGAAAGGCAAGCGCGTCCTGGCCCTCGACATGGGCGCCATGGTTGCCGGTTCCAAGTTCCGTGGCGAATTCGAGGAACGCCTCAAGGCAGTCATGGACGAGGTCAAACAGGGGCAGGGCGAGTTTATCCTGTTCCTGGACGAAATACACACCATGGTGGGAGCCGGCGCGGCCGAAGGTGGACTGGACGCCAGCAACCTCCTGAAACCTGCCCTGTCCCGGGGAGAACTCCAGTGCATCGGGGCCACAACTCTCGACGAGTACCGCAAGCACATTGAGAAGGATGCGGCCCTGGAACGTCGTTTCCAGCCAGTCTATCTGGATGAGCCCAGCGTCGAGGACACCGTGGAAATTCTCAGGGCCCTGAGGCCCCGCTATGAGGCCCATCACAAGGTTAAGATTGAGGACGACGCCCTCGTTGCGGCCGCCCGCCTAAGCGACCGGTATATCACCGGCCGGCAATTGCCCGACAAGGCAATAGACTTCATTGACGAGGCAGCCAGCAAAGTTCGCATAGACGCCGAAGGCTTTCCTCCCAGCTACCACGAACTGGAGGAACGGGTGCGCCGGCTGTCAGACCAGGAGGATGCGGCTGCCCAGCGCAGCGAATACGAACAGGTGGCCCAGTTGCGGACGGAACGAATGCGTCTTGAGGAAGAACTCGGGGAGGAGCAGAACAGCCTCAGGCACGACCAAAAGGTTGATATGGTGGTGGACGAAAGGGACATCGCCGACCTGGTCTCCAGCTGGACCGGAATACCCTCCGGTCGCCTCCTGGAAAGCGAGGCCGACCGCCTGATCCAAATGGAAGAGACCCTGCACCAGCGGCTCATCGGCCAGGAGGAAGCGGTAAACGCCGTTTCCGAGGCCATCCGCCGGGCTCGTTCCGGCCTGAGCAACCCCCGCCGGCCCATCGGCAGCTTCATATTCCTGGGTCCCACCGGCGTGGGAAAGACGGAACTGTCCAAGGCGCTGGCCGAGTTCCTCTTCGACGACGAGGGCAACATGGTGCGGCTGGACATGTCCGAGTACATGGAAAAACACACCGTCTCCAGACTGGTGGGCGCTCCTCCGGGCTATGTGGGATACGATGAAGGCGGTCAACTGACCGAAGCAGTTCGCCGCCGCCCCTATCGGGTTATCCTCTTCGACGAGATCGAAAAGGCGCACCCCGATGTCTTTAACATCCTCCTGCAAATTCTTGAGGATGGCAGGCTGACCGACGGGCAGGGGCGCACCGTGGATTTCAGAAACACGGTCATCATTATGACCAGCAACCTGGGAACGGGTTACCTGAACCGCCAGGAAGTCGGCTTCAACCTTGCATCCCAGTCCGCCAGCGGCGAGCGGGAATTGCTGGAAAAGTCTGTGAATGATGCATTGAAACAGGCCTTCCGGCCCGAGTTTCTGAACCGCATCGACGAGACCATCGTCTTCCACCCGCTAACCCGGGCCCAGATAGTTCAGGTAGTCGGGTTAATGGTGAAGGACGTCGCCCAGCGGTTGGACGATCTGGACATCACCTTCGAGTTGACCCCGTCGGCTGCGGACTGGCTGGCTGAGGAAGGCTTTGACCCGGTTTACGGCGCCAGGCCACTGAGAAGGGCCATTCAGCGGCACCTGGAAAACCCGCTGTCCAGGGGCATACTGTCCGGTGAATTCCGGAACGGCGACCACCTGTTGATTGACGCAGGCAAGGATGCCCTCACTCTCAACCGGTCAGAAGTAGCCGCAGTCGCGGACTAGTCCAGGAACAATACCGATAAGCGCCAGCCACGAAACCAGGAAGGAGAGGGCTTTAAAGCCCTCCCCTTCTCATACACCACTCATCCCGCAGTTGTCAGATTTCCACCGCCCCGATCAACTCCTTGATATCACTGATACCCCTTTCCCCCAAGTAAGACCGGATACCGTCCAAAACGTTGAAGGGCGCCCACAAGTCAGCGAGATTGGCGCTACCCACCTGCACGGCCGTCGCGCCGGCCAGGATGAACTCCAGCGCGTCCGTTGCAGTGAAAACGCCTCCCACGCCTATTATGGGCACATTAACCGCCTGGGCCGCCCGGTAAACCAGCGCTACAGCCACGGGATGCAGCCCCTGTCCGGAAAGCCCACCGGTGACGTTCCCCAGCACTGGATGGCGGGAGTCCACGTCAATGGTCATTGCGGGAATGGTATTGGAAATGGTCAGGGCATCAGCCCCGGCCTCAACAGCAGCCCTGGCGATGGGAACGATATCTGGAACATTGGGAGCCAGCTTGGCCAGTACCGGCACTTCGGCGTGCCGCTTGACGGCGTCCACTGCCTTGTAAGTTCCTTCTGCGTTGTAGCTGAACAGGTCTCCCTGCTCCACATTTGGGCAACTGAGATTCAATTCGATGGCCGAAAATCCTGAAGCCCCCCGGGTCATGGCAGCCATATCACCAAACTGGCCCACACTCTCACCGGACATGCTCAGGAACATGGTCGCGTCCCACCGTCCCCACTGGGGAGCTACTTCCACTACACCTGCTTCGATTCCGGGGTTGGTCAGTCCAATGGCATTGAGCATCACGGGTTCCCCAATTTCCCGGGCGACCCGGAATGATTCAGGATACCAGCGTGGTTCAGGATTTCCTTCGCGGGGGTAACGAGTGAAGGTCTTGGGGATGACCGCCCCCAACTGGGAGAAGTCCATGTCCTGTGGGATGCCGCGCCCGTAACCGTCGTAACCGAAGGTACCGGATGCGACCATCACGGGGTTCTTGAGTAGAAGTCCCAGGGAATGGGAAGGCGCCAGTTCAACGGACAGGTCAGGCTGACCCTTTGCGTCCGTTGAGCCGGCGCCCTCGTTAAGACTGGAGTTATTCATCACCGTCCAGAGAGAAGTTCGGCAAGTCCTGCCCATCTTCAGCTCCATCCACCAAACCCAACCCGTTGGAGCCAGCCTCGCCACCGTCCTCGCCGCCGATCAGCGTAGTCTCGCTGTCGACAAAGAAGCCCGACGCGGCCAGTTCTTCGGAGCCGCCGCCAAAGGTCAAGGGGGTTCCGGCCGCAGTATCGGCCGCTTCCAGCCAGCCTGCTGCCACCAGTTCCTCGACCGCGCCGATTTCGTCGAAGCCGGGCAAAGCCACCGTCTCCGGTTCTTCGACCAACTCCGTCGATTCCAGCCTGGCGGGAATCAGGCGCCCAATGATGACATTTTCCTTAAGGCCCTGGAGATAGTCGTGCTGACCACTCAGGGCCGCCTGCGTCAGTACGCGGGTGGTTTCCTGGAAAGCCGCAGCAGCCAGGAAGCTGTCGGTCCGCAACGATGCCCGGGTTACCCCCAGCAGAACCGGTTCAGCCGTGGCGGGCTCGCCGCCCTCGGCCAATACCTTGGCGCAGTTTTCCTGGAACTGGACCTTGTCCACCACCTGGTCCGGAATAAAGTCCGAATCACCTATGGACTTGACCTGGACCCGGCGCAACATCTGGCGCAGGATAATCTCGATGTGCTTGTCATGGATGCCCACACCCTGGGAGCGGTACACCTGCTGCACCTCGTTGACCATGTACTGTTGCAGTTCGCCCGTACCCTGTATGCTCAGAATGTCGTGAGGGTTCTTGGGGCCTGAGGTCAGGCGGTCACCGGCCCTCACCTGCTCACCATGGGAAATCATCAGTTCGGCGGCAGCAGACACCATGTACTCCCGCTCCTCGGGGTCTTCCCACACGATAGATATCAGGTTGTCGCCCAGCTCCACTCGCCCTCCCACATTGGCAACCACTTCCAGGACCGGCTGGGGCTCGTACCCTTCCTCAGAATCGGCTTCGTAACCCAGGGACGGCAGGGTAGCGGCCATCAGCATGCCCGCTTCCACGTCATCGCCGTCATCTACCAGCAGCTGTACTCCCTCAGGCAGTACATACTCCTCTCGGAACTCCTGCCGGTCAACGATTCTGATCGGATCGTCCACCAGTCGGCGTCCCTCGGAATCCAGGGCCAACTCTACCGCGCCGTCAATCTCGGACAGGCGAGCCACGCCCTTGGGGACCCGGGCTTCGAAGATTTCCTCAACCCTCGGCAGACCGCTGGTGATGTCGGAACCCGCAACACCGCCGGTGTGGAAGGTACGCATGGTTAGCTGGGTGCCTGGCTCACCAATACTCTGGGCGGCGATAATGCCCACAGCCTGGCCAAACTCCACCACGTAACCCGTGGCAGGCAGGCGGCCGTAGCACATCTGGCAAACACCCCGACGGGTCTCACAAATGAGGGGTGACCGGACCGGCACCTGGGCAATCCCGGCGGCGGCGATCCTTTCGGCCATTTCCTCGTCGATGGCGTCGTTCCGGTCAACCAGGATTTCACCGGTATTCTCGTCCACTATCGGGCCAGCGGCCATCCGGCCGGTGATGCGCTCAGGGAGAGTCGCCTCGGCAGCCCCGTCAGGCCGGGCCTCAATGTAATAAGCATCAAAGGTCCCGCAGTCTTCCTCGAGAACGATTACCTCCTGGGCGATATCCACCAAGCGGCGGGTGAGGTAGCCGCTGTCAGCAGTACGTAGCGCCGTGTCGGCCAGACCCTTGCGGGCGCCGTGGGTGGAGATGAAATACTCCAGCGCCGACAGGCCTTCACGGAAGCTCGACTTGACCGGCAGGTCGATAATCCGGCCACCCGGGTTGCTCATCAACCCGCGCATGCCAGCCATCTGCTTGATCTGCATGATGTTACCTTTGGCGCCGGAAAGCGCCATCACACCAATGCCGCCATAATTGCCAATTTCAATCTCGTCCTTGACCAGTTGTTCTGTCTGGTCGGAAGCCCGTGTCCAGGCCTCCACGGCTGAGTTGTAACGTTCATCCTCAGACATCAAGCCCGACAGGTATTGGTCCTCATAGCTCTCAACCAGGCCGTCGGCTTCCTGGAGGATTTGCGACTTCTTGCCCGATATCTGAATATCGTTAATTGCGATGGTTATGCCCGAGGTTGTGGCGTACTTGAAGCCCAGTTGCTTTATCTTGTCCAGCGCTTCAGCCGTTTCATCATTTGAGAGCTTCTGGTAAAGCTCGGTTGTCAGTTCCTTGATGGCCCTGCTGTTGAATACATAGTTCTTGAAACCGATTTCCGTGGGAAGATTCTCCTTGAAAATCAACCGTCCCAGAGTCGTTTCGACCCAGGCCTCTTCAGTTTCATACCCCGGAATATCTTTGACGTATATCTTTGCACGCAGGCCAATGTGACCGTCGGCGAAAGCGATACTCGCCTCGTCGTAGTCATAGAACCGGCTGCCTTCGCCCTTGTCTCCCCGCTGTATTTCCGTCAGGTAGTAGCAACCCAGCACCATGTCCAGAGTGGGCGCCACCAGGGGTTCTCCGGAGGCCGGCGACAGCATATTGTGGGTGCTGAGCATGGCCACCTGGGACTCGTGAACCGCCATCCGGGACAGGGGCACGTGTACTGCCATCTGGTCCCCGTCGAAGTCGGCGTTGAAGGCCGAACAAACCAGCGGGTGAATCTGGATAGCATTGCCTTCGATGAGCACAGGCATAAACGCCTGGATGCCCAGTCGGTGCAGGGTCGGGGCCCGGTTCAGCATCACCGGCCGGTCCTTGATTACCTCTTCCAGGATGTCCCATACCTCAGGCCGCGCCCGTTCTACCATGCGCTTGGCGCTCTTGATATTGGGCGCAACGCCCAGCATTACCAGGCGGTGCATTACGAAGGGCTTGAACAACTCCAGGGCCATCCGCTTGGGTAGACCGCACTGGTTCATCTTCAATTCGGGTCCTACCACGATAACGGACCGTCCGCTGTAGTCCACCCTCTTTCCCAGCAGGTTCTGCCGGAAGCGGCCCTGCTTTCCCCGCAACAGGTCGGAAAGGGACTTGAGCTTGTGGTTGTGGCTGCCCTGAATGGGCCGACCGCGACGACCGTTGTCGATAAGGGCATCCACCGATTCCTGCAGCATCCGCTTTTCGTTGCGAATGATGATTTCCGGGGCGCCCAGGTCCATCAACCTCTTGAGACGATTGTTCCGGTTAATCACCCGACGGTACAGGTCGTTCAAGTCGCTGGTGGCGAAGCGGCCGCCATCCAGCTGCACCATGGGACGCAATTCCGGAGGCAGAACCGGCAGGACGGTGAGGATTATGTCCTCCACCCGGTTGCCGCTGTTGCGGAAGGCTTCCACCACCTGCAGCCGCTTGATGGCCTTCTTCCGGCGCTGACCGGAAGTAGAACGCATTTCCCGGACCAGATCCTCCCTTATGGCTTCCAGGTCATGGTTGCGCAGGATATCCAGTATGGACTCTGCTCCCATCCCGGCATTGAACAGATCGTCGTAGCGTTCCTTCAGTTCCCGATACTTGGACTCCGCCAGAATCTTCAAGGGTCGGAGGTCTTCCAGTTCGCTGATGACCTCTTGAAGTTTAATCTCCAGGTCGCCCTCTTTCTTGGTAATCTCGTCTTCCAGGGCATCCTTCTCGGTCTGAACTGCCAAGGAATCAGGAATTGACTCCGGGTCCCCGGACGCCTCCAGAGCATCCAGTTTTTCCTGGAGTTCGGCCAGCTTCTCCTGGTAAGAGTTACGAATAGTCTCTTTTTCCAGTTCTACGCGAAGCCGTTCTTCTTCAATAATTTCACCGCGCCTCTCATCATCCACGGAGATGACAATATGCTGAGCGAAATAAAGCACGCGCTCCAGATTGCGGGGCGAAAGGTCCAGAAGCAGTCCCAGCCGGCTGGGGGTGGTCTTGCTGAACCAAATATGGGCTACTGGCGCCGCCAGCCGGATGTGACCCATCCGTTCGCGGCGCACCTTGGAACGGGTTACTTCCACACCGCAGCGGTCGCAAACAACGCCCCGGTAACGAATCCGCTTGTACTTGCCGCAGAAACACTCCCAGTCCTTGGTGGGCCCGAAAAGACGCTCGCAAAACAGGCCGTCCTTTTCCGGCCGCAGGGTCCGGTAGTTGATGGTCTCCGGCTTGGTTACCTCGCCGTGAGACCAGTTAAGAATCTGCTCGGGAGAGGCGACGGAAATGCGAATCGCATTAAAGTTGGTTGCCTGAACCTCGGTTCTGTCCTGCATCCTGACCATTAAATCGCCTCCAGTGGTTCGTATAGCTCGGTTTCGTCACCCAATCCGTCCATCAGGGAAGGCCGGTCCTCCTCATTAAGCAGTTCCACGGACAGGCCGAGGCTCTGCAATTCCTTGAGCAGTACGTTAAAGGACTCGGGGACACCGGGTTGACCGATAGGTTCGCCCTTGACGATAGCCTCGTAGGTCTTCACCCGTCCTGCCACGTCGTCAGACTTTACCGTCAGCACCTCCTGAAGATTGTAGGCAGCGCTGTAGGCCTCCAGGGCCCACACTTCCATTTCACCGAAGCGCTGGCCGCCGAACTGGGCCTTGCCGCCCAAGGGCTGCTGGGTAATCATCGAGTAGGGCCCGGTGGAACGAGCGTGAATCTTGTCCTCCACCAAGTGGATCAACTTGAGCATGTAAATGCTGCCCACCGTCACCAACTGGTCGAAGGGATCGCCCGTGCGACCATCGTAAAGCTGGAACTTGCCGAAAATTGGCGGAGCAATCTGCCGCTCGCGGTGGGAGCGAAGAGCTTCCTGGTACATATCGTCCAGTTCCATCTTTTCGGCGTCGATACCGGCCTGTTCTTTCAACCAGATGCGCAGGCAGGCTTCCCGTGCCTCGCCCCGCACACTCTCGTCGAACAAACGTGCCGCGTCGTAGCCCCGTTCCCCCAGCCAGTTCTCGATCCGGCTGAACTCAATTTTGGGAGACCAGTCGGTAGGCGCGCCATTAATGGCCCCTGACTCTTCCGCGAACCACAGCCGGGAAAGGGAGTCCTCAATAGAGGCGTCGGTAGCGCCGTCAAACACCGGAGTCTGGGCGCGGAAGTTCAGCCCTCGGGCCGCCCATCCCAGGTGAGTTTCCAGCACCTGACCCAGGTTCATGCGGGAAGGCACGCCGATGGGGTTCAAGATCATATCTACGGGGGTGCCGTCGGCCAGGTAGGGCATATCTTCTACCGGCAATATGCGGGACACGACGCCCTTGTTGCCGTGGCGACCGGCCATCTTGTCACCCACCGAGATCTTCCTGGTCTGGGCAATCCATACCCGTACCGCCTCGTTGACGCCGGGCGGCAGATCATCGCGATTGGCCCGATTCAAAATCTTGACGTCAATTACCTTGCCACGCTCCCCGTGGGGCACCCGCAGCGAAGTATCCTTAACGTCCCGGGACTTTTCGCCAAAGATGGCCCTGAGGAGTTTCTCTTCAGCCGTGAGTTCCGTTTCCCCCTTGGGGGTAACCTTGCCCACCAGGATATCCCCGGGTCCGACATCGGCTCCAACACGGATAATGCCACGTTCGTCCAGGTCCCGCAGGCTGGTTTCGCCAACGTTGGGGATGTCCCTGGTAATTTCCTCGGGGCCCAGCTTGGTTTCCCGCGCCTCCATCTCGTGCTTCTCTATATGGATGGAAGTGAACTGGTCGTCCTTCACCAGCCTCTCGCTGATGATAATGGCGTCTTCGTAGTTGTAGCCTTCCCAGGACATGAACGCCACCAGCACGTTCTGGCCGAGGGCCAACTTGCCCTGATCAGTGGAAGAACTGTCGGCCAGCGTGTCCCCTTCGACAACGCGATCGCCCTTCTGGACGATGGTCCGCTGGTCGAAGCAGGTGCCCTGGTTGGTACGTCTGAACTTTTCCAGGTAATGGTGGTATTCAGCGCCGGCGGCGTCCGTAACAATGATGTCCAATCCCGTCACCGAAGTCACCACTCCCGTGGACCGGGCCAGCACTACCTGGCCGCTGTCTCGGGCGACTCTCTCTTCAATACCTGTGCCTACCACCGGAACACTGGGGCGGAGCAGCGGCACGGCCTGGCGCTGCATGTTGGAACCCATCAGTGCCCGGTTGGCATCGTCATGCTCCAGGAAGGGAATCAACGCCGCCGAAATGCTCATAATCTGCATCGGCGAAACGTCCATCAAATCCACGTTATCCGGAGAGTCCTGGATGTAGTTCTCACCCAGTCGAATTTCCACCCGGTCGTGAACAAACTGCCCAAGGTCGTCCAGTTCGGAGTTAGCCTGGGCGATGCGGAAGGTCTCTTCCCGGTCGGCGGACATATACTCCACGTGCTCGGGCCCGCCAGCCACGTAGGGCCGAACCCGAAGCATGGTTCCCTCAGAAAGGGCCTGGATCGCCTTTACGTTGGCCCGGCTCAGCTTTTTTCCGCTGGCAACCACCACCTTGCCGTCTTCGCCCATCACGTCTTCAGTGATAGTACGTCCTTCAAGATCCGATGCCGTATTCGGTATGGACTTCAACACCCGGCGATAGGGCGATTCAATGAACCCGTAGGGATTGGTCCTGGCATAAGACGAGAGGGAGCTAAGCAACCCAATGTTCGGCCCTTCAGGGGTCTCTATGGGACAGATTCGGCCATAATGGGAGAAATGAACGTCGCGCACGTCGAATCCGGCGCGCTCCCTGGACAGACCGCCCGGGCCCAGAGCTGAAAGCCTACGCTTGTGGGTCAGTTCCGCCAGCGGGTTGGTCTGGTCCATGAACTGAGACAACTGGGAACCACCGAAGAACTCTCGGACGGCGGCAACCACCGGCCGAACGTTAACCAGCCCCCGGGGAGCCACTTCCTCGACGTCCACCAGGGTCATCTTTTCCTTGACCATACGTTCCATGCGGGAGAGGCCTATCCGGACCTGGTTCTGCACCAGTTCTCCAACGGCCCGGACCCTACGGTTACCCAGGTGGTCGATATCGTCGGCGCGCTCTTCGCCCCGGTTGACCAGGATCAGATTGCGCACCACCATGAGCATGTCCTCCAGGCTCAACGTGCGCTGATCGCCACGCTCTCCAATGCTCAGGCGCCGGTTAAACTTGTATCTGCCCACCCGTCCCAGGTCATACCGCCGGGGGTCGAAGAAGGAGGCGCGAATCAGGTTGCTGGCGTTTTCAACGCTGGGAGGCTCACCGGGCCTTAGCCGCCGGTAAAGCTCCAACTGGGCAGACGCAATCTGCCTGGCGGTGTCAATCTCGAAGTCTCGCTCCGGTCGCAGCCAGGCCCACAGGTTTCGCAGGTCATCTTCACGGAAGTGCGGGTCGCGCTCGGTCGAAGCCTGATCCCGCTCCAGCGTGGTCTGAATGTACTGGTGCCTTTCGTCGGTATCTACCTCGGCAAACTTCTCCACTATTTCATCCCTGGTAACGCCCAGGGCGCGGAAGAAGGTGGTTACCGAAACCCTCCGCTTGCGGTCAACCTTTACGGAAAGGATATCCTTGACGCTGGTCTCGAATTCCAGCCATGCCCCGCGGGAGGGAATAACCTGTGCCACGCACAAATTCCGGTCAGGGGTAGCGGACTTGTCATGCTTGAAATAGACGCCAGGAGAGCGAACCAACTGGCTGACAACAACCCGCTCGGCGCCGTTTATGATAAACGTGCCGTGCTCTGTCATCAGCGGGATTTCGCCCATGAAAATGTCCTGCTCCAGCCTCTCATTTGTCTCCATCTTGATGAGCAGGGCTTTGAGCGTAAGGGGCTGGGAGTAAGTCTTTTCCAGTTCCTTGCACTCGATCGGCGAAAGCTTCGGTTCCTCGAAGGTGTGCTCCAGGAAGTGAAGCTCGTATTTCTTGCCTGTGTAATCGGTTATGGGGGAAAATTCCTTGAAAACCTCCGCCAGTCCATCGGTCTTGAACCAGTCGAAGGACTGGACCTGGCTCAAAATCAGGTGGGGGACATCCAGAACTTCCGGAATTCGGGCATAGGACTTAACCCTGGCAGCCGCAGAACCGGCTCCACTGTTAATACCTATGTCATGCCCGTTGGACACGGGAGTCTTAGCCATACGCCATTCTCCTTTATGCGAACGCAGGATGGGGACTAGTGGCCGGAAAAATTGGACAAAGTGGAACTAGGGTCAGAGTTTTGCTTCGGAAAATGAGCAAAGAAAGGTGTTTGAGGCATACTCAGTAACCTACTATTATAGTGGCCGAAAACGTTTTGTCAACACCGCCGGCAATAATCGCCAGGGGTTATCGATTATCAGGTGCCAGCCTCCGGAAAACGTCTGCTGTGAGCCCTTCGGAGGGCCCGCGACATGCTCAGGGCGAGCAGGTGAAGAGACTTCGCAGGGATGAACGAAAGCCCCTGGCATTAGCTCCTGCTGCAAACGGCAATTGCCGTCCCTGGCTGTACCTTGGGGCTCCATTCCAGTCGGCGCCGACTTCCCCCATCGGCCTTCCTTCCCACCGACCTGGCCAAATACGCTACAATTCGGAACCACCTGCCAGCAATTCGCTATACCGCTTCACAGCCGTCATTGAGATTGGGTACCCCTTGACTTTCCATAACTGCAATGCAAAAATCTCTCTGTCGAAATTCGCAATGCTATAATAGCGTTGATAATTCTGCGGCGCCGGGTACAACCCCACCTTTGCCAGCGCAGACTCCGTTTACACCAGCTACTTACAAACCTGAACTAGGAAGGTACAAATGAGCCTGTCTATGTTTAAAAGCGTCCATTGGATGATTAGCATTGTTGCCGTGCTTGCATTAGCCGGAATCGTAGCCGGCACTATGCTCCTGGGATCATCCTCTCCTAGCGCGCCTGGCATGGTAAACCACATTGAATCCCCCCAGGTAATACCCGATACCGAGGTACCGCAGACCACCGCCTCGGTGGCCACCTACACCAGATTCCCCCAGGTACGGCTTGACCAGGATACCCGTGCCGACCTCATTGAGAACCAGTCCCCGGCACATACTGAAAAGACCGCCATTCCCCAGGACTCCGGTGTCGCTCCCACTTCGGTGAGCATCAGCCCCGTAGAGGACTGGAATTCCATTTTCGACCAGCACACCTTCACCGTCACCGTTAGCGGCGCTGACGGCGCCCCCGCCGATGGTGTTGAGGTTGAAGTATTCCTCAACCGATTCGGTGAAGCGGTTGGCGATATCGTTTCACTGGACGGCGAAAACCCCCGCAAAGTGGACAACTATTTCGGACGGGTTATGACCGATGGAAGTGGTCAGGCAACCTTGACCATTACGGCGACCCGCCCCGGTGATACCGACGTAACGGCCTTCGTTCCCCAGATCATGGACAACGATACCCACAAGGTATTCGCGGTCAAGCACTGGGTGGACATGGACGTCGAGTTCCCCTCCGACTCAGTCAACCTTGTCGGCACTGACCACCCCATGCTGGTGCGGGTAAACAAGGTTACCGACGGCTCTCCCATTGCTGACGTAAACATTTCCTGGTCAGTAGTGGACGCGGACCCCGCAGCCACTCTGGATGGCGGGGGAGAGTCTGCTGCCACCACTACCAACGCCAACGGCGAATCCGTCGTAACCCTGCAACAGGTCGCACCCACCCTCGGCGACAACCAGGTCTTGATCCAGATCTTGGAAGCTGGTACCAACAAGACCATGTTCAGCCACACGCACACCAAGCAGTGGCAGTCGCCGACCCTCGAAGTTAACAAGGAAGGTCCTCCCAGCCTTGGTCTGAGGAAGACCGCCGAATACAGTGTCTCCGTTACCAACAGCGGCGACACCACGGCTACCAACGTAACCCTTACCGACGACCTGCCTGAGGGCCTGACATTTGTCAGTTCCACTCCCGAGGCCGCCAGCGCTTCCGGCAGCACCGTCACCTGGAGCCTGGGAGACATTCCTCCCGGCGAATCTGTAGCCGTCACCATGGTCTTGTCGGCCAACGACGTAGGCGAGCAGATTAACACCGCCACTGCCGTATCTGTTGAGGGCATCAGCGGTCAGGATACCTTGCTTACCAGCGTAATTCCGGGTTCCTTGCAGCTGGCCAAGTCTGCCCCGGCAGAAACTGTGTCCGGCGACGACGTGACTTACGAAATTACCGTTACCAACGACGGCGCGGGCGCGCTGACCAACATCGTACTGTCCGATACCCTGCCTCTGGGTCTGACCTACGTTTCCAGCTCACCTGAGGCATCGGTTGGGGCCGATGGTACTGTCAGCTGGCTGATCGAGTCCCTGGACTCTGAAGCCACGGCAATGGTGAGCCTGGTAGCTACTACCGGCGACCCCGGTGAGGTGGTCAATACTGCCAGCGTCCAGTCCGACGAGGGCGCCTCCGCTTCAGCCGAGGCAACGACCCTCGTAACCCAGTCTGACCTGGCCATAACCAAGACTGTGGACAACGGCTCTCCCTTGCTGGGCCAGCAATCCGTGTTCACCATCTCCGTCACCAACAACGGTGACGCTACAGCTACCAACGTAGCGGTAGTGGACCCGTTGCCCATCGAGTTCCAGAACGTAACCGCCGAGCCCGAGGCCAGCCTCGGTGGAGACGGCAGCCTGCAGTGGACCATTGCAGCCATCGAGCCTGGTGGCACCGCCAACATCACGGTCAATGCCACCTCCACAACCGGCGGATCCATCACTAACACCGTGTCCGCCACGGAGCGTGGTTCCACGGTTACCGCCGAGGCTTCGATTGACGTACTTGAACCGGCAGTCAGCCTGGCCAAGGCCGGTGGCGCAGCCCTTTACGTGGATGGCGAGCGGACCTACACCATTTCCGCTACTAACACCGGTACGGCTAACCTGACCGGCGTTACAATCACAGACAATATTCCGGCCGAAATGTCCTACGTTTCCAGCGACAATGGTGGACAGGAAGCCGACGGGGTTGTGACCTGGTCCATTGGCGACCTGGCAGTGGGAAGTACGGTTGACGTAAACGTCACGTTGCGTGGTGAGTCCGTTGGCACCGTTATCAACACTGCCAACGTCACCTCCGCCGAGGGCGCCACTGCTGACGCGGTACTGAACATCCAGATCCTGTCGGCCGCAGCGGCCCACCTGAGCATCATCGACGGCGTTGACCCGATGGGCGTCGGTGAGCAGGGCAGCTACACGGTTGTCATCACCAACCAGAGCGACGATTCGCCGATGAGCAACGTGAGGCTGACCGTAACCATACCGGCCCAGTTCAACATAGTTACGGCCGAAGGTGGCACAATCTCCGGCGGCACGGTGACCTACACCCCGGTCCCGTCACTGGGCGCCGGTGATGAACTCGAATACACCGTCACTGTTGAGGCAGTGAACGCAGGCGACGTGGTTGCTTCCGCTACCCTGCGGTACGACGAGTTCGGCCAGCCCATCACGGCTCAGGAAGGTACCACTATCGTCCAGCGTTAAACTGGAACTTCGCAAGAACCGGGAGCCATTGATGTGGCTCCCGGAGCAGATAGGGAAGAGAATGGGGCCCCAATTGGGGCCCCATTCTTTTTCCCTGGCAATATCGAGGCAGACCGCCATCTAGGCGCGCTTCTAAACTCGCACTGAACTGTCAAGCCTCTCTTGCCATTTGAAAGCATCCGAAGAAGCCAAAGCGGCGTATCCTCAATTTCGCCTGAGGAGGCTGTCAGGCCAGGTCAATCAAATTGACAGCAAGCGACATCAAACCTAGAATTTTTTGGCCGTGCTTTTTATTCGTAACCTGTTTAAACCCATTGAGACTGGTTTAGAGATTCGAGACGCCCCTCCCGGGTCACACTCCCCGTTTTTCAACAAGAACTGCCAGGCCACAGTAACGGCTGGCAACTCTTGGCGGAAGATATTGGCGGCCTGCCTGGGAACAGCTCTGCTCCTGGGCATAGTCGCCTGCTATTCACAGGAATCAAGGAACGAAAACGGCCGGCAAAACGACGAAGTTTCAGCTCAGCGATCCACAATAACCGTGTTTGCCGCTTCATCCCTGGCAACGGCCTTTGAGGAAATTTCAAAGGCATACCAGTCCCGCAACCCTGCCCATAAAGTAGTCCTTAACTTCGACG
Organism: SAR202 cluster bacterium bin22; assembly: GCA_002238505.1. GTDB lineage: Bacteria > Chloroflexota > Dehalococcoidia > Lucifugimonadales > UBA3495 > Bin22. Next base: position 145,460 of record MPMM01000001.1, on the reverse strand, counting down.
GGAGCCAGCGCCTTAGGACCCAACTGGAACACGGCGCAACGGCAGACGTTTTTGCCTCTGCGGACTGGGCGCAGATGGCTGCGCTCAGGCAGAAGGGCCTGCTCACCGGTAACCCGACCAACTTTGCCAGTAACCGGTTGGTGTTGATGGTCAGCGCTTCAGGCAGCGATATAGCGCCTGATCAGACCGAGCCACCACAAATAGACCTGGAGAACGTATTTGCCACCGAACTTAGGCGCCTGGCCCAGCCCGGTATGAAAATCGTTCTCGGTCAACCAGAAGTACCAATTGGCCGATATTCGGAACAGCTAATGAAGAAGCTTGAAGGGGACCCATCCCTGGGCCGCGAATTAGTTGAGACAATCATCGCCAATGTAGTCTCGCGCGAAGCCAGTGTTCGGGGCGTGGCCCAAAAGGTGGCTTTGGGAGAAGCTGACGGAGGATTCACCTATGCCACCGATGCATCATACGGTTACTCTTCCCAGGAAATCAGGGTGGTGGGACTTCCACGAGCACTTTTGATTGAGGTCATGTATCCCGTTGCGCCTCTTTCTACGGGAGAGTCGGCGTCCAAGTTCATCGACTTCCTTCTGTCGGAACAGGGCCAGAATATTCTTCGCCGCCAAGGTTTCGGCCCTCCCGCCGGCAATGAAACAGATAACTCCTCTATCTACGTCAACGCTCCATGATGGCAACCCCCCTTTCAGAGCAATTCTGTTGAAGCGCTTTTTGCCGAGAAATTTAACTGACGTGGTTGGGACCAGAGTCCCGATCGGCGCCATATCATCCGCCATTTACGTCCTCTTCATTTGCCTTCCCATATTTGGGCTCTTGGTAAAGGTAGTCCAACAGGACAACCCCTTCGGGGCCCTGACCAGCGAACCCGCATTGCTGGCGCTGCGCCTTTCCCTCGTAACCAGCGCCATCACCATAGCCGTCGTGCTTCTGGTGGGAACGCCCTTTGCCCTGTTCCTGGCTCGCAGCAGATCTCCGATTATGAGGGTTGTGGATCAGCTTGTTGAACTGCCCATAATCCTTCCTCCCGTGGTGGCCGGCGTGGCAATGCTGCTGGCCTTTGGTCGCCAGGGCATTCTGGGTCCAACTCTTGCCGGCCTGGGAATCTCCTTGCCCTTTACGACTGCGGCTGTCATATTCGCCCAGATTTTTGTCGCCGCGCCCTTCTATGTGCGCTCTGCCAAACTGGGCTTCCAGTCCATACCCAGGGCCTACGAGGAAAATTCCTTGACCCTTGGACTGTCTCCCTGGCAGACCTTTCGCAAGCTCACCTTGCCCCTGGCCGCGCCGGCAATGTTGACCGGGGTTGCGCTGGCCTGGGCCAGAGCGCTTTCCGAATTCGGCGCAACCATAATGTTCGCCGGCAACCTGACCGGCAAGACTCAAACCATGCCCCTGGCTATAATGGCTGCCATGGAAACCAGCCTGGACACCGCCGTCGCTATGTCGTTGATGTTGCTCGTCCTGGCTTTATTGGTCCTCCTCTGCCTGGGAATCATCACCCGCAATCGCTGGCAGGCCGCAGCATGAACCAGACTGATGCCCTTCAGCCTGCTCCCCGGCTGACTCGCGGATGGCTTCAATACCGCATCGGAGAGTTCTCACTTGATGCCAGGTGGGAAGTTGAAGCCGGTCAACTATTGACTCTTTTCGGACCCTCCGGCGCCGGCAAGACTACCCTCCTGCGCGCCATCGCCGGCCTTGTGCACCCGCAGGAAGGCTCCATCGAAGTCGGAGACCACATAGTCTTCGACAGTGCAGGTAACCTGTTTGTCCCGCCACACCGCCGCCGGGTTGGTTTCCTCACCCAGGGCTATCATCTCTTTCCTCACCTTTCGGTGGCTGGAAACATTGGCTACGGACTTGCCCATACCACTCCGCTAAACCGCCAGAATCGCGTTTCGGAACTCATTGAGATGTTCCAGCTCAACGGATTGGAACACCGGCGCCCCTACGAGATCTCCGGCGGCCAGCAGCAGCGCGCCGCCCTGGCCCGTGCCCTGGCCCCCGAACCGGCGCTCATGCTCCTGGACGAGCCATTCAACTCCCTGGACGTCGAACTTCGCAGAACCCTCAGGGGGGAACTGCGGGAAACACTGCAGGCCGCCGCAATACCGGCCATCTTGGTAACTCACGACATTGAAGAGGCAGTCAGCATGGCGGACCAGGTCCAGACCATTGACGGAGGAAGAGTGGGACCTGCCGGCAATCCATTGGAAGTGCTGGGCCAGCCAGGCCAGGGCCGCGTGGCCCGCCTGGTCGGCGTGGAAAACCTCATCCCGATGAGGGTTGCTTCGGTACAGCCCCAGGACGGTACAATGGTCTGCGCCCAACAGGGCGATGAAGTACCCAGGTTGGAAGTGCCGCTGTCCGACGTTGGACCGGGGGACCAGGTGACCGTGGGCATTCGAGCTTCAGACATTATTCTGGCCGACTCGGAACCCCGTGGCTCTTCCGCAAGAAACCGACTGCCGGGCGTGGTTTCTGATGTGCGGCTTCGCCCGCCGGGCTACCAGGTAACCCTGAACTGCGGCGGACTGGATTTGAGATGCCACATAACCGGAACATCGCTAAACGAAATGGGCATCGAGGCAGGCAACAATCTGTGGGCCGTCTTCAAGGCCTCGTCCTGCTTCCTGGTAAGGGATTGAGCCATGATTCCGGTTCCGGAGGGCAAAACTCAACACAGGCAGCTCCCGGCCGGTTGAAGCAGTAGATCGACCAGACCTTGACCGCATTAAGTCACTCAAGGACCTTTCCGGAAGGGAGTTTACCCCAAAGCGCGTACAGTCCAATTGCAGGCAGGAGCACAAGCACAATATGGCAACTTACCGAGCAATTCTCTTTGATATGGATGGGGTACTGGTGGACAGCGAACCTCTCTTTCTGAGCGCCATCAACCGGCTATTGGTGCAAGAGGGAGTAGAACCAGTATCGGAGCAGGAGAACGAGGAATTCCTCATAGGCACGACCATCGGGGAGACCTGGCGACAATTAAAAATACACCGGACACTCCCCCTGCCGGCGGAAGAGTACATCTCCCGATACGACGACATTGTCCGACAGGTCATGCAGGAAGAACTGGAGCCCCAGCCTGGCGTACGAGCGCTGCTGCAGGTCTGCAACATGAGGGGACTCCCGAAGGCCGTGGCCTCCTCTTCCCTGCACATGTGGGTTGACCTCAAGCTAAAAGCCATCGGCCTGACCGGGGCCTTTGACGCCGTGCTGGGGGGCGACGATGTCACCCGTGGCAAGCCCGCGCCGGACATTTACATCAAGGCAGCCGAAACCATTGGAGTGCCGCCTGAAGAGTGCATAGCTATCGAGGACTCGCCCATTGGAATCGCCGCCGCCGTGGCCTCCGGCGCATATACGATTGCAGTACGCACCGAATACACTCGAAACCTGGACGTCAGCCAGGCAAACGAAATTCTGGAAACCCTGGAGGAATTTGACCTGTCCCTTTTGGCCGGGGGAAGTTAGAGGCATAAGCCCCGCCGTGTTCGCTGGAATTTCAGTAATGCAAAAGGCAGGATGATGCTGCCACTGCTTTGAAAAGCTGGTTCGGGGATTAGCCGTCATTCCGGCTCATGGCCGGAGTGACCATACGGGCTGGGCGCTCAGCAGTTCAGCGCCGTTGTTCCACTAGTGGCGGCGCCGGCGTCCCGGTATTCCCGGAAATGCCCGTTCCGACAGCACCCACTGAATCCGCTTCTGCAATGCTATCACTTCTTCGGGCAGCAGCAATTCCAGCAGTTCCTTGAACTGGCCGCCAGGGTTAATGAATTGACCCAGGAGCGTGGTGAGGGACGAGAGATATTTCTCGGGGATGGGTTCTCCCCCAAAATCCCAAATGACCGTTCGTATTTTTGTGTCGGAGTGGAAAGTCAGCCCCTGGTCTATCCCCCAGAGCTTGCCCTGCTCATCCACCAGCACATGATTAGCCTTGCGGTCGGTGTTGTTGGCCACCAGGTCGAAGCAGCAAATCATCCTGAGGTCTTCGGCGTCCCCATCGCTGAGGGTGTAATAGTTCATCCTGGGGTCATGGTCCACGTACTGCTGGACCGAACCGATGCCGTAGGGTCCTTCCCTGACTATAGTGCGGGGAATAAAGTCCCAGCCCAGCACCTCGCTGAGCAGATACGCTCCGTATTCCCGCTTGTAGAGAGTTCCCCTTGGGAAATCCCATAGTGGAACTTCACCATCCCGGGGTTTGTAGATGGCCTGTCCCGTCTGGTCTCCCAGTTGCAGCGAGGCCACAAAAGTGTAATTGGAACCCAGGGGAGTAAGTTCGCAGGTCTGGAATTCTCCATTGCGGAGAACATCGCCGTTGCTCTGGTCTGATGCCACCTGGTTAGTCCTTCAAGACCCGTAGAAAGATGGACCGGGGAAGGCAGGTTTAACCCGTTTCAAATACGGCGTGGCCGTTCGCCCGGGGGCAAACATGGCCGGTTGGATCAATGGGCAGGCCGCACAGGAAACAGGGAGGTCGTCCGGCAGCGCATATGCGCAGGCTCTCGTCAGCCAGCACCGTGGCCTGGTCAACGGTAATCCAGAAACTCACCGAAGGCGCTTTTTCCTCCGACTGCTCGTCACTGTCTCCCTGGGCTTGCAGATAGAAGGAGTTTGTATCCGGATCATGCCGCCCCGACAACGCTCTGGCTTTGAACTCTATCAGAGTATCGTCGCCGTCCCAGCTGGGTTCGGTGGGAAAGCTGTCCTTCTCACGGTCGGATTCGGTCTGTTTATCCACCGCCTCCTTAAGTCCTGCACCCAACTGGAACAATTGCTCCTTTTCCAGCCAGACGTGAGAGGTGGCCCGTCCAGATTCCAGTACCAGCCTGAAGGTTCGCTTTCCCGGTTCGCCGAAAGTCTCGGCCACAATCCTGGAAACCGTCCCCAGTGAATATATTATGCCGTCTGGTTCCATGCTCATAGCTTGTTACGGCTCCACCATTTGCCAGCAGATTCCAAAGCCCGCCATTGAAAGGCTTGCCCTCCGGAAAATCTCCGGTACTACGCCTGTGTCAGTCCCAGCGTAGCCAAAACGGCCATGCCACCGTCGCTGACTTCCAGACCCTGGGATAGTCCCGACTCATACTTGTCCTGCAACTCTCGCAAGAGATGGGTCAGCGGCTGTTGCCCCTCCCCTATGTGCTCGGTCAATTCTTCCAGAGTGTTATAGGACTGGTCAACTTTCCAGAAGAATGAAAGCAGCCACGTCAACTCCCTTTCGGTTGCAGGTGAAGGAATGTCCGCCAGGTCGATCAAGGCGCTGTTGACCTTAGTGTAGCGAAGGATGCCAGCCTTGTCCTGGGCGTCCCGCCCGTAATAGCGCCGCCGGCGCAGTTCCAGGACCCGGGCAGTGTAGTCTTCGTCACCGTAAATTCGCTGCGGCAACCACTCCTTTCTCAGGTCAACAAGTTCATCGCCCTGGGCATTGACGATTGCCACGCCAACTTCTGACCGCAAGATCGGGTCATATTCAAACTTGACGGCGTCACGGAGCAAGGCTTCCTGAAGCATCAGGGTAAGCTCTCGGGGAATCTTCCTGTAGTTGGCCCCACTGGCCTCTTCATTGCTGTCGGCGCCGATACCACCCGTGTTAAACACGTAGTATTCCTGCGGCATGCCGCCCCACGACAACTGCTGCAGGATATGGTACATCAGGTTCGCGTTCTCATCTTCCAGCCCAATGATGAAGGGGTCGGAAAAGTACTCCACATAGGGTCGGCCGATAGCTCCGATGGCCGCACCCATCTGCACGGCTTCACCATACATCAACACCCTGATGTACTGTTCCAGGCTCAAACGGCGGAGGGGAGGAATTACCGTGTTCTGGCGCATTACTTCCTGCCAGAAGATGCGGTCAGTGAACTCCATGGGCACGTGAACCGAATCGGACAGATCTCCTCCGGTTATGGAGTCAATCAGCCCGCCTACTCCCTTGCGAGCCAGAAGCCTGCGTCGGGACAGGGTTACGCGCATGTTGCGGACCGGATTCTCCAGAAAGTTAGGAGCTGCATCTCCGGCCTTCTCCCCAAAAACCACCGGGACGTTTTCCAGGGTTTCCTGGGGATTCGGTTCCGTGGACGAGCCTCGTACCGCGTCAAACGTAATGGGGTCCTCGGCTTCGTTCAGGCCAAAGGGCATGGCGTAGAAATTATTCTCGGTACCGTCAATGCTGTGGGAGATCGTATAGCGGTTGTTTCCCCGGTTGGAAACTATGGGCTCCCGAAGCGGCTGCAGCAGCACGATGTCGTCGTTCATGGGATAGACCCCTTCCTCGGGGTCAATATCCAGGCCTAGCACCTTGGCCAGTTGGCTGTTGGCCAGTTCAATCATGATTGTCAGGGTGCTCTTGCCGTGCAGCGACGGACCAACGGTGATCAGGGCCGTATTGGACATTGCCCCGCCGAGGGTGCGGATGCGGGACAGACTAAGGGCTGCCTGTATGGCGATGCCGTTGTTCTGCTTGACCTGGTGCATGGCAATGGAGAGGGGGCCCATCTTGTGCTCCCCCACGTAATCGAAACCTAGGTGCAGGGAAAGGCCCTTGGTGGGAGCCTTGAACACCAACTGGTTTATACCCATATCCTTCAACCGGGTCTTCAGGTTTTCGGGCAGTCCTAGGTCATCAAACCAGTGAGGTATGGAAACTTCCATTATGTCGGGAGTCTCCGTTCGTTCCGACTCCGGCAATTCGAAGGTAAGCTGCCGCCACATATAGGGAAGCTGTAAGTAGTCCGCGCCAAACAGAAGCTGCCTGGCATGGAATGAGCGACCGGGGGCATCGCAGATCTGCCGGTCGGTTTGAATTATGGTCTGTCCCGACGCCAGGTGTTCCCGCAACCTGGCTACAATGCATTCAAACACCTCGGTAAACAGGGCCTGGTTTTCTTCGCTGAAGGAGAGGGCGTCCCGATTGGGGGTAAACCCGTCCACATAATACTGGGTCAGGTCGGGTCTCCGGACGACGCCCAACTGGCTGAAAAAGCCGATACCGCCACTGTCCAGCTTGACTGCCACGCCGGGCCACGCCTTGGTTGCGGCCCGTCCGGCTGAATTTGCTTCTTCGCTTTCCTTCTCGATGGAGTTTGCTTCGGCCAATATTTTGGCCTGATCTTCGCCGGGCATGCCCTGGAAAACGGGCATATTATTGACCAGCCACTCGTCGGAGGGGTTAAAATTCTCTGAGTCACTCTTGTGTCCCTGCCTGGCCAGGGAGACCAGTTCGTCAAGGGCACGGGCGAAGGCCGGATTAGCTTTTGGGGGTGTTAAGGGGGACTTGTGACTTGCGTCCCCCTGATTTGCCGTCTGTTCGTCTGCCACGGAATGTCCCTCTTGTGTTTCTCGGTAATCGGTTGGTTTCTTACGGCCAGATTTCATTGAGGCCGGCGACTGATATGCTACATTGTTACCCGTGCGATGTCAAAATTCGCCGTAGCTGAATGCCCATTTGGCCAGCCCTTCCGATCACCCCATTACGAATGCGAAAATCTGTGAGGTGCCTATGGAATCCCTTACCCTGAAGCCCCCCGGCAGAGTAGAAGGGGTCATCCAGCTTCCCGGCTCCAAGAGTCTGTCAAACCGGTTGCTTCTGCTCTCTTCCCTGGCCAGCGGGTCCACCGAGGTGCGCAACCTGTTGGAAAGCGACGACACCCAGCATATGACCACCGCCCTGGAAACCCTGGGCATTGGCCTTACATTTTACGACGAAGGCGCCAGATGCGTTGTAGAAAGCATGGGCGGGCCTTTCTCAGTCAAGCAGGCCGACCTGTTCCTCGGCAACGCGGGCACTGCTATTCGCCCCCTTTGCGCGTCCCTGTGCCTGGGCGAGGGCGAATTCACGCTTACGGGCGAACCCAGAATGCTGGAGCGTCCCATTGCCCACCTGGTTGATGCGCTGCGTCAACTAGGCGCCGATATAACCTACGAAGGCGCGGAAGGCTATCCTCCCCTTAGAATCCGCGCCAATGGACTTCGTGGAGGCGCCGTATCAATTCGTGGCAATGTATCCAGCCAGTACCTTACGTCCCTGTTGCTGGCCTCTCCTCTGGCCCACGATGCCCTGCAGATTGATATTATTGGTGACCTGGTATCCAAGCCCTACATTGACATGACCATCGACGTCATGCGCCGCTATGGCGTCTCGGTGGACAATCACAACTACCAGGCTTTCCGGGTCCCGAGGGGGCAGACTTACAAGTCGCCGGGGACAGCCCTGGTTGAAGGCGATGCTTCTTCCGCCAGCTATTTCTTGTCGGCGGCAGCAATCCTGGGCGGTACCGTGCGGGTAAATGGCGTAGGCGCCGACAGCATCCAAGGCGACGTCCAGCACGCCGAAATCCTGGAACGAATGGGCGCGATCGTGCAGCGGGGCCCGGACTTCATTGAGGTCTCCCGCGGCAGCCTCCGAGGCATGGATCTAGACCTTAACCATATTCCCGACGCCGCAATGACGTTAGCCGTGACCGCCCTGTTTGCGGAGGGGAAGACCGTTATCCGCAACATCGGAAACTGGCGAGTGAAGGAGACCGACCGCCTCGCCGCTATGGCCACGGAACTCCGCAAAGTAGGCGCCCTGGTAATCGAGGGCCCCGACTACCTGGAGATTGATCCTCCCGACCAGATTCAGCCGGCCGAGATCGCCACCTACAGTGACCACCGCATGGCCATGAGCTTTTCCCTGGCATCCCTGGGCAGCGCCGAAATAACTATTCTGGACCCCGGGTGCGTTTCAAAGACCTTTCCCGAATATTTCGATAACTTCAGGGCTATTCTCCCCCAATAGTCGGGGAAATTTGTCACTCAGTTCAGTCCCCGGGAACGGTACTGCAGGGCCTCGGCCAGGTGGCTCACCCCGATGGTTTCCGACTCGTCCAGGTCGGCGATGGTACGTGAGACCTTCACGATTCGGTGAAAGGCCCTGGCCGAAAGATTCAATTGGTTGGTCGCCGTCTGCAGCAAGCTCCGGGCGGCGTCATCCAGCTTGCATATCTTCCACACCTCGGCCGCACCCATCTGCGAATTGAAGTGGACGGTTCTCCGGTCGAATCGGTCACTCTGCACTTCCCTGGCCGATTCCACCCGCTTCCTTACCGCTTCAGAGTCCTCAGCCAAGTCTTCTTCAACCAGCTTCTCATATTCTACCGGCGGGACCTCAACGAAAATATCAATCCGGTCCATCAGCGGCCCGCTAATCCGCTTCTGGTAACGGGCAACTGCTGAACTGCTGCAGGTACATTCCTTGCGTGGATGGGAATGGAAACCGCAGGGACAGGGGTTTTGCGCCGCGACCAGCATGAAGCTGGCCGGATAGGTTACAGACCCCGATACTCGACTGATGGTGACAACCTTGTCTTCCAAAGGCTGGCGCAGGGATTCCAAAGCGGTGCGGTCAAATTCCGGCAGTTCGTCCAGAAACAGCACTCCCCGGTGGCTCAGCGTGATTTCCCCGGGGCGCAGGTTGCGTCCCCCTCCAACCAACCCGGCATTTGAAATGCTGTAATGGGGTGCGCGAAAGGGCCGCTCCGCAATCAGCGGACAGTCCGAGGGCAAGGCCCCGCTAATGCTGTATATCTTGGTCGCATCCAGGGCTTCCTCTGGTGTCATCTGGGGGAGGATTGTGGGAAGGGATCTGGCCAGCATGGTCTTGCCGCTGCCGGGCGGCCCGTTGAACAATATGTTATGGAAACCGGCCGCAGCCACCTCCAGCGCCCTCTTGGCGTGTTCCTGACCTTTGATGTGGGCAAGGTTACATCCATTGGACACAACCCCGTTGCTCTGGGGAAGTCCGGTGAATGGAATGGGCTGAATTGGCATCTCTCCCATCAAATGGCGAACCAGGGCAGCCAGTGTAGGAACCGGATACACCTGTATCCCTTCAACCAGCGCCGCTTCGGCAGCATCCGCAGTGGGAACATAAACTGCGTTGAATCCCTGCTCCCGGGCTACCGAAACCATTGGCAAGACGCCGTTGGTATGCCTCAGACTGCCATCCAGGGAAAGCTCCCCAAGAAACATGGAAGGTTCCGAGGGCAGATCAATCTGTCCGGAGCTAAGCAGAATCCCCACCGCGATGGGCAGGTCATAGGCCGGTCCCGCTTTCTTGAGGTCCGCCGGCGCCAGGTTGACGGTAATGCGGCGCATCGGAAATTCGCATCCGCTGTTCCGCAGCGCGGCCCGTACCCGTTCCCGGGCTTCCTGGACCGCCGTGTCCGGCAAACCCACGATGTTAAAAGCCGGCAACCCGTTGGATATGTCCACCTCAACCTGGACTATAAACCCATCCAGCCCAACTACCGCACAGGTCTGACTCTTGGCAAGCATCGCAACTCCTATGGCGCCGGCATCTCGCCGTGCCCGTCTTGTAAGTTGCGAAAACTATAGAGGTGTCTTTCCCTGCAGCGCTACGGGCTGCTGACAGTAGTTATGCAAAGGTCATCGGCTACCGATACAGGTCCGTCGTAGCAGGTGCGGGCCTCGTCTGCCAAGGCCTGGGTATTAAGGTGGAAAGGGGTATCGATGTGGGTGATGATGAGTTGCCCCGCCCCGCACAGGGCAGCGGCGCGCGCGGCCTCAGCAGCGGTGCAGTGGCCCCGCCGGGAAGCGCCTTCTTTGTCGTCGTCAGTCGTTAGAGCCTCGTGTATCAGTACGTCCGCGCCCTGGGAAGCCTCAACCAGGCTCTCACTGTATCGGGTGTCGCCCGAGAATACGATGGTCAACCCCCCGGTCTCCACCCTCCAGCCCACGGCGCCGCCAATGTGGTTCACGGGAAAGCAGGAGGCGCGGGTATGCCGGCCCAGGGAAATCCACTGGCCAGTTTCCGCCGGGTCCCAGGCAACCACCCGGTTGCCCTCGGTGGTGGTGACGCTGTCCTGGTCAACACGGTGAGTAATGCTTACGGCCTTGAAGAGGTTCTGCAGACCGGCCAGCGACTCTTCCAGGCTGTGCACTACCAGCGGAGAGGCGTTGGGAGCCATTTGCGTTCGCCGACCCTGAATGTGGGGCAGCCCGCCCATGTGGTCGCCGTGGCGGTGGGACAACAGGACGTGCTCAAAATCCTCGGCATAAAGTCCCAGTTGCGCCCCGTTCCGGAGAACCGAGTTGCCCGACCCTGCATCCAGCAACAGGCGGGTGCCGTCGGGACAATCCAGGACTATCGCGGTGTGGGCCCGGTGTATGCAGTTGCCCGCGCCCGTTCCCAGGAATGAAATACGTGCTTCTGCCAAAGTCTAATACTCCTGGTGATTTCTGAGGCAGGCGCCTGGGTGTAAGGTGGCAATTAATCGCCGGAGAAGCGCCCCCTATGAACCCTTCTCCATGTCTGCCAGCCGCTGCTCCAGTCGCCTTTGCTGTAAAGAAATGGTCAGGTCTCCCCTGGTTCGTTCCAGCACTCCCCGCATGGCGTCGGTGCTCCGGCGCAGCCCACCGGTTACCCCTTCCGGAAAGTCAATTGTGACCAAAATGCCATAGATTTCGTCCATCACGTCCATGAACTCCTCGCAATGGTCAGAGGAGTCCCGACGCAGGGCATCAAGGATGTAGCGACGGATTTCGCCTATCACTTCGGCCATGCCATTCAGGTACGAGGGAGCGTCCACATCAAGGGCTTCCGGGTCCGGAATATTGGAACGGGAGATTACGGCCAGAGTTATGTTTGCCTCGGTGAATTCCTTCCTGGCATCCGAAAGAAAACCAGCATAGTAAATCTCCGGGTTTTCATCCCGGATGTGCCGGGTCTCCTGCAATCGTTGGCTGCCTCTTTCAATCAACTGCCTGGCATCGTCAAAGTCTCCCCGGTGAACGGCGCGAATGGCGTTGGCGGAAAAGCGGATTACCTCCCGTGAGACTGCCAAAGCCTGTTCCCGGGCCTGGTGCCTGAGAGTCAGTGCTTCTACCGCCTCCGCGGCAATACGGGACAGGTCGTCACTGTAATTGGAGGGCACTATACTTTCCCTCCTGCCTGCCTGATCGCCTCAACCATTTCGGCCGCGGCCGCTTCCGGTTCCGGGGCCAGGCCCACCGCTGCAGTTACGCAGATGGCATCGGCGCCGTATTCGATGACTGGACCCACGTTCGCTGCATTTATTCCCCCAATGGCAACCAGTGGCACGTGGGTAACTTCCCTTGCCTCTTTAAGTCTCTCCGGGCCCTGGGGCCCTCGGCCGCCAGGCTTGGTCGTAGTCTGGTAAATGGCGCCAAATGCCACGTGGTCCGCGCCCATTTCCTGCGACTCCACAAGCAGGTGAATATCCCGGTTGGAGCGACCCAGCACCTGTTCGGGCCCCAGCACCTGCCGCGCCTGCGTCACTGGCAGGTCGGTCTGGCCCACATGGACCCCGCCTGACCCAACCGCCGCTGCCAGGTCCACGTGGTCGTTGACTATCAGCAGCACATCGTTGGACTCGCAGAGAGCCTGCAAGTCCCGTGCCAGGGGCAGGATTTCTCCCTTATCGCGCAACTTGTCACGAAGCTGCAGCATTTTGGCCCCGCCTCGAACGGCAGCCTGCGCAATTTCCAGCGGTTCACGGCCCCCGGTAACTTCGGGATCGATGATAACGTACAGACCTCGAACTTTGTCCGCCTTTTCGCGGCGCAGTGCTGCCCCCAATTGGGCCGACAGATCGCCCAACAGTTTCGAAAGCTCTACGGCAGATTGCGCGGGAATCTGGTCGCTGCCGCCCAAGGCAGCAATAGTGTCCAGCGCATCTGAAGTGGCTTTGGCCAAAGTGAGGGAAGCGCTTGTATTAAGCCTGGAGGAGGCTATTTCAATCTCCTCCGGCAACTCCATCAAGATTTCTTTCAATCTTGCTATACATTGACCATTGTCTCCCTGGGGCAGGTCGGCTAAGGCCAGATTGGAGATGCCGCCCAGTACCGTTCTGGCAAGCAGGTCTGGTACGCTGGTTTGTGTCGTCATATATCCAGGTCCTTCGGGAGAGAGCCTTCCCTTGCGGCGGCGATGTTCTCCTTTACCGAGTCAGGCATGTCCATACCGTGCCGCTGAAAGCTCTCCTCAACGTTTCGTCCAATATTGCGTGGGTCACTGTAATAGTCCAGGGCCGACCCTCCTCCCATGGCTGGAAACTGCTCGTGAACGGACTGGGCAGTTTTGCCCATCGCAAAAGAAGACATCCGTCTCTGCATATCCCGGCCCTGGCAGTGGGAACAGACGGGGTCAAGTTCCGCCCCGATGGAACGGGTAAAGAAGGAGGACAGCTGATTGCAGTCCCCGCACCGGTATTCATAAATGGGCATGGGCTTTGCGGGCCCTCCTGTGCCGGACTGCTTAGCTAATGACTGTGACCATCGCCGTGACTGTGACTGTGCCCGTGGCCGCCCGGGGTATCGAAACTGCGGGGGCCTTCTTTGACCTCACGCCGCATCTCTTCAAAGTCAGACGTAACCTGTCCGCCCATTTCCTGTTTGATCCGACCCATATATTGGTCGACGCTCCGTGGGTCGTCTTCATTCAGGTCCCGCATCGTTTCGCCGCTGGGGGCCCAGTTAAGGCTCTCCCCCCACGAGCGTCTCATGGTGAACTGCGACACCAGCCGGTTCAGGTTGGCCCCGTTACATCGTGCGCAGGAACGTTCCTTATCCTCTGACCAGCTATAGACCAGCACCGAATTCAAATGCTGGCAGTCTTCGCACCGATATTCGTAAATGGGCATAAACTTCTTCCATTCAGGCCGCTGGGGAGGCCATTACAACAATTTGGTGAACATTGTAGCACGTTGACTCAGAATGTCGGCTGGAATGTGGGCTCGCTCCGGGGGTATCGCTTTTTGACTTGGCCGCAAATGGCACAAGGCATCCATCAGCCAATGTCGTGCCCTCTTGAGCGCAACCGAAGGGGCCGAAATCCTTGCACTCAACCCTGTGGTCGGTCCACAAACTTTCTTATGGGCCGGAGCCTATACTCCTCGGCGAAGTCTATCTTGCTATTGCTGAAGGGTTCAGAAACACTTTCATTTGAGACGCGGTCACCCCGTCCAATTTTTCCACCGAGATTGTAGCGTAGCAGCGCTGTTGTATAATGCAGGAGACTTTCCCCACAGGATTACCGGCGGCAGCCTCAACGATTCGCGGCCCGCCCAATTGCCTAATTTCGAGGTGCCTGTTATGGCCCAGGAAACTGCAGCAATGCCCCTTTTCGAGAGCGCCTCTGCCAAGCCCCTTTTGATGATTATGGACGGGCACGCCATGGTGCACCGTTCCTTCCGGGCGATTTCCACCCAGCGGCACCTGACCGTTTCCTCCACGGGTGAGGACGTCACTGGGGTTTACGGTTTCACCAATGTATTTCTTCGGGCGCTGCAGGACTGGAAACCCACCCATGTCGCCATTACTTTCGACACCTCGGCCCCCACCTTCCGGCACGAGATGTTCCCCGAATACAAAGCCCAGCGCGAGCCTACGCCACCTGAGCTTCGACCCCAGTTCGGTCGGGTCAAGGAACTGATGCAGGCCTTCGGTGTTCCCATTTTTGAGCTGGCGGGCTTCGAAGCCGACGACCTAATTGGCACCCTCTCACGCCAGGCCGAAGAGCAGGGCATGGACACAGTCATCCTGACGGGCGACCGGGACACCTTCCAGTTGATCTCCCCCCACGTACGGGTCGATCTGTCCTACAGCATCCAGGACCGGAAGGTTTACGACGAAACGGAGCTGGCCGACCGTTACGGTGGATTGACTGCGGCCCAGCAGCCTGACTTCAAGTCTCTCCTGGGCGATTCCTCCGACAACATTCCCGGGGTGCCCCGTGTGGGTGAAAAGCGGGCCATTGCCCTCCTCAGCGACTTCCACACCCTGGAGGGCATTTACGAGCACCTTGACGAAGTCAAGCCACCCAGCGTAAAGCAGTCCCTTTCGGAGAACCGTGAGCGGGCCTTCAAGAACCGCGGCCTCACTACCATTTCCCGGGAAGCCCCCGTTGAGCTTTCCCTCGAGGAAGCCAAATCCGGTTCCTACGACCGGGGACGGGTTGTCACATTCCTTACCGAACTGGAATTTCACAGCGTCATCCCCCGCCTGCCCACCCCTACCTGGGATCCCGACGCCGGCGCCTCCCCGGTCGAGTCCCAGCCCGAACCCGAACGGGCAGCGGCGGACTATATTACCGTTCAGAGCACAGCTCAATTTGAGCAAATGCTCTCAGAACTTCGGGACGCCGGCGGTTTCTCCTTCGACACCGAGACCACCAGCCTCAACCAGATGCTGGCAGACCTGGTAGGCATCAGCTTCGCCACGGAGCCCGGCCGTGCCTGGTACGTTCCTGTCGGACACCGGGAGGGCAATCAGCTTCCTATTGAAGAGGTTCTGGCTCGGGTAAAGCCCCTGATGGAAGACCCCGACCTGGCCAAGAGCGCCCACAACGCCACCTTCGACATGATGATCCTCGCCAACTACGGCATCAATGTCCGCAATGTGGACTTCGATACCATGGTTGCCGCTCACCTCCTCAGCCGCAGCCAGATTGGGCTCAAGAACCTGTCCCTGGACATGCTGGGCATAGAGATGCAGCCGATAACCGACCTCATCGGCCGCGGAGCCCGCCAGAAGACCTTCGACCAGGTGGCCATCGACGACGCCACCCCCTACGCCGCAGCGGATGCCGACATGACTACCCGGCTAAGGGGCAGGCTGGAGCCCCTGATTGAGGGCCAGGAAAATCTGCCCGCCCTTATGCGCGACATTGAAATGCCCCTCGTCCCGGTGCTGGTTCAGATGCAGCGCCAGGGCATCAAGCTCGACGAGGGCATGCTCCACGAAATGTCCCGCGACCTCAACGAGCACATGCAGCGCACAGAGATTGAGCTTTACGAGACCATCGGCCATACCGTTAACATCAACTCTCCGCAGCAGTTGAGCGATCTGCTCTTCAACGAATTGGGACTTCCAAAAACCCGCCGAACCAAGACTGGCTACTCTACCGACGCCAATGCCCTGGAAGGGATGAAAGGCTTCCACCCCGTGGTGGACAAGATCCTCGAGTACCGCCAGGTCTCCAAGCTCAAGTCCACCTACGTGGACACCTTGCCGGAGTTGGTTAACCCGAACACCGGACGCATACATACCAGCTACAACCAGGTGGGTTCAGCCACGGGTCGGATGTCCAGCAGTGACCCAAACCTTCAAAACATCCCCATTCGCACCGAGGTGGGGCGCCAGGTCCGCAGCGCATTTATAGCCGAGGGCGCCCCGGAGTGGGTGCTCTTTTCGGCAGACTACTCCCAGATTGAATTGCGGGTGCTGGCCCACCTGTCCCAGGACCCCGAACTGCTTGAGGCTTTTCGGAGGGGAGAGGACATCCACGCCGCCACGGCCTCCCTTATGAACGAAGTACCAATCAACGAGGTTACGTCCGACCAGCGGCGCATTGCCAAGGTGCTCAACTTCGGGGTCATCTACGGCCTCTCCGCCCATGGCATATCCCAGCAGACCGGCTTCTCTCGGGAAGACGGAACCCGGTTTATCGAAACCTACTTCAGCAATTACCCCCGCATCGCCGGCTACCTCGAAGAGGTCAAGGCCAAGGCCAGGGAAACCCAGTTTGTCGAAACCCTGTCCGGGCGCCGTCGGTACATCCCAGACGTCAATGCCTCCAACTTCAACGTCCGGCATGCCGCCGAGCGCATGGCCATCAACATGCCCATTCAGGGAACCGCCGCCGACATTATGAAACTTGCCATGATCCGGGTTCACGACCGACTGCAGCAGGAAGACCTGCAGGCGCGGATGCTCCTTCAGGTACATGACGAACTGGTTTTCGAGGTCCCCAGGGCAGAGATGGACGACCTGCAGGCCCTCGTTTTCGATGAAATGCCTGCCGCCATGGACTTGGACGTAACCCTGAAGGTGGAAGCCAAGTGGGGCGAAAGCTGGGGAGACATGGAGTAAGAAGAGCGGCCCTGAGCAGTTCAAGCCCTCCTACTTGATGGGGGAAGGTTAGCATTAAGGTGATACCCTTACGGATGTTGCCTCGACGCACAGGATAAGGGCCAACCACAGATTTCTGTTAGAGCGACGGCATATCCATATCAATAAGTCGTAACGTCCGGAAGTTTCCGACCCACACCCAACCTGGAGGATCCACCTTGGAATTACTGCGTAGCCTCATTTTCGTTCCAGGCAACCGCGCCAACATGCTGGAGCGGGCGCTGGGTTTCGAGGCCGACGTCATAATGGTGGACCTGGAAGATTCGGTGCCCCCCAGGGAGAAGGTCGCCGCACGCCAAGTGGCCTCAGAGTGGATTCCCAGGCTGCGCCAGGCCGGCCAGCGGGTAATGGTACGCGCCAACTCCCTTGACACAGGCCTGACTCCCGACGAACTGCAGGCCCTCATCTCCCCCGACCTGTACGGCATCAGTGTCGGCAAAACCGAATCGGCTTCCGACCTGCAAGAGATTGAGCGGCTCATCGCCCCCCTGGAGTCCAGCGCCGGAGTGGACGCCGGCCAAATAAAACTCATTCCCTGGATTGAAAGCGCTAGCGCCATAGTGAACGTCAACGAAATGGCAACCGCCCTCGAACGCACCGTCGGCATTGCCTTCGGGGCCGAGGACTACACCAACGACATGGGAATCCAGCGCACCGACGAGGGTCAGGAGGTTTACCATGCCCGCTGCACCGTTGCCATCGCCGCCCGTGCCGCCGGCATCGCCTCCCTGGACAGCCCCTACGTGGCCTTTCGCAATCACGAAGGCCTCAAGGCAGACGCGGGCACGGCCCGCCAAATGGGCTATACCGGCAAGTTCGCCATCCATCCGTCACAGATCGAGTCCATAAATGAACTGTTCAGCCCCCTGCCCGAGGACGTGGCGTACGCTCGTCGGGTTATGGAGGCCTGGCACGAGGCCGAGGCCAACGGGCGAGGTTCCCTGTCCCTGGACGACAAAATGGTTGACGTTCCTGTTGTGAAACGAGCCCAGAATCTGTTGGCCTTGGTGTACGAAATTGAACACCAACTGTCCAGCCGGGGCCGTCAATAGCGGCGGATGAACACAATCAACTGAAATGCTTGAAGATTGCAGTAACCGACCGACATGCCTTCCGATCAAATAATCCTGCAGGGAATGCGCTTTTACGGGTACCACGGTGTGAATCCGGAGGAGAAGATCCTGGGGCAAACCTACATTGTGGACCTGGAAGCAAAACTGGATCTGACTCGTCCGGGCAACTCCGATGACCTGGAAGACACCGTCAGTTATTCGCACATTTATCGCTCCACTAAAGCCATCGTGGAAGGAGAGTCCCGCAACCTGCTGGAAGCGCTGGCCCAGTCGATTGCCGACCGTACCCTGGCAGACTTCCCGGTGGAAGCCGTGTCGGTCACCGTCAAGAAGCCGAACCCGCCCATCAAGGGTTCCTTTATCGAGCACGCCGCAGTCAGAATTTACCGGCGGCGGGAAAACGACCGCCAATCGTCCACATAACCATCCTTTAAAGCTGTATAGGGGCCCGTAGATGCAAAACCGCGATACCGCCGCAGCCCTCACCTATCACGAATCCACCAAGCTTGCCTACATCAATTTGACCAATAAGCCTCCCCTGTACAAGAGCTATTCAGGGCTACCAGTCATCCCATTGCCCGAAGATTTTCCTTCCCCGGAGACTCCGGCCCTGGAGGCCATTGGCACCTACGAAGCCTCCGGCGGCCCCGAGCCTACACTAACCACCCTGACCCAGCTTCTTTACCATTGTGCCGGCGTCACCAGAGTCGGCCACTTCCGGGTGGCCGGGGAAGTCCACTTCCGGGCAGCTGCATCCGCCGGCGGCCTCTACCCTGTGGAAACGTACGTAGTTTGCCGCGACATTGAAGGCCTGGAAGCAGGCATCTATCACTTTGGTCCCGATACCTTCCAGCTGACCCAGTTGCGCCAGGGAGATTACCGTGGTCACCTGGCCAGTGCGGCCGGTGGCGATCAGCGCATCGCCACTTGCCCTCTCTCCGTCATCTTTACCATGGTGTTCTGGCGCAGTTCCTGGAAATACCGGTCCCGGGGCTACCGCTACTGCTTTTGGGACAATGGCACCGTGGCGTCCAACTTGCTGGCCGGCGCCGGCGCTTCAGGCCTCCCGGCCAGGGTAGTCAACTCTTTCATCGACCAACAGGTGGACCACCTACTGGGAATTGACGGAGCAGGTGAAGCCGCAACTTGCATTGTCAGCCTGGGTGGTTCTGCCGGTGATAGCCCCGTGGCGACCTCCAGTTCAGCACTGGAAGCGATTGATGGCATATCCTTAATCTCCGCCCCGGGCGAGATCGATTATCCCGACATTCGCGAAACCCATGCCGCTACCCTGCTGTCGAGCGACCATGAAGTAGCCGGTTGCCAGGGAGGTTTGGGACACTCAACACCGGCTCCCCAGTCCCCTTTCATTCCCTTCCCCGAACCAACGCAGGACAGTCCAGTTTCCGCAACCCTGGGCCAGACAATCCGTGAGAGAGGTTCAACCCGTCGCTTCGACCACCAGTCCATACCCTTTACCAGCCTGGCCGCCATGCTCCGGCAATCCAGGCAGGGCGTCCCTTCCGACTTCCTGGTAAATCAGGGCGACAGCTTGCTGGACCTTTACCTTATAGTAAACGCTGTGGAAGACGTTCCCACCGGCGCCTATTTCTGCTCCTACGAAGATGGCGGCCTGTACCAGCTAAAGGAGGGCGAGTTCCGTCACGAAGCGGGGCACCTCGGCTTCGAGCAGGCTTTACCCCATGACGCTTCCGCCGTCGCCTTCTTCATGGCCGACCTAGGCAAGATACTGGAGCGCTACGGCAACCGGGGCTATCGCGCCGCCCAGTTGGAAGCCGGCATCGTGGGCGGAAAGCTTTACCTGGCGGCTCACTCCCTTGGCCTGGGGGCCAGCGGCCTCACCTTTTACGACGACGAAGTCACCGACTTCTTCTCGCCCCATGCGGAGGGCAAGAGCGCCATGTTTGTGGTACCCCTGGGCGTAACGGCAACAGTCAATCGAGTACGCCCCTTCCGGTCAAGAATCGCAATGACATTGGACGCCCAGTCCAGGGGGGCCAGCAGAAACCAGAGCTAAACAGCTGGTGGCTGTCAGTATTGAATCGAATGGAATTGGCCCGATGTTGACATTGAAAACCGCCGTAGTATATATTCCGGAAAACTTGGCGGTCCGGCTTTAGCAGGTAGTTGCCGAATCTGCCGATTCAGGTGTTGAAATAGTAGGGAATCACGAACTAATTCTCCGAGTTCATTCATATCGGGCAAACTACTGGTTTTCCCTTGGCGGGCTACTCTCCTCCGGCGGGACCGGCCATTCGGCACATCTATCGCTCACCTTTATTGGTTAGCAGTGTGCCTTACTGAAGGAAGCAGTTTTTATGAGCGTGGATACGAGCAACGTAATCCTGGAAGTTGAAGACCTGCATACCTATTTCTTCAACCGGACCAACACCGTTAAGGCCGTGGACGGCGTCAGCTTCTTTCTCAGAGAGGGCGAGACTCTGGGCATCGTGGGGGAATCCGGCTGCGGCAAAACCATGACGGCCCTTTCCCTGCTCCGGCTGGTGCCCCAGCCGGCGGGCAAGATTGTATCCGGTTCAATCCGGCTGAACGGCGACGACATACTTCAGAAGAGTGAAGACGAGATGCGCCAGATTCGCGGGCGCCAGATCTCGATGATTCTCCAGGACCCACAGACTTCTCTAAACCCTGTGTTCACCATCGGCAACCAGTTGATGGAAGCCCTGGGCATGGCCCGAAGGGAAAGCCACAAGAACATGCTCTCCCGGGCTGTTGACGCCCTGCGCAACGTAAACGTTGCCGCTCCCGAACGGCGTCTGGATGACTTCCCCCACCAGATGAGCGGCGGCATGAAGCAGAGGGTGGTAGGCGCTATCGCCCTGTCCTGCGAACCAGGCGTCATCATTGCCGACGAGCCTACAACGGCTCTCGACGTGACTATTCAGCTTCAGTACCTCAGGTTGCTGAAGGACATTCAGGCAGAAACGGGCCTGGCCATAATCTTCATCACTCACGACTTTGGTGTAGTCGCCCGAATGTGCGACCGGGTTGCGGTAATGTATGCTGGCCGGGTTGTGGAAAACGGTCCCGTCCGTGAAATTTTCAACGAGCCTTCCCACCCCTACACCAGGGCGTTGATTGACTCGGTGCCCAAGCTTGAAGAAAGGACCTCGCGGTTGTATTCCATTGAAGGCCAGCCTCCGTTGCTGTCCAATTTGCCCGAAGGCTGCCGGTTCGCCGACCGATGCGAATTTGTCCGCGATAAGTGTCTCGGCGAGTATCCGCCTTCCTACACCGTAAGTGAGGCCCACACCGCCGACTGCTGGAGGATGGACGAATCATGGTAACAACCAACGGCGATACTCCCCTCATCCAGGTAAAGAACCTTAAGAAATACTTCCCCGTCACCAAGGGACTGATCCTGATGAAGACCATCGGCCACGTGCAGGCGGTGGACAGCATCAATTTCAGCATCAATCAGGGTGAAACACTGGGGCTGGTTGGGGAGTCAGGCTGCGGCAAGACTACCACCAGTAAGCTGATGTTGCGCCTTGAAAAGCCAACGGAAGGCGAAATCCTCCTCGATGGAAAGGATATCCAGTCCTTCCGGGGAACGGAATTGCAAGACTACCGTACTACGGTCCAGGCAGTATTCCAGGATCCGTGGTCTTCCCTGAGCCCCCGCATGAGGGTAAGAGACATCATCGCCGAACCGTTGGTTGTAAACCGTTCGGTAAGCCACCAGGAACGGGATGAGCGTGTGGGCGAGGTGCTGTCCCAGGTCGGACTCCACGCCCAGCAGGCCAACAACTACCCGCACGAGTTCAGCGGCGGCCAGCGTCAGAGAATCGCCGTTGCCAGCGCTCTCGCCTCCTTCCCCAAAATGATTGTGCTGGACGAGCCTGTTTCCGCGCTGGACGTTTCCATTCGCGCACAGATCATGAATTTGCTGGTGGATCTGCAGGCCGAGTACAACGTCAGCTACCTGCTGATCGCCCACAATCTGGCAACCGTTCGTTACATGGCCCACCAGACTGCGGTCATGTACCTGGGCCAGATAGTGGAGTACGCCGAGACCGAGGAGTTGTACCAGAACCCGCTGCACCCATATACCAAGGCTCTGTTTTCGGCGGCTTTGCCCTCCCACCCGGATCTGGTGAGAGAGGAAATCATTCTAACGGGAGAAGTTCCGTCTCCCATAAATCCTCCGTCGGGGTGTCGGTTCCACCCCAGGTGCCCCTTCGCCATGGACAAGTGCTCGGTGGAAATTCCGGTGGACAAGGAAGTTGCTCCCCAGCACCGGGTTTCCTGCCACCTCTACTAGGTCCAGCAGAGGCCGGAGAATTACTGGCTGCAAAAACTCGGGGCCGGACTTGGTGTCCGGCCCCGTTTCATTGCTGGTGCAACCGTGGATGTTACTCGTCCCATTCACCGTCAAAGCCGGCAATCTTGACGAATTCAACCTCTCCCTCTTCTTCAGCATCGATGCCATCACCGTCCATGTAATTCAGCACGCTGTTGCTTGCCAGGGGGCGGTGCTCGGCCCGCGCGCTGGTCGGGAAGGACGAAATGCTGTGCAAGCTGGGGTGCCGGTAAGCCTCCCGGATGATTACTGAAACTCCCCAGTCATTGACTCCTACCACGGCAGCTTCATAGCGGTTGCCGCCGTTAATCAGTTTGACCAACCGGCTGGCCAGCCTAGCCTCTACCTTGCCGAGGTATTCGTCCTCGTTAATGTAGGCAGAAATTGACTGGTTCTTAACTGCCAGATTGACCGGGTCTCCCGGAGCTACGCTGGTAGGCGCCCCTGCCCCGGAGGGCCGCTTCAGTACAGTGGTTGCCGACTTTCCAGTTTCCGCAATAAACAGCCTAGGTGCGCCGCTGGCCTTGCGAGCCTGTTTCACGGCCACTGGCGCGCTTTCCATCTGCTCCAGCCTGGCCAGGTTCTTCTGCGCAATATTGTTATAAGGGGCCAATTGAACGACTTCCGCCAGAACTTCCCTGGCATTGCCATATTCACCCAGTTCCATGAAGGCCTTGCCCAGGCGGTTCTTCGCATCCACGTCTTCCGGGTAAAGCGCCAGAAGGGCCTGATTCACCTCAGTAGCGCGCTGCCACTCGCCCTTCATCGCGAGGTCAATGGCCTGCTTGGTCCATTCCCGTCTTATTCTGGTCTTGTCCGTATTCTTGGTCATTTCCATCTCTAAGTCTCTCCAGTAAAAATAGTGCTGAACGAGGTCTCTATTATCAATTGCCGGGATAAAATTAATTATGATTAGTTGTTACACTACTTCTCCACGCGAGGTCAAGGCATAATTGTTAACTTTTTGAAACTATTTTGAATTTCTGCTCAAAATACCTGAACCAGGCGGAGCAGCGCTCTCTTATTCCAATATTTATGTTACCTATACTTTATCCAGTCACTATTACTCGAACATTACCTGAGCGACTGATTTCGTAAATTACTTTCCGGATTACCCTCGCAATTCCCACCGGATCTTCAGAACATCCCAGGCCATCGCCAAAGCATCCCTCAGGGGCCGAACCTTGCTACCCTCCCGATAATGCCAGTCTATGGCGACCTCGCGAACTTCCAGACCAGCCTTGCGGGCCATATAGAGTATTTCCACATCAAAGGCAAAACCCCACAGGGTCTGTCTTTCAAACAGGGGGAGCGTTGTCTCGGCCCGAAAGCACTTGAACCCGCACTGGGTATCTCGTATTCCTGGCAAGGCCAGCGCCCTTATCATCCAGTTGAAGCCCCGGCCCATCACGTGCCGGCGTCCAGGCTCTCCAATCCTTCTTGACCCAGCCAACTCCCGCGACCCCACAGTAATGTCAGCACCCCCTCCTTCCAGCGACAGGAACCGGTCAATTTGTTCAATTGGCATGGAAAGGTCGGCGTCACAAAGGAACATGTAAGTTCCTTCTGCTGCCAGCATCCCCTGCTGCACTGCCCATCCCTTGCCCCGGTGGACCAGGGTCAACAATCGCACGCCGGTTCTTTCCTGGCAAAATTCGGACACAAGCCGAGCGGTGCTGTCGATGCTGCCATCGTCGGCAACCACGATTTCCCAGGAGTACGATTGGTGGGACAGATAGGAGTGGACTTGTTCCAGCGTGGCCTCAATCCGCGATTCTTCGTTGTACGCCGGAATTACCACGGAGAGATAGGGCTGGGTCACGGGGCCTCCCTGCCGAGTATCAAAGGCAATCAGTTCTCTTCGCCCAGTTCAAATCCCTCGTGTAGCAGTCGGACCGCGTCAGCCACCTGCTCTTCCTTGATGATGCAGGATATGCGGATTTCTGACGTTGTAATCATGTCAATATTGATGTTGCCTTCGGCGAGTATGCGAAACATCCTGGAGGCATAGCCCGGGGTATTCTGCATTCCCGACCCCACCACATGCACCGACGCCAGCGTGTCGTCGCTGATTACTTCGGTACCACCCAGTTGAGACAGCAGTTTCTGCGACTCGGCGAAGGCCAGGGTAAGCTCCGACCGGGAAACGGTAAAGCTAATGTCGGTTATCCGTTCCAGGCTCGTGTTCTGCACAATGGTATCCACGCTGATGCCCCGCGCCGCCAGCGGCTCAAACAGCGCCGCAGCAATGCCTGGCCGGTCTGGAAGCGACCGGACGGTAATCTTGGCTAAATTGGCTTGGTAGGCAATTCCCGTTACTTTTACCCGATTCTCTAGCTCATTCACTTTATCAACCCGGTGAATCAATGTCCCTGCTGAATCACTGAAGCTGGAGGCCACGTAGATGGGGACTCCGTTCACCGCTCCCAGTTCAATGGAGCGGGGATGCATCTTGGCGCCATAGCTGGCCAGTTCCAGCATTTCCTCGTAGTCTATTTCCGACAGCTTTCGAGCATTGGGTACAATGCGCGGATCGGCGGTGTATATTCCGTCCACGTCGGTGTAAATATCACAGCGTTCGGCATTCAACGCCGCCGCCAGCGCTACTGCCGTAGTATCCGACCCGCCGCGCCCTAGGGTAGTAATGTCGAGGTCTTCGGTAATACCCTGGAACCCCGCAACAATAACAACCTTTCCCTCAGAAAGCTCCGATTGCACCCTTCCAGGCTCAATGCTGAATATTCGTGCCTTGCCATACATGTCGTCCGTACGAATACCGGCCTGAAATCCGCTCAGCGTAATAGCGTCGTAACCCAGGTTCCGCAGCGCCATGGTCAACAGCGTGCATGAGACCAGTTCCCCGGTGGAAAGCAGCAGGTCCAGTTCCCTGGGGTCCGGGTCTGCAGCCACGGTGTGCGCCAGGTCAATCAACTCGTCGGTGGTGTCTCCCATGGCCGAAGCCACTGCAACAATGCTCTGGCCCGACTCCTTGACCTTCCCGATCCGCCTGGCGACGTTTTCAATCTTTTGCGCGTCAGCTACCGAGCTTCCGCCGTACTTGTGCACTACCAATTCCAACCCGAACTAGACCTCCACCCGGAAGTTCCGACGAGGCATAACAACCAAGAATCGCGCAAACCGTCTGTCTTCAGGCAACAACGTGCGCCCCTCTGGCGGTCGGCCGGGTTATCTCCAGCCGGGACACAATGCCAGTCAAACGGGCCGCCTCAAACATTTCGTATGCTACTGTCATCTCCCTGCCCCGGGTCAGGGACAGCACCGTAGAACCGCTGCCCGACAAGAACACTCCCAAGGCACCTGCATCCCTGGCAGCGGCAAAAATCACCTTGATCGCCGGGAACAACGGTTGCCGGTAGGGCTGGTGCAGCCGGTCCTGGGTCGCAACATCCAGGTATTGCGGCCGGTCCAGGGCCATTCCCGCCACAAGAAGGGCAACGCGCCCCATGTTAAATACCGCGTCAGCCATGCTGACCTGTCCAGGAAGCACCGCGCGGGCGTCAGCCGTAGCAATTCTCGATTCAGGGATAAGCAGAACTGCCCGGACGTCTTCCGGTACGGGTATTGGCGCGGTGTAAAGCTGGGGTCCGTCGGAAACCACCAGTTGAAGCCCGCCCAGCATGGCCGCTGCCACGTTGTCCGGGTGACCCTCGATAGTAGCCGCCATCTCCAGCAGTTCATTGTCTGAATAGCGATTGTCGCAAAGCGCGTTGGCAGCTACCAGCCCTCCGGCAATGGCGGCCGCGCTGCTTCCCATTCCCCGGCTAAGGGGGATGGTGTTGTGGCACCTGAGCCGCAATGGCGGCATGGCAACCCCGGCCTCATCAAAAAGAAACTGCATGGCACGGAACGTGAGATTGCTCGAGTCGGTGGCCAGTTCCTCCGCGCCCTCTCCGGCAATTTCAACCAGGGCATCCCCATTCTCGGGGGCGCCACCCGGCAGCACCTCCAGCCGATTCCACAGGTCGAGGGCCATGCCTAGGCAGTCAAAGCCAGGGCCCAGGTTCGCCGTGGTGGCTGGGGCAAGTACCTCTATCGGCTCAAATTCTTTCATCACGCCGTACAGTGGGGTAATCGAAATCTATATCTGTATATTGCAAATTCACGGCGCAGACCTTGAGAGATCTAAAACCTTCTACTATTTGATGGAACTCGTCAGTTGAGCGCCGAACAACGGTAGAGAATTATAGGAGCATAAGAGGAAATAGGCAACGACAAGGGTCGAGAATTTGATGGCCGAAATAGAATCTGGACCCCCACCACCGCCCGCTGACTGCGAAGACACCGGTGAACTCTCAGACAGAGCATTCGACCGTAGCGCCGCCGTCCAACCCCGAGTGGGCAGCCTCTGGTTAACTGCTTACTTAATCCCGTTCAAATTCAACTGCTCCAGGGCATCGAATGGATCGGTTTTTCCCTTGCCGTTTCCGTTACTGGAATGCTCCAGGGTCGCACTTAGCGGAAGCAGGGACCGAACCGCTTTCAGGTAATCCAGCGCCAGGCGGGGCAAGAGAAACTTCTCCCGAATCCTTTCCTGGGCCGCTCTGCCCATATCCTTGCGGCGGCTCTCGTCCTGCATCAACTGGACTATTCGCTCTCCGCACTCCTGCGGGTTGTTGACCAGGAAACCACAGACACCATCTTCAATCTGCGTTCGAATACCCCCGACATTTCCCCCAATCACCGGTTGGCCCTTCCACATCGCCTCTGAAACCGTCAAGCCAAAACCTTCCCTGGTGGATTTTTGCAAAATCACCGCCGAAGCCGTCTGGAAGGCGTTCACTATCCGGTCAATTGAATCTGGCAAATCGTCCGGGTAGAAATAAGCGTGTATATCAGGGTCTCCGGCGGCATACTCCTTCACGCTGTGGAGTACTCCCAGCGCCTCAGGGTCGTCGGCAGCCTGGCTAAGTCCCAGCAATGCAAGCTGAATACCCGGAACCGACTCCCTTGCCTGCCGGAATGCGTCAATAACTCCCCACGGGTCCTTCCAGTAATCGAACCTGGACACCTGGCAAACCAGTGGCCTCTCTGTATCTATGCCCATTGCCGACACAATGGCCAAAACTTCTTCCTCCGTCATCGAGGTGTTCTTGTCGGTCAGTGGGTCAATCGAGGGCGGGGTAATGTAAACGGGATAGTGGCCAGTAATCCCGTCCGGCACAAACTCGTCCAGCGAAAAGGCAAGCCCATCGTAGTAAGAAGTCAGTGGGGCCAGAGCTTCCAGGGTTTCCGCATTCGGCGCCGTCAGGTCAATATGGCACACCCAGAGCCGAAGTTCACCGTTCGTCTTGGGCAACTGCATCGCCAGCGGAAGCAACTGGGGATCGTGCAAGAACCAGACATCCGCCTGGAGTTCCCGGCTCCGGATGTCTTCTGCCACCTGTTCGGAGCACTTGAAATAGACTTCCAGCTCCTCTTGCGAAAGAGACCCTGATGAACCCTGGAGCAGGTTGTGGATCCGCTTGGTAACCTGGAAGAACTTGGAATCTTCCGGGCTGACCACTATGCGCTCGGTCGCCAGCCCCAGGGAATTCATGAATGGCACCAGCGACTGGAGAATTTCCGCCACCCCGCCGCCGGTGGCTGTGCTGTTGGCATGGACAAACCGCATACCCTGGAATTGCTCGGCCAAGGTTGTCAGGTCATCCATCAGCTGCGGGGGAAGGACAGAAGCGTACTGCTGCAGGGGAAGCTCCGGGTGATTGATCCGCAATAACATTTAGCTGCTACCTGAGATTAGAATGACTGTGGGAGCCGTACACTTGCGCCCTGTTGGCGGGCAAGAATGCCCTAGACGGTACGGGCTTCGACCTGAACAGTCTAGGTCACAAATGTTAAGAAAGATTGAACAGCAGAGCGGCAAGTATCGGTAATTATTCCACCGTCACCGACTTGGCCAGGTTCCGGGGCTGATCCACGTCGCACCCCCGGTCCAGCGCAATGTAATACGCCAGGAGTTGCAAGGGAATCGTTGCCAGAAGCGGGTAAATATAGTCGGGAGCCGGCGGCAGGTACAGCGCCTCGTCGATCTCCTCATCCAGCTCAGTATCCCCCTCGGTCAGCACTCCCAGTATCACACCCCTTCGCGCCCTTATCTCCCTGATATTGCCGGACATTTTGTCGTACATGCCATCCCGTGGCGCCAGGGCAAGGGTAGCCATGTTTCGGTCGATCAGGGCTATGGGGCCATGTTTCATCTCTCCGGCAGGATAGCCCTCGGCGTGGATGTAGCTTATCTCCTTCAGCTTGAGGGCCCCCTCCTGCGCTATCGCCGAGTTGATGCCTCGGCCCAGGTAGAGGAAACTGTTATAGCCGCTGAACTTCTGGGCCAGCGTCCGGTACTGGGAAACGTCCGCCAGCATCTCCCCGATAAGCCGGGGGCAGCGGGCCAGGTCCCCGATAAGCACCGACCTCTCCTCCGCCGAAAGACGCCCCCGGGCCTGCCCTAAGTACACAGCCAGCAGAAAGAGAATCGTAATCGATGCGATGAAGGTCTTGGTGCTGGCAACTCCAATCTCCATCCCCGAGCCCATCAACAGGGCCCCGTCGGCCAGGCGCGCGGCCACGCTTTCTTCCACGTTGCAAATGGCCAGAACCCTGGCTCCCCGTTCCGAAGCATCCTCCATCGCAGCGATGGTGTCCGCCGTCTCCCCCGACTGGCTTATGGCCACGACCAGAGTTTGGGAGTCCAGGTAAGGTTCCCGGTAGCGATATTCCGAAGCGCTCTCAACCTCTGCCGGAAGACCGGAAAACCTCTCAATCAGGTAACGACCTGCCAGGGCGGCATTCAGGCTGGTGCCGCACCCAGTCACCACAACCCTTCGAAACTCCTTGATTTCTTCATCCGAATAGGGGAAATCAGGCAATTCCACCCGGCTGGCGTCAAAGTTCACCCGGCCGCGAAGGGCCCCGGCCACCGCCTGCGGCTGCTCCATAATTTCCTTGAGCATAAAATGCCGGTAGCCGCCCCGGTCCACCAGGGCATCCTGGGGAAACACCGTGCGCATTTCTTTCTGGACGTTGTTGCCGTCCAGGTCAAGTATCTCCACACCTTGGCGGGTTACCTGGGCCATTTCTCCCGGCTCCAGGTAGGCCACTGGTCCCGGCCTTTGCCGCAGTATCGGCAAAGCTGCCGGAAGGTCGCTGCCCACGATTCCCTGCCCGTCCCGGTGGGCGACAACAATGCCTCCCGCGTGGCCCACGCGCAGCGCGCACAGCTTGTCCGGTTCTACCCGGCATACCGCCGCGATGGCCTGCGATCCTTCCAGCTGCTGGCCCATCCGTCGGAACGCCACGGGAAATGGCAACCCCTGGCTGAGGCCCTCCTCTATCAGGTGAGCAATTACTTCCGTGTCCGTCTCGGAGGAAAACATGTGGCCCCGCGCTTGCAGGCCACGTTTCAAGTCCAGATAGTTTTCCACTATACCGTTATGGACCACCGCAATCTGGCGGTGGCAGCCGGTAAGGGGGTGGGCATTGGCGTCGGTGGGCGGTCCGTGGGTGGCCCAGCGAGTGTGGCCCAGTCCCACGGTGCCATCGGGATAGTCGGCCTCGTCCCCACGGGTCAGGCCGTCAACCTTCCCCACCGTCTTGCGAAGTCGCAACTGACCTGCCCGGTCCAGCACCGCAATACCCGCGCTGTCATAACCCCGGTATTCCAGCCGCTGCAAACCTTCCAATACTATGGGCCAGGCAGACTGGCTGCCGATATATCCAACTATGCCGCACATCGCTTCGGAGAAAACCTGCCAAAGGTGACTTTACACAGTACCGGAGGATATTAACCCAGGGGCAGACAAATTGCCAGAAACGCGCGCCGTCACAGGCACGTCAGATGAGGAGAAATGATGCGAATTCAAGCCGCCGGAAATGGAAGCTGATTCAAACCCCTTTCTCTGGACAGGAGAAGCCAGGATGGGGAGTGACGCCCCTTATCCACTGGCATTCGGCGAAGCGCCAGCCTCATCAAGAACCGTTTCTAGGCCACCGGAGCAGGGCGGTTAACTATCTCCATTATCGTACGTCCCAGCGCCACCGGGTCGTGCCGCATATAAACTCCCGAAGCCAGCAGGGGGCCGGTGACAATTTCCCGTACAACCTGGCTGCACTCATCCTTGTCCAGTTCCACCGGATGTTGCCGGTCTGCGGCGTACCGTTCCAGCATTCGGGGGGGCAGAGGACTGTCATTGAACACCAGGTAATCCAGCGGATCGCCGGCTCCCAGATAATCAACGAGCAGCTTGACGAAGGACGAGGCTGTAAATCCGTCGGACTCGCCGGGTTTCGTCATCAGGTTGCAAATGTGAATCTTGACCGCGCTGGATGCATTTATGGCCTCTGCCACGTCCTCCACCAGCAAGTTCGGCAGCACGCTGGTGAAGATATCCCCGGGCCCCAATATGATTGCGTCGGCCCTCGAGATAGCCTCCAGCACCGGGGGATAGACATAGGCCTTGGGGTCCAGCCATATGTAATCAATCCCTACGTCCAGGTTCTCCCGACGCAGATCAATCACCGACTCGCCGGACAATTCCTCCCCGTTTTCCAAACGGGCCATCAGCGTGGAATGGGTCAGGGTCACAGGCAAGACCGTTCCCTCAATTCCCAGCAGTTGCGAGGCTTCCTCTATGGCCATAATGGTATTGCCGGTGACTTCCGTGAGGACGGCCAGCAAAAGGTTTCCAAAGTTGTGACCCGAAAGCCCGTTTCCCGAACTGAAGCGGTAGTCAAACAGGCGGCGCATCAGATTGCCCTGGGGCGACTCCGCCGCCAGGGCCATGAGGCAGCGCCGGATGTCGCCCGGCGGCAGATGACCCATCTCTTCGCGAAGCCGCCCCGAACTGCCGCCGCTGTCGGTCATGGCCACCACCGCCGACAGGTTGCAGTCCTCGTTGCGCAGGCCGGTGAGGGTGGTATGGTTACCGGTCCCTCCACCGACCACCAGCACTTCCTTCCTGCTCATCTCCCCCTGACAACATTAGACCGCCGGATGCCCGCCGGCGGCTAACCGCATAGATATAGAGGAATTTGCGCTAGTATATGGACGGCCTTTTCGGGGTGTCAAGGCCGATTGCCATCGCTTCCGGAGTCTTTCGATTTTTCCGGTGGAGCCTCTTCTTCCGATTGTCCTGAGCTGTTAAAGGTCCCTCAGTTGGTGCTTCGACAAGCCTGTCCTTCGCCACCGAAGGACTCACCACGAACGGACTCGAGGGGTTGCCTCTGCCAATTGGAAGACTCTCCGCCCTCTCCCCTTCCGCTTGAGCGCCCCTACCTTTAGGGATACAATGGCTGGGAAGTTTTCGAAGGTGAGCAGTTCCCATGCCCGGCAACGGCGACCCATCCGACAAACAGGAACGATGGCGCAAGGAAACCCTTGGGCCTGCAATCCAGCGCTTCCCCGAGCGCAGGGAACAGTTCCAGACCGACAGTGGCATCCCCATCGAACCTATTTACGCTCCACCCAGCAGCGACGGGGAAATGGCCG
This sequence comes from SAR202 cluster bacterium bin22, assembly GCA_002238505.1. Classification (GTDB taxonomy): domain Bacteria; phylum Chloroflexota; class Dehalococcoidia; order Lucifugimonadales; family UBA3495; genus Bin22. The sequence continues at coordinate 113,575 of MPMM01000001.1, read as the reverse complement.
ATATCGGGTTTCCTGGAGAATACCCCTATACCCGGGGGGTCCAGCCCAACATGTACCGGGGGCGCGTCTGGACTATGCGCCAGTACTCGGGGTATGCCACCGCCGCCGCTACCAACCACCGCTACCGTTATTTGCTGGATCAAGGACAGACGGGCCTATCCGTAGCCTTCGACCTTCCAACCCAGATCGGCTACGACTCCGACGCGCCCCAGTCCCGGGGCGAGGTGGGCAAGGTAGGCGTACCCATTTGCAGCCTTGAGGACATGGAAACCCTGTTCGACGGCATCCCCCTGGACCGGGTCAGCACTTCCATGACCATCAACTCTACCGCCTCCGTGCTCCTGTGCCTTTACATCGCCGCTGCCAGGAGGCAGGGGGTCAGCCAGGACCAGCTAAGCGGTACCCTGCAGAACGACATCCTCAAGGAATACATCGCACGGGGCACCTACTCCTACCCGCCCCGTCCGTCCATGCGGCTGGTGGTGGATGTGTTCAAATACTGCGCCGAAAACATTCCCCGCTGGAACACCATCAGCATCAGCGGCTACCATATGAGGGAGGCCGGCGCCACCGCAGTGCAGGAGCTGGCCTTCACCTTCGCCAATGCCATTGCCTATGTGCAGGCCGCAGTGGACGCCGGCCTGAAGGTGGACGACTTCGCGCCTCGCCTGTCCTTCTTCTTCGTGGCCCAGAACAACCTGCTGGAAGAGGTGGCCAAGTACCGCGCCGCCCGCCGCATGTGGGCTGCCATCATGAGGGACCGTTTTGGCGCCAGCGACCCCCGCTCCCAGATGCTGCGTTTTCACACTCAGACCGCCGGCGTAACCCTTACCGCCCAGCAGCCCGACAACAATGTTATCCGCAGCACGGTTCAGGCCATGGCAGCCATCCTGGGCGGCACCCAGTCGCTCCACGTCAACTCCCGGGACGAGGCGCTTGGCCTGCCCACCGAGGAGTCGGCCCAGCTTTCCCTGCGCACACAGCAGATCATTGCCCACGAGAGCGGTGTAGCCGACGTGGTGGACCCTCTCGGCGGTTCCTGGTATGTCGAGAATCTGACCGATCAGCTCGAACAGCGGGGCCTGGAGTACATCGACGAAATCGACCGCCAGGGCGGCGCGGTTTCAGCCATTGAGCAGGGCTTCCAGGTTCGGGAAATTGGCGAGTCAGCCTACCGCCACCAGCGGGAAGTTGATGCCGGTGACCGCACCGTGGTCGGAGTCAACCGCTATGTCACCGAAACTCCCCCGTTGGCCAACCTCCTGCGAGTGGACCCTGAAGTAGCTCGCCAGCAGGCGGAGGGCCTGTCCAGGTTGCGCAAGTCCCGTGACAACGTCCAGGTCAAGGCATCGCTGGCCCGTTTGGAAGAGGTTGCCCGCACCCAGGACAACACCATACCGGCAACCCTGGAGTGCATCGAGAACTATTGTACCCTGGGGGAAATTTGCCAGGTCTTCCGCACCGTATTCGGCGAACAGCAGGGGGAGTTAGCCTTCTAGTCCGCTTGCGGAACCCCACTACCGCACTATACCCAATCTCAGACTAAGTACCGGACTGCCGCTCCGCCAGCCGATTCGGTGGAGGAACTAAAGGAGTAACACCATGCCCGACCCCATGCTTAACGAAGAAGAACGAATGCTTCAAACCCTGGTACGGGACTTCGCCGATCGGGAATTGGCCCCCCGCGCCCGCGAAGTTGACGAACTGGAGGAATTTGACTGGCAGAACTGGAATGGCATGGCTCGGCTGGGTCTGACCGGTATCGCCATCGACCCGGTCTATGGCGGCGGAGGCGGCGGGTACCGCCAGGTTGCCATCGTCATGGAAGAGGTCGCCCGAGGCGATTCCGCCGCCAGCACCGGCCTCATCGCTCACCTGTCCCTGGGCACCAGCACCATTTACCGGTTCGGCAACGAAGAGCAGAAGTCGAGGTTCATCCCGTCTTTGGCATCGGGCAAGGGTGTGGCTGCCTGGGCCCTTACCGAACCCGGCGGGGGTTCCGACGCGGCGGCCCTGCAGACCACCGCCCAGCAGCGTGATGGCACCTGGTTCCTCAACGGCAGCAAGATGTTCATCACCAATGCCGACGTGGCCGAGTCCATGGTCGTCTTCGCCAACCAGGACCGCTCCCAGGGCTACCGTGGCATCAGCGCCTTCGTCGTACCCCAGGGCGCTCCCGGCATGACGGTCACCCCTCTCCACGGCAAGATGGGTATGCGGGCTTCCAGCACCAACGAGATCGTTTTCCAGGACACCCCCGTTCCCGGCGAAAACCTCCTGGGCGAGGAGGGCCGGGGCTTCCGCTACGCTATGGAAATCCTGGATTCCAGCCGCATAATGATCGCGGCCCAGTGCGTGGGCATTGGGCAGGCGGCACTGGAGGAAGCGGTGCGGTATGCCCAGCAGCGGGAGTCCTTCGGACGCCCCATCGCCCAGCACCAAGCGGTACAGTTCATGCTGGCCGATATGGCCGCTTCAGTCCACGCCGCCCGCACCTGCACCATGCAGGCCGCCACCCTGAAGGACGACGGCCAGGACTACATCAACGAGGCATCCATCGCCAAGCTCATTGCCTCGGAAATGTGCGTTGACGTCTCCTCAAAGGCAGTCCAGATCCACGGCGGCTACGGCTACTTCAAGGACTCCCCGGTGGAAAGGCTTTTCCGTGACGCCCGGGTCACCACCATCTATGAGGGCACATCCGAAGTCCAGCGGCTTCTCATAGCCCGGCAAACCCTGGCCCAGTACCCAATTTAACCAGCGAGGAGCGGCTAAACTTAAGACGCTATTCCACTGGCGATAACATACGACCAGATGTTCCTTTCCAGTTAGCGTATCCATCCAGCGATTAGCCTTGGTAACACTTTGTAAAAGAAACGCCGCCCAGAGCTAGGAGTCACAATTTGAACAACAGCCAGGTTTGCACCGTTGATTACATTGACCACGTGGGCATTGCCGTTAAGGACATTGACGCCGCCCTCCAGCTTTTCAGCCAGGTGTTCGGCGCCCCTCCGGCTGAAGTGAAACAGTTGGACGACCAGGGCATTCGCGGAGCCCTGGTCCAGGTGGGCCAGACCCGGCTGGAACTGATGGAGCCAACTTCTTCCGACACCACCATCGGTCGCTTCATCGAACGGCGGGGCGAGGGTCTACACCACCTGGCTTTCTACGTCCAGGACCTCCCCGGAAAAATCCAGATAGTTGACGAACTGGGCCTCCAGCTAATTGACAGGGAACCCCGGGAGGGACTTTCCGGCGATATCGCATTCATCCATCCCCGTTCCGTATTCGGCATTCTCACCGAACTGGTAGAGCGTCCCAACAAATAGTCCCCAGCGGCACTCCATGGAATTTCTGCGGGAGGCCCTGTGCCAGCCCACTTGATTTACGGCGACAGTTTCCTCGTTTCCCAGCAATTGAAGCAGCTGACGGCCGAGTCCGGCGCTGACGAATTGCTGGAAGCCAACCGGCATCTATTAACCGGAGGCCAGTTAAACCTTTCCGATCTTCTGGCCGTGTGCAACGCCCTGCCCTTTATGGACACCTGCCGCCTGGTCCTGGTCACCGGCCTGCTGGCTACCCTGGAAACCAGGGGCGGCCGCGGCCGCGGTTCCCGTTCCCTCGGCGAGTGGGACAAACTCGCTACAGCGATCCCCTTGATGCCCGAAACCACGCTGCTGTTTCTTATTGACGATGCCCTTTCCGACAGTAATCCCCTCCTTCGGTCCCTGCGGCCCGTAACCCTCGCCCAGCACTTGCAGCCGCCCACAGGCGAGAACCTCGCCCGCTACGTTCGTGAAATGGCACAGCACAAGGGGACGGGCATCAGCCCGGCAGCCATCAAGACATTGACCGACCTGGTCGGCAACGATCTGTGGACCCTCGACCGCGAACTGGAAAAACTCTCCCTTTACGCCACCGGACGCAATATTGAGGAGCATGACATCCAGGAGATGGTGGCTCAGGTTCGCGAGGCCAGCATATTTAACGCCGTGGACGCAATGATCGAAGGTCGTCCCGACGTGGCCCTGCGCCTGCTGCAAAGGTTGCGGCAGGATGGAGCGGCCCTGCCCTACATCATCAGCATGGTGGAACGCCAGTTGAGGCTCGTCTGCCTGGCCCGGTACTGGACCGATCAGAAAGTGTCTCCTCAGGAACTGGCGGGAAAGCTGGGTGTTCCCCCCTTCGTAGCCCGCAAGACTGCGGAACAGGCCCGGCGCAACTCCTGGCCCGACCTGGACCGACGGTACCAAAGGCTGCTGGAGGCCGACCTGGCCTTCAAGACCGGTCGCGTGGATTCGGAAGATCTGGCCCTGGAAATGCTGGTGGTTGACCTGGCCTCGCCCCCCTCGGGCGGTGGAGGTCGGCCCGCCGGACGCGGCAGGCGGACTTAGTAAAACGCCGACGCCCGATACTATTCAGTTATCGGGTTGAAACAGGCCACCGAGTGGTTTTCCGCCACCTCTTCCAGCGGGGGGCTGGGATTCAGCCGGCACTGGCTGAGGGCCTTGTGACACCTGGGCAGAAAAGCGCACTCCTCCGGCAGATTTATCATATCCGGCGGACTTCCCCGCAGCGGTTGAAGTCTCCGCCCCGCATCGTCCAGCCTGGGCAGGGACTGGATCAGCGACCAGGTGTAGGGGTGCCGAGGTTCCTTGAACAGGGGTATAACATCGGCCGTCTCCGCCAGGCTGCCCGCATATAATACGCCCACGCGATTCGCCATGTGCGCCACAATTCCCATATCGTGGGTAATCAGCAGCACGGCCGACTTCAAGTCTCGGCACAGCCGCTTCAGCCGGTCGAGTATCTCCGCCTGCAGGGTAACGTCCAACCCCGAAGTAGCCTCGTCGGCTATCAAGAGCTTAGGCTGCAGCACCAGGGCTATACCAATCATTACCCGCTGGCACATTCCGCCGCTAAGGTTGAAAGGATACTCCCCCAGGATCCGGCGAGGGTCCGGCAGGCCCAGGTCCCGCAGCACATCCTGCGCCATCCGGTTAGCTTGCCGGGCAGAAAGGTTGGTGTGGTTAAGGATCACCTCTTCCAGTTGAGAGCCCACGGTCTGTACCGGGTTCAGGGCAGTCTGCGCATCCTGGAACACCATGGTGATTTCCTTGCCCCGTATGCTGCGCATGTAGTCGGTGTTTGCCCTCATCAGATCCACACCATTGAAGGAAACGCTGCCCTCTACCAGGGTGGCCGAATTGGGCAGCAGACCCATAATCGCCAGGGCCAGGGTACTCTTGCCCGCGCCGCTCTCGCCCACGACGCAATAGATTTGCCCTTCTTCCTGGCTGAAACTCACGCCATTCAGGGCCTTAACCTGTCCCGCGTTGGTCTCAAACTCTACCCGCAGGTTTTCTACTCTCAGTACTTCAGCCATAGTCTCTGCCATGCCCGCCCGATTTCTGCTCTGGATCGCTCTTGGCGACGTCGCCGCCATACTCCTTGCGCCCAGGCCTATTGCATCACTTCCGGCTCAAATCGCCCTTGTTTTATCTCCCTCACCAGGTCATCCAGGCTTTCGATTCGATTTTCAAATCGGGTAGCCACCGTTCCCAGTTGGTGGATGCGGTGGGCATCGCTGCCCCCGGTGGATTGCAGCACGAAAGCATTTCCCAAATCTTTTGAAAAGTTGTTCTCGTCCTCGCGGCCCCGTCCGTTGCGTCCCTCAATGGCGTCGCACATCAGAAAAAAGTCGTCCGCCAGGGCCCGCTGCAGCATCTCTGCCCGGGCATCTGGGTCCTTACCAGGGTCGGAAAGGTAGCGTCGGCGATAGGGGTGAGCAGCAATCATCACACCGCCAGCCAGGTTTACCCTTTGGCGCAGGAATCCCGGCTTGTGCAACCCGAAAACGTACTCCTTCAGCCCGAATACCAGTATGTGACCCGCATCAGTATTGATTTCGCTTCCCGGCAGTACCAGGAATTCATGCCTCTTTGAGAGGGCCTTGACTTCGTCATGGGGCCAGAACTCATCATGCTCAGTCAGGCATATCCCGTCCAGACCCAGGGCCTTGGCCCGGTCTATCAAATCATCTGCGCTAACGAAACTGTCGTCCGACTTGGGGTAGCTATGGGTATGGAGGTCAATCAACAATGGAGGCAACCGGCCCAAAAGCAAATGGGGTCTGCACCGGCTTTTCGCTCGGCAGGCCCCATAATACCATAATCGTCGAATTGCTCGGTAAGGCTCTCAGATTAAGTCTTAACGCGGAATCAGCAAACCTTCGTCCTCGAGAACCTCGATGATCTGCTCGGCTCGATTGCCGCCAATCTTCAGCCGCCGCTCCAGCAGCGAAGAAGTTAGGTGCGGATTTCGCAGTGCCAGTTCCCGGGCCCGGTCCACCAGGGTCTCGTCCACGCTGTCTCCAAGTTCTCCGTCCTCCACATCGTCCTCCAGGTTTATGGGAGGCAGAGCCGGACCCTTCTGGTCCAGCCAGAACCCTACCAGCTTCTCAATTTCGTCGTCCAGCACCAGCGTACCCTGCACCCGCCTCGGCTTGGGAGCATCGTTATTGAGCAGCAGCATGTCGCCCTTGCCCAGCAGCTTTTCCGCTCCCACTGAGTCCAGGATTACCCTGGCGTCCACCTGAGAAGCCACAGCAAACGCCACTCTCGATGGAATGTTGGCCTTGAGCAGACCGGTAACCACTTTGACCGAAGGGCGCTGAGTAGCCAGCACCAGGTGTATGCCAGCAGCCCTGCCCAGTTGGGCCAGGCGTACCAGGGACTGCTCGATCTCGAAGCCGCCAACCAGCATAAGGTCCGCCAGTTCGTCCACAATCAACACCAGGTATGGCATCGGGTCTTTGGACTTGGCATTGTACCCGCTGATGTTCCGCGTCCCAATTTCAGCCATGCTCTTGTAGCGCCGGGTCATTTCCCGGATCAGACCCCGCAGCATGGGACTAACTTCGTCAACTTCCGTTATTACGGGCAGCACCAGGTGGGGTATTCCGTTGAAGGGCGTCAGTTCCACCTGCTTGGGGTCCACCATCAGCATACGAAGCTGGTCCGGTGGCTTGGTCAGCAGCATTGACGCCACGATGGAGTTGATGCAAACGCTCTTGCCGCTTCCGGTGGCACCCGCGATCATCATGTGGGGCAACGCGGCCAGGTCCATTGCCACCGGGTCTCCGCCGGCGTCGGCTCCCAGGGCTATCGGTAGCCCGCCCTTGGTAACAATTTTCCGGAAGTCCTGCCCGTCCATAATCTCGCGCATAGTGACCTTGCTGGGCGACGGCGTAGGAATTTCCAGCCCCAGCAGCGCCTCTCCCGGTACCTGCTCGAAACGTACGCTCGGCGAACTTATTGCCAGGGACAGATCCCGCTCCCTGGCCAGGATGCTCTGAACTTTCACACGACTCTGCGCGGAAGGAGCCTCGCCTTCCTTGGCCGCTCCCCTTTTCTCCACCCAACCCGGCTGCAATCCGAACCGGACAATTCGAGGCCCCGATTTGATGTCGGCAACCTCTACCTGCACGCCGTGGTCTGCCAGGGCGTTCTCAATATTCTCAGCCATCTCCTTGAGGGGCCTGTCGTCCACGGTGCGCATCTCCGCCGGCGCCAGCAAATCCAGTGATGGAAGTTTCCACTTGGAGCCACTGGAAAACGAAGCTGGCGAAGACGGTTGGTTGGCATCCGGTGAAGGATCCTCATGTTCATCCATCACAGGCGCCGAAACTTCAGCAACAACAGGCTGCGCCTTCCGACCGGAACTGCCGGTCAATCCCCTGAACAGCCGCACCGGGCTGCTGACCGTTGCGGTAATCCAGCGGGGACGGGTTTCGCTACGGAAAAGGGAAGCTATACCCCGGCCGATGGCGCTTGCGACATATGCTACGCCCAAGGCCGTGTAAAGCGTCGCCAGCCAGAGGCCTTTACCGGTATAAGACAGAGTCAGCCAGTAACCCCGTCCTGCCTTGCGCGCCGAAAGCAGCAGCGGCAGTACCACGACCAGGGGCGCCAGTCGGGCCAAACCCCACACCATAGAATCGCCCATGGCAGCATTGCCCCAGCGCCCGGCCATGCCGACGAAAGCCAGCGGCCCGTAACTGGCATCAAAGAAGGACAATATTCCTATGCTGAGAGTCGCGGCAATTGCGCCAGCCAGCCACAGATTCCAGGACCTGACCAACGATCCCGCGCGGTAACGCAAAGTCACCAGCGCGCCGCCGCTCCACATCAGGGCAGGTATCCAGCCATAACCCAGGCCGGTATAAAACTGGGACCACACCTCCGGATACAGCCAGAACATGGCCCCAGCCGCTGCCGCGACGGCGACCACTATCATTACATCCAGGACGAGGAATAAGCGAGGCCAGAATCTGGCGCCCCCGGACGAAGCACGGGATCGGCGCAGAGGCCGAGCTATATCCGCCATAGTGCCCCCCTAAATAACAATAATAAAAATTGCAAATAAATGGTACCTGATGCTTAGGGAAAAGCCGTAGCGGAACCGGCGTAAGTTTTGGAGACTTTACCGCCCCCGGGAAAGGGAGAAAGACCGAAGGCGACCTCAATTGACCATCCCCGTTGATGGGGAAAAGTCAAAAAGGTGTGACCTTGGAGCTGCTGCCACCTTCACTGAGCCTGGACGGCATTCCCAATCAGGTGGTTTACATTCGCCGGGGCAGACCTGAAACCTTTCGTGTCCGCCTTTCGGGAATTCTCCAAAGCCGATTCCGCCTGGATAGGTACGCTGCGGCGAACCTGTGTGGCCAGCAGTTGAAGTCTGGAAGCCGCTTGTAGTAGAAGAGCGGAGGTTGAACCCGGGTAAAACAGTAATCTAGACTTCCAGCAGCACGGGGACGATGGTTGGCCGCCTGCGGGCCTCGGTCCGTATAAAGCGGCCGGAAGCTTCCCGTATCAGGTTCTTGATCCGGTCCGGTTCGCCCATCAGGTCCTGTTTTTCCTGGATCAGCTCGTCAACAGTTTCGGCCAGCCTGGGGAAAAGGTCTTCGGTTTCGCAACTCTCCATGAAGCCGCTGGCCAGAACCTTCGCCGGTGAAACCGGCAGACCGGTGTGACCGTCCACAGACACCACCACCACCACTACGCCATCTCGAGCCAATGCCTTGCGTTCCCGCAACACCTCGCTGTCCTGGTCCCGGGCGATGGGACCGTCGATCAGGATTGGCCCAGCAGGTACACTCTCGACAACCTTCCCGCCGTTCTCGCTCAACTCCAGAACATCGCCATCTTCCAGCACAAATATGCCCGACTCTGCCAGGCCCATGTCCCAGGCCAGCCTGGCGTGGGCCATCAGATGCCGGTATTCCCCATGCACCGGCACAAAGTAGCGCGGCCGGGTCAGGCTGAGCATCATCTTCAATTCCTCCTGGCTGGCGTGGCCATGCACGTGCACCTTGGAAATACGGTCATAAAGGACATGAGCGCCCTGCCGCAGCAGGTTATCAATGGTCCTGCTGACCAGCAACTCATTCCCCGGAATGGGTGTGGCAGAAATAACCACGGTGTCTCCTTCCATTACCGAGACATCCCGGTGGTCCTGGTTGGCAATTCTGACCAGCGCCGATGTGGGCTCCCCCTGGCTGCCGGTGGTTATCAGGACTACTTGCTCGGGCGGGTAACTGCGAATTTCGCCCAGGCTCACTAGCGTTCCCGCCGGTATGTTCAGGTAACCCATCTCTGATGCCATGCTGACGTTGTCGGCCATGCTGCGGCCTACTATTGCCAGCTTTCGGTTGTGGCGGACAGCGGCATCGGCAACCTGCTGCACCCGGGAAATCAGGGAAGCAAATGTCGCCACCATCACCCGTCCCGGCGCGCCGCCAATGGCCCGGTCCAGGGCATCTCCCAGAGTCGCCTCGGAAGGAGTGTATCCAGGCACTTCAGCGTAGGTGGAATCGGAGCACAGCAGCAGCACCCCTTCTTCGCCATACCGGGCCAGTGTCGTCAGGTCAATGGTGTGTCCATCCACCGGCGTGTGGTCTATCTTGAAGTCGCCGGTGTGGATCACCGTGCCCAGTGGCGTAGTAAGCGCAATCCCCATGGCATCAGGAATGCTGTGGCACACCCGGAACCAGCGGGCGCTGAAGTTATCCCCAAATGCATAATCTACGTCTGGTTCGATGGGGTGGGCCGACATCTCTCTCGTGGCCCGCCTCTCGTGGAGCTTTACCGCGATCAAACCGTGGGCCAGCTTGGGAGCATATACCGGCACTTCCAGCTGCGGCAGTATGTGCGGCAGGGCGCCTATGTGGTCTTCGTGACCGTGGGTTATCAGAATCCCCCGCACCCGGTCGCTTCGTTCCACCAGATAAGAAACATCGGGAATGATCAAGTCAACTCCCAGCATGTCTTCGGTGGGAAACTGAACCCCGCAATCGACAACGACAATGTCGTCGCCGCATTCCAGGGCCATCATGTTCTTGCCTATTTCGCCGAGTCCGCCGAGGGGAATAACGCGTAAAGTGTGGTTCAAACCGGTTCCAAAATCCTGAAGTTTTGAAGTTAGAAAAGTGAAAGCTGTTCGGGTGGAGGCGTCTCTTCTTCCCGGGTAATCTCGCCTTCCAGGGGCTGCTGCCGCGCCTGTGCCAGTATTTCCGGAATGCGCTGGAAGTCCTCCATGATCGAGCCGCGCATCTCGCGACGATAAAGGGCCGCAGCGGGATGCATAATCGGAAAAATGCGCCTGCCGTCTTTCTCTCGTACCCTGCCCCTGGCCCGGCTGATGCTTTCTCCGGGAAAGAAACGCGCCAGGGAAAATCTGCCCAAAGTTACAATCAGGCTGGGATCAAGCAACTCAATCTGCCTGTCGAGGTAGGCTCCGCAAGCCCTTACCTCCGCTGGGAGAGGGTCTCTGTTCTGCGGCGGTCGGCACTTCACCATATTGGCAATGTAAACTTGCCCCCGGTTCATGCCAATGGAGGCAAGGAGTTCATCAAGGAACTGGCCCGCCGGACCTACGAAAGGACGGCCCTGCCGGTCTTCCTGTGCCCCGGGACCCTCACCGATGAACATTACCTCAGCTTCCGGTGAGCCCTCGCCAGGCACAGCATTGGTACGTCCCTGGTGCAGTTCACAGTTAGTGCACCGGTAAACCAGCTGGGCAATCTCTTCCAGACTGTTCATGGCGAGTTCAAAGCATTACGCGGCACGACAGCGATTCGCCAAACACAAGGGGTCCTACAGATGGTCAAGGAGATCACAGCCGAACGGGGGCGGGCATCGGCTATCTGACCGCTGGCTAGGGAAAGCGACTTGACCGGACTATTCGTCAGAGACACCGTGCTCTACCAGGTAAGTGACAGCATCTCCTACAGTCTGGATGTTACCAGCATCGTCGTCGGAAATCTCCACCTGGTTGTCGTCGGTGGAGAACTCCTCCTCAAAAGCCATAATCAGTTCCACCAGGTCCAGTGAGTCTGCGTTCAAGTCGTCCACAAAGGAAGAAGTTTCTGCTACGTCTTCCTCGTCAACACCTAATTTATCTACAACAATCGTTCTTACTCGTTCAATAACGGTGGCCAAGAGGTCATCTCCCTTCGGAAGCGAGTTTTTCCTGGTTCAGTTCTCCACTGGACAGTTCCGTCATGGCCGTGCCCAGCACACCATTGACGAACCTCGCCGAGCTTTCACTGCCAAACACCTTGGCAAGCTCCACAGCTTCGTTGACGGCAGTCTTGGCGGGAGTAACTGGATGGTAAAGCAATTCGTAAAGCGCAATGCGCAGTATATTGCGGTCTATGGGCGATAACAAGTGGACTGGCCAGGCCGGAGCGTAATTCTGAATCAACCGGTCCAGTTCCTGCTGCCTTTCCTGCAGCCCGTGTAGCAGGTCTCGGGAAAGGGCCAGCACATTGTCGATGTCTTTCGACCGGACCCTATTCTCTTCTAACAGCCACTCCAGGGCCGAATTACCATCGACCCTCCCCCGCAAATCGCTGGCAAACCCGGCCTGCAACACAACCGTTCTGGCCAGGCTTCGGGGGTCCCTGGTAATTACCTTTGGCATAGTCACCAGATAAAGGAGGGTGCCTGTTATTCCTTGATTCCGTCCTGGACTTCTACTACCGCCTTCTCAATGGAAGACGAGTCGGACAGGGTAAAGGCCTCAACATCCCGGTCGATTCGCCTGATCAGGCTCGACAAAACCCGGCTGGGGCCAAATTCAGCAAAATGGGACGCGCCGGAATCAACCATGTAGCGTACCGACTGCTTCCATCTGACACAGTGGCACAACCCTTCTGTCAATTCGTTGCGGACATCCTCTACTGTAGTCACCGGAGTCGCCAGGGAGTTGGCAACAATAGGAATCTCCGGATCCGACATTTCCAAGTCGGCTATGGCTTCAACCAGTCCCTGCTGTGCGTGGCCCATCAATGAAGAGTGGAAGGCGCCGCTCACCTTCAGTGGCACCGCCTTTTTGGCTCCCCTGGCCGTTGCCAGGTCCATCGCCCGGGCCACCGCAATTTTGTCGCCGCTGATTACCACCTGATCGTCGCTGTTGACGTTGGCCAGTTCCACCCCGGTCTCGGCACAAATGTGCTCAAAGGCCAGTTCATCCAGGCCGATTATGGCCGCCATGCCGCCCGGGCGGACTTCCGATGCTTCATGCATCAACCGGCCTCGCTCCCGTACCAGCCTAACGCCGTCGCCAAAGCCAATAACGCCGGCAACCACCAGCGAGGTGTACTCACCCAGGCTGTGTCCCGCCACCGAAATGGGCCTGGGACTCTGGGAGCCCAAATACTCTTCCCACGCCTTCCAGCACGCGATGCTGACAACCATAATTGCCGGCTGGGAATTCATGGTGTCCTGCAACTCCCGTGATGGACCTTCAAAGATCAGCCTGGACAAGGAGAAGCCCAGGCTATCGTCAGCTTCTTCAAATACTTCCCTGGCCGCCGGAGAAGACTGGTATAGCTCCAGTCCCATTCCCACGCTCTGGGATCCCTGGCCTGGGAATACATATGAGAATTCTCGATTTTCCTGCGTCATCGCCATAGACTCTATCCTCAACCCAATTCGCCACTACACTACAGCAAACTATTCCGGAGGATATGCCGCACTCGTAAGACTGCCCTTCCCGCGGGAAGGGCGTGCGGCTCATGGATATGGGGGCTACATTCCCGCGCCTACTACCTGGCGTCCACGGTAGTAGCCGCATTGCGGACACGCGGCATGAGGTAACTTCGCGGTATTGCACCGCTGGCAGCGCGCAGGGTGAAGAGGCTTCAACTTGTACGAAGTCAATCGCCTTCCCCGCCTGGCCCGCGTAACTTTCTTGTTTGGTACTGCACCCATGGTTCAGGTTCCTCTCAACTTTCTGGCTGTTTAAGCAAGGCTGCCAGCGCTTCCCACCGGGGATCTATGGCAGCGCCGCCACACACGCATTCGCTCTCGTTCAGGTCCACGCCGCATTCCTGGCAAAGCCCCTGGCAATCCTCGCTGCAAAGCGGCTTTATAGGCTGGGCCGCTATGGTGCACTGCCGTAATACCTCGGACAAATCCAGGACGTGGCTTTCATCAATGGTGGTTCCGTCATAGTCCCACGGCATTTCCGTTCGCCTGCCGGTATTGACATCTACCACCGGGAAAAACTCTTCCTCCACCTCTATGTGGCAGGGGCTGGCAAAATCATTCAGGCATCTGCCGCAGCCCAGGGGCGCCGTAGCAGCAACCGTACCCCTGACCAGCAGTCCCTGATGGGTTCTCAGCAACTCTATCCTGCCATCATAGAAGGCTGACGTGCCCTCCGGCAATGCCAGTTCCCCTTCTACCACGACCCGCCGAACTGCTCCGGTAGATTCCTTGAGTAATTGCGCTACGTTGTATTGCATCAATTGTTAAAGTCGGGCCCGGGAACGGTCTGCCATACCTGGGTATAAGAAACTAAAGCCGACTATTACGCCGGCCCAGCAAATTAGGGTAAATTATACGTGCCGTACTCGGGTGACTGTCAAGCCCGGAAGCCTCATCCTGTTCCTTTAACGAAACTTTCACATTGCCCTGCCAACAGCCGCGACCCAAATCAGGACGCAGGTCCGCACGTACAAGTAACCCGCCGGCGCAGGACAGCCGCCCACAATTGCTGGCAGAGTCACGTCCTCCGCCTTTCCTCGTGAATATAGTCAACGATGCCCTGGGTCGATGCCCCGGGCCCAAACACGGCATCAATGCCAATATCAGAAAGCGGCTGCCGGTCTTCTTCCGGAATTATTCCTCCCAGCACAACCAGCACATCCTCCATGTCCTGTTCGCTGAGCAGACGCATAATCTCCGGCATCAACTCCATGTGCGCGCCGGACAGTATGCTCAATCCCAGAACTTCCACATCCTCCTGTACCGCCGCCTGCACTATCATCTCCGGCGTTTGTCGGATGCCAGTGTAAATGACCTCCATCCCCGCGTCCCGCAATGCCCGGGCTATTACCTTGGCCCCTCGGTCATGGCCGTCCAAGCCCGGCTTGGCTACCAGCACGCGGATTGGCTGATTGTCCTGAACCATACTCGGTTTGCTTCTCCTGATCCTCTTGCAAGGCCGCATCTCTCACTCGGCCCCACTATTCTATCCTAACGCCGGCTGCCTTGACACCCAATTAAGGGCTTCGTAAGATTGAAAGGCCGGTCCGGTCCGTTTCAATCCCGATTTCGGACACACCAGAGTCCCAGTAGCTCAGTGGATAGAGCGGCTGCCTTCTAAGCAGCGGGTCGCGGGTTCGAATCCTGCCTGGGACGCCACTTCCTCTCCCACCTTTGCCAACAGACGCCATCAGCGATTTCGCCACACAACCTGTTGCCAGCCATGAAATACAACAGGCCTCCGGAACTTAACCGGAGGCCTGTTGCTTATTCACTGGCTACTCTTGGGGCCACCCGGCGCGCAAGCGCTAGGCGTACTTGCCCGTCAGCTGGGGAGTCGTCGTGTCATGCCCCTGGCTCTGGCGGTCCAGCCGGGTTTCCCTCGCCCACGTACGCTTCAAGTCATCCTTGAAGTTGAGGTGCAGGTTGCCCAGCCCCTCGCACTCCAGGTCCAGAACGTCCCCGTCCATCAGGGCGCTAAGGCCGCGGTGGTTCGTGCCCGTCGCCACGATGTCGCCCGGCTCCAGGGGATGTATGGACGTGACCCATTCCATGATCCTCGGAATCTTGTGGGCCATATCGTCGGTATTGTAGTTCTGCTTCACTTCGCCATTGACCTTCAGCACCACCTGCCGGTTCAAGGGATCGGTAAACTCATCAGCCGTTACTATATACGGACCAATGGGGCAGAAGGTCGCGCGGGACTTCATCTGGTAGAAGGTATTGCCCGGCGGCAGCACGCCGCGGGCTGACCCGTCAATGAAGTTCAGGTAGCCGAAGATGTAATCATATGCGTCTTCCTGCTTTACGAACTCCGCCCGCTTGCCGATAACAAAGGCCATCTCCGCCTCGAACTCAAAGATGGTAGCGGGAATGTCGGGCAGCACCACCGTGTCGTTTGGACCAACGACACAGTGCGGCGACTTCAGGAAGGCATTAATCGGCGCTGGTTCGTCGCGGGTGCCGTCTTCCATGTAATTGACCGCCATGCACACAATGGTGTACGGCTTGGGCAGTGGCGGGCGCAATTGCACCGAGCTCAGGGGACTCCCGGCTTCGGCATTGACTATAGCCTCGATGCCAGCCCGATGGCCGTCAAACCCCTCGATCACCCGGTTTATCAGGTCATGAGGCGAGGTGTGGGGCACGCCACTCACTGCGGACGAAACGTCCACCACGTTGTCGCCTTTGACCACGCCCAGCTTGAAATCGTCAAAAAAGGCAAGCTTCATACCCTGTTCTCCTTCTCCGAGAGGGCCTCGGAAATTAGCTCAGAATCTTGCGGCTCAAGAGTCGGTTACACCAGCACGCCGAATCCGGAAACCGTGCATAGCTCTATCCGGTTACCGTCCAGGTCGTTAATGTAGAAGGCCCGCTGGCCGTCGTTCCGCGTTTGAATGTCCGTGGTCTCAATGCCCTTGCCATTGAAATACTGGTGGGAGGCCTCAATGTCGTCCACTTCAAAGGCCGTGTGGTGAGACGGCGCGGAAGGCGCCTCTGGATTTTCGATGATATGTACCATGGCGCCACTGGGCAGTTGCAGCCAGTAAAGGTGGTCGCTGTTGACCATCTTGGGAATTTGCTTCAATCCCAGCACGTCCTCGTACCACTTCAGCGCCGCGTCCTTGTCCTTGACGTTGTAGGTAATGTGGTTAATGTTCTTGAGCCTGATGGGATCTTCAAGCATTGTATTCCTCCGTTTTTCCTATATTCAGGATGGCGCTATAATACCAGCAATTTCCCACCCAACCAAACTCCGCAACAGGCCAGCGCCCTTTCGCAAAGACCACCGGAAACGTGCCTGGCTGTCAGGCCAGCATAGCTTTCAGTCTTGTCCAGCTACACTCCCAGCACCCTCTCCAGGTTCTTCCACAGAATAGCTTCCTTCTCGTCCTGGCTCAGGCTCTCCAGGCTGTTAACCCATTCCGTAGGCTCATCGATTCCCATGTCGTAAGGGTAGTCGCTGCCCAGGAAAATGCGGTCAATCCCGACTGAGTCGATCATGTACCGCAGCACCGCTTCGCTGTGGGTCAGGCAGTCATAATAGACCTTGTTCAGGTAAGTGCTGGGGATGTTGGCTCCCAGCTCCCGCGCTTCAGACCGGACCTGCCAGCCCCGGTCCATCCGTCCTGCCCCAAAGCACGTAAAGCCGCCGCCGTGGGCCAGGCACACCTTCAGGTCAGGAAACCGGTCCAGCACGCCGCCAAACACCAGGGTGGCAAAAGTCACCACCCGGTCAGACAGATTCCCGATTGAATTGTCGATAGCCCACCCCTTGGTATCCCGGGGCTTCACTATGGTGTCGTCGCCCTCCTGGTGGAAGAAAATCATCGCGCCAAGCTGCTCCGCAGCTGACCAGAAGGGTAAGAAGTCCTCGTGATCCAGGGTCTTGTTGTTGACGTGATCGGCTATCTGGGCTCCCTTCAGGCCCAATTCGTTCACCGAGCGTTCAAGTTCGGCAACTGCGGCGTTCACGTCCTGCATCGGCAGCGTAGCCATACCCGCAAACCGTTCTGGATGGGACCGCGTCAGGTCAGCGACATAATCATTGCACTCCCGGGCTATTCCGGCCCCCACGTCACCTGGCAGGTCGTAGTTATACATACCCACCCACGTGGTCAGCACATGCACATCCACATTGACCGAATCCATATAGGCAATACGTTCATCAGCCGTCAGGGAATAAGCGGGGTGCAGCCACTGTCGCTTGTCCCCCTGCACCAGGAACTGTCTCCCCTTCATCTCCTGGCGGGTAAAGCCGTGCCAGGTTTGCCCCTCCGGCAGATGAGATGCCGCCGCCGGAGCAATATGGGCATGTATATCTATACTGCGCATTTGTATGTCTCCTGTTATGGCTGGGGGCCTATCAATACTTATCGCTAAATCCCCAGCAGGTTTTCCAGGTTCTTGTAAAGAATCGCTTCCTTCTCTTCCTGGGTCAGGCTCTCCAGACCCAGAACCCACGACACGGGCCAGTCAATCTGCATGTCGAAGGGCCAGTCAGTGCCGAACAGCACCTTGTCAATGCCCACCGAATCTATCAGCATTCGCAGCCCCGGTTCGCTGTGGGTCAGGCAGTCGTACCAGAACCGGTTAAGGTAAGTGCTGGGCGGCTTGTTGATGTTGACCCTCGCTTCCGACCTTACCTGCCAGCCCCGGTCCATGCGTCCCGCGCCAAAACAGGTGTAGCCGCCGCCATGGGAAAGGCATATGCGAAGGCCCGGATACTTGTCCATCACACCGCCAAACACGAAAGACGAGTAGGTAATGGCCCTTTCCACCAGGTTTCCAATAGTGTTGGGCAGGTGGTACCGGTTAATCCGGTCACCGACCACCGTCTGCATACCCTGGTGAATCAGGATGACGGCGCCGGTCTGTTCGGCCACTTCCCAAAGGGGATAAAACTCCGGGGCATCGTAGGTCTTGCCGTTGACGCTGTCGTCAATCATGGCCCCTTTCAGGCCCAGTTGGGTCATCGCCCGCTCCAGTTCGGTGGCTGACGCTGCCACATCCTGCATCGGCAGGGCGGCCAGTCCAGCGAACCGGTCGGGGTGGTCCCTGGTCAACTGGGACACATAGTCGTTGCACTCGCGGTCCATGGCCGCGACCCTGGTTGCGTCCTGGTCGTAGAGATAGAAAATTGCGTTTGTGGACAGCACGTGCACGTCCACGCCCAGCGAGTCCATGTCGGTCAATCGCTGTTCGGGAGTCCAGGTTGTACGGGGAATGCTCTCGTGAAACCAGTTTGCGCCGGCCGTGATGCCGTACCAGTCTTCGCCCTGTTCCAGTGCCCGTATGTACCCTTCGGGGCTAATGTGGGCGTGAATATCAATTGATCGCATGGGTAACAAGCTCCTGCGCTGCGGGGTCCAGGTAAATCTAGAGCCCCAGCATACTTTCCAGATTCTTCCAGAGGATGGCCTCTTTCTCTTCCAGGGTCAGGCTTTGCAGGCCCATCACCCATGAAATCGGCCAGTCAATCTTCATATCCGCCGGCCAGTCCGTGCCCAGCACAACCCGGTCGATCCCCACGGAGTCAATCAGCATCCGCAGGGCCGGCTCGCTGTGGGTCAGGCAATCATAGTAAAACTTGTCCAAGTAATTGCTGGGCGGCTGATCGATATTGGCCCTGGCTTCTGATCGTACCTGCCAGCCTCGGTCCATCCGGCCAATGCCAAAGCAGGCGTAGCCGCCGCCGTGGGCCAGGAATACCTTCAGGTCAGGGCACTTGTCCATCACCCCGCCAAAAGTGAAGGCAGCAAAGGTAACGGCCCGGTCGGCCAAATTCCCGATAGTGTTGCGAACGTGGTAGCGGGGCTGCCGTTCCGACCCAATGGTGGAGCCGCCCTGGTGGATGAAGATTACCGCCCCCATCTGTTCCGCGGCCTGCCAGATGGGCAGAAACTCCGGCTCGTCAAAGGTCTTACCATTGACCTGGTCGCCAATCATGGCGCCCTTCATGCCCAGCTGGTTAACTGCGCGGTCCAGTTCGGCTATGGCGGCATTGGCGTCCTGCATGGGAATGTTGGCCAGACCCGCCAGCCGGTCAGGGTAGTCCATGGTCATCTGGTAAATTTCGTCGTTGCAATCCCTCGCTATGGCCGTGCTTACTCCTACTTCTTTGTCGTACTGGTAGAAACCCGCGTTGGTGGAGACCACCTGTATGTCCACGCCAAGGGAGTTCATGTCTGCAATGCGCTGGTCCGGAGTCCAGGCATTGCGGGGATTGAACAGTTCGCCGTCGGCCGACGTCATGCCGTGCCAGTCATTACCCGACAGCACCGCTCGCTGAAAACACTGGGGAGTAGAGTGGGCGTGAATGTCAATGCTTCGCATCAAGTTACCTTTTCAAAAATTTCGGGGCCACCGCTAAACACTGCGGCCGGGACCTGGGGCTAAATGCCCAGCAGTTGTTCCAGGTTCTTGTAAAGAATCGCTTCCTTCTCTTCCTGGGTCAGGCTCTCCAGACCCAGAATCCAGGAAACCGGCCAGTCAATGGCCATGTCAGCCGGCCAATCGGTGCCGAATATGACCTTGTCTATGCCAACGGTGTCTATCAGCATTCTCAATGCCGGTTCGCTGTGGGTCAGGCAGTCGTAGTAAAACTTGCTCAGGTAGGTGCTGGGGGGCTTGCTGATATGTTCCCGCGCCTCCGGCCGCACCAGCCAGCCCCGATCCATCCGGCCGGCGCCGTAGCAGGTGTATCCGCCCCCGTGACACAGGCAAACCCTCAAGTCAGGACACGCGTCCATCACCCCGCCAAACACGAAGGAGGCAAAAGTAACGGCCCGGTCCACCAGGTTTCCGATGGTGTTGTGCAGGTGATAATTGGGGTTCCGGTCCCTGACCAGCGTCTGCCCTCCCTGCTGGTGGACCAGCATCACGGCTCCCATTTCTTCAGCCGCTTTCCACAGTGGCAGAAATTCGGGGTCGTCGTAGGTCTTACCATTGACGTGGTCGTCAATCATCGCCCCCACAAACCCCATCCCGTTGACGCACCTGTCCAGTTCCTCGATGGCCAGATTAACATCCTGCATTGGAATAATGGCCATTCCCTTAAAGCGGTCGGGGTAGTCCACCGTCATCTGGTAAACCTCGTCGTTGCACTCCCGGTGCATCGGCAGGATTACCTGAGGGTCGCGGTCATAGTAGTAATAGAAACTGAACGTGGAAACCACGTGAACATCCACGCCCAGCGAGTTCATGTCGTCTATGCGCTGTTCCGGCGTCCACGAATTTCTGGGCCCGATGCCCATTTCACCGGGTTTCACCCCGTGCCATTCTCTGCCTTCCCGCATGGCGCGAATGAAGCACTGCGGGGTCAGGTGTGCGTGTATATCTATGCTGCGCAATGTTTCCTCCGTGTAGAGGGATCTATGCCTGCGTCACAGTCCGCTCCCTTTGACTCATCAGCGGATTGTATCCAACAATCTAATCGCTGGTTATGCCCAGAAGCTTCTCCATGTTCTTCCACAGGATGGCTTCCTTCTCGTCCTGGGTAAGGCTTTCCAAACCCAGCACCCAGGACACCGGCCAGTCAATCTGCATGTCGAAGGGCCAGTCAGTCCCAAACACAACCTTGTCGATGCCCGCCATGTCGATGAGCATCCGCAATGCCGACTCGCTGTGGGTCAGGCAGTCGTAGTAGAAACGGCTCAAGTACGCGCTGGGCGGCTGGGGAATCTGCGGGAGACGTCCCACATCCCAGCTCCGGTCCATCCTGCCCACGCCGTAACAGGCGTATCCGCCGCCGTGGGCCAGGCAGATCTTCAGGTCGGGGCAGGCATCCATCACCCCGCCCATGACAAACGAGGCAAAAGTCACCGCCCGGTCCACCAGGTTGCCGATGGTGTTGGGCAGGTGATAACTGCGGGTCCTGGGACGCACCAGCGTGCCTCCGCCCTGGTGAATCAGGAACACTGCCCCCATCTGTTCGGCGGCCTTCCAAAGCGGCAGAAACTCCGGTTCGTCAAAGGTCTTGCCGTTTACCTTGTCGTCAATCATGGCGCCGACCATCCCCAACTGGTTCACGCAGCGGTCCAGCTCAGCAATGGCCAGATCCACGTCCTGCATCGGAATCTGGGCCAGGCCCCTAAACCGCTCAGGATGGTCAATAGTCATCTGGTGCACTTCGTCGTTGCACTCGCGGTGCATGGCGGCGACCGCCTGTGCATCCCCGCCGTAATAGTAAAACTGGGCCCCGGTGGAGGCCACTTGCACGTCCACGCCCAGCGAGTCCATGTCCTTGATCCGCTGTTCCGGCGTCCACTCCAGCTGGGGCTCTATGTCCAGGGGTTCGGGTTGTACGCCGTGCCAGACTTGTCCCCCTTTCATAGCGCTGATGTAAGACTGGGGCGTCACGTGGGCATGTATATCTATACTTCGCACCTGTACCTCCGAATATGGTCTGTCTGACTCGCTGGGCCATTATAGGTGAATCGCCCACCGATTGGAATCACCGTTCATACAGGGCATCCGGCATCTGCCTCGCCCCACAAAACAATCTCCCCCGAATCGGGGGAGATTGCAATAAATTTGCAATTGGTTAAGCCTGCTGTGCCTGTTTAGCGACCCCTCATGCGAGGATCGAACAGGTCGCGAAGAGCGTCGCCGAAGAAGGCGAATCCCATCACGGTGATAGTGATGAAGAATCCGGGGAAGGCGATAATCCACGGCGCCCTCGGCGCGTACTGGGCCGCCTGTCCGGTAAGCATCCGACCCCACGATGGCGTCGGCTCCGAAATGCCCAGGCCCAGATAGCTCAGGCCCGCCTCCGTCAAAATCGCCGTTCCAAACATGGACGACATGATAATCAGGAAGGGCGCCACTGTATTGGGCATTATGTGCCGCGTCATCGTCCTGATGTCCGACGCACCAATCGAGCGGGCTGCCATCGTGTAGTCCATTTCCCTGATAGCGATGGTCGCAGACCTGATAATGCGAACACCACGGGGCAGAATGGTGGCTGCGATGGCCAGAATCACGTTAGGCAGCGTGTTCCCGAATACCGCCACAATGGTCAGCGCCAGGATCAAATCCGGGAATGACATCCACATGTCCACCAGCCGCTGCACTATGGCGTCAACCTTGCCCATGAAGAAGCCAGAAATCAGCCCGATTACGGCGCCGATTCCGGTACCCACCAGCACCGACAGGAACCCCACCATCATAGAAATACGGGCCCCATGCACAATGCGAGAGAAGATGTCCCTTCCGAAATTGTCGGTCCCGAACAGGTAAGTGAAGTTGGGCGCCGTCAATACGTCCTCATAATTCTGCTGCTGATACGCAAAGGGCGCAATCAAGTCGGCCAGCAGCGCCGTCACCACCATCACTACTACGATTACCAGCCCCACTGTGCCCAGCAGCTTGTGCCGGAAATAATAGAGCATGTATTTGCCCATCCCCGGCCTTCGGGGAGGTTCTGCGGCGATAAGATTCTGGCGAATCTCCTCGGCGCTGGTTGATTCATTCTGAGTTGTCATAGCTTTTCCTTCGGTGTAGCTGGTTCAGTGTCCTTCGCGGTACCCCTTGCCTGATTACCCCAGCTATTCGTACCTGATTCTGGGGTCCAGCCAGGCGTACATTACGTCAACCACCAGGTTAGCCAGCAGCACCACCAGGGCGATGAACATCACGATGGCCTGGACTACCGGGTAGTCGCGGGCGGCCACGCCCTGAATGAACAGCTTGCCAATGCCGTGCAAATTAAAGACCTGCTCGATGATGACCTGTCCGCTCATCAGGAACACCACTTCAAAACCCGCCAGGGTCGTCACGGGCAACAGCGCGTTTCGCAGTACGTGCTGCCCCAATATTTTGGAGCGGTAAAGGCCCTTGGCCTCGGCGGTACGTACGTAATCTTCCCTCAGGACCTCCAGCACCGACGACCGGGTCATCCTCAGTATCTCCGCCGAGCTTCTTAAGCCCACCAGGAACGCCGGCAGAAGCAAGACCGAAAGGTTGCGCACCGGGTCATCCCACAGGTGGCGGTACTCAATTGGAGGCTTCCACCCCCATATCGCCACCAAGCCCGCAATTACCATCAACGCCAGCCAGAACCCCGGCATGGCTTGCAGGGTCATACTCGAGCCTCTTAAGAGGTAGTCAACCCATGTGTCCTGGCGCACGGCGGAGATAACTCCGCCCACCGTACCCAGAATCATCGCAATGCCGACGGCTAGCACCCCTAACTCGAAACTCAGGAAAATTCTGGGAGCCATCCTGTCCCAAACCGGCTTCCGATTGGTCCAGGAAATTCCGAAGTCACCCTGGAAGAAGTTCCCCAGCCAGCGGGCGTATTGCTGCGGCAGCGAACCCTGCAGCCCCAGCTGCTCCCGAATCTTCTCGAACTGCTCCGAACTCGCGTCGTACGCTTCTCCAGGCTCCCCGCCCAGCAGCAACGCCGTTGCGTAGTCACCGGGTATGGTGTGAAGCATGACGAAAATGAAGATTGATACCCCGAAGGCCGTAGGGACAAACAGCAACAATCGCTTGATTAGATATGTTCTCATTTGGTTAACACCTCCCCGGTGCCGGGTGAGAAGCTGGTCTTGGCTGCCTGGGAACGCCGGGGTTGTCCTATGCGGTAAATTACGGTGTTCCTTTGCTTATGGTTTCACGAAATTATATTCGATACCTAGGCATTTTCAAGTGCTATTGACGAAAAATCAGTATAATTCCCTATATTCAATAATGTTCGCAACTAATTATTACGATATTCGATATATGCCGCAGGTCGAATAGTTTCTCTGGAATCCAATTGGTTTGAAAAGTGGGCCACCCACCGGTGCGGTGGGCGGCCCAACCTGTTTATTGAACCTTATCCGATTTTAACTGTTTGGAGAAGCCGGCTAGGCTCCGCCAGGCACGCCAGAAATCTGGCCAGCGTTGTCGCTGTTGTCCTCGTCCGCCGGGTCGATCCAAAGGTGCATGAACTTGAGGAAAGAACCGTTCGGCGCCGGGAAGTGGGAGTAACCGTTGACCTCAGGCCAGAAGGACACGGCTTCCTGCTCCCAGTAAACCGGGAACGAGCTGTACTGATTCATCGCAGCTATTTCAATCTGGTGAGCCAGGTCGAGCCTCTTGGCCGGGTCCAGTTCGGTCTGGGCCTGGTCCAGCAGCGAAACGATGGCCTGGTCGCAGTTCGTCGCGGGAGGCGTCCAGTCGTTGCCCTCAGAGTCGCAGCGCAAGTAGGCAGCGACGCCGGCATTGGGGTCGTCGGCGGTAACTGTGTCATTACCGGGCTTGAGGTCACCCCAAGTACCTTCCGATTCCTGCGTACGGTAGGCTATAGTCTCAACCAGGTCAAAGTCGGTCTGGATACCGACCAGGCGTAGCTGCTCCTGCAGGAAGGTGGCCCTTGCCTGTACCTGGGCGTCCGATTCCACGGTGAACGAATAGGTCTTTTCGAAGTCGAAGCCCTCGCCTTCCAGGATGGCCCTGGCTTCGGCCCGGGTGGCTTCCATGTCATCGGAGACGCACCAGCCGGGTACCGAGCAGCGCTGCTCCATGGAGAGTTCCCAGGGGCTGCCGGGAGCGTAGCCGAAGCCGCCGGCGGCGCCGTGGCCGTCCTGCAGTACCAGGATACCGGCCTTACGGTCGATGGCCATTGCCACAGCCTGACGCACCTTGACGTTGTCAAAAGGAGCGTTGCGGTTGTTGATCCACAGGCGGAAGTTACCGCGAGTGGCGCGAATTACGGTAACGATCTGTTCGTGGTCCACGTAGGACTGGTATTGGCCCCAGTTGCGGACCCAGTGCCAGTCGGTCTGGTGGGCCAGCTGGGTGGCCTGCTGGGTGGACTCATCCAGGATACCGTTGATTACCAGCTCGTCCACGTAAGGCAGACCGGGGAAGTAGTAATTGGGGTTCTTGTCAAAGTACTGGGTGTCGATACCGACCTGCTGGTCCGCCCTCCACATGAAGGGGCCCAGGCCGACGGAGACATCCTGGAACATGGCTTCCTCGCCGCCGGCTTCAAACCAGGCCTTGTTGAAGATCTGGGCGCGGCGGTTGGCCAGCGGGAGCAGCAGAACGGACTCGCCACTGGGGCCGGCAAAGTCCATCTGGAAAGTCTGGTCATCGATGCAGCTGAACGTGTCAACGTTGGCCAGACGGCTCTGCATGTAGCTGGCGGTGATACCTTCGCCGCTCCGCATCGTCTCGAAGGAGAAGCGGGCATCTTCGCAGGTAAAGGCATCGCCATTGTGCCAGGTTACGCCCTCTCGGAAATTAAAAGTAATTCCGTCCAGCCCATCGGCCAGTTCCCAGTTCTTGGCCAGGTCGGGAATGATCGGCCCACCAGCGTCATAGGGATTCTCCATTACCAGGAGAGCTCCCGTGGGCATGCGGTACCGGTCGGTTACGCCGGAACCGGCGCCCCAGGCGTTGGCGTGTTCGAGGGGGTCTTCATAGTTGATGCGCAGGGTGCCGCCATAGACAACATCGCCATAGAAGTTGGCAACGTGGTCCGGAATGGGCACCACATCGGCCATTTCCGACATGGCCATGGTTTCCGGTTCTTTTTCCATGCTCGAATCGGGCTCGGCCATTGCCTCAGGCATCGCCGTAGGCTCGGGCATGGCTTCGGCCGCGGGAGCCTCAGTGGGCGCCACGGTGGGCACTGGGGTGGCGGTGGCGGCGGCGCCGCAAGCGACGGCGGCCAGGGCCATTATCGCCAATACTGGAGCAACTACCAGCGCCCGAGGGTTCTTAAACCAGTGGTTGGGCATTTTGTTTTTCCTCCACATTTCTCAGGGTAACCATAGTCCTGTTTCCAGCAATATTTGCTGGCAGTCGACTAATCCTTGTGATCCTTTAGTTACTCCTCGCACCTCCTTGAAACTAGGCTTTGCACGTTTGAAAAATGCTCTTTCATAAGCCAAATCTCCCGTGTCTCAGACGGGAACTTTGCAAACCCCAGCAATATATACACTGAAACTAGGTGTGTCAATAGTCACTGCTTCTCAGCCGCAATTCCAATGCTGGTGGTCTTGGCTCCTGCAGAGAAGGTTCGTGAACCTCCACTGTCGCGGGCCCAGCATCTGTCCCTCCACTACCTCACCTGAATCCATACACCTCATGCTTCAGCGGGTCTCTTATTGGGTGGCAGGGGCATACCTGCAGGTCTGTTCTGGCCCTGCCTTAAACCACCCAACCCGGCTCCCCACACAATTTTCACAGCTATTTCACTAAACATCGAAGTCGCAAATAATTGACCTTGTTTACTATTCGTAATATCATTGATGGGTAACCTCTTCCCCATATATTAGATCGGGTTTATAGAGGTTTAGCCCCACGGCTGGTCGAGGTATAGAATTGAGCGAAAACAAAGCACTGGCGGGACTGTTTGTTGTGGCCGTCGTGGCGATAGCGATAGCTGCCGTCCCAATCGCCGCCCAGCTCGGTCTCCTTTGGCTGTACATTGAACCTAACCCCAGGCACTTGCCTCCTGTCCTTACTGGTGAAGCAGTAGGCTGGGGAATAATCGGCCTGTTGACCGGTGTGGGGGTTGTAATAGTCTCCGAGTCCCTGTTTTGGCACCATAATCAGAGCCTGTGGACCAAGTTCCGGGGCCTTATCATCGGCGCAATCGTTGCCATGATTGCGGGTGTTACCCTGGGCATTTTCTTCGCCATTATCCAGATGGACAGCGTGGACGGCCAGGCCATGGAGACCAAGCAGTTAGCGGCCCTGGCGGGCGCCACCACCAGCGGTATCTGCACCATTGCTGGCATTTTCGCCGGTACCACCCTTAGGCGCTATGTGGTGGGACTGTACCGCTTGCCCAAGTCCGACCAGCCCAGCCGCATTACCTTTAATGATGAAGACGCCACAGGAGCCCGCCAGGCTGCGCGGGAAAGGAGCACCCATGCGGGAGAACACCCTTAAGCAAAAGCTCGATGCGGGAAAAGCCGTCTTCGGCGTCATGATCACTTTTCCCTCGGCTCCGGTTGTTGAAATGCTCGGCGAACTGGGTTTCGACTGGGTTCTCATCGACAACGAACACGGTTCCATAACCGTTGACAACTCCGAGGACATGGTTCGCGCCGCCGAACTCAGCGGCATCGCCCCCATCGTCCGTCCCGTAGGCAACAAGCCCGAGATCATCGCCCCCTTCCTCGACCGTGGCGCCTGGGGCGTGCAGGTACCTCACGTCAACACCGCCGAGGAAGCCCGCGCCGCCGTGGACGCGGTCAAGTACTACCCTGATGGCCACCGCGGCATCTTCAGCCGTGGTCGTCCTGCCGGTTACGGTTTTTCCGGCTCTACCTCCGACTATGTCAAGGAAGCCAACGCCAACACCCTCGTTTGCCTCATGCTGGAAGAGGTAGAAGCCATAGACAACCTGGAAGACCTGGTTACCGTTGATGGCGTGGACGTCTTCTTCATTGGCTCCGGCGACCTCTCCCAGTCCATGGGCTACCCGGGCCAGAACACCCACCCCGAAGTCCAGGCCCAGATGGAAAAGGGCGTCAAAATCATCCGCAATGCCGGACGTGTCGCCGGGGTAAGCTGCCCCGACAACCTGGTCCCCAAGTTCCTCGGCATGGGCGTCCAGTACTTCCACGGCAACGTGGGAACCCTCCTCCAGACCTCCAGCGTTGACTACTTAAACGGAATGCGGGCGTCTGCCTCGGACGTCGGAATGTAACTCCAGTGTAGGGAGTCAAGACGAATGCGGCGCTTGCCGGACCGGCAGGCGCTTTCTATTGTCTTTAGGGGACCGGCGTCCCCGCCATTTCCCAGGCGACACCATCCCCGCCCGATATTCCCAGCTATTATCTTCGGAGGGCCCGTGAAATACCGTACCCTTGGCCGCACCGGTATCAATGTTTCTGAAGTAGGCTTCGGCGGCGCCGGCATAGGCCACGTCTGGGGCCCCACCACCGATGAAGAGTGCATTCGCTCCGTCCGCATGGCCCTTGACCTGGGGATCAACTTCTTCGACACTTCCCCCATGTACGGCGGCGGAAAGTCCGAGGAGAACCTCGGCAAGGGTCTGGCCGGACGCCGCGACCAGGCGATCATCGCCACCAAGGTAAGGCTCCAAAACGAAGACGACCGCGCCAGCCACGAAAATATGGCCACCGCAGTCCGCCACTCCGTCGAACAAAGCCTCACACGCCTCGGCACCGATTACGTGGACGTCCTCCAGGTACACCACCAGGTCGGAGCGCAACGGGGGCAATACATGGCCGCCGTCGGCCCGCCCCCTCGCTACGCACTGCTGCTGAATCACGAAGACTACCTCGCCCTCGGAAACGCCATGCGGGAAGTCGTCCAGGAAGGCAAGGTCCGCTTCATCGGCATTACCGCCTGGGACGGCGACCCTCCCGCCATCAAGAAGATCATCGCCAGTGGCATCTTCGATACCGCCCAGATACTCTATAACCTGCTCAACCGCACCGCAGTGGGTGACCCACCCTCCGGTTTCGACGACGTTGACCAGGGTCAGTCCCTTCCCCTCGCCCATGCCAGCAACGTTGGCGTCATCGGAATCAGGTCCCACGCCGCCGGCGCCCTGGTTGACCACCTGGACCGTGAAGCAGCCCCCGACTCCGAAGTTGCCCGCGACCACCGCCGCACCCGGAACATCTGGCCCCTGCTGTCCGGCCAGTACTCCACCCTCTCCCAGGCCGCACTGCGCTTCTGCCTGGACAATCCAGGCATTGCCACGGTAGTCCCCGGGTTCAAGAGCGCCGCAGAGATGGAAGAAGCGGTAGCCTGCTCCGAACTGCCCTCGATCTCAGAAGAAGTTCTGGCAGACCTCGAATCCCTCTACCTTCGCCAATTTGAACACTAGAAACCATTTGTATCGCCCCTCCCTTTCAATAGGGGGCAGGGCGCGATGGTCGGGACACTGCGCGGAATTGCCTGGACCACGGTCATCCAGCTAATCGGCAGCCTGGCTTTGAAACAGCTTTCAGCCCTTATGCTAAACTGCCCTCAGCGCCGTTTCCCCGGCGGAAAATATCCGTACCGGTATCCGGCGCGCTCCAGACTTAAACCAGAGGAGTAACAGCAATGGGCGTTTACAGAATGTACACCGGCGACGACGGTGAAACCCACATCGACGAATTGTCAGAAGATGCCATCAAGGCCATCAACCTGCAGGGCGCCAAAATGGAATTCAGCGTATCCCAGCGCGAGCCGGGCTACTTCTCCGACTTTCATCCCGCCCCTCGCCGCCGCTGGCAGGTCGGCATTGTCGGCCGCACCATCATCGGCCTCAGCGACGGCACTTCCCAGACCTTCAACCCCGGTGACGTCCGGCTCATCGAAGACCTCACTGGAAAGGGCCATACTACCACCTACCCCGACGGCTACAACATAACCCTCCAGGTAACTCCCGCAGAAGATCTCTAGGGAACGTCTGGCATCCAGGCCAGGAAGCCCGTCGGCGGGCATCGACATATTCGGGCTTCGATAAATTGTCGATGCCTGCTGTTTTTTGACGCTTTTCGCATCGCATTTTGCGTAATCATATTGCGGCCCTTCACGTTTGACACCGTCTGCCTTGAAATCTATACTCTGCGAAATTATGTCAAGGGCTGCAGGTTGCGTTCCCTTCCAGACCGGTGTTATCAGCAGCCCCTTTCCAGATAGCAGAAGCAGTCAACACAACCGGAGGTGCTTCTTGGTTTCTAAGTTGTTTGGACAAAGCAGGATTCTACTGAGTCTCTTCCTTATTCTCTCACTGGCCCTGGTGGTGGGTTGCGGAAGCGCCGCCCCGGAAGTGATTGAAACGGAGGTAATTAAGGAAGTCCCAGTCGAGGTTGAAGTCGAGCGGCAGGTAGTGAAGGAAGTGCCGGTCGAGGTGGAAAGAGAGATTGTCAGGGAAGTCCCCGTCGAGGTCACGGTCGAGAAGGAAATCATCCAGGAGATTCCTTCCGAGCGGGTCGTCGAGCGGGTCGTCATCCCAACTCCCATCCCCGCCCAGGCAGTGGAAGCCAAGGTAGCTTCTGAACGGCTGGACAAGGTTGCCATTGCCGTAGGTGGAATCTCCTGGGACTCCAACTACACCTACAAGGTCAACATCGGCGGGTACCTGGACAAGTGGCCCGTCTATGAGTACCTCGTCGGCGTCGACAACGCTACTGGCGGTTACACTGCGGAACTGGCCACCGAGTGGTCCATCGCCGAAAACGGCAAGGACTGGACTTTCAAGCTCCGCGAGGACATTCCCTGGCAGGACGGCTACGGCAACTTCACCGCCGAGGACGTCCGCCACTCCATGTGGCTGCTGGTACAGGAAACGGCCGCACCCAGCGGCGCCAGCACCTGGCGCAAGATTATGGGCACCAGCCGGGGCGATGACGAAGCGACTACCCTCGCCCGCGCCGCGGAAGTCGTGGAGATCATCGACGACCACGAGATTGTCATTCACCTGGGCATAGTCCTGCCCGAAGCCCTCTTTAACCTTGGCAAGCGCCGCAATTTGCCCATCGAGAGCAAGGCTCGCTGGGACGCTGTTGGCGACGAGGGAATGGGCGAAAAAATGGTAGGCACCGGCCCTCTGCAGTTCGTGGAGCGGGTCGAAGGCTCCCACGTTCTATACGATGCCGTGGACGAGCACTGGCGTGTGGTCCCCGACTACCACCAGCTTGAGTTCCGCGCCATCGCCGAAAGCCAAACCAGGCTGGCCTCCCTGCTCACCGAGCAGGTCCACCTGGCCGTCATCGAACGCGCCATTCGAGAAGAGGTTACTTCGCGTGGCTTCGAGTTCGTCAGTGGTGTCTTCCCGGGTATCCAGCACCACTGGACTTTCTACGGAAACTACCACACCGAACCCGACACCCTCGAACCAACCAACCCGATGTTGATCAAGGAAGTCAGGCAGGCCATGGCCAAGGCAGTCAACCGGGAAGCCATTGTTGAGGCTCTGCTCCCCGGCGCCAAGGTTCAGATCCCATCCTTCGTCAAATTCACCGAGCTTGACGGACAGAACTGGCCCGGCCTGATTAATCCCGAGTGGAGCGAACGCTGGGACTCCATGTACGCCTATGACCCCGATGGCGCCAAGGAGCTCTTGGCCGCCGCCGGTTACGCCGACGGTTTCGAATTCACGCTGGCCCTGGACTCCAACTCCGCCCTGCCCGAGATCATCGACATCGGTCAGGCCATGGCGCTGGACTTCGAGGCCATCGGTCTCAAGCCCACACTGGCCAACATTGAAGCCAGCAAGATCCGGTCCCAGCGCCGCGCCCGTGAAATTCACAACACCCTGGCCGGCTCCGCAGGCTACAGCTACACTGTCTATCACCTTGAAACCCTGTTCTGCACCTGCGGCTCTGTCCACACCTTCGCCGATCCCTTCATTGACGGGAAGATCGAAGAGCTCAACGTCACCGTGGACGCCGCTCAGCGGACCAGCATCATGCGGGAAGTCGGCGACTTCTGCTACGACAACGTGTGTGCGCTGCCCATGTTCGACGTAGCGCCAGACATCGCCATTAATCCTGAATTCATTGAGAGTTACGTGTTCCCCGGGTTTATTAGCGGCTTCTACACCCACCTGGAGTACATCGAAACGGTGCCGCAATAGACCTGTAGTGTCTTGTTAGTCAAACCTGGTAGTCAGGAGTGCGCCTCATTAAACGGTTGAAACAATGGTTTGAGGCGCGCTTCTCTTTCTGGCCACTGAGGCTGCAAATCAGACAGCATTGTCCTGGTAACGCCGGGAGGCAAAAGTGCAGCGTTATATTGTAGTCCGCCTGTTCCACGCCCTGCTGGCTCTCTTTGCCATGAGCATCATCGTATTCTCTTTGGCGCGGATTTCCGGCAATCCCATGGACGTGCTCCTTCCCGAGGACGCCACGGAACAGGACTTCATCATCGCCACCGAGCAGTGGGGACTGGACAAGCCCCTCCACATCCAGTACCTGGTTTACGTGGGCAACGTCCTGCGTGGCGATTTCGGCACTTCCATCAAGTGGCCCGGCCGTTCCACCCGCGACCTCATCATCGCTCGCTTGCCTGCCACCCTGGAACTTTCCGCCCTTGCCCTCGTTGTAGCCGGCCTGCTGGCCTTGCCCCTCGGCGTGCTGGTAGCTGTCAAGAAGGACACCGGCATCGACTACGCTGGCAAGGTCGTCGCCCTCCTGGGGCAGGCCGCCCCATCCTTTTGGGTTGGCATCATCCTCATCTGGATTTTTGCCGTTACCCTTGGCTGGCTGCCAGCCTCCGGCAGGGACGGTCTGACCAGCCTTATTTTGCCTGCCTTCGCCCTGGGCTGGTTTCAGGTCGCTGCGGTCATGCGCTTGACTCGCTCTTCCATGCTGGAGGTACTGGACAGCGAATACGTCAAGCTTGCCCGGATTAAGGGCATTCCCAACTGGAAGGTAGTTTGGAAACACTGCCTGCGCAACGCCGCCATTGCCCCGCTGACCTATTTCGGGTTCATTCTCGGCGGCTTCCTTACGGGTTCCGTAGTTATTGAAACCGTGTTCGCCTGGCCCGGCGTTGGATTGCTGGCTATTGACGCGCTGCGGGCGCGGGACTTCCAGGTGGTTCAGAGCGTCGTCCTCTTCTTTGGAGTAGTATATATAGCCAGCAATCTGCTGGTGGACATCCTTTATGCCTACCTGGATCCCCGGATCCGGTACACAGGCTGACCGGCGCCTTGAGCCGGCATTGGGGGAAATAACATGGCCAATATCGCAGGGGCCATTCCGAGTCCCATAGGCGCTGTAGCAGATCGCGTCAAGCGGGTCTCCAGATGGGCGCGCCAGTTTCCCCTAGTGACCATCGTAATCCTATTTTTTGTGCTCATTATCCCCGCCTTGTTTGCCGACCAGGTGGCTCCCCACGAACCCACCAAGGGCAACATCCTTGACCGCCTGCAGCCCCCAGCCTGGATGGAAGGCGGCTCCTGGGAGCATCCCCTGGGAACCGACAAGCTGGGCCGCGACATGTTCAGCCGCATCATTCACGGCGCCCGCATATCCCTTACCATTGCCGCTATTTCCATCGTCTGCGGCGGCATAGTCGGCACCACCCTGGGGCTGGTCGCCGGTTACTGGGGGGGCCTGTGGGACCACGTGATCATGCGCCTGGTGGACATCAAAATCTCGATACCATCCATATTATTGGCGCTCATCCTGGCAGCGGCGTTAGGACCCAGCTATTTCACCGTCATCATTGTTGTGACCCTTACCCTGTGGACCAGGTATGCCCGCCTGGTGCGGGGCGAGGTTCTAAGCCTGCGCGCCCAGGACTTCATATCCCGGGCCCAGGTCGCCGGCGCGGGCACCCCTCGCATCATCATGCGCCACCTCCTGCCCAACGTCGTCAACACCATCATCGTGCTGGCAACCCTGGAAGTAGGGGTGGTAATCATCCTGGAAGCATCTCTTAGCTTCCTGGGCGCCGGCATTCCGCCTCCCAACCCCGCCTGGGGTCTCATGGTGGCCGACGGCAGGGCCCTGGTAATCAACGCCTGGTGGGTGTCCTTCTTCCCCGGCATTGCCATCCTGCTGACCGTGCTCTCAATGAACCTGCTGGGCGACTGGCTGCGAGACAGGCTTGACCCCAAGTTGCGAAACGTCTAGGCTGTAGCAAACCAGTACTGGATTCACCCAACGCTGACCAGGAAGCAATACTGTGAGGCCGGACGAGGGTTTGAAGACTCTGTCCGGCCTTCTTTTGGCCTTTCTGCGGGCCCGAGCTTCGCCGTGGAATCCTGCCCTCGCCCTGCTGTCCCAAACCCTGTGACGCCCGTACCCCGGGCGCGGCCAAAGCCGACTCTGCCGCCGCAGGGTAAATTCAGCCCTAACCGGAGCCCATGAGAATCAACTCCACTATCCGGCAGGCCACCTACCCCATCGCCATCCTGGGAGAACGGAACTTCGCCCTCGTATGGTCATCGGTATGGACCGTTCAGACCGGCAACCAGATGGAGGCCCTGATTCTCGCCTGGTACGTCCTGGAGGTTACCGGCAGTCCATTCCTGGTGGGTCTCATTGCCTCGGCCCGCATGGGGCTCAACTTCCTAGCCATTTTCTCCGGCGCCATCGCCGACCGTCTCCCCAGGCACCGCCTTTTGGCTTTCGTCGAACTTGTCATGACCTGCTTCGGCGTTTCAGTGCTCACCCTGATGCTTACCGGTTTCCTGCAAGTGTGGCACCTCTTTGCCATCACCCTCAGCGCCGGCGTGGTCCGCATCTTCCAGATGCCCTCAGCCCAGGCCCTCATTGGCGACACCCTGCCCCCCGACAAGATCAGCAACGGCGCCGCACTCAGCAGTATGGCCCAGAACCTGTCCACCATCCTGGGCCCCTTCGTCGGCGGCCTTCTCTACAAGACCTGGGGCCCCGAGGGAGGCTATACCGGAGTCGCCCTGCTGTATTTCACCAGCGCCATCTGCGCCTTCTTCGTCCGTCCTGTCCGCATCACCGAAACCCAGCCCCGTGGCTCCGTCCTGGGCACCGTCATGGAAGGACTACGCTACGTGAAGGGCCAGCAGATATTGTGGGCCACGCTCGCCCTTGCCGTAATCATCAACCTGACCGGCTGGCCCTTCCACACCGCCCTCCTGGCAATCTTCGCCGGTACTGTCCTGGAAACCGGCCCCGATGGCCTGGGACTGCTTACCGCCTCCTTCGGCATTGGCGCCCTGGGCGGTTCGCTTGCCTGGGCTACCTTCCGCAACCTGCAGCACATTGGCAAGCTGATGATCCTTTCCGTGGTTGTCTGGCACGGCAGCATGCTTGTCTTTGCCCTGTCCTCCAACCTCTACCTGTCGCTGGCCATCCTCCTGGTAACGGGCCTCGCCTTCTCCTCCACCCAGGTCATGATGCTCACTGCCATGCTCCGGACCACCCAGGCCGACTATCGCGGACGCGTCCTTGGTCTCCGGGTCCTGGCCATCTACGCCTACGCCTTCGGCGGCGCTGGAGCGGGCTACCTCGCCGGAATCTGGGGAGCCCCCGTGGCGGCCGTCACCATCGGCCTGGCCGGCGTAGTCATGACCTGCTCCCTCATAATCTTCACCCCCCAACTTCGTCGCGCCTAGGCAAAAGCCATCGCGCTCCCCGGGTAGGCGCTTGCAACTACACCGTAGCCATTTCAAAGTCTCTTCCCACTTGACGGGGGAAGGCCAGGATGAGGGTGACGCCTTTCCAGAAGCCGCCTTTTACTAAACCACCAGGCCGCAGGATGACTGGTGAAAAAGCTTCTGGAAGCCCCTCGGGCCAGGCAGCCAACGCGAATGCAGGTGGGAAGCTGCCTGTTTACCATTAGTCACTCCAGGACCACCCCAACTGGTCCACCACTTCTCCTCTTTCAGGCTTTAGCAAACTCACAAAAGCCGTTATACTTGGGCCAGCTTACAGGGAAGTCCGCAGGAGGATAAACATGGCCCGACTGCCAAACGTCACCCGTGACATGGTGCCCGAAGAATTCCGCGAAGCCTACGACGAAGTCACCGGCGGGACCGTCATCACCGGCGGACCTGGCTCCATAACCATTAACAGCCCCGAAATGGCCCGACGCCGCGCCGACCTGACCAACTACCTCCGGTACGAAACCCAGTTCCCCCGGCGCATCCTGGAGCTGGCCATAATTGCCACCGCCCGGGCCATGGACTGCCCCTATGTCTGGAACGCTCATGCCCCCGCTGCCCGCAGCGAAGGCGTCAGCGATGCCATCATCGACGCCCTGCGCGAAAAGCAGCCCCTGCCCAACATGGCCGACGACGAACGCGCCGTCATCAATTACGTCAACGATTTCTACAGCACCCACCGGGTCAACCAGGACGCCTTTCAAGCTGCCATGGACCAGTTCGGCCCCCAGTACTTGGTGGAGTTGACTTCTCTCATGGGCCACTACGCCCAGACGGCCTTTGTCCTCAACGCCTTTGAGGTCGAACTGCCGGAGGGGACTACCGAACCGGTCCTGCCCACCTAGTAATGCAACAACTTTGAAACTTTGGGTTTGGGACTTGCTGTCTCTCCGGCGCAGTCCGGAATCCGGGTACTTTCCAGGTCGGTGAAATTGACCTGTGGCAATTATTCTGGATTCCGGCTCAAGGCCGGAACGACGATAAGAGGTGAGCGATCATCTCAAGAATGGCTCTGAGCTACAAGGGCACGTTTCAAGAATCGGTTGCCCGTCTGGGGAAGTCAGGCTGGGGGTGACATTTTCGGGCCAACAAATTCGGATTAATGCACGAAAGCCCCGTTCGCCCTGAGCTTGTCGAAGGGCCACTCCTAACACAGACCTGACCGGCCTTTGAGCCGGTAAATCCCATGGTGGAGGCAAACTATGCGACTGGAAGGAAAAGTGGCGTTAATCAGCGGTGGCGCCAGGGGCCAGGGAGCCTGTGAAGCCCGAATGTTCGCTGCCGAAGGCGCCAGCGTAGTCTTCGGCGACATCCTGGACGACCTGGGCCAGCAGGTGGAGGCGGAAATCCGCGAACTGGGCTACGAGGCCACCTACGTCCACCTGGACGTCACCAGCCAGGCCCAGTGGGAATCGGCTGTACAGACCGCCGTCGACCGCTACGGCAAGCTCGACGTTCTGGTCAACAACGCCGGCATATGCAACTGGGGCAAGCTCGAAGACTCCAGCGGCGAGGAATGGGACCGCATCATGGAAATCAACGGCAAGGGTGTCTTCCTCGGCACCCTCGTCGCCATTCCTGAAATGAAAAGGGTCGGCGGCGGCTCCATCATCAACATTTCCTCCATCTCCGGTCTCGTCGGCCAGGACACCGTCACCGCGGCCTACAACGCTTCCAAGGGCGCCGTCCGGCTGCTCACCAAGACCACCGCCATCCAGTACGCCGCCGACAACATCCGGGCGAATTCCGTACACCCCGGGTCCGTCGCCACGCCCATGACCGCCGAACGCCAGTCCGACCCCGAGGTTCTGCGCCAGAGCGAGTCCCGCATCCCCCTCGGCCGCGTCGGCCAGCCCGAAGACATCGCGTACGGGGTCTTGTACCTGGCCTCCGACGAATCATCCTTCGTCACCGGCAGCGAACTCGTCGTCGACGGCGGCTACACCGCAACGTAGCCTGAAAGTCTATCCACGGGTGAACATGTATGGGCACGAAGGGATTATAGCTTGAATACAAGCGCTATTAGTGGGCATTCGTGAAAGTTCGTGGACAAAGAGGTAGAGGTAGCTTATGGTTGCCGAAATGCAGGGACTGGTTGACTCCGAACGCGGCCTGGTAAGTCGCCGCATTTTCATCGAACCCGACATCTACCAGCAAGAACTGGAGCGCATCTTCGCCCGGTGCTGGCTGTTCCTCTGCCACGAAAGCCAGATCCCCAACCCCGGCGACTACTTCACCACCTACATGGGCGAAGACCCCGTGCTGGTTATGCGCGACAGCAGCGGGACCGTCAACGCCTTCCTCAACATCTGCCGCCACCGGGGCAACCGCCTCTGCCGCGCCGAAGCTGGCAACGCTGCCACGATCACCTGCGCCTACCACGGCTGGACCTACGCCAACAGCGGCAAGCTGGTGGCCGTACCCAACCTGCAAGACGCCTACTTCGGCGAGCTTGACCTGGACCAGTGGAATCTCATCCCCGTCGCCCAGTTGGACGACTACAAGGGAATGATATTTGCCACCTTCGACCCCGAGGCCCCGCCCCTGCGCGAATACCTGGGCGAGATGGCCTGGTACCTGGACAGCTTCTTCGACCGCCGGGAGGGCGGCGTAGAAGTGGTTGGCGGTGTCCATAAATGGGTCGTGCCCTGCAACTGGAAGCTTCCTGCCGAGAACTTCGGCGGCGACGCCTACCACGTATCCTGGAGCCACCTGTCCGCCATCCGCGCCGGGTTTGCTGGCGATTTCCGGCTCCGTAACAACACAGGCGGCACCCTTGTATCACCCGGCGGGGGCCATTGTGTCATCACCCTGGGCGCCGGCGCCATTGCCGAGGCCCCGGACCCGGAGCTTCTTGCCTACGAGCAGGAGACCCGCCCCGAAACCGTCAACCGCCTGGGGCCCAGGGCCGAACAGGTCAGCCCCATCGTGGCCACCGTCTTCCCAAACCTGTCCATCATCCGGTCCACGTCCCATTCCTTCCGCGTCTGGCACCCCAAGGGACCCGGGGAAATCGAAATCTGGGCCTGGATTTTCGTGGACAAGGAAGCTCCCCCATCAGTTAAGGAGGCGCTCAGGCTAAACGGCCTGCGGGGCTTCGGCCCGTCGGGAACCTTCGAGCAGGACGACATGGACAACTGGCAGGAATGCACCCACACTTCCCGAGGCGTCGTCTCCCGACGCTTCGACCTGAACATGCAAATGGGCCTGGGCCACGAGCAATACCGCCCCGACCTGGGTGGCTGGGCCAGCGACTACCGACTCAGCGAAAGCAACCACCGCCAGTTCTACCGCCGGTGGGCCGAAATCATGGCCGCCGAACGCTGGCAAGACCTGCCTTCATAGCGTTCGTTTCAGAAGTCCAGCCAGTCAAGAGTCAGTCAGGCCTAGTGAATGCCAAACCCTTCGCCCTCAACCCGTCGCAAGGGCCAACGGAACTTATGCCCCGTTCGCCCTGAGCCTGTCGAAGAGCCGACCGTAGGTACAATCCACAAGCAATCCCTTGCCCCCTCCACGGGGGAGGGCTGAACTGGGAGTGACTCCCACCACAATTCACCTGCCGCTCAACAAGGATGCCATCTTGCAAATAACGCCCGACCTGCTCCGAGAAGTTGAACAGTTCCTGTACCGCGAGGCCCGCCTGCTGGACAACCGTCATTACCACCAGTGGACAGAACTTCTGGCCGAAGATCTGCGCTACTGGATGCCCATGCGCAGCAACCGCTACCCTGCCAACAGCAAGGCCATCGCCTCCCTTGACGAGGCGCAGCAGGAAACCCACGATTTGACGGAACCCCACGAACTTGCCGTAATGGACGAGACCAGGGACAGCCTGATTCGGCGCATTGAACGCCTCGACAGCGGCTTTGCCTGGGCAGAGGACCCGCCCTCCCGCACACGTCACTTCGTCTCCAACGTGGAGTTGGAACCGGCGGACAACCCTGGCGAGGTGAAGGTATATTCCAACTTCATAATGTACCGCACCCGGGGCGAGCGGGAGGAAGATTTCTACGTTGGCAGCCGGGAGGATATATTGCGGCGGACAGCCGATTCCTGGCTGATTGTGTACCGCAAAGTCGTGCTGGACCAGGCCGTTCTTTCGGCCAAGAACGTCAGCAACTTCTTCTAAACTCCGGCCAGGAATCCCTCCTCACTCGAAGGGGAAACGCCAGCAAGGGAGAAGAACCTGGCCAGAATATCACCGCCGCCAATTTGCGGGGCCGTCCCTGTTACTCGAAACTTTCTTAGCGTCAGGAAGTCCATCGCGCCATAACCATGCCCGATATTGGGCCAGGTCTCTCGGCTAGTATGAAGTGTCGCCTCGAATTTGCCGGAGGGCTTGTAGTTCTGGCTTGAAGCCGTCACTGGGGAACCAGACCGAACCACTGGGTAAGTCTTGAGCTGCTTCAACGGAGTTCATGCTGATCCTGCTGCAGTATTCAGCTAGAACTACCTCACTAACGTTACCGCCATCCTGTAGAATTAGTTATCAAGACCCACCATCACGGAGGAGAAACCAATGGATATCGGAGTCCTTAACTTTGTAACCGACTACTCGATGCGGCCTGTGGATCTGGCCATTGCCCTCGAGGAGCGCGGGTTCGAATCCCTTTGGGTGCCCGAGCACACCCACATACCGGCCAGCCGCCGCAGCCCCTGGCCCGGCGGACCCGACCTGCCCCGCGAATACTGGCACTCAATGGACCCCTTCGTCGCCCTTGGCGCCGCCGCCGCAGTCACCACCAATCTCAAGCTGGGCACCGGCATCTGCCTTATAGTCGAGCGGGACCCCATCATCACCGCCAAGGAAATCGCCACGCTGGACATGATCTCCAACGGTCGGTTCATGTTCGGCATCGGCGGCGGCTGGAATTCCGAAGAAATGGAAAACCACGGTACCAATTTCCGCCGCCGCTTCCGCCTCCTTCGGGAGCGCGTCCTGGCAATGAAGGCCATCTGGACCGAAGAGGAAGCCGAATTCCACGGAGACTACGTGGACTTCGACAAGATCTGGTCCTATCCCAAGCCGGTGCAGAAGCCCCATCCTCCCATCTTCATGGGCGGCGACGGCCCCACCACCTTCGATCGCGTGGTTGAGTTCTGTGATGGCTGGATGCCCATCGCCCGGGGCGCAGGTCAGGAGGGGGTCCTGGCGGAAAAGATCGTGCTCCTCCGCAAACAAGCGGAAGAGGCCGGACGCGACCCCAACAGCATCCCGGTTTCCCTGTGCATTTTCGCCCCGCCCCAGGAAGACACCATCCCCCGGATGGCCGAGGCTGGCGTGGATCGCCTCATTCTCTTCCTGCCATCCGAAGGGCGTGACACCGTTCTGCCCATCCTTGACCAATACGCAACCCTGATCCCCCAATAGGAAGTCCTGTCAGCGCGCCAATGAGACTGGATTAACGCGTGGAAAGTACCGTTCGCCCTGAGCCTGATGCAGTGTCTCCCTTCCCCTTCGCCGGGGAAGGGAAGGCTGGGGGTGGCCCCTCTCCATCAAGCTGACCAAAACATGCGCAGCCAGGAAATAGACCCGATAAATCTACTCGTGAACCAGCAGCGCCAAAATCGCCCCAGGAGGAACCTATGGGTTGGTCAAGCCACCACAAAGATGGACTAATCTACCACTCCCCCCAGCACAGCTACCGGGGCTACACCCTGCTGACCACCAACGGCAGCAACTACGTTAAGCTCATTGACATGGAAGGCCGCGTCTGTCACCAGTGGTACTATCCCGAGCGGCTGGGCTACGGCTATCTCCTGGACAACGGCAACCTCCTCTTTCGCACCATCAGTTCTCGCGCCGGCGGCCAGCGCAGCGATGCCGGTCCCAGGTCCGGCGCCATCGTCGAATTAGACTGGGAGGGCCGTGAGGTATGGCGGTACGAGAACCCTCTGCTCCACCACGACTTCGACCGTCTCCCCAACGGCAATACCCTCGTCCTGCTCTTCGAACCCCTGGAGCCGGAGCTAGCCTCCAGCATCAAGGGCGGCTCCCCGAAGGCAGATCGCGATGTCGAAATGCTCGGCGACCTGGTCGAAGAAATATCCCCCGAGGGTGAGACCGTCTATTCCTGGCGGTCCTGGGAACACCTGGATCCGGAAGACGATGAAATCTGCTTCCTCGAGAACCGCGAGGAGTGGACCCACCAGAACTCTCTGCGCACCACCCCCAACGGTGACCTGATTGTCAGTTTCCGCCGCACCGACACCGTGGGCATTGTGGACAAGCAGACCGGCGACTGGAAGTGGAAGTGGGGCCCCGGTGAAATCTCCCACCAGCATTACCCCAATATGCTGGACAACGGCAACATACTGCTCTTCGACAACGGCTGTCACCGGCCCGGTTTCACCTTCTCCCGCGCCGTCGAAGTCAACCCAGAAACCAGCGAAATCGCATGGGAATACAAGGGCGACCCGCCCATCTCTTTCTACAGCTTCCACATTAGCGGCGCAGAAAGGCTCCCCAATGGCAACACCCTCATCTGCGAGGGCGCCCCTGGTCGAGTCTTCGAGGTAACCCCCAACCGGGAAATCGTCTGGGAATACATGAATCCCGAGTACGTCTATACCGTTCGCGACGCTTCCCGCGCCAACTCCCTGTTCCGTGCCCACCGCTACGGCCCCGATCATCCGGCGCTAGTGGACAAGGACCTGGACCCGGATAAGTTCGCTGCCCTGAACCGCCTGTACGGAGGATAGTTTTGCCCCGGCTTGGGGCCGGTTCGGGAAGGACAGAACCTGACAAATGAAGCAGTCCATCCTTGCCAACAAGGTTGAAACACCATGACCACACGGGAAGAACTGGTGCAGCGCGCCGCAGCCCTGGTACCGACGCTGAAAGAACGGGCAGCCGAAACCGAAGAGCGGCGTCAGGCCCTCCCCGAGACCATTGAAGACCTGAAGGCTGCGGAGTTGATCGTTGCCGCCCAGCCACCCTGCTACGGCGGGTTGGGTCTGGACTTCGACGTGGTATTCGACGTTGCCACCGAGCTTGGCCGGGGTTGCGGCTCCACTGCCTGGTGCTACAGCATCTGGGCCAGCCACAACTGGCTCCTGGGCCTCTTTCCCAAACCGGCCCAGGACGAGTACTGGGCCAGCGACCCTAACACACTGGCCTCAACGTCCTTCAACCCCTTCCGTGGCAAGGCGGAGGCTGCCTCCGGTGGCTATCGCCTCAGCGGACACTGGGACTTCTCCAGCGGGTGCGATGCCGCCCAGTGGGTGCTGCTAATCGCCAACGGCCCGGAGACCCCGGTGATGCTGCTCTTGCCCAGATCGGACTACTCCATCGAAGATACCTGGTTCGTCTCAGGCCTCAAGGGCACCGGCAGCAAAGACATCCTGGTTGACGACATGTTCGTCCCCGAGCACCGCACTGTTCCCATGCCCCTAATGCGGGAGGGCATGGCCCCCGGTCGGGATGTCCACAATACGGCCAACCAGCGCATTCCCCAGCAGTGCATCCTCCCCTTCACCCTCGCCTCTCCCATCCTCGGCATGGCCCGGGGCGCCGTCGAATTCTTCGAGGCGCGTATTCAGCACGGGTCATCAGCCCGGGAGGGCAATCCCTTGTCGGAAGTTCCCAGCTACCATCTCCGCCTGGCCGAGTCCTCGGCCGAGGTGTGGGCCGCCCTCAGTATCATGCAGCGCGACTGCCGCGAAATCATGGAACGCGCCCATCGCGACGAACTCCCCTCCATCAACGACCGCGCCCGTTATCGCCGCGACCACGCCTATGTCGCCAGGCTCAGTGTCAGGGCCATAGACCGTCTCTTCGAAGCCAGCGGTGGGCACAGTCTCTACGATTCCAGCCCCATGCAGCGCTTCCACCGCGACGCCCACGCCGCATCCCACCACGTCGGCCTCTCCTGGGACACCCTTGCCGAACAATACGGCCGGGTTCGCGCCGGTCTCGAACCGGACAGAAGACTGGTCTAGGAGCCAAACACTTGAACAAAGAAATCGGGGCGGGTTTGTTGGAAACCCGCCCCTTGCAATCTACTGGCAGTGCCGCCGAGCAGCGTTAACTACCCCCCGTTCTCCTGCTCCCACTTGGCCTCAAGGTAGGTGGCCGAGTTCATCGGCAGGTCGGTCAACCTCAACCCCACCGCGTGGTAAATGGCGTTGGCCACGGCCCCCATGGGAGGCACAAGAGAAACCTCTCCCACGCCGCGAACTCCCAGCGGGTGGCCCGGATTAGCTACCTCCACGATTACCGTGTCAATCATCGGCAAGTCCAGGCAGGTCGGCATCCGATAATCCAGGAAACTGGAGTTGACCATCAACCCCTCCTGGTCCACGTAATACTCCTCGTTCAGCGCCCAGCCGATGCCCTGGACCGCGCCGCCCTGAATCTGGCCCTCAACGTAGCTGGGGTGGATGGCCTTGCCCGCATCCTGAAGGGCGGTGTAACGCAATACTTCCACCTTCCCCGTGTCCGGGTCAACCTCCACGTCCACGATGTGGATACCAAAGGCGTTCCCCACTCCCGCCGGGTTTGCAGTCGCGCGACCCACCACCGGACCGCCGCTGCCATTCAGCCGCCGGGCAATCTGCGCAAAGGTCATGCTCAGCTCCGAGTCCGACTTGTGGCTCAGCACCCCCTTGTTGTACTCCACGTCCTCCACACTCACGTCCCAGATCGTGGCCGCCCGCTCGATGAGTTGCCGCTTGATGTCTTCTCCAGCGTTGTAAACTGCCGTACCCATCTTGAAGGTCACGCCGCTCCCGCCGGCCCCGGAGCTGTACCCGATGGAGTCAGTATCGGCGATGGAGGGCTTGATATCCTCCGCCGCGATGCCCAGTACTTCCGCAATCTGCATGGCCATGGCGGCCCGGCTTCCTCCGATATCCGGCGAGCCCTCCACCAGGCTTACCGTGCCGTCCGGGTTGACACTGGCCACGGCGCTGGCCGGGCCAGTCCCGTTCATCCAGCAACCGGCGGCAACGCCCCTGCCCCGATTCTTGCCCTCTATGGGCTGGGCCAGGTGCGGATGTTGCTGGGCCGCCTGGCACAGTTCCACCATTCCGATGCGGCGGAAGGTCGGACCCGTAATTTGGCGGTCGCCCTCCTTGGCCGAGTTAATCAGCCGAAACTCAACCGGGTCCATCCCGATCTTCTCGCACACCTCGTCCAGGACCGTCTCCGCGGCAAACGCGGCGGTTG
Organism: SAR202 cluster bacterium bin22; assembly: GCA_002238505.1. Taxonomy (GTDB): domain Bacteria; phylum Chloroflexota; class Dehalococcoidia; order Lucifugimonadales; family UBA3495; genus Bin22. The sequence goes on along the minus strand of MPMM01000001.1, from coordinate 69,285 downwards.
GCGAGCCGGGCGCACGGTATGCGGCCGACTTCTGGGTGTTAACCACCACGTCCAGCCCCTCAATGTACCCGTTGGGGATGTTGTAGGGGGCAAACATGGTCCGGCAGGCCGACGCCACCGGTGAGCCAGGGAAAGCCCCCGCTTCATAGGTCAACTGGGCCTCGGCAACGGTAATCTTGCCGTCGTTGGTGGCCCCCACCTTCACCTTCATATGCGTGGCCGGCGCTGGACCGGTTCCCAGGAATACCTCGGTGCGCGACATGGCTATCTTTACTGGCTTGCCGGTCTTCCGCGACAGCGCCGCGACCACCGGCTCGATGTAGCAGCCACCCATACCCTTGCCGCCAAATCCGCCCCCAATTTCCATGGGGACAACCTTTACCCTGGAAACGGAGACACCCAGGATAGTAGATGTGTGGTCGCGCAGGGCAAAGTGGCCCTGGCTGCTAGCCCAGATAGTGACGGTATCGTCCGTGTTCCACTGGGCAGTGGCGGAATGGGGCTCGATGTAACCCTGGTGGACCGCCTTGGTATGGAACTCTCGCTCCACCACCACGTCCGCCTCGGCGAAGGCCTTTTCCGGATCCCCCAGCGTGTATTCAAACCGGTTGGCCAGGTTGGTTACCTTGCCCGACTGGTCGCCCCACGCTCCGGGCCGCCAGCTGGGACTGTCAAACGTAACCAGCCGCTCGTGCACCAGGGGCGCATTGTCGGCCAGGGCTTCGTCTGCGGTCAGCACCGGTTCCAGCACTTCCCAATCCACTTCGATCAGCGCCAGGGCCTCCTCCGCCAGGTGCTGGCTGGTTGCTGCCACGGCGGCGACGGCGTGCCCGCGATAGAGGGCCTTTTCCCGGGCCATCACGTTGCGGCTGTAGAAGCCATAATTAACGTTGGCCCCCTCCGACAGGTCCGATACTTCGGCGGACACGTCGGGAAAGTCGGCAGACGTCACCACCGCCTCCACTCCCGGCAGGGCCAGCGCCTTGCTGGCGTCAATCCCCCGAATCCGCGCGTGGGGATGGGGACTGCGCAGGATCTTTCCAAACAGCATTCCGGTCAGATGAATGTCCGCGGCGTAGCGGGCCCGACCCATCACCTTGTCCGGTCCGTCATGCCTGATGGGTCTGGTACCTACGACATCGTACTCCTGGTTCGAGAGCACAATGTTGGGCTTGTAATCGAGCATCTCTTCCTCCCCTCAAACCTGGCCCAGGGCCAGGCAGTATCTGGGCCTAATTTACCACAATTGAACGGCGTTTGGGATAACGCCACGTCAGGCCTGACGGCACGGTTACCCCTTAACGGCTGAACCGTCGCCGGGGACCTGTGCAATAATGACACTCCAACAGGACCGCGCTACTCTGATCCTCTTACGAAGTCCTGCGGGATCGGGACAGTAACAGGCACGGGCACTGTTGAAAGGAGGATTCTCCATGCTCCCTGAAAAAGGAATCATCCAGACCATTCTCGGAAATGGAGAGGAAGGCTGGCACGGCGACGGCGGCCCTGCTCTCCAGGCGGCCTGCCAGTTGCCCTATGCCTGCGAGTTCGACTCCCACGGCAATATGATAGTATGCATGGGACGGCAAAATCGCATTCGCCGTATGGACGCTCAAACCGGCATCATTACCCTGGTAGCAGGCACGGGCGAAGGCAGTTACTCCGGGGACGGCGGTCCCGCGCTGGAATCAACCCTTAACCAGCCTTACGGACTTGCCATCGACCGAAACGACGACATTTACTTTGCCCAGCGGTTCGACCCGGCTGTCAGGAAGATTGACGGCCGCACCGGTCTCATTTCAACCATCGCGGGTACCGGCCAGTTCGGCTATAGCGGCGATGGCGGCCCTGCCACCGAGGCCATGCTCAAGGAACCCAATGACCTGTTCCTTGACGGTCAGGGCGGTCTCCTGATTGCGGACATTCAGGACCAGCGAATCCGCCGGGTTGACCTGGCTACCGGCATCATCACTACTCTGGCCGGAACGGGCGAGAAGTCCCGCGCCGGAGAAGGCAGTCCCGCCACGCAGGCCAGCCTGATGGGACCTCGAGCCATTTGCATGGACCACTTTGGCAACACCTACATCGCCGAAAGGGAGGGCAACGGCATTCGCCGGATATCCACCGACGGAACCCTGACCACCATTGCCGGCGCCAACGCCACCTTCGGTTACTCCGGCGACGGTGGCCCGGCCTTTGCTGCCACCTAGGGCGCTCCCAAGGCCATCCGCTGCGACCTGGCGGGTAACGTCATTGTGGTTGACACCGAGAACTTCGCCGTCCGCCGCATCGACACCCGCACCGGCATCGTTACCACCATAGTCGGTGGCCGCGAAGGCGGTGACGGCGACGGAGGCCCTGCAACGGCTGCCAGCATTTCTCGCGCCCACGGGTGCGGCATCAGCGCCCGGGGCGACCTTTTCCTCGCCGACACCCACAACAACCGCATCCGCATGGTTGGCCTGTAATGCTCGAACCCCACCGTAGGACCGAATCTGCGTGTCAACCCGTCCAGAAGCCCGTCGCCCCTGGCAGACGCCCTGTGCCTGTCGGGGTTTTGTTGACTAGGCCCGTGCCATTCCTATAAAGTGTTGTCCGAAACTCGAGCCAACACACCATTTGGAGGAAGCCAGTATGCCCATCAACCTTTCCCGCATTGGCCATGCCGCTGTCCGCGTGCGCGACATCGAGCGGGCCAAGAAGTTCTACACCGACGTCCTGGGTTTTGTCATTGAGGAAGAGGACCCGGAACACGGCGGCGTGTTCATGAGCCTGGGCCGTGACGACACCCACGAAGGCCACGTTTTTGACCTGACACCCGTGGAAGACCCCGAAAACGCCCTGGAGGCCCCCGAGCGCAACCAGGTAGGCGTCGCCCACATCGCCATCAAGGTTGACAGCCACCAGGACATGAAGGACGCCTACGATCACCTGCTCAGCAACGGTGTCACCGTGGACCGCCTGGTGGAGCACGCCAACCAGCGCAGCATGTACTTCGCCGACTCCGAAGGCAACCGCCTGGAGATTTACTTCGAGTACCCAACCTCCAAGGAACTGTTCAAGAAGGGCCGCGGCGACCGCGACTTCGTCTTCACCTTCGAAGACCCGGTTCCCCCCTGGGCCTCGCAAGTCCCCGCCGACTGGGACCCCGACACCACCGTGGAGCGTTACCACCGCGGCACCGTCAGGACGATGGGCGACTAAGAGTCAACAGGGTTTACCCAAAAACGTCTAAATCAGAAAGCGGCCCAGAAATGCTGGGCCGCTTTCTCTTTCGGTCACTAACTGATGGGCGCTTGAACCCAATCCGGGTTCTTCAACGCACAATTTCCTTCACGAGGGAAAGGCCTCTCTGCAGCCTGTTCGCCCAGTCTTCCTGGGGCTGCCTGACCATGTTAGTGCAGAGTCGAAACAGGCACACAGCCTCCCTGAAATCCAGCTCTCTCCCGTTCCATTGAAACCGCTGGAGGGCCGCCTCCCGGAAAATTTGATGGTACTCGGAGGCTATGTCCACTTGAGAATCTGATCCTAACCTCATCCTCCACCTTAGGTGAGCCAGGAAATTACCCACGTCCAGCAGCGGATCACCCGGCCCCGCTTCCTCGAAATCAACCAGAGCAAGCCGGCCTTCTGGAGTAACGATGAGCTGGTCATCATAAAAGTCGTTATGCGCGATGCTCGTGGGCGCCCAGGAATCTATAAAGGGGTCCAGAATATCAGAGGATCCCCTGATTGCAGCTGAAAGATCTGGATTGTCCCTGGCCGCATGCGTGAACATTCGTTTGGCCTGACGGTACCCGCCTGGCAAATTGTAAGCAGCAGTAGAGTTGTTAACCGGTTCCTGGCCCCAGATCGACTCGAGCCCGTCCAACAGGGGTTCCGGGTCTGGCCGGTCACCCCGACGAATACACCGGCGCAAGTTTGTGCCGGGAATCTCAGACATCCACACTACGCCACCTTCTTTCCAGCATCCGGCGATCCGGGGCGCAACAAATTTGGACTGGCCAATCAGTTCCCATCCGTTGAGGAAGGGTTCCAGAGAGGATGGGGGCAATACCCGGGCAAAGAAACCCGCCCGGCCAACCCGGTGGCGCAGGACCGCTCGATTGCCGGGCCTGTACCGGACCACCTCGACCCGAATTCGGCGACCGCCAACGGGCAGCACGTGGCGCTTCATCAGTTCCAGCGCACCCCCCGGATCTGCCACTCGTTTCAACCCAGGCAACTCGGGGTCGTCGGGGAACGGGAAGAGCTTTACAGGTTCTCCCCGCTCCAGCAGGGCCACAACGTGCTCGTCCGGCAAGTACTCTTCCGGGTCCCATTCCACCAGGTAACTGACCATCGCCCTCCTGCCCAGGCTGTGGGTGAACTGGCGGATATGGATTGCCTGGGGTACGCGGTCAACCCACCCAAGTTCTTTCCGCCATATTTCCAATAGCCACTCAGGGTCGAAGAGCAGTGGCAACTCCGGCAGTTTGGGGTCGTCAGGAAACTCAACGCGGGGGTATATCGGAACCGAGCATAAAAGGGCGGCCACGATGTTAGCTGCCCCCTGACTCATCGCTATCATCTTCCCCACTGTCCGGTGAAGCCGGCGTGGGCGGCGTTACCGGCGATGGGGTCGGCGGCGTTACCGGCGATGGGGTCGGCGGCGTTACCGGCGATGGGGTCGGCGGCGTGGCCGGCGGTGGGGGCGGCGGCGTGGCCGGGGATGGGGTCGGCGGCGTTACCGGAGTAGGTGTTCCTACAGCTCGCTGGACCTGCTCAGGAGTATCGGGCGATGGGGTCGGCGGTGTTGCAGGCGACGGCGTGGGCGTGTCCGGTGATGGGGTAACAGGAGTGGGAGTATCTATCCCATCACTGTCCGTTCCGTCATTGTCAGTTGGCGTGGGCGTGTCCACCCCGTCGTTGTCCGTGGCCGTCGGCGTGGGCGTGTCCACCCCGTCGTTGTCCGTGGCCGTCGGCGTGGGCGTGTCCACCCCGTCGTTGTCCGTGGCCGTCGGCGTGGGCGTGTCCACCCCGTCATTGTCCGTGGCCGTTGGGGTCGGCGTATCTATACCGTCGTTGTCTGTGGCCGTTGGGGTAGGTGTGTCTATGCCGTCGTTGTCCGTGGCCGTTGGGGTCGGCGTATCTATGCCGTCGTTGTCCGTGGCCGTCGGGGTCGGCGTGTCCACACCGTCGTTGTCCGTGGCCGTCGGGGTCGGCGTGTCCACACCGTCGTTGTCCGTGGCCGTCGGGGTCGGCGTATCTATACCGTCCTCGCTGTCGTCTAGCTCATCGAGGACATACTCGGCATGAGCGCTTCGAGGCGCCAGCACACCCTCAGATGCGGGAAAGTGAATGCTGCTGAATGCCGCAATGCTGGTTCCAAATATCAGAGCAAACGCAAGCAAGGATGTGACCGTGGCACCGACCACTCTACCTGCAACATATTGCCTTTTCATATCATTCCATCCGAATCATGGAAAGAACGAGACCAATAAGCGATATCGTGTAGTAGTATATCGTAACAAAAGTGCCGGTGAATGTATAATCAGGTTAGTAGCTGGTCACAAGGAGAAAAACGGCCGAACATCGAATGCGCTTCGGGCCTCTGAATCACGGGTTGAATGGGAAACCCTGCACAAGCAACGCCCGCTGAATTCAGGGTCAAGAAGAAACCCAACTAGCCCGCTGTTCCCACCACCTCCCTCTTCCGGTTCCGCTGCTTCTGCCGCTCCCCCGAGTCCAGTATCTTCTTCCTGAGCCGGTAGTTCTGCGGCGTAACTTCAACCAGTTCATCATTGGCGATGAACTCCAAGGCTTCCTCCAGGCTCATTTTCACCGGCGGACTCAGCCGCTTGGCCACATCTGCGGTTGAGGACCGCATGTTGGTAAGCTTCTTTTCCCGGCAGACGTTGATGGCTATGTCGTCTTCCTTGGGGTGCATGCCTACGATCATTCCCTCGTACACCTGCGTTCCCGGCTCGACAAATGTGGAACCCCGTCCCTGGGCGTTGAGCAGGCCGTAGGTAACGGCCACACCCGGCTCCGACGCAACCAGGGACTGGCTGTTGGCGTTCTTCATCTCCCCTGTCATTGGCCGGTATTCAACAAAGCGACTGTTGGTCACCCCGTTGCCCCTGGTGGTCCGCAGGAAAAAGGACCGGAATCCGATCAGGCCCCTGGTAGGCGCCAGGAATTCCATCCTTACGTTGCCCGCCCCGTCGTTGTCCATGTCGGTCATCTGGGCCAGGCGGTTGGCCAGGCTTTCCGACAGGGGACCGATGAACTCCTCCCGGGTGTGAACGGTCAGTTGTTCGTAGGGTTCATGGACTTTTCCGTCCACGACCCTGGTCACAGGCACTGGACGCGACACCTGGAACTCGTAGTCCTCCCGGCGCATGTTTTCCACCAGGATGGCCAGGTGCAGTTCGCCCCGACCGGAAACCAGGAACTCGTCGGCGCTGGCCGTTTCTTCCACTCGCAGGCTGACGTTGGTGCGCAGTTCCCGGTTCAGGCGCTCCCTCAGCATGCGCGAGGTACACCGGGAGCCTTCCTTCCCCATAAAGGGAGATGTGTTGACACCGAAGGTCATCATCACCGTCGGTTCCTCGATATCGATGACGGGCAGGGCCTCGCGACTTTCCGGTGCGGCAATGGTGTCCCCTATGGATATGCTGGCAATGCCCGATACTGCCACAATATCTCCGGCAACCGCTTCCTGGGTCTGAAGCCGTTCCAGGCCACGAAATACAAACACGTTCTCCAGGCTCTCAGCCCTGGGTTCTCCGTCCCGTCCCAGGACGGCCACGGGATCCCGGAAGTGGATAGTCCCCTGGAAAACCCGTCCAATAGCAATCTGGCCCAGGTAATTGTCGTAGTCCAGCGCCGCCACCAGCATTTGCAGCCGCCCCTCAGGGTCACCAGACGGCGGCGGGATAACCTCCAGGATGGCGTCGAACAGGGGCTGCATGTCCCCGTCCTTGGCGTCCGGACCCGTGGCGGCGAACCCCTGCTTGGCCGAGGCGTACAGCACCGGGTAGTCCAGTTGTTCCGGCAGGGTTGCCAGTTCCAGGAACAGGTCCTGGACCATTACCTCCACTTCCGCAATCCGTGCTTCTGGCCGGTCAATCTTGTTGATTACCACCATGGGCGTTACGTTGCGCTGCAGGGCCTGCTGCAGAACGTAGCGGGTCTGGGGCATTGGACCGTCCACTGCGTCCACCAGCAGCAGGCACCCGTCGGCCATGTTCATCACCCGCTCCACTTCCCCGCTGAAGTCGGCGTGGCCCGGCGTGTCGATGATGTTGATCTTGACGCCCCGGTACTCCACCGCCGTGTTCTTTGCCAGGATGGTGATGCCCCGCTCTCGTTCCAGCGGGTCGCTGTCCATTATCAGTTCGCCTACTTCCTGGTGTTCCCGGAAGACCCTCCCCTGCTTCAGCAATGCATCCACCAGGGTAGTCTTCCCATGGTCCACGTGGGCGATTATTGCCAGGTTACGAATGTTGTGGTTGGCGCCGTTTTCCATTCTGCTCTTCTATTCCTTTACGGAGGGCGTCCGTACTGATGCCTGGGCCCCTCCATCACTTTCCTGTCAGTCGCAAGTTGTTTTCTGCAAGTAACCAGGAACTATATTAACAGCATTCGTTGGCAATTTGCCTGAATCCTTCCCCGGATTCCGGGACAATCGTGATTTAAGGGCAGGCTTAAGCAGGACAAGATTCAGTGAGGTAGATGGGAGGTCGGAAGGTTGTGGGGTTGTGTTAGTGGGATGCGGGACCTTGAACCCAGCATATTGCCCCCTAACCTGCCTTTGTGTAGAATCCAGAAACTCAGTAGCAGACCTAGGGCCTCCATCCGAAAAGAGGGGCCCGCCAGAAGGAGAGGATATGGATTTTGGACTTCAGGGCAAGAAGGCCTTCGTCGCCGGCGGCGGACGGGGCATCGGCAAGGCAATCGCACGGGTTCTGGCCGAGGAGGGCTGCGACGTAGTAATCGCCTCCCGCTCCCTGGACCAGCTTGAGGCCGCGGCCAGGGAAATCTCCGACGCCACCGGCCGCAATGTCATTCCCATGCAGATGGACGCCACCCAGACCGACCAGGTCAATGAGGTGGTCAACGAGGCTGTCCAACGGCTGGGAGGCCTGCACATTATGGTCAACAGCGCGTCCCTCCCAGGTGGCTCCGATGACGCCGTCGGCTACGTGGAAACGGTTAACGAAGAGTCGCTGATGGCAGACTTCGACGTCAAGTTCGTGGGCGCCCTGCGATGCTCCAAAGCCGCAATTCCCCACCTTAAGGAGCAGGGCTACGGCCGCATCATCAACATCAGCGGCGGCAACGCCCGCAATGCCGGAAACCTGAGCGGCGGCGCGAGGAACGTCTCAATGGTCCACATGACCAAGACTTTGTCCAACGACCTGGGCCGCTACGGCATCACCGTAAACTGCATCCACCCGGGCACCACCCGCACCGAGCGCACCGCGGGAATGCTGGAAGGCCGCGCCGCCCAGCAGGGCGTCACCGCAGCCGAGGTAGAGCAGCAGGACTTTTCGCCCGGCTCCGGAAGGGGCAACGCCATCTGCCGCATGGTGGACGCCGAGGAAATAGGCTTCGTTACCGCATTCCTGGCCTCCGACAAAGCCTGGGCCGTTACCGGCGAAGTAATTGCTGCCGGAGGGGGCGTGGGCTCAGCGGTCTTTTATTAGGAAAAGCTCACCAAAACCGTCCGCGCACCACAGTTGCAGGCACTTCAAAGGGCCCCTCCGTATCTACGGAGGGGCCCCTTTCAATAGCAGCCAATCTGGCCCAAACCCAATATCGGACCCGCCACCTGGAGACCTATTCCAGCAGGAACCCCCTGATGACCCTGCTGTATCTCTGGTAGAGAAAACCACCGAGGACCAGCATGGCGCCCAGACCCATGAACGCTCCCACGCGGTATCCCGCCTCCAGTTGGAAGGCATCGTACGAGAACAGCTTTAGCACCGGAATTGCCAGCAATGCCAGTCCACCCGTGCGAAGCCAGCGTTCCTGCTTCACTATGCCCAATGCGATCAGCACGGTGGCGTATACCGCCCACAGGGCACTTAAGGAAAGACTGGTTGCATTGCCTGTGTATGTCACGCCCACAAGCCCATTACGCGAAGCGAGTCCGACGGCATCGGCCACCATCACGCTAAGGCTCCACAACGTAAACAGGTTCGCGGCAACAAGAAGCGCCAAAGGAACGTAAGGTTCCCAGCCGTAGCTATTGTCATCCCCCGACCGCTTCCACCACATGACCGAGGCATAGGAAACGCCGATTAGTACCACATAGGACAACAGCCGAACGTCATACAGGAACCAGAAAGGATTAATGTGATAGTTGTCTTGCTGCAACAGCGCAAGGTCTGCGATGACATCTACCATCAGCCACTTGGCGGCGCAAAAGGCAAGTAACGCAATCCCCCCTGTCCGCAATAACGGTAATCTATGCCTCGTGCCGAGGAAAGTCAGCCCTCCCGCATAACCAGCCCATACTGTCCCCAGGCTCAAGCTCAATATATAGGGGAATTGGCCGTCCGAAACCAGGTCGTGGCGAGAGGCCAGGTTAACCGCATCCACGACCATCACGCTAAGCACCCACAACGTCAGCACATTGGCAGCCGCCACCAGAAGGCTGGGCAGCCTGGACTCCCAACCGAAGAAGCCCTGCAGGGGATTTCGCTTGAACAAGTACGCGGCGTAATATGCCACTCCGGTCAAAATCACGTACACCGCAATTCGGACATCAAAGAGCAACCAGTAAGTGTCTTGCTCGTAGCTCCCCCAGTTGACAATTACCAGGTTGAAATCCAGCCAGAGGTCCAGTAATACCCACCTGGCAAGGGCCAGCGCCAGAACAGCAACTCCTGCCAGGCGCACCAGTGGCCGGTTTATCGCCTGACCTACCACCAGCGCTGCCAGGGCGTATAATCCCCAGCATCCGCCCAGCGTCAGGCTTATGGCGCTGGCCTCCAGATGTTGGGCAAGCAGTCCTTCTCCCACTGCCAGCTTGACCAGATCCACCATCTGAATACTGAGAATCCAGATCGTTAGAACATTCGCACCTGCGAGGAACGCCGCCGGCATGAACCCTTCCCACTCGAAGGCAATGGCTTCCCTGCTCCGCCGCCAAAGGAAGGCTGTCAAATACCCTGCCCCTATAACCATGAGGTAGCCAAGAATCCGTAGATTAAAGAACGGCAAGCCCTCATCTGCTGCATAGGGATTCCAGGGCGAGTCAATTATCCCGAGGTCCAGGGGCAAATCGGTTATCACCAGCCAACCCAGGACGACCGCAAAGAAGGCCAACCCGAACCAGCGCATTTGATGAAGTCCAGTAGCAAAGGACAGCCAGGTCAACGCCGCCCCTTGCGCGGCCCATGCCACTACGACGGAAGGGCCGCTGAACTGCACCGGAACGGCAATGGCCAGCAATACCAGCGCAATCCCTACTGCGAACATGCTGAGGTGCACCTGGTCTCGATTACGACGAAGGATGCCGTAACCAAGCAGCCCATAGAAAGCGGAGAGCAGAACGGTGAACGCTCCCATCCACTCCCGGTATTCGTCAAACAGCTGGCTATAGCTGATGGCCAGGTAAGCCATGGCATTGATCACCATCATAGACTGGTCCAGTGCCTGTAACGGACGGCGCCAAATCAGGTGATAAAGGGTTGTTGCGCCCACAAAAATCAGGAATATGAGCGTTATGCCCATTTGGGACAGCAATAACGAGGGAGATGGTTCGTTCTGCACCCAGAATTGATAGAGAACCAGCGAACCGGCGAGGGCCAGGAGGGTGAACCAGCGCCAGTTCCGGAAGGCTGCAAGGAATAGAACTCCCAAGTCCAGCACCAGCACGTATCCAAGCAGGGCCCATTGCTGTTCCACATCCTGGGAAAGAAAAACCGGTGTGGCAAAACCACCCAGTATGCCCAGAATGGCGATGGCCAGCGCCTCGTACCTCAAGGCCAATCCCGCTGCGGCCGCTGTCACCAGGAAAGCCAGGCCCAGCGCGGTAAGTCCCCCAATCAGCTGGTACAGTCCAAAAGCTGCAAAGATAGAGAGGTATAGAATTGCTATACCCCCACCAGTAACTGCCTGGGCCCACACGGAATACTTTCGCCGCCAGAACTCGCCAGCCGCAAGCAGGGCTACTCCGGCTGCCAGCCCCAACAATACCCTTCCGGTTTCCCCGATCCACTGATTGTCGAAGGCCAGTTTCAGGAAAAAGCCCACGCCGATTATCAGCGCCAAAACGCCGATCCGGGCCAGCCAGTTGCCTCCCAGCAACCACTCCCAGTTAAACGAACTGAAAGCCGAGGCCTTGCCGGTAGTGACACCTTCTCCCCCACCTGGCTCTGAAGCTTCCTCAACCGTGGCAGGACTTTCCACTTCAAGGCTGGGGCGCCAAACAGTAGCCGGGGCTGGGGATGAAGGTGTAGCTGGTCTGACAGTGGGAGATTGCGGTGCCGGGGTGAGGGCGGGCGCATCGGATACCGGCGCCGCTGTCTGTTGGGGTGTCGGAACGGGCCTCTGGTCAACCGCTCCTAATCGACTTTCCAGGAAGGCGATCCGGTTGGTAAGAAGACCTACCTGGGTTTGCAGCGACGTGAGGGCGGCCCGCAGTTCTACCCCGGAATCAACATTGGAGTCTTCTATTTCAGGATTAGGACTACTTTCACTGGCCGGGTCGGGCATGGCAACCGGTCGCGCAGCCCCGCAATGCCAGCAGAAGTTGGCCGACTCGGCCATTTCCCCGCCACAATTTGTGCATACCACCTTCCGCCACCTCCCCGATCTCTGGGTTTCAGTATAGCACCGGCCAAAGAATTCCCGCACCCGAAATGGGTGCGGGAAATGAAGCTTACTTGGGTTGGGACCGCCCTTTGTCCGGTCTGCGACAGGCTTCAGTGGCGATGCCCATGGTCATGACCGTGCCCTTCCTCTTCGACGGGCGCCTCGTGGGCGGCGTGATCGTGTCCGTGTCCGTGGTCATGATGGCCGTCACCGGTCGGCGCCTGCGCCGGCCTGGGCAGCCGTATGAAGAAAAGTATCACGATGGCCGCCACGTAAAGACCCGTTGTGTAATAGAACAGGTTGTCGGGATTTATCGTGTACAAGGCCCCGGCAATCAGGGGAGAAACCGCACTGAATATGAAGCGTGATGTGGACATCAGCCCCAGGGTAGTGGCTGCTGTTCCCTCCCGAACAATGTCCATGGCGGTGGCCGTCAGGATGGGTTGGTCACTGTAGAGGAATAGCCCAAGACCAGCCAGTAGTATGGTCATGCCGGCGAGGGTATCGCCGAAAGATGCCATCAGGAAAGTTAATACGGCCAGCACGGCCATCCCGGGTATCAGCACCAGCTTACGGCCAAAGCGATCGGACAGGTAACCCATAATTGGGCTGGCAAAAATACCCACCAGCACCAGCAGCCCGATCAATGACCCCCGAATGAACAGGTTCTCAAACCCGCCTTCACCGTCCTGTAGTTTCAGGTTCAGTTCGTCCGCCAGGTACAGGGGCAGCACTGTAATAAAGCCAATGTAGGCCATTCCGCGTAGCCCTGCCACCGCAGTAATGCCCCACATGCGACCGTTGTGCATCAGGATTTTGGTCTCGTCTATCTGGTGCCGCATGGTGCTGGCGGGACGTTGCTGCTCCTCGCCGTGCCGCTGCTGCCCAATATCGCGGAAGGCCCAGAAGACCAGGAAGGCCAGGAACACCGGCACCGCGCCATAAATGGTTATAATGCCCTGCCAGGTAAGGACGGACAGCAGTAACCCAGTAAGCACCGGCCCGATAACGTCGCCCACATTGCCGCCCACACCGTGGAAGGACAGCACAGAAGCCCGCCGGTGGCTGAACTGCGCAGACAGCGCCGCCACCGCCGGCAGGTGCCAGAAGGACGCCGCCATGCCCACCACCGCCATGCCAAACAGCAGCAGCAAATAGCCCAGGACATTCAACTCCCCGGACGCCTCCCCGGCAGCCATTGACTGCTCCGAAGTCAACCAGGCGCTGCCCGGAACCGTCCAGCCTCCGGCAGCCATCAGTATCCATCCGACTCCAAACATGGCCATGCACACGGCCATCACCCAGCCCCAGTGCCTGCGTAGTGCATCCGTAAGCACGCCGCCAGGCAGGGAAACCACTCCCGATGCGATCTCCCTGGTCGTCTGGATGCTAGTGGCGGCGATTACGCTCCCCCCCAGTAGCAGGTCCCGCACTTCCGGCAACACGACTATGAAGCTCTGGGTGAGCCAGTGGAATACCCCGTGCCCGCTGGTAAGGCCGCCAATAATGAACGCGGCACCGCGTCGAAAACCGCGGTGCTCTTCGTTTACCTGTAGAGGGGATTGGTGGTGATGGGCATGCGCCATTTTGGTCCCTCCTTCGGTTGGGTTATTTGCAACGATTCTCCCGCCATCTGGCGAGACCTTCGGGAAATTGGGCCAAGTTTAACACGAGGTTGGGACAAGAGTAAGCTACCCTGGCTAAGGAAGGTCTGCCTGGAGGAGCAACCTAGTCAAAGACAGCGGCCTGGCCTCTTGAGTTGCCTGTCCTGTTGGTACGGGCGCCGGACCCGAAGGCCCGAAATCCTTTCACGTTGTTGAAAATCAGGGTCAACACGAACAGGGCGGAAGAGAAGATAACCACGCTGGCGCCTGTAGAAATGTCCAGCACCCAGCTCACATACACGCCTCCGAATCCACAGAAGGCGCCGGTGACAGTGGAAAGAATCATCATCGTGCGGAACCGGTTGGTCAGCAGGCGGGCAATAATGGGCGGGATCACTATGGCCGCGGCAATCATGGTTACTCCTAGCACGTCCAGGGAGGCAACAATTGTAGCCGCCAGCACCAGCGAGAATATCGTATCCGTCAGCCATGTGGGCACACCATAGAATCCTGCCACCTCGGGCTCGAAGGCCGAGAAGAGGAACTGTTTGTAACCCACCAGAAAGACTACGGAAGTAACCACCGTAACAGCGAAAAGGGTAACCAGGTCCCCATACGTAACACCGAGAATGTTACCGAACAGTTGGGCCTCAAAGTCCCGAAAAGACCTCGTATAACTGATCAAGGCTATGCCCAGCGCGAAGCTGGCGGTCGTAATAATGCCAATGGCTGCATCGGCGCCGATGATTCTCATTCGGGTTATAAGGGTTATCAAGAGGGCGGAGAGGAATCCCCATATGATCGCACCCAGAAACAGGTACGATTCTCGGGGGCCGTCATAACCAATAGAACCGCCCACTGCCCCGGCAAATATAACGTTGAATACCACAAAGTGGCTTATCACTGCCCCGCCGAAAACCGAGTGAGCCAGCCCATGACCAATGTAGGCCATGTGCCGCAACACGACGTAAACTCCCACCAGCCCGCACAGGCCCCCCGCCATGGTGGCAGCGATTACGCCATTAACAAAAAACTCGTACCCAAAAGGTGCAAATACCGTGTCCAATTCCCCTAGTCCTGTCCCGCAGGCCCATGGGCGCCCACCGGGTGCTTGTGGTCTCCTTCTTTGCTCTCGGCCTCCTGGAGGAGGGCAATATCATTTCCCTTGCCGGCACCGTTGGTCGCCGCTTTGACGCTTCCGTTTCTGCCGAAGTGGTGAGGGCTTTCCGCCACCAGAGTCATGCCCTCATACTCTATGACAGGCATATTGGCGCCATAGGTGAGATGCAGGATTTCCGGCGAGATTACCTGGGAAGGAGGCCCCTCGGCCAGCACATGTCCGTTGATACATACCAGCCAGGGCAGGTGCGCTGCCACGGCGTTAATCTCGTGGGTGGTCATCGCGATCGTAATGCCCTGGTGATTAAGTTCGTGCAGCAGGTGCATAACCTCGTCTCGGGTCTTGATGTCCACGCCGCTGGTGGGTTCATCCAGCAATAGCAGGGAGGGGTTGCTGACCAGGGCCCGGGCCAGGAACACGCGCTGCTGCTGACCTCCGGAAAGCTGGCGAATATGCCGTCCCTCCAAGTGGGCGATGCCCAGCCGCTCCATCATTTCCCGCGCAACTCTCCAGTCACTCTTCCGGTGCCAGGGAAAGAAGGGGTTACCCCGGGTGTACCCCATCATCACCACTTCCTCAACTGTCACTGGAAAGTTCCAGTCTATGGTCTCCAGCTGCGGAACATACCCTGCCTGGGAGCCACGCCGATTGACCGCCTGCCCATTAACCCTGGCCTGTCCTCCAAACACCCTGGATGCCCCGAGAATTGTGCGCAGGAGGGTTGTTTTCCCAGAACCGCTGGGCCCCAGAAACCCAACAAAGTCCCCCGGCATTATGCGGAGGTCCACGTCGGAGAGGACCACATGGCCTTCGTACCCGGCGGTGACCCCTTCAAGCTCTACTATCGGTTCGCCCGCCCCACGCTGGTGGGGAAATGGATGTAGCATTGGTAATCCTTGGTTCCGCTTTTTCTCGCTTCAGTTACTGGGGGTAAACTGCTCCGCTTTCCCCCTCAAAAACATGGCCGGGGTCATACCCCTCAAGTGGCGACGGATCGCCCTCCAGGGCATTAACTATTATTCTCACGTCCTCCAGGATCAACCCCATATAAGTATGCTCAGGGTCTCCAGGGCCACCCGGCAGATCGTCGTCCCTGAGTTCGTCCACAAATTCAGCTCCGCCCTCCCGGGCAATCTGCTGCATCACAGGACTGGGAAAAACTTCCGACCCGAAAATCGCTGGCACCTCACTCTCCCTGACCTGGTCGATCAGAGAAGCAACCTCGCGGGCGGAAGGTTCAGTAAAGTCGGAGGGCTGGATGGCCCCAATAATTTCAAAGCCGTATCTGGGACCAAAGTATGGGAAAGAGTCGTGGTAGGTGAGCAGCTTGCGGTTTACCGGGGGAATGGTTTCCGTAGCCGCCATTACCCGCCGGTCCAGATCGTTGATGCTGGCCGCCAGGGCATCAAAGTTTTCTTCGTAGTAGGCTGCGTTATCTGCGTCCAGCCGCACAAGTTCATCCCGGATGTGTTGGGCATATCTCAGAGCCAGGTGAGGCGCGGTCCACAGGTGGGGGTTGGGATGTCCCTCGTCCTGGGGGAAGGAAAAGTCAAAGACCCATTCCTCTTCAGTGATGGTTTTGGGGCCCAGGATCAGGTGAACGGCCCCTTCCTTCTGGTTGGCTTCCGCCATCCTGATGGTGGGTTCTTCCAGGAACAAACCGTTGGCAATAAAGAGGTCGGCTTCGGCCAGGATGGCGGCCACCGACGGGGCTGGCTCGAAGGTATGGGAATTGGTGCCTTCCGGCACTATCCCGGTCAGCCTGATTCGGTCTCCACCGATATTCTCCGCCAGGCTGGTAATGGGAGAGACGGTGCTGGCCACCTTTAGGGCAGCCCGGGATGAATCCCCGGTCTCAACGTTCGCTGGAGAGCCGGACTCTCCCTGGGTGGCACACCCCACCGTTGCCGTGAGAACAGTTGCCAGAACAGCCAGAATTGAGAGTCTCTGCAGACGTAGAATGGATTTAAGAGTGGTCCTCATGTGTCAAGACTTCTTTCGGAATCTGGTCTGAAGGCTTTCGGCCTTCAGATCGGCAGTTTACACAGACGCCGGTAATCGTAAAATGGTCCAGGTCGGGCACAAATCCGAACTCGTTCACAAGGGTGCTGTTGAACTCTTCCAGGTAGTGCGGACTAAGGTTGAAGGCCCCATGACATACCCGACAAACCATGTGGTGATGTCGGTCATCCGGTTGGATCAGCTCATAGTGCAGCCGGTCACCGATGGCGACCTCGGTCACCAACCCCACTTGCTTGAATAGCCGCAGGGTACGGTAAACGGTTGCCAGGTCCATAAAAGGATACGCAGCCTGAGCTTCCCGGAACACTTCGTCCACACCCATGTGCTGGTGTCCCTCGGCAACAACCCTCAGAACGATTAGCCGCTGAGGAGTCAGCCGGTGACCTTGGTCTCTTAAGACCTGGAGGAGATGCTCATAGCTGGTCATAACATTCCCAGTTGTTGCAAACGTTTGCGACTACAGTTTATGGAGTAAACCAATCGCTGTCAATATTTTCTGTTTGCATTTTATGACTCATTACATGAAATGCAATGGACAGCGGGTTCGTTCCAATCGGAGTTGGTGAACCTGAGCAACTGGAAACGGGCTGGGTAACTCGCCCTGCTCACCAGGCATGGCGCCACCATCCAAAGGCCACTATCCCAAGGAAGTGGGCCACCCTGAGTAAGGTGGCCCACATGGCGTAGTGGCAAGAGTACTTGTTGGTGGCAGATAGACTTACGCCTTACCGTCTCTTATCCAGTCGGAAAGCCTCTCTGCAATCATCAGCGTAGTTACGTTGGTATTGGCGCGGACAACGTCCGGCATAACTGATGCGTCAATTACGTTCAAGTTGGTTACGCCGTACACACGGCAGTACTGGTCCACCACCGCCAGGGTATCGTCAGATGGCCCCATCTTGCAGGTGCCAGAGGAGTGCTGCTGGGTCGAGACGTTATGCAGCATCCAGGCATCCAGCGCCTCATCGGATTCCAGGTCCTCGTCCGTAGGCGACACACGCTGGGTAATAACGCCTTCGAAGGCTGGAGACTGGGACAGGCGCACGCACAGGCGTACCGCCTCCCGCATTCTGGCCCGGTCCTTGGCGTCGTCCAGGTAGTTGTAACTAAGTTCGGGCTGAACATGGGGATCATTGGCGGTCAGTCGCAATTCTCCAGCGGTACTGGCATTCTCCAGCGCTGGCGCCATCCTCATTCCGGCGGCAGCATCCGGTGCGCCGCCCCGGGCATCGGCAAACCAGCCCGGCAGTACCTGCATATCGTTCCGGGTTGCCGAACCTTCCGACGTATAACGCAGGGCGACCTGGCTCCACGGGGTATCGGGGTCGTCCAGGTATTCCCGGGCCACGGCAAACTGCAACGCCACCAGGGGATGGTCCCGCAGGTTTTGCCCCACCCCGGGCAGGTCGTGGACCACCGGGATGCCCAGGGACTCCAGGTGCTCTCTGGGCCCCACTCCTGACAGCATTAACAGTTGGGGCGAAGCTATGGCGCCGCCGCTCAGTATTACACGTTCGCCCTCGATGACAAAACGGTCCTCCCCGCTGTCCACCTCTACTCCCACAGCCCTGGTGCCTTCAAACAGGATTCTTCGCACCGTTACCCCGGCACGCACGGTCAAGTTGAGGCGATGGCGGGCCAGGTCCAGGTAGGTAATTGCGGCGCTCATCCTTACGCCGTCCACGTTATTCATTGGGCGGGGTCCCACGCCAGTGGAGTCCGGGTCGTTCATGTCTTCGCAATTGGGCAGTCCAGCCTCTATACAGGCGCGGTAAAAGGCTTCCTGCGTAGGCAGCCATTCTTCCCGCTTGTGCCGCCGTACGGGAATGGGCCCTTCCGAGCCGTGAAAATCCCCACCGAAGTCCAGGTCAGTTTCTATCCGGTTCAAGTAAGGCATAATCTCCTGGTAAGACCACTCCTCATTGCCCCACTCAACCCAGTTGTCAAAGTCCTCAGGCACTGCCCTCAGCCAAACCTGCCCGTTGACGGCGCTGCTGCCGCCCACCACCCTTCCCCGGGGCAGGTGGAACGTATTCTCGTGGTCAGGCCTGGCCTTTGCCCGATAGCCCCACATGTGCGGGCCGGCAATAGCCTTGGCCGTGTTATAGCCATACTTCACATCATCAGGTATCTGCTCAAAACTGGGATAGTCTGGCCCTGCCTCCAGCAACAGCACTGACCGGTTCGGATCTTCCGACAGGCGGGTCGCCAGCACACTGCCGGCTGAGCCGGCGCCAATGATTATTACGTCGTATTTCATTCTCGTCTCCGTGGGCCGGAAGATATCGTGCTCCATCCAGGCACGTGTCAGCCTAATGTAGTTTCACGACCCCACCCCGTCAAGGCAAGACCACTTCAGTCGGGCATCGTCTCGCTAATTCCTACATTGACAGGCCTGCTACCCAAACCTAAACTTACGGCAACGGCCTCATTGATTCCCCCTGTAACATTCCTGAAGATTTCCGTCGGCGACCCAGCAAGGAGAAGTATGAAGGCATCCTACTTGGGCGCAATGGGATACTCGGAACGTCACCTCTTCCCTGAAGCCTGGCCCATCCCGCCGGCCTATCACGACCCTCGTCTTTCTGTGCAAAGCTACCAGGAAGGTATGGAGGAGTGCGAATTTGCCGAGGAGATGGGATTCGAGTGGGTCAGCTTCTCCGAGCACCATTACTCGGGCCGCATCGCCACCAGCAATCCGGCGGTCATGGCGGCGGCTGTGGCCGAACGGTGCAAAAAGGTCAAGCTGGCCATGCTGGGCCCGCTGCTTCCCCTGAACAACCCAGTCCGCATTGCCGAAGAAATGGGCATGCTGGACAATATTTCCGACGGACGTCTCATAATGGGCTTTCTGCGGGGCACTCCCAACGAAGACCAGGTCTATGGCGTCAACCCCTCCGAGGGCCGCGAGATGCTCTTCGAAGGGATGGATCTGATCCGTAAAGCCCTGACCGAAGAGCAACCCTTCTCGTGGGAAGGCCGCTACTACAATTTCCGGACTGTGTCCGTCTGGCCGCGACCAGTGCAGCAGCCACTGCCGCCCAGCATCATGGCCACCCGCAGCGATGACTCGGTAAGGTACGCCGCCGAAAACGGCATGGGCCTGGGAGTCTCCTTCATCCCCGTTGAGATAATGGAACCCATCGCTGAGAAATACTTCAACTGGTGCAATGAAGTCGGCTGGCAGCCAACTCCCGACCAGGTAGTATTCCGGGGCAACATCTACATCGCAGAAACGGACCAGGCCGCCCAGGACTGGCTGCATACATTGCCAGGCGGCCAGCTCCGGCCAGCCATTCAACTCCAGAGGTCAGTTGCCCAGGTCGTACAGGCCGCCCGGTCAGGCGAGGAGTTTGACCTGCGCCGCATCCTGGCCGGCAGTCCTCAGGGCGACGTTGTAGGCCGTTCCCTGGGTCTAAATTTCCTGGGCAGCCCCGATACCATCGCCAGCAAAATGAAGGAATACCATGACCGCTGCGGTGTCGGCGTTATGGACCTCTTTTTCCAGCAACCGGGCCTGACCCACGGCGAAGTAATGCAGGAAATCGAACTGTTCGGCAAGGAAGCGCTTCCGCAGATTAAGGAGTTCTAGGCAGCGCCCCAACCCGAGAAGGGTTCGCCGCCAACACAGCATGACCACTAACCAGCCAAATGCAACCTTCAAGGAATACCCGGTGAACGCCAACGGCCTTGCGCTGAACTGCAGGGAGGCAGGAGCAGGCTTGCCGGTAATTTTCCTGGAGTCCCTGAGATGGGGAAACCAAAGCCTCTACGATTCATTGGCCCGGACCTTCCATCTCTTCATCCTTGAACTGCCATCCGGCGATACAGAGGGCATTGAGCAGGTCATTCGCGAAGCCGCAAGTATGCTTGCCGGAAACGCCTACAATCTGGTTGGCGCCTCCCTGGGAGCCAACGTTGCGCTGCGTACCGTTTTGAAGGCGGTCCTGGACTCTGAACCTGCAGAGTCCCTGGTCCTTCTATCCCCCACCGCCGTTCGCCCCTCCAACGCTCTGACCGAACTGGACCAGCGGCAATGGACCTCTCCTCTCCTGGCCTACCCGGAACGGCACGCCAATCTTGCCGAATTGCCGGGACACTCGGAACTGGCGTCTATATTTTCGCCAGGGGATTCGGACACTGATCTGGAGTCCTTGCTTCCCCAGGTCAGATGCCCCACCCTGGCGGTATTTGGCACCAGGGATCGCCTGGTTTCGCGGGAGGCTCCATCTACCTATCGCGGCAGCATTCCCAACTGCCACGTCTCTCTCGTTTACGACACAGCGCACCTCGCCTCCGCTGAGCGTCCGGAAGCGGTAGCCAGTGTGGTTACAGATTTCATCGAGAATCGGGAAACCTTCGTGGTCAATCGCCACAGCAGCGTCATAAACCCTTAGCGTCTTATACAAGCGACGGAGGTATGAAATGTCCGTAGGATTGGTAGTACCCCTCCCCGCCTACACTCTGGATCCGGTCTTTTACGCCCGCAAAGCCGAAGAACTTGGTTTCGAGTCCCTGTGGTACCACGAGCATCCCATACTGCCGGTAAACAGCGATAGTCCCTTCCCCGCCACTGGTGGGGAAATCCCCTGGACCTACGCCCATTTCACTGAACCCTACATTGCCTTGGCCATGGCCGCGGCAGTGACGGAACGCATCAAGCTGTGCACCGGCATCACTCTGCTCCCGGAACGCAATCCCCTCATCCTGGCCAAGCAGATATCAGTCCTGGACCTGCACAGCCAGGGCCGGTTTGTATTTGGCGTCGGCGCCGGCTGGAACCGCGAGGAGACCACCATGATGGGTGGCGATTTCGACCATCGCTGGTCCCAGGCGCGCGAAGCAGTCCTTGCCCTCAAGGAACTGTGGACCAGGGACGAGGCAGAGTTTCATGGGGAGTATTACGATTTCCCGCCCGTCTATATGAACCCCAAGCCCTATCAGAAACCCCACCCGCCCGTGTTGCTGGGCGGCAACGCCCCCAACGTTCTGCGCCGGGTTGCACGCTGGGCCGACGGGTGGCTCCCCAACCGCGCCAATCCCCAAATGATAGAAGACGGGCGCAAACAGCTGGACGCCCTGGCCGGCGAATATGGCCGCACTCCAGAATCCCTCACCATTTCCGTCTTCGGCCAGCCCCCGGAAACCACCAGGCAGCAGGTTGACGACTTCCTCAACGCTGGTGCGTTGCGAGTTTCCGTCTGGCCTCAGCACTGCGACTCAGAGACCCAAATGGCTGAGCAGCTTGAAAGCATGGCTGAGCGGTTGATCAGATAACCGTCCCCCAGACCGGTCCCTCTCCTTTAATGGAGCAGGCGAATATAGCGGGTGACAGCCTTCATTTGACGCCGCACATTTGACTCGGGGATTCTCAAAACGGCTTTACGACCAAGAAAAGCCCCGGCGATCTGGAGATCGCCGGGGCCTGTTTTGTTTCCTGACCAAATATCAGATTCTAGGCGGTAGCCTTCACCGGCTGATGCGCCTTGAGGAATTCCCGAACCTGCTCGACGGTATTGGCCTTTATGTCAGCGTCCTCCTTCCAGGGATACACCGTGACCTGTGCCTTGGGGGCAAGCTCCGCCATGGCCATGGCCGCTACGTAGGAATGGGAGGGAGTGTCGTCCGGCATGACCAGCAACGGCGTCTGGCACTGCCGAGCGAAATCTCTAGATACGCAGTAGAAAAAGTCAGGCTGCACCCGGTACAGGTTGTGCAGGTACTGCTCCACGATTTCCATTGTAACGTCGGGCCGGTTCTTCATCAGCTCTGGCGCCCAGACATCCACCCCCGAGTCGTACATGGAGTCCGGCGTCTTGTCCGAGTGCCCCACCGGCTGACACAGTACTGCAGCCTGGACCCGCTCCGGCGCGCGCTCGATTAACTTCATCGCAAAGGGGCCGCCAATGCAGTAACCAATGAAAAGGAACTCGTTAATGCCCAGGTGGTCCATCAGGCCCAGTTGGTCATCGGCGAATGCTCCCCAGGGATCCTCCACCTGCACCGGTCCGGTGGACTGGCCCCCATTGGCGTTGCGCTGGTCCATAGTTATGCAGCGGAAATCATTCTTGAATGTATCAAAACCGTCAAAGACCTGCCTGGGCCAGCCGGCGGCAATAGAGTTCAAGCCCCCACCGGGGGTCAACAACAACGGAAATCCGGAACCCTGCTCTTCATAATAAATGCGTACATCGCCTCTTTCATAGAACGGCATATCGGTTACTCCTTCCTGAGATTGGGCTGGGGTACTTGTCTGGAATTGTAGCTTGGCAGGCCGGGTTGTCAAGGAAAGGGAAGAACGGCGGCGTTCAATTCAGGTGGACTGTCCGTGGGGTTTTGTGGCGGGTGAGCGATCCCGGCCAGGGGCGGGGCGTTCCGGGAACCATCCCCTGCGGATACCACTGCCACCTGCAGTGGAACGCTGCCTGCACCAGGTCTCCCCTTGACCGACCCTGCTTCCTGTGTTACCTTCACGCCACAATTCAATAACATTCTGGCGGGAGCTTGGTTATGCCAGGCTGAGAGGGCGGCCCCGAAGCCGCCGACCGTAGCACCTGATCCGGGTAATGCCGGCGTAGGAACTAGGATCTCCTCTCTTTATCCGCCAGAAGTCACCGACCTGGCGGCTTTTTTGTGTTTGCGCACAATCTTGAATCCCTGGGCCGGAAAAGGAGGGAGGCTGGTAATGCTGGATACGAGCTTTGGCGTCATTACGCTGATAGTCGTATGCGGTCTCTTCCTGGTACTTGGCGTCGCCTATTCCTGGAAACGGCGAGGCCAGAGCGTGGAGGACTACACCGTCTCGCGCAACCACGCCCCCGTCAACGTCGGTATTGCCACCATCGTCGCCTCCATGTTCGGCACCTGGGTCCTCCTCAGTCCCGGCGAGTCCGGCGCCAATTTCGGCATCATTTCCCTGGTAGGATACGCCATCGGCATGGCTGGCATACCCGTACTTTACATGTTCGTGGGCCCCCGCATACGCCAGGTTATGCCCAACGGACACACTCTTACGGAGTACGTTCGCTACCGTTTCGGTATGGTCCCCTTCGTGACCATTTTGCTGTCCATCATCTTCATAATGGGCATATTCATTACCGCCGAGTTAACCGCCATTACCGCCGCGGTAAGCAACCTCACCGACTCGCCCCTGTGGGCTACTGCCGTCGCGGTGGGCCTTGTCGTCATTGCCTACACCGCCTACGGAGGACTGCGCACCTCTATCTTCACCGACCGAATCCAGTTCTGGATCCTGATTCCCGTCCTTTTGCTGCTCGTGGTGGTCGCCGCCGTGCTGGTGGGCAGGACCGACGCCTGGTCCAGCGCCAGCGATGCCGGCCTCCTTTCCGCCAACAACTCGGGAAGTTACTTCTTCGGCATTGTGCTGATCATTGGCATAGTCGCTTCCAATGCATTCCATCCCGGCATGTGGCAGCGGGTGTACACCGTGCAGGACCAGCGAGCGCTGAACCGCAGCCTGTGGGGGGCCGTGGCCATCGCCATACCGCTCACATTCCTGATGGGCATGTCGGGCATCGCCGCCGTCGGAAATGGGTCGGTGGAACCTTTTGGCTATCCGGGGGTAGCCGCCGCCCTGTTCGCCCTGGCCGCCGACGTCTTCCACGTGTGGATGCTCTTCCTGATGCTGATCTGCGCCCTTATGCTGGCCATGAGTACACTGGATACCCTCATGAACGGCATTGCCAGCGGCATCGCGGCCGACCTCGCCGGCTTCGGGATCCAGCGCCGATCACTAATGAATTTGGCCCGTGGTGTTACCGTCATTGTTGCCATTCCGGCCATTATCGTGGCCTCCCAGGGTCACAGCGTCCTGTACGTTTTCCTCATTGCAGACCTCCTTGGCGCGGCCCTCGTGACTCCGGTGCTGGTGGGGCTCTATTCGAGAAATATGCCCGGTTGGGGGGTCCTGATAGCAGGCGGTGTGGGAATCATTATTGGCGCTCTCTACTATCCCAAGCCAGACCTGTTGACACCCTGGGCTCTGACCGCTCCCAACGGGGAGCAGATGTTCTGGGCTTTCGGCTCAGCCCTGGTAATTTCATCCCTTCTCACCATTGCAATTATCCTGGTCCGCCGGGCCACCAGCGCCGACCAGCAGTTTGACTTCGGGGCCCTGGACTCCAGTGTCAGCCTCATCGACGACCCTTCCATGGCCGACGATTAAGAGTTTCTGACCCCGGCACAAAGAAATCACAGCAATCCATTACTATCCGGCAATCATAACTTAATAGGGAGGTACACCATGACCCAGACCCAGTCCGACCTGGAAATCCAGGGCCAATCCGCATTTCCCGCCAGCAAAAAGGTTTACACCACCGGATCGCGGGATGACATTCGCGTTCCCTTCCGTGAGGTAACCCTGACTCCCACTTCGGGCCGTTTTGGCGAGGAACAAAACCCGCCCCTGAACATCTACGACACCAGCGGCCCCTACACCGACGATTCCGCAAGGCTCCACCTGGGCCAGGGTCTTCCAGCTCTGCGCCGCCCATGGATTCTGGATCGCGGGGATGTGGAAGAGTACGAAGCCGCTCCGGTGATTTACCGTGGCCAGGACAAGGGCCAACCTTTCCCCAGCCTGACCCGTCGTCCCTTGCGTGGGAAATCCGGGCGCGCGATAACCCAGATGCACTACGCCAGGCAGGGCATAGTCACTCCCGAGATGGAGTACATCGCCATTCGTGAAGGAGTCGAACCCGACTTTGTTCGCCAGGAAGTGGCCAGTGGTCGCGCTATCATTCCTTCCAACATCAACCACCCTGAAACCGAACCGATGATTATCGGCCGCAATTTCCAAGTGAAAATCAACGCCAACATAGGAAACTCGGCCATCACCTCCTCCATCCGCGAAGAGGTGGAAAAGATGCTGTGGGCCACCCGCTGGGGAGCCGACACCGTGATGGACCTTTCCACCGGCAGTGATATCCACACCACGCGGGAGTGGATCATCCGCAACTCGCCCGTACCCATTGGCACCGTCCCCATCTACCAGGCTCTGGAGAAGGTGGATGGCAACCCTGAGGAACTGACCTGGGAGATCTACCGGGACACCATTATTGAGCAGTGCGAACAGGGCGTGGACTACTTCACCATCCATGCTGGCGTTTTGCTTCGTTACGTGCCACTGACCGCCAGTCGGGTAACCGGCATTGTGTCCCGCGGCGGGTCCATCATGGCTGGCTGGTGCCTGGCTCACCACCAGGAGAATTTCCTCTACACCAACTTTGAGGAACTCTGCGAAATCATGAAGGCCTATGACGTCTCCTTCTCCCTGGGTGACGGCCTGCGACCCGGCTCCATCGCCGACGCCAACGACGAAGCCCAGTTTGGCGAACTGCAGACCCTCGGCGAGTTGACCCAGTTCGCGTGGGAGCACGACGTACAGGTCATGATTGAGGGCCCGGGCCACGTACCCATGCACAAGATCAAGGAAAACATGGACCGGCAACTGGAAGTTTGCCACGAGGCCCCCTTCTACACCCTGGGCCCCCTCACCACCGATATCGCCCCGGGCTACGACCACATTACTTCGGGCATTGGCGCCGCCATGATCGGCATGTACGGCACTGCCATGCTCTGCTACGTCACGCCCAAGGAGCACCTGGGCCTTCCCAACAAGCAGGACGTAAAAGAGGGTGTGATCACCTACAAGATAGCCGCCCACGCCGCCGACGTGGCCAAGGGACACCCCCGGGCCGCCCAGTGGGACGACGCCCTGTCCAAGGCCCGGTTCGAGTTCCGCTGGGAAGACCAGTTCAACCTGGCCCTGGACCCCGAAACCGCCCGGGCCTACCACGATGAAACGTTGCCCGCCACGGGCGCCAAGGTGGCCCACTTCTGCTCCATGTGCGGCCCCAAGTTCTGCGCCATGAAGATTACCCAGGACGTCCGCGAATACGCTAAGCAAAGGGGCCTCAACGCGGACAACGCCATTGAAGTAGGAATGCAGGAAAAGTCCCAGGAGTTCCGCGAGGCCGGCAGTCGGATTTACCAGAAGAGCTAGTAGTGAGGCGGCCTCAAGGCGCCAGTTGAACAGCGGAAAATGCTGAGCAACATCGCACGAAGAATCACGAAGAAAGAGTATAATCTTCGTGATTCTTCGTTTTTATTTGTGGATCAATAACATCCAGGAGCTAAACCCATGCAGAAGCAAGACCTTGGCGTCGCCGTAGTTGGTTCCGGTCGCATCGGCACACTCCGCGCCAATATGGCTTCCCGCCATCCTTCCGTGCGTTTCCTCGCCGTATCCGATATCGACGCCGAGAAAGCCGGAATGCTGGGAGAGCAGGTCAACGCCGACCTGACCTCCAGTGACAACTACCGCATCATATCCGATCCCCAGGTCAACACTGTCGTAATTTCCACCCCCGAGCACGAGCATGTGGAACCCATCCTCCAGGCCCTGGAACTGGGCAAGCCCGTGTTCGTCGAAAAACCCCTGGCCCTTACCCTGGACGACACCGACAAGATTGTTGAGGCCGTGGACCGTACCGGTGTTGAACTCCGAATCGGCTACTCCCGCCGTCACGACCGACGCTGGATGCTGGCCCGGGAACAGGTGGCCCAGGGAAGGCTGGGCGGAATTATCGGCATCCAGTCCCGCGTGTATAACTCCCGCGCCCACATGATGGAAATCCTCAAACGCTCACCCGAGGCAACGCCAGTCCTTGACGCCCTGACCTATTACGTGGACATGGCCTGCTGGTACCTCAACGACGTCCGTCCTGTGGAAGTCATCGCCCGGGGCAACTACGGCCTGTACAAGGACATGGGCCACGACATCCACGATGTAACCTGGGCCATCATCACCTTCGAGAATGGCTGCCTGGTCAACCTGGGCATCTGCTACGCCCTGCCGGCCCGCTATCCCACCTACGGCCAAAGCGCCCGCTTTGAGGTGCTGGGTGAGGATGGCGTTATCATCCTGGACATGGACAACAAGGACAGCTTCCTCTTCACCGACAAGGGCGTCCCTCACGCCTATGTACCCGACCACTACGTGGACGCCCTGTTCATGCAGAGCAACTCCTCAGGCGACTGGGCCATGGGCGAATACTGGGGCCCCATCGCCAACGAGACCCGCTCCTGGCTGGACCACCTGGCAGCCGGCACCCCCTGCTCCCACACTACGGCGAGGGAAGGCAGGCGCACGGTAGAGGTAACCCTGGCAATTGAAGAGGCGGCGCGGAGTGGGCAGGCTGTGAAACTGTCGGGGCGGTAGCAGGGAGTCTGACGCAAGTGAGTCACCGTTTACGGGAGTCCGGTCGCCGCTGATGGCGCGAGACCAGGAACCATGAACACCACGGAATTGGTCGTTCGCACACTGGGCTGGATGTGGGCCAATCCCTGGTCCATTGTGTTGGTTCTTGCCATCATTGTGGCCCTGGCTCTGTGGGCCCGAAGGGTTGTCCCACCCGAAAACTATTACCTGAGAGGCAAACCCCGTTGCTATATGTGCCTGGACAGTACCAGGACCAGGCACAAGGTCATCTACCCGAGCAGGCAGGTTGCCGAGTCAGAGGCAGTGCGTCTCAGCCGAAAATTCAGTCAACAGTGGCCTTACAAAGCCCAATGCGGCAATTGGCATCTTACTTCCCGGAACCCTCATTTGGCCCGCCAGCGCAGACTTCGGCGGTAAGCAGAACCTTCAAGGAAACGGCTAAACCCGACTTTCGGTTGAACTCCACCTGCCTGAACTATTGAATCGCCAAAACTAAAACGGGGCGGAACCAGGTTCCGCCCCACAAAACATCCTGTCTATCCTGTCCATCCATGTTTGAATATGGCTATCCCAGCCGCTCCAGCGTCTGGTCCTCAATCCCGGGCATTATCCAGATAGGCCGAGGGGCAAAGTCGAAGGTGATATTGGGGTCTTCAGGGTCCAGCCCCGCAACCGTCATCTTCGTTTCTTCCAGGTATTCAATCTCCCCGTTCACCACGTGAAAAGCGCGGTCGTGCCCGGGATAGATAATGTCCGCCTGCTCCACAATTCGGTCGATGCTTTGCGTTGCGTCCTTCTCGTCCCAGAACACCAGCGGATTCTTGCGGGTTAAGGCCACGGCGGAATAGTGCAGGACGTCGCCAGAAACTATGCTCATTCCCTGCGGGGTATCCACCATAACTGAAATGCTTCCCGGCGAATGTCCGGGGGTGTGCATTATCGTGACCCCGGGCTCCACCACATGCCCCTCCTCTACTTCCTCAACCTTGGGCTGAAACTCGATCATCGCACCCGACCAGGCCGGCGTAGCCCAGTCATTTCGGTGTGGCTTGTGGGCGTATTTTCGCTCCAGGGGGTGGACCAACATCGGTGCGTGCTGGAACAGATCGTAGTTTTGGCTATGGTCCCAGTGGGCGTGGCTCATGATCGTAAGGTCAATATCCTCTGGCGTAAGCCCCCGCGCCGCTAGCGCATTCTCCAGGGCCGTGCGCCGCCCGACGTGACCAACGTCCACCAGGATGCGCTTTTCCCCTTCAATCAATACTACCGAACAGAATCCCACTACACCCACGTCGGTTCGCAATGGGCTTCCCTGCAAAAGTACGCTAAGCTCTGGCATTCCTGTCTCCTTATGTTATCCCGTTTGATTGGCGCGCTAGAGTGTATGGTAACGGGTATTGGAAGTCAAACTTACTCTCGTAGTTTCCCAGACCAGTTCCAGCATTGCTCTTGTCGCCTCTTTTATCAAAGCCTGGACTTGCACTACTGACATTCCCCCCTTTCCTCAGCGTGCAAGCATTTACTATCATTAAAAGTGTCATGAAGGGGTCAACTTACCCCGGTCGGGTCCAACTGCTCCCAGTTCTCCTGCGAAGGAGGGGTGGGTCCAGGAGCACGGAAATGCTTTCATCTGCCTGTCACTCCCTTTCATTGTTAGCTTACTTTCAGATACGAAACAGGTGGAAATGACAGGAAATAACAGGAAGAAAACTTTTTTCTCCCAAGACATTGGCAAGAGCTTTAGAGGCAATAATTTCGCTTGCCGCGCCTGGTTTCCTTTGGTTGACTGTAGCTAGGTATGGTGCTAATGTTCAGCCGACTAACCACAGGAATAAATTGGAGGTCCAAACATGCCAACAATGAGCGGCGCCAGGTTTGTGGCGGAAACTTTTAAGGGGTATGGCCTGACTCATGTTTTTTACGTCCCTTCCATAGCCCGCCGCACACTGGCGGAGCTGGAAATAGCCGGAATCGAGAGAATCGTATGCCACGGCGAGAAGGCGGCTGCCTACATGGCAGATGGATACGCCCGCGCCTCCAACGGCCCCGCCATTTGCATGGCCCAGTCTGTGGGCGCGGCCAACCTGGCTGCCGGACTGCAGGACCCTTTCCTGGGCCTTTCTCCCGTGATAGCCATCACCGGTCACCGGCCTCTTTCCCACCAGTACCGCAACTCGTACCAGGAAATTGATCACTTCCGCCCCTTCAGCTCCACCACCAAGTATTCCGTAGCGGTGGACACCGTTGAGCAGTTGCCACACCTGTTGCGGCAGGCCTTCCGTGAATCCACTTCCGGCACCCCGGGTCCGGTACATATGGACTTCATGGGCATCCAGGGCGAGGTTATCGAAAACGGCGAGGCAGACATGGAAGTCATCATAGAAGAGGACTTCATGAAGCGTTCTACTTTGCGTCCGGAACCCAGCCCCGATCTGATCCGGCGCACAGTCCAGGTTCTGGCCGAATCTCGCAGACCGGTAATAGTAGCCGGTGGCGGCGTCACATCCTCCGGCGCCCAGGAAGAGGTCGTAAAGCTGGCTGAAATGCTAAACATTCCGGTGGCCACTTCCCTCAACGCCAAGGGCACGATCCCCGAGAATCATCCCCTGTCGGTCGGAGTCTGCGGCGCCTACTCCCGCTGGTGCGCCAACCGCGTGGTCGCTGAGGCCGACCTGGCGATTTTCATCGGGAGCCAGACGGGCAGCCAGGTAACCCTGGACTGGCGCATTCCCCTGCCAGGGGCCAAGATCATCCAGATTGATATCGACGCTTCAGAGTTGGGTCGCAGCTTCCCGACTACCGTTGCCATACAGGGCGATGCCAAGGCCACCGTTTCCCGCCTGGTGGAAGCTCTGGAACCTGTTTCCCGCGTGGAATGGGTGGAGCGGATCCAGCAGCTTGTGCAGGAGTTCCGTGATGAAGTCTCGCCGGACTGGCATTCCGACGCCCAGCCCATCCGGCCGGAACGCCTTTGCCAGGAATTCACTGACAATCTGCCTTCAGACGCCATGCTGGTCTCCGATACCGGCCACGCAGGAATCTGGACCGGCGCTTACATCGAACTGCACCACGCAGAGCAGGAATATATTCGCGCCGCCGGTTCCCTGGGCTGGGCCCTGCCCGCAGCGTTGGGAGCCAAGTGCGCCCTGCCCGACCGTCCGGTGGTGGCATATACCGGAGACGGCGGGTTCTGGTACCACGTTTCCGAGCTTGAGACGGCCGCCCGCTATGGCATAAACGCTGTCATCGTGGTCAACGATAACCGCTCCCTGAACCAGTGCCGCGTGGGCGACGAGCGCGTGGTCAATGCCAATTATCCCGGCATGAACGCTGACGCCATGTGGCAGTTCACCGATGTGGACCTCGCCAAGGTTGCCGAGTCCATGGGCTGCTTCGGCATCCGCGTCACCGACCCGGCCAACATCTCCAGCGCCATCGACGAAGCCCTGGCCTCCAATCGCCCGGCCGTGGTGGACGTAGTCTCCGACTGGGATGTAGTCGCGCCCCCACCCTGGGGCCCCAGCAGTTCCGAGCGAGTGCGCTACGACTAAAGACTAAAGGGACACCTCAACGTCCAGTCAGTCGCCCTCCACTGAGGGAAGTCAGGCTGGCGGTGATGCCACAGAATAGGAAGAGGGGCGGGTCACAATGACCCGCCCCATCCTGTTAATCCTGTCCATCCATGTTGGAATAGCTGGTGTTACACCTGCCGCAGCTTCGGGTCCAGTGTGTCCCGCAGCCAGTCACCAAACAGGTTAAAGGCCACCACCGTCAGCATAATCGCCAGCCCAGGAATTGCCGAAACCCACCAGGCCGTATCCACGTATTCCCGGCCGTCTGAGACCATGCTGCCCCAGGCCGGAGTCGGGGGTGGAATTCCCGCTCCCAGGAAGCTCAATGAAGCCTCAACTATGATCACCCAACCTACCTGCAACGTGAGCAGAACCAGCAGGGTGTTCACCGTGTTAGGGAACAGGTGGAACAGCAATATGCGTAAGTGGGAACAACCTGCAACCCTGGCCCGTGCGATGAAGTCCCTCTCCTTCAGGGCCAGGACCTCTCCACGAACTACCCTGGCATATCTGGCCCACAGAACCAGTGCAATGGCCACAACCACGTTGGCCAGGTTGGGCCCCACCGCCACTACCAGGAGAATCGCAAACAGAATTATGGGGAATGCCAGGGTGCTATCGGCGCTGCGCATACATATCGCATCCACCTTCCCGCCAAAGTAGCCCGACACCAGGCCAATGGCCGTCCCAATTCCTCCCCCAATAGCCAGGGTGAAGAGGGCTACCAGCATGGACACCCGCCCCCCATACATCAGCCGAGTTGCCAGGTCTCGGCCCAGGGCATCGGTGCCCAAAGGATTCTCCCAGCTCCCACCTTCCTGCCAGACAGGCGGGGTAAGTCGGTCTGCCAGTGAAGGCTGCGTGGTGCTGTGGGGTGTCAGCAGGGGTGCAAAGGTAGCAGTGAACACCACAATTATGATTATCGCCATCGGTATCAACGGCGCTCGCTTCAGGGTCTCCGCCGCTTGCCTTCCCCGTTCGCGGAAGGCAGTTCTTCCGGCTAGCGCTGTGCTTGTTGTAGCCAAAGTTTCGCCCTCCTTTCTAGTTGTATCGGATTCGGGGGTCTATATATGCGTAGGCTATGTCCACCGCCAGATTTACTGTGATGACCACGGCCGCAATCATCATCACCAGCGTCTGCAAGACGGGGAAGTCACGCCAGATGATCGAGTCATAAACCAGGCGCCCAAGCCCCGGCCAGGCAAAGACTGTTTCTACCAGGATCGCGCCGGTTATGAAAGTCGCCAGGTAGGTGCCGGCAAAGGTCAAAACCGGAATCAGGGCGTTCTTGAAGGTATGCTTCCAGACGATCCTGTATTCCGGAAGGCCTTTAATCCGGGCCATCTTGATGTACTCGCCATCCAGCGCATCCAGCATACTGGAGCGCAGCAAACGCATCACCGCCGCTGCCACCCACCACCCCAGCGTAAAGGCAGGCATGATGTAGTGGGTAATTCCTCCGGTTCCCGCTGCTGGTAACAGATCTAACTGTACGGTGAAGAACTGGATCAACATTATTCCGACCCAGAACTGGGGCAGCGACTGCCCTAAAATGGCAATCAGCTTTGCCCCGCCATCAAAAAAGGTGTCACGTTTAACCGCGGCCAGCACACCTAACGGTATTCCTATTACCAGGGTGATAACCATTCCCGCCAGGCCCAGCCTGAGCGAGTTCATTACCTTGGGACCGATCAGGTCCATAACCGGACGCTTGGACTTTATTGAGACACCGAATTCAAACCGCGCCGCGTTGCTGATGAACTTCCAGTATTGGACCGGCCAGGGCTGGTCCAGGCCATAGTGGGCACGGATTGCGTCTTCCGTTTCCTGGCTGGCCTCCTGTGGCAACAGAAGAATTATCGGGTCTCCCGTGAAGCGGCCCAGGGCAAATATGATCATCGACAGGATGAGGAGGGCAATTATCGATTGCCCTGCCCTCATTACAATGTAACGTTGCATAATCCGTCCTTTACTGTAGACGGCTGCCAGATTTCCAATGGAATCAACCGGTCAGGTTTGTTGGGGCGGGTCTATGACCCGCCCCTGATCTGCTACGTAGCAGTGGCAATGACGAATCCTACCACCTGAGTTCGGGGAAGAAGAGACTGTCGACGTTATTGTCGTAAGAATCTTTCCCGGTGTTCCAATAAGTGATTTCCGGGATGGCGGCAAAAGCCGAGTCCACCTCGAACAGGGGTATTCCGTCGTAGTTGGCCAGCAGATGCTCCTGCATTTGGCTGATGAGCGCCTTAACCTCATCCGGGTCCGTGGAGGCAAAGGCCTGGTTCATGATTGCATCGAACTCGGGATTCTTGTAAGTGGTGTAAGGCGCTTCAGAGTGCTTCAGCACCTTCACAATGCTCAGGATCTCAGCCGGGGCTGCCCGATTGTGAGTACCCCAGGGACCAACCCAGCCGCCACCGAGGCTCCATGCTCGCCGCATGCTTCGCAGGGTTCCATATTCGGTAGGCTGGAAGTTGACCTTCACCCCAACTGCTTCAAAGTCGGCGCCAATGGCCTCAATCATGCGAGGGAATTCGGCAATGCCTCCGAAGGAGTAAATGGCCAGCTTGATCTCCAGCGGGTTGCTGTCATTGTAACCGGCTTCAGTCAGCAACTGCCGGGCCCGGTCGGGGTCATGCGGGTAGCCACTCTGGGCGGGATCATATCCACTCTCGGAAGCATAGCTGCCCATGGGGTACAGCGTGGTGCTGCCTCGGCCCAGGAAGATATGCTCCAGGATTGCATCCCGGTTGATGGCCTTGTTCAAAGCCTCCCGCACCCGGATGTCTCCAAAGGGATTGCCTTCCTCCCATTGCTGGAAGAAGTACATTCCGGAAAGCAGGGCCCGTTCCTTGTAGAAAATGTTAAAACCATCGTCGGCCAGCGGGGCTATCCGCTCGCGGCTGACGTCGATTACGTCGGTCTGGCCGGACTTCAACATGGCGATTCGGGTGGTCTCTTCAGACACACCCAGGAAGGTAATCTGAGCGTACTTGGGTACACTGCCGCCGGCCCCGCCTCGGAAGTGGGGGCCATCAATGGCCTCTACCGCCACTGAAGCGCCGAGGACCTGGTCCACAAACTTGTAGGGACCGCTGCCGATGGGAGCCTTGGCGAATTCTTCCTCACCAACTGCCTCGTAGTGGGCCTTGGGAACTACCATCCCCTCAGTACCGCGTACGCCCGAGAAAATCCACGGAGCATAAAGGCAGGGAGTATGACAGTTGATTAAGAAGGTATTGGCATCCGGTGTCTCATAACTGTCCCACAAAGGCGTCAACTCGTTGATGAAAGCATTCTGCGCGTCTTCTTCCATCACTTCCAGCGCACTGAACATCACATCTTCCGAAGTAACCTCGGTGTTGTTGTGGAACATCACGCCCTGACGCAGGTTGATAGTGTGCACCTTGCCGTCAGGGGAAACAGACCAGTCATTGGCAATACCGGTGTCCTTGCTGAATGCGCCCTGAGCGTTGGAGCCAATTACCACGTCATACATGGACGAGTTTACGTCTTTGCCGCCGGCATTGACGTTACTCGCCTTGGGGTAAACGCCGTCGCTGCCCATGGACGTGTAGGTGATCCGCAGGTGACCTTCAGACTGAGCCGCAGCTTCCGGCGCCGGCGCCGGCGTCGGCGTGGCCACCAGAATCTTGTCCACCTGGATTTCCTTCACACGTTCTTCGACGACCGTTTTCTCTACTTCGACTTCCCTGATAACTTCCTTCTCTACGGGTACTTCCACCTGGACTTCGCGAATTACCTCTCTTTCCACAGGAACCTCTCTGACCACTTCCACCGTTTCTGGCGCGGCGGAACCGCAGGCGACTATGAACAACATAGCCATAATGCCAAAAGCGGCCATGAACTTATACAAACGTGACCAACTGGAAACCATAAAAGTACCTCCTGTAAAGGGTCGCATAAAGCAGACATCCTTCCTGAATTTGAGCCGCTCCAAACTTGGCGGTATATTACCACAACTCGCTGGTTTAGCTGCAATTTTTTGAAGGAACTCACCTCCACTCAGAGAGATTACCAAATTGTTATAAAGGTTTCGTAATAGAAAGGCATATTGTGCACTGATTCAGACTTTGCAAGAAGACAATCAGTAAGTTACCTGACTTGGGTAGCCCAAAAATTGGGCCCCGCACCTTGTGTGCGGGGCCCAAGGCCAAGAAAATATCGGGCAGGCTTTATTGAATACGGGTGATGTCCACTATTTGAAAGGTTTTCACCCAGTATTCGCCGGTAATGTAGCTCCAACTGGACGTGTAATTGGTTTGGATGTCGTCCGCAAATTGCTTTCGGAGGTTACTCACTTCATAACGTTGCAAGTCGTCCATCGTATCCCAAATGCTGAGGGATACCGCTTCATCTTCCCCATCAATGCCCCTGAGGATGGACCGGCTCATCAGACCGCCAACTTTGTCGTTCAATGGAAAGACCTTTTCGTAGTAGTAGCTTTCGTAGTCTTCCCATCTGCCGGGTCGCAGATGGCCCCAAACCATCCTCGCGTACATCCAGTTGGCTCCTCTATGGAATTTAGGTCGCAGTTGAACGCCAAAGCTCATTTGAAGAATACCGACCTGCTCGATAAGGAACCTAAAGCCAGATGCAGGTTACGGTATTAGAAACGCCATCCACTGGCCTGATGCGGTTGCGAAGCATGCCGGTAATGTCCTCCTGGGTATCAGCTTCGATCTCCATCACCGCATCGTAAGGGCCCAGAACTTCTTGCACCACGGCGCCGGGCAAGCTTTTCAGCCTTTCAATGGCCGACTGGGTCTTAGACGGCTCCAGATTCAACAGTATGTATGCGTGTACACTCAAAGTTTCCGCCCCCGTAGTTTCTCGAGACCCTAATGCTCTCGACTGTTCTTTTTCCGGCCTGCGAACGCAAGACCGCGCAACAGTATATCATCAGGAGGCCATGGGTATGACCTAGGAGTCGCCTCGCTGCAGTTCGCGGGCGGCGCTGATAGTAAGGTGAGTCAGGGTCTCCGCGTACCTGTTGGAAAATAGTCTGCCCACCGACGCATAGAGTCTCATACCAATTTCCGGTTCTCGAGAGCACAGCATTAGCAGTTCCGATCTGGGTATGGCCAGGACCTCCATTTCGGTCAAGGCCTCTCCAGAAGT
Source organism: SAR202 cluster bacterium bin22 (assembly GCA_002238505.1). Classification (GTDB taxonomy): domain Bacteria; phylum Chloroflexota; class Dehalococcoidia; order Lucifugimonadales; family UBA3495; genus Bin22. The sequence goes on along the minus strand of MPMM01000001.1, from coordinate 32,769 downwards.
AATCAGAGTACCTGACCCCAACAAGGCAGCCAGTGGAAAGGCTTCGCCGGGGCGAGCGATTCTGACGGAAATTTCTCCCACTTCCGAATGGGTACTCAAATGGGCCTCTCCTTCCAGAATCACAAACATGTGCTCGCCCAGTTGGCCACCGGTGCCCAGCAGATCCCCGGATTGCACACTTTGCCGCTCTCCCAGGGCCACTACCCGCTCGATTTGTTGGGTGTTCAAGTCGCTGAATACGTCCACCTGGCGATATATGCCGAAGTCCACATCCGGAGATTGACCTGCTTCGCTCTCCTCCGCAGAACGCTCACCTAATTCCCGGGTGCCAAATACCCGGACTTCGCCGGCTGCCTTACGCTGGACTTCCCTTGCGATGCTCCGCTTGATGTGGCGGGCAAGAAGCTTGCGGTCATGGGTGTACATGGCAATCAGGTCCACCTGTTCCCTGTCGGCCAAACGGACGATACCTTCGGACACCGAATTGTCCACCTCCACTTCAAACCGCCATTGACCGGCGTCCCAGGCCTGCTGCCTTACCAGAGCCCTGAGGTACCCGATGGCTTCAAACCTGTCAGCCTCTTCCTGTTGGCTGCCCAGGATGATATGGCCACCCACCATCTGGGTCCGTGTAGGCGGAATTACCTGGAGCAATATCACCTCCCCGTCGGTTACAAGTTCGTTTCTAACCAGGGGAAACACTTCCTCAGCTTCCTTAGATCCGTCCAGGGGTATCAATACCTTCTGGTACATGTGGCCTCCTTTGTGAATCGCAACCTTTACCCAATTTCCGGACTCTGCTGGCTGGCGATTCAATTGCCGCTACATCGACCATGTCAAACGGGTCTTAAAACGTGTGGCTCTCGAGTGTTTGAAGGCGCACTTGACAGAGTTCGGGTTGAGTCTAGAAGACTATCGCGGGGTCTTCTTCCGCCAGAAACTCTTGGGCCAATTCCCGGTCCAGTTCCAGAGCCTCATCGGCTTGAAGCTGCCCAATGGAAACCTGATCACGGGCCCGAAGGCTGCGGTAAACCTGGCCCTTGAAGCGCGCCGCCAATTTGTCCAGGGTTGACCCAGCGCTATGAACTGCCGACAAAGCCGAGGGTCCTCTCCGCTCAGCGCGTATCACTCTGCCCCTGACATTCACTATAAGCTTGGCCTGGTAGCGTTCCTGCCGTGACCTGGTCGGCTCATGGGTGATTTCCACTCGCACATCATCCACATCCGGCAGGTGGCGGAGTAGTTGCTCCACCTTGCGGGTCACGAGGGTATCCAGTCTTCTGCCAAGGTTGAAATTACGGCATTCGATTCTTAGCTCCATCTCCATCCTCCTCCTTAAATAGTGCTCTGCGTTCTCTACTGAGCCTGTAATTCCGGCGCAGGGTATCAGCCACTATGGGGTAAAGCCCGGTCTGGGACCGGTCCCCTGGCTGAATGGAACCCTGGGAGAATTAGTTACGGCTCAATAGCGTGGTAACGTAAACAGAGGTCATTTCATGGTAACGGGACAAGGGCACAAAGCCATCGGCCCCATTGAGAAGAAACTGGTTAGCACAAGTCTCGCGACCTGAGCCAATAACCAGAATGGGCGCAGAGGTGAGACAGCGAATGGCGCGGAGAAGGTTGACGTGTCCTGCATCGTTGGCAGTACCACTGATAATGACAACACTGGGAGCATCTTCCAACACATGCTTGATGCCGCGTCGGCCCTCGGTAGCTTCAATAACCTGGAAGGCCGAGCCCCGCAGCGCGTCTATAACGCCGGCTCTTCCGCGATAATTGCCAATAACCAGTGCCCTGGGCTTGGCTTGTGTCACCATAATACCCTCCAATAGAGCGATATTAAGTAACCGGCTAGGGAGCATCCTGTTCAGTAATTTCGTTGTTCGTGTTCATTTATCCATAATTTGCAATGTTAGTCAACATTGTGCTGCATTTCACTAATGTTATCGTAACTATAGATTATAATTTAGGCTTATTATCGGCATTCAGATAGTTACCATGCCGTATTTCGTAACTTTAATGGGTCAGGCCCCGGCAGGTCCGCGTTTCCTGCATTTACCCAATGGCATGGGCATAGCAATTCCTGCTTCTTCAGTGGTGGAGTCCCAAGAGTCCCCGTCCTTGTTTAACCGCAGGCGAGTGTAATAGTATTAGCCAACACCGAGGTTAATCAGATTAAAGGGGCGACACAAATGGACGCAAAACCCGTCAACATTTACGAGTATGAGGAAATTGCCCGCAGCAAGCTGGGCAAGGGGGAGTACGATTTCATCGCCGGGGCAGCCACAGACGAGATTACCCTGCGCCGCACCCGGGCAGTACTCGATTCCATACTAATGAAACCCAGAATGCTGGTAGATATCAGCGACCGGGATATGAGCACTACGGTACTGGGCCGGGAAATCAGTTTTCCCGTGATGCTGGACCCCGCCGGCAACCACAGTTCGGCGCACCCAGAGGCAGAACTGGCTACAGTTCGGGCAGCCGGCGCCTCCGGGACGGTGATGGTACTTAGCGCCCAGGCGTCGCGAACGCTGGAGGAAGTAGCAGGAGCCTCCTCCGGTCCCATCTGGTATCAGCAGTACTTCTTCAAGGATCGGGGCCTAACCCTGGAAATGGCCCGCCGCGCCGAAGAGGCAGGCTATTCGGCGCTTTGCCTAACGGTGGACGCCAAGGTAAAGCCCAAGCGAGAGCGCAACATCCGCAACAATTACCAGGGTCCGGCTTCTCCCAACTACGACCCGGCCCTGAACGTGGGTGGGAGCACGTGGAGCTTCGGACTGGATGCGCCCAGCGGCGCCAACGACATTCGCGATCCGGCGGCTACCTTTGACGACCTGGACTGGCTGGCCTCCAACACTAATTTGCCCCTGGTGGTCAAAGGCATAATGGTGGCCGAAGACGGCTACCAGTCTGCCGAGCATGGCGCCAGGGCAGTAATAGTGTCCAACCACGGAACGCGCTACCTGGACACGACATTTGCCACCATCGAAGTCCTCCCCGAGGTAGCGGATGCGGTTGAAGGTCGGGCTGAAGTCTACATGGACGGTGGCATACGCCGCGGGTCAGACGTTTTCAAGGCGTTGGCGCTGGGAGCGCGGGCTGTGCTCATTGGCCGCCCCTTGTTCTGGGGTCTGGCGGTGGACGGCGAAGAGGGTGTCAAGTCGGTCCTTGATATCCTGCGCGATGAACTTGAAGCTACTATGGGCATGTGCGGCAAGACCACGGCCGAAAGCATTGACCGGGATTCCATTGCTACGGTCTCCCCCCTCCTGTCCCTATTCCCTACTTCGTCCGACTATCGGTAGCAGGCCGAAAACAGTGAGGCAAGAAAAAGGAGCGAGTGGTCAGTCTACTCGCTCCCTTTGTTTTGCGCTTGGGCGAACGAGACAAAGCTCTTTGTCTTTCCTACAGCACCGGCAAAATCTCGTCGCACAGTAACAGCATGGCCTCACCCACGTCGGGACCCAGTTCAGAAAACATCAACTGGTTGAATCCTTGTGACCTGGCCGTATCTCTGACCTCAATCATGCGTTCGGCGCATTCTCCGGGTTCGCCGGCAATGAAAATGGCATCCACCATCGAGTCGGTTACCAGGGCATCAAACTCAGCCCCTACTGCACCGTTGCTCTCGGCCAAATCCAGTCGTTCCACATCGGGAATGGCCACTCCCAGCCGTTCGATATCCTGGTGGCTATAGCCCTGGCGGTACATGTTCAACACTCGGTGCCCTGAACTCTCCCGGACAAATTCCCGCGCCTTTTCGCCGTCACGAGACAGGGAAATCTTTATTTCCGCCACCCTTGAAACCTGGTCCTGGTCCTTGTCCCCGGGTAACGAGCTGTCGAAAATTTCCAGCAACTCGGGTACTCGTCCTGTGCGGAGCGCAGCCAAGTAGTGACCGCCGAAAATCAGTCCATCCATGTGCTTGCCGCCCACCGCCAGGCCCCTGGGTCCGTTGCTGCCGCAGTAAATAGTCACGGGCGATGCGGGGTTGAAATTCAACTGGAAGGTAGCTCCGGGATTAAAATGGTAGTATTCCAGCAATGCAGGATAGTCAGCAAAGCAGACGCCTTCACCATCCAGCAGTCGGCGCAGGCTTTGGGCAGTCTCACGCAGCACGCTAACAGGTCGAGGAGTACGGATAAGCCTGGGAGTTCTGGGGTTGCCTCTTCCCAAGCCTATTGTTAGTTCCCGACCATCCATAAGTTCGCTCAACGTGGCCACGGAATCGGCCAGATCCACCGGGTTACGGAAATATTGAACGGTTACTGCCGTGCCCAGCTTGATATTAAGGTTACAGGCCATGGCCGCCAGGGTGACGTAAGACTGGCGGCTACGCAGGTTGTCGGTAACCCAAAGCTGGGATACGCCCCTGATTTCCCCTTCTCTGGCCAGTTCTACCAGTTGTGGCAGGGGCACGTGGGCGTAGGTCGGCAGGTGAAACTGAACTCCGATTTCCATTGATGGCATTGGTTGCCCTTCCTCTTATTTTGTGTGATTCAAGTGATTGGCCAGGCCACCGTATTAGCCAGGGGGTGGCTGACAGGCCTGACTGCTTCCTTCCGCAGAGTTATGCTGTTGGCGTCGGTATCCACCACTCCCTGCCACGAGGAGTATCTATGTATTCCGGCCAGCGCAGGTCAACCGGGGGAACAAAGTCCGTCGGCAGCAGCGGCGCAACCCACTTTTCCCCGCCAATCCCTCCGCCGGTGCGTTCCCGAAACTCGGCCCGTGCTTTTTCCAGTTCCTCCGGGATGGTGAGCAAGTCAGTCAGAGTGGCGGCAATGGTCTTGCCGGCCAGGAACATACCGGGGTCGATGCAATCCCGCAAGCCGCCCATAGCGTTTAGTGTCCACATCGGGTACGTGTAGCCCGGTTCCGGAACCCGCAACCGGGGTCTGGATGTGTGCAGGCGGGCCGTTGGCGCATGCCAGGTATAGTCCACATAGTCATCCGAGGTGAAGTTGTGCTGCCACGGCGGCAGGCTCCGCTGTTGCGACGCTTCATAGTCCCGGGGGGTCTGCAATCGCAGGTTGTCGTCGGTAAAGGGTTCGGGCATGGGAGCCAGACCCAAATTCTCCTGGATTGAACGGGCAAAGTCGCGCCCCCGGTCACTCATTACCGGCGGGCCCATAGATTCCAGGTTGCGGTAGGTCAATTCGGACAATGCCAGGTTCGGCAATCCGACTCGAGTCTTGGTCACCCAGCGTGGCGTTACCACGCAGCCAGTGACCTCGGCCGCATGCCGTGCATTGCGTTCCAGCACCTGGTAGATACGTTCCTGGATGTCGAGCGTGGGCGACCGCCAGGCATACTGAATTTGGCTGAAACGTGGCGGCAGGTTGTCCGACGTGCATTGCCCGCCGGCCATGATGTATTCGTTAAGGGTCCAGGTGCCCGTGTGGGGGAACATGGCCTCTTTGGTGTACTTGGTGTTGGTGTACATCAGGCACACCGCGTCCAGTGCGCCCGGGCAGCGGGCCACGGTGTGGGGCCGGTCCGGAGCCGACAGAAGGCTGGCGTCCATCCACTTTTCAGGCTCCAGGCACTCGAAAGTGAATACGACACTCCAGTACGATCCGCAATGAGTCTCCCACGCCACGGTGTTGGTGGTATGCGGGTGATAGACCACGGCCGCATCCAGGTCATCGTAGTAGCCCTTGGCAGCGTGTACGGGCTTGGAACCGCAAATCTTTTCGGCGGGTTCGCCGAAAAGGCGCAACGTTCCCGTGAGTCCATGGGCCTCCATGGCCGCCTTGGCCCCCAGGATTCCCATAAGCGCAGCCACCCCCAGGGATGAGTGGGGGTCGGTATGTCCAGCGGCCCAGGGATGTAGCCCCACGCGAGGGGCCTGAAATGGTACGGCCTGCTGTGAATTGCCCGGCACTGCATCGTACTCCGCAAAGGTTGCCAGCACGGGACCGCCCTGACCCCAGGTTGCGGAAAAGGCGGTGGGCATGTCTCCCGAACCTTCCTCCACGGTGAACCCCTGCTGACGCAAAAGGTCAACGTAGGCCCGGGCCGACCGGTATTCCCGGTAAGCAGGTTCGGCGTACTCCCAGATCTCCTGGTGAAGGTCGGAAAGCCATTGTTGGTGACCTTCAATCCACGCCAGGGCTGTTGCCTTTGCGGCAGCTATTGAAGTCATTTCGACCCTCCTTGCCACAGGTATGGGAACCTCTGGGGCAGCATTGTAAGGCCTTAGGACAAGTTGGGCAAAATCAGGCAGACTTCCGGTGTAGATGGTTTACAGCGATTAGGAGCGGCTTTGAAACCCACCCTCGATGCAAGGCAAGTACTCTTTCCGGCCTAAACAACCTACATTGGAGCGCTATAGCAAAACCACTTTCCCATGACCCAGTCCGCACTTGGTAATACGATAGACACGACTTTATGGGTAGGATATATTGCTGTCAAACCTACGGAGGCACAGTTATGCAGTATAACCGCGAGATCTACGTCAACTTGCCGGTGGCCGATCTGGACAGGTCCATAACCTTCTTTAAAGCACTGGGCTTTGAGTTCAACGAAGACTTCACGGACGACAAATGCGCCTGCCTGATCATAGGCGAGAAGTCCTACGTTATGCTGCTACCTCCCTCCATTTATGGCGGCTTCATCCCAGGCAAGAGCATTGCCGACGCTGCGGTCACATCGGAAGTGCTGGTGGCGGTGTCTACACCCAGCAGGGAGGCAGTTGATACCATGATTGCGGACGCCATCGCTGCTGGTGGCAGCGAGTACCGAGAGACCGCCGACCACGGGTGGGCGTATTACCGGGCCTTCCAGGATTTGGACGACCATATATGGGAGGCGATGGCGATCGACGAAAGTCTGTTACCCGCGGAGATGAAGGAGAAAGGGAGTTAAACGCCATGGCGGAGTTTCAAAAGATCACACCATTCCTTTGGTTTGACGGGCGGGCGCAGGAGGCGGCGGCGTTGTATGTATCGCTGTTCCCCGACTCCAGGGTTGTTAGCATCTCGCCGTTAGAGGCGGGACCCGCAGAGGGGGCTGCGCTCGTGTCGCTTGTACTGGCTGGACAGGAGTTCACCGCTTTGGACGGGGGGCCGATGTTCCAGTTCTCTCCGGCCATATCCTTCGTGGTCAACTGCGAGACCCAGGAGGAAATAGACCACTACTGGCAAGGGCTGTCCGAGGGTGGGACCAGTGAACAATGCGGCTGGCTGAAGGACAAATTTGGCGTTTCGTGGCAGATTGTCCCAGCCGCGTTAGGAGACCTGATGGAAGCAAACCCGGAGCCGGTTATGACAGCGCTGCTCAGTATGGAGAAGATAGACCTGGCCGCACTGGAATCGGCAGCCCGAGGGGAGTAAACTGGCGCCAAATAATCCAACACCAAAGGCAGGAGGAAAGGTTTATGGCGAGCAAGCGCGCAGGAGAAGCCTACTGGGGAGAAGAACTGCACGTACCGATTTCAGCGGACGGCCAGGTTACAGCCTACGTTTGGCCCCTCCGCATCCTGTCGATTCGGGGCGAGAGCTGCGGCGGTCCCACTATCGGCGTGGACGTAGGGAACGAAGAGGTGCTGCGATTCGACTGCCATGCCAACCTTGGCCACTGGCATACCGGGGGATACGACCGCCTGGGTACGCCCGGAAATTCTCACGTGGACTTTCCGGAGGGCATAACCTCAGTGGGGGAGCAGGTAGCCTGGTCACTGAGGCACCTGCGCGACAAGGTGGGTGAACTTCTCACCCAGTCTGAACAGGAAGATGCTGCACAGAAGGTCGAGTCCTACCTGCTGGAGACGGGCCTCATCAACCTGCGCAATCACATCGAGAAGAATGCCTACCTGCGCGACCGGGCCATATCGGAGAATGTAATCGGCGGCTAATACAACCGGTTTTTGCGGCTCGGGGAATTTCCCACCCCATACTGGTCGGCATAAGACAAACAAGAAAGGGACCAGCCAAACGATTTGGCTGGTCCCTCACTATTTGCACTCTGTATGTTGGCCGACTTACGGAATATCCGGCAAGCGCTTCAAGACGAGCTGATCGGCCGCGTCCTTATTTCACCATCTACCAGCCTATTGCGTTGACGCCGGACTTGAACGAGTATTCCTTGCCGCCTATTTCATGCGTTGCGTCCGAATCAACATAGATATAGTAGGCCTTTCCACTTTCGATTTGGGTCAGAGGCAAGTATGCGCTGAGATCCTGAGGTGGCCTCGCGAAGCTGGGCAAGAATTTCACCTCGAAAGTGTTGGTGGGGTCATACAATGCCCACCGCTTGGTGGCATTGTCCAGATAAGCGACCCACTTCAAATTGCTGCCCACGGGTGCAAGTGTAGTAATAATTTGTGCCCCAGCCGGCACCACCGGTCCCTGGCCCCTGGCCTCAACGATAAAACTGGCTGTGGCTGAATCCGAGCCAACGGTCAGTGACACATTATAGTTGCCAGGTCCCGTATCGGGGACCGCTACGCTGGCGGTGAAACTTCCTCCCGCATTGACAGTTACGGTACCCGAGGGAGAAGCGCTGGCTCCCCCAAAACGAATGCTGCCTACGATGGCTCCAGGCTCAAAGTCGCTGCCTGAAACAGTTACGTTAGAGCCTACCTTCCCACTACTGGGACTAATGCTGATAAAGGGATTCCGCTGGGGCACGGGAGTAGCCGTCGGCGGATTGGGTACTATCACCACCGGCGCTGGCGTTGCAGTTGGCCTGGGTAGAGCAGTAGGTTCGGGCGTAGCTGTCGGCTCCAGAGTCGGTTCTTCGGTAGGTTCCGGGGTCGGAGTTTCCGTTGCCCGATCTCGGCCAAAGCTGGCAGGACCAATAACAACCCTGGTGGGAACGGGACCCTGGGTCTCCTCAACAGCAGGAGCAGCAGTTGGCAGGGGCGGCAACGTCGGCTGGGGCGCCAGAGTCGGAATCGTAATTGGAGCCGCTACCGGCGCCGGCGCGGGGGTTGGTTCTTCATCGCCGCACGCCGCCAGGATCAGCACACTCATGCTGCAAACCAATAGAAAAATAAAGACTGCGGGAAGCTTGCCTACCTTCACACCACCACTTCTCCCAATACCCATGATTCCTCCGTTACTCCTTTGTTATGTAATCTACAAATACCTATTGTAACTATGCATTTCCCGGCTGACAAATCCCATTCCGTGCGGATTTTTGCAAAAGTGCAGTATCCGCACCAAAGCGCGTCGCCTCCTCCAGAGGTTTGGGGTTGTGACTACCGCTCCCGTGACTTACGAGACCCCGAAAATAACCCGGGGCATCTCTTCGAGTTCCCTCGCTGCCCAGTCTCGCCCTCCCCGCGCCATATTTTCCGGGGCTGAGGTCAAGCTGGAATCTATGGCACGCCTTGAGGTTCCCTGATCTATAGACGCAAGAGAACCCCTTTTGGTTCCCGCAAGAGGTCCAAAGCAAGGGCGGCTCTAGATGCCAAGCATTTCCTCGAGGTTCTTCCAGAGGATTGCTTCCTTCTCTTCAACAGTGAGACTCTCCAGACCCAGAACCCAGGAAACCGGCCAGTCTATCTGCATGTCAGCAGGCCAGTCGGTGCCAAACACAACCCGATCAGCGCCCACGCAGTCGATAAGGTAGCGCAGACTTTCTTCACTTTGGGTCAGGCAATCGTAATAGAAGCTGCGAAGGTAGGCGCTGGGCTGCTGGTTTATGTTGACCCGCGCCTCGGAGCGGACCTGCCAGCCCCGGTCCATTCGCCCAATGCCGTAGCAGGCGTAGCCGCCCCCATGACACAGGCAAACGCGCAAATCGGGATACTTGTCCATCACTCCCCCAAACACGAAGGACGCGAAGGTAACTGCCCGGTCTGCCAGGTTACCGATAGTGTTTGAAAGATGGTATTTGCTGTTTCGCCGGCTCACTACCGTGGGACCATCCTGGTGAATCAGCATCACCGCGCCCAGCTTTTCCGCCGCCTCCCACAGGGGGAAGAATTCGGGGTTGTCGTAGGTCTTGCCGTTTACGTTGTCCCCAATCATGGCGCCCTTCAGCCCCATGTCGTTTACGGAGCGTTCAAGTTCCGCCACGGAGGCGGCAACATCCTGCATGGGGAGATTTGCCAGACCCGAAAAGCGCTCGGGGTACTGTCTGGTTAAGCCTGCCACGTAATCATTGCACTCCCGGTCCATGGCAACAACGGTGTCAAGGTCGCCGTCATAACAATAAAGGAAGGAATGGGTGGAAAGGATGTGCACATCCACACCCAGGGAGTCCATATCCTTAATCCTTTCTTCAGGCGTCCACATACCCCGAGGTGTGTAGTCTTGAAACCGCCCGGCCACCTGGGCAGCGCTGAGCGCATAGAAGCCGGCGCCCTCCCGCATTGCTTTCAGGCAGTTCTCCGGAGTTATATGAGCGTGAATGTCTATGCTGCGCATTAGGCAATTGCTCTCCAATCATAGGATTCTGAACCCAAAAGTGGGTCAAATCGGCATTCAGCCTACGGGCAAACGATTGAGGTGTCAACCAAGTAAAAGGTAACCATGGCGCAATCGCACCATATGGAGTATAGGCAGACATGGGGGCAAAGAACAATTTCCCCGCAATTTCGACTCATTTGAGCCCACTTCGTATTTGGACCGTTCTTCCTTACGGGCCGCAAAGCACCAAATCAATGGCTACCGCAAGGTGATCTCCGTGGCTTCTTCCCCGTGAAATGTTGATGGACGGGACTGGCAGAGTTTTTGTCTGCTCCAGTCACTTAATTCCATAGTAGGCGAGGGTAATGCAGAATTGGAAGAGGGGAATATCAGCAGTCCCATACTGAAAATGGAGAAGCCAAGGCTCAATGGTCGAAGTGCGATTGCCCAGAGGTACCCCCGGGCCTGAGCCGGTAACATTACCATGGATAAGCCCGAGGTGACACACCATTTATCTGATGGCATCCATTCCTGGACCGTTTAAAGGAGACCTGGAAAAGACCAGGCCCGGTATTGGACAACTTTTCTTATAACCCTTATAATCTCACTGCACATATACCGGCAGAAAGCAGTTGCCACCTTAGGCGAAGCTCTCGCACTAGCCCGACTGTAACTGTCGGAATTCTTGCGTTCAGGACAGAACGGGCTGGTGCACCGGAAGAAATTGAGAGAAGGAGTAAAGGTATGGCAGACAATAACGACATTATGTTGATGGCTCATCTCATGCGCCGCGCTGGTTTCGGCGCGTCCTATGAGGAGTTGGAGCAGCGGGCGGCCAAGGGATACGAGGCCACCGTGGAAGAATTGCTCCATCCGGAAGAGCAGCCCGACCTGCAGATGGATGTTATGAACCGTTATATGCATGGTTGGCGCGACATGAACGGCCTGATGGCCAACCAGGGATACTGGACCTATCGCATGGTCAACTCTCCCCGACAGCTGGAAGAAAAGATCTGCCTTTTCTGGCACGGGATATTCTGCGTGGGCGACTCCAAGTGCATGCGAGCCCGCCAGATACTGCTGGAGTTGAACAACTTCCGGGCTCACGGAATGGGCAAGTTTGACAACCTGCTCATGTATCTTTCCACAGACCCCGCAATGCTTTACTACCTGGACAATCAGCTGAGCCACAAGGAAGCGGTCAACGAGAACTGGGGCCGGGAACTACTGGAGCTGTTCTCCATGGGCGTAGGCATGGATGGTGAAGCTAACTACAGTGAAGACGACGTTAAGGCTTGTGCCCAGGCCTTCACTGGCTGGACCATTGCCAATGCCATCCCCCGCTATCCATACGGCAGCTATGCGAATCGGTTCCTCTACAACAAGTTCGACCACATCGACGATGACAAGACATTCCTGGGTGAGACCGGCAACTGGAACGGCGATGACGTAGTTCGAATCATTTGCAAGCAGCCGGCTACGGCTCGCTTCGTTGCCCGTCACCTTTACAATTTCTTCGTCGCCGACGAGCCCCAGGTTCCCGCCTGGCAGCACACGCCGCCGCGTGACCCTGAACTGATCAAGGCGCTGGAGGACGAATACTTCAACTCCGGTTATGACATTACTTCCATGCTGCGGGTTCTGTTCAATTCCGACAGCTTCAAGAACGCCCGCTTTGCCAAGGTCAAGAATCCTTCTGAGGTCGTTTGCGGCACCCTGCGGATAGTGGGCGATTTCCAGACTCCCAAGCCCAGGTTCTACGATCCGGCCCTTCAGATCCGCTACATGGGTCAGGACCTCTTGAACCCGCCCACCGTTGAGGGCTGGCACACCGGCAAGGAATGGATCGACAGCGGCACGCTGGTTGAGCGCGTCAACTTCGCCGCCGGCGAGATGGGACGCATGGACGCCCCTGGCATCCAGGACATAGTTTCCAGGCTGGCTTCCCGCGGCGATGTAATTTCCGCCGATGGCCTGCTGGATGGCTGTCTGGAATTACTGGGCGGCTATGAACTGATGCAGGATACTCGTGACCTGTTCTTGTCCCAGGCCGTAAAAGCCAGCGAACTTCACACCGGCAGCGAAGAGTTCGCTGAGCAGGTAAGCCAGTTGCTTCAGTTGATTGTGGCTACCCAGGAGTACCAGTTCTCCTAACAGCGAACTCCAGAATTTCAGTCTAGCTTCCCGAAGTTCGGTACAAGTGACCGCTCATTCAGGAAGCCGGACATCTAAACGGATTAAGAAACAATTTACAGGAGGAGATATGACCAGCACCAAGAAAGACCCGGTCCTGGTAGTTCTTCAGCTATCCGGCGGCAATGACTTCATGAACACTTTTGTCCCGTACACCAACCCGCTGTACATGGACAATCGGCCCAACGTCCACATTCCCGTGGACCAGGTAATGCCAATCAATGACGAGCTGGGCATCAACCCCAACATGCCCGAGTTCAAAGCCCTTTACGATGAGGGTAAGGTCGCAGTAATCCAGGGCGTGGGGTATCCCGTACCTAACCGGTCCCACTTCCGCTCCATGGACATCTGGCACACCTGCGAGCCCGAAAAGATCGCCGACGAGGGCTGGCTGGGCCGTGCGATCCGCGATCTTGACCCCAATAAGGACAACGTTCTTACCGGCGTCAACTTTGGTCGCGGGCTTCCCCGGGCCATGGTAGCCCCTGGTGTACCGATAGCCTCTGTGGGCAACCTGGAGTCCTACGGCGTACTGACCACTATCGAAGCCGAAGAACAGCGGTCTGAGGCCCTGGATATTTTTGCCCGCATGTACTCCCCGGCCATGGGTCAGGGCCCGGTTGTGGACTATCTGTCCCAAACTGGAATGGACGCCCTTAAAGGCGCCGATATCCTTGCCACCGCCCCTGCTCAGTATTCCTCCACCGTGGAATACAGTGACAGTTCCATCGGCCAGTACATGCGGAATATTGCGCAGGTCCACTGTGCCGGACTGGGCACCCGGGTGCTTTACACCACTGCGCCCTACAACAGCTTTGACACCCACGCAACCCAGTTAACAGCCCACGCTAACCTGGTCAGGGAAGTTTCGCGCACCGTCAACGACTTCTACCAGGACCTGAAAGAGCATAACGAGGGCGAGAACGTAATGCTGCTGGTATTCACCGAGTTCGGCCGGCGGGTTCATGACAACGGTTCCGGTACCGACCACGGTTCCGGCGGCGCCGCTTACATCATTGGCGATTGCGTCAAGGGCGGCCTCTACGGCGAGTATCCGTCCCTGGAACAGGACAAGCTGCTGGACGGCGACCTCCACTTTAACAATGACTTCCGAGGCCTTTACACCACCATCCTCGAAGACTGGTTCGACCTTGAGGCCAAGCCCATCGTCAACGGCAGCTTCGAAAAGCTGGACTTCATCAAAAAGTAACCCAGAGATATTGGGAGAGCGCCTTAACCGGCGCTCTCTTCACCTTAATTCACCGAGGTGAAAATGACTACGCAAGTTCAAGGTGTAACTTACCGTTACACCCACACGATTGGACGGGGTGAGGAGGCCGGTCCCGGCTTCAAGAATCCCGTATCCGTGGCTCGTGGCGAAGACAACATTCTGTATGTGGTTAACCGCGCCTACGACTATCGGGCAGACTCCAAGCGCATCACCGTCTGCACTGTTGACGAGGAATATATTGGCGAAATCGGCAACGGCGGGCGTCTTGGCGGTGAGCTGATGGACACCGGCGAGAACGCTTCCGACGGTTCGCTGGTTTGGCCCACCGACATCGCATTGGACAGTGAAGAGAACCTCTACATCACCGACGAGTGGCTCAACCGGGTCGCCATATTTGCCAAGGACGGAGACTGGCTGGGTTCCTGGGGCGTTGCAGGCGATGGAGAAGGTCAGTTCAACCAGCCTTCGGGCATACACTTCGACGCCGACGGAAACGTGGTGCTGGTGGACACGGGCAACAACCGGGTCCAGAAATACACCAAGGATGGCCAGTATATCTCCTCCTTCGGCAGTTACGGCGATGGCGACGGCCAGTTTAACATGCCCTGGGGCATTGATATTGACCAGGAAGGCAACATTTACATCGCCGACTGGCGCAACGACCGCATCCAGAAGTTTGATGCCTATGGCAACTTCCTGATGAAGGCCGGGAGTACCGGCAATGGAGAGGGTGAGTTCAAGCGCCCCACCGGCGTGGCCGTTGACAAGGACGGTATCATCTACGTCACCGACTGGGACAACGACCGGGTTCAGGTTCTGGACAGCAATGGCCTTTTCATCACCTTCATTATGGGCGATGCCACTCTGTCCAAGTGGGGTATCACCAAGCTGGACGCTAATCCGGATATGAAGCTGCAACGAGAGATAGCCCAGGGTCTGGAGCGAGAAAGGTTCCTGCGTGGCCCCATTGGCATCGAAATCGACGAAGACGACCGGCTGTTCATCGTTGACTCCCAGCGTAACCGGATCCAGATATACCGGAAGATTCCTCCTTACTTTGTGGGAATGTACGACGGGGCCCGCCTTTAGGCTGTCTCTACTTCCATCTGGTTATCAGAAATTCGCCCTCGCGCCTATCCGGTGCGAGGGCTTTTCAATGCCTTCATGATTAACATTGTGGAAATTGAACTGGTTGAAGCCAGATCATTCAAGTCTGCAGACCATGCGGAAATCCTCAGACTCTGTGACGCGGCCTACGGAGAGGAGGTTTCCCATCTCTTCGCCGCTTACACGGCCGACGTTCACGTTCTGGCCAGAACGGGGCGTGTCCTGGTGGGACATGGCATGATCGTGACCCGCTGGCTGCAGGTTAACGGCTGGGACCTCTTGCGCACTGCCTACGTTGAACTAGTGGCAACGGCCGAGGGTTTTCGAAATCAGGGGATTGGGACCTTCATGATGCGGAAGTTAGCCGGGTACGCAGCAGAGAATCCATATGAGCTCGTAGCCCTTTGTCCCGCAGATACCAACCTTTACAGCCACCTCGGCTGGGAATATTGGCGGGGACCTCTTTCCATCAGACCAAACGCTGCACCCGAGAACAAGGAAACACCCGCTCTCATTCCGACACCGGAAGAGCGGGTGATGATTTTGAGATTGCCTAATACCCCGCCTCTAAACCTGGACCATCCTCTTTCAGTTGAATGGCGGGGTGGCGGAGAACTGTGGTAGCCGGATCAGGAATTGCCAGTCCGGTGTTGGCCGATATAGCCGATGACAACCTTCTCTCTCTGGCGGTCCCAATAAAAGGCAATGCGGATAGTATTGACCGGGTCTCCACCGGTACCCTTCCCAATTGTTTCGTTCAGGAAATAGGCGCGGCCATTCACCAGCATTCTATACTGTCCCTCGTTCTCGAAGAATTGCCGGTCATGCTGGTTGCTGGAATACCGCCACCGACAGGCCCGGTAGAGGGAATCGTTCAGGTAAGTAATGTCCAGTTCCCCCTGCCGCGCTGCGAAATAGGTTGAAGCCAGCCATTCCAATGCATCTGACACAGCCTGGGGATCATCGAAGGGGTTTTCATTTACCAGTGATTCGGAATTGAGCCGGAACTGCAATTGCCTGGAAAATGCTCCCTCGGCGTGCCCTACAACGTCGGCCAATCCTTGAGCAGGTACAGGGGACTGGGTTTCCGCCAACAAGCCAAACTCCAGATCGGCAATCCTCTGCTCCACTGCATCCGTGCCGCTGGTATTTGAAAGTTGGGCCTTCAGGAGTTCGAGGTCCTCTCGCAACGACTGTAACCCCGCCAGCAAGCCACCGTTAATGCTGACTTCATTCTCCTTACCGGTGTCGTCGTGCCCGGCAACGGATAGATCGAGGTCAGGATCCAGGGAACTCAGCCCACCTGATTCCAGCTCATCACATTCAGAGCCAGCATCCAGGTCCATCGCAATGGTTGACGGGGCGATATCTTGCTCCAGCTCCAGGTCCACAGGAACTACTTCTTCCACTTCCAATGATTCCGGAAGAGACAATTCCGGACTGTCAGGGTCGCTCTCCAAGACTAACTCGGGTTCGGGCCCGACAAATCTTGAGTCTGGCTCAAGGTTAAGGCGATGCTCCGTTTCGGCGACAGCGGAATCGTGATCCGTGTCCAGGGAAGGCTCTGGTTCAACAACAATTACGTCTGAGCCAGCCTCAAGGACTGCCTCCGGCTCCGTGATGACAGTACCCAAACCGCCGCCGAGGACAGGTTCCGGTTCGGGAAATGTGCGCCGGGGATTCGAGGCAAAAATGGTTTCAAGTTCCGAGACCGTTGAAATGATATCGGCCTCCAGTTCAGCCCGCCTTCCGGCCCTGGACGATTCGACGCTTCTGCTCTGGGCCTGATCCCTGATAGGCCGGTACTGCTCCAGAAGGGAGTCCAGGTAATTCACCTGGGCCAGCGTATCCAGGGCAACCTCGGGTTGTATGTTCCTCGCCGCGCTCCATTCGCTGATACTTCTTTCCAGGTAAACCAGTTCCTCGGAATATTCCAACCAGATATCCTGGATTCTGGCCTTCAACTGGTTGACTGCCTCTCTGGCCCGCTGCTTTTCCTTCTCTACAACAATCTCCCCGATGGCGGACGCAAACTCCAGCGCCTCTTCCCACTGGGAGGCATCTGCTCGCAGGGCCAGCAACAGTTCCTTCCATCGCCCAAAATCAACCCGGTCCATAGGATCCTGCACCTCGTCGTAAGGAGGAGGCAGTTTCCCGGACACATACCAGATCATCAGCCCTGCGTCGTTCTTGTCGAAGCCTGTCCGGTCGGCGAGGAACTGGTTGAAGTTCGTTTGCCAGTCGCGAGCGTCCCAATAACCCCGGAAGCACAACTCTTTCCGGTCAGGGCCATAGGTAGGCTCGTCGTTCCACTGCAGATGCTGGACGACGCTTTCGTAGAGCTCATTTTGAATCCCTGACCAGGCCCGCAATATGGCTTCAGCCAGTTCATCGGAAGACTGCATCTTGCGCAGTACTGGGGACTGCAGGTGATGGGTAGGCGCGTCCTGTACGTCCTTGAGCTGAAACTGGGCTCCCGGCACACGAACACCACTATTACGGATGGCCGCATCCAGGCCTCTTCTTACGTCGGAAGGCAACTGGTCGCGGGCATCAAGCACCTGCCTCACAACTGAGGGGGCATAATCTTCGCTCAGCCATTCCTGGGAAGCAACAACAAAGGAGGAAAGGCTTGGTGGCTGCGCTGACATGGTTGGCTGGGTTGCCATCGTTTACTTCCCTCCTTTCAAGATTGGGTGCAGGATGGAGCCCCAAATGCGAACACTTCCCCTCCCACGGGTCCAGTCGAGACCCGACTACACTCTCAGATCACAATTTCGGCCCGGATTATTGGCGAGAATTCAGGACTTAAACGCACTTTTCGATTATGTTATCGTAGTATGACATTCCTGCAGGGCGCGCAATTATCGGTTTGTTTCAAGGCACTACAAAGATTCTAGCATAAAATTGGTTAATGAGTTAATTGTAATGTTGTCTCTGTGCGATATTTCGATTGAATCTGCAGCCTCGAATTCCAAAATAATATTCCGGCCGGTCTGCTCTTGCCAACCGGCCCAAATGTGCCCCATATTAGAACCGCGTAAACACCTCGCTGGAGCGTCTAAATGACTATCGAACGCCAGCCCGACACCTTTGTGGTTACTGTGGTATTGGTCAATGGTCTCACTGCCGAACACCGGTATCCTATTGGGAACGTAAGAAGCCTTCAAGAGTTTGAGCGCGCCATGGTCGGGATAGTAAGGGAACCCATCGATGCATTGATGGGCAATAGCCCAGCCACAGCCTTTATCCTGGCCTACCCCGTAGCGGTGTATAACACGGCCCACGTTATGACGCTGCGAGTACGAGGTGAAGGTTCCAGTCAAGCAATGCAGGCCGCGGACCACGTCCACGAGATGGGATTTCTGGCCCGCGACCGGAGTCCCTGACACCAGGTCCCCGGTGCCTCTCAGCCAAACAAGGTCCCGCAACGGTCCCGTCAAGCCCCTGTGATAAAATTGCCACCAATATGCACACAGACTTGCAGGCGGCGACACCATACCCCTGGTGGATCCTGCGCCTGGTCTAAATCCCGTTTCGGTACCGCACGATGACAGTTCCTCAGCTTAAATTGAGCATTCTCGACCAGAGTCCTGCGTCCACCGGAGAGTCGGCCACGCAAGCCTTGCAGAATACTATAGAACTCGCGCAGAAGGCCGAAGATTGGGGATACCATCGCTTTTGGGTTGCCGAGCACCACGGATCCAACCGGAATATGGGCTCCTCCCCCGAGGTACTCGTTTCCCACCTTCTGGCCAGGACGAGCCACATACGAGTTGGCTCAGGCGGCGTGATGCTGCAGCACTACAGTCCCTACAAGGTAGCAGAAAATTTCAACGTCCTTGCTTCCCTCGCCCCTGGCCGTGTTGACCTGGGCATTGGGCGGGGGCCCGGTGGTATGCCAAGCACTACCAAAGCGCTCCGACCACAACCAGGGAACGGCTCCGACCCTAAGCCGCTGGAGGAGAAACTGGCCGAACTGAGGCAGCTTCTTGCCAATCGCCCAGGCACTGCTGGAGATGTCAACGGACCAATGGTCTCCCCGGTACCTGTTCAGCCTGCAGATGTTTACCTTTTGGGTACAACCAGAGGCAGCGCAGAAGTGGCGGCGGCACAAGGGCTTCCCTATGTCTTCGCCATGTTCCTGAATGGTGACGAGCAGGAGATGCGGCAATCCATCGACACTTACTTTGAACTGTCCGCGGAATTGCCGGGCTTCCGGCCGGAAGCAATGCTGGCTTTGCCGGTTATAGTGGCAGACGCTGACGATGAAGCAGCGGCATACGCCAGGGATATTCATGTGGTCAGAATCCGACTGGCCAGCGGGCGCACATTTACCGTTTTCTCGGAAGAGGCGGCCAGGGAATTCGGACGACAGTCCGGCGAGGAATATACCTACGACGTTCAGCCGGCCAACGTGATTCATGGTTCGGCGAACGTA
This sequence comes from SAR202 cluster bacterium bin22, assembly GCA_002238505.1. Classification (GTDB taxonomy): domain Bacteria; phylum Chloroflexota; class Dehalococcoidia; order Lucifugimonadales; family UBA3495; genus Bin22. Next base: position 13,430 of record MPMM01000001.1, on the reverse strand, counting down.
GTAAGTCACCGGCTGCTGGCGTTACAGCGGGAATTTGGGGTAAACGAGGTCTTTATCGTAACCGCCATTGACCGTTTCGCAACTCGCCTTCACTCTTACGAATTGCTGGCCCAGTCCCTTCTGGGTGCTAAATCCGAAGGGCAGGACACGCGAGAAACTGAGGAGAGCCAGGCATGAAGAGTCAACGCAAGCTCAGGCTCGGGGCTTTCTTTTCCGGCACGGGGAGCAATATGGCCTCATGGCGGCACCCCCAGGCCATTCCAGACGGACCCATCAATCTACAGTACTATCGTAACCTGACTCGCAAGGCAGAGGATGCCAAACTGGATTTCGTGTTTTTCGGCGACGGACTCTACATCAGTGAGAAGTCTCACCCCATCTTTTTGAACCGGTTCGAACCCTTGACCCTGTTGGCTGCCCTGGCCATGGACACCACCCACATCGGCGTGGCCGCCACCTTGTCCACTACTTACAGTGAGCCTTTCACGGTCGCGCGTCAGTTTATGTCCATCGATCACATCAGCGGCGGCAGGGCCGGCTGGAATATCGTCACGTCCCCGCTGGAGGGTTCCGCCCTCAATTACAGCAAACCGGAACATCCAGCTCACGACCTCCGCTACGAAATGGCCCACGAATTCCTCGAAGTTACCAAAGGGTTATGGGACTCGTGGGAGGACGATGCCTTTGTCTTCGACAAGGAAGCAAACGTTTTCTTTGACCCGGAGAAGATGCACCAACTCAACCACACGGGCCGGTTCTATTCGGTACAAGGCCCACTGAACATATCCCGCTCCCCACAGGGCAGGCCAATTCTGATCCAGGCCGGTTCCTCGGAGGCAGGCCGCAGCTTTGCAGCCCGCCATGCCGACGTCATATTCACCGGCCAGCCCAACCTGGAGGCAGCAAGGGAGTTCTACAACGACGTAAAGGGAAGAGCGGCTGAATTCGGCAGGGACCCTGAGGAATTGCTGATTCTGCCCGGGTGCGCTCCCATAGTGGGAGACACCGAGGAAAAAGCGACCCGGAAATACCAGGAGATTGCCGACCTGGTAGATATTGAACAAGCCCTCAATTACCTGGGCCGCTACTTTGACGACCTGGATTTCACCCGCTTTCCGCTGGATGAGCCATTTCCCGACCTCGGAGACTATGGCAGGAACGGGTGGGAAAGCACTACAGACCGCCTCAAGAAGACAGCCAGGGACGAGAATCTGACCCTGAGGCAGGTGGCACTGCGAGCAACCACATCCCGCCACAAGTTCATTGGAACCGCATCCCAGGTTGCCGATACTATGCAGGAGTGGTTGGAAGAGGGAGGCGCCGACGGGTTTATGGTGAATAATTCGGTGCTGCCTGTAGGCTTTACCGACTTCCTGGAAATGGTAGTGCCCATCCTCAAGGAACGGGGCATTTTCCGCACCGAGTACGAAGCCGACACCCTGCGCGGCAACCTGGGGCTGACTATCCCGGCAAACCGGTACTCCAAGTCAAACAAGACTGGCTAAGCCTGCTGTGGCTGGCTGGCAGTCTCGTTCTCTTCATCCCAGTCAGGGCCATTCACCCGGTCATATAGGTCCGTAATCTCATCAGGCGGCGGCGCGGTCAGCAGCGTGACCGCAACACCAAGAATCAAGGCCGCCACGAATCCGGGTACACCGGGGTTTATCTGCCATACTCCCAGGGCCTCCATCTGGTCCACCGTTGCTTCGAAGCCTAACAGGTCGGCCAGGGTGGAGTATTTCTCGTAACCGAGGCCAGCCAGCCACCACCAGGTGGAGACTACGGAACCGGTAACCACAGCGGCCAACGCCCCCCAGCGATTAAAGCGGCGCCAGTAGAGCCCCATAATCAGGGCAGGGCCAAAGGCGGCTCCCATTCCTCCCCAAGCCAAGGATACCAGTGCGTAGACCGACTCGGGGGAGACTATGGAAATCAGGGCAGCTATGACGCCCACCAGCAACAACATACTCCGGCCCATCCATACCCGAGACTGGGTCCGCATGGCATAGGCGATCCTCTTGATAATCGGAAGATCGTCGGTGGCTATGGCTGAGGCCAGCAACAACTGAGAGTCTGCAGTACTCATTACGGCGGCTATGACCGCGGTAAGAAGCAGACCGGCAACTATGGGGTGAAAGAAGGTCTCGGCCACCACCAGGTAGAGTTTCTCAGCGTCCGGCAACGCTATGCCACGGTCCAGCAAGGCCGGAGCCGCCACCAGACCCATCAACAAAGCGAAGAGAAATATCAGCACGACCCAAACCGAGCCCACATTCCGACTGCGTTTCATGTCTCCTTCCCGCTGCACGGCCATGAAGCGGGAAATAATACGATGGGCCCCGAGAGCGCCCAGGCCCCAACCAACGGACGAGAAAAAGAACAAGATCCCCAGCTGGGAGTTGTTCTGATCGGTGAAGGGATTCCAGAATCCGGGAGCGGTGGACTCCAGGCCGTGGAAAGGATTGTTAATGGTAAGAATCAAAGTAACCGGAATAATGATGAAACCCGCCAGCATAATCACGGATTGAAAAACGTCGGTGCGAGAGACTGCCAGGAAGCCACCAATGAAGGTATAAGACACTACCGCAATCAGCGAAATCACTACACCAATGTTGTGGCCATGCGCCATGTGGTCCAGCCCGAAGACCACTTCCAGGAGCTTGGCCCCGGCAATAAGGCCGGAGCAAACATAGAGGGTAATGAAATAGATTCCAATCAAGCCCGAAAGCGATCGCAGCAACCCACTGGTATCTCCAAAGCGCTTTTCCAGGAACTCGGGGAGAGTCAACGAGTTTTCTGCCGCCAAAGTGTACCGGCGGATTCGCTTGCCCAGTATGGTCCAGGCAAACCAGTGGCCCAGGATGATACTGACAACGGTCCACAGATGCATCATGCCCGCGGCAAAGGCCAGGGCCGGCAGTACCAGCATGGTCCAGCCACTGGTGGCGGAAGAGGCGGCGCTGAGGGCGGATGTAACGTACCCCATTTTACGGCCGCCCAGCACGTAGTCGGACATATCGTCCATGTGCCGGGAGCGTACTACGGCAATACCGATAAGGACCGCGAAATAAGCGATGAAGACAAAGAGAATCCAGATTGCATTGGCAGGCATGGAGTGGTTGATCCTCAAGGAAAAGGGAAGAAAGGAAAGTTCTTGGTGCTTTTAAGGAGAGTAACTACTGTTAATAGTCTCTACCTGGCACATTGAGGTTGTCAATAACCGGTAAGAGAACGGGAGGCTGATATTGAGCAACCAGCACCACTTACTGGGCGTTATTCAAACTGGACTTTATTTCTTCCAGAAGAACATCCTTCGCCTTGGTGCCAGGCTTCTGCCCAGAAACCCTTCGAGGCTTGCGCGATGCAACACAGTTCTCGCCCCTCCACTGGCATCCTCATCAATCAGGGTGGAGGGCACATCCTCCCAGTCAAAGCCACGGCGACCAAATGCGTCGCGCTGCTCCAATACTATTACCCGCTGCCCGTCAATCAGCCACCCGTTGGGGGTCTCACCCTCCCTTTTCATCAAGGCTGAGGCCCGGAGCAGGTCGTCGAGGCGGGCCCTGACCCGATCGTACCGCTTTTCCGCATAACCGAGCCATGTTTGGCCCTGGCACCACTGGGGCGTGCTGGATTCCCCGCCGCATTCGTTTAGAATTCCGCTCAATACGCCAGAGGACAAGTAGAGCCAGTCTTTGGGGAGGCTGTCCTCTTTGAGGCATTCCATGGTTTCGGCAAGGTACCTGCGGTAAAGATGCCCGGTGAGACCCTCCCGCACACCTTGGATGCGGCTGTGCAATCGCTGCCTGAGTTCCTCCTGGTGAGGAGGTAATGCGGTGGTGGTGTAGATCATCAGACTCCGTTTGACGATCTCATCGGGGAAGGCCGTGGGCTCGGCATTCATGGACAGGACGAATCCGGGGTACTCCTCCACGGGCGGGGGAAGCTCATCCTTGATTATGTCTCTGCCATGCCTGCTAAATGCATTCCTGCCTATGTCATCGAAGACAACCGGGTACCGTCTGTACGCTTGTTGTAATGACCTGAGTTGCCTGTTGGTGAAGCTCGATTTATCCACTGGAGTGGACTTGCCAAACATCGAAGTCATCAACGTATCGACCAGGGTCGTCTTGCCACAGTTAGACTTGCCAAAAACTATGGCAAAGGAGGGATACCGAACTACGTCCTCCCCCAGCAGCAGAGCCCTGGAGCGCATGTCGCAAATGAACGGCGAAAAGTAGAACCAGGACCAGAGGGTAAAGTAATCCCGCTGCAGACGCGACACGTCCCCTTCGAAGGCGCCTTCATAGTTGTTGAAGTATTCCAGCATCAGTTTGGCATCGGTTGATACTTTATCCTGATCCCAATCGAGCAGAAACTCTTCGCCGGACAATATTGCCTTTTCTTCCGCGCGTTTGAGTGAAAAGTACCGATTGTCTGATTCCTCAGCGGACTTAACCAGCTTTATGCGGCTAATCTCGCGCTTGATCTGGGGCGTTATCTGTTGCTTTCCATTGCGAAAGGGAGGAGCAGCGGCCGCTACGTGGGGACTAATGGCGGCAGCCACTCTTTCGATCCTTTCAACTTGAATGGGAAAGCTTGATATCCCATCCCCATCAGCCGGACGATCAATGACCAGTGTAGAAGTATGATCCGAGACTGCTGGCACCTCTTCAATTTCAATCTCTGCGTTTATTATCCTTTCCGCCGGCAGAGGAATCTCGTCCGAAGCCGAGTCCCTGATAGTCCGATACATCTGAGAATAGTGCTCCCAGGCCTCTGGGTCGTCGTCAAACGTCACCAGGGTTTCCGGCTGCCTTCCTGAAAACGCTCTTTCTGAGAGATTGGCAGAGCCAACCACCACACGCCTAGATCCATTGCTTCGGTTCTCGAGGAGATATAGCTTGGCATGAGCAACCTGGTTGCGCAGCACTCGGAACGAGGCCTTTCCTACCTGCACCTGGGAAAGGATATGGGCGTGTCGCTGGTCGGTCAGGCCCATGATAGCGGCCCGAGCATCGCCAACTGCCACCCTTTGAAATGCCAGTACATCCTTGATACCCCTAAGGGTGGCTTCACAACCAAATACGCATTCAAAGGAGTCAAACCCGAACTCATCCAACATCTTTACAATGGCGGGAATGCTGGCGGAATAGGTCAGGACACGGATTGAATCAAAGCCCTGGAATAACTGCCAATCAAACTTTGCCTCGTCGACGAACCTGGCCTTGACTACCCTTAGTCCCGTCCCATCGTCAAGGGCAAAGCCCGCCTGAACCTGCTCCTGGTTACCTTCACCCCCAATGTTGCCAAACAAATCCTGCATGCTTATACCTTCAAAATACTTCCCCTTCAACCGCAAAGCCGAAGGGGAAGGGGAAGTCTGACGTTTGGGTGGTTAGACTACCTGCAAAATAGCTAAACCCGTCGCAACAGTTCCTCCTGCAGTTTGTCCACGTCAAAGGCTCCCGATGTTTCGGCTACCCGTGCGTCGCCCTCGCGAACCATTTGCTCGGCGACGGTTTCTTCCAGCTTTTCGGGCAGCTCTTCCTCATGCTCTCTTCGCCTTATCACATCGCGGTTGTATTCCACGAAAAGGCGGCGCATGGCCACTACCACTGAATCGGTAGAAGACAGGTATTCGGGAAGTTCGTACTGAACGTACTTTTCCGCATCATAGTCCTGGTTGCGGAAGTTGAAGTTCAACTCCCAGTTGCGGTAGGGCCAGGAGACCGAACTCCACAGCCGCCTGACTGCGTTAGGCTTTTTGCTATAGCGTTCCACGTTCAGGTAAACCATGCGGGTCAAATTGTCTTCGACAGGGACGGCCCAGCGGGTGCTGCGGAAGAAGGCGTTATTGCCGCCGGTGCGAGACATCCCCGGCAAACGGGTACCGTTCCATTCGTTGACACCTGGAGAATCGGCCTGCGGCGGTCGTACCCGTCCCGGGGCCTGTCCCGACTTTCGCGCCTTCCGGTCGAAAATCCAGGTCCACATCAACCGCCATTTAGTCTTGGGCCAGACGCCACCCACCCCGGGGTAATACATCTGATAGGGTATGTTGCCATCTTCGTCGTAGTAATAGCGTTCCACGCTGGACTTGCCCCGTCCCGGCTGGTAGTGGACGGTCTTGTTGTTGACCAGGTTCACTCTGTACCCCAGCGGGGTCCTGGGACGGCCGCCCAGCCGGCTCTTCAGGATTCGAATGGCGTTGCGGTGCACCATGAATGCGTTATGAGCATCCATGGTATTCTCCAGCACCAGCACCCAGTTGCAATCGAACATGGAAAAAACCGGACGGTGGATGTTGTGCTCCTCGAACATTTCCGGCGGAATGTCCTCCTGAGGGTCCACAGGTTCGCCATCACCCATCCACACGAAGACCAGGCCCTTGATGGTTGCAGTGGGGAATTTGCGAGCCTTCATTCCCGGGGCGCCCACCATCTTGGATTCAGGCCCCTCGGTCAGGAATGCCACACAGTTGCCTTCGCCGTCAAATGTAGCCCCGTGGTAAGGGCAGGTAACGTAGCCAGGGAAATAACAGCGGCCCATTGACAGGTAAACCGAGCGATGGGGACACCAGTCCAGCAACGCCTGCACTTCATCGTTGTTGTCCCGGAAAAAGACGACGTCGGTACCCAGCATCCGCAGCACTTCCGGCTTGCCCTTCTTGACGTCCTTGTCAGGCAAGGCCGGATACCAGTATTCCCTGAATCCTGTGGTCGGCATGCGGCTGCGCCGGTCGTCCGGATCCGCGGGTTTTCGGAAGGGCGGCGTCTCATCAAACCCCTGAGTGCCACGCCGCATATCTTTGTAACCGCCTGGGTAGCCGGAGAGAGGTTTCAAAAGCAGTCGCTTCAGGCCCATTCTAATTCCTCCGAAACTAACGGACTTTGCTCAGGGGAACCATTGCGATATGTTACCGTCAAACCCGATATTGAATCCGATTATAGCATGGGGCCGCCGGATATTCGGCCACCAATGACAGCGTTGATGTCAGAAGGGATACGGTTGTCCTCCACCTACTGCAAGAACTTGCCCAGTTATATAGGACGCATCATTGGAAGCAAGGAAAGCAATTGCCGCCGCTTGTTCGTCCGCTTCACCACGCCGGCCCATTGGTATTTCGGAAAGGCGGGTCTGTTGCCGGTAAGTCTCCTGCAGGTCAAGTTCCTCCTGCGGCAATTCCGGGGGAACGGCGGATATTCCGTAGTTGCGAGGGGTGACCCGGTCCTCGGCCAAGGTACCGCTGGGGGCCATGCAGTTTACCCTGATACCCAAGCCGGCCACCTCTCGAGACAAAGACGTGGTCAAGCCAATCTGACCCGCCTTGGCCGCGGCGTAGGGCACCCGGAACGCGCCGGTCACCGCGTGGGTAGCCACATTGACTATGGAACCTGACTTCTGCTCAATCATGTAGGGCAGGACAGCTCGGCAACACCACATGGCTGTCCAGAAGCTCTTGTCTATTTCAGCCTGTATCTGGTCGGGCGTGTAGTATTGGTAGGACTGGAACCAGATGGTTCCTCCGGCCACATTGGCCAGCACGTCTATCTGGCCGAACTGCTCCTGGGCAAAAGCCATCAGGCGTTCGGCATTTTCCCACTTGGACAGTTCCCCCAGGCAAACTGCGGCCTCAGCGCCAAAGTCCTTCAGTTCGTCGCACACCCGTTGCGAAGACTCACCGACCATGTCACCAATGACGACGGCAGCCCCTTCCTGGGCCAGCCTGCGGGCGGTAGCCGCGCCTATACCTTGACCGGCGCCGGTAATTACTGCCACCTGTCCTTCAAAACGTCGGGCGCCCGAAGCTTTGGAGTCGAGAATTTCTGGCATAACCTCTCCTTGTTACTCTTTGGAACCCCGGCATAGGACTACAGCCGACGCGAGGGTATATAACCTCAATGGCCCAATGTTAACCCGTCACCCCGGGCCGGGCAACAATTTCAACCTCACGACTGAAGCAAGCATAGCTTAGCGAGGCACCAAGAACTCCAAAGACAGATTCTTTCCCGTTTGCAAATAACTTTAAACTGTTTTTGCTCTGAAACCGTCATGCAAACAATGATTTGATACTATTCGCAAAGAATATTAGAAAATACGTTGACACTATTTAAAAGCGGTTGTATATTCCGATTAATAGGAGTCATATGGTACCCACTACCTCTATATAAAAGGAGGATACTCTATGTGGAACCGATGGATATACAGCTATAGACCTCTGCTTTTCGTAACAATGTTATTTGTCCTTGTCCTGCTTGTGGCCTGCGGGGCTGCCGCTCCTGAGGAATCGGCGGAACCCGCTCCCGCACAGGAACAACCTGTAGCAGAGGCAGAACCTGCCCCCACTGCTGTACCCGCTGCCGCCGACACCAGTATGGAACAGGAAATGGCAGAGCCTACAGTGGTTCGGTACGTGGAATCCCAGGGTGAAATACAAGTAGAGACCAATCAACACTGTGGTGGTAACAGGCCTATCATCTCCCAGTTCTTGCCCTACGTCGAATTCCTCGTAGAGGCTGACCCGGTTACGGCCGAGTTCAACCCGTGGCTGGCCGAGTCGTGGGAAACCACTGCCGATGCAAAGACCTGGACCTTCAAGTTGAGGCAAGGCGTCGAATTCCACCACGGCTATGGCGAAATGACGGCGCAAGACTTCGTCGACATGGCCGTTGCCAAATCCAACACCGACTGCCAGTCCAGCACCACCAGTTTCTGGAAGGAAATGGCCCAGGCCGAGGCGGTGGACGACTACACCGTACAGTACACCATGAACAACGCTTCCCTGCCCATGATCAGCGTTGTTTCCAACTTGCCCACCGGCCTGGAGTTATTCTCCCTCAGCAAGCAGCAGGTGGACGAGGTAGGGTACGACAACCTGGATGGGGTGAAGCCCGCCAGCACCAGCTACTATCAGTTCCTTGAGCGCAACCTCGGTGAGGGCGTGGTGTACGAGCGGGTGCCCTTCGACCACTGGCGCATTCAATCACCATTCGAAGAGATGGAAATCCGGTGGATCGGTGAGGAATCCACCAGGCTGGCCGGACTACTGGCAGGTGAGATTCACGCCATCGCCCTCTCCCGCGACCTGCAGGAGACTGCCATTGAGAACGGCATGAAGGTCATACCCGCCCAGCAGGCGTTCAGCCAGCTTAGCCTGTTTTTCGGCGGCATGTACCTGATGCCTGGCGACACGGACTTCGACCCCACCACTCCGTGGTCTGACGTGCGGGTACGCAAGGCCATGAACAAGGCCATCAACCGGGACGAGTTGAATGAGTTCATATTCAAGGGAGAAGGCGAGCGGATGCACGTTACCGCCTGCTGCCACCCGGTGTTGGACGGCAACATTTACAACCCTGAGTGGGATACCAGCTGGGATGAAGAGTACGGTTACGATCCTGAAGCCGCAAAGGCATTGCTGGCCGAAGCTGGCTTCGGACCTGATAATCCGATCAAGGTCGAGATCGTTAACTACCGAACCTCCGGCGAACCGGAATCCCCCATTGCTGTAGAGGCGATGCCCCAGTACTGGGGACCGGTGGGCATAGAAGCCACCATCCTGGATATGGACTCCGGGGCCTACTCCAAGAAGCGACGCGAAAAGCAGATGCAGCACAACGTCTATGCCAACGTGTTCAGCTTCCGCAAGATTCACGACCGCATAAGGACGGAGGCTCCCTCCAATACCAGTGGATTCCACTTCGCTCACCCCTTCATCGAGGAGAAGTACCAGGAAACCCTGGACAAGACGACCCAGCCAGAGATCGACGCGATCGGGCGCGAAGTTTCAAACTTCTGGTTTGAGCAGCACTGGACCATTCCCATGTTCTGGTTCAAGTTCAACTTTACTGTTAATCCCGAAGTGCTCGAAGACTGGGTTTACCTGAACCGGGGCTACTACTGGCATAACCAGGTGCCAGCTACCAATTAGCTCAACAGGCATCACTGGCAACATTGTTCTGCGGGCAGATTCCCCCTTCTCACTCCCTTGTGGATGAGGAGGGGGATTAAATTAACACTTTAGCCGGGACACCCAGCTCAGGTCGATGACGGGCTTCCGGAAGGAAGATCAGCATGCAGAGATACATCATCGTCCGTGGATTTCACGCACTCATTACGCTATTTGCCATCAGCATAATCATTTTTGCCCTCACCAGGGCTACCGGCGACCCAACCGATGTGATGCTCCCGCCTGAAGCCACCATTGATGAAGTGGAGAGGCTGCGGGACTACTGGCGCCTGGACGACCCCCTTCATGTCCAGTACCTGATCTACATTGGTAATGTATTCACAGGGAACTTGGGAGAGTCGGTGAAGTGGCCGGGCAAGACAGCGGGAGAACTGATTCTGCAGCGCATGCCGGCGACCATCAAGCTGACAGTCGTAGCAATGATCGTCAGCGTTTCGCTGGCGCTGCCCCTGGGGATTCTGACGGCCGTCAAGAAGGACACGATGTGGGATGTGGGGGGGAAGATCTTTGCCCTGCTGGGCCAGGCGGTGCCCAACTTCTGGCTGGGCATCATGATGGTCTGGATTCTGGCCGTTCACTGGGACTTATTCCCCACCTCGGGGAAGGGAGATGGTGGTTGGGACGGCATCCACCACCTGATATTGCCGGCCTTTGCGCTGGGGGCCTTCAACCTGGCGGCAGGACTGAGGTTGAGCCGTTCCGCCATGCTGGACGTTCTGGATTCGGAATACGTGAAGATGGCCCGGGTAAAGGGACTGCCGGAGTGGATCATCATCTGGAAGCATTGCCTGCGCAACGCGGCGCTGATCCCGTTGACCTATTTCGGCATACAGTTCGCGGGGCTTATCACCGGCTCTGTCATTACGGAGACGGTGTTTGCCTACCCTGGAGTGGGGTTGCTGGCCATCGAAGCCATTCGGTCCCGTGACTTCCAGGTGGTACAGAGCGTCGTCGTTGTCTTCGCATTCATTTACGTGGTCGTGGCCCTGCTGGTGGACGTTCTTTATGCCTACCTTGACCCCCGAATCAGGCTCACTTAACGGGCGATGGACCTTAAGACCGTTGGTTTACGTTCCAAGGAGATTGCCTAATGGCAGCAATTGATGAAATTGCCATTCCGGTACGTCGGAGCGGAAGACTGTCCAGAATCTGGGCGACCGCCCGACGATACCCCATCTTTCCGATGGCAGTGCTGGTTCTTGTGCTGGCGCTGCCCGGGATCTTTGCGCCCGTGATCACCGACACCTGGCTGCAGGACCCGCTGGAAGGGCGTGTAACCGAGCGTCTGATGCCCCCGGTGTGGCAGGAAGGCGGTTCGTGGGACCATCCGTTAGGGACCGACAAGGTTGGCTACGACATTGCCAGCCGGGTGATTCACGGAGCCAGGGTATCGCTGATAGTGGCTGGCGTGTCAATACTTACCGGCGGGTTTGTGGGAACCACCCTGGGCCTGATCGCCGGCTATTACGGCGGGTGGGTCGATCACATCATCATGAGGCTGGTGGACATCAAGCTCTCCATTCAGGCGGTGCTGCTGGCCCTGGTGCTGGTGGGGGTACTGGGCCCGGGGTTCCATACGGTTATCATCGTCATTGCCCTGGTGTTATGGGTGAGGTATGCCAGGCTGGTGCGGGGGGAGACCCTGTCCTTGAAGAACCAGGACTTTGTCGCCAAGGCCAGGGTGGCTGGAGCGTCCAGCGGAAGGATCATCGTCCGCCATATATTCCCCAACGTGGTCAACACCATCATAGTACTGGCTACGCTGGAGGTGGGGCAGGTTATCCTGCTGGAAGCGGGGTTGAGCTTCCTGGGAGTGGGCATACCCCGGCCCACTCCGGCGTGGGGGCTGATGGTGGCCGACGGGCGGGACCTGATAGTCCGCGCCTGGTGGGTGGCGTTCTTCCCGGGGATGGCCATTCTGATGACGGTGCTGTCAATGAACCTGCTGGGAGACTGGCTGCGCGACAAGCTGGACCCCAAGCTGCGGAACGTGTAAACAGGGACCCTGCTAACGGACAAGAGAGGGGACGGGATTTTCTCCCGTCCCCGTTCTATTGAGGCGCGCTGAGGCGGGAAGCCTTACTTGAAGGCGGGCATTACTTCCTGGGTTATCAGCTTCAGGCTGCGCTGAACGGCTTCCTTGGGCAGAAGATTGCCGGGGTTGAGTTCAGCAGTGAACCCGGTTATGCCCAGCCTTTCGCGGTACTGGTGGAGCTTGTCGATAACCTGGTCGGGGCTGCCGACTATGACCTTGGTATCCAGAATCTCCTGGTAGGAAATGGACTCCAGCCGTTCCAGCCGCGCGCGGCGGACTTCTATCAAGTCCTGACCGCCAGTGACATCCGCCAAGGCTTCCTCGAAGCGGCCCTGCTGGAAACGCTCACGCATGCGCCGGAAGTAACTTTCGATGGACTCCCGGGGCTCTTCCAAGGCATCCTCCTCGGTGGGCGCGACATACATGGGGAAGCGGACAGAGATGTCCCCGCTTTCGCCCTCGTGACCGGCTTTCTTCCACGCCTCGTGGTAATGCTTCAGGTTAACTTCCAACTCGTTGACATCCATGCCGCGCATGGACAAGAAAATGGGGAATCCCAGGCGTCCAACCCGCTCAAAGCTTTCTTCGCCGCTGGAGGCGATGCGAACCTTGGGGTGCGGCTTGGTGAAGGGCCTGGGTGTCAGGCGGGCGTTGGTGATGTTGTTGTACTTGCCCTCATAGGAAAAAGTCTCGCCGGTAAAGGCCTGGAGGATAATCTCCAGCGCTTCCTGGAACCGGTCCTTGCTCTCCATGTAGTCAATGCCCATGGTGTCGTAGGCGCGCATGTTGCCGCTGCGGCCGACACCAAACTCGAAGCGGCCCTGGCTAATCTGGTCAACCGTGGCGGCCTCTTCGGCGATACGCAGGGGGTGCACGAGGGGCAGGACGTGAACGGCGGAACCAACCCGCAGCCGCTTAGTCCTGGAGGCTATCGCGCTGGCGATGACCATCTGGGCCGAATGGACGGCGCGTTCCGGCGTAAAGTGGGTTTCACCGAGCCAGACCGTATCCAGACCAAGCTCGTCGGCCAGGTCCACCAATTCAAAGGAATCGCGGAAGGCGTCCTCGTGGGCGCCGCCGCCGGTTGGGAAGTCCAGAAAGATTCCAAAGTCCATAGGGTTTACCTCCTGACACGCTAGTTAGAGGTATGCGGCCCCACTCGGAAACCTCGGATAACCACAGTCCATGTCGGCGGGGGCTTGCGCCGAGTAAGCTTGGCTACAGTTTAGTCTTATTCAATCGAAGCGTCAAATAACAAGCGGGTTTGGCCGCGTTTCGTTCTGGGGGCAGGTAATTTTGACATGCAATCAATAGTATGGTATGGGCGAAAGTTCGCCCTCAAATGGTCAAGCACGAACCCCGCCCGAATTTGGGCGGGATTAATTTATATTGGGAGGAAAAGGACCAGGCAACGTCTAGCAC
>MPMM01000027.1 GCA_002238505.1 SAR202 cluster bacterium bin22 | reverse complement strand
GGCCGCATCGTCGAATGTCAGGGGATAAATCCGAATCTTGCAGAAGGTAATCTCGGTCAATACCGCATCCGGCATCTTGACCAGAGGGAACTTGTTGTTGGGTCTGTCCCTGCGGGCGGCCAGTTCCACCCGTTCATTGATCCGCGCATCAATCTCACTGTTCCCGACTCCCGACACGACCTCCAGGCTGTAGATAGCAGAGAATAGCTCCCCATCCGTAGAGTTCAAAAGCCTGACCACAATATCGACATTCGAGCCAACCGCCCTGCCATTCAGATAAGTTCGGATAGCCGTATTCACGGCCAGTTCAATGACCCGCTCCGTTCCTGTCGGGTCAAATGATCCGGTAATCCGCTCGGAACCGATTTGCAAAACCCACTGCGTAGCGGTGGGGAAAGCGTTCCTTCTGGTATGCAGTGAAACCCTGAATCTTCCCGGCAAATTCTGTTTGTCCACCATTCCGGGTGAAATGTAGGCAATCAGCTTGATCTCATTTGCCCTGATCTCGGCAATATCGTCCTGGTCGGCCAGCAACAGATGCTCGTAAAAGGGTTGCGGCATCGTCCCTGGGGTATAGCGAATGACCTCCTCCAGAGAGCGAGTGGAATCAAGGAAAAACAGGTCTCCGACTGCCCAAGAGATATGAGAGGCCGTATTTGCTTCGGTCTGGTCGGCGAAACTGCCTCGATACGGCTTGTTTCGCGTCTCTGCTATCAGGCTAAATTCAGTCTGCCGGAATACCTTCTCGCCGCCTGGATCATTCACCGGGTCTCGGTCCACCACGACATAAGGCTTGTGGTTGAGGATCTGGTATGCGTATTGCCCTTCGACATGGTTGTTTGCCGTCAGCGTGGAAATATCCAGTACGGCCCCAATGTAGTCCGCCGACGAATAATTGCGGCCGGATACAACCGGGTCTCTGCCATGCGAAGTTCCCGTTTTCGTCAGATACGCCTTTTCATCGGTAATGTCCAGCTTCCCTACAGTATCCTCCGAAGCCCCTGTATCATTCAGGACTCTCTGTTCCGTCTGTGCTGGAATATCAGGGAAAGTCCGTTGCTTGGTGACGAAAGCACCGCTTTCCCTCCGGTCAGCGGCAAGAATATCGCCGGACTGGAGTTCGCCGCCCTGATCAAGATCACCAAAATTTACGTCAGCCATAATTTTATTTTATCCCTCTATTCCTCATGCAGCGCGAGCAATCAGATTGTCCCCGCTACGGGTGGTGAGGCGATCTCCGCCTCGTGTCGTCAGGTATAGGACATCGGCAACCGGCGGCGCTTCTGCCGTCCCCATGACCAGCGTGGCATAGTTGAATCCGGAGACTCTGCCTGCCGCCGATATGGTCTTGGTGGCCGCATCGTAATTGATTCGATTGTCTCTGTCCCTGCCGTATCCGGTGAAGTCCTGCGCGAATGCCTCAGTGGGCAACATATGGGAGCTTTCAACACCACTCCCTCCAGTAACCCCCACAAACAGGAACAGGAAGTCCTCGTAATCGTCCGGCAGGACGAAACTGGTTGCGGTGCTGGCCAGATCCCACGCGAGAATCTCTCGTGATGGGGAACCTCCAGCCATTCCCGGAGCGCCTGCGTCTCCCTTCGGACCTGGCGGTCCTCCAGGGTCTCCCGGGTCTCCCTTTGCTCCCGGAACTCCTGGATCTCCCTTTGGGCCGATAGGACCTGGTGATCCGTCCGTGCCGTTACTTCCGTCCGCACCAGGAGCGCCTGCGTCTCCCTTGAGTCCCTGAATCCCTTGTGCGCCCGGATCTCCCTTTGCTCCCGGAGCGCCTGTGTCTCCTTGTACGCCCTGTGCGCCCTGAGGGCCCTGAGGGCCTTCTGGGCCTGGATTTCCCTTAGGACCTGGTGATCCGTCCGTGCCGTTACTTCCGTCCGCACCAGGAGCGCCCTGTGCGCCCTGAGGGCCTTCTGGGCCTGGATTTCCCGGAGATCCTTTATCCCCATCATCCCCATCGGAACCAGGAGCTCCAATATCGCCTTTCGGGCCTTGATTCCCTCTGGGGCCTGCGTCTCCCGTATCCCCTTTCAATCCCTGCGGACCTTGCGGGCCTGGCCCGCCTTGTGGGCCTGTGCCTCCATGACGTCCGCGTTCTCCCTGTGGGCCTGGATCGCCTTTCTGGCCTGTCTCTCCTTGAATGCCCTGAGTGCCTTCTGGGCCTTCCGCTCCTCCCTGGAGTTGGTATAGAGAAACATCGGCAGTAGTTTCAAGTCTGTTTCTGGCTCGCACCAGCAAAGTCCCACTGGCGGATCTTCCATATCCCAATCTTGGGGAACTTCCAAGAAACAGAACCTGCGTATCATCATTAGGGCCTGTTGTGGTCGCTACTCTTTGATTCAAGAGCTCCGATGCTCGAAAAAATAGAAAATCGTCCTGGGCGGTATCACTGAGCTGCCCGGTAATATCGGCAAAATTCTGTTTGATTGCCCAAACTTCTCCGTTCTCCCCAGATGGGAGCGGGATTCCAGTATCCCTGAACCAGAACTCCGTCCTGTCTTGTGTCGGTGCAGCCAGGTCATAAGTATCCCCGATTTGCTTCAAGCTCGCTGGGCCTGACCCTTCCACTCCTTTGGGACCTTGTGGGCCTTGTGGGCCCGCAGGCCCTGGGCCTCCCTCCGGCCCTATGTCTCCTTGCGGGCCTGCAGGCCCGGTATCTCCCGTGTCTCCCTGCGGGCCAATATCTCCCTTGACTCCCTGTTGGCCTCGCTCTCCCCTTTCCCCTCTGTCTCCCTTGCTTCCTTTCAATCCCTGAGGGCCTGTGTTTCCCGTGTCTCCTTTCGGGCCTTGAGCTCCGTCATGGCCAGAGGGCCCTCTGTCTCCGGGTATGCCCTGAGGGCCTGTGTTTCCGGTATCCCCTTTCGGGCCTGCTTCTCCCTGAATGCCTTGCGGGCCGGTATCGCCTTTCAATCCCTGAGGGCCTGTGTCTCCCGTGCCTCCTTTCGGGCCTTGGCCTCCAGTATCGCCTTTCGGGCCTTGCGGGCCGATATGCCCGCGTTCTCCCTGCGGGCCTTGGAGCCCAGCAGGGCCTTGATCGCCTTTCAGGCCTTGCGGGCCGACGTCTCCGGTATCCCCTTTCGAGCCTTGAACTCCGCGCACTCCGACAACGACAGCCAGATAGACCTCCAGCGTGGAATCGGACGGGAGCTCGTCCCCCTTTCCAAAAGGAGATAAAGTCGATCTGCCGCCATGGGTAACAGCATACGAAACATTCAATAATCCCGGTCCGAAGCTGAGACCCGCATGAGAAAAGGTAAGATTCTCACGTGCAGTAAAACTTGATCCGGCCCCAAGTCCCCAGGGAACGAACGAGGTGTCTTTCTCGACACCTGCCACCTTTGCAACCAGAAAGAACCCTATGACTTTATCGGAAGGGGGATTGTTTGGAACTCTCAGCCCTGCGTAAGTGGTTTGAAAATCACGACTAAACCCCGAAGGAATGCCGGTCTCCAATTCGAGGCTGAGCCCTCTATTATTTCTAGTATAAACCCCGCTATATGCCGCCGTGGGGAGAGTGAGAGTGCCGATTTTCTGGCCTCTGGCAGAGCTCGATCCGCCGCCTTCATCCTGAAGCTGGCCATAGGTGGCGTATTGATCGCGCTCGGTGGCCTCTGCGACTCCCGTATGCTTGTGACCATCCATTGGAAGGTCGGCAGTCGGGCTATTCTGCCCGTCACGAGTCAAACAGTTTTCCAGCCCTTCCTCGAGCTCGAAAGGAACTTTCGCTTTAGGGAAATTCCCTTCGCCGTCCCAAGCCATGAGACTGCCCCGGAATCAGGAAGTGGCTGGCGGAGCGTTCACAACCACCCCAGGCCCGTATTCATCCTCTTCGGTCGGAAGTATTCCGGCCATGCTGACCGTCCGCATCCCGGACTCCAGTGCGAACCTCTGGTCTCGCTGCATCTCGAACTCGGCCAACTCCGCCTGGAACGACAGGCCGCGGGAACGCTTGAATCGCCATTCCAGATCCAGTTCCATCAGGTCCTGGTCGAATATCGGCACCTGCGAATCCGCCGTAATGGAGGAATGGATGATCGGCGTCCCTTCCCCATCACTCGCCCAATTTCTCGAAACGTACTCGAAGGCGATGATTTGAGAACTGGACGGGACCGGGTCCAGGGCCAATACCAGGCTTCCGGTGGCCGCATTCAATCGAATCCGATACAGGGGACTCAGTGAGACGGTCTCGGCCAGAGAGGACTTGATGGTTTGCCATTCCTGAGGGGAAAGCGGGCCGGTTCCCTCGTAATAGGTCGATCGGTCCCAGGTCGTATCGGAAATGAGGTCGGCGAAGTCCGCCGGCAACGGATAATTCTCCACTCCCGGTTCAGTGGTAATGGAATATTCCTTGGTCAGCTTCGGCCAGGACTGTCCGAACGATCCTCTTTTCTTGGATAGCAGGGTCCCGCTTCGATTGAGCAGAACCAGCATTGAAATAGCTAACGGGTCCCGATTCCCCCGTAAATGGGTCGGAGCCACGAAGCCCGACACCGACGCCACATTCTGGATGATTTGCAGGGCGGACATGGCTCTGTATCAGGCATCCTTGGCTGGAGCCTTCTTCCTTCCACGACCTGTTCCGGCCGCCGCCTTCTCCAACTCCTCGATTCGAGCGGTCAGGTTGGCGATAACCTCATCTTTCTCTGCGGACGAAGCGGCCAATACCTTTTCCTCGATCATTTTCTGCGCTCTCTCGCGCATGGCGGATGCTCCAGGCCCGATATTCTGCAAGCCCCCATCCGTGACTCCGGCCAATGCTTCGACTGTAAAGATGTTGAGTGATTTCAACTGCAGGAGGGTTGCCTGGTCGATCCAGGCCACTTCCTCCAGTCGAATCTGTCCCTTGGACTGGTCTAGGCTCTGTTTGTACAGCTCCCACTGTTTGGGGAACCGTGCCTGGTATTCCTCCGTAGCCTCGAAGTCAGGCGCATAGCTGGCATCTCCGGGAATGCCCATTCGGACATGATCCTTTCCGTCTACCGGGTTTTTGTAGAACTCCGCATAGACTTTCGATTCTCCCCCTGAGTTTCCGGTTAGGTGATCCAGTTCCATGATTTCTCCTGTCTGTGTTATCGGAATGGAAGGGGAGACTCATTTCTCCCCTTCCGGTTGGTTTTCCGTCTGCGCTTACGCCTCGAACACTCTTGGGTTCTTGGCAAAGGCCGCTGCCGGCCCGTTGCCGCTTCCCCGTGCGACAGTCAGGGTAATCCCGACCACCGGCGAAGTATTGCCATCGTCCAGCCGTCCACCTGTACCAGTCGTGTTCAGCTCGGTATGAGCGGCACAGTTGGCACCGGCATTCACCATGCAGGCCCCATAAATCTGGAACCAGGCATAGCTGCCGCTGGGGACTTCCATGTTCGCCACTGCCACCAGCTTGCCTCTGCCGGTTCCGGCAGCGACGAGCGAGTTTTCAATGGGCGAACAAGTCTGGTCATGATTGATAAGCACGGCATCCGCCGCGTCGCAATCAGCACCAGTGCGGAGATAGACATACTCCTTGCCGTCACCATGCTGGGCGCGAAAGCCCAACTGGTGCTTGGAAGAAGTGTCAACTCTTGACGGATCAAAGATAATGTCACCCATAATCAGTTACCCCTCAATACGCCTTGCAGCGAAGCGTTGCTCATGGTCAGGTTGCCTGCCCATACGATCAATCGTATGAGCGCGTCCTGATTAACCGCTTGCCGGTCGCCCGGCAGAGTACGGAAATTACGATCCTTGTGAGGCCGCCAGTGCAGGTAGTCGCAATTCAGGAAATACATATGATTTGCCGGAATTGAACCTCCCACTCCACCGTCCAGAACAACGGGTGCCGAATTGAACTGGATATTTTCAAATCCAGCATTCGCCATGTCCTTGTTCACGAATCGCTCCTGTGCCTGTACCGCACTCCAATAAGTGGTGTACAGGGCATTGTCAGCGAGAATCAGATCGGGCTTGTCGGTGCCTCTGACCAGCTGCACCCAGGTCGCCTGCATCTTTCCCTTGATGTTATCGCTGGTCAAAGCTTCAGCCGCCGGTGCAACATTGCGCCAGAAGTTCCAAATCGCCCTGTTGATACCCCCCACAATTCCGGCATTCGGATTCCCGGACACCAAAGCCCGCAGACCATTGATCTGCTTGCCGTCGTCCGCCGTGCCGTCGCTGTGAAGGTCTGCCGAGATGTTGTTCCTCATGGTGCTCTCCGCTACCATGATTCGACTCTCCAGCAGGTCGATCATCTTTTCACTGCCGCTGTTCTGAAGCTGCTCCAGACCAGAAATAGTCACCGCAACGGCCGCCTGTTTCCAAGCGTACTGCGCCGAGGTAATTACATCTGAAGGACTCACGTTCAAAACCTCATACCCGGAATAGCGCTTGTAGGTGCTATTCTCGGCATACGACAGTTCCTGATTGATCGCTGTGCCTCCGTCCACTGTGCGAATCTTGCCGCGTTTCTCCAGCTTCATCAGCAACGCGTTGTTGTGCGTTACGTTGTCAGCCAGTCTCTTGGTTCGATTCTCAATGGCGGAAGTGACAATTTCCGAAATATTCGGGTTTGCCATTTTCAGCCTCCTAAAAGGTTAGGTTATGCGTGTTGCTGGAATTGGTATTCCAGCTCCTGTCGAAGACTCCTTGGCTGTTCCGCTGCTGTGCCGTTGCCGCCCCCAGTCAGACTCCCGTTTGCTTTCTTCGCCTTGGCGGCGGCTTCCTGTGCCGCTTTGCGGGATTCGATTTCAGCGCGGTTTTTCTCCGCTGTCCGAACCTTCTCTCGCACGGCTGGATTCGCCCATATCGCCTTGTCGTAGAGTTCCGGGAGACTCACTTGAACGCCATTGGCCGCTTGGGCCTGCGCTAACTGAATCATGTCATCGTAGACTTCCTGGAAATGAGGATGCTTCAGGTTGCCCTGCTCATCCTTCTCCTCCCGGAAAGCCCCGATCTCTTGAACCGCCTGGGCATTGCGAGCTTCAAACTCCTGCTGTCCCTGCGATTGAAAACCATATTGCATCTGTTGGACCTGCTGTGCCAGCGGCCCCAGTGCGTTCTGAATCTGCTGTTGAATCCCTAGCGGGTCTTCCTCGACCGGCGGCAGCTGCTCCTGCGCGGTCTGGACCTGCACCCCATATTCCTGTGCCAGGGACATCAGTGCGCCGTATTTCTGTTCGGGGGTGCCGACACGGAGGATATTCTCCGCCTGCATCAGCCGCTCGAACATGATTTCCGGGGTCGTTCCGATCTGCTGGGTGTAAGGACTCCATCGCTCCATCGCCTGACGGATAGGGGCGATTTCCTGCGAGCGCCTGGTGTGCGCCGCCTCCATTTCCTTGTTCCGCTCCATGAGAAACTGCTTCGCTTGAGGGTCGAGCTTCTGGAACATCTCCTGATGCTCCTTGGCCCAATGCTCCGGAGCAATCATGTCCTCCGGGGCCTGGGCAGAAGATTGCTCCACCAGCGATTTCTCTTCCTCGCTGAGCTCCTCGCCTTTCTCGGCTTTCGCCTTTGCGGCCTCTACCGCGGCTTTCTGGGCCTCGGCGGCTTCGGCGGCGGCATTGGGGTCTGCCTCGGCTTCCTCGGCGGCCTGTTTCTCGGCATCCTGTTCCACCGCAGATTCCAGGGCTTCGCGTAACGAGCCCTCGGGAGCAGCTCCCTCAGGGATAACCGGCTCGGCCCCGTCGGCAACTGCCTCTGGGGTCAATGTCTCTGTCTCTTGGTTGTCCATAACAATATCTTACTCCAAATTATCTATTGAACTGGTGACGTAGAAATTCCCTAGGGGATTCCATTTCTACGGGTTTGTGCGGGTACTTCCCTGGGGGCATATCATTCCCCACATCTTCCACGCCGTTTCGGGCGTTGTGTGCGCGTAACTTGGCCCTGGAATCAATCACGGACCCATCCACAGGGGATTTGAATTGGTACGGGAGATCGCCGTGTACCTGCAGGGAAGTCCTCTCCCTGCGCGGCTTATCCAGGTCTTTTTTCCGCTTCCAGCGGCCTGGGGACACTTCCACCCACTCGGTCACAGTACAGAGGCCTCCAACGCCATCTTCTGTTCCTTGTGCTGGAGATCCATGACCATCATTTGCAGTTCCAGCTCGCTTCTGGCCAGGTCTGATTCCATTCTGGCCTGCTCGCGTTGCAATTCCACAACGTCCTGCTGGGCTTCGGACTGCATCTTGACCTGCTCGGCCTGAGCCTTGAGCTGAAGCCTCTGCAATTCAATCTGGGCCTTGGCCTGCTCCACCTGCATCCGCATTTTCAGGGTTTCCATTTCGGCCTGCGCCTTCATTTCCTCCGGCGAGGGCTGGTCGGGCTGTTCCTTGGCCTGCGTCTGCTTCTCCTCGAATTTCTGCAGGAACTCCTCGAACTTGGACTCCATAGAGCGTCCGGCACGGAAGCCCCGAATCGTGAACATCATCATTTCACCGAGCAGCGGCGTCATTTCAGGCACCTGCATCATCATGGGGGCCATCTGCGTCAGGTAGGTTCCGGCGGCATTCAGGAACTCGGTGCGCTCCTTCTGCATCAGCTCGGCATTCATTTCAATGGTGCTGTCGGTCTCGATGTCAATGCGGGTCTGGCGCATCTTTTCATTCTTGAGCAGGTCGGCAACACTCGCCCACAACTGCTCTTTCTGCGTTTCCTCCATTTCAGCCACTTCCGGCATCATGTCGAATCCGGCTTTGTCCCTCAGGGTGGCGGGTTGGAACAACTCCACCATCATTTCCGCCTGAATCCGCAATACGTCCCTGGAAACCCGCTCCACTGCCCGCCGGCGCTGATCCAGGCGCTGCGTGGTGAACGAGGTCTTGATTCTCGTGGCCGTGGCCTTCTCCCTGGGATCGGTCTTGCCTCGGGCCGCGTCCGATATGCCGGAGACCTCGTAAATCGTGGACTTGACCTGCTCTCTCGCCGCATACAGGCCGGACAGCGTGTTGACGACGAATTCCATGGGCAACCATTTCACCATTCCCCCAAGACTCGAGCTTCCCGGCGCACTCTTGCCCAGCAGCGCCGCCATGTTCGACACCGGCACCATCTTTCCGTCATTGCTTCCCTGCAGGACTTCCGCCAGCCCCTCCGCCGAGGCGTCGTACACGCCGACCAGCCTCAGGGCCTCGGTCAATCTCTGGATTCTCCACGAGATGGTGTCCAGTTCGTCCGCCAGATCCACGTACATCTTGTAATCCGGTATCGGGAACAGGGATTTATTCGTCAGCGTGGCGAATGCGGGTCTTGGGCAAGGGAAGAACTTCTCCAGTCCGTAAGGGTCCTTGGTCTTTTCAATCCACTGGTCGAAGTCCTTCGACAGGAACATTCGCTGCCTGGAGCGCATATCCCATATCTCCCACACCTCGGCCATTTTCAGGTCCTCTTTGACCTTCTCCTTATCGGATGCCATGATGGACGCCGTCCTGTTTTCTCCAGCTAACGGGACCTGCCTGAATATCTTCCCGAACCGGGCTACCCCTTCGTCACGGGTGAGCATGGTTCTCCGGGCCACCCATCCGTTGCGCTCGATTTCGGCCCAGCTTCGGGCCTGACTGTGCGCGAAGTCCATCCAGTAGACGTAATCAATGATGGTGCGTTCATTGGCTACCCGCTCTTCCTCGATAATCCAGCGCTCGCCCTCCGGCATCACCTGGTCTGCCTGGACCTCCGCGCCATACCGGTCACGGTAAAGCCCGTCCACGTCCAGGCTCACTTCCGTCCGCATCTTGATAATGTCCGACTCGAATACCACCCAGGGAATGCCCCGGCCGACCAGCAGATTGTCCAGCACGACCTGATTCATGCTGTCCTCGAGCCCGGAAGTCTCGGTCTCGAACTCCACCGCTCTTTCAATGACCTCGGCCGCCGCTCGGCCCACAGCGTCAGGGTCCTTGTTCCTGCGCTCTGCCACGATGCGAGGCACCCGGGAGAATACAGAGGGCTTGAGGGTCTGGATATTGCTCCAGAGCAGATTGAAGATGGGCTTCTTGGCCTTGGACTTGCGCGTTCCCAATTCCTGCTTTTCAAGGCTGAATCGCTCCTCGATCATCTTGGCGTCTTTCATCCAGGACTCGGCGGATTTCTGGTACGCATCCAGAGAGGCCTTCCAAAAAAGCAGGCTGTCGCGCGGATTCGTCGGGACTCTTTCCTGTTCCATGATTTCCATTATATGAGAAATTCCCCTAGTACAGGCCTCTCCTCTGCTTATCCTCTTCAATCAGATCATTCAGGGTCAAATGATATGGATTCGGTTGGCTGAAGTCCGGCTCAGGCGGGGGCGGCTTGGGCGCTTCCCCACTCTCCATTCCGGCCAGCATCATTCCTATGAGCGCCAGCGAATCCACCTGGTCGTCATGCTTGCCTCGGGGGAACTTCAATAGCTCCTTCACAAGATCCGGAGCCCAATGCGCGTGTTTGGGCAACCACAGGCCCAGCCCGGACATTCTCGCCTGCATCGAACGCGCCGACACCACTTTGTCCCGGGTCCTGGCCAGCTGGAGACGTCGCCCATGAATTTTCCTCTGGCTCTGTCTCTTGGTCAGGAAGGGGCCGATTCCCTTGGTAATCTGCCCTTTCTCCTCGGCCCAGGCAATGGTGCCGTATTTCTCCATCATGTCCAGCATGGGGTCTATCCACTGATCGGACTGGACCTGCTTCCGCCACACGTCCAAGAGCCACATTCGATCCTCCTGGTCGATTCCAACCACCAGATGCACCGTGTAGTCCCCATCGTCGTCGGTCAGCGCGTAGTCCGATGCGCCGTAAGTCCGCATATGAGACAGGGGCGGGGGGTTTCCATACCGAATCCACCCCTTCTCGAAATACACGCCGCCCTCAGGATTCGGGTTGCCTTGGTACAGGCTCGCCCATCCTCTGGCACCGATGATTCTCTTTCTACGCTCCAGATAGTCCAAAGGCCTCTGTTCCGGCCACAGGGCCTCCCCTTTGTCATTGATCGCCGGATGATGCAGGACCGTCCACTGGTCGCCCCCATTCTCCTGGTCCTCGAGCAGTCTCCCGATCAGGTCATCTTCGTGCCAGCGGGTCCCGATTATCACTACCCTCCCTCCGGGCATCAATCGGGTGTAGGCGTCGTCGGTGTACCAGCTGTAGATTTTGTCTCTCATAATGAGAGAGTCCGCATCCTCCCGGCCTTTCACGGGGTCATCAATGACCAGCAAGTCCGCTCCGAATCCGGTAATCGGGCCGGTTACGCCGGCGGCGCAATAGACTCCGCCCTGATTCGTGTGCCACAGATCCGCGGCCTTGGAATCAGGCGCGAGCGTCACTTCAGGGAATATGGAGAGGTGCGATTGGTGGGTCATTAGATTCCTGACCCGCCTCCCGAATGTCTGTGCGAGCCGTCCTCCATACGCCCCATGGATGATTTCCTGCTTCGGGTGCCTGCCGATGTACCAGGCCGGGAATCGCTGGCTGGCCGTCAGCGATTTTCCGTGTCTTGGGGGTTCTACGATAATCAGGCGATCCACCTCGCCTCTTTCCACCATTTCCAAATGGTCGTTGATTTCGTCCAGGTGCCTTGCTTCCTCGTAATGAGGCGTGGTGGCCTGTATGTACGCTTTCAGGCTATTCCGGCAACGCCTCTTCCTCTGCTCCGACAACATGGCCCGGAATCGAGTCTCGTCGCTTTTGCTCCAGCTCGAGGAGTTCCCGTTGTAATTCGTCATCCGTCAATTCCGAAAAGGCCCCTGGCGCTCCTACTTCATGTCGTTCTATGAACATGGCCAGATGCTGTCCCAACATCCTCAGCGATTCCGGCTTACTGTGCATTTTTACACGAATCCCGAACTTGGTCTCCTGTATGGACTCCACTGCGGCCCTCTGCTCCTTCGTCCACTGTTCGGAATCCAGAATACTCGCCCTTCCGTCCTTGACGGTCACAATGTCGCTGATATTGGTGAATGCGATCCTGGCCAGCTCCCGGACAACGTGCTCGACCCGTACGCCACTCATGACCTCCAGGCGGTCCCTGGCCTCGCTCAGCGCCTGTCTTACGTGGACCTTGTTCAAAAGAATGTGCGCCTGTTGCTTGGCGCTCTTGACCGCATAGCCCGCATCGACCGCGGCCTGGGCTCCCTGCCCTCCATTCTCCAGGTAGTGGGTGACGAAGTCGGCTTGCCGGACGGTCAATACAGGCCTTTTGGGGTTTTTCTGTTTTCCAGTCATTCTGAAAATTATAGATTATTCAGGGAATCAGGGAGTTGGGGTCGGTCATTTCCAGTCGGAACGAAGCGCTCTATCTATCAATAATCGGAAGATTGATAGTGGTTGATAGTTATGTGTCAATCCTTCTGGTTCGCTTTCTTCCATTCCTTTATATCGTATTCCGGCAATGGCACGGTCTGCCCCTTCAGCGGGTGCGTGCAGTCGTGGAGAAACTGGATCTGCCCATCCGTCACGTATGAATGGCACACGTGGAGATGATCGAAATAGTCGATCTCGCACTTGATGGAAGGTGTGAACGTGGGCTTTTCCTCGTTCCCGTTGAATTCCCAAATCGGCCGTCCCTCGCTTTCAGGGAACCGGGCCATGCGAGCCACCGTGATGTAGTGAACCGGAATGAGGCGCTTATTGGTCTTGGCCGCCTCGGCGCACCCGGGACAGACGAACCGATACCCGACCAGCACGTCATCCAGATCCTTGACCTTCTGCAGGATTTCCATGTTTCAGTCTCCCATGTACATCGACTCTACCATGTCCAGGACCGTGGTTGATAGTTATGTATCAATCCTTCTGGTTCGCTTCCTTCCATTCCTCTATCTGGAGGGCCAGTCGGTCCAGATCCTCCACCATGCGGCCCAATAGTGTTTCCAGTGCGTCCATGTCCAGGACCTTGGGCTCGAGCGACTGGTTCACTGTGCTTTCTCCCCTGCGTGGGGTTCTGATTGCGTCTTTCTGTCGATCTGTTGCAGACGCCTCCAGTTTCTCCAAGGCGCTCTTGAATGTGGCCGGATCTCTCGCAACGGTATTATAAAAATCGTTCAGCAATCGCTGGTGTTCCTTGCCCATTCGGTTCCCTCCAATGCCTTTTCGACTTTCAGTTTCCAGGCCTTCGGGGCCCTCTCGGTGTTCCTGTCCGCGATCTCCTCGAGTTGCGGGTACGGTTCCGCCCCATGGTGTTTCCTGTGGTGGCTCTTGCAAAGGGTCACCAGGTTTTCCGGTCGGTTGTCCGATACTTCCTCATTGATGTGGTGGACGTCCAGGTATCCGGACTTGCCGCAGAGGACGCAGGAATGTTGGTCTCTTTCCAGTACCAGAGGTCGCATTCTCTGGTGGGCTCCGGTGTTGTAGGAATGCCCATGCTTGTAACTTATCGAGTTGGGGCCTATATGATTCCGGCGATAATATTCGTTGGCGCATTTCCTGGAGCAGTAGACTTTCCGGCCGTCTCCCTTGAGTAATCGCTTCTTGACCTGACCCATTGCCATTTTCACCTGGGTTCCGCATTGGGGACAATGGAATCTTGACCACAATGCGGATTTGCTGTGGCCTCTTTTCAGTTTCCCTTCAGCGGTGATGTTCCCAGGGTATTCCTCTCTTACCCGGTCGATCAGCTCGGCCACGTCCCTGGGGAAAGGGGCCAGGTCGATCCATTGGGTGACGTCTGCCGTGTTCATGTTTCCTCCTGGGTCTTATTTCACTCCACACAGGGACATGGCCAATTCCTGCTGAATATTGCCTTCCTTTCTCACCTTGTTCAACAGAGCCAGCAATCCGGCAATTCCTACTATTGTCCCCTCCTTTTGCTGGTGTTCGATCTTGCCCCAAATCATCTCCTCCACTTGCAACATAACATTGAATCTGAAGGCACTGGATTCACACAAAGTGAATTGACTGTTGGCCATTGCTGGTGAAGCGATCACCACAGACAGAATAATTGACAATGTCAGTTTTCTCATAATGTCGTCCCTCCTTAATTGAGACAAAAAATAGACTACACTAAAATGTAGTACAAGTCAAGGGAGGCCTGTACGGGACATTTTCGTCGCTTGTTGAAAACCTGAAATCGCTCGCTGGGTGGATTCCTTTCCCCAGTGGTAGGAATATGCGTATTTCAGTAAAGATCGCACCCAGCGAGTCCAGGTGCAGGATTTCAGACGTTATTGGCCTTGCTGGGCGTTCTCTATCCGTCCGGCCTGGAATGCGGCCATGACCTGCTCCGGAGTCATTCCTCCGAATGTACGTCCGGCATAATGCGCGGCCTCTCCGACCAGCCGAGGACTGAATGCCATGAGTCCGGCCAAGCCCATAGGGCTGACCGACCCTCCTATCGCTCCGATTCCACTGGCTCCTGCCGCTCCGGTTCCAGCGAACCTCGCCGTGATTCCCCGAGGCAATGCGGACGACACGGCCTGCCCGGCCAGTCCGGGCATCAGGAGCTCTCCGCCTCCTTCCCCTTCCAAACGCGCCGCCATCTGCGCCCTCTTTCCGAATGCCGAAGATGCGTCCTTGCGGAGAATCGCCTGCAGCTTCCTCAGTGCGGTAGCAGAGCCCGCCGCCTTGCCTAGGCTGAGCTCTTTCTCCACATCATCCAATGCCTGCCTCGCCTTGTGATAATCCCCCATTGCTTTCGCATATCCGGGGGACTGAAGATCAATGCTCTTGCGGATGGCGTAGTAGATTTCCCCAGCCATCTTCCGCTCCGGAGTGCCGTACTTGAGGGAGTTCATATGGTTTCCCACCGCCTGCCTGAGCTCGTCCAGCCCCTGCACGGTATGGAACCGGGCCGGGTCTCCGGCCTGCCACTCCGCCAATAGCGTACTGATTTCCTTCCGGACCTTGCCCAATTTCTTTGGAATGGCAGAGGGGGCTTCCTTCTGGAGCGGACTGCCGTACTTATCCATAACCTTGCCCACCTGAGAAAGCACAGATCCAAAATTCAACGGTTCTCCGGGGGCCGCTCCCATTGCCTGCGCCTTTCCAGTCTTGAACTCTGCCAGATTCTTGGCGCGCATGGCGGCCAAGGCCTTCTTCGCCTCGCCCACCACGGTCTCCATAGGAATCTCCTGCCTCATGGATTGCAGGAACATTCGAGATTTCGCCGCGCCTCTACTCCTCGGAGATGCGACTTCCCCAGCTTTCGAGGTCATCCAGTCCCCATCGTCTGCTTTCTCTATAACCCTCAGCGGAACCGGGCCTGCTTCCTTGCCAGTCTGGGCGGCGATTCTCAATGCGTCCGCTCCGGCCCCGGTAGTGAATCCAAGAATGTTGGAGATCATTTTTCCTGTAGGGGCGGCCACTGCACGAATTGGGTCTACCGCCCGTCCGGCGGTCTTTGCCTTCTCCGCGGCCTTGGCGAATGCAGGAACCTTGGAAGCCGCCACGCCTCCGCCCAGCAACACCACTGACGCATCCGCCAGGAATCCTACCGGATCGGTCGCAATCGTATTCTTGACTTCATCTTCCCCACCATAGCGGTCCGCAAAAAATTTCCCGACTGCCTCGGCTTCCTCCTCGGTATTCTTGAACCACCTATCGGACTGGCCAGGAACCAGCTTCTGCACTCCGCCCTTGACCACGTTGTACAGGCCGCCCATCGTATCCAATGGGTTGAATACCGCCGTGGCAATATCCGATCCGAATTGCATGGCAGAGCCAGGAATATTCTGCAGGGCCTCTCCCGGCACCTGCGTCCACGAACGTTGAGGGGTTTGTGAGACTCCGGAAGCCTTTGCCTCCAGCTCGGACTTGCGCTGGCGCATAGTTCCAAGCTGCTGAAGATTGTCCCGTCTAGCGCGGAGCTCTTCCAGAGTGGCCATTAGGAACCTCTCTCAAGCTGCTCCAGTCTATCAATCTCCTGCTGTAGCTGCGTAAGCTCGGAGGATTCTTCTGGAGTCAATCCTGTTCCAGCCCCAGGCCCTAAGTCCGCCGCAAAGTCGACCACTTCCTCAGTATCGGACTTGAAGCGACTCAAAGGATTAGCGATAAAGTCCTGCTCGGTCGGAACCGTGATTCCCTGATCCAGGAAGTATTGCCGCCGGCGAATGGTCGCGTCAATCTCGGCCTGCGCTCCCTCGAGCTTGGACATGAACTCGGTCGGGCCGTCACGAGACGGGTCAGGAATGGCCTTGCGGATACGGTCCGCCTCTTTCTCTGACATCTGTGCGCCGGTGATCTCCTTGATATACCGGTTCATCGCATCGTAGGAAGATCGTTTCCAGGTCGAAAAGTCGGACAGCTCTTTCCGGGACTCTTTCGACAGCGTGGCTCCGGCCTTCTCCTGCAAATCCAGAGTGGTCAATCTGATTTTGCCTGGGATAGTCAGATACTCCGGCTTCACAGTCTCCCGGATCTCCGCAAACTTGGCGGCAGAGTCGGCCAGCCCAATCACCTTCGTCTGTTCCTTGCCTTTAACAGATGCCTCCAGGCTGGTCTCTGGAGCAAACGTCCAGCCCTTTGTAGTGAGATCATCCGCCTGTGCCTGCGTGGTCACTGCGCGGACTTCCCCATCCGGGGACACCATGTTCCGTCCCTCCTTCAATCGGGCCGGGGCTTCTGCGGGCAGCTCCAATTCAGGTCTTACCAATTCCGAAGTTCCGTCAGGATTCAAGAAATACTTGCGGCCGTCCGCCAGCTGCACGATCTTTCTATCAGCGCTACCCGGTTTCTTTTCCACCAGCTTCACAAGCTCTGCCTGCCTCTGCTCAGGAGTCATGGCCTCCAGAAGCTTCGGATCGTATCCGCCCTGCGTATGCAGAATATCCGCAATCGCTTGCTGTTTCTGCAAGGTCTCTGCCTTGCGCTCCGCTCGGCGAGTCCCTTCCTTGCCTTTCAGGGCTTCCATATCCTTGGCCTGCTTCCAGTGCATCAGTCCGCCCGCTATGAGGCCTCCAATGCCGCCGGTCTGGAGATTCTGCAATCCAGCCCCCCTGCTCTCCAATGACTTTCTCTCCTGCACAAGAGCATCCACTAGCGGATCTCCTGTAGAGCCGGGCGCGATCACCGGGCCTGTGGGGGATGCGCCCGGAGCTGCCGGTGCCGTGCCTGCGGGAATCGTTCCTGGGCCGACACTGACCATCGGGCCAGCTGGAGTCGATACCGGGGCCGCCGGGGCTACTGTGCCTCCCGGCATTGGTGCAGAACTGCCCGGAAGGGACGCCATGATTGAAGCAAGCCCTGGCATGGGGCCTGCGAACCCTCCTGTGGAGATCGGCAACCCTCCTGCTCCAGCCATCGGGGAAGGCCCCATGGGGGAACGCATAGCGGGATACGGCAATCCCACTGGACCTGCGGCTGTATTCAGGACTGGCATGGAATCACCTTCGAGTAGTCCACTGCGAGCCAGCGCCCGATCCGCTTCACTGCGTCAGGCATGACCTTGGCCACTTCCTGAGCCATCACTCCCAGCCTCTCCGGGCCGCCCCAGATGTACTTGAAGCGATAGACATTCAGCCCGTTGCTCATTCTGCCCACCTTGCGGACCTTCTCTTTCAGTCTCGCATCGGAGAGTATGAACGGCGCGGCCGCCATAACTGTATTCTGGAAGTTCTGCATTCCCTGGTTGTACTGATTCAGGCGATTCGCGTAGTTGCTCTGAACCATTCCGGTAATGTCCGGGGCCTGCATATTGTACTGCGGGGTCTGGTGGAACTGCGGCATGGTCGGATTCTGCACAGTGGCGAGAATACTGGCCAGCTCATTGAATGGTTGCTGTCTCTGCGTCAGCAATTCGTCTCTGGACATTCCACGCATGGCCATCTGCTCCCTCAATCTGCGGGAGGCTTCATCGCCGGCGAACTGACTGGCCTGCATTCGCTGGTTGAATAGCCTCTGCTGGTCGCCGGCCTGGAACTGAGATCCGGCCAAGCCCTCGCCGAACTGTCGGGCGGCTTCTCCTGCCTCGAATCCGGCCACGCCCATTTCCTCTCCGAACCTCTGTCCTCGGAGTGCCGATGCGAGCCTGGTCAGGCGATCCTGCTCGGCGCGTCCTGCGCCCACCGAGGACAGGGCCAGATTCTCCAGCGCGTCTCCGCGCTCTCTGCCATACCTGTCCATTTCCCGTTCATAAGCTTCACTGCCTAGTGCGATTCCCCGATTCGCCAGCATCGAGGCCAGCTGATTCTCCCGGTCCTCGAATTGCGGACTCAGGCGATTGAATCCTCGGTCATAGGTGGCCTGCTCGAGCGAGTCCCCCATGCCCTGGAACTGGCCAGCAGTCGGCATATCCGGCAAAGCGCCCAGATCCGGCGCTTGCACAGGCCCAGATGAAGTCGGCGCGTTGACTGCCGCGCCTCTCCCCATGCTGGCCAGATCCGCCGGGTTCATCCAAGACCCTTGAATTTCAGGCAAGCCGCCAAAGTCCAAAGGCTTACCCCATTGATCTCCCAGCTGCTTCAGCGTTCCCTGCGTCGCTGAGCTGGCTCCGGGAGTCTGCGTGGTCGTCTGCTTGAATGGCGTATCCGCCTTCTTGGGCGGGGTAATCTGCAAGCTGGTATCCGTTACGGCCATATCAATACCCTCCCTTGCCGAACACTCGCCTGACCGGCTGTTTCGTAACCGGCTGTCTCACAACAGGCTGCGGCACCACCACCACAGGCTGTTTCGGTGCCGTCTGTTTCGGAGTTCTCTGAGGCACCACCACGGGCTGCCTGTATTGTCCCCCTTTCTGATACCGGATTCTATCCAATTCAGCCTGCCTCTGTTGGGGAGTCATAACCACACCGCCGCCACCTTTCGCATAAAAAGTACGGGTCTGGACAGGCTGCTTCACCACTGGAGTCTGGGCTACGGGTTTCTGGACTGCCGGAATCTGGGGCATGGGCCTCTTGGCAACCTCCCTGGATACCCTTGCGCCCGTTACCCCTGTCTGCGGGAAGAATCTAGCCGATTCCAAAGGCGTGGTGCGCCCGGTCAGCAAGAGATTCAAGAGACCAGAACGAATCTGCCTGCCTTGATCCAATGCGCCTTGGTCAGCAGGATCAAGGGCTGTGTGCATCGTCCGTTCAGGACTGCCGATTTCTCCCGTATACTGAATCGTGCCGAAAGGAGTTTGCTGACCGATCTGACTATGCAGGGCCTGCTCTCGAACCGCCTCTTTATTGATAGCGGCCTGCGCCTGCGCCGTTTGTGTGGGGTCAGGCGTAGAAGGCTTGCTTCCCCCTCCAAAAATTTTGCTGACGAACCCCAAGATGCTCTCCTAGTGATTTTCGGACGAATCCATATCAATATCCTATACCAAATTTCCTCATTGACAGGTGGACTCAGCCAGTTCGCATAAACCCGAAAATTCACTAATGTCCTCAGCCACCTCCGCCGCCAGCAAACACCGCTCCAGCCCCATGCCGTAATCAATGGAACGCTCAGGCCAAACCACAGGAATCTCAACGCCTCTGCACTTCAAATCGTCCGAATCCAGGTTATGCTCATAAATATTCGCAATTTCCATTGGCATTTTCTCGTTCCTGCGAAAGTTGTAGACCTCGCAACGCTTTCCGGTACGGGATTCTGTCGGTGCGTATGGGTGAGCAGGCATATTCTCCAGCACCAGCAACCGGTGCGGTCCTCCGGGAATCAAATCGAAACAGGACAATGCGGAGTCCAGACGAAGCAGGTAATCGCCCTCTTCCTGCTTCACTTCCGGGATAATGTCCAGCTTCTCCCCTCTGAAGCAGACCGGATCTCCCACTTCCACAGACCGACTTTCATCCCGGCCTTTCTCGGCGCACTCGTTGAAGTCGTATTTCAGGATTTCCAGATCCTTTCTCTCCAGGCCTGCCAAGAGACTGTATAGGCGAAGCACCTCCTCCAGCGCGGATGCAACCGTCGGCCCCACCCGTCCTGCGCCTTTCCACCTGCGGGCGCACTCGACCATCGTAAATTCTTCCAAGTGCCTGGGAATATTGTCCGCTCCCCTTCTCCGGCATCTGCCGATTGTCCATACATCGTTGCCCTCGTATCTATCCTGATACAGAGCACGCTCATTGCAGTATTCGGGCTCATCCAGGCCTTTTACCTGAATCGCCGCATAATCGGATTGAAAGTGAAAATTCAATCTCTTTATCACGGATTCTGCAAGTTCCTTCAGCTCCATTTTCCCTCCCTAAATTCGTTGTCCAGCATGGAGTAAATCAAAACATCGGAAGCCCCATCATAGGCCCTGCGGATAATTCCCTCCTTCCTGAAGCCCAGACGCTCATTGATGCGCTTCGCCCTGTCGTAGTCCCGCTTCACCACCGACTGCAGGCGATTCACCCCCATCTCGTCGAAAGGGAAGGAAAGTATGCTTTTTATGATTCTCCGGTTCAGCCAATACGGGGTACTGGAGGCCACTGTAATCTCCACCCAGCTCCCGTATTCGAGTTCCGTGTACGAGTGGTAGACGATTCCAGCGACCATCTTCCCGTCCCGGCATATCGCGTTCGTCCAGCACGGTTTCAGGTCGTCCGGCTTGCAGTTGCCCAGTCTTGCGGCAATGAACTCGAGGACTTCGTCCGAATCGACCTTGCAGAAGTCGATCATGCCTGCGGGCTAAGCACAGAGCCCTTGGACTGGTCATACAACACATCACTTGAGAAAAACGAAACCTGGTCTCCAGAGGATAAAGCCGCTATCTGAATGGAGATCGCCGAACCATACAAATTGACAAGCCTCCACCCTGCATAACGCACAGCACCAGCGCCCCACTGGAACGAGTCCCACTCGCCAATATCCCAGGGAGTCCCTGATTCCTGCGAGGGCAACCCAATTGGGTCTATTGGAGACAGGTTGAAGTCCATGTTCGCCCCAATACTGACGCTGCTTCCTCCCCCAGATTCAAGATGACTGCGAAGAGCCGTAATTCTCTTATCGTAAGGACTCCGAAGAAAATTGTACGCAGTCCTCAATTCAGCAGCAACCGGCTCTCCAGCATCGGCAGTTCCCTGGTCGGCCTGCATCACCCGACCATCCGAAGTGCCGAAATAAAGCCCGTCATTGAAATTCTCCCAGCACTGGGCATCCATGCCGGTAAAGCGGCACCAGGCCCCGGTTTGGGAGTTCATAACGTGTTGGATTGCCCGATTCCCTGAAATAGGAACATTGAACAACAGCCAATTCGCTTTCGGATAGAGAATGCCTCCCCAGCCCGGATCGTTTCCTCTATTCCGAATCTGCTCGGTGGCCGCCTCTGAAATGGTATCGGACAATGCCAGCTGCCGTCGGGCCCTGCCGTACTTCAGGAATTGAAGCAGGGGAATGTATCCGTCCTGTGTAATGGCGATCAAGTCGGCCCCCAAGTCCACTAAAGGGGTATCTCCAACAACTCGGCCCACATGAAACCGTCCGGTAATCGACCAGGCAGACGCGTCGGATGGGTCCAGGCCGGAATAAACCAGCACGTCCCCGGACTCCGTGAATATCGCCAGCATATCGTCCGGGCCGTCTCCGCCATCCAGCGTCAGCGTCCCCAAAGCCAGGATATTGCCGCCCTGCCCATGTACCAGAGACAGGTCGATTTTCTCCAAGGGGCCTCTCACTGCGTCAATTCCCGCATACCAGATATTCGGAGTCCCTTTCTCTGCAAAAAACAGTCGGTGCTTGAAAGGCAGGACCTGAAACAGGCGAGAAGGCGTAAGCCCCTCTCCCTCGAATCCATGAGGCGTCCAATTCCCGTCCGCGTCGATTCTCAAAGGATCATCCACGCCATTCACCAGGATTCCATTCCTGCCGAAATTCGCGCCTCTCCAGCGCACATCGGTCAGGCCGGAAACAATAGCCCCTCCAGCCGGGCCTGCTCCAGAAACATCATAAATTCCATTCCCGGCCGCGGCGAACAACTTGCTGTTGGTTCCGGACCTCCAGTTGAACAGGGTGCCGACATTCCCTGTCGGCAGCTCGGTGACGTGAGGCACAAATCCCCTACGGGTAGTGACTCGCCCAAGCTCGGGAAAGAAGTTGTCCAGCTGGAGGGCAAATTCCGGGCTCATATTGCTCTCGGCGTCCCGGGTGTTCCAGCCGCCCACCGGGGCCTGCATGATTCCACGCAAGCCCTTGCCCATTGCTGGCAAGCCGCGCACTCGATAGTCTTGTGAAAGTTCCATTATTGCCTCAGAAACCGATTCTCCACAAGCGGTCAGGATCTTCACCAACCACATAAACAGAATCGGAGTGTACGGCCCCTCCCTTAGGATCGTCCAGAGTGTCAGGGAACTCAATAACCTGACCGAATTGCCCACTGGTGTCGCTAGGATTCGACAAATTGATTCGCCACAGACCAGGCTTGATTCTGAAACCAGGCCCAGCCGAACCGCCATCCACAAGATATAAGGCACCAGAGTACGAGATTAGCCCCTCTGTATTTCTCGCTCTCGCAGGAAGATCACCGACTCTCCCAAACGCACCACTAGTATCGCCAGGATTTGCCGGGTTGATATTCCAAAGGCCTCCACTACTACCGCGTGCGGCAAGATATAAATTGCCTCCATGCGAGACCACGCCTCCGCCTGCACTAATATCCGCTAAAGAAGGAAGCCTTCCTATCTGCCCAAACGAGCCGCTTTCGTCGCCAGGATTTGCCGGATTGATTAGATACAAAGTATTGGAATCTGCCCCATAAAGAGATCCAGCGTGTGAGGCAATCCCTCTAATACCTTGTAGGTCCCTAGAAAATACCCCTACTTGCCCAAATGAGCCGCTTTCGTCGCTAGGATTTGCTGGGTTGATGTTCCACAATGAAAAATTGGCTCTGTTAACAATATAGAGATTACCTCCATGCGAGGTCATTCCCTCAGGCAGAGACAATGCCGAGGGCAACGCCGCAGATATAGTACCTTTTGGAAAAACCTCCAAATTGCCCAGGTACACTTTATCCGCTTCCGTGCTCCCCACATAAATCTTGGAGATTCCCGTATTGCCGACTGCTATGGGCATGGTGTCCTCCGTCAGCCGGTAATGATGTAGACGGTTGAATTATCCTTGCTGGAAATAGCATCGTATTGCGCTTGCGTTCCTCTCCAGAGACTCAGTCCGTCCACCTGGGCCGCATTCACGTCCAGCGACGGAGTGCCGGACAGGCCATTCAGCAAGTTCCGTATCTCGGTCCCTGTCTGGTCTCGCGTGGCGTTGTCCTCGATTCCGTCCAGCTTGGATTCATCCGCATCAGTGAAGGGGTTCTCCACCTCAGAAACTTCGGCAGTGACGTTCGACCTGAACTCCTGTCCGTTGTAGACCACCACAAGATACCTGCCGGGCGTGATCTCGCCTGGAGCAATCGGCGTCCCGTTGGCTCGCACTAAAGGTACGGCAGCCCTGGAGGACAATACTATATTTACAGCGCGTGTATTTGTTTCCTTGGCAAAAAAGGTGTAGGTCAATCCAGGCGTCAGCGTTATCGGAGCAGGAGAAACTGTCAGGGCAATAACATCGCCCGTTCCCCCAACATCAGAGGCTTGAATAAAGTCTCCCGAGGATTGATCTCGAACCTGGGCAAGCGTGGCGTATTGATTATCCTCTGTTGCCTCGCCGCAATTCAGGAGTTTGAATCCTGACATTGGAAGGTCCTGAATAGGCGCGGTCTGCCCATCTCGGGTCAGGCAATTCTCAAGTCCGTCTGCCAAGTCGTTATCGTGCGTATCCGAATCAGCGGCATTTACCAGTGCTCCCGCATCACGGGCCTGCGCCCATACGTCCCGCCCCCTTCTGCTTCCGTCCGTCCGGTTGAATGTTCCAGATCCGTCCCAGGCCATATCCGCCTCCAATTCAGGTGATACAGCTCCATTCTAAACCAGAAAACTAGTTGCAGAATCTACTCTGGGCTCTCTTGTATCTTGATATCCGGACCTCAACGGCATTCAGAATCCGGTCAATATCCTTCAGCGCTTCCTCTTGCTCGGGACTCAGCGAATCAAAATCCACTCTCTGAATAATCTGTGTCACCATATCGTCCTTCGCCCCAATCAGGGACTTCAAATTCGCCGCCACCACCGAACAATCCGGGGGACCGGCCGCACCTTCGAGAATCAATTCCTCCTTGCGCTCGAGCAGATAGGCCATGTCTAACTCTATCTCCGAAGCAGGTTCGGCCAATGCCTTGGCCAAAAATCCGGCCGCCATGAACAGGGCCACAGCAAACAATGCGCCCTGAATCAGGCAGTGCGCCACTTCTTTGGGTTTCATCGACATTTCCTTGCTCCAGTTCAATAATGATTGGGGTTGTCCAGCACGGATTCATCCAGAGGATACGGGGGTTGTTCATACCATCCGCAATCCTCCCAGTATTCATCGCCTCGGCGGGATTTCCAGATCCGCTCAGATTCCGCATACAGGCGCTTCATGTCCAGCACTGGAGACAGATCCAGAGATTCGCGCTCCTCGTCGCCGAGGCCGCAGACCTGCTCGTCCAGAAGCGCGAGATACCGCTCCTTCGTCCAGCCGATTGAAAACATTGCCATGCGCTCATTCAATCACAATGTAGTACAGCCGTCAAGCCTCTCCCTGCGCCTGACTCAGCAAAGCCCTCTTTTGCTCAATGTCGAGAATCTGCCTCTGCACCAGATATTCCACCATGCCCTCAGGGGTCAATCCCATCTGCTTTGCCGAAGAATCCAGCCAGGCATGAAAAGCGTCAGGGAGTTCGAGATCGTATCTCCGGGTTACCAGCGAAGTCTGATTTTCCGGGGTTTCATTATTCTCATTCATGTCTTTCTCCAGTAATCCGCCTTGCGGAGGGTCAGAGCTGTCCCCGCTCTGTGGGGTTTTTACTATGGGTAATTGGTTACCCATAGAACCTATTGAGTACTTTTTAATCTTAAAACCCCTTTGAAACTTAAAACCCCTAATAAACCTTTAAGTACTCTATAGGTTTATGGGTAACCGGTTACCCATAGTAAATCAGGGGGTTTCATCCTCTGAAAAGTCCTTCAGGGTGTCGTAGTAGTCATCCA
Source organism: SAR202 cluster bacterium bin22 (assembly GCA_002238505.1). Taxonomy (GTDB): domain Bacteria; phylum Chloroflexota; class Dehalococcoidia; order Lucifugimonadales; family UBA3495; genus Bin22. The sequence goes on along the minus strand of MPMM01000027.1, from coordinate 9,989 downwards.
TTCCAGTCAATCTGTAAATGTTGCAGTTCCATCCCTTCTGGCATTTCTTTCCGGTTTTCGAGGGTTTTTTCACCCAGTCAACATAATCCAGTTTCCTCAGCCTGGTCAGCCGGTTGTAGATTGTTTTCCGGGAGACTCTCAGCTGCACGGCGATTTCCTCCTGACTCCACCAGATAAATTCCTTTTTTCTATTCAGCTTGGACACCAGGAACCCCAGCAGCTCCTTGTCGCCTGAACTTAGTCGGGAATCGAGCACGGCCGTATCTATGATCTTCGTTCGGTAGGTGTTGAAATGGTTAGTCCAGGAACGTTTCCCTTCCTCTCGAATCTTACTTGGAAACGGGATGACGTTCCTGGATGCTGTTGTATTCTTTCCCATGACGATCTCCTGCGCCGCGGCGCGGATGTCGCTGAAGGGGCCTTTGGGGACGGGAGTTGTATAATGTTCCCGTGATTTGCTGGCCTTTTCAGCAGATTGCTCTCGCTGCCCTTATCAGCGAATTTGATTCCCCGGCATAGCCTATCCATGCCGGGGATTTTTATTGGTTGGAACTATAACACAGGGGAAAACTCAATCGAATCGCTCTACAAAGTTGTGGGGATTCCAGTTTCGCCGGCGAAATTCCTTCGCCTTTTGCTCCCTCCCCTTTTCCTGTTTCAGTGCCGCTTGCAGGCCCAACCGAATCACTTCCTCGAATCCCCCTTTGTGGTTTCCGTGAAAATTCTTTCGCCTGGTCAGGTAGCGTTCCAGTGAATCCTTCAGCGCAATAGAGACGGCCCCGCTGACCACTCGCGTGTTTTCTGCAGTGCCGTCCGTCAGATAAGGCCGAGCCATGCGCCCAAGTTTATCAGTCGGGGCGAGGGGTTGCGAGGACTCTAAAAAAGTAGTAGACTACAGGACATGGCACACAGAAACGTCATTTCCCTCCGCCTCAGCGACCGGCTGAAGAAGGCCGTCGCCGAATATTCGGAGAAGTCCGGGCTGTCGGCGAACAAGGTCATCCGGCTGGCCCTGTACAAGTTCCTCGGCATCGAGGAAGAATCCCGATGAATTTCACACCCAGATCGCCCTGGTCGCATTTCAGTCCACCGCCGCTAGAATCCTCCAGCGGTCCTTCTCGGGTGCGACCAGCGGCGTTACACGCATGAACGAGTTCGATAGAGAACACCGCTTCGCCCATCTAGGCAGCGACTCGGATTGTCCGGCCTGCGGGGTCGAAATGGAAGCACTGGAGGATGGGCAGGTCTGCCCGTCCTGTCTTTACGCCACTCCGGAGGAAGAATGAACCGATGACCATCAGCAGATTTGACGAACTGAAAATCACCCGCCTCCCCACCGAGGAAGAGCTCAACTACAGGGACATAGCGGCCGCAGGAGAAGTCCTGTCCATCAATGCCCTGGAGCGATACCTGGTGGATCTGGAGAGGCGGATCAAACGTCTTGAGAAAGCCGCCGCCGAACACGGGCTCACGCACCGATGAACCGCATTACCTCTGTCCGGCATATCGAGCCCTGGCTGGAGACACTGGAGCGCGTCTGCTCAAAAGGAGCGGACGCTCAGGGCCAGGGAATGGCCTGGTACTTCCGGCCTTTCGACTACGACCATATTGCCAAGTCCATTGTTATCTGCATGAACAATGAGGGACAGGAATCTGGCCATTTCTGGATCTGGAATGAAAACGGGTGCCTGTGGGGCTGCGTCATAAAGGACCTGTTTACCCCTAATTTCCGGTTTCTTCATGAGCTGCTTTTGCGGGTTGATCCAACGGTCAAAGGAGCGACTCGTCCATTGAGAGATGAAGCGGCCCGAATTGCCGGTATGGAGTACGGGGCCAATATTCACTATGCGGTCAATGTTCATCTGACGCGGCCCGGACTCTCCCCTGAGAAGGAATCCGAAGTGATGATCGAGAGACAGGGCTACAGCCCTCTATCCATGGTCTGGGTCAGGGGAATCAATGGAGATGCCCCACAGGAGAAATCAAGCGGATGAACGACCATCAGCTCTCGTTCAAAGACCGGCTTGCCTTGGCGATCCGGCTGGCCCAGAACGGAGAAACCGTTGTCAACCAGAGCCATAGTGGAAGAATGGTGCTGGACTTGAGCTGGCTGGAAGCCCTGTTGCGTTCGGTGGACGACCGAATAGAATCATTGGAAAAGGAGACTCATCGTGAACAAGAGACAAATGATTGATCGGGTGACTGGCTGGGACTGTATTGAAATGAGATTCCCAGAAAGCTACACTCTTTACGGAGTACACACGCACACGAAGCCTCTGGATCTGGTGCGATCTGGTTTCATTCGCCGGCGAGACCGAAAGAATCTGGTTCGATTCGCTTTTGAGTTCCAGGAGAATGCCAGAAGAACCCATATTCAGCAGTCTTTGATGGCGCAGGCTCTTAAACCTTACAAGGGCTATTATGATGGGCAACTTCCAAGAATGGGGCTGTATTGAGACATGAAAATCCGATTCATGCAGACAGGGAACAAGGGCCGCTGGGGAGTCGTCGCCGGCCGTTCCCCTCTGCTATTCGACGGCGCTCCGGTATTCGTCCATGCGACCCGATACGGCCCGCATCGCCGCTTCTACTGCAATTTCTGCGGGGAGTTCCAGGGACGGCGTCTGAAGGACGTGGGGAACGAGATCAGGAACCGAATATTCAAAATGAGAAAACCCAAAAAGGAGGGAAACCGTGCTATTGATTCTATCTAATGCGGAGACTGGGGAGATTCTCTTGCGAATTGAGAATTATGATGGGGCTCTGCCTGCTATAGAAGATTCCTTGGTGGTGGAGAATATGTCTTTATCGGATAACGCCAGCCCGACCCAAACGGTCGCTATGTCCGCGGCTCGAGTTGTCTTTAGACAGTTTTCTATAATCAGGGGCCTTGAATCCGTACAATTAGGGCTGAAGCCTCTTTGAAACCCATGAGAACTTTCCTCCGCGCCAAGATTCACGGCGCAATCGTCACTGGCATTCAGCCCGACTATGAGGGGTCAATCGCGCTCGGCCCTGAACTGATGCACCAGGTCGGAATCAAGAAATACGAGCAGGTCTATATCTACAATCCCAGGACCGGCTCGGTGCATACCACCTATGCCCTCAAGGGAGAACCCGGCATGGTGGAGGGCAGAGGCGCTTCGGCCCGTCGCATGGAGATCGGGGATTCCCTGATTATTTGCTGCTACGGGCAATACCCGGATGAAGGGCCTTTTCCGAAACCCAGTCAAATCGTTCTTTAGGATCTGGTTGCGAGAGCAGGAATCGAACCTGCGGTGCTGGAACATGAAACCAGCGTGTTGCCACTACACCATCTCGCTATGAATCATTCCCCCGGCCACATCGCGTCGAATACCAGGTAGGCCAGCCACCCGGCAATCACCCCAAGGAACACCCACAATGCCGGGTCTGACGGCTCCGGAGGGATAGGGCAATGGGCCGGATTCATTTCTCAACACTATCGCTCATTAGTTTCCCGTTGAGGTCTGGGTAGTTCGTCTCCAAACCTTGGTCTCCCTCTGTGCCGCCTGTAGTGCCTGTTTTCGTGCCGCCAGCTCGTCATAAATGGCTTTTGAATACTTATTCGCATTCCTGGATTCCTTGGTTCCTATGCGCCCCTCTTTTATTAGCCTGCTTTCTATTTCTGCTATTCGCAGGCGTTCTCTGTTGAGCGCACTGGTGGACAGCTTGCCAAGGTTGCTAGTGTCGTAAGTGGGTGGCTTCGGTTTTGCGTTTGCGCCTTGCATCCTACTCCCTTTAATATTACCTAGGCCAGTCCCTCCGCCGCCTCCGAAATATTTACGCGGGTCCTCGAACCTGGAATAATGCTGTGGCACAGCACCAGCAAGTATTTTCGCCAAAACATCGTCATTCATATCAGTCTCCTATAGCACTGCCATAGCCAGTGATCCTATTCCCGATACTAACATAATAAGGATCAGAAGAGCTCCCCAGTATTCAGCAGTACGGATTAGGAGAATGCGGAATCGGGTCATTGGTATCCCTCCGGCATTTCAATCTCTGTCCAGTATTCGGGAGTGGCGGACTTGTGCTCGTGATCCAGCCACCTTTTATCCTCCGTCCTGTAGAAAAGCACCTCGACGTGAAGTATCTGGGTTCCGTCCTTCGGAATGGGCGGGTATCTCCAGAAGCACAGATAATTATCCGGCTCCTGCGGCGGGCTGTCCTTGACGCTTTTCCAGTTCATTTTTGGATATGCCCAAGTCCCTGGCATTTGTGGCATCGCTCCACCTCCAGAGCATCTTGCAGATACACATCAAGCCCGCCCACTCCCGTGACCTGGGCCGCCCTCAACGCGGCGATCTTGCCCTGTTTGAAGCCTCTCCGGTATGCGGCCCTCTCCGCCTCGGTCGTCTCATTATCGACATACTCACGAGTGACCATCTCCATCCAGGGGCCTATCCGTCTCAAGACTACACGAATGCGCCCATGACCGTCAGGCTTCCAGCCCGTAGCGGCCATCTGGCGAATCATCTTTCTGGACGTTACGATCAAACCTTTCATTGTTTCTGTATCAGTCTTGCGCCCTTGCACCTGGGGCAGGCATCCTTCCAATATCCAAACCCGCCGGCGAGCGTTCTTGAAATCAGGATATTTGCAAATGCAGGCACTTTGGAACCTGTCCCTTTGCAGTCAGGACACGGTATCCGAACATCATCCGTCCGGGAGCTGGTGTAGAGATAGGGTGCGGCTGTGGAAGTGGTGATCATTTTCTTTTTGCTCCTGTTCGGTTATATTGCCCCAGGCTTCCAAACGCCGCGTCCCACAATCTATTGGTCGGCGGAGTATGAGGATCACCTAAACACAGGTGCTTGTCCGGGTCTAGGGTTGGGTTTTTTACTCTCCATTCCCTGACCATTTGCGGAGTCCAAGAACTCGCGTCAATCATTTGACAGACTCCGACTGCACACCTTTGTATTTCTCATACGACCTCATGCCGCCCAGGCCCAGCATCGCAAAGGCCAGCGACATGAGCGCGCCGGTGTCCAGATCCGGCGTGTCCACCTCAATCCCCATTGAGTAGAGGATCAATTCTGCAAAAGGCTCAAGAAAGAACGAGTAAAAGAAGCCCAGGGCGCAAGTCCAGCCCATCGCCGGTCTCCAGCCCGCTACGAATACGGATTTGTGCTTCGCTTCCTGGAGATTGATTTCGAGCTGCCCTTCCTGGAGACGTTGTCTCAAGGTCTCCAGCTGCAATTTCGCTTCGGCTTTCTCTTTGTCGCTGGTGAACAGGTCGTCCACCAGATCAAAGCCCTTATCAATAAGGGTGCCTAGAATCGGTGCGGTAAAAAGTGCCATTACGGCCACACCCAGATGATGGTGACGATGCCGGCGATCACGCCCAAGAGTGAAATTCCAGCCCAGACCAGAAGCCCGGTCGGATCACCATGTTGCCAGCCCATGATCCGGCTGTTGGCCAGCCAGTCCACCAGTACATAGCCGAGCACTGCGAACAGGGCGAACACGGCCGGGCCGGACAGGATCGCGTAGACGTACTTCAAAACAACCCCCACGCGCCCCATACGAGCAGCCCGTAAGCAATAAAGCCACTCGAAAACTTGGCAGCATCAGAATGGCTGGATTGTTCGGTGAGGCCCAGGACGAAAAGGGCCAGCCCAATATGCCACAGGACAACGCCTGTCCACCAGAGAATTTGAAGCGTCAGCAGTTCCATTATGTTGCGGCATCCTTGATTTTCAGTACAAAATTCTCACGGCGCATCAGTGCAGAAAACTCACGCATGGCGGCCGCACTTTGCTCCACCTTGAAATGCCTGTCAGTGTGCCACTTGCCTAGCAGGACGCAACCCTTCGTGTCCCTCACCCAGTTTCCAAGATGAATCAGGATATGGGTGCGCGGCTCGGTTTCGTCATTGTCGAAATGCCAGCACCAGCCCTTGCTCGGGGATTCTGCCCAATGCAAATTGTACTCGCCCGCAGGGATACAGGACTCATTCAGTCGGTTGTCCTTCCAAGGTTGCTCCAGAGTGGCGAACTCCATATCCCTGCATCTTGGAAACGGCAGAATCAATTCGCCCGGAGTCCCTCTTTGGTCAGGGTATTCCGGCATCCTCTGCAAGATTACTACGCTCATTTCGATGTTTGCCCTCGAAGGAAGTTCAAATCTCTCTCGCATTGTACTATTCTCGGCCAGACCTCACTGCTCATTTTATGCGCGTCCTGGGTGTTCTCCGAAACCTGCATTTGCAAAGACCCGTAGCCCACGGCCCCGCTAATCGCCGCCAGCCCAAGTCCGATCATCCAGGCTTCAATCTTCACCAGGGCAATCCCCAGGCCCTCAAGGCGGCCTGCACCGCCGTGTCAATCCCGAAGAGCTCGGCGAAGATCAATATGCCGACCATCCAGATAATAATCTTTATCGAAGATTCCAGCGTGTTGAATCGACTCTCACTGTCGGCATGGGCCTTCACACAGCCGATCTCGTGCTGTCCTAGCGAGCTCTCCACTTTGTCAATCGCCCGGTGAAGCGAACCAATATCGTCCCTCAAACGATGAATCTCTGTTTGAGTCTCCGTGTCCATTCAGCCCTCCTGAGCTCGCTGGTGCGCCTCGGTGCGCTCTTTCGTGGTGATGTCAGGCATTCCTGCATGACGGCGTAAGGGGCGCACCCACGGCATCCTACGGCGGATTGTGCGCCGTCCTGTGTAGGTTCTCGTTGCGTCCACGATCTTGTCCATCCGGGTCGGAGGGGGCGGGGGCGGTTCGCCGCCTTCCAGCCTCCAAAGTACGTCCGCGATGCGGTCCCATGTGATTCCAAGATGCGTCAGTTCCTCCGCCTCGGCTGCCGACATGGGCGGATTCAGCGGTGAAACAGGCGGGCGGGATGCGTGGCCTCTCTTCGTCTCGACGACGCCGAGTGCGGCCAGCACACGCCGAAAGCGGTTCACGTATTCCTCGCCCTTGTCCGTGCAGGTGCAGTAGTACCGAACACGGCTCACGAGATAGGGGAACTCGCCCGGTGTCGCTTCGACTACCGGACTGTAATAGTGCTCCGGCCCGGCCATGTCGTCATAGTACGCTTCCACCCGTGCAGGCCCGTCTCCGTAGAGCTGCGCCTCTCTTGTGTCGTTCGGCTGATAATCGCCGTGATAATACCAATTTCCGCCGGGTGCCTTTTCGGACACCCAGAATCCGGCGGGCTTGAGCTGGTCGAACGTCTCCGGCGGCTCCCAAAGCAGTGTGCGTCCGATTCTCCAGACCTTCGCCGGCGGACGGCGCAGTGCCTTGATACGCGCTCGCTCGGCTTCCTTGTCCAGCCCTTTCCGGCGGGATTCCTCCTGCATCCGGGCTTCCTGGTCTGCCATGAACTTCGCCCGCCATGCTTTCAGGCGGGCGATCTGGCGCTTCATCGCTTCGGTCATTTTCAGTCCCTCAGCACGTCGATCTTCTGGTAGTTGACGTTGTCGAAGATGGCCGTCCACCGGAGCGGCTGCATATCCCGCTCCGGAGCCACGGCAACGATCTCGTTGTGACTCAGAGGATTGTCCACGAACTTGTCCGCCAAGTCCCGGTCCAGCGGGGCTTCGCCGCGAAGCACCATCATCAGTTCCTCAAGCGAGTTCCAGCTGTACAGCAGGGTTTCGTTATCGTAAATCTCGATCTGATGCTCGAACTTCGGCGTGACCTCTGCCGTGCGGCTGACTTTCGCCAGCGACCGCTCGGCAATGTACTTGCCGTGGAACGGCCCGGTGATGTGGATATTTCGCTTCACCGTGTCGGTGTGCGTATCGGAGCTGCCCCAGTCCCGGCCGTACTTCGCGCTGATCTCCGCGCTGAATTTCGCGCCGCCGTAGAATCCGCCTGCGGTTCCGGCCGCGTATCCAAACTCCGCTTCCACAGCGACCTTCGCGCCCACTTCCATGCTCTCCTTGAGGCTGGTGGTGCGGCTGAACGTATGCTCCACCACTTCATCGTAGGTTGCGCCCGAGGCCACGTTGATTCGGGATTCGGCGCGTTCACCTACATCTTCGGAGATTACGACAGTCGGGCCGAACTTGGCTTCGTCCGTCGCCGTCATCTGGAGATTCTTGAGCAGGATGCGGCCGGTCTTGTGGTGCGGTCGCTTGTACTCGATGGTGGTGTCGTCGATCAGGTAGCCGCCGAGCCAGTCGGTCAGCGAAAAGGCCCACCACGGGCTTGACGAATTGTGGACGTGATCGGTGCGTTGCAGTGCGAAGGTGCAGGCAATCGCCGTTCTCCGCATCAGTGTGTTCGCAAGATTCATGGTGTTTTCTCCTGTGTTTGTTGTAAAAGTTTTGCTGGTTCCATTATCCAACTAATGCGTAGCAGTTACCTACAGAAGACACTGAAATATCAGCGTCCCTATGGTCTCTATAAGGTCTAACAAGCAAAGTCGAGCCAGATAACCAAAGTTGCGCCCCAACCCCATAAATATTTTGAGCGCTTTCCTTCCTAACAAAAGTAACAGGCCATTTATCTCCACTAGAAGTTATTTCCGCAAAAGGAGCAGCCAATATTTTTTTAGTTATGTCGCGCCCGCCTGTTCCAGAGCCGCTTACGTTAAGAACAATATCCACTTTCCTGGTATTGCTGGGAATTGTGAATTGGTAATTCCCGTCTCGATTTTGTCCAAGCGCAGCTAGCGCCACATACGAAACTCCTCCGCTTGCTGCATCTCCGGGATCGCCTTTGGGGCCTGCCGGGCCTGCCGGGCCTTGAGCACCAGCATCACCCGGATCGCCTTGCGGTCCTGCCGGGCCTTGAGCACCTGCCGGGCCTGCCGGGCCTTCCGGGCCTTGCTCGCCTTGCGGAGCCGCATCGGAGGGCATCCAACCGGTAATCGCATGGGCGCGGCCGGCCTTGATCTGGCACTTGATATAGCCCGCCTGTGCATCCGACGACCGCGTGATGTTCCCCGCCTGCGTGGCAGTGATTGGAATGGCGAGGATGGTTCCTACACGATCCAGTGCCGCCAACCCCTCGGACGGGTTCACATTGTTGATCGTCTGCCCGCCAATGGTGACAGTCGCATTGATGCTGGTACTTACGGCCTCCAGCGGACGATATGCGAATAACAGGGTGCGGGCTTCATTGTTCCTCACCCACTTGGATAGCGGCCTGAATGCGGCCGTGCGGGCAATCGTATCGTCGATCCGCGTCCCCAGTGCAGTATCCGCATTTTCCCGTGCCGTTTCCTCTGCCGTCAGATTGGCCGTGGTTGCGTATCCGCCCAATACGCGAGCCAAGACCCTGCGAATCCCGTACACCGTGGCGGATCGGGTGTTGTTGAAACTGGAATTAGCGTCATAGTCCGCATCTCTTGCCAGTGCGACAATTCCGGCGGTGGAACCAGTGGCCAATTTGAGAATGCGATCCAGGAATCGAGCAACCTTCCGAACCGATAGATAGCCCGTATCATCCAGCGCGTTTCTCGCCGCCTGATTGATTCCAGCCAAGTCCGTCTGATTCGACTGATTCCTGACCGCATCGACCTGTATGTTCGTGGCCTTCGCAATAGAGGTTCCAGTACCCGTGCCAACCTCACTCTTGGTAGCCGGATATTCGCCCCGGTCTCCGAAAGGTGAAACATACTTGTTCGAGAAGCCCACTCTCCCGTTGCTGTTCATGAACTCAAGAATCCAGTCCGCCGCCTGTCCTGCGCCGGTGCTTCCGATATTCCTTGCTTCCTCTGCCGTGATCTCGAAGCGTATCCGCCGGTCTCCCCCTGTCAAAGTCCAGTTTTCGGTATGCACCAGGACTCCATTGACCGTCAACCGGATCTGGCTGATTTCAGGACTGGTATTCAGCAAGACATCGTTCAGGTCGCTCAACACCAGCGTATGCGTCCCGATCAAAGCGGCCGCATCGTCGAATGTCAGGGGATAAATCCGAATCTTGCAGAAGGTAATCTCGGTCAATACCGCATCCGGCATCTTGACCAGAGGGAACTTGTTGTTGGGTCTGTCCCTGCGGGCGGCCAGTTCC
>MPMM01000056.1 GCA_002238505.1 SAR202 cluster bacterium bin22 | reverse complement strand
CCTGCTCCGGGTGGCCGGTGAGGAGTCTCATCAGGACCGAAGTGTCAGTCCCGTAGCGCAGCGTCATAGGTTGCCTCGCGGAACTCGCTGGCGTCGAAGGCGGGATGCCCTGCCGGTATCAGGCCCTTCAGCGGAGCCAGGCGCGTCTCGTCTATGCGCCTTGGCTTGATCAGGAAACCCTGTGGGCCTTCCGTCACCTCCAGGTAGTCGCCGGGCTTGGCGCCCATGGCGTCCAGGACGTGGGCGGGAAAGGTAACCTGCCTCTTGGCTGTAATCTTGACTAACATTTCTTTCTCCTTACTTCAATTGTCTTGGGAGTAAGGCTTTATTGTCAATCGGCAGACAGCGCCGGAAGGCCATCTCTTGCCAGGGTCTCCCGACTGTGGCCGGTAGAGATGGAGGTCACTTTCTTTTTGTTCCAGGCGTAGCATTTGCAGGGCCTGTCCCTACCCACTTGGCCGGATCTGGAACGCCAGCCGAAATCAGACGTTTCGCACGAAAGGCGGGAGGAAAACTCCGATAAAGGTCGGCATCTTCTACCTGACCTGGAAAACCCCATACCCTAAAATCGAAGGGAACCCAGGGTTTCCAGTCCTTAGCTTGAATTGGGTGACGATGTATTCAGTATCCAGGTTAAATGCGGTTGCACTGCCAAGGGAACTAAACCTGACCGTAAGGTCGAGGATGCAAGTGATATAATCCGTCGATTCAGTGTTGAACGGGTCGGGCAAAGACGATAATTTATGGATGTTTCATCCCTATTGGCATTGTCCGGGTCATCGGTATTCGGAGCGACCGCCGGGCTCAGGGTCCTACTGCCTCTATTTCTGTTGAGCATGTCGGCAGCCGACATTATTCCTTTGGGAATCAGGCGAGAACACCTTCCCGACGCATTAGCCTGGCTGGGCTCATATTACGCGGTGGCAGGATTTGGAGCGGGCTACGCGCTGGAGAGGGCCAGCTATCTCATACCAGTCGTTGATCATGTCGTTGATTTCCTGGAGTTGTTCCTGGCGCCTTTAGCCGGGGCGTTGTTGTCAATCGCTACCATTGGGTTACTGGAACCGAGTGGAATTAACTCGGCCGCCGGTTATGTGACGGCAACAAACGACGGTGGTAGTTTTCCGCTTGCCGTGGTTGGATTTATAGGCGGATTGTTTGCTCTAATCTTGCATGTTCCCTTAATGGTGGCGCGTTGGATTTCTACTGTACTCAGCTTTGGTTGCGCAAATGCGTTGGTTGGGCTCTTGGAGGATGTGATTGCTGTAGCGCTGTTCATTCTGGCATTGGTGGCCGTCTGGGCAGCCTTCATCTTATTGGTAGCCGTCATCTCCCTCCTAATGTATCGAGCGGTCAGAGCTTTAGCAAACAGACGGGGCAAACAGAATGAAGCGTACGATCACGTCAATTGAGCCGAAAAGACCTTGGCTCTGTAGGTAGCAAGAAAGACGTGTCCAGGGGACCGGCCTATTGGCCAGGCCCCAGGCGAACCGACCTTGGCCGGTCGGCCGGCTCCTTTGAAAAAGGCTTGCCCACCCAAAGGGAAAACCCTTGCCGATAGGGGGCTTGGCAACTTCCTCGTTCGGGTGCAGTCCGAAGGACGCCCCATCACACCGCGACCGCGAACCTGATGTGAAAGGTTCTTGATTTTATCCAGTTTGGTGGGCCGTGCAGGAGCAGGTGCTGGATGGGACCCGGTTGTCGGGAGAGGGGGCCTATCGGGTTTTATTGGGATTCCGTGACCGGATGGGGGCGTGGCGGGTGTACTGCCAGGTGGCGCACAAGAGTCCCCAGGCCCCGGAGAATGCTGTTGGAATTCATGAGCGGGTTACTTCGCTGGTGGCCTCCTTGAGGGAGTTGGCGGAGGGAGTTGGCGGAGGGAGTTAACC
>MPMM01000009.1 GCA_002238505.1 SAR202 cluster bacterium bin22 | reverse complement strand
ACTGCCCCAGAACCAGATTACTCGCATCACCCAAGCCTACAACCATACCCCACGCAAGTGCCTGGGCTACCTTACCCCAGCAGAAATCTTATCCAAACCAGTGTTGCACTTGAAATGTGAATCCACCGAGCCAGGTTGGACAGGGGCCCCGCCGCGGCTACCAGGGTCATTCCCCAGGGGCCGCGCAGGTGGTTGAGGTTGACGGGAACCGGCTTGCCCCAGCCGAAGCCCACCACCAGCATCATCACCGTTCCGCTGGGGTCCAGGTGGCGGACGGGGTTGAGGGAAAGGCGTCCCAGGCTGCGGGAGGTGCCATCTCCCAGGACTGTTGCTATCAAGGAGTGGCTGAACTCGTGGACGGTGACCGCCGTGAGCAGGGCGAATATGACCAGGACGGTCAGGCGCACGAAGCTGGCAGGGTCGTACAGGAGGAGGTCGAAGGAACCTAAAAGCATGTCAATTCAATCTGGATGAATGAAGAGGTAGGGTGCGTTGTTCTGTCTGGCTTCCGTATAAACAAGCTTCCAGGGGGATTCGCCGGATCATTTGGCATGCCTCGATCGCCGAATCCCCTGCCGTCATGTCTTACTCTTAGTCGTAATCGTCATCGTGGTCGTCGTCTTCGGGATCGGGGGCCGGAGGTGATGTGAAGCCGGCGGAGGGAACGGTGGCCCGAACCCGTTCACGGCGGCGGCGTGGACGCGGCATATCCTGGAGGTCGGACTTCAGGCCGGCCAAATCGTCTGAACTCACCTTGGACAGGTCCAGGATCAGGCCACTGGCGCCCATATCCCGGATGGCTTCCAGGTCCTGCTTTTGGGGAGGACCGGAAACCTGAACCAGAACCTGCTTGTCGGTGAGGCGGGATATGGAGCCTAAGGTAACCAGGTTCTGCAAAGTCCAGGAGCCGGATACCGAGGCCATGTCAACGATAAAGCAGTCCACCGGAAGGGCGGACGCAGCGCGAAGCTCTCGGTCGCTGAGGTCGGGGGCCAGGGAAATAATCCGTGCCATGTCGTCTTCCCCGGAAATGCCGTCCGCGGGACTTTCCAGCCCGAAGGCCAGCAGGTCGGCGCCATTTTCCTGGCAGGCCTGGGCAGTTTCACCGGAGAGGGCAGGAGAAAATGCGCCCCAGGGAACGCCGTCGGCCGAGCCTGCCAGGCTGCCGATACCCTCCGGGTCGCTAACGCCGGACACCAGCACCGCGTCGATGCCCGCTGAGGCGGCGGCGGCAAGGCCCGCTTGATGGTCATTGGCAACCAGGCCCACCAGGGCCAGGCCAGGCAGGCCGGCGCGGCGCGCCGCGCCAAAACCCAGGGGCGCCGGCGTTCCGTCGCTGATTCTCTGTAAAAGGTCCAACAGTTTGCTCATTGTCGCTCGCTTGTTCCCTTGATTGGCTGTGCGAATTATACCCTATGGACGTAGATTTGTCGGTAAAGGACAAAACCGAGCGCGCGCTGCCTGGAGCAAGTGTTCGATTGTTGATACAGGCTGATACTGCCCAGCATGTTGGGTGATGATCCTGAAGGGCGTTACGATGCATAGTCTCAATTAGGGCTGGCAGTTTACCTTTGCAATTTTGCGGAATTGAGACTTTTGGCCTTGACAACCAATTTCTGGCCGTGTTCAAATATTAGTCACTCATCGGGCTACGAGGTATGTTCCGCAGCGTAGCACCGGGCTTTTATGGAGGCATCAGATGCAGCAGCACGATATCCACGAGTGTGACACTCACGAGCACCACGGCGACGAACCCGGCCACGTGCACGACGCTCACGAGTGCGACGGGCACGAGCACCACGCTGAAGCTCACGACCACGACGTTCACGAGTGCGACACTCACGAGCATCACGGCGACGAACCGGGCCACGTCCACGACGTTCACGAGTGCGACGGGCACGAGCACCACGCCCACGATCACGCCGGTCACGTTCACTAGACCCTTTTCCTCCAGGCTAAAGAGCAACCCCGCTGCTGGGCCAGGCAGCGGGGTTTAATTTTGTCCTCGAGGCGGGGAGGTTTTCCAGACGGGCCTGGCCTTGCTGGTCAGGCCCGGATGGGCAATTGCACCAGGGATAAACGTCGCCCTGAACCTGCCGAAGGGTTCAGGGCGACGTTTATCCCTGGTGAAGGGTCCCGGGCAATCTATTAACAAGTTAAAGCTCGATGGCCCGGTCAGTCCCGGGCCATCGCATAGAGGTGGCCGACGTGGTGATCTTCGGTGCAACCCTCGGTGGAGTGCTCCAGCTGGAAAGTCACGTGTCCAATCTCATACTTGTTATGCAGCAGGTCCTTCATCTGGTCGGTCACATCGTCCAGGTTCCCGGTAAAGGCCCGGTCCATCAGGATGTGGGCGGTAAAGGCCACATTTCCCTGGGTAATGGTCCAGACGTGGACATCGTGGATCAGGGTAACTCCCTCAAACTCTTCGAGGTCGTGGCACAGGGCATAAACGTCGATGTGTTCGGGCGCGCCCTCCAGGAGCACGTTAAGGATGCTGACGATGAGCTTGCGGGTGTTGTACACAATCAGGAAGGCGATTACCACGCTGAGGATGGGGTCGGCAATCTGCCAGTTGAAAGCCATGATGAGGATGGCGGAGATTATGACACCCACCGAGCCCAGGAGGTCGGCCAGCACGTGCTGGAAGGCGCCCTCCACATTCATGCTTTCACCGGAGGAGCGGTGCAGAATCCAGGCGGCGGCGACGTTGACGACGAAACCGCCGATTCCAACCAGCAGCACCGGCAGTCCGATCACCTCATTTTCGGGGAAGCGGATACGGTGGTAAGCCTCGAAAAGAATCCACCCGGCAATCAGCCATAACGTAAAGGTGTTAAACAGGGCTGCCAGGATTTCCGTACGGTGAAAGCCGAAGGTGCGCTCGACGGAGGCTTCGCGCTGTCCGATCCAGATGGCCACCAGGGCCATCATGATTGCGGCGGCGTCGGTAAGCATGTGACCGGCATCAGCCAGCAGGGCCAGGCTGCCGGATATCAGACCGCCAATGACCTCGGCGATCATGTAAACCGAGATGAGAATCAGGGCCAGCCAGAGACTCTTCTTGCTGGCGCTCCTGAAGTCGTGGGAGTGATCGTGGTGGCCGTGTCCGTGGCCCCCGTGGTCGTGACCAGCGTGGGCATCGTGGTCATGACCGGCGTGATCATCGTGGTCGTGGGCTCCTTCTGCCGAATGGTCGTGACCGGCGTGGGCGTCGTGATCGTGGGCCCCTTCTGCCGAATGGTCGTGACCGGCGTGGGCGTCGTGGTCATGGACTGCTTCCGCCGAATGGTCGTGACCGGCGTGGGCGTCGTGGTCGTGGGCCTCTCCTGCGGCATGATCGTGACCGGCGTGGGCGTCGTGGTCGTGGGCGGCATGGTCGTGTTGCTCGCCCTGCCCGTTTTCATGGGCCGCGTGGTCGTGGCCTTCGTGCTCTCTCATCTCTACCCCCCCAGTAATCAGGGATATTATATATTATCCAACAGGAATAAGAACCCCGGCACTTGAGAAAATTTAGTGAAATTGGGTGGTCGAAGGCTTTCTTTCAAATGCGAGCACAGAAAGGCGCCGTGGTCACTTGCAACACGGCGCCGGTTTCTGACAGGCCTCATCCTGTTCCACCCTTACCCCTTCATCGGGGAAGGATCTTTGAATTGGTGACTAGCGAGCGGGAAGGGAGGCTCCCGGGGGGAAGTACTCGGCCACGGGGATTTCCACCACGCTGGGGCCGTCCAGGGTGAGGGCTTCTCGGACGGTGTCGGCCACGTCTTCCGGACGCTCCACGTAGTAGCCTTTGGCGCCGTACACCTCGGCCAGCTTGTCGAAGCGGGGGTTTTCCAGGTCCACGCCGATGTACTTCTGGTCGTAGAAGCGGTACTGCTGGGCCTTTTCCGCGCCGTGGCACCCGTTGTTCAGGACGATGCTGACCAGGGGAATGTTCTTGCGCACGGCGGTGTTGAGTTCCTGGGAGGTGTAGAGGAAGCCGCCGTCGCCCTGCAGGCTGATGGCGGGACGGTCGGGGCGCCCCAGCTTGGTGCCCAGGCCGACGCCCAGTCCCATGCCCAGGCCGCCCTGGCCGGCGTAGTTGAACATGGTGCGGGGCAGTTCGTAGCTGATGCGGTCGTAGGACAGACCCGGGGCGATGCCGGCGTCGATGGTGACCATGCAGTCCTGGGGCAGGACCTTATTCAATTCGCTGAAGACGCGCTGGGGCATCATGGGGTCGCCGCCCAGCTGGGCCTCGGCGTCCAGGCGGGCGCGGCGGCGGGCCTTGAAGTCGGCAATCTCCGCTGTCCACTGGGGATTGGCCCGTCCTTCGGGGAACTGGCCTGAGAGGGCCTCGGAAAGCTGCTGGGCCACGGCCCCCGCGTCGCCGACGATGCCCACGGCCAGCGGGTAGTTGCGGCCAATCTCCAGGGGGTCGATGTCCACCTGGATGATTTTCGTCTCGGGGTTGATGACGGAGTAGTCCCACGAGGTGCTGCCCTGGTTGATGCGGGTACCCAGGGCCAGGATGACGTCGGCGCGGTTCATGGCCTCCAGGGCCTCGGATGCGCCCCGGCCGCCCGGGGGTCCCACGTACAGGCGGTGGCTGTTGGGGAAGGCGTCGTTGTGGCCGTAGGAGGGGACCGCTGCCATGTCCAGGCGCTCGGCCAGGGCCACGGTATCGTCGGTGGCCTCGGAGTCGATGATGCCGCCGCCGGCCAGAATCAGGGGTCGCTGGGCCCCGGCCAGCAAAGCTACAGCCTGCGCAATGGCCTGGGCGTCTCCGGCGGTGCGGTCGGCCACGGTCCGGTAAGTGCCGGGGGCCTCGACGTCCCACTCGATAGTCCGGTCGTCGATGAGGTCGCGGGGAATGTCCAGCAGCACGGGGCCCTTCTTGCCGGACATGGCGGCGCGGAAGGCGTAGTGCAGCATCTCGGGGATGCGCTCCGCCTGGTTGACCTGCAGGGACATCCGGGTGATGGGCTTGAAGGTGGTAACCAGGTCGAACTCCTGGGCGCCGTCGCGGTAGGTGTACTCCTGGGCGGTGTTGCCGGCGATGGCGATTACCGGGGCGCGGCCCTTGTAGGCCAGGGAGATGCCGGTGGCCAGGTTGATGGTGCCCGGTCCGGAGGTGGTGACGCAGGCGGAGGGTTTGCCGGAGGCCCGGGAGTAGCCGTAGGCCATGAAGGCGGCGCCCTCCTCGTGGCGGGTGTCGATAAAGTGGATGTCGTCACGGCCGTAAAGCTCGGTGACGATGCTGTTGGTGGTGGTGCCCACCAGTCCGAAGATATGGTCCACGCCCTCGGCCTTAAGGGCCTCAACGATGGCGCGTCCCGCAGCCATTTGTGCCATAGGGGTTGCTCCTTTGTGGGGGGTTAGGGTTGGGTGGGGAGAGTTTAGCACATGGGGGGAGACGCTCTCACCCCCGGCCCCTCTCCCATAGGGAGAGGGGAGGAATTTTGTTTTTTCCTGTTATTTCCTTGCATTTCCTGTTGTTTTGTAGCTGGGAGGTGGGGGTGGATGACAGGTTTGTGACAGGGTGGTGGCCCTCACCCCCGGCCCCTCTCCCATAGGGATAGGGGAGAACTTCGGTTTTGATGTTGGTTGCGGTTGGCTGGGCATGGTATGTGGCATGGATTTTAGATCCTTCGGCTTCGCTCAGGATGACATGGTTTGGTTGGTGGCCCTCACCCCCGGCCCCTCTCCCATAGGGCGAGGGGTGAACTTCGGGTTTGGTGTTGGTTGCGGTTGGCTGGGCATGGGTTCTGGTTAGGATTTTAGATCCTTCGGCTTCGCTCAGGATGACATGGTTTGGTGGGTGACTGGGCTTGTCCTCACCCCTGGCCCCTCTCCCTGGGGCGAGGGGGGAACTTCGGTTTTGGTGTTGGTTGCGGTTGGCTGGGCATGGTATGTGGGGTTGGCCCTCACCCCCGGCCCCTCTCCCGTAGGGCGAGGGTGGATGTTTGGTATTGTCTTTTGATGGTAGGGGTGGGTTAGCCAGGGTGGGAAGGGGGTGGTGTCAGTGAGGGATTGGCTTGTGCTTTGGGGGTGACTGCTGGGAAGGATTTCAGGCCCTTCGGCAAGCTCAGGGCGACATGACTCTTGCTCAGGGGGATATGGCTTTTGCCCAGGGCGACAGGGCTTGTGGGTCGGGGAATGACGCCATGGGCGAGCGGAAGGGTTGCTTCGGCGAATGACGCCAGCGGGATTGAGGGTTGGGATATAATACCTGCACTATGCCCAGCTATCCGCGCATAGAAGCCTATTACTCCACGCTGCGAGAACTTGTCGAGTTCGGCGGTTCGGACAACGAGCTTAATATCCGACCGGCCTTCCAGAACTGCCTGGACGCCTATTGCCGAGAGCACAAGGAAAAGCTGGTGCTCATCCCCGAGCTTAAGGCTGTGGGCAACGTCATACCCGACGGCACCGTCAAGGACACCCTGCGCATGGCCCGCGGCTACTGGGAGGCCAAGGATACCCACGACGACCTGGAGACGGAAATCCAGCGCAAGTTCGACCGGGGCTACCCCAGGGACAATATAGTCTTCGAGGCGTTAACGCTGGCGCGTCCGACTGCCATTTGTGCCATGGGGGTTGCTCCTTTGTGGGGTTAGGTTGGGTGGGATGTGCGTGTTGACTGTTAATTCTACCCGCGCTAGTTTAGCATAAGAATAACGTCCTCCCGATTGGGAGGCAGAGACAACCAAGGCAACATCTCAGGACTCTGCCATCAAGCCCGGGATCCCACGCACTGGCGTATCAAGGAGACGGTGATGGTAACCAAGAAAAACTGGACTACGGCTCAGCAACTGCTGGAGATGCCTGACGACGGCTACCGCTATGAGCTGGTGCGGGGAGAAATCAGAAGGATGCCGCCAAGTTTCGAAGAACACGGCCTGGTTTCGGCAAATGTCGCCGTAGATTTAGCCCCCTACGTGCGGCGCAACGGCCTGGGCCGGGTGATTGTCGCCGAGACCGGCTATCTTCTGGAGTCGAACCCGGACCATGTTCGGGCGCCGGACGTTTCCTTTCTCCGGCAGGAACGGGTATCTCCTCCTGGCGAGAGACGCAGTTTCGTCCAGGGAGCGCCGGACCTGGCCTTCGAGGTCCTCTCTCCCAGCAACCGTCCCGGTCCCATGGCCGAGAAAGTAGCCGACTACCTGGCGGCCGGCTGCCCCATGGTCGTCGTAATTGACCCTGTATTGCGGGCCGTAACGGTCCACCGCCCTGGCCAGGACCCCCAGTTGCTGAACGAATCCGATACCCTGGACGGTGGGGAAGTTGTTCCCGGCTGGCAGATGCCGGTGAGGGAGATTTTTGCGTGACTCGGGTGGAATTGTTTGAACTTTTCCAGGCGCGCATCAGGCAATGTCATGCTGAGCGAAGTCGAAGCATCTAAAATGTTGCCCTCCGAGTATTTCCGGGATGCTCAACCGTGTCTTCGGCAAGCTCAGGGCAATATGCCTCTTGCGGGTAGAGGCGACGTGGCTTTTGATTGGGGGGTGGCGTACTGGGCGAGCAGAAGGGTTGTCCCTACCATAGACGCCCTCGAACGTCACTTTCCAAAGGGTCCATTCAAAACATTATGCTCGGCACGAAGCACCTCCGAAGTTCCGCTCTACTTTATTCTTATGGTAGAGAGGTGCTTTCCTGAATGACAAGGGGGTGGCGTTAGTGGATGGGGAAGCGATAAAGACGGTGAGGAAATGTACCATGCCTTCGGTTTCGTGGGCCCTTACAATGGAGAGGCCGGCTGCCGTCTGTGCCTTGGAGGTTGCTCCTTTTGGGAATTGATTGTGGTGAGAGTGTAGCAGGCGGGGAGTGCGGCTGATCATCGCACCAACTTTCGCCGGAGAAGGGAAGTCATTGAACCGCAAACCCAAGGCAATTCTGCTCGTCTTCGGCAAAGCCATGGGATTGAAAGATTGGCATTTTCAAAACAGCAAACCTATGCCGGGTACATCTGGGCAATCAGGAGTTTGTCCTCCTGTAAGACTGGCTGCAGAGGGTTACTTCAAACCTGCCCCTTGCAGAACTAGCCTTGCTCAGTAAATCTAGTTATATTGTCAAGGGTGACGACTCCGCTCTGCATGCCGCGCATAAGCACATATGGCTGCATCAAAGGGTTAAAGAACCTATACCTATACTGATGAGATTTGCCGGAACGTTGGAGAATGGGTCCTCTGTCTTCTTCACTCAAGCCATGTAGGTGGCGCCCGAAACTCGGAATTTTCATCTCTTTAGCCATGATATGAGAGTAAGGCTCCCGAACGTCTGATGCTCGAAAAAAACCAAGATCGTCAGTTCTCGCCAGGGCACAGGCTAAGAGAACTTTAAAGTATAAGTTTTCTCGGCGTGGGCTCGCCGTAGCCAAGTCAAACTGACGCAATATAGACCGCCCGGACTCTCTAATTGACGCTTCAATGGCTGCCTGCACATGTGCAGTATCCACTCTCTCGCATTGCTCCTCGATCGCAGCTCGTCCAGCAGCAATGCTCAAGGAATGAACATAATGAGGTAACCCTAACGAAACTGTACATATTTCTGAGACAGCTTCTTCCGAAATATCCATTCCTGCTTCCGATATGCCATGCTTAACGATCTGAGCCAAATCTTCAGATGGCATTCTAGACAATGGAATTTGTACCAGGCAACGGTCGATTGATTGATGTTCGCTGATTAAGTCGTCTACGTCGTCGGCCACCCCTACTAGAATCAAGGTCGTATCTATGTCGAAGTCCGACAAAGCTTTTACAGTATCTGCAATCATAATGTCAATGTCAGGATCTTCAATGCGGTCAAATTCATCGATGATAAAGATCAGCATCTTATCGTTAACATTGCGCAGAGAGTTGACAACGTGATTGACAGTAAATGGTTCAAACTCCCCTTTTGTAGGCAGCTCTGCCTTTTCAAAGAGCGACTCCCAAATCTGACGGTAAGAAGTTTCTCTATGGCAATTGAATCGGGCACTTACTATGTCCCCAGGCGCAAGCGGACGAAGAAAATCCGAGATTACGTTCGCCGATGAGGTTTTCCCCACTCCCCTCTCTCCGTAGATAATTGCATGCTGACCGGCTTGAAAAGCCACGTCAATCAGGCGCCGTATGATATCTCGGCGGCCATGAAATGAAGCCCCACGGCTAATTGCAGTCGCAGGGCTAAAAGCCTCTGAGAGCTTAAATTCCAAGTCTTGCCATTTAAGTAATTCTTCTATCATTCTTTTAGAATACTTAAGGCCTACAAAATTCGCAACAACTGACTGAATCGCAATAAGTAGCTATTGAGCAACCTTTATAACGGACGACTTCGTGCAATGGTCAGAACCAGCCCCTACCGCGCCCCATACTCCGGCTTCCTCTTCTCCACAAAGGCCCGCGCCGACTCCTGGAAGTCTTCCGTTTTGTGCAGTTGTAAGGGCTGGAGGTAGAGGCCGGCGTCGTAGAGGTCCATTACCCACTGGCGGCGGGTGAGGCGGACGCCGGAGCGGGAGGCCAGGGGCGGGGCTTCCAGGACCTTGTCGGCCAGTTCCTTGGCCGCTTCCAGGTGCTGGCCGGTGGGGACCAGGCGGTTGATGAGGCCCAGGCGGTAGAGTTCGGCGGCCGCGATGGGCTCGCCGGTGATGACCATTTCCGACAATATCTTGGAGGGCATGAAGGCGTTGCACTTGGCCCAGACCCGCGCTCCGGGCAGGCCGCGGCGGGTTTCGGTGATGCCGAACTGGGCCTCCTCGGAGGCAACGATGAGGTCGCATTCGCCGGCCAGGGACAGGCCGGCGCCCAGGCAGTAGCCGTGGACGGCGGCGATGACGGGCTTCCAGTTGATGGTGCGGGCCAGGTAGCCCTCGGCGCTAGTGCCCCGGCTGCGCAGGGCGCTCTGGCGGGGCGTCATTTCCACGAAACGCTGCTTGATGTCGGCCCCGGCGCAGAAGGCGCGGCCCTCGCCGTGGATAATGGCCACCCAGGCGTTCTCGTCCATATCGAACTCCAGCAGCGCCTCGGCAATGTCCTCCTCGAACTGGTCGTTGACGGCGTTGAGGGCCTGGGGCCGGTTCAGGGTGACGTAGCCGGTGCGGCCGTCGCGGTGGTAGGTCATGGTTTCGTATTCGGTCATTATTCTGCCTCGATATTGGGGTTTGCCGTGCCAGCCGGGGTACGGCGTGGGGCGCTGGGTTTTCACCGGTTCCTCGCAATTGGGAAGCCGCTTTTGACCACTCAACGTGACCCGGGCGGGCGGAATATAACAACCGGCAGGAACATCGTCAAACCCGACAAAAGTTTAAGGAATTGACCAAAAATTGGGTTGAAAAACCCATTGACACTATCAGAACGGCCGTTCTATACTTTGCTTGCAATTAGAACAAACGTTTGTGCAAGAAGGTGAGAGAGATGACAATGACGGCAGTTTTGAAAGATAAGACGGCGACCTCGGATTCCATGGATGCTGTGCCGGAGTTTTGCCATTACGAGGACACGGGCTGCGAGGTTTCGGAGGCCTGCCTCAACTGTCCGCTGCCCCAGTGCAAGTTCGACGACCCGGTATGGTACCAGCGCAACCGCAGGCTGGCGCGGGACTTCCAGGTAATGTACACCATACAGCAGGAAAGGCTTTCCATGGAGGAAGCGGCGGCCCGGTTTTCGGTGACGGTGCGGACGGTGTTTCGCATTTTGCAGCGCTGCCGGAACGCCCTGTCCAACACTGAGAGCCAGCGGTTTGAAGTCTTTGCGGCATAGTCGCCTGCGCCAGGCGGGCCGGTTCGCTGCCTGGGGAACTAAACAGGGGCGGGCTTGCGGCCCGCCCCTTTGTGTTGGCTGTTCTCTTGAGTGGGTTGTTCTATTAAAAAGCGGGCCTAACCCCGGGGCAGTCCCAGCCCCCGGCTGGCGATGATGTTTCGCTGCACCTCGGAGGTACCCGCCGCAATCTTGTGGGAGAAGCTGGTCATCCAGTGCTCCTGGATGCGGCCCCGCAGCGGCGCGAAGGTGTCGTTGCGGTCCAGCGCCCCGTAGAGGCCCAGAATCTCCATGCCGGCAATGGTGACCCGCTGGAGGGTCTCGCTGCCGAAGACCTTGCTCATGGAGGCTTCCTTGTTGGGGACCAGACCCTCGCCCTGCATCCAGGCCACGTTGTAGGCCATCAGGCGGGCCACTTCGCACTCGATGTAGCGGTCGGCCAGCAGGTTGCGTACCCAGGGGGTCTGCAAAATGGGCTGGCCGTTCTGTTTTGTCTCTGCGGCGTAGCCCTTCACCTCGTCCAGCAGGCGGCGGCCCATTGCGGAGTAGTCGATGCCCGACCGCTCGAAGTCCAGCAGGGTCACGGCCACGTACCAGCCCCGGTTTTCCTCGCCAACCACGTTGGCTACCGGCACCCGGACGTTGTCAAAGATGATCTGGTTGAACTCGTGCCCGCCGGCCATGTTGATGATGGGCCGTACCTGGATGCCGGGGGTCTTCATGTCCACCAGGATGAAGGAGATGCCCCGGTGCTTGGGGGCGTCGGGGTCGGTGCGGGCCAGGAGCATTATCCAGTCGGCCCGGTGACCCAGGGTAGTCCAGATCTTGGCTCCATTGATGATGTACTCGTCATCGTCGCGGACGGCGCGGGTGCTGAGGGAAGCCAGGTCGGAGCCGGACTCGGGTTCGCTGTAGCCCTGGCACCACTGGACTTCGCCTCGGGCTACGGGCTGGAGATGGGCCTGCTTCTGTTCCTCGGACCCGTGGATCATCAGGGTGGGACCCAGCATCCGGACGCCGAAAATGTCGCGCCCCGGGGCCCGCATGTAGGCCAGTTCCTCGTTGTAAATGGCGGAACGAACGGGCGAAGCGTCCTGGCCGCCGTACTCCTGGGGCCAGTGCATGGTGAGCCAGCCGTTCTGGGCCATTTTGCGGCGCATATCGCGGGTAAGTTCCCAGTTCCACTCTTCGGGCCAGCGGCCGCCGCCCTCCCAGTCGGAGGGCAGTTCGCGCTGCACAAAGTTGCGCAACTCCTGGCGGAAAGCGTCGTCTTCGGGTGTAAATCGATAGTCCACGTTACCCTCTCCGTTGGTCGGAGGATGCTGGCCGACGGGGCCAGACCTGGCAGGTGATGGCGCCGCCGCAGGGGCAGCGGCGATTAATGGTTACAAGTCAACAACCGGATAGGAGGTGGCACGGACGATGCCGGCGATGGTGTGCACCTTCTCGGTTACGAGGAGGCCCACCTGGGTAAAGTCCTCAACATTGATAAGCGCGATAACGTCGAAAGGTCCGGTTACCACATCCGCTGATTCGATGCCTTCCACCGAGCGCAGCGAAGTTACCACGTCACGGGTGGTCCCTATGGCGGTTTCTACCAGCAGATAAGCCTTGATTGCCATGCACTACCTCTCCGAATTTCCTGTTTGATTGTCCGGCTAATTCTAAGGCGGGTACCTAACAGTGTCAATTGAGGCGGCTCAGGTGCGGCCGGCTATCCCGGGGTGCAAATCGGACCCAATTGGTGGATAATTGAGCAAACGCGCATGGAGTGACGGTCATGGTTTCCAAGCCCCGACTGGTAACTGCCGAGGAATTGCTGGATATGCCCGGAGACGGGTACCGGTATGAACTGGTGAGAGGAGAGTTGCAGAAGATGGCGCCAGCGGGAGCTAGACACGGAAGGTCGGCCGGTAAGGTCTCCAGGTCGCTTATGAACCATGTTGCCACCAACAATCTGGGAGAGGTTTACATTGCCGAAGCGGGTTTTCTGCTGGCATCTGACCCTGACCATGTTCGCGTTCCCGACGCTGCCTTTGTGCGCCGCGAACGATTTGAGGAAGTAGGTGACGTAGATGGCTTCTTCCCTGGCCCGCCCGACTTGGCCGTTGAAGTAATATCGCCCAGCGACCGCTACACCGAGGTTGCGGAGAAGGTGGAAGACTGGTTGAACGCCGGGACCAGGATGGTGATCGTGGTTGATCCCCGCCGCCGGGTAGCCGCCGTCCATAGTCCCGGCAGGGAGCCGATAACACTGACCGACCAGGATACGCTGGAGGGCGGCGACGTCGTCCCCGGCTGGAGCATGCCGGTGGTGGAGATCTTCGCCTAGAGTCAGCCCCAATTTTGGAAAACCCCGCCTGTTCGTGAATACACAACAACTGCAACCCATGCAACTCTTGGCCCAGTCAGCCGTGGAACTGGGCCTTTTGCTTGACGCCCCCCAGCTGGAACAGTTCGAGATCTATTACCGTGAACTGGCCGACTGGAACACTCGAATGAACCTGACCTCCGTCATCGACTACCCTGAAGTGCAGGTGAAACACTTCCTGGACTCGCTGACCCTGTTGCCCGCCCTGGGCGGTCGGCTTCCTGAAAACGCAAGGGTGGTGGACGTGGGGGCCGGCGCCGGCTTTCCAGGACTGCCCCTGAAACTGGTGCAGCCGGACCTGTCCCTGACCCTGGTTGAGTCCACTGGCAAGAAGGCCGGTTTCCTGCGCCACATGGCCGAAACCCTGGGACTGGAAAGTGTTGAGGTGTACACCGGCCGGGCCGAGACGCTGGCCCATCAACCGGAACTGCGGGAAACCCACGACGTGGCCCTGGCCCGTGGCCTCGCCCGCCTGCCCACGCTGCTGGAAATTACCCTGCCCTTTGTTCGACAGGGCGGTGTTGTGGCTGCCTGGAAGCATGGCGGCGAGGGCCTGAGGGAGGAACTGGCTTCGGCGCGAAATGCCTTGCAGACCCTTGGTGGCCACGTCAGGTCAATTTATCCCGTCAAGGCAACGGGCCTGGAAGACAACCGGGTGGTTGCAGTGATAGAGAAGGTCAGGGAAACGCCGGATGATTACCCGCGAAGGAACGGCGTGCCCCGAAAGCAGCCGCTGTGAAACATGAACCAGGGTTTATATGCAGTGGCAACACTAGACCCGGGATTGAGGAAAGCATGACCACTCTACATATCAAAGAGTTCTTGAACAGTTTTTCCCTTGAAGAACTGACCAGTGAGGGAATTCTCCGTGGGGAGACTCGGCTTCTCACCAATAGAAGCCTGAGACCACTATTGGACTTGATGGTTACCCATGAAGTTACGCAGATCCATGCCCCGGAAGGAGACTGGTTTCTATCATCACAGGGTGAATTTCAGAACCCGCATTCCACGGAAGCCAAGACAGGAAATGTTTACAGTCTTACAAAGCCTGGCAACGTGTTCAATTTGCAGAACATCAACCTAAACCCCTTCTACATTTCCGGTTCCGCGCCTGAAGTTCGTCGTCCATTCCCTGAATCTGTTCCAGAGTATCCCCCTGACGAGTCTCAATTTCGCCTGGAAAAGGACTTGCAATCCGCCCTTAGATCCAATATTCAGCAGCTTGAGACTGGCCTGACAATTATAGACGGCGGTTCTGAGAAGAATGTTGAGACAGGGAGGATAGACATTACTGCTGAAGACGCGGAAGGCCGTTCGGTAGTAATTGAGCTAAAAGCGGGCAGAGCTAACCTCGCCGCCATCGGACAATTGCTTTCATACGTGGGGAGTATGGCTAAGGAGCCAGACTACCCTGTTCGGGGAATACTGATCGCTGGCGAATTTGAACCACGTTTAATCGCCGCCGCCAGGGCGGTGCCTAATGTTTCTCTCATGGCGTATTCATTCCGATTTTCTTTTCGTGAAGTTTGATCCTGAACCAAACCCCAGCCAAATCGGAGGAGTGACTATGACAGTTATGGTTACCGGGGGCAACGGCCTTATCGGTTCCCGCATCATTCGAAAACTGCAGGAGCGGGGCGAGGATGTGATGTCCTTTGACCTGGCGCCGCCCCGCAGCAACCTGCCCCTGCACCGGCACCTGGCCGACGTCCCCTTCTACCGGGGCGACATTACCCAGATTCCCCATTTGCTGGAGGCGGTGAACACCCACGGCGTCACCCGCATTATCCATATGGCGGCCCTGCTGCCGCCGGATACCGAGGACCGGCCCCACTTCGGGATGCAGGTGAATATCGTCGGCACCAACAATGTCTTTGAGGTGGCCCGGTGGACCAGCGTGGAACGGGTCGTGTACGCCAGTTCCATTGCGGTGTACGGGGTGCAGGAGACTTTTGGTGAGCGGCCCCTGGTTGAGGACGACCTGTCCGCGCCCATCAACGTTTACGGCATGACCAAGGCGGCCAACGACTTCTCCGCATGGAAATACCGGGACCGGTACGGGCTGGACCTGCGGGGCATTCGCATCGGCACTGTCTTTGGTCACGGCCGCACTACCGGCATGACGGGCATGATTGGCGGCCTGATGGTGTCGCTGCCAGCCCTGGGGTGCCCGGTGGCCATGCCCTTCAATCCCGACGAGGCGTCGCCCATGATTCATGCCGAGGACGCGGCGGAAGTCTTTGTGCAGGTGGTCCTGTCCGGCGACCTGAACCACCACGTTTACCTCACCGGCGGCCACCTGGCCACCATCGGCGACATGGCCGATATGGTGCGCCGCTTCATCCCCGACGCGCAGATAACCACCGGCCAGCAGGCCGTCCCCCACGTTTACCTGGTGGACAACAGCCGCATGCTGGCCGACGTAGGCTACGAAATGGCCCCGCTGGAAGTACGGGTGCTGGAACACATCAACGACGCGCGGGAAGAGGCGGGGCTGGAGGCGATTGGGGGGTAGGCGAAGGTCGAACATGGATGGACAGGATGGACAGGATTGAATGAGGGCGTCACCGCTATCCCGACCTTCCCCCATCAACGGGGAAGGGGTTCCAGATTCGGTCCGGCAATCCTCCTGCTCACCCCTACCGTGGCGGCCCTCCCAGTTCCCGTATCCGCCCGTTAAAGGTCCCCGTACCCAGGGCGAACAGCGCTACGGCCGCGCCGCCGATGGCCACGGCGAAGGGGGCGCCAATCCACGATACGCTGGCCAGGGCGCCGGCCTGCAGGCCGCCCAGGGGCATGATGCTCCAGGTCATGGAATAGAAGCCCATTACCCTTCCCCGCACGTTGTCGGGCACCAGCATTTGCAGCGAACTCTGGATGGATATCATGTAGATGGAGTTGCTGATGCCAACCATGAGCATCAGCGCCAGCGCCAGGGCGTACCACCCCAGGAAGTGGGAGGTTATCCCGAAGGCGATCACACCCAACCCAAACGTAATGGCGCCTCCAACGATGGCCAGCCCCCGGTGCTGGAACCCGCCCCTGGCTCCCAGCCAGACGGTGGTAGCCAGAGAGCCCACACCGCCCGCGCCCAGCAGGAAGCCCTGACCCCGGGCGCCCACATCCAGCACGTCCACCGCAAACACCGGCATCAGCAGCACGTAGGACATGCCAAAGAAGCTGTTAAAGAAGGTCATGCCGATCAGAAAGGCGAAGATGCCGTTCTTTCCGATGAAAGTCATGCCCTCCCACATGGCCCGGGCCGGATTGGCCGGCGCGCCCTGGGGTATGGGCGGGACTCTCAGGAACAGCATTACCACCGCCATTACGAAGAGTCCCAGGCTGGATACCAGCAGAGCCGTACCCGTGTTGACCAAGTCTATGAGGAACCCGGCAATGGCCGGGGCAGTGATGCGGGTGCCCTGCCAGATGCTGGAGTTCAGGGCGACCGCGCTGGTCATCACGGAACGGTCAATCAGGTGAGGGAAGAAGGCCTGTCGGGCCGGATTGTCGAAGGCTTCCACCGCCCCTACCAGGAAGGCGAGTACCAGGACGTGCCATACCTCAATCGTCCCCAGCAGGGTCATGACTGCCATTACGAGAATGAGGACGCCGGTAACTCCCTGGGTGCACAGAACCAGCAGGCGCTTGTTCATACGGTCGGCAAAGACGCCGCCGACCAGGTTGAAGAAAATGCCGGGGATGGCGTTGGCGGCCAGGGCGTAACCCAGGTAGAGGGGCGAGCCGGTCAGTTCATATACCAGCCAGCTCTGGGCCACCCGGAACATTTGAAAGCCGGTTACAGCACAGAGCAGGCCCGACCAGTAGGCGCGGAAGGCGGGGTAACGGCAAGCCGCCGGCACGCTGGGGGCCCCGATTAACTGTCGGTGTTTGCTGCAAGGGTTGCCGTCTTACTGATTACCCACGAAGGGACGCGAAGCAACACGAAGGAAAGGTCCTCTAACCTTCGTGGTTCTTCGCGTCTCTTTGTGGACCAAATGGAGTGACTTACTTGTGGAAGCGGGGCAGGATTTGTTCGCCCATGATGTCCAGTTGTTCCACCGATTCCTCGCCGGCGCAAAGGGGACGCACCACGAACTTGGAGGCCCCGGCATCGACGTAGCGCTGGATCACTTCGCATACCTCATCGGCGTCTCCCAGCGCGCTGTATTCGGTGAAGTTGACGTCGGGCCGGTGGCGGGTGACGAACTGGTGGGTCTGGGCAACGGCCTTGTCCCGGTCGGGGCAGATGTAATAGCCCAGCAGCATGCCGATGTGGTCCTCTTCGATTTCCCGCTCGTACTTATCGGCCGTTTCGAAAACTATGTCGCGGCCGTGGCTGATCTCTCCGGTGGTGGCTCCGGAGACCAGCCAGCCGTCTCCGACGCGACCCACGCGGCGGGCGGCGGCGGGGCTGCGGCCGCCCATCGACACCCGCCGCCGGCCGCGGGGGCGCCCCGCGGGGGGGGGGGCGGCGGGACTGCGGCCGCCAATCCACACCGGCGGCGATGGCTTGAAGCAGGTCTTGGGGGTGATGCTGACGTTGTGGCAGGTGAAGAACTGCCCCTCGTGGGTGACATTGTCCTCCTCCCACAGGCGGCGCATCAGGGTGATTGCCTCGTCGGTACGCTTGCTGCGGTCCTCCTTGGGAACGCCGCAGGCCTCGTACTCCTCGGTCTCCTCGCCGCCCAGGCCCACGGCAGGGAAGCAGCGGCCCTGGGACAGAAAGTCCAGGGTGGCTATCTGCTTGGCCAGCACCACGGGGTTGCGCAGCGGCAGGGCCAGGACGCTGGTGCCGAACTTCATCCGCTCGGACCAGGCGGCCACCATGGAGAGGGCCACCATGGGCTCGAGGCTGAAGCGGTCGCTGACGATCCGGTCGCTAAGCCAGATGGAGTCGTAACCGTACTTGTCGCCCAGTTCAACCAGGCGGCGCAGGAAGTTAGGGTCGTCTCCCCCCTGACCATAGGCGCCCGGCACGTATCCGATGGCAACGCTCATACTGCCTCCCAAGGTGGGCCGAATTGGGCTAATTTTAGCACAGAGAGGAAATGCCAAGGGCGTGGCCACGGACTTTTTGCAGGCCAGGCCCTTTCACTCTGCGTACGCCCCTCCTGGCCTTCCCAATTACTGACACTCGCCCGTTTCCCGACTGCGTAACCATTGCCTACTATGAGAGTGGGCAGTTACAGGAGACTGTCCCGCTACAGTTGAGCAGACAGTTAGGGGAGTGAATAAACGATGCCTTGCCGGCCGCGCCAGTATTATCCATTTTGGCTCGGCAGTTCCGCTTATAGCTATGAATTGGAGGCAGGGAAAAGTGCCAAACCTGCTCCACTGCTGGCCGGCATGAGCACTTGCTCAGATACAAAATGGGCACAAATGGGTACAAATAACGCAGAATTTTCATTTTTCCTGGGTGGGCGACTTGGGGGCAGCTTGAGTGTGCCGTCGCCCAGCCTTCCCGGCCCGGGGCATTTGCGGCCTGGTTCAATGCTACTCTGAGCGGAGTCGAAGAATCTGAACTCCGTTCCGAAAACCAGCTTTCGGACCCGCAACCGGACAGTCAGGATAGATCTCAGGCCCTTCGGCAAGCTCAGGGCGACATTAATATTTGCTATAGGGTCCTGTGTAACACACAAACAAGTTAAAAGGTGATTGCCCTGAGACTTTCTGCCCTGCGTGCGCTGGGGCGGTATGTCCAGCCTGCGCCGGGGTGTCTTCAAGATTTCCTAACAATTGCCTCCTATCCTCATGGGGTAATCGCGGCTGGGGCTGGCAGGGCGCTTGCAACCGTGCCGGTCCGACCGGTTACCGGATGACACTGAAAATACCACTGAACATGCCCAGGCAAAGGAAGATAAATGCTCAGACTCAGGAAAGCCCTTAACTCCAGATACTTCATCTGGGCTTTGCTGTCCATCCCCTCCATACCCATACTGATTGGCCTGCTGAACGGCTATGCCGATGGGGCGCTGGTGGAGACGGCGGAGGAGATACGCGGATTCGCGGGGCAGATTGCCGCCCTGCTGATGGTAGTGGCGTTGCTGCTCACCCCGTTGCTGCAACTGCGCCGACTATCCTTCCTGCGCTGGTTGATGCAGCGACGGCGTTGCCTGGGCGTGGCGGCCTTTTCCTACGCCGCCGTCCACGTCGCCCTGTACGTGCTGGCCCTGGATTCCCTTGGGGAAGGGATTGCCGACCTGGGAACGGCGGAGATTGTCCTGGGGTGGGTGGCTTTCTTTGTCTTCATACCCCTAGCTGCAACCTCCAACCAGGTGTCGGCGCGGCTGCTCGGCCGACGCTGGAAGCAGCTGCAGCGGTTGACCTACCTGGCGGCGGTGGTGGTGCTGGTCCACTGGGTCCTGGTGGAACATGGTCCGGCGCCCGCAGTTATCTTCTTCGGGCCCCTGGCCGTGCTGGAACTGTTCCGAGTGTGGCGCGCCAGGTATGGAGTAAGGCCAGCAAGCCAGCCCAATGGCGCGGGGGCCGGCTAGCAGGGAAGCCAGGCCGAGGCACCGGAGGGGCTTTCCCGTTTTGCGGCGAAAAGGAGACAGACGACCGGCGTCGCAGTCCGGGACCGGCTGGCAGCCTCAGCCGCCCAGGAAGCGGGCGCCGAAGCCCAGGGCCAGCCGCTCACTCCCGTCCCAGTCCATCTTTTCCGAAATCAGCGCTTCGTCCGGCGTCAGGCGGCCGTACATAACCATTACGTAGGTCTCGCCATCGCAAATGAAGGTTACGTCGGGCTCGTCGTCGCCGGAACCCTGGCGCAGGGTTACCTCTTCGTTGGCGATGACCAGTTCGAAACTGGTTTCCACCGGCTGGTCTATGTTGAAACGGTAAACCTGGGGAGCGGGTATGGTGGGGTCGGGGCGGAAGGCGCGGCGGGCGGCCCGGTTCACCGTGTCCAACAGCACCGACACGCTGCCATCGGACAGGCGATAGTCGGGGTCGAAGCAGGAGCAGATGTCCCAGGCATGCATGGTCAGTTCGCTGATGCGCATGTCGAGCATGGTCCGTACCGGTTCGGGGCCGGGCGGCCAATAGCAGGGATTGTCCCATTGGTCCCCTTCAACCCCGGCAAAGACATCCACCGATTCGTCCAGACGCTGGAAGAGAATTTCCTGCAGCCGGTCGCCGGCCTCGTCCCTGGTGCTGAAGGCCCGCTGGAAAATGTTGCGAGCGAATTGGTCCTCGTCGTGTTCGGTGACCGGCGCAGCGCCGGCTGGCGGGGAAGAGTCCCCCTGCAGGCCCCGGCTGACGTTCAGGGCAAAGGCTTGGCCCGCCAAATGGGCTGCCACGTCGGCTATCGTCCAGCCATCGCAGGCGCTGGACTTTTCCCAGTCCTCGGGGGTGAGAGCGGATAGTCGCTCTTTGAAGGCTGCCACCTCTTGCCGCAAAATTTCCACTCGGTCGGACGGGCTCTGCATCAGGGCCTCCTTGCATCAGGGTTAATCAGGGTAGAACCGGATGTAGATGATAGCAGGGGTTAGAAGGTGCGGGCAAAGTCCTGCGCGAGAGCTTCATCGCCAGTCAGGGATCCCCGGCCGCCGGCGAGAATATGGGCCAGGTTCAGCCGCCGGTACAGCATCAGGATGAAGGTCTCCGTGTCGCAGGAAATTGCAGCGTTGGCGGGGGTGTTTCCGGAAGGCTGGATGCTGGTGGAGTCGGCGGAGAGGATGATGTCGTAAGCCCGGTCCGATACTCCGGAAAGCTGGAACCTGAGGGTAGCCGGGCCGGATGCCGTGGCTTCGATGGTCAGAACGGGCTGGGGCCGCTGTACCACTCGATCCAGCAGCACAAGCTGGCTTTCCGGAGACAGGGGCGTACCGGGTTCGGTATGGGACTGGATATCCCACGCGTGGACGGCTAACTCCTGGATGGTGAGGTCGGCCAGGGTCCAAAGGGGCCGGTTGCCCGAGTGGTAGAAGCAGGCCTTCTCGTAATCGTCGGGAGTCATGGAGTCCAGGAGGGCGTTGAGTTCCTCAAAGTGGCGGACGAAGGCGGGGAGCAGGTCATCGCCCAGGCTTTGACGGTACTCCCGGGCCGTCAGGTCGTAGAAAGCCTCAGGGGGCAGGTCGCCGTACCGGGGGTCCTTGGGAGAGCCCGGCGGCGGCGTAATGTCACCGGCCAGGGCGCGGCTGACAAATTTCACATAGAACTCCCCAATCCACACCATGTGGCCCGCCAGGTCTGCCACCTGCCAAAGGTCGCAGGCAGTGGGATGGTTCCAGCCTTCGGGAGAGAGGCTGCCCAAGTATTGGCCCAGCCGCTCGGCCTCAAACCGGGCCAAGCGGGTGCGGGTTTGCATTTCGGTGAGGGTGGGCATGGGGAGAGGCCTCCTAGTGAGTCAGGAGTTCTTTGAGTTTGAGGATTCGGGGGGATTGGGCGATGAGGAGGTCGTTTACCAAAAGGTCTAACTTGTCCAGCTTGCCATTTATAGTTCGGTGCAGTGAATTGATGGAAACAGGCAGACCGTATCGAGGATCATCCAGTCTGATGCCCGAACTGCGGGCCGATTGTAAGAGCCAGCCTTCCAGAGTCGGGCAAAGTACCAACAAACGGCTATTTCTGCGACCGTTCAAGTAGCTAATTATTCCCCACTCTGAATAGTCCTCCTGTTTGAGCAGCCGACCGAATTGGACAGGTGTCGGAGAATTGGGGTCTTCGTCCACCATTCCCAAACAACCCGAAACCTCAAATATACGTTTCAACACTTCGTCCTTATTGAGTTCGTGGCTTAAGTCTCTCCTTCGCTGGCCTAAACTGCGGGCCAGGGCTTCGTCTGCAAGGCATTCCAAATAGAGCACTATTCTTCCAGGTACCTCTTTAAGTTAGCAAATATGTTGATTTCAAACAGCTCAGGCAGTTCCTCTGATGCCAGCGGCCTGACTTTGGTCTGGTAGTCCTCGCTATAAACGATGTTTATGGCTATATCGTCCTTGGGGGCTTTGCTGAGCAAAGGCATAAGGAAATAAGGGTTGTGGGTGACTATGAAGTATTGGTTGTTATTTTCGTCCATGGCTATTTGTTCGGCGAGTATCTTGGTTTCCCCTGGGAAGGAGTGGGCCTCTGGTTCTTCGAGGACGATTACAGCGTTCTCATTTGTTTCTATGGCGGCAGTGTAAAACGTAATACGTTGAAGGGTTTCTGATGCAAGGGAGTATGGGTATGAAATTATTACGTCGTCTGCTTGTTTAATTACTTCAATCCTGTTTTCTTGAGGTCGAAGCCCCAACCGTAAACCACTCGCCATTAATGGCGAGTTTACTAGGTTCCGCAATTCACGGTTTTGTAGCAACAGAGAAGGTAAGTTAACCCCCGAAGGAGGGACCAAGAAGTTCTTAGTTGACCTCCGGTGGAGTTCTGTCGAGGGAAGGCGATAAAATCTGATTCTGTCAGGCAACATCTCATTTCTGGGATTATAAGAGATGGGTTCAACTCTGCCTATGGTAATGTCATCTCCACTAATTAAAGTAACGTTTGGATGAAGGGTTGAACCTTGTCTAAACGCGATCCCCCCGACGTATTGACCTTGTTGATAACCAAATGTAACAAGTAGGTCGTCAAGCTGAACCTTAATAGGGTCCCCAACCTCTTCGTCAAAGAACAGATTGGATGTTCTTTCATGCCTAACAAACCCGCCCAATCTTGCATCTGGCTCATACTGGCGGACCCCAATAAACGAAACCAGCCCCAGCGCTTCCAAAATGTTGGATTTGCCGGTGTTGGGTTCGCCGATGAAGAGGTTGAACCGCTTGCAGGGCAGGGTCAGGTCCTTTATGGACTTGAAGTTGTGGATTTCGAGCTCATTTATCATGCCGTCCATCCTTACGGGGCCGTTCGGGTTAAGAGAGGCCCCTCAGACTGCCGAAAATGGCGAGAGGGGCCCTGTGTAGTATTTACTTTACCCGCTCATCCTGAGCTTGTCGAAGGGCTGGGCTAAATATCCTTCAGCAAGTTGGCGTCCTGGCCGGCGCTGGTGCCGGAGAGTTTGCCGAAGACCATGCCCGCGGATAGGCCGGAACCGCCGGGGTAGTTGTAGTAGAAGAGGCCGCCCACCATTTCACCGGCGGCGTACAGGCCGGGGATAGGTTCCTGGGCGTTGGTTACGACCTGGCCCCGGTTGTTGATCTTGACGCCACCGAAGGTGAAGCTGATGCCCGTGGTTACGGCAAAGCCCAGGTAAGGAGGAGTGTCGATGGTCTCGGCCCAGTTGGTCTTGTCCAGAGCCAGGCCCTCGGTGCGGCGGCCGTCCTTGATGGTGGGGTTGTAGGGAATGTCTTGCCGGACAGCGGCGTTGTATTCCTTGACAGTATTTGCCAGACCTTCGGGGTCAATGTCCAGGCGGGCCGCCAGTTCCTCGATGGTGTTGGCCTGGGCCATGGTCACCTGGGGAATCCAGTACTCGTCCCGCAGCAGGTGCTTGACCTTGTCGTCGAATATCTGGAAGGCCAGGCCCTGGGGCTGACTCAAGAGGGCGCGACCGTAGGTGACGTAGGTGTAGTTTCGGAAGTCGTACCCTTCGTCCAGGAACCGCTCGCCGTTGATGTTGCTGATGATGCCGAAGGGATAGGAGTGTTTCTGGAAAAGCTCGGTGATGGTACGGTCACCGAAGGGCGGCGCGTTCATGTCCCAGGCCACGGCATGGCAGCTGCTCCAGTGACCGTGTGACTGGGCGCCCACGTCCAGAGCCATGCGGATGCCGTCGCCGGTGTTGTAGGGGATGCCGCGAACCTTGACCATTTCCCAGCCGGGGCCCAGGTAACGGCAGCGCATCTCCGCGTTGGCTTCAAAGCCGCCGGCGGCCAGGACCACCGAACGGGCGTGAATGTCTTCAAATCCGTCGGGCCCCAGCACCTGCAGACCGTTGACACGACCCTTTTCGTCCTGCAGCAGCCTGGTGCCCTGGGTGGAGTAACGGACCTCGATGTCCATGCGGTCGGCCACGTCAAACTGCTGGTCGGACAGGCCCTTGCCGGCGCCTACCGCTTCTACCACCAGGCCGCCCCAGAAACGGTACTTGTCGCCGTCCAGGAAAGCCTGGCGGCCGAAGGAAAGGACGAAGCGGACGCCGTGCTCCTGCAGCCATTTCATGGTGGGATGGGAGTTGGCGACCAGGATCTGGGCCAGTTCCGGGTCGGAAAGGCCGTGGGTGACGCGCATCATGTCGTCGTAGTACATGTCCTCGGTGTACTGGCCCACCTCGATGGAGTTTTCCTCCGTCTCGGACATGTCGGGGATAATGGCCTTGATGTCGTCGATGCCGTCAAAGGCGAAGCGGATGATGCCGCCGGTGAAGTAGGTATTGCCGCCGCGGAAATATTCGGGGGCCTTCTCCACCACCAGCACGGACTCGCACTGTTCCCTGGCCGCAATGGCGGCGCTGAGAGCGGCGTTGCCTGCTCCCACCACAATTACGTCGTATTCCTGAGCCAAGACACACCTCCAATGGGTTAAACAAAATTAGTTGGAAGGAAACGTTCATTGGCGCGCGGGGCGCCAGAATCGCCACTCCAGAATCGCCACTAATGATAACCGGAAGGGGTGTAAGGGGCAAGAAATAGAGGCGCGGCGGCAGCGTTCCCTGGCGTGTGGCCGTGGTACCCGCAGGGGTGGCTCGCGAACCGCCCCTGCCCCTGGTCTTGATTGCTGTCCCGTTGCCAAACTACCCAAATTGGAACGGTGACTGGCGTGAGGGTGGCTTGTCGAACCGCAAGGAACTGCCCTTCGACAGGCTCGGGGCGAACGGGAACATGGCGTGGGTCGAGCAAGAGGGCCCTTAGACCAGCGCAGGGTGAATGGGAACGGGCGTGGGTCAAGCGAGGGGGCCCTTCGACAGGCTCAGGGCGAACGGGAACATGGCGCGGGTCTAGCAAAGGGGCCCTTTGGCAGGCTCAGGGCGAACGGTAACATGGCGTGGGTCTAGCAAAAGGGCCCTTCGACCAGCGCAGGGCGAACGGGAACGGGCGTGGGTCGAGCAAGATGGCCCTTCGACCAGCGCAGGGCGAACGGGAATCTTGATTTGGGAAGGTTCTTGACGTGACTGTGGTGAGCAGTGCTGGAGTATAAGGAAGCCCCCCTCTGGCTGGGCGCTCATTCAACCCTTTCTTAGCCAATGGGGGGCTTCCCTGGTTTCTACCTGGAGGGCGGATGGGTCAGGCCCTGGGAAGTTGGGGCCAGCCACGCCGCTTTCCTGCCCCGCCCGGTGTCTTACGTTTATACCGGCGGGGGCGTTCGGCATGACCGGACCTATTTCATCAGGGACCAGGTCTTGATGGTCATGCGGGCTACGGGATTGTGCCAGTCGTGGGTTGCCGGATCGAGGCCGGAACCTTCCACGCCGTGCACGCCGTTGTGGACGTAAACGTAGCCTTCGGCCATGGCGTCGTCCTCGGCATGGCTGCCGCAGGGAGGCCCGGGGATGTAAGCGCAGCTTTCGCTGTTGGCCTCGGTCCCCGAGTCGTAGGCGGTCAGGTTGATGGTCCGCGACTGGGAAAGGTCCAGGCCACTGGCGCCGATGAAGGCGTCGTTGGTGGTTACCAGCATGCTGATGAAGGACAAGTAGGTATCGTCGTCATCTACCTGGAACTGGGTCGAAACCGTGTGGCCCGGCGGTATGGGGCCGTCGTCCAGGGTCAACAGCATGGACTCGCTGACATAGGCGTTGGTTGCCGGATCGTAGTCTGTCAGCAGGCCGCTGGCGTCGGCGTCCTCAGCCATCATGGCTAGCTGTTCGCTGGCAGGCAAACCCAGGGTATAAAGGGGATCCATATCCCCATCGTGCCTCGCCATGAAAACGGGGGACAGTATCTGGCCAGGCGTCAGATTGGTGAGAGAAACCTCTACCAGTAACTGGTCGTCGCCACTGTCGGCGCTGAGTATTCCTGTGGCCATAAAGCCCATAATGGCCAGCAGGGAGAGCAACAGTCCTGAACCCAGGACCAAAGATGCTCGTCTAGTCATCTCTAAATCTCCTCATATGGTTAAAAGGGGTGTCTGCTGTAACTCCGGAATGGAGGCCGAATGGTTGAAAGCCTCCAACCGGAAGGGCGCCTACTGAACCATGGGTTCTCGCCACCTCCGCGTGAGCTGAACTGAATATAATAACTAACTATGTTAGTCAGCTCTTATATAAGAATATTATATATTTGTGGGAGTAATAAGTCAACGGTTCAGTCGCTTATCAGAGGGTGTTTGCCTCCTGTACTGCCAGGCGGATGCTAATGCGCCTGTGGCCGAAATGCGGAACCTGATAGTCCTAATGTTTACGATATACTGTCAATAATCGACGCATAAATAAAGTTTTGACATAATAAACCTGAAACCCTTAACATAAGGCCACCAACGGGGCATTACGTGTGCCCGATTGGCAGTCAACGAACTTTGGGACGAGCGGAGGTGCCAAGAGATGCTGAAAGGGGAACTGAACTACCGGCGGACCGGCTATTTGGTGTCCATGATCTTCCTGATTCTGGCGGTGGCCTGCGGTTCCACCGACAGTCCCACCCAGGCGCCGGTGGCCTCCGCCGCTCCAGAAGTCCAGGCCCAGCAGGCCGAGCCCACCGCCGCCGCGGAGGCCATGGGCATAGCGGCCACTCAGGCGCCGGCGGCCCAGACGGGCTCCCAGGCGTCGGCCGCTCCCGCCGCCCCCGGGGGCGCCGGCGCCCCGGGCGCCCCCCGGGCCGCCCCCCCCCCCCGCCGCTCCCTCGCCCACGGCGACTCCGGTCCCTGCGGCCATGCCCGAGACGGAGGGCAGCGGCAAGGACTCCATCATCGTGGTGATTCCCACGGAGCCCGACGCCCTGTCGCCCTGGAGCACCGGCAGCGCGGAAACCAGCTCCATCGTTTCCTACAACTGGGGTGAACCCCTGGTGTGGCTGGATACGACCACCCTGGAATTGGGCCCCACCACTTCCACCACGGGCTGGGAGCAGGTGGCGCCGGACCGGTGGCGTTTCAGCCTGCGCAAGGGCGTGAAGTTTGTTAACGGCGAGCCCTGGAACGCGGAGTCCGCTGCCTGGAATATCAACCACAACGGCGACCCGCAAATAGGGCTGGGCTTCGGGGTTCACGGCCCGATGACGGGCGCGGTGGTGGACGAGTACACCATAGACATTACCTGCGGCCACGCCAACTACGATGAGGGCGCGACGCAAAGCTGCCCCATTCTGCCCGGCGACATTACCGGCGTAGCCTTCCAGGCCCCGGAATGGTGGCAATCTACGGAAGACGACGTCAGGGACAGGACGACAGTAGGGTTCGGGGCCTACAGGTTTGACGGGTATGTGCCCGGGGTGTCGGTCGAATCGGTAGCCTACGAGGACTACGTACCCTCGGGGCGTGCTGACCTGCCGGCGCCGTCAATTCCCAATGTGCAGTACGTCTGGCGTCTGGAGACCACCGTGCGGTCGGCCATGATCCAGGCCGGGGAGGCGGACCATACCTATCTGCTGAACGTGGAAGACATTTCCAACGTACCCAAGTCCATTTCGATGCCCCAGTGGGAAGTCGAGGGATTTTACATAGATACCCTGTGGCATCCGATGTTGAAGCAGACCGGATTCCGGCAGGCGCTGGTGCACGCCATCAACTGCCAGGAGATTGTGGAAGAGATTTTCAATTCGGCTACTACCTGCACTCCCCTGCCCGGGGTTATAGGTATG
Organism: SAR202 cluster bacterium bin22; assembly: GCA_002238505.1. Taxonomy (GTDB): domain Bacteria; phylum Chloroflexota; class Dehalococcoidia; order Lucifugimonadales; family UBA3495; genus Bin22. Next base: position 110,634 of record MPMM01000009.1, on the reverse strand, counting down.
CCGGGCATTACCGAACACAACGGCAGCTACTGGGAGTTCGATCCCGATAAATCGCGGCAATTGCTGCAGGAAGCCGGATATGACGGCGAGGAAATCCGGATAATCGGCAGGGAGGGCCGGGTGCCCAAGCAGCCCGAGGTTTACGAGGCCATGGCCGGTTACTGGGAGGAGGTAGGGATCAAGGGCAAGGTGGAAGTTACCGAGCGCAGCCTGTGGCGCAGCATCCGCAACTGCGGTGTGGGCAACTCCGTTTCCGAGGCCGGTGAAATTACCGCCCAGAACCTGTCGGAGCCACCCATCAACTGCGAAGGGTCGTCTGGCTCCGGCCACCTGATTGAGTTCACCCCCGAATGGCCCAGCCTGGACTTCGGCCGCCCCGCCGGACGGCTTCTGAACTGCTACTACTTCCAGTCTCGGGTCTGCGATGCGGATATGCAGGTGCTGCTGGAGCAGGCCAGGGCCGCCACGCTGGAAGAGGGACGCGCCGACCTGCTGGAGCAACTGGCCGACCGTATGAAGGAGGAAGTCCTGTTCATCGGCGTGTTCCAGGCCTTCGAAATTCATGGGCTGGTGGAGGACCTGGAGTTTGCGCCGCGTCCCGACCAGCGCCTGCGGGTGGCTGAGATGTGGTGGAATTAGCGTTGAAGGGAATGGCGTGAGCCGTCCCCCCGTTCGCTGAGCAGACAAGAAAGACTGAGGGGCCCCGATTGCGGGGCCCTTCAGTCTTGTATATCGCCGATAATTACTCCCTGGAAATCAGCAGGCTGACTTCCAGCCTCTGATCTTCAGTCCAGCCCAGGTCGGAGTCCAGGCGCCAGCCGTGGATGTTCCGATCGGTTCCCATCTTCAGGGAGTCGGCAACCGAGTATTCCCTGCCTCCAATTTCAAGCACGAGTTCGTCAGGCAATTGCTGGTCTGTACTCAAGACCAGTTGCCGCGCTTGCCCAACTTCCTGGTAGAAGAGGGAGCGAATGGAATATTCGACGCCATCATAGGTGAAGGTAGTAATGTCCAGCTGACCTTCAGGGGGAGACATGCTGGGCATGTAGCCCAGGTATGTAGTCGAGGAATTCGAGGCCTCCCCCACGACCAGGTTTGCAGTCCAGGCCGGCTCTGAAGAATTGTCGCAGAATATCCCAACCTGGCTGTGGCTGATTTCCTCTTGTCCAGCCTGGCTCATGGGCATATCGAAATTTTCTCCCAGTACTACCAGGATGGGCTGACCCGGCGCCCACCCCAGGCTGCTGTCGAGCATCCAGACACGAGCGTTGGGGCCGAGTTCAGACGTTGTCGAGGCGGCAAAGGGGAAGGCCATGTTGCCGGCAAAGAAAGTCAGGTCAATTTCCAGGGGTTCGTTTAGCTCCAGGACCAGCCGCCGGTTGTCGGTGTCCGTTTCCTGGTAATAGAGGCCCTCCACTCTGCGGTTAGTATCCAGATAAGAGAAGGAGGCAGGGTTCAGCCCACCTTCAGTGGGAAGAAGTTCCGGCATATATCCCAGGTATGTGGATTCCGTATCCGAGTATTCCGATACGCAGAGAAATGCGGCCCATACATAGACACTTCGTGTCTGGTCGGCGCCCTCGGGCTGGGGCTGGGGTTGCGGCGCCACAGATCCGAAACTGTCTATGTTCCCTCCAATTGCGGGGTCCATCGGCGAAATCACGTTGGGACTGAGGTCCGGCTGAGCGGGGCCTTCCCAACTCATGGGGGTAGATGTGATGCCCGCAGTTGAGCAGTCCGGAAGACAGCCGCCTGCCGCTTCGGGACCAATGGCAAAGACTGACCGGTAACCAATGACCGCCGAGGCGATCACACTGGCGATAATTGCCAGGCTTACCAGAACTATTGTGACCAGGCGCCGGTAACCGGGCGCTGCGTGAGATATGGTGTCCGAGACACTCCCTGAACGGGAGTACATATTATTTACCTCCCTGCCATTCCGCGAAGGGGCCTGATCGGGGCCCCGCGGTATACACTTCGGTGATAAATAACATCGATGCTATAAATATATTTTAATAGTAATGCCTCGGAACAGTCAATATTCTTTATGGCCAGGTAGTGGTGAGAAGGATGAGTGGAGGAGGTGACGAAAGGGAGAGGGGCGATTTGGCCGGAGCAGACGGCGGCGGAATAACCAGGCGGCTTCCTGGTTTTAGGAAGCCGCTCAATTGAAATCTAATGGGGAGGAAGGCGGGACAAGCTTGCGGTCAGGTCTGACGGGCGGCCCGGACCGATTCCAGGATGCGGCCGTAGGCGTTGCAGCGGCACAGGTTGCCGGACAGAGCCTGGCGGATTTCCTCGTCGCTGGGGTTGGGATTGTCGTCGAGCAGGGCGCGGGTGGACATGACAAAGCCGGGGGTGCAGAAACCGCATTGCCCGCCGTCGTTTTCGAGGAATGCCCGCTGCACCAGGTCCATGTTCTCGGGGTCGGGGGAGCCGTCGCCCAGTCCCTCGATGGTGATGACGGGTTTGCTGCCCACCTGGACCGCCAGAATCTGGCAGGCGTACACGGGCTTGCCCTCCAGCAGAACGGTGCAGGAACCGCACTCGCCCCGGTCGCAACCCTTCTTGGAGCCGGTAAGGTCCAGCTGCTCGCGGAGAACGTCCAGCAGCGTCCAGTGGTGGCGCACCTGCAACTGGTGGGCCTGGCCGTTGACGTTCAGGGTCAGGTCTGCGGTGTGGTACTGCCCGGCGGTGGTCATGGCGAGGATCTCCTGGCGAAAAGTCTTGCGCTATCCTACCCCACCGTATCAGCTACCGGCAAGGGGCCGGTGGGAGGGCCAAGGTCTTTCGATTGCCGGTGGCAACGCCTCGAGTCCGGTCGTGGTGAGCTTGGAGAACCATTCCGGGCGGCCCTTCGACGGGCTCAGGGCGAACGGTGGAAGGGACTCTACCAAAATATAATCGACAGACCCTGTGAGAGGGCGGCTTCGGCTGATTGCCTGGCTGCTAACCTTTCCCCAGAACCGTCTCCAGGGATGCTTCCAGTTCGGTCAGCGTTACGTAGCCCTCAAACCGCTGCTCGACAATGCCTTCATCGTTCATGATAAATACCCAGGACTCGTTCAGCCAGTGGGGAAGCTCGGTAAATCCCCATTCCTCCACGGCTTCCACCACGGTCGCCCGGGACAGGTCGCCCTGGATTTCCTGGGGTTCGTCGTAAATTTCGACGTGGACAAAGTCTGCCTGGTCCAGGAAGGCGGCCTTCAGTTCCTTGACCGTATCTACCTGGGGCCCGCAGGTGGGGCTGGTGCAGAAGGTAGGGGATGCGAAGACCACCACCGCCGGTCGGGGGCTTTCAATGGCTTCGGCCACGGTTATCCGGTACAGGTCCTCGTCGGCGTTGTAGTCGGTGGTCAGGTATTCTACCCCATCCACCTTGTCCAGGGTCTTGGTCTGGCTCAGGGGAGGGCGCTCGCCGATGGCTGGTACGGGCGAGTTTTCCACAACTTCCAGGTCTATTACCGTGGCGCCCGCAACCTCGCCGTCATCCACCGCAACATTCAGCTGCCAGCGGCCGGGTCGGTCAAAGGTCATGGGGGCGCTGTAGGCGCCGCGGATGCCGTAGGGCCAGTCGTAGTATGTGGCATTTGCCTGCTGCTCCGCCGTATCGCCTTCCCCCACGTAGGTGGCGGTAACGGCGGCTTCGGGAGCCTTGATGATGGCCCGTTCGCCGGCCAGCAGGAAAGATACCCGCTGCTCTCCCGGGTTCAGCAGGGTGGTGGCCAGGATGGGAGTGATTGCCTCTTCCCCGACCATGGGGTTGCCGTCTGGCGCCGGCTTCGAAGGCTGGGGCTCGGACTCTGCGGCAGGAATGGCGGTGGCGGTCGGCGCTGGCACAGGAGTTGCCGTTGGTTCGGGTGCGGCCGTGGCGCAGCCAATTACCAGGAACAGAGCCGCAGCGCCCAGGGTTGTCCCCAGCCGCCAGCGGACGCTACCAGCGTTAATGCGGCCGGAATGGCTCCGCATCACGGACCCTCCGTGTAGATGCCGAAGGTAAAGGCAAACAGGCCAAAGTTTTCTGAATTAGAACTCATCAGCAGCATCTGCCCCTGGGTGTAAGTGGGGCTTTCGATAATTGCGTACAGACGGGGCTGGTCCACCATCAGAAAGCTTCGCCCCTCATCATCAAAGTGGATGTCGGCTCCTGCATTGTCCTCGGTCAGGTATTCGCCGTCCAGGGTAATGCGCACGCTGTAGGGTTCGCCGGAGTCGGATGTCAGCACCGCGTTGACGCTTCTGGCCGAATACTCCAGGGCTATGTAGTCCTCGTAGTTCCGGGTGGTGCGGCCGTGCTTGACGTGTTCCCGCCCCACTTGCCACGTGCCGTGGAAGTAAAGGTGGTGGCGTTCCAGGTCGAGGGGAGCCACCAGGTTGCCCACCGTGTCCACAGCATCGTAGTAGTCATACTGAATAACGTAGGGGAGCAAGCCACTATATATGGAGTTGACGTTCCGCTGGTAGCCTGCGTAAAGCTCCGGAGTAACGTCGGCCGACGTAGACTGGAGGAAAAGAGGGTCAAGCACCTGGTCTTCGGGCAGACCCACGTCATCGGAAAGGTCGGCGCCGGATTCCTCCAGCAGTTTTCGGATTTCTTCCTCAGTTTCGGCGTACTTGCCTTCGCCAAAGTGGGTGTAACGAATAACTCCGTCCTGGTCGATCAGGTACTTGGCAGGCCAGTAACGGTTTTCGTAGGCCTGCCAGGTCGCAAACTCGTTGTCCTGGGCCACGGGCCAGACAATGCCGTTCTCCTCAGTAGCCTCCACGACGTTGTCGTAGTCCCTTTCAAAGTCGAACTCGGGAGTGTGGATTCCAAGAATCACCAGCCCGTCGTCGGCGTAGCGGGAATGCCACAACTTCAGGAAGGGGAAGGTGCGGATGCAATTGACACAGGTGTAGGTCCAGAAGTCCACCAGGACCACCTTGCCCCGAAGTTGTTCCAGGGTCAGGGGGTCGCTGTTAATCCAGGCATTGATGCCCACGGGGTCGGCGGCCAGGGGCCCCTCCGCCCGCTCCCGTTGGACCTCCGCCGTGGGTTCAGGCTCCGGTTCCACCGCGTCGGCAACGGGATTGGCCTCAATCAGGGCGGCCAGTTCACCGACGGAAACGGTGGGAGTGGGCGCTGGCTCCGGTTCCACCTCGGCGGCGGCCGTGGGTTCGGCCTCGGGCTCGGTTTCCTTCGACGGCTCGGATACGGCTTCGGCCGGGCTTCTTTCCTGCATTGATTCCGTGGGGGCGGTCTCAACCCTGGGGGGGTCGGCCGGGGTTGTCGCGCCGGTTTCGGAGGCTGCCTGAACGCTGGCGGCAGTGGGCTCGGGACCTGTTTCTACAGCCGGGGCGGCGGGTTCAGGTTCGGCGCTGGAGCCACAGGCCAGGGCCAGAATCAGTATGAGCGACAGCATGGCGGCGGCCACACTGCTGCTCTTAAACCAGGATACCCCGGGTTTTCGAGTGCGAAAGGAGCGGTTCAATTTATACACCCTTGGTTGCGAAAAGTTTGCGAAGGCTGGTTGAATTACTTATACGAAGGCGAGAACTTTGCGGATGTCGCCCCCAAACGCCAAATCACCACTCCAAATGATACCAGAGATGGTGGAGACCGGTTGATTCAGGACGCAGGAACAGCGGGGTCTTTCGATTGTCGGTGGCAACTCCTCAAGTCCGTTAGTGGTGAGCTTGGAGAACCATTCCGGGCGGCCCTTCGACGGGCTCAGGGCGAACGGTGAAAGAGACTCTACCAAAAGAATCGAAAGACCCTGCACCTGGCCCTTGTCCGACAGGGCGAGGAGTGAATTTTGTTTTTTCCTGTTATTTCCTTTCATTTCCTGTTGTTTTGTAGCTGGGGATGGGGGCAGATGACAGGTTGATGAAAGGGTGGTCCGCCATTGCCCAGATTGCCAAGTGGCGGGGGTGAAGGGGTGGCCCTCACCCCCTGCCCCTCTCCCATAGGGAGAGGGGGGATGCCTGGTATTGTCTCTTAATGGTAGGGGCGGGTTATCCAGGGTGGGAAGGGGGTGGTGTCAAGGGGATGGGAGTTGTCCACGAAGGGGGTACGGAGACGGTTATCCACAGGGACAGGCGGTTCTTGATGGCCTTTGCCGGAAACCGTTGGTGGTGGGCTCCTCGACAGGCTAAGAGCGATCGGAGGAAGAGTCTGCACCGATACAATCGAAAGACCGTGACAGGAGCAGGGCAAATGCATTGTGAACTTGTTCAACGGGGCGCGCAGGGGTGCGTAGGAAAGTAATGTCACCTTGAGCCAGTCAAGAGGTATGGAATCGGCAGACAAGTCGTGGTCGGGACGCCGATACAAACCTGCTGGGCAGGAGTTCGGCGCTTCGGGCTCGCTCAGCGCCACAGTAATCGGACTCGCTCAGCGCGACATTAAACTGAGGCGCGATTGCCCTGCCGGACTCGTGAGACCAGGGATGTCTTGCCTTAGTGCTTGTGTTAAAATCCTTTGGCGTTTGGGCAAGAAGATAATCTCTTCAGCCTTTATATGAATGTTTATCGGAGGCCAACTTGCAGGATACCGCTTCTCTGGCCGCTGTAGGCCACCGCATCGTGGAAAATGTGGGGAAGGTCATTGTAGGCAAGACTTCGGCGGTCCAGCAGGCGCTGGCGACCCTCATTGCCCAGGGCCACATACTGGTAGAGGACGTGCCCGGCGTCGGCAAGACCACGCTGTCCAAGGCGCTGGCCATTTCCGTGGGCTGTTCTTTCCAGCGCATCCAGTTCACCCCCGACCTGCTGCCCAGCGACGTGACCGGTATTTCCGTTTATAACCAGCAGAACGGGGATTTTGCCTTTCGTCCCGGCCCGATTATGTCCCAGGTGGTACTGGCCGACGAAATCAACCGCGCCACCCCCAAAACCCAGGCGGCCCTGCTGGAAGCCATGGAAGAGTTGCAGGTAACGGTGGACGGTGTGTCCCACATCCTGGCTCCGCCCTTCATGGTGGTGGCCACCCAGAACCCCATTGAATACGAAGGCACTTTTCCCCTGCCCGAGGCGGAGCTGGACAGATTCCTGATGCGCCTCAGCCTGGGGTATCCCGACTTCAACGAAGAAATGGCGATTATCGAGCGGCAGGAGCTTACCAATCCCATCGACTCCCTGGAGCCGGTGGCCACGCCGGAAGAGGTGACAGCCCTGCAGGAAGCGGCCAAAGAAGTGTACGTGGACCGGCTGGTCCGCCAATACATAGTGTCCCTGACCGAATCGACGCGAAACCACCGGGACGTTGCCCTGGGCGCCTCGCCCCGGGCCACCCTGGGTTTGTTCCGTATAGCCCGGGCCATGGCCCTGGTGCAGGACCGCGACTATGTAATTCCCGACGACGTCAAATCGCTAGCTTCCTCGGTCCTGGCTCACCGTCTTGTTCTGTCCCCCTCGGCCAGGATGCGGGGAATCCGCCCCGACGATCTGATCAACGACCTGCTCAACCAGGTTACCGTTCCTGGCATGGCGCAGGTATAGGGGGCGATGGCCGACCAGGGGTTGTCCATTCTGCCCTGCTGAAACCTTTCCCTTAGGGCGTCACTCGAAATCGAAACGCCGATATTTCGGTTCACTATACTTTTATGGTATTCTTGCCCAGCTAATTTCCAGCCGTATGCAATTCTGCAGGTAACCGGACTGTGAGCAAGCGGACTATCGGCATCTTGATCCTGCTGGGGGTAGTTACTTTCTACACCCTGGGCACCGGCTTTTCCTTTTTCTACCGTTTCCTTTATGTCATTGCCCTGGTCTTGATCTTTGGCCTGTTCTGGGCCTGGATTAACCTGCAGGGTCTCCAGGTGCGGTTGACCCGCCTTTCCCACCGGGGCCAGGTGGGTGGCTACCTGGAGGGACAGGTACAGGTAACCAACCGCTTCCGTTTTCCCAAGTCGTGGCTGGAAGTGCGCGAAGTAACCGATGTTCCTGGTTACACCACCGGCCGGGGCATCGCCATGTTGCGGGACCAGTCCCGCAGCTGGCGCATTGAGACCTACCTGGCCCGCAGAGGTGTATTCAGCACTGGCGTGCTAGAGGTTACCAGCCAGGACCCCTTCGGGCTGTTCCGGCTGAGCCGCCGGTTCCTGGAATCGGAGCAGTACGTGGTGTTCCCGTCCACGGAGCCGCTGCCCGACCTGGACCCCCGCTTCGCTTTTCTGCCCAGCGACCACCGCGTTACCCGCCGTGCCGACCACATTACCCCGGAGTCTTCCGGGGTGCGGGAGTACGTTTACGGCGACAGCGTCCGCCAGATCCACTGGCCCTATACCGCCCGCATGAACAGCCTGATGGTCAAGGAATTTGACATGGGCATTTCTGCGGAAAGCTGGGTGCTGCTGGACATGCAGCGCAGTTCCCACGTGGGCGACGATCCGGTGGACAACAGCGAAGAACTGTCGGTAACCATCGCGGCCTCGCTCATCGAACGGTTCGACCAGCTTTCCATGCCGGTGGGAATGGCCACCAACGGTGACCAGACCTGGCTGATGCGGCCGGGGTCCGGTCCCAGCCACCTGGGCAACCTGATGGAAGCGCTGGCCGGCGTACGGGCACGGGGCAACCTGACCCTGGAGCGGTTCATATACGACCTGCAGCCCCACCTGAGCCGCTTCAATGCCCTGACGGTGATAACGCCTTCCCGCCGCTCCGAATGGATACCCGCCCTGGCCAGCCTGCGACGGGACGGAGTCAATGTCGCGGTGGTTTATGTGGAGCCCACAGACTTCGGAGCCCCTGAGGAAGTTCAGTCGCCGATGGACTTTCTGCATTCCAACGACATCCCCGTGTACCTGGTGCGGCGCGGGCGCCCCCTGAACGAAGCATTGCAGGTACCTGCCTTTGACCAGCCCTACGCCTTCTTCGCTCCCCGGCAATATACTGGGGAACGAGAGGATGACGGCAGCGGGCAGTCCGCCGGGTCGCCACAGCCCCAGTATGTATTCCAGGGAGCCGACCAACCCCAGGACTCCGGGAGTTCGTCGTGACCAGCGCCGCCCAGACCACAGGCAGCCAGACCTCCGCCAGCCCTGCTGTTTCATCGACGGAGGGCAGGAAGCTGTCCTTCTACCCTATAGTTCAGGGAGCCCTCTGGTTGTGGCGTTATGGCCGTCCCGCCGACGGTTGGGCCGCGGTGTTTCTGCTGGCCCTAAACCTGCTGGTAGTAGCCTGGTCGGTGGACAGGGGAGGCGACTGGGTACCCACGCCCAGCCTGGAAACCCTGATACTGATAGCAATGGCGACGGGACTGGCGCTTTCCCGGATACCTGTCTGGGGAGCTTTGCTGCTGCCGCTGGGTGTGCTCATCGGCCTCTGGGTCGTTACGGCGCAACTCACCGGCTTTGAGGGCGAGGGCATCGAACTGGCTAGCGCTGCCGAACTCTACGACCGGCTGGGCCTGTGGTGGGCAGCTGCACAAGCCGGCGGCATCAACATTGACCGAGTGCCATTCGCCTTTGCCCTGATGTGCCTTACCTGGCTGGCCGGCTATCTCGCCGCCTGGGTCTTCTCTCGCTACCGCAGCTTCTGGGGTGTCTTCGCGCTGGGGGGCGCGGCGTTGCTCAGCAACCTCACATTCCTGCCCTCAGAGGGAATCACGTATCTCGTATTTTACCTGTTCACTGGCCTGCTGCTGGTGGCTCGGGTGCAGGCCGTTCGACGCCTGAACGAGTGGCGAGAACGGGGCTTTCAGGCCGACAGCCACCTGGGGATACTATCGATTTCAGACAGCGTGATTGTGACCTTCATGGTATTGCTGGTTGCATTCCTGGTAGTTCCCAGGATTGTGCCCGGCGACCGGTTCTGGCAGGAGGCCCACGATGTTTACGAGTACACGCGGTCTCCCTATGTGCAGTTTGAAGAGGACTTTAACCGCCTCTTCGCCGGTCTGCCCGCGCGCAAACCCCTGCCATACCGTATCTGGAGCGATGTGATGGCCTTCCAGGGGACCATCAATCCCACCACCACTCCCGTGTTGCAGGTGGAGTCGCCGGTGGCCATGTACTGGAAGGCTCGGAGCTACGGCACCTACACCCCCAAGGGCTGGATGTCCGAAAATACGGAGTTGCAGCCCACGGACTGGACTCCCAGCCACTCCGTGCCCCAGCCTTATGAGAAGCGGTTCGAGGTCACCCATACCCTTACGACCAACTACCGCACCCGCAATCTCTTTGCCGGAGGACAGATCATTTCTTCCGACAGGGATGTGCGTATCGAAACTTACGATTCACCCGTCTATAACATTGACCTGAGCGGGCCGCTGCAGCTGGGACAATCGTACCCCAAGCTGGACATTGCTTCCGTCAACCTGGACCGGGTCCTCCGCGAGGCCGGACCGACGGCGGGGCGGTCCCAGCTTGCCCAGTCGGTGCCCGATGGCTTTCACCTGGTGGATGTCGCCAGGGATGGAGACCACGTGCGGGAAGTTACCCTGGCAGAGGTGTTGCCCGAGCAGCCCGACACCCTGTCCATACGCTCGGCCGACAAGGAATTCAAGCGGGGCGAGACCTACGAGGTCACTTCGTCAGTGTCACTGGCCACCGCCGAAGACCTGCGACTGGCCGGCCTGGACTATCCCACCTGGGCGCTGGACAAGTACACGGCGCTGCCGCCGGAACTTCCGCAGAGAGTGCGGGACCTGGGACGGGAACTGGCAGCGGAGGCCGACACCCCTTACGACAAGGCCAAGGCCATCGAGGCGCACCTGAAGACCCTGCCCTACTCCCTGTCCATCCAACCGCCACCCTACGATGCCGATGGCGTGGACTACTTCCTGTTCGAGCAGAAGACGGGCTACAGCGAGTACTTTGCATCGGCCATGACAGTCCTGCTCCGCACCCAGGGCATACCGGCCCGAATGGTTACGGGGTACACCGTGGGCAACCAGGTACCGGACCATGAAGTCTATGTTGTTACCGACAGCCACAGCCACGGCTGGGTGGAGGTGTTCTTCCCCCGCTATGGCTGGATAAGTTTTGAACCCACGCCTGGCTCCAGCATTCCCGTAGCTATGCGGCCAGTAGCGGAGGAGGGTTTCGACCTCTCCGGCCTGACCTCGACGGCGCTGGAAATACCCCTGTGCGAATTTGAGGACGAGGAAGACTGCGAGGAAGATTTCTTTCCCGAGAGCCCGGCCGGCCTTGAGGAGGGTTCACAGATTATTCAATTGCTGCAACAATACCTGCCCTGGATCGGCGGAGTCCTTGCTTTCATGGCAGCCATGGGCTTGACAACCTGGTTCCTGTGGCGCAGGTTCCTTTCGCCTTCGCCCGACCCGGAGGTCGCCTTCCGCCGCCTGGCCAACCTGGGCCGTCTGAACGCCGTGGGGCCCGCCAGCTACCAGACACCGTTCCAGTACATGGAGCGCCTCTACGGAGAAATGCCGGACCACCGGCAGCAGTTGTCGATTATAGGCCGCAGTTACGTGGGCCATTTGTACGGAAGGCGGGAAACGACAGAAGAAGACGCGGACCGCCTGGTGCAGGCCTGGCTGGAAATCCGGATGCCCCTGTTGTTCCACATGCTGCAGAGCAGGAGACAAACCACCGAAGGAGCGCAAGCATGAGCGCCAGGAAGCACTGCATTTTCCCCGGGCCCCAGGGCTGGATCGGCATGGCCGGCAGCGACGACGGACTGTCGCGCCTGTCCATGAAACCCACGCCGGAAGAGTTGCTGGAAGACATGGAGAATGACATTCGGGGTTCCGAGCAGGACGACTCGGCCTTCCCCCAGGCCCGCCAGTGCCTGGACCGGTACTTCCAGGGCGATGCCGGCGCTCTTGCCGAGATAGTCCTGGACCTGAGTGGCGCGCCCTCCTTCTTTGCCGCGGCGTGGGAAGCATGCCGGGGCATACCCGCCGGAGAAACCCGCAGTTACGCCTGGCTGGCTGCCGAGGCCGGCCGGCCCAACGCCGCCAGGGCTGCCGGCCAGGCCATGGCAAGAAATCCCCTGGCCTTGGTAATCCCCTGCCACCGGGTCATCGGCAGCAACGGCGACCTGCACGGTTACGGCGCGGGAGGCCTGTCGGTAAAGGCCCGTCTGCTGCAACTGGAGCAGGCAAGTCTGCCGCTGCCCAGGGAGCAGGCATAGCGCCGGTCCTCTGCAACCCGTAGCCTCTTGTTTCCCTTCGCCGCTCTGGTCTGACGAGGTATTGCAACCCTTTTGCCAGCCGCACATACTTTTTTGCGCATGCTGAACCCCTGGTTTTTTTCGACCTCTCCCTTGAATTCTCCGCAGTTCCTTGCTTAAGCGTAATTGCGGGGATAAATGTGAAGGACGACTGGCTAGAGAAATGAATATTTTAACGAAATACGTCAAGCAATTGACTTAATCGGTATTAACCTTTAACGTATTTGTGGATTATCTGAATGGGCTTTGCGGAAAGCTTAACTTTAAGAATTAGGGAGGAACATACTCAGTGATTCCAAGAACCAAAGGCCGGCGGCGCATTGGGCGCTTGCTGGTCGCTTTGACAGCAATTACATCTATTTTCCTGATCGCCTGTGGCGGAGCAGAAGCACCCACCTCCGCTCCCCCAGCCGCCCCCGCCGAGGCGCCTGCCGGTCCGGCTGAGCCTGCCGCTCCCGCCGAAAGCATGGATTCCGGCTCGATGACCGATTCCAGCAGCTCCAGCAGCGAGGCCATGGCCGATTCCAGCTCCCCTTCCGAATCCATGGAAGACACCCCGGCCCCGACTAACACCCCGGTACCTACGGTCCAGCCTACGCCCCGTCCTACCGAGGCCATGGTGGAAGCCGCCCGGGATGACGTAATCATCGTTATCAACGAAGAGCCTTCGATTCCCGACCCCTGGCTCAGCACGACCCTGTACCCCAACCAGATAGTCCACAACGTTGCCCAGCCCATTTCTTTCTTCGGGCCAGACTTCACCGATACTGCCACTGCCGGTTTCACCGGTTTTGAACAGATAGAGCCCAACAAGTGGCGCCTGTCCCTGCGCGAGGGCGTTCAATTCCACAATGGTGAGCCCTGGAACGCGGAAGCCGCTGCCTATACCATCAATCAGCTGGGCGGCAACGTTGAATACCAGCCCTATTCCCAGGTGCGCGATGCCAAGGCCGAGGTCATTGACGACATGACGGTGGACTTTGTCTGCACCAGCGCCGCGGGTTGCCCGGTGCTGCCCCGCTTCGGGCAGTTCCACATTTTCGTAGCCCCTGGCTACCACCAGAACGTTTCCCAGGAAGAGCGGGACGCCTCCGCCCAGGTGATCGGCTGGGGCCCCTATGTCTGGGATGAGTACGTTCGCGGCGAGTCCATTACGCTGACCGCCAATGAGAACTACATTGAGCCTCAGCCCGTCGACTTCATCACCCAGGCGCCTTCCATCAAGGACGCAACCTACATCTGGCGCGAAGAGGAAACCGTCCGCTCCGCCATGATCCAGACCGGTGAAGCCGACCTGTCCTGGGCCGTGTCCATTGACCAGGCCGACCCGATCAACAACAGCGAACACGGCAAGACGGTCAAGGTTGTATCCGGCGAGGTGTACACCATCAACGTGGACACCATCTGGCACCCTGAATTGCAGAAGCTGGAAGTCCGCCAGGCCCTGACCCACGCCATCAACTGCGAAGAACTGGCCCTGGCCTTCTTCGGCCCCGAGTCCCGCTGCTCCAGCGGTCCCAACGGCATCCCCGGAACCCTGGGAGTGAACGAGGACAACTGGCAGCCCATCTACGGTTACGACCCCGAACGGGCCCAGGAACTCCTGGCCCAGGCCAACTACAACCCGGAAAACACCATCCAGTTCTGGACCCGCGCCGGCCGCTATGCCAAGGACGTGGAAATTACCGAGTCCCTGATTACCTTCTGGCAGGACGTGGGCCTGAACGTGGAAGCCCAGATTGTGGAGGGCAGCGTGTGGCGTGACCGCCACCTGACCGGCCCGGCCGTCACCTACGATGAACAGATTGATGCCGGAGCTTCCTCCGTAGACGCCGCCGCTGCGGTACCGCAGAATGACCCGCCGCGCACCGGCGCTTCCCCCGGACTGGTCTTCTTCGCCCCCGGTGGCGAGTACTTCGACTTCGGTCGCCAGATCAACTTCTACATGAGCTGCGCTTCCAACCGGTCCAAGAACTGCAACGCCGAGTGGCACGCCCTTGGCCAGCAGGCCCTGGCATCTACCGGTGAAGATCGGCGCGAGCTGATGACCGAGGCTTACGAGCTGTTCTCCGAGAACCTGCTGCAGCTTCCCATGATGGAGATCGTCTCCGTCTGGGGCGTCAACAAGGACCTGGAGTTCGTCAACATGCCCGGCGGCCGCCGCATCCTGATCAACACCATGACCTGGACGCAGTAAACAGCCGACCCCCTTACCGCTTAACCGGTTAAGCAAAACGCCCCCGGACTGAATGTCCGGGGGCGTTCCTTGTCTGCCTGTTTCTTTTTCGTGACTCTTCGTGGCCCTAATCTTCGTGGCCTTCGTGGGAGAAAACTTCAACAGTTGAGGCGTTTACCTCACCGGACCACCCAGGGGTGAACGGGGTGAGCCGCTTGCCAGGAAGCCACCGTAGCCGGGCTGCTGTTCCAGTACGCCCTGGTTGAGCAGCACCTGTCCCCGAAGCAGCGTCATGTGGGGGCGACCCTGCACCTGCCACCCCTCGAACAGGGTGTAACCGGCGTTGCTGTGGTGGTCACGCGAAGTAATGATGCGGTCGCTCCCCGGGTCCAGTATCAGCAGGTCGGCGTCGGAACCCACCTGTATAACTCCCTTTCGGGGGTAGAGGCCAAAGACGCGGGCAGGGTTCTCCGACATTACCCGCGCCAGCCACCAAATGGGTAGCCCTCGCTTTACCACCCCCTCGCTGTACATCAGGGGCACTAGGGTCTCCACCCCCGGCGATCCGAAGGGCACCGAGGCGCCATTTGCATCCACGAAAATGTTGTCCCAGCCCACCTGCTTCAACTCCTGGGGGTAGGGGGCATGGTCGCTGGCGGTGATGGAGATGTGGCCTTGCTCCAGGCCGCGCCACAGGGCGTCCTGGTCCGGACCGTCCGCCGGTCGCAGGGGCGGTCCAATCTTGGCCAGGGGGCCGTACTTGGCCATCTCCTCGTCGGACAGCAGCAGGTACTGGGGGCAAGACTCGGTCCAGATGCGCTGTCCCATGGCCTGGGCCTGCTTGATCCGCTCCAGGCCAAGCTGGGTGCTCAGGTGCACCACGTAGGTGGGACAGTTGGTGGCCGCTGCCATCTTCACCGCCCGGTTGATGGCTTCTTCCTCGGCCCAGTCGGGGCAGGCCGAAGGGAAGTCGGTAGGGTGGGTGTGCCCTTCCGAAAGTAGCTTGTTCTCCAGGTACTCGATGATGTTGCCGCTTTCGCAGTGAAGCTGCAGTACGCCGCCTCCCTTCGCCACCATTTCCATTGACTGGCAGATGTAGTCGTCGTCGCACATCCGGTAGGGGCGCTTCTTGTAGGTCATGAACATCTTGTAGGACTTGACGCCCATGTCCAGGGCCTCGGGCAGGCTGTTAAGGATGTTTGGCCGATTTTGCAGGATGAAATGGAAGGCGAAGTCGGTGACCGCCGTGCGTTCCACCTCCTCGCGGCAGCGGTTGATGGCTTCGGGCAGGGTCTCGTCGCCCTCCAGGTTGTAGGTGCCGAAGGGGACCAGCGTGGTCAGGCCGGCGTGGGCGGCGGCCAGCGACCCCAGGGCATAGTTGTCGTGGCCGTCCAGGTGGACGTGGCAGTCGATCAGCCCGGGCAGCACGAACATGCCGGAGGCGTCGATGTACCTGTCCGCCGGGGGCAGCAGATTTTCTGGCCCGATGGCGGCGATTTCGCCCCCGTCAATGGCAATGGAGGCCTCGTAAACCTGGGAGGAGGTAACAATCTGGCCTCCTACGACAATGGTGTCCACGTGCCGGTCGCTGCGGTTGGTGGTCATGGGGGGCCTCCTTGTGGGGTTGAGAATTGCCGAGAGTATAACTGATTTGTCCTTCCAAATAGAACAAACGCTGCCGTCGCCGGTGGGTGAGACTACCATAGTGACAGTTGCCAATTGACAGCAATGCCACCGATGCTAACATCATCCAAACGTTGGAAGTGGAGGTGTGCAGAATGCCTAATACGCTGGTTGACCTGATTGAACGGGCCCCTTGGCGGGAGGCGGTAACTTATCGGGAGACGTGGCCCCATGAGTACGTGCTTACCAGCAAGGACAACTGCGCCGACTTGCTGGCACTTATTGTTGAGCGGTGGAAGGCCGGGGAGGGCGTGTCATGTCGTTTCTTTAACATGGAAAACACTTACCTGTTCATAGGCGAGCACAAGTATTGGATTATGGTCCCATACGATGAATTTGACTGGGACGTGGCGCGGGTTGAAGACTACGTGCTGAATCGGGCCCGACTGTACCGCGACCGGCGGGACTTTGTGATTCAGCCGGGGGATACGGGTATGAGGGAGGATTACCCGGTGGAGGCGGCGGGGGTGTGATTAGTCCACGAATGTAAATGAGTGCATCTGATCATGTTTCTTAAGGTGTCTTGGCTAGCAAACCTATCAGGTTTCGTTGTTGATAGAACTTACAGGGGAAGTTAATTTGATCAAAATAATCAGTTGGAACATGGGAAAGCGGAGCCAACCTTGGCGTGATTTGCTGGAGACGGATGCAGACATAGCCTTGTTACAGGAAGTGGGTTCTGTACCTGATGAGGTTGCCGGTCGTCTGGAGATTGGCGAACCTCATCACTATGGGGCACAGTCGGCGAGCTATGATCGATGGCCAATGATCGTAAGATTGTCTGATAGAGTTGAAATCCAGCGGTTTCGTCAAACTGGATTTGAAGGGAATGTTGCGGAGGATGAAATCGCCGTGAGCTGTCCCGGAACCGTCGCTGCAGCTCGAATTATCCCGCTAGACGGCCAAGAACCGTTTCTAGCCTTTTCAATGTATTCCCGCTGGTTGAACATACATCCTGCAAGTTATCGTCGACAAATAAGGATCTATTCCGATGCGTCGACACATCGGATAATCTCTGACATAAGTGCGTTTATTGGTCACCTAAACCCTGCAACCCACCGTATTTTGGCGGCAGGCGATCTAAACGTCATATATGGAGCGCTAGAAGGGCACCACTTGGAACTCCCTCAGCGTGCACAGAGTGTATTCGACAGAATGCGGTCAATCGGCTTGGAATTTATAGGTCCGAGGTACCCTCACGGCAGGCAGGCCAACCCACCAGCAGTTGGCCTGCCTAAGGACACAGCTAATGTCCCAACTTACTTCACCACGAGAGAAACCAAAGAAACGGCCCAAAACCAACTTGATTATGTGTTTGCGTCAAAAGGATTCCATCAGGGAATACAGGTCAGGGCATTAAACGAAATTGAAGAGTGGGGCTCAAGTGACCACTGCCGGATTACAATCGACGTGGAACAAGCCTAACCAGGCCCGAGGTACAACCCTATCAACGCCACTTCCCCACCCCTTCCCGCAGCCGGCCAAACCCCAGCTCATCGCAGAGGTGCTGGTAGGGATCCTGGTGGGCGCCTTGCCATTCCAGGTCCGGAACTATTTCCGCGATGGGGACGTCGAGGCGGAGGGTGGCCAGGTGGCGGTAGAGGAGGGCTGCTTCCATGTTGTCGGCCAGGCTGGCGGCCAGGGATTTGGCGCCGCGCACGTTGATGGCCCAGTCGGAGGCATCGGCGGGGATGGCCTCGATGTGGCCGTAGTGGTCCAGCACCTGGGCGGTGCTCTTGGCGCCCCAGCGGGGAATGCCTGGGATGCCGTCGGCGCTGTCGCCCACCAGCCCCAGGTAATCGGGGATGGAGGCGGGTGACACACCAAACTTTTCGCGTACTCCGGCTTCGTTCATTATCGTTTCCCTGCGCCGGTCGAGGGCAACCACGCGGTCACCCCGTATGACTTGCGACAGGTCCTTGTCCGGCGAGCACAGGACAATCTGCTCCACCCCGGGCTCGTCCTGCCAGCGGACCGCCGCCGCGCCCAGGGCATCGTCCGCCTCAAACTCCGTCATCGGCCACACGACCAGGCCCAAAGCCGCCGCCGCCCGTTCCGCCAGGGGAAACTGGGTCAGCAGCTCCGGAGGCGTTCCCTCGCCCGTCTTGTACCCGTCAAAAAGCTGGTTGCGGAAAGAAAGGATTTCGCTGTCGAAGGCCACGGCAACGTGGGAGACGTCGGGCTGACGGAGCAGGCTGACAAGGGTCTGCACCAGGCCCCTCACCGCGCCCACCTCGCGGCCATCGGGCGCAGAAATGGAGGGCATGGCGAAGAAGGCCCGGAACAACTCGTAAGTCCCGTCAACCAGGTGAACTTTCATCCCCTCTCTCGTTTATTTAACATGGATTAACAGGATGTACAGGATGATTTTGTTTCTACTTTAGTATTTCATCCTGTCTATTCTGGGGGTCAATGTGTGACTCCGATTCGGCTACAAGCTTTCCAGAATGCGGGCTATGCGTTCGACGCCTTCCAGCACCCGTTCGGCGGGTGAGCGCATGAGGGCAATGCGGAAGTGACCCTCGCCACTCTCCCCGAAGCCGGCGCCAGGAGTCACTACCACGCCCTCCTGTTCTACCAGCAGGTCTGCCAGTTCGGCCGAGGTCAGGTCCGCCGAATAACGGGGAAACAGGAAGGTTGCGCCTTCGGGCAGGGGACAATGGATCCCGGGGACCTGGTAGAGGCGGTCGGCGCACCGGATGCGCAACTCGTTGCAGTCCTCCCGCCACCGCGCCACGTGGTCCTGCGGGCCCTGCAGCGCGGCCACCCCGGCCATCTGCACAAAGGGAGAAACGAAGCTCGCCGTCTGTTCCTGGACTTTCAGCAGCGGGTCCAGCAGGTCGGACTGGGCCACAATGCACCCCAGCCGCCAGCCGGCCATGGAGTAGGCCTTGGTGAAGGTGTAGCTGGTCAAGGTCCGCTCGGCCATGCCGTCCAGGTTGGCAATGGTCAGGTGGCTGCTGGAATCGTAGGTGAAGTACTCGTAGGTCTCATCGCAGACCACCAGGAGATCATGCTCCCGGGCTACCCGGGCCACCGCCTCCAGTTCCTCCAGGGTGTAAACCCGCCCCGTGGGGTTGTTGGGGTTGTTGATAATAATCATCCTGGTCTGGGGGGTGACGTACTCCTCAAGCTGCTCGTAGCTGATGTAGTACTCCTCCTCTTCGCTGAGGGGTACTGCCACGGGCGTTCCTTCCGCCATCTCCACCTGCTGGCGGAAGCTGACCCAGGTCGGCTCAAGCACCAATACCTCGTCGCCCCGCTCAATGTAGGCGTTGATAGCGTCGTACAGGCCCATCTTGCTGCCGGGGGTTACCAGGATGTCCCCGTCGGGATCCACGGTGCGGCCGTTGTGGGCCCGCAGCTTTTGGGCCATGGCCCGCCGCCATTCGGGCAGGCCCCGTGAAGAGCTGATGTTGGTGAGCCCCTGGTTCAGGGCCTGAACACCGGCGTCAATGATGTGTTGCGGCGTAACGTGGTGGGGGCTGGACTGGCCCAGGTCTATGACATCGTGACCCTGCCTGGCCAGTTGGCGGGCCTTTTCTCCGGCGGTAAGGGTGGCCGGTGGCTGCACTCGCTGGATGCGAGAGGCGGGAGTGCGGGCCATGGTTGCTCTCCTCAACATTGGGATCGGCGCTTGCGCCGTCGCTAGGTGTTGAGTCTATCACAACCCGCCCGCTGCGGGACTCCCGCTCGGACCGTCGGGCGCGGTC
This sequence comes from SAR202 cluster bacterium bin22, assembly GCA_002238505.1. GTDB lineage: Bacteria > Chloroflexota > Dehalococcoidia > Lucifugimonadales > UBA3495 > Bin22. Next base: position 90,942 of record MPMM01000009.1, on the reverse strand, counting down.
TTACGATTATCTGCAGGGCGCCAACTCTTCCCTTTGCCCTGATCCTGCCGAAGGGCTGTCCGTTCGTGGTTCGACAAGCCTGTCCTGATTCTGCCCGATGCCACCCAGGACTTAACCGAATTGAACCCTATTCGCCGTACCCGGCCAGTTGGTCGGCGTTCTCCAGCAAGTCCAGCACCAGGGCCGTAACGTCGCCCAGCAGTTCGGGGTTGATGTGTTCCATAGTGTCTTCCGGCGAGTTGATGCGATGCAGGTCATCGGCCTGGAAGTAAATGATGGGCACCCAGGCCTCTCGGAAGGGAAGATGGTCGCTGGCGCCCCGCGCGCTGCCCGTCCTTCCGGCGATGGAAAGGGCTTCCCGATTGGCGGTCTCCAGCACGTGGCTGGCGGCCCACCGGTCACCGGAAACGCGCAGGTGAGCGCCGGATCCCACCGAGTCCAGGTTGATCATAAGGAAAATGTCGTCCAGGTCTTCTGCTGGCAGGCTTTCGACGTAGTACTCGCTGCCGTGCAGGCCTGTCTCCTCCGAGCCAAAGGCGATGAAGCGCAGGGTGAAGGGGAAGGAACGCCCGGCCACAGCTTCGGCCACGGCCATCAGTGCTCCCATTCCGGAGGCATTATCCGATGCCCCCACTGAGTTGGGCACGGTGTCGTAGTGCGCCCCCAGCACGATGACCCCTTCGCCGGTTCCGGGAATCTCGGCTATCAAGTTGCGCGAAGGAATGGCGTTGTCCTCCACCGCCACCGTCGCCTCGACGACCTCGCCCTGGTCCAGCAACTCCTTCAGTTCCAGTCCGTCGGCCCGGGAAAGTGAAATGGCGGGAATCTGGCTGCGGCCCCCCAGCGTGGCCCCGGAAGGAACCGGACACGTTGTTGAAGATTACGGCGGCCACGGCTCCCTCGCTGGCTACCTGGGCCACCTTGGTGCCGAAGGTAATCTCCCCTCGTTCGATCAGGGCGATTTTGCCTTCCAGTCCTTCTGATGGCATATCTCCCGGCTTGCCCAGTCCCACAAATACCAGGGGCCCGACGGCTCTTCCCCCGGCGGTTCCGCTCAGGGTGTTGGCCTCCAGTTCCTGCTGTTCGGGTACGTCGGCGCTGAAGCTGGCCGTGGGAGCATCCCACGAAAAGTCCTGCACCTCAGGGTCATAGCCCAGTTCTTCAAGCCGCTGTACCAGGAACTCCGCTGCTTCCAGCTCCAGGTCGGTGCCGCTGGTCCGGGGGCCCAGGTCTTCCGCCAGTTCGCTGAGATAGCTGAAGGCCCGCTCCTCCAATTGGCCAATGTTGTCAAATATCGCCTTGCTGGCCGCCGAAGGCTCTGCCTCAACAGGTTCCGTGATTTCCGGTATCGCTGTGGGTTCTTCCTCTGCTACGGCCGACGCCTGGGTTGGCGTGGGGACCGCAGTGGGTGTATTCGACGGCGGCGCGACTGTGGGTTCCAGTGTCGGGGCCGCGGTTACTTCCCGTACTTGCTCTGCGGGCGCGGCGACCTCCGGCGCGGGTGTGGGCGATCCGGGAAAACATGCGACGGCGCTCAGCCACAACAGGGCCAGACCGACTGCGCCGGGGATGATGAAACGGACTTTGCGAGTAATAACGCTCATTTGAACACTCGCCACGTAAGAGAGATTTACCACTTATACGGCGCGGACGCGTTGCAGGATTTGCCGTCCTGCAACAGACGGAGTCCGAAGGCCCCCCGCGTTGTCCGTAAGTGATAAGACTTGCCCCCGCAGTCCAGAACGGTCGGCGGGGGCAGGCAGGTTTACAGGATTACAACTGCTGGCGTATCTAAACGTTGCGCAGTTTGGGGTCAAGCCGGTCGCGAAGCCAGTCACCCAGCAGGTTCATGGACAGCACGGACAGCAGAATTGCGGTGCCGGGCCAGACGGTCAGCCACCACGACGTTACCAGCAGTTCCCTGCCGTCGGCCACCATCAGGCCCCAGGCCGGCGTGGGGCGGGGCAGACCGGCGCCCAGGAAGCTGAGGGTCGATTCCAGCAATATGACCTGACCCACTTCCAGGGTGGCCAGAACGATGATGGTGTTCACTATATTAGGGAAGACGTGCCGGAAGATGATCCGCACGTTGGATGCCCCCGCAACCTTGGCGCGGGCCACAAAGTCCTGGCCCTTGATGCTCAGGGTTTCTCCCCGGACCAGCCGGGCGTAGCGTGACCAGAAGATGGACACAATGACGATAATCACCGTTTGGAAGCTTGGCCCCAGCACCACCGCCAGTACCAGGGCAAACAGGATCGCAGGCATGGAAAGGCAGATGTCCACCGCCCGCATTACAATGTGGTCGATGTTTCCGCCGAAATAACCGGCGACCATGCCCAGGATGGTGCCTATGGTGCCAGCCAGGAAAATGGATATGGCCGCTACCGTCAGCGAGACCCGGGCGCCGTAAACGATGCGGCTGAGAATGTCCCTGCCCTGCTTGTCAGTGCCCAGGAGATGCTTGGTGGTACCAGCCTTCGTGGCAAAAATGCCTTCCCCTTCGGCTTCAACCCAGAAGGGCGGAGCCAGCCGATCGGCCAGGCTGCCTACCACCGGATCGTGGGGGGCAACCCAGCCGGCGAATATGGCCGGCAACACCAGAACAAAAAGAAGAATGGCCACCGGGATAATGGGGTACCGTCGCGCGGAGCCCAGGGCCCGCCAGACCTGGCCAGCGGTCCTTGCGCCAGGAACGGCGCCCCGTACTGCCAAATTTGCCATAGGATAAAATCTCCTCCGCCTTCGCTATCTCCCTAGTGGGTGTAGCGTATGCGCGGGTCCAGGTATGCGTAAGCAATATCCACGAGCAGGTTGGCGCCAATGTATATGGCAGCAAAGAAAATTACTACCGACTGAACTACCGAGAAATCCTTGGCTCTCAAGGCGTCGATAGCAAGCAGTCCCACACCGGGCCAGGAGAAGATTGACTCAATAACCACCGAACCGGTCATGGCGCCGCCCAGAATCAGCCCAAAATATGTAATGGGCGCGATGAGGGCGTTGCGAAGCGAGTGCTTCCAGATTACGGAACTCTCTCGTAGTCCCTTGATGCGCGCCAGCTTGATGTATTCGGTGTCCAGCACCTCCAGCATAGAGGAGCGGGTCAGGCGCATCAGGGCCGCCACCTGGAAATAACCCAGCGCAATGCCGGGCATGAGCAAGTGCTTCCAGGTGCCTCTGCCTGAAGTAGGCAGCCATCCCAGTTGGACGGCAAACACCCACATCAGCATGAGCGCAATCCAGAAGTTGGGGAGAGATTGACCTAAAAGGGCAATAATCTTCCCGGCAAAATCTATGCCCGTATCTTTCTTTACCGCGACGATTACACCAAGCGGGACGGCAATTACGGCGCTGACCACCAGGGCGATGGCTGCCAGTTCGATGGTTGCGGGAAGACGCTGCCACAGCAGTTCGCGAGCGTCCTTACCGGAGAAACGAATGGACTCGCCGAACTTGCCCGTGGCAAAGTTGCCGACATAGGTGAAGTACTGGATGTGAAGGGGCTTGTCCAGACCCCAGTAAGCCCGAACCCTGGCGTAGTCTTCGGCAGTGGCATCCACGTCCAGCAGGGTGTCCAGCGGATCCCCTGACATGCGTCCCAACCCAAAGACAATGATGCTCACAGCCATCAGGGCGATTATCGAGTGGAGCAGCCGAACCAATATGAAGCGTTGCATATTGCTTTTCCTGAGGGCTTCAGGTCGGGTAAGCTACTACCTGTAAACCCCCGATCTGGCTATTAGAAAGAACACAAGACAAAAAGGCCAAGAGTCACCAATCCCGCCTGGCCTTAGCGTTTAGGCAATATATTCTACCCATATGGGTATGTCAATACTCGGTATTCCTCTTCGTATCGCCCGCCCCACTGCAAAACTGCCAGAGCCCTTTCGACGCGCTTTTTCGCAAGAGGGCACCGAGATTTGCTTTGCATTCAGAATGTACCAATGGCAAGAGAAACACCGGGCCAGGGGCGACTTCATCAAGAAGGGCGGATGGGGCAACGTTATCGCCATGCGGTCCCTGACCACCCGCATTCCGGTGTGGAGCTTTGCCGCAACCGGTAACGGCGAAGGTTACGAGACCGACCGCCAGGACCAGAATTGCCAGAAATACCTGAATTACATCGGCCTGGAGACAGTTGACCGCGCGGTCATAGACCGGTTGATCCGGGAGATTGGCGACGACCCGTTCTACCGCTTTGCCGACATTCCCTTCTTCGGTTTCGCTTGATGGTCATGTACAACACTGAGGTGGTGGAGAAGTGGAGCTTCCCTGGCATCTTTCATCCAGGACCGGTCACTGGGATTTGTTGAAGGGAGCCCAGTAGCGATATTCGCGCAAACGGCGCTCTGCAAGATCGCCCTACCGCTATAGATCACAGATGTCTTACTGAATTATGCGAGAAAGCCGTCTGTTTATACAGTTCACTTCGCTACTGATCCTCGTATATAGATGATTGCATTCATTATTACGCCAGATATAGATGAATATTGCCTATTGAAACCCTGAAAAATAGAGGGATATACTCGGTCAGATTTCCGGGAGGACAAGGCGTTCTTGCCTTCCGGAGGCTTGTATCCCAAGTTAAGAATTGGGGAGGTAATTTTAATATGGGTTTTTGGTCGAAAAAGGGACCCCGCGCACTATTAGCTGGTGCTTTAATTAGTGTGCTCGCCTTCGTGGTGGCCTGCGGCAGTTCCGCTCCCGAGGTCAGGGAGGTTGTCCGCGAGGTAGAAGTCCCTGTTGAAGTAGAAAAAGAGGTCGTCCGCGAGGTAGAAGTCCCTGTCGAAGTAGAAAAAGAGATTGTCAGGGAAGTCGAGGTACTCAAGGAAGTCGAGGTAGTCAAGGAAGTACCCAAGGAAACCGTTGTTGAAAGGACGGTTATCGCCACTCCTACGCCCATACCCGTTAGCGCCGGTCCGGTGGAAACCAAGGTGGACCGGGTGATATACGCCCTGGGCGAAGTGCAGGAGACCAACCGGCACTGGACTGTCGGCCGCCCCTCCTACTACCAGTTTGACCCCTACTCCGAAACTCTGATAGGGATTGACTCGGTAACCAACGCACGCATCCCCCGTCTGGCCAAGAGCTGGGAATCCAGCCCGGATGGCAGGGAATGGACCCTGTACCTTGAGGAAGGTGTCCCCTTCCATTTTGATTGGGGAGAGTTCACTTCTGCAGACGTGATAGCGTCCTTTGATCGCATCCTGGGCGACGACTCCCAGGTATCTGCGGCCTCATTCTTCGATGACACGACTTATGAGGCGGTGGACGACTACACCGTAAAGCTGGTTTTCCCCTCCATAGCTCTTGATACACCGGCTATCTTGTCTCGCGGCTTTGGCGGCGGCGAAATTATGATGCTGAGCAAGAGCCAGTTCGATGAAGTGGGCGTCGACGGTTTCGACGAAAAGCCCGCTGGCACCGGCTCGTATATGTATGGCGGCAGGACAGATGGCCAGAACATCTGGTTCGAGAAGGCCCCTCAGCCCCACTGGCGGGGTGAGAACCCGGACTTCCAGGAAGTGGAACTGCGCTGGGTTCGCGAAGACCTTACCCGGTTGGCTGCCTTGCTGACCGAAGAAATCCACATCGCCGCCCTGTCCCGGGAGTTGCAGCTGGAAGCTGCGCGGAACGGCATGGAAAATGCCGAGGCCGGCGCTCCCACCCACTACCTGACCATGTTCCTGGGTGGCCAGTATTATCTTGACGGTGACACATCCTACGATCCCACCATACCCTGGGCCAGCCCCGAGCACGGCAAGATTATCCGCCAGGCCATGAACAAGGCTATTGACCGGGACGCGATGCTCGAGCACGTCCTCAAGGGCCAGGGAAGCCTTATGCTCCTGACCCAGTTCCACCCGGTTCTAGGCGTATGGAACGAACAGTGGGAAGCGGATTGGGAAGAACAGTATGGCTACGATCCTGAGGCAGCCAAGGCCTTGATGGCCCAGGCCGGCTACAGCACCGAGAACCCGATGCCCTTCACTTCCTACAATTACTTCTCGTCCGACGAACCGGAAACGGCGGTAATGCTGGAAGCCCTGATTAACTTCTGGCAGCCCATCGGTATTGATGTAACCCTGCTCGACAGCGAATGGGGAACCGTTCGAGGGGAATATCGATCCAAGGGCGACTTCATAAAGAAGGGCGGTTGGGGCAACGTAATCACCATGCGCTCCCTGACCAACCGCCTGCGCAGCTGGTCAACTGTCGGCAATGCAAATCCCGAAGCTCCTGGCGGCTACAACGGCGGTCCTGGCTACTTCTCTCCGGTAATTGAGAAGAACTACGCCGAGTTCCAGGGTCTCCAGGAAGTTGACAACGACCGAATTAATGAGTTGCTGCTGGAAGTGGGCAACGACAAGTTCTACAACTTTGCCGATATCCCCTTCTTCTGGTTCACACTGCAGGTAACATTCAATCCTAATGTCGTGGAAAGCTGGACATTCCCCGGTACTGCCGGTTCCAAGACCAGCCACTGGGATCTGTTGAAGGCTGCCCAGTAAGCTGAACCCACGGCCAAACCCTGATGCGCAGGGTCTAAAAGCGGCATAATGGCCTCCCGGGGCATCCCCGGGGGGCCAGCTTTTAGTGTCTGTGGTATCATCCCTGCTGCAGATTCCTGGAGCAAAGGGCTCGATTCCCAATCCCCCTGCTCCCCCCGAACAGGAGCATTGTTTCACGACTGTGGTGATGCTTCGGAATTACCCAGGTGTAATTGAGAAATACGGAGGAATAATGGCGACACAAACGCAGGAAATCAGGAACATGCGGCTAATCTCCCACCATGACCTGAACGGCTACGGGAACATTGGTGAGGGCGTCCACCTGCACGTGACATCGGACGGCCGCCGCGTCCTCTACATGGCCCACGAGAGCGCCCCCAAGGACATCACCAGCGTGGACGTTACCGACATTGCCAATCCCCGCCTGCTGGCCCAGACGGAACTGGCCTACGGCCACCTGCGCTCCAACTCCCTGTCCATCGTGGACGACACCATGCTGGTGGCCTACCAGTCCCTGGAACCCGGGCAGCCGGGTACGGGCATGGGCGTGTACAACATCAGCAACCCCGAGGAACCCCGCCAGATCGGCTTCATGGACCTGGGCGGCGAGTACTCCCGCGGCTGCCACTGCCTCTGGTGGGTCGAGGGCAACTATGCCCATCTGTCCACCGGCGCCGCCGACTTCCAGCCCCGCAACCAGAAGGACGACCAGTTCTACATGATAGTGGACGTCTCCGACCCGACTTCTCCGCAGGAGGCGGGCCGCTGGTGGTTCCCGGGCACCCGTGAAGGCGACTCCGACCCCATGCCGGCCCGCCATCCCCAGTTCGACGCCGGACACCGCCTGCACAACGGCAACGTCTATCCCGAGCGCCCCGACCGGGCCTATTGCGCCTATATGGACTCCGGCGTGGTTATCCTGGACATCGAGGACAAGTCCAACCCGAAGATGGTCAGCCACATCAACTACGCCCCGCCATTCCCGGGCTTTACCCACACGGTCCTGCCCCTGTTTAACCGCGACCTGATGCTGGTAACCCAGGAGGCAGTGCGGCTGGGCGGCGAGGACTACCCCAAGCTGATGTGGATGATGGACATCCGGGACGAGACCAACCCCATTATCATCAGCACCCTGCCCATGCCGGATACGGACGACTACTTCAATCGCCCCGGCCGGTTCGGCGCCCACAACGTTTACGAGAATCAGCCCGGTTCGACCTGCTTCTTCTCGGACAACCTGATTTTCGCCACCCTGTTCAATGCCGGCGTGCGGGTTTACGACACCAGCGACCCCTTCCGTCCTGAAGAGGTTGCCTACTTCGTGCCGGAGATACCCGACGGCGCCCCGTCCAACGGCATCAACGACGTGTACGTGGACGAAAACGGAATTATGTACGTGGTGGACCGCCTGAAGGGTGGACTCTACATCCTCGAACTGACCATCTAGCAGGATGCTACTGTTGGAGCCAAGGCAGGGCCGTTGAGCCGTTATTCAAGGATTACCCAGCCAGCCCTCGACTGCGCCGGCAATACGGCGACTCAGGGAACAAATACCGCCCCGTATCTCTCTCGAAGTGGAGGTGCGGGGCGGAACTATTCCTGGCGGGGACAAACTACTGGCGTCCCCGCAGCATCAGGAATGCCAGGGGCACGGAAGAGGCCAGAACCAGCAGCAGGGCGGGGGCCGCCGCCTGGGCAAAGAAAGCCTCCGAGGCGGCGCTCCATATCGATGTGGCCAGGGTGGGAAAGCCAGTGGGCCGCAGGATCAGCGTGGCCGGCAGTTCCTTCATCGTCAGCAGGAACACCAGGGCCGCCCCCGAAAGCAGTCCGGGTCTCACCAGCGGCAGGGTGATGGAGGCGAATACCTGGGGAGGTGTCCGGCCCAGGCTGCGGGCCGCGTCCTCCACCCGGGGGTTGACCTGCAGGACCGACGACCTGATGGACCCGACGGCGGCAGGCAGGAACAGCACCACGTAGGCGAAAATCAACAGGGTCAGATTCTGGTAAAGGAATCTGGCAAAGTTGGCTCCAAAGAAGACCAGGCCCAGCGCCACCGCAATGCCGGGCAGGGCAAACCCCACGTAGGTTATGCGCTCCAGCAGGGAACTCAAAGGCCCTGGATGGCGTACCGCGAGGGTGGCTATGGGAAATGCCGCCAGCACCGCTACCCCGGCAGCCAGGGCGGATACCAGCAGAGAGTTGCCCGCCGCCTCCCACAGCAGAAGCAAAGGTTCCCCCGCCGCTACGCCCCTCACTACCCAGTAGGCCAGAACCGCCATGGGAAGAACCAGGGATACCAGGGTAATGAGGCCACAAAACGCAAAGCTTGGCCATTTCCACCGGCCCAGGGGCACTGTCTGGGTGGGGCGGGCCACCCCCTGGTCCACCCGATAGTAGCGCGTCCTTCCCCTGGAGAAATACTCGCCCAGCAGGAACGCCAGCGCCAGCGCCACCAGGGCAAGCGAGAATGCGGCGCCCAGGGTACGGTCCAGGGCCGACTCGTACTGAATGAAAATCGCCCAGGTGAAGGTCTCGTAGCGCAGCAGGGAAACGGCCCCAAAATCGCTTAAGGTATAAAGACCTGCGAGCAACCCTCCCGCGGCCATAGCCGGCCGCAGCAGGGGCACCGAAACCCGCCAGAAGGTGGCCCGCCAGCTGTACCCAAGTCCCCTGGAGGACTCTTCCAGGCTGGGGTCCAGCCTCAGAATGGCGGCACGGACCGTCAGGAAAACGTAGGGATAGCTGAGGAGGGTCAACGTAAGAGCTGCCCCGGGAAAGCCGTTGATGTCCGGCAGTCGTTCCAGCCCCACCAGCCCTTCCAGGAACCCCTGCAGCATGCCCCTCGGACCCAGCGCCACTACCACGGCGAAGCCGGCTACGTAGCTGGGAATAACCAGGGGCAGAGTTACCACCACTCCCCAGATTCTTGCCAGGGGCAGGTCGGACCGCACCGTCAGCCAGGCCAGGGGCACGGCTATCACCAGCGATGCGAAGGTAACCGCGCCCACCAGCAACAGGGTTCGGAGGAGCAGTTCCAGTACTCGCCACCGCAGCAAAGCCTCCCAGAATTCCTGGCCTGCTCCCAGGGAGCGGATCACCAGGTAACCTGGGGACAGCAACAGCAACAGACCGATGGCCAGGGCCGGAACCCACAGAATCGGCGAAGGGCCATTTATGAAGCTGACCCGGCGCAGGGCCGGGCCGAGGGATTTCAAAATTGGTGCAGCCAAAGGCGTGTTTCAGTCCCGATTTCAGAGGGCAGTCAGCCCATTATGGCAGAACTCCCGTATCCTGCAACAAAGCCTGAGTTCCGGCCAGGTCCGTCAGGTCGCCGGCGGTCAGGTCCGGCTTAACAATTTCGTCCAGCGCTACCAGCACATGCTGGGTGTTTACCCCATCTACCAGGGGGTACTCGAAAGTCTGCGCGGCAAAATATTGCTGGGCTACCGGAGACAGCATGAACTGCAGGAACCTTTCAGCGTTTTCCGGGTTATCGGCTGTGTTCAGGATACCAGCGCCTGAAACCATTACTATGGACCCGGGTCCACCCGCCCGTGGATGGTAGTTGCGGGCCGGGAAGTCCTCTCCCTCCTCGGCCAGGAAGCGGAAGAGGTAGTAGTGGTTCACAAAACCCACGTCAATCTCCCCGGAGGCTGCCGCAGCCACTTGGGGAGTGTTCTTGGGATAGACCCTTGGGTCGTTGGCCTGGACCCCTTCCAGCCATTGCCGGGTCCGCTCCTCTCCCCACTGGGAGCGCATGGCGGTCACCATGGTCTGGAATGAAGCGTTGGTTGGCGCCCAGCCGATGCGGTCCTTCCACTCAGGGTCAGTAAACCCGAACATATCGTCCGGCAAGTCTGCTTCGGTAAGATTCTCCGAGTTGTAAACCACGGTGCGAGCCCGACCGGAAATGCCTACCCATTTTCCGTTGGGCGACTGCGCCCACTCTGGCACCTTTTGCAGGACGCTGGCCTGCAGGGAGGCCAACTGGGACTCTACTGTTCCCAGCCCTCCGGGATCCTGAGCAAAGAAGATATCCGCCGGCGAATTCTCGCCCTCTTCCAGAAGGGTCGCGGCCAGCTGACCCGTATTGGCGTACCTGACCTCCACATCTATTCCCGTGGCTTCGGCGAACTGACTGATAATGTTATCGACCAGGGACTCACTGCGGCCGGAGTAAACCACCAGCTTGCCGGTGTCCGCTTCCTTCTCGACTACTACCTCAACGGGCATCTCCTTGACAACCTCGCGGGCGCAGCCTGTCGCCAGCATGGCAACAATTAGAACACTCAGTATTATAGCCAGGTAGCTCCGGCCGGCATGGTGAGACCTCGACATGGGTGCCCTCCTTGTAAATAAAGACATTCCTGAGATTACCGGCCACGGCCCGTGCTTCTTATCTGGGCAATGACGGCGCGTGTCCACTGCTCCTGCCCGGGGAGGAGGACAGGTAAAAGCAGTGGACACGCCGGGCAATATTCTTCTCATAAAGATGTACATCACTCCTTAATAAATATACACACTGTAATTTTGAGAGAATATAGCAGGCTAAAAAATTAAAGTCAACACTTATTCCACAAATAAACGCACGAGAGTTGTTCAGTGGTATTGGTTCAGGAGACGCGCAGACATTACGGGTTTCCGGACCAATTTTGTATGCAGCGGTTTTGCCACTCTGTACCGTGGCGCGGCATAAAATCCGCTTGCCAGGGCCAGGGTTTGTTGTAAGGGCTTGCGTGTGAGACCGCCATTTGGCAGCGTCCAACTCAGGTATTTTCCGGAAGGTTATAGCTGTTGCGGCGTACGTTAAATTGCCAACAATTGCAGTTAATAGAGGTGGCGCCGTATTGGAGACCCATGGGGCGTGGTTGCTGTAGTGTTCCGTGAAAGAACTGCGGAATGTTCTGGCTAAACAATATGCAATAACTATTGCTTTTGTCTGTCATAACCCCTATTATTGTGTCGGCTTAAAAGGTTGAAAAGAACGTACGATAAGGGTATAGTGTGCCGACAGGGCAATAATGCTGATACGTAAATTGCAGCAGGTCGTTGGAGCCCTTTAAGGCACGGAGGCCGTCTTTGGTAATCAGGGACCGACTAGCTAAGGTTTCCCACCAGGACCCGGAACATGCAACAGGTACCGGCAGCGGAGTCGCAGATTGGGATTTTGCTTCTCCTGACGAAGCTCCTATGCTGGAGTGCGCCGGCCTGACCAAGCAGTTCGATGGCGTGGTTGTCCTTAACGGTTTCAGCGTTCAGGTCCCCCAGGGTCGCATCCTGGCCCTGCTGGGCCCCAGCGGTTGCGGCAAAACCACGGCCCTTCGCTTGATGGCCGGGTTTTCCAACCCAGACGCGGGCTCCATCAGGCTGGCATCGGAGACCGTTTACGATCAGGGCGGAAGCACTCCCCCCGAAAAGCGCCGGGTGGGCATGGTTTTCCAGGAAGGCGCTCTTTTCCCCCATCTCACCGTGGAACAGAACATCGCCTACGGATTGCCCAAGGGTGAAGACTCCTCCCAGCGCGTGGCCGACGTTGTGAAGCTGACCGGACTGGAAGGCCTGACCCAGCGTATGCCCTACGAACTGTCCGGTGGCCAGCAGCAGCGGGTGGCCCTTGCCCGGGCCCTTGCGCCACGCCCGGAACTGCTCCTGCTGGACGAACCTTTCTCCAACCTGGACCCCGGACTTCGCGAGCAGGTCCGCCGCGACGTTGTTGCCATCCTGCGTTCCAGCGGCATTACCGCCGTTTTCGTGACCCACGACCAGGATGAGGCCATGTACGTGGGCGACAGCATCGCCGTTATGAACCTGGGCAGCATTGAGCAGCAGGGAACACCGGCAGAGATCTTTCACCAACCGCGCAGCAAGTTTGTCGCCGAGTTCATCGGCATGGTGGACTTCGTACCCGCCCGGCAGGAGGGCGATACTTTCTCCACCTCTATAGGCTCCACCCAGTGGCCGTCCCACGTCGAGCGGGAAGGCGTTCTGGAAGCCATGGTTCGCCCCGACTGCATCGATTGCCACCCCTCAGAGGACGGCAATGGCGTCATTGTAGAGCGCGAGTTTCGGGGAGCCTTCTACCTGTACTGGATCGCCCTGGATGGTGGCGGAACGGTGCGCAGCCTTCTATCTCACACCGACGAGTACGATGTAGGTACCCGGGTGGCGGTTCAGGTCCGATGCGGCCACTCCCTCAAGCCCTTCGTTGACGGTGTCGCCCTCGAGGACTAGGCCAGGCCTCCCCCGGGATTTCCTCTTTCGCGGTTTCTCCTTGGCCTATTAAGCTCCGAACCCTCGGTGTATCTTGCCGGCGGGTAACGTTCGCGCTATCAGCCCTCCCTAATTTTTGCCGCCTCTCCGCTGGGCAGTAATGCATGCCATATGACAGCACGTCCTTCCAAAACAGTGACAAGGGCTGCAGTCCAAGCCGCACACACGCAAAGCCAGGGAACGGCAACCCTCCTGAACTTCTGCTGTCTCCCACATCGCTCCCTTCGTCGCTTTTCCCAACCGGGAGTGCCACTGTTGCACAAATTATTGAAATATATTATACTAAATATAGCTTTATATAATAATCATAAGAGTTTATTTACCGGATAAACATTGCTCGTCATTTCCAACTGCTTCTCGAAGCCGGAGGTGTCAACGACCACCAGTGTTCGAACGGGCAACAATGCTGTGCACAATTCAGGAGATTTGGCGGCCAGCCAAAGGAGGAACAGGCAATGAAATACAGCGCATCAAATTCACAGGGACCGAATATCACCACCCTGGTGGCATGCCTGGGCCTTTTCCTTCTTATTGTGACATTCACGGTATCAACCCTTTGTGCCACACCATCAGAGGCGGTGGACGCGGCCCCATTCGGTTCGCCAGGGATTGAAGCTGAAACTGCGCAAGCCCAAGCCCATCGGGACTCGCTTCAGCCCCCGCTGCCAGCGCAGGCAATACCCGCCCAGGCAGTAGAAGTATCAAACCACGAGGGTGTTGGCAATCACACTTACCCAAGCCTGCAGGTTATTTCCTTCTCCCTGGCGGGTTTGGCTTCTTCGGAACCGCGGTTCAATGGTTGGGCACCGGTAACGCCCGCCGAAACGAACCGGTTGTCACCCTTCGCTCCGGAGGCGGTGCAGGTTTCCTCCCTGGAGGACGCCTCCCTGATTTCATTGACTGTCGTTAAAGACGGAACCATGGCCGCGTTGACGCCGGGGTTTGACCCGGATGTAACCTCTTACGCACTCTCGGTCAATGCTGACTCCGTCAGCGTAGTCGCGGAGACGACGGAAGCCGGCGCACGCATAATCTCGACTACTGTCGGTGACGTCACCACTATTCAGGACCCGGCCAGCAACCGGCTTGCCGCCAGTGTTTCCCTGGCCGAGGACGCCATCACCGAATTTGCCGTGACCGTTCAAGCGAGAGATGGTGTGACAACTCGCATCTATCGTGTCGATCTGTACCGACCGTCGCCTGCTTCGGCGCCGCCCATTAACGCCAGCTTCGACTTCGGTTAACGGGCAGGGCCATCGCGTTTTAACGAATTGTCAACCTGAACTGCCAGGATTGTCATTGTTAACGAAGTGAGGAATCCAAATTCCTTTCCACAAGCTACCATTCGGACCCATAACCGGGGCCTGCGGAAGAATATCGGGCCCATCGGCGGGCTCAGGGCGGCACGACTCCCACTTGAGTGCACAGCCAGGAACAAGACGCGATTGTCCTGACCCTGCGGGCAACTTTTTTACCATTGCTGCTGCCCCGTTGTATAATTCATCCATCTCAGGCTATGCGCCCGATTAAGTGACGTTATAGCATGTGTGAATTGCGCAGCCACGCCACGTTAGCGAGGTAACTTTATGCCCAGGTCCAGGAAGGCGCCCTCCCGCGCCCAGGCAGCGATGGAAGACGAGGAAGATGGTCTTGAACGTTTTTCGGCGGTGACGGAAAACTACCTGCTCTGCCTGTACCGCCTGTGGGAAGACGCCGTCACGCCTACGGTGACCCAGCTTACCGACGCAATCAAGCAGTTGCCCTCCACCGAAGGACTGGGTTCCTCGGTACCCTCCGTGGCCGGCATGACTCGCCGGATGCAGAAGCAGGGCCTGGTGGACATTGGGTCGGACAAGCGCATCCGCCTGACCGGAAAGGGCTTCGAGGGCGGAGAGGATATTGCCCGTCGCCACCGGTTGGCCGAATGGCTGGTGGTCCGCCTGCTGGGAATGAACCTGGAATCCGCCCACATTGAGGCTCATCGCTTGGAGCACGGTATTTCCGGAGAACTGGAAGCCAAGCTGCGGGAAAGGCTGGACTATCCCGAAAAGTCGCCATTTGGCCGTCCGATACCAGGAGCCGGGGCCGCACCCCTGCCGCCCGACTGCATTACCCTGGACGCGGCCTCAGGGGACACAGAGTACGTGGTCGAGCGCATACCCGAAGAGGACCCCAACCTGTTGCGGTTCCTGGACGGCGCGCAAATTGTGCCGGAAAGCAGGGTAAGTGTTGCCGAAGCCACACCTTATCTGGGGGTAATGACGTTGGCCACGCCCACAGAGCAGGTGTCCATGGGCTTCAACGTGGCAAGACAGATCCTGGTGAGACCCGCCCAAACTGAAGTCGAGCAGGCCTGAAGTAAGGCAGTCCGCTGGTTCGACCGGGTTTTAGCCGCCGAACAGGCCCTTGAGGAAATTCAAAAAGCCCCCGCCCGACGACATTTCCAGCAGGCTCCGCAGCGCGCGTTGCTCCTGGCCCGGCTTGGGCATTATGTTGTGCTTGTCCAGGTCGAAGCGGGGAACTGATACGGAAGGTGGTACTGCCTGCCACAGGTCCCAGTCAATTTCCACCGTTGCCGCGCCAGGATTTACCGCGAAATAGGTGATGCCCACCTGCCGATTCAGATAAATGCCCGAATACCGCTGGCCATCTTTGCCCTTCAATATTCGGCTTGAGTTGGTCTGTCTTGGTCCCGATTGGTCTGTGTCGATTCCCAGGTCTCCGAGGATTCGCAGGTAGTCGGTTGCTGCTGCCATAACTTACCCCCAATGACGCGCAGATTTGCCGGTTATGCCTCTCGGATTGAATATCGCCAGGACGTAAAGCCTCCAGACCTCCAGACCTCCAGACAGCGCTGGCG
Organism: SAR202 cluster bacterium bin22; assembly: GCA_002238505.1. Taxonomy (GTDB): domain Bacteria; phylum Chloroflexota; class Dehalococcoidia; order Lucifugimonadales; family UBA3495; genus Bin22. Next base: position 75,297 of record MPMM01000009.1, on the reverse strand, counting down.
CTGCCCCCAATAGAACCAGTAGTTGCTAGCCTCCCGCCAGCAGGGTTTCCCGTACTTCGGCCCAGCCCTCGGCCATTTGTCGCTCCGGGAAGGGCGCCATTTCCTCATCTCGCAGCACTTTCACCACCACAAACACCGGGCCCGGTTCCTTCATCACTTCTTCCAGCCCGATGAACAGTTCCTCAGGGTTTTCGAAACGGTAGGTGCGCGAGTAGCCGGCCCCCTCGGCCATGGAGGCGAAGTTCACGTTGTCCAGTCCCTCTACCGGAATCCCGTCGGTGGACAGGTGAGTGGCGTCGTCAAATACAAAGTGGACCAGATTTTCCGGCCGCGACTCACCAATGGTCGCCAGGGACCCCAGGTCCGTGCGCAGGGTAGCGTCGCAGTCCAGCACCAGCACTTTTCGTTCCGGCTGGGCCAGCGACAGACCCAGGCCCACTGCCGGGGCCCGGTCCATGCAGTCCGTCAGGTCAATATCCAGCTCTCGCCGTTCCGAAACCTGGTTCCAGTCCCGCAGCGCCGCCGAGGTCGATACCACCAGCGCGTCCTGCCGGTGGAAACTAATCGCCCTTGCCGCTTCCTTCGAGGGAATCACCAGTCGTCTCCTCCAGTTCCTTTTCCCGTTGCGCTGCCGTCCGGGCGGCCAGCTTTCGCGTGGTGGCCATCAGGTACAGGCCCCCCAGGATGAGCGCGCTTCCCGCCACCACGCCCAATGCCAATAGCACCGGGTTGTCATCCCGCAGCAGTCCCTGGTACAGCACCCAGAACCCCAGGGCAAAAATGCCCAGGCTTATCAGCCGCCCCAGCAGACTTCTGCTCAAGTCCTTTATCAAATGTTACAGCCGTTTCCAAGCATTGGGGACCGCCCCTCGCTGCACCCTTACGGGTTCAATATACAAACAAAACGAGGCGGCCAGCAAGGGGCCGCCTCGCGAACTGTTGCTCCCGGTAAAGAGGGGCTGCTCGACCTTAGCCGGACCTGGCGCCCAGGGCCGCCGGTACTTCGTCGAAGGCCATCTTGACCGTGCGGGGAGACCGCTGGCGGAACTGCACCGGCGTATTCTCAACCTGCGGCTCAACGGACAGATGGATGAACACCGGGCCGGTTGCGGCCAGGGCTTCATCAATGCCGGTGGTAAAGTCCTCCAGGTTGTCGTAGGAAAAGACCGCGGCGTATCCTGCTGCCTTGGCCATGCCTTCCCAGTCCTGGCAATCTGAGCCCGGAATGGGCTGCCCGCCGGTAACGGCATAGACCTTGTTGTTGAACAGGAAGTGATAGAAGTTGGTGGGAGCCTTGTTGGCCGAGGTTACCATGGTGCCCAGGTTCATCAAAAGGCTGCCATCCCCGTCCAGCACCATAACCTTGCGGTCGGGCTGGGCCAGCGCGATCCCCAGGCCCAGGTTGGAAGCCTTGCCCATGGCTCCGGAAAGGGGCAGGTCCAGGTCCTGGTTGCTGGTGACGCTGGGCAGGCCAAAGCCCACGTTGTTGGCGTTCATGGTGGGTACTATGACCGAATCGGTCCGCTTGCTGTCAATAAGCTTTACGGCGTCGGTGTTGTTAATCATGCTTTCATTCTCCTCAGTAACGGGCTAGACGCCGAATTCAGTTCCGACCAGGACGCCGACGGGCTTCTGGGTACGCTCCGCCTCTTCGCAGGCAATGCTGATGCGGTCTGCGTCGTCATCGGTTTCAATCAGGTAGCAGTTGATGCCCCAGGTGTGCAGGATGGGCTCAATAAAGCGGGCTGCCGAATCGGGTGTGGGACCCCGGCGAGTCCAGCCCCGGTAGCCGATGAGCATTACCAGCGGCTGGTTAATGTCCAGTCCCAGCCCCCGGATGGAGTCGCCGGACTCGAAAATGCCGGTGTTCTGAATCAGGACTACCGGCTTCTTGCCGCCCACCCACAGTCCGGCGGCGATGGCCATGGTCTCGCCCTCGCGGCACACGGGCACCAGATCCAGCGAATCCTCGTCGTTCAAAAGCTGGTACATGAAATTGGTCTCGCTGTCCGGCAGCCAGACCACGTGGGTAATGTTGTTTTTCTTCAACTCGGCAATTATTGCCGGTGGATGCAACACTGAATCGTAGGTCGTCATTACGTCTCCTTACGGGACTGAATTTGGCTTCAAATCTGCCTCATTATATTAAGGGGCCCATATGTAGTCAACAAAGCGAATCGCCGCCACCAGGGCCCTTTTTACTGTTTCGGTTGGGGACTTTTCATCCGTTCGCCCTGAGCATGTCGAAGGGCCATCCGGTGTGGTTCGACCAGCCTGACCGGAGCCCGACGAAGGGCTCACCACGAACGGTTTCCGGGGAATGCCCAACAATAATCGGCTGCCCCTGTAGCCTGCCCCAAAAAAGCGTTACCTGACCTGGCACACCGGGAGCGGACGACCCCCCCGCCGGTCCCCTTTGGTTGCCGAATAACGGCCCAAACGCTATTATTGTTGCCGTAGCTCAAAGCAACTTCAGCGCGGGTCCGAACCGCCCGATTCAATGTTACAACCCGACTGAAGCCCTGCCGGTAACCGCAGCTTGGAGCAATAGTCGCAACCGATGTACCTGGACCTTCACAGCCACTCCGTATCCTCCGACGATTCTCGTGCCACCGTAGAGCAGTACGTAAAATGGGTGCAGGTGCTCCGCAACAAGCGGGGCTGCACCATTGACGGCTTCGTCCTCACCGAGCACCGCAAGTTCGATTTCGACAAGGACTACTCTCAACTGGCCGCCGAGTACGACGTCCTTATCATGAAAGGGTCGGAACTGGACACCCGCTATGGTCATGTCCTGGTTTATGGCGTCACCGAAGCATTGGCCAAAGACATTGACCTGGGCGACGTTAAGATGGACGCCCGTGAATTGATGAAGGCCGCGCGCCACCACGGGGCCATTGCCGTTCCGGCCCACCCGGGACGCTTTGGAATTGGCCTGGTGGATTACATGGAGCAGGGGGAGACCTTCCCCGGCCTCAATATGGTTGAACGCCTGAATGGCGGCAGCCGGGCCGGAGAAAACGAGCGGGCCGACACCCTGTGCCAGGAGCAGAACTACCTGGGCACCGGCGGCAGCGACGCTCACCTGGCCAGCCACCTGGGCGCCTGCCTGACCTCCTTCCCCACCGATGTCAGGGACGAGCGGCAGTTGGTGGAAGCCCTGCTGGCCGGTGACTTTACTCCCGTGTGGCTGAAGGACGCGAAATAATAGCCCGCCTCCGGCTCACCGAAAACTTTTTTCCAGGGCAGATTAACCGCAGCGGCCTGCCCCGCTGAGGAGACACCCATGACAATGGAACTGGAATACAACCGGGACCTGTACGGCGTGGAACACGAGGCTGGTCCCTTTGAAATTACCGCCGACCTGATCCAAATATTCAACCGCAGCATCGGCGAAACCAGCGCCATGTTTACCGACCAGGCCACAGCCCAGGCGGCGGGCTACTCCGGCGTCCTCGCGCCGCCCACCCTGGTGACTATGCTGGTCCGCAACGTGGAACTGCCTGATATTGAACTGAATTTCGGCGTTATGCGTTTCCACGCCGGACAGCGAGTCCAGTCCCGCGCCCCCATCGTGGCTGGCGACAGCCTGATGGCCTCCTCACACCTCAAGGAGGTCTATCCCAAGACCGGCCGCAGCGGCACCATGGTCTTCACCGTTTGGGAGACCACCTTCACCAACCAGGACGGCACGGTGGTAGCCGACGTCCAGGAATCCTACGCCTCTCGGGAGTGAAGCCATCCATGCCTGACCAGAACGGACCCTTCTTTGAAGACATTGATATGGGCGACGAGATCGGCCCCATAGAATTGGTGGCCACTGACGAGAACGTGAGCACCTTCTGCGAGTTGTGGGGCAACCCCATGCCCAACCGTTTCACCAGCCAGGAAATCGCCGAGAAGTCCGGCCTGCCCGGCCCCATTGTTCCCGGCGTCATGAGCATGGCCATAATGAGCCAGGCTCTTACCGACTGGGCGGGGCCCGAGTCGCTGAAGGACCTGGACCTGGTGTTTCGTCAGCCAATCCCCCACAACAAGCCCCTGCTCATCTCCGCCACCGTCACCGACACCCGGGAAGAGGACGGGGAGAACATAATCGAGTGCGACGTGCTGATGATGGGCGAGGCCGGAGAACGGTACGTGGGAGGCATCGCCATAATCACCCTGCCCAGCAGCGGAGAGTAATTTCCCCCACGAATAAGCACGAATGTCCGCGAATGCCAATTTAATGCCCTTAAGAGATTCGTGATAATTCGTGCCCATTTGTGGATAACTCCTCCTTCGTGATTCTTCGTGTCCCTTCGTGGATGAAAAAGAGGTAGAAAATGTACGACCTCAACGGCAAAGTAGCCATAGTAACCGGCGCTGGCGGCCGTAATGGCATTGGCCGCGCCATCGCCACTCGCCTGGCCCGCGAGGGCGCCGACGTGGTGGTCACTGACGTTCCCGAATCCGTAACGGCTATTCGCGCCGAGGATCGGGCCGACGGCTGGGAAGGTCTGCCCAGCGTCGTCCAGGAAATTGAAGCCGAGGGACGCCAGGCCCTCGGCATCTTCTCCGATGTCTCTGACAGCGCCCAGGTGGACGACATGATCAGGCAGGTGCTGGACCGCTTCGGCAAAATCGACATCCTGGTCAACAATGCCGGTTCCCGCCCCGGACGGGACCGGGTACTGGTGGTGGACCTGGAAGAAGACGCCTTCGACGAGGTGATGCGGGTAAATGTCCGTGGCACCTACCTATGCTCCCGCGCCGTTGCCCGGCACATGACAGCCCGGGGTGAGGGCGGCAAGATAATCATCATCTCCTCGGGCGCAGGCAAGCGCGGCATCGCCCGTTACGCTGTTTACTGCGCCTCCAAGTTCGCCCTGGTGGGCTTCACCCAGGCCCTGGCCCAGGAAATGGCGGCCCACAGGGTCAACGTCAACGCCATCTGCCCCGGCCTGGTGGATACCGAGCGGGTGGACTTCATCGCCGCCGCTCTGGCCGAAGAGGGCGAGTCCGCCGAGGAACACCGCGCCCTGATGGTTCAGGAACGCTCCACCCGGGTGCCCATGGGCCGCATCGCCCAGGGCGGCGACATCGCCAATATGGCCGCCTTCCTGGCATCCGCTGAATCAGACTACATGACCGGCCTGTCCATCAGCGTCTCCGGCGGCTCGGAGATGAACTAGCCTTTATCCACGAATACACACGAATAGGCACGAATACCACTGGCTGGCTTCCACCAGTGTATATTTCTGCCCATTCGTGGATAAGAAAAGGTATACGTAATGCCCCTTGACCGCGCCGACGTTGAACACATAGCTGCCCTGGCCCGCATCGGCCTGTCCGAAGACGAGATAGCCACCTTCCAGGAGCAGTTGTCCAACATCCTCGACCAGTTTGAGTTGCTGAAGCAATTGGACACCAGCGCCGTGGAACCTACCGGCCACGCCGTGGAGGTGAACTCGGTAATGCGGGAAGATGTCCCCGATGAACCCCTGGATCCTGAAGATACACTGCTGAACGCCCCTCGCCGCGAGGGAGACCTGTTCCGCGTAAAGGCCGTGCTGGAGGAGTGACACCCCTTGTCTGAACTTTGGCAGTTGACCCTGCACGAGGCCCGGGCCGGACTGGATTCCGGGTCTTTCAGCGCCGTGGACCTTGCCCGTTCCTGCTTTGAACGCATTGCCCAGGTGGAGAACCGGGTCAAGGCATTCGTCACCCTTACCGAATCCCACGCCCTGCAGCAGGCTGAGCAGGCCGACCGTGCCCTTTCAGAAGGACGGGGCGGCCCCATGACCGGCATACCGGTGCAGGTAAAGGACCTCATCAGCACCCGGGGTATTGCCACCACCTGTTCCTCGCGCATGCTGGAAAACTATGTGCCGGTCTATGACGCGACGGTCTGGGAGAAACTCTCCCGCCAGGGCGCTGTGCTGCTGGGCAAGGGCAACATGGACGAGTTTGCCATGGGGTCCTCCTGCGAAAACTCGGCCTTCTTCCCCACCCACAACCCCTGGGACCTGGACCGGGTCCCCGGCGGCAGCAGCGGAGGCGCCGCAGCCTCGGTGGCCGCCGACGAAGCCATTGTTGCCCTGGGCTCCGACACCGGCGGCAGCATTCGCCAGCCCGCTTCCCTTTGCGGAGTGGTGGGCCTAAAGCCCACCTACGGTCGCGTCAGCCGCTACGGCCTCATCGCCTTTGCCTCGTCCCTGGACCAGATCGGCCCCGTGGGCAAGAACGCAATGGACTGCGCCATTACCATGAACGCCATCGCCGGCTACGACTCCAGGGATTCCACCTCCCTGGATCTGCCCGCCACCGATTTCGCCGCCAGCATCACGGGAGACATAAAAGGCCTGCGCCTGGGCATTCCCGGGGAGTATTTTGTGGACGGAATGGAGCCGGGGGTGAGGACGGCGGTGGAAACCGCAATCAAGGGGTTGGAGTCCCTCGGGGCTTCCGTGGAACCGGTGTCTCTGCCCACCACCCAGTACGCCCTGGCCTGCTATTACATCATCGCCCCTTCCGAGTGCTCGGCCAACCTGGCCCGTTACGACGGCGTAAAGTTCGGCTACTCCTACCAGGACACTCCGGATATGTGGCAGGCCATGGAAACCACCCGCCAGCAGGGGTTTGGCCCGGAGGTCAAGCGCCGGATAATGCTGGGCGCCTACGCCCTGTCCGCCGGCTACTACGATGCCTACTATCTCAAGGCCCAGCAGGTGCGCACGCTCATCCGTCAGGACTTTGCCCGTGTCTTCGAGCAGGTGGACGCCCTGGTGACCCCCACTTCGCCGGTGGTGGCTTTCCCCATTGGCGAAAAGACCGCTGACCCGGTGCAGATGTACCTGATCGATGTCTGCACCCTGCCCATCAATATCGCTGGCCTGCCGGCAATGTCGGTGCCCTGCGGCTTCTCCGACGGTCTGCCCGTGGGAATGCAGCTGATCGGCCCCCACCTTTCCGAGGGAATGCTGTTGAACCTGGCCAGCGCCTACGAACAGGCCACCGAGTGGCACAAGGCCCGGCCGGGGATTTAAGGTGCCCCAACAGATCTCCAACAGGGTAACTATAGTCTGAATTCGGGATGCAGATCTGAGATTCTCGGATAGGAGGGTAAGGCTATCACCCCTATCCTGACCTTCCCCCGTCAAGGGGGAAGGGACTGACCATGATTGACCGACTCCGTTCGTCATTGTCCTGGGTAAACCCCGATGCCAGGCTGATAACCTTGGCCCGTGGGATTCGTACCTTCTCCCAGAGCTTCATCGCCGTCATCATGGCGATCTATCTGGCCGAATTGGGTTTCAGCCTGGTGCAGATAGGCGCGGTCCTTACCGTGGGGGTTGCCGGGGTCTCATTCTTTGCGCTGGTAGTGGGCATTGCCAGTGAAAGGGTGGGGCGGAGGCGTCTCCTGGTCTTCTTTTCCCTGCTGGCGGCGGTCGCCGGGCTGGCGATGTACTTCACCGAGGCCTTTATCCCGCTCCTGGTTATCGCTTTCCTGGGCAGCCTGTCCACCGGCGGAGGGGGCGGGGAGAGCCCGGCTCAACCCCTGGAAGTTGCCATTCTCCCCGATACCGGTCCTCCCGAAAGACGTACCGACATCTTTGCCATTTACAGCATCGTGGCCCGCACCGGCACCTTTCTGGGCGCGCTGGCCGCCGGTTTGCCTGTTCTGCTGCAGGATGCTCTTGGCCTGTCCGACCTGTCGTCCTACAAGGCAATGTTCCTGGGATTCGCCCTGTGCCAGCTTGCGGGGGCGGCGCTGTACCTCTTCGTCTCGTCGGAAGTAGAAGGGGGCACGGCCCGTCAGCAGTGGCAAAACCCGCTGAAGCTGCCGTCGCGGCGCAGAATATTCACCCTGATATCCCTGTACAGCGTCGATACCTTTACAACCTCTATGGTGATGCAGAGCCTGGTGGCCTACTGGTTTTACACGAAATTTGGGTTGACCGTGGAATCGCTGGCCCTGGTCTTTGCCTTGTCCCATCTGCTGACCGCGTCTTCTCTGTGGCTGGCGGCCAAGATAGCCAACAGGATCGGGCTTCTGAACACGATGGTATTCACCCATATACCGTCCAGCTTCTTTCTACTGGCCGCAGCCTTCGCCCCCACAGCCACTCTGGCAATAGTGTTCTGGCAGTGCCGCGCCTTCTTGAGCCAGATGGATGTGCCCACCCGGGACTCGTACAACATGGCGGTGATCAATTCCGAGGAACGGGTTGCCATGGCCAGCATTAACATGGTGACTCGAAGCGCCGCCGGGTCAGTCGGCCCGTCGGTGACCACCGCTATCTGGAACATTACCGCTGCCTGGGTACCGCTGGTGGGTTCCGCCCTACTGAAAATCACTTACGACCTTTCCCTCTATTTCATGTTCCGCAATGTCCGGCCCCCGGAGGAGGAGGACCGTCGCCGGAACCGCCGCCAGCAATAAGGGCTCAGGTTACCAGACAAGGCCGTAAGTAATCCGGTTCAGGCTTCTCAGTCTGCCCCTGGCCGGACTCTAATGTGGCGTCCGCCCTTTCCCTCTCCTTGCCTCAATGCTAGAATCGGGTTAGTTGGTACGGGGAGGGACCATCATGCAACATTCCACGCAGCGTACCAGAGTCAAAGACATTCTCGATCGTGAATCCGCCGGCGGCCAGGTGCTGGTACAGGGTTGGGTCAAGACCCGGCGCTCTTCGGGCGCGGTTTCCTTCATCCAGATCAGCGACGGGTCAACCCTCAAAGACCTTCAGATCGTGGTGGAGCCGTCATCGCCCGATTTTGCCCTGGTGGAAACTCTAAACACCGGCTGCAGTATCAGCGTTGTAGGCGAACTCCTGGAGTCCGAGGGTCGGAACCAGAAGTACGAAATTAACGCCAGCAAGCTGGAAGTGCTGGGCCAGGCCAACCCCGAGGAGTACCCCCTCCAGAAAAAGCGCCATACCCTAGAGTTCCTGCGGGAGATAGCCCATCTGCGGCCCCGCACCAACACCTTCGGCGCCATGGCCCGTGTCCGCAACACCATGGCCTATGCCATCCACAGCTTCTTCCAGGAACGGGGATTCCAGTACATCCAGACCCCCATGATTACGGCCAGCGATGCCGAGGGCGCCGGCTCCATGTTCCGGGTAACCACCCTGGACCTGCAGGACCCGCCCCGCCGCGATGGCCTGGTGGATGCTGCCGAGGACTTCTTCGGTCAGCCCACCTTCCTCACCGTTAGCGGCCAGCTGGAAGCCGAAATCTTCGCCCTGGCCATGACCGATGTCTATACCTTCGGCCCCACCTTCCGGGCCGAAAACTCCAACACCTCCCGCCACCTGGCCGAGTTCTGGATGGTGGAACCCGAGGTGGCCTTCTGCGACCTCGATGGCCTGGCCGAACTGGCCGAGGACTTCCTCAAGTACGTCTTCAGCGCGGCCCTGGACAAGTGCCCTGAGGACATGGCCTTCTTCAATCAGTGGTACGACAACACGGCCATTTCCACGCTGGAAGGCATCATCAACTCCAGCTTCGAGCGCCTGACCTATACCGAGGCCATCAAGCTCCTGGAAACATCCGGCGAGACCTTCGAGTTCCCCGTCTCCTGGGGCCTCGACCTCCAGTCCGAGCACGAACGCTACATCACCGAAAAGCGCATAGGCCGGCCGGTGGTCGTAACCGACTACCCCAAAGACATCAAGGCCTTCTACATGCGCATGAACGAGGACGGGGAAACCGTGCGGGCCATGGACGTGCTGGTGCCCCGCATCGGGGAGATTATCGGCGGCAGCCAGCGCGAGGAACGGGAAGATGTTCTGCTGGACCGTATGCGCCAGTCGGGCCTGGACGCAGAAAACTACTGGTGGTACCTCGACCTGCGCCGCTACGGCACCGTCCCCCACGCCGGCTTCGGCCTGGGCTTCGAGCGAACCGTCCAGTTCGCCACCGGCATGCAAAACATCCGCGACGTAATCCCCTTCCCAAGAACACCCAAAAACGCGGAGTTTTAGGCGAACAGCAAAAATGGCTCCTGAAGTGAAAGACGAGAGGCGCTCACACAGGGCGCCTCTCGTCCTGTGTTTAACCGCTGCACCTGCAATCTATTTACCCTTGGGCGGGTTATTGCCCCGTCCACTACCGGAGGGGTTTCCGGTCGTGCTCGGAGCGTTGGCCGGGCGGCCACCTCCTCTGTTTCCACCACCTTTGCCACCGCTGCCGCCTCTACCGCCCTTGAATTCCGGCTTCACAATGTTCACGGTCTCCACTTTACTCCGTTGCCCTGGACTCTGCCGCAAGAATGAATGTCGCCCTGAGCGCAGCCGAAGGGCCTGAAATCCTCGATGGAAGCCCTTACCTGGGAGCAGACACCGGGTTATGGGGCAGGGGCTTCGGTACTTCGGCGGAGTTTATCCTGAGCTTGCCGAAGGACTCAGCAAGACATTTGTCCATAGTGCGGGTGCCCTGTTAAATGCAAATCCCTGACCGCAAACATGACAGACGTCACCAACCAAAAGCCCCCCTACTTTCTCCGGGGAGATTTTTCGCTGACCCACACAAAAGAGGACAGGAAAAACAGAAAACCAATGTCTAATCCTGTCCATCCTGTCCATCCATGTCTGAGTCTGGGTAGCCGCTACGGCTTCTCTATCGGCGCCCCCACAATGCTTCCCCACTCCGTCCACGAACCGTCGTAGTTGCGGACATTATCGTAGCCCAGCAGTTGGGTCAGCACGAACCAGGTGTGGGACGAACGCTCGCCGATGCGGCAGTAGGCGATGGTGTCCCTGCTGCCGTCGATCCCGTTGCCGCCGTACAGCGCGGCCAGTTCATCGGCCGACTTGAAGGTGCCGTCCTCGTTGGCGGCCTGGCCCCAGGGGATGTTGGCGGCGCCGGGGATGTGCCCGCCCCGCTGGGAGCCTTCCTGGGGCATGTTGGGGGGAGCCAGCAGTTCTCCGCTGAATTCCGCCGGCGACCGCACGTCCACCAGGGCGGTGTTGCCCGCGCCCACCGCCGCAAGTACCTGGTCCCGGTAGGCCCGAATGCTCTCGTTCGGGTCCTTGGCGGTGTAGTTGGTCGCAGTGTAGCTGGGAACCTCCGTGGTCATGGGCCGGCTCTCGGCCTCCCACTTGGCCCGGCCGCCGTTCATCAGCTTAACGTCAGCGTGGCCGTAATAACGGATCTGCCAGAAAGCCCAGGCGGCAAACCAGTTATTGTTGTCGCCGTACACCACTATGGTCGTGTCACCGCCGACTCCGGCGTTGCCCAGAAGCTGTTCCATCTCCTCTTTGCTCAAAAGATCCCGGCGGAGGGACTGTTGCAACTGACTCTGCCAGTTCCAGCCCACGGCGCCAGCGACGTGACCCTGCTCGTAGGCCGCAGTGTCCACGTCCACCTCTATCAGGCGCACGTTGGCGTCGCTGCCATGTTCCGCCACCCATTCGGTGCTTACCAGAGACTCGGGATGGGCGTAATCTGCCATTTTCATTTCCTCCAAAATTAACTTGCTGCTGGTCACAATTATAGCGTCTGATTTCGTCAAGGCAATTCAGTAATTCGTTGCTTGCGGCGCAAGTTCATGAGCGCTTTAGTCCCGTGCCTGGCTCTTTTCTTTTGACACATACCCAAAACATATTTAATATATGTCAACTAATACAATGCTCTCCGGAACTTGCAGGTGAAACTATGGCCACCATACCTGAACTCAAGGACCAATACGAAGGCCTCGATCGGCGCGTTGATATTCGACAGGACGCGTCCATAGATACCGAATGCCTGATGGCCTTTCAGTACGAGTATCCAGGCCAGGAAACCGAGGTAATCATCGACACCGACGAGTTTACCGCCGTCTGCCCCTGGACCGGCCTGCCCGATTACGGCACCCTGACCATAACCTACGTCCCCGGCGAAAGCTGCATCGAGCTGAAGTCCTTCAAGTACTACCTGCTGTCTTTCCGGGATGTGGGCATCGTTCAGGAACACGCCGCCAACCGAATCCTCCAGGACCTGGTGGCCTGCTGCTGTCCCCGGCGGATGAGAATAGAGCTGGACTACAAGGTCCGGGGCGGCATTCACACCGATGTAATTGTGGAGTACCAGGAGCCGGGGAAGTAGCCCCGGCTTTCTGTTTAGCGCTGTAGTGAGCCCGGCGTACACCCGACCTCTCGGAGGCAGTTATGCGATTCACCGGAACCTTTGTTGTTGTCGTGGCCCTGTTTATCACCGTTCTGATTGTGTCAAACATCATTGCGGTAAGGACCATCACGATTTTGCCCATTGAAAACCTTTTCTCCATCCAGTGGTTTGGCGACCCGGCAATAATACTACCCGCCTCCATCATCATTTTCCCCATCAGCTACATCGTGGGTGACGTGCTTACCGAGGTATATGGTTTCCGAATTGCCCGCGGTGTCATCTGGCTGGGCTTTGCCATGAACCTGCTGGTAGTGATAGCGCTTTGGGTCGCGGGCATTATCCCGGGCGCCTTCTTCTGGGGAGAATCGGATCAAGCATCATACGACCGTATATTGGGTCAGGTTCCGGGCATCCTCGTAGCATCGTTTATTGCGTACTTGGTTGGCGAATTTTCCAACTCTACTGTCCTGGCCTTGCTCAAATACAAGATGCAGGGAAGGCTGCTCTTCGTCCGCACCATCGGTTCCACCATCGTGGGGCAGGGTCTCGACTCCTTCATCTTCATCTTCATTGCCTTCGGCGTCTTCAGCGACTGGTCCGGCACGGCCCTGCTCGGCGCGGCCCTGGCCCAGTGGATAGTCAAGATTCTCTACGAGTCCGCCGCCACTCCCCTGACCTACCTGGTGGTCAACTTCATGAAGCGCAAGGAAGAAATGGACGTTACCGACGTTCCACGCTCTCTCAACCCCCTGGGCATCTTCACCTAGGCCGTTACGCGCCCGGGCCGACCCGCCAGCGTAGGCGGACAGCTTAATCGACCCGGAAGCCGCCCCCTTACCATTCAAGCATGGTAAGGGGGCCACCACCAACGCGCTCCAGCCCTGCCCATCAACGCAAAAATCGGCGCTCCCCCGAATTACAGGGGAGCGCCGATTCTTGTCTTGTCCCGAGGTTTACTCACCCACCCAGCAATCCGGTCAACTCGCGAATGCTTCCCAGTTCTTCCAGCCTTCCGGTAACGGCAATAACCTGCTCCGTTCCCCCTTCTCCCAGGCTGTCTCCCGCCAGTGAGCGGAACTTCCCCAGCAGGTCCTCCCTCGGGCGGGGATTGTGGCTGTCGCCGTAGTGGGCGCTGGCCGTACCCTCCACGGTGCGCCCGTCCTCCAGGGTTATGGCCACCCGGGCGGCGGGGTAGTCGTACCGGCGCATGTTCATATCCGGGTCCGGCGCCACCACCACCCGTTCTGCCAGGGACCGCACCGCCGGATTCCCCACCTGCTCGTCGTAGAAGGCCGGAGCGCCCGTTTCGCCCCCCACCAGCCCGGCGGCCACGGCGTATGGAATGGAAAATTTGGCCGACAGCATGTTTTCCGGCGCCGGATTGGCCATGATCTGCACTATGGGCGGCGCGGTAACATCGATTCGCTTTACAGCCTCGGCAGCAAAGCCCTCCCGTTGCTGCAACTCCAGGGCAGCGTCCAGGATGGGGTGGTTGTAAAGGCAGCAAGCATGATACTTGGTGTAGTTCTGCTCGATGCGCAGCATTCCTGCGGGGCCGGCTTTGCCCCAGTCCGCCACCACCGCTTCCGGGTCAAACCCCTCACCCAGGATGGTAGTGTAAAGGTCGGTGGGACCGTCGTTGATGGCCGTGAACCCGCACTGCCCCAGGTAGGCCGCCATAATTCCCTGGAATTCGGAGCGGCCCGGGTAGAGGTTACGGATGGTCGCCCCTTCCAGGCACGGCGCCCATGTGTTGGCGGGACTCATCGACATGGCCAGGTTCATGGCCTGGCGGGTGGCCGCCGCGTCGTACCCCAGCAGCCGCGCCGTCGCCGCCGCGGCGCCAATGGTGCCCCACGTGCCATGCGAGTGAACTTCGGCCCTGGCCTGCACCCCGGAACCAATGCGCGAGGTGACCTCGTATCCGACAATAACCGCTTCCAGCGCGGCCTTCCCCGTGGCGTTCAGTTCCTCGGCCACGGCAATGGCCCCGGGCATAACGTGGATGGACGGATGACCACCGCCCAGGCGGCTGCCTTCGTCCAGTTCCAGCGCCACCCCGGCGGTGGCGTTGACCATGGCGGCAAACACGGGCTGGACCTTGCCGACCGCGTGACCCATGATAGTTGCCTGGCCCGCCCCGCTGAGGGTTGGGGCCAGTCGGGCCAGGTTGCCGTTCTCCGGCAGTCTGCTGCCGGCCAGTATGGCGCCAATTGTGTCCAGCGCCACATCGCGGGCGGCGGCAACCGTGGATTCAGACAGGTCTTCCAGGCGCGCGCCCACCACAAACTGGGCGAGCTTGTCCAGGTAATCGGGCTTGGCTGCAGTCATGGCATGCCTCCCTGTCTTAATATTGGTTCGGTTTTCTGTAGCTGCCGGTATCTTACCAGATGGTAAATGTACGGCCCTGCCGTCCTGCCTGTCCGGCGGCGCTGCACATCAGGGTATCCCGGAAAGGCCCACAGGGGCAGACCTGGGTGTCTGCCTTGGCGCTGCCCGATATCATCAACAGGTGTACTCAATCCGCCCGCAAATTCAGACCAGGCCCTTTCACTCTGCGTACCCCCTTCCTGCCTTCCGAATTACTGACACTCGCCCCTGTCCCGACTGCGTAACCCTCGCCTACTATGAGAGTGGGCAGTTACAGGAGACTGGCCCGTTTCAGTCGAGCAGACAGTTACAGGAGTGAATAAACGATGCCTTGCCGGTCGCACCAGAATTATCCATTTTGGCTCAGCATCTCCGCCCATAGCTTTGAATTGGTGGCTGGGAAAAGTGTCAAACCGGGTCCACTGCTGACCGGCAAGTGCCCATGCTCAGATACAAAATGTGCATAAATGGCTACAAATCACGCAGAACTTTCATTTTTCCTGGGTGGGTGCCGTGGGGGCAGCTACAGCGTGCCGTCGCCCTGTACCCCGGCCCGGAGACATCTAACCCTGGCCCGGAATTATGATAGGATAGGTACCTGTGGCAGCCAAATCTACCGCTATATTGGAGGCTTTCCCCATGCAGATAGTACGGGTTTACGCCGGTGATGACGGGGAGTCCCACTTCGAAGACCTGACCGTTGAACAGTTCGCGGAAATAGTTAACCGGGTGGGCCCCGGGGACGTTACCCTCAACGCTCGTCCGTCGCCCAGCTTTTCCGACTACCACACCGCTCCCAGGCGCCAGTACGTGATGAACCTGGCCGGTATCGCTGAGTTTGAAACCGCCGACGGCACGGTAAAGCGCCTCAACCCCGGCGACGTCCTGATCGCCGAGGACGTGACTGGCCACGGCCACATCGCCCGCAGCATCGGCGACGAGTTTCGGGTTTCCCTGGCCGTGCCCCTGGCAGAGGCGTAAGAGACTGTCCTATACCGGCCACTACCCCGCAGCAAGTCCTTCGACAGGCTGGAGGTCAATTCATAATCCCTTCCCCTTTGACCGGGGGAGGTCAGGATAAGGGTGACGCCCTGCCAGGAGTAGTTTCTAGACAATACTGAGAGCCCGCCGATGACCTTTGAAGCGGTATCCAGGGATGAACTTCTGGTGAGCCACCTTCCATTGGTGGTGAAGCCGTCGAACCGCCTCTCCGGGAAGCTGACAGGCTCTGGGACTCTTTGACTATGAACAACGACGAGTTAGTCCACCGCATCCGGAACAAAATCCAGCGCCTCACCGACGGCTCCATAGACCTGCGCGTGGACGTGGAAAACTATAACCGGCTGCAGGTTGACCTGGACGAAGAGGTGCCGCAGGTAACCCTGGGCGCCAACATCTACAAGTACTCGGGCTTTGCCCGCATGTGCGTGGAGTACGCCGTTGCCTCCATACGGGAGCGCAGAGACCTGGAGACCCTGGAATTTCACCTGCTGCTGGCCCGGAACTGATCCGGACCGGCAGTCTGTCCCTTTGTCATGAGCCAGGAAAACCGGGAAACCCCTCCACCTCCAGCTGTAGAGGCCGAGGCGTCCCCTGCGGTACCGCCCGAGGAATCCAGGCCCTGGTACTACCAGTTCTGGTTCCTCTACCCGATGATTCCCTTCTGGCCCCTCTGGTCCATTCTTATAATTCGTTCCCCCTGGCATAACGGACTGGTTATGGGAGCCTTGGCATGGGCCTGGCTGATTGTCGGCGGCGGCCTGACCTACTTCAGGATGCAGGAGGGCGGGACTGTGGCCCTCAGCACGTTAGCCTGGATAGCCCCTGGCCTCCTCTTCACAGTCATAGTGCAGGCCCACTGGATCAGGAACCGCCGCAGAATAATGGAAACGGCGCGCGCTGCCCCTTCCCCGGCTGCCGGAACTGAGGCCCCGTCTTCCAGGTCCCGCCGCGCCCTACGCCGCAGGTCCCGGGGAAGACGATAGCCCATCCCGATCCCGCCCCGGGAACCGCCGGAGTTAGTTCCGAGGGGGGGTAGTTCACTGGAACCGGAACTCCCGCTGGGCAGCGGCCAACTACCCGCCGTACGGCCAAATATGGTACTCTGAATCAACCCTTTCCTGCGCATATCTTGCTTGGGCGGAACTATATGAGCAGTCAAAGCGCCCCCGGTTCCCCTCCTGGTCCTCCCCTGCCCGGTATGTTTGCCAGGTACAAAGACCTGGTGGAACAGGGATTGGCAGCGGCCCTGCCCGACCCGGGCCTTGATCTGGCCGACCTGAACATACCCCTGCAGTACCACCTTGGCTGGACCGACAAGGACGGCATCCCCGCCACCGCTCCATCCTCCCAAGGCAAGGCCCTTCGCCCAACCCTGTGCATGTTCGCCTGCGACGCCCTGGACGGCGACTTGAACCACGCCGTCTGCGCTGCCGCGTCCATAGAACTCATTCACAACTTCTCCCTGATTCACGACGATATCCAGGACCAGGACGTGGAGCGTCGCCACCAGCCAACGGTGTGGTCCCTTTGGGGCCAGCCAAAGGCCCTGTCCGCCGGAGACTCCATGCATTGCCTGGGTGACCTTGCCATGCTGCGCGGGGCCCAGTGGGGAGTGTCTCCGCAGACTGCCGTCAAGGTGTCTCGCATCCTCACCGAGGCCTACATGGAAATGTTCGAAGGCCAGTGCCTGGACCTGGGCTTCGAAGAGCGAACCACTATAACCATCGACGAATACCTGCACATGATTGCCTGCAAGACCGGCGCCCTGATACGCAGCGCAGTGGAGATAGGGGCTTTGCTGGCCAACGAGGACCCTGCCGTTACCGTCGCCTTCGCCAGCTTTGGCAATTACCTGGGTCGGGCCTTTCAGATTCGGGACGATTACCTGGGCGTCTGGGGCGACGAGGCCGCCACCGGCAAGTCCACCGATAACGACATCAGGCGCCGGAAGAAGTCCTTCCCCGCTGTCTTTGCCCTGGACCGGGCCAGCGGGGCTGCCCGCGACGACCTGCACCGCATCTACGCTCAGGAGGAGCTGAACGACACCGACGTGGAACGCGTCATGACCATCATGGACGAGTTGGGAGCTCCCCAGTACGCCGACCGTATTACCGCCGAAAGCGCCGACCTTGCCCTTCGCGCCCTCGCCAGCATTGACCTTCCGGTATGGGTACGCAGCGAGGTTGATCAACTGGTGGACTTCCTGGCCCACCGCCAGTACTAGGAAACCGCCAGCAACGGGAAATCGAGTCGATAGTTCCCTGAAGCGCCGAGCCCGGAGCGATCGGCACAGGCACAGCAGCCCAGATTATGGCCAGCAGACTTACATCCACACCTGACGCCTGGACCCGCGAGGCCGCGTTCGACTACTGCCAACGCCTGGCCCGCTCTCATTACGAGAACTTCACCGTAGGCTCGTGGCTGATACCCAGGGGCCTGCTGCGTCACATGTATGCCATCTATGCCTACTGCCGCACGGTGGACGACCTGGGTGATGAGGCGACCGCTCGGAGCCAGGGCGAACCTCAGGCCCAACCGGAGCAAGCGGCGCAACCGGATGCCGTGTCGCGCCTGGCGGCCTTCCTTCCAGATGGAACTGGGGATTCGGGGCCGGAGGACAAGTCCTACCGCCTGGCCCTTTTGGATCTCTGGCAGTCGGAACTGGAGTCCTGCTACTCGGGAGCGCCCGCCCACCCGGTCATGGTGGCCCTCCAGGAAACCATTGAATGCTTCGACCTGCCACCGCAACCCTTTCTCAAGCTGATTGAAGCCAACCGGATGGACCAGCGCAACCACCGTTATCCCTCATACGGTGACTTGCTCCAATACTGTGTGCATTCGGCCAATCCCGTTGGACACCTGGTCCTGGGGCTTTTCGGTTACCGCGACGATGAGCGCAAGAGCCTGTCCGATGCCACCTGCACGGCCCTTCAACTGACCAACTTCTGGCAGGACGTGGCCCGCGACTACCGGAAAGGCCGAATCTACATCCCCCTGGAGGACCTGGAGTACTTTGGTTATACCGAGGCGGAACTGGCCAGCGGTGTGGTGACTCCGGCCTTCCGCCAGTTGATGGCCTTTGAGGTTGACCGGGCCATGGACTTGTTCAGGGCCGGCGCTCCCCTGGCGTCCACCCTGAGGGGAACCGTCCGGCTGGACGTGGCCCTGTTCACCCGCGGCGGCGTGGCTGTGCTTGAAGCCATCAGGAAACAAAGCTATGATGTCTTGACTGAACGTCCCCGTTTGTCCCGTGCCCGCAAGGCTGGCCTGTTCCTGTCAACTTGGGCCGGCTGGAAGTTGGGACTGGGGTTCGGGCTTCCCAAACCACGCTGATCCAGGATCCTTGTCCAGCCCGTTATCCGGAGCCGCCCAATATCTTTGACTGAACGGGAGATTGCCGTGACCGACCTGGAAGCGGCTTACCAGGAATGCCAGCGAATCACCCGGCGTGAAGCCCGGAACTTCTACTACGCCTTCGTAATCCTTCCTCCCAAACGGCGCAAAGCCATCTACGTAGCCTACGCCTTTTGCCGCTATTGTGACGACGCCGTGGACTCTGAGGCTTCCACCGAGGAGAAACTGGGCCGCCTGGCTGAACTGCGCCAACTGCTGGAACAGTGCTACCAGGGACAGGCCAGCGGACCGGTCTTCACCGGTCTGTCCCACGTGGCCAGAGAATACGCCATCCCCCGGGAGTACTTTGACGAGGTGCTGTCGGGCATGGAAGCAGACCTGGTCAAGGTACGCTACCAGGACTTCGACGAGTTGCGCCAGTACTGTTACCAGGTGGCTTCAGCGGTGGGCCTCATCTGTATCCACATCTTTGGATTCAAGGACTCACGGGCCCGGGCCCACGCCATAGACCTAGGGCTGGCCATGCAGTTGACCAACATCGCCCGGGACGTTAAGGAAGACCTGGAATTCGGGCGCATTTATCTGCCCCAGGACGAACTGGCGCGCTTTGGTTGCACTGAGGAAGACCTGCTGGCTGGGAGCGTCAGCGACGCCTTCAGGGAAGTAATGAGATTCCATACCCAACGTGCCCGGGAGTATTTTTATAGCGGCTTTGAACTGCTTCCCTATCTAAACCCCAGGTCCCGCGCCTGTGTGGCAGTCCTTGGAGGGATTTACAGTGAGTTGCTGGACCGTATAGAAACAGCCAACTACGATGTCTTCAGTCGCCGGGTCAGTCTGTCCACTTCCGAAAAGCTGGCAGTCATGGTCCGGGCCTGGGCCGCGAGCATGTGGCCTCGCCGACTACCCGATCCTTCCTAGACGCCACCGACCAGACATGCCTCAACCCGACTCCGATGCAAATGTCGTAATTCTGGGGGGTGGCATCGCCGGGGTCGCCGCCGCCATGGACCTGCTGGATGCGGGCTTTACCGTTACCCTGGTGGAGGCCCGCAGATTCCTGGGCGGGCGCGTCTTCTCCTATCCCGATTCCACCTTCGGCATGAACCTGGACAACGGGCAGCATGTATTCGTAACTTGCTGCACCCAATTCCAGGACTTCCTGGAGCGGCTGGGGGTTCGCGATAGTTGGTTCCTGCAGGACAGGCTTCGCATCCCCGTTCACAGCCGCAATGGCCGGCGAGGTGCGCTGGCTGCGTCCGGCTTGCCTTCGCCCTTCCACCTGCTGCCCTCCTTCCTTTCCTATCCGCACTTGTCCCTGGTGGACAAAATGAGGGTGACCTGGGGCTTGGCGAAAGCGCGGCTGGCTAATCGACACGCCCCGCACCTGGAGGATGTGACCTTCCAGCAGTGGCTTCGCGAGAACGGGCAGTCCGAACGGGCCATCCGCAACCTTTGGAACCTGGTGGTGGAACCAATCCTGAACGACAATGTCAGGGACGTAAGCGCCGCTATGGGCTTGTTTGTAGTCCAGGACGGAATGCTGTCGTCGGCAGACAGCGCCAACATGGGATATTCAGGTGATGCCCTGTCCAGCGCCCTGGGTGAACCGGCCCGGAAGTTGCTGGAACGGCGCGGAGTCCAACTGATCCTGGGCGATCCGGTCCGCCGCATTCTCCCTTGCGCGGGGTCTGACGGTCACGCGAAATCCGGCGCCTTTATGGGAGCGGCGCTGGCCTCCGGGAGGGTGGTTTGGGGTAGGTCTGTGGTCAGTGCCCTGCCCTTTCCCGCGTTATTGCGGACCCTGGCTCCCGAAACGGCCGTTATGCCCTTCTTTGCCAACGTGGGGCAATTGCAGTGGTCGCCCATCGTGAACCTGCATATCTGCTATGACCGGCCGGTCATGGATGAGCCCTTTTGCGTCTTTGTGGACAGTCCGCTCCAGTGGGTATTCGACCACAGCCGGATAACTGGCCAGACTCCTGAATCAGGCGGGCATATAGTCACCATCTCCGTCAGCGCGGCCTGGGAGCATATAGACTTGCCCCGGGAAGAGATTGCCGCACGGTTAGTCGCGGAAATGGCGGAGGTATTCCCTGAAGCGGGGAATGCGTCGGTGCTGAATGTAAGGGTCGTCAAGCAGCGGGAAGCGACCTTCCGATGCCGGCCCGGGGCTAACCGCCTGCGGCCCGGACCGGTTACGCCCATATCCGGCCTCTTTCTTGCCGGGGAGTGGACTAAGACGGGCTGGCCTTCTACTATGGAAGGCGCGGTTCGCAGCGGCTACAATGCCGCCGGCGCCGTCACCAAATACCTGAAACGGGAAGCGCATGCCGAAGTCCCCTAAAGTGGTAGCGGTTACCGGAGCGTCCGGATATATCGGCACCCGGTTGCTCTTGCAGTTGGAGTCCAACCCGAACGTGGGCCGGCTGGTGGCCTTCGACAAGGATCCGCTGCCCTTCCCCATCCACAATATATCCTTTCATCAGATTGACATTGCCAGCGACATAACTCAGTACCTGTTGCGACACCAGGTTGAGACTGTGGTACACCTGGCCAGCGCCTACAGTCACACCAGCACCTATCAAGACTGGGCCAGGGAAAGCGCCGAAGACCTGGGCATTCTGGACTCAATCCAGGACGCATGCGTGGAGGCGGGGGTGAAGCATGCTATATTCCTGAGCTCGCACACGGTTTACGGGGCCTTTGCCGACAATCCCATTCCCCTGACCGAATCGTCGCCTATTCGTACCCGGCCTGGGGATTTTCTGGGGCAGGCCAGCTTCAATGCGGACTCGTCAATGCTGGAGTTTCGCGAGATGTTCCTGGATGAAGGGGAAGACCAGAGGATCAAGGTGGCTGTTCTTCGGACCTGTCCGGTGCTGGGGTATTCGGATGACCACCAGCGGGTGGAGCGGATTTTCCCCTACCGGTTCTGGGGCGCCGGAGAGAACCCTCCCTACCAGTTCCTTCACGAGGTGGATATGGCGAGGCTGCTGGAGGAAGTAATCCAGCAGGAGGTCGACGGGGTATATAACGTGGCGGGAGAGGGCGTCGTATTCCTTAAGGAGCTATCGGAGGTTACCCGCAGGAAGCTTACCCAGCTCCCGCCGCCGCTGGCTTATCCGGTGGACTGGATTTCGTCCAGGAGGGGCCTGCCCAATACGGGCAACTGGAACCTGCATACCACCCGATATCCCATAATCATGGGCACTGGCAAGATCAAGCAGACTCTGGACTTCCACTTTGACTACACTTCCCTGGATGCGTTGAACGCCTTCGTTAACTATAACCGCCTGTAGGGTGCATCGAGGGCCTGGCTCTTTACTGCGGGCTCGGCAGTAGCCACGCCACACTGGCAAGGTTGGTGTATTGATATATGAACGAGAACCGAATGAAGCGCAAGCTGCTTTCCGGCCAGCCGGCCTTTGGGGTGTCGGTGATGTTCCCTTCGCCCCATGTCGTGGACATGGTGGGACGGCTGGGGTTTGACTGGGTGCTGATCGACTGCGAGCATGGTTCGATTTCGGTTGAGAGCGTCGAGCTGATGGCGCTGGCGGCGGAGGCGGCCGGCATTACGCCCATTGCCAGGCCCCAGGTGAACTCCTTTGAGGCCATCTGCCAGCTGATGGACCGGGGGGTGATGGGGGTGCAGGTACCCCACGTCAACAACGCGGCTGATGCCCGAAGGGCAGTGGAGGCGGTCAAGTATCACCCCATGGGAGAACGGGGGCTGGCCGCCGGGCTCAGGTCATCTTCCTATGGCTTTGGCATCTCCATGTCCGAGTACGCCGAGGAGTCCAACCGGGAGACGCTGGTGTGCGTGCAACTGGAGGAGGGGCAGGCCGTCCGCAACGTGGATGAGATCATGAGCGTGGAGGGGGTGGACGTGTACTTCGTCGGGCCGTCGGACCTTTCCCAGTCCCTGGGGCACCCGGGACGGCCGGATGCGCCCGAGGTGAGGGAGGCGATGGAGCACGTGTTTTCCACCGTCCGCTCGAAGGGGAAGATATCTGGCTCGGCCGGCAACGCTGCCGCTACCCTGGGGTACCAGGACCAGGGTGTAACCTACCTGTACACCCACCTGACTGCCCTGCTTTCCTCGGGGGCCGGAGCCTACCTTAAAGAAGTGTCCCCCTGACCCGGGCTGCCAGGGAGTCCCGGGCTTCCAGCATCATGGGGTGAACTTCCTTGCCAGCGGCGGTCAGACTCTGGACCTGGCGGCGCAGGAACTCAAGGATGGCGGCGTCCAAGTCTTCCAGGGCCAGTTCCATGATTTCAGGCTGGTAGGGGATTCGCTTCCGCTTGTTGGGGTCCAGCTTGTCGGCCAGGAAGACCACCTTGCCCATGTCGTCCACCAGGCTGGGATGAAAGGTGGTGTGCCAGTAAACGGCCTGGTACAGGTCTGCCCCGTCACCCCGGGCTGCCAGACCGTCCTCCACCCGCAGGATTTCCGCGCCCACCGGGCCGTGAAGCAGCAGGGGCACCTTTTCCTCAACGGGCTTGATGGGTAGTTGAAATACGTTAGCGCGAGCGATGAGTTCCGGTCCGGGCATGGCGCGGGCTACGTCGTGGGCCAGGATTCCCAGGGCCGCCCGATGGGGATCAACGCCGTGGAAGGGGGCAAGTTCACGGGCAAGATCCTGGGCGCGACCGATGTGGGCCTGCAAACCGGCGGGCAGGGTTTCGACCCGCTGGCGTATGCGGGACTCAATGGCAGCGTCTATTTGGCCGGCGTCGGTCTGTGGTGACATCGGTGTCCTACCCCATAGCCCCGAGTTCGCGGCCGCCCAGCAGATGCACATGGGGCCAGGCAATGGTCTGGCCGGCGGCGGAGCCGTTGTTAACCACCAGCCGATAGCCGCTGATGGTTACACCTTCACGGCGAGCCATTTCGGCAGCCACGACAAATATGTGACCCATGGTGGCTTCCATGGCGGGGCTGATGTAGTCCAGGCCGTTGATGGGCATGTTGGGGATGATGAGCAGATGCACCGGCGCCTGGGGGTTGATGTCGCGCACTACAAAGCAGCGCTCGTCGCGGTAAATGACGTCGGGGTGGGCCGGGTCGCTGGCCATGGCGGCGAAGGGTGAACTGCGGGCGGGAATCATGGTCATGGGGCGCTCCTTGAAATCATTACTGATGGACAGAGAGAGACGCTTTTACCTATAGCTCTGGCATAAGGGCGGTCTCTATTGTTGCGAATTTCTACGTTGCTGGCGTAAGGGCGCACGACCGTGCGCCCCTACCACCTCCCAATTCCCTGGACAGGCTCCTGAAGTGGTTTCGAAGGTACTTCAGGCCGCCTCGATGTGCTGCATGGCCAGTTCCTTGTGGTAGTTCACGTCGCCGTAGGTGAGTTCCTGGACCTTGGCGCGGCGGGTGTATAGCTGGAGGTCGTGCTCTTTAGTGAAGCCGATGGCGCCGTGGCACTGGTGGGCCAGGTTGCAGACCCGCTGGTAGGCGGCGCTGACCCAGGCCTTGGCCATGGCGACCTCGCGCTCGGCCGGTTCTCCCTCGGACACTTTCCAGGCTGCGTGGTAGGCAATCTGCCGGCAGCCTTCCACGTCGGTGGCCATGTTGGCGCAGTGGTGCTGGACCGCCTGGAAGGTACCCACGGGACGGCCGAACTGGGTGCGCTGCTTGGCGTACTCCACGGTCATTTCGACCACGGCGTCGGCGCCGCCCAGCATTTCAATGCACTTGGCGGCGGTGGCGCGATGCAGGGCCCGCTGGATGATGGGCCATGCTCCGTCCACCTCGCCCAGCACGGCGTCAGCGGGGACGGAGACGCCATCCAGGCTGATTTCGCACTGGCGGTCGGAGGATATGGTGCTTAGCTGCGTTACCGTCAACCCGGGGGCGTTAGAGTTTACGAAGAACAGGGTAATGCCCTGGGCCGGGTCTTCGGACTGGCCGGTGCGGGCCGCCACGAGGATGACGTCGGCCGCATGGGCGTCGGGCACGAAGAGTTTCTGGCCATTGATGCGGAAACCGTCGCCCTCCCGGGTGGCGGTGGTCTCGATGCCCCAGGGTTCGTAGGTGGCGGAGGCTTCTGTGAGGGCCAGGGTCATCAGCGTTTGGCCAGTGCAGACGCCGGGCAGGATGTCCTGTTTCTGGGTGTCGGTTCCGGCGTCCAGCACGGTAAAGCCGCCCAGGACCACGGTGGAGAAGAAGGGCCCTGGAGTGAGGGAATGGCCAATTTCCTCCAGCAGGACGGTCAAGTCCAGGAAGCTGCCGCCGGTGCCGCCGTACTGCTCGGGAAAGGCGATGCCGGGCCAGCCCAGGCCGGCAATCTGCCGCCAGAGTTCGTCGGTAAATCCACGCTCGTCCTCCTCCATTTCGCGCACCAAGGTGAGGGGACATTCCTGGGACAGGAATTCCCTGGCGCTGTTCTTGAGCATCAACTGAATTTCGGTAAGACCCAGGTCCATACGGCGCTCCCCGAAGCAAGAAATTACAATGTTTTGCAACAGTAAATTGCGGGGCCTAGTATAGCGTAATTGGCAGGCTCAGGACAGGCTTGCCGAACCATCCCCGGTGCCCCTTCGACACACTCAAGGCGAAGGGGGACATACTCCACCTGAACAATGGAATGCCTCTGCAGCGGGGCCCGGGCAACAGGGTTATCAGAGGGGGCGCTGGAGTCCTTCTGTGAGAAAATCATTTTCTCCAGTCAATTCCTTTTATTTACTGTCATTTTGTATCTGCAGGGTTCTCTGATTTGACAGGAAATGCGGGGCTGATGAAAGGGTGTTCCGCCACTGTTTCACCAGAGATTTGGGGGCTGATGCGGAGGTGGCGGCAGACTTCCCCGGCCTTTCCCCAGTTCTGCTTAGTCCATTCTTTCTGGGCACATTCTTATGGTAGGCAAGGGTTATGCGGGATGGGAAGGGGGGAACGTCAGTGGGTTTTTGCGGCCTTTAGCGGTTAGATCGGCGGGTCCTGCTGGGCCCCGTTCTGCTCGTCGTCAAGCCAGCCATAGCGCTGAACCAGGCGGAGCCACAGGCGACGGGTGGTGGCTGCGTCACGGGTCAATTCTTCCAGCAGGTTGACGATTGCTTCCTGGTTGGCTTGCATGCGTTCCTGGTTGGATTCCAGGCGTTGCTCGGCGGCTCCCAAGCGCTCCAGGTTAGCTTGCAGGGCTTCCTGGTTGGCTTGCATGCGTTCCTGGTTGGATTCCAGGCGAACCTGGCTGGCTTGCAGGGCTTCCTGGTTGGATTCCAGGCGAACCTGGCTGGCTTGCAGGGCTTCGTGGTTGGCCAGGAGTCTTTCCAGGAGTTGGTCGTGGTTTTCGAGGATGGCGTCCAGGCGGGCTATGGTTTGCTCGTGCCGCTGGGCGGAGCTTTCGAGACCGGCTAATCTATCTTCCACTGGCTGCTGCATGAGATGTTGTCCTTCCGGCGGTGTACCGGGATGTCTGCCCGGTCAGTGTATCAGGATTCAGGGGTTGGCGGGAAGTTTGGTGTCTTCCGATTTAGCGATGGCCTTGGGCAATGAATCTGTCTGGTTGCGATTCCTCGTGCAGAAGGCGGTCCAATTACCTTGAATGCCGATCTATTGTGCAAAGCCCTCAGAGAGAAAAAGTTTTTCTCCAGTCATTTCCTCGCGTTTACTGTCATTTTGTATCTGGGAGTTTCTTTAATTTGACAGGAAATGCAGGGCTGATGAAAGGGTGTTCCGCCACTGTTTTGCCGGAGTTTTCGGGGCTGATGCCGAGGTGGCGGCAGACTTCCCCGGCCTTTCCCCAGTTCTTCTTAGTCCGTTATTTTTGGGCACATTCTTATGATAGGCAAGGGTTATGCGGGATGGGAAGGGGGGTAACGTCAGCAATTTTTGGTTTCTCCGGAGGACCAGGGACACAGGGTGCGTTGCAGGTCCGAGTTGGGCGGTTCTGGCACTGGACGCTGGTGAAAAGGGGCTTTTTCGCCGCTGAAGGTAATTTCGTTGCTGAAGCCGTCATTGACACCGTCCTAGCTGACTATTACGCTACGCCCATCCTGAAATCGAACCAGCCAGTGGGAAACACGGAGGCGGTTAATGAAATACGATTACGTGATTATCGGCGCCGGATCCGCGGGTGCGATTCTGGCCACCCGGCTAACTGAAGACTCCAGCAAGTCGGTGCTGCTTCTGGAGGCGGGAGCGGACTACGCCAACTTCGAGGACCTGCCAGAGGAGGTGAAGTTCGGCTACGCCACCGAGGCTGACGTAATGACCAGCGACCACAACTGGCAGTTCGTGGGCAGGGCCACCGACGAGGCGCCGCCCATGATGGTGCCCCGGGGCAAGGTGACGGGCGGCTCCAGCGCTATCAACGGGCAGGTATTCCTGCGGGGCGTGCCGGAGGACTATGATACCTGGGCATCTTTCGGAAACAGCGAGTGGACATTTACCAGCCTGCTGCCCTACTTCCGACGTATCGAGACGGATACTGACTACGGCGGCGACGACTTTCACGGCGGCGACGGCCCCATAGTCATGCACCGATTCAAGCGGGAAGACTGGCTGCCGGCCCAGCATGCCTTCTACAGCGCCGCCATTTCCGCCGGCTATCCCGACTGCCCCGACCACAATCACCCGGATACCAGCGGGGTGGGGCCAACGCCGCTGAACAACCCCAACGGAATCCGCATCAGCACGGCCATGGGCTACCTGGACCAGGCCAGGCACCGAATGAACCTGACCATCCGCCCCAACTGCCTGGTACACAGGCTGGTATTCGAGGGCAACCGGGCCACCGGCGTGGAGGTGGAAAGCGGCGGAGAGACCTTCGTGGTGGAGGGGGATGAGATAATCCTGTCGGCCGGGGCCGTTGGGTCGCCGCAAATTATGATGCTGTCCGGCGTTGGGCCTGCCGACCACCTGAACAGCCTGGGCATTCCGGTGGTGCTGGACAAGCCAGGCGTGGGGCAGAACCTGCGGGACCATCCCGGCGTGTGGGTTACGTGGCGCACCAAGGAGGGATTTGAGCTGGACGGCCTGAAGCCCCGGGCCCAGCTTACCCTGCGCTACACCGCAGAGAATTCGGACCTGCGGAACGATATGAAGATAACCATGCAGTCTTTCGCCACCGAACGGGTCAACCTGGGCGGCAACCGGATGGCGCCGCTGGGAATCCGCATGACCGCCGGAATCTACCTGGCGGTGGGCGCGGGTGAGCTGAGGCTGGCATCGGCCGACCCGACGGAGCAGCCCATTCTGGACTACAACTACCTGCAGGAGGATTTTGACGTCCGCAGGCTGCGGGAGTCGGTGCGCGTATGCGTTGACCTGGGCAACGACGAAGCCTTTAAGGACATAATCGAAGAGCGAGTGTCGCCCACGGACGAGGATATGGCTTCCGACGAGGCGCTGGATGCCTGGATGCGGCGGGAGGTAACTACGTCCCAGCACATTTCCTGCACCTGCAAGATGGGCCCAGCAGATGACCCGATGGCAGTGGTGGACCAGTATGGCAAGGTGCACGGGCTGGAGGGGCTGCGGATAGTGGACGCATCGATAATGCCCGACTGCATCCGCGCCAATACCAACGTGACCACGCTGGCCATCGGGGAGAAAATAGCCGACCATATCAAGGACGGGAAGTAGGGCTCTCGTCCAGGGACCCGGGTTTCAGGCACGAACAGCCACGAATTTTCACTGATGGCTTAGAAACTATCTCAAGATTAATCAAGGCAGAGCATTGGGCAAAATGCGACAGCAAAAGAGATTGCTTTTCACCCCCATCCTAACCTTCCCCCGTCAAGGGGGAAGGGATTTTGAGATAATTTCTTAATGCTCATCGACAGCTATTGGTGGATATAAGAACTGATTCGTGGTTAAGAGAGGTGTCATCGCCTATGGCCAAGATGGAAATTGGACTTTATGACGTGCTGGACCAGCCCCAGATGGAGGCCCACGCGACGGCGGCGGATGTTTACGAGGAACACATCCGCGGCGCGCAGGAAGCCGAGCAGATGGGGTACAAGTACTATTTCTCCATCGAGCACCAGACGTCCAATGTCAGCTTCCTCAGCGCGCCCAACATTTACCTGACCGCCCTGGCCCGTGCCACCAGCGCCCTGCGGTTCGGGGTGATGATCTACCAGTTGCCGTTCCATCATCCGATACGGCTGGCGGAAGATGTGGCCATGCTGGACCACCTGTCCCAGGGACGCATCGAGTTCGGGGCGGGAATCGGGGTTACGCTGCACGAGTTTCTGCGCTGGAATGTGCCCTTTGACCGGCGGAGGGACATTAGCGAAGAGGCGCTGGATATTATCCTGCAGGCGTGGACGCAGGACAGCGTTACCTACGACGGCGAGTTCTTCAAGTTTGACGAGGTGCTGACCAATCCGAAGCCGTACCAGCAACCCCACCCGCCGGTGTGGTTTGGCTGCCACAGCGCGGCCAGCTTTGAGTACTCGGCCAGGAAGAACTTCCACGTTTCCCAGAATATCGACATTGACCCCGTCATTGCGGACAAGTTTGAGACGTGGCGCGGCCTGTGGCGGGAACAGGGGCATCCGGAGCCCATGCCCCGGACCTTTTTGACCCGTCACGTACACGTGGCGGAGACGGACGCCAAGGCCCGGGAACAGGCGGAACCGCACCTGGCGACGGCGGCATTTCCCGAGGCCGTCCCCGCCGGCAAGGGGCGGGATATCATTGGCCCAACCAGGATAGGTTACGGGCCGAGCGGGATGCGGGGAGACGATCCGGGGACGCCGGAACGGGCGGAACTGCGGCGCACCTTCCGGGAGCGGGCCAACTCCTTTGACTTCTGGGTGGACAACGGGATAGCCCTGGTGGGAAGTCCGGAGACGGTGGCGCGCAAACTGCAGGAGCAGCATGAGCTGATCGGGCACGACATTTTCTGCGCCCGCCACCAGTTTGGTTACCTGGACCCGGAGGCGGCCCGGAATTCGATCCGGCTGTTTGCCGAAGAGGTAATGCCGGCCTTCGGGTGAGTCTGCAGGGAAGAGAGGCTGGGGCATCGAAACCCTCCACCCCCATTCCTGCGGCAGGCTCAGGACAGGCTCTAACCTTCCCCCGCAGAGGGGGAAGGGAACCTCTAAACTGCAATGCTTTATCTGTGAAAGTTCGTGGGTATTCGTGGATAGAAGAGAGTAAGGAACCAGTATGCGGTTTGGCCACTTTTATTATCCGATGAAGTTTGATGACTCCCGGGATGAGCAGGAAATACGGGAGTGCCTGGCGGAGGCGGAACTGGTGGAGGAACTGGGCTTCGACGCCATCTGGCTGGCGGAGCACTACTTCACCGGGGAATGCGTCTATGGCGACCCGCTGGTGTTCGCGGGGGCGCTGGCCGTCAAGACAAAGCGCGTGGACATTGGGTTTGGCATTCTGGAGCTGCCCCTGCACAATCCCGTGCGGGTAGCAATCCAGACGGCCCTGCTGGACAACCTGACGCAGGGGCGGGTGATTGTGGGGACGGCCAGGGGTTCCAACTACAACGCCTACGAGTACATTGGTTTCGGAACGAACCCGGACCTGGGCCCGGAGCAACTGGAGGAAGCCGAAGAGCTGATGGTGAAGGCGTGGACGTCGGATAACCTGGAGTTCAAGGGCAGGCACTACCAGGTGGCCTTCCCGTCGGCACGGCCACGGCCCTACCAGAAGCCCCACCCGCGGCTGGCGCGGGCGTGCATTGACGACGAGTCGGTTAAGGCCATGGCCCGCATTGGCCGTCCCATCCTGCTGCGGGGGCGGTCCACCAACCACACCGCCGCCAGCATCCGCCTGTACCGGGACACCATGGCTGAAGCTGGGTTTGGCGAGGAGGCAATCGAGGCCAACCTGGACCAGATATGGGTGTGGCGGGAGATGCACCTGGCGGAGACCGATGACCAGGCCATGGAGGAGTTTCTGCCGGCCCAGCACGACGCGTGGGCCAACATGCAGTACTACCGCACCAACTGGAATCCTCCCCAGTATTCCATGGACCGGCAACCGCCGCCAATGCAGAAGGAGGGCTACGGGCCCAGCCCTGACCCGGAGGCCGGGGAGGGCCTGGTGGGCAGCCCCCGACGGGTGACGGAACAGCTGGACCAGATGCGGGAGGCCGGAATCCGCAACCTGATGGTGACCAACCGGGGGCTGGTGTCGGCGGAAAAGACGGCCAGGTCTTTGAGGCTGTTGAGCGAAGAGGTGATGCCGAAGGTTGGGCAGGGGCGGGGCGGTTAAGCCACGAATGGGCACGAAGGCGCCGCCGCCGGGCCTCTGCTGGCCAGGGGGAAGCACCCCTGGGGGTGTCGTCATATTAGCCCTTCCTGCCGGTTGGGTATCGGGTGTAAACAGGCGATATACCAGGACTCTGGTCTATTGCTGAGCATATCGCCCACTTGAATGACGGATCTGGATTCCGGCTTTTGACGACTTCCCCTATGGTTCTGGTGAGGCGGGGTTTCTGCGGGCTACCATTCGAGTGAACCCCAGGTTTCTTCCAGCATCCACACGAAGCATTTCTGCTTCTTCCTCACAGCCCGGCACGTTCCCGATTTGAGCCAGGGCCAAGATCGAGTCCAGCCAATGTTTCCAGCCGTCGGACATCAGGTCCGCCAGTTCCACGTTGACCAGCCCGCTCTTTGCCCAATGGTGACGCCACCAGTCGGGACTGTGCAGGCTGTTCATCTCAAATTCCCACCAAGGTTGGAGATGACCAGGAACGTCGCCGTCGGGCCATTCCCGGACCAGGCCGGGGACAACGATGCCAAGCTGGCCACCAGGCCGGACGAACTGGACAAAATTGTTGCCCAAGTACATGTCGTCGGTACCGAAGTAATGGTATGAGTCGATGCTGACAATTGCGTCGAAGAAGTCGTGGGCGAAGGGCAACGCATGGGCTTCGGCGTAGATGGGAAATACCTTGTCGGCAACCTGGGCCTGACGAATTCGCTGCCAGTTCTCGGCCGGCGTGACCCACAAGTCTGCCGCCCATACCTGAAGGTCAAACTCCCTGGCCAGGAATATGGAGCTGATGGCCCGGCCGCAGCCCAGGTCCAGAATTCGCATGCCTGGCTGCAGATCCATCGCCTGGGCAAGGAACTCGGTCAGCAGGAGAACGTCGGGTCCCATTGAGTTTTCAAGAACCCAGTCTGTGTCGTAGCCGGCGGACCTGGGAAAGTCGGAACCGGTCTGTCTTGACTCCAAAGCATCTCCAGGAAGGCGGGGTTCCGGTCGCGAACCGGAACCCGTGAAAATGATTCAGGGTAGTAACTGGCCGGTCACGGGCCTGAGGGTTCGCGCCTATCCGGTGGCGGGCTTCATCACCCTCCCAGGAGGCTGCCTCCCTGGATGAGGCGGACGATGTCGTTGTAGGTGATGAAGAGGATGAAGCCCAGCAGTACCACGAAGCCAATTAGGTGAACCAGGCCCTCCCGTTCGGCGGGAATTCGCCGCCCGCCACGCACCCATTCCAGGGCCACGAAGACCAGCCTTCCGCCGTCCAGCATGGGGATGGGGAGCAGGTTCAGGATGGCCAGGTTGATGCTGAACAGGATGGACAGGACCACCCACCCACGCACACCGCCGTCGCGGGTGACCTCGCCGGTGACTTGGGCTATACCCACGGGACCCGAGAGTTGGGGCGCGCGCGTGCCGGTGATCCACGAGGAGATTTCCTGGCGCAACAGGGTCATCATCTCCCAGGTATTGCTGATGCCCAGCCAGGCGGCGGTCCAGGGAGGTTCGAAGCGGGTCTCGGAGCGCAGGTTTACGAGGCTGATGCGGATGCCGGTGGCGCCCTGGCCCGGAGGCGGATTGACCCGGGGCGACAGCTGAACTATCTCCTCAAGCCCATCCCGGTGAACGGTCCACTCCATAACCGTGCCGGCGTTCAGCGTGGTAGCCCGCACCAGGTCGGAGCTGGTCTCGATGTCGCGGTCGCCGGCCTTCAGTACCAGGTCGCCGGGGATGATACCAGCCACCTGGGCCGGCGAATTGGGCTCTACGGCGTCCACCTGAACCTGACCTACCGTAATGTCCTGGGGAATCATGAACAGCAGGGTGAAAGCAACCAGGGGGAACAGGGCGTTCATCACGGAACCGGCAGCCAGGATGATGGCGCGGGGGCCGGGTCCCTTGGAGGCCAGGCTGCGGGGCACGGCCGGGTTGTTCTCGCCGGCCAGCCTTACGAAGCCGCCCAGGGGCAGCCAGTTGATGGTGTAGGCCATATCGGCCAGCACAATGGAGCTGGCATCCACCTCGCGCACCGTGCCGTCGTGCTGCAGGAACTCGTCGGCCCCACGGTCGTGGAGGGAAGACTGGCGGCCAGAGGGCTCGGCCTCGATCACCCGGGCTACCAGGTTGCCATCGGCGTCCTCGGCCGAATGCAGTCGCACTAGTTGTCCCGGCTGGATGACAGTGCTGTTTTCCAGGTTGACGTAGCGGGTGTCGGCGTCCAGAAAGACGCGGGTGCGGCCGGTATAAAAACCGAAGGCCCTTGGCGGGTATCCAATGCCAAATTCCAGCACCTTGACGCCAAAGGCTTTAGCGGTAAAGAAGTGTCCCCATTCGTGAATGACCACCAGCATCACCAGCATGGGGACAAAGGCGATGATGGCGACAAGGGCTGTTTCCATTTAAGTTCCTGTGAATTTCAAGGGATGGGCGGTATTTCTGAAATAGCGGCGAGTTTAATGATAGCACAGGGGGGGTGCCCTCACCCCCGGCCCCTCTCCCATAGGGAGAGGGGAGATGTTTGGGTTTGATGTTGGTTGCGGTTGGGTGGGCGTTATCTCTGGTTAGGATTTTGGATCCTTCGGCTTTGCTCAGGATGACATGGGTTGGTGGGGGCCCTCACCCCCGGCCCCTCTCCCATAGGGAGAGGGGGGGATGTTTGTTATTAATGTTGGTTGCGGTTGGGTGGGCATGGTATGTGGTATGGATTTTAGGTCCTTCGGCTGCGCTCAGGATGACAGGGGTTGCCCTCACCCCCGGCCCCTCTCCCATGGGGCGAGGGGGGAGATGTTTGGTCTTGATGTTGGTTGCGGTTGGGTGGGCATGGTTTCTAGTTAGGATATTAGATCCTTCGGCTTCGCTCAGGATGACATGGTTTGGTGGGTTGCCCTCACCCCCGGCCCCTCTCCCATAGGGAGAGGGGGAAAAATTCCTTTCCAATTCTCTTCCGGTCATTTCTGGTTGTCTTGTAGATTGGGGTGGGGTTAGAGGAGGGACAGTGGGCGGAGGTCTGAAATGGCGGCGTCCAGACGCTGGAGGGTGTTGGAGAGGAAGGTTGTCGCCCGTTCTCCCGAGTAGTCGCAAAAGGCGCCGCCGACTATCCACAGGGCAAAGACGTCCAGCAGGGAGAGGCGATAGTCATTCCAACACTGGTTGAGGGAGTAGCCGGTTATGCCACTAGCGGTCAACGCAGAGTGGTACTCGGTCAAGAGCCCCCATTCCTCGCGGCGGCGCTGGGCTGGGGGGAAGGCCTCGCATACGAAGGTGGCAAGGTCGAAGACGCCCCGGCCTATGCCACAGTATTCCCAGTCCAGAACCAACGGCGCAGGAGAAGCGGCGTCGGCCGGGTAATAGAAGTTATCGAGGCGAAAGTCGCCGTGGACGATGGTACGAGGGGATTCTGCCAGCATTGACTTTACCCTGCCAAAAAGGTCGGGCATGGAATCGCCCAGTTGGCGCAGCCCCGGGGGTAATAACCGTCCTGTCTTTTCAGTTAGGGAACGCCAGGAGGGTTCGTGCAGTTCCTGATAGGCAAGGGCCTCGTCGTCCCTGGGGGGCAGCCAGACCAGGCCGTCCAGGAGGGGGCTGTCCCACCACTGGGCGTGAAAGGCGGCTAACCGGCGAGCAATCTGCCGGGCCTCGTCCAGGGAGCAGCCGGCCACGCTGTCGCCCTGCCGGGCGCTGCCCAGATCTTCCAGCAACAGCGCCGAGTTGCCGGTGGCGGGGTCCGCTTGCCCGAAGTAGCACACCGGAGTCTGCAGGGCACAGTCACGGGACAGGTTGCGGTAGAAATTAACCTCGCGGAGGTTTGGGCCCAGCAGGCGGAAAAGGGGCAGCATCAAGGGGTCGGTGGCGGGCAGTTTTACCAGGAGGCTGGCAGGCAGGCCGGGGTTGGGCCGTTGGTACTCCAGGTGGAGCCGAAAAACCCGGTTTGTGAAGCCCTTGCCCTCGGCTATGGATTCGGGGGTATAGCGGGTAACGGTTGCGCCCGGCAGAACTCCCCCCGCCGCAAGGGCCCTGGTCAACCAGGAAGCCGTAATTTCAGCGAGGGAGGTGGGAATCGGCAGTGACGCGGGTTGTGACGGATGCGCGTTCATAGGACATCGGGATGGGAACCGCGCCTGCCTTTTAGCCGGCCTTGCGAGCGAACAGGACGACGTGTTCCATGGGCTTGGGGTCGGTGAAGTGCATGATACCTCCCAGCTTGCCTTCCTCTTCGGGAATTACAGTCATGCCGTGGCCCTCCAGCACCTTAAGCACCTCATCAACGGTGTAAAGCTGGAAGCTGCGGTCGGTGCCATAGTCGCGGTCAAAGACGGTTGCCACGCCGCTGCCGACCTTGAACATGAACTGGAGAGCGCCGCCCGGTTTCAGGACTCGGACCAACTCGGGGATGGTAGTGCCGAGGGTCTTTTCCGGCGCGATGTGCTGGATAACAGCATTGCAGAGGACGAAGTCCATGGAGCCATCGGGATGGCTCAGGGGAAGGCTGAGGTCGGCCACTGCCACGCGGTCGGCAATTTCGGGATGGAGCCGCCGGGCTTCCTGGATATTCTCGTCCACGGCATCGACGCCATAAACGTCGTAGCCCCGCTGCCAGTAGAGAAAGACGTCCCGGGCGCCGGAACCACACCCGGCGTCGAGGCCACGGCCGCCCTCCGGTACCAATTCGACCATGCGGTCCAACAGGTCGTCGTCACCCTTGAGAGCAGGGTGGGAGGAGTTGATATAGACGGACTGGATGTAGTTGTGGCTGACTTCGGCGTAACGCGTTGCGTAGTCGCGGTAGAAGGACTCGGAATAGTCGAGGTTGCTGCTCATAGTATTACCGCCGCTGGAAATTATGGAAATCAGGCGTCGAACATGTCAATGAACTGGCCCGTCATAAGCGCGGGAGCGTGGGCCGCCAGATAAAGGGCGGCTTGGGCTATCTGGTCCGGTGTTATCCAGGCCGGGTCGCCACCTGGATGGTATTCCCTGGCCATATCGGTGTCCACCCAGCCGGGGTTGATGCCATTTACCTGTATGCCATGGGGACGAAGGGATTGAGCAAGGGACGCGGTATAGCCAACCACGCCCCACTTTGAGGCGTTGTAGGCGCCGTTGTCGCCCTCGACCTGGCGACCGGAAGAGGAACCGATGTTGATAATTATGCCAGACTTACGCTGCATCATATAGGGAATTACCGCCCGGGAGACCAGGTGCATACCGCGCAGGTTGGTATCCATGACGTAGTCCCACTGCTCCATGGTGGTTTCCCACACCGGAACATTGTAGGTGATGACGCCGGCATTGTTGACGAGGAGGTCGAGCCGGCCCCACCGGTCCGCTGTTTCCCGCGCCACTGCGGCGGCGTCTTCCTCGCGGGTAACGTCAAGGGAGAAGGCCAGGGACTGACCGCCAGCAGAGGCAATCTCGTCCACTACCTGGGCCAGGTTGGCCTGGTTGCGGCCGGTGACGGCGACGCGGGCGCCTTCACGAGCGAAGGCCAGGGCAACGGCCCGGCCAATGCCCCGACCGGCGCCGGTAATTAATGCAACGTGATCCTGGAGCAGCATAGGCCTGCCTGCAGACTTGGTTTGAACTTATGGATTCCGGCGATTGCGGGAAGCAGGGCGCCGGGAGAATCCGGCGTTGTATTTAACGCCTGATGGTTTGCATCAGGCCAGCTCTCCGGCAACCCGCCGGGCTTCCTGAATTGCCCATTGGTCGGCAGCAAGGAGTTCTTCCAGGGTGGAGCCGGAGGCGGGGGTGTGGGCGTCCACCACCGTTGCCACCAGGCGGTGGATGTCGGTGAAGGCGATTTTGCCATTCAGGAAACTGTTTACCGCCACCTCGTCGGCGGCGCTGAGGACGGCCGGATAGGTACCACCCTGCTGGGCGGTGGACAGGGCCAGGGTAAAGCAGGGATAGCGCTCCGGCTCCATGGGGCGGAAGTCCAGGCTCTGGGCTATGCCCGTGTCCAGGCGGGGTATCAGGGAATCGTCGGGGTTGCGCAGGCGGTCGGGATAGAAGAGGGCGTACTGGATGGGCAGCCGCATGCTGGGAGGGCCCATCTGGGCTTTAACCGAGCCATCCTCGAACTCGACCATGGAGTGGATGGTGCTCTGGGGGTGAATTACGACCTCAATGTTTTTCCAGGGAACGTCGAACAGCCAGTGGGACTCGATAACCTCGAAGGCTTTGTTCATGAGGGTGGCCGAGTCGATGGTTATCTTGGGCCCCATCTGCCAGGTGGGGTGACGGAGGGCCTGCCCGGGGGTTACGGAGTTGAGTTCGTCGAGGGGCATGGTACGGAAGGGGCCGCCCGAGGCCGTGATTATCAGGCGTCTTATTGATCCCGATTCCCCCTGGATACACTGCCAGATGGCGCTGGGCTCGCTGTCCACGGGGAGGATGGCGCCACCGAACCGTTGCTCCCATTCCTTGAGCAGGGGGCCGGCCATGACGATGGGTTCCTTGTTGGAGAGGGCTACCGCCTTACCGTGCTCCAGGGCGCTGAGGATGGGAACCAGGCCGGCCGCGCCGGTGGTGGCGGCCATTACCAAATCCACATCGGGCAGGGCGACCATTTCCTCCATGGGCAGAAACTTTGTGTCGCCCAGGGAGGCGCTGGGGGGGTCGATGCAGTAGGCGTAGCGGGGGTGAAATTCGGCAACCTGCTGGAGGAACAGGTCGTGGTTGACGCCAGCGGCAAGACCAACCACTTCAAATTTTTCGGGGAAGGCCCGGACGATATCGAGAGTCTGGGTGCCAATGGAACCGGTGCTGCCGAGGACAACGATCTTCTTCAAGGCTAAAGCACCGCCGCAAACAGATAGTACACCGCAGGGATGGTGAACAGGAGACTGTCGAGGCGGTCCAGGATACCGCCATGACCGGGCATCAGGCTTCCGGAGTCCTTGAGGAGGGAGAGGCGCTTCAGCCGGGATTCCAGCAAGTCGCCCCACTGGGAAGCCACACCCACTGTAGCACCAATCAGGACGGGTTGCCAATTCCAGGCGGTCCAGGCCCCGTCCCACCAGGTAGCGCCCAGCCCCAGGTTAAGGAGACGGTCGAGGAGGAAGGAGGCCAGGAGGGCGAACAGGAACCCGCCAACCGCGCCCTCCCAGGTCTTGTTGGGGCTGATGACCGGCGCCATTTTGTGGCGACCGATTGTCCGTCCCACGAGGTAGGCGCCGGTATCGGTGGCGAAGTTGGCCAGGAGGGCGAACAGGAGCCAGTTTCGGCCAACTTCGTAGATGGTTGGCCCCGTGTCGGGGGAAAAGTAAAGAGGGTCGAGGAAGAAAAAGACCTCGCCCACCTGGGCCAGGGCCATGACGTGGGCCAGCAGGAAGCCGGTATAGACGGGGCCGCCCAGGAGGTAGGCCAGGGCCACCGGCCAACGGGGGCCACGGTAGAAGGCGATGAGCCACAGGAGGGATAGAAAGGCGCCGCCGACGAAGATGCCCAGGGAAATGGCCCACAGATGGAATACCCCGTCGGCTGCCGCGCCGCCAATAACGAAGGCGGCTACCCAGGCCGTGCCCAGCAGGGCCGGCAGGGGGGTGGGGGCCGGCAGGTCCTGAGCCGGTTCCACGGCAGGGTCGGCTTCAGCGGCAGGAGAAATCGGGCCTTCTTCCGATGCCTTACCTGGGTCAGGGGGGCAGTCGGGGTACGGACCCTGTGGATCCGAATGGGACGTCTCTGAAGGGCTCGAGAACGATTGAGCGGGGGCGGTTGCGGCGTCGGGAACTGGGCCGTCCTCCTGGACTGGCGACGGGGGGGCTTCCGGAGAATCTGATTCGGGGGTTGAAACGGCAGGGGGGTGGAAGCGGTAGAATTTCGGGGCGGGCCGGATGGGGGCGAGGGGGAAGGGGGGGTGGGGGGTGGAAAGGGCAGGGGGATGAAAGCGGTAGAATTCGCGGACGGCCAGGATGGCGGCGACCAGGGTTACGAGGAAAACCCAGAAGAGGCCGGCCCAAAGGGCGCCAAGCAGGACGGCCAGGCCGATGAGGCCGGTGATGGTCCGAAGCAGCAAGGGGCCTAACCCCCGGTATCGGGGACGATGTTTCCGAAACGACGCTGCCGCTGACTGTAGTCGGCAAGGGCTCGGTCAACTTCCTGGGCGTCCAGGTCGGGCCAGAGGACCGGGGTATGGTAATACTCGCTGTAGGCGGACTGCCAGAGGAGGAAGTTGCTGATTCGCAACTCGCCGCCGGTGCGGATAATCAGGTCTGGGTCAGGGCAATGGGCGGTAAAGAGTTTGCGGCTGAAGACTTCCTCGGTAATGTCATCGGGAGAGACGCCTTCGCGAATCAGTTCGCGAACGGCGGCAAGGATTTCCTGCCGTCCCCCGTAGTCAAAGGCGACGTTGAGGACAATGCCGGTGTTGTTGCGGGTCTCGTGCTGGATTCTATCCACAGCGAGGCGAATGTCGTTAGAGAGGCGGGCAGCGTTGCCGATGTGGATAACGCGGACGTTTTTTTCATTGAAGTGGTCCGTTTCCCGTCGCAGGGTCTCATCCAGCAACTCGATGATTCCCTCAACCTCGGTGGAGGGCCTGGACCAGTTTTCGGTGGAGAAGGCGTAAACGGTCAGGAACTGGACGCCCCGCTGGGCCAGCAAATCGACCACCCTGGGTATGGCGTTAACGCCCTCGCGGTGGCCGGCGAGACGGGGAAGGCCCTGTTGCTCGGCCCAACGACCGTTGCCGTCCATGATGATGGCAACGTGGCGAGGCACCCGTCCGGGCGATTCGACGACGGCGGGCAGACCCTCTGTCCCGGGTTGCCCTTTGGCCCGGAAGACAGGGGTTTCGGGTAGGTTGACCGAGCCGGTATGGGCTTCCATCTCCTGATCCGGGGCTATACCTGCATAATCTCGGCTTCTTTAGTGGTGGAGACCTGGTCGATGTTCTTGATGAAGGAATCGGTGGTCTTCTGCAGCTGATCCTGGCTGCGGCGGTTTTCGTCCTGGGAAATGGCCTTGTCCCGTTCCAGCTTGCGAAGAGACTCGAGACCGTCGCGCCGGACGTTGCGGACGGAGACCTTGCCCTCTTCGATCTTGCGCTTGAGCAGCCGCACCAGTTCCTGGCGCCGCTCCTGGTTAAGAGGGGGAATAGGGACGGTGATCATGTTGCCGTCGTTGGATGGGTTGAAACCCATTTCTGACTGCATGAGGCTTCGCTCGATGTCTCTCAAGGCCTGCCGGTCCCAGGGCTGGATCATGATAGCCCGGGCGTCGGGAGCGGAAATCGAGGCTATCTGCTTCAACGGGGTAGGTGACCCGTAATAGTCCACGCTTACATTCTCGACCAGGGACGGGGTGGCCCGACCGGTACGCAAGGTGGCCAGTTCTCTTTCCAGCGCTTCTATGGTCCGGTTCATCTTGCGCTCGACCTCGGTCAAGACGGCTTCCGGAGTAAGCTGTTCGTCGATGTTGTCCTGTTCTCGCATTTGCTATTCCTCCCGCTGCATTACCTGAATCGGGGGTAACGGGGTTCCGGTACGGGTTGTCGGCCCGTCCAGACGAGACAGGCTATTGCCGTCCGCCGGAATTCAGTCGGAAGCGGCAATTGTGGTGCCCACCAGGTCCCCGCTGAGTATGCTCTGCATGCTGTCCTTTTCGAAGATATTAAACACAACGATGGGAAGCTTGTTTTCCATGCAAAGAGAAACGGCGGTGGAATCCATTACTTCCAGGCGCCGGTTCAGTGCTTCCAGGTAGTCCAGGCTGGCAAACCGTTTGGCGTCCGGGTTGATATGGGGGTTGGAGTCATAGACGCCGTCCACGTTGTTCTTGGCCATAAGGAGGACCTCGGCGCCAATTTCCAAGGCCCGCAGGGCGGATGCCGTGTCGGTGGTCATAAACGGGTTGCCGGTGCCGGCGGAGAAAATGACCACGCGGCCCTTTTCCAGGTGCCGCATTGCCCTGCGGCGAATGTAAGGTTCGGCCACCGCCTGAATTTGCAGTGCGCTCTGGGTACGGGTAATTATGCCCAGTTTTTCCAGGGCGTCCTGCAGGGCCAGGGCGTTGATGATGGTAGCCAGCATGCCGGAGTAGTCGGCAGTGGCCCGGTCCATTCCCCAGCGTTCGGCCTGGCCGCCCCGCCAGATGTTGCCCCCGCCGATAACGATGGCAAGCTCGATACCCATCCGGTGGACCTGGCCGATCTGCTGGGCCATGTAATTGACCGCTTCGGGGTCGATACCGGTGGTTGCGGATCCCTTCAGGGATTCGCCGCTGATTTTGAGCAATACCCGCTGGTATTTGGGAGCAACCATAGACAGGTGAAATTTACTCTTCGAGGGCCAGGCGGCTGAAGCGGACCACCCGGACGTTTTCGCCAACCTTGGCGGCCAGTTCCTGAACGATGTCGCCCACCTGCCTGGAGCTGTCCTTGATGAAGGTTTGCTGCATCAGGCACACTTCGCTGGCGGGCCGGTTGTCGCCTTCTTCCTGGTCTCCGTCGGTGACGTAGGCTGGGCCCATGGCGGCCACCTGCATGGCGATGTCGTGGGCTACCTGCTTGAACTCGTCGTTGCGGGCGACGAAGTCGGTCTCGCAGCCCAGTTCGACCAGGGCGCCGACGCGTCCGCCGGTGTGGATGTAGGCTTCGATGACGCCTTCGGTGGTTTCCCGGTCGGCCCGACGGGCGGCGCGGGCGAAGCCCTTCTGACGCAGGGCTTCGGCGGCCTTGTTCATATCGTTGTCGTTGTCTTCGAGGGCTTGTTTACAGTCCATGATGCCGGCCCCGGTCTGTTCACGCAGGGTCCGGATTTCTTCAACGCTAGCTGGCAAGAATGTCCTCCGTGTCTCGTCAAATCGTCTTTTGCTACTCAG
Organism: SAR202 cluster bacterium bin22; assembly: GCA_002238505.1. Taxonomy (GTDB): domain Bacteria; phylum Chloroflexota; class Dehalococcoidia; order Lucifugimonadales; family UBA3495; genus Bin22. The sequence continues at coordinate 33,473 of MPMM01000009.1, read as the reverse complement.
CAAAAATTGCAGGGTGGAGTTTCATTTCTCAACCCTGAAGTGCAGGGCAGTTCTGAATCAGGGCTGAAGCAAAAGCATCTGAACGAATCATTGCGTAGCTTCCGTTGTCGGCGCTTGTCCGTTAAGGAACGCCTCAACCTCAGGGGTGCTCGGAAGCATTAATACACCATCAACTTCTATTCCAAACCGCTCATATGCTTCTTTGCGGAGCTTCCGCTGAGCCCTTTTTTCTTTTTCCCTTATGTTCTTTATGGCATCAGGAATCAGCAATACCATGCGTCCCACCATTTCGACTACGATAGTCAGCGCAATGGACGTGCCCATTGCTACGCTAAGTATATCGGCTAGCAAGGCCAGCCAGTCATCATTCCACCTGGGAGAGTACCAGTGCCTTCCAGTCAGGATAGCGATGCCTACCAAGTAGGATATGTAGTACGCTATCCAGTACTTGCCGATAAATCTGCTGATTAGCTATCTTCCAGGTGGGCGGCACGTCCAAATCGGCGCCTATCTCAGCCTTCGCTCCCTTCCCCTTCGCCGCGGTTGGACTGTTCCATCAGCTGGGCCAGGTCGTCCAGGGGCATGGAGGCCAGGGCGACGTGCTCGGCCTCTTCGTCGGAGAGTTCCTCACCGGCTTCGGCGGCCAGGGCGTCGGCTTCAGCCTGGGCTGCGGCCTCGGCCTGAGCCTGCTGTTCCGCGATCATGGCCTCCCGTTCGGCCTTTCCTTCCAGGATGGCGTTGGCCAGGCGGCCGGTAACCAGGCGGATGGAGCGGACCGCATCGTCGTTGCCGGGGATGGGGTGGCTGACCAGTTCCGGATTGGTGTCGGTGTCAACGATGGCGAAAATGGGAATACCCATGCGCCGGGCCTCGGCTACACAGATGTCTTCCTTGCAGATGTCGATGATGAACATGGCCTGGGGCAGGGTGGTCATGTTGCGGATGCCAAGGAAGTATTTTTCCAGCTTGGCCAGGTTCTCTTCGAGCTTCAGGCCTTCCTTTTTGGGAAGGACGCGGAAGTAGCCCTGGTCGCGCTTCTGCTGCAACTCGATCATGTAGTTGATGCGAGTGCGAATGGTCTGGAAGTTGGTGAGGGTGCCGCCGAGCCAGCGCTGGTTCACGTACCACATGCCGCAACGCTCGGCCTCGCTCTGCATTACTTCCTGGGCCTGCTTCTTGGTGCCGACGAAGAGGACGTTGCCGCCATTGGCCGCCACCTGGACCATGGCCCGGTAGGCTTCGTTCATCAGACCCAGGGTTTGCTGCAGGTCGATGATGTGAATGCCATTGCGCTGGGTGAAGATGTAGCGCTTCATGCGCGGGTTCCAGCGACGAGTCTGGTGGCCGAAGTGGACACCGGCCTCGAGCAGGGATTTCATGGTTAGGGGTTCTCGCTGGGGAGCAGGAGGGGGGGCCGCTACTGGGGCCGCTGCGGGGGCCTGTTCGGCAGGACGCTCAGCTGACTGTACCATATACACTGTCCTTATAACTGCTATCGCAGAATTTCCAGAAGTATAACACGGGGGCTGTTGGACGGGCAATTGAGATTGCAGCCGGGGCGGGGCTTCGCGTCTTAGGGAGATTGTCGTTGCGGAGGGGTTAGAGAATGCAGACACGATTCCGCAGACCAGCTAGCGGGACGGTTGGGAGGGATTTCAGGCCTTTCGGCTGCGCTCAGGGTGGCGTGGCTTGTGACCTGGAGCAAACCAGCTTTGGGGCCCGTAGCCGGAAAGGTGGGAGGGATTCTAGGCCCTTCGGCTGCGCTCAGGGCGACATGGCTTATGCCTAGCGGAGGTCTGCACCTATAGTCTGAAGCTGAAACGCGATTGTCCTGGCAGCCTGAGCAGGGTGGGGAGCAATGCAGGCCAGGGGTAGGGGCGGTTCGCGAACCGCCCCTACGGGTATCGCGGCCATCTGGCAGGGGGCGCTGCCCGAATCCCAGGAGAGGCGGTGAACATGGGGGCAGCGAGGCGGACTGACCGTGCCTGGCGGAGTCGTGCCTGGGAGGCATGACCAAACGATGGCGGCAATGGACCCGCAAGGGTGGGACGGAGTGTGCCAAGGGTGGCCGGTGGTGTTTCTGACAGGCCCAACCAGTGGGGAAGGGGCTACTCGGTAGTTACCGAGTTTTCCGTGCCCTCGATGGCGGCGTTGAGGGTGTGCCAGGCCAGCACCGCGCACTTGATGCGGGTGGGGAAGGCGGAAACGCCGGAGAGCATTTCCAGGTCTCCCAGCAGGTCATAGTCCACGTCGGCATCGGGTTCGGTTATCAGCGAGTGGAAGCCGCCGAATATCTCCTCGGCCTTGTTCAAAGTCTGGCCCTTGACGCACTGGGTCAGCATGGAGGCGGAGGCGCGGGAAATGGCGCAGCCCACACCCTGGAAGGACACGTCGGCGATTACGTCGTCTTCCACCTTGAGGTACAGGGTAATCTGGTCGCCGCACAGGGGATTGTAGCCGTCGGCCTGCCGGTTGGCGTCATCCAGTTTTCGGAAGTTGCGGGGCTTGTTGTTGTGCTCGAGCAGGATTTCCTGGTAGAGGTCGTGCAGGTTAGACATCAGCGGCTGAATACCTCGATAACCCGGTCAATGCCCTTGACCAGGGTGTCAATTTCCTCTTTGGTGTTGTAGAAGGCCAGGGAAGCGCGGATGGTGGCGGGAACGCCATAGCGGTCCATGAGGGGCTGGGCGCAGTGGTGTCCGGTGCGCACGGCGATGCCCTCGGCGTCGAGGATGGTGCCCACGTCGTGGGGGTGAGCGGTGTCCATGACAAAGGATAGGATGCTTCCCTTGTGGCGGGCGGTGCCGATGAGGCGTACCGGTTCAATTTCGGACAGCCGTTCGGTACCGTAGGCCAGAAGCTCGTTCTCGTAGGCGGCGATGTTGTTCATGCCCACGCTGTTGACGTAGTCGATGGCAACGCCGAGGCCAATGCTGCCGGCGATGTTCTGGGTACCGGCCTCGAACTTGTTGGGTATGACGTTGTACAGGGTTTTCTCGAAGGAAACGGAGCGGATCATCTCGCCGCCGCCCTGGTAGGGTGGCATGGCGTCCAGCAATTCGGCACGCCCGTACAGGACACCCACGCCCGTCGGGCCGTAAAGCTTGTGGCCGGAGAAGGCGTAAAAGTCGCAGCCCAGGCTGGTTACGTCGATGGGTACGTGGGCTACGGCCTGGGCCCCGTCCAGGAGGACGGGAATGCCCCGGGAGTGGGCCAGCTCAATGACCTGCTCGACCGGGTTGATGGTGCCAAGGGCGTTGGACTGGTGGACGATGGAGACCAGCTTCGTTCGAGGACTCAGGAGCTTCTCATACTCATCCAGCAGCAGTTCGCCATCGTCATTGATGGGGATGACCTTCAGGTGGGCGCCCTTTTCCTCGCAGAGCATCTGCCAGGGGACAATGTTGGAGTGGTGTTCCATGGCGGTGACTATGATTTCGTCGCCCGCCCCAATGTGGGTCCTGCCGTAGGTCTGGGCCACGAGGTTGATGCCTTCGGTGGTGCCCCGGACAAAGATTATCTCCTTGTCGTGTTCGGCATTGATGAACTGGCGGACCTTTTCCCGGGCGCCCTCGTAAGCGTCAGTGGCCTTCTGGCTGAGGGTATGGACGCCGCGGTGGACGTTGGAATTTTCGGTCATGTAGTAGTTGACCAGGGCGTCGATTACTGCCTGGGGCTTCTGGCTGGTAGCGGCGTTGTCCAGGTACACCAAGGGCTTACCGTTGACTGTTTCCTTGAGGATGGGGAAGTCTTCCCGAATCCTGGTCACGTTAAATGAGTTTACGGATGCTGTCACTCTAGGCACCTCCCTGGCGCTGGGGGGAAACGGGTCTGCCGCCCAGGCCGGAAATCGTCTTGCCGCTGACCGTTTCAAGAAAGAGCCGGTCCAGGTAGTCACGTACCGGTTCGGAGCTGACGGTTTCGATAATCTCGCTGGCAAAGGCGTGGATAAGTATCTGGCTGGCGGTCTGCGGGTCTATGCCGCGACTCTGCATGTAGAAGAGGGTATCGTCGTCAATATGGCCGGCGGTGGCGCCGTGGCCGCACTTAACGTCATCGGCGTAAATCAGCAGGCTGGGCTTGCTGTCCACCTCGGCCCGGTCGGACAGGATCAGGTTCTTGTCCGTCTGCTGGGCATCGGTTTTCTGGGCGTCCTCCCGAACCAGTACCGTGCCGCCGAAGACGGCGCGGGAGCGGCCGTCGAGGATGCCCTTGTAGTAGAGGCGGCTGGTACCGTGGGGATGAGCGTGGTCAATGGAGACCAGGTTGTCCATGTGCTCGGTATTGTCGGTCAGGTACAGGCCGTTCAGCGAGCAATTAGCTCCGGTCCCATCCAGCAGCACGGACAGGTCGTGGCGGCCGAGGGAGCAGCCCATGGCAAAGGAGCCGGCCTCGTAGCTGCTGTCGCGGGCCTGGGTGACGCGGGTGGAGCCCACGTGGTAGGCGTTGCGGCTTTCATTCAGCAGGCGATAGTGGGTTACCCGGGCGCCCTCGCCCACCGCAACCTCGGTAACGGCGTTGGTGAAGTACTGGGGCGCGTTGTCAGAGTTGACGCTGATGTAGGACTCGAACACGGTTAGCCTGGTGTTGCGTCCGGCGACAATCAGCGTGCGGGGGTAATTAACCGAGTCCGGGCTGTCCTGAACGTAAACCAGGTTCAGGAAGACTTCCTCGTCGTAATCATCGGGCAAACTGACACAGGCCCCGTCGTTCAAAAAGGCAGTATTCAAGGCGACAAAGGCGTCTTCGGCGATGGTGGCGTGGTGGCCGAGGTTCTCACGGGTTCCGGTCGGGCCGTCTCCCCCCTCAGTCAGCGCGGGCGCCAAGGTACCTACTATGCCTGGGCGGGTTTCGGGGGTAACCACCGGCTTGCCATCGACAAAGATCAGGGTCAGCCACTCCGGTTCGAAACCGGTTGAGGGCACGCTGTTGCCCTCGGCAAGCAGCAATGCTTCGGGGTCCTTGCCGCTGGCGGGAGAGTCGAACCGGCCCTGGGCTATGGGCCTGACGTTGGTGTATTTCCAGGGTTCGTTGCCCCGTCGGGCGGTGGGGAAACCGCTGGCATCGAACCGCTCCCAGGCTGCGGCGCGCAGGTCGTTCAGCCAGGAAGGGCTGCTACCCGAGAGCTGCTGGCGCAGGTTCTGGTAATCCGCGTAGTAAGCGGGATGGTTTATGGTGGGGGCGGTGCTCATGGTTAGTTGCCGGCCTCCACTGCTTCCTTGATCCAGTCGTAGCCCTTTTCTTCCAGTTCCAGGGCCAGTTCGGGGCCGCCGGAGCGGACGATGCGGCCGTCGAGCAGGACGTGGACGCGGTCGGGGGTGATGTAGTTGAGGAGGCGCTGGTAGTGGGTTACGAGCACGATGGCATTTTCGGAGTTGCGCAGGCTGTTCACGCCGTCGGAGACAATGCGCAGGGCGTCAATGTCCAGACCGGAGTCGGTCTCGTCCAGCAGGGCCAGGGTGGGTTCCAGGATGGCCATCTGCAGGATTTCGTTGCGCTTCTTTTCGCCGCCGGAAAAGCCCTCGTTGACAGAGCGGCGGACCAGTTCAGGGTCGATTTCCACCAGCTTGACCTTCTCCCGCAACATGCGGTCAAAGTCGCGGGCGCTGTATTCCTCCTCGCCCCGGTGGACGCGCCTGGCGTCGGCGGCGGCCTTGAGGAACTGCCAGGCCCTTACGCCGGGCAACTCCAACGGGTACTGGAAGGCAAGGAAGACGCCCTCGCGGGCCCGTTCTTCGGGTTGCAGGGCGAGGAGGTCCATCCCGCGATAGACGGCCTCGCCGGAGGTGACTTCATAGTCGGCCCGCCCTGCCAGGGTGCTGGCCAGGGTGCTTTTGCCGGAGCCGTTGGGCCCCATGATGGCGTGAACCTCGCCGGCGTTGACGGTCAGGTTTACGCCGCTAAGTATTTCCTGGTCTTCCACGGAAACGTGGAGGTCTTTAACTTCCAGAATGGGTGGCATTTTGGTGGTTTTGCTCCTTAATTTGGCAATCGGTGTTCGTTCAGGAACCGAATCGCCTGGTCAATAAAATCGTTAAACACATCAGGTTTAAGAAAACCTATTTGCCTTGCAATAAGTCCCGGACTGGCGGTGAAGAGATTTGCCGGGCGCACGTAGCTGACAACATCCAATGCCAAATACCGGGTACTATCCGGGACCCAGCCCCTACCCCACTGTCCCTTCCAGGCTCACCTTCATCAGCTGGCCTGCTTCCATGGCGAACTCGAAGGGCAGTTCCTGGAAGATGCCCCGGCAGAAGCCGTTGATGATCATGTAGTTGGCTTCCTCGGGCGAGATGCCCCGCTGCTGGCAATAGAAAAGCTGGTCGTCGCTGACCTTGGACGTGGTAGCTTCGTGCTCCAGCTGGGCCGTAGGGTTCTGCACCTCGATGTAGGGAACGGTATGGGCGCCACACTGGTCGCCAACCAGCAGGGAATCGCACTGGGTGAAGTTCCGCGCGTTGGTGGCGGAGGGCATAATCTTGACCAGGCCCCGGTAGGTATTCTGACCCTTTCCAGCGGAAATGCCCTTGGCGACGATGGTGCTCTTGGTGTTCTTGCCGATGTGAATCATCTTGGTGCCGGTGTCGGCCTGCTGGAAATTGTTGACCAGGGCCACGGAGTAAAACTCCCCGGTGGAGTTGTCGCCCTGCAGGATTACGCTGGGGTACTTCCAGGTGATGGCTGAACCGGTCTCCACCTGGGTCCAGGAGATCTTTGAGTTTTTGCCCTGGCACTTGCCGCGTTTGGTGACGAAGTTATAGACGCCGCCGTTGCCCTCCTTGTCGCCGGGGAACCAGTTCTGCAGAGTGGAGTACTTGATTTCGGCGTCGTCCAGGGCCACCAGTTCGACCACGGCAGCGTGAAGCTGGTTGGTCTTGCGCATGGGGGCGGTGCAGCCCTCCAGGTAGCTAACGTACGCGCCTTCTTCGGCAACGATCAGGGTGCGCTCGAACTGGCCGCTGTCCATGGCGTTAATGCGGAAATAGGTCATCAGTTCCATGGGGCAGCGTACGCCCTTGGGGATGTAGGCGAAAGAGCCGTCGCTGAACACCGCCGAGTTGAGGGCGGCGTAGAAGTTGTCGGCGTAGGGTACCACCGAGCCCAGGTATTTCTGGACCAGTTCCGGGTGATTGCGGATGGCTTCGCTCATGGAGCAGAAAATGACCCCGGCCTTCTCCAGCGTATCCTTATAGGTGGTGGCTACCGATGAGCTGTCCAGCACCGCATCCACGGCCACGCCAGCCAGTTGCTTCTGCTCTTCGAGGGGAATGCCGAGCTTGTTGAAGGCTTCCAACAGTTCCGGGTCCACCTCGTCCATGTTCTTGGGGCCGTCCTTCGAGTTGGGCGAGGCGTAGTAGATGATGTCCTGGAAATCGATGCGGGGGTGCTGGATGTTGGCCCACTTGGGTTCCTCTTCGTTGAGGGTTATCCAGTACCGGTAGGCCTTCAGCCGCCATTCCAGCATCCATTCCGGCTCTTCCTTCTTGGCCGAAATGAAGCGGACGATGTCTTCGCTGAGGCCCTTGGGGGCAACGTCCTGCTCGATGTCAATGGTAAAGCCCCACTTGTATTCGGAGTCGATGTCAGTGGACTCCCGGGAAATTACCCGTTGAGTCGTCATAAGGCGATCCTCCCGTGATTGGTATTAAGCTGGCCGGCTAATCCAGAGATTATCCTTCCCGGGCCAGAACTTACCAGTTCCAAAATTAATTGTTGAGTCATTCAGTCAACAATGTAGGTTAGCAGTAGTCAGATATGCTGTCAATGGAGATTGATGGGCGCAGCAGGGCTAGTAGTTCAACAGCTTTGAATTGACGAGTGGCAACTATGTAACGTCATTCCGGTTTTGATTCGGAATTTGGACGGGTAGCCACAGGTCAACCGCAAAGCACCGTAAAGTACCGGAAAGGTCCTGGATTCCGGCCTGCGCCGGAAAGACGGTAAGTCCCCAACCCGTCATTTCAAACCTGTCGCACCACTAGCGCATTTGGAGAATTTCTCGTCAGCCGAAATTCCCCCAAGGTTCGAGGTTTCCGTCGATGCGGGAATGACGGGATTGCCCCGAAGCTGAAATGGGATTGCCTTGATGGACGCGCTTCCATGCCAAGAGAAATCGCCAGGAGAAATGGAGGGGATGACGGAAAGCAATTTCGACGGGCATACCCGGAGCGCCGTGGGCCAGGGCAAACGCATGAGCGCCAAATTGGCCAAACTTCCGGGGAACGGTCAACAAGATATCGTGGGGAACATACTATGGGGTCTGGATTCCCGCCTGCGCGGGAAAGACGGTAGGAGGGGTGATGGGACAGAGTCAGAATTCATGCGATAGCCCTGCGCCGGGGGCACTTTCTCTTGACTTTCAGCCTGGAGAGGAAGGGGGCGCGGCGTCAGAGCAGGTTCTTGAGGTAGGGGCGCAGCCACCAGTGCATGGCGGACAGAGTCAGCGCGCCGGCCACCACAAAGAGTACTGCCGAAGGTGTCCACCCCACTACAACCAGGCCCAGGGCAGTGCCCGCCGCCGGGGGGTGTTCGGTGTCGGTCAGCACCATTATGAGGATGCTGATGCCCACGGTAACCACGGCGATGAGATCCCGGACGATACGGGATGCGGTTTCCACGTCTCCCCCGCCGGGCAGAAGGTAGAGCAGGGAGAGGACGGACCCGACAAGCACGGCCACAAGGTGGCCTCCGACGATGCGGCGAGGGTTGGCTGCCTGGCTGTGGGGCAGGACAAAGACGATGAATGCCGTGGACGCTATGGCGACGACGATAGCGGCCCTGAGGACCACGTCAACCACCAGCAGAATCGCCAGCAGCGCCAGCATGCAGAGGGCGCATTGAAACAGGTAGCTCTTCCAGTGGCGTCGAAACCGCCGGTCTATGAGCCGGCCTTCAAGGACTATGCTACGCACCGGACGCCGTTTTCTTCTTGCTCTCTCCGCCATAACAGCGCGGGTATTTTCCCATCTGGCCCGGAACCCTTGCCCTTGCATTGCCGGGCAGTTTAGCGGCAGTTCGGGGGCTTTCCGAACCATGTTGCGAGGGCCGGTCGGCGCGGGAGATTCCGGTAGTACCGACCGGGGCTGCTGGGCGGGAAGAGATGCCAGGACGGCCCGGACTTCACCCACCGGCCTTCTTTCAGCGGATTTCTCTCGCCGGACTTCTTTCAAGTGTTTGAAATGGGGCCGCCGGTTCGACCCAATTCTGACGGGGAGTTGCCCAATCCTGACAGAGAGTTATTGTTCCCAAATTTTGGCCTGTGCTAGAATCGGCCTATGGACAAGGAGCAAACCAAGTACTGGGTAGCGCTGAGCCAGGTAAAGAAACTGGGCGCTACCCGGTTCAAAAAGCTGGAAAATTACTTCGGAGAGCTGGGCAAGGCCTGGGAGGCCGGCCCGGGAGAACTGCGCAACGCCGGGCTGGAAGGCGGGATTGCCTCGGCCCTGGCCGACGTCCGGCGGCATATTTCGCCCGAAGGCGAAATGCAAAAGCTGGAAAAAGCCGGGGTGCAGGCTTTAACCTGGCACGATTCCGGCTATCCTCACCGCCTGAAACAGATTGACGACCCGCCTCCGGTACTCTACGTTAAGGGAACACTGTTGCCCGAGGACGAAAGGGCGGTGGCGGTGGTGGGGACCCGAAGCCCAACCAGCTATGGCCGCGAGGTGTCGGCCTCCATTTCCGGCGAACTGGCACGCAGCGGGATAAATATTGTGAGTGGGCTGGCCCTGGGGGTGGATACGATGGCCCACCGGGCCGCTTTAAGCCAGGGCGGCCGCACGATTGCAGTGGTGGCCAACGGCCTGGACATTATCTACCCGAGAGATAATGCCGGCCTTAGTCGGCAGATTGAAGAGCAGGGCGCGGTGGTGAGCGAATACCCCCTGGGCACCCGGCCGGATCCGCGGGGGTTTCCCAGGCGCAACCGGCTGATAAGCGGCTTGAGCCTGGGTACGCTGGTGGTGGAAGCGGGCGAAAAGAGCGGGGCCCGCTGGACGGTTTACCATGCCCTGGAGCAAAATAGGGAAGTGTTCTGTGTGCCGGGCAGCATATTCTCACCGGCAAGCAAGCTGACCAACCGCCTCATTCAGGATGGGGCCAAGCTGGTTTCAAGCCACACGGACATTCTGGAAGAACTGAATTTGACAGTGGTAACGAAGCAGATAGAAATGAGGCTGGCGGAAAACCTGCCGCCCAGTCCCGACGCCGATGGCGAAAAGGACCTGCTGCGTTGCCTGGACCACGAACCAATGCATATAGACGACATCCGGCGCGAGGCAAGCCTGCCAATAGCGCTGGTCGGCAGTTTGCTGACCATGCTTGAATTGAAGGGAATGGTAAAGCAGGTGGGCGCCATGCACTACGTCCGGATAGCGGAGGCCACTCCATCCTATGGCAACTAAGCAAGATACTTCTACCAGGGCCAAGGCCGGCAGCAAGAAAAAGCCGGACAGCATGACGAGCCGGACGGTCAAGGCCAAGTCCACTCGCGCCAAGGCAGCGAGCAAACCCGCCGGCAAGGCGTCGGGCAAGACTGCGGCCAAATCAACAGCCAAGACTACGGCCAAGGCGTCAACCGGAGCCGGAAAGGGTCGAGCCGCGTCGGCCAGCACCCGCGCCGCCAGCCAGGGCGTCCGCAGCCTTGGCAAGACGGCCGGCAAGCGGCTGGTAATCGTTGAATCTCCCGCCAAGGCCCGTACGGTCGGTCAGATTCTGGGCAACCGGTATGTGGTCACGGCGTCCCAGGGGCACGTTAGAGACCTGCCCAAGAGCAAGATGGGTGTGGACCTGGAGAAGGAATTCGAGCCCACCTACGTCACCATGCGTGACAAGATGCCGCTGGTGAAGGAGATAAAGCGGGCCGGGGACGAAGCGGCGGATATTTTCCTGGCCACCGACCCGGACCGGGAAGGGGAGGCCATATCCTGGCACCTGCAGACGGCCGCCGGCTGGGACAAGGATACCGGCAAGGCGCCCAAGCGGGTGGTCTTTCATGAGATTACGAAGGACGCTGTTGAGGAAGCCTTTCAGCATCCCCGCGAAATTGATATGAAGCTGGTCAACGCCCAGCAGGCCCGGCGCATTCTTGACCGCCTGGTGGGTTACCAGATCAGCCCCCTGCTGGCCAAACGAGTCCAGCGGGGACTTTCGGCGGGTCGGGTGCAGTCGGTGGCCCTTAAGCTGGTAACCGATCGGGAAAAGGAAATCACGGTCTTTGTGCCCGAAGAGTCGTGGACGCTGGATGCCCAGCTGCACAAGTCCGCTGACGCCGCCACCAAAGCCAATCTCTTCCCCGCGTGGCTGCACTCCGTAAAGGGGAATCGCCGCCGGTTGACCATCGGGGTTGAAGAAGAGGCCCGGGCTTACGAGGCGGAACTGAAGGATGCGGCCTATACCGTGGCCGAGGTACGCAAGCGGGAAGTGCGGCAGCGCCCGGCGGCGCCCTTTACCACCAGCACCATGCAGCAGGAAGCCGGCCGCAAGCTGCGTTTCACGGCCCAGCGGACCATGTCGGTGGCCCAGCAGCTATACGAGGGCCTGTCGGTAGGCAGCGAAGGGTCGGTGGGGCTGATCACCTATATGAGGACCGATTCCACCCAGGTGGCGGAGACGGCGATACAGGAGGCGCGCCAGTATATCAGCGGCCGGTACGGGAAGGAATACCTCCCGGACAAGCCCCGGAGCTATCGGACCCGGACCAAGGCGGCGCAGGAAGCCCACGAGGCCATCCGGCCCACATCCATTGCCCGGACTCCTGATTCCCTTAAAGACCACCTTAGCGCCGAGCAATTCCGGCTTTACGGCCTAATCTGGTCGAGAATGCTGGCCAGCCAGATGGCCGATGCCCGGTCTGACGCCACTACGGTAAACATAGACGCCGCCTGCAAGCCCAATGCCAGCGGAGAAGCGGGGCAGGTGTTCAACTTCCGGGCCACGGGTTCGGTGTTGAAGTTCCCCGGCTTCCGTACGCTGTACCTGGAGGGCCGGGATGAGGGCGACGAGGAGGAAAACTCCAACTCCCTGCCGGAACTGACCCAGGGGGATACGCTGAACTGCCAGCAACTGGAAGCCAACCAGCACTTCACCCAGCCGCCGCCCCGGTTCACCGAGGCCACGCTTGTCAAGGCCATGGAAGAGCGGGGCATCGGGCGCCCCAGCACCTACGCCCCCACCATCGGCGTGCTGCTGAATCGCAAATACGTGGACAAGGAAGGCAACAGCCTGCATCCCACCCTGCTGGGAACAACGGTGTCGGACCTGCTGGCCCAGTTCTTCACCGAGATTATGAATCCGGACTTTACCGCGCAGATGGAGGAGAAGCTGGACGAAGTGTCGCAGGGCGAACGGGACTGGGTGCCCATGCTGGAGGAGTTTTACGGGCCCTTTGCCCAGGAGCTGCTCAACGCCAACGAGAATATGCCCCGGGTGAAGCCGGACGACGAGGCCACCGACGAGGTCTGCGATAACTGCGGCATGCCCATGGTAATCAAGACGGGACGGTTTGGCCGGTTCATGGCCTGTACGGGCTATCCCCAGTGCCGGACCACAAAGCAGATTAAGGATGCCGAGGATGAGGCAGGCGCCGCCGACACAGAGACCGACGAGGTCTGCGAACAGTGCGGCAAGCCCATGGTGCTCAAGACGGGCAGGTACGGCAAGTTCATCGCCTGCAGTGACTACCCGACGTGCAAGAATACCCACCCGATGAAGACCGGCGCTTCCTGCCCTCGCTGCGGGGGAGACCTGGTGGAACGGGGAAGCCGTCGGGGAGTTTTCTACGGGTGCGCCAACTATCCGGAATGCAAGTACACCAACAACCGGCGTCCCCTGCCCGAGCCCTGCCCCGAATGCCAGGGGTTGATGGTGGCGAATCGGGACGGCAGCCAAGCCTGCACGGTATGCGCCTGGAAGGTGGACGCTCCCCAGAACACGTCGGATGGGGATGGAAACTCCGGTCGGGAGCAGGAACTGGCAACAGTAGGGGACTGACAAGGCTATCGCACTTGGAGAATTTCACGTCAACGGTAATTCTCTCCAGGTGCGAGGTTCCTGCCGGCGCGGGAACGACGGGGTTGCCCCAAAGCTGATATGCAATTGACTTGGGGGTCTAAAGAACGCTCTTGAGCTTTCCTTTTTTTCGGGTGAGGAAAGATCAGGGTGGGGTTGATGCCCGCAACAGGGTTATGGCCCCAGCGTCCACTGGTTGTCCTTCAGGTGGTCGGGTTACCCGCGGGGGGGTCGCGAACCGAGCCTGCCCCGGCCGCGGTTCCGCCAGCAAATCACCAAAACAGGGACGCTGTCATTGCGTACTAAACCAAAGCCACGGTGAAAACTACATCAAGGGTACCTGGCATTGGAGTGGTAGTAGTTCAGATCTTCCCTGAACCGCAGGGGCGCACGGCCGTGCGCCCCTACCCGGGAGCCATATCAAATTCGGCATAAGCGTCATGCCCGATAGATGGCACACCATAGCCGATAGAAAGGCAATGCACATCCCACCCCAGCTTTGGTTTAGGACCGACAGTCCGGCCAGGTACAGCTTCCAAGCTCGTCGCGGGCGCTGAAATGACCCAAACGGGTCGGCTGCCATAAACGCAAATCCAGAGACTCGTCGCTATGCTGGAATTATCCCAATCCAAGGGAGTCCAGCATGGCAACCCTTACCGAAACAGCCGTTCCCTCGTCCCCCGACTCCGAGTTGGCCGCAAAGTACGAGAACTACCTGAGAGGGCAGCGGGGCCTCTCCGACAACACCGTCCGCGTATATCTCACCGACCTGGAATCCTTTTTTCGGTATGTGTCTGACGGGGGACACGCGTTGTCGGACATGAACCGGCGCTTGGCCCGCAGCTACCTGGCCTGGCTGGCCACCGAAGCGCGGGAAACCAGGCACCCCTATTCCGGCCGCAAGCAGAAGGAGGGCTACGCCCGGGTCAGCATCGTGCGTAAGCTGACGGCGCTGCGCTCTTTTTACCAGTTCCTGGTCCAGCAGGGGATGTTCAAGCACTGCCCTGTGCCTTCGGGGCGCAGCCTCCAAGTGAAAGTGGAAAAACCACTGCCCTCATTCATAGGCAAACAGGAAACGGTGCGCCTGCTGGAAGCCCCCGGCGAAGAGGACCTGTTCGGCATACGGGACCGGGCTATCCTGGAGGTGCTGTATTCCTGCGGAGTCCGCTTGGCCGAGATTAATGGCATGGACCTGCCCGATGTGAAGTTTGAGCAGCGGCAGATACTGGTGGAGGGCAAGGGCTCGAAGGAGCGGTGGGTCCTGTTCGGACAGCCCACCGCCGATGCTCTGCAGAAATACATGGACGAGGCAAGACCTCAACTGCTGGAGAAGCCCACCGAGGCTCTATTCCTGAACCGGTACGGAAAGCGACTGTCCCGCCGTTCCATCGAAAAGGTGGTCAAGGGGTACGCTGCCAGAGCCGGCCTTCGCGATGGCGTTCACACCCACACCCTGCGCCACACTTTCGCCAGCCACATGCTGGAGGGCGACGCCGACCTGCGGGTAATCCAGGAACTGCTGGGCCATTCCAGCCCAACTACGACGCAGATATACACCCACATAACCAAGCAGGAAGCCAGGGCCGCCTACCTGAACTTTCATCCCCGGGCCGCGAAGGACTAAGGAACTATCTCAAGATTATTCAAGGCAGAGCATGGGGCAAGATGCGGCAGCAAAAGAGATTGCTTTTCACCTCCATTTCTTCGGCAGGCCCAGGACAGGCTCTAACCTTCCCCCGTCGAGGGGCAAGGGATCACCCCCATCCTAACCTTCCCCCGTCAAGGGGGAAGGGATTTTGAGATAGTCTCTAAAGGGGTTTACTGATCCAAGACTCTTGTTGGGGGAATTGGGGACGGAAGCGAGGGTTTACCCTGCGGGGGCGCATGGCGATGCGCCTGGCACGGTTAGGGCCAGCTGTTCCTGCAGGTTCCTCGTTCCTTTCCGGCTGAGAGACCAGGTGGCAATTTGAGATAAGGTTTAGCTGACATGCCATTGCCTGCACTGCGGGGCAAGCCTCTGTTCCCCGTGGGTGTATAATTCTCCCCATACTGATCCAGGCGGGCTTGATGACTCCTGACGCAGGCGCCAAACAGCGCAAACCCATATTCTACGGATGGTATATCGTTGCCACCTGCATCTTCGTAGCCTTCGTTACCAACGGCGCCCGCAACAGCTTCGGTATTTTTGTCCTTCCCATGAGCGAGGAGTTCGAGTGGAGCCGGGGCACCATTTCCTTCGCGGCGGCCCTGGGCTTCCTGGTTAACGGACTGACCCAGCCATTCATGGGGCGGTTGCTGGACCGTTTCGGCGGACGCAGGGTCATCGTTGTCAGCCTGGCCATCTTTGGCGTAGCAACGATAGCCCTGAGCTTGACCTTCCACTACCTGTACCTGATCTTCCTGTTCGGCATTGTTTCTTCCATAGCGTTGAGCGGCATGTCCCTCAACAACACGGGTACGTTGCTGTCCCGGTGGTTCCGGCGGCGGCGGGCCACGGTGGTTGGCCTCAACGCCTCCGGTCTTTCTGCCGGAGGGCTGATCCTGGTACCCCTGGGTATGTACCTGCTGCAGTCCACCAACTGGCGGGTGACCTGGATCGCCTTTGGCGTGGCGATTCTGGTACTGTCGGTCCCCCTGGCATTTTTCTTCCTGAAAGACGACCCGAAGGACCTGTCGCTCAGGCCTGACGGCGATGATGATCCGCTGGACAGCCCCACCAGTTCGGCCGCCCAACGAATGGCGGGGATGCTGGATACGGACCGGTGGGCCCAGTCATTCCGGTCGATGCCCATCTGGCAGATGACCATAGCCTACTTTGCCTGCGGCTACACGACGGCGGTGCTGTCGGTCCATTTCGTGCCCTTCGCGGACTCCCTGGGGGTTGGACCGCAGACCGCGGCCTTCATTTTCGCCCTGATGATGGGTTTGAACGTGGTGGGCAGTATCGGCGCGGGCATTCTGTCGGACAAGTTCAGCCGCAAGAACATGCTGGCGCTGGTTTATTTCGTGCGGGGTACGGCCTACATGCTCATGCTGGCCAGCGTGGAGATATTCGGACTGGGAACGCCGGCTCTGCTGATCTTTGCGGTAGTAGCTGGGATATCCTGGATTGCTACGGCGCCCCTGACCACCGCCCTGATTGCGGACGTTTACGGCGTACGGGCGCTGGGCACGATTTCCGGCGTTGCCTTCCTGGTGCACGCCGTTGGCAGCGGAATCAGCATCTGGCTGGCGGGAGAACTCTTCGACCTGACCGGTTCCTACACCATACCCTTCCTCATAGCCGGGCTGCTCCTGTTCCCGGCTTCCGTATTTGCGTTCTCCATCAAGGAGAAGAAGTACTCTTCCCGTTACCAGACGATGGAGGCGGTGGCAGCGCCGGCTGCCGGCGACTAGAGCGCAGGAGACTTGGCCGCTTGACGGGAGTTGGCATGATTGGCATGGGACTGTGGCTGCCAGGGCAATGGATGGGAGGCGAAAGTCTCACTCTGCTATTGGGGCTGGCGTCCCATCATGACGATATCATTGACCCGGACTTCCTGGCTTGGCTCAAGGCGCGGCTGGACCACATCATCACCCTGGACCCGTGGGTGCTGATAGTCGTACTTACACTGGTGGTGCTGGCCATTCCGGCGACGATAATCGGCTTCTACCTTTACCAGCAATGGCGGGTCAAGTTCTCCTGAATGGCTATCGGTGGGAAGTAGCGCGCGGGGCAGTGAGGCTTGAAATCGGGTAACAAAAAAGAGGGACGGAGTTTTCCGTCCCTCTCTTTTCGCCGTGATCGTTGGAAAGCGTTTAGCCGGGATTGTGCTTGTCTACCAGGGGACCAACTCGAGCATCCACGTTGCCAAGGGGCTGGCCGGCATCAACCCGGGCCACTGCCAAGTGGGCGTCCCTCTGAATTTCCTCCCAGTCGGGTTCCAGTTCGTACTCGTCCCGCAATTCGTCGAAGAGAGCAGTGAGTGAATTTTGATCAAACATAATGCTTAACTTTGATCCTCCTCCCTAGTATCTGACTTAAGCGTACCCTAGTCTAGCCATTTTTGACCGGGCTGGCAAGCCTTGAAGAGCCTTTGTCGGGTCAATCCTGGCTGAAGCCCGAAATGCGGGGTTGAACCAAGTTCAGCGCGGGCGAAGACGGATGGCTTAGCTGCCCGTCGTCGGCCTTCATTTGCGGTGGGGGCGCCGTCCGAAGAAGTTGCCAAGGTCCAGGAAACCATTGGTCCGGGCAAGCATCGTAACGCAAGGTATAATGGATTGACCGTATCTGCCATTTTCTTTCAAAGGAGACCTGCGCCATCATGAATAGGTTCAAAATTGCTGCGATCATTACCGCGTTGTTTGCTTTTGCTGTGCTGGCGGCCTGCACATCACCGGAAGAGACAGTGGCGCCGGCCCCGGCTCCTGATATTGAAGCCACCGTAGAGGCCCGGGTACAGGAGGCAATGGCGGACTCGGGACCCGAGACGAGCCGGCTGGAACTGGTTCGGGAGCGGGGAGTACTGGTCTGCGCCGGCAATGACACACTGGCCGGGTTTGGGTTTCTGGACGCTGACGGCAATATTCGCGGCTTCGATGTTGACCTCTGCCGGGCGGTAGCCGCCGCCGTGCTGGGCGACCCGGACGCCCTGGAGCTGCGTCCCACCACCGCCGCCGAGCGGGGACCGGTTATGCAGTCCGGTGAAATAGACATGATGTCCCGCAATACCACCTGGACCTCGTCTAGGGACGTCCAGTGGGGCAACTTTGCCCAGACCATGTTCTACGACGGGCAGGGATTCATGGCCCCGACGAGCATGGGAGTCTCGACAATCATGGAGTTGCAGGATGCCTCCATCTGCGTCCAGCAGGGCACCACCACGGAACTGAACCTGCAGGACTTCAGCAATCAAAACGGGATGAACTTCGCAATAACGACCTTCCCGGACAATGTAGCCACTGAGACCGCCTACTCCGGCGGCCAGTGCGACGCCATGACCACCGACCGCTCGGGCCTGGTCAGCACCCGCCAGGGACTGGCCAGCCCGGATGACCACATCATTCTGCCCGGCACTATATCTGAGGAACCCCTGGGGCCGGTGGTGCCCAGCGGTGACGACCAGTGGTACGACATCGTCAAGATGGTAATGGCCATCCTGATTTATGCCGAGGCCTACGGAGTTACCTCCGACGACGTTCCCACCTCGGTTACGGGCAACACCCCGGTTGACCGGTTGCTGGGGCTGGAGGGTTCCTTCGGCCAGGAAGACCTGGGCCTGGACGTGACGGTGGCGCAGACCGTAATCAAGTCGGTGGGAAATTACGGCGAGATTTACGAACGGCACCTTGCGCCCCTGGGCATAGCCCGGGAAGGCAGCCGCAACGCGCTCTGGAGCGCTGCCCCCTGCACCGACTGCCCCAAGGGCGGGCAGATTTACGCCGCTCCCCTGCGTTAGCAGTCCGGCGCATTACTGCAATTCGGAGGGCTGCCCAGAAAATGGGCAGCCCTTTCGGCATGGGCGACTGCACATTCAGGCTGGCCCAGGGGGGCCACCCAGGAAAAATGAAAATTCTGCGTTAATTGTAGCCATTTGCGTCCATTTTGTATCTGAGCATGGGCACTTGCCGGTCAGCAGTTGAGCCGGTTTGAGGGTTTCTCCCGCCACCAATTCAAAGCTATGCGCGGAGAAGCTGAGCGAAAACAGGCGGATTATGGCGGGACCTGTAAGGCATGGTTTATTCACTCCTGTAACTGTCTTCTCAACTGTAACGGGACAGTCTCCTGTAACTACCCACTCTCATATTAGGCAATGGTCAGGCAGTTGGGACAGGGGAGAGTGTTAGTAATTTGGGAGGCAAGAAGGGGGTATGCAGGGTGAAGGCGTTTGGGGGAGTTGTGGTCCGGGGAAATTGTCGCTTTGGAAGGATTGGAGAATTCAGACACCATTCGGCAAGCCGGGTTGCGGGCCCGCAAGGGGACTGTCATGAGGGATTTGAGGCCCTTCGGCAGGCTCAGGGCGACATTGGTTTCTGCTTTGCGGGTGTTTGCCGCCTTTAGTCTGAATTTATGGGGCGATGGGCCTGGGGAACTGGATTGGCTCTGGCACGGGGGAATATCCCGGCGGTTATAATGTTGGCACTTCTCTGGACAGATTTTGCAGCGGCCCAGGGTGTGGCCGTGCAGGAAAAGGAGTGGCGCAATGCAGATCGGAGCGCACGTCTCATCGGCCGGCGGCATCAGCAAGTCCATTGACCGGGGTTTGGATATTGGGTGCGAGGCCATCCAGATTTTCGGGTCTTCCGCCCGCACCTGGGCCTTCAAGCACCCGCCGGAGAAGGAAATTGCCGCCTTCAAGGAGCGGAGGGCCGAAACGGGCATGGGCGCAGTGTTCTTCCATGCCATTTACCTTATAAACCTGGGCAGTCCCGATCCCGCGCTGGTGGATAAGGGAGTGCAGTCGCTGGTCAACTACATGACGCTGGCCGCGGACATTGAGGCGGAGGGGGTTATTTTCCACCCCGGCAGCCACAAGGGACAGGGCTACGAGCAGGTGTTTGACCAGGCGGTGGGCGCGATAAAGCGGGTGCTGGACAACAGCCCGGAAGGCCCTTACCTGTGCCTGGAAAACATGGCGGGCATGGGTCAGCACATCGGGGCAAAGTTTGAGGAACTGGGCGGCATCCTGCAGGCAGTGGACGATCCCCGGCTGCGCATCTGCCTGGATACCCAGCACAGCTTCGCCGCCGGCTATGACCTGACCACCGTTCCGGGCGTGGAGGCGATGATTGCGCAGTTTGACGAGGCCATCGGCGCGGAAAAGCTGGCGGCCGTTCATGCCAACGACTCCAAGCAGCTATGCGGGTCGGGCGTGGACCGCCACGACAACATCGGCGAAGGCTACATCGGCGAGCAGGGCTTTGCCTGCATTATGGGCAATCCGGCATTCAGCAATGTGCCCTTCTTCCTGGAGGTGCCGGGATTCGAGGGCGACGGCCCGGACCAGCAGAACATCGACATCCTGAAGCGGATCCGACAGGAAGTTGGGGGATAGCGGGCGTTGTTGGGTACCTTCCACCTCGATGGGTGAAGGCGAGGTTAGGGTGATGTTCAACTGGATGCTTACCGGCATGGGTTTTAGAGTTGGTTGAAATCAGCTACCCCGAATTTGTGCGGCTGGTGCGGCGGGCCTACCGGCGGCTTCCCGCCCATGTTCTGGAGGCGCTGGAAAACGTGGACATCACCGTTGAAGAATGGCCCGGCCCCAACGAGGAGGAACTGCTGGAGGAAGGGAGTACGCTGTTCGGCCTTTACTACGGTGTGCCCCTGACGGACCGTGAGGGCGGAGCCCCTTTTCTGCCCGACCGCATCACCATTTACCGGCAGCCAATTTTGGAAAGCTGTGCAACCCGGCGCGACGTCCTGCGCGAAATCCGCGTCACCCTGTGGCACGAGGTAGGCCATTACCTGGGTATGGAGGAAGATGACCTCCACCGCCTGGGCTACGGATAACAGACTTTGGCAAGCATGCAGGAACTGATCAATCCGCAGGGTACAATCAACTGGCCTGCCCGCTGGCAACTTCCCGGATTACTCCCTGATTCATGCTGACTTCCTTCGGAAAGCTTATAGGCATCGGCTTCGGTACGGGCCTCTCGCCCGTTGCCCCCGGCACCGCAGGCAGCCTGGCGGCGGTGGTTATCTACTTCCTGATAGCTACCCTTGCCGGTGACCTGGCGTCATATCTCAGCAGCTTTATCGGTGTCGGCTCCGGCGCTGGCCTCTCTCCCGTGACACCGGGCCCGGCCGACTGGCTGGCGGCCATGTTCTTCTCCTTGCTGGTTGCGCTCATTACCGGTGACCTGGCGACATACATTCTGGTTGCCCTGATAGTGGTTGGGTTGCCCCTGGGGATATGGGCGACCGGTTTGCTGGTATCGGAAGCCGATCCGGACCCGGGCCGGGCCGTGTGGGACGAGTTTGTGGGGATGTGGATAACCTGCCTGCTGCTGCCACCGACGGTTTTGTGGCTGGGCGCGGCCTTTATCTGTTTCCGGGTGTTTGACGTTTTTAAACCCTGGCCGGCGCGGCAACTGGAGGGGCTGCACGGTGGCCTGGGCATAATGGCCGACGACGTGGCTGCCGGAATCTACGGGGCCGTCCTGCTTAACCTGGCGCATCTTCTGTGGGTTACCTGGATTTCCGGCTGGGTGGGGTAGGGAGGTTGGTGATGGCGAACGCGGGGGCGCACGGGGGAGGGGCGCACGGCCGTGCGCCCCTACGGGGGGTCCGGGTATCTTACCTGAGAGAATTGCGAAACTCTAACCATAAGAAGAAAATAGCAATAGCGGAGGACTCGCCACCTGGCCGCCAATCCGCTATACAAGAGCGGCAACACACTACCTCGTGGCCCTCAATCCCGGGCTGTGGAACTTTGCCAGCAGGAGAACAAGAATGGCCTTACGACTGACAGCTGAATACATCAACGGATCACTGAAACCTTTGGAACCGTTGGACCTCAAGGAAGGAACCGTTGTAACCCTGTACATCGAGGAGCAGAACCAGAGGCAGGTGCACAGCGCACTGGCAATAGCCGACCGCAACCGCCAGTCTGCGCCGGCAGAAATATGGGACAACCTGCCGACCGACGGGGCCAAGAATTACAGGCACTACCTCTACGGGCACCCAAAGGAAGAAGAATAATGCCGGAAGTGTTCGCCGATACCGGCTACTGGATTGCGCTTCTCAACGAGAGGGACAGCCTGCACAGCCAGGCAAGGGAGCTCAGCGCCCAGTTATCAGAGTCCACCATAGTCACCTCGGAAATGGTGCTGACCGAGTTCCTCAACCACGCAAGCCGCGGTGGCAGCCAGCTCCGTCGTGTCGCCGGAGAAAGCGTGCTGCAATGGATGGCTGATCCCAACATAGAGGTGGTGCCTCAAAGCAGCGCCCAATTTCAGGCCGCCCTGGAGCGTTACCTGAGTCGGTTGGATCAGAGCTGGAGTGTCGCCGACTGCGCCAGCTTCATCGTCATGGAAACACGCCAGATCCAGGAGGCCCTGGCCTTTGACCGGCACTTCGAACAGGCCGGTTTCACAGCCCTGCTGCGAAACAGCGAGTAATCGCCTTCCCAACAGCCTCCACCACACAGGCCACACGTCAGGGAAAGAGTTTCGTAATTCTCTCTTACCTGGTCCACACTGTATCGGCTGTTGCGCTTCTGCTATGATGCTTGGTGGCGCGCACAGCATTTAGAATAGATACGGGCTGTCCAATACATCCTATGCCGTCGCCCGCACTTTTCGGTGTCTGCCAGTCCACTCTTTGGGGTGCAGATGCCAGGGTTGGGAGCAGCGGCGGCGCTGGAGAGTTTCTCTGCTTAACCAGGTCCTGATACACACCGATGGCGCCTGCCTGGGCAATCCCGGGCCCGGTGGCTATGGCGTGGTTCTTCGAATGGGCGACCACGAACGGGAGTTGAGCGGGGGCTTCTGCCTTACCACCAACAACCGCATGGAACTGCTGGCCGTCATCAAGGGCCTGGAGACCCTGACCCGGCCCTGCCAGGTGGTCTTGTACAGCGACTCCCGCTACGTGGTTGACGCCATGGAGAAGGGCTGGGCCGTCAAGTGGCGGGCCAATGGGTGGCAGCGCAACAAGCGGGAGAAGGCGGTGAACCCCGACCTGTGGGCCAGGCTGCTGGACTTGTGCGCGACCCATGATGTAGAGTTCCGCTGGGTTCGCGGCCACACGGGCGTCGCCGACAACGAACGGTGCGACCGGCTGGCGGTGGCAGCAGCCAAACAGTCCAGTCTGCCCGATGATCCGGGCTACCCACCACGTCCCTGACTTCAGCATTCAACCATGCTCCCACCGGGAGGTTTCACCCTTGACCCAGCACACCGAGAGGTTCGTCTCCTTCAGGGACGGCAAGTTCAACGTTCAACTGGTAGAAGGCGGCAGCGGCGACAACCTGTTGTATCTCCACGGCGCCGGCGGGTTCACTGGCTGGGATGATTGCCTCGACCGCCTGGCCTCGGAGTTTCATGTCGTGGCGCCGGCCCACCCGGGCGTAGCCAGTTCCGAGGGACTGGAGCACCTGGACGACCTGTGGGACCTGGTCCTTTTCTACGAGGAACTGCTGGACGAACTTGGCCTGGACCGAACCTTCGTGGTGGGGCACTCCTACGGCGGCCTGCTGGCGGCGGAACTGGCGGCCCAGTGTCCGCAGCGGGTGCAACGACTGGTACTGGTAGGTTCGCTGGGCCTGTGGCTGGAGGAGACGCCCGTCGCTGACTTCTTTATCCTCACCCGCTCGGAGCGAACCGAGCTATTGTGGCACGACGGCGAGTCCGAGGTCGCCCAGGCCTTCATGGCCCAGCCCGAGGACCCGGTGGAGCGGATGGAGGCTGACCTGTCCCGCACCCAGACCCTGGCGTCGGTGGGCAAGTTCGTGTGGCCCATCCCCGACCGGGGGCTGCCCAAGCGGGCCCACCGCATCACCATGCCCACCCTGCTGCTGTGGGGAGACTCCGACGGTGTGGTGCCGCCGGCCTACGGTCCTGCCTTTCAACAGGCGCTGCCCAACGCCTCCCTGCAGGTAATCGACCGGTGCGGCCACATTCCCCAGGTGGAACGGCCCGACGAGTTCTTTGCTGCAATAACCGGCTTCCTGAAGGATTGATTTCTTTCGATAACCTAATCCTGGTCAGACAGGGGTAGTCGCATGAACCTCAACGAATTTATCGAGTCGGCCCTGAACATGGAACAGCAACTGCTGGTGGAAGCGGTGGAGGACCTGACGCCTGAGGAGTTGACCTGGCAGCCGGGTACTGACGCCAACTCGATTGGGTGGATGCTGTGGCACACCTTACGGGTGGAAGATATGTGGATCCAGTTCTTCATCCAGCGCCAGGTTGAAATGTGGGAGCGGGACGGCTGGCACGAGAAGTTCGGGCTGCCTAACCGGGACAATGGCTTTGGACACACGCCGGAGCAGGTGGCCAGCTTTCCCGCGCTGGACCTGCAGGAACTGCTCAGGTACGGAGATGCGGTACGGGCCGGGACGCTGGAACACCTGCGCGGCCTTTCGCCGGAGGACTTTGACCAGGTTCCCCGGGAGCAGCGCCCCAACCTGACCGTGGGGTCGGTGTACCGCCAGTTGCTGGGCGAATTTCTCCAGCACCAGGGCCAGATAGCCTACCTCAAGGGACTTAAGCGCGGTTCGGGGGCCCTGCCCCCCACCTATGCCACGCCGGGGTAGGGGTTTAGATGAAAGGCCCTCCGTGAAACAGGCAGCCGTCGGCTACCCAGGTCGGTCAGTGGAACACCTTCCCAGGATCAAGAAATGTGAGGAGATAGAGATGTCGGGTTATGTGATTATCGAGGTTGAAGTTACCGACCGAGCGACGTACGGAGAGTTCATGGAGAAGGTAACTGCTACGGTTGAAGCATATGGTGGCAAGTTCGTGGTCCGGGGCGGCGACCTCGATGTGATTGAAGGCGACTGGACTCCCGCTCGCCTGGCGGTGCTGGTATTCGAGAGCGCAGCGCGGGCCCGTGAGTGGCTCAGTTCACCCGAATACAATGAACTGAATGAGATCCGTACCAGCTCCTCAAATATCAATATGGTGCTGGTGGAAGGTCTGTAAATTCCAGGATTGCCGGTGGCTGACAAGTCTCAGGGGCGGGTTTCAAGACCCGCCCCTGCGTCGTTACTGTGCGCTCCTGTCGTCCTGCGGTTACGTTTCCCTACTGGCTGAACCAAGTCTCCGCCCAGTAGTGGTACTCCGACAAGGCGGTGTTGGGGTAGAAATTCTCGAGGTTCCAGTCGAACACCCAGCGGTAGGAACCGGTTATGGGGCTGAACATGTAGGCCTGTTCCAGGGCGTGCCGCTGGACTTCCAGCAACTGGCCCTGCCGGCGTACGGGGTCCAGTTCCGCCGCCTGGACCTCAATCAGGGCGTCCATTACCTTGTCATCGTGGTTGGCGATGTTGCCCGGCCCGCCGCTGTGCAGCATTGAGTACAGGTAGCCGTTGGTGGTTGGGTGGGGCGGCGCCGGAGCCAGGGCAATCTGGTAGTCCCGGTCCTGGCCGAACATGGCTTCCTGCATGGTGGCGGGGTCCACGGGAGTCACGTTGACCTCAAAGCCCACCGCTTCCAGGTCGCCTTTTACCTGGCTGGCAACCCGGCGGTAGTCGGGCCCCAGGTCGGCAACGGCGATTTCCAGGGCTGGCGGGAAGATTATGTCGTTGTCTTCCAGGATGTCCCGGGCCACGCTGTGCGAGCCCAGGTAGCTGGCCAGGAGTTCGCTCTGGTCCAGTTGCCACTGGGGGCTGGGTACGGGCATCCCCATGCCCACGCCGCCCTGACCCTGCCAGTCCAGGTCCACGTATTCCCAGGGGTCAACGGCGCGGAAGATGGACTGTCGTATGGCCAGGTTATTCAGGGGTTCGGCTTGGGTGTTCAGGGACAGGACCATCCCGATTTCCGGCTGCTGCGATACGCGGGAATTGAACTCCACACTGCTGCGGTCCAGTTGCGTCCAGTCCGTGGGCGGAGCAACTACCACGTCTATCTGACCGGCGTTGAGCAAGGCCAGCCGCTTGGGGTTGACCGAAGCGGTGTCGCCTGCCGATTTGACTGCCTTGACGGTTATGGCGTCCAGGTAGGGCAAGTCGGGCTCGAAATAGGAAGGACTGGCGGTGAATTCGGTGGCGCCGCTGGACAGCTTACGTTCAAATATCCATGGTCCCGTGCCGATGACGGGGGCCTTTCGGAGGTCGCCAAAGCGTTCCACGACTTCCGGAGCCACAATCTTGCTGTGGCCGTCGGCGAGGGCCAGCAGACCATCGGCGTCCCGGAACTCCAGGTGCACTTTGAGGGTGAGGTCATCCACGGCCTCGATTTCCCCGATACCCCGGTCGGTGAACCGGGCCTCGCCGGGCCAACCGGTGGTACGCATGCGTTCGTAGCTGAATGCCAGGTCGTCGGCCACCAGTTGCCTTCCGTCCACGGGCGAAAGGTTCTGCCAGGCCACGTCCGGCCGAAGCTGGAAGACATAGGTCATGTCGGGGGCCATCTCCCAGCTCTCGCAAAGGTCGCATTCCAGGACCAGGCTGGGCTGATCCACCTCGGGGCCGGAACTGACGCGGAGCAACCGGCTGTAGGCCAGGCCCGGGCCCATGCTGGCCAGGGTTTCCTGGTTGGACTGGTGGACGTCGCGGTGGGGATAGTCGGCCATGGAGGCCAGGACCAGGCTCCCGCCGCGCCGGGGAGTTCCCTGGTCAATTTCGGCCACGGCTGGCGAGTCCGCCGGCGCGGGTACAGGGGTAGCTGAACTGGCGGCCGCCGGCTTGGCGGGGGTATCCTCCGCTTTCTCCGGCAGCGTTGCGGGGCCCTCTTCCGAAGAGCAGGATACCAGGCCGGCGGTCAGCAGGCCCAGTACGAGAAACAGTAGAACTCTGGTAGGTCGCTTCATACCTCTCCTCCCTGGCACAACCCAGACTGACTCCTGTCGGCCAGAAGCGATCAAGTGGAAAATTGCAACCCAACGCTACCCGAAAGGGGCAAATGTTTTCTAGCCAAAACGCCTGCGGATAACGGGATGTTTGAGAGAGGGAGTCCGGTCAGACGGCGCTGCCGTTACTGCCAGGACTCCAAATCCGACGGGAAAGGAGGTTTGTGGTAAGCTATATCCGGCGATGGGAGAGCCTGTCCGGGCCGCTCCGTCGCCCGAATTTTGCGGCGGATTCGTTGTATGACTCAGTTCTCAGATGTTGCCTTCGACGGCCTTTATGGCGCGGCCATAATGGACCATTACCGCAACCCCCGTCACCGCGACCCCCTGCCTTCCGCCGATATGTCCGCCCACGAGTTCAACCCCTTCTGCGGTGACGAGGTAACCCTGCAGGCCCAGCTTGACGAGGCGGGCAGGTTCGCCCGCATTTCCTCCCAGTCTCAGGGCTGCTCAATTATCCAGGCCTCGGCGTCAATGATGGCCGAGGGAATGGAGGGCAAGTCTGCAGAAGAACTGGAGGAACTGGCCCGCCTGTTCCGCGAGTTGATGCAGGGAAGGGAAATGTCTGACGAGGGGCTGGCCATACTGAGGGACCTGGCCGCCCTGCAGGTGGTCCGCCAATACCCGGTGCGGATTAAGTGCGCCCTGCTGCCCTGGACTGCCCTGGAAGAGGGGCTGGACGAGTTGCGGCGGTCGCAGAGGGTCTAGAACCAAAGCCACGGTGAAAACTACATCGAGGGTACCTGGGATTGGAGTGGCAGTAGTTCAGATTTTCCCTGAACCGTAGGGGCGCACGGCCGTGCGCCCCTACCCGTCCTGACACTGGGTTCAGCCCCCGCTACTGCGCCATACACCCCTGCCGTTTCCAGGCGGCGCCGACTTATTCCCCTAGCCTCAGTTGACTCCACTCGGAGTGGGGTGGCCGTCCCATCAGTTCAGCTATGGCGTTTTTTGGGGGCAGGTCTTCAAAGAGGATGCGGTAGGTGACTTCGGTGATGGGCATTTCCACGTTCAGGCGTTCGGCCATGGCCAAAGCGGCGCCGGTGGTGTTAACGCCTTCCACCACGTTGTCCATCCTTTCGCGAATTTCGAGCCAGGTGCGGCCCCGGGCAAGCTGCTCGCCGGTGAACCGGTTGCGACTGAGCTGGCTGTAGCAGGTGGCCACGAGGTCTCCCAGGCCGGCCAGCCCGGCAAAGGTCAGGGGCTGGGCGCCGGCTGCGGTGCCCAGGCGGGTAATTTCCGCCAGCCCCCGGGTGATGAGCGTGGACTTGCTGTTCTGTCCCATTTCCATGCCGTCGGCGATGCCGGCGCCCAGGGCTATGATGTTCTTCAGCGTACCACCCAGTTCCACGCCAATGACGTCGTCGCTGGTATAGACTCGAAAGGCCTGGGACATCAGCATGCTTTGGACCAGGGCTGTCCTTTCATCGTTGCGGCCGGCTACAACGGAAGCTCCGGGCTTTTCCTCGGCTACTTCCCGGGCCAGGTTGGGGCCGGACAGGACACAGATGCCCTCGTGCATTTCGGGGGGCAGTACAGCTTCCAGGACCTGGCTCATGCGGTAGCCTTCGGGCAGTTCCAGGCCCTTGGAGGCGCTGACCACAGTAGCCCCGGAAGCCAGGTAGGGGGTGATCTGCTGGAGGTTGCTGCGGAAATGCTCGGTAGGTACGGCCAGGATGACCAGGTCGGCGCGTTCGATAGTTGCCGCCAGATCGCTGCTTACTTTCAGGAGGCTGGGGAACTGGACGCTGGGCAGGAACCGGCGGTTCTCCCGGTGCTGGTTAAGGCGGTCGGCCTCTACCGGGGTACGCGCCAGGATGGTGACGGGCACTTCGTTGCGGGCCAGAGTTATCCCCAGGGTGGTGCCCCAGGTGGTTGTCCCGACTATGGCGGCGGTAGCGGTCACAAGCTTTCCAATGTCAATGGCGCTTCCGGTTAATTTTGAGGAGAGGGGAGTACGCGTGCGGGATAGAACCTGGCGGGTCCTTTAAATGATAGCACAGCGGCAACCGGATTGCCGGAGAGGTTTGGAGGGAGGCAGGGAGATCTCATTTGGAGAATTTCACGTCTGACGTAGTTCCGTCTGAGTTCGAGGTTCCAGCTGGTGCGGGAAAGGCGGGGTTGTGGCGAGGCTGATATGTGGTTGCCCTTGGGGTGGGGGAACTTATGCCATGCGGGATGGCGGCAGGAAGGATCTGAGGAGTGGAAGCGCCATTCGGCAAGCCGGGTTACGGGTCCGTGTCCCGGTGGGCGGTGAGAGATTTCAGGCCCTTCGGCTGCGCTCAGGGCGACATGACTCCTGGGTTGGCGGGGCGGGTTTCAAACCTGTCCCTACAGGGGGAGGGCGGCATGGTTGGGGCGCAGGGCGACTTTGATTTGTGGGTTGCAGAGGGGCGGGGGGTTATTCCTCGATGCGCGCGGCAGGGTTGCCTATGCGACGCTCGGTGCCGGCCAGCAGCCTCTGGATGTTGTCCCGATGCTGCCAGACTATGACGGTCCCACCGAGAAGGCCGTAGATGAGGTAGAGATTGGAGACCAGGCCCCAGGGGTTGAATTTCAGCAGAATCAGCGCTACCAGCACTCCACAGGCGGATACTACTCCCATGATGGAGCCCAGGGAGAGGTACCTGGTAAATATGCAGACGGGCAGGAACACTACCACTCCGCACACTGCAGATATGGGAGAAATTACCGCCAGGCCGCCCAGGCCCGGGGCTATGCCCCGTCCGCCGCGGAAGCCAAGAAACACGGGCCAGTTGTGCCCGGTGAGGGCTGCGAGGCCCGCCGCCACCTCTGACGTGGGATCACCGATAAGGGCGCGGGCCAGGAGCACCGCCGAGATTCCCTTGACCAGGTCCAGAACCAGCACCAGGCCAGCCGGTCGGTAGCCGGCGGTGCGCAGGGCATTGGAAACGCCTGTGCGGCCGCTGCCGTAGTCCCGAATGTCGATGCCCCGGTGCATCAGCAGGACTACGTACCCCCAGGGCAGGGCGCCCATAACGTAGGCCAGGGGCAGCACGGCGGCATAACGGAAAAGGACTGGCGCGTCGGACAGGGTCAGCAGGGCTGCCACCGATGCCGCTACCAGCACCGGAACGGCAATAAGGGAACTGAGGGCGGAGGGCGTCAGGTAACCCTTCATCGCGGTCGAAAGACCAGCTTCAGGTGGGTGCGGTCGAAACGGAACTTGTCGCGGATACGGTTTTCCAGGTATCGCTGGTAGGTGAAGTGAACCAGCCGGGGATTGTTGCAGGAAAAGAGGAAGGTCGGCGGATTGACGCCCACCTGGTTCACCCGGGTGATGCGCAGGAACTCGCCCCGCCGGATGCCCTTGGCCTTGACCGGCGGGGGATGGTGTTCGGACAGGGCGTCGGCGAGCAGGTATTGCAGGTCTCGCCCCGGAATCCACCGCATCCGCTCTTCCCACAGGTCAATGGCAGTATTCATAAGGGTGGTAATGCCCTGGCGATTCAGGGCCGAGGTAAAGCACACGGGCACGTAGGGCATGAAATGGAACCGGTCCTGAATGCGGGCGATGGCCTCTTCCCGGGCATACCGGTTGTTTTCGGGGATCAGGTCCCACTTGTTGACTACCACGATGATGCCCTTGCACAGGTCCCAGCCCAGGCCGGAGATGTGGGCGTCCTGGGCCGTGGCCAGTTCCGAGGCATCGGTTATCAGCAGGGTGATGTCGGCGCGACTGACGGCGTTCACTGAGCGCATCACGCTGTATTTCTCGATTCCCGGCTGCACCTGCCCCGGCCGCCGTATGCCGGCGGTGTCTATCAGGGTAACCGAGCGGTCGCGGTAGGTCATTTCCGTGTCCAGGGCGTCCCGGGTGGTGCCGGCCACGCTGCTGACGATGGAGCGTTCCTCGCCCAGGATGGCATTCAGCAGCATGGACTTGCCGACGTTGGTGCGCCCAACGATGGCCAGCCTCATCTCCCTGGCGGAGGCGGGTATGGGCGGGTTGACGTCAATATCGCCTTCCTCGCCGAACTCCTCGCCCCAGTCGTCTTCCTCATCCTGGGGCGGGACATATTCCGGGGGAGGCAGGTGGTACAGCACCCGGTCCATCAGGTCGTAGATGCCGTAGTTGTGGTAGGCGCTGATCATGACCGTTTCGGCGATGCCCATCTGGTAGAACTCGGAGGCCATGACCTCGCGGCCGTCGTTGTCTATCTTGTTCACGGCCAGGATTACGGGCCTTTGCGCCCTGCGAAGCCGGTCGGCGATTTCCAGGTCGGTGGGCGTCATGCCATCGGCCCCGTCGGTGACGAAGACAATGACCTCGGCGCCGGACATGGCCATATCGGCCTGTTCCTGGACCATTTCCCGGATGTGCCCCTCGGGGGCCGACTCCAGGCCACCGGTGTCCACCAGGATGAAGCGGTGGTCCTCCCATTCCACCTCGGACATGAGGCGGTCGCGGGTGGTGCCCGCCACGTCGGAGACTATGGCGTGGCGGCGGGCGAGGATTCGGTTGAAGAGGGAGGACTTGCCCACGTTGGGGCGTCCAACCACCGCTACAATGGGCAGCGGGCGCTCCTCACCTTCATCCATGCTATTTTCCAAATTACTTTCCATTACCATGACTTCTCTGCATTCCCGATTTATTCACGAAGGACTCGAAGATTCACTAATTTTGCCATACTTTTACCGTAGTTGGCTGGGGCAAGCGGTAAACAGGGTGGGCCAGAGGACTGACCCCTTCCATTCCAGACTGGGATGTTTTCCAAGATTTAGGAGCAAGCCCACTTTGAGCCCAGTTGCTTACAAATAGTTTAGTACTTGCGCCTCTTCCTGTCCCGGTGTACTTCAATAGCCGTACCAACTATTGTATACACTTCCTCTCTTAAAGCTAGCTGCAAGTCCTGAACGCTCCAGAACATTCAGCAATCGGGAGGCGCGAGGGAAGGGCCAAAGCTGCCTCTATAATCCTTCGCGGTTCTGCGTGTCCCTGGCGGACTAACTATTAAGCAGGAATTCCAGGATGGCTTTCTGGGCGTGTTTGCGGTTGTGGGCCTGGGTGTAGGCGATGGACTGGGGGTGCTCCAGCATCCCCGGCGGCACTTCCTCGCCGTAGTGGGCTGGCATATCGTGCATAAAGTTGGCGGTGGGCTTGGCCTGGCGGAGCAACTCCGGGCCTACTGTGTAGCCCTGGAAGGCCTCCAGGCGACCGTATCGTTCCGCCTCATCGCCCATGCTGGTCCAGACATCGGTATAAACTATGTCGGCGTCCTTGACCGCTTCCGCCGGGTCCCGAACTGACTGAATCCGGTCCTGCCTGCCGCCAATTTCCCTGCCCTTCTGGAGGGTCTCCCGCTCCAGCATGTACCCCAGGGGCGAGGCAATGGCAAAATCCATGCCCACTGCTGGCAAGGCCAGGCACAGGCTGCGGGCCACGTTGTTGCCGTCGCCGATAAAAGCCAGCTTGCGACCGGCCAGGTCGCCCTGGTGCTCGGCCACCGTCAGGAGGTCGGCCATTATCTGGCAGGGGTGTTCCCACTCTGACAGGGCATTGATGACGGGAACGGAGCCATAGTCGGCCAGTTCTTCCAGGCTGCTGTGGGAGTTGACCCGGGCCACGATGCAGTCCACGTAGCCTGACAGTACCCGGGCCACGTCAGAAACCGGCTCCCTGGACCCCAGGCCCACCTCATCGGGGCCCAGGTACAGGGCGTAGCCGCCCATTTCCTGGATTCCAACCATGAAGCTGACCTTGGTGCGCAGGGAGGGTTTTTCGAACAGGAGGGCGACTTTCTTGCCGGCCAGCGCATTGGACGTGTCTCCCTGGTTGGTCTGCTTCATCGAAAGGGATCGCTGGACCAGGGACGCAGTTTCCTCGGGACTTATGTCGGTAACTGAAAGGAAATGGCGAGTGGCAGACTGCTGATTCATTGAAATACGGCCCCCTATCCGGCGGCGCAATGATATATCAATTCCCGGAGGGGTTCAAGAATTTGCCCTTGTGGCGCAGGGTCTTTCGATTGTTGGTGGCAACTCTTCGAGTCCGTTCGTGGTGAGCTTGGAGAACCATTCCGGGC
The DNA here is from genome assembly GCA_002238505.1 of SAR202 cluster bacterium bin22. Classification (GTDB taxonomy): domain Bacteria; phylum Chloroflexota; class Dehalococcoidia; order Lucifugimonadales; family UBA3495; genus Bin22. Next base: position 914 of record MPMM01000009.1, on the reverse strand, counting down.
GGCCCTTCGACGGGCTCAGGGCGAACGGTGTCGACGGGCTCAGGGCGAACGGTGGAAGAGACTCTACCACAATAATTGAAAAACCCTGCACCCGTCCCTTGTCCAACAGGGCGAGGGGTGAGTTTGGGTTTCTTTGTTGCCAGGGTCAAGGGCGGGTTTGAAACCCGCCCCTACGTGAAAAAGGGTGAATTTCGTTTTTTCCTGTTATTCCCTTTCATTTCCTGTTGTTTTGTAGCTGGGGATGGGGGCAGATAACAGGTTGATGAAAGGGTGTTTCCCTCATTTTCTGCCCCTTCTCCAAGGGGCGAGGGGGGAATTCTGACAGGGGTTGACAGGACAGGGTTTCTGGCATGGATTCTAGAGCCTCCGGTTTTGCCCAGGATGACAGGGGTTTCTGGCGACAGGGTTTGTGCCCGGGCGGCTGGTCCTTTCCTGGTATTGTTTCTTAATGGTAGGGGCGGGTTATCCAGGGTGGGAAGGGGGTCGTGTCAAGGAAATGAGAGTCATCCACGAGGGGGAACGGAGACGGTTATTGATGGCCTTTGCCGGGAATTGTTGGTGGTGGGCTCCTCGACAGGCTAAGGGCGGGCGGAGGAGGAGTCGGCACCCATACAATCGAAAGACCCTGCCTTGCGGTGAAGCGTATTTGCACTTGGAGAATTTTACGTCAACCGTATTTCCGTCGAGGTTCGAGGTTCGCTAGACTCACAAACGAAGTGCAACACTTGGTTAGAGTGTTGCCATGGGAAATGTATATCAGCACCTCACCCTTGAAGAGCGGTGTAGTTTGGCCAGTTTACGTGAGCAGGGATACACTAAGCGCCAAATCGCGACAAGCCTGGATCGCTCGCCATCGACAATTTCGCGGGAGTTGAACCGCAACGCCTCCCGCAAGGAAGGCTATAAACCCGTTT
>MPMM01000008.1 GCA_002238505.1 SAR202 cluster bacterium bin22 | reverse complement strand
AAAGCTCCTGGATGGCAAGGGGGTGATTGACCGGTCAACTGCAACCTGATAAAAGTACATAACTCCGGTGATCAGCGTGGCTGGATGTCTGTGAATATCACTGGCCTAATGTTCCTGATTATTGACATCTATATGGAGATCCTCTTTCCGGACTCTGCCACCACTATCGGTAATCTCCCGTGGGTAAGGGACGGGCTAACGGACATAGAGAAATCGCATGTACTGCAATTTAAGGAGTTCGCCGCGATCGCAGAACCTGTGCTTCTCAAGCTTTTGGCCAAACCCTGGGTAAAAGACGGCCTGGGCGAGTATGAATTCCGTCTAGTTAGATACCTGAAAGGAATTTCACAAGAGAGATACGCATTTGACTACGGCCCAATGGCTCTCGAGATTGTTTCAATGCCCTTCCTGGAATCTGTTGAGCCCATGGACGTGGCAGCGATGAAGTCATTGTCCGAAATACAGTCGTGGGGCAACCTGGGGCCCAGGGTTGAAGAAATAATGTCCCATCCCGCATTGCAGGATGGTATTACTGACCGGGAGACCACGATTGTAGCTTTTCTGAAGGGCGCCCTTCACTTTAAAAGCGAACTCACAATAGACCGTTCGGAATTGCTTAATACGTTGCTTGACCCCGAGAAGTCCAGACTGGAGACGCGTACAATAATGCTTCCCCGAGCTGGCGAGGTCACTCTGGCAGCTATCTACACAAGCCCCGGTACCTTTGAAACCCTAGACCTCCTGGAGGAGGCATTCCGTATCCAGGAAGATTACATGCGTCAGCCCATTCCAACGTCCTTCGTCGGAGTATTGCAGGCCGATGTGCTGCTCAATGGGAGTTCAACATTAAAGGGGGGCATCGTCTTTACGGATAAACGGATAACTGCAGAAGACTTTCCGACGCTGGCTCACTGGGCAGCTGTATTCCATTGGGGAGGTGGGGAGTCATGGCTAACTGCCGGAGGGGTCGAAGCCTTGAGAAAGGAAACCGAACGACTTGCAGGCAGACGAGTCGCCAATCGTATCGGGTTCTGCATCCTCGCCCCAAATATGCAGGAGCTGGACAGGCTGGAAGCCAAACTAAAAGAAGAACAAAACGAAGATGTTCATGGAATAATTGGCAGGTCAAACTGCGACTTCGTTCTTGGGGGTGGTTTCTTCGAGGAACTGAAAAACAGCCTGGGCCCTCATAGCTTCCAGCAAAAATTCCGAAAACTTGAAATGGATTTCAGTAACTCAAACCACGCGACCATATGCGGCGGCGTGGAACGGAGGCTCTGCTACGTAAAGCAGGCATTCGTAGTCGATGCCTCTACCGCCGACGCAGCCATCGCCGAAGAGATAATTGACCGCTGGTACTATGGCGACCCCTTCGGACAAGATCAGTAAAGGCCGCAATTACAAGCTAATTTTCCCCTCTTCTACCACCTCTGTATCTCCGGCAGCACTTCCTTGCCGAAGAGGCCGATGTTCTTCATGGTGGCGTCGTGGGACATTTTTGATTCCTGGCCGTAGAAGATCAGGTGTTCCATGCCCAGGCGGTCGTGGAGGTAGCGAATCTTTTCCAGCACTGTGTCGGGAGTGCCGGCCACGATGTGGTAGTTCTCGTTGAGTTCCTCGTAGCTCTGCTGGATGAGGGGTCGTACGGCGCGGAGGGCCGGCACCTGCTCGCCCTGCTGGGCGCGGGAGGCCACCGGGGTCCTGTTCTCTCGGGGGGCGCGGGGGGGGGGGGGCCTGCGCCCGGCGGGCACCCACCTGCTCGCCCTGCTGGGAGCGGTAGCCAACCGGGTTCATGTACTCGCGGGGGCCGCGGGTGGTGGTGCCCATGCGCCAGATGAAGTGGCGGGCCTGCTCGTCGGCCTCCTCCTGGGTGTCGGCAACGTAGCAACAGAGTAGGTAGCCGAAGTTGTCGGGGGTGGGCTCGTAGCCTTCCTCGGCGGCGGTGGTGCGGTAAATCTGGAACAGGTCTTCGGTTACGTCCAGGGGCGTAAGGAAGGCCACGTAGGTGTAGCCGTGGGACGCGGCCCACTGGGCCGTTTCGGGGCTGGCGGTGCCGGGAACCCATACGGGCGGATGGGGCTTCTGGACGGGGACCATCCAGGGGTTGACCACGCGGAAATTGTAGTGCCTGCCCTCCCAGCGGAAGGGGCCGGGGGTGGTCCAGGTCTTGATGACCAGGTCGTGGCACTCCTCGAAGCGCTCGCGGTTGTACATGGGGTTGCCGTTGGTGGCCAGGGTTTCAACGCCGGTGCCGCGCACCATGCCGGAGATGACACGACCGCCGGAGATGACGTCGATCATGGCGATTTCCTCGGCCAGGCGGACGGGGTTGTCGTGGATGGGCAGGATGTTGCCCAGCATCAGGATTTTGGCCTGCTGGGTGGTGCGGGCTAGGACTGCGGCGGCCAGGTTGCAGGAGGCGTTCATGCAGGAGGGGGTGTTGTGGTGCTCGTTGACCATGATGCCGTCGAAGCCCATTTCGTCGACGTAGGTGCACTCGTCGAAGTAGCGCTTGAACAGGTCGGTGGCGGTATCGGGTTCAAAGTAGGTGTTGGGGAAGGTAAGGCGCAGAGAGGGGTACTTTTCGCCCTCGTCGTCGGGGTATTCGTGGTAGGGGAATTCGCTGAAGTAATAGACTTTCATGGTGGTGGGTTTCTCCTTTTCCGTTGGAACTGTTCAGCTAGCCAACCTTCACAAATACAGCAGCAGGATCTTGGTCGAACTGCTGGATGAGGAAGGAAGCTGCATCTACAATTTCGTCAGCCTTCCAATTGAGCTCACAGTACAGACCATTGGATAACCCATGGCTTCGCCTAAAGACCTTACCAGATGGATGCCTACGGTCTGTATGGACTAGATACCTTTGCCGATGTCGAAATTTTATTGGGCATTGGTTTGGGGAAAGCTTATTGATATCAATAAGCCATTCCGCTACTTGAGAAAAGAGCATCGACCAGTTAGTTATGACTCTCTCCTCGTTGGTAGGTAGGCGCAAACCTGTTGGACGGCGAGTGCCCTGTGGATTGCTTAGTTCAGTAAGTCGCGTCCAACGGACATCATTTGCTGGCATTAGTTGTGGATCGACTATGGGACTATCAGACTCGGGCTTTGTGGAGGTCTCAAAGTCGAAAAGAGGCTCGTTCGCAGTTATCGCCCTACCAGTTGCTAAACTAGGCCGCCACAATAGTAAGAACTGTAGAGCAGATGCTGCGGAGGAATTACTGCTGACCGAAGCGTTCAGAATGAGGCGCTGGTCAATTGGCACCAACTTGGAATTATCGTAAACTTCCCATTCCTTGCCGTTGGTAAGAGCCGGATATCTAATACCAAGCTCGCTGGCATATGCTACAACTTGCGACCGATGGTTGGATAAAGGCTCATCCAAACGTTTAGCTTCCAGAAAGACTACGGGATTGCCTTGCCCATCCAACAAGGCATAGTCGGCCCTTTTGCCGTTAACGTCGTACTCCGCCGCCACGAACCCTGGATTCGAAACATCCCAACCCAGCGCAGTCAGCAGCGGATCGATCAACGCCACCCGCGTGCGAATCTCGTTTTGGCGCAGGGAATCGCCGTGGTCGCGGATGCGTTGCTGGAGGGTTTCGATTACTTCGACAAGGTCATCTAATGGCATGATGCAACCCCCGTAGTCATGCACTCATTTATGGACAGACTTTCGTCTGGGCTAATAGGCAATTCGTCAGCATAGAATGCCACATATCACCGTTTATGTCATCCAAACGTTGTTCCGCCCGTAAGGCAAGGTTAGAATAGGGGAAATCGTCTCCTCAGGGGTGCCAACTATGCACAATGAATTTACCGTGGTTTACGTAAAGGATGACGACTGGTACATCGGGTATTGCCTGGAAATTCCGGGGGCCAACGGGCAAGGCAAGACCAAGGAAGAATGTCGTACCGACCTGGCCTGCGCCATTGCCTTGATCCTCAAGGACCGACGAGAAGACGGGATGAGGAGCATTCCTTACGGTGTCAAACCGGAGACCATAGTCATTCCCGATGCGCTGCCCGAAGGAGAATTCACCCAAACGTAGGTGCAGACCTGCGTTTCTGCCCTGGACCCAGGAAGTATGAACATCCACTGGACAGATCGCTCCCGCAGTTCTATTCGCCTGAAGAATTATGACTACAGCCAGCCAGGAGCATATTTCGTTACCATCTGCACCCAGAACAGGTCTTGCCTGTTTGGGGAAATCAATGATGGCGAATTGTTGCTGAATGACGCAGGGAGGATGATCGCGACGTGGTGGTTAGAATTGGCATCGAAGTTTTCCACTGCATCTGTGGACAGCTATATTGTTATGCCCGACCACGTTCACGGGATAGTATGTATCGATAACAAGATTGATTCCATTACCGGGCAGGGCGCACACACAGGTGCGCCCCTACCAACAATGGTACAGTGGTTTAAGACCATGACAACCAACGAGTATATTCGTGGCGTGAAGAGCGGTTCTTTCCCTCCTTTCGAGGGAAAACTTTGGCAACGTAACTATTTCGAGCATATTATTCGCAACGAGAGAGAGCTGGATTCAATACGCTTGTACATTTCCCAGAACCCGGCTAAATGGCAGCTTGATCACGAGAACCCGTCACACTGGTAGGGGCAGACCTATGTGTCTGCCCTGTCGGGGGGCCACAACTTCCCGTTAAGCCAAGTTCCCGCAATCCACCTCTAATATCAATACCCCCAAAGGAGCAACAGCATGGTTCAGCAGGGACAGATTGACAACCTTTTGCGCGAGTCGGGGCAGATTCCGCCGCCGCCGCATGTTTCGGCGCAGGCGGCGCTGCAGGACTACGACGGGGTGTATGCCCGTTCCATGGAGGACCCGGAGGGGTTTTGGGCCGAGGCCGCCGAGGGGCTGCACTGGTTCCGACGCTGGGATGAGGTTTTCCAGTGGGAGTACCCCAACTTCCGGTGGTTTGTTGGCGGGCAGACCAACATTTGCTACAACGCCCTGGACGTCCACCTGACCACGGAGCGGCGCAACAAGGCGGCCCTGATATGGCTGGGGGAGGATGGCACTGAGCAGGTATATACCTACGCCCGCCTGGCCCAGCAGGTTAACCGGTGCGCCAACGGGCTGAAGTCTTTGGGCGTGGGCAAGGGCGACCGGGTGGTCATATACATGCCCCTGACGCCTGAGGGGGCCATAACCATGCTGGCCTGCGCCCGCATCGGGGCAATTCACAGCGTGGTGTATGCGGGATTCAGCGTGGGTTCGCTGCGGGACCGGATACAGGATGCCTCGGCCAAGCTGCTGATTACCGGCGACGTGGGGTACCGGCGGGGCAACAAGGTGGACCTGATCGGCATCGCCAACGAGGCGGCGGAAGGCTGTGACTCGCTGGCTTCGGTGCTGGTCTGGCGGCGAGAGATGGCCCGGGAGGACCTGAAGGACGGGCAGGTGGACTTCGAGGAACTGCTGGCCAGCCAGTCCATTGAATGCGAAGCAGAGGTAATGGACGCGGAGGACCCGCTATACATCCTTTACACTAGCGGCACCACCGGCAAGCCCAAGGGCGTGGTACACGTTCACGGCGGGTACATGGTGGGAACCCACTACCACTTCAAGAACTTCTGGGACGTGAAGGACAACGACGTCTTCTGGTGCATGTCGGATATCGGCTGGGTGGTAGGACACAGCTATATCGTCTATGCGCCGCTGGTGGCCGGTGCTACCACTGTTTTTCGAGAGGGAGCGCCCGACTACCCCCACAACGCCGTCTTCTACGAAATAATCGAGAAGTATGGAGTCAACGTAATCTTCACCGCGCCCACGGCGGTGCGGATGCTGATGCGGTACGGGGAAGAGTCGGCCAAGCAGTACAACCTGCGGTCGCTGCGATTCCTGACTTGCGCCGGCGAGCCGCTGAATCCCGAAGCCCTGCGCTGGGCCTACGAGCACATCTGCGGCAGCGGGGAGTGGGCGCACATAGTAGACAACTGGTGGCAGACGGAAACGGGCGGGCCGTGCCTGGGCACGATGGCCACGATGGAGACGCGCCCCGGCCGGGTGGGGCGTCCGCTGCCCGGGGCGTTGATGGACATTGTGGACCGGGAGGGACAGCCCATTGAGGAACCGGACAAGGGCGGCTTCCTGGTGATCAAGCGGCCTTTCCCCCACTTCTCACGCACCGTTTGGGGCGACCCGGACCGCTACAACGACACCTGGAACCAGATACCTGGCGTCTATTCTTCGGGCGACGTGGCCCTGCGCGACGCTGACGGCTACTACATGGTGGTGGGTCGCGCCGACGACGTGCTGAACGTGGCGGGGCACCGCATCGGTTCAGCGGAGGTAGAGAGCGCGCTGGTGTCTCATCCGTCGGTGGCTGAGGCGGCGGTGATCGGCAAGCCGGACGAACTGCGGGGCGAGGTGATCAAGGGTTTCGTTACGCTGCGAGTGGGCAATGACCCGTCGGACCTGATGATTGATACCCTGAGGAACCACGTTCGGAGCGTTTTGGGTCCCATTGCGGTGCCGGCCGAGATTGAGTTCACCCCGGCTTTGCCCAAGACGCGCTCGGGCAAGATTATGCGCCGCCTGCTGAAGGCCAATGAGCTGGGGCTGGACCCGGGTGACATTACGACGCTGGAGGATTAGGGGCGAGAGTACGGGGACGGGGTGACTGCAAGGAGTTCGGGCCCTTCGGCAAGCTCAGGGCGACATTACAAGCTCAGGGTGACGTGGTTCCGCTGCGGAGAGACTGAGGATGGCGGTGGTTGAGTTGCCCCTGCCTTGTACTGTGGCGGCGATTTGAGGCCCTTCGGCAAGCTCAGGGCGACATTGTTGACGCTGAGGGCGAGGTGGTTCTGTTGCGGAGAGACTGAGGATGGCGGTGGTTGAGTTGCCCCTGCCTGGTACTGTGGCGGCGATTTGAGGCCCTTCGGCAAGCTCAGGGCGACATTGTGGCAGGGGTTCCACAGAGGGGGAAGGGCAGACACACAGGTCTGCCCCTACGAGGTTCGGCAGTTGGTTGACCACCGACCGGGCAAGGCCGGGATGCAGGCGTTTTCAAATTGGAGGGATCGTTGTCAGTAAGGTATGGCATTTCGCTGATTCTGGAACCCGCGTTTACCGCAGGGCTGCACCGGGCCCGGCAGGTGATTTGCAGCCAGTACGGCTGCTGGGCGGCAGAGATGCACTCGGTCCACGTTCCGCTTACCGACTACTTCGACTGTCCCGAAGAGGAGGCGCCATCCCTGGGCGTGATCCTGGGGAAGATTGCCGAAGAGTTTCGAGGGGAACAACAGGGCGCTTTCCTGGCTCGGAAGAGAACCGTTGCCGAGACCGATGACAAGGGTAGCGTTTACCTGGCATTTGCGGATGGAGCAGGGTTGACCGCGGAAGCGGGGGCCATTGGCCTGCTGCGAGCCGACATTGCCGAGGCGTTGAGTCGCCTGAACCTGATGGTAGGAGGGTATGCCCCAGTCCTTCGCTTTGCCCTCTTGCAGCATTCGGGACTGCCCTCTGAGGTGTTTCGAAGCGCGGCGCGCTTTGCCGAGGGCGTGGTGAACGGGCTGCAACTGTCCTCGCAGGTTTCAGTATCTGAACTGGCCCTTTTCCGCTTTGAGTCTGACGCCGCGAATGAGGAGTGGAGCGAGGGCAGCTGGGCTTCGGACCTGAGCTGGAGGATGGTCAACTCTTACGAGTTGAGTTAGAAGTTAGAAGTTGAGAGTTAGAAGTGGCAAAGGATGACAGCCCGATTCAGGTTAAGAGCTATGCCTTTGCTGTCAGGGTGGTCCGGCTTTATCAGTACCTATCCGCAGAGAAGAAGGAGTAAACTCATTCGAGACAATTGTTACGCTCTGGCACAAGTATCGGAGCTAACGCTGAAGAGGGAATTGGGGGACAATCCCGAGCAGACTTTTTTAGCAAGCTGGCTATTGCCTACAAGGAGGCCCGGGAAACGGCCTACTGGCTTCGCCTGCTGAAGGACACTGATTACCTTTCGGAACCCGAGTTTGAGAGCATTTACCCGGAAGCATTGGAATTGTGCCGACTCCTTGGGTCTGTCCAGAAAACTGCCAAGCGCGACCGAACCAAAGAAATTCGACCTTGAATCCGCCGCAATCAACTTCCAACTTCCAACTCTTAACTCTTAACTTGAAGGGGGAACACGATGACCATTACCGCGAAGACCGAGACCAGGCCTACCACTCGACTGCGGGAGTTGCTGGCCGCGGACGGCCTTGTTGTTGCGCCGTTTATTTGTAATGCCCTGCATGCCCGCATTGCAGAGTCGGTGGGGTTTAACGCTGTATATATGACCGGGGCGGGTACCTCGGCGGAGAAGGGCTTTCCCGATGTGGGGATGCTGACTATGACCGAGATGGTGACCAACGCGAAGTACATCGCCAACGCGGTGGACATTCCGGTCATCTGCGACGCGGACACGGGCTACGGCAACGCCCTGACCACCCAGCGGACGGTACGGGAGTATGAGGCCGCAGGCGTGGCCGGAATCCACATTGAGGACCAGGCGTTCCCCAAGAAGTGCGGCTTCTTCGAGGGCAAGCAGGTGGTTCCCATGGAGGAGCACGTCCAGAAGATTCGCGCGGCGCTGGACGCCCGCCGGGACCCGGACTTTGTCATTATCGCCCGCTGCGACGCCTACGCCGTCACGGGGTGGGAGGACACGGTGCGCCGCTGCAAGGCATACCGGGACGCGGGGGCGGACATGGTGTTCGTGGACGGCATCAAGTCGGTGGAGGACCTGGAGATTTACGCCCGGGACCTGCCGGATATGCCCCGCCTGTACAACGGCGACCTGGCCAATACCCGGGACGTGGAAGCCATGGGCTACAAGGTAATGATCTGCGGCAGCACTATCTGGCTGATTTACAAGCAACTGATGGCAGCCTTTGAGGAACTGAAGGAGACGGGGCGGGTGGACGCCGCGCGGTTCGGGTCGCGCTGGGACGTGGCCAACCTGCTGGGGCTGGACGAGGTTTATGAACTGGAGCGCAAGTACAGCGCTGATTAGAAAGCGCTCGTCCACGTAGAAACTATCTCAAGATTATTCAAGGCAGAGCATTGGGCAAAATGCGACAGCAAAAGAGATTGCTTTTCACCCCCATTCCTTCGGCAGGCTCAGGACAGGCTCTAACCTTCGCCCGCCAAGGGGGAAGGGATTTTGAGATAGTCTCTTAGGGGCTGTCGTCAAATTAGTCCTTCCTGCCGGTTGGGTATCGGGTGTAAGCAGGCGATATACCAGAGTCCTGGTATATCGTTGCGCATATCACCCTTTCTTTCGACGGCTCTGGATTCTGGCTTTCGCCAGAATGACGAAACTCGGCTTTTGACTACACCCCTTAGGGCGTGAAGATGCGCTAAGGAAGTACCAGGGAGGGGCGGCCGTTGCGGCCGCCCTTTTTCGTTGCGGGTTGACCCTGGCCGAGGGCGGGCCTAATGGTAGTCTCTGCCCTGGGAATCCCGTTCGGTGGGCTCGGCCTCCACCTGCTGGTATTCGGGCAGGCTGATGAGGGCCTCGACTTCAGCCCGCATTTCCGCAGACGGGCAGCTTTGAGCACACCCGAGGCGGACGGGCAAGTCGCCAGCCTGCTGACTACATCCGACCTGCTGACCACAGATGGCGACCCCTGGACAGGCGCGGGACGAAGGGGCAATCAGCCATAAATCCAGCGGAGTAGGCAGGGTCTTTCGATTGTCGGTGGCAACTCCTCGAGTCCGTTCGTGGTGAGCTTGGAGAGCCATTCCGGGCGGCCCTTCGACGGGCTCAGGGCGAACTGTGGAAGAGACTCTACCACAATAATCGAATGACCCTGGCGGAGTAGGGCCGCTACTGGGGTATCAGGGGCATAACCTCGCGGGAGAACTGTTCCATGGCCTCCCGCTGGCCCTCGACGCTGTCGGCGGGGAAGCCCAGGATGAAGTTTTGAACGCCCAGGTCCTGGTACTGGCGCAGATCGGCGGCTATCTGCTCCGCAATGCCGTGCATCATCCGCCGCTCCGGTCCGGCCGCCCGGTTGAACACAATGTCGGTGCTGAAGCAGGGAGTGACCGCGTCTTCGGGGCGTCCGGCGCGGACAGTCAGGCGGCGAAGCTGGGCGATTTTGCCGGCCAGTTCCTCGGGCTCCAGGATGGCAGGGGGGCGCAGGCCGATGGGCATCCAGCCGTCGCCCAGTTCGGCGGCGCGGCGCAGGGCCGGTCCGGTGTGGCCGCCAATCCAGATGGGCGGGTGAGGCTGCTGCACGGGCTTGGGGAGGAAGCCGGCGCCGGAAGTCTGGACGAAGCGGCCGTTGAACTCCGCTTCTTCCTTTGTCCACAACTCCTTGAAGAGGCGCAGGTACTCGTTGGTGACCTCGCCCCGGTCGGCGAAGGTGTCCAGGCCCAGGGCTTTGAACTCCTCCTCCATCCAGCCCACGCCGATGCCGAGGGTCACCCGGCCCTCGGAGAGGGTGTCCAGGGTGGCGATCATCTTGGCGGTCAGGACGGGGTTGCGGTAAGGGATGATGAGCACGTGGGTGCCGAGACGCAGGCGGTGGGTGCAGCCGGCCAGGAAGTTCAGGGTGGAGAGGGGGTCGTAGTAGGGCTGGTCGGGGCTGAACACCGCCACACCGTCGGGGGAATAAGGATAGAAGGAGTCCACCTGGCGGGGCAGGATGATGTGGTCGCTGACCCAGGCGGAGTCGAAGCCCAGTTCCTCGGCCCGCTGGGCCAGGGAGCGCAGGGCCTGGGGGCTGGCCATGGGGCCGCGACTGGGAAGGGAGCATCCGAAAGTTACAGGCATGGGGCACCTCGTCTGAGTTAAGAGTTAGAAGTTAGAAGTTTGGAGTCAGGAATGACTGGGCGGACTGGAGGGGTAGAGGTACACGTTGAGAGGTATGTCATTAATGGCGCTGACGCCGTCTATCTTCAAGCTTGGCACGTTGTACCTCATATCTACCAGCGCCATCGCTCGCTCATCGGCGGGGCGGTATGGCAGGCGTGGGAATTACCTCAGGCAGCGTCCAAATAATCTCGGGCTTCGTCCCGAGATGTTTGCCACTACGCTCACCCGCTTATCCGCGATGGGCGTACCGGCAACCCGCCTGTAGTATAACCGGACATTTTCCGGCCGGGTAATGGACCTTCGAATCTCCTCGGGAGCTTTCAGTGTTTCAACTGCCACATCGTCGATGCCTTCCATGAAGTTGGGGGGAGGCAAAACAGTAGGGCTCCGGGCCTCCCCAGCCAGGGAATGCTGATTTCCCATGTGGAACCGGTTGGCAGCGCCCGCAGGAATCCGGGGGGTCGGTCAGGGAGCCAACAGGGCGAAGGGGAAAACGGGGACGTTTCGCAAGGTCCAGAAGGCAAGGATGGCGGCCAGGAGCGTCCAGATGAGCGCGGGATGGATGAAGGGAGAGGGCAGGCGTTTGCCCCAGGTGGTGACCAGCAGGGCGGAGAGGAAGGCGTAGCCGATGAAGGGCAACGTCAGCATGGCGAAAGGGTTGTAGCCAAGGGCGGCTATGACATTGCCATTCAGAAGCTGGTGCAGGCCCCGCAGGGCGCCGCAGCCGGGGCAGTGGAGCCCGGTGAGGAAGTAGAAGGGGCAGACGGGGTAGAGGCCCTGCTCCTCGGGGTTGCGGGCGTAAAGGAGCGCGAGGCAGGGCAGCATGGCGAAGCCCAGCAGCAGGAACCGCCAGCGCCACAGGGGCAAGTCGGCCAAGGTCCATCCCCGGTTGTAGATAGCTTCCAACACCGTTGTCAGCCCAGGGCGAAGCCGGCGATTATGGCGGCAATGATGACGGCGGCGTAGATGATGCCGATGGCCAGGCCCACGCCGAAGGAGACCCAGCACCAGATCCTGGCGTTCCTGGAGAGCCGGCGAGCTTCGGGCAGGTTACCCTCGGCCACTTTCCCGTTCACCTGGGCGGCAAAGACTATGGCTACGACGCCGGCTGGCAGACAGCAAAAGATGGTGACCAGGATCGCCTGAACCAGGTAATTGGGGATGTTAACAGCAGAGCCATAGCCAGGTTGAACGGGCTGGGGCTCCCCCGGAGCGTAGTTGGTTGCGGGTTCTTCGGTCCGATCTATAACCGAGCCGCAATTGTCGCAGAAGCGGGCTTCGGGGCCGACTTCCCGGCCGCAGGTAACGCAAAACATTCCTGGATTCTCCTCGATCAGCGAGTCCGGTCTGCCCGGCTCTTACGCACCACATATGTTCCCGAGATGTGGTCGTGCCAGCCGCGCTTGTCCTTGTCCCAGGCTACCCACAGGTAACCGAGGAACAGCGCGATGGTTGACAGGAACTTGCCTACGACTTCCCTGAGTATCACGCTGCCGATGCCGGGGACGTTGCCGTTGGCGTCCACTACCTGGATGCCAACGATCATTTTGCCGATGGTCTGGCCGCGCCAGGCGATCATGATCACCCCATACGCCAGGTTAATCACCACATTAAACAGAGTTACGGGTATGGAGTCGCCCAGCGCTCCCTGGATAACCAGTCTGACAATGGTAAGCAAAATGGCGTCAATCAAGAAGGCTGCCGCCCGAATCCAGAAGCCCATGTATTCCACAGTGCGGGCGTCCTGGTCGAAGTAGGGCATACCCGGGGCGTACTGGGGGGCGACGGCCTGCGATTCAAGCGTCGCTCCGCAGTTGTCGCAGAAGCGGGCGCTGGGGTCGGATTCGCGTCCGCAGGTGGAGCAGTAGATGGGGTTGTCGTCGTACATGTGGGCCATGGGACTCTCCTGGGTGGTTTAGCGCTGGGTGGCTTTGGCAGCGGCGTTCAGGTCCCGCTGCAGCAGGAACCATACCGCCGGGCCGAAAACTATCCAAAGGACAAAAATGACAATGCCCGGAAACTTGCCGTTGACGAACTTGTCGTACTCATAGCCTTGATGCCAGTAGGCGAAAAACTGGGCTATGGGGATAATGTATAGAATCGTCCAGAGCCAGCGCCTTCTGTCCTCGGCGCCGTTGGCCCGGTAAAGTTCCCCCAGGGTAACGTGGAACCAGTAGATGGTGTAGATACCCAGGGTGATGATCGCCAGTAGTACCTGCACCCACATATTCCGGTACTTGATGTGGTCGGTACGCCGCGCACCGCTGCCAGCGCTGACCACGGCGGGCGCATGAGGATTGGCAGCGCCGCAACTGGAACAGAAACGGGCATCGTGTTCCATAACGACGCCACAACTGGAGCAAAAGATGGTGGGAGGACCGGCCGGGTTATTAATATCCGCCATTTGCAGGTTTCCTCACAGATTTCAGCCCATGTATTGAACGCTGGCCGACCGGTTCAGATCGCTTTGCGCCAGGAACCAGACAGCGGGAAAGAAGACAATCCACAGGATGAATATCAGTATGCGGGGATACTTTCCCCGTGCAAACTCTGAGTACTCGCCGGAGTAATGCCAGAAACTGAAGAAGTCCAACAGCGGGATACAGAAAAGAATGGTCCACTTCCAGCGGCCGGCTTCGGGGCCCCTGCCGTTGGCCCGCTGCAGTTCGCCCAGGGTGACGTGAAACCAGTAGATGCCATAGAGCCCCAGGGTGATAAGCACCAGGATGATCTGCAGGAACATATTGCGATGCTTTATGTGGCCGTAGCTGAACATGGGCTTCCCCTCCACGGGCTTTTCTCTCCACCGGCTTTATTGACGGCGCAACAGGGGATCCGCCTGGTGGGTGAATCAGAGACTATCAGTTTAACGGCATTGTAATGATGGGTTGGGGGTTTAGTCCGTCTTCCCGGCGTAAGCCGGAATCTATAGCCTCTCTTGTACCACGCAGTTGACCCTTCGCAACCTGCCTGGATTCCGGCTCAAGGCCGGAATGACGATACAGATTTAGCAGTCATCATTTCAAACAAGTTGGCCTGCTATGCAGTCCGGAGCGCCTTCAGGTGATGACAGTTGAGAAGAGGGTCGCATTTACATTAACAGCAAGGAACACACCATAACAAGGCTGCATCGGAGTCCGTGGCAATTGCCCAGGATGGCCCATGGCGACGCTGGGGCGGGGCAGGGCAATCGCGCTTGAAGAATTCCAAATGAGCCGTAATTCCCTCCAGGTTCGAGGTTCCCGCCTTCGCGAGAACGACGTGCTTGCCCCAAAGCTGAAATGCGATGCCCTGGGGGCGGGATTGTTCAATTCCGTTGTCGCTTGTGTAGAATTAGCGTGAAGTGGTGGCTGACAACATCCGGCAACATTCTTCCAGGGAGCATCGAGCGGCTTTGGCCCAGACCGGCCCTGTGGGCAATACCAATAATTCCATAGAGGTAACCGGCCTTCACAAGGGGTTTGGCGACCTGCCGGTGCTGTGGGATCTCGACCTGGAACTGGGCTGGGGGGAGTTCCTGGCCCTTTTCGGGGCCAACGGTTCCGGCAAGACTACCCTGCTGCGGGCGCTGGCGGGGCAGGCGAGGCCAGACAGCGGGTCCATCCGGATCGCGGGCTTTGATACGCGCCGACGGCCAGCGGCGGCCCGCCGGCAGGTTGGGGTGGTAGCCCACAGCGCGTTCCTTTACGAGGACCTTACGTGCCGGGAAAACCTGACGTTCTACGGCCGGCTCTATTCCGTGGAGAACCTGAAGGGCCGGATTGAGGAAGTACTGGAGCTGGTTGGCCTGAACCGGCGGGCGGACCGTCGGGTCCGCAGCCTGTCCCACGGAATGCAGAAGCGACTGGCAATTGCCCGGGCCATCCTCCATCAGCCCTCGCTGCTGCTGCTGGACGAACCCGAGTCGGGCCTGGACCGGGACTCGGTAGCATCCCTGGCTGAATTACTGCGGGAATGGACGGCGTCGGGTCGGTCGGTAGTGATGACCACCCACAATGTGGACTTGGGTCTGGCCTGGAGCAGCAGGGTGGCGGTAATGTCTAACGGAAGGCTGGACTTTGACGGGGCGGGGGATTACCTGGGGGTGGGGAGTTAACCGACAGGCAGGCGGATGGACGCAAGGCTGAAGTATTTGGCTTCAGGCTTTCCGCCTTCTTTAGCTGACGCCAGCAAATGCTCGGTAATTTTCTCCTGCGCCACCACAGCCTTGTTCGCATCTGGCAGCCTCAACCCTTGTGACCTCCTCCTTAAGCCGCAAATCAATGTGGCATACCCTGGGATGGGCTGTCTGATACAATTTTTGTTTTGTATAGCGCCTCCCCAACCGCCTTACAGAGTTAACTGATGCGCATGCTCAGGCCGATGGCCGCCCTGGTCTGGAAGGACCTCCTGCTGGAACTGCGTTCGCGGGACATTGTCGTCTCGGCCCTGGTGTTCGGGTTCCTGGTGGTGGTGGTTTTTAACTTTGCGCTGAAGGTAAGCCCGGAACGGGTGGCGGAACTGGCTCCCGGCATTTTGTGGGTGGCCTTCGCTTTTGCCGGCACCCTGGCCATGAGCCGGGCCTTTGTACGGGAGCGGGAACAGGGGGGACTGGAAGGTCTGTTGCTGGCGCCGGTCAGCCGCGACGCCATTTTCCTGGGCAAGGCTCTGGTCAGTTTCCTGTTTATGCTGGTAATTGAGGCGGCCCTGCTGCCCGTGTTTGCCATTCTGCTCAACTTCACCTCGTTCACGCTGACCCTGGCGGGGGCCATCCTGCTGGCCACGCTGGGCTTCGCGACGGTGGGGACGCTGTTCTCGGCCATAGCGGTGCAGACCCGCTCGCGGGAGGTGATGCTGCCGGTGCTCTTCTTCCCCATCATTTTGCCGGTGCTAATTGGGGCGGTGGAGGTTACGGGAGCGGCCGTGGGCAGCGGGCCGGAAACGGGCGTGGTAACCCGGTGGCTGCCGCTGCTGGCGGTGTTTGATGCCGTTTTTCTGGTAATATGTCCGTGGATTTTTTCGATAATCGTTGAGGAGTGAACCGTTTTGGCCTCTGCCCAGGGAGCCTCTTCCTCCCCAAGGTCCGGCTTGGCATTTCCAGGGTTGAACGGCGTTTTGCTGGTCGGCACAGGCGTCCTGATGCTGGTGAATCTGTACCTGATTTTCCTGGTGGCGCCGACCGACGCGGTGCTGGGCGAAGTGCAGCGCGTTTTCTACTTCCATGTGCCCATTGCCATAGTTTCCTTTGTCGCCTTCTTTGTGGTGTTTGTGGCCAGCATTGGATACCTGGTGACGCGGAAGAGCAAGTGGGACAGCGTGGCCCATGCCGCTGCCGAGGTGGGGGTGGTGTTCGTCAGCCTGGCGCTGCTGACGGGCATTGTCTGGGCCAGGCCGGTCTGGGGGGTGTGGTGGACCTGGGAGCCTCGATTAACCACCACCCTGATACTGTGGCTGATTTACGTGGCGTACCTGATGCTCCGCTCGTACGTACCGAACAAGTCCCAGGGCGCGCTTTATGCGGCGGGCCTGGGCATCATCGGGTTCGTGGACGTGCCCATCGTGTATTACTCGGTGCAGTGGTGGCGGTCCATCCATCCATCGGCGGTGGTGGGGCCCCTGGCAGATGCGGGGGCGCTGGAGCCAATAATGCAGTGGGTGTTGTTCTACTCCCTGGCCGTGTTCCTGCTACTGTTCCTGTACCTGCTGCTGGAACGAATGCACCTGCGCAATGTGGAAGACCGGCTGTCGGCGCTGCGATTCTTGAGCAGGATGCGTCGCTGATCAGCAAGTTCGGCGCTGAAATGAACGGAAGGGACGGCATGCTGTCCCCGGAGAAATGCGCCATTGGACCCACCATATGGGCACACCATGTGCGGCGGGCCTGCCCTTAAGGAAGTGAAGTCAAAATGCCAGTGATGCTGCTCCAGAGCCAACCGCCCACCAACCTGTGGTTCCTGTTTGCTGCGTTCGCCGTAACGTGGGTTATTTTCTTCGTGTACGCCTTTTTCATTTCCCGCCGCCGCCAGGACCTGGAGCGGGAGATTGGCGACCTGCAGCGGGAGTTGCATGGCGGCGAGGAGGAAGACGGGACGGGGGGTTAGATTGGGGAGTGGGGCAATCACCCATCTTGAGTACCGGTGGGCCCACTGGTTTGAAATGATGACGGCTAAGTTTGTATCGTCATTCCGGCCTTGAACCGGGATCCAGAGCCCCTCTTGTACCATGTAGTTGACCTTACGCAACCATCCTGGATTCCGACTCAAGGCCGGAATGACGGTTAAACCGCAACCCTTCATTACGATGCTGTTGAACTACACATTGCCGTTGCACTGCCGGGGGATTTCTGGAATGCCCTTTTTTGTGAGAGAGACGTGACCGTAAGGAAGGCGACCGGATAACCGGTTTAGCAGGTATGACGGGATTGGGGACTGGGGTTTGGGCCCTCCTGGCGATGGCAGGAGGGTTTTTGACGTCCCAGCAGAAAGGGATGGCGGGCTGAGCCGATAAGGGAACGGTGGATTAGGGGGAAGGGTCAGGAGGCCTGGGCTTCGCTTCCCGAGTTGTAGGTGTTGTAGTCTTCCGGGGTTTCTCCATCCAGGGACTGGTACTTGGAGGGGCATTTCACCAGGATGCTGTCGGTCTCGAACACGCCCACGGTGGAATAGCTGCCTTCCAGGATAATCTCCGAGTGGGGATTGAAGAAGAGGTCGGGCATCACGCCGACGTAAGAGGCGTCGAGGCTGGCGCCGGCTCCGTCCCCCTCCTTGTCCACCAACTGGAACCGGGCCATGGTGCCGTTGTCTTCCCGCTGGAAGGAGTCGGGTACCAGCTTGCCGGATACCCGAAGCAGCCGACCGTCCTGGTACTCTTCACCGCCCTTGAACTCGCTTACCGTGAGGAAATAGAGGGCGCTGCCGGGGAAGGCCGCATAGATCATATAACCCACGGCCAGGGCAACCACCGCGCCCAGGATGATCAGGCGGTTGCGGGTGCGCCGCCCGTTGTTCTCCTCCGCCACTTCATCTGCCGGTAAATAGCCAGCGGGTACGGGATGGTCCTCTGCCACGGGTTTGCCTCATCTCTGAAAGTTCTTTTTGCCGCCCATAGTGAAGGCGCGACAGATATGATACCACCCGCAGTTCGGGGGTGTCATCAGGTGGAGGGCTGCGCTCGGGGTCTTCCGATTGTCGGTGGCAACTCCTCGAGTCCGTTGGTGGTGAGCTTGGAGAACCATTCCGGGCGGCCCTTCGACAGGCTCAGGGCGAACGGTGGAAGAGACTCTACCAAAATAATCGAAATACCCTGAGGCTGCGCCCAGGGAAGTCGCGCATAGGGAAATTGTGGTTCCGCAAGGGTTAGAGAGCGCAAGCACGATTCGGCAAGCCGGCTTTCGGACCCGTAGCCAATTGTCGGGAAGGATTTGAGGCCCTTCGGCAGGCTCAGGGCGACATGACTTGAGGTTTGGGGGGTGTGGGCCTCCTATGGTTTGAGTTTGGGACGTGATGGCCCTGATGCCCCGTTTCCAAGCCGAAGCCGATAGGAGGAACTGCCTGGCTATGGTGTGGCAATATTGCAGATAACAGGTCGCAATTCCTGTCACAAGCGCACCTGCGATGGGTGTAAGATGTAGCTGATTCCCGAATATTTGATGACGCCGTGATGGCAGAAATTCGGCTATGGGTACCACCGACCGCTGGGCACAATTGGCTCAGTTGAAATCCGATATTGAATCATAGGCTCATGAATCCTGGAATTGGCGAGCGAACTGCGGTTTCGCCGCCTCACAGACGAGAATAGATAACAGGCATCTACAGGCAAAAGAGAGTGCAATATGACTGAATTGCTGGCTCGTTTCAGTTCCCGGCGGCCCTGGATAGTGATCGGCGTATGGGTGGTGTTAGTTGTTGTCGCCCTGGGCCTTATCCAGAGCCTGCTGCCGACGGCAACCACTACCGACTTCCGGCTGGCCGGCCGGTACGAGTCGGAGAGAGCCGCCGCCCTGCTGGAAGAGCGAATGAGGGGGCCGGAGAAGCTGGCGGAGATTGTCATCATACAGTCGCCGACCCTGACGGTGGAGGACGAGGCATTTCGAGCCAAGGTAGAGACGGTCCACGAGGATATTGTGTCCCTGGGTACCGGGACGATTGCAGGCGGAATAAACGGTGAACCGCTGTACCACTATTACCAGGCCATCGACGCCGGCCCGCTGATTCCCCAGGAGCAACTGGCGCGGATACTGCCGCTAATGGTCTCCCTCGATCAGCAGACGGTTTTGATGCACTACACCCTGGCAGGCAATTCCCAGGAAGCCACGTCCAACGTTGCAGACGTGATCCACAAGGTAGAGGAGGCCAACGCCGCAGACGACTTTCTGGTGCTGATTGGCGGGGACGCCAGCGTAGCCCACGAGAATAACGAACTGGCAGAGGAGGATCTGAGGAAGGGGGAGCAGTTTGGGGTGCCCGTAGCGCTGCTGGTCCTTTTGCTGCTGTTCGGGGCGGTTGTGGCCACCCTGCTGCCGCTGGGGCTGGCGATAGTGTCCATCATCATTGCGATGGCGGCGGTGGCGGTCATCGGCCAGGTGAACCAGCTGGTCTTTTTCGTGTCGATGATGGTGGTGATGATCGGGCTGGCGGTGGGCATAGATTACTCTTTGCTGATCGTGTCCAGATTCAAGGAGGAGATGGGTCGCGGCACGCCTCCGAGGGAAGCAGTGGTGATTACCGGACGCACTGCCGGTCGAACAGTGTTCTTCAGCGGGACGACGGTAGTGCTGGCCCTGGTGGGACTGCTGATAGTTCCGGCGTCCTTCTACCAGTCGCTGGCGCTGGGGGCGATCCTGGTGGTGATAGCCGCGCTGGCGGCGACCCTGACGCTCCTGCCCGCCGTGCTGGCGCTGCTTGGGCCCAAGGTGGACCTGCTTTCCATCCGGTTCCTTGCCAGGTTCGCCATCAAGACGCCGGAGGAGACGGAGCATGGATTCTGGGAGTCGATCACCCGGGCGGTAACCAGATTTCCGGTGATCAGCATCCTCGCCATTGCCATACCCATGGTTGCGGTGACCCTGTTTTACTTCAACGTCAGTTTCCTGGGCATCGACGGCATCAATACGGGCCTGAATGACGTAAACACCTTCCCGGACAAGGCGGAGACCAAGAAGGCCTTCCTGGTCCTGAAGGAGAAATTCTCCGTGGGGGACGTGAGCCCGGCCGGGGTCCTCAGTCCCGCCGAGATAGTGATTGACGGAGACCCCAGCAACCCGCAGGTACAGGAGGCAATTGCCGGGCTGACACAGTCCATCGTTGATTCCCCGACGTTCCCGGTGCCGCCATTGCTGGAGATAAACGAGGCCGGAGATCTTGCGCTGCTGACCCTGCCTTTCCCGGGAGAGTCTTCCAGCCGGGAAGCCACCGGCCACCTGACCACACTTCGGGAGGATCTGATACCGGCGGCCTTCGACGGCGTTCCCGCCGAAGTGTACGTGGGGGGCCTTACCGCCGAGACTGCGGACTTCTACGGGATAGTCGATTTCTACACGCCAATCGTATTTGTCTTTGTGCTGGGCCTCAGCTTCATCATTCTGATGATGGTGTTCCGGTCGATAGTGATACCGATAAAGGCAATTATCATGAACCTGCTGTCGGTGGGCGCGACCTACGGGCTGCTGGTGATAGTGTTCCAAAAGGGCGTGGGGGCCAGCCTGTTCGGGTTCCAGCAAGCAGAAGTGATTGACGCATGGCTGCCGTTGTTCCTGTTTACCATCCTGTTCGGGCTGTCGATGGACTACCACGTGTTCCTGCTCAGCCGGATCAGGGAACGGTACGATGAGACGGAGAACAATACGGAGGCAGTGGCCTACGGGCTGCGCTCCACCGCGGGGATTATTACCGGGGCTGCCCTGATAATGGTGGTGGTGTTCGGGGCTTTCGCAGCCGGCGAAACAGTGGTGAACCAGTTGATGGGGTTCGGACTGGCCATAGCGGTGTTCCTGGATGCCACGCTGGTGCGGTCGGTGCTGGTGCCGGCGAGCATGGAGGTGCTGGGAAAGGGCAACTGGTACCTGCCGTCGTGGCTGCGCTGGCTTCCCGACCTGCGGGTGGAAGCGCCTGAGGAGCATCCGGAACAGGGCAGCGGGGGATCGGAAAACGCCTGAGCGGAGGACATCCAGCTTACGGGGCTGACCGGAACAGCGGGATTTGGGTCGGACTGCGCCGCAAAGCTACTGTTGCCTTCTCCATTGGCTGGATCCTTGCCCCATAAGGGGTGTCGTCAAATTAGCCATTACTGCCGGTCAGGTATCGGGTATAAACAGGCGATATACCAGAGTCCTGGTATATCGTGGAACATATCACCCATTTACTTGACGGACCTGGATTCCAGCTTTCGCCGGAAAGACGAAACTCGGCTCTTAACGACGCCCCCTAGCTGGATCCCTGGCGGCTTGCCCCCGTTAGCTGCCGAGACAGGCAGCGATGTCGAAAAGTATGCCCTTGCTTGAGGTCTCCATAAACGACTACAGGGGGATTCCCTACGCATTGCCCGACAACGCCCACGGGGAAAGGTCGTACCACCGGTGACCTGGCGGGGCCGCCCCACTGACACCCCACACAGCCGCAGTTCCGTGATTGACTATTTCCCGCACTTCAGGGCATGTTCGCGGCAGGCGTTCTGTGCTTATGCCCGGGGGCCAGGGGAGTTTGCGGCAAGTTGACATCGTATCTACCGGGGCTATAATCAAGCCAATCCAAAGCTGACGGGCATGGCCCGACGAAGGCAGGTAAGAGAATGACCCAACACGCGGAAGGCGAACTCAGCCCCGAAGTGGTCATGGCTGAAATGAAGAAGAACGGCGTCACCCACGTAGTGTGGCTGCCGGACAGCGAGACAAACTTCCTGTATCTACTTATGGAGGCCGACCCGGACCTGGACCTGATACCAGTAAGCCGGGAAGGGCAGGCCTTTTCCACCGCCGCCGGCCTGACGGTAGGCGGCAAGAAGCCCGTCATACTCATCCAGAACACGGGGATGATGGAGTCGGGAGACTCCCTGCGGGGCTGGGGCCTGAGCCTGAACATTCCGGTGGTAATGATGGTGGGCTATCGCGGCTGGACGCGCCACGGCGTGAACACGGACACCGCCGCCACCTACACCGAGCGGTTTCTGAACGCCTTCGGCATTCAATACTACCTGGTGGAGAATGGCGAGGATGCGCCCCGCATTTCCGTAGCATTTGAAGAGGCGTCCCGCACCCGCCGCCCGGTGGCAGTGCTGGTGGGGGATGAGTACCACGGGTTTAACCGGTAGATTCAAACATCGATACACAGGATTTACAGGATTTAGGGTACTGGCCGCCTACTGCGACTCGGTCCATTCACGGCGATGCGGCCTGTCCTGTAATTCCTGCCAACCAGGAAAGTTAGCGAGGCAACATGATTGACACTGCGGAGATGCTACAGGCCTTTGCCCCCCACCGGGGCGATTCAATCGTTATCCCCGGTCGCGGCGGGCGGCACTGGACCCAGATAAGCGACCAGCCCAACCGGGATCTGCCAGTGGGCGACCCGGCCATGGGCGGGCACGCGTCCTTCGGCCTGGGCGTGGCGATGTCGCTGCCTGACGAGCGGGTGATTCTGTTCGACTCGGAAGGCGATATACTGATGAACATGGGCGCGCTGCCCACCATCGCCGAGAAGGCGCCGAAGAACTTCTACCATTTCATGCTGGACAACGAGTGCTACGCCACCACCGGCGGCCAGCCTGTGCCCAACGCCAAGAACATCGCCTACGACGTTATAGCCAAGGGCTCGGGCTACCCGGCCACCTACGCCTTCGACAACCTGGAAGACTTCGCCACCCACCTGGAGGAAATTCTGGGCCAGCCGGGGCCGGTATTCGTGGCATTGAAGGTGAATCCGGAAGTCGAGAACACCCCCATTGGCGCCCGCGTACGGTGGCAGACCCGCTCCCGCACCCAGGTTATTGACGACCTGAAGGGAGAACTGGGAATTGAAGGGCCGTAGCACGGGAGTTTGAACCGAAAGCAATGACACAGGCCCGGCACGTATTAATGCCGGGCCTGTGGCTGGTCTTGCTGCAGTAGGGTAATGGCGCCCCGGCGGGAATGGCGATTAATTCGGCGTTGATCCCATGCGCGCCACCCCTGGAGAAGGGGAGGCGGGATACGAGGATACCCATAGGGAACTAGGGACTCATGGGTTGACTCGACCAATTGACAAGCAACCCCTGGTGTTTATATAATTTTCCCGTATCAAGCAGGCTGGCGTAGTGGCCCCGACTTTACGGGGCCTTTTTCTAGTCTGAAGATAGTGTCTGCCCCTGTGGCGCAATTGGAAGCGCAGTCGACTTGTAATCGACAGGTTAGGGGTTCGAGTCCCCTCTGGGGCTCCATAGATTACTATCCAAACCCAGTGTTGCCGAGCTGGGTTGAAGCTCACTCCGGAAACGGAGCGGAGGACAGGCAGGGAGGGGTGGGTGAGTGGTTAAAGCCACCAGACTGTAAATCTGGCGTCCGGAAGGACTTCGCAGGTTCGAATCCTGCCCCCTCCACCACCCAAACATGCAGGATACAAGCAAACCAAATTTAATCTATAATTTTGGGGTAACGAGCCCAGATAGCTCAGCGGTAGAGCACGTTCTTGGTAAGAACGGGGTCGGCGGTTCAATCCCGCCTCTGGGCTCCATCAATCCCAAAGGAAAAGCAGGAGAGTAGGACAAGAAATGGCCAAGCAGCAGTTCGATCGTACCAAACCCCACGTAAATGTGGGCACCATCGGTCACGTTGACCACGGCAAGACCACCCTTACGGCCGCGATCACCAGGGTGATGGCGGAGAAGGGGATGGCCAGCTTCCGGGATTTCGGCAGCATCGACAATGCGCCGGAAGAACGGGAGCGCGGCGTAACTATCGCCATCGCCCACGTGGAATACGAGAGCGACAGCCGTCACTATGCGCACGTGGACTGCCCTGGCCACGCTGACTACATCAAGAACATGATTACCGGCGCCGCCCAGATGGACGGGGCAGTGCTGGTAGTGAGCGCCCCGGACGGCCCCATGCCCCAGACCCGTGAGCACATTCTGCTGGCCCGCCAGGTAGAAGTGCCCCGCATCCTGGTCGCCCTGAACAAGGTGGACATGATGGATGACGAGGAGCTGCTTGAGCTGGTGGAGCTGGAAGTACGGGAGTTGCTGAGCACTTACGACTTCCCCGGCGACGACACCCCCATCGTTCGGGTAAGCGCCCTTAGCGCCATGGAAGGCGACCCCGAAGCCATGAACGGCGTGGCCGAGCTGGTAAGCGCCATGGACGACTACATACCCGTCCCCGAGCGCCTGACGGACCGCCCCTTCCTGATGCCCATTGAGGACGTATTCGGCATCAAGGGTCGCGGAACCGTGGTAACGGGCCGGGTAGAGCGCGGAATGCTGAAGCAGGGCGAAGAGATCGAAATTATCCGGTCCGGCGACGTACGCCGCACGGTGGCCACCGGCCTGGAAATGTTCCACAAGCTGCTGGACTCCACTGAAGCCGGCGACGCGGTAGGCATCCTGCTGCGCGGCGTGGACCGGGACGAGGTAGAGCGCGGGCAGGTGGTGGTAAAGCCAGGCTCCATGCAGCCCCACCGGCATGCCGAGGCTGAGGTTTACGTACTGAGCCGTGAGGAAGGTGGCCGCCATACTCCCTTCTTCTCGGGTTACAAGCCCCAGTTCTACATTCGAACCAGCGACATTACCGGCGAAATTACCCTGCCAGACGGGGTGGAAATGGTCATGCCTGGCGACAACATCACCATGATCCTGAACCTGATCACCCCCATCGCCCTGGAAGAGCGGCAGCGGTTCGCCATTCGTGAAGGTGGACGCACCGTAGGTTCCGGCGTCATCACCAGGCTGCTGGACTAATAGTCCCCTTCGCCTGCCGGGCAGGCGAAAAAGGAAGAAGGTGAATTATGGCTCGAAAGACTGCTGATGTCCGTGGGGTGATAACTCTCCAGTGCGGGGAATGCCGGGAGCGGAACTACGCCACGGTAAAGAACCGCCGGAACGACACCCAGCGGTTGGAACTGCGCAAGTACTGTTCCCGCTGCCGGGGACACAAGACTCACCGCGAAGTACGGTAGTCTTTTATGGCACGCGCCGGAGCGCAGCAGCGCAACCAGTCACCAATCACTCCGCGCAGTGTAGGGCGGGTCAGCCCGATCCTCTTTCTGCAGGAAGTGGTGTCGGAGTTACGCAAGTCGGTCTGGCCCAGCAAGGAAGAGACGGCCCGGCTTACGGCCATAGTGATTGCCCTGTCGGTAGCCGTGGGATTCTTCCTGGGAGGCCTGGACCGGGTGTTTGCCGAGTTGTTTAACCGGGGAATATTCGCCGTGTTCCGGTTTTTCTAAAGGCTACGGGGGGCGCAGGCGGAACGGGTTTCGCCTCAAGCCCCGGATATGAAACTACAGCCCATTGACAGCAAGCCCGCCAGCGCGGCGGGCTTGTGAAGTCAATGGCACAGGCCCGCGACCCGAAGTTTGAAGGGAGCGTGACGGCTTATGACCACTGAGAGAGACATTCGAACTGAAGAGGAACAAGACCAGGAATTTCACTGGTACATTGTTCATACTTACTCGGGCCAGGAAGACCGGGTCAAGAAGAACCTGGATCTTCGCATCCAGAGCCTGGATATGCAGGACCGCATTTTCCAGGTAGTGGTTCCCACCGAGGAAGAGGTAATCTTCAAGGACGGGAAGCGCAAGTCGGAACAGCGCAAGCTCTTCCCGGGCTACATCCTGGTACAAATGAACATGGACGACGAAAGCTGGTACGTTGTTCGCAACACGCCGGGCGTCACGGGCTTTATCTCGACGGAGGACGACTACGACAGCCGTCCGAAGCCGGTGCCCCTGGAAGATACCCAGCTGGAGTCCATCCTCAAGCAGTCTGAGTCCGGCCCGGCACGAATCAAAATTGGCCTGCAGAACGGCGACACGGTCCGCATCACCGAAGGTCCCTTCATTGACTTTGTGGGGGCGGTGGGCGACGTTGACGAGAGCAAGGGCAAGGTGCGGGTGCTGGTTTCCTTCTTTGGCAGGGAAACACCGGTGGAACTGGACTTCTTGCAAGTGGAACGCGCGTAGGTTTAGGAGGCCCCTTTGGCAAAAAAGGTCAGAGCAGTAATCAAGTTGCAACTGGAAGCGGGCAAGGCGACGCCCGCGCCACCGGTGGGCCCGGCCCTGGGTCAGCACGGTGTCAATATTATGGGATTCGTAAAGGAATACAACGAGCGTACGTCCTCCCAGGCTGGCACCATTGTGCCGGTGCACCTCACAGTGTTTGAGGACCGCTCCTTTACTTTCGTGACCCGCACCCCTCCGGCTTCGGACCTGCTAAGGCGGGCGGCCGGGGTGGAGAAGGGAGCAGGCGAGACCCGGCGAGACAGCGCGGGAGTCATTAGCCGCGACGCCCTTCGCGAAATTGCCGAAACCAAGCTGAAAGATCTGAACGCCAACTCGGTAGAACAGGCTATGTCCATAATTGAAGGCACCGCTCGCAGCATGGGCATCAGCGTGGAAGGGGATTAACAGTTATGCCCAAGCACAGCAGAAGATATGACGCGGTGGCGGAAAGGGTCGATGCCGACAAGCTGTACCAGCCCCGGGAGGCTATCGACCTCCTTAAGGAGCTTTCCAACACCAAGTTCGACGAGACCATCGAGATTCACATCCGGACCAGCGCGGATCCCCGTCATGCTGACCAGATGGTGCGGGAAGTAACGGTATTGCCCCATGGCCTGGGGAAGCAGATCCGGGTGCTGGTTTTCACCAGCGGCGAGGGAGCCGACATTGCCCGCCAGGCCGGCGCCGACTATGTGGGCGACGACGACTTGATTTCCCAGATCGAAGGCGGGTGGCTGGATTTTGAAGTTGGACTGGCCACACCGGAGATTATGCCCAAGATAGGCAAGCTGGGGCGGATTCTGGGCCGTCGCGGGTTGATGCCCAACCCCCGAACCGGAACCATGGTGCAGCCCCGGGACCTGGGACGGGTAATTGAAGAGTCCAAGGCCGGGCGGGTGGAATACCGGACCGACCGGACGGCCATCATTCACTCGGCTTTTGGGAAGGCCAGCTTCGATACCGACCTGCTTATGGACAACCTGGCAGTGCTGATTGACTCCATAGTGCGGGCACGGCCAGCGGCGGTGAAGGGCTCGTTCCTGCGATCCGCATACATTACGTCGTCCATGGGGCCCAGCATTCCCCTGGACCTGAGCGCCCTACAGGCTCTGAAGCCGGATTAGCCTTTTCCAGCTTTTCGTGCTAATCTCTTAAAGGCTCTTAAACAGGTTATCGAGGTCAGATCCTAAGCCGAAACCACAGATAAAACATAACCCTTCACGCTGCAGACCGCCGGTCTCCCCCGGGAGCCAAGGGTCCAACTATGGGCCGCCTGCCGAGGCGCATTTAACGGGTTCATCGACTTTTATTGCCGATTATCCCTGCGTCTCCCTTGCAGACGCAGGGATTTTTTTGCAAGGAGGTAACCATTTGCCGACTCAGGCCAAAATAGACCGGGTAGCCGAACTCAAGGAAAAGATTGAAAATTGTTCCATCGCCTTGACTGCGGGTTACTCTGGTATAGCCGTTAACGAAATGACCGAACTGCGGCGCCGGATGCGGGAAGCCAACGTGGAATTCATAGTGGTGAAGAACACCTTGGCAAGCCTGGCAGCCGAGGAGGCCAACGTTCCCCAGTTCAACGACATCGTGGAGGGTCCTACAGCCATCGCCTTTGGCTACGATGACCCGGTGGACACCGCGAAGGCGGTGAGCGACTACATACGGTCCACCAGGTCGCCGCTGGCAATCCACGGCGCAATCCTGGGCGACGGAGTTGCCCTGCAGCCCCAGGAGGTGGAAAGGCTGGCCAGCCTGCCGGCCAAGCCGCAACTGGTTGCCAATCTCCTGGGCCAGATGCAGGCGCCCCTCACCAGGCTGCTTGGCGTACTCAACGGGCCGTTGCAGAACCTTGACGGCCTTTTGCAGGCCCGCATACGACAACTGGAAGAAGAAGGACAGGCAGCCTAACAGGTCCTGCCAAACGCCAATACCGCAAGCAACTTAGGAGTGCATTTTCACTCTAATTCAGCACAGACAAGACAAACATATTTAAGGAGGCCCCATGGCTACTAAAGAGGAACTGCTGGAAACCATCAAAGGCATGAGCGTGCTGGAGCTGGCCGACCTGGTCAAGGCTCTTGAGGATGAATTTGGCATCACGGCTGCGGCTCCTGTGGCCGTTGCCGCCGCCCCTGCCGCCGGTGATGGTGGCGCCCCTGCCGCTGCCGAAGACGAACAGAGCGAGTTCGATGTCAGCCTGCAGGACATCGGCCCCAACAAGA
Source organism: SAR202 cluster bacterium bin22 (assembly GCA_002238505.1). Classification (GTDB taxonomy): domain Bacteria; phylum Chloroflexota; class Dehalococcoidia; order Lucifugimonadales; family UBA3495; genus Bin22. Next base: position 110,763 of record MPMM01000008.1, on the reverse strand, counting down.
TTAACGTCATTAAGGCCGTACGGGAAATCACGTCCCTGGGCCTGCGGGAAGCCAAGGAACTGGTGGAGTCTGCCCCTGCTCGCGTCAAGGAAGGCGTGGCCAAGGACGAGGCCGACACCATCAAGGCCAAGCTGGAAGAGGCCGGAGCAGTCGCGGAAGTCCGCTAATACCCGTTTGCTCCATCAGCCAGCAGCCAACTAGCTACAACTTAACGAGGCCCGGCCCGCCGCAAGGGAGGTCGCAATGAGCCGTCGCAAGGATCGGGAACGATTCCAGCGGATAAAGGAGCAGAACCCCGAATACACGGGGTTCCGGGGCGCCGACACTGTTGTCGCCACCCCGATACCGCCGCCAGTACTGGAGTCGGCAGTATGCTCGGTCTGCAACAGGCGGCGCAATGTGCCGGTAGAGACCTTGCCGGAGGACCGGGCCTCGTTCGTTTGCCTCAGATGCCAGGACGACTAGATTCTGGCCATCTACTACCTCGAATAACTACTGTCAGGCGAGGCAGGACGGTTCCAGGGCTTGCCGGGTAGAATTCTCATCGCAGTCGTGAGCTTTATGCCTTAGCTCACATCCAATTGCGATGGAGGATTCAGGCGAGTGGCAAGCAAGGGACCCGACAACCGCAGGGAGAGTATCTGGAGCCTTCGCCAGCTTTCCCTGATTCCGTACTACGTCGCATTCGCGATCTTGTACATCCTGTCCACCGGCTTGAGCCTATGGAGAGGGTTTGCAACTGCCGGACCAACCGCGCAACACATAGATACGGCCATGGCTTCCCTGAAGGAAGCTTCCGCTTTAATTCCGTGGCTGATAGTATTTGCTTATTACCTGGTGGAGGGCTTGTCCATGCTTGCTGAGAGATACCTGAGATCCCGGTACGCCAAGGGGAAGGCAGAAGGCTTAAAGGAAGGACGCGACGAGGGAAGGCAAGAAGGTCGCGAAGAAGAGCGAGAACAGTGGCTGGCCTGGAACCAGCGCCGCGAGGCAGCCCTGCGGGAAGGCAGGGAGTTTACTGAGCCACCACCCGGTAATCCGACGAACGTCAGCGAGTAGCAATTGGCTCTTATTGCCGCATTCGCCTTAAATTCATTAAGGAACAGTCCATGCTTGCTGAGAGATACCTGAGGTCCAGGTACGCCAAGGCGAAGGCAGAAGGCTTAAAGGAAGGTCATCAGGAAGGTCGCGAAGAAGAGCGAGAACAGTGGCTGGCCTGGAACCAGCGCCGTGAGGAGGCCTTGCGGGAAGGCAGGGAATTCACTGAGCCGCCACCCGGTGACGCTGAGAGCTTCAGTAAGTAACCTTACCCACCAACCGGACGCAATGCGGGTTTAAAGAGGGCGCATTGCAAGACTGGCGCAGATGCCTGCATTAGCTAGACAACCGTCATATCTTCGATTGAGAAGAAGGGCTTTCCCCAGTCAGGGTCGGATTCTCCGGTCAGCCTTCGGGTGTGGAGGCGACAGGCCCGCAGCCAAAGCTGCAGGACGTTGTTATTGATGATGGATTGGGGAAGCCGGCGGCGGTAGGTAAGAAGAATCCACTGGGCGTGTCCTGTTCCCAGGAATTCCTCCATGAAGGCCGTGGGTTCCGCTTCGGCAGCGCAGGCCTCCAGAATCTCATCAGGGGCCTCAGAGCACAGCATCTCCGGGTTTTCCGCAGCGAAATCGATGTAGTATTCTTCCCGCTCCCTGTCCATTGGCAGTTTTCCTCTTCCTCCGGGTAATTGGCGTTAAATTCGCGCCTGCAAAGCCTGAGAGGATTGCGGGGGCACTTTCTCTCTCCACCTGCCTGCGCTTTCAGAGACCGATTTGAACAACGACCCTTGAGCAACGACGAAGGGGCGGATTTACGACCCGCCCCTTCTTCATAACCAATCTCCCAACCAATGGGAACAGTCAGTCCGGGCTTACAGGTTCATCTGGGGAACCATGTAGCCGCTGACCTTGTTGTATATCTGGAAGCGGCTGCGCTGGCTGTCCACCACCATCAACCGACCCTTTTCCGCGTCATACAGCAGGCCGGTGGGCAGGGCGAAACGCCATTCGGATTCCATATTTTGCAGGTTTACTTCCCGGCGGCGCTTCAGATAGTCGGCATTGGCATCCACCGTCAGCTTGGCCCACGCAGACAGTTCCTGGGCATCGCCTACGAGGGTAATGATGAAGGCGCCTTCAGCGTCGAAGATGTGGACGCGACCTGGGTGCTGCCCGTTGTCGCTCCAGTCGGCGATGTAAACGTCGCCTTCCGGGTCCACGGCTACGGAGGTGGGCAGGTGCAACTGGCCGCGGCCCGTGCCGGGGGTGCCGAAGCTGGCCATCCAGCGTCCGTCAGAGGTGAACTTCTGGACGCGGTGGTTGCGATGGTCGGCTACGTAAACGTTGCCAGCCTGATCCACGGTGATGCCCCAGGGAGCGTTGAACTGGCCGTTGTCCGAGCCCTGGCTACCCCAGGAAGCGATGAACTTGCCATCGGAACTGAACTTGCGTACTTCGTGACAGCGACCGTCGGTCAAGTAGATATTATCGTCAGCGTCGATGGCGATGCTGGCGGTGCCGTGCTCCCTGCCGTCGTCGGATTCCACGGTGCTCCAGCGGTTCAGGAAGTTACCGTCCTGGTCATAAACGTTGATCTGGTTCAGCCATTCGTCGGAGACATAGACCCGACCCTGGCTGTCCACCACCACGCCGGAACCCCAGATATACTCCCCGTTGCCGTCCCCGTACTTGGAGAACTCGCCGAGGAACTCTTCCTGGCCCCATTCTGCGCCGATGGTAATCTGGGAAACCCGGGCGCCGTAGCCAATGCGATTCCAGGAAACATTGCTGATTCCCTCGCTACCCCGGTTGACGACGTAAACGACGCCATTGGGACCCTGGGCGGCGGCCACGGGCTGGCTGAAACCCATACCCGACTGGGCGCCGCGGCCCACGGAGTGGCTAAAGTCGTAAGTGCGCCCGGCTGCTACTTGCGTTAGCATTGTGCACTCTCCAGTTTTGTTATTTGGCGTCCAGCCTAGAAGTAGGCCGGCTTCTCGAAGACGCCGCCAACCAGGGGCTGGGCGTCCATACCCATCCAGTCTTCCACGATGGCGGTGTAAACGCTGCGGAAGTCGGTGTGGGGGACCAGGTCACCCTGCTCCAGGTGCTCGGGGCGCAGGGACGGGTATTCGCCGTACTCGCCGCCCTTAATGGCATCACCGGCCAGGAAGGCTACGCCGCCAGCGCCGTGGTCGGTGCCAGAGCCGTTGTCATGGACACGGCGGCCGAACTCGGTGAACATCAGCATTATGACGTTGTCAGCAGCGTCGTTCTCGCGCAGGTCGTCGAAGAAGCTCTCCACGGCCTGGGAAACGTCGGTCCACAGCTTGTCGTGCATGCCAACCTGGTTGGAGTGGCTGTCGAAGCTGCCGTGGTCGCAGTAGAAGACCCGGGTGCCCAGGTTGGCCTGGTGCACCTGGGAGATGCCCTTCAGCTTGGAGGCGATGGTAGTGTCCGGGTACTCGATATTGGAGGAGTACATCTCCGGCGCTACCTTCAGGATGTCGGCGGCCTTCATGGAGTCGAGACCGGTCTGGCCCAGATAGTCCATTACGGCGCCGGTGCCGATGGTGGGGGAGTAGAGGCGGGTGAAGCGGTCAAGAATCTTGTCCCGCTGTTCGGCCTCGTTGATACCGGTCAGCAGACCAAAGGAGTCCAGGTCGTCCACGCAGGCCACCGGCACGGTGGGCAGGGCCAGGGCACGGGGAAGGCTGGGGCCGAAGCTGACGGCGGTTACCACGTTTTCCTTGTTGGGGTCGATTTCCTTGGTGGCACGGCCCAGCCAGCCCTCGGTGCCCAGCTTGTCCGGCTCGCAGGTGTGCCAGATGTCCATGGAGCGGAAGTGGGAGCGAGGGGAGTTGGCATAGCCGACGCCGTGGATGATGGCCAAGTTGCCCTGGTCCCAAAGGTTCTTCATGGGGCCCATAGTGGGGTGCAGGCCGACCTTGTCGTTGAGCTTCAAAATGCGCTCATCGGCCACGCCCACTGCCGGGCGGTTGTCGCGATAGAGGGGGTCGGTAATGGGAATTACCGTGTTCAGGTAGTCATTGCCGCCGGTAAGCTGCAGAACCACCAGCACGGGGTCTTTCTTGGTACTGGCCATTTGCTTTTCCTCCTGGAAGTTTGTGGTTTCTGATCAATTCTGGCTGGGGCAGCCCTTGGCCATGGCCGCCCCAGAAGTTTTCAAGACTTTAGGCGTACTGGTAGTCCCTCAGGGAGACGATAAGCTGCAACAGTTCGGATACGCGCTCGGTGGCGGCGTCTTCGTTGCTCCAGTTCAGGCTGCCGCCGGGGACGGCGTGGTCCAGCAGTTCCTGGCGAGTGTCGCTGCTGACATCCAGAGGGCCCATCAGGTCCAGGCAGATGTCAACGAACTGCTCCGGGCCCACATCGCCCTGACTGCGCAGGCGGCTGACGATGGACTGGACGCCGGGGCGGGAAGTGTCGCCCACCATGTCGGCGGTGAAGTTGATGCGGCGCATCAGGGAGCCGCTGTTGATCCACTCAGCGCCGGTGTGCCAGCCTTCCACGCTGGGGGGATTGAGCAGGTCCTGGCCCATGTAGTTGGGCTGTCGGGAAAGGTCGCCGATGCCGGGGGCCGGGAATCCGGCGCCGCCCACCAGCTTCAGGGTGCCAACCACCACTTCGGCCGGGCTCTTCAGCTTGGCAAAGCGGGCGTTCTTGAAGAAGTCGGAGGTGAACAGGACTCGCAGGGTCGCCTTGATGTCGTAGCCGGACTCGATGAAAGCGTCGGTCAGGGCGTCGATGGCATCCTCGTCCACGGGGGGAATAACCTGCCAGGCGGGAACCTGGGCCTCGTCGGCCACGAAGAAGTTGTACAGGTGGCGGGCGATGAAGCCGGCGGTGGCAGGATGCTGGCAGACGATGTCGATGATGTCGTCGCCGTTGAAGTTGCCCGACTCGCCCAGGAAGGTCTTCTCGCCGTTGTCGTGGTCATCGGGGCGGTATTCGAAGCGCCAGTCGTGGCGGCCCAGGGGACCGCGGGGGAGCTTGGCCTCGAAGGTCCAGCCGGTAAAGGCGCGGGAGCACTCGCGGACGTCAACCTCGGTGTAGTTGCCAACACCCATGCTGAACAGTTCCAGAAGCTCGCGGCCCCAGTTCTCGTTGACCGCGTGGGCGTGGTTATCGTTGTTGTCCAGCCAGTAAATCATGGCCGGGTTCTTCGCCATGCCCAGGAGCAGTTCCTTGTAGTTGCCCATGCCCTGTTCGCGGAACAGGGTGATCATGTTCTGGATTTCGTCGTAGTGGTCCACCTTGGACACACCGGTGGCGAAGATGTGGTGCCAGAAGAGGGTCATCTTCTCTTCCAGGGGTCGGCGGGTGTTGACCATCCACCAAAGCCATTCGGCGGCGCCCATGCCGGGCAGGGTGCCGGGACGCCAGGTCCAGGGCTGGTAGCGCATCATTTCAAAGCGGTCCAGCGGCTCTTCCGTGGGGTTGAGCAGTTCTTCCACCACGTTGTCGTAGCCCTTTTCGCACAGGGCTTCCAGCTCTTCGCGGGTGGCGCCAAAACCGGCGCGGCGCATAAGGTGGGCCATCAGGGCAATATCCTGGTTCGCCATAGCCAATCCTCCTTCTTGAACTCTTCAATAATCATTGTTGTTTGCGAATGATTATAGTTGGGTGGAATTATCGGGTATTGGGGGGTTGGTGTCAATTGGGAATGTGTGGCATACAGCACGGCAGAAAGGGGTGCCATTGTTTTCCATTCCTCACCGACCTCTTTACAAATTCGGTGCAACGAAGCAGCCAGTTTAAAGCTGAGTTAGCCTCGTATCATTAAGAGAGGTCATCGGGATGAGGCCCAATACGTTCCAAGATATCGTCGAACGTACCTTGCAGGCTTAGTCTGCTGGGGTCTCCAACGTCAACCAAGTGCGAAACTCTGCTGAAATCTCTATCCCACCTTTGTAAGGTACTTATAGAGGGTGTGAGAATTGCCGTAGCTGCATGAATCGAGTCACTAGGATAAAGATTATAGTCGCGAGCAAGTTCCGCGGCATAGAAAGCGATTCGTTGGTCAACATCAATCTTCTTGAGCCAACTCCATCTGAACATTCCATCGATAAGCTGACTTTCATCAGGTGTTAATCTTCTGGGATTCGGTAAGTTGGCGCGCCTAGGATACAGCGTTTCGGCAATCGTTAAGGTCGAGGTATAGAGGGAAACATGACCTTCTTTGGCATTCCTCAATACATCCTCGCAAATAGCCCTCCGATCTAGCTCACTCCGGTTCAAGAAGCAAATGAAGCAGGTGGTGTCCCAATAGATATGATGGTTCAGGCGTTCAACCACTTCGGACTTCCTCTATGTAGTCCCCTAAAGAAATACCTCCAGTAAAGTCGTCGACGATTCCCGACATTTGCTCGATTGTAGGAAGCTCGGAATCCTCAGGATAAAGCTCAATACCATGAACCAGCACTGACGTGTGCTGCCCGTGGGAATTAGACCTAACATTCCCTGAGACCAGAACACGGTTGCCCAGTGCTTGCTTAGCTTGCTCCAAGATTGCTGGCGGGAACCGACACGTTACAGGACGAGCCTCAAGCTCTTCCCACACGCGGAACTCGTTTCCCCGATGGACTGAAATAGAGTCCAGATTACCTACTACTGAACCAACCGACTCATACGAGAACTCGGTAAGGGACTGAATTCCTTCAACTGTATGGGGCCCCAAGTCAACCTGGTGACTGTCACTAAATACCTGGATCAGTCTTAAGCCGCTCCTTTTGTTTGGACTGTGTAATCTGGCAAGTCGAAGGGCATTTCTGATAGCTGAATCCGAGTAATACGGAAGCCTCTTACCTTCCGAAAGTTCCCTCAATCCACCGATGCATGTGTCTTCGATCTTGACTAACGTATCCCTATCGGTAAGAGAACTACCTCTAAATGCGACAACCGCGGGGCTATTCTTGGTTAGAGACTCAATCTCCCACTTGATAGCGCCTTTCTCCCCCTTGGAAAGCGCCGAGTCTAAGTCTCGAAGCATACCCCAAAAATACCGTACAGCATTGATGAAGGCTGCTGGATTCAAGACCTCGTCCTGCCCCTCAATCCTTAAGTTGATGCTGCCTGGCATTATTCCCACCACTGGTTGCTCATATGTCTGAGATAAACCCCAGAATGGATTGTCTAGGTAGGTCAGATTTTACCGGAAAAACTCATCCTTAGAAAGACTGAGGCAAATTGTGGCCGCATTTCTGTCTTGACATATCGACAATAGTAACTGGCTCGAAAGGGCTGTTTACAGGAGTCAAGGAGTGGTGGAATCCTAAGGTGAATTTATTGATGCTTTTCGCCAGCAAGCCTAAACTTAACCAAGTCCACCGTAGTCACCCCCATACCCCTGTTGTAAAATGGCTTCCTAGCCAGACCACCAAACCTACAAGGAGTTTTTCGATGATTAAAGTTTCTTTTCTTTACCCCAATGAAGAGGGGAAGAGTTTTAATATGGACTACTACACGGGGACGCATATGCCCCTGGTGCACCAGCGGCTGGACTCGATGGGGTTGCTGCGGAGCGAGATTGAGAGCGGGGTGAGTTCCGCCGACCCCAACGCCGACGCGCCCTTTGTGGCTGTGGGCAACCTGTATTTCAATACCACCGATGAGGTCCACGAGGGCTTCAAGACCCACGGGCGGGAACTGATGGGCGACACCCCCAACTACACCGACATCCGCCCGCAAATCCAGATCAGCGAACTGGTTTAGTCCATTTATTCACGAAGGACACGTCCTTCGACGGGCCCGGGACGAGCGTATTTTTCCCCGAATGGGCACGAATGTTCACCAGTGGGTTAGTCCAGGATTGGGCTTGACCTCTTCCCTGGGCGCAAGCCCTCGTGGAGAGAACCCAGAAAGACATTGGTGATTCTTCGTGTTCATTGGTGGATTGAAGAGAGATGGCTATGAGCGCCGCTTTTGAGAGTTTGGCCGAGCGGTTGGTCAAGGAGCACTGGGACTTCTTTCCCACCGCCGGTTCGCGGATTGGCCGCCACGAGTATGACGGACAGTTGCCCGACCTTTCGCCCCACCGCATAACCCGCCGGGTGGAGGAGTTGCGGCGGGGGCTGGCACAGTTGTCGGGGCTGGCCGACGGGAACGGCAACGGCAACGGATCTGAGTCCGAGGACCGCCTCACCCATCGCCTCCTGGAACTGTTCCTGCGCCGGGAGTTGTTCAACCTGGAGGAGATGCGGCCGCTGGAGAACAACCCCATGCGGCAGGTGGGCTACCTGAACGTGGGCGGGTACGTTAAGCGGGACTACGCGCCCCTGGTGGACCGCCTGCGCGCCGCAACCCAGGCCATGGAGCAGGTCCCCGACTTTCTGCAGGTCATTGACACGGCCCTGACGGCGGAACTGAGCCGTCCGGTGCTGGAGATGAGCATCGAAAGCTACCGGGGGATGGCCCGATTCTACCGGGTGGACCTGGACCAGTCGGGGAGCGAAGTGGGGGATGCGGAAACCCTGGCAAGCTTCGACCAGGCGCGTACAAGGGCGGCCCTGGCCCTGGATGGCTTTGCGGTGAAGCTGGAGGAACGGCTGGGCAGGCTGCCCGAGGGCGTGGATGGGGACTTTGCCATCGGTTCCCAGCTTTATTCGGACATGCTGGCCTACGGCGAGGGCGTCAACGTTCCGTTGCGGGACATTATCGCCCTGGGACAGGCCAACATGGAACGGAACCTGGAGCGTCTGGCGGAGGCCACGGCAGCCATCGGGCCGGGGCGTTCCATACGGGAGATTGTGGGGGAGATTGGCCGGAACCACCCGGCCGCCGACGCATTGATTCCCGAGACCCAAGCCATGCTGGAGGACATCCGGCAGTCGCTGCTGGACCACGACATTATCTCCCTGCCCGCGGAGGACCGCTGCCAGGTTATTGAGACTCCCACCTATATGCGGTACGCCTTCGCGGCCATGGACAGCCCGGGTTCGCTGGAAACCCGGGCCACCGAGTCCTACTACTATGTGACGCCGGTGGAGGATACGTGGACGGCCACCCAGGCGGAGGAATGGCTGACCAATTTTAACTATGACACCCTGCGCATAATCTCCATCCACGAGGTCTATCCGGGCCACTTCGTCCACCACCTGCACAGCAGCTACGGGCGCCCGCTGCCCCTGGTAAACCGGGTGGCGTCGTCCTATGCCTTTACCGAAGGCTGGGCCCACTATACGGAAGAGATGATGCTGGAGACGGAGTACGCCCGGGGCCAGGAGGCGCTGCAGGTAACGCAGCTGCTGGAGGCCCTGGTGCGCAACTGCCGATACCTGTGCGCCCTGGGCATGCACACGCAGGGGATGACGCTGGAGGAGGCGACGCAGTTCTTCATCGACAACGCCTACATGGAAGAACTGCCGGCACGGAGAGAGGCGCTGCGGGGCACCTTTGACCCCGGGTATTTGAACTATACCCTGGGCAAGCTGATGATCCTGAAGCTCCGGGATGATTACCGGCGGGAGCAGGGGGCAGCGTACTCGCTGAGGGGATTCCACGACAAGCTGCTGTCCTACGGTGCGCCGCCATTGCCCCTGCTGCGGGAGGTTATGCTCTCGGAGCCCGGGGACGGGCCGCTGTAGAATTTTCCAATGGGAAGCCAACTAATGCCAGGAGCAAATCAGATGGCAGAGATATCGGCCACCATGCCTGACGAACTTGTGGAGGCCCTGGATGAGGCGTCGGCGGCTACCAATCAGAGCAGGAACGACATCATACGGCAAGCTGTAGAGAGCTACCTGGAAGACCTGAAGGATGCGGCCCTGGCCACGGAAAGACTGAACGACCATAGCGACAGGTTCCTGGATTGGGAAGACGTCAAGCGTGACTTACTCAGTAAGGATTAAGGAAAGCGCAGTCAAGGACCTGGCGGATTTACCCAGGGTTGACCGTCGGAGGATTAGCAGGGCCATTGAAGCCTGACGGAGAGTCCGTTGTCAGGCGCTCCACTGCAAGGAGCGTTGCGAGGACTGAGTCGCGTGAGAGTTGGAGACTATCGTATCATCCATGAAGTAGAACGCTTGGAGCTTCTTGTTTACGTAATTCGCATTAGTCACCGACGGGATGCCTATCGGGGCCTGTAGATAGACTGCAAGCAACAAATCGCTCTTGGAAGGAAGATCGATTCCCGCCACTCCAGGAACGTGAAAGGTCTTAGACGCAGGGGCGGCCTTTGTGGCTGCCCCTGCGTTATTACAGTAAACCAGTGATCATTCGCGCCTGTTCGTGGATAACCTACCCTACCCAGTGCGGAAGTTTACGCGGCGGAAGGCTTCGGCGTATTGGCAGCCACCCTCGGAGCCGGCGTCCCGGGCGCGCTGGTACACGTAGTCCACGACCTCTCGCTCCGGGTGGTCGGCAACCTGGCTCTTGTGGGCCTGCACGGCCGCCAGCTTAACCTCCATTGTCTCGCCAATGTCGATGAAGGTGTCGGCGCGCTCCGTTCCCCAAAACAGGATGGCGCCCGTCTTGTGGGGTTCCAGTCCCTCTTCGCTCCAGAGTTCGCCGAAATGAAGGTGGTCGCGGGCGTAGGGGAAAACGGCGTCCAGGGCTACCTGGCCGGCCACGCGATGGTCGCGGTGCCATACCATGCTGCGGACGTAAGGTTCGGTGACCATTACCACGTCGGGCTGTACCCGCCGGATTTCGCGAACCAGTTGCTTGCGGAAATCACCGGTGTCTTCCAATTCCCCGTCGGGGTAGCCCAGCTTGACTATCTCTCTAACCCCCAGCACGTCTGCGGCAGCCACTTGTTCCCGATCCCTGGTTGCGGCCAGTTCCTGGGCAGTGATTCCAGCCTTGTCCGTGCCCTTGCCGCCATCGGTGCAAAGCACATACACGACCTCGGCGCCCTGCCCAATCCAACGGGCCAGGGTGCCGCCGCACCAGATTTCCGCGTCATCGGGATGGGGTATGACTACCAGAACACGCTGAGGGGTCTCTTCCATTGGTTCTCTCCTATGGTCCAGCCGACCGATTCAAGGCAAGGCAGCGGGGCAAGGCTATGCCCCAGGGCGTTGCCTGCGGCACACATCCTGAGAATTTCCGGTTTCGCCGGATCTCTGACCGTCGGCCTGAAGGGGTTCAGGCCAGGGCTGCCACGTCCAGACCTGCTGCCGGGTTGACAGCCATTGCACTACAAAATCGGAAGTGCTAATCACCAGTTACGGCTGCCGTCCCTATGATACCCGCCCAAAAGGGCAGGGACAAGCTGGAAGGTCTCACAGGGCAATCACATTATGGAGGAATGCCGTGCTGAATCCTTCGGCGGGGTCAGAGAAACATCAAACCAGGATGCGATTACCCCGAATTCGGGTGCATTGCCGGGCTGACATTCTTGGCCGTCTATCCCAGTTGGGGTATTTCCCCCGGCATGTACCACGAACAGCGAAAGACCCGGTTGTCTTCGTAGCCGTCGGTCCCCTGAGGGAAATAGGGGTTGATGTATTCCCACACAACCTCGCCCTGGGGCGTGACCTGGAACATCCGGCCAAACATACCCTCGGTTACGATGGTATTGCCGTTGGGCATTCTGCGGGCGCCGGAGATGCGGGAGCTATAGAAATTGAAGTAGGGATTGTCGCGATATTCCCAGACTATCTCGTTGGTGCTGGGGTCAATCTCCACAACGCGGGAGAATATGCGCACGTCATTCTTGCGCCGTTCCCCGTTGTCGAACAGCAGGATGTTGCCGTTGGGCAGCAGGCTGGGGTCGTGCTGGCGGGAGATCACGTCCCAACCCACCTTCCAGGTGATTTCTCCGGAAGCCTTGTCGATCATCAACACGGTTGATATGTTGCGGAAGCTGGCCAGCACCCGGTCGCCCAGGGGCACGATGGTGTTGCCGTGGCTCCACTCGTGGCGGGGTTCGCCGGGGGTGATAATATCCTCTTCCAAATCGAGGTGTTCCCAGGCGTGCCAGTTCCAGACCTGGTTGCCCTGGGCGTCTATCTCGATGAGGTGGTCGGCCCACATGTGGGTGGTAGCCTCCTGCCCTCCCTCGTGGTCAGCTTCCATGCCGCTGCCTGGCTGGCCGCCCTTTACCTGGTCGGCAATTTCCGAAGGGATGGTCTCCAGGGTCAGGAACATTGCCCCGCCCGACTCGGTGCGGCGGGCGTCGTGGTGCTGGGCCGGGTTGACGTGCTCCCAGACGATGTTGCTGTCCCAGTCCAACTCCACCAGCCAGCCGCCGACAAAATTGGTGGCGGGCATAGCCCGGGGGTTGGACTGCTCGGCCTTGGCCATGTAGAAAAGGTTGCCATTGGGCAGCAGGTAGCCCCAGGAGCCCGGAGGGGTGGGCGGGTGCCACCGGTGCAACTCGTTGCCTTCCATGTCCAGCAGGAAAGTTACACCATTCCCATTCCCGTCCCCGTTGTAGGGTGAATAAACAAAATTACCCGGGCAGGCCTTGTCCCGGTCCAGGCCAGTAAGGCCGGTACGCGCTACTCGGCGCCAAGTCTGTTGGTCAACACTCATACTGCCTCCAAGGTGTTCCTGAAATGGACTCCGCAGAAGTGGGGCCATTATGGGAGTCGCAACCGGGGTTGTAAACCTGAACCAGTCACGGGTGACTGGACAGCGGAGCAGCTTTTCTGTCGGTTACGGGAGTTGAGGGCGCAGGAGCCAAGGGGATAGGAACCGGTGGTACGGTTGAGGGATATGTGCCTGCAGGAAATACCTAGCAGGCAAAGGGGCCCTGGCAAGACCCTTCAGTCGTGCTCGCGTTCGTTGATAACCGGAACCTCCACATTCAACTCAGCCATGAGGGAGCCGGCGAGAAGACCACCGGAGATGATGATCTTCATGGCGTCATCCACGGTAATGTCGGTAAAAGTGACGTCGGAGTAGGGCACGACAATCAGGAAGCCGGAGGAAGGGACCGGAGTGGTGGGAACGTAAACCGCCACCTTGTCTTCGCCATCAACCTCACCCAGGTAGGAAGTAATCAGTCCGAGGGACTTGGACCCCTGGCGGGGAAACTCCACCAGCACAACGCCCCGGTAGGGATGGTCCTCGCCGCGGCTCAAGGTCTGCATGGCGCTGCGCAAAGGACTGTAAATGCTTCCGATGCCGGGAATGCGTTCGACCAGCCAATGGACGCCGTTAATCATCCGCTGACCCAGACCGTGAGTGGTGAACCACCCGGCGATGTAGAGCAGCACCAGCATGACGCCAACGCCCGTGCCTGGATAGTGGGGGCCAGGCAGCCTGTCGATGATCAAGTCCTTTACCACGGGGTCAACCAGGTCGAAAATGAACTTGAGGATCCATATGGTGATGAAGAGCGGCAGAATTACCAGCAGGCCGGCAGCCAGCGTTGCCTCAAAATGAAATATTATCTTGCGGGGAAAACTCCGTTCCTCATCATTGGATCGGGCCATAGACAATTACCGTGCCTTTTAAGCCGGGGTGGGAATGAGCAAGATTCCACGCACCCCGGTATTCGAGATCGAAATACCGTGAATACAAGACCGGTGCTACCAGCGGAGAAAACACGCCAGACCGGAAGAGCATTGACTGCTCCTCAATTCATCACAACAGCGAATTAAGGGCGGAGCGTGAAAGGGGAAGCTTTAGCGCCCGGAAACGTCTTTCAAGAATATTCAGGCCGCGCCAGGGGCGGCTCTTTCCATGGCCAGAATATCGTAAATTCCGGCAATCTGTTCGGCCACTTTGTCCCAGCTCATATCTTCTGCACGGCGCCGGGCGGCCAAGCCCATGCTCTGCTGCAGGCTCTTGCTTGATATTAGCATTTCAAGAGAGTTAGCGAAAGCTTCGGGGCAACGCCAGGACTTCAGATACCCTGTGCTGCCATGCTGGATGACGGTGGAAAGGCCACCCACCCTTGAGGCTACCACCGGCGTGCCGCAGGCCATGGACTCCAGGGCGGCCAGCCCGAAACTTTCGTAAAAGGAGGGCACGACGCAAACATCGGCAGCGCTGTAATAGACGGGCAGTTCTTCCTGGGCAACCCGTCCAACAAAGTCGATGGTGTCGCCAACTTCCAGGCTTTCGGCCAGTTCCCGCAGGCGATCCACTTCCCGGTCCTGTCCGTTATCGTCGCCCACTACCAGTACCCGCACGGGTTCGCAGGTATCCAGCTGGGCCGTGGTGCGGACAAGCAGTTCAACGCCCTTCAGGGACTCGATACGGCCCACGCAAAGCAGGACTTTGTCCCCGTTAAGGCCAAGCTGACGCCGGGACTCCTCCCGGTCCAGAGGACGGAAAGTGCCCAGATCAACTCCACAGGGGGCCAGTTGAATGCGATTGACGTCGGCGCCGTAGAGGCGCGACATGGCGTCCCGCTCGTGAGGGCTGAAGGCCACTATGCGGTCGGCGGAATTGATTATCTGTTCTTCCACTTCCTGCCGCTGGAGGGGTTCCCGCTCGCCGGGGCGAGACTGCATTTTGATGCGGGAGAGGGTATGGAAGGTGATGACGTGGGGAATGTCCAGCCAGCGGCTGAATCTCTGGCCCAGCCACCCCGACAGCCAGTAGTGAGAGTGAACGGCACGGTACTGCAAACGGTTCCGGCGGGTAAAGTGCTGCATCTCAGCCAGGAAGCGGGGCAGGAGGTCGAAAAAGTCCTCCATGGGCGTATCGGGTTCGCCGGCTGGGAGGTGGATTACCCGGGTGTTGTCCGAGAGGCTTTCCACCATGTTCGCGGAGGTGGCGCCCGGACGGTGCTCGCGGGTGAATACGTCAACGGGTATGCCGACATTGCCCAGGGCCCGGGCCAGTTGCCGAACGTAAACGTTCATACCCCCGGCCTTGCCTTCGCCCGGGGCCATCAGGGGGCTGGCATGAAAGGAAATGAAGGCTACTCTTGCTTCGTTCACCGAAAGCCTACCCTCAGGGTTTACTTACAACCATGCGATATATGGTCCGGTCAAGGCCGCCCAGGTGGTATTTGTAAGGCTCGGGTCCTCGCAGAAAGTCGAAGTAGGTCTTGCCCTGCTCGATGGCTTCGCGGAGGCAGAGGGCATTGAGCAGCAGACCTACGCTGTAGTAACCGTATTCAGGATTATAGCCGCTGTTGTAAAGGAAACGGGTGCCGTTATAGTCGAAACAGAGCGACGTCGCCACATCCTGCCCGTCCATTTCCAGGAAAAAGAGACGGAGCATATCCAGTTCGGCGGTGCGACGGGCGATGCGACGGAAGAAAGCCTCCCGCTCGGAGGTCATGTAGGCATCTTTTTCCGGATCACTTTGGCGCATCAGGGCCAGGAAGTCGTCCAGGCGAGTGTCGATGGATTCGGGATCCTGGACGCAGTACCAGCGCCAGCCTTCCACTCCTTCCAGCCTGCGAAGCTTGCGTCGGAGTTCGTGGCGGTTCTTCTTGGTGAGGCCGGCCAGGTATTGGTCCCAGCTGTCGGGCAGGTCCAGGCCGGGGGTCACGTCTTCCTCGATGACTTCCACAGAATACCCCTGCTGGCGAGCCAGGCCGGGGAGGTACTCGAGGGTGGGGGAGTTCTCAATCAACGAGGGCAGTTCCAAAGCCCTGATGTCCTCCTGGCCCAGCCAGCCGATCAGGGCGGAGAAGAAGTCGTCCTCGCTGCCGGGACGAATCATGAAGTCGTTGTAGTCAAAGGTTTCGGTGTTACCCACGAAGGACATTTCGTCGCCCTGGCGGGCCAGGGAGGCAATGGCGGTGACACCATCGGACTGCTTCAGGTAGAAACCGGCCATTTCGCGGCTGTCACGGAAGGCTTCCCACCAGATTTCCTGCCACTGGGGCATCAGGTAGAAGGTGTTAACGGGGCATTCTTCCAGCAAATTCAGCCATTCGCTGCGAATTTCCTCAAAGGAGTTCAGGGGAGTGGTGCTGCGGCCCTGGGTCAAATCAGGCATCCCTCCGCAGCAGGGCCAGGAGGCTGTCATGGGTCCACCTGCCATCGGGGAAATTGCCGCGGACGGCAGTCGTAACCATTCTGGCGCCGGGCTTTTGCACCCCGCGCATGGCCATGCACAGGTGCTCCGCCTCCAGTTCCACCACCACACCCTGGGGAGCCAGGGCAGCGCAAATGGCATCGGCCACCTGTCCCGTCAGCCGTTCCTGGACCTGGGGACGCCGACAGGCCAGGTCGAGGGCCCGGGACAGCTTGCTGATTCCGGCTATTCTGCCGTTGGGGATGTATGCCATGCGGGCGGTACCGAAAAAGGGAAGCAGGTGATGCTCGCACATGGAATAAAAGGAGACGTTACGGAGGACCACAGGGTCGGAGCTTTCTTCATCGAAGACGGCGTCTATGGCATCCTGGGGGTCGATGCCCACGCCGGAAAACAGTTCACCGTACATGCGGGCCACCCGCTGGGGTGTATCCCGCAAACCCTGACGCTGAGGGTCTTCACCCATCGCGGACAACAGGTCCGCGACGATATGTTCGATGCTGGACTGAATGGTATTAACCGCCCTCTGGGAAAATCAGGGTGCGCAGTTAAGCGGTGGCCAGGGCTGCCGCCTCTACCGCTTCCATGGTTGGTTCCACTTCAATAGTCTGGGCAGTCACGCTGCTGACGGCCAGATCGGGGTCCTTCAGGCCGGACCCGGTAATGATACATACTACACGCCGCTCGGACAGATTCAACCCCTGCTTCACCTGCTTTATCAGTCCGGCCACAGATGCGGCCGAGGCAGGTTCGCCAAAGAGCCCTTCGCGGGAGGCAAGAAGCCGATACGCTTCCAGAATTTCGTCGTCGCTGACCTTGTCGATGGTGCCGCCGGAATCGTCCCTTGCCTTCAGGGCCTGCTGCCAACTTGCAGGGTTCCCGATGCGAATGGCAGAGGCGATAGTCTGGGGATTGGCAATGGGATGACCGTGAACTATGGGGGCGGCGCCGGCTGCCTGGAAGCCCATCATGCGAGGAAGCGTCCGGGTGCGTTCCAGTTGATGGTATTCGACAAAACCCTTCCAGTAGGCGGTAATGTTGCCAGCGTTGCCCACGGGTATGAAAAGGTAATCGGGGGCGTCGCCCAGAACGTCGGCGATTTCGAAGGCGGCGGTTTTCTGGCCTTCAATGCGGTGGGGATTTACGGAGTTAACCAGGGTTATGGGGTGATTTTGGGTAAATTCGCGGACCAGGGCAAGGGCGGCATCGAAATTGCCGTCCACCATGATTATCCTGGCGCCGTAGGCCATAGCCTGGGCGAGTTTGCCCAGCGCCACCTCCCCTTTGGGAATCAGGACAAAGGCCCGAAGATCCAGATATGCGCTGTAGGCCGCCGCCGAGGCGCTGGTGTTGCCGGTGGAGGCGCACATAATACCCACCGCCCCTTCTTCCACGGCCTTGGCGATGGCTACCACCATGCCACGGTCTTTGAAGGAGCCGGTGGGGTTGCAGCCCTCCAGCTTGAAGTAAAGCTCCTTGCAACCCAGTTCCTTTCCCAGGCGGTTGGACTTGACCAGGGGCGTGTCGCCCTCACCCAGGGAAAAAATGGGGGTATCCTCGGTAAGAGGCAGGAACTCTCCGTATTTCTTTAGTACGCCGACGCCCATACTTTTGCACGCAGCCCTTGCTAGTCCTCGATACGCAACAGGCTATTGATTTCCTGAACTACCTCCAGGTCCTCCGCCTGTTGAAGGGCCCTCTGCACCCATAATTCCCGCGCGGGGTGGGTGGTTATTACGATTTCCGCCGTTTGCGCCTCGGGGTTGGCATCCTTCTGCAGCACCGACGCTATGCTGATATTCTGGTCGCCCAGAATGCGGGCAATTTGAGCCAGCACCCCGGGGCGGTCGGCAATGTTAAGCCGCAGGAAGTACTGGCATTCCAGGTCATCAATTGACCTGGTCTGGCCCGAATCTTCCGGGGCAACTGACGGCAAGGGGGTAGAACCGGAGCTAATGTTCCTGGCGATTTCAACCAGATCTCCCACCACCGCGCTGGTGGTGGGGCCGCGACCGGCTCCCCGTCCGTGAATCAGCACCCGACCGCAGAGGCTCCCCTCCACTTCCACCGCATTATACACCCCATCCACCTTTGCCAACATATTATCCTGGGGAACCAGGGCCGGATACACTCGGGCCTGAATCGCGCCCCCTTCTTCAGTGGCTATAGCCAGGGACTTGATGGCGTAACCCAGTTCGTGGGCGTACCTGAAGTCCTGGGGCTGGAGGCGGGTGATGCCTTCGCGATAGATGCTTTCCGGAGGCACACGGCGGTGGAAAGCCAGGCCGGCCAGGATGGAGAGTTTGTAAACTGCGTCAAAGCCCTCAATATCGTTGGTGGGGTCGGCCTCGGCATAGCCCCTTTCCTGGGCTTCAGCCAGCGCCAGGCTAAAGTCGGTGTGGTCGTTGGCCATACGGGTCAGGATGTAGTTAGTGGTCCCGTTGATTATGCTGCGGACGGAGTGGAACCGGTTGGCCACCAGTTCCTTGACCAGACACCCGATAATGGGTATGCCGCCACCCACACTGGCCTCGTACAACAGGCTTACGCCATTGCGGCTGGCCACGGACAATAGCTCGGGCCCCCGCTTGGCCATAACCTCCTTGTTGGCCGTAACCACATGCTTGCCGGACTGGAGGGCATCTTTGAGGTACTGGGCAGCGGGGCTTTCGCCCCCAATCACCTCTACCACCAGGGGTATATCGGGGTCGGAAAGAATGTCCTCGGGGTTGGTGGTGATCAGGCTGTCGGGAACTGACACGTCCCGCTTTCTGGCGGCGTCGCGAACCAGTACCTTCTTCAGGTTGACCGGACGGCCAACCTTGGCCGCGATGCTTTCGGAGTGTTCCAGCAGAGTGGCGGCAACGCCACCGCCGACCACGCCCAGACCGAGCAGCCCAACATTTATCGGGTTACCGTGGGATAAATCGCTCATAAACAGCTTAACGGCCCATCAAAATTGCAGTGAAGGTTTTGCCGGGACTTGATTCGCAGCCGGCCCCGGGCAGACTCAGGGCAAATTGAGAATCGTTCATCATTCCAAAGTAGTTGAACAGCCAGAATCTGTTTCAAGACAAGCGGCCGCTGTGTCGGATGCCGGTGGACAATCGATGTCCGCAACACGTCACCCCATCCCGGCCTTCCCCCTTGACGGGGGAAGGGACTTTGAAACAACTGTTAGTACTTCAACAGCATTGTAATGAAGGGTTGGAGTTTAACCGTCTTTCCGGCAAAAGCCGGAATCCAGAGCCTCTCTTGTACCAGGCAGTTGACCTTTCGCAACCTGCCTGGATTCCGGCTCAAGGCCGGAATGACGAAACAGATTTGGCAGTCATCATTTCAAATCTGTTGGCCTGCTAGGGGACACCGGGGCCACCTACGGGCGGGCCCCCGGAAACCCGGGGAGCCGATAGCTGTACCTGGTCGGCAACCCAGCCGTAGAGTTCGCTGTCGAACCGGATTTTCAGCCACTCCTCGTCGGAGCCACGGGAAATCTGGTCCTCGAACCACTGGTCAACTTCTTGCTGGGCCAGCTTGCCCCGAATACGCAGTTCCTGGCGAATGGCTTCGCGTTCTTCCTGGGTAAGGCTTTCGAATTCGCCCTCCCCCATATCGGCAAGGGCCTGGAAGCCACGCAGCGGCTGCACTTCAGGACCGGTAATTATGTGGATAATGTACACGCCTTCCTGGGTAAAAATGGGCTCGCTGGTTTCGCCGGCGGGCAGCGGTTCCAGTTCCCTGGCCGGGTTTCCGTAGAGTTCATCGTCCAACTCGGGGAAGGCGCCCTCGGGAACCCAGCCGACGTAGCCCTCGGGATTGGTAAAGCCGTCGGGAACATTGACCTCGGCAGCCACCTGGGCAAAGCTTTCTCTTTGCAGACGGTTGCGGACCTCCTGGGGGTCAGCGGCTCCGTCCTGATCCATCCGGATCCAGGCCACCTCTACCTGCTCCATTTCGTCGGGAATACCGGCGTCAATGAGCAGGGAAAGCTGACTGCGCAACAGTTCCTCTTCCACCAGCCTGCGGTAGTCATCCTCCGACAGCTTGGTGGAGGTCAGGAAGGTAGTCAGGCCGTTGGCGTATTCCTGGTCAAGCTGGCCTTCGTCCACCTGTTGTCCTGGCGGGGGAATGGGGCGGAAGCGGCGGCGCAGTTCCTGGTCGATGTTCTCGTCGGTAACGCTGAAGCCCAGTCCCGGGGCAGCCTGGCGGATAATCTCCGCCTGGATCATATTCTGAAGGTACTCGAAGGGGACCGTGCTGAGGTCAACCCGTCCGCCCTGGTAGCGGTTGACGCCCTGGAGAACCCGTATGCGGTCCACCAGGTCGCCCATGGTGAAACGCACGTCCCGCACCTGGCCGGCCAGTTCCCGGGGGGGCTTGTAGAATTCCACATAGTAACCAATGCTAACGATAGCGACAACAACCAGGACCAGGGCCGCGCCGATGCCCAGGGCGATTTTCTGGCGGCGGCGTTCCTGGACGCGGCGTTCCGATTGCCTTTGGGCATCCTCGGCCGACATCCGCCTTCGCCGACGCCGGCGTTGCGTAGGAGCCTGGGGAAGGGATTCTTCGGGGGACCGGGGAAAGACCATCCTTGACCTCTAGGGATATCCGGTAAATTTGGGCCGCCTGGCAGGTATTACGGAGGAGACCAGCCGGCGGACTCTACTGCCCAACGAAAGCCGAGCTTTCCGCTTGGAAAGCTCAGCCGTATTTCGAAACCTGGGAAGCGAACCTGACGCGGCTAGCGGCGGATGCCGCTGCGCATGGTCTGCATGGGAACGAAGGGCAACAGGGCCAGGTGCCGGGCACGCTTGATGGCGTTGCTCAGGGCCCGCTGGTGCTTGGCGCATACGCCACTCTTGCGACGGGGCTCAATCTTGGCCCGGTCGGACACGTAGCGGCGCAGTCGCTCGTAGTCCTTGTAGTCGATATGCTTGACGTGTTCCACGCAGAAGGAACATACCCGCCGTCGCGGCGCATAACGTCCCCGGGGACGGCCGCCGGGTCGGGGTCCTCCCGCCGGGCGCGGGCCGCGCTGCTGGTAACCGCCGGGGCCACCGGGCCTGGGACCCTGCCCTGCAGGAGCGGGGCTGGGACTGGGGCTTGGGCTGGCCTGGGCCGGCTGTTCCGGGGTTGTGGGTGTTGCCGGTGCGGGTGTAGTCATTCCTGTACTGTTCCTCCGCTATAAATCAGGACAATTGCCGAGTACCAGGGTCAACGGGTTGGGCTAGAAAGGCAGGTCGTCGATATCGTCGGACTGGTTGCCGAAGCCGCCGCTCATGCTGCGTTCGCCAGCCATGCCGCCGCCCCCGTAGCCGCCGGGATTGTTGTTATAGTCATCCATTCCACCGCGGCCCATGTCTCCGCCGTAGGGAGCGCGGTCGTCTTCCATCCCGCCGTCGCGGGGACCAGCAAGCATCTGCATCTCTGTCATACGAACATCATTGGACACTCGGGGCTGCCCGTCGCTGCCGGTGAAGATCCGGGTGGTCAATGTACCTTCGATGTACACTTGCCTTCCCCTTGTAAGGTACTGGTTACAGATTTCCGCGTTCCGTCCCCAGGCATTGATGTTGAACCACATGGTCTCCTCCCGCTGCTCACCATCAGCGGTGCGGTAGCGGCGAGAAGAAGCCACGCTGAATGAGGTTACGCCCTGTCCATTGGGAGTGTAACGCATTTCCGGGTCGCGGCCCAGATTACCTATGATAACAATCTTGTGCACGTCTTCTGCCTAAGCCTGGGACTCTTCTTCGGCGGGGGCATCCGATGTCTCAGCGGGGGTTTCGGCCTCGGCTGCAGGAGCCTCTTCCGCTTCAGCAGTCGGGGCCTCTTCTTCGGTGACGGCTTCGGCTGCTTCTGGAGTTGCCTCGGCCACGGGAGCCTCTTCAGCTTCAGCGGCGGGGGCTTCGGCGGCTTCAGACGATGGGGTCTCTTCTGCTTGAGCAGCCGGGGTTTCTTCTTCGGTTACGGCCTCGGCCGCAGGGGCCTCTTCCGCTTCGGCGGCAGGGGCTTGGGCGGCTTCAGGAGTTGCCTCGGCTGCTGCTTCGGTGGCGGTCTCGCTGGTGGCCTCGGCAGACGATTCTGCGCCACCCTCCGCAGGAGTCGCAGTCGCGGCGGCGGGAGCGGGCCTGGCTGCCACCGGATCGGGCAGAATCTCCCGGTCGGGTATGGAAATGACCAGGGAGCGCAAGACCCTCTCGTCAAATTTCAGGAAGTTCTCCAGGGCCTGGTTGAAGGGCCTTTCCGTGGAGAACCGGATAAGACGGTAGTTTCCTTCCAAAAAGTGGTAGGAACCCTGGTGAATGGGATAGGCCAACCGGCGAGTGCCCCAGGGCTGTTCCTGGAAGATATCCCCTTCGCGGTTGGTAATGAAGTCGTTAATCTGTCCCCAGGCTTCGGTGGCCTGGTCCTGGCTAAGCATGGGGCTAAGGATGGTAACAAGTTCGTAATGACGCAAGAAACACTCCTGACTATGGGCCCATTCTAAACTGTTTGCGGATTATATCACTGGCAGGTTTACCGCTCAACTAGGAATCGAGTCCTGGAACGGCGAAACCTGAGGTCAGTTCCTTTACCGCGCCCTTGACTTCCTTCATCACCTGCTCGTCGCCCATGTTATTCAGCACGCGGGAGATGAGGCGGGAGACCTCCTGGGTCTCGGTCTCGCCGAAGCCCCGGCTGGTGATGGCGGGGGTTCCCAGGCGCATTCCGCTGGCCACGCGGGGCGGTTTGGGGTCGAAGGGAATGGCGTTCTTGTTGGTAATTATGCCCACCGACTCCAGGGCCGTTTCCGCCTGCTGGCCGGTGATGTCCATGGGAGTAAGGTCCACCAGGATGAGGTGGTTTTCGGTGCCGCCGGAAACCAGGCGCAGACCCGCTTCAGAAACCTCGGTGGCCATGGTGGCGGCGTTGGCCACTACCTGCTGGGCGTAGCGGGCAAACTCGGGACGGAGGGCCTCGCCAAAACAGACGGCCTTGGCGGCGATGACGTGCATCAGGGGGCCGCCCTGCATGTAGGGGAAGACGGCAAAGTCGATCTTGCGGGCCAGGTCGGATGTGGACAGGATGAACCCGCCCCGGGGGCCGCGCAGGCTCTTCTGGGTGGTGGATGTGACCACGTGGGCGTGGGGGAAAGGCGACGGGTGCGCGCCACCGGCAATCAGTCCGGCGATGTGGGCCATGTCCACCATCAAGTAGGCTCCCACCTCATCGGCGATGGCCCGGAAGCGGGGGAAGTCGAGAATCTTGGCGTAGGCGCTGCAACCGGCCACAATCAGCTTGGGCTGGTGTTCCCTGGCCAGGCGTTCCACTTCGTCGTAGTTAATGAGTTCGGTGTCCTTGTCCACACCGTAGGGGACAAAGTTGTAGAGCTTGCCGGAGAAGTTGACGTTGGCGCCGTGGGTAAGGTGCCCGCCGTGGGACAGCTCCATGCCCATGACGGTGTCGCCGGGCTCCAGGAGGGCGAAGTAAACGGCCATGTTGGCCTGGGCGCCGCTGTGGGGCTGGACGTTGGCGTGCTCGGCGCCAAAAAGCTGTTTGGCCCGGTCGATGGCCAGGGACTCCACGACGTCCACGTGTTCGCAGCCGCCGTAGTAGCGGCGACCGGGGTATCCCTCGGCATACTTATTGTTCATTACACTGGTCTGGGCTTCCAAAACCGCCTTGCTGGCGTAGTTTTCGGAAGCGATGAGGACGACGCAGTCGCGCTGGCGGGCGTCTTCCCGTTCAATGGCGCGAAAGACATCGGGGTCTTGCTGGGAAAGCAGGGACATAACAAAAGCCTACCTTTTTTCGAGCAAATAAAAAGCCGGGCCACCGGCGCAACCGAGGTGGGAAGGCTATGGAAACCAACCCGTCGGGCCGCTGCCGCGCCACGGCCAAGCATCATATTCAGTATAGCGGTGGGGGTGTTGGGGTGTCAAAGTTGGGGGTGGGCGTTGCAAGGGCCGATCGTATAACTTTACAATCCGACAGAACATAGGTTCAGTCGTGTGTCTCGGAGGATTGTATTGCAGTGCCCAAATTGTTTGGTGGCATTTCACGATGTTGAAGATGACTGGATTCAGGAGGATTTTGGCACCCCTGAATACTACGTACCTTACGGCCTCAAAGGTGCCATATGTCCGAACTGTAAGGTACCGATTGTAATACTGTTGTGCTACGACAGAAATATTCGATTCCAAATCAAGAGCGAACAGACCATATACCCACCCTTGGTCTCGAAGACCCATAGTATTTCTTCTATTCCTGAGGCGGTTCCTTACAATCTGCGAGAAGATTTCTTGGAAGCCCGAAACGTTCTCCCAATTAGTCCAAAGGCTTCTGCGGCACTTTCCCGCAGGGTACTGCAAACGATCCTTGCTGAAAATGGTTATACCCAGAGAAATCTGTCCCGGCAAGTGGACGCGTTGTTGAATGAGACTGATCCAACGAGAATGCTTCCCAGTTACCTCAGGGATGTAATTGATGCCATTCGCAATTTCGGCAATTTTTCCGCCCATCCGGTCACAGATATAACATCCCTTCAGGTCATTGATGTTGAGCCAAATGAAGCAGAATGGTGTATTGAAATAGTTGAAGCGCTATTTGACCACTACTACATCCGACCAGCCAAGAACAAAGAAAGACTCGCTGGGTTAAATGCCAAGCTGAAACAGGCCGGCAAACCAGAGGCTAAGTCTTGATTGAGGAAGAACAACGTGGAATACATGCAGACGAATTCTACTAAGCCCAACAACTGCTCGAGACAAGACCTGTAGATGAACCGCTAGTCACACCCTCTACCGCAGCACCCGTTCGTCGCCTACGCGGCGGGTGATGCGTTGCTGGTCCATGTGTTCCAGGAGAGGGAGGCTGTACTTGCGGCTAGTGTCGAACATTGTGCGGACATCGGCTACCGTTATAGACCCGTTCTCGTTCAGGTGGGCTACTATCCGGTCCGTTATCTCCCGGTAGGCTGAGGCGGCGAAGATAACCGACTCATTCACCCTGACCACCTGTCCTTCGTCGATGAGGTAGCCCAAGAGTTCCGCTTCCGGGTGGTTTTCGGTGGGCGGCGAATAGGGTTCCCGTTCCAGCGTATGCACGTAATCTGTGGCACGCTTTTCCAATTCGGGAGACAGAGTTACCTGATGATCAGGCAGGCGCACCTGCTGACCTTCGTCCACCACGGAGCCTTCCTCCACCAGCCGGGCCAGGGCTTTCAGGTAAACGCCCTGGGCCAGGCCGGTACGGCTGCGAATCTCCTGGGTGGGAGCGCCCCGGCGCAGGGGGTAGCTGTTGTGGTAGGTCTGGAGTTCCACTGCCACCCGGCCTTTGAAGATATCCCAGCCCTGGGATGAATAGACCACGGCGTCGTTCTCGGACCCGAGGTTGCCCAGGATGATCAGGTCTCCCGCTTCCGCCAGTTGCAGGGCTCGCTCCATAGCTTCTTCAGAAGAGAGATTGGAGCGCTGGGACAGGGTGCGCAGGTCGCAGGGGCCGCCCTGGTCGGCCACGCTGTAGATGACGTCCTCCCCGGTGCCCTGATCCAGCATCATCAGTTGCTCGATGGTATCGGGGCTGAAACGGCGGTGGCGGCGGCGGGGTCTGGGGTCCACCACCTGGCCTCCGCCCAGAGTGTCTTCAGCCGAGCGCAAGACAAAGTAATCGCCCTTGACCATGGGAATGGCGTCGTCCAGCAAAATCTGGATCCAGCCGTCTTCTCCCGGGGTCAAGCGGTCGGCGTCCAGAAGCCGTACGCGGGCCGTGGTCTCGCTGGTAAAGAGGTGGAAGGTAACGCCGGCGTTGTGCCGCAGAGGGTGGGGCGCGTCCCGCACCATGCGAATGTGGGCATCCAGGCGGCGGGTCGAGGGCAGCCAGCCGGGAAGAGTAACCACCTCGCCCCGCTCGATGTCCGATCTTGCCACGCCCGACAGATTTACGGCCAGCCGGACGCCGGGTTCGCTGCGGTCAACCCTCTCCTTGTGGCTTTGCAGGCCGCGAATCCGGCCCCGCATACCGGAGGGGGACAGTTCTACTTCCTGGCCCACGGCGAACATGCCGTCTATCAGGGTGCCGGTGACTACCGTGCCGAAGCCGGAGATGGAGAAACAGCGGTCCACCGGCAGGCGGGGCCGTCCGAGATCCCGACGCGCGCCGGTCTCATCCAGGATTTCGTCAATGGTAGCCTTGAGTTCGTCCATACCGGCGCCGGTGTAGGCGGACACGCCGACCATCTGGCAACCCTCGAAGGAGGTGCCGGCCACCACGTCTTCGACTTCCGCCTTGACCAGTTCCACCAGCTCCTCGTCCACCAGGTCAGTCTTGGTGATGACTATCAGGCCTCGCTTGATTTGCAGAATGTCCAGGATTGCCAGGTGTTCCCGGGTCTGCTGCATCACGCTCTCGTCGGCAGCCACAATAAGCAGGGCCAGGTCAATGGCGCCCACGCCGGCCAGCATGTTCTTGATCAGCCGCTCGTGGCCCGGCACGTCAACGATACTGACTTCCCGACCGCTGGGCAGGGTCATCCAGGCAAAGCCCAGGTCAACGGTCATTTCCCGTTCCTTTTCCTCGGGGAGGCGGTCGGGATCGATGTCGGTGAGGGCCTTGACCAGGGTGGATTTGCCATGATCCACGTGGCCGGCGGTGCCAATTACATACATGGGTGCAGACCTCGCTGACAGCGGTTACGCCGATTCTACACGATTGCCCAAGGATTCGGGCAAGGATACCACGGAACCGGGGAAAGCAATGAGGAAAACCCGTTTTATACCCGCGATGACGGCTCAATATCCCTTGGGACAGTTAAGTCTTGTAAGGCTATATACCTAGCTTCCCATAGTAGAAATGGGTGTACGTGGCTGATATATTTCCGCCAGCTTTGACAATGAAGGGGGTGATTATGACACAAGGTGAACCAGAGACTTCAGGCCCGGAGCTGGTAGATCCGGACCCGTTTGCCATCGGCTTTTCGCTGCTGGGATTGCTGGTCAGCGGAGGGGCGTACCTGGAGATGCGCCGCAACCGAATCCTCACGGAGGCCCAGCGAACGGGAGAGTTCCGGCAGACCTGGTTCCAGGCCAGGCGCACGCTGATCCACGCCAGGCGGGTTGTTGAGGAGTTCGCCACCTACGTGGCAGAGGATGGCTACGGCAACCAGGAGTTCCTTTTTGGCAAGGCGCGACTGAACCTGCCCCGAGACCGGGTGGACCAGCTACGCCGCCTGCACGCCAATTCCCTGACCACCGCATCTTACATGGCCGACAACCTGGATGCCCTGAGCGAGTACCTGGACAGCGGCTACACTCCTCTGGTTGAGGAGATTATGAACAAGCTCATAGAACTGCAGATGCCCCATTCCTACGATGCGGTGGTACTGCTGGTAAGGGAAGGGGTAACCCTGTACGAGAAGTTGATTGTAGAGATCGGCCACAAGGAATCTTTTTCCAGCTGAAGTGGATTCTGGAACGCTTGATTATTCAATTGCCCTGTAATACTATGATTTTAGATTGATGTAGCTTGAAGTTTTAAGTATTAGATTGAAAGTATTGAGTGGTGGGGCCCCTGCAAAAGGGGTCCCATTTTTTTGCCCCGGAGGGGAGAGGTACGCAAATGAATGTAGAACAGGCGCTGGAGCAACTGCAGGAAGTGGGTACGGCCCAGAACCGGAAGATCTACGCCCGACACGGTGTGCGGGAGGAGATGTTCGGGGTCAGCTTTGCCAACCTTAACAAGCTGGCCAAGTCCATCAAGCGCGACCACTCACTGGCCCTGGAACTGTGGAGCAGCGGCAATCACGACGCCCGAGTGCTGGCTACCATGGTGGCGGACCCGGCCCAGGCCGACGATGCCCTGCTGGAAAGTTGGGCCGGGGAACTGGACAGCTACGTAATCACCGACGCCTTTTCCGGATTCGTGGGCAAGACATCCCACGCCCGGGCCAAGGCGGAGCAGTGGACGGGAGCCGAGGGAGAGTGGCCGGGCCGGGCCGGGTGGCACTTGGTGGCCCACCTGGCCATGAAGGACCAGGACCTGCCCGATTCCTACTTTGGACTTCTGCTGGCGACTATTGAAGCTGAAGTCCACACCCGCAAGAACCGGGTCAGGGACGCAATGAACAACGCGCTGATTGCGATAGGCATTCGCAACGCAGATTTGAAGGAGCAGGCGCTGGCGGCGGCCGCCCGCATCGGCAAGGTGGAGGTGGACCACGGCGAGACGGGCTGCAAGACCCCCGACGCCACCGACTACATTCACCGCACCCTGGCGCGCCGGGAGCAGAAGGCAAGGGCCGCATCGGAAAAAGCCGCAGCCAAGGGGTAGGAACCAGGCGCCTATGAGGGCAGCCAGACCGGGGCATTGTTGGTGGTTCGACAAGCTCACCGCGAACGGGGACCCTGGGGTGGCTCACCGCGAACGGAGATCCTGGGGGTATCTCGGGTGAATGGGGCCCCGGGCTTCCGAACCCGAAACAGGTATCTTGGGGTGGGTCCGGGTAAATGGGATCACCGGGCTGCCTCACCCGCAACGGGGATCTTGGGGTAGATCAGGGTTAGCGGGACAATCGGCAATCATGTGACGGCGGCAAGCCACAGACTGGAACGTGCAGGGGCGGGGTTGAATCCCGCCCCTGCTTTGTATTGGGGTCTTGTAGCGATCTCAACCGTTTCAGGCTGAGTCAGGACCTCATGCAGCCAAGGCGCGCCTAATAGCGGGGCTGCTCAAGGTCGTCGGGAGGATTGGTGGCTCCCAGGTAGCGGTTGCCGCCCCAGCAGACGACCACCCCGTCGAACCGGACGGCACAGGTGTGCTGGTCGCCGCTACTGATAATCTCGAAACCGCGCCGGTCGGGGGGTTCCAGTTCCCGCTCAGAGTCGCGTCCCCAGCAATAGGCGCTGCTGTCGTGGGCCACCGCGCAGGTAAACTCGTCTCCGGACCCGATGTCCACTATGCCCTCAACCTGGGGCGGTTCCCACAGGTTGTTGCCCCAGCAGTCCACGGTCCCGTCCGGACGCAGGCCGCAGGTGTGGTCGTCACCGGCGTCAATCTTGGTGAACACTTCGTCGGCAGGATAATTCCGCTGTCCGTAGTTGTTGGCGCCCCAGCAGTCCACGGTGCCGTCGTCCCTGAGAGCGCAGGTAAAGTCGCCGCCGGCGGTAACGGAGACGAAGGTCTGCTTTACAGGAGCCTCGGTCTGGCCGCGTTCGTTGCTGCCCCAACAAGCAACGGTGTCGTCCATCAATACTCCGCAGACGTGCTGGCCGCCGGCGCTGATGGACTTCAGCCGAGCGCTCCGGTCAACCTGCAGACTGCCCAGCAAGTCTTTGCCCCAGCAGAAGGCCGCACCCTCACGTTCAGTGCCCGCCTGGATGCCGCAGGTGAAAGAACCTCCCGCGCTTACGTCCGAGAAGGCAACGCCGATGGGTACGCTCAACTGCTGGTTAACGTCGCTTCCCCAGCACCGTACTGAACCGTCGGAGAAGAGGGCGCAGGTATGGGCGCCGTTGCTGTCGATCTTGGTTATGGTGACAGGTGCGGGCGTAGGGACCGGCGTGGGAGGCACCCGGGTAGGCGCCGCCGTGGGCAGGGGAGTGGCGGTAGGCTCCGGGATGGGCGTAGCCGTAGGTTGCGGCGTGGCGGTAGGCGCCGGCGTAGCCGTGGGCACGGGCGTCACCGTTGGGGGAGGAGTGGAAGTGGGCTGCGGTGTATGGGTGGGCTGTGGGGCAGTCGTGGGCTCCTCGGCAGGTTCCTCTTCAGCAGGCTCTTCAGTGGCTTCCTCGGAGGGTTCTTCGGTCGCCTCCTCGGACGGCTCTTCAGCAGGCACTTCGGCTGAAGCCGTTGCCTGGACGTCGATGGCAGCGGCCACCGCCGCGTCAATGGTGGCCTGGATATTGGGAGTGGGCGCCGGCGGCTGGGTTGGAGGAGTAACCGGCGCCTCAGTGGGTGTGGACTGGCAGGCGGCCATAAGGAATGTGGCCAGAAGAATAAAACTTAGGGTAAATAGTGCTTTGGCCGGGAAATTTTGGAGCACTCGGTGTGCAGTGGCGTTCAGTTGTTCCAAGACGGGTTACTCTCCAGACGTTTATTCCGGGTCACAGAAAACGACCCTGCTTTATAGGCTAAAGCTTATGTAAAGCATTGGCAAGCTGACGGGGAAAACTTCGGATGGCTGCGCTGCCGGACTCACTGTATTGCGTCCGGGGGAAAATGCATTTTCCTGGCCATTTAGCTTCATATGCGCTCATTTCGTATGTGAGGCTGGTTTCCCTGAGAACGGGAAACAGCTCTTTTAGCAGGTCATTTTCCCCTTTCTCCTGTTTGGAGATGGGCTGAAATGGGTCTATGGTGGCTACTTGACTGATTTTGCTGGTACGTCTGGTCAACTGGCGTCTGTATATCTGCCGATTTTTATGGTAGGGGTGAGTCAGGCAGTTTGGCGAGGGGCAAGTGTCAGGGTTACCGGATGAGGAGAAAACTTGATTGCCTTGGGGAGGGTGTCAGTGGAGGGATGTTGAGGAGGGAGCCGGAAGGGTTCAGGCGGCGGGGGGGGGGAGGCTCAAAGGTATAGAGGCGGGGTTGGGGAGGGGGGGGGGGGGAGGCTGGCGGGGGATCAGGGAGGGCGCGGGGGGGCGGTGGAGGCTCAAAGGTATAGAGGCGGGTTAGTCAAGGAAGCGGGTGAAGACCTGGTTGGCAATCAGGTAGGCAGAGGGGTGCAGGCGGAACAGGTTGCCGTCTCTTACCAGCAAGTCCTGTTCCAGGAGTTCCGCAAGCTGTACCTGGTAGCGGACGCCCAGGTCCACGCCGAGGCGGGCTGAGGCCTCGGTCAGGTCGAGGCCGTCCAGCAGGCGCAGGCCCAGAAACATGGTCTCGACGGCGGCCAGGTCGAGGTCAATGGGTTCGTGGCCGCCCAATGGGCCGACCGTTTCCAGCCACTCGGCGGTAATACTGCCAGGAGGCTCGCGCATTTCAGTTGCCCACCGCAGGGACGCCTCGATGTAGGCGCGGGGCGGGTCCATGTCCCAGAAGCGGTAGCCGCCCAGGCAGGAGTGGGCGCCCGGACCGACCCCCAGGTAGGGAACGTTGCGCCAGTAAGCCAGGTTATGCCGCGAGGCCAGCCCTGGCCGGGACCAGTTGGATATTTCGTAGTGGTGGTATCCCTTGTCCTCAAGATGTTCCCGGGCGTACTGGTACATATCTGCGGCGAGGTCGGGGTCGGGAAGGGGCACCTCTCCCTTTTCCACCCAGCGATGGAGGGGCGTCCCCTCTTCCACCGTGAGGCAGTAGAGAGAAATGTGGGCCGGCTCCAGGGCGGCCAGGCGGCTCAGGGTGTCCTGCCATTGTTCCAGGGACTGGCGGGGCAGACCGTAGATGAGGTCCAGGTTGATGTTGTCGAAGCCGGCTTCGCTGACAGTTCGGAAAGCCCCAATGGCCTGGTCGGCGTCGTGGCGGCGGCCCAGCAGGTTGAGCAGGTCGTTGTCCAGCGACTGCACACCAATGCTGATCCGGTTGATGCCCTGGGCCAGCAGGCTGCCAGCTTTGTCGGGACTCATCAAATCACCGGGGTTCGCTTCGATGGTAATCTCCGCGTCAGGACGAACGGAAAAACCCCGGCCGATGGCCTCCATAATCCTGCCCAGGAAGCCGTCGGGAAGGTAGGAGGGAGTTCCCCCGCCGAAGAAGACGGTGTTGACCGGCGGGTGGTTCAAGGCCCGCGCCCAGGTGGCAATCTCGGTCAGCAGGGCGTCCAAGAAGGGCGACATCAGGCCCTCGATGCCCTGGTAGGTGTTGAAGTCGCAGTAGGGGCATTTGGTCTGGCAGAAGGGGACGTGGACGTATAGGGAAATGCCCGTTTGCTGCAGTACGGCCAAGTTGTGCGCCTGGCGAGCTTCAGGGCCCGCGCCGGGAATGAGGGCGGGGTCAGCGGCCCTGGACAGCCGGCCTTCCTCAGTCGTCATCGATAAAGCGGGCTTCGCCGTCCACCACCTGTGACGGGTCCTTGTCCTCGGGACGGTCGGAGGGAGCGGCGCGGCCCAGGTGCTCGTCCACCACGTGGGGCGGGGCCAGCTTTACGAGGAACAGCACCGCAATACCCACAATAATGATGTCGTCCGCCCGGCCAATGAGGGGTAGCCTGTCCCCGATGAGGTCAATGGGGGATATTACATAGACCAGGGACAGCGGAACCAGCGCCCGCAGGATGATGTTCACACGCCGGTCAAAGGTGAGACGCCAAACCAGCATGAAGTAACGGATGATGTTGGGCAGGAACCGGGGCAGGAGCATCATCAGGAAGGGAATGAGCAGGCGGGACATGGCGGCCCCCAATTTGAACAGGCTGGGGTGATCGGTTGAGCGTCAGTCTTATTTGATTATAGACCGGCAGGCACAAGTTGGAAACTGCAGTGAAGGAGATGCCAGGGCAATCACGCTTCAGGGAGATTGTAGCTTCCCAAGGATTAAATGATCCGGACACTGTCCTTCAGACCGGATTTCGGCTCCGTAGGCGGACAATTGGGAAGGACTTGAGGCCCTTCGGCAAGCTCAGGGCGACATTGGCTTATTGCTTTGCGGGGTGACGGCAGAAAGGTTTTCAGGCCCTTCGGCTGCGCTCGGGGAGACACGGTCCGGGGGTGGCCGGCGGGCGGCATTAGGCGCAAGAACCCTTTCGCCGGAGAATCGCTGCTTCTGCCTTCGCTAGTAAAGTTCGCGGGTGGCAATTTCGGCGCCTTCCCGCATGGCCCGGAGTTTCAGCCAGACCACGTCGGGGACCACTCGGTTGGAGCCGGCGGAGGTGTCAAAGCCGCAGTCGGTGCCGGCCAGCAGGCGGGTAGGGTCGCCGTCCACGGCCGCCGCAGCCTGGATCAGGCGATCCGCCACCAGCCTGGGGTGCTCCACATAGTTGGTCTTGGTGTCGATGACGCCCGAAACCAGCAGCATGCCCTCGGGCAGAGGACGGTCGCGGTACACGCGGTGCTCGTGGCCGTGGCGGGGGTTGGCCATTTCCATGACGAGGGCGCCCACATTTGCCTCGTACAGAATGTCCAGAATGTCTTCCAGGGGTACGTCGTAGATGTGGGGGCCCTCGCTGTTTCCCCAGCAAACGTGCAGCCGCACCCGCTCCCGGGGGATGCTGGCCAGGGCGTGGTTGATGGCCCGTATGTGCAGGGCTACGACCTCCTGGAAGGCCGAAAGGGGTTCGTCCTGGTAGGAAATGTGGCGTTCCATGGCCAGATCGGGACAGTCCAGCTGCAGCGTAAGGCCGCTGGCTACGATAATCTCGTATTCCTTGCGCAGTTCCTCGGCCAGGGCAAAGACGTACTCTTCGTGGCTGTCGTAGAACTGGTTGCCAAGGGTCAGGGCGACGATGCCCGGGGATGCGGCGGTCATAAACATGTCCTCGGGCTTTTCACCGGCAGCGCTGACAGCGTCGAGAAACTGGCGGCATTCGCTTTCCACCAGGTCCAGCCGCTGGTAGGATACCGGACCCACACAGGCGGGGACGTCGCGGGTCAGCTGGATGCGGCGGGGGCGAACCACACCGGGGTATTCGTTCTGGTCGCGGTGGCCCCGCCGTTGCCAGGTCCCTCCGAACCCGGACATGCGCTGGACGACGTAGGTGGAGAAGCTGACGCGGGACTGCTCACCGTTGTTAATTACATCCACCCCGGCCGCCAACTGGGAAGCGACCACCTTCCTGGTGGCCTCGCTGGCGGCGGACTCCAGGGCGACCTCGTCAACAGGCGCGCCCTGGGCCACCTCTGCCAGCATGTCCACCAGACTTTCCGGGCGGGGCAGACTTCCGGTGTGGGTGGTCAGGATACGGGTTTCGCTTCCTTTCACGGCTTCCCTCCAAATAGAAATCGGCCAGATAGAAAACAGCCGGGGTATTCAGACCTGAGCGGTACAACCCCGGCATCACAAGCTGCGAGAATCTGATCCCGGCCTTGCGCTGAGTGGGCTACTCTTCCCCCACGTCAACGATCACGTTGCCGACAGCGCCGCCTTCCACGGCCAGGTGGGCGGCCACCGTCTCCTCCAGCGGGAAGTGGGGGCCGACCTGGTGGGAAAGGGCGCCGGACTCCAGCCAGGCGGTAATGTCGGCAATGGCGGCTTCCTTGGCCGGCTCGGGCATTTCGTACACCAGCACGTTGCGCACCAGGGTGTTGCTGTTGCGGAACTGGAGCGGAACCGGGGGCTGCTGGATGGTTCCCCACGAGTAGATGGCTACCACGCCGTTAGTCTTCAAAACCTGGCTGGTCACCGGGAAGTTGCCGGCGAAGTCCACCTCGGCGATGTGGTCAACTCCCTCGCCGCCGGTAATGTCCATAATGCGGGCGACCACGTCTTCGGACCGATAGTTGATGATGTGGTCGGCGCCAGCGGCGGTGGCAATGGCGGCCTTGTGGTCGGAACTGACGGTGCTGATGACGGTGGCCCCGGCCAGTTTGGCCTCCTGGACCGCGTAGTGGCCTACAGCGCCGGCGCCACCGGGCACCAGGACCACCTTGCCATCCAGTGGGCCGTCGGCGAACAGGCAGCGGTGGGCGGTCATGGCGGGTACGCCCAGGCAGGCGCCCTGCTCGAAAGTGATGGAGTCGGGCATCTGCACGGCGTGGCCCGCTGGCTGTACCGTGTATTCCGCCGCCGAGCCAAAGGGACGCCCAAACTGGGACTCGAAAAGCCAGACCCTTTCGCCAATGCGGGAATCCGGGACTCCTTGCCCCACCCGGTCAATAACTCCCGCGCCGTCCTGGTGGGGAATAACCCGGGGGAAAGCCATGGGGGAGGTCGTACCCAGGCGCCTCTTCCAGTCCGACGGGTTTACGCCGGAGGAGATCACCTTGATGCGGACCTCGCCGGGGCCCGGTTCGGGTTCGGGCATCTCGCCCACCTGCATTACTTCCGCCGGGCCGTTTTGTTCAAACCAGACTGCTTTCATGGTTGTGTGAGTCCTTCTCTCTACCAAGTCCGGATAATCCGATGTCAACAGGTTTCCGACCTGTCCCGATCCCCTAAAACACGCAGCGGACCGACAGTTCCGCGCAGGTGTCCCGTACCCATTGGACCACTTCGGGGTGCAGGGGAATTCCTTCCTTGCGGCGGACGGCTTCCATTTCGGCCTCGGGCTGGCCGGCCACCAGGACGCGGTCGTGGCCCGGGGCGGGCTTGGTGCTTTTCATCATCTGGAGCCAGCCGTCCATTTCGTCCTTAAAGTGGTCGGGGTCGTCGAATCCGGCGACGTTGTAGGCAGCGACGTAGTGGCCGAAGTTGGGGCGTCCGGGAACGGCGCCGTAGCCAAAGCCCGTCAGCACGCCGGCCAGGATGTCCACCACGCAGGCGAGACCGTAGCCCTTGTGCGAGCCCAGTTCCCGGGTGGCGCCCACGGGGAGCAGGTGGTAGTTCTCAGGTACGGGCACTTCCTCCATGATGGGGGTGCCATCCTCGGAGGCCAGCCAGCCGGGCTCCAGGTCGGCGCCCAGGCGGCGGGCGATTTCGATCTTGTTCTGGGCCACGGAACTGGTGGCGGCGTCAAATACGAAGGGGGCCTCGTTGCGGGCCGGTACTGCTACGGCAATGGGATTGGTGCCAAGGCGGGGTTCCGCGCCGAAAGTAGGAACCATGCGCGGCGGGGCGCTGGTCATACAGACGCCAATCATGTCGTGTTCGACAGCCCGCATGGCGTGGTAAGAGGCCATTCCCAGGTGGCGGGAGTTGCCGATGGTCACCATGCCAACGCCAACCTCCTTGGCCTTCTGGATGGCGATGTCCATGGCCTTGGGGGTTACGATGGTGCCCAATCCCCGGTCCGAGTCTATGCTGGCGGTGGCGGCGGTTTCGCGGACTATGCTGATGTTGGGTTGCGGATTGATTTCGCCCCGCTGGTAACCGCCCAGGTAACTGCGGAGCATGTTGGAGACACCGTGGCTGTCCACACCCCTCAGGTCGGCCAGCACCAGCACGTCGGCGCCCAGTTCGGCGTCTGCGGCGGGCACGCCCACCTTTTCAAAAATCGCGGCGACGGTGGCCTTCAGGTCGTCGCCGGATACGTTGATGGCATCTTCCAGGTTAACTCGGAATCGTGGCAGCAAAGCTCTCCTCCTCTGCAAAACATGGATGTACAGGATGTACAGGATTGTGTTGGATTGAGGGCAGAAATCTCCCGCCCTGAAGAATAAATATCCTGTTCATCCTGCCCATCCATGTGAATAAAGATCGGACTTACAGGAACGAATTGGCCGCCTGCAGGAACTCGTCGGTCTTTTCCATCTGGGGCAGGTGGCCGCAGTTGTCAATAACTACCAGGTCGGACCCGGGGATGGCCTGCTGGTACAGGCTGCCGCACTCGACGGGAGCCAGCCGGTCGTCCCGTCCCCAAAGGATGCGGGTGGGGATGTTGACGCGGGCCAGACGGTCGGCCAGGCTCAGGCTGTGCATGTAGGGCTTCCAGCAGATGCGGACCGACATTTCCCGATTGCGCTCCAGTACGGCCATCTGCTCAGGGGTGGGCGTCTGGCCGAAAACCTGATCGTACTCGGGAGCCTGGGAAGGGTCGTGGAACAGCAATTCGATAACCTGGGCCGGGGTGATGATGAAGACGTCGGCAATCTCCCCCTCATTGGGCTTGATGCCCACCGGAGCCACCAGCATAAGCTTGCTGAAGACGGGTCCGGCGGCTGCCACCAATTCCGAGGCCAGCCAGCCACCCATGGAGAATCCCATGGCCCGGCAGCCCTGGATGCCCTGGCTCTCAATGAACCAGTTGTAAAAGCAGGCCATATCGTGCATGTTTTCCATCCACTCGGGCCGCTCGGATTCGTCGTACCCGGGATGGGAGGGCAGATAAACGGTGAACCGTTCTGCCAGGGCATCGAGGTAGCGCAGCCAGCCGCCGCTGCCGCCGGCCCCGTGCAGCACCAGCAGGGGATCGCCGGAGCCTCCCTTGCGCAACTGTACTTTTGAGCCTCCAACCTCGACAAATTCTTCGGTGTAATTGGGCATGTTTGCGTGGCCTCCAAGCTTGCCTGATTGTCAGCACAATCCTACCCGCAGCAAGGGCGTGGGTCAAGGATGGGCAATCTAGCTTCCAATCTTCATGGGGCTGCCCAATAACGCTTTATATGAGATGCTGTTGATTACTCTTAACTACCTGGCCCAAGTGTACCCAGGGATAGAGGAAATTCCTCCGTTGGGAACATTTAGCTTCTTGCCAATTTGTAGGTAGGGTGATCTCAAATAGTCATCTTCAGCTAGGAACCTAACATAGCCGTGTCTATCCCAAAGAATGCCAGGGAACCTTGTCAGATTTTCGTAAAAGGTTCCGGTGTCGCTGTACAAGCTCTGCTTACCGCTAATTCCGAAAGTTCTACTTAGTTCTCTTCCCGATGTTCTAGTTGAAGCCATTTTTTCTCCTTCATTTTCGCTTTCGCTCATCGTCGAATTTGTTTGAATTTCCGTTTGGGATGTGGACGCGTCCTCTAGCCCCGCCACTCGTCGCAGCACTGAGTTTGGGGTATCTTGAAATGGTACTGCCAAGGACTGAAGCCACTCGTAAACTTCGTCGTCGATCCTTACAGTCGGCATGGTTAACCTCCTTGATTAGTCAGGTTTCATCTGATATTACTATAACACTGTGATACTGTTACAGTCTTATAGTATTATATTTGTGATGTATTGTCAAACTGTATAGCAATGCTCTCTCTCTTACAGGAATTGCGTTATTGCCGGACCTCGAATTGGAGAATCCCGGCAATTCGGGATAAGGCCAAGTCCCCAAACTGCCTAAAAGGCAACGCCCGTGGGCAAGGTAAGAAGCGGGCGGGTCTGCTATAGTCTCTTGCTAATATGCAACCGATTGAGGACACTTTTAGATGATGACAGTTAACTTTAAGGTACTGGCTAGGGCTTTGCGGTTGGCAGTTCCCCTGAGTCTGGCGGCGGTGGCGATAGCGTGCACTTCCGAACCGCAGCCGACGGCTACTGTCCCGAACGTTCAGGCCACCGTACAGGCCGAAGTAGTCAATCAACTGGCGGCGGTCCCCACGGCGACGGCCTGGCCCACCAATACGCCCTACCCTACGGCCACGGCTTATCCCACCTCCACTCCATACCCGACGGGTACACCGCTGCCCACGGCCTCGCCCTATCCCACGGCGACGCCCTATCCGACCTATACTCCCTACCCCGCGCCCACAGCGGCAGCAACGCCCAC
Organism: SAR202 cluster bacterium bin22; assembly: GCA_002238505.1. Lineage (GTDB taxonomy): Bacteria > Chloroflexota > Dehalococcoidia > Lucifugimonadales > UBA3495 > Bin22. Next base: position 72,612 of record MPMM01000008.1, on the reverse strand, counting down.
GCCGCAGCCAACCTATACCCCTTATCCCACTCCGTCGGCGCCGACGCTGGTTATACAGCGGCAGGAAGTACCGACCTCCGCTCCGGTTGACCCTTCAGCCGTGCAGCGGGCCCCGCTTGGCTCTTTCGCCGAACTGGACACCTCGGGAAGGGCAGACCAGATTCTGCGGACACACATTCTGGGCTCCACCAACTGCAGCGCGGTTGCGGAACTGAGCCAGGAGTTGAGCCGGCAGCAGGACGCGGCGATCCTGAAGGTTTACAACCTTCGGGTCTTTGTCAGCAGCCCCTCCAGGGTGGAATGCGCGGGTACAGCCAGGTGGAGCCAGGGCGACGACTCGCCCATCTACGTCTTCGTGGAGAATGACGGAGACGGGGACAACTTCTACGGCTACCGTTCCGAGGCCCGAGGGTTCAACTAAACCAAAGCCAGGGTGGGATGTGCATTACCCTTCTATCGACTATGGTATGCCATCTATGAGGGCGTGACGCTTAAGGCGAATTTGATATGGCGCCCGGGTGGGAGCGCACGGCAGCCCGCCCCTGCGGTTCAGGAGAAATCTGAACTAATGCCACTCCAGTACCAGGTACCCTCGACGTAGTTTCCACGGTGGCTTTGGTTTACAAGCTGCTTCAACAGTCAGCCGACGCCCCGCTGGATGCCGGTGGACAAGGGATTTCCACGAGACATCACCCCGACCTGGCATTGTGCATTGCCTAATGCGAAACGCTACCCCGGGGACAGATCCCATTGGGCAGTTAACGGGGACTGGCAGAACCCGGGCGGCGGACCGGGAGGGCAGGGGCGGCGAACCAGGGAGGCATAAGTAAAGGCCAGCATCGCAGGGATGCTGGCCTCTTCTGGTCTGGTCCGGGACGGACAGGGGACAGTGACTAGATGTAGTCGGCGTCCTCGTCCATCATGCCGAGGTTGTCGGTGGCCTGGAAGAGGGCCTTGACCAGACCGTCCTTCAGTTCATCCATCATGTCCTCGGTGACTTCGCCACCGGCAGCCGTGGCCTTCTGCTTGAAGAGCTCAAAAGCGTGCTCGTCAGTACCGCCGTGAGGCATGTCGAAGAAAGCGGCGTCGAAGACGGGCATTTCGCCGGGGCCGAAGTAGCCCTTGCCTTCCAGGGTGTAGCCTTCCAGGTCGTGGGTGCCCTTGCCCAGTACCTGACCGGTCTCGGCATAGTGGTCCATGACGTTCTTCAGGCCATACTTCTGGATGGGGCAGACCTTCATGCAGATGCCGCAGCCCAGGTAGCGGGCCATGACGGGGCGGCAGCGCTTGAAGTAGAGCTTGTTCTTCTCAATTCCCCGCCACCAGATCTTGTCGCGCATGAGGGCGCGGCCGGGGCAGCGGTTCACGCAGACCTGGCACACCTGGCAGAAAGCGTGGATGCCATAGTCCACTGGGGAGTCATGAGTGACATTGGCGTCGGTGGTCAGACCGACGAGGCGGCAGCGAGAGCCGACGTGGGGGGTCAGCAGGTAGCCGCAAGCGCCCAGCTGGCCGGTACCGGCGGCCACGTGCATGGGAATGTACGGGCCGGCGGAGTCGCCGGAGCCCATTACCTGCGCGTGGTAGCCCAGGCCGCGGACGAAGTTGCCCAGTTCCAGAGCCGCGGCGCCTTCAGTCCGATAGGTGCTGGAGTGCACGATCTCGGCGTCAACGCTGGGGATGGTCTGGGTGGGTTCGAAGTCCTGCTCGTAAGCGAGGGCGACGAAGTGCGGGTAGTAAGTGGTGCTGCCCTTCTTGCTCTGGAAGGTATAGCGGTGGTCGAAGGCGGTGATGCCGACTTCGACGAAGCCCAACTCGCGGGCCTTGGACTTGATCAGCTCGCTGACGTCCTCGCCGGTGGGCTCGGCGGTAGGCTCCAGGTCGCCGGTCATGCGGCAGGCCATGATCAGGGGCCGGTTGAGCTTTTCGTGCTCCTTCCGGATTTCGCGCATTTCGGCGTGCTGGTCGCGAAGGGTGTTGGCCCAGTCGCGGGAAGCGCGCTCGGTGATGTTGATGGATTCCAGCGGATACTCGCGGGCGTACCAGTCAACTTCACGCGAAGTCATAGGAATACCAGGAACTGTTTCCAATTCCTCGGGGACCGGAATGGTTACTTCGGCTTCGCCCATGTTCCTTCCCGGGCGGACAACCTCGTGCCCAATCTTTAGCATAGTTCTCCTCCTATTTCTGCTTGACAGGCAAAAAGTTTACATTGGTGCAGTGAACGATAATAGTTCTTGTTCCAATTGTCAACTATTGCAATTTATGAAGGATTGATAGCGCTTCAGAAACAGGCGTTTTACGAAAAGCGTAACAAAACATGGCAAGTCCTGCCGAAAAGGAAATGTTCATTGTTGATGTCACCGGGCCTTGAGTTGGATTGCCGCCGTCGCCGGGTTTGGCGGGGGTTTCCGGGTTACCCTGGCATTGTACGCACCGGGGATTTCCCCATGCCGGAGGACCTGGGAGGGTACGAACCCGGCCGGAGGGCTGTCGTGAAATCCGGCCGATTTGTACCCGGAAAATCGCTGGCCAGGGGCAAGCGGCGCCTTCAATACCTCGCTGGCCACCTGGACATCCGTCGCTGCAAGACTTGCGGGAAGCTCATTGTCTGCTGCCCGGTTGCAGCCAACCGGTCCTGGGACCAGACTCAGCTGGCGAGAGTGATGCAGGGCAACTAAGGACAGGGAGGCAAGAAATCCTTTACATTTGGCGGGATAATCGATGATCCCCTGGGAATCATGCTGTTTATAACAGATTGCGCAGCTGCGGTTTCGTGGATGGTCGCAAGGGTGCAAAGCATGAAGCGGTCGTATTCATCGATACCGTTGGCAAGCCAGGGGGCATCCATTATCTCGGTCGCTACGGATGGATGCCTGCGCTGAGTTTCCTGCAGATAACTCAATGCCTCTTCCTCAATTTCCGTCAAACCGTCTTGTATCCAGTCGATTTCGCCCGAACTATCTCGAATTGGCGAAGCTGAGCATGGAGGCAAGGAGTCCTTTACTCCTGGAGAGATATTCGCTGCGCCCTTTCGAATCATGCTGTCTATGACAGCTTGCGCAGTTGCGGTTTCGTTGATGGTCGCAAGGGTGCAAAGCATGAAGCGGTCGTATTCATCGATGCCGTTGGCAAGCCAGGGGGCGTCCATTATCGCGGCCGCTACGGATGGATGCCTGCGCTGAGTTTCCTGCAGATAAGACAGGGCCTCCTCCTCTATGGCAGTAAGCCCGTCCTCGGCCCATGCCAGTTCCGTTGTCGCCGACGGTGCTGAGACCGAAACCAGGCCGGCGGGTGGGCTTTCAAACGCCTGCAGAATGGCCGCCGAGTCGGGTTTTCCGTAAGTCAAGTTGGTGAGGAAAGTAGCCTCTGAATCGGTTATGCCGTCCAGAAGCCAATTGGCATTCCCAACGGCTTGCAACAAGGCTGCATCGTCTCCCTTGTAAACAGTAAGGGTATCCTCTAGCGCCCCTAACATCATTGTCTCCAAGTAGTTCGGACTTTGCTTCAACCACGGAACATCCTGTATCAGGTCGAGGATCATGGGATACTTCCTCTGGATACCTTCAAGGAACTGCAGGGAGAAAAGTCCAACATAATCGAGCCCCTCGGCCTGCGCCCACGGGAATCTCGAAGCAATTTGCTGATTTCTCTCCACTTCAGCCGGAGGGTATTTATTGAGGGCCGAGGCCAAGTAGCTGTCCGGTTGCTCAATTGCCTGAAGAAGACCCGACGAGTCGGAGATTCCGGGAACCGCAGCACTCGACTCACTAATCAGGATAGCCACGTTGAAGAGATACGTGGCTTCATCTTCGCTTATGCCATCCAAGAGCCATTGCGCCTCCCCTACTGCGTGGGGCAAAGAGCCATCATAGACACCGTACCTCTCAGCAATCAATTGGAGTACTAACAAGGCGATCAGCTCACTAACACCGGGCTCCTGTTCCAGCCATTTGACATCTTGAATCCAGGTAGAAAGTTGTGGCTGCGCTTGCAAGATTCTATTAAGAAACTCCTGAGCTAATTGTGGCAGGTAGTCAGGGTTCTGGGCCTGTGTCCAGGGGAAACTGGATTCCACCAAGTCACTGATTTCGGTGGGAGTCAGAGGAGGCGCCGGAGTGGCGGCGGGGGTTCCGGCGTCGGAGTTGGCGTCGGAGTCGGAGCAGGGGTAGGGGTAGGGGTAGCAGCGGGCGTCTCGGTTGGTATGGGTATTGCCGTTGGCTCGACAGCGGGGGTGGCAGCGGATTCTGGCGTGTTGCCCGGCGCGGCGGCGGACATGGATGCGGCAGATTGTTGCGGTTCTATGGGGGCCGGGGTTACCGCGGACTGGGCTGCGTTGGCAGGCGCGCCCCCACTGGGCTGGGAAGGTTGGGCTGCGCTGGCGGGCTCAGGCTGGGTGTCCGGGGCGCTTTCCCCCTGGCAGGCAAGCAGCATGATGGGGATAAGGCCGAGGAATGCGTAGAGACAAAGCCTTCTCAGGTACATCATGCTTAACCTCGATTAGTCTGGATTTAAGGGCAGGACTCCCGGTGTGAGGGTTTCCCAGAACAACAGTAGGGAACAAGCGCAAATATACACATTGCGCTCATAATTCGCAATTAAATTGGCATTTATAGCGTATGTTATCTATATATAGAAAAGGTTGGTGGGATTACGTGCAAGAGCGGGTGATATGACGCATGCATTCAGTAATCCGGGATTCGGTGGGAGACCCTGCAATCACCCGAAGTCCGGTCCCGGCGCGTCCGGACCATCCGGGCCTTCGGCGTGGGCGACGCTGGAGGCCGGGGCTTCCTGACCGCCGCTGCCCACTGGCGCAGTACCCTGGGCTCGGTAGGCGACTGCCCGTTGGGGGCCGGGTTGACCGCTTCCGGCGTTTGCCTGCGCTGACATTCCGGAAACCGGCTCGCCAGCGAAGTTGATGGTGCGCATGGGGTAGTTGATGACGATGTTTTCTTCCAGGAAGCGCTGGTGAACCATGCGGATAAGCTCGGACTGGACCTCGAAGCTGGCGATGCGGTCGCGAGCCTGGATGAAGAGATAGAAAGTAATGTTGGAATCGTCGAAGGACTCGTAGGCGAAGTAGGCGCCGTAGTCCTTCACAGCGCGAGGGTCCGACTCCAGAAGGCGGTCCATTTCTTCCCTGCAGACCTGTTCCACCCGGACGAGGTCACTGTCGTAGCTTACGCCGCAGGTGAGGTAGATGTTCACCGCCGGGATGGGTCCCTGGAAGTTGGTGATGATGGTTTCGGCGAAACGAGAGTTGGGCACAACCACCAGGTTATTGGTCCAGGTGCGCAGACGGGTGCTGCGCCAGCCGACGTCGATGACATAGCCGGCCACGTTGTTCTCCAGTTCGATGTAGTCGCCCTGGCTTACGACCCCCTCGGTCATAACGTAGGTACCGGCAAAGAGGTTGGACAGGGTGGGCTGGAGGGCGAGGGCCACCGCCAGACCGCCGAGGCCAAGGCTGGCCAGGATGGGGCTGATGTTGACATTCAACAGGTCTAGGACCAGGAGGCCGCCCAAGGCATAAACGAGGCCCATGCCAATGCGCCGGAGCATGGGGATGATGCGGTCGTCCAGGGTGGTGGGAGTATGGGGAGAAATCTCGTCGTAGTACCAGTTGAACAGGGCGGATACCAAACCGCTGGCGGCAAAGACTCCCAACACCAGGCCGATGAGGCCGGCGGCGCGGTCGATGGCATGCCTTACCGTAAGGGTGAAGTCGAAGGTCAGGACCAGGGACAGGTAGAGGCCTCCCACGAGAATTCCCAGGGTCAGCGGGCGGCGAAAGGCCTGGAGCAGGCTTACGTCGAGGTTGGGGGGGGTGAAGTTGGTGAACCTCAGAACAACGGGGTAGATGACCGTGTGGAACAGGAAGGCAAAGACCGCCCCGGTGAGGAATATGGAAAAGGCGATAACGGGATGCCACGCCTGGGCTACGAGGCCCAGTTCTTGCAGCCAGGGTTCCAGGAAATGCATTTTTCTCCTCTGCCTTCCCCGCGCCTGCAGAATGCCATGGGGGAGATTAAGAAATGGTTTCTGCGTTTTGACTACGAAAAGTATATCACCGGGGCCTTTTTTGACGGGGGCCCTTACCACGAGCAATCGGGCTTTGGGGAGATTGTTGCTGTGGAAGGTTTAGGTAATACCAACACAATTCCGCGAAGCGGGTTTCGGACCCGTAGCCGGACTGGCGGGAAGGGTTTCAGGCCCTTCGGCAGGCTCAGGGCGACATGGTTTGGGGGGTGGCCCTCACCCCCGGCCCCTCTCCCATAGGGCGAGGGGGGATTTTGGGTTTTCAGGGTCGGTTGCGGGTGGGCCTTCACCCCCATTCCTTCGGCAGGCTCAGGACAGGCTCTGACCTTCCCCCGTCGAGGGGGAAGGGATTATTGGAATGGCCTCTGTCTTTCCCCTGCGCCTAGGTGAGAGGGGGACGGCCCTCACCCCCGGCCCCTCTCCCATAGGGCGAGGGGGGATTTTGAGTACAAATGCAGGGGTTGACCTGCGGATGGGCCCTCACCCCCATTCCTTCGGCAGGCTCAGGACAGGCTCTGCCCTTCCCCCGTCATGGGAGGAAGGGATCACCCCCATCCTAACCTTCCCCCGTCGAGGGGGAAGGGATTTTGAGATAGTCTCCAAGTAGTCCAAACACCATTCCGGGCGGCCCCTCGACAGGCTCAGGACGAACGGGGGGAGAGACTCTATCAAGATAATCGAAATACCCTGGAAGGATTGGGGCCGCAGGGGACAGCGCCGGTGATGGGTGTATCATCGGCCAATGATTGGTATTGGGAACTGGTCGGCCTCACTGCGCATCAGGGATTTCCGCCTGCTCTGGGCATCCACGCTCCTTTATTCCCTGGCTACGGGGATGGAGCAAGTCTCGGTGGGGTGGCTCATCTTCGAGCTTACCGGGTCCGAGTTGATGGTGGGCGTAGGGGCCGCGGCCCGCATGCTGCCCTTCTTCCTGTTCGGCATACTGTCCGGGGCCATCACCGACCGCTGGGACCGGCGGTTGCTGCTGCGAATCGGCAACGTGGGCGCTGCGGCAGTGGCGTTCGTGATGGCCCTGTTGCTGCTACTGGGGAGCCTGACCAATGTGTGGCTGGTGATTGGACTGGTTGCGGCCCTGGGCACCATGTTCGCCTTCACCCTTACGGTCCGGCAGACTTATACCTTCGACATCGTGGGTTCCGGCCTTTCCCTGAACGGGCTGGCCCTAGGGGCCATGGCCATGCAGGGTGGGGGAATAGTCGGGTCCCTGGCTTCCGGGGCTCTCATCGAGATTGCCGGCGCCGGCTGGCAATTTGTGGCGGCGGGGGTCTGCTACCTGTGCGGCGCGCTGGCAACCCTGGCCCTCACCAACCCGGGGAGGTCCACCCGCACAGCCTTCGTATCGGTATGGGGGAACCTGGTGGGCTACCTCAGCCTCCTGCGCAGTCGTCGCTTCCTTCTGGCGCTGATGCTGCTGACGGCGGTTACCGAGGTATTGGGCTTTACCCACATGACCCTGCTCCCGGTGTTTGCCAAGGACGTTCTGCACGTGGGGCCGACGGGACTGGGCATTATGACCGCAGGACGCCAGACCGGGGGCCTGCTGGGCTTGTGGCTGCTGGCCGGCCTGGGCGCTTACCGGAAGAAGGGACTGCTGATGTTCGTAACGGCCATCGGATTTGGCGGCGGGCTGATGTGCTTCTCCCTGTCCGGAAACATCTACTCATTCCTGGGGGTGCTGCTGTTCGTCAACGCCTGTGCCATGGCAGTTGACACCCTGTACAAGACCCTCATGCAGGAGCTTGTGTCTGACGAGGAAAGGGGGCGAGCCATGGGTTCCTGGGTGTTGAGCATCGGATTTGCGCCGGTGGGACACGTGGGAGTGGGAGCACTGGCCGGGATAGTGGGAGCCCCGGGGGCACTGCTGATAAACGGCGCCATACTCAGCGTCGTCAGCATCATGACCATGATCGGCATGCCAAACATACGACGGCTGGATTAGGGGCTGTCGTCAAATTGGTCCTTCCTGCCGGTTGGGTAGCGGGTGTAAGCAGGCGATATACCAGGACTCTGGTATATCGCGGAGCATATCACCCATTCTTACGACGGGTCTGGATTCCGGCTTTCGCCAGAATGACGAAGCTTACGAGGGCTCTGGATTCCGGCCTGCGCCGGAAAGACGAAACTCGGCTTTGGACGACGCTCCCTAAGGAAATTGTCGTTGTGGAAGGATAAAGGAATCGAAACACCATTCCGCGAAGTAGCTTTTGGGCCCGTAGCCGGACAGTCGGTAGGGTTTTGAGGCCCTTCGGCAGGCTCAGGGCGACATGACTGGCGGGTCGGGGGCTTCGGCCGCATCCGGCAGACCAACTATCGGGCCCGTAGCCGGACAGTAGGGAAGGTTTTGCGGCCCTTCGGCAGGCGCAGGGCGAACGGGGGGACTAATTTTTGGGAATTGGGTTGGTTGAATGGGCAGCAGCCAGGGCAGACACGTGGGTCTGCCCCTACGAGGGTTTGGGGGCTTCGGCCAGGCGCAGGGCGAACGGGGGGAGTTGTACGCGGAGGGGGGCCCTCACCCCCGGCCCCTCTCCCATAGGGCGAGGGGGGAACTTCGGTTTTGGTGTTGGTTGCGGTCGGCTGGGCATGGTATGTGGTATGGATTGTAGGCCCTTCGGCAGGCTCAGGGCGACATGACTGGCGGGTTGGGGGGGTGGGCCGCATCCGGAAGAGCAGGTATCGTGGCTGCAACCGGAGAGTCGGGAAGGTTTTGAGGCCCTTCGGCAGGCTCAGGGCGACATGGGTTATGGGTTGGGGGGGTTGGGGCCTCCTATGGTTTGAGCTTTGGGCGCGATGGCGCTGTTGGCCTGGGCCATTGCCGTGGGTGTTGGGGTTCTTTCAGGTTCCTTTGTTGGCAGGGTCAGGAGCGGGTTTGAAACCTGACCGTACCGGGGGAGCGTCACATGGTTTGCAGGGGGGTGACGGCGCCGTTGTGGACGCGGAAGTAGGTGGCCTGGCTGCCAAAGTAGCTGTGAACCAGGTCGAGGTCGGTGGTGGTGATGAGGGTCTGGCCGTAGTGGACAATCTTCCCGAGAACGCGGGAGCGACGATCCTCGTCCATTTCGGACAACACATCGTCCAGCAGCACCACCGGTTCGTCCTGGCGGACCTGGAGCAGGTAGGATGCCTCGGCCAGGCGGAGGGACAGGGACAGGGTGCGGGCCTGTCCGCGAGAGGCGAAGGTACCCATGTCCACGCCGTCCACCAGGAGCTTGAAGTCGTCGCGGTGGGGACCCAGGGCAGTGCTGCCAGTGGCCAGTTCGCGGGGGCGGAGGTCGGCCAGCGCGCTCCGAAAATGCTGGGCCGTGGCTTCAACACTGTCGCCCACGGGAACGCTGGGGAGGTGATGAAGGGACAGGAGTTCCCCGGGGCTGGTAAGGGAACGGTGGTGGTCGGCGCACAACTGGCCGAGCCGGGTGAGGGCTTCGGAGCGCTGCCAGCAGAGCCAGGCGCCCTCGGTTACGAGGCGGTCGTCCCAGAATTCAAGCTCGCCGCTTTCGGCGCGGCCCTCGCGGAGGAGACGCAGGAGACGGTTCCGCTGGCGGACTATCTGGGTGTACCGCTGGAGGGCCTTGAGATAGAGGGGATTGCCCTGGGAAATGAGGATGTCGAGGTAGCGGCGGCGTCCGGAGGGAGGGCCCTGGACCAGGTCGATGTCCTCGGCGTTGAAGAGGACGGCGCCGACGGTGCCCACGAGGTCGGCGGCGGTGCGGCGAATGCGGTTAACGCGAATTTCCTTGCGCACCGAGTAGTTGAGCCCCGCCCCGCCGCTGCCCTGGCGGGGGACGGTGGAGGAGGGCAGGGTGCAGGAATACCCGACATAGACCTGAACCCGATCGCCGGCTTTGTCGAGGATACCGCCCACCAGGGCCGGCTCACCGGAGGCGGCGGCGGAGAAGCTGACAACCTCGCGTTCGTTCTCGGCACGGAAGGAGCGGGCGATGGCCAGCAGGTACACGGCCTCCAGGAGGGTGGTTTTCCCCTGGGCATTGGCGCCATAGAAGACGACGACGCCGGAAGGGACAGCCAGGTCCAGCGCGGCGAAGTTGCGGAAGTTGGTGAGTATGAGGCGTGACAGGCGAGCCAACCGTTGGGTGTCCTCCTGCAGCAGGTAAGGGTTTGGGTAATTTTAGCAGGAGGAGGGTTGGGGGTGGTGGTGGGTGGTGGTTTGGGGGTGCAAACGTCATGCCGCAGACCGGATATCGGACCTGCGAGCGGGGCAACGGAGAAGGGTTTGGGGCCAAAGCCACGGTGAAAACTAGATCGAGCGTACCTGGCATTGGAGTGGTTCAGATTTTCCCCGAACCGTAGGGGCGCACGGCCGTGCGCCCCTACCCGGGAGCCATATCAAATTCGGCTTAAGCGTCATGCCCGATAGATGGCATACCATAGCCGATGGAAATGCAATGCACATCTCACCCCGGATTTGGTTTAGGCCCTTCGGCGGGGGGCGGGGTGGCATGGGATTTTTGTTGAGGGACTTACGTTGGCGAGGGTTGAGTTGCCCCTGGCTTGTAGTGTGGCGGCGATTTCAGGCCCTTCGGCTAGGCGCAGGGCGGCATTGGCTTGTGGGTGGCGGCGGGGTGGTTCGACGGGCTCACCACGAACGGGGGCGGGGTTAACCACGGGCGGGTTCAGGTTAGGGGCGGACGGGTGCGAGGTTCCCCCGCAGGCGGGAACGACGGGGGTGGGGCGGGGGCGGCGGGGGGTATGCCATTCCCCAGACCGGGGTTCGGGGCCTTAGCCGGACAGTCAGGAGGGATTTGAGGCCCTTCGGCAAGCTCAGGGCGACAGGACTTATGCCAGGCGGAGTGGCGGCCGCATACCGCAAAGGGGGTTTCGGACCTGCGAGCGGACAGTCAGGAAGGATTTGAGGTCCTTCGGCTGGGGGCGCGGGGTGGCGTTCCTTTTTGTTGAGGGACCTTGTGCAGATTGGGACAATGTTAAGATGCGATAGTCTTGTCTGGTGGGAGTTTCGGTTTGCGGACTCAGACGAATAACTGAGCCTTAACTCTTCACACGCAAGACCATAGGGCTATTACCTGGAAGAGTAGGTATCCGGGGGATCTGTGCCATAGAAGATGGAATATTCGGATATCAGCAGTGTCTCCCCGCCCGACTTGCCCCAGACGATGATTGTATAGACTCCGTCGCCGTGTTTCCTGATTACATCCTTGAGATCCGCCTTAACGGAGAAGGAATTGCCACTGGCCTCAAATTTCTCAGCGTCGATCCATGGAACCGTTACAATTCGTGAAGGGGTGAGGGAGCTTTTTGTATATGCTTCTCGCCAAAACGCATGAGCCTCATTGGGTGACCTGGGCCCAGGCGCCGAGGCCGGCACGTCATATGGATCAGGGCATGCTGTCATCGTCGTAGTATAGTTATGGGTTGTCCAGTAGGAACCTCCCGTCAGGCGTTCTCTCAGTCCGGCTACCCGAAGACCGCTAGTCACGCAGTAAGTTCTTGCCAACTGCCCCCGGGTCAGATGATGTGGAGGCGGGTCGAAGAACACGGTCACTCCCAGGTCGCGCCTGTTCCTGAAACCGGCACCGTTCCTGGTATCGCCGGCCATGGTCAATTTTCCGTCTGCCAAGGTCGGTAGAGAGTCGTACTCCACGTAGTCCCCTTCAAAGTGTTGGTAGGCAACAAAGTTGTACCTGTCCCATGCCAATCCTATGTTTACCTTCTTGTGCCATTTGTTCAGGATGTTCCTGCGGTGGCCCGGGCTATCCATTAAACCTTGCATAGCTTCCCGGATTTCTTCCTTGATGGACTGGTTTGCCCGGTATCCATCCGCCGCCCTTATGCAGTAGTCAAGTCCGCTCCCGTTCTCAGCATTACTCTGATAGCCGCCGGCCAGACTGTACCGCATGTAAGGCTTCAGCCCGTCGGCGCCCCAATGAGCTGAGAAGCAGTTGTCCAGTGAGGACTCCGCGTGCAACTGGGCGGCAGTGTTGTCGCCCAGCGACACAGTGCCCAAGCCGGCCCTTTTTCGCTCTGAGTTGATTAGCTCCAGCATGTACTGCTTCTCTTCAAGGTGACGCAGCTCCGGGTCAGGTACCGGCGTCGGAGTTGGCGTAACTGTTGGCGTTGCGGTCGGTGGCCGCAAGGTTGGAGTGGGGGTCAGAGTCGGCGTTGGTGTTGGCGTTGGCGTTGGCGTTGGGGCTCTGGGCGTAGAGGTAGGTCTCGGCGTCGGCTGAGGTGTAGGCGAAGGTATGGGAGTAGTTATCTCCCTCGCCTTTGCTTCCTGGTAGATGCCGGCTATCGCTTCAGCTCGGTCCATCAGTTGGGCTGCCGTCACCTGTTCCGCGGGGCAGGCGCTCCACGGGTGAGGCCCGTATATGGTGGAGTAACTCTCCGGCGAAGGACATTCCTTCACCGCCCGAACTATCTCTGCGCGGTTCCCCGGGTGGGCTGGGCCGTCCCGAAGCGTTACAGCCCAAACGTGTTTCTCATCGGCTCTTTCCGTATGCCCCATCTGTCCGGCGGACTTGGACATCATGGATTCGATGAACCAGGAATCACCCTGATGGAGATGAGCGCTCCTTTCGAGCAGCGCCTGGGCTCTGTCCAGGTCTCCCGTTTCCAACCATGCTATCGCTTCAGTCATTTGGTCCAGTGCGGGATAGACGGCAATGTCCTGGGAGGTTCCCTTTTCCCGGCGCACCTCGTTCACCATGTCAACGAAGTGGCTCAGCCGCTGAACCCAGCTGCCACTGATGCCCGCGGCGTCGGCTACCGAGGCAATGGCCTGGTCAACGTGTTCCACGGCCTTTTCGTGCTGCTGGAGCCTGGCGTGGGAATAGGCCAGGATTTCGTGGGCTTGCGCTTGCAGGTCGGCGGATCCTTGCCCTTGGGAGATCAAGTCCAGGGCGACCTGGGCGTCGTTCCGGGCTTCATCCCAGTGGCCAGTGGCGATGAGGGCAAAGCCGCGCTTTACCCTGGTGGCAGTGTTGTCATTCAGTTCTATGGCCTGGGAGTAGTGGGACAGGGCCTGTTGATATAGTTCCAACCGCGCCAGGGTCTGCCCCGTTTCGTTCTGGATCGCGGCGTCGGGAATAACCCGTGCCTGCTGGGACTTCTGGTAGTACTGGAAGGCTTCCTGGAACTTGCCCTGGTCGTAGGACTTCCGGGCCAGGGCCAGGAGACGGTCGCTTTCTGCGATGTTTGGCGTGGGAGTTGGGACACTGGTAGCAGGGGCCGATGTCTGACAGGCCACTGACAAGAGCAGTAAGAGGGCCAATGCCGATACGGTCAGGAGGCGGGGACCACTGCCCTTCAGGATGTCCGGGTTATTCGCCATATCCAAGCTCGGTTCAGCCGCCACCACTCACTGCGGCACCAACACGGCCGAGGTGATGATCTTTACCCGCAGGCCAAGCAGGTACTGGGGGTTTTCTTCCAGGAAGCGCTCCAACTGTTGGGGATACATGCTTCCTTCGCCCTGGTATTGCCCGGTGGCAAGTATAGGCTATTTGAGGAGCAGGGGACAGCAGCGCCATGTTCCGGCCAGGGCAATGGCATTATGGAGATTCCCGGGTAAACGTTGCTCCAAGGGGTGTCGTCAAATTAGCCATTACTGCCGGTCAGGTATCGGGAATGAACAGGCGATATACCAGAGTCCTGGTATATCGCGGAGCATATCACCCATTTACGTGATGGATCTGGATTCCGGCTTTTGACGACGCCCCCCTAAGCAGCCATGGCAGACCAGCGTGTCTGCCCCTACCGTGGTTTGGGGGCTTCGGCTGGGCGCAGGGCGAACGGGGCTGCATTGCGGAGAGAGTACCGATGGCAATGGTTGATTTGCCCCTGCCTTGTAGTGGGGCGGCGATTTCAGGCCCTTCGGCTAGGCTCAGGGCGACAGGACTTACGCCAGGCGGAGTGGCGGCCGTATACCGCAAAGGGCGTTTCGGACCTGCAAGCGGACAGGCAGGAGGGATTTGAGGCCCTTCGGCTGGGTGCAGGGGTGGCATGGCTTGTGGGTGGCGGCGAGGTGGTTCGAAGGGCTCACCACGAACGGGGGCGAGGTTAACCACGAACGGATTCAGGTTAGGGGCGGACGGGTGCGAGGTTCCCGCCTGCGCGGGAAAGACGGGGTTGAGGGCGGGGACGACGGGGGTTATGCCATTCCCCAAACCGGATTTCGGGCCTTTGGCTGGACAGGAAGGAAGGATTTGAGGCCCTTCGGCAAGCTCAGGGCGACAGGACTTATGCCAGGCGGAGTGGCGGCCGTATACCGCAAAGGGGGTTTCGGACCTGCAAGCGGACAGGCAGGAGGGATTTGAGGCCCTTCGGCAGGGCGCAGGGGCGAACGGGACTGCATTGAGGGGGTTCTTTACGGAAATTGGGTTGGGGGAAATATCGAGGGGCGGCGAGGGCGGGTTTGAAACCCGCCCCTACGAAGGTTGACCACATTTTGGCGAGGGTTGCCGGGGGATGCAGGGTTGGTAGCTGGGATGGTGGTGATGGTATATAATGTGGGCGCTTCGGATTTCGCCTCGGATACGGCGGGTAAACACCAAAACCTCGCCACCGAATTCAGGAAAAACGTATATGATGCAATCGCACGGCGGCCAGCCTCTTTACGCGGCCAAAGACCGCGTCCCCTTCAACCTCACCCTGGTACTGGCACTGGGAATCGCAGCCTGGGGGGCCGGAGCCGTTTTTGGACTCTGGGACATGGGTGGGAATCCCTCGGTTATCTTCATGCTGGGTATTGCGGTAGCCATTTATACGTGGCTGTTCACGCCACGGGAATACCTGGTGTACGACGACGCCTTTTGCGTCGCTTACGGCATGCCACGGGTTAAGACCATCCACTTCAACAACATAGCGGTGATTGAAATGGGGTCTATGGCAACCCTGGACCAGTTGCGGGTGCGACCGGTGCGGGGACGTCGCCAGTCGATACGGGTGCGGGAGCCGGACGCCTTTTTTGATGCGCTGGAGGGGGCGCTGAACCGATACCGCGACACCCATCCAGAGGAGAACGTCCCGTTCCAGGTCACCGGACGTCCGCAGCCGACGGATGTGGATGTGATTGAGGGCGAACCGGTGGTTATGGCAGAGGCGGGGGCCCCGGCAGCGGAGGCAGCGCCGGTGCAGGAGGCGGAACCCACGGAAGTTGTTGAGGCTACAGTGGCCGAAGGGGCAGAGGACGCAGTGGATTCGGTTACGGACTCTGCCGTCGAAGATACGGTGGAATCGTCCGAAGTCGCAGGGGCCGAGCCTGCAGGGGCTGAGTCGGAAGACGCCGCTGCCGAGACGGACGAGGACAAGCCGCGGGAGCCAGGAAGCCAGGGCTTTTACTAGCAGACCAACAGGTTTGAAATAAGGACTGCTAAATCTGTATCGTCATTCGGGCCCTGAGTTGGAATGACGGTTAAACCCCAACCCTTCATTACAATTCTGTTGAGCTACTAGTTTCCTCCAGGTTCGAGGTTACCGGCTGGGCGGGAACGACCGGGTTGAACCAAAGCTGGAATGCGACTGCCCCGGGTTGGGGCAGGGCGATGGCAACCGTTAGGGGCGCACGGCCGTGCGCCCCTACATGCGGGGGTCGGAAGCAGGTTTGAGGGGTTCGCCGGCGGGGGAACGACGGGGTTGGCGGGCTGGGTTTCTGTACTTTTTCTATCTTGTTCTGACTTTTTCTGAGCTTCTCCGGACTCCTTGCCCCTCTTTCGCTAGCCGTTGTAAGTGGGGCGTTCCATTTCAAAGACGTCGGCGGTGTGGCAGTACATGCTGCCAGCCAGGCGGCCGGTGGGCTTGAGCAACTGGTGGTTGATGCGGTGGCCGTTTATCAGGTCGTCGCGGATGTGCATGTAGATTACTTCGCCGATGACCAGGCCGTGGCCGCTTTCGGGGTTGACGCCCAGGTCCACCACCTGCTTCAACCGGCACTCCATGTTGACGGGGGACTCGGCGACGCGGGGGGCCTTGACCTTCACCGATGAGGCCTCGGTTAGGCCGGCGATCTCAAACTCGTTGACCTCGACGGGGAACTCGGCGGCGGTCCGGTTCATGGCGTCGGCGATGTCGTCCACCACCACGTTCACCACAAACTCCCCGGTTTCCTCCACATTGGTCAGGGTGTCCTTGGCCTTGGAACCGGCCCGGCGGGAGGAGGAGAAGACGATGGTGGGCGGGTCGGAAGCCACGGCGTTGAAGAAGGAGTAGGGGGCCAGGTTTACGATACCGTCGGTGGAGATGGTGGAAACAAAGGCGATGGGGCGGGGGACGACCACGCCGGTGAGGACGCGGTAGAAGTTATGCTCAAAGGTGTTGGGGTCTATCTGCAAGATGGCACCTCTCGAGGGTCAGGCTGCCCAAGATATTAACCGAGATATTAACATGGATGGACAGGATATACAGGATTTTCGGGTTTGTCCTGGTCCACCACATCCTGTGCATCCTGTGCATCGATGTTTGATAATTGGCGCTCCGATTCAGGTGGTTTCATTTGTGGGACCAGGGCAGACACACAGGTCTGCCCCTACCATTCCGATATTCCAAAACGCCTGAAACGACACCATACCTGGTTGGCGCGGTTTTTGACTTTCGGAAGCATTGCTGATACTTTAGTGACTGCCCTTTTCAGATACAAATCAAGGGGCTGCAGAAAGGAAACAGCCATGGCATGGAACGACATAATAGTTGACTCACTGAAGAAGTGGGATACCTCTTTGGTGGCGTATGTGCCCGATATTTCGATTGACCGGGTGACCACCCTGATAGACGAGGACCCCTACTTCCACCTGGTATCGGCAACGCGAGAGGAGGAAGCCATCGGGGTGGCGGTTGGTGGATACGCGACGGGGCGCAATTCGGCGGTGTTCATGCAATCCAGCGGGTTCGGAAACAGCATCAACGCCATAGCCAGCCTGTGCATACCGGCCCGCACGCCGATACCGATTTTCATGAACCTGCGGGGAGGCCCGGGGGAGTTCAACATCGCGCAGGTGCCCATGGGTCGAGCCACGCGGCCCATCCTGGACGTTTTCGGGCTGGTGCATTTTACGCTGGAAGACGAATACAACATGGAGAAGATTGTGGATGGAGCGCTGAAGCTGTGCCACGCCAACCGGCAACCGGTGGCCATCTGCATGACGCAACTGCTGCACGGAGGCAAACTTGCTTAGGTTCGAAGCTACCCAAATGCTGCTGCGCCACATTGGCGACCTTCCCATTGTGAGCAACCTGGGCCCCACAACCGACGAGTTGTGGCACGCCGGACACCGAGACCGCAATTTCTACACCTACGGAAACATGGGGCTGTGCTCGTCCATTGCGCTGGGAATGGCAGTTTCCACCGAGGAGAAGGTGGTGTCGCTGGACGGGGACGGGTCGCTGCTGATGAACCTGGGATCCATAGCCACCATAGGCCGGGAAAAGCCCAAGAACCTGGTGGTGGTGGTGTGGGACAACGAAGAGTGGGCCCAGACGGGTCACCAGTCGAGCCACACGGCCTTCGGAACGGACCTGGAGCAGGTGGCGCAGAGCTGCAGCATACCGCGCACGGCCACGGTCAACAACCTGGAAGACCTGGAGGCGGTGTTCTGCGACGCGCTGGAGCAGGACGGGCCCTGGTTCATAGTGGCCAAGATTGAGGAGTCGGAGTACATGCCGGTGGCGCCCATTGAGCCGGAAATGACGCTGTACCGGTTCCGGGAGAGTTTTGGAGCCAGCGGGGTGTAGCGATTCCCAGAGTCCACGAGGGGTACGAAGGACACCAGGGGCTGTCGTCAAATTAGTCCTTCCTGCCGGTTGGGTGTCGGGTGTAAGCGGGGGGTATACCAGAGTCCTGGAATATCTTTGCGCATATCGACCTTTCTTGCGACGGCTCTGGATTCCGGCTTTCGCCGGAAAGACGAATAGGGAGGCTCGGAGAGTTCTACTTTCAATTTGACGACAACCCCGAGTATATCGTTGCGCATATCAGCCATTCTTGCGACGGCTCTGGATTCCGGCTTTCGCCGGAATGACGAAAAGGGAGGCTCGGAGAGTTCTACTTTCAATTTGACGACAACCCCGAGTATATCGTTGCGCATATCAGCCATTCTTGCGAGGGCTCTGGATTCCGGCTTTCGCCGGAATGACGAAACTCGGCATTTGACGACACGCCCTAAGGAACAGGAAGAAGCACGAAGAGGTCAGGAAGGACTTCAATGACATTGAACTACCCACCTGCCCCTCGGTTATCGGAAATTGTCTGCCAGCTCGAGCCTTGCCTGGTCCATATTCGGACTGACGACGGCAACGGTTCGGGCTTTGTTATTGATGCCCAGGGCTGCATCGTAACCAACGCCCATGTGGTTGGGAGGAATGACTCGGTATCGGTTGAATTCATCGACGGGACTGCGGCCGCGGGCGTCGTTCTGGGCAGGGACGAAGAGATGGACCTGGCATGCGTGCAGGTCAGCAGCCGGCCCGACCTGGCGGCGGTCACCACGGGGGACTCGGACGCGGAAAGGGTGGGTGAAGATGTGGTGGTTATGGGATATCCCCTGGGAGATATGCTCAAGGGAACCCCGACGGTCACGCGAGGGATAATTTCGGCGAAGCGCTACAACCTGCTGCAGACGGACGCGGCAATAAACCCGGGAAGCAGCGGAGGCCCGCTGGTCAACATCTACGGTCACGTGATAGGAGTAAACACCTGGGGAATTGACCGGGTTGGCGAGCACAATGTCCAGGGTGTGGGCTTCGCGATACCGATAAACGCCGTAAGGGAACGGCTGGAGTTCCTCAAGGGCGGGGGCGTAGTTAACAAGCAGGCCGACCAGGACCAGGAACCGGCAGGGGCCAAGCTTAAGGGCGCGAAACCCAAGGGCACGAACTGGGTGACCCACGACATCGGCGAATCGGGATTCAGCATCCGGCTGCCCGAATGGTGGATACGGTACGAAGCTGACGCAAGAGGGGCCGCCTTTCATAACGAGGAAAGTGTCGCCAGCCTGCTGTTGACCACTACCCACGCAAAATTTCCCCTTCAATCCTTCGCGCAGGACCGAAGGAAAGACCTGTTTCAAATGGTCCAGTCATGGTCCAGGGCCGAGATAGGTCCGCTGTCTGCAATCGAAGAATTCGGGGGCTGGGCCTTTGAATTTGCAGGGGAACGGGTGGAGGGCAGCGGAACCATCAAGGGAATCCACTGCATACTCCTGATGACGTCGCCCACGGGAAGCGTGCACGTGTGCTATTTGCAACTGGAAACCAACGAGCTGAGTTTCGACGATGCCTTCGGGCTGCAGGAGCTGGCCAGAGTTTTCCTGAACAGCATTGCGTTATGGACACCATACTGGAGCGATGTTTACCAGTGGCGCGTTGCCGCCGCCCCGGGCTGGCTGCCCAGTGAATACGAGGATGATGATCTGACGCTCTGGGCGCCCGATAACGGGCCGGCGTACGTGCACATTTCGATAGTGGACCTGGCCGATGATTCCCCGGTGGAGGAACTGTGCCGGCAGGAGGTGTGGGAACACCTGAGCCGCTCAAATTCCTGGGCGTCTTACGAACTTCTGTCGGCCCACGAGGACGACTTCGGAGACCATGACTGGTTTCGGGTGAACTACCGGTACCAGGGAGAGGACGACAAGGAGTCGTGCTTTCGCATTGTGCAGACGGGCAGGGTGGGAAGCCAGGAGTACACCATAACGGCAGACACCTTTGAGACCTATCTGCCCGATTGCGCAGACCACATAGACCAGATGCTGGGCAGTTTCAGGTTTAATTCGCCCAAATCACTTCCCAGGCAGGGGAACAGATAGAGCCCTCATTCTGGCAGCTTGACCGGAAGGAAGCCCGTGCATCAGCATACGCCCACCGAGATTATTGACGCCGTGCAGGTGTTCATAGCCGAGTACCTGGAGCGGCCGCCGTCGGAGTTGATTTACGAGTACGACCCCGGCGTGCGGTGCGACGACGCATTTCCCGACGTTAATGACATGGACCAGGATGTCTGGAGGGTACACGTCCGGAACGCTTTTCCGGAGGATGACGGTTTTCGCATCAACATTGCGGAACGGCTGTATGACAAGTATGGGATCATCGCAGAGGTGGATCTGGCGTGGCGGTGACGGGGGAAAGGTAAATATCGGCATGATGAAGGGGCCCGGCTGTTCGACAGCCGGGCCCTTTTTTGGCGCATTAGTGGACGCTGGCGCCCATTTGCGGGAGCAGAGCTTCTAGCTCTTGAGGTGCTGGTCGAAGAAGCCGAGGGTTCGGGCCCAGGCGTCCTCAGCGGCTTCGGCGTGATAGCTGTCGCGCTCGTCGCAGTTGAAGCCGTGGCCGGCGCCGGCGTACATCTTGAAGTCATAGTTGACGCCAGCGGCGTCAAGCTTTGCCTCGATGGCCGTCACATCATCAGGCGATGGGTTACCGTCCTGGTCGCCGAAATGGCCCATCAGGGGAATCTTGATGTTGCCGGTCAGGTCGACGGGCGCGGGGTTGTCGTCACCGAAGGGGACGAGTACGCGGCCGGGGTAGTAGGCAACGGCCGCTTCGAGGCCCGGGCAACTGGTGGCCGCGAGGTAGGTAATCCGGCCGCCGACGCAGTAGCCGACGATGCCGACCTTCTGGCCGGTGGTGCGCTGATACTCGTTGCGGATGTAGTTGAGGGTGACGTTGACGTCGGTAACGATCTCTTCATCCCGCATGGCGGACATGTAGTTGATGCCGGCCTGCATATCTTCGCCGCTGTAGCCGAGCTTGGGGTTGGGATGTTCGCGGTGGAAAAGGGACGGGGCAATAGCGACGTAGCCATTGGCGGCGAATCGGTCGCAAACCTTCTGAATGTGCTCATTTACGCCGAAGATTTCCTGGATGACGATGACGGCGGGCCAACTGACACCCTCGCTGGGTGCGGGATGGCTGATGTAGGCAACCATGTCCAGACCCTGGTAGCCATGCATGTCGTCAAAGCCTCGGTCACCGGCGAACCTTAGATTCTCCCAAAACGATGGCATAATGCTTCCTCCTCCTGTCACATTTCTAGCCATTTCCGGATTGCCACGGCAGAGCGCCTCAATCCGACACTCACCCGGGCACTTACCCTGGCGGTTTGCCGCCGTATCAGCTACACATTCCCTATCTGATGGCGTCGGGCTTAATGCGGCGATTGTAGCAAAGGTGTCGGGGTTATACAAGCGGTGAACCTGCGGGGAGGGTTTCCACGAAGCCAAAACGAGCGGGAATAGAAGCTGGTCCACGAAGGAACACGTAAGGATATGCTGCGAGTATTACGTAACCCGGAGCTGGATACGCCCTGCCTTTGCGGATTTCCGTGAAGGGTGGAGTTGCTGCTTTTGAGTGGCTTCAGGCATTAGATTACTGGCTGAAAGGAAAGGAAGAAGGGCACACGGAAGATCCGTGCGCCCTTGTTTCAGAAGGGGTCAAAGCGCAGGCCGGGATTAGAGTGACTGCCAGACCCGCTTGCCGCCCTCGGTGACGACCTTCCCAATCTGCTTGCCGGGGGGGAAGTGGCCGGCGCAGACGATCCAGTCTTCGCTTTCGGCCTTGTCCAGGAGCATTTCGCGGTTGGCGTGGCTGGCGGCCTTGTCGTAGTCCACGGAGGCGCACCAACTGGGCTCGGTGACCTGGGCGATGCAGTGGAGCAGGTCGCCAACGAGCATGGCCTTCTCGCCGCCGGAATTGACCAGGACTACCTGGTGGCCCGGGGTGTGGCCGACGGCCGGCATGGTAGAAACGCCGTCGGTGACCTCGTATTCGCCCTCAACGATTTGCTGGAGGCGGAGGCGGCGCAGGGGCATAATCTGCTGCTGCACGTGGGGGTTCTGTTCCAGGATTTCCGGCTGGGTGAAGTAGTCGTAGTCGTCCTTGGGGATGATGTAGCGGGCGCGCCGGAAATTGGGAGCGGGCATACCGCCGGAGTAGCGGAGGTTCCAGCCCACGTGGTCGGGATGGAGGTGGGTGTGAATGACGTAGTTGACCTGGTCGGAGGGGGAAACGTTGGTGTTATGGATGTCCACGTTGGGGGGCAGCATAACGGGCCGCAGTTCCTCGTAGAGATTGCCGACAATGTTGCCGCGGCTGGGATGAGGTCCGGGGCCCATGCCGGTATCCACCAGAATGGTGTGGTTGTCGGAGCGGACCACGAATACGCCGTAGTAGAGCTGGAGCTGACCGTCTTCCAGCACATCCTGGTGGTCGGTCCAGGCGGTGTCGGGAACGTCGGGGAACATCGCAGAGGTAGGCCGCGGGGGAGGGACCATATCGATAACGGCGGTAATTTCGTAACTACCTACAGTAGTTTTTTCTGCCATGAAACTTTTCCTCCTGTACTTAGTTGGTCTAATTTTTTAACAAGGGGCAGCGTTGATGCGCTGGCCGGGGCTTCAGGGGGACGTACGCGGGGCCTGCGCCCTGGCTAATACTGGATAAGGGAGAAGATATCGTAAGCGCCCAGGACATTGCGACCGCCCAGGGCTTCCAGTTCAATGAGCAAGCCCAAGCCGGAGACCTCGCCACCAGACTCTTCAACGAGAGAGGCGGCGGCGGCCAGGGTACCGCCGGTGGCCAGCAGGTCGTCTATGATGACGACTCGGTCACCGGGCGCGACATCGCCCTTGTGCATTTCCACGGTGTTGGAGCCGTATTCCAGGTAATATTCGGAGGCGATAGTATCGCCCGGCAGCTTGCCTTCCTTGCGGACGGGAACGAAGGGCTTGTCGAGGCGGCAGGCCAGGGGGGCGCCAAAAATAAAGCCCCGGGACTCGATGGCAACGATGGCGTCCACGGGCCAGGCCTGGCACATTTCGGCCATGCGGTCTATGGAGTAATTGAAGGCAGCGGGGTTGCGCAGAAGGGGAGTAATGTCGCGAAAGAGAATGCCCGGCTGGGGGAAGTCGGGGATGTCTCGGATATAGTCCTTGAGGTTCATAAAGTGGCGACTCGGCAATCTGAACGAGCAGAAGATTGGCGGCTGAATCGGGAAGCTGAATAGATCGGTTCAAGCCGAATGCAGTGTAGAATATGCCGCCACTAGCGTCAAGGTCTGGAAGGGCACAGGGCAGAGTCTTTCGATTGTCGGTGGCGACTACTCGGGTCCGTTTGTGGTGGGCTTGTAGAACCATTCCGGGCGGCCCTTCGACGGGCTCAGGGCGAACGGTGGAAGAGACTTTACCACAATAATCGAGAGACCCTGAGGGCGCCGGTTCAGGGTCTTTCGATTTTCCCTCTCCCCTGGCGAGAGAGGGTTAGGGTGAGGGGGGCGTTTTTCGGCCAGATGACTCGTTGCCTTGCACTTTCACCCCCATCCTAACCTTCCCCCATCAAGGGGGAAGGGACATCTTGGAAAATCGAAAGACCCTGGGCCGTGGGTTGGGGCTTGTTGTTGCAATTCGCCCAATCTGCTATATTGGTTATCCGCTTTGTGGAGGGATCGCATAGTGGTCTAGTGCGGGCGCCTGCTAAGCGCTTATCCTGGGAAACTGGGATCGTGGGTTCGAATCCCACTCCCTCCGCCACTGTCTCATTTACCTCAACCAAGTTTTCCTCCATTTTGTCCGTGTCAGTACGTACGTATTAGTACGTAATAGCTCCAGTACTGATTCCGAGGCAGTCTCAATTAGTCCCCCGAAATACGGGGCAGTCGCTTAATTGTTGGTACACAAAGTGGTATACAGTTGCTGTATAATGGGGACACCACGATGATTTGAGGTGTACCCCATGCCGCCAACCCACAGACTTTCCGCCGCCCAGGTCAGGACTGTTTCGGAACCCGGACAGTATTCCGATGGCAACGGCCTCACTCTCCGGGTGGAACGGTCCGGGTCCAAACATTGGGTCCAACGCGTCACCATCAAGGGCAAACGCCACAACATCGGCTTGGGCAGCCTCGGGTCGGTGTCACTGGCAGACGCCAGAGAGAAGGCTGCTTCAAATCAGAGAGCCATCAAGCAGGGGCTGGACCCCTTGGCGGATAAACATCAAGCAGCCCTTGAACTGAGCCGGCCTTCCTGTCCCAGCTTCGCCCAGGCTGCTGAGGAGGTCATCGTCCTGAGAGCCCCCACCTGGTCCAATGCCAAGCACGCCGCTCAGTGGCGGAATACCCTGACCACTTACGCATTCCCCGTATTGGGTAACAGGAAGGTGGCTGATATCAACAGCGGGGATGTCCTTCAGGTCCTCACTCCCATATGGCACACCAAACCCGAGACGGCCAGCCGAGTTCGGCAGCGGATGGAAACGGTATTGGATTTGGCCATAGCCCAGGGGTGGAGGGACGATAATCCCGCGGGAAAGTCCATCACCAGAGTTTTGCCACCGCGGACTAAATCCAGGAAACACTACCAGGCGCTACCTTACTCCGAAGTCGCATCTGCCCTGGATAAAGTGCGGAAATCCAATGCCGCTGCAGTGACCCGACTCTCCTTTGAGTTCCTGGTGCTTACCGCAGCCCGTTCCGGAGAAGTGAGGAAGGCTTCGTGGTCTGAGATTGATTTGAACTCCAAAACTTGGACCGTTCCCGCAGACCGCATGAAGGCAAGGAAGGAGCACAGAGTACCACTATCGTGGCAGGCTTTGGGAATATTGGATGAGGCCAGGAAGTTGGCGCTCGAGTGCGGAGATCTGGTGTTTCCAGGCAGCAGGAACGGCGGCCCACTATCGGACATGACCTACACCACCCTGCTCAGGCGGCTGGAAATTCCCGCCGTGGCCCACGGCTTCCGCAGCAGCTTTCGAGATTGGGTCATGGAGCAGACGGACACGCCCTGGGCAATAGGGGAGGCGGCTCTGGCCCATAATCTGGGTAATTCTACGGAGACGGCCTACGCCAGGAGTGACCTATTTAACAAGAGAAGGTCCTTGATGCAAGGCTGGGCCAATTTTGTGATACCCAAACCAATGCCAGTCATGCGTAGTTGGCGAAGAGGCAAAAAGAGAATAACCAAAAAGGCTAAAACTGCGTCCGGCACCATTCACTGAGCAAACAAGTATGGATTCTGGACAAAACTACGAGGGGTGTCAGAGCGATAGAGAATTCAAGATTAGCAGGAGGTCCCTTAGGATTAGTCGATATAAGTTAGGATTGAATAATCCAGGCATAGTAACTTGAGGAAGTCCCTGCCTGAATGTGGTTGCGCGGTCCCAAGAGCTTCTGGTTCGAGTCCACCAAGGTAGTCTAGGTCCAGAGCGAACCGGCCTCCGCAGGTTCAGCTATGGCCTTATCTACGTTCTTGTCCTTTGAGTACAGTTAGCTCCAGATTTCATCGCCTTGGATGATCTTGGATTTCACGCCCCTGACTGTCTCATCGTGGAAGGTAGCGCAAGTCTCACCGGCCAAGACCAGCAGGCTGGTAACGCTGTTGATGGATACGCCCATTATCCGGGAAGTGGCCCGAAGGGAGTTCCATTCAACGAGCAAGTGGAGTATTTGAGAACGTTGGGTGTGTGATAGCTTCCTGACCATAGCCGGATCATAGCGAGGGCCGCTAAAGTGTCAAGCACCTGTATCACATTGAAATAAATCGATTTAGCGGATGGTTCGAGCGTATTGGTGAAGCATTTGCTTCAGAAGGAATGTGGCAGCCTTGTGATTGTCCTGCAGGGACCGGATGATGGTTGCCAGTTCCTCAGGGTTCCCCTGTTCTCCCAAGGTGTTTGCCAGCCGTTCTAAATCTTCCCGTGCTTCCTTCAGGGGTACTTCACAAATATAGGTCATGATCCCGAATTCACCTCCACGAACTCTTGCAGGCTATACAGAGCAGTCTTAGCAACCCCGAAAGTAGCCAGCCAGGTGATCCACTGATTTCGTTTCAAACTTAAGCAAGAGCCGATTGTCCGAGGAATAGGATTGACTGCTAATCTGGCCTGATCCCGGTCAAGAGCGGATTTGCCGGCAGGGCTGGAACTTGAAAGGCTCTAAATGAAGACGCCCTTCAAGGGCTTCAACACTTGAAGGGCAAATAACAGGAACCCCTTACCCAAAGGAACCTTGTCATGCCTATGTTACCGGACTTTTGCGGGTCAAAGCAAGTCTTCCTTTTGGACAGGGCAATCAGGCGGAAGATTATGAACCCCAACGGCACATTGCCAGTACCTGACCGAAACCTTCTCGCGCCGCGGTGGCGGCAGCGAGCATCAGCAGCAGTGGCACACCCGCCCAGGTCAACTCTGCGAGACGGCGGTCGAAATCCGAATCGTCGCCTGGCGCTGGCAACATCACCGTGCTGCCGAGTCTCTCCAAGGTCTTTGTCAGAATAGCCCGTCTCTGGTTGGCGTTATCCAGTGATCGCATGGCCACGGGTTCAGACGGAACGACCAATCTCTCAAACACTGCTGCATCGTCGCCAATCCCGAACACCTCTGCCCACCACCCACCACCGGGTTCCGCTTGGCGATCCAGCAGTAACAAGCGTAGTGGAAATCCATTACTTGCCTCAGCCCCGTCCCAGACCGAGTTGTCTTCCAATTCCTTTAGCCAGGCATGGAGTTCGCGAGTACTGGCCGAGGCGTAGTCCACTACCGCCAAAATCGGCGCATTCCAGCCCCAACCCCGTAGGTCCCGTTGTTCGCGAAACCGCTTCATCTCCGCCCGAGTCAGGAAACCAGCACGCCAGCCTTGCGGTACCATCTCCTCGATCAGTTCCAAAGCCAAACGAGTCTTGCCATAGCCGGCGCCACCGGTGATTACCCGCACTGAAATAGGCTTCTCCAAGTACAGCCAAGCGCGCAAGTCGGCTAATTCCGCCTCGCGGCCCACCATATCAATGCTGCGAGTGAGGGGGCGGATTACGTCGATTTCGCATGGCTTACCGGTACCAGGGTCCGTCCCAATATAACTGGCTAGGCCACGGCGACGAGTCAATTCCAGATGTGGTAAACCAGTAACGACGGAAATTCCATCGCCCTGAATCTGAATGATGTAATTGCCGTTACCGATTGTGCTAGTCGTTTGCATTATAAACCTGGGATAGCGCTGGATTTTATGCTGGCATTCACTTTTTTGTTGGAAATGTCACCCAGATGGAAGAGAGACAATTGCCAATATTCCACCTTTCTTCATGTAACATGAACACCGCACGAATCAATACTGCATTTTAAATCATTCGGTTGGATATTTCCCTGCCGCTCTAAACGTGGAGAGGAGGTCGGACGAAGCCACTTTGATCATTGAAGAGTTCAGCCGTTTGAGGTGGACCCGGTTATTTGGACACGATCGGAGTAGAGTTAAACTATGATCCGAGATGCTCAAACCAATGGCACGAACAACTGTTCCGGTGATGGGACTGAGTGGACTCGAAACTTCATTGGTGGCAGATTGTTCACGGAACTTTCCACTCTATTGAATAGCCAGTCCTCGACCCTCCCAATTTCCCCGGCCCGTAGGCCATGAGGCCTACATCTCGACACCATTAGGTACCTGCTACCTTGCCCCGCCGGCTCCGCCGCAATTCTCGTGGAGCCCAGTGGTTAGATAATTGGTAGCTGGAAACAGCCCTGTTTACAGCCATGGCTGTAAATCCTCACACGTTGTAGCTGAGTGGATGGCTGGAAAATCCGGTTTAATCACCCTTGGAGGGAAATTATACTTTGGGTATTTCAGCCAGGCGCAGGGAATCACCGCCTTTCTTGATTATTCCCGCGTTACGGTCAGGCGACCGTGGCGTCAACCACCCCGGCTGCTCATGGGGTAGTGGGTACACGCCGGCCGCCCCATCGGCAACATTCTAGGCAATGAGGACAGCCGAGGAAGAACCGCCTGGTACAGACAATTAGAGATGCTGGACCTGGTGTGGGAGAAATTCTGGTGGTTAACTACTTCGACCGGGTTGCGCGGGGCTTGACCTACGTTTCCCAGTTAATCGAAGTCGCACCTCAAAGGGGTGTAGGGTTCTGGTTCCTGGCAAATTCCACTTACGCGGCAACGACCAAGGACTTGGTTATCTTCGAATGGTGGCGGAGCTCCTTGTTAGGAATGCCGCGGGACATTGTTCAACAGTGGTGGAAGGATCAACGAAACGGGTGTCCGTTTCGCTCGCATGCGTTGCAGGACTCTCGCTTAATTCCTCCCCGGGCCTGTCCAACTGCGGTCAACAGATTTGCTCTTGAATGTACGTAGGCCCAGGGTTCGGCGCACGTTGTTCATTCATCATCGGGTTGAGCGAGCAGAGACCGGATATCCCTGTCGCGCACCTCTGCAAACGCATGATCCTTCAACAGGTCAACTTCTGGAACCAACACGACTCCCGAAAATCTTGACGGACGGTCGCCGCCCAGGCGGATCGCGTGTCCTTCCACCAAGGTGGCCAGCCCATCTGCGACCGCGGAGCGAGACATTGTCGTAAGACGGGTGAGGTCCCTCTGCCTGATTGAGATGGTGCGGTCTTGGCCGTAGTCGCTGCCCAGGAGGGCGAGCCTGGAAACCAGCGCCGCAGCCACACGAGAGGAGGGAGTACCACTGGTAGCTAGCGACGTCCAATAGAAACGCGCGAGGCGGCGCATGACCAGTTGGTGCATTTGTTCTCCGACACCTGGAAACCGGTCTACCACAAGTCTCATCCAGGCTACGGGAATCCACACAACTATGGCTTCGGTCACGGCCGAATAGCTTGCGACCCAACGCTCGGCGTCCATCAGGAATTCGTGGTCACCAATTAAGAAGGGGGCTTCCAGCTGTGAGTACGGATACTGCCATGGAGCCAACGTTCCGTGCTGCACGAAGAGCACATGAGTAAACAGCGACCCTGACCGTATCAATGGCGAATCTGCGGAGGCGCCGGCGTATTCCATCTCAAGCGGTTCGGTTGCTTCCGTGAGTACGCCCTCCAATTCCAGCGGATCGACTGCAGCAAAGTCGGGACAACGAGCGAGGGCTTGAGCGAATCCAGTGATCTCAACAGGCATCACACTTCAACCTCCTCGATGCTGGAGCCAATTATAGCGTTCACTACCGCATTGGGGAAGAGATGCTTGCTCTAATTATATAGTAGTCTTGACATCAATAGGTATGTAGTTCAAACTACTTATTAATTGGCTGCACGTTGGTGTAACTGCTTGACAGGCACTTCAACTACAACATATTGCTAATCGCATTCCCAGGAGGTATAGATGGAATTGAACGACCAATTGAGAGAACTGGTGAGCGAAATCAGCCCTACTGACACTCAACAGAGCGCACTGCGGGACGCTCATATCCGCCTTCGAGAACGACTCATGGCGGACGAGGATCTTAAATCGCTGATTGTTGAGACCTTCCTCCAGGGCAGCTACCGGCGCCACACCAGTATACGTCCAGAAGGCGGTGACAAGCCGGACGTGGATGTGGTAGTGGTTACCCGGGTCGACCGGCACAAATTCACCCCGGAACAGGCGATGAATCTGCTGGTTCCCTTCCTGAACCGACACTACCCCGGCAGATGGAAGAAGAAAGGCCGTTCTATCGGCATCGAAATGGCTCGCGTAAAGCTGGATGTGGTGCTCACCTCAGCTCCGTCTGAAACGGAAGAGCGGCTCCTGCTGGCGGAACTCGCGCAAGAGTACGCCGGCTTGGACTCCTTGAACGGCAGCCAGGAGTGGAAGACTGAACCTCTGTGGATTCCTGACAGGGAGGCCCACAACTGGCAACGCACACATCCCAGGGAGCAGATCAGGTGGACGCAGGAGAAGAACAGTAAGACAAATGGCCATTACACGCCAGTGGTGCGGCTGGTCAAGTGGTGGTGGCAGTCCCAGCATCCGGAGCAGGAATATCCCAAAAGCTACCCGCTGGAGCACATCGTCGGCGATTGTTGCCCCGATGGGGTCACCAGCCTGGCCCAGGCCTTCACGGAAACCGTCGAAGAAATTGACCGGCGATACCAAATGTTCGCCAGTTCGGGCCAGGTCCCTTTTTCGCCGGACCGCGGTGTGCCTGAGCAGAATGTTATGAAGCGCATCACCGGTCAGGACTTTGACCAGTTTCACGGGAAGTCCCAGAAGGCTGCCAAGGTGGCTCGGCAGGCAATGAATAGTACCAGTTCCGCCGAAAGCGCACAGCGCTGGCAACAGCTTTTTGGCAACCGGTACCCTTTGCGACCTAACCAGCGTGGCTACACCCGACCTGAGCAACCCAGCCAGCTGAGAGGGGGCCGATTCGGATAACCGTATCGTGCAAATGCAGCTAAACGACAAACTTCGGGCAGGCCTGTCTTCCCTGGCAGACCTGCCCGGTGTAATAACATCGGAAGGGCCAAAGTGGTATTCGCGGGAGCGACGCTGGGCAGTCCATCTCCGCATTGCAGCGGATACGGTAGACAGTGGCCCAATACCACGGGTGACGGATTGGTTCGTTCTCGTCGGCGACGACTACCCGGACGACAGCATCGGCATCTTCCCTGCCAAGGTGGGAGGAATAACACAAACGTTTCCCCATCAGAACTTCAATGGAGTTGGCAAACCGGATTGCCCTTGGCGGACGGGCAAGTTGTGCACCTGGACCGAAGCGGCGCCGCTGCGGCGACGGGGGTATGACATCGAGCCAGCGGAAGCCTCCAGCAATTTGGCCTGGCATGTGGAGCGAGCACGAACCTGGATTGAATTAGCTTCGCGCGATGAACTTGTCGAGGCTGGCGACTACTACGAACTGCCTTTCGTCCCCTCGGGGGAAATAACGAAGGTTGTCTTCGCCGAGAGCGGCGCAACCCTGGAGCAATGGCAAGTTAGCGGCAAGCGATGTGGAGAAGCCCACATGGAGATCCTGGAAACAGCTTCATCAATCTTGGCAGTCACCAGATTCGATGTAGGAAAAGGCCGCACGGCCATCGACCAGGAGTGGGGTCGGGGCTTGGATTCCCGAGGGCGACAGTCAGTTGTTTGGGTCAGATCAGAGAGTGCGCCTATATTGAAGCCCTATCAAGTACCGGCCTCGTGGGGTGAACTCAGACAGGTGTTGAAAGAGCAGTCCATCGATCTGGACAAACTCTTGCGTTCGGCCGTTGTGGCACCCCCAAATTACACCATGCTGCTCATCGGTTTTCCCATTCCGGAGAGAGTGGATGGGCCGGACCGGAGGATGCACTGGCTTGCCCTGAGACTTCCTGACCAGATTTTCGGGATACAGTCCGGATTCCGAAACAACGAGCAAGGCAAGTGGCTGGAGTATAAGCAAAGCGCCATACCCGATGGCGCCGCTCTGCAGTGGATCACCACTGAAAACTGGCACCAGGAAGAGATTTCCGTCAGGGGCAGATTGAGTGATGTGGCAGCCCATAGTCCAACTCTCATCATAGGGGCGGGTGCGGTCGGCTCGGTGCTGTCCGAGATGCTGGCTCGCGCCGGTGTCCGTAATCTCGCCGTTATCGACCATGACCTTCTGGAAGCTGGAAATCTGGTGCGGCATACCTTGCAGGTTTCGGATATCGGCCGGGCAAAGGCAACCGGGGTGGCCGACAGGCTCAGAGACGCTACGCTGCACACTCAAGTCACAGGCCTCGATGAAGCATTCCCACCCGATGCTGCCCAGAGCCCCGAATGCATAGACAGCGCAGGCGTCGTCATTGATACCACCGGGGATGACGAAACAATAGCAGCGATGAGCCGGTTCGCCTGGCGCAACAGCAAGACCTTCATATCGGTCTCGCTAGGCCTGCACGCCCGCCGACTGTATTTCTTTGCCGCGCACGGTACGTCGTTCCCCGGCGAAGAGTTCACGGAACATCTTCAGCCCTGGCTTCGTTTGGAGAGGGAGGATTACGACCCAAACGAACTACCGCGTGACGGCCCTGGCTGCTGGCACCCAAGGCATCCAGCCCGCATA
The DNA here is from genome assembly GCA_002238505.1 of SAR202 cluster bacterium bin22. GTDB lineage: Bacteria > Chloroflexota > Dehalococcoidia > Lucifugimonadales > UBA3495 > Bin22. The sequence goes on along the minus strand of MPMM01000008.1, from coordinate 40,793 downwards.
GATGACGTCTGGATGATGACCGCCGCCGCCGTCAGGCTCATCGAATGGGCCATCGGCAGCCCCCCGACGGTTCCAATTTTTGTCGTTCTGGAGCAGCAGGAAAGCGAAGGCGGAAACTTCACGGGCATCAGAATGATCGAGAGCGATGGCTTGCCGAGGTGACGTTGCCTACGGGTCCCCGGACGGGCGGTTCCGAATGGTCATTGGTGATGACCAGTTGGGGACAATCAGGCATTTGTGCCTGGCTTCTCACCCGCTGGAGACCGGTGGTGTGCTGATTGGTCAATACAACGCTGGGCTCGACACCGCGACCGTAACCCGCGTTACCGGTCCGCCGTCCGACTCACAGCGGAAACGGACTTCCTTCTACCGGGGCACCCAGGGACTACAGGAACTCCTTCGGGCCCTGTGGCCCAAGGAAGAGTACTACCTGGGAGAATGGCACTACCACCCGGGAAGCTCCCCAGAACCAAGCGCCGAAGACGTCAGGCGGATGCAGGAGATTGCCAACAGCGACCAGGCCAATTGTCCCGAACCACTCCTGCTGGTCGTCGGTAATGGCTATGCTCTGACGGCCCATGTCTTCCCTCGCCAGCAGGGAACGTTAAGGCTAGATCCCGAAGGGCCTCAAAGCTTGATGGAGATTATGAATGACTGACCCAACCGGCCGTTCCTTTCTCAGTTATCGCAGGAGCCGAAGCGATGAATGCGCCCGTTTAATTGCCGCGCAGCGCGAACGGGGAATTCCCACCTGGCGCGACGTCGACGACTTGAACACGGAACCCACCGAAAGGGAACTTCGCAGGGTCCTGCGAGACGATGGTATTGCCAACGTGGTGCTCTGGATGAGTCCTGAAACGGCTGACTCCCTGATGATACGGAACGTCGAGGCGCCCATAGCCTTTGAACGACACGGCAGGGCTGACGGATTCTTTGTGGTGCCTGTTGCCGCTGGCGGTCTCGGTTACCAGGAAGCTGCGCAGGCGATACGAAACAGCGTAAGCCTGACCAATATAGCCAACTGGAACACGATCAAGCTCGACGCAGATCCTGCCACAGATGCGGATATTTCAAGGGTGGCGAATCAGGTACTCAAACAGCGATTGCAGGCAATAGATGCACGACTGCCGCAAGGCGAGCCACTGAGGATATCGTTCAATACCAGACGGGCCATGGGACCCCAACTTGGGTCGGCATTGGCAATCGACTGGAGCCACAGGTTCGGAGGAGATTATAACCGTGAAGCGTCTGCCGCGGACTGGCAGCGGAAGTTGCTGCCGGCCCTGACCGATGTAAGAAGCACCGTCGAGCAAGTGCTCCCCCACAGAAAGCTATTGATCTGCGGATTCGCGTCGCTGCCAGCAGCTACTGCCTTGGGCTTTGAGTTTATGGCCACTTCCGGCATCGAAACCGCTTGGGAACAGCGAATGCCCGACGGCAATTGCCAAATTTGGAACCTGAGTTGCGGCCGTGAAGATGCTGGCTTTTCAATCAACATCCTGGAAGGAGAACTGGGATCTGACGATTTGGCAGTTCTAGTTTCCGTCAACAATGACGTCACTCAGGCAGTTGCGTCGTCGGTGGGGGAAGTTGGTCCATTCAGAGCCTACGTGCATCTCAACCACCACAACAGCAGGCAGGGAGCCACCTTGGACACCCCTGGCCAAGCTGTCGACCTTGCCCGGAAGACAATTGAGGCGGCCCGCAGGGCCCGGAGCGAGTACTCAACCGGCGGACGGGTCCATCTATTCATGGCGGTTCCAGTTGGACTGGCTATGCTCGTAGGTCAACTGTTGAACACCCTGGGTCCGGTTCAGACCTACGAGCACGTTCAGTCAGACGCGATAGGAATCTATCGGTCGGCGGCTTTATTAAATTGCCCCTCGTGACCTTCGCCTATTTTTCCCTAGTTACAGAGAAATGACTCTGTTACTCTCTTGTAGTTCACTCTCGGCAGATACGCAAGTAGGCTTTACGCAGGGTCAAACTCCCCGCTGAGAATGTGATCGCCTCAGATGAAAGGCAGCCCGTCCAGGTGTCCCCTCATACGTGGTTCAAATACAAACTGTCGGCTTCGCACAAACCCCGCTGCTCCGACCGTTCTTCCCGCATACTCAGCCCTCGCTACCCTTGTTGCCACGGGTATCCCCGCCCATCCGACAGCCTCGACTCTCTGGCCAAATAGCTAGGGATAGTTTGCGAGTATGTGCGTGAGGTGAACAGTGGCGGAGACGAGTTCCACTGCCAGCAGGGCGTCTTTGTATGTTGCGCTACGGACGTGTAGAACCGCGCTTGTGGCCTGAACGACTCCGCGGACAGCCCTTCGTAGAGCTTCATGGCCACTGCCGGGCAATGTCCTTCCGATGTAGGCATCGAGCAATCGGACTGCGTCGGTCTCGCTTGGGCGCTTGCCGTCTTCGCCGATGGCTTCGGATGGGTCAATCACTGCTTGGGCAAGTGAAATCATCACCTCACGCCCAAGATGGCCGACGACCTGATACCCTTCCTCAGCCGCACCGTGAGACAAGGCGAGCGTAAGTTGCTCACGCATAGCGTTAGCCTGCCTGTCGACCTTCTCCCACGGTGTCGGGTCAGGATCTGCCCGCACGAAAGTAACCGGTTTGGCCCCATAAACGGTCTTCCCGGAAATCCGGTCTGTTTCGACAAGATGATAGCCTTCTCTTCCGAGGGGCCCGTTGATGGCTGCAACTAGGCTGAGCACTTCCGTTTCATCGGGGACGACCAACGGGTGCACTACCTCCTCAATAAACCGCAGGAACTCCTCGTCGGGTCCACGTGCTAGCTTCAAACGCTCCAAAAGGAGGTGTGAGTCGTCCCAGTCGCGGAAGCCAATGTGAGTCGCTATATCGCCGGTCGCAGTACGGAACCGATGGTCCTCCGACGGCATCTCTTCGAGAGGCCAGACCCGTTTAAGGAAATCCATGCAGTTGAGACGCCCGTGAAAGGGCACTCCCCTGAGAAGAATCAGGTCGACTATATCTCGCCTAGCTCCCTCCCGGATGACGGTTGTTCCTTGTATCAAATGATCCTCCTGGGGAAGCTCTCTATGCTAACGTCACGCGGTCCGAAGGCTCCGGCTCGCTCGCTGGCCTCAGCGTGCGGGTCATGTACGAATGACTAAATGGTAGTTAATTCTGCACTCCCCCGGCAGAACTTTGACGAGGAATACTTGCTCGGAGACATGTACTCCAAAGATGATGCCAGTGCAAGCCAGTCCGGTATCAAGACTCGATCTGGCCGCCCATGGAAGCAATCAAAGGAGGAATGGTCCACCTCCATACAGAAGTGTCCCAGCTGCTGGTAACGCCGCCTGTTCCGCCCGCCCGGTTTTCTCGCCACCAAGGTCAGGTTAGGCATGGTAGCCACCAGGTACAGCTGAAATTTCGCCCTGGCAGCCCCCAAATATTGGGACTTGCGGATATTCAAAGCAATCCTTCCGGTAGAGTCGATCATCGCGCTGGTCAACACGGTGTCCCGATAGCACCTACGTTCCTAACGACCAAGATCGTGTGCGTTTCTGGTTATGGCTCTTGGAATGCCGTATTAGCTCACTTGTCAACATTCTGGTGGAGGGCCGTCAAATTCGCCTAAAGATTGTTGCACTGGTGCGGCGGGTCTAAACGCTAGTTGGACCCGGGTCCAACCTTCAAAGTTTGAACTTGCCGCAGTTCTCCGACGGTGACAATTTCCGGTCCCGCGGCGATGGAGACCATGCTACCGCTCCACGAACCGGCCACTACCGCCAGAGCTTGCGGGTTCGCCAAAGGCGTCACCGAAGAGTTCGCGCCACAGTTTGATCTCCTTTTCGCCGTAGACTTCCTTATTGGCCCTTTTCGCTGTTTGGGCGTACGAGTGCACACGGTTCTTGAAGTTCACGTATTTCCGCTGGTTCCAGTGCCGATCAAAGTCTTCCGTGTCCAGAACAGGATTCTTGATCTCTGGCATGCTGGGTTGCTGCTGCAGGTAATCGTCCATTCGGGTGAGGACGGTGACCAGAGTGTCAGCAACAGTACTCACTTCTTCCTTCCCTTCATCCGACGCCTTAATGGTGTTGCCGGCAAGGGTGGTCAGCAGAATCGACTCGGCGGCGAAGCTGTTCTTGTGGTCCCGGAGGTATTTCAGCAACCTGACTACCCGCTTCAAATTGCCATCGGTGATGCGGTTCTTTTCGTTGAACCAGTCCCTGAACCCATCGCCATCAGTTTCCTCGAATTTGTTGTCAATCCGGTTGCAGACGTAATGCTTGCCCTCCATCTCCAATCGCGGCACCACATCCAAGTGAAAATCCCCAGGATAGTCCACAGTAACACATCTGGTCTTCAACCTTAGTTTATCGGCGTAAGTCTTGTTGGTCGCCAAAGTGCGGCGGACCTCAAGGAGGTAGTCTTTGGGTTCCCACTGAGAGTTCTGGTTCATCACGACCAGAATGTCCGCGTCGTACTCGCCTTTGTCGCCCCCTGGCTTGATGAGAGTCCCCGAGGCATAAGAGCCATGCCGGTGCAGGCTCTGGTAGCCGGCTAGTTGCTCTTTGAGCTGACTGTTTATCGCGCCGACGCTGGTTGCCAATCGATCCAGCCGGCTCTGATTAAGGTTCACTTTATCTGTGAGGAACTCACTCAATGGGCTGTATCTGACCGGGTGGTGATAGGGCGCCCTGGCCTCGAATGTAAAGACTTCATGAGCCGGCCGGACGTCGCTGGCCCATATGCGCCCGTTGTGAAGATCTACCCAGAAGGGTATGACAGGACTAACCGGGTCCTGCCCACCATTCCGTAGTGAAACTTCGTCCAAAAATGCTTCGAATGCGGAGTCGGCAGGCAAGGCAGTCAACTGGAGGTCGCATTCTATCGGATCCTTCTCTTCATCAGCGCGAGTCAGATGGCCGTCAATCGCTTCCAAGATCCAGGAATTGAGGCTCTTTCTGCTGATCCTAGCGGCCCCAGCAACGGCACGATGCGTCTCTGGTTCCATACGTAGAACTACCCGTCCAGAGAAGGGTTTGTCAGGCGCTCGCCCTCTCTCTTCACATATCTTGAGGTACTCTCCTACCGAGGCTCTGAAGGACTGCTCTAACTCGTCCACAGATTTTCCTTGGAAGGTAATCACGTCGCGCGTGTTGATTACTTCTCCGTGAAGGATACCTAACTCTTCGTCGAAGGTCACAACCGCGTGGTACCCGTTATATTCCATCTATCTACCTCCTTTCAGGTTGGCCCGATGCCAACTTGCCCCAAGAACCTGCGCAGCGAAGCCACAGCACCCTTGTCAATCTCGTTGCCTGGATGAGGCCGATGCAACAATATCAACTCATCGTTGAGGAGCACAGCCGTCATCGAACCTCCTCGTTCTTCAATCTCGGCCCCACAGGCCTGCAACAATGCCATGGCGTCCTGCCACCTTATGTCCGACGGAGTGGGGTGGCGGAAAATCGCGGCCAACGTTTCTCGGTGTTTCTTTCGCATAGACGTATAGTATCACAACATGATACTGCCAGCCAGATAAACCCGTCAACGAGAAATAGGACCAAGACTTGGCCCCCTATCGCTACTCTTGGTAACGCTTTCCTTATTGTGGTTGGCAGGTGAAACTGACATTCGGCATAGACAGGGAGTGGTATCGCGTCTAACAGGTCCGTTGCAAATTCATGCAACGGTGGGAAAATGTCGTCGGTAGGCGCAACTACGGAACCAGAAAGCCTTGCACATCCATGGCTCAACCTAATTGCTTGCAAGCGGCGCCCGACTGTAGCCTCCAACATTTCCGCTCTAGTGCACGAATTGGCGAGGGCCATAGGTGGGAAGCTGAGGCACAACCAGTTGTTTCTTAAGTGGCGGAGCTTGATGCCACTCTCTCGCACTGGAGTGAAGCTCATCTTCTTGGCATTCAGCCAACGCTATGAGCAGGTGTTATCCTGGTGGACGCCAGCCTGACGCTTATTGAACTTGCCCTGCCTTCTGGCCTGAACGCCTCGTCGGAGCATTTCTGTGTAGATTCACCCTTCACGTCTAAGTACTTGAGATGAATTGAGAGAGATAGGATTGGCGCAACCGGTAAACCATTGCCTCCAAGGTTCCATATCATGCCTACGAAATTCAAGCCGAAATTTCGTCCTTGCCACCTCCCCGCACGCATGGTTTGGGCGTTTTTCCTAATTTGCAACCGTAAATAATCATAGCGGACGTACAGATTCCGCCTTCATTGATATCTCGGCATAGCCTTATTGTCTTCTCTTCCTTCGACCGGAATTCCACTTTTTATTCGGAAATGTTAAGGGGCGGGGTATCCGTATTCCCCACGTGCGGTACGCGCATAAGGCGGGAGTGGCTGACCATTTGGTTCCTCCGGGGCTCACCGACAAATCCGCCGGCAGGTCCTCGCAGGGGGTGAAGCGTAGTCCCCGCCCCTCCGAAAATGTCAGTAGGTTCCCTCTTGTGGCCACCAACTGCCCGGGCGGGACGGTACCTTCCCGGGGCCTCGGACAGTTGCTCTATGGAGTGCCTTGGCCCCATGGAAGACTTCAACCCGCGGGTGGACACCAGGGCCTGGACACTTTCAACATCAGCTGTGGTGCCTCTATTTCTCACAAGCTTAGGGAGAATCCGAAGTTGTCCAGCAAGCCCTTGACGCTATTGTTGAACGCTTTCTATTATTGAACAGGTTTATTGAACACCTGCGCAAAGCTGATGATACAGTCCCGGAGAGGGTGTTCAAAAACGCCCGTTTTCTGAACACCTAGCGAAGCTCCACTCTGTCCCTTTCCCCTACAGGAGATCTTGAATGAACACACTTCCGGTGATCTACGGCTACGCCCGGGTCAGCAAGGCTGACGACGACTCCAAAAACCTGGAGACCCAGCTGCGCATCCTGGCGGAGCACGGGATTCGGGACCACCTGGTTTTCACCGACGTGGCCAGCGGCCGCTCCCTGCAGCGCCCGGGCTGGCAGGCGCTGGTGGAAGTGCTGCAGCCTGGAGACACGGTGGCGGTGGCCTTCCTGGACCGGTTCAGCCGGAATTTCGAGGAAGGGGTGAAGATTCAGGCGGACCTGACTCGACAGGAAATCGGCATTGTGGCTGTAAGGGAGAACATAGACACCAGGGAGGGCAGCGCGGCGGCGAAGTTCTTCCGGCGGTCCATGCTGGCCCAGGGGGCCTACCAGGTGGACTCGGCCAGCGAGCGGATCAAGCTGGGTCTGGAGCGGGCGAAGGCTGAGGGGAGGCGGGTGGGCCGGCCACCGGCGTTGAGTGCCGAACAGTTGGAGCAGTGCCGGCGGATGGATGCGGAGGGAGCGGGGCTGAGACAGATTGCCCGGGTGCTGGGCTGCTCACCGGCCACGGTGAAGAAGGCGCTGGCCCTGATATCAGGCGCGTCTGGTGGTGGTGCTTCTTAGTCACCCCCATTGGGGAGATATCTCTACCGTATGTTGACCATGACAGATCTTGAAGATTCTCAAGGCGTGACCGCTTGAGAACCATTATCAATGGCGTTGACCAACTCGTCGACCGCGTGGCAAAACCTGCGGAATGAGCGTGATCTACTGTGCGCCAAGTCAAGATCGATATAATGCGTAAGGGCGGCTTGATCTTCGGTTTCCTTGTAGCCCCTGTCGTTTGGCATGTGATGTTCAAGCCAACCCTTTGCTGATCTAATCTCCTCAACATCCTCCGGAGCGATTACGGAAGCTGAGATGCCCAGTCTTGACCTGATCGGCTCACCTGTTCCTTTCGACAGGCTGGATATGAACCATGTTTCGTATTCACTCCTCGCGTAGACGATTGCAACGGGCACATTCAGGTTGAGGGCTGCCGCCCTGCCTGCTAACTCAGGTGCCTTCCCAAACGGGCATTCTTGATCGGCGTCTACAAGTACTATAATTGCGTCGCAGCCCTCTATGAGTGCGTATTCCAGGAACTTTTCGAATCGTTTCAAGAGATCAGGCTTACCACCAGCCGCTTTCGGTTTTTTGGCTGAAATGTCGTACCGACAAAGTCGCTCCCACAATACCCTCCGTAACAATGCCGGTACGGCATCGAATTCACCGTCGCCTTCTACAATTGCAATTATAGCGGGGTTAATATTCACTGCAGTGCTCCAAACGTCTCCAGTTCTCCTTGCCTATGCAGTTCGCCTGGGGAAAACAGGTGCCGCATTACCGCCTCTTTCTGGGCACCGGAAACTACATTCACTTCCGTTGCGCCCTTGATCAATTCCACTACACGGAGGGAATCGACGTCGCGAAAGTCAGTGATACGGTCAATGAGGTCTGGGCTGTGAGTAGTGACGATTAGTTGGCTTGACCGGGATTTTTCCTTCAGTTCATCAGCCAATGCCGTTAGCGCTCCAGGATGGACAGTGAGCTCCGGCTCCTCTACTCCAATTAAGGGAAGAGTACGGCGCTGGTGCAAGGCAGTCAGCAATCCTAGAAGGCGAACGGTCCCATCAGATTCTTGAGATAAGTCAATCCATCCCCCGCCGTGCTCGTTCTCGTGTTTAAGGCGCACCACCAGGTAACCTCCCGCTGAGGTCAGTTCCAAGTCTGAAACTCCAGGAACGAGGCGCCCCAAAGACCCCTTTAGGCGGTCGATTGTATTCCCAGGGCTCCTCTCGAAATCCCTCAGCACCGACGCTAGATTGCCGGCATCTTCGTTCAGGGGATATGGGTTGTCTAATCTTTGAGGCTCTCTGATTGTATTGGGGAATATATGGTAGAACCGCATCGCTGCGATTCGCCGCAACATTGTATCGACGGGTCGGGAATAAATGGTGAATTGTCCATCTTCCTCTGCCGATGATTGGAATCTTCCCAATACTAGCGGGCGCATCAGTCTACGAAGGGACAACTCTTGGGTGTCGTAGACAAGAGGCTCTTCATCGTCCTGCCATTGGTCAGGCTGTGTGTCGTCTGGGGGCAAAGACGATCCGGGGGAGGTGAGTCTCCCATCCTCGATTCTAAAGACAAAGGGAGCAACGCTGCTTTGTTCGCCCAGATGTACGATCGCATATTCCTGGGTCACTCTGTGCCCTCCCTCCACGTTGGAGGCTAGGGTGAAGCCATAGTCAATTACGAAATGGTCAGCCACGCTCGGCGCGACGCTGACTATGGCGCGCAACCCAATATCTACCTCGCTTGAAGGACTATCGGGTCCTATTCGACGGATAGCGTCAAACCCATGACGCATGGAAATTGCCGCCTCCAGGTCAAAGCGAAGAGCGTCCTTGACGAACCGCAGAATATCAAGCAGATTGCTCTTCCCGGAAGCGTTGGGCCCCACAAGTACGGTGAGTTGATCCAGGTCCAGGGAAGCGTCCGCAATGCTGCGAAAATTTCTGGCCCAGACTCTGGTTATCTGGAAACGCCGTGGCCGACTAAGCGTTGTCATTACAGTTCTCCAGCCTGTCCCTGACAGATTCATGTAAGATAGGATACCACTTCAGCGCTTCAGCTTGTGGAAGGCCCGTTTAGTGGGATTCCGCTACCGAGCCAGCTGTCGGTCGTAATGCCAGGGATTGCCCCGATTGGCATTGGGCGGAACCACCGCGGTGGTGCCCCGGGGACCGTGTTACTTTCACTATCTTGTTGTTCTCGTAGACCTTGGCGGCGATGACGGGGCCGGTTTCTATACCCTCCAGCAGGGGGATCGTCAGGGAGGCGTCCGGCGCCGGACCACCGTTGAGAACAATGTGCGGGGGTAGTCCTTCGGAATCGAACAGCCGGTGAATCTTGGTGGTCAGTCCCACATGGCCAGCAGGCCCCGACAGGAAGCCCTCGTTGCTCCGCCATTGGTCAACGCTCAGTTCGTATTTCTTCATCGCTCTCAGGTGTGCCATCGTCTTGGGAATGATCAAAACCGTCTGATCGGCACGTTGTTCTAAGTTGTTCGACCTCACTATTGACAAGGTTTCTCCGGCGCTGTAGCCTTAAATAGAACAACGGTGTACAACGTATTCAAGGATAATTTCAGACTATAGACACGACGCCGTTGCAGGGAGGAATAATGACAACTGGAAGTTACCGAGCATCCAAGACTCGCTCCAATAACCGACCTGGCTGGAGCGTAACGTTCAGTCATCCCCTACGCAAAGATAATCGCGGCAAGCCAGGTTTGAAGGTACGTCGCGGACTTGGCACCGCTGATCCTGACGAGGCACAACGGCTGGTGGATCAACTCAATGAGTTGCTGTCTGATCAGTCATGGTGGAGCCTTGATCGCCTCGGCGACGCCGGCCGGCATTTTAACACCAACGTGGTTGCCGCTTTTTTTGACGAGATAGAGATCGGAAAGATTGAACCTCGCCATTTGCGCGAGGAAGTAATGCCATTACCAAACCCGGAGCAAGGATACGCCAGGATAATGCTGGTAGGTTCAACAGGTGCAGGTAAAACCACCCTGTTGCGGCAACTGATCGGGTCCGACCATAAACAGGACCGGTTCCCTTCGACTTCCACTGCCAAGACGACAACGTCGGAAATCGAGATTGTGTCGGATCCTGGCGCGGACTTCTATGATGCGGTGATCACATTTAAACCTGAGCATGAAGTTCGTTGCGCTGTAGAGGAATGCCTGGAAGACGCCTGCGTCGCCGTGATACGGGGACAGGATGATGCAGGCGTAGCTAGTGCCCTGCTTGAACACCGTGAACAAAGATTCAGGCTTTCCTATGTCCTGGGTGGATGGCAACAGGCAGAACCACACGGTAGCCTAACAAGCCTGTTTGGCGACGATGAGACTGATGACGAGGCCTTGCCAGATGAAGAGACGGTCTTAGGGGAAGAGCTGAGCATCAATAACCGCCGTCTGGTGCGGTACGTAGGTCTAATCAGAAAAATCACGGAATTAACAAGCGATCAATTGGTATCGGAACACGGCCCTTACGAGGCCAATACGAACATATACCGGCGACAGGAGTGGCTGGACACTTTCACAGATCAGCTCTACGAAAACGAGACATTCACCGAGCTATCATTTGAAATTATGGACGTCATACGTAGTCGTTCCGACAACATAGCGGCCGGGAAATTTGAGCTCACTTCTACCGGGTGGCCGCGTCGATGGCAGTATCGGAAACCACAAGCCGAGCGCGCTGAATTTCTTCGACAGATCCGGTGGTTTACTGGCAATCATGGCGACCAGTTTGGAAAGCTGTTAACTCCCCTGGTAGACGGCATCCGCGCAAAAGGACCATTCGTGCCTGCCGCTGCTGAATTGCGCGACCCTGAAAGAAAACTAGTGTTCCTGGACGGTGAAGGTCTGGGGCACTCTGCAAGGGAGGCAAACAGCGTATCTACCAAAGTGACCGAGAGGTTTCGAGATGTTGATATGATCCTGCTGGTAGACAGTGCGGAATCACCGATGCAGGCTGCGCCCCTGGAATTGCTTAGATCTGCCGGCAGCAGCGGACACGGGCGTAAGATTGCCGTTGCCTTCACTCACTTCGATCAAGTCAAGGGTGACAACCTCCGAACTGATGAACAAAAGTTGAACCACGTTCACGCCTCTATTGGCAACGCAGTACTGGGCTTACGAGACTCCCTGGGCGCGCCCGTGGCTGCGGTGTTGGAGGGCCAATTGCAAGAAGGGAATTTCTATTTGGGAGGTTTGGACAAGCCTGCAAACAGAATCTCGCGAGGGTTCGTTGACCAGCTTCGAGCATTGCTGAACCGGATGCAAGAGTCTTCTGAGCTTACGGAAGAGGTGGCCGCAGCACCGATATACAGCATCTCTCGGCTGGAACTCGTCCTGCGCGACGCCACCGACGGTTTTAAGAATCCCTGGAAGGGTAGACTGGGCTTGAGCCATGAAGGACCAAGAGAACATTGGGCACGCGTTAAGGCACTGTGCCGGCGCATTGCCAACTGGTGGGATAATGAATATAGCGGACTGCGTCCCGTCGCTGACCTGGTACGAGAACTGCAGGTCTGCATATCCCTATGGCTCAATAATCCTGCTGGATGGACTAGTTATCCCCAAGATGACAAAGAGCGTGAAACGGCTATTAGTAATATAAGCCAGCATGTGTTTGATCAAATTCACAGATTGGCGGAACGGCGCCTGATTGCCAACCAGCGTACAGGATGGCAGGCCGCTTTTGGCTTCAGTGGACGGGGGTCCAGCCGGGACCGAGCAGTCCGCATGGTGCGTATCTATGATGAGGCAGCACCGTCCATATCATCTGCTATGGATGTGGACAATCAGGAGTTCCTGGATGAAGTAATCCAAATTGTCAGAGTTGCGGTTGAAGAGAATGGAGGCGCAATAGAGGGCATGAAGGACCGTGATGCAATAGGTGTTGCCTGACCGATTTAAGAAACTCGGGACGCTCTAGGTGCCGTCCACTACAGGAAACGCAAGACAACCATAACGTCAGATTCGATGTCCTGGCCTACCAGCATAGGCTGGATTGTGTTCGCCTTCGGTTGGGGTGTGGGGTTTGTGCCCCTTGCTTCTCTTCGGCCTGGTAACCGGTTGGATTTTGCTGATCCCCTTTCGTCCAGCTCCCAGTGGTACTTCGGTTCATCATAGGGAGAATTGATGATGGGGTTTACCTTTGGGTCTTGAATTACAACCTTCCCATTCATCGTGCCCTGTCTCGCATTGTCGCCAGATTTTGGACGGTTGAGTTTAACCCAATGGGTCAAGTCGTGTCTTTTGTTGCTGCAGGAAGGCTCGTTAGCCGATTGAAGACCCGGGCGGTGTCCAGCACGTCCTTGTAGCGCAGCTCGCTGGCTTCCTCCAACGTTCTCGGCGCCCCGGGTTCCTGGGCGTAGCGGACGGCCTGGTACCAGGCCTCGAAGTCGGGGTAGTCTCCCTCGTCGCCGATGACGTTCAGGTGGACCAGGTATTTTCCCAGGAGTTCCTGTTCGTAGGGAGACATGGGGCCTCCAGCTTTGGGGATTGGCCGAGCACATGGTTGTCAGGCCTTTGGTAACGAACCACGGTTTGTCCGGCTGTTTTCGCTGCTTGGGACGTAGGAATAACCTGTTGGTCCATCGGTAAGTTCTAACGCAGAATCAATGCTGTAGCAATCGGTTGCGTAGAGTTCAGTCGAGCCACGAACCATCAGTTCATTATAGGTATTGACAACCTCGGTAGTTACATCTTGAGGAGAAGGCCTCTGACACCGCAGCCAAGGCGCTTCTGGCTGTTTAGCGAAGCTTATACGCCCGGAACGTCGATTAACCCCCGTGGGCCCGAGTATTTGGTCTGTATGATTGTCGGATATTAAGGCCAACCCTATTGATGGAGACATAGGGAACCATACGAAGTTTTGCCGTTCTTCTGATGAAGCTTGTCCAGCGTAGACGATCTTGTCTGAGGTCAGAAATTGTGAGGAACTGTTTACCAGTATGGGCGTCATTACATAGTGAGTCAGAGTGCTTGCAACGCTGTTCACGAGGCTGTGGAATACTTGTAGGTCCTGATGGGAAGTAAGGCGGAGGTATTCTCCCTCAGCTTCAGGATGTGTTAGCACACCTTTACGCCAGTATTCCCTCGCCATATGCTCAATTTGTATGCGGCATGCTTGGGACCGCACGTAGTGCATGGCAATGAGATCATATGTGTCCCTGCCAACGTCTTCTTTTCTGAATTCTCCTCGGCTGAAGCGGGAGAGTTTCTCTTTAAACCCATTTTCAAGGTCAGTTATGTATTGATCTATCTGTTCTGCGCATCCGACCTCAAAAAATCCTATTCCATCGATGGAGCGTGGTTGAGGTTTAAAGGCCTTCTTTCCAAGCCACCATGTTTCCCGTGAACCTGTTTGGCGCCCTTGGAAAGAAAAACTCTGTAGTATCTGTCTCTGTATGCGGTGTTGTCCCATATCACCTCTGTTGGGCAGGAATTTGGGGTAGATTAGCTCAGCTCCTTTAGAAGAGGAGTCTGAGCGCTTTACCCCCGGTCCTCCTGATAATACCTGGCCACCGCGCCCCAGCCGGTGGCCTAGCGTTCCGTGTGCCGCGCCGGCATTTTTGAGCTCTTCCACCGACCCGTGGTCATCAGTGCTGGAAGTTCCACGCCGCTCTTGACCAGGTCCTGGGCCATGCCCACGCGGCCGCTGTGGCCGGTGAACCCTCCGCCCAGGCTGGCGGTTTTCGCTGCCGCTGTGACCCGCTTTCCAATGTTGCGGGTGATCATGCCAAAGACGGAAGCATTCCGGTCCAGCAGCTCGTCGGCTGGTCTGATGGCCTGCAGGGCCTCGCCGGCGTGGGGGCCGATGTAAAGGGTTACGCCCTCTCCCTCCTGGTCGGTCTTGGACCGGGGTATGTTTATCAGTGCTGTTCCGTTGTCTCGTAGCTCAAGGTCGCCCCAGGTGAGCGCTGCTGCCTCTGAGCGCCGTAACAGGCCGTCTCTGAGGACGGACAGCAGCGCCAGGTCCACCCGGGCCCTCCAGGAAGCTCTCTCCGCTGATTCCTGCTTCTTGCCGTCTCCCAGGGGGCGCCGGACGGCGCTGTGGCCCTGACGGCCGCCAGGGCCTCGGCGGTAAGGGGTTTTGCCTGTTTCGCGGCCCGTCCGTGGGCCCGGGCGATGCCCTTCATCACCCTCCGAACTCCCTCGTTGTCCGTGGGGTCCTCGTGGCCTTGGGCCTTGTAGATCGCGGCGATGGCGGCGCGGTGGAGCCGGATGGTGGCCACCGAGAGGCGCCGCTCCTCGGCCAGGTGGGAGAGGTATGCGGCGATAAGCGTCGGGGAGGCCGGCATGGCCAGGGCAGCGCGGGCTTGGGCCCACCGCTCGAAGGTTTTCCAGGCCGAGCGGTAATTGGCCCGGGTGTTTTCGGAGACGCTGGAGTCCAGGGACTGGCGGATCCGCTGCAGGTCGGTGGGGCCGAGGCCCTCGGGAATCGCGGGAAGGTCCTGCTGGTTGAGTGAGATATTGACGGGCAGGAGGGCCTGCTGCTGGGTCATGGTTTTCGGCCCTGGCAGCGGTCGCAGGCCTTGCCTAATTTATCGAGGCCTCGGTACTGGAAGTGCTCCTCGAAGTAGCCGCAGGAAGAGCAGGTGATGATGACGACCTGGGCGCCGTGGGAGTCAGTTCCGCCACTGGTGAGAGTGTAATTTTGGGGCCCCCTAACATGTCCTTTAACTCCAATTATAGGACACGTTACCCGGCGGTTATCAAGGACGTTTTTTCAGTTCCGGGGCCGTGATTCCGGGGCCTGCCCTCCTCTTTATCCCGGGCTTCCGTCGCCGCCAAGGAGAACTCTCCCGCTGGCGGTGGTATGTTCAACTCCTGACAACTTTGATTGGAAAGGTCTTTCGAAACCTGGATACATTAGGCTGCGGGTTGTTGCTGCGGCTCTTTTTGCACCCTTTTCCGGTAGCCCAAGTAGGCGGTGAGGACCAGGTAGCGGGCTGACTCCTGGGCGCCCAGGCCGTCATGCTCGTCCCAGGCGTACTGGCTGGCCCAGTAAAGGAGGCAGCTGCGGTACTTCATGGCCCCGGGGCGGGCCTTGGGGTTCGCAGGCTTGTTTGCCTGGCGGAGGCTGGGGTCGGGCCTGAGCACATTCTCTGCGTCCTGTGTGGCCTTAAGGGCTGATTCCAGCCAGGCTATGGCTGCTTTGCGGAGACGGTGGGTTTGTTGCCTGAATTCAGGGCTGCCAGGACTGTGGTGAGCTGCGGCCAGGTCTGCCGTCCGCTCAGCCTCGTTGAGCAATTTTCTCCTGGCGTCCCTGCTGCCTCTAGCAGGACTGGAATTTTGGGGTGGCGCCTGCTGACCGGTCTGGTTTGCCGAATTCGTGCTCAAAGCTGGTTTTTCCTTTGGGTTTACTTTGGTGAGAATTATACCGTAAAACCTGGAGCCATAATGCAAGCGGGCCCGGCCAGGTCCGGTGTCCATACCTGCGGTGGGACCGGGTTATTAAGCCGCTCCGTCCCTGCTATTGGAATAGAGGGCGGGCCTCCCTGGAGCGGCGGAGCTCAGCTGTTGTTCCACCGGTCGGTCTCGACGTCGAGCTCCCGGGCGACCCGCCGGAGCATCAGGGCCGCCAGCGCGCCCACGACCGGGTCCAGTCCGTAGCGGTTGGCATCGCGCTGCAGCCCGGCGGCCAGCTCGACGGCCTCGGCCACTGCGGAGTAGGCCAGGCTGACCTGGTCGGCCCTGGTCCGGCCCAGGGTCCGGAGGAGTTGGGCCGCCGGTGATGGCGCGTTGAGCGCGCCGCAGATGACCAGCAGGTCCTGTGCCGCTTCCACCAGGGGTTCGGGAAGGCTGGTCGGGGTCATATCGCAGTTTCCTCCTCGCTCCATGCGGCCGACGCTGGCATTGTCCCCCGTTGGGGAGGGCTGGCGCCCCGTTCCAACAATGCCATCATGTGGTCGTCGCTGTCCCGGTGTCCCGTGGATTCCCCTTGGGGAACAGGCAGGCGCCGGTTGCGGTGGGATTGATTCCATCCCGGACTTTGCGGGGCTCCCGGGGATTGCTGATTTGCCACTGACCTGGATTCGGCCGCCTTGGGGTTCGTCACTAAGGGCCGTCTCTCTGCGGCGAGGATGGTGTCGGTGGGCGGCTGCCCCGGCTGGCGGAGAGCCGGAGCAGCCTGACTGCCTGAGTAGTGCTGCCCCCTGGGGCCGCGCCGGCTCCGTACTAACCGGCTCCGCCGATATCCACCGCCTGCGGCGTGGCGCCGCTCGCCTTACTGCTCCGCCACCATTCCCCAACTTGCTTGGCTGATAGTCAACGTTTCATCGCCAAATCCCGCATCGAACTCTCCCGACTCACCCGATTAAACTGGCGCACGTGGCCCTACCGGAATCTCCGCAGAAAGGTACGAAATGTGGACGGCGCTTTGACCTCGCTGACGGTGGTGCCTGCCGCCTCGCGGGTGCGCAGCACGTCGGCATTGTCGATGCAGTCGTCTCCGGCCAGGGCCTGCACCTTGTCGACACCGCTCGCCCGACCCAGAACATCTCCCTGGCCAACACATTTGTCCACCGGTTCATCCGGGTCCGCACGCTTGGCCCGCATAACCGGTAAGAGCAGCCCAGCATTGGCCTCCAGGCAATTGTCGCCCAAGGCGACATGGATGCGGGCGGCACGCTGACGTGGCAGCAGTTCTTGTGTATTCCTCTTTCGGCTTGGTTCCATCCTCCAAGAACCACTGTCCTGGGTGCCGAGGTAGTATTCTGACTTAAGGGCAAGCGTTGCCGAGACGCCCTTCGGGCCCCAGGCTGGGCGCCGGTCTATTATATCTCGACGCATAATGCGTGGTTCCGTAGTCTGGCTTGGTCGGCAGGAAATTGCACCCGGTGCCGGCTGCGGCGTTGGGGTCAGACCACGCTATTCTTTTGCCCGTCGCCGTGGTTCGATCAATCAGGGCAATTTGGGCGATCTGGGAACCAGAGCCATCTTGTTTCAGGTAAACGGTGTATACCACGTCGTCGCTTGGGTTTGACGGATCAGGGTTCCACACATTGCGAATCTCTGTTGTACAATAAACTTGACCGTCGGTAGCAGCAGCTTCGGTAGCCGCTTGTCCGCTCCCCATGCAAATGCGAATCAGGTCCGCATTTTGGTGATTTAGTATAAGAACTAAACGAGAGTCATTTTGCCCTCGGACAAAGTAGTACTCATCGGTTCCGTCGCCGCCATCGATCGAGGAGGCGTTGTCTATTTTGAACTTGTCGTTGCCAGCCCCGCCAGTGGCCTTGTCGTTGCCCTTGGTGTATATCTTGTCGTCGCCGGCCTCACCGTAGAGAAAGTCCGAGGGACCGTTTAAGTCATAGACATAGCCGTCGCTGAAGATGGCCTTGTAGAAGTAGCCGACGCCGCCGTAGAGGGTGTCGTTGCCGGCCCCGCCCCTGATTGCGTCGCTGCCATAACTGCCCACGAAAAGGGTGTCGCCACCGTCGCCTTGGATTGTGTCTTCATAGACGGACCCGGAGATTTCCTCAATGCTGGTGAAGGTGCTGTCAGTCATGTCGAGGGTAAGGTCCTCACCGGCGCGGTGGAAAACTACTGCGTCATGTCCGCCCTTGCCGTCGAAGGAATCCGTACCGCCCATCCCATCAAATACGTTGTTCCCAGCATCCCCGGTGAGGGTGTCATTGTATGGCGACCCGACGATGTTCTCAATGCTGGTATATTTGTCGCCCGCAGCGTGGCCACCGGTACCGGTACCGGTACCGGTACCGGTAGTGAGGTTAACGGTTACGCCAACTGGTGCGGTTTGGGTAACGATATTAGGGCTGGCCCTGTAGATGACGGTGTCGGTGCCGGCGCCGCCGTCGAACGTGATGCCGCCCGTCGTGCTGGTGAAGTAGTCGCCGTAGCTCGTCCCGATGATCTTCTCGAAGTTAGCAAGCGTGTCGCCGAAGGCGTGGCAGCCTTTAGATTTGGTTGAGTCGTTTAGATTGAGGTGCACCGGGCCGGGCGAAGAGGCGTAGCACGCCGTGTCAGTTCCGCCCTTGCCGTCCAGTGTGTCCTGGCCACGGAGGCCTTCGATAACGTTGTTATTGGCGTCGCCGACGAGTTCGTCGCCGCCTTTCGATCCAATGATGTTCTCGAAGCCCGAAACGACGTCGCCCTCGGCTTCGCTATCTTCGTATGTATTGAGGGTGAAGTCCGCATACACTGGGCGGACCGAATTGCGGTAGGACAGCGTGTCGGTTCCGGCGCCGCCGGTCATGGTGTCTGCGCCGTCGCGGCCCTCGATCACGTTGTCGTTTGCGTCGCCGGTCAGGGTGTCGTTGTGCGCCGAGCCGATCAGGTTCTGGATGCCGTGAAGGCTATCGCCAGCGGCATGGCCGCCGCTGTTTGCGGTATTGTCGGCGATGTTGATCGTAACCCCGGCGTCCGAAGAGGCGTAGGACGCCGTGTCGTTGTCTGCATTGCCCCTCAGCGTGTCTCCACCGGCAAGGCCCTCCAGGGTGTCGTCGCCCTTGCCGCCTCTGAGGACGTTGGCCGAGCTGTCACCGGTGAGGATATCGTCTCTATCAGACCCGATGAGATTTTCGCAGTTGGAGACGACGTCCCCCTCGGCATCGCCGCCGATTCCCGTACCGTCGTTGATGCTCACGGTTACCGCGGCGCTGGAACCGTCATAGCTTAGCGTGTCGGTGCCGCCGGCGCAGTCCAGCGTGTCGCTACTCGCGCCGCCCTCGATCACGTTGGCGCTTGCGTCGCCGGTGAGAGTATCGGGGTATGCCGTTCCGATGATGTTCTCGATGTTGCTCAGCACATCGCCAATGGCGGGGCTGTTGCCCCCGGTTGGGTCCTGTCCAGTGCTGATGGACAGGTCCACTGTTACCCCGTTGACGGAACCCGCATAGCTGGCGGTGTCCGAGCCGGCGCCGCCGTCCAGTTTGTCGGCCCCATTGCCGCCGTTCAGGGTGTCGTCTCCAGCCAGACCGACGATGCAGTCAACGTCACTGCTGCCGGTGAGTATGTCATTGCCCGACGTGCCGAAGACCGCAGTACAATCGGCATTGGCGCGCCAGCTGTTGGCCTCGCTCTTCACCGACCGGAGCTGGAAAACGTAGCTATTGCCGCTGCTCACTCCGGTGCTGACGGTATGTGTAAACTTGCCGCCCGACGAAGCGGGACTGCTGATGGCCGTCCAGGCGGTCCAGTCGGCGCCGTCTGCTACCATGGACCGGTATTGGTAGCTGAGGCTGGTGTCGCTGGGGTCGTCCCAGGTCAGCTTGACCCCGCCGCTGACGGGATCTATCTTGAAACCGGTGGGAGCGGCTACAACCTGAATGACGCTTGCCCCGGCCCTGACCCCCAAGGTGGTCAGCTGGGCGACAGTCCAGGGCGCCCCGGCATTGCCGATAAGCGCCAGGCTTTCCAGGCTGGTCAGGTGGTTGAACACGGCAGTGGGCAGTATGTTCGGCGAGGTCTTTGTGAATCCGTTGTTCGCCAGGTCCAGCTCCTTCAGGCTGGACAGGTCCTTGAACACGTGATTTTCCAGACCAGTCAGCGTGGGATTGCCCGTGGGTTCGAAGTTGTTGTTGGCGTCATGGGCTTTCTGGTTGTTGAGTGCCAGCCACTCGAGGCTGGACAGGTTGTCGAAGACGGCATCTGTCACGACTCCCGCCTGGGTCGTGGTTACCGGCAGCCCGCTGGAGGTGAGGGCGTTCCGTCCCAAGTCCAGGTACCAGAGCTCGCTCAGGTCTTCGAATGCGTCCACGGGGACGGCGGTGATTTGGTTTTGGCTCAGGTCTAGCATTTCCAGTTTGGTCAACCCGTCAAACGGATCGCCTGCCAGCGAGTTGATGCGGGTGGCGCCCAGGTGCAGGGACCTTAACTCTGGGAACTTGCTGGCGGTAAAGCAGCCCGATGGAATCTGAGCGCCGGATGATCCCCCGAGTTTGTTGTTCGTCAGGTTGACGTTCTGAACGGTATCGCCATAGTTGGCGGCACATGCCGCCGTCCAGGTCAGAGTGTTCTGGGACAGGTTGACGTCCCTGAGGTTCGCGAGGCCCTGGAAGTCCTGCTGCTTCAGGGACCTCAAGCGCTTGTTCGACAGGTCCAGCCTGACCACCCGGGCCAGGTCGTCGGCGCCGATGTTCTCACAGGCCTTGTCGAAAAGCTCCACCAGGACGTTTCTCACCTGGGGCGTCCGGTCGCAGACGGACATCAGGGTGGGGGAACTCTCCCAGTTGGTGCGGAACTCCCCTGTTACTGAGACGGAAAGCCCGTCGGGGTCGGTGGCGGTGAGCGTCACCGTGGTGACCAGCGGCTTTGGCAAAGCGGGAGTGACGGCGCCCCAGTCATCCTCGGCGTCCAGCCGTATGAACACCCGCTGGGTGTCCTCGTGGACGTACACCGTGTCCACCAGCCCGCTGCGGTCGGCGGGGACCGAGACGGTGTAGGTCAGCTCGTCGCCGTCCGGGTCGGAAAAGATGCCGTCATAGACCTTGCTGACGAGGGTGCCCCGGGGGGCGTTGCCCGCCCCGATAAAACCGGCGTAATGCCCCGCCTGGCCATCGACGGTCGGCGCTCGATTGGGCGGCACCCAGGTGATGGTGATCGGGTCGGAGGTGGCCGAAACTCCCGAGCCGTAGGTCACCGTCACCCGGAACGCGCTGGACTCGGCGTTGCTCTGGAGATACGAGAATGTGGCCTCCGTCCCGGCGGAATACCAACTGTCGCCACCCAGGTCCAGCTGCCACTTATACCCGGGATCCTGGTCCGAAGTCGCATTGGTGATGACCGCCGTCAGAGTGACTTCCTCGTTGACCTTAAGTTCAGTGGCGTCGGCCGCGACCGAGACCCGGAGCTCGGGCGCAGGCTCCGGCGTGGGCTCCGGCGTGGGCTCCGGCGTGGGCTCGGGCGTAGGTTCCGGCGTAGGTTCGGGTGTGGGCTCTGGCGTGGGCTCAGGCGTAGGCTCGGGTGTAGGTTCCGGAGTTGGCTCGGGCGTAGGTTCCGGAGTTGGCTCGGGGGCGGGCTCTACACTGAACCCCTGCGCCAGGGGTTGTCCGCAGCCGGCCTCGTTGCAGGCCTGGACCCGCACCACCCACTCCCCGTAGTCGTCCACGGTGATGGCTGCGCTGGCGGAGTTGACTCTCGTCCCGTCGTTGAGTTTCCCGTCCTTGGGGCGCCAGCGGACCAGGTAATCGTCGGCTCCCTCGACGTCGTTCCAGCTCGCAGATGCGGTCAGGGAGCCCTGCTGGGTGGCTACGGTCAGCCCGGTGGGCTTGCCCGGGACTTCAGTTTGGGCATCGTTCTGGGCGCTGGCCGGACTCCCGGCGGACCACGGCAGGGCCGTCATTAACACGGCCACCACGAGGAGCGTCAGCGCGCCGGCCAGGAACAGCGGTCGCCGCAGGGACCCGCGCCCTAACATCCTGGTTCTCCGTCCCCAAAGTCGGGGGGGGATGGGCTGACGATGGCCGTATACGGTTCTCCATGGTGTCCCTCACAGTGTGTATGGTTCCTTCGTGCTGTGGCCTGTCGGGATTTGTGCCTGGCGATTCAACCGTCTCGCAGCGCGTGCCGGAGACCGCCGGCAGACGCAACGAGAGCCCCGCAGTCCTGTGAATAACAGCTGCACACTTTATAGTGTGCGCTTATAGTGGTTAACAGTCTTTTCATCAATTTAGGGTATTTATTTGGCCCAATATGGTATCCTTTCCGTATCCTGGATGCCCCGGACGGGACCGACGTTTCCAGGCGCCCACGCCTGCGCGGTCATCGGCAGATCGGGCGGGCCGGAATCCGGCATAGGAACACAAGGGAGAAGCCAATGAGCGGCAACAGCCAGCCGGAGCTGGAGATTGAGGAACTGCTGGAGAGCATGGCCGCCCTGTGATCGACGACAATTGGAACTGCCTGCCTGGCTGTCCTGGCGTCGATGATTACCGGGTGCAGGTACCGGGTGCAGGTACCGGGTGCAGGTACCGGGTGCAGGTACCGGGTGCAGGTACCGGGTGCAGGTACCGGGTGGTCAGAGCCTCGATTTGACCCTTGCGGAGTTGGTTACGGACCGCGCCGACTGAGGTGGCCAGGGTTCCGGGGCATGGGGAAAAGGCGGCACGGGGGTCCGGGGAGCGGCGGCGCTCAGCTGCTGTTCCACAGGTCGGTCTCGGCGTCGAGCTCTCGGGCGACCCGCCGGAGGGTCAGCGCCGCCAGCGCGCCCACCACCGGGTCCAGACCGTACCGGTTGGCATCGCGCTGCAGGCCGGCGGCCAACTCGACGGCCTCGGCCACTGCGGAGTAGGCCAGGCTGACCTGGGCGGCCTTGGTGCGGCCCAGGGGCCGGAGGAGTTGGGCCGCCGGGGACGGCGCGTTGAGCGCGCCGCAGATGACCAGCAGGTCCCGCGCCGCTTCCGCCAGGGGTTCGGGTAGGCTGTTCGTGGTCATACCGCAGTTTCCTCCGCGCTCCATGCGGCCGGCGCTGGCAGTGTCCCCCGTTGGGGCGGGCTGGCCCCCATGCCGACAATGCCGTCATGGGGTCGTCGCTGTCCCGGTGTCCCGTGGGTTCCCCGCACGTTCCCCTGGGGAACAGGCCGGCGCCGGTTGCGGTGCGATTGATTCAGTCCTGGGCTTTACACGGCTCCCGGGCGTTGCTGACTTGGCTCTGACCTGGATTCGGCCGCCGTGGGGTCCGCCAATAGCGGCCGTCTCCCTGCGGCGGGGATGGTGTCGGTGGGCGGCTGCCCCGGCTGGCGGAAAGCCGGAGCAGCCCTGTGAACTTGGGTGAGTTGTTGCCCACCGACTAATTACCGCAGGCGGTGGAAGCCGCCTGGGGCGTGGCCGTGTCATAGCTCCAGGGGCCCCAGAACGACGGTCCGGTTCTCGGCGATACCTACTGTTGGACGCGGTCGCGCACGGCAACACGGACGCTGGGGCCGCTCGCCACACCCTCGACCTCGTTATGAAACACGAGGACCCCGTCGTTCGTGTCGTCGTCCCACATGGCATGTACCGTCACGGTCACGGTATGGCTGTTGCCATCATCGCCGCCGGTGAGAATGCAGTCATCGGTGCATTCCCAGGTGATCAGGGCGTCTTTGTCGTAGCCGGAGTCAATTGAGAGTCTTCTCCCGGAGTCTGCGTCGTCCGGGTTCACAAGCCGTACCGTGTAGGAGCCTCCACGGTCATAATCACCCTCGTTCAGGGAAAGGCTGGTGCGACTTACACTCAGACTTTTCGCCGGTTTGCCTTCCGTCGCCGCCGCGGGGACGGACACAAACACCTTGGTCCAGTCGCTCTGGCCTCTTGAGTTCACCGCCGCTACGGCGAAGATCCTTTCCCCTGGCTCCGCCGTGATCCTACCGGTGGTGCCGGTAGTGCTCTGCGAGGCATTGCACCTGATGACCGGGGCATCTGCGGTTTGTTCAATCCCGTTCCGGTCGATGAACGTGCGCTTTTCCGTTCCCCGTTCGCAGAGGCCAAACACATACCTGGCCGTCGCCGGCGTGTATTTGGAGGCCGCCGGAGACCGGTCCCACGCGATATTGAACCCGGTCGTGTTTATGCTGGTGACCCGCACTCCCTTGGGAGGGTCCGGCGGGAATGCGACACCCGGAGAGATTCCAGAGCCAGAGCGGGAATATGGCCCGACGCCGCTTCCGTACCTGACGGCCACGCGATACGCGTACCTGGTGCTGGGGGACAGGTTGCGGTGTGTGTAGCTCGTGGTGCTTCCGCCCGTCGTGGTCAGCCGTGCCCAACTCCCGCCCGTGGGGTTCTCCCACTCCAGGACGTAGCCGCTGGCGCTGCCCTCGGCATCACTCGGGAGCGACCAGGTGATGGTGGCATGGGAGCCCGCATTATCACCCTCCTTTTCGTCGAATTCTATTTCAGGCCTGTTCGGTGTGACGGGAATTTCTTCATCTGTCTCCTCTTCGGTTACGATGGTGGTCTCACCTTCGTACTCGATCTCGATTTCGCGGGGGCCGCCAATGGGGAGGGTCACGGTCATGGTGGGCCCACCGGGGACGCTCGCCGTCCGTACATTGGACCACGCCCCGTAGCGCGATTCATGCTCCTGCACCAGCGAAGTCACGGCGCGGACGCGGAACTTGTAGCTGGCGCCGGGACGAAGCAGCTGATACTCCTGGCTCTGCTCGTCTATGGTGATACGCAGGAGGGTGGGCCGGTGGCTGTTCCTGTAGTCGTTGGCAACTACGGAGGAAGTCGGCCAGCCGCCGTCGTCCTCCTGCATCTGTACCTCGTAATGGCAGACGAAGTTGCCGCGGTCGGAAGCGGTCCAGCTGTTGCCATCGTTGCAATCTTCGCGTTCATAAGTCTCTGTTTCCGTGCTTGTCCCTATGTCGTCGGGTTCGGTCCAGCTCAGCTCCACCGTAGTTCCGCTGGACCTGGCGGTGAGCCTGGGCGCGTTGGGCAGTCCCCCTTCAGGGATGGTCGCCTGGGCGTAGTGCCATCCGCTCCAGTCTTCGCTGTTGCGGGCGCGCATCCGGTAGTGCCAGGTGGCTCCGGCTGTCAGACCGGTGTGCCGGTACTGCCTGGACGAGGGGGCGCTGAGGTTCGTCCAGCCCGAATCGTCCTCGGGCATAGTCTCCCCTGCGACCGCTGACCTCTGGAGCTGGAAGGAGGTGACGGGCGCTCCGCCATCGTCGGAGGGAGCCGCCCAGTTCAGGAGCACGGCGCCGTCCCCGTCGGTTTCGGCGGTAAGCCACGGCGAAGCTGGCGCTGTCAAGTGCTTGAAGGAGACCGTGTTTGAAGGATTGCTCTGGAGACTGAGTGTGTGGTCCAGGGGGTTTTCCGGGTATGGGTAGTCCGGGTACGTGTTGGTTGGGAACCGGACGTATCTCACGGCGGACAGACGATACTGCCGCGTGTCGCCTGCCATCATTGAAGGGGCGCTGAACAGATAAGACCTCACGGATGTGGAGGGGTCGTTTTCCGGAACCCCGGAATCCGACCGCACCGTACTGATTTGTTCCGCTTCGGTTTCCCAATCGGTATATCCATCGCGCAATTGTTCCAGGCTGTATTCCCGCACGCCTACGGTGGCGGCGTTGGAGGGTACAGTCCACGTCAGCTTCATCGAGCTCGGGTTAATTGGGCTCTGGTCAATCCCTGTGAGCCTCAGGCTGCGCGGCGGCCCAGGCGGCGCGCATTTGGGCACCGTCACGGTGCGAGAGGCTGTTTTCCCGACATTAGTTCCCTGGTACGAATACACGTCTATTTTATAGGTCTGTGAGCGCGTCGCGCTGGGTTGTCTGACCTGGACTATTGCGCTGGTGTTAGCCTGGTTAGCAAAATTGTCGGCTGTCAGAATTGTCGTAGATTTGTCGGGGTGAGTAACGACAACCTTGTAACCCGTGAAATCGGTGCGGCCTGGATCGTTCCATTCCATCAGAATTGTGGCGCACCGGTCATATCCGTCGTTGTCCGACGTTTGCCTCAGCCCCGTCACGGGCAGGTCCATAATTGGATTACCATGGACTGCGACCATGGGGTAAGAGCCAGTGTTTCCTACCCAAGTACCACCACCGTAGGGACGCCACTGGTAACCATCCGCGAGGCTCCACCCGGCTGCTGCGCCGGAATCCTTAACGGCATCAGTCCTCGCCCCCACGCTAGTTAACGTGAGAGCGTCCTTCGCGTCGACTACCACCCAATACGTCGAATCTGTGTCGAGATAGATGTCGTCGCCGGTTGCCGTGAACTCCACGCGTGTCCAGTCGGCCGTCAGCTCGGTCGACGTAGTTAGCGTGCCCAGGGTGGCGCCCGGCTTTTCGGACGAATCTCGGGCAATGTACACGGAGTAGTCGGGCTGCGGCGTATTGGAGCCGCCTTGCCTCAAATAAATCTCGACACTGGTCAGCTTGTAGCCGCCGTCATTGCTGCCCGTGGAGAACCCCCGCGCGTAGTCGGTAAGTAAACCAAGTGCATGAGTCCGAGTCTGCCCTATGCTGCTGACCAGCTTGGGCGCCGTGTCTGGCGGCGGCGGGGGCGGCGGGTTCACAGAGCCGTTGACGCGGAGGTGGACGGGATTCATCTCGGTGCCGGCGTGGGCCCCCACCCAAGTTGAAAAGGTATAGCCTCGATAGCGGTGATTGTCCGCGATGCTCCAGTCGGTGGCGCTGCCCGAATCCTCACTGTCCGAAGTCGTCGACCTGTATTCAGTTTGGGTGTCGGGGGCGTTGTAGGGCACGTCGACCACCACCCAGTACGTCTTGTTGGCTCGAAGGTCGATTCCGGCGCCGGACGCGTCGAATTGCACGTGGCGGAAGCTGCCCGCCTGCAGCAGCCCCGTCATGCCGAGCGTGCCGAGGCTCGTGCTCGCCGGCACTCCGGACGAGTCTTCGTGGATGGTCATCGTGATGTTGGGCTGCGTATCGGTGAATTTCAGATTGAGCTGGACGCTGGTCAGCGTGTAGCCCGAGCTATTGCCGCCCGTGGTGAACGCCTGCGCGAAGTCCCTGGTGAACGTTTGAGGAGTATTCGATGCTGGCCGCCCGGTGTTGCTGACCAGGGGCGTGGAGGTCTGGGTCTGGGCCGCCTGAACCTCCCGAACTGACGGCAAGTCGTCGGCGATGACATCCGGAGGTGTGCGGAACTCTTCGAGGATGATGGGAATCAGGAACCCGAAGGGTCCGTCTGCCGCAGCGGGTCTCGCGGCAAGCAGAAGGGTCAGGGCTATGCCCAGGGCCAGCGCGACCAGCACACCGGTCCTGAGCAGCCCCCTCCTGGAATAAGTACCCTTACCGCCTGTTGTGACCTTCATCGATACACCTCCTCACGTTGTTTCCGGAAGGACGCCCCCCTGGTTCGAGGCCTCCCTGGTTCATGCCTGAATTAAGCTGGGAGTTTCCCAGTTGGAGGGTTCACCCCCCCCGTATCAAGTGCGGGGCTGGCTCCAGCCCCTCCCCTGAGGGAGAGCTGACAGGTGACCCTTGCATCCTCAATGCCTTCCCTAGCCCCCCTGGGAGCACAGAGAGGGGGCGACGTATTGACCGGACTGTTGCCCGGTTGACGGCTGGCTTTCGTGGAGACCGTGGTAGTAAGCCTTGTCGTAACCGCAGGTGGCGTTCACGTACTCACCCCAGGCCCCGGAGAAGACGTCGTAGGCCGCCCTGAGCTCTGCCCGGCCCTCCTGGGAGATGGTGGAGCAGGTGGATACGGCCTCCACGCTCCCGCAGTGCCTCACTGCCAGGTCGTCGTACCTGCCCCTGGCCTCAAGCATCCTGTCCCGGGCGGATGCGTACAGTTCTCTGGCCCCATTCACCCGGTCTCTCAGGGCTGAGTTCTGGGGCCGAGTCCCCGGCCGGAGTTCGATCAGGTATCCCAGGACATTGCCCTCCGGGACCCAGACCCCGTCCGGCTCGTCCAGGGCGTCTCCCCTGGGCCAGAAGTAATGGACGTCGTCCTCGACCTTGATATTCGTAACCCGGTGAAACACCGGGGGACCGTCGCCGGCCCCCTCCTGGCCGGGAGGGTAGTAGGCAATGACGTTGTCCAGGGCAATGTCCTCCGGCAGGAAGTTCTGGAGCACCACGGCGGTATCCAGGCAGGTGATCCTGGGTTCCATGCTGCCGGTGCAGGTGGGAAACATCTCGCTTGACTTCACCTGCAGGGCCTGGCGGTCCTCCTCCAGGGCAGCGATGACCGCGCGCAGGCCCTCTGCCCGCTCCTCCAGCATGGCCACGGATTCATGCGCCAGCTGGAATTCCTCCACCTACGTCTCGAGGCTGAGCTTGTCCGCTTCCAGGGCCCGCAGTGCCGCCTTCAGGCCACTGTTCTCGTCGGTGAGGGCAGAGTAGGAAGCCTGCAGGGATTGGACCCTGGCCGCCAGACCGTCCCGTTCGGCCCGCAGGGCGTCGACCGGAGCGGCAGTTCCGTCTCCCGAGCCCTGCAGGGATTCCACCGTGGCCGCAAGGCCGTCCCGTTCGGCCTGCAGGGATTCGATCCTTGCCGCCAGCCCATCCCGTTCGGCCTGCAGGGAGTCGAGCGTCGCCGCCAGGCTGTCCCCCTCTTCCTGAAGGGTGTCGGCCGGCGCTATCTCTGTGCTGGGGGAGGTTTCCTGGGATAGTTGGGAGTCCTGGGCTGAGACTGCTGCTGTTGGGTCCGCTGCCGTTGGGTCCGTTGTTGGCAGGGACTCCCCGGGGCCGAGGCTCCGGGCGCTGGCGCTGGTGTTGTCGCCCAGCAGGGCCCGCCGGCCCTGTTGCAGGAACTCCACGGTCCCCTGCAGTTGGTCCCGTTCCTCTTCCAGGGCAGTAATCTGGCCGGACAACTCCAGGTTCCGGCCCTCCAACTGTTGGCGGGCCTGCTCCAGGGCCGGGACCCGGGGGTCCCGCTGGCCCAGGGCCTGCTGCAACTCGGACTGCGCCTGGGCCAGTTCCTGCTCCCGCAGGCCCAGTTCCCGGGCGGCACGGGCGGAGTCCCCCCGTTCCTGCACCAGCAGCAGGGTAATACCCACGATGGCGAGGCAGAGCAGGGCGGCGCCCGCGCCAACGATGATATTCCAACTGGTTCCCAGCCTCATGCCGTCATCTCCTGAGAGCGACGGGCGCCAGGCTTAGGGAACTCGAGGCTGGATGATGGCGAAAGTCGGGGGGGGGGGGGGGGGGGGGGGGTTTTTGGGCGCCCCCCCCCGCTACCACGGGGAGGGGGGGGGGGGGGGGGGTAGTCTTATGGCGCGCCCACCCGTGTACAACGGGCAGGGCCGGAGCGGTTTGGTCAGGTCAGGCATGGCCGCCAACGTGGGGAACCGCCGGACCGGTACACAATCAGGCCGGCATCCAAAATAGGCCAGGGCCATGGGGGCCCGACCCTTCAATCCTGGGAGTCTCAACACTCTGGTACGCTTCACAACGTGGCGCTCACAACACTTCTTGCCAAGTCTAGCACGCCATGCATCACGATATAGTATCTTTATTGCCCAATATGGTATCTCTTGCGTATCCACTGTCCTGTCCGGGGCCGGCGTGTGCCCAGGCGCTTCGGAGGAGTGTGGCCCGGTACGTGCCGGTTGGCGGTCCTGGCGTCTTCCTGGACCATCAGTGCCGTGCCCCTCATCGTCACTCCCTGAAAACCAGTGTTGGACGCTGCGCCTCTGGCAGGCGCAGCGTCCAATGCAGGCGGCATGAGATTCGCAATACTCTGACCCTTCCCACGGCGCGGGATACGGCTCAGTTCCGCCCGGCCAATACGGGGCAGCGCCAGGTCGAAGATTACCAGGTCCTGGGCCAGGTCTCGGGCCCTGTCCCCGTTATCGACTACTTCGATCAGAAATCCGGCCCGCTGGAAGTCCACACTGACCGGCTGACGGTCCTGGCGTCTTCCTGGACCATCAATACCGTGCCGGTCATCGTCATTCCCTTGAAACCAGTTTGGACGCCGCGCCTCTGGCAGGCGCAGCGTCCAATTTCAGGCCATTGTTGGGTCAGGTCTTAATCCACCAGGTTTCAACACCTTTGCTCAGCAGGGCCTGCCGGTCCTAGCCGCCTCCCCGCCGTTCGCCGCGGGAGCCGTGCTCTCCGCCGCCTTCGCCACCCCCGCCCTGCTCGCCGCCGGACTGGCTGCCACCGTGTTCGCCGCCCGACTCGCCGCCTGCGCCGCTGCCCTCGCCGCCACCCACTTCGGCGTGGGCCACCCAGCCGGTGAAGGACGCCTGGGTCGAGGGAAGGTTGACCATCAGCACCTCGCCGGGGGCCAGGTCCACCGGTGTGGTCGGGCCAAGCTCGGTTCCATTGGACAGGTGCACCTCGATCCTGACGTTGGTCAGCGCGTTGCCGGTGGTGTTCTCCACGGTGCCGATGAAGGCGTTGCCAGCCGCGTCATAGTTCAGGATGAGGCGGGCGCCGCCCCGGACCGCATCGAAGGTCTCGTCCGGGGACAGCATGCTGGCGCTGCCCTCTTCGCTGCCTCCGCCAGACTCAGGGCCCTCGCTGCCGCCCTCACCAACGGAGCCTTCGCTGCCGGACTCACTGCCGGAGCCCTCGCCGCCAGGGCCATGCCCCTCACCGCCTGGGGCCTCGTTGCCACTGCCCTCGGCTCCCACCCCTCCGGTGTGAGGCTGTGGGCCGGGGCCGCCGCAGTCGAACACCTCCATGTGGACCACGTAGCCGTCGAAGGCTACTCCCGCCAGGCTGGGCTCGCTGCTGACCGATACGCTGGAGATGGCCTGCTGACCCGGGGCCAGGTCTCCCACCACGTCGGGGCCCAGCTCTCCCACCGTCTGCGTTCCCGACTTCAGGTGAGGTTCCGCCTGCACGTAGCACAGGGTCTGCGAGGTGGTGTTCTGCACCGTTGAGTTGACCGTCTGGGTTGCCGAATCGTACCATGCGGAGATGGCCAGCCCGCCCAGGACTCCGTTCCACGCCTGGTCCAGGGGGGTGATGGGGCTGGACATGGCGGCCTCCATGGCTGCCTCGTTGCCACCCGCGCCTGCTGCGCCGCTCTCGGCGCCCTCGGGGCCGTCCGGTCCGCTCTCGCCACCACCAATCTCTCCGGCCCCACTCTCTCCGCCGCCACCGGCAGCCTGGCCTCCCTCCGCTCCGGTGCCCACCTCGGCGTGGGCGATCCAGCCGGCGAAGGAAGCTGCCGTCGAGGGCAGGTTGACATCCATCACCTGGCCCCGGGCCAGGTCCACCGGGGTGGTGGGCCCAAGCTCCGTCCCGTTGGACAGGTGCACCTCGACCCTCACGTTGGTCAGCGCGTTGCCGGTGGTGTTCTCCGCGGTTCCGGTGAAGGCGTTGCCCGCCGCGTCGTAGTTCAGGATCAGCCGGGCGCCGCCGCGGACCGCGTCGAAGGTGGCGTCCGGAGCCAGGTTGGCGCCGCTGGCCTCCTCCCCGCCGGATGCGCCGCTACCTTCTCCGCCGCCCTCTCTACCAGCGCCGTCGCCCACCGCTGCCTCTCCGCCGGGGCCATGCTCACCGCCGGACTCGCCGCCTCCCCGTTCGGAGACCTCCAGCGTTGACGCGCCGACGCCGCTTCCGGAGTCCCTGCCGTCCATGATTCCAGTGTCAGTGGTGCAGCCAAATACCACACCGGCGGCGATCAGGGCCGCCAGGACCGGACCGGCCACGAGAGTCGTCTTCATCCTCCTGTTGCGTATCATCATTCCACTCCTTTCGTGAAATTCCTTTGACAAGACTCACTGTAAGGGTGAAATGTCGCAGAACTTTGTCACCGGCAAGAGTTATTAGAGAGCGGCAACCCTGGCAGGGCGGCCTTCCCTCGTCGATGTCGAGCGCTCCGGCTTGGCCTCGCCGGGTCCAGGGTATTCCAGCAACTGCGGACCCGGACCCCGGCCCGCTGGCAAGATCTCTCGGCCTGTGGCGGACGATTTCGTTTCACTCCCCTGTCTGCCAGTCAACCGGCGTGGTCAACCCCGGCAGTGCAGGGCCGCGGGCACTCCCTCCCGGCTCCACACGGTCACCGCTCCGGTCACCGGCCCGGCCAGGGCCTCTTCCTGGGTGGCGGTAAGCATGGGCAGGGTCCCGGCGTAGGCCTGGAAGTTGGCCCTGCCCCGGGCCGTTTCGCACACCACCAGCAGGGGCAGGGGACGGCCTACCGCCGCCATCCGCCGGTAGGGTCCCAGCTTGTGCTCCACGTCGTAGGGAGACACCGCGTGACGCTCGAACTCGATGCAGTGGGGCCCCGGCCCCAGGGTTCCGTCACTGACCTGCGCCACCAGGTCGGGCCGCACCTGGGTCAGGTCCGGCACGTTCACCTCGCCCCGCCTGCCGGCGACAACGGCCACTCCCTCCCGGGCGAAGCGCATCACCAGCCGGTTCACCCCATCGTTGTGGCGCTCCTCGTGCTCCCTATACCAGCGGTCCAGGTAGGCCCCGTGGCGCCGGCGGATCACCGACGGCAGGATCCGACTCATGTCGGCCGCCCGCCTCATGCCCAGCTCCGACAGGTAGTGCCGTCCGTCGAACACCGCCACCAGGCCGGTGTCTACGAACCGCTTCAGGTGGCGGCTCACCTCGCTGGCTGGACCCTGGACGACCTGGCATAGCCAGGAGGACCGCATGGCCGGGAACTGGCAGACGGCCAGGAACAGCCGGTGAGCCAGACGGCCGTCGATTGCCGCCATGTCCGGGTTCCGCCTCAGCCATAGTTCCACTGACTCGGGGCGGCCTACGCTGGGGTGGCCGGAGGGGTCGGACACCAGGTCCCGGGAGGGACGCAGCTCCACCGAAGGGGTGCAGTTGCCATCGGGAGTGCAGAATATGGTGGGCGTGTTGCCGCTCAAAGTGTTTCGGGCCAACTCCATCGCCCAGGCGTCCGCCGCCACCACCACCTGGGCCGAGGGCTCCACCTCCTGGTCCGGGTCCTCGTAAAAGACCCGGTTTCCGATGCGGAAATGGCTGTCCTCCTGGTGGCAGTAGCAGTCCACACCCCAGAACCGGTGCTGTTCCTTGCGCCGCAGCACCCTCTCGGTGGCGTGAATGCCGGCGTAGGTGAAGGGGACCCAGAGGTCCTGGCCATAGCGGGCCACGGCGTGGTAGAAGCCGCCGTGCCGCAGCAGCCGGAAATCGGTCAGCCTGGCATCCCTGGTGTCCGCCGTTTCCCCGGCGGGCAGGCTGACCCGGCCGCTCCGGACCAGGTCCGGGGCCAGGCGGTAGACGGATTCCAGCATGGCCAGGCGGCGCAGGCAGATCTCCAACCCCCGCGAGGTGGCGGTCCAGGGCGGGTGCTCGTGGTCGGCCCAGGCGTCACTTTCGGTATCGGTATCGGTGTCGGTATCGACGCAGGCTTCGGCCTCTTCACCGGCGACAAAGGGAGAGGATTGCTGGTCCTCCAGGTGGACCGGGTGGTCGTGGTCCAGGACGAAGCGTTTGACTATGTCGGCACGGCCTCCGGCTCGGGCCGCCTCCCTGGGGCTGGGGTGCCGGTGGTCGGTGGCGTAGAGCAGGTCCACCGCCCGGCTGGTCAGGAAGTAGCGGTGCTGGCGTCTTTCGGTCATGCCCCGCTTCACCGAGGACACCCACCCGCCAGCTCTCAGGCGGCCCAGCATGGCCCGTACCCGGTCCCCGGTCGTCTCCAGGACCGAGGCCAGGTTGGCCACGCTGGCCAGGGGCATCCTGCCGGTGATTCTCAGAAGACGTCGCTGTTCGCTGGTCAGTGGCCCCCGCCGTGGCATTGGTCCGCCTCCGTGCTATCGGCGTCCTGACCCCTCCTGCCTGCCGGCGGTTTAGCGGACTGGTGGCCAGGAGGCGGTATACATGCGCCTGATGCCCGGATTACGGATAATATTGGCAATTAGATTAGCTATATCGTCTTGCAACACATGGAAAGCGTAAGAAATAGAGGGACAAGCTGCCTTCTGCGCCACGGGATGTGGCTCCCAGCCCGGACGTGACAGGGCGGTCAGGCGGGGCGCCTGGCGGAAGGGCGGAGAGGCGGAGAAAACGATGGCGTTGCTATGCTTCCCTGTTGCGGGAGGCCACAGCCCGGGAAGGAGAGGGAACGGCAATTGGAACTAAGGAACAGTGGGGGATTTGTTTCGGTAGTGGGCCGGTCGGGAGTGGGTGAATGCGGCGGGGTTGGCGGCAACGGGCAATCCCTGCCTTACCTGCTTTACATGAGGCGGAAAGCCGTCACCATTGCCGTCCGGAAAGGGGCGTCGGCACGGCCGAAACCCCCGGGAGCGTCAGGTGCGGTGGGAAGCTGGGACAATGGGGAATTGGCCGGTTGGCTCGATTGCAGGCGGCATGAGATTCGCAATTCGCTGGCCCTTGTTCCGGAGCGTCTGAGTCTCGAGATTCTCTCGTATACTTGAGGCAACAAATGGCTGTGGCCGGATCCTGACACTCTCAGCGGATCATGTTGTTTCTAATCTCTAATGTATGGAGGAGGGCGCCATGCTGAAACCCCTGATCTGTTGGCTCCTGGGCCACGATTGGTACGACTATGGCGAAGATGAGTGGGGCTGCTCTCGCTGCGGATACGACTGCCCTGATAACCGCAAATAGACCCGGGGTTCCGAAATCAGTAATTTTAGGCAGGGAGAACTCAGTTGATGGTTGAAGAAACTCGAGCAATGAACGACGCCACCGCTGGTTTCTTATTGTCCCTTCCAGCTGCAGCCGACTATGATTTTTGCGTGACATGCGGTGACGACGCTGATGTCGAATGGAATGGCGACATGTTTTGAGAGCCGTGCGCTGTCGCAGCCGTTGGCTGCCTGGTTCTCACCTGTCCAACCTGCGGGACAGGTGGTGGCCACCACTGCAGGTATTTCCGAGGGGACCGGCCCATCCTGCTCCGGAGGCCCTACGCCGCAAGGGAAAAGCTCTACAAGAAACAACTGGAAGCCTGGCTTTCCAAAATACCCCATTAGCGCAAGTGGCTGGCGCGGCCCAGCTTTGACCACTGACAGTTCCTGGTTGTGCCAGACCCGTTTTCAGGCTTACCCTCTTTCCAAAAGCCCCGTGTTTGGAGGTAGGGTATGCCCAGGAAACCAAAGAAGCTCCCATACTATTTCACCCTGGAGGAGGCTAACGAATTGGTTCAGGCAACTGAATCCAGCGACGCCCGCCTGGCGACGCGCCTGATGCTCCTGTGCGGGCTCCGCGTCTCCTAGGCCCTCGCGGTCCGGCCCTCTCACCTGCGCTTCGACCGGTCGCATCCCATCATCAGCCTGCCGGCGGACATTGTCGGGAACAAGGCCAGGACGGCCAGGGAGATCCCCATCCCCGAGGACCTAGTGGAGATACTCAGGGATCGCGCCTCGGGCGAGACCAAGGCCCGCAACCGGCCGCTGGTCGAGCTCTCCCGCCAGGCGGTGGGCCAGGGAATGAAGAAGGCGGCGGCGGCGGTCGGCATTCAGCCGGCCAGGGTCCATCCCCACGCCTTCCGGCACACCTACGGGCGCCACTGCATCCTCCAGGGCGTACCGGTCAACGTGGTGCAAAAATGGCTGGGCCACTCGTCGCTGGCAATGACCATGCAGTACGTTTACCTGGCCGGGGAGCACCATTCCTACGTGGATAGAATATGAACGATCCTTTTGAGCGCTGCCAGCGTGACGGCTCCCCGCCTTTCTTCTGGTAATACCCGGCCACTGCGCCCTGGTCCGCCGCCTGGCGGTCAGCTTCCAGGATGGCGTCAATCACCCCGGGCAACGAGTAATGGTGACGTCGCCGGAGTCCCGCTGCCAGCAGGCAATACGGACATCCGCGGATCCCTCAAGGACTGGGTGGAGGCCCAGATGGCGCTCCTGGAGACGGGCATGGTCACCATGGACGAGATATTCCTGCCCTATATGCTCTCCGGCGGTCAGACTTTCGCCGGGGCCAATCTCGTGGCGGACCGAGAGCAGTCTCACAACCGCTTGCTCATCCACAAGAATAGATGAGCAAGCGGTTGGCTACGTTGTGCATTCAACGTGTTTATAATAGCTTAAAAGGCTAGGTGCCTTATATTCATTTAGGGGGGGATGGATGCCCAGTCACAACCTGTTCATCAGTCATTCTTGGGGATATAGCGACGCTTACGAAAAGCTAATCAACTTATTGATCAAGAAAAGCGGTTTTGAGTTCAAGGACTATTCAGTTCCGAAAGACGACCCTATACATAATGCTGCAAATACGGCCCAACTGAGGAAAGCAATCTACACCCAAATTAGCCCCTCCGGTGTCGTACTGGTGATGGCCGGAGTCTATGCAAGCTATAGCAAGTGGATAGATATTGAAATAGACATTGCGAAGGAAGGATTCAATAAACCCAAACCAATCATTGCTATACGCCCATGGGGCAACGAACGCATGTCCAAACTGGTTCAGGATTCAGCAGACAAGATAGTTAACTGGAACACCAACAGTATCGTCAACGCAATTATAGAGTTGGGGTAGTGCAAGACAATGACTTGGGCTCCATTCTGGAGATTTACAAACTTCATTCAGAATTGGCCGACAAAGTAAGTCAAAGGCGAGAGGGAGCCAATAGACTGCACGCAAGCCTTCAGGTTGGGATTGTGATATTCGTGGCGGCTTTGTTGCGATTTGGGTCAGGGGATGTGCCTGGAGATTTAGTGGTAGGGGCCGTTGGTTTCTTGGGGTTGGTTGTATCAATATCGTGGGTTCTAACCATTAACGCGTATAGAAAGCTTAACAAAGAGAAATTCAGGGTTCTTGGCGAACTGGAAACCAAGTTGCCGTTTCAGTTCTTCGTCAAAGAGTACGACCCGGTTACATCTGGTAAGAGGAGTAGCCGTTATACGCCTCTTACAGATGTTGAATACGTTATCCCAACCATATTCTTCTTAATGTGGTTGGCGGTCATTGGCTACGTTCTCTTTTGTGTGTAGAGGATTGTCCCCGGTGTTGTTGCGCCGGGGACTTTCATTATGCGGGCGAGGCAGGTATGGGGTAAACTGAGAGTGCCCAAGTGGTGTTGGGCACTCAAGAGGCGGAACACCATGACGACGGACGTTCCAATTAGAGAGTAACTCCAAAACCTCCTCTTGAGCAACTCAGCGCAAGGGGAGGTTTTCTTATGGTTTGGGTCCCGTTTGCTGTTGCTGTAACCGCGCTGGTCTTCATGGCGTTGACCAGCATCGCTCCTTTGAAAGAGGTTGGCGATGCGGCGTAGAGGCATGGTGGAAAACGTAGCAAGCAACGTTGTAGGTAATCTGATATGGAAAGGCTTCGGATTGTTGGGAGCATTCTGTGCCGGAGCTCTAGGGTGGAACCTCTCCGGTATCGGCAACTCCTTGCCAGAATTGTGGGAAACAATAGATTTTGCCTTGCTGATTGGCCTTGTAACTACCGTAATAGTGGTTATCTTCGCTAATGCGCTTTGCGAGATTTGGCGTGGAAAGAGTTCGTATGTGGACATTGGCACTTCAATATTGGTACTCTTAGCTGTTGCCGCTTTCGGGCTTTGGGCAGGTTTAACTTTAGCTACATCCCCCATGCTCGACAGAGTGGCCATGATAATTGGCCTTGTGGTTGGGTTCATTCTGCAGATAGTGCTAGCGTGCCACAGTTCGCAGAGACGCGATGACCAAATTCCTGCCGCTGTCATAGTGATGATGGTATTCGCCGTCTCCTTTACCAGCTACATAGCATTGGATACCTTCCGGCCCAATTGGATTTTCTCTCTCCTATAGAACGAAGCCGCAGGTATCACTCCTGTCTTGAAATTCCCTCGTTTGTCTTAATATTCAGCCAAATCGCCTGTTTTTGATACAAAGCCTCGGAATGCTTGAAGTTCCGAAGGCATAGGAACTACAGAGAGACGTTTATCAATAATGATCAGAGGAGAAGGGCAATAATGGTCACAGTACTAGACCGCGAAACCCAGAGTTCCCAATCTACCGTGGATCGTTACTGTGAAGGATGCCCTCGGTGTACCGACGACCCGTCGCAGATGTGCAAACAGCCTCACCCGCAGTATCAGAACCTGCATCCCGTCTGCCGCCGCCGCGGACACTGCGTCCTCCGCGGCGAGCACAGCGACGACATTTCAGACCTAGCGTAGAGGATTGAACCCAGATCAGATGTCCGACCACCGACCAACCCGTCCGGTAAGACTTGGATACTGATTGTCGTACACAGCGGCCGAGTTGGCATGGCCCAGGAAACGGCCGGCGACGATCTACCTGCCCTTATAACCGCCGACCGGTGGAAGAACTCGCGGATGCCAGCGCTCTACATCTAGCGCCAGGCCGGGGACCGGGATGCGGTGGCCAGGTACTATCAGGAGGGAAGCTTTCTCCAGGAAAGGTCAGGGATCTACTGCATTACCAAGTGTATCGGAAGCAGGGAATTCTAGCCATTCCAGTTAGCGCCTTCCGGTCACTTATCGCAATTGGGAACCTGATCTTCGTACCCAAGGGCTCTGGCCCGTCGATAGTCCCCCGTAGCGCCTTCCTCATCCCCCATCAACTGGCGAACCAGCCCCCGGCCATAGGCGGAACGCCCACTGGTGGGGTCCAATGCAACCGCTGAATTGAAGTCTTTAAGGGCCAGTTCCAGCCTTCCACTGAAGAGGTGAGCGTTGCCGCGGGTGAAGTAAGCTAACGGGTCGCCGGGACCGAGATTCAATGCCCTGGTGCAGTCAGCGACCGTCTGGTCGTAATTCTTTTTCGCAATGTGTGCGTCTCCCCGGAACCGGTACGCAAGCGGGTCCCGGGGTTTTAGCCGGATCGCGGCGTTGTAATCGGCGATGGCCAGATCGGGCTCTCCCTTCATGCGATAAGCTCCTCCCCGGCCCAGGTGGGCTGCCGCATTGTTGGGGTCTAGCTGGAGGGCAGTGTCAAAGTCCTCGATCGCCCTGTCATAGTCTCCCCTGTACCGAAGGCCATCGCCACGGCCGCGGTAGGCGTCGGCATGGTTGGGGTCGAGCCGGATAGCCTCGCCCAGATCGGTGATCGCCTTGTCCAAGATGTCCTGTTCCCCAAAGGCCAGGCCCCGCTTGTAGTAGGCCATCGCTGATTCAGGTCTCAGGCGTATGAGTTCGGTCATATCGTCAACTAAACGGCCCCACTGTTTGCGGTGTCCAAATATGCTTCCTCGTAACACATAGGCGCCCGCGTGGTCAGGGTTTAAACGCAGGACCGCGTCCAGGTCAGCCAGAGCCAAGTCGTCCTCCCCCTTCGAGTAATACGCCAATCCTCTTCTCATGTAGGCGTAATCATCTTCGGGGTTAAGTCGGATGACTGCATCCATCACCGATATCGTCCGATCGTGCTCGGCAGTGCCCGCATCGTCCTGATCCTTCTTGCCAAATTCCCCCAGAAGTTTCCACAGCTCTTCTGTTTCCTCTTCGGCCCCGAAATGACGGGCCCGACGGAGGTACCGCCTCTGTTTGTCGTTATCGCCGGTCAACATGGCGAGTTCGGAAGCCGCCAATAGATTGGCCGTCTCCTCAGGGTCCAGTTCGAGCGCCGCCTCGAACGCTTCCAGGGCCTCGTGCATCCTGTCCACTCTCCAGAATGCCGCCCCCAGGGTGCTGTAGTAATGGTGGTCCCTGGGGCCACATTCCGCCTTCAGGTCCAGAAGATGGTCGACTGCCTCCGCCGGCCTTTCGGTGTGGAGGAGGGTGGAGCCGATTTCAGTCCAGGGAAGAATCCACTGAGGGTTCAATGCCACCGCCAGCCACAGCGCTTCCAACCCCTGTTGCACAAGGGCCTTATCGTCACGCCTGATGCCAATGCCAGTTTTCATCGAACCCAGCGCAAAGTGGCTCACTGGCTCCAATGGATCGAGTCGGGCTGCCGTCTCCAACTCGGCCAAGGCTTCAGGTAATTTACCTTGCATCTCGAGTTCCAGGGAGCGCCGGTAGTGGGCAAAAGCTTCAGCGTTGTTCACATCCCAGTCCTCAGGTATGTGCCCTTCCGTCTTCTCGAGAAGGTCGTCAACATCGGCAAGAAGCGCGTTGAGGTTAGCTGAGAGAACGCGCCGGACCCACTCTATACCGGTTGAGCGCAGGTCCTCCCGCCAATCCTCATCCGGTTCCTCGTTAATCAGTGCTGTCAGCAAGGGTTCCGCAAGGCGGGCGCCAACGCCCAGGTCGGCCAGCACGGTAAGATTTTTTACACGGTCTTCGGCAGAGAACTGGTCTTCGATTATGTGGTAGGCTGCACCGGCGTACCGGTGCAGTCGACCGATGGCGTCGTCCACGGCCTCGGCGCCTGCGTGCTCGGCCAGGAGACCGGCAATGTCGCTGATCCAGTAGAGGGCCCTTAGTTCAATGCTGATGTCCGATGGGTTTGAGCCTTCAATTTTGACAGCCAACGTCTCCGATAATTTCGCGAGGTTGTCGTTAGAAGGACGTGCACCGTGGTACATCCAAGCGTCCACGGTATTGTCGTACACACCCACCGCCTCCGCCAAATCCTCTAGCGACAGGGATGCATTCTGGCGCTTAACGTTGAGAAAATCTCCTCTACCCTTACGGCTCGCCCAGTTGAGTAAATTGAGCACTGCTGGCGACGATCCGGAAAGATGCAGGTGAGCAGCCACCCTGAGGGACAGGTCGATGACTGCAAGTCTTACGAAGGCTTCCCAAACCTTGGGCAGTTTGCTTGGCAGGACCTTTGTCATCCTTCGGCGCAGGAAGGACCGCTGCAGGTCCCAGTTGTCCGCGTGCCACAGCAACATAGAAGCTAACGCAGGCGCCGGCTGGTAGTCGTCCTCCCCTGCCTGCGGCGACTTAATGAATCCGGACTCGGTCAGCACCTCTGCTATGGCCCCGATGATATTTTCCCTGGTGGAGTCCTTCACCAGGTGTTCAATATTGCCGGAGAAATACCGGTGTGCCGTTTTATTCCGTAGCAAAGGGTGTTTAATGTCCAGTTTCGCAACCAGGGCTCCAATTATCTGGCCACTGGTGGGCAGACGGGGCATTACTTCGCGTTCAGCCATGTTAACCTTGCTCTCCTGACCAATCATAAAGTCCATCCCGC
>MPMM01000026.1 GCA_002238505.1 SAR202 cluster bacterium bin22 | reverse complement strand
CCTGCAAAGAAGCCCTGGCAATGGAAGCAGTCACATAACCGGAGGGCAGATGCTGCTATCGTACCCAGGTGAACTGTCAGTTATCAACCAGCAAGTGTCATAGATTAGTACCCATTAGAACAGATTAGTATGGATTTCATCCGGCAGTTATGAACCCCTCCGGCATTCAGCATCCCACCCCAGGCTCAGCAAAGATGTACCTGGGGTTCTCGCCGTCCTCGCCCAGCTTTGCGCAGCACCCGCAGGTTGGCAGCCTTGACCGGGATCCACACCCGCCGGAGCAGCCGGGCCTAGCGCCCCCGCGTCCAGGGTGACGATGGCGGCGTAGGGCGCACGGGCCAGGGACCTGGCGCCGTCCATCGCGGCTTGGGGCTCCGCGTCCACGTCCACGTTCAGGCTCTCGTTGATGCGCCGACTGGCCGCACTCAGGCGGGAGAGGCGGCCTGCCGGCGGTTCGGTTCCCAGCGCCGGCTGGGCCTCATGCTGCAACTCTTCACCTCCTCGGAGAGGAGCCTGTTTGGGGTCACTTTTGCCAAATTGGTCCGGGGTTTACCTGTACTTTACCGAACTCGCTCTTACATTGACCTATACTTGACCCCTTATTTGCCCGAGATTCTCTATAATGTCCTCTGGCCTTTTTGCGACTGCATGTCACTGAGATGCACTGATTGCGGGCGTTGGCCACCCGCCTAACCAGAACAGCAACCGCGCCGCCAGAGGCCGAATCTCTTGGGACCGGCCGGGAAGGCGGAGCGCCAACCATAGGTAGGAAGCCACGTCATGTCCGATGTCAATAGCAACCGCAGGAAGTGGGGCCGCTTGGTGAAAGCGGCTCCGCCCCTTGTCTCCCGGCCGGTTACCGGTCCGGGCGTTTCCGCCAGCGCCAGCCGGTAGGGGCCACTCTCTTTTTTTGAGCATTATTGATACCTGCAATCAAGCATTGGACAGCCGTGGGACTTTACATCAGCACCGCATCTACCGAAACCTGGCATTAGCAGGGACCGCCGCCCGCCGGGGCCTTTGCACCTTGCGGCGGCAACCAATTTATCAAGGGGGCTGAACCAGTGTAGGACTTCTGAGCACGCATACAGCGTTTTAACAAGAGCACTTATCGAGTAAACGACGATACAAAGGAGTATCAACAAACCCATGATGGATACCATTACCAATGCGCCCAGGCGCTTCACTCTCTACGCGGCGATTCTGGCCGTGGCCGCCCTGGTCATCACCCTGATGGCTTTGACCTTTGCCACCGGCCCGGCCTCGGCCCAGTCCAAGACCTACCCCGAGCCCCAACCCTGCGGACAGGGGCAGGCCAAGGTCGCCGAGAACGTGGCGAACCAGATAACCAGCGGCGAGATCGCCCTTTTCGACGCCTACTGGGACATCCCGACCAGGACCATCAACAACAACCTCTGCCCGCCCGAGATGCTTCAAACAACACAGAGTGATGCGCTCGGAAATGAGACAGTTACGGTCACCCGCAGCGATGCCAAGATCGACATCGCCAAGACTGTGATCCACGTCACCGATGACTACAAGGTTACGGTGGTTAACAGCAAAGCTGCCGGCTACGACCCCAGTGCCGTTTCCGGACCAATCATAGACGTGGCCGAATACCACCCTCTTAGAAAGGGGCTAGGTCTGGGCCTGAACGAGGCCCCCGAGGCCGGCACCGAGGTCTACTGGCTCCAACTGGACGACCCCGACACCACCACCGAGGACGAGACCTCCGACCTGGTGTTGGGCTTCTCCACCGCCCTCTTCGAGAGCCAATATTGGGTAGCCAGGGGCGACAACAAGCCCTTCTACTACGAATTCGAGTCGGAGCGGGACAACATATTCGAGGTCCACGGGCCCCACTTCTTCGCTTTCGATGCACCCATGGCAGGCGATAGACCCCAAAAGGAAGCTGTCTGGGACACCTATGAAGCTGACTCTAGACAGGTGAAGATGGATCCAGGGGAGCGCCGGAACCTCCAATGGATCTTCACCGAGCCCGGCACCCATCACATCCAGGTTCACGTCGTTGGCCACGTAAATGAAACTCCGGAAGACCCCAGCGATGACTGGAAGCAGAATCGCCCTGAAGAGAAAACCGTCACCAGCGAAGTGCGGGTGTATACCATCCAGACGGGACCCCTCCACTTCAATGAGCAACCCATGTTCCAGGTGGAACGGTCGGTGACCGAGAACTCCGCCTCCGACGTAAAGGTAGGCGCTCCGGTGCCGGTGGCCGGGAGCAACGATGGCGACACCCTGACCTACGGGCTTTCCGGGAAAGGGAGTTCCCATTTCCGGGTCTCCAGTGCGCCCGGCGGCGGTGCCCAGATCACCGTGGCCCCAGGAGCCTTGCTGGATTACGAGACCCAACCTGTTTACGATTTGGTCCTGGGCGTCAGCGACGGCAAGGACCATGAAGGGCAGCGTGACCCGTCGGTGGACAGCACCGTGGCTCTGAAAATAAGCCTGACGGACGTGACCGGGCCTCCCACCGTCACCATCCAGGTTGACAATGCCTCCCCTACAATCGGACAGACCGTAACTCTCACGTCTTCGCTCAGCGGCGACATTCCGCCGCCCGCATTGATCGAATATGACTGGGTGGAGCGTGAGCTGGCCTCCGACGAACGCGTCGGTCTTAGCGGCAACAATGGATGGGGAGTCGTCTCGGTATCCGCGACCCACAGTACCGCAGGCGAAAGGACTTATCAGGCGCACCTGTCCTTCGCTGGATTCTCCGCTGGAGAACTGGGATCAAATATCGTCAGCGCGACCTGGACGGACAGTCCCTAAACCAGGTTTCAGGCTTACTGCTGCGGGGCGTCCCTTAGGACGCCCCGCCAAACCATACGGGCCCGGCAGGGTCATTCGGGGGTATTGCAATGCGTTTAATGGAATCAAAACCGAAGGCACTACTCTTGGCTATGGCCGTCGCTATGATCCTGGCGGCGGCATTTGCCCCTCAGGTCGCCCAGGCCCAGGAACCCCCGCCCCCTCACGACCTGGCTCTCCGTTATCGGCACGGCATATCTGTTCGTGCGGACGGCTTCATCAGCTGGATATTT
The DNA here is from genome assembly GCA_002238505.1 of SAR202 cluster bacterium bin22. Lineage (GTDB taxonomy): Bacteria > Chloroflexota > Dehalococcoidia > Lucifugimonadales > UBA3495 > Bin22. The sequence continues at coordinate 34,809 of MPMM01000026.1, read as the reverse complement.
ATACTGACCAACCAGGGCGGACAACACGCCCACAGCGGACAGGTCAAGGTCACATTCATTCCCTACCGTGGTGACGTTACAGTTGTGTCGTCGGTACCAATCGGCCAAGCCGCAACAGGCCTTGATCCGAAGTTTGGGCACTTTGACCCGGCAACGGGAATATGGCACTTCAGAAACCTTCGACCTGGCGAAACGGCTGAATTGCATTTGTACACTAGCATTGGTTTGAAGTCTGATGGAACTGCGGCAAGCCGAAGCCAAGGCGAGACCCTAGTGAAAGGGCGCGGGGAGATCATCAGTTCCGTACCCAAGGAGGAACCTATGTTTCGGTACAACAACGTGACGCACGAGGCATGGAAAGAGTTTTCCTTTGGCGAGCACGCAGCCGAAGGGGATGCCGTTGTGGACATGCTGCTGCGCGGAGTCCTGTTCCCCCAGGCGAACGATACGGTTGACTTCACCGTCAGGTTTAGAAATGATGATGCCTATCACGACACTCTTCATTACTCTCACGACATGCACGAGGTCCGGGTGAAGGTGAGCCCTTCCCCGGGTTTGGATCTGGTGAGCGCCAACGCCCCGAGTGGCATGTTCGGCGAAACTGGTAGCCAAATTTCGATCAGCTCTTCTTTCGATCTGTCCACCGGGATCTGGGATCTCGGTTATGTTCCTGAGCCCACTGGTCACCTGAACATAGAGATGCCCGTAGAGGTCCGGTACACCGGCGCCGTCCCCCTGGAAGAGGCGTGCCTGACCGCGGAGCTGGACAACGTTGTGCCCCCGGAGAGACCTGCCCTTGATCTGACACCGGATAATCGGAATACCCAGCGGAACAACCGGGGCCGGATATGCCTGGGCGAGGACCCGACGGTGTTGATCCGGGACGAGGTCGGCGAGCACATTACGCCGCCGACCGAGGGGGACGGATTCCGGCCTTTCACCGTCTATCCCTGCGTCGGGGAGACCGCCTACCCCTGCACCGCCCAGGATGCCCTGGAACTGGTGGTTCCCATAAGTCGCGTTGACATGTTGGAGCGTGGCATCGGCAACGCCCGGAACGACGCCAGGCTAACTGACTTCGGGGATGTCCCCATTGATGTCACCATTCTGCAGCCGGAGAGCATCGTGCTAAACGTGGAGGATACCGCTGAGGCGCGGGAAGGAAATGGGGCGAACCTGGTGTGGCGCACCGGCAGCGCCACCGCTATCACTGCCGGTGGGACGCAGGCGGGCATCATCCCAGGCGTGATTGTCGCATTCGACCTGCCTTCACCGGCTTATACGAGCTACACCTTCGCCATCGCCGGTGTGGGCACGCTGCCGGGCAGCATGAAAATTGTCAACGCGGGGAATGTCGGGTTCACCATCCTGGACGCGAAGAGCAAGAAGTCACTTGGCCCAATAGACACAACTTTAAAGTTCTTGTCCGTCGTCGTTGAATTCGGGACCCTCGGCACCTACGTTGCGGACATTACGATGGGGGCCACGCACACGGACACGGAAACGACAGACACCGACACGGGGCGCTACACCTTCCACGTGGGCCCGGTGGCGGAGTTGGGGGTGCGGGACGCCGGGCCGAGCCCCGAAGTCGGCGCCGGCCAGAAGGCCTATACCGTAGCGGCCATAAACAATGGGCCGGACGCCGCACCCGCCGCCCGGGTGACGCTGGAAGGCGTGCCGGAGGGAGCGGAGGCCATCCCCAGCGAGGGAATCTACACCGAGGGGGCCTGCCAGAGCGGTCTTTGTCGGGGGGTCTGGACCATAGGCGAGCTGCACACCCCGGATGGCCGGCTGGCCTCCGGCCTGACCGAGACGCCAACCCTGAGCCTTATCACCACCCTCGCGACGCCCGCTGACATCACCGCCGCCATCGCCAACACCCAGGACTACGCGGTCTGCATCGGCAGCGACGGCGGGAACGTTAGGCAGTTTAGACCCCCGGCCCGCAACCCTACTCCCCTGTCCACTTCGCCAGTTTTACGGCCTCATTGATGATCCCTTGGGAGTCGAACGCTAGGGGGTCATCAAATTCCAATAGCACAAGGCTTTCCCATCTGGGCGCAACCCCTATCAAAGTCCCCGCCACTACCTCTGCCCCATCCGAGAGCTTTCCCGACCGGACTTCGTAGCCCATCCGCTCTGCCTTGGCTTTGACAGTCTCCTGTCGGCTCTGGTTGATGTCCTGCCCAAGCAGGACGAACACCGGGGGCCTTCGCACGGACAAATATCTGAGAGTGGTGTCAACACAAAGAGCATCCGTTTCAGAAATCAGGAGGTCGAATAGAGGAGTCCCCGGGACGTCAAGGAACTTATCGTTTGGGACACCTACCACTTGGGCCACGATCTGGGCATCCCCTTCAAGGTTATAGGCTGGTGGAGTGCCCCCATGAACCAGGAGAACCCGAACATACTCGGCGGGCTCCGGTTGCTTGGGCCTGAGTAGAGCGTCTACGGCGCGTCCAAGGCGTTCTTGCATGGCTCGCTCCTGCTTGTGTGGGTAGAGGGAGTAAAGCACAGGGGATTACTAGCTGGCAATAGCTAACGTTGTGGCGAACTTCAGAATTTGACAACCATGATTTAATGGTAGCAGGCATCCGCGCAGTTGCGGCGGCAAGAAGCGCCTCCGGTCACCCTCTATCTGGCTGATATAGGTGTTGCGGAGGCGCTTTCGAGGGTGGTTGCTCCGGGTGGTGGAACTTACCTGGCGGGTAAGCTCCGGTGGAGCAACCACCCCTTTCTTATACCACAGGCCTGAAACGCTGTATAGTGGGTGACGCCCTGTCAGGGGGCAAAACGAAATAGGAAGTATTGCGGCAAGTGATGACACTTAGGCATTAGCCAAACAATCTGCGGGCTGGAGTCCTCTCAGGACCCGGTACTTGAGCCTGCATCCCACGGCATTGTCGAGCAATTTCCCAATCGTCCGTGGCCCACAGCCTTGCCCTATGTTGTACCGGTAGCTGAACTCGTTCACGTACCTTCTAATGTGGTAAATAGCCATCCGGTGGTACGTCCCTTCGTATCCCTTTTTGAGCAGGGCCCAAAAACTTTCAACGCCGTTGGTGGTCGCCATGCCCCGGACGTATTCACCCACCGAATGGTCAACCCATTCGTGTTTGTAGCCTTCCCGTCCGAGGGGTCGGTAAGCCGGCAATCCATCCGTGAGGATTGTTGAGCCCTTCTTAACGTGGTCTCTGACCGCATCACGGATAATGCTGGAATTTGGGCGGGCGATGGGGAAAGCCAGCATCTTGCCCTCGTGGTCACGGAATCCGATGACCATCATCTTGTTCTTGTCGCGGTTATCACGAAGCTTTTCTCTCTTGTCGCGGTGCATGTTCTTAGGCTTACCGCCAAGATAGGCTTCATCAATCTGAACTATCCCTTCAAGCCACGGAATCTCTTTGGACTCCATAGCCTTACGAATCCGGTGACCCAGATGCCAGGCGGCAGGGGCGGAAATTTCAAGTTCACGATGAAGTTGCCTTGCGGGAACTGTGCATGAGGTGGATCCCCAGAAGCCATTTCACCATCGGAATTTGGGTTCCCTGAAAGACTGTGTTGGTCTTAACGCTGAAATAGCGCTTGCAGGGCCTGCACCTGTGAGACTGGGGCTTCTTGTTCTCGACCCTGTAAACGTTCGTTGAAGCACAGCGGGGACATTCCGGGGTGCCGTTCCAGCGTCTCTCCTCCACGAAGGCGATTGCTGCTTCCTCATCGGGAAACAGGCGATTGAACTGGAAAATGCCGATTACGTCCTGTTCATCTTTTTCCTGGCGAGAAAGCCCGCTTTGCTTCTTGGTCTTCGTTCCGGCGACCATTTCCTCTTTCCCCTGCTTCTGATTATGCTTCGATTTTACCACGGGGGATGCCTGTTTGTCAATATTTCGGCGGCTCCTGCGCTTTTGATTACGCTTTTCGTAAACCCATTTCCCAACACTAGGTAGGTACTTGTGGTTTGACCTAAATCTGGCGTCGTGTCCCTGAGCAAAGACCCGCCTCTTGGTCCTAGGTTTGACCGGGCACTTGGCCTCGCAATGACAGGTCCCATTTATCGGACCGTAGAGCGCAATGGCCGGGCCGGTGATGGAGTTTTTTCCCATTTTTTCACCTTCTTAAGTTTGGGTAATTGTGTATTTGTCAGCTCATATGTGCTAATTGTTGTAGATGGAGTTCCCATCTCCTTCACCACATTCTCCCGGTCACCCTTTATGGCCGGGAGAATGCTTGTTCTTCATCTCTTCACCTCCTTTGTTCTCTGACAGACGTCAGAATTTACCGTAGGCCCGCACGAGGGCGTCTGTCAAACGTTGGGATGAAGTATCAAAACACGCCGCTAACGCCCCATATTGACAGACTCCCGGATTTGGGTGATACCATTACCGCGCGACAGGAAACTCACGACCCAATGCCCATTGGCCTACCAGGCCGCTTGCGCTATCGAGGATTTGGCCTTCGTGCCTCCTTGCTGGCGCAAGCTATGGATGGGGTTCCTGTCGCAAGTAGCCTTATTCTCGGCAAGGAGGCTCCCGATGCGCCTTTGGTTTCTTTGGCTCTTGCTCCTGACCACTTGTCTTACCCTGGCTTGCGCCGAACGCTCCCCTGCACCCACACCACCACCACCCGAAGTAATCAGGATCACAGTCACCGCCACGCCACTACCTGCGACGCCAACACCCCGACCAACGACAACGCCAACTCCTGCGCCCACGCCCACCCCGGGCTTGTCCCATCCTAGTTCGACAGACCCACACAGGATTGCGAAAATCGGACAGCTTGAATCCGGCCCAACTTTCTGGGCGGATGGCGAGCCGTTCTCGCTCTTGGGGTGTTACCAAGATATCCCTGCGCCGCGCAGAAGCCACTTTTTCGCTCATGCTCCGATAGCCGCAAGCACCAGTGACAAGAACGCCATGATCATCGCTAGAATCCCTGAGGACACGTTCAAGAGGCGTCGCTGTTACTCGCTTCTTGTATCGTACATGGACATTCAGGACTATTGCCTGAGGGACTTCCTGCCTTTCGACGTAGGCTGTCATCAAATCACCCTCCGAAGGTTCCAACCGGCAGGGCCGGACTGGATTCAAGAGGTTCCCACCAAGCGGGTCCAGTATTTTGCCTCTCCCTACGCCGAAGATCGCTAACACAACCAACAGGGCGAAGCTCACAAGGAGGAATCATGATGGCAACTAATCTGGCCGATGAAGTCTATCAGCAACTCAGGCAGCGCAAGTCCGAGCGCGCCATTAAGAATGATCTCGTGGACAGGGGCTACACAGAGGAATACGCGGAGAACCTAATCGCCGAAGTTAAGGAGAAGATGCCCGCGCTCCGGCGGCAGGAAAGAGATGCCAAAAAGGGCGCAAGAAAAGGGGAACAAGGAGATTGGTTGAAGACCGTGCGCTGGGGAGCGAGCATATTCGGTGCGGCGGTACTCGTGGTTGCCGCAGTATTTATTCCGGCGACTCTGATAGGTGGCGAACCAGGGCCGATAGGGGGCCTCCTCGAGAATGTTGGCCGGGCCGCGCTAGTTGGTGCAGGCTTCGGGCTGTTCCTAATTTTGAAGGGGCTGTATCACCGACTCAGGTGGTGGTAGGCCAACGTTGAACGTAGACACACAAAAGGGGGTTCCCCGTATGTACCTTCTCACTTTCCCCTTTCACGGACGCATTGGCCGCAAAGCCTATTGGACTCGTTACCTAATCCCTTCGCATGTTCTCGGCCTAATCGCGGTCTTGGCCGCGATCGGGGGAGGCGGCGGGATAGTGAACGCCCTCGGCATATTCATGCTGGTGCCGGTGCTATTTTGGCTCAACGTCGGCTTGGTCAAACGCCTGCATGACGTGAACATGAGCGCGAGGTGGTTGCTAATCCTCTTGGTCCCATTCATCGGCCAGTGCCTCTGGGTGATGCTGTACGTGATCATGGGGTGGGCTGAGAGCGGGGAAAGTCCCGGGGTCTAAAGTGCCTAACGTTCCCCGACGGCAACGACATAGCGGCCAGCAGCGAAACGGCCTGCACCGGCAACACCGGCGCGAGCTGGCACACCGCCGCCTACTACGACTACATCGGCGACAACGACACGTCGACCATCACGGCCCGCTCGGGAACCGGAGAGGGCCATCCCAACGCGGTGGTTGGCGTACGGGCGACGGAAAGGCAGGCGGTGAAGATCCTCACTTGGCAGGCGGTGGAGGCCCTGAACGGACACGTGGTGTCCCACTACGAAGTGCAGCGGTCGGCCAACTCCTGGACTACGGTGGCGGACGATGTGGTGGGAACGATGTACGTGGACATGGCTTCCGAGACCGTTAATCCGGCCTACCGGGTGCGGGCGGTGAACATTTTTGATGTACCCGGGCCGTGGTCCGAGCCATCGGCGAAACGTCCGGGCGCGCCCGGGGGCTTCAGCACCAGCGGGTCCAGCGACGCCCAGGCAACTCTGTCGTGGAGCGCCCCCGACGCCGTGAACGGCGTGACCGTGACCGGCTACGACGTGGACTTTTCCCAGGACGGCGGCAACACCTGGACCTCCGTGGCGACGGCGACGGGACAACCCGGAACGAGCTTCACCCACACCGACAGCTCGCTGGCGGCGGATACCGTCCGGCAGTACCGGGTGCGGGCGGTGAGCACGGTGGGCAGCGGCAGCGAGCAGGTGGTCGTGAAGAGTGACTGGGCCTTCGCCGCCGCCACCAGGGACTACCTGACGCCGGGCGCGCCCCGGAACTTCACCGCGCGGGCCATCAACCAGTCGCGGGTGGACCTGTCGTGGAGGGAACCCGAAGCCGTGGCCGACGTGAGCCTCACCGGCTACCACCTCGAATTTTCGACGGACGGCAACACCTGGAACTGGCTGCCGGCCGGGCAGACCCGGACCGTGCTTTCCGCAACGACAACGTCCCACGAACACACCGACGACACGCTGGCGCCGGGGGCCCTCCGGCAGTACCGGGTGCGGGCGGTGGGGACCGGCGCGGGCAACGCCGACTTCGAGAGCGTCTGGGTGTTCGCCAACGCCGCCACCGAAGCGGTGGGCCAGCCGCAGAATCTGGCGGCCACGGCCGACGGCCGGGGCCGCATCGACCTGACCTGGGACCAGCCGGGGTTCGGCGCCGGCCGGGTCACCGGCTACCGCATAGATTACACCCCGGCCTCCCCGGAGTCATGGCAGACGCTGGAGCACGGCTACCGCACCAGCCCCAGGCGCTACGAGCACACCGGCCTGCTGCCGGGGCAGGAATACTGCTACCAGGTGGCGGCGACCTACGCCGGGGGCGTCGGTCCCTTCGCCGCCCGCGCCTGCGCGACGACGGAGGGCGCGCCCGCCGATCTGCCGGGAGAGCCGGAGAACCTGCGCGTCACCCAGGTGGGCCGCAACTTCGTGAAGCTGGCATGGGACAAGCCCAGCGTCGGCGGGGAGGCGGAATACTACGAATGGCAGTCCAACGTCCACGAACCCCGGGAGGTGAAGCCCGGGACGGCCACCGGCGTGACGGTTATCGGCCTGGCGCCCGGTTCGAATTACGAATTCCAGGTGCGGGCCGGCAACTCCTACGGGCACAGCGAGTGGTCCCGGTCCATCCAGGTGACGCTGAATCTGACCGGGCACTCGGTAAAGGTGTCCACGCAGGAGCTGGAGGTGGAGAAGGGCGGCTCGGGCAGCTTCAACGTGAGCCTGATTCAGGCTCCCCGGTGGCCCCTGCTGGTGTACTTCCACTCCATCGGCCCGGAGTGCCTGACCGAAGGGCTGGTTTACCAGCAGCACCGGATCCTGCTGCCCACCAATCCGATGTATCCCAGCAAGGAGTTCTGGGAGGACGCCTGGTGGGGACCGCCGGAGGACCGGTATGCGCTGCCGTGGAACGAGGGGCTGGACCTCCAGATAGACGCCTCATTGTGCCAGGGCGGAGAGACGACGGTGGTCGAACCCATATTCAACAGCCTGCCGTTCAGCGAACTGGAGGGACTGCCCATGTGGGAGGAATTGGGCCTCGATGAGGAGGACTGGCGGGAGAAGTGGGGCGTGGACCGGCTGGACGGGACCACCGGCCCCAGCGTGAAGGTGACGGTGACGGACGACGGGAGCGGCACGGGCACGCAGTAGAGTGGCGGGGTCGGTGGCGAGACCTGGGTGGGCCCGCCCGCTGCCGTGACCCTGGCCCCGGGCGCGGCTGCGGTGAGCGAAAGCGCCGGGCCGGTGACCGTCACGGCCACCCTGGACGCCCCGGCCCAGCCGGAAGGGGTCAGCCTCGCCCTGTACCCCGGCAGCGGCAGCGCCGCCGACCCAGGGCTGCCTACACCCCTTCTGCCACGCACCGACGGCGTATCCTTTCCACCGTGGCGGACTTCCTGGAGTGGTTCGAAGGAGCAGAAGAGCAGAAGGTCAGGGAGGTCCTGTAGTTGGTGGCGGATTCCCTGAAAGCATCCATCCCTGTAGGAAACTTTGAGAATTCTCTTTGACCAGGGAACGCCCAGACCGCTCCGCAAATTTCGGTGGCATTGGCGGCCCGTTTTCTACAGAGAGGCCAGGGAAGGGGCTTCGCAGGGTTTCCATGAACTACCCCACGGCTTTCGAGTCCTATATGCCCATTCCGTAGGGTATCCACACCGCCCCCGCTCATTGCGTTCGCGAAACCAGTTGACGAATTCCTGTATTGCGCCCAGTTGAGCAGTCTTCTCTTGTTCGCGCCCGTTTCCAGGGAATTTCTTGTATCCCCGTCCTTGAAAGAGGATGCTAATTCCGTTGAACTCAGGAAAACATGGTCCGCCACCACCCCAATAGACGAAATCGTTGCTGATAAGAACCCAGTCAGAGTTGGAGTCCTTGCACTTTTCGTCCGGCTTGCAATGGAAAGACCACTCAACTGACCTACGTTCACCGGTACAAGGGTCCGCAGAGTATATGTTATCGCCGCACCTCCACATTCTCTCTGCACATTTGATAGGCTTCTTATCCAAAAACCGTGGGTCGTTCCAATACCCGTCGAAGGACATTTTTTCGGTCACGCGCATAGCGAAAACGAGACGACCGCCACGCCTCCTGTTTTGGGAATTTGAGCCTGTGCCGATTATCCAATCACCTTTCCGGGCCCTTTCACGTATTTGTGGCATGCACGTTGCCAAGGTGCAATAGCCGTGAAAGGGATTGGGGGCAAAGCCGGTATCAAGTGCTACTACATACGAATATAGTCTAACCATCTGTCCTGCTTTCACCCCCTGGTTTAGACCCGGCCAGAAAGTGCGTCTATGGCCGGGTCTTTGAATTAGCAATACCGTTCTATGTCTCTCAACCCACGTTGTCGGCGCCCTTCGTCGCTTTGATTCTGGGCGTTTATTCTAGCGATACGGCATTTCCCTGCTTTGCCGGAGAACAGAGGTCCAGATTCAGGGATTCTAATACCTTCCCTATTTCTATCTACACTGAAGCCACTGAAACCGGAGCCGGATGACCGGGGCATAGAGGTAGAAGTAGGCCCAGGAGTAGGTGAGGGATTCGGCGTAATCAACGGAGCTTGTATTACCTCAAGAGTAGGAGTTGCTTTAGGGGACCTATCCGATAAGGAAATTACATCTCGATCCATAGTGAAATAAACAAGCGTGACAACTATAAGGAAACTCGCAAGAAGTAAGAGCGCCGATGCCCTCAATTTAGTCATAGAGGAACCCCCTTGCAGACAAGATACGGGCAGACTTCGCCAAGTTGCCAATAACAACGATAGACCGCAAGAGGGCGCGAAGCCGCATCTTGGAAGGCCCATCGTTAGACTTGGCGAAGTCTGTTTTTATCTCACATCCCCTGCCCAGAGGTTATCAATCTCAAAGGTCTCGCTTCAGGAGTCTGCCCGCCCCGCCGATGTCCACCGCCAGGGGACTGATGCCCACGTCCACGCCGCCCACCGATTGGGTCTCTCGCTGGGGCGGCGCCACGGGCGGCTTCCAGCAGGCGATGCTGGCGTACCAGCGGCCGTTCCGTTTCCGGATGGTCACCTCGTGGGGAACTCCCTCGGCAGTGAACGTGTCATCCGCACACTGCCCAGATAAGGCAGCCGGATGCGCGGTGTCCGTGGTAGCGGATGACGGCGATGCCTGACGCGGCCAGGAACGACCCGGCGCCGGTGCGCAATTTCTTGTGCAACACTGGGCGGCGGGCCTTGAGAGCTTTGTTCAGCCAGCGAGCCCGGGCATTGCGGTAATTGCGGCAGGCCCCCTGGGCCACGAACTTGCTCACTTCGGTTACGAAGCCGAGCGTGGGATTTGTCTGTTTGACGGCGTAGAACTCCTTCTCCAGTTCGTGGGGCGTCCGCCACAGGCCAGCCTCCCGGACAGCTTGGTCGTTGGCCACCATGCGGTTGTAGACGAAGCGCGCGATTCCCACGCAGCGCTGGGCGTAGTTTTCTTGCCTCCGAGTCAGTTCCAACTGTACCACGATGGCGGCAGGCAGCCAGCCGTCAGGACAGGAACTGGGTTGCCTTCGCTTCTTGCCTTTGAGCTCAGCCACTGACCGCCTCAATGGCCCGACGTGCTCGATGGGCAGCATTACGCCTCCCGTAGAGCCGCGCGCAGAAACAGGTTAGTATCTCGGTCATGTCCCGCACCAGATCGCCGGATACTTCCGCATCGTCAATCACCATCAGCGAGCCGCCCCGGGCCTCCAGCATGGATTCCACCAGGCCCACCCCAAACCGGGCCAACCGCTCCCGGTGCTCAACGATGATGGTCTGGACTGTCGGCTCACCCAGCAGTTTACGCAGCCTGGGTCTGCGGTCGTCCAGCCCGCTGGCGGTTTCGGACACTACCTGGTCCAGCAGGATGCCCTGCTGTCCAGCGTAGGCCCACAGGCGGTTGGCCTGGTTCTCCAGGTGGGGCTTCTGCTCAGCGCCGCTGACCCGGGCGTAGCCAACAATCCGGCCTGCTGGAGCCTGGGGATTGGCCAGGACGTAAATGATGTTGCCGACCCTCTTTGGCTGCAGTTCCGGCGGAAGCGTGCCGGCGTTGTGGTGACGCCACGCCGTCATGCGGTGCATGCCTTGCTGGGCCGCCCATTGCGATAGGCGTATGTAGTTGTTACTAACCATTGTTAACCATTACTATCGGTATCATCAACTTAATGCAAGGCATGTACTCCCGGTTCTTCGCGTCCGCTACTCGGCCACCAATACGTCTATCGTGGTGCCAAGGGCGCCGGCGATGCGGGACAAGGCCGAAGCGGAACCGGGCTTGCGCCCGCGCTCAATCTCCGAGAGATAGCTTATGGCCAGTCCCGTCCTCTCCGACAGGTCCTGCAGGGTGACGCCCCGGTAATTCCGGTAGGCGAGCATAGGCCGCTTGCCTTCCATGATTGCCAATGCCACCTCGTGAGGAACCCGGACGCCATCGTCGGCGTCGATAGCGGCCAACCTGTCCTCCAGTTGACTGTTGCGCTCAACCAGGGCCTCGTATTCCCGGCGGGGCAGCGTGATGGTCTCTTCGCTAGTCATAGGCCTCACTCCTGTGGCGAACTCTCAGGACTGCCATGATTGGGGTCTCGCCGCGCTCGACGTTGAAAAGCACCCGATGGTCGCCAACCCGCAATCGCCGGTACCTGCTGCCGACAAGCATTATCACCTGGTTGGACAGCGACTCGGGGTTTCTGGCGTACTGCTCGACCCGGGCGAGGATTCGCTGCCGGTCCTGCGGCGCCAGCCGGCGCATATCCCTGACGGCCCTGATTGACCACTCGATTGTCAGTCTCTGCTCCACGCCAAGCAGTTTCGCAAATAGCGAAGTTGATGTCAACGAACCCGGGCGGTGGACGGAATCCCCGGAAGCTCTCCTACGTCAGCAGGAGCCAGACCAGCAGCACGGCGACGGCCAGCCGGACAACCCAACGCCTGGCCCTCCGGTGGGAGGCCTGCTCCCGGCGGTGCTCCGATTCCAGCTCCCGGCACTCCTCCCTGGCGGTCTCCGTCTCGGCCCGGGCCTGATCCCTCTCCCGCTCCAACTGTTCGGTGAAGCCGACCAGTTCCCCCACCGTGCGCTTTAACAGCGAACGAATCACCGTTGCGACGTTCCAGCTGGGTGCTTACTGGCCTTGCCGGCTTCACCTGTTACCGGACACGCATCGGGGCCATCCGGGACGGCACACGTAATGTAAACGGCCAAGAGGAACAACGTAGGATGGGCAGCGGCAAGTGGACGGAGTTCAATGATGTCAATACAGAAGACGCTCCGCTCCCCTAGCCGGCTGGCCGTTGTTTTCCAACCTTTCCCCTACCTGAAGGCCCTGGAGCATCGGGCTGAAACAGGCCTGATGGGGTCAATTTTGGCAAATTGACCCGAAGTTTAGCGGTACTCTACCAAACTGAAATAGCCTTTACCCACAATTTATACACCAATCGCTATAATTCCTGCTGGACATCTTTGAATCCCGTATCGCTGAGCCGGACCCGATGCATGCAGGCACCCAAAGTACCAACAACGCTGTCGGATGTCTTGTCTTGCGGCATTGGGCAGAGCAGTGGCGCGTCATCGAGAGGAGGCTACCGCGCCATGTGCAAATTCCGACTTTTCGTCGGGTGATCCCGCATAAACAGTAACCGTTTGGGGTTCTCGCTTATGAGTATACGAGGACCGGGGTTTCCTTGGGGCAGGTAGTTGGCGCCGGTTGTGTGGGCGGACTTCCTTGTTCCAGCGGCAACAGCCGGTGTGGCGGTCGCTCCCGGGGAAGCGCTGGTCCCGAAGTAGGAGAGGCACGGCAAGGTCCATGACCTCATCCCTGACCAGAAATTTGGGCAGGCAATCATCGTTACGTGGCGGCCTCCTGCAACCGGAGGCAAGCCCAAGCTCCACCTGGTCCAGGTCAGGAAAATGAACGGCGGACGGATTTGCAGGAGCGCGAACTATCACCTGGAGGATATCCCCATCCAGTGGGCCATGTTCAGCTGCCTTGAACAGGGCGAGACCTATAAGGTCCGCGTCCGGGCCGAGAAGAAGGCGGCACGCCGACCGGTGTAGGTCGGACGCATCTATATGGAAGAAACGACCACATTCCGACCCCACGGCCTCAGGTCCGGCCCGCCCATGTTTGAGTGGCCTTCTGTCCTGGGATGGCGATGCGGTTGATGCGGAGGGAAAACACCCAGGACGAGAAACGGATCCGAAACCACCTGGCCGCGGTCATCAGGGATGCCCGGGCGGAGGAAGGACATCGGTGACTTGCCCGGTGGGAATCATTTGCCGGGAGCCTGGGATCGGCAGCGGTAGAGGGTCTGCCAGCTGCTGCGCCCTCATTGACTCCGAGCGATTCGCCAGGGCGCACGGAATCCGGCATCAACAGCGGCCGGGTACCCGGGGCACGGACTGGTCGGAGTACCTGTATTTGCTCGATATTCACGAATACCGGCCAGTTCCCCGGCAGAGAGGCACACCGTAGGCAAGGGCGTTCCGAGCCCTGCTCTTTATGTCCCTGCTGGCGCTGTCGGCGGCTGCCGTGTGGGCCCTCGCAACCTTTATATATTCCAAGTGGGGTGAATTATGACCATGGGCGGGCCTTTCGAAAACGACATCATTGGGGCGGTCATCGCTTTGGTCCTCTACTTCCTTGTGCCCGTCTTCGTTCCCGCCCTAGCTGGCCGGGTATTGAGCAAACGCATGGACGGGGTCTCTACCACGTGGGGCACGGCTGCGGGCTTCGTCGCGGGCGCGGTTGCGTTCGCGGTCACCCTCTTCTGGGCCCAGGCGGGACTTATAACCACGGAGCTGGTGGGCGGGGGCATCGACGAGGACTTTTACCTCACCCCCATCGCCTTTACGTTGATTGCCCTGGTCTGCCTGTGGTTTGCCTGCTGGTTCAGGAGCCAGCGAAGCTAAGGAGGCTTTTTATGAGCGGCGCTGCATTCACCCCGGAAGAACTCGCCATCGGCCTGTTCCTTTACCTGGTCCTGCCCCTGGCCCTGCCCACACTTGTAGGCGGCTTGGCGGGAAGACGCATGGAGGATGTGGGCATGGGCCCGGGACTCCTCATCGGCGCGGTCGTCTCGGTCCTGGCCTTCCTCGTAACCGCGCTCTGGTGGGGTTCCGGCCTGGTCACGGTCCGGGTTCCCTGGGGCCTGCTGGACGAGGACTTCTTCCTGGTCCCGATCTTCGTTACAACCGTGGCCGTGGTCATTGCCTGGGTTGCCGCCTGGTTCTGGAGCCAGAGGGAGTAGGCTCCGCCTGAGAGTTTCCCGAAACTATGGAGCCAATCCGGGGCGTTTACCCTGTGGCCAGGGAGAAAGAGGTGCGTGCGCAGCTCGGCGCGGCAACCGGCCCGGCCCGGTGGTCATGGTCCAGGCCGTGTTCACCAACGGAAGGCGTCGGCGGTTACCGTAAGTCTCCCGCATTACACGACCTCCTTTCAGCGGTTGTCCGCCTCCTTCTACCGCCCCCGATCTGCCCATGCCGACGGACAAGCTGGGGGCCCGGATTTTTCCGGAACCTGCCCAATCCCATTCCTCCTTCCGGCCACTCAGTGCTACCACCGGAGACAGCATGGATTATTTCACGATCGGTGAACCCCTGGTTATGTTCTCCGTTGCCAGGTCCCTTGACCACTGGGGCGATCCAGTACCCTCCCTGGAGAGCGGGTGGAGGATCAACCGGAATCGGGTTGAGGATATCCTAATGCTGGCCAGGGATGGCGACATCATAATTGGCGCCTACCGGGCGGCGCAGGGGTCGTGGCAGCGGGGGACCCTGGCGGAGGGCACCTGGGGCCGGTGGCTTTGGAGGGTCGAGGAAGCCCGTGACGTTTGGGGTGACTACGTGGGGAAGCGGGTGCCGCCAGGACTTGTCGGCCCGTCCAACAGGCCCGTGGTAAAGTACGCGGAACCGGAATAACAGACGACAATATTCAGGAGGATAACCCATGGGATTCGGCAGAGATGTGGGCGCGGCGCTCACCTTTGGCCTTTCCGCCACGACCAGGAAGAAAGAGGCAGAGGTCAAGCACCAGGCGAGACTGAAGAAACACGCAGCGGCGGTGGCCGCTCTTGAGGAAGCGCAGGCCTCCTTTCGTGCAACTTTCGAGGAGGCGGAAGCGCGGGCCTCGACCGCCCGAAACAAGCTGATTGAATCCGGCGCGCTGACCCTTGATGCCGACAACAACGTGGTCCTCGGTTGGTACACGCCGGACCCGGACGCCGGGGAGATGGCAGAGGGCCCGGATGTTGCCCAGAGCGTGATTGCCTCCATACCCGCGTTCGGCCTGGCGGTCGGTACTCCGGCCGCTGTCTGGACCCTGGTTGGCCTCTACGGTGCGGCCTCAACCGGCGTCGCCATAAGCAGCCTCTCGGGTGCGGCGGCAGGAGCGGCAACGGCGGCATGGATCGGCAGAGCGGCAACCCTGGGGCTGGGTGGAGGCATGACCGTGGGAAGGTTTGCGCTGGGTCCTATCGGCCTGGCCGCCTCCCTGGCGACGATCCCTCTCGGCGCTGCGGTCGCCGGAAGCCAGGAACGTAAATTCATTGGGCGCGCGGAAGAGATCGAGGCCGGAATGGACGCTCTTGAGCACATCTACCTGAAGTACCAGAGGGTCCTATCGGATTTGCGCCCAAGAGTAGCCGTCGTTTCAGACAACCTCCTGCGCCACACCAGCCAACTTGAGACAGCAACTGCCGGTCAGGATGAGGCACAGGGTGCGGCCAGGAGGCTTGACACCGACCTTAAGGAGTTTGAGGTTACAGCTGGGGCCTTGATGGAGGCTGCAACGATGCGGGACGAAGCCTTTGCCGACAAGGGCTTCGTCTAGCACAATGCCCGGCGAGCCCCTAACTCATCATTGGTCGAATCGTCGTTGCGCTGTTCTTGAGCGGGGGGCCCTGCTCACCCACGATTGGCAACAGGTGGATTGCGAAGAATGTTACTTGGCCAGGCGATTGCGGAGGGCGATCTACGTAGCCCTGATCGTTAGTTGTGGAGCGGTTCTGTTGTCGGTAATGATAGTCGTGGTTAAGGACAGGCAATCCCAGCCTAATCTGATGCCATTACCCAGAATTGCGGTCACACTTACGCCATATCCGACGGTCACACCAACGCCCAAGGCGCTGCCCACCCAGTCGCCGATTGAGCAGGCGGAACCGTTTTGCGCCGCCTACACGGGGTTCACGGAGGAAATCAGGGCCGAGGCCGGCAGGACCCGGGACACGGCCTTGAGCCTGTTTGTGTGGGAAATCCAGACAACATATAGTGACTCCGTGGGCGAATACTGCACAAGCGCAGAACCACCACCACTTTCCGAGTTCTTCATCCAGATCCGCCCTGAAACCCAGTGGGAAATACCCGAGGACGCCGAGCTCGGGAACAACGCCCAGGTTTGCATGGACTTTTACTACGACATCCACGGAATCTTCATTGAAGCACTCTCTGGCATTATCAAGGGCGAGGACTGGTTCTCTGGATTCTGGGAGGCCGCTGCCCTTGTAGACTTCGGTGGAGAAATGCGTGGTGGCTTCATGACCGGCGGAATGGGCCAGGTCTGCCCATGCATTCTTGAACAGGCGGCAGAGTCCAGATAATTCTTCCAGTGCGGTATCGTTTACAGGAGGCCACAAATGGCGGTATGGATAATACGCGGCGGCAGCGACCAAGGGCTCCATGAGGAAGAGTTCCTCGAGTCCGAGAGCATCGGCATCTATTTTGGCGCGGAAGGAACTGCCCGCAAGCCAGACGATGAACTCCGGGCGGAGATACGGAGTAGCAACCTCTTGTGGAACGAAGAGCGGGGAATAGTGATGGAACCCTCCCGCGTGGATGGTGTCGCTACTCGCTTCTTAAACCAGGTCCTGCTCTTCCGTGATGCCGTTCAACCTGGGGATACCGTGATCATGCCCCGGAAGAAATCAAAAGGGCACCTAGTCCGGCGCGGAGTTATCCAGAGCGGATATGAATTCTGGCCCAATGAGGTGTACCCGCACCAGCGCCGGGTGAAGTGGGAAACGGAGGACATGCCCAGGGGGAGAGTTCCCTATTTGTGGTATCCCTCCAACCAGCAGACGATATTCAAGGTGGGGTAGGGAGCCGGATCGTAGGTTCCTTAAATCGGAGACCTTTCCACCTTGGCGCAACGGGGCCATGGCGACCACCGGCTGAGCGGCGAGATAGCACCGGGACTGTGGAGGACCTCTCCAATCTTGAACAGTTTTACCTGAAGGACAATGGACTCGGCGGGAGCGTTCCTTTGGAGTTAAAGGAGCCACCCCACTTGGAGGCAAGGGCCTCTACGGCAGCCGGCTGAACGCAGGAATGCCTTAGCCGGGGCCTGTCGTCCGGTCAACGGCACATCTCTGCAGGCCTGAGACCGTCAGGGAGATAAACCCCGGAGAGCTGCAGGAATTGCGCCGGTGCCCTGCTGTGATCCGAAGAAGGCGGGACGTCCCTCACCTGAGCGGCGCGGCGTAGATCTGCCCGCCCCTGGGGCAATCCTTGCAGGGGGCCCCTGCCCACAGGGCGTTGCGGCTGCCCTCCCTGGGGATGTGGACACCGTGGGAGTCCAGGTTCCGGCGGTAAATCTCCCCGTAATTGCCCACAGCCCTGAGCACGTCCTGCGCCACGGCCTGGCTCAGGCCCAGGCTGTCCTGGCCGAATGAGCCGCTGAAGCCAAGGAACCTGTCCACCGCATCAACTCCCGTGGGCGCCACGGGAACGGAGTCCGACGTCACCCCGTAGGCCTCGCCGTGGATCAGGATGGCCATTACGGTCTTGACTATGTCGAACCACTCGTCATCGCCGTGCGGCACCACCGGCCCCAACGGCTCCTCTGATATGGTTTCGGGCAGTAGCGCGTGGTCGGCGGGATTGTCCAGTATGGAAGACAGGACGGCCAGCTGGGAGTGGTCGTTCGTAATGGCATCGCAGTCCCGGCTCTCATAGGACGCAAGCGCCGCGCCGGTGCTCTCGAAAGGCGCCACGGCGATCTCCAAATCGTGCTCTCTGGAAAACTCATGCAGGTTGAGTTCCGTGGTGGTTCCGGAAACCACGCAGACCCTGATCCCGTTGAGTTCGAGGGCACTGTTCAGTCCCAGGTCCTTTCTGACCAGGAAGCCCTGACCGTCATAGAACATTACCTGCACAAAATTGCCCCATACGGCATCCCGGGCGGCGGTCCAGGTGATGGTGCGAACCAGCAGGTCAACCTCGCCGGCTTCAATGGTCGGTCCACGTTCAGAGGCGCGAATGGGCCGGATCTCCACGGCGTTGGCATCGCCGAGAACGGCGGCGGCGACCGCGCGGCAGAGGTCTATATCGAAGCCGATGTGGTTGCCGTGAGCATCCGTATAACCCCAGCCGGGGATGTCATTGCGGCTGGCACAGACCAGCTTGCCCCTGTCCCGAACGACTTTGAGACGGCTCTCCGGAATTGTCCGGCCCCTCTCACCGGTGGCAGTTGGCGGCGCCTCTCGCGTGACCTCGACCGTAACGGGGACCTCCACCGTCACCGGCACATCGCGGGTGACCTCAACCGTAACGGGAACCTGGCGGGGAACCTCCACGGTCACCGGCACTTCACGGGTGACCTCAACCGTAACGGGAGCCTGGCTGGGCGCCTCCACGGTCACCGGCACTTCGCGGATGACTTCAACCGTAACGGGAACCTGGCTGGGCGCCTCCACGGTCACCGGCACTTCGCGGATGACTTCAACCGTAACGGGGGCCTGGCGGGGGCTTTCAACTTCGGTCGCGCAAGCCGTATGAAAGCTCCCGATTAATGACAGAAAAACCAAGCCGATAAATGCTCGCATATTCAAATGGCACCGGAGCAAAAATGTTGCTCTTAGTCGCAGGACCTGGGTCGGTCATCTCTGAAGGCGCGGTCGGCGCCGCGGCGCCGCCGCCCCGGCAGTGCCAGGAGGAGCCGCCCGGGTCCCTCACCCGGGAACGGCTCTCTGGTGCCCGCCCAGGCCGCTTCGCTTCTGGGGAGGAGCCTCTCCACGGGGCGGCCCGCCCCGTGGCCGGGGTCACGGGCCAGGTTACGGTTGCAAGGAGTGTCTATCCGGCCTCGGACTCCTGGCCCTCCGTCTCATTCTTCGGCATCTGATACCCCACCCGGGTTTCGGTGAGGATGTACCTGGGGTTCCGGGCATCGTCCCCTAGCTTGCGGCGCAGCCTTTTCACCACGTCCCGCAGGAGCCAGCCATCCCCCACTCGTTCCGGGCCCCAGACCCGCTGGAGCAGCATCTGGTGACTCAGCACCCGGGGGGAGTGGACCGCCAGCTCGTAGAGCAACGCGTACTCCGTGGCCGTGATATCCACGAGTTCGCCCGCCACCGTGACCCGCCGCTGGGCGTAGTCAATGCTGAGGTCCCCCACGGCATGGCGCGTCGCTGGCTCACCTGGGGAGGGTTCCAGCCGCTGCCTGAGAGCCGCCCGAATCCGGGCCGCAAGTTCCGTGGGCGAGAAGGGCTTGACCACGTAGTCTGCCGCCCCCATGTCCAGAGCCCGGGCCACCGTGTCCTCCTGGCCGTAGGCCGAAACGAAGATGACCGGAATGTCCGCCTTCCTCAGAACGTCGTGCATCAGCTGGATGCCGTCACCGCCTGCCAGTACCAGGTCTAGCAGGGCCAGGTGCGGTCTCTCCTCGGACAAGAGGCGGGGCACTTCCGCCGGGTCGCCGGTTACGACGGGTGCGTAGCCCGCCCTGAGCAGCACGTCGCGCGCATAGCGCAGCGCCTGGGGGTCATCGTCCACCGCCAGCACTCGCAGCCGGCCCCGGGTGGCCCGGCTCGACCCACGGGTAGCCGGAGCCGGCGGGGCGGTGGCGCTTTCCTCCACGGCCGGAAGTGTAAAGGTGAACCTGGCTCCCAGCCCCAGGCCGCCGCTCTCGGCCCGGATGCGGCCCCCGTGGGCCTCCACTATTCCCTTGCAGATGGCCAGACCCAGCCCGGACCCGTCCACGCCTGACCCGGCCTCTGTCCCGTGCCCCTGGTAGAACTTGCGGAACAACTCCGGCAGCAGATCTGCCGGAATCCCCCGGCCCCGGTCGGACACTGACATCGCCACGTGAACGCCTTCCCGCACGGCAGACACCGTAATGGGTGACCCCTCCGGGGAATAGTGGGCGGCGTTTGAGAGCAGGTTCCCCAGCACCTGCAGGATGCGCAGCCTGTCCGCCAGCACCAGGGGCAGGTCCCCCGCCAGTTCCACCTCCAGGGGGTTCCGCTCCGTCCCGGCAAGGAATCTACTCACCGCCCCTTCCACCAGGGCCTTCACCTCCGCAGGGTCCGGGGCCACCGGCAACGTCCCCGTCTCGATGCGGGCCACGTCCAACAGGTCGCCAATCAGGTGGCGCATCTGCTCTGACTGGTCCCGGATGATGCGGTGGAACTGGGCCGTTTCGGCCGGGTCCAGGTCCCCTGCCGCCTCAAGCAGGGTATCCACCGATCCCTTCACCGCCGCCAGCGGCGTCCTCAGTTCGTGGCTCACCATGGCCAGGAACTCGGCCCGCAGCCTTTCCTGCTGCTCCAGGGGCGTCAGGTCCTGGAGGGTCACCACGAAGGATGCCATCCGGCCATCCTCCCCGGCTATGGGGGTGGCGTTCAGCAGGACGCGGACACTGCTACCGTCAGGGGCCCGGAGCGCGACCTCCTCCGCGCGCACCGTCTCGCCCGCGCCGACCAGCTCCGCCATGGTGAAGTCCCGCAGGGAGACATCCCGTCCGTCCGAGCGCACGCAGGCAACCATCTCCAGCAGGTCCTCCGCCGGCTGGCCCTCTGCCCGCAGCCCGTCCAGAATGCGCCTGGCCTCCCGATTGACCGTTGCCATTCGCCCGGACTCTACGTCAAACACCGCCACGCCCACCGGCGTGGTGTTGACCAGGGTCTCCAGGTCAGCCCGGGCGCGCCGCTCCTCCCGGTGGGTGCGGGCGTTGGCGATGACCAGGGATGCCTGGGAGGCGAACATCACCAGGGTCTCCTCGTCGCTCCGGGTGAACTCCCCGCCATCCGCCCGGTCCCCGACGAAGACCTGGCCTACCCGGGCGCCCCGGTGGAACATGGGAGCGGCCATGAAGCGGAAGACCCCTACCTGGAGGGGGATCCTGAAATCGCTGAAGCCCAGGCCACGGACGTGCTCCGTCAGGTCGGCGATTCTCACCGGTTCGGTGATGCTGGTCAAGGCCCGGAAGATGCCCGGTCCCTCCGGCATCATCCACAACAGGTCCGACTCCTTGGCCGTCAGCCCGGACGACAGGAAGTCCTGTACCTGGCCATCCCCGTCCAGCAGGGTCATCACCCCGTAGCGGGCGGCGGTCAGGGAGCGGGCCGAGTCCAGCACCCCCTGGAGTACCTGGTCGAACTCCAGGCTCTCATTGATGCGCAGGCTGGCCGCGCTCAGGAGGGACAGCCGCTCCCGCAACGCCAGCGCCTCTTTCTCCCCATAGCCTGAACGGTCCAATTCTCCCTCCTTGCTCCGACCAACTGAATCGCATCACGCCGGCCCAGGATGGAGCCTCCTGGCAGCTGGATTATACAACAGGTCCGGCGTAAATTGCCAAAATTTCACACAATACAGGCACATAATAATACATGAAGCATACGGCTGGTGGTGTAGGATTTTACCGTCTGTTTTGGGGAACCCGTGGCTGCGGCAGTTCCTGAAAGGGAAGCAGGGGCAACATTCCTGCAGAGAACTGGGCGTGGCTCGATGGCCAGTGGATTTGAGCATCCTGTGGTCATAGCTGTGGCCTGTCGCCAGCCTGAAAGGGAGCTCAGTCCGTGGGTTCGAAGGGGCATTGACCAAGGTGCAGTCATGGCCCCGGCGCAACCGGGCTGGGATTGGCGCCGTTGTGTGGCTTTTGGTGTGGGGGGAGGTGCAGTGCTGTGGTTCATTTTCAATTAATTCCAATCCGTTCCGTTTGTCCCGGTCGAATAGTGGTCTACCCCGCCGTCTGGGGTACCCTCCTGGTTTTCTACGGCCTGTACCTCTTTACGGTGCAAAACAGTTGAGTTGCCGCGACGAGAGCATCCTGTGCGCCTACCCCCGCTGCCGGACCAGGGTGAACACCCGCGGGGGGCAGTTCTGTCCGTTCCATCACCGGATGGACAGCGCGGCATTTAGCCGGGGCGTTGACGACCGCACCGAGGACATAAGGGCACAGCTCTACAAGGAACAGAAGGGGCGTTGCAATTATTGCGGCCGGAAGTTTCCAGCCCTGCTTCTGGTTTGGGATCACCTTACACCACCGGACCGGGGCGGGTCCGACGCCGTGGGCAATCTCCAACTGGCCTGCCAGGCCTGCAACGGAAAGAAGGACCTTCGCAGCGACCGGGAATTCCGGGCTGACAATAAGGCCGCGTTGCCACAGCAACCCAGGGCTCCGGCCAGGTCGGCAATCAGAGGCGGAATCCTCCGGGGCATGAACTTCAGCAGGAAAAGAGCTGGCCATTAACAAAATGCCGGGCCGTAGGCTGAATGCGCCCAACCCTCGCCCAACCCTCACCGGCGAGGCCCTGCAGGAGGCGGCCCAGGGGACTTTCTGTAATCGTTGCTGTCCTTGTCGCCTTCCCGATGGTCGGAGAACCAGCGGCCTTGTCCGCCGACTACACCGGAGCGAAAGGGCGGCGTAGAGTCGGGAAGCGTCTGGCCCCCGACGAGCAGGTGGAAGAAGACGGAACGGGCGCCATCATCGTGAAGTGGGAGAACCCGATTGCAGGCGGAAACCCTTCCCGTGACAACGGTCGGTCGAGAAGGGGGCGTCAGATGCAAACACAAGGTCGGATGCCCATACCAGGTTTGCCATGCCTGTTTCGCCTATTCTTGCGAGTTCCTGCCTGGGGAGAGCTATTACGCCTTGGCGCCCTGCGTTAACCAGGTGGGGTTCAGCGAGAGGGCTGTGGTCAAATCCACGGCGCCAGAAAATCCGAATCCAACGTCAGGCCAGGGGAGCGGACCAACACAAAGCGAGGGATCCAGGTATGGATTGCTCCAAAGCCGGGGAACCCCTGGCGATGTTTGTGGTCTCTCACTCTCCTGGACGCTGGGCCGGTCCTGGAAGCTGGGCCGGGGCCTGCCCCTTCCATCGAGAGAAAATGGAGGATAGACGGGGAACGAGCCAGGCACCGCCTCACTCTGGCCCGGCTTGGCGATCGAATTATTGGGGGTATCCGGGTAGGTGCCAGGTTCGTGGACCCGGGGCCTGCGAGGGGAGGTGGACGATGACCGCTGGTACTTGAAGGCAGAGGATTCAGAAGGCGTCTGGGGAGTACGTTGAAGAGCGTATGCCGCCTGGAATTACCGGGCGGCTGAACCGTCCAGTATCCGGTACGTAGATCCTTAGGCAATTGATCAGGAGAAGGAACCAGGTCGCAAGGAAAACTTTTATGGGTTGGGGTGTGTGGTATGTTGTCGAGTGTTCGTCTTCCGGGACCAGGTCTCCGTGTGAGCCTCTTGCCTTTGCTGCTCCTGCTCTTCGCCTTCTTCCTGTCCACCGAGCAGGCTCCACCCGCCAGGACGGGGGATGGCCCCTATGATGGGCAGCATTGCCACCAGGGAGAGTTCCTGGTGCCGCCCAGGAATTCGGCGGGTCATCACACCCACGACGGCTTTCATTCGGGGATGGTCAAAACAGAAGATTGGCCGGCGTTTTCCGAGAAGTACGAAGACTATCTGGCCGATAAAGAGGTAAGGGCAGATTTCAAGGAGAAAACCACAGCAGGAGACAAAACCATACCGGCCCATCACCTGGTCACCTTCCCAAGCCATTGGAAACCAGATGGCCAAAGGGTGTGGCACAACCACGGCGACAACGATGTCTATTGGTGGACACCTGACAGCAATAACTGCGCCTTCGCTCCCTACTTTATTGATTCCCCCTATACCTTCTCCGTGAACGAGAAGGAAGATGCCGGGGCCTTCGTGGGCCATGTGCAGGCTTATGACGAGGACGGGGAAGAACCGAGATATTCGGTGGTTGGGGGCAATACTAGCCATTTCGCCATTGGCTCCAGCACAGGCGAAATCATAACCAGACGGGTGCTCGATTACGAGAAAAAGAACAGCTATTCAATCACGGTCCGGGCCAGGGACCCGGGCGGGAGGACTGACCGCACCTCCGTGAGCATCTCCGTGGGTAACGTGGATGAAGAGGGACAGGTAACCCTGTCCGGAGCCGCCAGGGTGGGGAGCACGGTTACAGCGATCCTTTCCGACCCGGACGGAGGTTTTGATTCTCTGACCTGGGCATGGGAGAGAGCGCAGGAACAGGATGGAACCTACGACACCATAAGCGGGGCGACCGCCAATACCTACACGCCCAAGAGCGAGGACGCGAGCAAGTACCTGCGGGCAACAGCCTCCTATACCGACGGGCACCGGTCGGGCAAGAACGCCACTTCGGAGCCGGCTCTTGTGCGGGCGCAGGCAGACCCGACGCCTACACCCACGCCTACAAATACGCCCACCCCTACCCCAACCAAGACTCCCACGCCGACACCCACCAATACCCCGACACCTACCGCCACGCAGAGGGCCAA
The DNA here is from genome assembly GCA_002238505.1 of SAR202 cluster bacterium bin22. Lineage (GTDB taxonomy): Bacteria > Chloroflexota > Dehalococcoidia > Lucifugimonadales > UBA3495 > Bin22. The sequence goes on along the minus strand of MPMM01000026.1, from coordinate 10,321 downwards.
TGTTAGCCCTGTGAACAGGTCAACCAACACTCCCACTCCAACCGCGACGGCAGTGCCCCTGTCTGCGCCGAGGCTTACGCCCAGGCCGACCACCAGGGCAACCAGCACGCCCACCCGGACCCCAACCGTCACCCCGTCGCCAACGCCGACGCCCACGCCCACGAAGACGGCCACGCCAACGCCTTCTCCGACGCCCACGGCAACCCTCCGGCCCACCAGCACGCCCACGAGCGCCCCGCCCAACTCTCCGCCTTTCTTCGTGGACGGGGAGCGCACGGAGAGGGCAGTCACGTTGGAGGCCGGGTCTAACTCGGCAGTAGGAGCGCCGGTAGTTGCCACGGACCCGGACGGAGACCCGGTGACCTACTCCAGGGACGGCGCCGACATGGGCCATTTCATACTGAACACCGTCTCAGGGCAGGTCTGGACTGCGAAGTCGCTCCCTGCCGGCAGGCAGTCCTTTGCCCTGCGGCTGTGGGCCGAGGACGGAAGAGGGGGCACGGATTCGATCGAGGTACGGGTTGTTGTGGAGGGTGCCGAGCCCACGAAAACGCCTGCCCCCGCGCCGGTCCTGGTGGAGTTGCCCACTTCCACGCCCACGCCCACGCCGGTGGTTGCGCTCCAGGTGAGGCAAAAGGCAGAGGCTACGCCTACGCTCAAGCCAATTCCTGATCCCACGTCGACCATAGACTCGAGCGGATGGGGACCGGGCCGCAAGATCGGGACAGCCACACCCACGCCGGAATGGGACATCCCCGTGGTTGACGCAGGAATCCCGCGTCCGCCGGATCCTGTCGTCCTGGCCCAGAGCGGGCCCGTACCCGGTCAACCTCCCTTTTGGCCGCGCCTTGCGACCTGGCTTGGAGGATTGGGCCTGATTTTCGCCCTGGTCTGGCTGCTGCTGATGGCGCTCAGGGATAGGCGAAGGGAGCGGGCAAGGGAAAGGCGGCTCGCGCGCCCTGGAGCCCTTTAGGAGCTTTGGTGGCCACAGCACGTTGGTGTCCCTGGAAGAGGACATGTGGCGAAGAAGAGGAAATGCCCAAGGGGGAAACGCTGTCCGTATCGGGCAGATTCTCACTGCCCACGCGGTGTTCTTAAGACCGTTAAAACTGGGGAGGTGGCAAACCGAATTGGAAGGGGCACGGCGGGTTGGTTGATAAACGGCGCTGTGCTGAACCACATTGCCGAATATTGCCATTCCATTAACCCACAGGATCCGGCGGTCCCGTACCTGCCATGGATCACCGTCCATGGAGGCTGGGGCTACTGCAGGGCCTGCGAATTCAGGGATATTCCTTTGGAGCAACCTCACAGGCGGGCGGGTGTTCTTCGCCTTCCCCTGCTCCAGTCACAGGTCAAGAATCACCGGCCTTCTCCAAGGGTACGTGGATTTGCTATCCCAATGGAGGCACTGCTATGAACATGGGAATGGAAACTATTGTCCCTGACCTGGACGAATTAATCGTCGCGTTATTCCTGTATGTGCTGATTCCCTTTGGCATTCCGCTGGTGGCCGGAATCACATCCGCCCACCGGATGCCCAACGTCAGCCTGGGCTCCGGGGTTGGGGCAGGGAGCGTCATCGGCATCGGAACCCTTATCGCCTTTGCCCTGGTCGGCTGGACTATCGGGTTTCACATGTTGAGTTCATTGCTCTGGTCGTGGGGCCCACTCGCTCCCGACGTGGCGCCGCCCCTGGTTTTTGGGGTGGCCGGGGCAATCCTTTCCTGGCGATATATTTGCATGAAGAACGACAGGGTCGCGGCGGGGTCCGGCGCAACCCCCCAACGGTAGAGCAGCAGGTGGAGAATGGATGATGGCACGTCCAACCGCCGGTGGACACTCTCTCATAAAGATATTCAGCAGGCGATTCTTCCTCTGTCTTGTTTTCCGCCGGCCCATCCCGCCCCTCTCATGAAGCGATGGCATGCTTCCATTCCCATCTCTTTCCGCGGACACGGTGGCTGCAGCCATGGATACGGACCCGAATGAATAGTAGCCCGGAGGCAGTTTACCGTTTGACTGTTCTTAATTGCAGCACCTTCAACGATGCGGTGAGGAAGCGGGTCCCCATGGATCCGGAAACTGATTTGAGGTACGAAGGGCTACCTACGGGCAAGAGAGCTGCCGCGGGACTCAGTCTGGGTGAGCTGAATATCCGTCTGGGCGATCCCTTCGCCCGTGAAAAAGTCGTGAGGAGGGTTCAGCTTTCCCCTGCCGGTTGCAGCGCCAGGTCCGTCGCCGGTAAAGGCGGAGCCTTTTGCTTCCGCACGGGGCAGCCATCCAGTCGTTTCCCATGTATCCGTGTTCCCCTTGATTGCAGCAAAGACAGGAGAGGACGCATGTTGCAGACCCGGCAGACCGAAGCAGGATTGCTTATCGTCGTTGTGGGGAGGATCGACAGCGCCACCGCCGAGGGGTTCAAGAACGCGGTGCTCACCGAGGTGGGAGAAGATCCCCAGGCTGTGGTTCTCGATCTTGGCGCCGTTGCCTATGTGAGCAGTGCGGGCCTGCGGGCCCTGCTCCAGATTGCCAAGTCGAGGAGTCAGGGAGTCCGTCTCTGTTGCCTCAGGCCCGAAGTCCAGGGGGTCTTCTCAATGAGCGGATTTGACCGCATCCTGCCCCTGTTTGAATCCCGGGAGGATGCCTTTGCGGGAACCGGCATCTAATCCCCGGTAGGAAAGGTGAAGTATGGGTAACGAATTTCTGCTGCCTGTAGAAGCATTCTATTATCTGCCGTTTTTCCTTGGGCCCATCTCCGGCGGTGTCTGCGCCGTGTTTATGTCCAACCTCCGCATCTGGCACGGGCTGCTCCTGGGCGTTGGCCTGGGTCCGGTCACCGCCGTTCCCACCTTCGTAGTGGCGATAATCTCCTGGGTGAACACCGGTTCCGAGGACATGACGACGGGCGCTTTCCGGATGCACCTCCTGGTGATACTCTGCGTGATTCCGGCGACGTGGGGACTCTGTGCCCTGGTGAACCGGATGAGAGAAGGATTAGACGACGACGGGAGTGCCGGTGGGCGCAATCCTTGACCTCTGGGTTCCCATAACTCCGATGGTGCTTGCCGGTGGCTTTGGGGCCCTGGCTGCCAGGGCTTTCGGCCGCATCCGGAGGGAGGGGATAGGCGCTGGACCCTTCGTGCCCCTTGCCTCCATTTCGCTGGTTCTGTGTGGGGTGGCGCTCATGGTCCTGGCCGGAACATACCGCTAGCGGTTGGCACCTTGATCAATATATCCATAACAGGGGCCCGATACCGGGGTGGGCGATGATAATGATTACACTCTCCTGGCAGTTGGGTGTTTAACCTGTCGTCTGTCCTGGACTCCTCTGGTGGCGCCCCTGGGAGACTTGAACCCTCAACATCTGCCCTGCGGCGGGAGTGTTCTATCCATTGAGCCAAAGGGGCTTCACCTATGCATACACCCATCCGGTCTCCGGAAGTAGGCGAGCTATGAATCCTTCAGGAATTCGTCCCCTCCGCATCGTGGTTTTTCCGGTCCTTGCGGCGGCGCTTCTGACTGGCAACTGCACAGACACTGCCCAGGGCGAAGTCTCGGAATGGGCGCCCTTCGCCGCCGCCGTACTCGCAGGCGCTCTTGTCCTCGCAACCGGCGCCGCGCTGCTGGTGGTGGGTTCCCGCCTCAGCATCGATGTCTGGTCCCTGGTCGCGGCTTCGACCCTGGCCGGAATGCTCCTGGCCGTCCACGCCGGCGCGGGCAGTGATTCGGTAGGCGGATTCTTCCTGATGTTGGCCCTGGTCGCCATAGCGTCGAGCGTCTTCTTTGGCTATTTCTTCGGGCAGAGGCTCACGCCCGGGAAGGGCGTAATCATGGGGGTCGTCGTTGCCCTGGCCGTATTTGTCGGGCAGGGGCTCCTGGTGTGGGCATATCTCCTTTCGGCGGACGTCTGCATCGCCGTCATGGGGAACACCTGCTCAAACCTGGACCCGATAAAGTGGGTGCAGTTCGCGGCAATGGTGGCCCTTTTCCCGTCTGCGGTTGCCCTAATCCCCGCCCTGGTCTCATCCTTCATTGGCCGAAGCAAAGGTACGGCGCATTCTAAGGGAGAAACAAGTGAGTAGGCGATTACCCTTCTTGACTAAATTCATCGCGGCGATAATCCCCCGTGTGGCTCGCTTACGCGAGCCGGCTTCCGCGCCGGACATCCCCGCCACGGTTGCGGCCCAGGTCAAAGCCGAACTTGCGGTAGTCCCCATCGTGGCGGCCTCCCTGGAACCCCTGATCATGATTTAGGAGTCATATGAAGCTTCTTGCATCTCTGGCCGTATTTGTTGTCGCTATCCTCGGATGCTTCCCGAGCGCCACAGCGCCCACGCTCGAACCCGCGCCTACGCCTACGCCGATAGTGTTTCCGACGCCGCTACCAACGCCAACCCCCATCACGTTCCCTACCCCCCTTCCCACGGCGACGGCCGCGCCCACCTACACGCCTTACCCAACTTACACGCCCTACCCGACCGCGCAGGCGCAGGTACCGCTGCCGACATACACGCCCTATCCACCTCCCACCTTCCCACCGAGGATGGTGCCCACCCAGACTCCCCTGCCCTATCAGAGAGTGGCGCAGTCCATAGACAGCATTCTGAAGATACTCCCGCAGGGGACGACCGAATCCGGGGTGGGGTTCTTCACCGAGCTTTACGGGTTGGCCCTTCCGGTGGTGGTCATCACCAGCAGGGAGACGGTAGGGGAACACCAGGGCGTATATGTTGAGGACGTGAGCGAATGGGCGAATGATGGCGTGGTCCTGGGCGTGAGCGAGGAATACGACGTTGCCTGCGTCTGGGTGCAGCCGGTACTTCCGATTGAGACGTTCGAGGCCAGGGTCCTTCGTATCGGCGACTCAGACGGTTTAAGGGTCCACGACACCGTCTATGTCCTGGGCTTTTCCGATGACCAGTTGCCTGCCGATACCGTGGTGGACGCAATCGGGGACACTTACATCACTTTGCGCGGAAACTTCCGCACTGCCGATACAGGTGGGCACCCGGTCATAGACCAGTATGGAGAGGTGGTAGGCATGATCCGGGGAGGCCCGGCAAACCGGGTTGAGGACCAGGCCATACTCATCAACCGGATCAGGGAAGAGATGCCCGCCATGTGCGGCCGAGCAATACCTTAGGTTCCGTCCTCGTAGAGGCGGTTATGTTGTGGCCCACCCAACCTGCAAGGAGGTCCCAATTTGCGCGGTCTTTTGTTGCTTTTTATCGTCTCAGCTTTTCCCCTCGCCTGCTCCCAGCCTGAACCGACCCTGGACATTCCCGCCACGGTTGCGGCCCAGGTGAAAGCCGAGCTCGCGGCAATCCCCACGGAGACGCCTGCACCCACCCCAACCCCATACCCTACATATACACCCTACCCCACGGCCACGCCCAGGCCCACACACACGCCATATCCCACCCCTCAGCCCACGCCCACGGCTACGGCCACGCCTAGCCCTACCCCAACACCCACGCCCACCTCAGAACCCACGGCTACGCCCGTGCCTTCCCCGACGCCTACTACTGGCTATGACCGGTCGCTTCTTATCTTTGGGGCAAACAATACCAGAATTACCCACCAGTCCGGGGACGGGTTCCTTGAACATATCAGCGCCGGGGAAGCGCCAGGGGACATCCTCATAGAGGCCGTCTTCCTGAATCCCTATTCAGACCCGTACCTGACCTGGGAGCACGGCTTCCTGTTCAGACGGGGGGAGCGGAATCATTTCTACAGTACGACCATCAGGAGTAGCCTGAACTGGGAAAAATATGCAAGGTTGGGCGAGGACGAATTCATAGGTAGCACGCAGGAGTTCATGCCAGCTATTGACATCACCCCGGGAGGGGAGAACCTGCTCCAGGTTGCCCTCGTTAGGGACGGCGCGTATGTCTACGTGAACGGCGTTCTCGCGGGGTCTTTCCCTGTGGACCTGGACACCGGTGGAGACGAGGCGAGGTTTATAGTTGATGACACCAGTGAAGGGGAGACGCCGCTAAAGTACGCCCGAGTCTGGCGCTGGCACGACTCCATGCAGAAGGACTTTCCCGAAGTGGACCCGGTCCATGCGGCGTTGCCCACCCGCACCCCGCACACCTCCGTGCCCATATTTGGCCCGGTACGGGGGAGCATAAGGCACGACTCTGAAGACGGGAAGTACGAGCTCTCAGAAGGCACCGACATAGACGGCGACGTTATGATTGAGTTCACGTTCGAGGTTCCGTTTAGACCAGAGGAGTCTCACTATACCTTTGGTCTCTGGCTCGACACCAGCAAGCACGGGGCGTTTCATTTTATCGAGGTTAACAGCTTCTTTGGCGGCACCTTTCACCACTGGCGCTCGACTGGTCCAAACGCGGAGTTGCAAGGCAGCAGGGGAGAGGATGCACCCGGCTTGAACCTGGAAAAAGGAGAGAAGAATCGCGTCCGGGCAGTGCTGCTGGACGAGGAAGTATGGCTCTACATCAACGACCGCAAGATGGGTATATTCAACCTCGCCCAGGACGGCATTCCCCCTCCGAACTGGGTCGGCCTTGTTGTTGACGATTACGAAGGGCACGGTTTCCATTATGGTCTGGGTGGAAGTACCCATTTTGAAGACTTCACGGTCTGGAACTGGCACGAGTCCCTGTTTGACCTGCCGGCAGGGAAATAAGGGAGCAACGCACTTGACGGAGAGCCGCTTGACTGGGCGCTTACTCTATCTGGCGGCGATTCTCGCGGGGTTATTCCAAACTGGTAACGGATTCAGCCCGAGTCAAAGTCAGGTACCGAGCAGCGGAATGTTCTCACAATGTTAAATCTCGGAATCAATGTGCTAAACTCTGTTCGTTACGCCTCCGCCAGTCACCCTGCGACGGTCTCAGCGAGGTCCTTGCCTCTTCGTCTGGAAACGCACTGGAGGTCGGCCTTGTACCTTCCATCCTTAACCTTTCTTTCCTCGCCCCGACCTGCCGGCTGGCCTGGCTCTGTACCACCTCAGCGAAGGGTGCGGCCTCATCCCCTCAGACCTGTTGCTTCTCTCCATCTGCACACCAGGCAATAGACACGGACGATTCTGTCGAGACGATATGGGACGCCGAAACTTATGTGTAGAATGCTGGAGTGGTTCGTCCTCATCCATCTAAGACGTGCAGGGTGGCCCCGTCAAAGAGGTCTGTCAAGAAAGATGTACGTCGACGCCCACCTGGCTGCCGGATATGTTGAGTTGGGGCTCATGCTGATGGTCGGCCTTGGCGCAGGGCGGCCCGAGAGCGCCGTCAAGTTGATTGTCATGACCTTCGAGGACAATCCGTGGACTGCGACGTCCACCGCACTCCTGTTTGAGAAGCTGTCGCCATCCGGTGCTGGCTCCCTGGCCGGGTCCGGGATTCTGCCCTGGAGAGAACTGGCCAATAGCCTCCACATACCTGCTTCTGGCGAGGAAATCCCATGGGAAGACTATAATTCCCCCCTGGCCATGGAGAAGCGGGCCATGGCCGCCACAGTGGCCGTGTACTGGGGCCTGACTAATCCAACAGGAATACGGAGACCCTTTGAAGATTGGAAAAGGGAGTACCGGCTAGGCCTAACGCGACATGGAGATCGTCCAGGGATACCCCAACCCCTGGGGGTGGATACATTGGCAGACTTTTTCCAATATTGCGAGGAATTCGTAAGAGCATTTGGCCGGTACGCCACCATTCCCAATGATATCCCCCCCGCGGTCCGGGCAAGGCCGGAGGTCGCCGCACGTCTTTAGACCGCTATCCGACTAAATCACAGCATAGGGCTATGCCAAGAATTGTGTCTATGTCCCGCGAAGATATCTGGTTAAGCGCTCAGCGAATACGTCCACTAGACGTGTCTTGAGTGTTTGGATAAGCGGCCCGTCTCGCAGTCCGATTGACGGCTGGAGTCGGCAGGTCCCCGTTCTTCCTGACCATGTTTCGGGAAATACTCTGGTCCCTGGCGATGCCACGAAGGGAGAGACCCTGGAGCCTGGCCTGGTGACCGGCTTTCCAGAGGGCCTGCTTGCACGGGTCAGCCTCCCAGGGCAATGAGGAATCAGGCCCGAGGAGTCCGACGGTCTCCTGGCCCTGGGGAACAGCGTCTTCCCGGGTGGCCAGGCGCTGTCACGGTATGGGTCCGGCAACTGAACCGGTAAGGATAAGGCAACGCATTACTACCACCTTCGTGAGCGTTCCGCGTGGGCATGATCGGGGAGGTAGTGCGACAGGCCGGCATCGTCGTACGCCGAGGCTTCCAGAAGGGTGGCGAAACTCTGGTGGCCTTGCCTCTTGAGGATTGTCCTGAAGCGCTGGAGGCGCTGGTCCAGGCGGTACATTGCCAGGGCAAAGGGCAGCCGGCTTGACGGGAACATTAGCTCGTCCGCGAGGTCATTCCCGATGAGGGCGCGGGACACCGGATAGATGACGTTGTTTACCAGCTTCTCCCGCTGTTCCCGGTCACCAATGCCGGCAACCAGGGGCGCGGAGTTGATAAGGGCGTTGGTCATAATTATTGATTCCTGCGAAGGTGGCGGTTCACACAGGGAACCAATCCGGTAAAGGTGAAGAGCCTCGTCTTCGTCCGCGAACAGGATGGACTCGGGAATTCCCATGAGATACCCGGCATACCGCCAGACAGCGTGAAAGCCGGCGCGCTCCTCAGGGGTGTATTGGGCCCCCAGGGCCTCGGAATGCTTGATGGTCCGGGCAGCAAAGCAGGAGACGGCGTATCCCAGGTGGGCGGCGCTGATGGGCACGCCCCACGCGCCGTGATCCCATTCCTCGGTCTGGGCCAGAAGTCTCCTCACCTGGGCGTGGACAAACCTGATGCGAATCGACAACCTCCAACCGTCTCCGTTGGGCATGAGTCCACCGGGCCAGAATATCTCCATCTGGTGCCGATTGTTCTGCTTGAGTCTCCAGACGCCATTATCAAAGATGCGGCCCGTCTGGACAAAACTCTTGGCGATAAGGGTGGAGAAGCCGTCAATGAGGGTTCCGGTGACGAAGGCCGAGAGGACGGGCACGGAGTTTCTCTGGAAGGCGTAGACGCCTGGGAGGAATGCGTCCTGGTCCAGCCAGGCCGGGTCCGGTGGAGGAGTGTCGAAGAAGGCCCGGAGGAGCGCGGGCGCCTGGGCCATGTCCTCGCCGTGCATTCCGGCCTGAATGAAGCCGTGCACCTGGTCCTGGGGCAGGGGCGAAAGCTCCTCCACGACCGCGTCCATAACCGGGTCGCCGATGAGGGTATGGGTGACGTATCTGTCGGCCAGGTCAGAGTCAACGAGGCGGGCCTTCTCGTGACCCACAATGTACTCTGTTGGAATGTTCATGTGCATTTCCCGCCAAGGACATGCTAATAGATGGCTGTTCAAGGTTTATTTTGGCTTTCGGCAAACACAAAAGGGGAGGCAGCCGCGGATAGTGGCTGGGCCAGCACCCCGTCCATGCCCGCCCCAGCGACGAGGACGTCGCCACCGCGATCAGAATGCGGCCAGTCCTGTAAGTGTACAGGATCGGGCCTTGCGACAGAGCGCCTGGTACGACGAACATAGAGCGCGCCGAGTGGTGATGGAACACAGATTTGCCCGATTGATCCAGTCGGGCATCCGCCGGTCCCGCTATTTCAGGCGAGCCAGGACGTAATTCCAGCTGTACTTGGCGGCCACCGTGGCCAACCTGACCTTGATGGAGGGGGGAATCGGTCTGTCGGGCAGAACCGGCAGCGGGTCCATCAGCTGGGGCACTGCCCCCACCGAGGCCTTCCCTTCCGCCTTTCATTTCCTATCCGCCCCGTTCGGTCAAATCTTGACGCAAGCAAGGCTTGTACCCACCTCACTGCTGACATACAGCTCCCCAAACAGGGCTTTCCAGCCAGATTGCCAGACTTGCCTATTGTCCCCAAGTATAATCGCGACTAGCGAATCATGTAAGAATCTCAGCAAGGCGGGGGCAAGATGGTCTATCTGATCGCAGCCGCTCTCTTCTGGGTTGGCCTGATTGTTTCCGGCCTGATCTACAATCAGCGCCGCAGGAGCCAGCAGCGGTGCGAGAGCATCGCCTGCTCCAGGCAGTCCGGGGACCTGGAAAGAGTTACAATTCCGTCCCGGGTTGACGGACTTACCTTCGCAGTCCGCCTTTGTCCGGACTGCTTTGCAGGGTACTCGCGCTGGGTGAGGGACAGAGAGGATGGGCCCGGCTGATATGTGAATAATCAGGGACTACCTACCAGAAAATCGTAAAATAATCAGGGTCATTAGGCCAGTTATTCAGGAACATCCAACCACTCTGAAGATCCGATCAGAGACCATTGAGGCACTTCAAGACGAGGT
>MPMM01000007.1 GCA_002238505.1 SAR202 cluster bacterium bin22 | reverse complement strand
ACTGCCCCAGAACCAGATTACTCGCATCACCCAAGCCTACAACCATACCCCACGCAAGTGCCTGGGCTACCTTACCCCAGCAGAAATCTTATCCAAACCAGTGTTGCACTTGAAATGTGAATCCACCTTCCCGCCGTCGCGGGAACGACGGGCTTGCCCCAAAGCTGATATGCCATTGCCCTTCTGAACTGCCATAGCACGTTGGCGTGATGCGGGGGTTCCGTTCAGAATTGGGGTATGGGACTTTAGGGGCAAGACTACTTGGTGTAGGAAGGACGGTTTGCCCCTACTGCGGTTCCGTTCGGAATTGCTATTGACTTCATAGGCCAGGGGCCCCACATTATTACCGGCCGCCATGGGAATGGCGAAAACTTGTCTGCCAGGATTATCGTTTCAACCGGAGGTTCAACGTTTGCTGGCGCTCCGCCACCGACTGTTCCTTGGGTTCTTCGTCCTGTTCGCCGCCCTTCTTTTCGCGGCTTGCGCTGGTGAACCCGCGTCCAACACCTCCGATGCCATTGACGTGGATCCTGCGGGAAGAGTGTCCGCAGCGATTGCCATCTCGTGCCAGAAGACGGACCAATCCGGAGACTCGGAAGCCAACCTCCCGGAAGGCGCTTCGCCCGCCCTGCTGAGGGACGCCCAGAGTTATGCCGATGACTTTGGCGTTGAACTGGGCGAGGCAGTGGTGCGGCTGTCAGGCCAGGAGATGATTGGCAGACTCGGCTCCGAAATACAAACGCTCGAGCCCGATACCTATGCCGGGCATTGGATTCAGCACGAGCCTCAATACCGGATGGTAGTTGCCTTCACCAGGGATGGAGGGACCACTGTTTGCCCGTACATTGAAGGCCACCCCTTGTTCGACATCGTGGAGGTAAGGGCCGCGGCGGCAACTATGGTCGAACTGGACCGTTCCCAGATGGAGGCCATGACCATTGCAAACAAAGTGGGCATTCGGGCGGAGTCCGGTATCAACGTATACCAGAATCTCGTGGAGCTGTATGTCCTGGACAGTGGGCAACTGGACTCGGCTTTGGAAAAGACCGGATTGTCCCTCCCCGGTCATGTCGAGGTAATCGAAGTAAGCTCGCACAGTGTACCGGCGATTCAAGCAGACGGCGGTCAGTGACTCGTGGTGTCCCATCCCCCAATGCCGAACGGAACCGATGCCGGAATGAGCTTGTAGCGGTATTCCCTATGTGTTATTCTATTCGCCTAGTGTCGGGGCGTAGCGCAGCCCGGTAGCGCACCTGCATGGGGTGCAGGGGGTCGCCGGTTCAAATCCGGCCGCCCCGACCAGCTAATTTAACCTCCAATGCCTTCCATTAAAGTCCGCGAGGCCATCCGTATTATTGAACAAGATGGCTGGTATCACGTCAGAACTCGTGGCAGCCACCGCCAATTCAATCACCTTGAGAAGCCGGGTCTTGTTACCATCCCTGGAAAGTTGGGCGATGATTTAGGACCGGGGCTGTGGGCTCAAATACGCCGTCAAGCCCAGTTGCAAGGCCAGTAGAATGAAATACGTGATTATCCTTGAACCAGGGGATACCAATTGGGGAGCTTTCTCCCCGGATGTGCCGGGTTGCGTATCAACGGGATCTACGCCACAGGAAACCATCTCAAATTTTCTTGATGCGCTGGAATTCCACCTGGACAGTTTGCAGGAACAAGGTGAATCCCTTCCGCCGGAGCATGTTTTCGACGAAGACGACTATGCCGATGACTCGGAATATGTGCGTTATCGCTTTGCGTCAGTGCCAGCGTCCACAGATTCGCCACCGGTTGCCCCCACTGCGTAAGTAGTACGCGAAGAAAAAACGGCCTGCCGAACTGGCAGGCCGTTTCCTATTCCATGGGTATCGCATTCGGTTTCAGGACTGCAGGACAATCCTGCCCAGGGGTGGGCTTTCCCTCAATTTTGCCAGGGCCTGTTCCACGTCCTGCAGCGGGTAAGTCTCGGAAACCACCGGTTTCAGCTGGCCCTGCTCCACCAGCTTTACCACCTCCACCACGTCCTGGAGATTTGAGGCGCGGGTGCCCAGAATGCTCCACTGGCCGTAGATGAGATCAGCGGTGTCCACCGCCAAGGGAATGCCGTAGTTATACCCCAGGATGACCAGGCGTCCGCCCAGCTTGAGGCTGGCGACGCTGTCGGGCAGGACAGCCGCCACCGCCTCGCCGCCCACACCCTCTACGACGACATCGGCCCCCAGACCATTGGTTAACTCCTTCACCCTTTCGGGCAGGTTTTCAACCCGGCTGTTGACGATGACGTCGGGATTGAACTGCTCGGCTCCCAGCAGCTTGTCGGGCACCACATCGGCGGCGATTACGCGGGCGCCCATGATTTTGGCCATCTGCATGGCGTGGATGCCCAGGCCGCCAATGCCCACAATTACCACGGTTTCGCCTGGCTGGATTTTTGCCCGCTGGGTCAGGGCGTGGTACACGCTGGCAATGGCGTCGGGGATGATGGCCGCCTCTTCCCAGGGCACCTCGAGCGAGATTTTGACGGCGTTACGGCCGGATACACGCATGTACTCGCTGAAGCCGCCGTTGATTTCAAAGCCGGTGCGGGGAGCGGTAACGCAATAGTTCTCCATGCCCTTGCGGCAGTAATCGCAGAAACCGCAGCCTTCGGTGGGATACACCGTGACGCGGTCACCCCTCTGCAGGCCCGGCACTTCGGCGCCGACTTCCACTACCTCTCCGGCCGCCTCGTGACCGGGGATATGGGGCAACGGCACGGTGGGCACCAGTCCGCCGGATATTTTCAGGTCGGTGGCGCAAAGGCCGTTGGCCACCACCCTGATGATCACGTCGCGGGGACCCATTTGGGGGTCGGGCACGTCACTCAAAGTCAGCGGAGCGTTGAACTGCTCCAGAACCATCGCTTTCATTGCTGGCAATCCTCAAATGCGGGTGTGGCTGGCTCACCGGCAAGGGCCCCGTCTGGCTCTTTTGCTCGCGGCCCAGTGGGAGGCGGGACATTGACCGGTGGCCGGGTGTGCCATTCTATACCGCCGGCGTTGAACTTGTCGAAGGACCTGGGCCCTGCGGTAGCGTTCCTATTCAGGTGGTTTCATTTGGGCGACAAGGGCAGACACACAGGTCTGCCCCTACCGTTCCAGTTGCCCATGCGACCTGAAACGAAACCCTGCGGGGCCCTGGCTCCTGGTTCTGTTCCTCCCTCGGTCTTGAATGGGTCAGGGCAATACGGGGCACTGGACTTGCGGCGGTTTCAATGACATATAGATCAGTTTAATTACAATGGCCCTTTAGTTGGCATCAGTTAATGGGCAGGGTTATAATAGAAGAAGGAGGTGGATCAGAACGTGCCCTAATATGTCGAATCACCTGCATGAACCAGCCTTTGAGGGGCGGAAACAGGTGTGGGCGCAAGTCTCAAGTTATTCCGTAGCACTCAGCAGGACCACATGTTAGAAGCGCAGCTACCAATGCAGGGTCTTTCGATTGTCGGTGGCAACTCCTCCAGTCCGTTCGTGATGAGCTTGGAGAGCCATTCCGGGCGGCCCTTCGACGGGCTCAGGGCGAACGGAGGAAGAGACTCTACCACAATGATCGAGATACCCTGGCTAACAATGAAGTAGAAGTTGACAACATTATAGAACATCTGTACGATTAGGACGCTTGTTCTAGTTAGTGAACAGAGGGGGTGTTGTTATGGCTCAAGCTGAGGTTCAGGAGATCACCTGTAAATCCCTGCTAAACCGCATTGATGTTCCGGGGTATCCGTTTCGCTGGACCCTGAACCCCTATCGCGGCTGCCGTCACGCCTGCCGCTACTGTTATGCCAGGCCCACTCACGAGTTTTGGGGGATGAACTCGGGCGAGGAGTTCGACCAGCGCGTTTTCGCCAAGGTGAACGCCGCCCAGGTGTTGCGCGACGAACTGCGCCGTCCCAAATGGAGGGGCGAGCCTGTCGCCATCGGCACGGCATCAGATCCCTACGAACCCGCCGAGGCCCAATACAAGCTGACCCGCCAGATTATCCAGGTCCTGGCCGATCTGCGTAATCCCGCTTCCATTACCACCAAGGGCGTGCTGGTACGCCGGGACGTGGACGTACTGCGAGAGTTGTATCACGCCGCCGATGTGCAGGTGATCTTCAGCGTGGGAAGCGTGGACGACCAGGTTTGGAAGCGCACCGAGCCGGGGACTCCCAGCCCTAAAGCGAGGCTGGAAGCAATGCAGTTCCTGGTAGAAAGCGGCATTCCCGCCGGCGTGATGATGGCTCCCCTGCTGCCCGGCATTTCCGACAGCGCCGAGGCCATTAACGAAACGGTCCAGGCAGCAGCCAGGCATCACGCCCAGTTCCTGTCGGGCAACCTGCTATTCCTGAAGCCCGGTTCCAGGGAGTGGTTCATGCCCATGTTGCGGGAATCGTACCCGCACCTGACCGCAGGTTACGAGCGTCTGTACCGGAACACGTACGCGGCCAAGGAATACACCGAGTCAGTCCTGGCGCTGGTGGACGAGGCGCGAAGAGTCCACCGCCTGCCCTCGGTTACGCCGCCCCGGGAACTGAACGCGCCCCGGCAGTCCCAGCAACTGGCGCTGATTGCCTGAGCGAGTTGGGATTGCCCTGGTGGACGGTGAGACGCGGGGGCGCACGGCCGTGCGCCCCTACTCATGCAAGGGGGGATGGTCCTTCGACAGGCTCAGGACGAACGGGGGTGGGCCATAACTCCGACAGTGGCAACCGCTAGTACTTGCTGGTTTTCTCCTTGCGCATTTTGCCGGTGACAAGGAACACGACCCGTTCTGCTATGTTGGTGGCGCGGTCGGCGATGCGTTCCAGGTCGTGGGCGGCCCAAAGCAGGTAGGTGGCTCGCTGGATGCTGCGGGGGTCCTGGATCATGAAGAGCAGCAATTCCCGGTAAACCTGGTCATACAGGTCGTCCACCTCGTCGTCATCGTCCATCACCTTTTCCGCCTTGACCAGGTCCCGCTCGATCAGGCAGTCCACACTGTCGCGCAGCATTTCCGTGGCCTTGTTGGCCATCCGCGGAATGTCGATGAGGGGTTTCAGGGGCGGTTCGTCGCCCATTAGAAGGCTGATCTTGGCGATGCCCTCGGCGTAGTCGCCCATGCGTTCCAGTTCCACCGCGATATGAAGCATGGCGACGATGGCCCGAAGGTCACCGGCCATGGGCTGGCGGGTGGCGAAGAGGTCCACGCACAGTTCTTCGACCTCGTAGCGCTTCTGGTCGATATAGTCGTCACCGTCTATGACCGCCTGGGACTCGGCCAGATCGCGATTCTTCAGGGCTTCCACCGAACGGTAAATGGCCTTGTCCACCACGTTGGCCAACAAGACTATCTCTTCTTGCAGGTGGGTAAGCTGACGATCAAAGTCCACTCTTTGCATCGGTCCACCTCCGTTAACAACATTCCGCTCCTGCATGGGACGGCCGCCGGGAAGGGATTACTTCCGGCTACCTAAACGGCCCTCCACATCTGGCCCCGCTGGCGTACCGGTTCCAGCAGGCTTTCGTCGAAGGGCAGAGGCTGGTAATCCTGCGGTTCCGGCATGGAGTAACCAATCAGGTCAAATACAAGGGGATTAGTGTAATAGAAGTTGTAGCACTGGCGAACGAATTCGCGGAAAAAGGCGGGCTGCTCGGCCTCAATCTCCCGCAAGGTTTCATCCTGGGCCTGGGGGGACAGGGCAGTGAAGCCGTCACTACCCCGGCGGGACGAGGCAATTTCCAACTGGGCCAGCCCCTCGCCAAAGGAGCGGCGCAGGACGATGTTACCGGTCGCCACCTGCTCCACGAACTGGGCCCCACCCAGATCGCCGGCGCCGGGGAACTGGTCCTGGGCGGGGATAAGCCGGTTAAAGGCTGCGGTAATCAGGTCCCTCTGTTCCTGGGTGAAGATACTGGCGCCTGTGGTCATGAGCGTTTCCTCCGGATGCAGGGGCGCTTGCCCCGACCCCACTCCCTGGAGAAGCGGGGAGAGATTTTTCCTGATGGTTTCAGACCTTCCCGGTCAACCTACCGTGGAATAACCGGCAGCACGATATGGGAAGGATATTCCGCACTGTGGCGCACGGTCTGCTGCGCCGACTCCAGCCTGTCGTCCTCGCCAAGGGGCGCGCCGGTGTTGGGGTTTCGGTCGAAACGGGGAAAGTTACTGCTGGACACTTCCACCCGCAGGCGGTGGCCCTCCTGCCAAACGTGGCTGGTGGCCCAAAGGTCAATGGTGTACCCGTACACCTTGCCCGGGGTGATGAAGGCCGGATTTCGGGCGGAAGTGCGGTAGCGGGCCCGAACAATGCCGTCCTGGATGTTGTGGGCGTAGCCGTCGGGGCGCACATCCACCAGCTTGGCCGTGAAGTCGGTGTCCACCGCGGTGCTGGCAGCGAACAGCTTGACTTCGATGGGGCCGGTCAGTTCCAGTTTCTTTTCCAGCGGCTCCGAGGTAAAAACCAGCACGTCAGGTCGGTCTTCCACCGGACGCTGGTCCTGGACCCCGTGGGGAATCATGAGGGTATTGCCGCGCAGGGTAGGAGCGGGGTCATTGGGATCATAGATGTAACTGTCAGCGGGCTCATTCCCCGGGGGCACGGTGGACAAAGAGCCGTCGCCGGCCCGGGTGTTGGCCGACCCGCCGGAATGGAGGTAATAGCGGGTGTAGTGGGTGCGGGCCAGGGGCCATTCGTTCTCGTAGCGCCACTTGTTGTCGCCCATAACAAAAATAGAGACGGGCGGCTCGTCCATTATTCCGTTGGCGTCGTCCTTGAGCCAGTAGTCGAACCAGCGGCGCAGGTGGTCGTGAAGTTCAATGGCCGCTTCCGGACCGAAATCTATGTCGCCGGTGTCGCCGGAGGTGGGGCGGGTGTAGGGGCGAATATGGGCCCAGGGACCCACCAGCAGTCTCTGGTTACGGCGGGCCAGGTCGCTGCCGCCCCGGTCGGAAATAGCCCGGTATGCGTTGAGGGCGCCTTCCAGGAAGATGTCGTACCAGGAACTGACGTGGAACATGGGAATCTTGATCCCGTCCAGGTTATGGAGCAGGTTCAGTTGCCACCAGTAGGGGCCGTCCAGTTCCTGTTCAAAATACTCGCGGAAATAGGGGGCGGTCTCTTTCAGCCGCTCAATCCAGTCCTTCAGGGGCAGGTGCCGGAACCACTCGTCGCTCAGGGGGCGGCCAAAGTTGCCGGGTTCCAGGACATATTCGTCCATCTGGGCCAGCAGATCGTCACGACCCAGCCTCTGGAGGGTGTTGCGCCCCTTGTGGATGGCGTAGGGCACCATCCAGCCCCATTCCATGGCGCCGCCGGTGTGGTAAACCCAGCTCTGGTGAAAGTCGGAGGAGGCGGATACGGGGGCCATGGCCTGCAGGTGAGGCGGCAGGGGATTGTTGGTGGCCAGGGTGTACTGGGTAGCCCCAAGGTAGGACTGACCCGTAGTGCCCACCCTGCCGTTGCTCCAGGACTGGCGGGCAGCCCACTCCACCGTATCGTAGCCGTCCTGAACCTCCTGGAACAGGGGGTTGTAGTAGTCGCCTTCGGACTCGAAACGGGCGCGGCAGTCCTGGCTCAAGACCACATAGCCGTGGGTGGGAAAGAACCAGACCGAATGGTCGGGAGCCGCCACGTAGTCGTCCTTGCCATAGGGGCCGCGATTGACCAGAACCGGAAAGCGCCCCGGGGCATCGGGACGGAATACGTCGGTAGCCAAACAGGTGCCGTCCCGCATGGGGACCATGACGTTTCGTTCGCGAATTACCTTGTATTGTCCTTCCTGTGCCATGCGCACAGGATACGCCGGCCAGCCAAGCAGCGTCAAATATAAACACGCCCGCGAGTTTTGAATTTCGGTTAAAGTTTGCCTAAGTCGAATGGGGCGGACGCAGTAAGCTGGGACGCAGCCGAACGGCCAGCGCCATGTGATAAGATTTGTAGGCAAGAAAAACCAAACCAGTTCGGGAGACACAAACACAGGGAATCCCATGCTAGCCAAAGACCTCATGACCGCCCCGGTTATTACGATTCAGGAAGACGCCTCGGTAGCCGAAGCCGCCAGATTGATGCTGGACAAGGACGTCAGCGCCCTGCCGGTGCTGGACGGTTCAGAAAGGCTGAAAGGCATACTGACCCATTCGGACTTCGGCCTTAGCCCGAAATTCCGGCCCCTGGTGGACAACGTTTACACCCTGCTGGGTTCAACCACCACGCCGGAGCACCTGGAAGAGACGGCGCACCAGGTAGGCACCAGGCGAGTGCGGGAAGTCATGCGGCGCAACATCATCACCGTGTCAGAGGACGCCAGCATCGAGCAGATTGCCCGGCTGATGATGCGTTCCCAGATACACCGACTGCCCGTGGTAGCCGACGGCAAACTGGTGGGGATTCTCACCCGCCACGACTTTCTGAAATTGATCGCGCAGGCGGATTAAGCTTGCACGCCTATGGGCGTCCCGCCGGGATCCCGGCCAGCTCAACTCTCCCCAGGGCGTGTCGTCATGTTCAATGCCATTGCTACTAAGGCAGGAATCTCGACCTCAGCCCATCGAGGTTCCAGCCTTCGCGGGAAGGACGAAAAGGAACGCTCAGAGAGTTCTACCTTCAAGTTGACGACCAATTTGACGACAGCCCCTGGTCATCCTTGAATTTCAGCCGCGGCAAATGATAGACAGTGTGGTTAGCGACCGGATACTCGGGCGCTTCCCGAGCCAGAAGCACAGTGGTCGAGAACGATAATTCTCATGCTTCCCCTGGTGAATTTGCGCATTGCCGTCCGTGATGGGCTGGCCTATATTTCCGAGGAACCCGACGTGGTCGAGGCGGAGGTATTCGCCTCGGCCAACACCAACCTCACCCTCCGGCTCAACTTCACTTCCCACATTCCCTGCAACGGGGTGGAGGAGCCCAAGTCCATTGACTCCCACGGTCTCTCGGTACGGGCGGTCTTCCAGACGCGAAGAGGCGCCCGGGCTGGCATTGGCAGCGAGGCCAGTGACCTCTCACCGGGCGGCGTGGCCCGCGCGCTGGAAAAGGCGCGGATGGCGGCGGTGCGGGATCCGGATTTCGACTGCCTGCCGCGGCCTTCCCTCCAGAGTCCGACCCTGTTTGAGTACCACGACCCCACCCTGGTGCGCATCAGGAACTCGAAGCTGCTGGCCCATGGCTGGGATGTGCTGAGGCAGGGGCTGGACGCGTTCCAGTCTTCGGAAAGCCTGCTGGCGGCGCTGGAGCGTTTTCGGGCCGCGCAACCCGAGGGCGACGCCCAGGCCCAGTTGGCGGACCTGGGGCTGATTCTCGGTGGCGATGTGGTGATGCTGCTGGAACGGATGGCCGTCGCCTCTACTTCAATGCCTGAACCCCAAACCGACGAGTCAACCATGATTATGTCCTTTGCCACAGCCATGGTTGAGGAAATGAACGCCAAGGGCAGCGGATGGTCCGTCTGCACCCACCTGTCCAATTTCAATCCCGGGGCTGCCGCTGCCGCTGCCCGGCGGGCCATCGGCTCCATGGACGGTCAGCGGACCGCTTCAGGAAGCTACAAGGTGGTGCTGGGGCCGCAACCGGTGGCAGAACTGCTTGAGTGGATTCTGCTGCCAGGACTCTACCTGGAATCTTTCCACGCCGATGCATCCCTCTTCATGAGAAAGTTCGGGCAGCAGATAGTATCGGAAAATTTGTCCCTGTATGACGATGGCTCGGCGCCCAGGCTGGCAGGGTCCAAGAGCATAACCGACGAGGGGTTGCCCACGGGCCGAACCGACCTGATCGAGAACGGCCGCCTGGTGGGGTTGCTAGCGGACTACTACAACTACCGCCGGACGATGAACGCCCCACGCAACTGGGACAAGCTGGGCGTGGTACCAGCGACGGTTGAACGAGGCATTTTGCCGCGCAACGGCTTCCGAGCAGGGAACGGCGGCGGCCGCGACTTTGCCGCCGGCGTTTCAACGGTGCCCACCAACCTGGTGATTGAAGGTGGGGAAGAGGTTAACCGGGAGGAGTTGCTGCGGCGAGTGGGGGACGGCATCTACATCGGGCGAATCTGGTACACCTATCCGGTCAACGGATTCACCAGCGGCGATTTCAGTGGCACGGTGGTGGGAGACTCCTACCTGATCAGGGACGGCCGCCTGGCCGAACCCATCAGGCCAAACACCCTTAGAATGAACGACAACATCCTCAGGGTGTTCAACAGCATCCTGGGCATCGGGTCAGCAAGAACGGGCACCGTAAGGTGGTCGTCGGACCAGGTAACGTGGGCGCCGGAAATAGCCGTCAATGGGTTTCAGCTGGAAGAGATAGCGGGTTACATGGACGAGGTGTACTAGAGGCTGTATTTGGCACTAATTCTACTCTTGCTTCGCTCCACTCCAACGTAGCTTCTTTTTAAGGCCATTCAAGGGACTTTTCCAGGGCAGCACGTTCTCGTGCTGCAACCTGCCTACGACTATGCCTGGAGCTATGCCTTGCCGCTCGGCAAAAGTGGTGACGTTACTGTTGCTGTAATTCGGTGTGCCTAGAAACTCCTCCCAGTCACTTCTAGGAATTAAGAAATCCGATGCCCACTGATCTGCTTCTTGGTCACAGATTGTGATCTTATCCTTCTGCCCATGCAAGAAAATGTCCTTCTTGCTATGTAACAAAATGTGTGCCGCTTCATGAAAGAAGCTAAACCATAGTTGGTCGTCTGACAAATGGCGAGCACTTAGCTGAATCAAAGGCCTCCGAGGCGTAAGCCAGCGAGCTATGCCACTCAGGGCAGTGCCGGGCATAGGCTTAACGATCACCAGCACGACCCCAGACTCTTGGCACAGAGACGTAGCTTCAGATACAGTTATCCTTGTTTGCGCAGCAGTCATCCCTCTTATGGTTTTCAAGGCATACCTGAACGAGCTTTCGTTGTAGTCTGAACACTCGACCTCTTTGGCGGAAATTTCTCCCAACCGTAGCCATGTCGCCAAAGCAGCCTCGTTGCTGGAGAAAGCGGTTGAATGACGGTAAGCTACAGAAATTGAGCTTTGCTTCTGTTGCCATGCCTCTACCGAAGCTACTCCAAAGAAAGCCAATAAGATAGATACTTTCTCCTCCCATGACTCAGACGACCTGATGTAACCACGTCTCACTAACTCAGCAATGGGAAACTGTTTGGCCCATTCGGCTCGCTCTGCATTTCGCTGCCTCTCCATTTCCCGTACTCTGTGCAATTGGAAGGCAGACTCGATACCGAGCCATACCGTGGCATCAAGACCAGAAACCTTCTCAAATTGAAGAGCAGTGGCTGGCTCTATCGGCGCTTCACCTGCGATTATTTGGCTGATTAGTTTAGGAGATCTACCGCAGCGGCGCGCAAACTCAGCTTGGGACATATCCCAAATTTCCAGACGTTCCGCCAGAAGCCAACCTGGCGGCACGGCGTAGTCCGGCCGATATTGGTTGGCAATCGTAGACATCTTGGAACCTCCTGCGCAAATATAATCTACTGTCTTGGATGGTAGTCTATGATCTCGAGAATTGTAATGGATGTTATCCTATCAATGTCCATTCCTCCGTCCTCTCGAAAAGGTAAGGGATCGTGGTTTGGCTCAAAAACTAACCTATAGGGTTGCTTCAGATCCACTGAATATTGACCGCTCCGGTTATGTGTAAGTTCGTGCCTTCGCTCAGGGGGTTGATGGGGTACATAATCTAACGAGGGTGCGCTCCTTAACACAGCTAGGCGAAGCTGAATAATCTTCGCCATGGAAGGGCCATATTCTCTTGTGAGTTCTCGATTAGAATTAAATACTTTAGTCAATTTACGAGTCTTGAAATTGATCTCCACACAACCCGGCCCTTACCAAGAAATGTTACCAATTTAGTAACATTATATATTTTTCTTGAAACAAGTCAAGCAGTTCATATGTCGAAGTATGTACAATTCCAATCTCGCATAAATCGCTTAATTCCTACCGGCCCTGGAACCAGGGTATGCGCTTCTGGGTGAAGGCCTTGACCCCTTCCTGAAAGTCGCTGGTGAAGACTATGTTGCTGATGGCGTCGGTCTCGGCAGCAAGCTGCTCTTCCAGGCCCGCACCCCACGAGTTCTCGAACATGCTTTTGACCCGCCCATAGGCCACCGTAGGACCCTGGGCCAGACGGGTAGCCGTTTCGAGGGAATGGCGCTCGAAGCCCTCGGCAGGGCATACCTGGTTGACCAGCCCAAGTTCCCTGGCGTACTCGGCGCCGATGGGCTGGCTGGCCATATAGATTTCCATTGCCTTGCTGGCGCCCACCAGGCGGGGAAGCATATAGGTGGATCCTCCGTCAGCCGTGCAGCCGATACCGGCATAGGCCATGATGAACCGGGCGTCGGCAGAGGCGACCCTCATGTCGCAGCAGAGGGCCAGGCTGAATCCGGCGCCGGCGGCCACTCCGTTAACGGCGGCAATGACGGGCTTCTGCAGGTTGCGGATGCCCATAATCACGTTGCGATGCAGTGAATCTGCCAGTTCCTGCACGTGGGCAGAAAGGGCTTCCGGCCCTCCCGACTCCAGGCTGTCCACAAAGTCCTTGACGTCCGCTCCGGCGCAGAAGGCCCCGCCGGTTCCTGTCAGCATCACCGCACGGATTTCCGGCCGGGCGCAATCTACAATTATCTGTCCCAAATCGGCCACCATCTCCGGGGTCAGGGCATTGCGCGCCTCGGGACGGTTGAGGGTAATTACGCCCAGGGTGTCCTTGCGGGTGAAGTCGATAAAGTCCGTGGGCATCAGAGACCTCCAAATACCACAGGCTGATCAATGGCAGAGGATTAATGACGTTGTAAAGGTTAAGCGCAGGGATACCGCATGCGGGCAGGCAACCTGTTGAAGACTTAATCATCCCCGCCGGGCTGGGGGGACAGGCCGCCCCGGGGTTCGGGTCCGCGACCCATGCCGGGCACCCGCTGGAAGATGGCTACGATGCCTCCAGCGACGATTATCCACACTACCGACAACGCCGCAATCTGGAAGCCCTGCTGGTAGTAAGGACGGGCCTCGGCGGCGGTCAGATACTCGGCAGCCACCGGCAGGCTTAGCCCCAGGATGGTAGCGCCAATGGTACTGCCCACGGTATGGCCCATCTGGCGGGTCGTTTCCAGCATTCCGGAAGCAAAACTGCGATTGTCGGGCAGGGTGTTCATCACCACCGCGTTGTAAGGGGATATGAACAGGGCCGTGCCTATGGAAGCCGGCAGCAACAGCAAGGGGACGCCCCAGATGGGGACCTGGTTGGCAAACAGGCCCAGCAATCCCACTCCAGCCGCAATCAGGAACAGGGACATGGGACCCATCCAGCGGGGGTTGTAGCGGTCGTAGATGTAGCCCGCGATGGCCGGAACCCACAGGCCAAAGGTCTGGTGGGGCAGCAGGACCAGGGTTACCACCAGGGGACTGTACCCCAGGCCGTCCTCCACCACGATTGGCACCAGGGTGAAGATGACCAGCATGGACATATGGCAGGTGGTGTTGCTGAACAGGGCCATGGAAAAGTACTTGCGCTTGAAGTACTGGAAGTCAAGGAAGGGTTCAATGCTGCGCAACTGCAGCACTATGAACAGTCCGGCCAGGGCCAGGCTGAGAACGTGCATGGGGATGTGGTAGCCCAGCGCATCGGGGGTCGTAAAGGACTCAACGCCGTCGTGCAAATGGGAACCGGACAGGATAAACGTAGCCAGCACGGCCACCAGCACCGCGGCGGCCAGGTAGTCAATCTTTACCCTGGCCCGCTCGCCACCGGTCTGGGCCCACTGGAAGCTCTGGTATTTCAATACCGGGAAAGCGAACCAGATGGCGAACAGGCCCACCACCAGGGCCGACAGGTAAACCAGTCGCCAGCTTATGAACTCCAGGAACAGGCCGAAGAGCAACAACCCGATGAGGGTGCCGAATCGGGAGGCGGTGACGGGTACGGCGAAGGCCCTTCCCCGCTCGTTGGGTTCGTAAACCATGGCAATGATGGCATTGGAGTTGGAAATAATCAGGGCGCCGCCAAAGCCGCCAAGCCCGCACCAGAGAATGAGTTGCCACAAGGTCTGGGACGTGGTGGCCAACAAGTTGGCGACCGTAAGAACGCAGATTCCCAGGAAGAAAATCCGCACGTGCCCGAACTTTTCACCCAGCCGGGAGGTCAGGAAGACGGTGCTGCCCAGCATGAGGAGGCGGATGATGACCGTCCAGGTGGCGTCATCCACGTCCACGCTGAAGTAGTGGGCGACGGAGGGTGTGGCCAGGGTAACAGGGAGGAAGGTCAGCTGGACCAGCAGTTGGGAAGCGGCCAGCGCCAACAGTGTCACAACCCTTTGGCGAGATCCTCCCAGTTCACGGAAGGCGCTGACGATGTTCAGACGATCAAGAATTAAGGAAAGGATTCCCACGGATTCTCCAGGGGGGTTCGGATGGCGACTTTCCCAGTCTAGGTAGCAGGGTGAACAATGTCAAACCGGGAGAAGGGAGGCAATGGGTTTCGATCAAGTGGGCAATGTCCAATTGGACAATGTCACGCTCCTTCCGTTCATCCCGGGCCTGTCGAGTGATGTTGAAGGAAAATCACGTCTCTTCGTGCTGTCCCCTTGCTGACCAGGTCGTACCTGCCATGCCCTACGAACCAGGCCCTACGAAATATGGCATAATGGGGCGAATCGAGGACTTACATTTATAATAAGGAATGAGCCATGTTCGACAAGATTCAGCACATTGGTTATTACTGCGCCGACCTGGAGGCCACCATTGACTGGTACAACAAGGGCTTTGGCGCGTTGAGCGCCGGAGGCGGCGACGTGGCTGCCAGCGTCCAGGTGCCCGGGGGCGGCATCAACGCCTTCCTGCGTTTTGGACAGGTAGAGGTGGAACTGATTCAGCCGGCAGATACTGCCAACCTGCCCAAGGACGGCCTGGTAATGCACCACGTAGGCTACGTGGTGCCCGACATCCACCAGGCCATCGAGGAGTGCAAGGCGCGGGGGTTCCGGTTCGCCGCCGACGCTCCCCGCACTAACCAGTTGGGCCAGCAGTTGCTCTACTTCCATCCCGAGACCACCAACAACGTCCTGATGCACTTGACCCAGCTTCCGGCGCCGGAGAACGCGGTACCGACCGGCGTGGGCGGCGGCGTGCAGGTGGCCAAGATTGTGCACGCCGGTTACCTGGTACCCGACCTGGACGAGGCCATCGCCTGGTACGTGGACAAGTTCGATGGCGAGCACATTGGCGGCGGACCCTCGCGCACGGGCAGCCGCAACGCTTTCGTCAACTTCGGGCAGGTACAGGTGGAGTTAATCGAGCCTCACGACCCGGCACAGCTGGGCGGCAACCACGCCATGGACCACGTGGGCTACGTGATGGACGATATCCAGTCGGGAATCGACGACTGCTGCGGCCGGGGTTTCCAGTTTGTGGCCGACACTCCCAACACCAACTCGGTAGGGCAGCAGGTGCTCTACTTCGACACAGCCACCAGCATGGGCAGCCGAATGCACCTGACCCAACTGCCGGACTGAGTCAATTAAGAGTCAGGAATTAAGAGTTGGCGTTTGTTGATTTGCCACAACGCAACAACATTATCCTGGTGGGGTTTATGGCTTCGGGGAAGAGCCAGGTTGGGCGCATTTTGTCGGAGCGCACCGGGATGCCGCTGGTGGATGCGGATACCGTGGTTGTTGAGCGGGCCGGAAAGTCCATCGAGCAGATTTTTGCCGATGCAGGGGAGGAGGCTTTTCGGTCCCTGGAGCGCGAGGTAATCGCCGAGTTGTGCGGCGGTGTGGGCCAGATTATCTCGGCTGGCGGCGGCGCCTTCGTTGCCCAGGACAACCGGCAGGCCCTGCTGACCGGCGGCACGGTATTCTGCCTCCAGGCCAGGCCCGAGACCATTTACCACCGGCTCAAAGCCGACAACGATTCAGGCCAGGCGGTGCGCCCCCTGCTGGCCGGATCGGACCCGCTGGGGCGGATACGCGAGTTGCTGGCCCAGCGCGCCGAGGCCTACGGGCAGGCTCACCATCGTATTGATACTGACGAGTTGACGCCGGAGGAGGTGGCGGGGCGGGTATTGAGTTCAATAACGATTGGAGAATTTTGGGAATGATTGCGCACAAGTGGCAACCTATTCAGCCTATTGACGCTGCTAGTGAGCAGTACGATTTCAGTGAAATAGTTTCGCTCCAATTGCAATGGAAGAATATCCGTGACCAACACGATGGGGCAACTTCGCAATCTCACCTAGCTTTCCTAGAGCGATTGGGCAGAAGTTGGGCTATTGAGACTGGAATCATTGAGGGTCTATACACCTTAGACCGTGGGGTTACGGAAACACTAATTGAAAGAGGAATAGCTGCAGATTTCATTGAGCGGGGCGACACAAACAGAGACCCTCAAGATTTGGTTATAGTTCTCAGGGACCAAAAAGAGGCCATTGATTTTGTATATCAATACATTCGCGATGGACACCCCCTCACTATTTCATTCATTCGACAGTTGCACCAAACTCTCACTGACCACCAAGATACCTATTCCGCGATTGATCAGTTTGGGAATCGGTTTGGGGCTACGCTGGATAAAGGAGGATTCAAAAAACTTCCTAACAATCCCACTCGGCAGGATGGTAGCCTTCACGAATACTGTCCTCCGGAACAAGTCGACAGTGAAATTCAGAATCTCTTATATTTCTACAACGAAATGCAAAAGGATCCGGTTTCCTATCACCCTCTCTTGACAGGTGCTTGGCTACATCATGCTTTCACCCAAATCCATCCGTTTGAAGACGGTAACGGTAGAGTCGTAAGGGCATTATTAACCTGGCACTTGGTTAAAGAAGGTTACCTGCCAATCGTCATTTCTAGAGATGATAGGGAAAAGTACATAGAAACCTTGGAACTCGCTGATGGCGGTGCGCTTAACCCCTTTATTGACCTGATTGTTCAGTTGGAAAAGCGGACAATCTTGCAGGCGTTGGGAGAACCGGGAAAGGTCACTCAGTCTGGCGTTGTTGACCAAGTGCTTGACCACATAATTGAACAGCTCGAACGACGGAACCAGAACCGTGCCAGTCAGCTTCGGTCGGTCAACAATATCGCTCAGCAACTCCAGGAAAAGGTAAGCACACATTTGTCGACTAGGGCAGAAGATATTGGTTCACGCCTGATGCAGGCGGGTATGTCAGTGCAGCCTTTCTTGATAACCGGAGGGCCCGGAAATCGAGAACACTGGTATTGGGGCGAAGTGACTGACATCGCTAAGAATGCCAGGCATTGGGCTAACCCGAACGAATCCCGCTATTTTGTACGATTGGCGCTGGACAATGATTTGAGAGATAGCGACGCGGTGCGACATCCTAGGCTAGTGTTCGTAGTTTCCCTGCATCACGTTGGGCGCGAACTCTCCGGGATAATGGCAGCGACTTCCTTTGCTCGAATCGAGCATTACCCTGATAGCGACTCCGGGGAATTAAGACTACCTGAAGGTGCTTATTTCAAAGATTGCACTGTGAATCCATTCACCTTCACTTGGGAGTCTAATACAGAGTTAGTTGTCCCTGGGCTTATAAGATGGGTCGAGGAGCGCCTTGGAGTAGCGTTAAGCTACTGGCGAGAATTCTTTAGCTAATATGACGGCCTAACTAAAGCAGAAAGGAAGCAACATCATGACCAACACCTTAAGCAATCACCCCGACCTGGCCGCCACCGTTTACCACTCGGGGGGCAGCTACCCCGTCGTAGCTGGCTGGGGCATTATTGACCGGCTGGGAGACTGGCTGGAAGAACTGAACATCGGCAGCCCCGTTTACATCATCACCGACGAAAATCTGATGAACCGCTACGGCCGCCGGGCCCAGCGGGCGCTGCAGAAGAAGGGCATAGCCGCCCACTGCTTCATCATCCCGCCCGGGGAACCCAGCAAGACCAACAGCCTGGCCCAGGCCATTTACGAATGGCTGGTGGGTCTGCGGGCCGAGCGGGGGCACGCCATCCTGGCCGTGGGCGGCGGCGTGGTCGGCGACCTGGCCGGGTACGTGGCGGCCACCTTCCTGCGGGGCGTCCCCTTCGTGCAGGTGCCCACCAGCATGGCGGCCATGGTGGACGCCTCCATCGGCGGCAAGGTGGCGGTGAACCTGCCCCAGGGCAAGAACCTGGTGGGGGCCTTCTACCAGCCTAAAGCCGTCCTGGCCGACGTGGAGGCTTTGTCCACCCTGGGCAAGCGGGAACTTTCCGAGGGCTGGGCCGAGGCCATCAAGCACGGCTTTATCATGGACGCCAACCTGGTGGACGTGTTCGAGGAGCACGCCGAGGCCCTGATGGAGGTGGAACCGGAGATTTCCACCGAAGTGATCCGGCGCAGCATGGCCATCAAGGCCGAGGTGGTGAGCCAGGACGAGCGCGAGACGCTGGACATCCGCATCCTGCTGAACTACGGCCACACCATCGGCCACGCGCTGGAGGCGTCCACCGAGTACGGCCGGTTCATGCACGGCGAGGGTGTGTCCATCGGCATGATGGGCGCCGCCAAAATGGCTTGCGAGCTTGGCTTCCACGGCCAGGACCTGGTTGACCGCCAGTACGAACTGCTGCAGCGGTTCAACCTGCCCACCACCGCCCGCGGGGTCGATGCGGAAGACATCCGCCGGGCCATGTCCCTGGACAAGAAGGTAGCCGGCGGCACGAACCGGTGGGTAATGCTGGACGGGGTAGGCCAGGCATCGGTGCGGCGCAACGTCCCGGTGGAACTTGTGGACCGGACGGTGCGAGAGATTGTGGGGTAGGGGAGGAGCTGTCACTTTGCCCTTCGCCGGGACTATAGTAGCTTTGGAGTGGTTGTTCTTCATGCAAGGCGATAATAATGATTTCGATTTAAAGGGGCGCTTATTAGACAAGAGTTTCGACGCTTATGTTCTCGCATTAGAGACCATCAACCGAATCACCATTAGATACAGGTTGGAAGCGTTCTGTTACCTTATCTGCAATGCTTGGGAGTTGCTTCTAAAGGCCAAGATCCTGGACGATAGTAAAGAAGACAAGGCTATTTTCTATTCCCAACAAGAGGGCCCCGTACGAAGATCCTTATCGCTCAGACAAAGCTTGAGTAGAGTCTTCCCTAACGAAAAGGAGCCTGTACGCCGCAACATCGAACGAATCGAAGAATTACGCGATGAAGCGGTTCATCTGGTCATTGCTCACATTCCAGCCGAAATAATGGCACTCTTTCAGGCAGGAGTAGTGAATTATCATAAGAACCTTCGCGAGTGGTTCAACAGATCGCTTTCAGATCAAATGCCCGTTGGAATGATGAGCATAGTCTATGACCTCAGTCCAGAAAATACTGCGCTGACCAACAACCGACTTGGTGGGGACCTGGGCCCGCAAGCCTTTGAATTCCTAAGCAGGTTTTGTGCCGACATTAGGAAAGAATTCGATGAACTAAGTCGACCCAGCGAGTTCTCCATTACCATAGAATATCGTCTTCTTGTAGATAAGAAATCTGAAAATGCGGACATGAAATTGTCTTCTGGGCCTTCTGATCACGGTCCAACCCAAGTTGTTGAAGTTCCCAAGGATCCCAGTCTCTCTCATCCGTATCGCCAAAAGGACTTGATAGAGTATGTAAAGAGCCAAGTCCCCGATATTAAATTTAATGCATTCGACGTAAAGTGTTTAAATGAAGTTTATGGGATCAAGAATAGGCCAGAGTATTATTACCAAGGCCGAATACCAAACTCGCCGACGCAATACAGCCCAGCTATTGCCGAGTGGATTATCGAACACTGTAAGAAAGACAGTCAGTTTCTGAAGGAGACTAGAGAAAGACAAAAGCAGGTTCGGGAAGCACAAAACAAACAGGAACGATAACCACAATATCAGTGACTCGTCATTGGTTTTTAGTCTGTAATCAGCAAATGCAAGCAACCCAAAATGAAATGTAACCATTTACTTGAAGGAGTGCGTCAAATCCTGATTTACCCCGGCGAAGCAGGGTTCCAGGTGTTGAATATCCCAGCCTGCCCGGATGCATCAGCCAGGGGATAACCCAAAGACGAGGCGCCAAACAATATCAAGGAAGCCATTGGAGAATACGTTGCGTCCCTGATTGAATACGGGATGCCCGATTCCTGAATCGAAATAAGCGAGGAGGCACCCACCATGAGAACACCCACAACCACCCGTGACATGGTACCCGAGAACCTGCGCGACGCTTTTGACCACGAGACTGCCAATACCGGCGGGACCATTACCAGCGGCCCTGGCACTGCCATGATTAACAGCCCCGAGATGCGGAAGCGGGCCAACAGCCTGGTCAACTACCTGCGCGACGAGTCCACGCTGGACAAGCGCATCCAGGAACTGGCGATGATCGTTACTGCCAAGGCCAACCACTGCCAGTACATCTGGAACGCCCACGCCGCCGGGGCCCGTAGGCAGGGCATTCCCGACGCCTTTGTGGACGCTTTGCGGGACGGCCAGCCCCTTCCCGAACTGGCTGCCGATGAGCAGGCGGTGGTAAACCTGGGGCAGGAGTTTTTCAGCACCCGCAAGGTCAGCGACGCCACATTCCAGGCGGCCATAGACCAGTTCGGGGCCCAGGGGTTGACCGAGCTTTGCACCCTGTTCGGCTACTATGCGCTGCTGGCCTTTAACGCCAACACCTTCATGATTGACCTGCCGGAGGAACAGACGGAGCCGGTGCTGCCCATCTAGGCCGGTTCCCCGAACGGGACACGAAAGGGCACAAATGGACCTGATTCCCGGTCAGAGACAGGTGGTTGACTGCCATTTGAGGAAAGGGCAAAAAGGGGCCCGGAAATATTGACAGGGTTGGCCCTTTGGAGTATCTTTTTTCTACCTTATAATCGATGCCAAACAACGGCCTTTTGCGGGGAGTTTCAGCTAGGCAGTTGCCCGGCATCGTGTGGGCTCGGTTAGCAAGCGGGCCACGGAAATCGCGTTATACAAGACGAATACAAAGGAGGATTGTATGGCTGACCAGCAAGATGTTGCCTTGATGGCTCACCTGTTGCGGCGCGCCGGTTTTGGAGCCAGCCGCGACGAGATTGAGGCCAGAGCTGCCCAGGGTTATGACAGCGTAGTGGACGAGTTGCTCAACCCCAACTCGGTGCAGGGCGTTGAAGACGACCTGCTTCTGCGCTATATGCCGGCGTACCACGAAGCCGCCGCTATCGAGACCAACATCCAGGCGTGGGTCTGGCGCATGATCAACACCCCCCGCCAGTTGCAGGAAAAAATGGTCCTCTTCTGGCACATGATTTTCTGCGCCGGTCACTCCAAGATCGACAGCGGCCAGGAAATGGGTCGGATGATCCAGATGTTCCGCGACCACGGAATGGGCAACTTCCGCCACCTGCTGTGGTTGCTTTCCACCAGCCCAGCCATGGTTTACTACCTGGACAACAGCGAAAGCCACAAGACTAACCTCAACGAGAACTACGGTCGGGAACTGCTGGAACTGTTCTCTCTGGGCGTTGGCATGGACGAGCAGTTTAACTACTCCGAGGACGACGTAAAGGCCTGCGCGCGCGCCTTCACCGGCTGGAACATCGCTCCTTCCTACCCGCCATTCCCGTATGGCCGCAGCCCGTGGGAGTTCCGGTACGACCCGGCCGACCACGATGACAGCGACAAGACCTTCCTGGGCGAATCCGGGAACCTGACCGGCGACGACGTGCTGGATATCATATGCAAGCAGCCCGCCACCGCCCGTTTCCTGGCCCGCCACCTTTACAACTTCTTCGTGGCCGACGACGTGCAGGTTCCCGCCTGGCGACTGACCCCGCCCCGGGACCCGGCCGCCATCGATGCCATGGAGCAAGCCTACTTCGACTCCGGCTACGAAATCAATGCCATGCTGGAAGTCCTGTTCAAGTCCGACTTCTTCAAGGCTGAGGACGTCCGCTACGCCAAGGTGAAGAACCCTGCCGAGATGGTAGTAGGCACCATGCGCCTGGTAGGCGAACACCGGGACATTCAGCCCGGCCTGTTCGAGTTCTCCCAGGAGCCCAAGTACATGGGTATGGACCTGATGAATCCCCCCACCGTAGAGGGCTGGCACACCGGCCGCGAGTGGATTGACAGCGGCACGCTGGTTGAGCGCATCAACTTTGCCGCTGACCTGATGGGGAACACCGAGCTTCCGGGCGTGCAGTCCCTGGTGGACCGCCTGCGGGCCCAGGGCGACACCCTGACCCCCGACCAGTTCGTGGCCGGCTGCCTGGACCTGACCGGTCCGCTGCTGGTCACCGGCGACACCCTGCAGCAGCTCAGGTCGCACGCTTCCAAGGAAGGCGACCTCAGCACTTCGGACCAGGCCGAGTTCTCCCGCCGCACCGGCGAAATGTTCCAGATGATTGCCGCTACGGCAGAGTTCCAGTTCGAGTAATTTAGTAGAAGGAGAAAAGGATATGGTTTCTACGAAGAAAGACCCGGTACTGGCCGTACTGTCCCTTTCCGGCGGCAACGATGGCCTGAATACCGTGATTCCTTATTCCAACCCCCTGTATCGGGACTATCGCCCCACCCTGGGCATTCCCGAAGGGCAGATTATTCCCATCAACGACGACCTGGGGTTCCACCCCACCATGGGTCCGTTGAAGAAGTTCTGGGACGAGGGCAAGCTGGCCATTTTCCTGGGCGTCGGCTACGACAACCCCAGCTATTCCCACTTCCGTTCCATGGACATCTGGCACACCTGCGAGCCCGACAAGATCGGTACCGAGGGCTGGCTGGGTCGTGTCCTCAAGGAAATTGACCCCAACGCCGAGAACGTACTGTGCGGCGTTAACTTTGGCCGCGGTCTTCCCCGCGCCCTGGTTATGGATGGCGTGCCCGTCGCCTCCGTCGGCAACCTGGAGACCTATGGTCTGCTGACCGGCATCGACGGCGAAGATCAGCGCAACGATGCTCTGGACGTGTTCGGCCGCATGTACTCCCCGGCCATGGGCACCGGCGCCGTTATGGATTACATCCACAGCACCGGCACCAACGCTCTCAAGGGCGCCGACATCCTGGCCACCGCCCCCGACAAGTACACCAGCAGCGTCGAGTACTCCAACACGGTAGTCGGCCAGTACATGAAGAACATCGCCCAGACCCATCTGGCCGGGTTCGGCAGCCGGGTGCTTTACACCACGTCCCCGTACAACAGCTTCGACACCCACGCCAACCAGGCCTCCCTGCATTCCGGCCTGTGGACTGACGTGTCCAACAACGTGGACACTTTCTACCAGGACCTGCGGGAACACAACGCCAGCGACGAAGTCATGCTGCTTATGTTCACCGAGTTTGGCCGCCGCATCGGCGACAATGGCTCCGGCACCGACCACGGCGCCGGCGGCATCGCCTTTGTTGTGGGCGAACACGTCAAGGGCGGCATCTACGGCGAGTACCCGTCCCTGGAACCCAGCAAGCAGGAAGAGGGCGGAAACCTCAAGTACAGCACGGACTTCCGCTCCATCTACACGACCATCGTGGAAGACTTCTACAAGATGGACCCCCAGCCCATCGTTGGCGGTTCCTTCGAAAAGGTCAACTTCCTTTAGGCCAAAAGACCTGCAGGGGCGGGTTTCAATTCCGCCCCTGCCCAAAGGGCATGACCGGACCAGCAGTGAAAATCGCCCGGCGGCTCCGGCTAACCTCCTTGTGAGCGAGGGCCGGCGCTTTCCGGACACCACAAAGCAGAAAGACGAGGTAAGAGCATGAGCACCCATTTCTTTGGTCTTACCAGCCGGACTTATGAGTACAGCCACTCGGTGGGCCGTAACGAGTTCGCTGGCACGGGGTTCCGAAACCCTACAGACATGGCAGTGGATGCCGAAGGCACAGTGTACGTGGTCAACCGCTCCTATGAGAACCGTCCCGATGGTGTTCGCGTAACCGCCTGCACCCTGGATGAAGAGTACATCAGCGAATTCGGCACCTATGGCGAAGAAGACGGCAACTTTATCTGGCCCGCTGGCATCGCCATCGACAGCCAGGAACGCCTGTTCATCACCGACGAGTGGCTGAACCGGGTGACCATCATGTCCAAGGACGGCGAGTTCCTGGGCAAGTGGGGCACCGGCGGTTCCGGCGACGGCGAAATGGACCGGCCGGCCGGCATTGCCATCAGCGATGACGGCAACGTCTTCATCGTGGACAGCCGCAACTCCCGCGTTCAGAAATTCACCCTGGACGGCCAGTACCTGGGCCAGTTCGGTTCCTTTGGCAGCGGTCCGGGCGAACTGAACATGCCCTGGGGCATTGACCTGGACAAGGAAGGCAACGTTTATGTCGCCGACTGGCGCAACGACCGCATCCAGGTCTTCAACTCCGACGGCGTGTGGCAGGCCAGCTATGGCCGGTCCGGCAGCGGTGTGGGCGAGTTCAACCGCCCCAACAGCGTGGCCGTGGACGAAGACGGGGACATCTATGTCGCCGACTGGCTGAACGACCGGGTACAGGTTCTGGCGCCCGACGGACGTTTCGTCTCCCAGATGGTGGGCGATCACGTCATGTCCCAGTGGGGCAAGGACAAGCTGCTCTCCAACCCGGACATGATCCGGCAGCGGGCCCTGGCCTTCGCCAACGACCCCACCTACGAGCGCAACTTTGCCCACCCCTGCGCCGTCCGCGTGGACAGCCAGGGTCGCCTGTGCGTCCTGGACCACACCCGCGGCCGCATCCAGGTTTACAGCAAGGTCAAGGAGCCGGCGCTGGTCTAGCACCAACCCGAATCCGAAGCCTGGAAACAAGGTAAATCAGAGGGGCTCACCGGTTGGTGAGCCCCTTAGCTTGTCTGGCGAATCGCACATGGCATTCCGGCCTGCGGAGTGACCACATGCCCGCGAATAGATGCTCACGAACGAAGGGCGGGTTTCCAACCCGCCCCTGCTCTTACTATCCAGACCATTCAGCGATCGGCTGAAATACCCTAATCCTCAGGCGGCCCCTCGGGCATGCCATCATCAATCCAGCGGGCTATTTCCTCGCACTCGGGGCGGGACAGGAAGGGGCCGCGCAGGGGCATTTTGCCAAAGGTGCCCACGTTCCGATACAACGAGCGTACCAGGTGGGTCTCCCAGCCCGGAACCCCTGGCTCTATGGCCCTGAAGCCGTTCAGGACCGCCACGGACAGTTCCTGCGGTGTTTCCCAGTAGTATTCATGGATGCCGGGGTAGGGTTCCCGACCCCACCGCTCCTTCCAGCGTTCCATGACGTTCTCAAGCAGGTACTTTACGCGCGGCCAATAGACCGGTTCCGGGGTTTCTTCGGGTTGCGTCATTGGTTGTGCTCCTGGCTTTGCTTACCTGGATATACTGGCTGAGCAGGATATTTTCATCAGGACCATCCTGTATATCCTGTCCATCCATGATTGAATTCAACTAGACGGGATGCTCCTGCACCGACTCCCGGCGCAGCAGTTCCAGGGCGTGAGGCAGCACGGGCATTACCACTTCCAGGGTCTCGGCCACGCCCTTGGGACTGCCCGGAAGGGTCAGGATAAGTGTCTTGCCCCGGATTCCGGCCACCGACCGGCTGAGCATGGCCATGGGGGTGAACTTCAGAGTTTCGGCCCGCATGGTCTCCGCCAGGCCGGGCACCTCCCGCTCGATGATGGACAGGCAGGCTTCGGGGGTAACGTCCCGTGGACCCAGGCCCGTGCCGCCCGTGCTAACAATCAGGTTGACGTCGGGAGCGTCGGCCCATTCGGCCATGCGCTGGGCAATCATTTCCTTGTCATCGGAAACAATCTCGTAGCGGACAAGCTCGTAGTCGGGAGCAACCAGCAGTTCCTTGATACGGTCGCCGCTGGCGTCATCCCGCTGACCGTGATACCCCGATGTGCTGACTGTAAGAACCGCAAGTCCAAACATAGTGCCTCCAAGGGGGAATAATACCATAGAGGGGCAAAGCTGGGGAGTTCACCCGCGAATGGGCAAAGATGGGGGAGGGTTGGGACAAATGGGTGGAGAAGACGATCTCCTGTGAAGGAGGGGGACCTGTTGCCGAACAGGGCGGCCACCAGGGCCGCCCATACAAAATCGGTACGATGTGTGGGGCTAGCTCATGCCCGCAAGGACGGCCTCGGCCGTAGAACCTATGTCGGCGGGAGTTGGAACGATGTGGGCCCCGGCCTCGCGCATGGCGGCAATCTTGGCCTCCGCGCGGGCGCTGTCGCCGGTGATGATGGCTCCGGCATGGCCCATACGCTTGCCCGGGGGAGCGGTGGCGCCCACGATCAGGGTGCAGACCGGCTTGGTCACCGATTCCTTGATGTAGGCGGCAGCTTCCTGTTCCATGGAGCCGCCAATCTCGCCGATAAAGACGATGAGATCGGTGTCGGGATCTTCGTTGTAGAGGCGCAGAATTTCGGCAAAACTGGTGCCGATAATGGGGTCTCCGCCAATTCCCACGCAGCTGGACTGGCCAATACCCAGATTGGTCAACTGCTGCACGGCCTCGTAGGTGAGGGTGCCGCTGCGGGATACCACGCCCACGCGCCCGGGCATGTGAATGTTGCCCGGCATGATGCCCACCTTGCAGTGGGCGCCGGGGTTGATCATTCCGGGGCAGTTGGGGCCGATGAGACGAACTTCCGGCCTGCGCTCCAGGTAGCGGGCCACTTTGGCCATGTCCTGTACCGGCACACCCTCGGTGATGCAGGCGATCAGGGGCATGCCGGCATCGGCGGCCTCAACAACGGCATCGGGCGCGAAGGGAGGCGGCACAAAAATCAGTGACACGTTGGCCCCGGTTTCGGCCACGGCCTCTTCCACCGAGTCGAAGACGGGAACGGTTTCTTCAAACATCTGGCCGCCCCGCCCGGGGGTTACACCGGCCACCACGTTGGTGCCGTAGGCCATGCCCGCACGGGCGTGGAAGCTGCCCTCCCGCCCGGTTATGCCCTGGACGAGGATGCGCGAATTTTCATCTA
This sequence comes from SAR202 cluster bacterium bin22, assembly GCA_002238505.1. Lineage (GTDB taxonomy): Bacteria > Chloroflexota > Dehalococcoidia > Lucifugimonadales > UBA3495 > Bin22. The sequence continues at coordinate 115,971 of MPMM01000007.1, read as the reverse complement.
AGAGGATGCCCATTTGTGGTTGCTCCAGTTCCTTGTTAGTCCACGAACATTCACGAATGACCCGATTGGCTCAATCGGTGTTTAGTGAGATTCGTGCCTGTTCGTGGATCAGTTGCTTTTCTTAAACCGCCTGCCGGATGGCGGCGGCGGCTTCGGTTAGGGTGTCGGCGAAGGTTACGTTGAGGGATGAGGCACCGAGGATTTCCTTGCCCTCGTCCACGTTGGTGCCCAGCATGCGAACGATGAGCGGCAATTCCGAGTTCAACCGCTCAAAGGCCAGTACGATGCCCCGGGCGGCAATATCGCAGCGGAGGATTCCGCCGAAGACGTTTACCAGCACCCGGTCCACCTTGGGGTCGGACAATATAATGCTGACGGCGCTGGCCACCTTCTCGTCATCGGCTCCGCCGCCCACGTCCAGGAAATTGGCCGGAGCGGCCCCGGCGGCGTTGGTAACATCCAGGGTAGCCATGGCCAGGCCGGCGCCATTGACCAGGCAGCCCACGCTGCCATCGAGGTTGACGTAGGCAATCTCCATGTCCGAGGCGCGGGCCTCCAGGGCATCTTCCTGGGAGCGATCGCGCAGGTCGCGCAGGTCGCTGTGCCGGAAGAGGGAATCGTCCTCCACGTCCAGCTTGGCGTCCAAAGCCACGACCCGGTCATCGCCAGTGATTATCAGGGGGTTGATTTCCACCAGGGAGCAGTCGTTTTCGGTGAAGATGCGGTAGAGAGCAGCCAGTACCTGGGCAGCGGGACGGGCCTGTCCCCCCTCCAGCCCCAGGCGGGAAACCACCCGACGGGTCTGGTAGGGCATCAGCCCCAGGACCGGTTCAATGGGTTCCGTATGAATATCTTCGGGACTGGTGGCGGCAACCTCTTCAATGTCCATTCCGCCCGAGGCGCTGACGATCATCACCGGGCCGCGGAAGCCCCGGTCGATGGTAAATGCCACGTACAATTCCTTTTTGATGTCGGCCAGTTCTTCAATCAGCACCGAGTTTATGGGGACACCCTGGGCATCCGTCTGGCGAGTGACCAGGTTCCGGCCGATGTAGTCCCGGGCCGTTTCCTCAGCCTCCTCGGGGGAGCGCGCCACCTTGATGCCTCCGGCCTGGCCCCGTCCGCCGGCGTGCACCTGGGCTTTGACTACAGCCTGACCGCCCAGTTCGCGGGTTGCGTCTCGGGCCTCCTCGGGTGTGCTGGCCAGGATCGCCCGGGGAACCTCAATGCCGTACCGGGCGAAAATCTCCTTGGCTTGATACTCGTGCAGTTTCATCTATGCTCCGTGACAGGGATTGGGCAACGGCATTATGTCGTTGCCCAATCGTGCTCTATGCCAATAAACGGCGTCAGGTCCCTGCGGACCGGTGTCCGATGGCTGGCGCTATTGGGATGACGGCGTACCCAGGAACTTGAACAGGTCCTCATCCGCCGACAGGATAATCTTGTCCTGGTCGCTGAGGAACACCCTGTAGGCCTGCAGGCTGCGCTGGAAGGCGAAGAAGTCCGGATCCTCGTTCAGGGCTTCGGCCAGAATGCCAATGGCCTGAGCTTCACCGTCACCACGAATTTCATTGCTTTCCTGCTCCGCCGTAGCGAGGATAACCTCGCGGTTGCGGTTGGCCACGGCGCGAATCTTCAGGTCCTCCTCCTCACCTTCAGCGCGGAACCTGGTGGCGATACGGTTACGTTCGGCCCGCATACGGGTGTAGATGCTGGGCGTAACCGATGCGGGGAAGTCGGCCCGCTTGATCCTGACATCGATTATCTCGATTCCGAAGTTCTGGTCCTGGGTAAGACTGCGCACCCCTGAAAGCACCTCTACCAGAATCTGGTTCCTGGTATCGCGGCCCTCAAAGAGGGGCAGGCCCTCCGTGTCCTCCACCGGGTTCCCCTGCTCATCGATGATCGGCTCAGAACCGATAATCTCAAACCGGTCGCGCAAGGCTACCCGGTCACGCAGGGTGGAAGTGACGATGTCACCCAGGCGGCTGCTGGCATTTAATTCCGTTTGCAGGGTCTTGCGGAACTGAACGGGATCAACAATCCGGTAACGGGCGTAAGAGTCGATGATCAGGTTCTGCTTTTCCTTGTCCGGCATGGACGCAGCAGGGGCGTCAATGCGGAGCACCCGCTTGTCAAAGGTAACAACCGTGTCCACAAAGGGGGCCTTGATGTACAGGCCCGGAGAATGGTGGGTGTTAATTACCTCATTGAAGCGGAGGATTATGACCTGCTCGGTCTCATCCACAATGTAGAGGGCCTGGCGCAGGACAATCAGCCCGATTACTACCAGTACCGCCAGGATGATTAATGGTCGCATATTTACACTCTTAACTTCTGGTTAGGCCGTAAAGCCACCGACGCTGAGGGACAACAAAGCCGGAGCGGTCATCTAGGGCTGCGGCCCTATGGGAACCGGTCTGACACCCTCGTTTTCGCCAAGGAGAAGTACAGTTTCAGCCTCGGGCGAAACAATGATCTTGCTTACACCGGGCAGCACCTCTTCCATGGCCTCCAAATAGAGACGCTGGCGGGTAACTTCCCGGGACTTGCGGTACTCGGTCAGGACCGCCGTGAACTGCTCAGCTTCACCACGGGCCCTGGCGATACGGGCCTGCCGGAAGGCCTCTGCGCCCTCCGTGATTCGTTCGGCGTCACCCTCGGCCCTGGGGATGATATCTGCTTCAAAGGCCCTGGCCTGGTTGATGCGGGTATCGCGTTCCTGGCGGGCCCGAAGCACGTCGTCGAAGGCGTCGCGAACTTCTTCGGGAGCCTTAACGTCCTGCAACTGCACCGTCTCGATATTGAGGCCGGTGTTGTAGATGTCGAGGATTTCCTGCAGCCTTATCTTGGTCTGCTCCTCCACTTCTTCACGGTTACGGACCAGAATATCGTCAATGGAACGCTGGCCCACCACCAGCCGGAGGGCGGCTTCGGCGGCGTCCTTCAGGGTGCGTCCGTCGGGCCGGCCCAGGGGAATGGCGCGACTCTCCTCCCCCGGGTCATCAACCCGGAAAAGGAAGTTGTTCAGGCTCTTGATGTTGTACTGGACCACCATCTGAACGTCCACGATGTTCAGGTCGCCGCTGATCATCAGCGCCTCGGTGGCGAAGGGACTGCCCGCGCCTTCGGCATTGCTGCGGAAACCCAGCTCCATACGCCGGGTTTCAGTGACCAGGATTACATCCCGCTTGCCGACGGGGTTGGGCCACCACCAGTGCAGACCTTCCTGGGTTACGGGGGCTCCCTGCGCCGCTCCGAAGAGCCGCAGGGCTGCATTTTCACCGGGACCGATGGTATAGACGCCGGTCCCCAACCAAACAATCATCGCCAATACGATGATACCTACTATGAAGAGGGCTATTCCTCCACCGCCGAAGCGGCCGGAGAACCGGCCCATTCCTTCTCGGAAGCGAGCAGAGACCTGCTCAAAATCCATTTCAGGCTGGCGTTGTCCGCCACCAGGTGGGTACATAAGCTGTTTCCTTCTGAAAATTTTTCGGCGGCCGATGGACCGCCTACCAGGAGGATGCTCAACCCCTGCAAAAGGGCTTCGAAATCACAACTATAGATTCTACCACTAATTTGCAAGGCCGTGACGTTTTTGCCGATTTTCGACCCTAACCTATGGAGCCGACCAGACCGTGCAGGGGGTAACAGTGGCCTGCCCACCGCTGCCGGGCATATAATTCCTTCCCGCAGGGACCCAGAACCTGCCCCGACCGTAAACTGCGTCACCAGGAGGCACGAAACCAATGGCGGATAACGGAATGACCATCACTCCCAGCTCGGACATGACCCGCATCCAGGTTACCTGCCCCCACCAGAGCGGCCTGCTCTACGTGGTGCCGGCGGAAAGGAGCTGGGTGTGCGACGCCGCTCAGGCGCCGGCCCACGCGCTGGCCGGCTTCTTTCGGGAACTGGTGAACCTGCAGGACGACCGGGTGGCGTCCCTCATGCAGGACTGGGGCCTCTACTACCGCCAGTTGCCCCTGGAGCCTGATGAGGAAGCAGGGGAGGCTTAGGAACCAACGGCAGCCGGTGACCAGTCGCACAGCCGTAGTAGTCTTACAGCTTTGTTATGAAGGGTTGGGGTCTGTCGCGCCTTCATTCTGGCGAAAGCCGGAATCCAGAGCACCTCTGGCACCATGCAGTTGACCCTTCGCAACCTGTCTGAATGCCGGCTCATGGCCGGAATGACGATGCGGATTTAGCAGTCATCATTTCAAACCTGTTGGTCTAATAGTTGGGGCCAGCCCCGGAGTCGGCGGGGGCCAGATTTCTGCCGTTCGATCACTTGCTAACCAGTCATTCCGGGGAGCGTGGCGACGAAGCTTCACGGCATGGGGGGCAGCGGCCGCTGCCAACTGAAAACGATCCAGCTGGCAATGCCCGGGGTTCCTCCCCTGGATCGGAATGGCCATTGGGCCTAAATGGCCGGGCGTTCCACAGGCATCCGCAAACAGGTAAATACAACAGGGCCGGGGTTGAACCCCGGCCCTGTTGTATTTACCTGTTTGCGGGAACTGAGGTCCCGTTTGTGAGCCTTCAGTTGTCGCCGCTGCCGGTGGACATGGTACCCACGTCCGGGGCGTTCTGGCTGGACAGGGACGGCGCCGGCTGGGGGGATGTATTGGGCGTGGCTGGCTTGGGCGCGTAAGGGGGCGTTTCAGGCGGCACAGCCGGCGTACCCGTATCGCCCTCTCCGCTCATATCTTCATTGTTGAAGAGGCGGTTCAGAGCATCGCCGGATATTGCCTCATGCTCGATAAGGTATTCGGCGATGCGGACCAGGTCAGGCTTGTGCTCGATCAGGATGTTGCAGGCCTGAACGTAGGCGCTGTTGACCATTTCCTTAACTTCCTGGTCAATTTCCTCGGCCACCTTGTCACCATAGTCGCGCTCTTCGCTGATTTCCCGCCCCAGGAAGACCAGTTCCTCTCGCTTGCCGAAGGTGCGGGGGCCCAGGGCGCTGCTCATGCCGTAGCGCTTGATCATGCCGAGAGCTATCTTGGTAGCCCGTTCCAGGTCGTTGCTGGCGCCGGTGGTCACTTCGTCAAAGATCTGTTCCTCGGCGACGCGGCCTCCCATGGTAACGGCCATCATGTCTAGGAACTGGTTCTTGGTCCACAGGTACCGGTCCTCCTCCGGCAGGAGGGTGGTGTGGCCACCCATGTTGCCCCGGGAGATGATGGAAATCTTGTGGACCCGGTCGGCGTGGGGCAACACCCAGGCCACCAGGGCGTGGCCCGCCTCGTGGTAGGCCGTCATTTCCTTCTCGCGGGTATTGATAACCCGGCTCTTGCGCTCCGGGCCGGCGATTACGCGCTCAACCGCTTCCTCAAAGTCGGGCATGTGGATGCTTTTCTGGTTCTTGCGGGCAGCCAGCAGGGCCGCCTCGTTGATCAGGTTGGACAGGTCAGCCCCGCTGAAGCCGGGCGTCTCCTTGGCCAGGGTCTCCAGATTAATTTCGGCGGCCAGGGGCTTGCCGGCGGAGTGGACTTTCAGGATGGCCTGGCGTCCCACCACATCGGGCAGGTCCAGTACCACCCGGCGGTCAAACCGGCCGGGGCGGAGCAGCGCGGGGTCCAGGATGTCCGGGCGGTTGGTGGCGGCCAGCACGATGATATTGGTGTTGCTCTCGAAGCCGTCCATTTCCACCAGGATCTGGTTCAGGGTCTGCTCCCGTTCGTCGTGGCCACCGCCCAGACCGGCGCCCCGATGGCGGCCCACGGCGTCAATCTCGTCCACGAAAACAATACAGGGGGCGTTGCGCTTGGCCTGTTCGAACAGGTCGCGCACCCTGGCCGCGCCGACGCCTACGAACATTTCCACAAATTCGCTGCCGCTGATATGGAAGAAAGGCACTCCCGCCTCACCGGCCACGGCCCGGGCCAGCAGCGTCTTGCCGGTGCCGGGCTGGCCCACCAGCAATACGCCCTTGGGGATGCGGGCGCCCAGGGACAGGAAGCGCTCCGGGTATTTCAGGAACTCCACCACCTCAACCAGTTCCGTCTTGGCCTCGTCCACGCCGGCCACGTCGGAGAAGGTCACTGTTGGGCGGTTGAAGGGCATCATCCGGGCGCGGCTGCGTCCGAAACTCATAGTCTGGTTATTGCTGCCCTGGGCCTGGCGCATCATGAACAGGATGAGGCCGCCAAAGAAGATCAGGGGCAGGAAGTTCAGCAGCAGCCCCAGGAAACTGCCGAGGCCGCCGGAACCCTTGAAGGTAACCTGCAGGCTGCCGGGGCCGGTATCTACGTCGTTGGCCGACAGCACCTGCATGATATCGGTTTGCTCGCTAATGCGGCTGGTGTACTGGGTTCCGCCGACGCCGCCGGTGACAATGGGAATGACGGTCAGCTTGTCACCTTCCACGATGATTTCACTGATCTCGTGATTCTGGGCCTTGGCAATTACTTCGGTGAGAGGCAGATCGTTTCGGGTGCCGAAGGCCGGAATCAGGGTGTAGAAGATGACGATTACACCGATGATTATTAACAGGTAAACCAGGCTATTCCGGAGCCACCGGTTATTTCCCATTCTCAATTTAATCCCCTTCTGCGGCCAGCATTTGGGCCAGAACCGTCCACCCTATCCTTCCTCTACATATATTAAATGAGGAGTTGGGAAATTGCAAAAGATTCAGCTAGCGGGGCAGCGACATTTGTCGCGGCTCTTCGTTTCTGGAAAAGAACCGGTCCGGGCCGCTCCGGCAGGGCGCGTTCACGAGCGATGGTGGCAGTGCACACCGGATTCCGCGGCTCCGGTTCAGGGGAGTCCCAGCCGCAGCAACCGGTCATCTCCCTCCCGGGGGTTGCCCCGGCCATCGCGGTTGCTGGTGGTGAAGTAGAGGTAGCCGTCCGGACCCATAACCACGGCGCGAAGACGCCCGTACCGGCCCTGGAAGAGAATCTGCCGCGAGTCCACGGTCCGGTAATCAGGCGGTTCCAGGGCCACCCGCTGCAGGTGAGAACTCTTCAACGCGGCGAAAACCAGGTCCCCCTGCCAGGAGGATGGCATGCCGCCACCGGAAACAAAGGCGGCGCCGGCAATTGCCACGGTGGGCGTGAGCGCCAGCACGGAGTCCACGTAGGCCGGGTCGCCGGCGGCGCCGGTAACGTCGGGCCAGCCGTAGTTGCTGCCGGGGTGCAGCAGGTTCACCTCGTCATCGCGGCTGGGTCCATGCTCGGTGATAAAAAGTCCCCCCGTCAGGGGATGCCAGTCCAGGCCCTGGGGATTGCGGTGGCCCCACGTATAGACCAGCGACCCGGGAAAGGGGTTGTCCGGCGGCACGCCACCGTCGGCCGTCATCCGGAGTACCTTTCCCGCCAGGGAATCCAGGTCCTGGGACAGGGCAGGGTCGGTGGCGTCGCCGGTGGTGGCGTACAGGTAGCCGTCGGGGCCAAAGCGGATGCGACAGCCATCGTGGCGGGTGTCCCCGGGGATGCCGTCCAGGATTACCTGGTGGTCGGCAGCGCGTTCTCCCTGGTCGGTCAGCCGGGCAATGCGGTTGTAGGTGTCCCGCCCCGAGCGGTAGGTGTAGCAGACGTAGAGGTAGCCGTTGTCGGCAAACCCGGGATGCAGGGCAATTCCCATCAGCCCCGCCTCGGAGCGGTGAAAGACCTCAATGGTCTCGTAAGGGGCATCCTGCAGGACACCGTCCTTCACAACCCTGATGCGCCCGGGGCGCTCGGTTATGAGGATTCGGCCATCGGGCGTGAACGCCAGGTCCCAGGGAATCTCCAGCCCCTCCACTACGGTTTCCACTTCCAGTCCCCCGGGCGGGGCCACGACTTCGGCGGCCACTGTCCCGCCGGTCCCGCCACCGGTCCCGTCGCCTGATGAGCCGGAAGCGAAGGGCTGGCATGCCACCGGCGCCAGGGCCAGGCCGGCCAGAATCGCCAGCAGGAGATATGTGGGAAATCGGCGCATAGGGTCCAGGTACTGCTCCTGTCCACGGTTTCCGGGGTGGAGAATTCGTTAACCCTGCTTCGGCCCCGCCTATGGGGCAATGCCCTATACTTACAGCATACGAAACCCTCCTCCAATAAGCAAAAGGAGCGATCCCCATGACCACTGACCAGAAGCCCCGGGTCTATCTCATCGGCACCGGCGGGTCCATCTCATTTATCGGGGACTTCCGCACCGACTACACCAACTACAGCTACCGCAACCGGCACCTGACCATCGAGCAGATGCTGGACAGTATTCCCGAGGCCGGGGAGTTTGCCGAGGTGCTGCCGGAGCAACTGGTCAACGTGGGCAGCGCCAACATCCTGCCCAGCCACTGGCTGCAACTAGCCCGCCGCATAAACGACATATTTGCCCTGGACCAGGGGGCCGCCGGCGTGGCCATCACCCACGGCACGGCCACGCTGGAGGAGACGGCCTACTTTCTGAATTTAACGGTGAAGGACCGCCGGCCGGTGGTGGTCACCGGGGCCATGCGGCCGCCCACGGGCATGGGCACCGATGCCGACATCAACCTGCTGGACTGCATACGGGTGGCCGCGACGCCCCAGTCGGCGGGCAGGGGAGTGCTGACCGTCCTGAACAACGAAATCCAGGCGGCCAGGGACGTGACCAAGAGCAACAGCTACCGCCTGGAGACTTTTCGGTCCGGCGAACTGGGCTGCCTGGGCTACGCCGACTCGGACGAGGAGGTGGTCTTCTACCGCAGCCCGGCCCGCGCCCACACCGCGGACAGCGAGTTCGACATTACCGACGTGGCGGAACTGCCCCGGGTGGACATTGCCTACGCCTACGCCGGGGCCGACGGGCTGGTGGTCAACGCCCTGGCCGAGGCGGGGGTGGCCGGAATCGTGGCGGCCGGCCTGGGGGGCGGTAGTTCGTCGCCGGAGTTCATGTCGGCGCTGAAAGGGGCGCGGGACAGGGGCATACCGGTAGTCATCGCCACCCAGACGGGCAACGGGCGGGTGATGCGCACCCGCCGCTTCGTGGAGGACGGCTACATCGCCGCCGACAACCTGGCCCCCAAGAAGGCCCGGATATTGTTGATGCTGGCACTGACGAAGACGGAGGACCCGGGGGAAATACAACGGATGATGCTGGAGTATTGATATTGACATGGATGGACAGGATATACAGGATGAGTGATGACTTCTTGAAAGAGGGGTTTTGCCACGAATGGGAACGAATCAGCACTCATTAACCAGCACTGATCTTAAAAGAAAATAGTGTGGGCCCCGAAAATTCGGGGCCCTCTCTTTCGTGGTTCTTGGTGTCCTTGGTCGATGATTTAACCGGCGCTAGCCGGGTATCTCGTCGTAGTGGTCGAACTCGGCGATTACGTTGCCCTCGCGCATCTGGGAGATTTCCTCCTCGGAGTAGCCCAGCAGGTCGGCCAGGACCTCTTCGTTGTGCTCGCCCACCTGGGGAGTGGTGCCGACCACCGCCGGGGTGCGGCTGAAGTGCCAGAAGTCGCCGGACACCGCAATCGTCCCGGCCAGGAAGTCGGGTACTTCCTGCAGGGCTCCCCGTTCCCACGGGTGCGGGTCCTGGGCCGCCTGGGCGATGGTGTTGACCGGCGCCGCCACCACATCGTGACGGGTGAAGTGCTCGATGACTTCGGCCATGGTCATGTCGGACATCAGGGCCTGCATGGCTTCGTTGATCAGCGACCCGTTGCGGCCCCGCTCGTGGCGGGTGGTGAAGCGGGGGTCTTCCAGCCATTCCGGCTTGCCCAGGGCGTTGCAGACCCGGTGCCAGTGGTGCTGGTCGCCGGCGGAAATCAGGACCCAGCCGTCCTTGCAGGGATAGGTGCCGCTGGGGGGCGCCGCCGACTCGCCGCGCCTGGGCTCAACGCCTGCGCCGTGGTAGGCGGTTATGGGAATCTCGGTATAGCTGTAGCCCGTGTCGGCCAGGCACACGTCGATGCACTGGCCCTCGCCCGAGCGCTCCCGCTCGTGAAGGGCGGCCAGGGTGCCGATGGCGGCGTGCAGGGCGGTGGTGCGGTCAATGATGGGTACCCCGGCCCGGATGGGAGGCATTCCATCCTCACCGGTGACCATGGCTATGCCGGACATTGTCTGACCGATGGGGTCGTAGCCAATCTTCTCCCGGTACGGCCCGAACTGGCCGTAGGCGGAGACGTTGACCATGATAATGCGGGGATTCAATTCCTTGAGCACGTCGTAGCCGAAACCCATGGTTTCGATGGTGCCGGGGCGGAAATTCTGCAGGATGACGTCGGAAACCTTCACCAGCCGGCGCAGGGCCTCCTTGCCCTCTTCCTTCCGCAGGTCCATGCTGAGGCTCTTCTTGCCGCTGTTGTACTGAACCCAGTAGGCGCTCTGCTTGCGCACCCACGGGCCGTGGTAGCGAGTCTCCTCGCCGCCCAGACGCTCTACCTTGATTACCTCGGCGCCCATGCGGGCCAGCACCTGGGCGCAACGGGGGCCGGCCTGGTGGCGGCCCAGGTCAATTACTCGAACACCACTCAAGGGACCATTGCCTTCTGCCATCTGAAAACACCCCTATTCTAGTCTGCTGGTTTCGGGCTAATTTACCACCGCAGGCGGGAAAGGGCAAGATGAAGGGCCGCCCGTCAGTACGTCCTGCCCCTTGAGGCGACCTGGTCGACGTCAATGTCCAGCAACCCCCTGATTCTGCCTGTGCCTCCCCCTTCTTCGCACCAGCGTCTCGCCGGTCGGCACATCAAGGCGCAGGTCTTTTCAGGGTCGGTGGGAGTGAGGACCCCGAGCACGGGCCGGAAACCGCCCGTGGAGTTCGGAAGACCTTGGCGAACATGAAGGCCTGGGGATCAGGCCCTTTTGCCCTCGGAAATGGGCCCGGTGTGAATTTTTATTCATAAGTTATTGGCCTTAAATGCGGGCGACTCTATAATTGTTCTTTATCAGATACCTGCCATAGCCTGTCGCTTTCATGCGTTGAACCTTCGCAAGGAGTTGTTGTGTGATGCAAGCTTCTACCATTTTGGCGCCGCCCCAGTTGCCTCCTGGGCCCCGAAGTCTGCCGCTGCTGGGCGCACTGCCTTTCCTGGTCAAGGCGCCGGACCACCAGAGCCTGGGTCGGCTGGCCAGGCGATACGGCGACGTATTCCTCTTCCACATCGGCAATGTGCCCACGGTGGTCATAAGCCACCCGGAATTGATGGTTGAAGCATTCCAGCAGGCCAATACATGGCAACTGGATTCTCCGCACACTGGACCGGACTCGAACCAGGGTCAAGACCTCCCGGGCACTGCTGGTCGCAACAAAAGGTTGCTGTTACGCCGCTTCACCGAGCAGAAACTGTCTGGGCCGGGCGTTCGGCAGATGCTGGTGCACAACCACGCGGAACCCATGGTGGAAGAACTGCTGGAACGATGGCAACATCTGTCGGAATGGGGAAAGTTCATCAACCCCACACGGGAGCTGGATAATATTGATTACAACCTGAGCTTCCGCGCCGTTTTCGGCAACAGTCGCCATGATTCGCTGGATTTTCTGAGCCTGAAGAGCCAATTGCGGGAGCACACCGCCTGGACCAACGCCACCAACAACTCCCTGCACCCTTCCAACCTCCTTTCCTCGCTCAAGTGTCACACGAAGAGGCCGAGACAGGAGTCGAAACTGCCGCAACTGGACCGGGACAGGATAGTGGCCGGCCTGATTGACGGGGTACGCCTGAGGCCCGAGTTCGACCCAGCCCAACCCACCTGCCTGGCGGAAATCATGCTGGCCGCCCAGGCAGAGGGAACCCTGGACTGGTCCGAAGTGCGCAGCCTCTGTTGCCACGTCCTGACCGGTGCGCCCTCAGGGCTGGGCCGGCTGCTGGGCTGGCTGTTGGTGCTGCTGGCCAACCGGCCTGTAATTCAAGCGGGGATCCACGAAGAGATGGAGCGGGTGCTGGGCTGGGGTGAGGCGCCGACGTCCGATGATCGCGGAGACTTGCCCTACACCTTAGCCTGCATCACCGAGTGCATGCGCTACCTGACCGTTACGCCCCTCTCCTCGCCGCTCCGGGCGATCCGGTCCACGGAGATAGGCGGTTACCACGTGCCGGCCGGATCCCAGGCGCTGGTCAATATTTATGCTATCCATCACGACGAGCGGTTCTGGGCATTACCCCAGGTGTTCCGCCCCAAACGGTTTCTGCCCGAACGGTCCCGTTCAGAACGACTCGGGTCCGGACCCGACAACTCCCAAACGGCGCCGGTCATGCCCTTTGGAATTACTCTTGGGGTCAACCAGGAGGCCGCTATAGTACGCGAACTTGCGGAGTCCGCCATCTGGCTTTTCGCGACCCGCCTGTTGAACCGGTTTCAGTTCAAACCCAGGGAAGAACCCCCCCTGACCATGAACGAGGTACTGGGCATGGAGAATTCGTCAAGGACTTACCTGCTAAGGATGATCCCCCAGCGATAGAACGAGCCCACCCCGGGACGCCTGGAATAGCTGTTGTCCTGGTTAAGCGGAGTATTGAGTCGCGCCCACCCTGACCCTGCAATAGAGTGGCCCCGAGTTGGGAGGAAATTCAATAAGCCCGAAATACGGGGCGCCACGAAGAACACCGCAATCTTCCTACCACGGCTTCCGTGGTAATGGACAGGCGCGTCCATTGGTGCTAAACCAGTACCAGTTATGCCTACGCTGCTGGAAAGAAAAGAGGAATACCAGCCCCTACCGGAAAAGGCCCTGGCCCGCCTGTGGCAGAAACGGGCGGCCCGCCAGCGGGAGTTCCGCACCTCCGCCGGCCGCCGGGTTCGGGTGCTGTACCCGGGCCGTCCCGGCACCGCCGCCGGACCCGACTTCCGTGACGCCCTGCTGGAGGTGGAAGGCCTGGGCCTGGTGCAGGGCGACGTGGAACTGCACCTGCGCCAGCAGGACTGGTACGCCCACGGTCACGCCGACGACCCCAATTACAACGGGGTGGTGCTCCACGCCGCCCTGGAAACCGTACCCCAGGTCACCAACCTGCAAAACGGCCACCGGGCCCCGGTGATTTCTCTCGCCTCTTTGCTGGAAGAGGAAGAGCCTGCTGCGGAAACAGACAGCGCGGCCGGCCCAGGAACCGCCGCGAGCGCGGGCCTGTGGCCCCTGCTGGAAAGGAAGGGCTGGGGACGGCCTGAAGACGCGCAGGGGATGGGCGTTCTGCTGGACGCCGCCGGCGACGCCCGTTTTCGGGCAAAGGCCGCCATCTTTGCCGCCCTGATGCGGGAACAGTCCCCGGCCCAGACCCTGTACGAGGCCCTGATGGAGGCGCTGGGCTACCGGGCCAACCGCCAGCCCTTCCTCAAGCTGGCCCAGAGGGCGCCGTGGCAGAGCCTGGCCGCCGAAGCGCTGGCGCTACCGCCCGAAGAGCGAGCGTCGGCGATTGAGGAACGGCTGCTGGAAGTGTCCGGCCTGGCGCCGGCGGAAGAAAGGCGGAGACGCCGCCCGCCCGGTTACGGGCCTGCCCTCAATGCTGACGAGTGGCACACCTTCCGGGTGCGGCCGGCCAACCATCCTCGCCACCGCATTGGCGGCGCGTCCCGTCTCCTGGCCCGCTGCCTAGCAGGTCCAGCTACAGGGGCAGAAGACCCGCTGGCAACCGCCCTGGCCGTAAAGGTGGACGGCGGCAAACCCGCGGCGCTGACCGCCGCCCTGGCAGTCAAGGGAGACAGCGCTGGGCAGGCCTTTGTCGGTGATGCCCGGGCCCGGGACATGGCCGTCAACGTGGTCTTGCCCTTCTGCCATGCCCGGTGCGGTAATACTGAAGAGTCCCCGGCCCAGGCCCTCTACGAGAAATTCCCCAGGCTGCAGCCCAACGAAATAACCCGGGAAATGGCGGAGCAACTGCTGGCTCCGGAATGGGGCGCCGTGGTCACAACCGCCCGCCGCCAGCAGGGCCTGATCCACCTCCATCGGCAGCTGGCCGGTTGATTCAAACGTTGATTCAAACATGGATTAACAGGATGGACAGGATGGACAGGATGAGTTGGGGCAAGAAAAATCCTGTTTATCCTGTCCATCCATGTTTAATTCCTACACCTCTACAATCAGCACCCACATGGGGCCCTCGCCGACGTCGTAGGTGTCGATGCGTTCCAGCGCGCCGGTGGCGTCGTCAATGCGGAAGGCCGCCAGTTTTCCCGACTCCAGCCCCGCCGAATAGAGGTAGCTGCCCGTGGGGTCGATGCCAAAGGCCCGGGGCACCGCCTCCGATGGAGTCTGGCCCAGCGCCGTCAAACGACCATCGTCGCCCACCGCGAAACCGGCAATGCTGTTGTGGCCCCGGTTGGGGGCATAGACGTACTTGCCGTTGGGGGTTATCTGGATCTGGGAGCAGCTGTTGCGCTCGCTGAAACCCTCGGGCAGGGTGGAGAGGGTCTGGAAGGGGCTGAGGCCGCCCGTGGCCGGGTCCAGGTTGTAGCCCGTCACGCTGCAGCCCTGCTCGTTGGACACGTAAATGATGTCCCGGCTGGGGTGAAAGCAAAAGTGGCGGGGCCCATCCGGGTTTTCCGGACTGACCCGGGGCGGATCGTTGGGCGTGATGCGGCCCGTCTCCCCGTCGAACCGGAACTGGAAAATGGCGTTGGGGCCGGGGCCGGCGGCGATGTGAGGCACGTAGCCGTAGCGGTTGGTGGGGTCGGTCTGGAAGCAGTGAGCGCCGGTGCCCGTGGCCACCCACTCCACCGGCGGTCCGGATACCGCCCCGTCGCCGCCAATGGCGTGGACGGCGGCATGGCCGGCATTGTAGTAGGCCGACAACAGGTAGCGGCCAGCCCGGTCGGTGGACATGAAGCAGGGGTCCGACTCCAGCCCCGCCGTACCCACCAGCCCCAGGTCGCCGGTGGCCGCATCCAGCCGGAAGCTGGAAACCTCCAGGTCGTCCCGCCGGCCCACGTAAACGTAGCCCCGGTCCGGGCTGGCCGCCATGGGCGCCGGCCTTCCCGGGGCCGCCGTCTCTCCCAGCAGTTCCAGGCTGCCGTCGGAGGGGTCCAGGGAAAACCGCAGGATCTTGCCTTCGCCGGAAATGGAAACATAGGTGTAGAAGGACATCACTGAACCTCGTATTTCAGGGTTATGTTCTCGCTGGTCGCCGAGTGGCCGTGATTCTATCACAAAGATTTCGGCGCTCTGAATAGTGCGCAATTTACCTCCCGGGTGATGCGAGAGAGTGCTGCCGGAGCGCCGAAATCGCTGTGGTACCATTGCCTCAATTCATACCAGATATCAGATACAGGTGAATGACCATGCCCACCACGGCCCCCTACGGTTCCTGGAAGTCCCCCATAACCTCCGAGTCCATCGTCGCCGAGGCGGTGGGTTTCGGCGGCGTCGCCCTGGACGGCGGCGACATCTACTGGCTGGAGTCCCGCCCCTCGGAGGGCGGCCGCCGGGTCATTGTCCGGCGCGCCCCCAACGGCGACACGGAGGACATGACGCCCCGGCCGTTCAACGTGCGCACCCGGGTCCATGAGTACGGCGAGGGAGACTTTGCCGTGTCCGACGGGGTCATCTATTTCACCAACTTTGAAGACCAGCGGCTTTACCGCCAGCCGGTGGGTGGAGAGCCGCAACCGGTTACCGCCGAACCCAGTCTCGCCGGTGGCCTGCGCTACGCCGACTTCGTGGTGGACACCGCCCGCAACCGCCTGGTATGCGTCCACGAAGACCACACGGCCGGCGGACACGAACCGGTCAATACCCTGGCGGCGGTGTCCCTGGCCGACGGCGCCATCACTACCCTGGTTTCCGGCAGCGATTTCTATGCCGCTCCCCGCCTCAGTCCCGACGGTTCTCAACTGGCCTGGCTTTCGTGGGACCACCCCAACATGCCCTGGGACGGTACGGAACTGTGGGTCGCGCCGGTATCCGGGGACGGCCACCTGGGAGTTCCCGCGCTGGTGGCCGGCGGGCCGGCGGAGTCCATCCTGCAGCCCGAATGGGCTCCCGACGGCCGGCTCTATTTCGCTTCCGACCGGACCAACTGGTGGAACCTGTACCGGCGCAACGGAGACGGCCAGGTCGAACCGGTAACCGCGCCCCTGGACCGGGAGTTTGGCAAGCCCCACTGGGTTTTCGGCATGGGCACCTACGGATTTGTCTCCGCCCACCGGATTATCTGCGGCATAAACAACCGGGGCAGCTGGAGCATCTGCTCGCTCGATACCGGGACGGGGCAGCTGGAAGACCTGGACCTGCCCCAGGCGGAGCTGGGCCGCACCGACCTGAAGGTGGATTCCGGGCAGGCAGTCTTTGCCGCCGGTTCACCGTCCCAGCCCGTGTCCATCCAGCGCCTGGACCTGGCCGACAACTCGGTGGCCAGCCTGCGCCGGGCCTCGGCGACCAGGGTGGACGCCGGATACCTGTCCACCCCCCGGGCCATCGAGTTCCCCACGGAAAACGGCCTCACCGCCCACGCCTTTTACTACCCGCCCCGCAACCAGGACTACGCGGCCCCCGAGGGGGAGAAGCCGCCCCTGCTGGTCAAGAGCCACGGAGGGCCAACGGCGGCCACCTCGGTATCCCTGAGTCTCTCCATCCAGTACTGGACCAGCCGGGGCATTGGCGTGCTGGACGTCAATTACGGGGGCAGCACCGGCTACGGAAGGGAGTACCGCGACCGGCTAAAGGGACAGTGGGGCATCGTGGACGTGGACGACTGCATCAACGGCGCCCGTCACCTGGTGGAGCGGGGCGATGTGGACGGCAGCCGGCTGGCCATCGACGGGGGCAGCGCCGGCGGCTACACCACCCTGGCGGCCCTGGCCTTCCGCGACGTTTTCCAGGCCGGCGCCAGCCACTACGGGGTCAGCGACCTGGCGGCCCTGGCCCAGGATACCCACAAGTTCGAGTCCCGCTACCTGGACAGCCTCATCGGCCCGTACCCGGAACGGCAGGACCTGTACGAAGCGCGGTCGCCCATTTACCACACCGGCGGCCTGTCCTGTCCCCTGATCCTGTTCCAGGGACTGGAAGACCGAATAGTTCCGCCCAGCCAGGCAGAGCTGATGTTCGAGGCGGTGCGGGCCAAGGGTCTGCCCTGCGCCTACATACCCTTCGAAGGTGAGCAGCACGGCTTCCGGCGCGCCGGAAACATCCGCCGCGCCCTGGACGGGGAGCTTTATTTCTATTCCCGAGTCTTCGGCTTTGAGCTGGCCGACGACGTAGAACCGGTGGACATCGAGAATCTCCAGCTGTAAGTCCGCGTAAGGCCGCGAAGGTTCACTGATATTCGCCGGTTAGAATATTCGTACCCATTCGTGTATATTCGGTTCGTGTATATTCCTGGACAAATCTACGCTATAGGGGGAGGCCCTGTTCATGGACTTCTATCAGCACGTTTTCGCCGGCAATCCACTGGACCGGGGCGAGGTTGAACGCCGCGACGAGGACTGGATTGCCTCCAGGGCCACCGACCCGGACAGCCGCTTCCTGCCCATGCGGGGGCCTCACGTCCTGGTGAGCGCGGCGGTCACGGGAAACGGCGAGCCGGCCCTGGGCTGGCTGGGCTGGCAGGACCTGGCTCCCCACGTCACCGACCCGGTGCCCCTGCTGCTGGGGATGCAGGAGGGCACGACCTACTTTGCCATCGACCTGGGCAAGGACGAACCTGCCGCAGTGGCCGTGGAAGCCATGGGCGGCTACCGTTTCGAGGAAGCCCGGGCCGCTGCCGAAACCGTGCTCAGCCCGGCCGAGGCCGGCATCATGGCCCAGGGACGGGCCCAGGTGAACTGGCACAGCCGCCACGGCTTCTGCTCCGTCTGCGGCCAGGCCACCCTGGTGAAGCGGGGCGGGCAGAAGCGGGAGTGTCCCGCCTGCAGGGCCGAGCACTTCCCCAGGACCGATCCGGTGATCATCATGCTGGTTTCCGATGGCGACCGCTGCCTGCTGGGCCAGTCCCGGGGGCGGCTGCAGGCCATGAACCGCTACTCGGCCCTGGCCGGTTTCATGGACCAGGGAGAGGCCATCGAGGAGGCCGTGGCCCGGGAGGTTATGGAGGAGGCCGGCATCCGGGTGAAGCAGGTCCGGTATCACTCCTCCCAGCCCTGGCCCTTCCCCTCCTCCCTGATGATTGGCTGCCACGCCGAGGCCGACAGCACCAGCATCAACATGGACAACGAGGAAATGACCGACGTGCAGTGGTTCGATCGCTCGGAAGTGCTGCTGGCCCTGGAGGAAAAGAGCGAAAAGCTGCGACTCCCCGGCCCCATTGCCATCGCCCACCACCTGATCAGGGCCTGGGCCTACCGCGAGGTTTAGAGGGGATTCAAACGAGGGATTCAAACATGGATGGACAGGATAGACAGGATTTGGCCGGGTCGCCTGCGCAAATTCTTCCCGCCTTCAACCAACCCCATCCTGTTCATCCTGTCCATCCATGTAAATTAGGACTGAAGAGCGAAGTATGACGACAACAGACTACTCGGCGCTGGACCGGCCCGAGATCTCCATGAACTCCTTCTATCCCCGGCGCAACTGGACGCCCACGCCCTCCGGCGCCCAGGACTTTGCGGTGCCCGTCGCCGATGATATCAGCCTCTCCTGCCGCTTCTTTCCCGTCGGCCGGGGCCAGCCCACCATCCTCTTCTTCTACGGCAACGGTGAAACGGCCGCAGACTACGATAACATCGCCCCGGTTTATAACCAGGTAGGAATCAACTTCTTCGTGGCCGACTATCGGGGCTACGGCAACAGCGGCGGCCTCCCCACCTTCAGCTCCATGCTGGCCGACGCCCACCAGGTGCGGGAGGAGGTTGGCCGAATCCTGGAGGCCGGGCAGTTCACGGGCGACCTCTACGTGATGGGCCGCTCTATGGGCCGTCACGCCGCCTTTGAACTGGCGACCAGCAGCCCCGAAGGCGCGCTGAAGGGCGTAATCATCGAAAGCGGACGCCCCATCCTCGGCAATTTCTGCCACGGGGTGGACCCGGCCACGGCGAAAGCGCTGGAAGCCGGCTATCGGGCAAAGGTGGCCTCCATCAGTATGCCGGCCCTGGTAATCCACGGAGAAGTGGATACCCTGGCGCCGGTGGAGCAGGCCCGGGAAATGTACGACAGCTTCGCTTCCCAGCAGAAGAACATCCTCACCATCCCCGGGGCCGGCCACAACGACCTGCTCTACCGGGGCATCAACGAATACTTCACGGCGGTAAGGGACTTTGTGGGGGCTTAGGGGGGAGATGAATGGTGGGCACTCCGAAAGACCTGATAGATCAGGTGTCGGCATCTCATTCCCAAATGTGACTTGAGAAGGATTGTTCTCCATATGGAAGTAACGAACCAGCAGCTAATCCAAGGTTCAGCTGATCTTGCAGAGTATTTTGACAGAATTTTGGTGCCAGAAGATAAGCCCTTATTTGAGGAAGCAGTAAAAGCGTCCAAGGTAGGTGCTTTGCGTTCGGCTTATATTGTAATTGGGCTGGCCTGTGCAGAGTCACTGAAGCGAAGATTTAAAGAAGCTGCGGTCCGGGACAATGTGGCAGGAAAAATCGTTGGCCAGTTTGAGGACATGGAGCAAAGTCACAAGGCGGTGGACAAGTTTCTCTTAGAAGAGGCCAAAGAATATGGTTTTCTGTCCGGGTCGCAACTGACTGTCCTATCACATATTTATGATATGAGATGCGTTTATGGACATCCCTACGAGGAAGCTCCCTCAGAAGAAAAGGTGATAGAAGCAGCATCAGAAGTCGTCGAATTAGTACTGTCAAAGCCAGTAAAGTTGCGACATGGATTCGCGCGAGATTTACTTAAGAACTTGTTGGAGAATAGAAGCTATCTCG
Source organism: SAR202 cluster bacterium bin22 (assembly GCA_002238505.1). Taxonomy (GTDB): domain Bacteria; phylum Chloroflexota; class Dehalococcoidia; order Lucifugimonadales; family UBA3495; genus Bin22. The sequence continues at coordinate 96,232 of MPMM01000007.1, read as the reverse complement.
ATGACCTTGAAATCGCCGTTTCCTCTTTTGCCAAGAGAATTCTACCGAGACTGGATGAACAACTCTACCCGTGGTTCATGGATCAATACTGGAACGAATTGGAGAAGTTTGCCGATGACCCTAGTATGTCAGTCTTCTTCCGCCGGGGTTTGTGGTTTTGTCATGCCATGTTGGAAGAGGTCAGCGTAGCTCTGCTCAGCTCCGAAGAGTGGCACAATAAGGTCAACAATTACCCCAAGACATTGCCCCGCGTTTGTAGCAGTAGTGCGATATTTCCTGGCATTGGAGAGTTAGCTCAAGATTCGATGGTTAGTATGCTGTTGGAAGAATCCGCAATCCAACCAAGCCTGCTTACTCTTGTAGAGAAGCTGAATTCAGACGGTGTTTTGTCGGCTCGCCAACATACGCGATTTCTCGATCATATTTCCAACGCACCTATCAATACGATTCTGAAATCTGAACTCTCGACAGGGACTTGTTTCGAGAATTTGATCGATGCACTTAAAGCGCATAACTGGTATGTACAAAATCCAGCGATGAGGATGATAGAGTCGAACGGTCCTGAGAACGCTTCTGAGTTAACTGAAGAGCAACAAATTGACTTAGGGCGCAACATCCTTCAAGCTGCAGAAGGTACAGCAAACTTAGCAATTGACTTCTTGGAGGGACTTGCCAAGGGTCCAGTTCAGTGGTCTCGCAGCGTGGTTCAAGGAGTAGTTCTTGAGTCATTTACCAACGAGGGTGATGTACTACGTTTCAAAGAGCACAACCTAAAAAGCGTGCTAGCTATCCTCGACCGCATTGAAGATGATGGGCGGCGCGAGTTAGTTGAGCAGCTTACCGAGTCAATTCGACGTAGCACACCTAGGAGTCGGTTGAATAGAGACGATATTGAGCGTGTCATTGATTTGCTCAACAATTTCGAATGGGCAATTCTCTTAGCCAATGCACTTGACGAAAAAGTTCCTGCTGATGCAAGAGACGGAAATTAACTGGCCCTAGGAAAAAATGGTGGGCGGTAGTGGACTCGAACCACTGACCTCTTGCGTGTCGAGCAAGTGCTCTAACCAACTGAGCTAACCGCCCCAGGGGAAAACCAGTTTATCAACGCCCTAACCCACCGTCAACCTGACCGTTCCCTCGTTTAAGCTTCCCAGTCAGGCCTTTTGCCCTCCCCGGTGCAGAGTGGGAACGCGCCCTCCCGTCCTTCAGCTCAAGCGCGTTAACATTTTGTTAACATTGGGGAAATTAACTTTTAACGTCTCCGTAATTCCAGGTTAATACCTGTCCCTTATTCTCAAAGACAGCAAAAGAGTTCAGGAACGCCCCGGGAGGCGCTATGTACCGGTTTGAAATCCCTTCCCCAGCAAAGGTTATCCGCGAGGAAGATGCCCTGGTTATTCTGTGGGAAGATGGCGAGCAGGATGTCTTTACCCACGACTGGCTGCGGGAGAATTCGCCGGAGAGCCGGCTTTTCTCTGCCACAGGTAGGCCGGAGACCTGTTCAAGCGCCCAGGAGCACGCCAGCCCCTGGTCGGTTTACATCGAGTACGACGAAACCCTGGTAATTTCATGGGCCGGCCTTCGCGACGTCAGCCGGTTCGACCTGGACGAACTGCGGGACGCGGCCGCCGCCTTTGAGGTCCCCGAACTGGCGATGGCGGCGGACTAGCGCGATACGCTACAAAACCCGACCCGCATTTCGTATAATGTACCGCGAAGACTACCCCGGCGGCGCTCCAACCGCCGGTTTCCGTTGAACATCAGAAAGCCCGTGGCCTCGGAACCCACGGCAGAAGGTAAAGTGGCGGAACGTTCGGTGCTCGTCATCGAAGACGAGGAAAACCTCCTCGAAGCCCTGCGCTACAACCTGGAGCGGGAGGGCTACAAGGTCCATACCGCCACCGACGGCGGCGAAGGCCTCGAACTGGCCCGCAAGGTCGCCCCCTCCCTGGTACTCCTGGATATCATGCTCCCCACCCTGGACGGCTTCGAAATCTGCCGCATCCTCCGGCGCGAGTCTGAAGTCCCTATTCTCATCCTTACCGCCAAGGGCGAAGAGGTGGACCGGGTGGTGGGCCTGGAATTGGGCGCCGACGACTACATTACCAAGCCCTTCAGTATTCGCGAACTGGTGGCCCGCGTCCGCAACACCCTGCGCCGCGCCCGCTACCTGCAGGACAACCACGGGTATGGCGAGGAACTGAGCTACCGCGTCGGCAACCTGGAAATGGACCTGAACAGCCACGAAGCCCGGCTGGACGGCGAGCCCCTCTACCTGAAGCCCAAGGAATTCGACCTGCTGGCCATGCTGATCGCCAACAAGGGCCGGGCCCTCACCCGCGACCAGATCCTGGAGAAGGTCTGGGGTTACGACTACATCGGCCAGACCAGGACCGTGGACGTTTACATCAGCTGGCTGCGGGAAAAGCTCCAGGCGGACCCCACCACAGCCCAGAGCATCGTAACCATCCGGGGTTTGGGTTACCGGATGGACGGATGACTTCCCTCCGCTCCTATGCCTGGCGGATTTCGTTCTGTTACGCGGTCATTGCCATTGCCTCCCTGGCCGCCTTGATCCTCCTCTTGAGAGATTCTCCCCCCGTCCAGAGCGCTGAAGACCTGGAGGTCCGGAAGGAACAGGAAGCCCTTCTCGCCGCTTCCCTGGCAGCGCCCCACCTCGCCGACCCGACCCGCCCCCCGGACCTGGAAGCCCTGCATGACCTTGGCCAGACTCTCAGCCGGTGGCTGGGCAGCGAAGTCACCATCATTGCCCTCAACGGTGAGGGGGTGGCCAACAGCAACAGGCAACACTTCCTGGACGGCGCAAACGACTCGCTTTACGACTTCAGTTCCGACAACGACCTTCGCCGGGCCCGCCTGGGCAATGTGGCAACCGCGCGCAGATTGACCTTCCACGCCGACTACTCCGAGTTTCTCTACACGGCGGCGCCGGTTACGAGCGGCGGCGATATAGTCGGAGTGCTGAGGCTGAGGACACCAATCCTTGAGCCCGGCTCGGGAATTGGGGCTGCCTCCGTATGGTTCACGATCTGGGGGCTTACGGCCGGGATTCTGGCGCTGGCAGCCATATGGCTGGTGGTCCGCCGCTCGCGCCACTCCTACGGTTCCCTTAACGCCGTCGCCGAAGCTTCGGAAAGGCTCGCCCAGGGAGACCTGGATTCCCGCATCCCGGCAGACTCGCCCGGAGAATCCCGCCAGTTAACCGAGGCCTTCAACCGGATGGCCGACACTGTGAAGTCTGTGATTGATGGCCTTTCCTCAGAACGCGACACCCTCTCTGCGGTGCTGGACACCATGGCCGACGGCGTGGTCGTAACCGACCCTGCCGGACGGGTCACCCTCCTGAACCCGGCCGCCCGCGAGCTGCTGGGAATCCGGGCCCAGGGAGTGGAAAACCAGCGCCTGGTGGAACTGGTACGGGACAACGAACTGCACCTGGTAATCGCGGCCTGCCAGGAGGAAAAATCCCGTCAGAATGCTGAAGTCTCCCTCATATCGCCGCTACGCTACCTCAGCGCCATCGCCACTCCCCTGGACACCAACGGCGCCGTATTGCTTACCCTGCACGACCTGACCCGTATGCGGCAGGTGGAGACCAGCCAGAAGGAGTTCGTCAGCAACGTCTCCCACGAACTGCGCAATCCCATGGCCTCCATCAAGGCCATGGTGGAGACCCTGGAGTCGGGTGCGGTCGGCGACCAGCGGGTTGCCATGGACTTCCTTGCCCGAATGCGGGGCGACGTGGACCGCATCAACGCCTTGGTGAACGACCTGCTGGAGCTTTCCCGCATGGAGAGCGGCCAGTTCACCATCGAAGCAGAACCCCTTTCCCTGGCGCCGCTGGTCCACGCCGTCAGCAAGCAGTTCAGCGAGGTGGCAGACTCCCGCCAGGTAAGCATTGTGGCCGACCTGGACGAGAGCCTCCCCCTGGTAATGGCCGACGGGGAGAAACTGGCCCAGGTTTTTGTAAACCTGGTGGAGAACTCCCTTAAATTCACCCCGGCCAACGGCAACATCAGCATCGGGGCCCGGGCCGAAGACGGGCATGTACAGGTGGAACTCAGGGACACGGGCATTGGCGTGGCGCCCCAGCACCTGCCCCATCTCTTCGAGCGCTTCTACAAAGTGGACCGCTCCCGGCGCGACAGCGGCACCGGCCTGGGCCTGGCCATAGTCAAGCAACTGGTGGAGGCCCACGGCGGCCGGATAAACGTAGAAAGCCGCGAAGGCGAGGGCTGCGCCTTCACCTTCACCGTACCCCGGGCCGAATAAGCCCCTGACCCCTCTCCCCGTAACCCAGGCAAGGCCCAGGGCCCGTGCCCGTCGGCGTCAACACCTCGTTCCCGTTCGTGGTGAGCTTGTCGAACCACCATCGGACATTCCCTACCAGGCGTGGACCTCTTAGCTCCCAGGACCCGCGCCCGTCAGGTCAACACCTCGTCCCCGTTCGTGGTGAGTTTGTCGAAGCTCCATCGGACATTCCATCGCCAGGCCCGGTACTAACGGAAAAGTCGGTGACTTGCGGATAATCCGCCAGGGTCTGAACAAGTCCCTGCTCCCTTGATGGTAGAAGGGCGGGAATGGGGCGAAAGACCTCAATTTAAAGCTGTTTCCCAGCCCGATTGTATTACAGCCATCATTTCCGCAGGCTTACGCCCCATTGTTCACATCTTCCCTTTAGGCCTCCCATACCTCGCCCTGCCTGGCATTTTCACGCCCCCAGGCCGACGCTACAATGGAACTACAGTAAGGGAACTACAGAGGGCTGTCTGTTCCACATGGGCGGCAGGGTGAGGTGAGGCATTGAATTGGGTGACAGCTATCGGCGGCAGCCTGTCGGAAATCTTTCGCCAGCGCGTCCGGTCAATACCCTTCCTCCTGGCCGCCGGCTTCCTGGCGCTGGCCATCTCCACCGCCTGCGATTCAGTCCCTGACGTGCCGGACGTTCCCGAAATACCCCTGCCCGCCAGGGCGACGAACACCCCCCTGCCGCCGTTAGCGGAAACACCGACGGAAACACCGACAGAGACCCCGACGGCTACCCCGGCGGAAACACCGACAGAGACCCCGACGGCCACCCCGGCGGAAACACCGACGGCCACCCCGGCGGAAACACCGACGGCCACCCCGGCTGCCGAAGCGCCCGGTCCAGTGAACGGCCCAACACCCGGCGCCGACCAGGCAGAAGCTGTCCTCGTCCCCCGCCTGGCCATTGCCGAAATTCCGGCGGACCTGCCCGCCTACTCCCGGGACGACTGGAAGCACTGGACCGACGCCGACCGTGACTGCCAGAACACCAGGGCTGAAGTGCTGATACTGGAATCATCTGCGGCCCCCTCCTTTGCCACCGACAAACAGTGTCGAGTCACCGGAGGGCAGTGGGACGGACCCTACACCGGCGCAACCTTCACCGACGCCAGCGACCTGGACATTGATCACCTGGTGCCGCTGAAGAATGCTCACCTGTCCGGCGGCTGGCAGTGGGATGCTGACCGCAAGGAGGACTACGCCAACAGCATGGCGGCCGACAACCACCTGGTGGCCGTAGAGAAATACGCCAACCGGGCCAAGGGCGCCAGGGGTCCCGAGGAGTGGCAGCCTCCCGACGCAACCTACCACTGCCAGTACGCCCGCGACTGGACCTCCGTAAAGGCCGCCTGGGGTCTCTCTGCCACCCCGGCCGAGTGGGAGACGCTGGAAGCCATGCTGGCCACCTGTCCCTACGCGGTAACCGTCGGAGAAGACGGCGGGGCATTGGTCGTCTTGGCCACCCCCGTCCCGGAACTCGTTGATTCCACGCCGGACGCCACCGGCGATACGCCCACTTCGGGCGTGGTGGTCATTTCAGAAATCATGGCCGACCCTTCCGCCGTCCGTGACCGGGCCGGCGAATGGTTTGAAATCCACAACCCCGACGAAAGTCTCGACATTAACCTGCGGGGCTGGACCATCCGCGAAGGCGGGGGTGACCAGCATCGGATAACCACGGACCTGGTAGTTCCGGCCGGAGGCTACATCGTCCTGTCCAGAAACAGCGACCAGGCCACCAACGGGGACATACCGGCGGCCTACCAGTATTCCGACATTGACCTGACCAACGACGAAGACTCCATTGAACTGGCCGACGGAAGCGGGCAGGTGGTTGACCGCGTTGAATACGATTCAGCCCTGGTGTTCCCTGGCGCTTCAACTATCCTGGCCCCGGACCAACTGGACGCCAGCGCCAACGACGACCCCGCCAACTGGTGCCGCGCCACATCTACCATGCCCAACGGAGACTACGGCACCCCCGGCGCGCCCAACGACTCCTGCTAGCCGGAGGGACCCGCCTCAATTCTCCAATTGCCCAACCTTTGCCTTTTTGCTACACTACCGGCATCTGCCCAGTCTCCTTATAGGGGACGGGCCCAACATTCGATAGCGAGGAGTGGCTATGATTTACGAAGTCCGTACTTATGATATGAAGCCGGGTAGCGTAGCCGAATTCGAGGAAAATTTCGGCAAGGCTCTGCCGGGTCGCCTGGAGGTTTCGCCCCTGGCCGCCTTCTTCCACACGGAAATCGGCCCCCTGAACCAGGTCATTCACATCTGGCCCTACGACGATGAAGACCAGCGGGAAGAATGCCGCGCCACCAGCGTTGAAGGCTGGCCTCCCCCCAACGGCGGCAACATCCTGAACATGGACTCCCAGATCTGGAGTCCCGCCGACTTTATGACTCCCATGGGCGACCGCGAACTGGGCAGCATCTACGAGATGCGGATCTACACCTACCAGGAGGGCTCCAAGGACGAGGTCCTGAGCCGCTGGGCCAACTCCATCACCCACCGCGAACAGTACTCCCCCCTGGCCGCCGGCATGTACAGCGACCTGGAGGACGGCACCTTCCAGTGGATGCACGTCTGGCCCTATGAAGACCTGGCCGCCCGCAACCGCACCCGCGCCGAGGCCGGCGAGAACCCCAACTGGCCGCCTCCCACCCGCGAGTTCCTTCTCAAGCAGGAAAACAAGATCGTCATTCCCGCCTCCTTCTCCCCCATGCATTAAGGGGAACGGACAGCCAGACCGGTTGCCCTTCTTTTGGACAGGCATTGGTAGGGGCGTCCCTCGGGGGCGCCCCTACCAATATATCCGGACCATCCCGATCCCATGCCCGGCTCCGCCTCATCCTCGACGAAGTGAGATTCAGCCATGCAGCCTGACACGCCGGAAGTTGAAGCAGTCAAACTTGCCAACCAGCGGTTCTACGACGCCTTCGGCGCTCTGGACGTTGTCGCCCTGGACGACATCTGCCTGGACTCGGAACAGGCCCTGTGCATTCACCCTGGCTGGCAGCCCCTGGTGGGCTGGGAGACCATCCGGGAAAGCTGGCGGCGCATCTTCGACAACACCACGCTGATGCACTTCAACATTCGCTACATCAATGTGGTCGTGGAGGGCGATTGCGGCTGGGTTACCTGCGTGGAAGGGATAACCAGCGTGCTCCAGGGGCGCGCCGACAACTTCGGCGTACTGGCCACCAACATCTTCGTGCGGACTCCCCAGGGCTGGAAGATGGTTGCCCACCACGCTTCCCCGGGGATGTAGGGGGAGGCGGAAGTCTTTGCGGAAGTTCCTCCCCACTCGATGGGGCAGGGTCAGCCTGGAGTAGTCTCGGTTTCCTAGAAAGGTACCCTCAAGGACCGAACACCGCTCGTCGCAGGGTGTCATTCAGCCGGGTCTGCCAGCCCGGCCCGCTGGCCCGGAAATGGGCGGTAATGTCGGGGTCCAGCCTTATGGAAATCAGCTCCTTGGTGGGGGCCCTCTGCTTGCCCCGAGTGCGGCGGGACCACTCCACCAACTCAGGATCCACTTCTATAGCCGGCCTGGCCCGGGCCCAACCTTCCTCCGTCCACTCCGGAGCATTAGGGTCCTGGGCTATGCCGACGTTGATGGCAGTCTCTTCGCCGTACTCGGCTGCAATCTCCTCAAAGGTCAGTTTGCTCGCAACCAACTCCTCGAAGGACAGCTTGGGGACTCCGGGCTTGCCAAATTGCTTCGCCCCCCGTTCCGCCATGATAGCGGCGTATTCGGCGAAAGGGAGTTTGTCCAGGTTACCGTTACCGTTCTCGTTCATAGTGTCTCCTCTCTCGGAGGTTGGCTCTACGAAAGCTGACAATTCGGCGGCTGTCGCCCCTGATGGTATAGACCAGGTGGTACACCCGGCCTCCCAGGTAGCCGATGGCAACATACCGAGTTTCACCGTGCCGGGGGCTGGCATCAATCACTGCGGTATCCCACTCAAAGCGCACGATTTCCGAGAAATCCACTCCATGCTTTGCCTGGTTGGAGAGGCGTTTCCCTTCATCCCATTCGTACTCGATTTGCATATTGTATATATAATATGTCGGTTTGCCAAGTATATTGTAAATACATCAGTGGAGTTCACAGCAGAAACGGCTCTGGGTCCCGCTCCTTGTCTGTTCAAGGCTGTCCTATACCACCCAGGCCCGGAATGTGCCATAATCTTGCCAGCCAGGAAGAATTGTAGTCACCCCGACCCCGACAAAATACTGTGCGAGACGAGGGGCACTCTCGTTGGAGGTGAACCATGGGATTGCTGAAGATCGAAGGCGTTACCCACTGGTCTATCCCGGTTAACAACCTGGAAGAAGCCGAGGCATTCTACGGTGAACTGCTGGGCCTGGACGCCAGGGGGCGGCTGGGCAACTCCGGAATGTCCTGCTTCAACGTCGGCGACCACAACATCCTCCTCTGTGAACTCGACGAACCCACCCAGCAGGCGTCCCAGCGGGACCGCAAGGTCCACCACTCCTTTACAGTCACACCGGAGACCTTTGAAGAGGCCTGCCGGGTTTTCCGCGACAGGAACGTCCCCATAGACGACCTGGTTTACCGGGAACGGGGATTCTTTACCGGGCGGGAACTGTACTTCTTCGACCCCAGCGGCAACCGCCTGGAACTGCGCGACCCCACCTGGGAAGCCGGTATGGCCACTCCCTCATTCGAAGACATCGGCTGACGGTTTCCCTGCCGAATGTACGCGGCCTTCACTTATTTCCGCGAGAGAAGTGGCCGGTAAGTAACGAGGGGAACTCCCTCCACACAAATACGCCAAGGAGCAATAACCATGCCTTACGCCATCAACCACGTCCACATCCGCGCCGCCGACCCCCACGCCACCGCCGCCTGGTACGAAAAGTACTTCGAGGCCAAGAAGGTATCGGAGCGTGAGGTCATGCCCGGCACCATCACCATCGGCATGGAAGTGGGCGGCCCCACCCGGCTGAACGTCTCATCCAAGCCCGCGGGCTCCTCCGATGAGCCGGCGGTGGCCGAACTCAATCGCCTGGGCCTGGAACACTTCGGCTTCCACGTTGACGACCTCGCTGCTGAACTGGCCAAGTTCGAAGCCGACGGCATCCGTGTCGTATTGCCCCTGACCGAGGTTACGGGCGGCACCAGGCTGGCCTACATCGAGGGCCCCGACGACGTACTCATCGAACTGGTGCAACCGGCCGCATAACGGCCCGAAACTCAATCCGCGAAGGCCCGCGAATCTGACTCTGTCCACGAATAATCGCGAATCTCCACTGTTGTCGATATTCCGGGAACGGGACCATCAGTAGCCATTCGCGAAAATCAGTGGATAAGACGTTTTAGTGAACCTTCGTGGCACTTCGTGGATAAACAGAGGAAGAACATGGTAGAGATTACCGAACGCCTGTGGGACTATGACGCCGTGGAGCCGGGGCAGGCCGCCCAACCCACGGTCGTGACCATCACCGCCGAGCAGATAGCCGAATACGCCGAAATCGCCCAGAACCCCGACCCCCGCTACCGGCTGGGCAACGGCAGCGACGAATACGTCGGCAGCCCGGTACCCATGCCCACCATGGCCGTATCCTACGCCCCCCTGCTGCGGCCCGAAATCGCCGAGAACAACGGCTTCATCGCCCTCGAGCATTCAAAAACCGCCCGCCGCCAGACTCCCTTCGCCAAGTGCGAGGCCCGCTGGTTCCGTCCCGCCCTTGTCGGCGACACCATCACCGGCGTGGGACGGGTTCTGGAGAAGTACGAACGCCGGGGCAGCAAATTCGTAACTTTCCGCATCGAGGCCAAGAACCAGCGCGGCGAGCCCGTGGGCCGATACGACTATACCTGCATTTTCCAGTATGCCCACGGCCAGCGGTCGGTGCCCCGCGACGAGGTCACCGCCGAGCTACCCCGGTCGGAAACTCCCGACCTGAAGCCGGCGCCCTCCTCCCTGCTCACCTTTGACTCGGTCAGGGTTGAAGACCCCCTGGCCGAACTGGCCATCACCGAGAGCCAGGAAATCATCAACCGCAAGAGCGAGTTCCGGCTGGCGGGCAAACCCAGCGAGAGCAACATCCACAACGACGAGGAGTTCGCCCGCCAGAACATTTTTGGCGGCACCGTCAATGCCGGCCCGGCCACCATGTCCTACGTGGACCAGATGCTGCAACTGTCCTTTCCCCTGAAGGCTTTCTACAACGGCGGCAGCCTGCTGATGCGGGCCATTACGCCCTTCCGCTCCGGCGACACCGTCACCTTCGGCGGCGAAATCACCGGCAAGCGGGAAGAGGGCGGACAAGGCCTGGTGGAGTGCCGGGTAAGGGGCATCAACCAGCGGGGTGAACTGGTCTGCCTCGCCGACGCGGTAATGGTGTTCGGGGAGTAGAGCTAAGAAACCCCTCGAGAAAACTCGAGGCTCTGAATGCCCTGTTGCGGGGCAGAAACTCATTCCGTAGTTTCGCATCCAGCCTTCGTTTCGGAAGAGTCCTAATGCCCTTATACCCGACAACCAATGTCCTCTACCGCGTCTTTTACATTCGAGTGATTAAGTCTTCAACCGGCCAAGCGGTACCAGGAACAGCGTTCGCGATCGACTTGGACAATCGAGAGTATGTGGTCACGGCGCGCCATGTTGCTGAGCACCTAGATGACGCCGGCGTTCAGGTGATGCGGAGTGGTAATTGGGAAACTTACTTAGCAGAGATAGTGGGACATGGGAACGGCAATATCGACATATCGGTCTTGGCGTTGCATAAGAGCATTGTTCCTAACGAGAACCGCTTCCCATTTCCAACCGGAACTGCAGGGGCTATTCTCGGCCAAGAGGTTATGTTCCTAGGCTTTCCTGATGGACTCGACCCCACAGTTGGCTTTCACCTCCATCATGGTTTGCCTGTCCCTTTGGTAAAGTATGCGCGTCTGTCATCGCTTTCAGTAGGTGACAGTTATCCTATGTGGATTGACGGTCACGTCCATCCAGGTTTCTCTGGCTCGCCCCTTTGTTTCGTTCTTGATGACCCTAAAGAGGTTCGTGTGGGCGGTGTCGTGACCGCTTACCAACCTCTTAAGGAGCCGGTATTTCTGGCGGACGGTACGGACACCGGCATGTTCGTAGCATCCAACCCTGGGCTGGCGTGTGCTTGGGATATTCGACACGCCTTAGACCTGATTCACGATAACCCAATTGGTCCCGTTATCGGTTAATTCTCTGGTAGCCATTTGGGGCTAGATTGCTCCCTACAGAACCACAACCCTTTCGCAGTCAGCAAGAAAATCAAACCACTTCCCCCAACCCCTTGACACTCTGGATGACCCACTGTCAACCTTATAAGAACTGTTGTTCTTATACTTATTTGTGGAGGTTGGCACATGCTCATCAAGCGCACCCCCGATGTTTACGAGAAAATCCGGATCCTTGGCGGTATGGCCGGCGACGATGTCCTGGCCCCGTCCCAGGCCCGCTCCGGCAGCCAGAGCAAGTGGGCCGGCAAGGGCGTAACCGGCCCCTACTCCGCTCCCGAAAAGCGTCCCCTGGCCGGTGTGTACCGGGCCGCCATGCCCAACGGCAAGTTCATCAACCTGATGCGGGTTATGTTCACCGACTTCTGCATGATGGACTGCGCCTACTGCCCCAACAGCATCTACGTCCCCCGCAAGCGCTACGCCTTCAAGGTGGACGAGCTTGCCGATGCCTTCATGGAACTGCACCGCCGCCACACCGTCGCGGGCCTGTTTCTCAGTTCCGGCATCGCCGGCAGCGGCAGCAAGACCACCGAGCGCATGGTCAAAGTGGTTGAGGTCCTCCGCCGCAAGCACAACTTCCGGGGGTATGTCCACCTCAAGGTTATGCCCGGCGCCGAGTACCAGTACGTGGAAGCCGCCCACCGCCTGGGTACCCGCCTGTCGGTGAACATCGAAACGCCCACCGCCGAGGCCATGAAGCGCATCAGTCCCCACAAGGACTTTGAGAACGGCATCCTGACCCCCATGTCCTGGATTAACGGGCTGAACCGGTCCGCCACCGGCGGCGCGGTGGGCCAGGCCACCCAGCTCGTGGTCGGCGCCGCAGATGAGTCCGACGCCGACATTTTCCAGCGGGTTGATCAACTCTATGGCGACTGGAACCTGAAGCGGGTCTATTACGCCGCCTTCCGGCCGGCCTCCGACACTCCCCTGGAGGAAAAGCCCCCCGTGCCTCCCCTGCGGGAGCACCGCCTCTACCAGATGGACTGGCTCAAGCGTATCTACCAGTACACCAGCGACGAACTGGACCTGGCCTTCGACGGCGGCGGCTTTTTGCCCCTGGACCAGGATCCCAAGACGGCAATCGCGCTGGAGAACCTGGACGCCTTTCCGGTGGACCTGAACACCGCCAACCACCAGCAGTTGCTGCGGGTCCCCGGCCTGGGACCCACCTCGGCCCAGCGAATCCTGGACAACCGCCGCCACCACGGCATCGACAACTGGCGCGACCTGACGGCCATGGGCGTGGTGCGCAAGCGGGCCTGGCCCTTCGTAGTCTTCCCTGGCCAGCGTCCGCCCTCGGGCAAGCAGCTGAGGCTGGAGCTATTCCCCGAAGGCGCCAGGGAAACGTCGCCATCGGGGCCCCTGCCAGCCAGTACCGCTGGCGGCGCTCCCTGTGGCCTGGCATCGTCCTGCAACGGCTGTTCCCTCAGAGGCACACCCGGGCACCCGGCCTGAAGGTGTCCCGGGGTTAGGTGAAAATGCTGCCAGCAACGCCCACGGCCCATCACATCGCAGCTACAGAGTGAGCGGAAATGGTCGCAAATAAGGGGAAGAATAATTTTTTCTCCCGGCACGCGGATGGTCGGTCAAGACTTTAATCCCCTGCCGCAAGCTGCGATTGTCCGGCGCCTGGCCCTGGACCTTTGGGTTATGTATCTTCCACAAAAGGGTCAATCGCGAATATCGTGCTGCTGGCCCGGGCAGCGTTCGTATCCAGGCGGTCCGGTTTCGGGACAGCAGGAAAGGCCCCTGGCTGCGGCCTTTCGGGAAAGGCCCGCGGGCACCTCGGCCACCTGGAAGGCTACGCTGCAAGGTGTGCCCCTCCTTGACCTGCAACTGAATACATTGATAGAATCCACTAAAGGCAGATCTCCAGTGATTTCGATATCCTTCGGGTACACTGGTTGACAAATTTCGTAACGCTATTAAGGAATGGTGGCGATATGGTTACTGCTGTAAGCGACGACATGTTCACCGACCAGGCGCTCAACGACCCCTACTCCTATTACGGCCAGCTGCGGGAGGAAGACCCGGTCCACTGGAACGAACTCTACCAGTTGTGGGTCATCACCCGTCACGACGACCTGGTCTGGCTGACCCGCCACAACGAACTATTCTCGTCGGCGGTGTTCAAGAACGACCCCCGGCCTCCTTACCCAACCATCTACGACTCCGACCTGGGGCTGTACGAGTTCGTGCGCGAATACCAGTCCCGCCAGTTCATCCAGCACGACCGTCCGGATCACCTGGACATGCGCAAGGTGGTCCACGGCTACTTCACTCCCCGCTCCATGGAAGAGTGGCGGCCAATGATCAAGGACGTTATCAAGGACCTGCTGGACGAGGCCGAGGAACGGGGCAGCATGGACGTAATGCGCGATTTTGCGACCCCTCTGCCCTTGCTCATCATCGCTGAAATGATGGGCGTGCCCAAGCAGGACCGCCCTCACATCCGCGAGGTGGCTGAAAAACTCCTGTACGTGGGTCGCGGCGAACCCTGGCGCATGCAGAACTTCTCCGAGGGCATTCGCGAGATGATTGAATACGTTACTCCTCTGGTGGAGAAACGCATCGTTGACCCCGAGGACGACTTCATTTCCGTCCTGGCCCAGGGTGAGCGGGAGGGTGTGTTCAGTCGCGACCAGGTGATCTCCAACTCCTCCCTGCTGCTGCTGGCCGGCCACGAGACCACCATCAACCTGCTGTGCAACGGCATCCTGTCCTTCATCCGCAATCCGGACCAGTATGATCTGCTGCGGAGCGACATCGAGGGCATGTACGTCAAGGCCAACGAGGAGTGCCTGCGCCACGATTCATCGGTCAAGTCCATCACCCGCATTGCCTCCGAGGACGTAGAACTGCGGGACAAGGTGATTAAGAAGGAAGACCGCATCCGCTGGTTCATTTCCTCGGCCAACCGTGACCCCCGCAAGTTCGAGAATCCTGACCAGTTCGACATCACCCGCTGGCCAAATCCCCACGTGGCCTTCGGGGCGGGCATTCACCACTGCCTGGGCGCCACCCTGGTGCGGGTGGAAGGTCAGGAAGCCTTCAAGGCCTTCGCTGAGCGCTTCGAGTCCCTGCACCTCGACACCACCGAGGACCAGCTTGAGTACCAGCCCAGCATTACCTTCCGGTCTTTGAAGTCGCTGCCAATCACCTGGAACTAGGAGCAAAATATGGAGGGAGTCCCGTTCGTGGTGAGCTGGTCGAACCACAACGGGCGACCCTTCGACAGGCTTAGGGTGAACGGGACAAACAATAGTCAACCGAATGAGGCGCCATCACCAGGGGAGGAACCACAACCATGGCCCAGGAACGCAAGCTGAAGATTACCGTTGACCACGATGTATGCGTGGGCAACGCCATGTGCGAGTCTTTCGCCACCAACACCTTCGCCCTCAACGGGGAGCGCCAGTCCGAGGCGGTCAACCCCCAGGGAGACCCGCTGGCCCAGGTGCTGGAGGCAGCCGACAACTGCCCCGTAAGCGCCATCACCATCGAGGACGCAGAAACGGGAGAGAGGCTCTTTCCCTAGCCGGAACACGGAGTCCGGCAATTCGGAAACCGATCATCCAGGGCGGGTTTTTTGGCCCGCCCTGGTTCTTTATGTCCCACATCAATTCAACCTGTATGACTGCCCATCCCATTGACCGGTAAGGCTATAATTGGTGGCGACTCTGTGCCAGGGAGAACTGAACTATGCCTGCTATGGAAGCCGCAATCGAACGACGAATGAAGCGCTGGCAGGACCAGCGCTGGCTCCTGGACGTGGTGGTCCAGACCGTGGGAATCGAGTGGGACCAGCGGCGCATCGGCTATACCATGGGCCCCTGCGGCCCCGAGGCCGCTGCTGACTTCAACGGAGTACGGGCCCGCACCAAGAGGTTCAACGATGCCAGCCGCGAATTCCGGCGGGCCGCGGTCCGGCGTGAGAACAAGGCTCGCCAGCACGAGGCCGAGGGGCACCCGGTTGCCGCCGGCGAAAGCTACTTCATCGCCTCCCTCCTGTACGGCAGCGCCCAGTGGCCCATCTTCGCCCACACCCCGGAGAACGAACGGCTGGGCGACAAGAAGGTGGAGTGCTATACCAAATACACCCAGTACGCCAACCACGAGATCCGGCGGGTGGACATTCCCTTCCAGGACAGCGCCATACCGGCCTGGCTGCACCTGCCCAACGTCCCCTTCAACCAGGCCTCGACCAACGGCAACCGGGGCAGGCTGCCCTGTGTTATGAGCATCCCCGGCATGGACAGCTTCAAGGAGACGGGCGTGGCCCTGTATGGCGACCGCCTGCTGGAACGGGGCGTTGCCGTGCTGTCCATCGACGGCCCCGGCCAGAAGGAAGCCCTGCAGCGGGGCATCCACGTCACCGCCACCAACTGGAAGGAGGCCGGCCGCGCCGTCCTGGACTGGATGCGCGCCCAGCCTGAACTGGACCCAGACCGCATCGCCATCAAGGGCACCAGCATGGGCTCCTTCTGGGGAACCCAGGTGGCATCCATAGACGACCGCCTCAAGGGCTGCGCCGTGCAGGCCGTTTGCCACGAGCCGGGCATGAACACCATCTTCAACCTGGCTTCTCCCACCTTCAAGCTGCGGTTCATGTACATGGCAGGCTACGAAGACGAGGACGAATTTGACCGGTTCGCCCAGACGATGAGCCTGGAGGGCGTGGGCGAGACGGTCACCTGTCCTTACCTGGCCGTGGCCGGGGAAGACGACCACCTCAGCCCCATCGAGTGCACCTACGACCTGATGGATTCCATTGCCGGTCCCAAACAGCTGGTCCTCTTCGAAGGGGCCGACCACGGCCTTGGCGGCTCCTCGTCGTCGGACCTGGGGCCCAATCCCCAGACCCTGATTGCCGACTGGCTGCTGGACCGGCTCAACGACAAACCCATGGAAAGCCAGCACATCCTGATCGACATGGCCGGTCAGCCCCAGGTTTCCAGCTTCGCCGAGTATGTCAGGGCCATTTAGCTAAACTCAAACATGGATAGACAGGATGAACAGGATTGGATTGGTCTCCAGTAGAGAGTTTCGGGATCCCAGAAATCCGTACCAGTTACAACCAGATCCTGTTCATCCTGTTCATCAATGTAAATTGAAGGAGAAGTATGCGGGACAAGTTCGCCATTCGTGAGGAAGTCTGGACAGCCCTGGAGCAGGCCAAAGTGGTTCGCGGCCGGACGGTCCACGACAAGATTCCGGACTTCTACGGGTCAAAGGAGGCCGCCGAGCGGGTCTTCGACCTGGAGGTCTGGCAGCGGGCCAGGGTAATCAAGAGCAACCCGGACAAGGCCCAGCGGCCCCTGCGGCAACAGGCGCTGGAAGAGGGCAAGCTGCTCTATATGGCCGTACCCCGCCTGCGGGATGAAAAATGCTTCGTGGAACTGGACCCCTCGGTAATGGCCTGCACCCCGGCCCAGGGTTCCACCATCAGCGGGGCATTCCGCCACGGCCGCCCCGTATTCGTGGAAGAGATGAAGCAGGTGGACCTGGTCATATCCGGGTCAGTGGCGGTGAATCGGGACGGAGTCAGGGTAGGCAAGGGCGGGGGCTACGCCGACCTGGAGTACGGCCTGGCCACGGCGGCCGGCATCGTCACGCCCGACATTCCCGTGATTACCACCATCCACCCCATGCAACTGCTGGCCGAGGACCTGCCCCGCACCGACCACGACGTCCCCCTGGACTACGCCGTAACCCCCGACGAAGTCATCCGCTGCCCCGGAAACCTGCCCCACCCCAAGGGCATCTACTGGGAAGACTTGGACGCCAGAAAGATTGCGGCGATACCGTTGCTGAAAAAGCTGAGGGAGGGGGATACTTAGGAATACAGTCAGGGCCGTACTGTCTGGAGCGTAGAAAATCGAACTGAATCGGGACAGGCCTGACAGCCCACAACAGGAGCGGACAAATCAGCAGGGGCGCACGGTCGTGCGCCCCTGAGTTCATCGCCTGGGCATTCTCATTTCGCGAGAGGAATGGACAAGTGAAGGGCCCTCGAACCTACGGCTTTCCCACCGCTTCCGTCACGCCCACTTCATCCATCAGGGCGGTTATGCCCTCCCAGGTCTGGTCTTCCACGTAGATGCCCTCTTCACGGCGTTTCATTTCCGTGTTGTACTCAATTTCGCC
This sequence comes from SAR202 cluster bacterium bin22, assembly GCA_002238505.1. Taxonomy (GTDB): domain Bacteria; phylum Chloroflexota; class Dehalococcoidia; order Lucifugimonadales; family UBA3495; genus Bin22. Next base: position 78,501 of record MPMM01000007.1, on the reverse strand, counting down.
GGGGTACAGCACCTCGGTGAAACCCTCGGCGGGGGGTGAAGTCTTGATGAACTCAACGAACTCCCGCATTTCCTTCTTGAAGTCATTCAGCGGGCGGAAGTGCTCTACGTTGTAAACGGATATGAAGACGCCGTCGTTGTGGCGGGCCTGCGGGTCTATGCCAAAGCCCAGTCCCGTCAACAGGCCGGAAAACATTTCCACCATGAAAGACAGCCCGTAGCCCTTGTGGCCCTGGTCGGCGCCCACGGGCAGAATCGCGCCACCGGCAAAATAGTCATTGGGGTCGGTGGTCGGCCTGCCGTCCTTGTCCACAATCCAGCCGAGGGGCACCGACTCGCCCCGGCTGCGCTGGAGATTGATCTTCCCCATGGCCACGGCGCTGGTCGCCATATCCAGCAGCACCGGCCCCGGCAGGTCGCTGGGAACGCCGATGCAGATGGGGTTGGTGCCCAGGCGACGGGCGCGCCCGCCGAAGGGAGCGGCGTTCTTGGGGCCGGCGCCGGAGTCGGCCGTGACCAGGCCAATCATCCCTTCGTTCAGGGCCATGGTGGGGTAGTCGCCCACCCGACCCACGTGGCTTTGATGGTGTATTGTCATGGCGGACACGCCGTGATCCCTCGCCTTGTCGATGGCCATGCGCATGGCCTTCTCGGTCTGCACGAAGCCAAAGCCCCAGTTGCCGTTAATGACGGCCGTGTTGGGCGTCTCCCTTTCCACCTCGAAGGGCGCCCCGGGAACTATGTGCCCCCGGTCAATCCGGCTGCAATATTCCAGCAACTGGATTATTCCGTGCGAGTCGTGGCCTACCAGGTTCGACTTGACCTGGTGGGTGGCGACAATCTCTGCCTCTTCTTCAGGAGTACCCTTGGCAACGTAAACGTGATAGGCAAGCTTATGCAGGTATTCGTGGGGGAAAACAGGCATGTCAAAAACCTCCGGAGCGCTAATCCAGGTAGTCCTCAGACTTTGGGAGTAGTTTATTGCGGGTGAAGGGAAAAGTCTATTGGCGGCGGATTTACCCAGCAGGATGAAACCGGGACGATACTGCCGACTGGTGCCGGACATGGTCGGGGCGGGCAGATTCGAACTGCCGACCTCCTGGTCCCAAACCAGGCGCCCTGCCGCTGGGCCACGCCCCGTTTCGTTGTTGCGGAGAAAAAGTTGTGGACTGGTACGAGGAAAGCCGTCATCCAGATGGTATCCCCGGAGAGGGTCGAACTCTCATCTCTGGCTCCGGAGGCCAGCACTCTATCCGTTGAGCTACGGGGACTCGCTCTTCATTTGGCCAAAAAAGGATACCACGCTGGCGGCGAAGGTAACAAGCCAGCCAGAGTCAATGCCGGGTCGCCCTAATACTGTTGGGCAGTCCCCGGAGACCCTTCGTGGTTAACCCTTTGTAAGGCTAGGGGCGAACCGCGGAAGAGACTCCGGCCATTTAAACGAGAGGCCCTCGAATTCATGCACTCCCGTTTACGGCCTCTACTCCCCATCCTCGGCGGGAACAAACTTCATGGAGAGGGAGTTGACGCAGTGGCGCGCGCCGGTGGGAGTAAACCCCTCGCCAAAAAAGACGTGGCCCAGGTGACCGCCGCAGTTGGCGCACTTTATCTCCGTACGGAAACCGTCCGGGTCTGCCAGGTGGTTGACCGCATCCGGAACTTCCTGGTCGAAGGCGGGCCAGCCGCAACGGGCGTCGAACTTGTCGTCTGAACGATAAAGCTCCGCATTGCACTTGCGGCAAATGTAAGTGCCGTCTTCGTAGAAATCGTCATACTCCCCGGAAAAGGGACGCTCCGTACCCTTGAGTTCGATTATGTACTTCTCTTGCGGGGTCAGGGGATTAAAGGAATTGCTGGCCATGCTGGTCTCCTTTAAGCAGGAATTGGGAATCGCTACAGGAACACGGGCTCAAGCCCCGGGATTGCCGCCAATGATGGTTTCGAAAATCTCTATATATACTATGTTACGCTGTCGAAGTCGCCGGTTCCAGTTCTGCCTGGCGACCCTTGAAAGTGCGCAAATCGGAGCCCACAAATGCTATGACCACGGCGACCAGAATCACCGCCGCCGCGCCGATGGCTACCGCAAAGGGCGCGCCCATGTAGCGGGCTACGAACCCGGCCTGGGCCATTCCCAGGGGTCCCAGGCTCCAGGTGGCCCCGAAAAGCCCCATCACCCGCCCGCGAATCCGGTCCGGCACCAGTTCCTGCAGGGTGCTCAGTCCACCCACCAGGTACAGCGAAAAGTGGACTCCCCCCACAAACAGGATTCCCATGGAAACCCAGTAGAGGCTCTGCCAGGCCGCCAGGGCAAACAACATCAGGCAAATGCCGTACACAATGGCCCCGTACAGTATGATGAGGCCGCGGGGGCTGTACGATGGAATGGTCCCAATAATCCAGTTGCCCAGGATTGCCCCGACGCCCGCCGCTCCCAGCAGCCAGCCTACCCGCTCCGCCCCGACCCCCAGTGACTCCTCGGCCAGTGAAGGCATCAGGAAGATATACGAAAGCCCAAACATGCTGTTGCAGAAGGTCATCAGCATGACGTAGGAAAAAATAGGGTGGCTCCGGATATATCCAAAGGCCTCTCCGATCTGCTGCGCCACGCCGCCCCGGGCCGGCGGGCGCTCCCGCAACCGCAGCAGCGACATCACGGCAGCCAGAACATAGAATGAAGCCGCGCTTATCAGCATGGAAGTCTCGATGCTCAGGCGGGCGATAATCATTCCCGCCAGGGCCGGCGCCAGGACGCGGACTCCATTCCATACCACCGATTCCATGGCCACCGCGTTGACGATGTGCTCCCGGTCCACCAGGCGCGGAAATATGCTGGCCCGGCTGGGCTGGTCGAAGGCCTGGCCCACGCCGGCCATAAATGCGGCAAGGAGGATGTGCCAGGGCTCTACCCGGTCCAGCAGCACCAGGATGGCAAGTCCAACAACCACGGTAGCGGACAGGCTCTGGGCGGAGGCTACCAGTACCTTGGGCTCCAGGCGGTCGGCCAGTACGCCGCCCACCAGGTTCAGGGCCAGGGCTGGCAGGGCGATGGCCAGGCCCAGGTAGCCCAGATACCCCTCGTCGCCCGTCAACTGGAACATCAACCAGCCCAGGGTGAACTGGAACAGCATCTGGTGGCCCGTTACTCCGGTCAACAGCGCAAGCCAGTAGTAACGGAACTGGCCGTAGCGCATGGAAGAGGGGATGAAGCGGCCGAAGCCCTCGGCCAGCGAGGATTGAACGCTCATGCCGGACATTGTGCCACCGGGTAACCGGGTTGGCAAACCCGGAAGCTGTCCAGAGGCTGTCCAGAGGCGGACAATCTCACTTGGGAACAGGTCCTTCCAGGCCAAGGCCATTTGCCCTTCGGGGTCCGGCATTCTAGAATTGCTGACGTGGAACGCTGAAGCGGGTGTCCCCGGAAAATGTCCGGAGGGTACACTGCAAGTCCACAAAGAGACAAAACCAGATGACAACCGGACGTGATTGTGACACCCAAATCAGCTGACGTAGTAGTCATTGGCGGAGGCGTTATCGGAGCCAGCCTGGCAATGCACCTGGCCCAAATGGGGGCAGGACAAGTGGCGCTGGTTGAAAGGAGGCACCTGGCCAGCGGCGCCTCGGGACGGTCCGGGTCGATGGTACGGGAACACTATCAGCATCCGGTCCTGGTCAGGATGGCCATGGAGGCCAGCAAAATCTTCCACAATTTCGGGGAGTTCTGCGGGGGAGACGCCCGTTTTCAGGAAACTGGCAGAGTCCTGCTCTTCGACGAGAACGACGCCCCGGCGGCGCGGGCCAACGTTGCCATGAACCGGGACCTGGGCGTGGACATTCGGCTTCTCACCCCGAAGGAAATAGAAGAACTGGTCCCGGGCATCAATGTGGAAGGGGTGGCCGTGGGAGCGTATGAACCAACCTCCGGCTATGCCGACCCCGTGGCAACCACCTACTCCTTCGCCCAGCGGGCCGGGGACCTGGGGGCCAAAATCATCACCGGCTGCACCGTCACCGGATTGCAGGTCGCGGGCGGGCGCTTGACCGGGGTGGAAACGGACAATGGCCTGATCGAGGCCGATGCCGCCGTGGCAGTTACCGGGCCCTGGACCAATGCCCTGGCCGCGCCCCTGGGCGAGGCATTGCCCATCACTCCCTTGCGGGTGCAGATGGTCCACCTGCGACGCCCGCCGGCCTTGGAGCCCCTTACCGCCACGGTCATCGACCAGACCACCGGGGCCTATTTCCGGGGCAATGCGGGATTCCATACCCTCATGGGAGGAGAAGCGCCGGAGGATATGGCCGAGGTGGTAAACCCGGAAACCTACGGGCTGAATGCCGACCATGACACCATCACCAGGTACTGGGGTCGCGCCAGGTTCAGGTTCCCGGACTTCGGGGCCACAACGCCCCTGGGCGGCTACGGGTCCCTGTATGACATGACTCCCGACGGCAATCCTGTACTGGACAGGTCGGCGCTGGCGCAGGGCTTGTACTGGGCGGCCGGCTTCAGCGGCCACGGCTTCAAGCTGTCTCCGGTGGTGGGCCGGATGATGGCGGAACTGGTGATGCGGGGAGACAGCAAGGACCATCCCCTGGACGGATTCCGCAGTGACCGATTCGCCACTGGCACATCCCTGGCTCCCCTGCATCCTTACCAAAGCAGGGCGCACCCATGAGGCAGGGCTCTTCGGGGATTAGCGCAGCTTGTCGGAAAACTTCTGCCGGACCTTGGCAACCTTGGGGTCTATGACAATCCGGCAGTACATGCTGCCGGGGTTGTTCTCGTAGAAGCGGTAGTGCTCCCGCTCCGCCGGATAAAACTGTTCCAAGGGCGCCAGTTCCGTAACCACCGGCCCCGGCTCAGTGCCCGACTCATCCAGGGCCTTGATGAAGTCCTTTGCCTGCTGGAGTTGCGTGTCGGATGAGTAGAGGATAACCGAGCGGTATTGCGTCCCCACGTCTGCCCCCTGCCGGTTCAGCGTCGTAGGGTCGTGGCTGGCGAAAAACACCTCGAGTATCTCCGGAAAGGTCACCTGGCTGGGGTCGAATTCAACGCTGACCACCTCGGCGTGGCCGGTCTGTCCTCCGCACACCTCGTAGTAACCGGGATTAGCGGTATGGCCCCCGGCATAACCTGACATGACCGAGGTGACTCCCTCAATCATGTTATAGACGGCCTCAATGCACCAGAAGCACCCGCCGCCCAGAACCGCAACTTCACTGTTGTTCTCGGTCATCGTATTTCTCTCCTAAACGAGACAAGAGGATGGCTTTCTCCTGTGCGCTAAGGCCAGACAGGGAATTAACAAAGACACGGGATCCTATGCTTACTCTGCAGGCTTTGGCATTTCATCCCAGGTTCTTCCATCCAAAGTTCGGCCCGTACGTTTCTTGAATACTCCACCCCATTGTTTGAAAAAAAAGGGGACGTCATTCCTGACACAGTTGTCGCGTATTTCCCTCACCCATTCTGGATGTAAGGGCCTAGCCCCGGGCCCCGACTCTCCACCTACAATAACCCAGTCAATGCCTGACAAATCAAGATTAGGTAAAGGGCCAAGTAGAGGTTCAAGGGAAAGAAATTTCACTGCCGCATCTGTTTCCTTAATGTGGATAAGGCGGTCAGTCCATCTCTCAGACTCTATACTTACTCCCAACCAAATGTTAGGTGCCCATTCGAGCTCGCGATGTAGATGGCGCACTCTCGCTGGTCTTTTCGTGAGAACCTGAAACTTGTGCTGGGGATACTTGCTCATGACATTGAAAACGGCTTGTACGTACTCGGTCGGGACAGCTTGATGAAACAGATCGCTCATGGAATTGACGAACACATGCCTTGGTTTATGCCAGTGAGCCGGCTGGCCTAATACTTCAGGGTGGAGGGCAACTTCAAAGCCCATCCGGTATTTTTGAACTCCCATGGCCTGTAGTCGCTTGGCCAACCGCTCTGCATAGCAATTCTTGCAGCCATGACTGATTTTCGTACAACCGGTCACAGGGTTCCAAGTTACCTCTGTCCATTCTATTTTCGAAGATATCGCCAAGATGCTAAGTACTCACTCGCATTAAATGCCTTGCAATTCGTTTGGCTGGACCAATGCCTGAAGGGCTGCCAACACAGAACATGAACTCGAACAATGGCGAGTTCCTAGAGTTCTTCAAGGTTATGGATTCGTCCAGGAATCTTTCCCCGAACAGGCCCTTCAGTTTTCGTTTGTAAATGGTTACTATCCCCTCCACACCAGTATCACGTTCCATCCGATTGCCTTCAAGAAAGCTCAGTTGGCGACTCTGGGAATAAAGGCCGCGCCACGACTCATCACCAAATATCTTATTCAACCGTATAGACCAACCTTCAGAAACATCCTCTGGTCTTTTGGATATAGGCAGTATTCTGGCTATTGACGATGCCGGAAAAAGCAGCCAGGTATCCAAAGCATTGAATCCCGAAATTCTTTCTATGGTTTCCCAATTCACCTCTGTTGCAAAGGGATCCAAGAAAAGCACTCCACGCCATTGTTGCCAAGATTCATTAAGTTGTTCCAGGTAATCATTGGCATCGGATCTTTCGACCCGTATATCCCTATAAGGATTGACTGTCCGCAGTCGCTCTAGGCGACGAAATCGGTCCGAGTCTTTTTCGACAAAAACTAACCTATCGAACGGTTTATCTGTTATCGTAACTGCCCTCTGAGCAGAACCTTCAATTAGATTTTTGGTTTCTTCCTCACGTGGGCCCAAATCAATGGATCCACTACCTGCAAATGCATCCATATACAACAGCTTGAAAGGCTGATTCTTTAGAGCCGTGGTATATGCATCTAAATAGCTTTCCAGTATTCTGAGCTTTTCTTCGGTCCAGTCTCCCCCAAAACGATTAGAGGTACTTCCTACCACGTTCTATCATCTCCCAACAAAGCACGCCTTTTTGTGATTTTGGAATGTTAGAAGATGCGGGATATCATTGCAATTGGCTATTGTCATCAGTGCTTCATTATCTGCCCGTGCCAGCAACATCCGGCTCAGAGGATCCACTTCCTGAAATTCTGACGTTAGGGAGGGCCGTACTTTGAAACAACCTCCACCCGGGCCCTTGCCTAAATTCCCATCGGCCAGACCCACATTATGGCGGGAATGGCAACGGCGACTATCACCACCACCAGGGGGAAACCCACTATAAAGTAGTCCACGAAATGATAGCCCCCGGGTCCCATCACAATGGTATTGGACTGGTGCCCGATGGGCGTCAAAAAGGCCGACGAACCCCCAATAGCCACCGCCATCAGGAAGGGGTCCAGGGCCGCCCCCAAGGCCTGGGCTACGCTGATGCTGATGGGCGCCATAAGTATTACAGCGGCCGCATTGTTAATTATAGCCGACAGCAGCAGGGTCGTTACCAGCAGGGTGCCCAGCATGGCCCAGGGCGGCAGGAAAGCGCCCATACCCGCCAGCGTTGACGCAATCCGCGCGGCGCCTCCCGTAGTCTCCAATGCCTCGCCTACCGGTATCATTGCGCCCAGCAGCACAATTATCGGCCAGTCAATGGACTGGTAGGCATCTTGAAGTGTTACGAATCTGGTTGCCACGAGAATGGCAATGGCGGCAACAAAGGAAACCTGCACCGACAGCAAACCAACGGATGTCAGCAGCAGCGCGCCGGTGAACACGGCTATCGGAAAGAAGAGCCTCCGCTGTTGCCCGATACGCAACTCCCGCTGCGCCAGGGGCAGCAGGCCCAACCGGGGCAGCGCCGTCTGCACCACCTCATCCTGGCCCTGGATGAGCAGCACATCGCCAACCCGGAAGTCGATGCGGCTCAGTCGCCGTATGATCCGCTGTCCCTGCCGGGACACGCCCAACAGGTTTACGCCATACTCGGCGTGCAGGTGCAGGTCGCGGGCCGTCTTTCCCAGAACCGGACTATCGGGCACGGCGATGGCTTCCACGATGGAGACGTCCTCGGAGCCCAGGGTCTGCCTGATTTCCTCCTGGAAGTCCCTTGAACCCTCCAGTTCAAAACCGGTGTTGTCAACGAAGGTCTTGAGATCATCGGGGTCCGCCTCAATGATGAGGACGTCATTGGCGTCTATGATCTGAAAGCTCGAAGGGGCAGGATATACCAGTCCGCGATGCAGCAGGCCCGCTATGGTAACTTCCTCATTGGCGGACTCTTCAATGTCTCTGAGCAGCTTGCCGACAAACCTGGAATTCTCGGGAACCCGAACTTCGGTCATGTAGCTTTCAACGTCCAGGGTTTCACCCAGGGTCAGGGGCGCACGCCGGGAGGGAATAAGGCGCCAACCCACCAAGGCTATGAAGGCTACCCCAGCCACAGTAATGGCCAGCCCCACCAGCGTGAAATCAAACATCTGGAAGGGAACTCCAAGCTCGTCCTCACGGAACTTGGAAATAATGACATTGGGTGGCGTTCCTATCAGGGTGGTCAACCCGCCCAGCAGCGAGGCGAAGGCCAGGGGCATGAGGAATCTTGATGGTGGATGCTCGCTTCTGTTGGAAACCCGAACTACCACGGGAAGCAACAGGCTTACGGCCCCCACGTTGTTCATAAAGGCCGAGAGAAAAGCCGTCATGCCGGAAAGGGCCGCTACCCGGACGGTAAGCAGGTCGGGTATTCGTGAATACCAGGAGGCCAGCACGTCAACTACGCCGGAGTTATACAGGGCCCGACTCAGGACCAGCACTGCGGCCACGGTGATTACCGCTGGATGGCCAAACCCCTTGTAAGCCTCCGCCGCCGGCACTATGCCCACGACGGCCAGTACCAGCAGCGCTGCAATGGCGACTACGTCGTAGCGCCACTTGCCAAACACGAACAGCAAAAGGGATGCACCGAGGACAGCGAAAACTGTTAGCTCTCTTGCTAAAGCCTCGTCCATAATTCCTCGTCCCCCAGGCTGTCCGAGAAGCTGGTACCGTTGATCAGCTAGCGGTTCTCGCCGCTGGGTTGCCCAGGATTCCCATCAGTTCTGCCAGGTCATCAACCTGTTCCAGGTTCTCCAGCATCTCAAGCGCCCGCTCCGTGTCGCTGGCCGACAGAGCCCTGGTGAAACAGTCCCGAACCTTCACCAGTCGTTCTTCGCGGGACATGGGATTGCGCGCCGAACCACGGAAGGCGCTGCACTCGGCGCTGACGGTGTTGCCGTTCTTGAGCAGGGCGGTGGCCAGGGTAGCCCCCGACTCGGGCCCCTCGGGTTCCACGCTGATGCGGCCCAGCATGCCCTCCATATCCGGGGCAAAGCGGCGCTCATCGGTGAAGGTATCTATGCCAACCTGGCCGTCCAGCAAAGCAGCGGCAGCGCAGTATTCTACGCTGAACTTGCCATCCAGACCGCTGCGAGGCACCGGTCCGGAATGGCCCCGACCGCGACGTCGGATAGTCACCTGCTCTATGGCCTCCGCTTCCAGGCCATTTTCCTCGCGCAGGTTAAGGGCCGCCTCAATCACGTTTTGCATATAGACCTGCGCCGGAAACCGCTTGATATCGAAGCCAGGGTCGGTCAGCCTCCACGAGGCTCCCAGGCTGCCCGTCGCCACCTCCCAGTCGAAGCTGCCCCCAAACAGCGCTGCGGCATAACCCACCGGAGATTCCAGTACCTCTTCGCTGGCGGTGTATCCCATACCGGCCAGGATAGCCGCCTCTGCGCCCATGCGGGCGGCGTTGCCCGGGTGCGTGGATTTGACCATGGTGCCGGTATTGGCGGTGAGGCCGCCGGTGCGGGAAGCTGCGATGCCCAGGGCCATCAGGGTCTGGGCGCCGTCCAGTCCGACGGCCTTGGAAGCCGCCGCCGCGCCCCCCAGGGGGCCCACCAGGCCCGGCGGATGGTAGCCAGGCGCAGTAGCCGGAGCGGAAGCGGCCCGCAACCGTCCCTGAACTTCCCATCCCAGGGTGTATGCAGTTATAACGTCCTTGCCCGAAACGTGGTGGTGCTCAGCCAGGGCCAGGGCAGCGGGCAGGCAGGAAGACGTGCCGTGGGTGGGCGGAAACCCCTGGATTTCGTAGTCCAGACAATGGCCGAAGACCCCGTTGGCAAAAGCCGCGGCCGGCGGGTTGGTCTTGAAACCCCAGCCCACCACGGAGGCTTGCGGCGCCCCGCCGCTTTCCCGGGGGTAGCGGCCCGTGATTTGCGCCACGTCCTCCACTGACCCCCCCCGCGGGGGCTGGCGCCCCCCCGCCGCTTTCCCGGGTGTAGCGGCCGATGATGTCGGCCAGTTCCTGCACTGATCCGCCCACCACGTTGGCGACGCCGTCCAGGATAGCGATCCTGGCCGCCTCTACCGTCGGAGCGGGCAGCGATTCATAGGTGGTATCGGCAATAAACTGGGCCAGGGTTTGGGTAGGATTCATGGAGCGGTTCCTCTCGTAAACAGAGTATGCGGTGTATTCCAGATTCAGGCAGGCTAATAGAAGACAGGAGTGGCGCCGGAGTTGCCGGAGCTAAAGGCCACGGGACACACTTCCGTGTCGGAATTCAGTCAATTCAACCCAGGCCACGAACACAGTCCAGCCAATGGTCAATGCAAAAATCTGGAGGAGACACACAGGCAACCACGCCCTTGCCACCGTCCAGACCGATTCCCGTTGCCCTTTCTGCTCAACCATTGCGCCGGCATTTAAGCACCCTCTTGCCGGCTAAAGCCACCGCCGCCTGTCAGTAGTATTACGAGGTATCTGTACCCTTGAAATAATCCAGACCGGTCATTTCCGGGGCCGAAAGCAACCACCGGCCTCGCACCAGCCACGTAACAAAGTTACCCTACCGGTAGTCAATCCCGTAAACGCCGGCCGCCGTGTCGTGAAACAGTGCGGCGCGTTCGCTGGCAGAATAGCTGGACGACAGACGCTTGAAGGCGTTGAACAGCACGTTGTAAGAGAAGGACACCTTGTCCACCGGGAAGTTGCTCTCAAACATGCACCGTTCCGGCCCGAATTTTTCTATACAATAGTTCATCAGGGGCCCCAGGGCCTCCGCCAGCGCTTCCGAACCAATGGGCCGATTCCACTCGTGCCAGTCAAACCCGTAGCGGGGCTGGCCCAAGCCCCCCAGCTTCATGTAGATGTTGGGGCAGGCAGCCACCGTATCGATGCTCTCGCGCCACTGGGCCAGCACCTCGTCGTCTCTTCCGCCGTAAGGTCCTACCCGCAACAGGCCGCCGATGTGATTGAAGATTATGGGCAGGTCGGGTACGGCCCTGGCAAACTCCGCCATTTCCCCAGCCTGGTGGAAGTAGGCGGTGATATCCATCACCAGGCCCATGCGCGCCAGTACCTGGGCCCCGGTACGGAAGTTGGCGCTGGCCATGCGGCCCTCGGGAGCGCGGCTCTCAATCTCGGGATGAGGGTCATATCCGGTATGGGAGCGAATGCCCCGGAACCGATTGGGGCTGGCTTCCTGCAGTTCTTCCAGCACCGACTCCACTTCGGCGCCCAGGTCCAGGTTGGCCGCGCCGATTATGCCAGACGCCGCGCGGCCCTCGCCGTAGATTCCGCTGGCGCTGGCCGCCGCTATGCCCTGGACAAACTCCACCTCGCCCACGGAGCGGATCTGATCGGGCCCGTGGGGCCGGTACATGGAGCGGGCCTCAATGAAAACAGTGGAACGAACGTTGTGGCCACTGTTTATGTCATCAGCCAGTTCGTGGATCAGGTAGCGCTGGTAGGGCATGCGCTCGGTGCGGCCGTCCCAGAAATGGTGATGGGGGTCGCAGATGGGCAGTCCGGGCTCCAGCGTCGGTTCCTGGGTAAGGGCCAGCCAGTCGTTGCCTCCAAATGGCATAACAGATCCTCCTGAATTTTCCCTGCCGGACGGGGGTTGGCCACCGTACAAACGCGTATTTGCTTTTCAGCCCAATAGTACCATAGATTGTCGAAAATACCGGGGCGGTCAGCGCTTCTGCGGGAGAAAGCAAGCGGGGCCTCCCGGTAGTTGTCCAAACCAGGTTGGTGTATATTTAGGCCGTTACATTCCTATGTGAGGTGGTACTGCCATGCCCGCATCCTTCGAAAAGTCCAGCATCACCCTTGAAGCCGCCCACCAGGCCGTTGCCGCCGCCGCCGCCAGGGCCGCGGAAATCGGCGTTCCCATGGCCATCGCCGTCGTGGACCCTGACGGAACCCTGAAGGCCTTCAGCCGCATGGACGGCGCTGCACTGCTGGCCGTGCGCGTTGCCCAGCAAAAGGCCTGGACCGCCATCTCCTTTGGCGTGCCCACCCAGGGACTGTGGGAGTTCATCAAGGACGACCCTCCCCTGCTCCACAGCCTGCCCCACCAGGAAGACATGATTCTCTTCGCCGGCGGCTCGCCCATCAACGTGGACGGCAAGATGATTGGCGGCATCGGTGTCAGCGGGGGCCACTACACCCAGGACCAGGAGTGCGCCGAGGCCGGTCTGGCGGCGTTGGGCGCAGGTTAGGGGACGTCGTCAAAAGCCGAGTTTCGTCTTTCCGGCGAAAGCCGGAATCCAGATCCGTCATGTTGATGGGTGATATGCTCCGCGATTTACCCGGACTCTGGTAAATCGCCTGTCTATACCCGATACCTGACCGGCAGTAATGGCTAATTTGACGACACCCCTTAGAAACGCTCGCTGGACGCCGCACCGGTGCTTTGGGTTTTGCTTCTCTCGTGGTGAGGGACTGACTTTCGGCTCAGCAGGGGCAGTGGAGTGGGAGTGGTGAGAGGGACAGGAAAGCAGGCCCGCTTGGCGAAAGCGATAAACCACTGGGTGCGGTTGGTGTTGCCGATCTTATTGTCATCTTTTTGGATGGCAGCCTGCGCGAGCGACGGCGATACGGCGGCTCCCACCTGGCCCGAGGATTGGCCCGTTCCCCCACTGCCCGTTATGGCGCTAAACCACCCCTCAGGAACAGTCTGGGGCTCGCCCAGCACCTACTGCTGGCAGTTCGAACCGCGGGGTGAACGCACCTGCGCTGAGCGAACTTTCTGGTCAGGCATCACTTCATATCCTGAAGCCGTCCCAGGCAGGCAAATACCCATCAGGATAGACGCCGAAACCCGGCCCAAGAACGTATTCGCCCAGGTCTTCACTCGAAGCGGAAACATCCTGTTCGACTTCAAGGAAACTAACACTGAGTACCCCATACTGGACCTGGACCTCGACCCGGGGGACTACCACGTACGGGTAATCGGACAGTGGCAGAAAGAGGGCAGCGCCGAATTCGACAAGCCATACAACGAGGTGGCCTATGAGTTTGGCCTGAATGTACCCGGTGAGGTCACACTGCGCTCCGAATGTGCCAACACCCTGGTGGGCGGAGACGTGGCCATAACACTAACCTCAGTTGACGACCCACTGCGAACCGCAATGGATAACGCCAACAGCATGGGGTGCAAATTCAACAAACCCATTTCCAGTGTGACTCTGGTTCTGATAAGCGAGGACGGTACCTCCTATATGGAGACTTTCACCATCAGCCCACCGTCTCTGGATATCGAATTCCCCCTGCCGGAGAACGCAGCCTCCGAACGAAATATGGATACCTTGCCTCCCGGCGCTTACTCACGCAGGATGGTCGCCGCAACGGAGGGTGGGGACGAGTTGGAAATTACCTCCCAGGACGACTTCCTCAGGACTATAACCATAGGACGATAACCGTGGGCAAACGCTAGCCCATCGCCCACAGTGACGCCGATTCAGCGACAGTCCAACGCGCCCAGCTTCCGTCCCCACAGAAGCGAAAGAAAGCACTGACCGCCACAGGGCAGTCGCCTCTTGGATTCAGACTAAAGGTGGCAGACCCCCCTAAGCCATAAACCATGTCGCCCTGAGCTTGCCGAAGGGCCTCAAAACCCACCCGACTCTCCGGTAACAGCCCCGATACCTGTTCTGCCGGATGCGGCACAAACCACGGTAGGGGCAGACCTGCGTGTCTGCCCAGGCGGCTGCCCATTCAACCAACCTAATTCGCCAAAATGCGTCCCCCTTCGTGAACAACTTCCCCCCCCCCCCCCCCGCCTTCCGCCTTTCACGGGACACCCCCCCCCTTCCCCCCCCCGCGGCACTAACCCCCCCCCACTGACACCACCCCCTTCCCTCCCTGGATAACCCACCTCTACCATCAAAAGACAATACCAACCATCCCCCCTCGCCCTATGAGAAAGGAACCGGGGGCGAGGGCAACCCCCACCACCCACCAAACCCTGTCATCCTGAGCGAAGCCGAAGGACCTAAAATCCATGCCACATACCATGCCCAGCCAACCGCAACCAACATCAAAACCGAAGTTCCCCCCTCGCCCTATGGGAGAGGGGCCGGGGGTGAGGGCAACGTCAGGCAACCCTGTCATAACCCTGTCTTCCACCCCCACCCCCAGCTACAATACAACCGGAAATGAAAGGAAATAACAGGAAAAAACAATTTTCCCCACTCGCCCTATGGGAGAAGGGCCGGGGGTGAGGGCTCCCCGCCACCGGGCAATCTGGCCAATGGCGGAACGGCAATTTCTCCAAAGCTCGATTGCCCTGCCTGACCTCCACTATTCTTGCAGCCCGCCATATTGCCCTGTATCATTCCCGGAAACCCTTTCCGCATTCCCCGATTCTCCCGAACGGTCCACCACCCGGCAAAGGGAGGCCGAAATGCTCTTCTACCGCACCTACCGCTACTCCCAGTGGGACGGCACCCAGGACATCTTCGACATCGACGCTGATGAGTTGATGGACCGTCTGGCCGACGAACTCCTCAAGCAGGGCGATGTGATGCAGGCCCTGCGCGAACTGCTTCGCAACGGCATGCAGGACCGCAACGGTCAGCAGATGCCCGGCCTTCGCGAACTGATGGACATGCTCCGCGACCGCCGCCGCCAGGATCTCCAGCAACACAACATGGACTCGGTGGTGGATGACCTGAAGGAGCGGCTCGATGAGATTCTCCGCACCGAGCGTGAGGGCATCGACCGGCGGATGGACGAGGCCGGGGAGCAGGTGAACCAGTCCTCCGAAGAAAACCGTTCCATGCAGGAAAACCTGCTGGACCTGCTGAAACAGCGGGCAGACCGAAACCGGGAAAAGCTGGACAACCTCCCCGACAGCCTGGGCGGCCAGATCCAGGATCTAATGGAGTACGACTTCATGGACCCCGACGCCCAGCAGATGTTCCAGGAACTGCTGGACATGCTGAAACAGCAGATGGCCCAGAACATGGGCCAGCAGATGCAGCAGCAAATGCAGGATATGTCGCCCGAACAGATGGCGGCCATGCAGGAAATGATGCGCCAGCTTAACGAGATGATGCGGGACAAGCTGGCCGGTCGCGAACCCGACTTCGACGGATTTATGCAGCAGTTCGGCGGGATGTTCGGCGACAACCCGCCCCAGAGCTTTGAAGAGCTGATGGAAATGCTCCAGCAGCAACTGGCCCAGATGCAGTCTATGCTGGACAGCATGTCTCCCGAGGCCCGACGGGAACTGGAAGACGCCATGCAGTCGGCCCTGGACCAGGGAATTCAGCAGCAGATGTCCGAGTTCGCTTCGCTGATGGAACAGTTGATGCCCATGGACGACCTGCGCCGCCAGTACCCCTTCCTGGGCGACGACAGCATGACCCTCGAGCAAGCCATGGAAATGATGCGCCAGTTCCAGGACTTGGACCAGCTGGAACAGATGCTGCAGCAGGCCATGCGCACCGGCAACATGGACGACATAGACCCGGACAAGCTGGCCCAGTTGTTGGGCGACGAAGCCCGCCGGGCCTGGGAGGAACTGGACCGGCTGCGCCAGTTGCTCAAGGAGGCCGGCTACGTTACCGGGGACGACGACCTGCAATTGACCGCCCGGGGCATTCGCCGCATCGGCCAGAAAGCCCTGCGGGAGGTCTTCATCCACCTGAAGAAGGACCGTTCCGGCAACCACGAGCTGGACACCCGCGGCGCCGGCGGCGACCTGCTGGGCGAGACCAAGCCCTACGAGTTCGGCGACCCCTTCCAGATTGACCTGCAATCTACGGTGAAGAACGCCATCGTGCGGGCCGGGCCCCAGGTCCCGGTCAAGATCAGCCCCCAGGACTTCGAGATTTATCGCAACGAGCACATGACCCGCGCCGCCACCATTGTGCTGCTGGACCAAAGCCGGTCCATGGGCCTCTTTAACAACTGGCAGGCGGCCAAGAAGGTCACCCTGGCCCTCTTCGCCCTGATTCGTACCCAGTACCCTCGGGACACCCTCCACGTAGTGGGTTTCTCCGACTACGCCCGGGAAATCAAGGAGGAAGACCTGGCCTCGCTTAGCTGGAACGCCTGGGTGTCGGGCACCAACCTGCACCACGCCCTCATGCTTTCCCGCAACCTACTGGCCAAGGAAAAGGGCGGCAGCCGCCAGATACTAGTGATTACCGATGGGGAACCCACGGCTCACCTGGAAAACGGCCGCTCCTACTTCAACTACCCGCCCAGCTACCGCACCGAACTGGAAACGCTGAAGGAAGTAAAGCGGTGTACCCAGGAGAACATCGTCATCAACACCTTCATGCTGGAAAACAATTACCAGTTGGTGAACTTCGTTGACCGCATGACCCGCATCAACCGGGGCCGCGCCTTCTACAGCAGCTCGGAAAACCTGGGCGAATACATGCTGGTCGATTACATGAACAACCGGAAGAAGCGGGTTACGGGGTAGGTCAACGTCCGGCGTGGCTGCATCCAAAAACCCTTCGATGTATGACCAAATTTAGAGATGCGCTGGGATTAATGCAGCAAGACGGGTGGTTAAAATCTCAGCTTGTATTGCGGGGGCCAGTGCGTGAGCGCCACCGCAGCCAGTGTGCAAGAAGGCGTAAATAAACCTGCACAAAGTAACGAATTGTGCTATAGTATGCGAGTGATTTCGAGGCGCAGACCGGGTAGCCGGTGATGTCGCTTCGCCAGTGCCTGTAAACTGAATAGCCCTTGGCCGTCTTTTAAGCAGTCCCGTGAGGCTGGCAAAGTGTTTTGGCCTTTGAGTAGTCTGGTTAGTCGCCAAGTTGCGGCCCGGACATTCTCGCCCGACCCCTTGCCAGCTGGGTAAGGGGCTTTATTTTGGAAATCCCACGCCGCCCGGAGAACCACGCGGCGGGAGCAGCAAGAATGAAAGTCGTCAGCATTGTCGGGAGTCTGCGGCAAGACTCCTGGAACCACAAACTAACCCGGGCGGCCACAGACATCCTCAGGAGCAAGGGTGTCGAAGTGGAGGAAGCCAGCCTGGGCGGCCTGACCCTGTTCAGCGGCGACCTGGACGACGGCACCTTCCCGGAACCCGTGGCAGCCCTGCGCAGCGCCATGCAAGGCGCCGACGGACTGCTGGTTGCGTCGCCGGAATACAACCACTCCATATCTGCAGTGATGAAGAACGCCATCGAGTGGACCTGCCGCCCGCCCAACTGCTGGACCAACAAGGTAGTCTTTGCCATGAGTACCACCCCAGGACGCTCCGGCGGAATCCGGATGCACCTGCACCTGTCCGACTGCCTCCAGTGCGAGGGGGCATGGCTGATTCCCAGGCCCATGGTGCTGGTGCCCAACGCCGCCAGCGTCTTTGACAGTGACGGAAACTTGCTGGACCAGTCCGTTGGCGACCAGCTTGAAGAGGCAATGACCACGCTGGTGAACACCATCAATACGATGAGTGGCGCCCGGGCCTGACCCGGATTTGACGGATTTGGTTATGGCATCAAGCGGCACTGAACGGCCCGAACGCCAGATAATGGATGCGCAGGAGATCCAGCGCTCCATGTCCCGCATCGCCCACGAAATCCTGGAGCGGAACCGGGGCGTTGGGGACCTGGTGCTGGTAGGCATTCACACCCGGGGCGTGATACTGTCCCAGCGACTGGCGGAGAACATCCAGCGTTTTGAGGGCAGCCAGGCGCCCCTGGCCGAACTGGACATCAACCTTTACCGCGACGACCTGCAGGCACGGGAAAACCCCAGGGTCAGGCCTACCAAGTTCCCCGTGGACATCCAGGGAAAGCGCGTTGTGCTGGTGGACGATGTGCTCTTTACCGGCCGCACCATCCGGGCCGCGCTGGATGCTCTCAGCGACCTGGGACGTCCCCGACAGGTGCAACTGGCCATCCTGGTGGACCGGGGGCACCGCGAACTGCCTATCCGGGCGGACTACGTGGGCAAGAACGTGCCTACCAGCCTGGACGAAGAAGTCAAGGTCAGGCTGACGGAAACCGACCAGAACGAGGACGTAATCATCGTCAAGCTGGGGCGGGAGATAAAATGACCACTCCGGACGCAATGGCCCTGGGCAACGACCCCCAGGATGTAACCCTGGCCGGGACAGCCAGCACCCGCCGTAACGTGCTGGACCTGGACGATTTCACCCCTGACGAAATCGCCTCGGTTCTGGACGACACCGGGGCCATGGTCGAAGTCCTGGGTCGTGACATCAAGAAAGTGCCCACCCTGCGCGGCCGCGTCGTCGTTACCATGTTCTACGAGTCCAGCACCCGCACCCGCATCTCCTTCGAGGAAGCGGGAAAGGTACTCAGCGCCGATGTCATCAATATGGCCAGTTCCGGCAGCAGCGTGGACAAGGGCGAGTCCCTGCTGAACACGGGCTTAACCCTGCAGGCCATGGGCGTGGATGTGTTAGTCGTCCGGCATCCCCACTCCGGCGCGCCCTACTTGCTGGCCCGCCACCTGCCCCAGGTTTCGATAATCAACGCCGGTGACGGTCTCCACGCCCACCCCACCCAGGCCCTGCTGGACCTGTACACCATGCGGGAAAGGCTGGGGTCCCTTTCCGGCGCCCGGGTAGTAATCGTTGGCGACGTCCTGCACAGCCGGGTGGCCCGTTCCAACCTCTGGGGCCTGACCAAAATGGGCGCCCAGGTTGTCTTGTCCGGTCCCACCACCCTTATGCCCCTGGACCTGCTCAGCGGAAGGGATGAACTGGAGGAGGACCATCCCTTCGCCCAGGTGGAGGTTGATACCGATCTGGACCGGGCCATCGAAGGGGCCGACGTGGTGATGGCCCTGCGCCTTCAGTCGGAGCGACAGCAAGGCGGTTTTCTCCCCAGCATACGGGAGTACATCCGCCGCTGGCAGGTAACCGACGATCGTCTGGCCAAGGCCAGGTCCGGCGCCCTGGTAATGCATCCCGGACCCATGAACGAAGGCGTGGAAATCAGCACGTCCCTGGCCCACGGCGAAAGCTCGGTCATTGAAGCCCAGGTCACCAACGGGGTGGCCGTCCGCATGGCCCTGCTCTACCGCCTGTGCGCCGGTCGGGGCGGGCGCAACGGCGAGGGCAATTCGTAGCCCACGAAGGCGTGCGAAGAACCACGAAGGAAGAGAAGCAAGACCTGGTGAACCCTGTGTCTCTTCGTGAACAAAATATGCTCCAGGACAAAAGGCATTGTTGAATCGAACCCACAACAGACCGGTACTGATAAAGGGCGCCCGAATAGTTGACCCCGGGCGGGGCATGGACGCCGCAGGCGACGTCCTGACCCAGGAGGGCAGGATCGTTTCCGCCGGCCCCATTCTTTCCCCATCCGATGTGCCCGACGGCACCCATTCCATCCCTTCCAACGGGCTGGTGGTGGCTCCCGGGTTCATTGACCTGCACTCCCACCTGCGTGAGCCCGGCTATGAATACAAGGAGACCATAGCCACCGGCGCCCGCGCTGCCGCCCGTGGCGGTTTCACCTCAGTGTGCTGTATGCCCAACACCGACCCTGCCATCGACAATGAGGCAGTGGTGGAACTGGTGAAGCGGCGGGCCGACGCCGACGCCCTGGTACGCGTCTTTCCCATTGGCGCCGTTACCAAGGGCCGCAAAGGCCGCGAACTCTGCGAAATGGAAGAACTGGCCGCCGCCGGTGTCGTGGCCTACAGTGACGACGGCGACCCGGTTTACGACCCCAACATCATGCGCCTGGCCCTGACCTACACCCTGGACCTGGGCATGCCGGTTATCAACCACTGCCAGGAACACAGCCTCTGCCCCGGGGGAGTCATGGCCGAAGGGTGGACTGCCACCCGCCTGGGCCTTCCCGGCATTCCCGCCGCCGCCGAGGAGGCCATGGTTTCCCGCGACCTGGCCCTGGCCGAAATGACCGGCGGCTGGCTGCACCTGGCCCACCTGAGCACCGCCGGTTCCGTGGACCTCGTGCGACAGGCCCGTCAGCGGGGGGTGTCGGTAACCTGCGAAGTGTGTCCCCAGCACCTATATCTCACCGACGAATGGGCACTGGGGTACCAGGGCGATACGGTCCGCACCGCCGGAACCCTTAACTACGACACCTCCACCAAGGTATATCCGCCCCTGCGCGGCAGGAGCGACGTTGAAGCTTTGATCGAAGGTCTGGCCGAGGGCGTGATTGACTGCATTGCTACCGACCACGCGCCCCACGAACTGGCCAGCAAGGAAGTCACCTACGAAGAAGCCTCCTTTGGCATCAGCGTACTGGAAACGGCCCTGGGTTCACTGCTGGCCTTGGTGCACGGCGGACGCATCTCCCTGAGCACCCTCGTGGACCGCCTGACCGTGGGACCGGCGCGCGTGCTCGGCCCAAGTTTTGAGCAGTACGCTACCCTGGAGGCAGGATCGCCGGCCGACCTGGTCCTGTTTGACCCCAACCTGGAGTGGACGGTGGACACCAGCCAGTTCGCCTCCAGGGGCCGCAACACGCCACTGCAGGGAGCCTCTCTGAAGGGCCGGGTGGTGGCCACCATGGTCGAGGGCCGACTGGTACACCAGGATTTTGGCGTCTAGAGAGTTAGTTTATCCACGAATTACCACGTACGTTCACCGACGATTGTTCATCGCGATTCGTGCCCGTTCGTGGATTCGAAGAGAAAAAGAGGTTCTGAACATTGGCAACTTCCGATAGCGATAGTTCCGTTCCGGCTTATCTGGTCCTGGAGGATGGTTCGGTGCACCGGGGCGAGTCTATGGGCGCCCGGGTGGACGGCCACGGCGAGGTAGTTTTCAATACCAGCATGACCGGTTACCAGGAGGTCCTCACCGATCCTTCCTATGCTGGTCAACTGGTTACCTTGACTTATCCTCTGGTAGGTAACTACGGTATTAATCCCCAGGACTTTGAGTCGGCCGGAATTCGAGTGGCCGGCTTCATTGTTCGGGAACATTGCGACCAGCCCAGCCATGGCCGGAGCGATCGAACCCTGGACGAATACCTGAGGGCCCAGGGCATCCCGGGAATCTGCGGGGTGGACACCCGGGCCATCACCCGCCGCCTGCGGGACCGCGGGGTAATGATGGGCCTGCTGACCACCGGTTCGCCGGAAGCCGCCGCAGCCAGGCTGGCCGAAATGCCCCGGTACGAAGACCAGGACCTGGTGCGGACGGTAACGGCGGAAGACAAATACGGTTGGGACGGGCAGCCTGTCACATTGGAGACTCTTCGAATACGAGCCAGCGGGAGTATTTCTCGGCCAACCCTAGTTGCGGGTTCGGAAGATAATGATGGCGAGATGCCCGAGCGCCGCATCCTGGTAACTGATGTAGGACTGAAATACAACATCCTGCGCCTGCTTCAGGCGCGGGGCTGCGAGGTCATCGCGGTGCCGGCGGAAACCTCCGCGCAAGATATGCTGGCGATGAATCCCTCCGGCATCCTGCTGTCTCCGGGGCCCGGGGACCCTCAGTTGCTGGACTACGTCGTGGGCAACGTCCGGCAGATATTGGGCCGGGTGCCGGTGATGGGAATCTGCCTCGGCCACCAACTGGTGGCCCGGGCCCTGGGCGCCGACACTTTCAAGCTGAAGTTCGGTCACCGGGGCGGCAACCATCCGGTGCAGGACCTGGCCACCGGGCGGGTTTATATCACCGCCCAGAACCACGGCTTTGCGGTCAATCCGGACACCCTGCCCCCGGGGCTGGAAGTGTCCCACATAAATCTTAACGACGGTACCGTCGAAGGAACCCGCCACCGGGATATGCCCCTGTTTACTATCCAATACCACTCAGAGGCATCGCCCGGGCCCAGGGACAACGAGTATATTTTCGACGAATTCCTGGGGATGGTTAAGGAATTCAACCACTAACCTTTATGTGTGGAGGTGTGGCAGGGGATGTGTTAAAGGCCGACGCTGACGTTTCCGCGCGGCGCTGCGGAATTTCCGGCGGACGGTCCGGTTAGTTCGATTCCTGATTGCATTATTTGGAGGGTTATTATGTCCACCTTTGCGCTGGTACTTGTGGAAGAAGGCATAGAAGCCGATCTTCCCATCAATTTGTCCAACATGTTGGGGCTGCTGGACCAGATAGTCCCGAAGATTGAACACAACAACTTTGGCTACCAGTTGGCCTCGGTAAGCCGGGCCCGCCTGGGCAGCCGCTGGGAGTTGAACGTAAAGCTGGTGGACCTGCGCAACAACCGGGTTTACGAAGAGCCCGTGGGCTGCATCGAGGTGCAGAAGACCGCCGAAGACACGGTGAATTTCCGGATTCCGCCCCGGGCGGAGCAGGACTACCCCGGAATGGCCAAGCTGGACTTTGACGGAGTTTATTACGGCTCCTTCTGCTGCGAAATGATCAACCACCTTTACGATCGGGGCTTGATGCAACTGCCTGGCCGGCTGCCGACCTTCGGTTAAGAAGGGACCAGGGCTGTTGCTTGAGTGGGCAGCCCGGGTTGCTGCCCTTCCGATTGAAACCGGGGGAGCGTAAAGGCTGTAGCCAGCGCAGACCCCATGGGCGTCCCGCGTGGGCGCCCATCCCATGCCAAGGCAATGTTCAACGGCAGACAATCAATTATCGGGGAGGAATTCAGGCTGACTTGAGCAATAACACGCCGCCACTGGAAAAGGTACTGGTAATCGGCTCCGGGCCCATCGTCATCGGCCAGGCCGCCGAGTTCGACTACGCGGGAACCCAGGCCTGCAAGGCCCTTCGGGAAGAAGGCGTCTCCGTAGTCCTGGTCAACTCCAACCCGGCCACCATCATGACCGACACGGACATCGCCGACCACGTTTACATCGAACCCCTAACCGTGGAAGTCATCGAACGCATCATCGCCAGGGAGCGTCCCCAGGGCGTTCTTCCTACTTTAGGAGGACAGACCGGCCTCAACCTGGCCGTGGCCCTCTCTGACGCCGGCGTGCTGGACCGGTACAACGTCCGGTTGCTGGGCACCCCGCTGGAAACCATCCGCAAGGCCGAGGACCGGGAGTTTTTTCGCAACTTCCTCCACGACATCGGCGAACCGGAACCGCCCAACCGCACCGTCAACTCCATGGAAGAGGCGCAGGAATACTGCGAAGAGGTGGGCCTGCCCCTGGTGATCCGCCCCGCTTATACCCTGGGCGGTACCGGCGGCGGCATCGCCAACACCCCTCAGCAGTTCGAGGAAATTGTCCAGTCCGGCTTAACCCTCAGCCCCATCTCCCAGGTGCTGCTGGAACGCTCCCTGGTGGGCTGGAAGGAGATCGAGTACGAAGTAATCCGGGACGGCGACGACAACTGCATCACCGTCTGCAACATGGAAAACTTCGACCCCATGGGCGCCCACACCGGCGACAGCATCGTAGTGGCCCCCAGCCAGACCCTGTCCGACAAGGAGTACCAGATGCTCCGGACGGCCAGCCTTAAAATCATTCGTGGCCTGGGCATCGAGGGTGGCTGCAACATCCAGATGGCCCTGCGTCCCCATCCCCGGGTGGAAGACGCCCTGCAGTCCCACTGGGAACCCGATTCCGACTACTACGTCATCGAAGTAAACCCCCGGGTCAGCCGCAGTTCTGCCCTGGCCAGCAAGGCCACCGGCTACCCCATCGCCCGGGTGTCCGCCAAGATTGCCGTGGGCAAGCGCCTGCACGAAATCCCCAACGCCGTAACCGGCAAGACCGGGGCGGCCTTTGAACCGGCCCTCGACTACTGCGTGGTCAAGATACCCCGCTGGCCCTTTGACAAGTTCCCCAACGGCGACCGCCAGATAACCACCCAGATGAAGGCCACCGGCGAGGTAATGGCCGTTGACCGCTCCTTCGAGGCTGCTCTCCAGAAGGCCACCCGCTCCCTGGAAATTGGCAACCGCACCCTCCTTTGGGAAGGAGCCTCGGCAGAGTACGAGAAGGCCGGAAAGGACCCGGAGGAATTGCTGGGGCCCAACGACCTGCGCCTGTGGGCCATGATGTCTGCCCTGCGCCGGAACACCTCTGCCGAAGACCTGATGAACCGCACCTATGTCGATCCCTGGTTCATCAGCGCCATGCAGCGCATCGTAAACATGGAACGGCGGCTCCTGCGTGAAACCCTAACCCCCGACCTGCTTTACCGGGCCAAGCGGCTGGGTTTCTCCGACCAGCAGGTGGGCACCCTGGCCGACATGCTGGCCGAGCAGGTGCGTAACCTGAGGCACGACTGGGACCTGCGCCCGGTGTACAAGATGGTGGACACCTGCGCCGCCGAGTTCGAGGCCATCACACCCTACTACTACAGCACCTACGAGCAGGAAAACGAGGCTCCGGCCCTCCCCGGCAAAAAGGCCATCGTCATCGGCAGCGGACCCATCCGCATCGGTCAGGGCATCGAGTTTGACTACTGCAGCGTTCACGCTGCCTGGGCTCTATCCGCGGCCGGCGTCTCCAGCGTGATGATTAACTCCAACCCGGAGACGGTCTCCACCGACTTCGATACCAGCGACCGCCTCTACTTCGAACCGCTGGACGAAGAGGCGGTGCGGGACATCATCGAGAACGAAACTGTGGACGACGTGCCTCCACCCTCGGTCGTGCAGTTTGGAGGCCAGACGGCTATTAACCTGTCCCAGTCTCTGGCCAATGCCGGCCTGCCCATCCTGGGCTCCAGCGCCGACTCCATTGACGTGGCCTCGGACCGCCAGCGCTTTGAGGAGTTCCTGTCCAGGCTGGGCATTCCCCAGCCGCCCGGGGCCTCCGTTGCCTCTGTATCCGAGGCGCTGCAGGTGGCCCAGAACATCGGCTATCCCGTGGTCGTACGTCCCAGCTACGTGCTGGGCGGCCGGGCCATGGAAATCGTCCAGAACGCCTCGGAACTGGTCCGGTACCTGACGGTGGCCACCGAGGTAACTCCCGAAAGGCACGTGCTGGTGGACCACTACATGGAAGGCAAGGAATGCGAGGTGGACGCCATCTGCGACGGGGAACAGGTGCTCATCCCCGGCATTATGGAGCACATCGAGCGGGCCGGCGTCCACAGCGGCGACTCCATGGCCATATACCCGGGCCTGAACCTGACCGAACAGGAAGTGGACACCCTGGTGGAGTACACCACCCGCATCGGCCTGGCCATGGGCGTGCGCGGCCTGATGAATATCCAGTTCGTCATCCAGGGCGGCAGCGCCTACCGCAGCCCCCACGCGCCATCGGACGAGTCGGAGACCACCGTTTACATCATTGAGGTCAACCCCCGGGGCAGCCGTACCATCCCCTTCATCTCCAAAGTCACCAGCGTCCCCGTGGCCAGCATCGCCACCCGGGTCATGCTCGGCGAGACCCTGGCCAACATGGGATACTCCGGCGGCCTTTGGCCCAGGCAGAAGCTGGCAGCCATCAAGGCGCCCGTCTTCTCCATGTCCAAGCTGGTGGGAGTGGACTCCTACCTGGGTCCGGAAATGAAGTCCACCGGCGAGGTTATGGGCATAGACCGCGACTTCCCCGGCGCCCTGTCCAAGGCCCTGCTGGCGGCCAGCCTCAGCCTGAAAGAGGGCGACGGCATCCTGTTGAGCATTGCCGACCAGCAAAAGGCGGAGTCCCTAGCCCTCATCCGTGAACTGCTGGAAGCCGGCTGCAAGCTGTATGCCACCGAGGGTACGGCGGCCATGATCCAGGCCACCGGCATGCCCGTAACCATGGTCACCAAGCTGCTGACCGAGTCCTATCCCAATGTGGTGGACGTCATCAATGACGGCACGGTGTCGGCAGTGGTGAACACCCTGTCGGGCGACACCTCCGTGCTGCGGGACGGCTTCTACATCCGCCGGGCGGCCGTGGACCGCCGCATCCCCTGCTTTACCTCCCTTGACACGGCCCGGGCGGCAGTGGAGGCCCTGCTGATGCAGCGCGGCAGCTACAACATAGAGCAAATAGACGCCTACCTGCAGCCGGCGGAGGGGCAGGGGCCGGTCTGACAAGGTACAGAGGTGTAGATTCAGGACATAGTACAGGGCGCTTGCAGCCCCAGGAGGGCAAAGCCATGAGTTGGGACTTTGAACTGGTAGCGGGACCCTATGGCGGCACCACCGAAGGGCCGGTGTGGGACGGCGAGTCGGTCATTTTTACCCACATCCCCGAGAGCCGTTTGCTGAGGTATGACCCCAAATCCGGAGAGACCACCGAATATTTCACCGGCGTCAACCATGTCAACGGCCTCTGTTTCGACGTCTCCGGCAACCTCTTCGGCTGCCAGCAGGGTGGACGCCGCATTGTCCGATTTGAAAAGGACGGCCAGACGGTTACCTCCCTGCCCCACACGCTTGACGGCAAACGGCATAACAACCCCAACGACCTGGTGGTGGACCGTTCCGGCCGCATCTGGTTTTCCGACCCCTACAGCGGTATCGGCGACAGCGGCCCCCAGGAACTTGACCACATGTCGGTCCTGAGGCTGGACCCCACCGGCGACGGCAACTACGAACTGAAGCGGGTAACCACCGACATTTCCCGACCCAACGGCATCATCATCTCCCGCGACCAGAAGACCCTGTACGTAGCCCAGAGCGACTACGGCCTGGATCGCCTGCGGGAGTTGCGTGCCTACCCCATCAACGACGACGGGTCCCTGGGTGACTACGAGACCCTGCACACCTTCGGAGTGGACCACCGGGGCGCCCAGCGGGGCGTGGATGGCATGACCCTGGACACCGACGGCAACATCATTGTCTGCGCCGGCTGGGAGTCGGCCGGACCTGGCCCCATGATTTATGTATTCTCGCCGGAAGGAAGGGTACTGGAAACTCACCCCATCCGCGTAGAACGGGCCACCAACTGCTGCTTCGGCGACGCCGACATGAAAACCCTCTACGTCACCACCGGCGGCGGCCATCTCTTCCGCGCCCGCACCGACCACACCGGCTGGATAATGTGGCCTTAGGGACTATCTCAAAATCCCTTCCCCCTTGACGGGGGAAGGTTAGAGCCTGGCCTGAGCCTGCCGAAGGAATGGGGGTGAAAAGCAGTCTCTCTCGCTGTCACATTTTGCCCAATGCTCTGCCTTGAATAATCTTGAGATAGTTTCTTAGTGGAGCCTATCCGCAAATAGCCACGAATGCTCACAAATGGGGTTGGCTGGGAGACCTCCTCGGGAAACAAAAAGCGGGGGCGGGTTTTGAACCCGCCCCCGTATGTCTCAGCCACTCGAAGAGGCACGAAAACAAGCAATACCGTCTATCATTCCTGCTTATTCGTGCCCACTCGTGGGTCGTATAGAGAGACCCTACCACTCCATTTCCATACCCAGGCCCCTGGCCTTGGCATTGTCGTGGGCCAGCTTGGCGGCGGCCACGTCGGCCACGCCCGTGCCCATCAACTTGGCATAGATGATCTGGTCTGCGCTGTCCCGGCCCTTGACCGCGCCCGACACCACGTGGCGCAATTCCTGAAGCTGGCTCCACTGTAGTATGCCCCGGTCCACGGCGCCGGCCATATCCCCCACCTCAATGGGAGCCTGCTCCGGCGAGTCCACAAAGATCTTGGCCGCCCTGGCAAAGGTGGCATCGTCCACCTCTCGCGCTCTCCAGGTCGTTGGTCCGGCCCCGATGACCGTTGCCCCGGGCGAAAGCCACTCCCCCTGCAGCACCGGGTCCAGCACGGCAGCAATACAGATGACAATGTCGCAGCCCGACACCGCCTCCTCGCTGCTTTCCGCCGCGTCCACCGTCACGCCCAGGGAGTTGGTCATGGCCTGGGCAAAGGCTTCCCGACGCTCGGGCGTGCGGCTGTAGGCCTTGACCTTTTTCAGGTCCCGCACCTTGCTGACCGCCTCCAGCTGGGTGGGCGCCTGGTAGCCCGTGCCAATAATTCCTACCGTGGCGGCATCGGGATTGGACAGGTGCTTCACCGCCACGCCGGTGGTGGCGCCGGTGCGAAGCTGGCCCAGTCGGTTGGCCTGGGTGTAGCACATAAGCTCGCCCGTGTCTGCGTTGTAGATACTGACCTGGAAGGAATACTTGCCCTGCACCACGGTGTAGGTCTTGACGCCCAGGATGCCGTCGTAGAACAGGCCGCCTCCCATAACCGACAGCAGTCCGCCCGGCGCGACAATCTTGCGCCGCCCCAGGTTCATCACCTCTCCGAGGCCGTAGTGGCGCTGCATATTTTCGATGGCCACCAGCATCTCATCCATGTTGACAGCCTGGTTTACCTCGTCGTCCCGCAAAAACAGGGCCATGGTTAGCTACCTCTTATTCTCAAGTCTTGGAAGGGTCAAAGACCCTCTGGAATTTGCCCGCATAGTGTACCCGTCCCAGCCTCGTCTGGCAAAAGCTTATCCTTCAAGAGAGAGTCAAGACACCCTGTCCCTTATGTCGTGGCGTGCCTGGAAAGGTTTGCCTTTTTCGGGACTTCCTGATTCATTCTCTCCGCCGTGGGTCGGAACCGGCCTGGAGCCTTCCTCTCAAGCACGGACCTTCCCCTATGTGGCTACCCTGAACCGCCCTCTGGGTCTTCAAATGAGATCGTTTCCCCCCTGGTATCCCTGGAGATGTCTCCCCCGACCCTGAGATGGATTTGCTGAGTCTCGTCGTTGTAGTTTGCCTCGTTGTTGGTGATCTGCCCGTAGAAGGGAGAGTATCCCGTCCGACCGCTAGTCGCTCTTATGCCGTCTCCCTCGGGCCTGTTGATGCTGACGTGCCACTGGGGGATTTCAACCGGTATGATCTTGCTGCCGTATATCTCAATGGTTGAGTAGGAATGCGGGCTAATAGTTGCATGACCGTCGTCGGCGGGAAATTCCAGGGAGCCGACCCAGGTCGTGACGTCAGTCTGGAGGTCGGTGATCCGCAGACTCATCCATACGCCGTCCTCATCGGGTTCCCCGTCGGGCGCCAGCGTCACGCGGTAGTCTCCGGCTCCCCATTCGTATGACCGGCGAATCCCTATGAAGTCCCCCTCGTGGCCAGACGACTCTGTCCAGCCGTCCTCGTCGGAGTAGCGGGCGTTGGCCAGGTCACGGGTGCCCCAGCGCGAAAAGATGAGACCCTTTCCCCGCCGGAATGGAGGTTCGGGGGCGTGGACTTCAGTCTGCAGGCCGAAATAGTAGCCCTGGCCGTTGATAGAGCCGTCGGCCAGCATCAGGTACAGGCCGTTGTCACCCCGGAGGGATACATTGTTGTGGATGGTGAACTCTGTTGCCAGTTCCTTGAATCCGGTGAACTCCTGACCCTCGCCGCCGGTGACGCTTTCCCACAGCCAGGAGACGTATGCCATGTGTTCCGGTGTATCGGCCAGCAGGTACAGTTCAGGTCGGACGGGGATGATAGTGGCCGTCGGCGCTGGGCGAGTGGTCAGCTCCTTTTCCTCCCGGGCGGTGGCGGTTGCCGGAATGTCCGGCGTCACGGTTGGCTCGATTTCCGGGGTATTCGCGGCCGGCGGCATGGGATTTCTGGTCGTTTCAGCCCGCGCCTTGGCCGTCACGTTGTTCCCGGTGTCCGGGGCGCCGGTACCAGTCGGAGCCGGGAGTGTGGCCGGCTTCTTTTCCTCCTGGGCAGCGGCAGTTGCCGGAATGTCCGGTAGCACGGTTGCCCCGACTTCGGGCGTATTCGCGGCCGACGGCGTGGGGTACCTGGTAGTTTCAGCCCGCACCTGGGCCGTCACGGTGTCCCCGGTGTCGGGGGCGCTGGTACCCGTCGGCGCTGGGAGAGTGGACAGCCCCTTTTCCTCCGGGGCGGCGACGGTTGTGTGTTTTTCCGGCCATGGAGTGGCGGACGAGGGCGGCCCGGCACAGGCCAGAGCCGCCATGCCTGCGGCAAGAATCACCATGTTTGCGAAAAGGCTCCGTCCGGAGCGCTTCATGTCCTGGTCGCGGTTCCCGGTCACCTTGGCTTGTCCTTTGCGGGGCGCTTTAGGAATTCCATCTCTTTCGAGGTTCGTTTCCCTTCCTTATCGGACAGTATCCTGAAGTCCTGGTTGAGGCAACGCCGCAGGCACTGTCGCCCCATTCCCCGGGCTTTTCCTGTCTTCGCAAAAGGGGCGGGCCCTGTGGCCGCGCCCTTTTCTGTTCTCTTGAATCCCACACTTCATTACAGGATCTGCGTCAGGGTGCCAGCAGCTTTGGCGTCGGCACTCCGGCACCATACTCCAGCAGAGGTCCTGGGTAAAGTCCAGGTACTGAGAGGGCAGCTGCTGTTACCACGCCGTTTTCCTGCCTTTCGCTCCCGTGAGTCTGGTAATTCTGTCCTTCAATTTCGCGAAACACAAAAAAACACGAAGGATCTTTCCCGCCTTCCTTCGTGTCTCTCCGTGTTCAATCGTGGGAAATCTGCCTCAGTTATCGCCGCCTCCCGGCTGGGGCGCAGGCGCGGCCCGGGGCTGCTCCGACCTGGCAGTGGGGGTGCGCTGGAAAATAGCCACAATGCCCCCCGACATCATTATCCAGACTACGGCCAGGGCCGAAATTTGGAACCCGCTCAGATAATGGGTCTGGGCCTCCGCCCTGGGCAGCAGGTCGATAGCCACGGGCAGGGCCAGTCCAAGCACGGTTGCGCTGACTGTAGTACCTATTGAGTGGCCCATCTGCCGCGTAGTTTCCAGCATACCGGAGGCAAAACTTCGGTTATCCGGCAGCGAGTTCATCACCGTAGCATTGTTGGGCGAATTGAACATGTTGGACCCTATCGCGATGGGCAACAGGAGTAAAGGCAGCGCCAGCACGGGAATGTCGTCCGCAAAGAAACCGGCCAGGAAGAATCCCGACGCTATGAGCAAAAGGGAAGCCGGACGCAGCCACCTGGGATCATGCCGGTCATGAATCCACCCTCCCAGCGTGGGCAGGAACAGGCCCAGTACCTGGTTGGGCAGCAGCACCAGCGCCACAAATATGGGAGGTTGACCCAGCCCGTTCTCCACCAGGATCGGTATCAGGGTCGTAACCGCCAGCATGGACAGGTGGAAGCACGTGTTGGTGAACAGCGCCATCGAGAAGTATTTCTGCTTGAAGTACCCGAACTGAACGAATGGGTCGCTGCTTCGCTGCTGGATGACGAAGAAAAGGGCAAGGCAGGCAAAGAACAGCAGGTGCATCGGGATGTGGTAGCCGAGGGCGTCGGGCGTGGTGAACGACTCCGCCCCTTCGTGGATGTGCAGGCCCGAAAGTATGAAAGTTCCCAGGGTGGCCACCATCAGGATGGCGCCCACGTAGTTGATGGAAACCTGCTTCATCTCCGCCACGTTCTGTTGAACATGGTACTTCAGAAGCGGCAAACTGCAATAAATGGCCAGCAACCCTATCGGCAGGGAGGACAGGAACACCATCCGCCAGCCCCACTGCAGGCTGAAGAACTGGAGGAACAGCCCGAACATACCCAGGCCGATCAACGTTCCAAAACGGGCTGCCACCACCGGCACGGCGAAGGCCCGGCCCCGTTCCTCGGCGGGGAAAACCATGGACAGGATGGCGTTGGAGTTGGCGGTCACCATGGCCCCGCCAATGCCCACCAGTCCGCTCCACAGAATAAGCTGCATGGTGGAGAAGGAGGTTGCGGCCATCACGCTGCCGCCGGACAGGACAATGGCGCCGATGAAGTAGATCCGCGCGTGACCGTACTTCTGGCCCAGCCGGGCGGCCAGGAATACAGTGCTGCCCAGCATCAGCAGGCGGATTACGACCATCCAGGCCGCCTCTGCCACGTTCACATCGAAGTGGCGGGCTACCGAAGGGATGACCAGGGCAATGGGCATACTGGCCAGCTGTACCAGCAACTGGGTTGCGGCCAGGCCAATGAGGGTTTCCTTGCGTTGGCGGTCGGTGCCCAGTTCTTTGAAGTTTCCGATGACGTTAAGCCGTCGGACGATCAGGAAAAAGAGGTCCAAGCTGGTTCCTTTTTACTTGCGGGCCCGGCCACCGGGGTACGCGTCGAATCAGGATTGCCTTTGGCCACTGGGAGGGGCCCGCCAGCTCTTGCAGACCAGGGATTATTTGCGGAAGAAGGCCCGGTTCTTTTGGGTATATTCCCGGAGGTGGGCGGGTACGGTAAATTCGTCAAATATGGCATTCACCGGGCAGGCAGACTCGCAATAGGCGCAGTCGATGCAGTCATCGGGATTGATGAAGTACATCTCCTCCTCGTCGTCAGTGTGGATGCAGTCCACGGGACACACCTCAACGCAGGAAGCATCTTTGACCCCGATACAGGGTTCGGTAATAACGAAAGCCATTAGCCCTGTTCCTCCTTAAACCCAGAGGCAAAGATGTAAAACGTTATTTGCATTTTCCGACATATGCCGGCATTCCTCATTCTCAAGAGATATTAGTATTTTGTCAAGCGATATTGTATAATATTTTATATCGATGTATTATATGTCCTAAATCCATGTGAGGTAACCTGCCATTATGGAGCTGCGGGAGATTATCAGCTTTTACCATGTGGCCCGACTCCACAGCGTTTCCAAGGCGGCGCGCAAGCTGGAACTGGGTCAGCCTACGGTAACCACCCATTTACGCAAGCTGGAGGACGAATTCGGCATTACCCTGTTCGACCGAATCAAACGACCAATCCAGCTCACCTCCGAAGGCTCCATATTCCTCGAATTGATAACCCCGATAGTAGAATCCGTGGATACCCTCAAGACCCAGATGGACTACACCGAGCGGCGCGGTTCCCTTCACATAGGCGCTTATCCCGACGTAGTAACCCACCACCTGCCCAAGCCCATCCAGTCCTACCTAGACTTCTACCCCGACGTCCGCCTGCAGCTCACCGCCCGACCCTACACAACCCTGATCCAGATGGTAAAGTCCGGCGAACTGGACCTGGCAATTACCTCGCCACCGCCCACCGACGAACCATCGCTGGAGTTCTTCAAGCTGTTCGAGTACAAGGTTGTCCTGCTGACTCCACCGGGGCACCAGTTGCTGCAGAAGCACCCTATCGAACTTGAGGAAATCGCCAACTGGCCCTTGATCCTGTCCAGTCCCGAGAGTCTCACCCGCCGCAACCTGGAACAGGCCTTCAAGGACAACGGCATCCGGTTTGACATCGTGCTGGCCGTGGACCACGCCGAGTCGGTCAAGCAGTACGTGGAAATTGGCATGGGCGTAGCCGTGGGCAATGACTTCACCTTGCACCCGGAGGACCACGACAAGCTGGGCGTAGTATCGCTGGAGCACATTTTCCCCTCCAACGTGCTGGGCGTCTGCACCCTGCGGGGCAAGTTCCTGGGCCGGGCCGTGCGTAACTTCATGGACACCCTGGTCAAGCACCTCAGCGACTTCCACATCCACCTGGAAGAATGGGAGGCCACAACCCCTTCCATCCCCGAGCGGGTGGGCGGTCTGGTGCGGAGCGGGCGGTAGTCCAGCCCGCCAGGATCCCCTTCAAACACTTCCAGGCCACGCCTACGAGAACAATAAAACGAGAACAATAAGAGGGTCGCCTCCCTTGCGAGGCGGCCCTTTAGCTTTGCGAGTCCCCCGCTTGGTCGGACGAACCCTCCGCCGGCAGCACTTCCCGTACCCGCCGCTGCAGCTGGGGCCGGGGAATCATCACATGCCGGCGGCAGTTGAGGCACAGCAGCCCTATATCGGCGCCCAGCCGTGTAACCCGCCAGTGGTAGCCGCCGCAGGGGTGTTGTTTCTTCAGGCGCACCTGGTCGCCAATCCTTACCTCTAGCGCCACCCTTTCCCCTCAGATTCCAGGGTCCGGTTTATTGCGTCTCGTAATTCCATGGTCGCCCGGCGCGCTGCTTCCGCAAAGTCAGTACCCGCCGAGGCAAAAATGATTCCTCGGGAAGAGTTGATCACGGCCCGCCGGCCCCTGCTGTCGGTGCCCTGCTTGACCGAGGCCTCCAGGTCTCCTCCCTGCGCTCCTATCCCTGGAATCAGGAACGGAACATCAGGACAGATGCTCCTGACGGCGGCCAGTTGCTCCGGGACAGTGGCCCCGACCACGAGACCGACGTTGCCGTTGCCGTTCCACTCCAGGGAAGTACGAGCCAGGTGCTCGTACAGCGGCACCTTCCCGTGGGGCGAGTCAACCAGCAGGTCCTGCAGGTCGGCGGCGCTGGCGTAGGAACCCCGGCACCAGATATATACTCCCCTGCTCTCATCTTCCAGGAAGGGCTGCAGAGTCTCGCCCCCGCCCCAGGGGTTGACCGTTACCACGTCGAAGTCCCACACCTGGAACATCGCCCTTGCGTAAGCTGCTGCCGAGGGGCCCCCATCGCCACGCTTGGCGTCGGCAATAAGCTGCGCGTTCGGGGCGGTACTCCGAATGTGCTGGACGGTCTTTTCCAGGACTTGCAGCCCGGGAATGCCCAGGGCTTCGTAAAACGACAGGTTGGGCTTGTACGCGCACACCAGGTCAGCGGTGGCGTCAATTATCGCCTTGTTGAAGTCCAGCACATCTGGCACGGGCAGGCGGGACGGCTCCGGGTCCAGGCCGACACATACCAGGCTCTGGTTTGCCTCGCAGGCGCGGTCAAGTCTCTCGAGAAAAGTGGGCATGGCAGGCTCCCTGATAATTGAAGGAAATTATAGTCTCACCAGGGCGGGTCATGCACCTTCGATCATCCCTCCGGTTTGCCAGCGATTGGGACCATTGCTACCATATCGCCAGCCCTTAAGCGTTCCGTCTGCCTGTGAGGCACCGTTGAAACTGAGCCCCGACCTGGAAGAAGGCCATTTCATTGCCCGCCTGAACCGCTTCGCTGCCCTGGTCGAGGTGGCGGGACGGGAGGAAATGGTGCACGTCGCCAACTCCGGAAGGCTGGGGGAGCTATTCGAGCCGGGACGGAGACTGCTGCTGGCGCCCGCCCCCGGCAAGCACCGCAAGACCAGGTACGATCTGGCCCTGGTGGACTTGGGCCACACCCTGGTTTCCGCCGACGCGCGGCTGCCCAATGCCCTGGTGGCGGAGGCGCTGCAGGCGCGCGAATTGGAACCCTACGCCGACTACCCGGAACTGCGGCGGGAGGTAACCTGTGGCGAAAGCCGCCTGGATCTGATGCTGGAAGGGCCCCCGGGCAAGTGCTACCTGGAGACCAAGTCTGTAACCCTGGTGGTGGAGGACGGCGTGGCCCTGTTTCCCGACGCGCCCACCACCCGGGGCGTCAAGCATCTGCACACCCTGGCGCAGGTGGCGGCGGAAGGGCATCGGGCCGGGGCAATATTCGTCGTGCAGCGCAGCGATGCCACGTCCCTGAAGCCCCACGACACCTCCGACCCCGAATTCGGCAAGGCGTTGCGGGAAGCCAGTGCAGCCGGGGTGGATATCCTTGCCTGCAATTGCACCGTGACGCCCGAAGAAATTCGCCTGGCAGACCCCATTCCGGTGATACTGTGAAAGAAGCGATGGCAGAATCCCGAGCCGCATACGGCCAGCCCTCCCTCCTTGCCCTGCACGACCTGTTGCTGGCGGAGTACGGTCCGCGAGGCTGGTGGCCCGGCGACGGGCCCTTCGACGTCATCATCGGCGCCATCCTGACCCAGGCCGCTTCCTGGAAGAACGTCGAACTTGCCCTGGCCAATTTGAAGGCGGCACACTGCTGGTCCTTCCAGGCAATTGCAGCCCTTCCCCAGGAAACCCTGGCAGAAATCATCCGGCCATCGGGTTACTTCAACGCCAAGGCCGCCAAGCTCAAGGCCTTCGCTGCCCATCTGCTGGAAGGATACGAAGGCGACCTGGACCGCATGTTTTCTAAGGATACTGCGCTTCTGCGCCGGGAACTCCTCTCCATCCACGGCATCGGACCGGAAACCGCCGACGATATACTGGTTTACGCCGCCGGCAAGCCCTCCTTTGTCATCGACACCTACACCATCCGGATTATGGAACGGCTGGGCATCGTCCCGGAAAACGGCAGCAACCGGTACGGAGACTGGCAGGAGATGTTCCACAATCAACTCCCCCCGAACGTTGCCCTGTTTAACGAGTTTCACGCCCTGCTGGATCACCACGCTGGCGGGGTTTGCCGCAAAACCCCGGTTTGCGAAGGCTGCTGCCTGCTCTCTGTCTGTCCCACCGGACAGGAGTTGGAAAAAGCGCGGATGGTGTGCTAAATGTGTGCGTGAGTGGCTGTGGGCCACAACAACACCCACGCCATCAACCATGTCGCCCTGAGCCTGCCGAAGGGCCTAGAATCCTTGCAGATGGAATCGCAAGCGGACCGCCAGCGCTTAAGGCACAGATCCCTGAATGGGGAAGGACCAAGGACGAAGAAACTGGCAAACTCCTGGCGGCCTGGCATAGTTAACCCTGCAACCATTTCAAGACATTCTCCAAGATATCAAACTCGAAACCGGAAAGGAGGCCACCATGCCCACCGCACAACTGCGAGACAACCTGGAAATGTACTACGACGATGACGACTATACCGACCCCTGGCGGGAACCTGAAACCATCGTCCTCCACCACGGCAATGCCAAGAACGGCAGGCTCTGGTACGCCTGGGTTCCCCTGCTGTCCCGACAGTATCGGGTTATCAGGCTGGATGCCAGGGGCTTCGGCCGCTCCACAGTTCCCCCCGAAGGCTACGACTGGTCCCTCAGCGGATTTGCCAGCGACCTCCTGGGCCTGCTGGACCACCTGGAACTGGACCGGGTCCATCTGGTCGGCGAAACCGTCGGTGGCACCGTAGCCCTCCAGTTCGCCTACGAACACCCCGAACGGCTCCACACCGTCACCACCTGCACCTCACCCTACAAGTTTGTGGGCGCGGCCCAGTACCTGGAGAACTACAACCTGATCAAAGAGCAGGGAATCGAGGAATGGGTACGGCGTTCGGCTGACCGGCGCATCGCCCCGGATCCCTCCACCGCCGCCCACCACCAGTGGTACGCCCAGCAGATGATGGCGACAACACCCCGGGTGGTCATGGAAACCCTGGCCTACCTGGCTAACCAGGACCTGTCGCCTATCCTGCCCGAAATACACACTCCCGCCCTCGCCCTCGTCGCCGGGGATAGTGACACCAACACCCCCGACCGGGCTTCGGGCATGGCCGCGCTGATGCCCAACTGCCAGTTGGTCGCCATTCCCAACGCCACGGGCTACGTGCAGCACTCGGAACCGGAAAAGTGCGTATTGGCGTGGCGGGAGTTCATCGGCAGCCTGGCCTGAGAAATCAGTTCAGCGCCCCACCGTTGGCTTCGAAAGTCTCTTCGTCCCTGCTCTGTCGAAGGTCTATCGAAGCCGACGTTTTCCCCTGTTCTGTTCCCTTCTCTGCTCCCCTTCCCTGCTCTGCCCCGGCCCATTCTCCGCCCGCTCCGTTCGGCGAGAACTTGTCGAACCACATCGTATAACATCATCAGAACCGCATCACTGAAATGCGGCCTTCAATCAACGGGTTTGGTAATGGGAAGAGGCATTTGCTTAAACCAAAGTCTATACAGACCTTGAAAGTAATCTACCCCGCTGATAGGCTGGATATTAGCCAGTAATGACAACGGCATCGGACGCCAAGGATAGGAGGATTGAGGATGGCCACCCAGCGGATCGCATATGCCTGCGTAAAGTGCAACAACAACAGTTACACTACCGACGAGTTCCGCGCCACGGGCGGAGGTTTCTCCCGATTCTTTGACGTGCAGAACAAAAAATTCACCACGGTGTCCTGCTCCCAGTGCGGCTACACCGAGATCTACCGCGGCGACACCTCCAAGTGGGGCAACGTAGCTGACTTTTTCCTGGGCGGCTAGTAATTCAACAGCATCGTAATTATGGGTTGGGGTTTAACCGTCTTTCCGGCGAAAGCCGGAATCCAGAGCCCCTCTTGTACCATGCGGTTGGCCTTTCGCAACCCGTCTGGATTCCGGCCTTGAGCCGGAATGACGACACGAACTTAGAGACTATCTCAAGAATCCCTTCCCCCTTGACGGGGGAAGGTTAGGATGGGGGTGAAAAGCAATCTCTTTTGCTGTCGCATTTTGCCCAATGCTCTGCCTTGAATAATCTTGAGATAGTTTCTTAGCACTCATAATTTCAAACCTGTTGGCCTGATAGGGCCAGCCTTTGTACCCCGAAGATACGGACTTAGCAGTCAACGTCGCCCAAACTGGCAATAGTCCTGAGCGAACCAGATGTAGGGGCGCACGGCCGTGCGCCCCTACGGTGTCGGGCTTGAACGTCATCGTCCTTTATCAACTCCCCCAGAGTCCTTCCCCATTTGACGGGGGAAGACCAGGATAAGGGTGACTCCCTTCCAGGAGTCGCCTCCAGTCGCAACTGTCAGCCCGCCTCCCGGTCCGCGAAACAGCCCCTAGAACAACGACTTGGACTGCCCCCCATCCACGTTGATGCACGCCCCCGTTATCAGGTCGGCGCAGTCCGAGGCCAGGAATGCCACCGTTTCTGCTATGGGTTGAGGCCACCCGAATCGCCCCATGGGCAGGTTGCGGTCAATGAACTCGGCTACTACCTCGGGAGTCTGGGTATTCTGGAACCGGTCCCACGTACTTCCCGGGAAGTCGATGGAACCCGGGGCCACGCAGTTGACCAGCACACCGTGGGGCGCCATCTGCAGGGCCAGGTGCTTGGAAAAGGCAATCAGCGCGGCCTTGCCCGTCATGTAATCAATGGATCCCCCGTGCTCCCGCCCGTAAATGGACGAGATGCTGATGATGCGTCCCCAGCCCTGCTCTTTCATGTGGGGCAGCGCCATGGCCGTAAGCTCCACCGCGCTGAACAGGTTAACCTCCAGCCCTTCGCGGAACTGCTCCATGCTGGTCTCCTCAAAGAGGACTGACCCCCGCCGGCCGCCCACGTTGTTGACCAGGATGTCCGGATCGCCGATCTCGGCCACCGTTTCCTCGTAGAAGCGCCGCGCGTCTCCCTCGTCGGTCACGTCTGCCGGGGTACCCCGAACTTTGTACCCCTGGGCGGACAGTTCATTCACTGCAGTGGCCAACTGTCCTGCATCCCTGGCACAGATAGACAGGGCGCACCCCTCCCGTCCCAGGGCCTCCGAAATACGCCGTCCCAGGCCGCGGCTCCCTCCGGTTATCATTGCGACTCTTCCCTGCAATCCCAGATCCATAGCTTGCCTCCAATGCAGCCGACCCCTTTCCCCTGTACTGCAGGGGCAGGGCCGGCCAGGTTTGTTCCGATTATAAGGGCTGTCCCAGACTATGCCTAATGCCCATCTCTCCATCCAGTCAGGACGTCCCCATTCAGCGGCGGCCTGCCCCAGGCTCCAGGCCGGCGTCACCTCCACTGGAACCCTGCCTCCAAGCTGATTCCCCTTAGGTAACGCATTGAGGCCGTGCTATAATTAGGCCGAATTTTGGAGTGTCCGAAGCTGGACTCCGGCATCCCGTCGGGCCATCAAAACCGCCGGCGGCGGACCCCAAAACATGAGGAGACTGGGAATGATTAAGCGTTTTTCCGTTTTATACGTCGGCCAGATTGACCTGGACAATGTTGGCGCCGACGGTACTCCGGCAAACGACCGGCTGTATCCCAACGAAAAGCTGGTTCAGGCCTACGACCATGCCGTAGCTCTGGCCAAACACCTGGACGAACTCGGCTTCTACTGCATGTGGACCGCCGAGCACCACTTCCAGCGGGAAGGCTACGAGTGCCTGCCCAACATGACCCTGCTGGGTGTGCACCTGGCCGGGCTCACAAAGCAGTTGAAGTTCGGCGCCGCCTTTAACATCGTTCCCATGTGGCACCCCCTTCGCCTGGCCGAGGACTACGCCATGGCCGACATCCTTACCGGCGGTCGCCTCATCTTCGGCGTGGGCCGCGGCTACCACTCCCGCGAGGTCGAGACCTTCGGCGCGCCCGTGATCGACAACGACGCCAACCGCGAGTTGTTTGAAGAACAGATGGAGATCATCCAGAAGGCCTTCAACGAAGACTCCTTCAGCCACAAGGGCAAGTACTACACCATTCCGCCGGACATACCCTACCGGGGCTATCAGGTGGAAGACGTAACCCTGGTCCCCCGTCCCCTGAACCGGCCCGTTGAAATCTGGCAGCCCATCGCCAGCGGCAGAACCCTGGAGTGGATCGCCCAGCGGGGAATCAAGGCCATGGTGGCCCTCACCGGCGAGGTCCTGGTGGACCGGATGTTCAACTCCTATCACCAGGCCGCCACCGCCGCCGGAAGGGACATCGCCCTGGGCCAGGATATGTGCCTGGGCTTCGGCTTTTGCCTGGACGATACCCAGCAGAAGGCCATAGATCGCGTCCGCCCCTACCACGATGAACGCTACAAGTGGTTCGCACCCTTCGGCTTCGTCCGCTACACCGATTCCCAGGGCCGCCCCTGGGGCACCCCCGGCGCGCCCACCGGCGTCCCGCGCATTGAGGACGGCGTGCAGCAGAAGGCCTGGTACTGCGGACCGGGCGAAGGCTTTGTTCCTTTCCTCCAGGAGATGGAGGAGAAGTACCCGGGCCTCGAGGACGTCCTCCTACAGTGGCCCGAGGGAATGCCCTGGCTGGAGTTCAAGGACCAGCTTTCCCAGTTCGCCGCCGAGGTAATGCCCGCCTTCACCAATCGGGAAGCCTCCGTAGCCGGAGACGATAACTAGGAACCATCTGAAAAGGTTCCCATACGCCGTAGGGGCGCACGGCCGTGCGCCCCTACTACAAATTTCAGACCCCGCATGGGCAAATTTGGGTGCCTGCTATTCTTCTCCCGACCCCAAACCCAGCATGCCCTGTTCAGAACCCCCCTTAAACCACCTGTGCCCCCAGGATCTTCTCCAGGTGACCCAATGCCCAGGTGTGGGCGTCCGGGTCGAAAGTAGCCACGCAGTCCGCCGGTACCTCCACCCGGTAGTCCCGGTTGCGGGCATCGGAGGTGGTGTGGAGAACGCAGATGTCGGTGCATACCCCGCACACGATTACCTTCACCGGCTGCAGGTCCGCCAGGCGCTGCTCCAGGTCGGTGTTGAAGAAGCCGCTATACCGGTTCTTGGGCACCAGGTTGTCGCCGGTCAGGTATCCGGCCAGCTCCGGTATTACCTCAGGTTCCTCGGTGCCAATGACGCAGTGGACGGGAAAGATCTGAAATTCCAGGTCATCCGGCAGGTGATGGTCGGATATGAACAGGACCCGGGAACCGGCGGCGGTTTCCCGTTCCAGCAGGGCCTGGATTCGGGGAATCAGGGGCCGGTAACCCTCGCAGTAAAGGTTGTGGCCCGGCTCAACAAACCCCCGCACCATATCAATGACCAGCACGACGTTAGGCATAGCTGCACCTCCGAGACCTCTCTGGTTGACGTCGTTTATCGGGGTTCCGCCTTGGCTTCCAGCTCGTAACAGGTCCTCCCCCTGCCATGGTCCCAGGCGCGTTCGGAGAAAGTCCGGCGGTCATCCCTTCGCTCCGACGTATCCGTGGCGAATATGGCGCAAAGCTCGTAGGACGTACCTTCTATGACCCGATACTCGTAGGGTTCGCCCGTTTCCGGGTCTTCAACAGAGCGGACAAAGAACCTGGGACCCATCAAGTCTTCAAGTGCCCCCGGCATCTCAAAATTGAGATCGAGGTAACTGTCTATGTTGTTGGAAATGTTCTGCAAGTCGCTTACCCGCCGCTCGTCCAGCCGCACATCCCGCTGCTGCCCCGGCGTCCCCGCCAGGTATATGGAGTAGCCGATGGTCGAAACCACCACCACAACCGCCACTACTGCCAGGCCCATCAGGACCGGCGCTGCCCGGGCAGCCGACTCTACAACCTGGTCTTCCGCCTGCCGCATGTCCCACAGGTAGTACCCGAAAATCGGCCCGGTGATTACGAGGATGGCCACCACCTTCAGTACAAATCCGGTGGTGGGGTCGCCCGCCAGCAGCCGTGCCAGCAGGGCAATCACGTCCCCCAGGATTACCGCCGCCCCCACGACCAGCGTAAGGTAGGTCAGCCAGCGACGTATAAGGGACTGCCGCCGCTCCGGGTCAGCGGCCACCGCCGCCGCCAGTCGGCGCATCAGGAACAGGTACAGGGGAAAAGCCACAATTATCGCGGCCAGCGCCGTAGTCTGGGCCGCCGACGGGCCGGAATCATACCGGTAGATGGAACTGGAGAAGTGATAGTCAATCAGGCCGAAGAAGACCGCGCCCAGGCTGAAGGCAAACACATAAAGAGCAATAAAGGAAATGAGGTAAAGAAACGCCTCCCGAGCGTGAAGGTATGGCCTGGGGCGGGGCACCGCCACCGGAAAATCCATATCGGCAAAGGCGCCCAGCCCGCTGCGCACTTCCCGTTCCTGCCAGCCTGCCTCCAGCAGCGCCTGCCGGATGGCGTCCCGCGACTGACCCAGCTCCAGGGCCTCCTTGATGAACTGGCGCAATTCGTCGTTCATCGACCAGCCTTAATCGCCTCGGCAGAATAGATCTCGTCCGTGGCCAGCATTTCCGAAATCCCCATCAGTTCAAAGCAGTCCTGCAGAGTTATCATGTTGTCCACCAGGTGGGCCGTGGTGCCCTTCACCTTCAGTTCTTCCATCAGTCTCGCAACTACCTTGCTCACGGTCAGCAGCGCGCTGCCCGGATAGATAACTATCTTGAAACCCAGTTCCTCCAGTTCCCCAGCCGTGAACAGCGGCGACTTGCCCGTCTCCACGAAGTTGTAAAGCAGGGGTACCTCAACCGAGGCCACTACCCGCTCCGCCTCCTCCGGCGACCGTATCGCCTCCACGAACAGTACGTCGGCCCCGGCCCTGGTGAATGCTTCGCAACGGCGCATGGTGTCGTCCCACCCCGTCACCGCCAGGGCATCGGTCCGCACGATAATTACAAAATCTTCGTCGGTGCGGGCGTCCACCGCAGCCTTGATCTTGCCCACCATTTCATCTATGCCGATGACTCGCTTGTTGTCCAGGTGCCCGCAACGCTTGGGAAACTCCTGGTCCTCGATGTGCACCCCCGCCACACCGGCCCGCTGGTACTGGCGAATAGTCCGCTGAATATTCAGAATCCCGCCGTATCCGGTATCCGCATCCGCAATTACCGGCACGTCCACGGTGGCGGCAATGTCCGCCGCATTCCCCACCATTTCGCTCATGGTGGCCAGGGCCAGGTCGGGGTAACCCAGCGTAGCCACCGAGGTACCAGCCCCGGTCATGTAAACGGCGGGAAAGCCAGCGTTCTCGATTATGCGGGCAGTGAGGCAGTCATAGGCCCCGGGCGCCATTATGATGCCCGGTTCCCGCAGCAACTCTCGTAGTCGGGTGGTTGGGTGTGGCATGGGTCGCTCCTTGCTGGCCATCGCCTGGCCCGGGGATTTAACACGTTCCAGCAAGTATAGACGAAAACCGGGCAGGCATAAACGAGACCGTGCCGCACAGCCAGAGTCTTTCGATTATCTTAATGGGGTCTCTTCCACCGTTCGCCCTGAGCCCGTCGAAGGGCCGCCCGGAATGGTTCTCCAAGCTCACCGCGAACGGACCCGAGGAGTTGCCACCGACTATCGAAAGACCCTGGCCGCACAGCTTGAGAATACGACTAACAGGCTGGATTCACATCCTGAACTCGAACGCCGGCGACACGATGAGGAACGGGACAGGGAGAATGGTGTATGTATCTCCGGTGCCCCACATTCCCTATTGGCGAAGCTTATGAGGAGACAAGTCGGGAGAACAGTCG
Source organism: SAR202 cluster bacterium bin22 (assembly GCA_002238505.1). Taxonomy (GTDB): domain Bacteria; phylum Chloroflexota; class Dehalococcoidia; order Lucifugimonadales; family UBA3495; genus Bin22. The sequence continues at coordinate 34,789 of MPMM01000007.1, read as the reverse complement.
AAAAGAGGCAGGGCGACTGGTGGGATTAAATGCAGACGGCCTTCCAATTCGCATGTCCTGGCGCAAACTGGAGGACGTCCTTGAGCAGGAAGTCTCTACTGATAGAACCTTACCCATCTGTACGGGGGACTATCCGCGCGCGTGCTGCGCAAAAAAGCGGCCCCTGAAACCCTACAGCCGACGGCCAGCCCTACCCAACCATCCCGCCATCAATGGTTAAAACCTGGCCGGTAATGTAGCCCGCTCCGGACCCACACAAAAACGATACCGCCTCGGCCACATCGTCGGCGCTGCCGAACCGTTCCATGGGTATGCGGCCCAGCACGGTCTTCTTGGCCTCCTCGGTCATCTGGTCCACCATGCCGCCGGTGTCGATAAACCCCGGGGCCAGGGCGTTGACCGTGATGTTCCTTGATGCCACTTCGCGGGCTACCGCCTTGGTGAAACCAATAAGACCAGCCTTGGATGCGGCATAGTTGGCCTGGCCCGGGTTGCCGCCCAGACCTACCACCGAAGAAATGTTGACCACCCGTCCCTGCCGGCGGCGGATCAGGTGAGGCATAACGTACTTGGTGCAGAGGAAAGCCCCTCGCAGGTTGACTTCCATCACCCGGTCCCAGTCATCCGAGGTCATGCGCAGCAGCAGGCGGTCGCGGGTAATGCCCGCATTATTCACCAGGATGTCGATACGGCCCCACTCGTCCATCACCTGTTTGACCAGGCCTTCGGCTTCCCCCTCGTTGGATATGTCTCCGGCCATCATCGCGGCCTCGCCCCCGGACTGCGCTATGGTTTCCACCACCTGCCGGGCCGCTTCTGCGGAAGCCTGGTAATTCACCGCCACCCTGGCCCCATCCCTGGCCAGGCGCTGGGCAATTACCGCTCCTATTCCCCGCGATGCTCCCGTTACCAGGGCAACCTGCTCTTCCAGGCGGGCCGCCGCCATTACTGGGAATCTCCCAGCAGCCCGTTTCGGCTGATTTCCGCCAGTTCTTCCCGCATGCTGTCCAGCAGGCCCATATCCACGTAGCGCACGGCGGTGTTTATGGCTCCCGACACCCCTTCAGACCTGGAGGACCCGTGGCCGACTATCACCGCGCCGTTCACCCCAAACAGGGGCCCGCCCATGGTCCGGGGCAGGTTGGTGGTCTGCCAAAGCTCGCTGAAAACTCCCTTCATCTGCTCTTCCGACATGTAGGGAGCCAGTTTCCTTTCCAGGTAGCCGCCAAGGGCACTACCCATGCCCTCGGTGAACTTGATAAGGATATTGCCCACAAATCCGTCGCAAACAATGACGTCTGCCTTGTCGTTGAAGAAGTCCATTCCTTCAACATTGCCCACGAAGTTCAGGTGGCTCTGCTCGAAAAGCTCATAGCTTTCCTGCACTTGCCGGTTGCCCTTGGACTGCTCCGAGCCGACGCTCAGCAGGGCAACTCGGGGATTCTCGGTGCCCAGGAGGCGGCGCGCAAAGACCGAGCCCAGGGCTGCAAAATTCAACAATTGGGAAGGGCGGCAGTCCACGTTGCTGCCCAGGTCCATCAGGACAGTCCGGGGCGCCAGGCCCAGGAAAGGCCCGCCGATGCAGGGGCGTTCCAGTCCGTCCATAACGCCCAGTACCAGGGACGCCGTGGCCATGGACGCCCCGGTTGACCCCAGCGACACCAGCACGTCTGCCTGTCCTCCCTTGACCAGTTTGGTGCCTACTATGACCGAGGCCTCCGGCTTTTGGCGGAAGGCGTGCATGGGGTGCTCATCGTCCCCGATCTTCCCCACCGAGGGAATTACTCTGACCGCCTTGCCGTTCAGGTCATACTTGTCCAGTTCCGCTTCGACTTCGCCAACGTCGCCCACCAGTAGCAGTTCCATGTTGTGGTGGTCCAGCGCGGCCACCGCCCCCTTGACCGTTTCGCAGGGGGCATGATCGCCGCCCATGGCATCTACCGCAACGCGTATGGGCTCGCCCTCCTTAGACGATTGATAATCAAAGCTTTGCATACTGCTTTCCCTGAACCTCAACATCCCGGGCTTTCCGGAAGGTAGCCGCCTTCGTCAGCGCGTTTACCGCAGCTTGACCGTGGCAGTACCCGTTACCAACTCTTCGCCCGTTTCCGCATTAGTAACGGCCACAGCGCAGGTTACCAGCCTGTGCCCGTCCTTGTCTTCTTCCCTGGTCACCCGGCCCCGACTCGCCACGCGGCTGCCCAGGTAGGCGGCCCCCTTGAACCGCGTCCGCAGGCTGCCTGTCTCGACCCAGGCCTGCCCGTAGGCCGCAGCCATCATTCGGGAAACCAGGGCAAGGGTCAGCATGCCGTGGGCGATGATGCCGCCAAACTGGGTTGTTGCCGCAAACCGGGCATCCCAGTGCAGGGGATTGTGGTCGCCCGAAGCTGCGCAGTAGGCGTTCAACCGTTCCTGGGTAATGTCCAGGGTCAACTCCGGTAGCGGGGATTCCAGCAGCGTTTCTTCAGCCATTGTCCGCTGCAGCCTCACCTTCCGGCGCCAGGACCGTGGTCTTGCCCGTCTGGACAACTTCCCCGGTCGATCCGGTCAGGGTGTAACCCACAGTCATAAACCTAAGGCCTCCCCGGGACCTGGGACGCTCCGGTACAGCCTCGCCCCGAATTTCGTCGCCGATGGCTACGCCAGCCAAGGCCTCCATTTCCTGGATGCTGTGGATGGTGCCTCCTGGCAACGACAATTTCTCCACCATGGCGCCCAGCGCGTAAGCGCACAGGGCAAGGGGCGGCACGACTCCGCTGCCCAAGTACAGGTCCAGGCCATCTCCCACGGCATCCAGGTAATCTCTAACCCTTTCTTCGGTAAGAGTCCACGACCCCAAATCTATGGCCGAACCGGCAGCAACGTCCACACAGGTTACCCTTGCCTGAATTGGAAATTCCCCTTAACAAATTGACCCATACGATTATACCTTATGTGCACAAAGACAGGACTAGGTAAAGACAATCCCGCCAGGGCCACCACGTCTCAAATTCAGACCAATGGTGTCAGACACCCGCAAGACCCAGGGGGCGTCCTCAAAAGCCGAGTTTCGTCTTTCCGGCGAAAGCCGGAATCCAGATCCGTCATGTAAATGGGTGATATGCTCCGCGATATACCCGATACCTGACCGGCAGTAATGGCTAATTTGACCACACCCCATAGAACGCCATTGTCCCGTAGCGAACGGAGTTTGACCAACTCCCATGCGCTTTGTATCATCACCCTAGAGTTTGCGGGAAGATGGCGAGTGCAAGCCTCCCCGCTCGGAGGGTCACAATGACTCAAAATCAGGCAACCACGCTGGCCGCTGCCAGGCAGGGCATACAACGCATAGTTATAGACCCGGAACGGTCCGAATCTCCCACCTTTGGCGGCCGTTCGTTCGGCAGTGTTGGCCAGTACGAGAAGCTGCGCGGGACCGCCTACGGGGAACTGGACCCGAAGGACCCACGCAATGCCGTCATCACCGACATTGAACTGGCTCCCGTGAATCAGCGGGGCCTGGTGGAGTACTCCACCGACATCTTCATCCTCAAACCCGTCAACCCGGAACTGGGCAACCGCCGGGTCATCCTGGACTTCAACAACCGGGGCCAGATGCGGGTAGGATTGCTGAACGGGGCTCGGGCCATCAACAACCCCACCAGTTCCGAGGATGCCGGTACCGGCTTCGTCATGGAAATGGGCTATGCCGTGGTGGGTAATGGCTGGGACATCAGCGCCAGCGGCCACGAGGACATGACCATCAACGTTCCGGTCGCCACCAAAGCCGGAGAGACCATCACCGGTCCCTCCTACGAATACATCGTCTTCGACAACGAGACCTCCCTGACCAGCGACCTGGCCTACGCCGCCGCCACCCTGGACCAGTCCCGGGCGCGGCTGACCGTCCGGGAACTCCTGGACCATACACCAGTTGAGATTCCGGCTTCCGGATGGGAGTACACTTCCGACGAGGGCCGGGCCATTCGCCTGCTCCCCGAGGGAACGCCCTTCCGGCAAAGCCACATCTATGAATTCACCTACACGGCGAAAGACCCCCTGGTCGCCGGCATTGGCCTGGCCGCCACCCGCGACTTTCTCTCCTTCCTGCGCCACGCCCCCGAATCGGCGGAAAATCCGCTGGCCGGCCATGTTGACTATACCTACAGCTATTCCATATCCCAGCCTTCCCGTACCCTGAATGACTTCCAGATGCTGGGCTTCAACGAGGACGAACACGGGCATCGGGCCCTGGACGGCATCCTGAGCCACACCGGCGGCGGGAACGGCGACCAGATCAACTACCGCTTTGCCCAGACCGACCGCACTGAACGCAACCGCCAGAATCACCTCTATCCCGAGGCCGTGTTCCCCTTCGCCCACCAGGTGACCACCGACCACCTCAGCGGAAGGACGGCGGGCCGCAGCCAGCGGGGCGCCGCTTCCAGCACTCTGCCGAAGCGCCTGGAAATCAACACCGCCAACGAATACTGGGTGAAGGGCTGTTCCCAGCTTCATACCGACAGCCAGGGCAATGACCTGCCCGACCCGGAAAACGTCCGGTATTACCTCCTGTCGGGCCTGTCCCACGGCGTTGGCAACTCCAGCAGGAAGGGCAAGAACCAGCAGTTCACCAACGGGGTCAGCCCCTTCGCCGCCCACCGGGCCCTGTTGATTGCCCTGGACCGCTGGGTCAGCGAGGGAATCGAGCCACCGGCCAGCCGCGTCCCCCGGGCGTCGGAGGATTCGGCCTTCGCCGTCACCCGTCCCGGTTACGAGACCGGCTGCGTCCCACAGCAGGAACTGGGCTGGCCGAACATTCCCGGCGTAACCTACACCGGAGTGATCACCACTCATTACTTTCTGGACTATGGCCCCGACTTTGACCGGGGCATCGTGGCCAACGCGCCGCCTTCCCTGGCCGACCGTCAAGCCTACCCCATCTTCGTTTCCAAAGTGGACGAGGACGGCAACGAAGTAGCCGGCGTGCGCCTGCCGCCGGTGGCCGCCCCGATAGCCACCACCACGGGCTGGGCCCTGCGCGGACCGGGTTTCGCGGAAAACGACGGTGGCGAGGCCGACGGCCAGCACATCCCCTTCGCCTCCACGAAGGCAGAACGCCTGGCCTCCGGCGACCCCCGCCTTTCCCTGGAAGAACGGTACGGAACCCATGAAACCTACGTCGAGGCCGTGGCAAAGGCAGCCCGCCAACTGGAACAGGACGGATTCCTGCTCCCGGAAGACGTGCAGGCTTACATAGAAGAGGCAGACCAGAGCGACGTACTGCAATAGCCCAACGTTCGCCGCCTGCGAGCTGCCCACCGAAAAAACCCCGCCCTGTGCTCACCTGCATCAGGGCTGGGTTTCATTCTTCCCCATCTCGGTTTCCCCAGACAAGGGCGGATTATTGGATTGAATGGGCGTCGCTCTTCCGTTCCTTTATCTGCTTCACCAACCTTCTGTGGGACCAATAACCTGAAAGTGCCATAATGACGAATAGCACACAAAGGACCAGGGCAGCCATCGTCGCTCTTGCGCTTAGCGCAGTACGCATGAACGAGGGGTTGGTAAAGCCTGCAAAAAAGATGCCTATCAGGGAAATAAAGGAACCAAAGCAAACCGATGCCAGGTTCGCATAAATCTGCCAACTGCCGGATGACAGGCTGTCCATCTGATCTTCTGTGACTGTGTACAAATGCAACGCGGCGCTGTGCACAGTCACCGTCAAGACATTGCCAATGGAGGCGCCGAAGGAAGAAGGATCTGGGGGCAGTGTCTCACTGAATGGGGAGTCAGGCATTTACAGGCGTCTCCGCGCCTAATTCATCAGCCAAACCCAGCTTGAGCAGATTCATCAGAAAGGTATAGCCACATTCTTCGCAAACTATAACCGCAACCGGGAAAACATCATTATGGGCTGAGACAAGCCCACCGGGCTCATTGGCAACGGGAAGCGCAGCACCGTTTATGTCCACACCCCAGGAATCCGTATGGCCGGAAACCGGACAAACCAGTTTCCGGTTTCCAATCTTTCTGCTTATCGCTTCTATGATGTGCTGGTGCAACTCAGCGTTCATCGCCATTGCTGCCTCCCCTGCCTCATAAGAAAACCAGTCAGCTGGACTTCCTCAATTCACACCGACGGTGCTGCATTGCAATTGTAACCCACCAACCCAGCGGCTCAAATACCTCGCAAAGCTACCCAGGGGCTTTCCGGCAACCCACCGCTACCCCTACTCCTCCAGCCCGAAACTCTCCACTGCCAGGTTGACGATGTGGGCCCCAATGGACAATGACGAGGTGGCGCCGGGGGACGGCGCATTGAGGACGTGGATAGCCTGCCTTCCCTGCAGGATGGAAAAGTCGTCCAGCAGGGCGCCGTCGGTGGCCACAGCCTGGGCGCGGACACCCGCGCCGCCCGGGGCCAGGTCTTCGTCCTTAATTTCCGGAATCAGCTTCTGCAGGTCGTGGACAAATACCCCCTTGCTGTAAGAGCGGTGCATTTCCGACACGCCAGTGCGCCAGTGCTTGGCGGTCATCTTCCAGAACCCGGGGTAGGTAAAGGTGCCCAGGGATTCGGCCACATCCACGTTGCTCTTGCGGTAGCCCTCCCGCGCAAAGGCCAGCACAGCATTGGGCCCCGCTTCCACGTAGCCGTGGATGTTGCGAGTGTAGTGGACTCCCAGGAATGGGAACCGGGGGTCCGGAACCGGGTAAATCAAGCCCTTGACCAGGTACTGGCTCTCGGGCCGCAGCGTATAGTACTCGCCGCGAAAGGGTATGATGCGCACGTTGGTACGCTCTCCCATCATCTCAGCGATCCGGTCCGCGTACAGGCCGGCGCAGTTAATTACGTGCGACGCATGCAGAGTTCCCCGACTGGTATCAATGGTCATCGCCCCCGATGCTCCGCCGATGGATCTGACTGCCGCATCCATGTAAATGTCCCCGCCGCGCGCCTGGAACCTGGAAGCGTAAGCTTCACTGACCTTGACGTAGTCAATAATGCCCGTGGCCGGGGACCACAGAGCCTGCAGCCCGAAGGTATGGGGTTCAATCTCCTTCAGGCGTTCGGGGCCGATCATCTCCAGGCCGGGCACGCCGTTGGCCACGCCTCGTTCGTACAGGTTCTCCAGTCTGGGGAGTTCCGCTTCCTCGGTGGCAACGATGGTCTTGCCGCACAGGTCGTACTCGATCTCGTTCTCATCGCAGAACTGCTTGAGGGAAAGCGCGCCGCCGACACAGAACTGGGCCTTCTGCGACCCAGGCCGGTAGTAGATGCCCGAGTGAATCACGCCGCTGTTATGTCCGGTCTGGTGGGTAGCCAGGTCCTTTTCCTTTTCCACCACCGCAACCTTGAGACCGTCAGCAAACCTCTGGACCAACTGCATGGCCGTTGAGAGCCCGATAATCCCGCCCCCGATGATAACTACGTCGTATTCCCTGGAATTCATGGCATACCTCCGGCAAAGGAAACAAATGCTGCCCCGCCAGGCAAAGTGTTGTATTCCCGATTCATTCTCCCACCGGTTCCCGGAACCTTACCCCAGGGCAATTCCCGTGGGTTGGCTACACTGTAATGATGCTATGGCCTCTTTTCAACCGGGGAGACTCCGCCCAGGGTCTTTCGATTATTTTGGTAGAGTCTCTTCCACCGTTCGCCCTGAGCCTGTCGAAGGGCCGCCCGGATCGGTTCTCCATGCTCACGACGAACGGACTCGAGGAGGTGCAACCGACAATCGAAAGACCCTGGATTTTGCCGCAACCAGCCCACCTGCCTGAGCCTACATATAAGGGACAGTCTATTCCCCTCTGCTCCCCTGTGGCTCCTCATCATCACGCGCATCCTGCCTGCCAGCAGCGTCCTCCCCATCCAATGCGTCCGGAGTCCGCTCCAGGTCAAGCGAACGGTCAACCGCAGCCAGGTAGGGTTCAAGTTCCTCCTCCCCTGTTGAAGCGGGCCCGGCCTCTTCACCGGTAGCTTCCTGCCTGCCCTGCATGGCCCGCAGTACCAGCAGGGCAACCCCCAGTGCGGCCAGAAGACCTGCAATGGGCAATATCCAGGCCAGCAGGTTAATCCCCGACTTGGGCGGAGAGGCCAGTACGTTCTGGCCGTACCGGTCGGCGAAGTAGTCCAGAACCTCCTGGCGCGTGGCTCCTTCGGCCAGCAGCTCCCGCACCCGCTGCCGCATTTGTCGCGCCAGGGGCACCTGGGCCTGGTCAATGGACTCGGCGGGGCAGACCGGGCACATGAGCATCTGGTCTATAGCCTGGGCCACCTCTTCATCGTAGCCACCCTCGGGGGCCTGGGCATGGGACGTACCCACTCCCATGGCTGCCGCCAGCGCTATTGCCAAAGCCAGCGCAAGGAGACCCGCCTTGATATGGAAAAAAGCAAAGGGCAGGCTCAACACCTGCCCTTGTTCTCGTAATCTTCTGACAATCACTTTAAATCTCGGAGGAGGCAATGAGCCCTGCTCCACAAGAAATCTGCCACCCTTTCCTAGCACCCCTCCGGGTTGACCCCCTGCAGACAATCCACCACGTAGTTGGCGACCGCATCAATCTGTTCGGGTGTCAGCAGCTTGGAGAAGCTGGGCATCACGGTCAAGCCGCCCGTCATTATGTTGGTGACACCCGCCACGTCCTTGGCAATCATCAGCGGATCGTTCACGGCAGTCAGGTCTGCCGGAACACTGGGCTTGTATCCGTAGTCGTCCTCCATCTTCTTCAAGACGGCGCCATCACCTCTGCCCAGCGGCCCGTGGCACATGGAGCAGTTAATGTCATACAACTCCCCACCGTCCTGGTTGGAGACTTCCATCTCATAAAAAGGCACGGCGCTCGCAGGGGGCGAAAGGCGCGGCGGTTCGTGGGCCTTGAAGGAAGGCTGGTAATGCATTTCGTAGAATATGTCCAGCGGATAGGAACCCTGCGAGCAGCCCATAGCCACTATGCCTACCAGCAGGGCCAGAACGCCCAGGTAAGTTCTGCTACGGAACTGCCGTCCCTTCGCTGTTAGATTTGTCAGTCTTCCGGAAAGTTTGCTCATATCTGGTTGCCTTCCACCGACCTTTGCCGGCCTCCGGCCATTCCCAATTCTTTCAGTAAGTTGGTTACTTCCCCAGGTGACTGTGGCGTCACTCCCTCTTGATGTCCACCGCGCCGGCCTGACCGAAAGCGGCCTCAACCTCACTGTGCTGAGTCTCCTCCGTATTGACCAGGACGCCGATGTAACCATCAGTGATTCGGTTATCGTACAGACCGGCCTTCAGCTTGGGCAGCCGGGACTCAAAGACGATCCCCAGCACCGTAAACAGGATGGCGCCCAGCATGGTACCTTCGTAACACACCACCGCCATGGGGGGTATGGACAGGATCGGCTTTCCGCCAGTAACTATCGGATAGGCCACCTGCGTCATCGACGTGAGCAGAATACCCGAAGTCAGCCCCAGCAACGCGCCAAGGAAGGGGAAAATATACAGCCTGTGAGGTTCTTCCCTTTCACCAAAGGCCCCTTCCGGATAAGGCGTATCCGTCAGAAAGTCAACGTCGCCTTCAGGAATCCCCGCCCGCCGCAGACCATCGCCCGCGTCAGCCGCAGAATTGGCGCTGTCAAACACTCCCAATATAGGACGTCTCGCCATAGCTAAAAACCTCTCTGCCTTTCCGTCATTGCTCCCTGCCCGCTTTGGGGCATGGGAACTAGTCTTCTCTGAACGTTGCCGGCACCGTACGGCGCCCGATCTGGATCTGGGTCCTCAGGACATCCCCTTCCTTTACGTCGTACAGCGGCACCAGGGGGAACACCCGACTGAACAGCAGCATCAGCAAGGTCACCAGCGCGAAGGTGGAGCCAATGATGATGTACTCGAAAATGCTGGGGCGGTAGTCGGCCCAAACGAAGGTAAACATCTGCTTGTTAATCAGGCCGGGCACGATAATCAGGAACCGTTCCAGCCACATACCGATGTTCACCGAAATGCAGGCGAGGGACATAATCCACAGGTTCCTGCGCCACGCCCGGCTCAACCAGAGCGCCACCGGTATAAAGTAAGTGGTTATCACGAAGAGGATAAACCAGAAATTGTAGGGCCAGTAGGTGAACTGGGTCTGCCTGACCATCAGTTCATCAGCTTCGCGGCCATACATGCCAAACAGGATTTCCATCACCAGGAAGTAGAACCAGCCTGTGGCCACAACAATCAGCAGCCGACCCAAGGCGTCGATGTGCTCGTGGCGGATGTAGTCCTGCCACCCGTAGCACCACCGAAGAAGAATCAGAGCGAAAGCCACCGCAGAAACGCCGGAGTGGACCGCGCCCACCACGAAGTAGGGAGCGAACACCGTGGAATGCCACGATTTGACCGCCGCCGCCATACCGAAGTCCCAGGACACTATGCTGTGCACTGAAACGAACACCGGCAGAATCAAGGCGGAAAGCAGCACACCTGCGACAATCTGCAGCTTCCATTGACGTGCGTTGCCCTCCCAGCCCATTGCCAGGACGGAATAAACCCGGTGCGCTATTCCCGTAGTGTGATCGCGCAAGACCGCAAAGTCGGGTACCAGGGCGATAACCACAAACAGGGTGCTGGATGTCAGGTAGGTCAAAATTGCGCTGGGGTCCCACACCAGCGGCGTCCGGATGTTCGGCCAGATGCCTCGGGCGAAGTCATAGGGGAATACCCAGTAAAGAATCCGCCACGGCCGACCGGTATGCACGATGGGCATAATCATCGCCGTCATCAGCGAGAACAGGGTCAGCACCTCGGCGGCGCGGGTCGCGGGTCTCCGCCATTCGGCCTTGGCCAAACGCAGAATGGCCGACAGCATCACACCAGCGTGGCTGATTCCGATCCAGAACACGAAGTTGGTAATAAAGAAACCCCAGGCCACAGGACGGTTGAGTCCGGTAACGCCCAGACCCCGATTCACCATTATTCCGATGGCAATAGCCGCGACCAGCAGGATCAGTCCCAGGACAGTCACCACCGGCCAGAACCACCGGGGACTCTCCAGGATCGACCGGAGCAAATCCCGGTTTATCTCTCTTGTACTTAGGACTCTGCCTTCCTGCATGGAAGCTCCTGCGTTACCTTCCTTCCCTGGGTTCCGGAACCGCTTCAACGGCTCCGACTGACGGGAAAATCCCCGTCATTCAATTACAAGCTTGGGCGGCGGACGCCTACTCGGGCTTGGCCAGCACCAGGTACTCACCCTTTACCAAGGTGTCCATCTTCTGATAGAGGGTCCCTTCCTTGACTTCCCAGATGGACATTGGCGGGAACAGCTTGGCGGACAACAAATAAACCAGCGCCACAATTCCCATGCCACCCAGGATGATGCAAATGTCCCAAATGTCAGGCCACACCGCTGCGGGAACGTGGGACAAAGCGAATTCAAAGTGATTGCCGGTGTTAAAGGCTGCTGCGAACGTCCTCAGGTTGAACAGTAACGAACCCACCAGCGCCACAAGGCCAGCCAGGGGCGGACCCCAGTCGCTGCGGCGCAGGGGATTCCAGATCAACAGCGCGAACGGGATGAAGAAGCTGAACAGCATGTTGCCCAGGAACACCACCAGGTAGGGCTGGGTGAACAGGTACTTAAGGATGTTCTGTTCCACTTCCAGTCGCCCATACCAGTAGGTGATGAAGAAGGCGAACAAATGGTAAGTCCACAACAGTGTCAGGCCGAGAAGGATCTTGCTGGCGGACCAGAAAGGCGCCTTCCCGATATAGTTCTCATAGCCGCCCCATCGCCGCATGATGAACAAGACGATCAGGATCATGCTCAGGGCCGTCTGGAAGCTCATCACCGTGTACATGGGCGGCAGAACCGAGTCCTTCCAGAATGGCACCATGCTCATGGCAAACTCGGTGATGAATATAAACTGCACGAAAATCAGCAGCATGAAATAGAACGCGCCCAGCAGAGCAAGCCCCGCCTTCTGGTGGTTCCACTGCCGCTTGGTGCCAAACCACCATCCGGCCAGCGCGCCGTACAGGCTGCGGCGGAAACCGGTGGCAGTGGCCCGCGCCTGCGCCATGTCGGGGGTTGCCGACAGCCACAGGATAAATACGCTGCAAAACGCCAGTCCCACAAAGCACAGAATATCCCACGTATAGGGAGCCCCTATGGGGACCTCAAACCACAGCGTCCGTCGGACCTCCAGGTCCGAACCCTGCACATCGGGATTCTTGATGGGCGGCATAGCCAGCAACAGCGGAATAAACAGGACTATGTTGACTATACCCACCATGGCGAACAGTTCCGACACCCGGGACAGGGGTCGTCGCCAGTGGCTCTTGGTAAACCGGAAAGCCACCGCAACCAGCGGCGCCGCTCCGGTAACCATAAAGACAAAAGAAAATATGCCGGCATAGTAGCCCCAGGGACCGGGGCTGCCAAATCCGTCGGACGAGGCCCGAATGAAAAATCCAACCACCCCAACTATCGTCAGAATGGCAGCGATTCCCATGGCCAGCTTGTAGGGCGAAGGCATGGCAAAAGTCTTGCCGGCAACATCCCCGGTTATTTCCTCCCTTACAGGAAAGACCCACATTCCGGCGTGCTGACCGTGGCCGTGCCCGCCACTGTGGTGTTGTTCAGCGTTGCTAGCCATGGTGTCCGTCACCCAGGTTGGGATCAACCTTCTTCAGGTAAATCACATTAGGTTTGGTGTTCATCTCTTCGAGAACTCGATAGCCTCGGGTCTTGCGCTCTTTCTCGTGGTGAATGTTGTACTTGTTCACGTCCTCAAAGTAGGGCTTCACCGGACTGTGAACGTCGTTCTGGTCGCCGAATACCAGCGCGTTGGTGGGGCAGGCCTGCACACAGGCCGGCATGTGGTTCCCCGCCTTCAGCGTGCCGTCATTCAGCTCCCCTCCGTTCCGGCGCTCCACCTGGATCTGTCCGCGGCGCAGGCGCTGGATGCAGAAAGTGCACTTCTCGGTAATACCTCGGGTCCGTACCGTCACATCGGGGTTGAGCTGGTTCTGCAACCTTTCGGGCCAGTTGGGGTGCCAGTAATTGAAGAACCGCACCTGGTATGGGCAGTTGTTGATGCAGTACCTGGTGCCCACACAACGGTTGTAAATCTGGACATTCAGTCCTTCATCATTGCGGTAGGTGGCGAACACCGGACACACCGGTTCGCACGGGGCATTCTCGCAGTGCTGGCACATTACGGGGATGAACCGGGCCTTGATGTTGGGGTAGTCCCCCTCCCAGTACCGCTCGATCCGGATCCACTCGTAAGCCCGGTTCTGGAGGAAAGAGTTCTTGTCGTTGATGGGCAGGTTATTCTCAACCTGGCAGGCAACCACGCAGGCCTGGCAACCGTTGCAACGGTCCAGGTCAACGACCATCCCCCATTTGTGATCTATTCGGCTAGTAACCATTCTTCTTCCCGTCCGGAAGCCTCACGACTCCCGTCCTATTCACCAGATTCGCGCCGGCAAGCGGCCGAATTCAGTGGTTGGTAACGATTATGACCGCTTCGCCGGCGGTGTGGCCGATCTGCCGCGCCGGGAAAATACCTTCAAACTTGGCTATCTTCATACTCTCGCCCGTACCCGACACCGAAGCCCGGTGTCCGGCCCACGCCAGCGCGCCGCTCTCGGTCAGGTGGCTGGCCGACAGCAGGTCCAGCGCGTTGGAACTTTCGCGAGCGTCTCCGCTCGTGGCGTAATCCGAGCCAACCTTCCTCCCCTGCCCCAGGGGTACAGCTACCACGTTGGGCGGTAGCGCGGGGTTGGGGTACAGGACGCCGGAGATACTACCGGCATCAGTCGAGACGCTGACAATATCGCCTTCCCGCAGGCCCATCTGCGAGGCAGTGCTGCTGTTCAATTCCACCCAGGTCTGCCAGGTTACCGTAGTGACGGGGTCGGGCACTCCCTGCATCCAGGGAATGTGGGCCAGCCTGCCGTCCAACAGCGTATTGTGGGCGAAGGGCAACAGGTAAAAGTCGCCGCTTCCCGCATACCCGGGCTCCCTGCCCTGGGCAGCGATGGTGTTCAAAATTCCGGAGGGCGCAGTGGGCGCCGGGCCCGTGGCATCCTCGTCCCACCAGCCCCCCTGGCGAAGCATCAGGTTCCACAGATCGTCGGCCGAAGCCGCGTGGCTGGAAGTGCCCCGTCCCGTGTTGTAGAGAGCTTCCACACCGGACTTCATCGCCTCTTCGACGCTGGTCCAGGGCAGCGCCCCTTCCTGACCCATCTCCTGGGCCATGCTCAACAGAATGTCCCCAAAACTGCGGGGGTCCAGGTCGCTGAGCGGGTTTACTACCGGCTGCTGCATTCCGATAACTTCGTAGCCCGGACCCGGCTCAGGGACATCATCGCCCCAGCCCTCCAGGAAAACCCGGTCCGGAAGTATCAGGTCCGCCAGCGCCGTGGTCTCATCCATGAAGGAAGAGAAACTGACAATGAAAACATCGTCGCGGTTAAGCGCCGATTCAAAGGCCATGGAGGCGGGCAATCCGTGAACCGGATTGGCATCATGCACCAGCACCAGCCTCGTCCGTCCGCTGCGGATATCTCCGGCTACCCCGGCCCAGTCCTGCGCACTGCCGATTTTGGCGGCGTCTGCCAGGTTGCCGAGAGGACTGCCCGGGCTGAAGCGCATGCCGCCGTTGCTGCCCACGCTGCCTGTCAGGTAATTCAGAACGTAAATGGCCATCAGGTTGAACTGGCCGTTGGTATGGGCTCCGGCGTTGTCGCCGCCCAATGCAATGCTGGGACCGTGGTGGGCAAAGTTGCTGGCCAGGTCCCGAATCTTTTCTGCGCCCGACTTGCCTTCGTGCAACTGTTCGGGGATGCCCAGTTGTCCGGCAATCTGCTCGGGAGCAAACGCGGCCAGGGCCGCGGCGCCCTGCCCGTTGGTCAGCGCATCCACGTCAACGCCTTCGGCCTGCATCCCTTCGCTGATTATCACGTAGGCCAGGCTGAGGGCCAGGTAGCCCTCCATTCCCGGGCGTATGGGCAGCCATTCGTCAGCGTTGGCTGCCGTCAGGGAAAACCGGGGGTCAACATGAACCAGGTAGCCCCTGGAACCCTGGGTCTGCCGCTTGCTGCCCTGGCGGAAATCGCCGTACGCGGTGGACAGGCGGGTCGAACCCTTCCAGGTGGACAGGAAATCGGCTCCAAAGGAAATTACGTAGTTGGCGTTGCCAATATCAAAGTCAGGCAGTCGGTCCTGATCGAATACGCCCTTGACGGCGGCCCGGTAGGTGGTGTCGTCCAGGGCCTCAAAACCGAGATGACTTCCGCCCACGGATGTGGCGAATCGTTCGGCGATCATGCCCAGGGTTCCCCGCAGCGGTTCGGTTATCAAAACCATGCCCTGGCTGCGCGCCCGCAGTTCGCGGCGGAAAATGTCCAGCGCATCAGGTTCCCACTGGATCGCCCGGTACTGGCCCGAACCACGGGGGCCGGTGCGCAGCAGGGGGCCGGAAATCCGGTCCGGATGGTACAGGGCCTGCAGCCCGCTCTCAGACCGTACGCTCTGCTTGCCCTGGTTAACTGGATACTTGGGGTTGCCCTGGATCTTCTTGGCGCGGCCTTCCATAACCCGAACTATGACGCCCTCGCCGTCGGTCGCCTGACCGCCCAGGGTGGCGTACCAGTTATCCCGCCCCTTGACCAGATCCTCGGGCAGGGACGCGGGGCTCTGGAGGCTCAGTTCCTCGTCCTGGATAACGTCACAAGCCACCGCTCCTACAGCGGAGAGGCCGGCCCAGGCCAGGAAATTGCGCCGTGTCAGTTTCATACGTTGATGCCTTCGATCAATTTGGCTTGCGCCGATTACTTGTGACAGATCGTGCAGTCGGTGCCCACGTTAAGCTCGCGGTGGCAATCCACGCAGGTACCCATCTTCAGTGACTGGCCGCTGGTGGGCTGGACTTCGTTCATGCTGGCCACGTCGCCGTGACAGACGGAACACGCTTGCTGGGTGCTCAAAGGTAGCTCGCGAGGCTGCCCGTCGCCAATTGGCATTGCCACCGTCCGTGGCTGACCCTCGGTCAGGAACCGGATGTGCGCTTCATGCACAAACCGAACGTGGTCTGGTATCCGGTGCACCCGCTCCCAGTTAATGGGGTCGTCATCGTTAAACTTGTCCACCACCAGTTGCATTTCGTCCTGGTCAACGCTGGACAGGGACGAAGCCATCAGGTTTTCAGGGCTGATCTGCTGGTGGCAGAAAACGCACTGCTCGACCGCTGGCACCGTTGCTGCCGCGCCCTCGGTCACGTTGCGGTGGCAGAACTCACAGGAAATACCCACGCCGCCTTCCTCAACGGTGCCTGCGTGGATCGTATGCGGGAAATCGATGGGTTGGGCGGGGGCGTTGCCCAGGCCGAAGGGCGGGTTGGAAAACCAGGACATAAAGATAATTGCAACCAGGAACCCAACGATGCCGGTGACGACCAAACCTACAATGGCCAGTGGGATGATATTTGCGCTTGGCCTCATCGGCGCCAAAACCTGCCTATCTCTTAGTATCCGGCCGGATCATTCATCCAGCGAGTGCCCGATTGCGCCGGAGACCGGCGCTTACCCGAACTAGACTATGAAATTGTCGAATATGTTCCCCAACATATCGAACCCGAGGGTTATTGCCGAAATCCACAAAATCCACGCCACAACCCACACTGCTACGGCAAAAAATGTGAGAGGCCAAACCAGTCGGCCGAATCCCCTCGGGAGGTGGCCGGTTTGAATGGCAGAAGGAATGAATGCTTGAGCAATCATCAGGGTAAATGCGGTGATGATAACCAGTGGGAAGGCAATCCAGTACATGGTGAGCCAATTGGAGATATTGACCCAGTCTATGTTGGTTAAAGCATTCGGATCGCCCATCAGTCCTGCCTTGGAAAACTACCCTGAATGGATTCCGGGGCCTATCTGAAAGAGCCCGGTCGGCAAACCTAGTGAAAATTATCACAGTCTTTATGGGGTGTCAAGGGTATGTGAAGGGCAAGGTAAGCACATTTAAGGCAAGCCCGACTTAAGTCTCGTATTGTGTTTAGCCGGTTACTCTACGCTCAAAACATGCCGCCCTGAACCAGACAAAGGGCCCGAAATTCTTCACGTCAGCCCGGTTGGCGGCCCCAAAAGCCGGCTCTTCGGGCGGAGTTATAATCATTCGGCAGGGCCTGTCTTGCGCTTGCCGAAGGGCTCGGCATCACCTTCCATCAAAAAGCGATTGCCATGCATGGGGACAGGTGATTGTTGCCAGTCGGCAGCGTAAGAATTGACTTAAGATTCAGCAGTCTTCCCTGCGGAGATCAACTATCCGGTGTGGCGGCCTGGTGTGGCGGCGCAACCGCAGGGAAATTGCCTTCCCGTCACCCCCGCCGCAGCGGCTGCCCCCGCCTGTAGGTCGCGACCCTCCAAAGCCATTCTGCCGGGCCAAACTGGAACCGACTTAGCCACG
This sequence comes from SAR202 cluster bacterium bin22, assembly GCA_002238505.1. Classification (GTDB taxonomy): domain Bacteria; phylum Chloroflexota; class Dehalococcoidia; order Lucifugimonadales; family UBA3495; genus Bin22. The sequence continues at coordinate 17,365 of MPMM01000007.1, read as the reverse complement.
CCTGCGACCACCACACCTGTAAAACCCACACTCCGGCGACAAAAACCAGTAACCCGCTGCGTCCCACGTTCACATCCGCCAGGGCAACCGTCACCAGCAGCACCCCCACAATGGTCTGGGTCAGGTAATTGGTGAGGGCCATCCGTCCCACCGCACTAAGGCGAGACTTCAGCCAGGTGTGTTTCCTCTTATCCCACAGCACTATCAGGCTCATATAGCCCAGGGACATCGGAATCGTTGCCAGGGTATTGGGAATGTTGCCAATGAAGGCAACTTCCCTGGAAAAATCATTCCAGGCCACAAGCACAACCCCGATGGCGGCCAGCGGTATCCCGACTCCCAGGCCGACTCCAGCCCAAAATCGGTACAACCTTATGGAGAGATTCCCCTGCATAAAACCCAGACGGTAAAGCCCCGCCCCCAGCAAAATCATACCCAGCGCGCGGTTGACGTAACCCGACAGCATGAACAGGCCAACGGGATCACGGATTTCCGCCCCCGGATCCGTCCATATCCCTGCCAGGTCCGAGTTGTAATTGTTGGCAACATTCTGGGCCATCAGGTCGGTAGCGACGGGCAGCAGGAAAATGACGGTACCCAGGCAAATCAATACTCCAGGAGAGAATCGGCGGACCAGCAGCAGAAACACGGACGATACGGCATACACCATCAGGACATCCCCTTCCCAAAGCTGGTAATGAAGGATGCCGATCCCCAGCAACAGAACATTCCGCCACAGGTTCAGCCACACCGGATGGCGCTCCCGTTGTGATGCCCGGTCGATGAACAGCATCATCCCCGCCCCGAAGAGGAGGGAGAACAGGCCCATAAACTTCTGATCGACAAGTATTTCGCCGACTATCGCCACTACCCAGTCCGGCCAGGTCTCAGACCCGCCGGCGCTGATGTTCCAGTACGGGACCTGCCCAAACTTGAAGGCCACCACGTTCATCAGCAGGATGCCAAGGACTGCCATCCCCCGGATCAGGTCGAGGCTGGCAATGCGCGACGGGTCTGCTATCGGCCCAGCGGCAGACACTTGTGGCATATTCTGCATCGACAGTTTTCTCCCCTCGTCGAAATATGAAGCTATGGTTGGAGCCCACCAGGGCGCCTGGCAGTCTTGTTCACCCGTCTCCCGGCCCTCATATTGTTCCACAAGACACCTACAATGGACCCAGGCACGACTCAAAACCACTTGTATAGCGCCTCATATCAGGTGCCTTCGCAGGAAAACTGCCAGGGGCAGACCAGTCTATCTGCCCTGGTATTGTCGCGATTCCTCCTGAATTAGGGGACGTCGTCAAAAGCCCAGTTTCGTCTCTCCGGCGAAAGCCGAAATCTAGATCCGTTATGTAAATGGGTGATATGCTCCGCGATATACCAGGACTCTGGTATATCGCCTCTTTATACCCGATTCCTGACCGTCAGCAATGGCTAATGTGACGACATCGCCTGGAACCCGCTCCTCCCTATGTGCGTTTGCCCACCCCCACCCCGGCATATATAATTGCCTTGCATACATCAGTTGGTAGCAACCCTTTACCAGACCACCTGCCCTACACCAGACCATCCCGGTTCGTCCGCCGGAGGAAACCATGACACAGTTAACCAATCAGACTGACGGCCACGCCGATGGCATTGCGGCCGACATTTCCCGTCAGTTGCCCCAGGGCATCACGCCGGAGGACCTGGTTGACTTCTACCGCCGGATGGTCACCATCCGCACCATTGACGAACGCATCTGGATGATGAACCGGCAGGGCAAGGTCCCCATCGCCGCGTCGGGCCAGGGCCACGAAGCCGCCCAGTTGGGCAGCCTGCTGGCCGCCGAAAAAGACGGCAACTGTTTCTTTTTTCCCTACTACCGCGACCTGTCCATCAAGATGGGCGTGGGACTGACACCCACCCAGGTAATGCTCTCCTTCATGGGCAAGGAAGGCGACCCTTACAGCAACGCCCGCCAGTTCCCCCTTCAGGGCGCCGACCTGGAGCACAACGTAATCCAGACTTCCAACGTGGTGGCCGCCCAGTTGACCCAGGCGGTGGGCTATGCTCTCGCCTGCAAAATGCAGGGCGACGACAAGGTAATTTTCGTTTACTTCGGGGACGGCGCCTCCAGCCAGGGCGAGACCCACGAGGCCATGAACTTTGCCGGAGTCCACAAGCTGCCCGTGATATTCATCTGCGAAAACAATGCTTACGCCATCTCCGTCCCCCAGCGGATGCAGATGGCTATCGGCGACGTGGCCAATCGGGCTGAAGGGTACGGCTTCCCGGGACTCATTGTTGACGGTCTCGACCTGCTGGCTTCCTATGAGGCCTGCCGCGAGGCGATAAACCACGCCCGCCGCGAAGGCCCGGTTATGCTGGAAATGAAGCTGGAACGCCTGATGCCCCATACAACCGACGATGACGATTCCCGCTACCGGCCCAAGGAAGAAATTGAAGCCGTTCGGGGGAGGGATCCCGTAGCCGCCTTCAGCAACTTTATGCTCGAACAGGGATACCTGACCGAAGAGCAGCAAGAGGAAATCCGTGCCCAGGCCCGCCGTGCCGTCAATGAAGCAACCGACGCCGCCGAAGCCGCACTGCCGCCGGACGCCTCCAACCTGCACAACCACGTTTATGCACCATAGCTCCTTCGTGTAGATTCGTGCCCTTCGTGGAAAAATCGATTAAGGAAAGCCGATGGCCGTCAAAAGCGTAATAGAAGCCGTACGGGAAGCCATGTGGGAAGAAATGCACCGCGACGAGCAGGTCTTCGTCATGGGCGAGGACGTGGGCTGGCGCGGCGGCGTATTCCTGGCCACCCAGGGCTTCATCGAGGAGTTTGGTCCCGAGCGGGTTATCGACACGCCCCTGGCCGAGGCATCCATTATGGGCATTGCCCTGGGCGCCTCCTTCCGAGGAATGCGTCCCATACCCGAGGTGGAGTTCGCCGACTTCCTCTGGCCGGCGGTCAACCAGCTTATTGGCGAGGCGGCCCGCGTCTGTTACGGCAGCGACGGCAACCTCAATGCGCCGGTTACCATCCGCATTCCCTACGGCGGCGGCATTCGCGGTGGCCTCTTCCACTCCCAGAATGTGGAGGCTTACTTCTTCCACACTCCGGGCCTGAAGGTGGTTGCTCCGGCCACCCCCTACGATGCCAAGGGTCTGCTCAAGTCCGCCATCCGCGACAACAACCCGGTGGTTTTCCTGGAGCACAAGAAAACTTACCGCCTGGTTCGGGGCGATGTACCGGAAGAAGACTATGTCCTGCCCATCGGCAAGGCCGAGGTCAAGCGCCCGGGCCAGAACATCACGGTAGTCAGCTACGGCCTTATGGTCCACTATTGCCTGGAGGCTGCGGAACTGTTGGCTGCCGAGGGCGTTGCCCAGGTGGAAGTGGTGGACCTGCGCACCCTCAAGCCCCTGGACACGGAAACAGTCCTGGAATCGGTGAAGAAGACCGGCAAGCTACTCATCGTCCACGAAGACAACATCACCGGGGGCGTGGGCTCGGAAATTGCCGCGCTGGCAGCAGACCAGGCCTTCGACTACCTGGACGCCCCCATTGGCCGGGTGTGTGGCCCCGACGTACCCACCATGCCTTTCGCCCAGACCCTTGAAGACGCCTACATGCCCAACACCCAGAAAATAGCCCAGGCCCTCCGCAACCTGGCGGCCTACTAGATTTAGTGGTTCAATAGAAAGCATAGCCTTTACACTCGAACGTAGTTTGACGCATTACTATGAGCAATGAGCAGGACTACCAGCAGAGAGCTTCGACGGGAAAGTACAGGAGGCTCTTTTCCCACCTCTCCGACCTTTCAACCTCGGAGTGGCGGACCACCTTCGGCGAGATAGAGTCAATCATAGGTTTCGAGCTCCCTTCGTCGGCCCGCCGGCACCGACCCTGGTGGGCCAATGGGTCCCGCCAGGTCCACAGCCACGCATTGGCCTGGAGCGCGGCCGGTTGGGAGACGGCGGAGGTTGACATGGTGGCCGAAACACTGTTACTGCGACGAAAATTCGCGGGAAAAGAAAGGCCTTCACGCATGGCCGGCATTCTGCCCGTACACTCGGTGGGAGTTTGGCCTCCAATGCTGAGTTTGAGGCGCGAGGACTTGTACTGAATCGGAATATGTCACGCTAGATGTTTGTCGACACGAACGTGCTGGTATATGCCAGATTCGTGGAAGCCCCGAATCATCAGCTTGCACGCGGCAGTCTCGAAAATGCCCTGGCGGAAGGTGAACCAGTTCGTATAAGTCGCCAGGTCTTTCGTGAGTATCTTGCTGTGGTAACCCGACCTCAAACGTGGTCAGTGCCGATTGCTCGTAATGAAGCCCTTGGCGATATTGAAAGACTCGCCGACAGTTTTGAGGTGTTGGAGGACGGCCGCACAGTAACCGATTGGCTCTTATTGCTGTGTCGCCGAATTCCCGTAGGCGGTAAACAGATACACGACGCGAATATTGTGGCGACTATGCTGGCTTACGGAGAGGACAGGCTTCTGACGTTTAATGAAGCAGACTTCCGTCGCTTTCAGGACCACATTCAATTGGTCGAACCCACAACCAATTAACCCAGGGGTGGTGATACCTTGGCCCAGACTATAGAACTTCCCCACGTCGGCGAATCGGTCGTCGAAGGGACCATCGGCAAGTGGCTCAAGAAACCGGGCGACCGGATTGAACGCTACGAACCGCTGGTGGAAGTCGTGACCGACAAGGTCACCATGGAAGTTCCCTCGCCGGTTGACGGATCCCTTTTGAAAATCCTGGCCGAGGAAGGGCAGACCATTCCCATGGGCGCCCCTATTGCCGAGGTGGAGACCGAAGGCGGCCCCGCTCCTGCTGAGGCTGCCGAAGTGCCACCCGCCGCAGCAGAAGTTCCTGCGGCTTTCCCAGCAACCCCCGGCCCCCCCGGCCGCAGCAGACTTCCCTGCTCCTTCCGCAGCAGCGCCGCCTCCCCCTGCCGAACCGGTGGCAGACCCGGCTGAAGCTCCTTCCGTCAGCCGCATTGGCTACCTGAACACTTCTGCGACCATGATCGGCCCCACCGGGGGCGGCGCGGGTGACGAGAGCCCGCCAGCCCCGCCGCCGGAGCCGGCCGCCGCGCTGGCAGCGTCCCTCGCGGCCCAGGTCGCCATCGAAACTCCTATGGTAACCGCGCCCGGCAGAGATGGCCGTACCAGGCTGTCTCCCGCCGTACGCCGCCTCGCCCGCGAACACGACGTTGACCTGAGCCTGATCACCGGCACCGGCATGGGCGGTCGTATCACCAGGGACGATGTTCTCAAGTACCTGGACACCAAAGACCTCGCCCCCGCCGTAGTTGCAACCCAGCCGCAACCCTCAGACTCAGGAGACGAGGAATACCTGCCCCTGACTCCGGTTCGCCGCATGATTGCCGAAGCCATGGTGCGCAGCGTCAGCCAGATACCCCACGCCTGGAGCACGGTGGAGGTGGACGTAACCAGCCTGGTGGCGGCGCGAACTGCCATGCGGGAGTCCTTCCGCCAGCGCGAAGGGGTGGACCTGACCTACCTGCCCTTCGTACTGCGGGCCCTGGTGGAAACACTGAAGGAGAACCCCACCTTCAACGCCACGTGGGGCGAGGACAAGATAGTCCTGAAGAAGCGACTGAATATCGGCCTCGCCGTGGCCGCTCCCAATGGCCTTGTGGTCCCTGTCATCCACAACGCCGACCGCCTCAGCCTCTCGGGCCTCGCCCATGCCGTTGCCGACCTGGCGCAGCGGGCCCGGGATAACAAGCTGACCATTGACGACGTTCAGGGCGGAACCTTTACCCTGAACAACACCGGGGCCCTGGGGTCGGTGGTATCCCAGCCCATCATTAACTATCCCCAGGCGGCCATCATGACCACCGAGGCGGTGCAGAAGCGGCCGGTTGTCATCAACGATGCCATCGCCATCCGCTCGATGATGAACCTCTGCATGTCCTTCGACCACCGCATCAACGACGGCGCCGAATCCAGCGCCTTCATGCAGTCCATGAAACGCCGGCTGGAAGAGATAGGGCCCGACAGCGCCTGGTAAACCTGTCGGCCCTGCAATAACCTAATGTCTGATCGTAGGGGCAACCCTTGTGGTTGCCCTGATTTGCTTGTTTGGAGATGTCCTGCCCATGAGCAGTCTTTCAAGAGAACCCCTTCGCCGGTTAACCACCTATGCCTGAACAACCTTACTGCCAGGCAGTCGCCCTTGGGACGGTCGAATACCGCCGTGCCTGGGACCTGCAGACCGACCTGGTTGACGCAGTCCATGCCGGGAACCAGCCCAACACGCTGCTCCTCCTGGAACACCCCCACGTTTACACCCGAGGCCGGCTGTCAAAGGCGGAACACATTCCCCTGTCGCGTTATGAACTGGCCTGCGAGGGTGTCAGCGTGGTGGAAACGGACCGTGGAGGACAGGTAACCTACCATGGCCCGGGTCAGTTGGTGGCCTACCCCATCGTCAACCTTAGGAACTGGGGCGGCCCATTGAAGTACGTCCGCACCCTGGAGCAGGTAATCATCACCGCCCTGGCCGACGTGGGGATAGCGGCCGGTATTGAGCCGGGACTTACCGGCGTGTGGGTAGAACAGGCCAAGATTGCCGCCATAGGGGTGAAGATCAGCCGCCACATCGCCCACCACGGTTTCGCCATCAACGTCGCTCCCGACCTGTCCAAGTTCGAGTTGATTGTCCCCTGCGGCATTACGGACCGACCTGTAACTTCCATTGCCCAGGTGCTGGACGACAATGGCGAAGGGGCAAGTGCGCCCTTGATGGAAGATTTCCAAGACAGGGTGGCCCAACGCTTTGGAGAAGCAATGGGCTACCAGATGGGAGACCTGGTACGGGTTACTATGGAGGATGAGGTTCCTGACTGATGGCCACTCCCCAGGCTGAAGCCATATCAGAAGACGGCGTCTGAGCAGCCCGATGTTGCCATCCTAAAACGTGGCCCCGCCACTTGGGGTTAATGGCAGAACCTGCCAGGCCCGAGCAGCGGTTTCCGCCCGAATGACCACACACTCCAGCGAAAATTTCGGGGCGGCACAAATGCGGGAAACTGAAATGGGGCGCTCTTTCGGCGCCCCATATCTTTTGCCCGAACAGCAGGGGTACTAAACCAAAGCCAGGGTGGGATGTGCATTACCCTTCTATCGACTATGGTATGCCATCTATGAGGGTATGATGCTTAAGGCGAACTTGATATGGTGCCCAAGTAGGGGCGCACGGCCGTGCGCCCCTACGGTTCAGAGAAAAACTGGACTACTACCACTCCAATGCCAGGTACCCTCGATGTTGTTTTCACCGTGGCTTTGGTTTAGTAGTTCAAAAGCATCGTAATGATGGGTTGGGGCTTAACCGTCTTTCCGTCGAAAGCCGGAATCCAGAGCCCCTCTAGTGCCCTGCAGTTGACCATTCGCAACCTGTCCGGATTCCGGCCTTGAGCCGGAAGGACGATACAGATTTAGCAGTCATCATTTCAAACTTGTTGGCCTGCTAGGCGGCCGGGCGGTTGGTCACTTCCGGATCCACCTTGCGCCGGACGAATTTGCCACTGCCATTGCCGGTACGCAGTCTTCCATCTTCCACCGCTACCATGCCACGCAGGATGGTCATCACCGGCCAGCCTGCTGCCTCGAACCCTTCCCAGATGCTGTAGTCGGAAATGTGGAAGTCGTCCATGGTCAGGGGCCGCTGGATGGTGGGGTCGATCAGGACAATATCGGCGTCGCTGCCCGGGGCAATAACACCCTTACGGGGGTAGAGACCCATTATCTTGGCGGCGTTGGCCGAGGTGACGTCAACAAAACGCTGCAGGGACATACCCTGCCGCGACACGCCCTCGCTGAAGGTGACGCCCATTCGTGTTTCCGCGCCGTTGTGGCCGCCGGTCACGTCCGTTACCAGCTTTCCGGAAATCTTGACGTCCCAGGAGGTGCAGTACTCGTCGGTGGCCATGGTGCTCAATCCGCCCTGGATGATGCCGCGCCACAGGGACTTTCGGTCTTCCTCGGACTTGAGGGAGGGGTAGGTGTGGTACTTCATGCCGTTCTCTTCCTTGTAGTCCTCGGCATTGAAGCAGCAGTAGTTGTGCAGGGTTTCGCCATAGACGGGCCGGCCATTGGCCCGGGCTTCCTGGACGGCTGTCAGTCCTTCCCGCGCGCTGACGTGAACGAAATAGATCGGCGAACCCGTCCATTCCGCCACCCGCAGCACCCGCCGGAAGGAAACATCCTCCGACTCGTTGCTGTGGACCAGGTGCATATTCCACCACTCGGTCTGTTCCTGCTCCGTCAACTTGCGGTACATGTGCTGGACCATATCGTCGTCTTCGGCGTGGACCATCAGCATGGCCCCGTGCCGCTGCACCTGTTCCATCAGGTCGTGGAGGTGGCCCATGCGCACCATGCGCGGCTCACCGGACATGCTGGGCGGCCGAATGTTGGTGGTGAAAATCTTGACGCTGGAAAAGCCGTCCTGGATGTGTTCGTTCAACTGCCCCAGGACGTTGTCGGAAATGTCGCCCAGCAGCATCAGGTGGTGGGCGTAGTCGGCGTAGGAATTGCCCTGCCAGACATTGGTCCGTTCCTGGATGGCCTGGTTGATGTCAATGCCCGGGTACTGGATGGCAAAGTCCAGGATGGTTGTGGTGCCGCCAAACAGGGCGGCCCGGCTGACCTGGTCCGGGGGCGCCGTTTTCAGGTCGCCCTGGCCCATAATTGGCGCGTAAACGTGGGCGTGGGGCTCAATGCCACCGGGGACTACCACCTTGCCCGCAGCGTCAATAACCCGGGTTGTCTCTTCCGTCAGGGTATGGTTGGCGGCTACGGCTACGATCTTCTCGCCCTGTATCGCCACGTCCCAGTCTCCCACTCCCCAGGGCGTAACCACCTGGCCATTGCGGATTATCAGGTCAAACATGCTCCCCTCCTGTCTCCGATTGTGTGCTTGCCTGCCCCCGTTTGCGCCGGACTGTGCTCCTGTATTTTCCCACAAACGGGAGGATTATTCCCCTTTATTGCAGCTGGTCTAGTCCCCGGCGGCCCCGGCCTTTCCCGGCTGCGGCGCGGTGCGGTACTCATCTGGCAGGGCTTCCTCCCAGTGGGGCAACTGGTGGTGACCGGTATTGGGCAGCAGGAAGATGGAAACTACGCCCATTCCACTGAGAATCAGGGAGGCGGCGATGGTTGCCGTAAAGTCGCCGGAGGCTATGATTGCCGGATATGAGAAACCCTCGGTCAGGTCGCGCAGCAGACCGCCGATGGCCGACCCCGAGGCCATGCCAAAGCCGGCCCCCATCATCTGGAACCCGTAGGTAGTGCCAATGGGGGCGTTGCCGTAGTACTGCCGGTTGATTATGGGGAAGGCCGTCATTTCGCCGCCGAACCCAATGCCGAACAGTATGGCAAACAGGTAAAACATCCACGCGCTGTCGGCGAAGAATAGCAGGGCCACGGGCGCAACCTGCAGAAAGAAGCAGACGCCCATAACACCCTTGCTGCCCAAGTGGTCGGCCAGAATAGGAACAGCAAAGCGCGTAAGAGTGCTGCTCACCGTTAGGGCGATAAAGGTTCCCGCCGCCAGGCCCCTGGATACCCCGGCCTCTTCCGCCATGGCCACGATGAACACCATGACAATGGCGTGGCCAGCACAACCCCAGTAGTGTATGCCGATCAGGTTCCAGAAGGCCGTAGTCGGCACCACCTGCTTCAGGAATACCTTGGACCTTGCCTTGGCCGCCTGTCCGGACTGCAGCTGCCTCACCGGTTCTTCGGCCGACATGCCCAGGGGCCGCATGCCGATGGAAGCGGGTTCGTCGTAAAACAGCCGGATCAGGGCCAGCAAGAACAGGCCGCCAATTATCCCCGGTATCCAGAAGGCTGCCCTGAGACCCTTCTCCCCGTCTCCGAACAGGACTTCAACGCCCGGTATCCACGTCAGCCAGCCAGCCGGACTTCCACTGAAACCCGCAATGATCAGCAGGATTATGGGAACCGCCACCAGCGGGCCAAGACCCTGGGATGCCTGCAGCAACCCCATGCCCACACCCAGCCGCCGGTGGAACCACTGGGTTACGCCAGCGGTCAGGGGCACCTGGAAGATACCCATAGCCGCGCTGAGGATGATTCCAAAGTAAAGGTAAAATTCCCACAGGCTGTTTACCGTGGCGGTAAGCACCATGCCAATGATGAACAGGAAGGCCCCCACCACCATGGTGAACCGGACTCCGTACCGGTCTCCCAGCCACCCTGCCGGAGTCCCGAACATGCCCGAAACCACCCACTGCAGCGAAAAGGCCAGCCCCACCATGCCATAGCTCCACCCGAAGGTTTCCACCAGGCGTGGTATGAGAATGCTGGAAGAGGTGCGGAAGCTGGAGGAGGCCAGCCGCATCAGGGCGGCGGCGGCAACGATTACCCAGGCGTAGTGTACTTGACGGTCTCCGAAGGCCAGCTGGGAAGGTCTGAGGTTAACGTTCAACAGGGGCATCCTTTAAACGCGGTCCCGTGGGATAGCCCTATACTGCTTTCAAACCCGAAATCTGTCAAGGAAAGTCCCCGCCAGCAGGGGCGGCCCTAGCTGAAGCGCCAGTCCGGGGGGCATCAGGAAAAGACATGACCTGCACCTCGCGAATGTCCGCAACCTGTAGTCTGAACGTAAAACGCGATTGCCCTGGCAGAAGCAGCGTAGGGTTTCGTTTCAGGTGGTATGGACAACCCGAACGGTAGGGGCAGACCTGTGTGTCTGCCCTTGGCTCACAAATGAAACCACCCGGATAGGAACGGTACTCAGAAGAAGGGGCCAATGTGCAAGACTTGCCCTGTTCGGTTACAATTCTTTAATGCAGGGCGTCCCGCCCAAGGGGCCGAAGGGGTCTGCCCGCTGGGTTCCCCCTCGTATCAACTCCCCCTGCCCCAAACCGTTGGAAAGAGCCGGGCGTATCATCAAGCTGTACGCTAATCGTTACGAAAAACTGGCAATTAAGGTAATTAAGCATGGTTACATTACTCCGCAAAATCATTGGCGACCCTGGCGAGAAAGCCATCGAAAAGATAGGCGAAACCCTGGTTGAGGACATTAACGACCTCGAACCCAGGATGGAGAACTCTTCCGATGAAGATCTGGAGGGTTTGACGGACCAGTTCCGTGACCGCATAGCTCTCGACGGCAACGTCAACAAAGTCCTGCAGAGAGTCTTGACAGAAGCCTCGCAGGGAGACCGAATCAAAGCCCTGGAAGAGAAGAGCAGGGCCCTCAAGGAAGCCCTGGCAGAGAAGGGAGAGGGTCTGAAACAGGCCTTGAAGAATGCCCTGGAAATTTGCAAGACTACTCGGAACGAAGCGCTGGAAAAAGAACTAAAGGGCGCCCTGAAAGAATCCCTGGATGACCTGCTGCCCGAAGCCTTCGCAGCCGTAAGGGAAGTAGCCCGGCGAAACCTGGGCCAGCGCCACTACGACGTTCAGCTTATTGGCGGAATTGTCCTCCACCGGGGCCAGATTTCCGAAATGCGGACCGGCGAAGGCAAGACCCTGGTGGCCACCCTGCCCGTGTACCTGAATGCCCTCACCGGCCGGGGCGTCCACGTGGTAACGGTAAACGATTACCTGGCCCGCCGCGACCCGGTGTGGATGGGACCCATTTACCACAAACTGGGGTTAACCGTCGGCTGCCTGCAGCACGATTCCTCCTATATATACGACCCCGAACATACCAGCGGCCCCAGCGCGATGAAGTTCCTGCGCGAAGTTTCCCGCCAGGAAGCTTACGGCGCCGACGTGCTCTATGGAACCAACAACGAGTTTGGCTTCGACTACCTGCGCGACAACATGTCGCTGGAACCGGAGTTCCGGGTGCAGCGTGACCGTCACTACGCCATCGTTGACGAGGTGGACAACATCCTGATTGACGAGGCCCGAACCCCCCTGATCATCAGCGGGCCCGCCGAAGAACCCGTCCAGCACTACTACACCTTTGCCAAGCTCGTTCCCCGCCTGGACCCGGACACCGACTACGCCATCGACGAACGCACCCAGGCCATCTCCCTCTCCCAGCAGGGCATCGGGAAGATGGAGCAGTGGACCCGGGTGGACAACCTTTATGACCCCGACAACTACCACCTGGTCCACTACATCGAAAACGCCCTCAACGCCGAGGTCCAGAAGGTCAAGGACAAGGACTACGTGATTCGGGACGGCGAGGTGGTAATAGTTGACGAGTTCACCGGCCGCCTCCAGTTCGGCCGCCGCTGGTCTGACGGCCTGCACCAGGCCGTGGAGGCCAAGGAAAGCCTGAAAATCCAGCGGGAAAGTGTCACCTACGCCACCATCACCCTGCAGAACTACTTCCGCATGTACGACAAGCTGGCCGGAATGACCGGTACCGCGGCCACCGAGTCCGACGAGTTCTACAAGATTTATGGGCTGGAAGTGGCGGTTGTTCCCACCAACGTGCCCATGGTGCGGCAGGATGAGGCAGACCTGGTGTTCCAGGCTTCCGAGGCCAAGTGGCGCGCCGTGGTGGAGCACATTGTCGAAATCCACGAGACGGGCCGGCCCATCCTGGTTGGCACCACTTCCATTGAGTCCTCCGAGGCCTTGAGCGAAAGGCTGAAGCGGCGGGGGGTTCGCCACCAAGTGCTTAACGCCAAGAACCACGAGCAGGAAGCGGGCATTGTTGCCCAGGCCGGTCGGCTGGGCGCGGTTACCGTTTCCACCAACATGGCCGGTCGCGGCACCGACATCGTCCTGGGCGGGGCCAATACCGACAGCGAAGGCTGGGCCGAGGAACACCGGAAGGTCATCGAACTGGGTGGCCTCCACGTGATTGGCACCGAACATCACGACGCCCGCCGCATCGACAACCAGCTTCGCGGCAGGTCCGGCCGCCAGGGCGACCCCGGCAGTTCCCAGTTCTACGTGGCCCTGGAGGACGAACTGATGCAGCGCTTCGGCGGCGACCGCATCAAGTCCGTCATGGGCTGGACGGGCCTGGACGACGATACCCCCATCGAGAACAAGCTGATTACCAAGTCCATCACCAGCGCCCAGGTCAAGGTGGAAGGCTACCACTTCGACGTCCGCAAGCACCTGCTCAACTTTGACGACGTCCTCAACACCCAGCGCGAAGTCATCTACATCGACCGGGAGCGAATCCTCAACGGCGACAACCTGAAGGAAAAGATCGTTGAGATGCTGCGGCAGGAATTTAACGACCTGATTCGCAAGTACCTGCCCGATCGGCACCAGGACAACTGGGACGCCACCGGCCTCATCTCCGAAGTGGCCCTCATCTGTCCCCTGCCGCCCGAATTGCAGGACGAGGACCGGGTCTTCAGCCACAAGCTGGAGGAAGTCAGCCAGATACTTTCCGACTACGCTGAGACTGCCTACGACACCCGGGAAGCGCAGTTGGGATCAGAGGAGATGCGGGATCTGGAACGCCTGCTCTTGCTGCGGGCCATCGACCTCCACTGGGTCAGCCACCTGACAACCATGGAGAATCTGCGGACTGGTATAGGCCTCCACGCCTACGGCCAGCGCGACCCGCTGGTGATGTACCGCACCGAGGGGCACAAGACCTTCCAGGAACTGCTCCAAAGGATGCAGCAGGACGTGGTCCACTCCCTGTTCCACGTGACAGTCAACCAGCGACCCGCTGCCGCCGCCCGTCGGCCTTCCGACTCCGCCAAGGCCAGCCCCATGCAGAAGGTAACCGGCAACGGACGCCAGGCCCTGGGAGGGGCCAAGGTTGGCCGCAATTCCAAGTGTCCCTGCAACAGCGGCAAAAAGTACAAGCGGTGCTGCGGCGCGGCCGCCTGAACCGCCCAATTCTGGCAGGTCGAACCATCAACGCCGCCGGTACCAATGCCGCCGTTAAAGGATGGAGTGAGGCTGGGGAAATGAAGACCGGACTAAGGATCGCTATCCACGTCGTGCTGGCCCTGTTGGCCGTGGTCATCTTCTATGTGGGTCTGGGGGTCGGGCTGGCATTGAATCCTGCGGCGGGAACGGCCCTCTGGTTCATCTCCGGCGCCCTGTTCGTGGGCAACCTCATCTGGCTGATACTGTTCCTGAACAAGAGAAGGGAAGCTGCGCAGGGGTAATGCCCCGCCCAGGGTCTTTCTATTATTTTGGTAGAGTCTCTTCCACCGTTCGCCCTGAGCCTGTCGAAGGGCCGCCCGGAGTGGTTCTCCAAGCTCACCACGAACGGACTCGAGGAGTTGCCACCGACAATCGAAAGACCCTGATGCCCCGCCACCAGCCCTCAAAATCCGAACACGGAACCAGTTTGCCCCGGGAATTGGGCCGTCCTTGAACTGCCCCTGACTGCCCGCCGCTTACACCCCGGCCTTCCTCAACCGCAGTGAGTTGCTGACCACCGTTACTGAACTGAAGGCCATTGCCAGGGCCGCCAGCACGGGGTTGAGGAATCCCTGGTCTCCGAAGAAGAACTCCAGACTGATTGGAACGCCCCCCAGCGCCGCGAACACGGGGTACAGAATCCCCGCCGCCACCGGAATCAGCAGCACGTTATAGAAGAAGGCCCAGAACAGGTTCTGCTTGATTGCCCGCATGGTCTGGCGGCTCAGGCGCAGGGCGGTGATGACGCTGCCCACGTCGTTGCCCATAAGGGTGATATCCGCCGACTCCATGGCCACATCGGCGCCGGCCCCCATGGCCAGGCCCACGTCGGCCTGAACCAGGGCTGGCGCGTCGTTGATGCCGTCGCCCACCATGGCCACCGACCTGCCCTCTGCCTGCAGCCGCCGGACGACTTCCACCTTCTCGTGGGGCAGTGTCTCCGCCTCCACCCGCGAAATGCCCAGGCTGCCGGCCACGTGGAGGGCTGTCTGCCGGTTGTCGCCCGTCAGCATTACTACCTCCAGCCCCAGTTCCCGCAATTGGGCCACCGAGGACCTGGCATCGTCCTTGGGAGTGTCCGCCAGCCCGATAGCCCCCCGGGCCGCTCCATTGACGGCAAGGACTACCGGCGTCTTGCCTTCCGTGGACAGCCGCTCCAGCTCAGGGGAAAGATTGCCCAGGGATATACCCTGTCCCACCATGAAGGAGGGGCTGCCCAGCAACAGTTGGCCTTCACCGGATTTCCCCGACACCCCCTGCCCGGGCAGGGCCTCAAAATCGGATACCTCCGCCGGGACAATGCCGCGCCGCGCCGTTTCCTCCGTAATGGCGAGGGCCAGCGGGTGCTCGGAACCATGTTCCAGGCCCCCGGCCAGCCGCAGGAGTTCCGCCTCAGGCAAAGCTCCATCCCCCGTGTCTGGAATCAGGTCTGTCACCACGGGCCTGCCCTGGGTCAGGGTTCCGGTCTTGTCCAGCACCACCGTGTCCACCCGGTGGGCGGTCTCCAGGGTCTGGGCGCTGCGAATGAGGATGCCCCTTTCCGCGCCCTTGCCCGTACCAACGATAATGGCCGTGGGCGTGGCCAGGCCCAGCGCGCAGGGGCAGGCGATAATCAGCACCGCCACCAGCGTCAGCACGGCGTAAGACAGCGCTGGCGCCGGGCCCAGGACCAGCCAGAAAAGAAAGGCCGCCACCGCCACGGCGCCCACCACGGGCACGAAGACCGAGGCAACCCGGTCCGCCAGCCGCTGGATCGGCGCCCTGGAACCCTGGGCCTCTTCCACCAGGCGAATAATCTGGGAAAGCGCCGTCTCCTGGCCCAGCTTCGTGACCCGGAAACGGAAGTAACCGGTACGGTTCAGGGTCGCGCCATAGACGGGCTGACCCAGCGCCTTCTCCACCGGCATGCTCTCTCCCGTAAGCATGGACTCGTCCACCGTGGAAGCGCCTTCAACCACTTCGCCATCGGTGGGCACCCGCTCCCCGGGCCGAACCGCCACGATATCGTCCATGGTGAGTTCATCCACCGGAATCAGGACTTCGGACCCATCCCGCACCACCGTGGCCGTATTGGGCTGCAACCCGATCAGGCGGCGGATAGCCTCCGAGGTCCGGCCCCGCGCTCGGGACTCCAGGAACCGCCCCAGCAGAATTAACCCGATAATCAGCGCCGCCGTATCGAAATAAACTCCGCTGCCGATGCCCCGCTCTGCCAGCCACGCCGGGGCGAAGGCGAAAATAAGGGTAATGCCGGCGCTGTATCCATAGGCCACCGTGGACCCCAGGGCCACCAGCGTATGCATGTTTGCGGTTCCGTGTCGCAGGGCGGGAATTCCCGAAGTATAGAAAGGCCACCCGGCCCAAAACTGGACCGGCGTGGCCAGGAGCCACAACACCCAGGGCCAAACCGCCCAGTTGCCCAGTCGCAGGCCGTTCAGGAAATCTACCCAGGGCAGCGCGTGCATTGATCCCAGCAAGAGAATAACGCCGGCGGTCACCGCAAAGGCGCACCGGTTGCGGAAGTATCTTATCTCCTCGGTACGGGCCAGCCTCTCCAGTTCCGCCGCGTTGTCCCGAGCATCGCCCTCCACCCCGTCCAGGCGGTAACCGCTGTCCTCCAGGGACTCGCGAAATTCGGGGACGCCCACCACGCCGGGCACATAGCTGACCCATGCCCGCTCGGTGGCCAGGTTAACCGAGGCGTCCAAAACGCCGTTCACCGACCGCAGGGCATGCTCGACGTGGCTGACGCAGGCCGTGCAGGTCATCCCCCCCACGGTAAGGGTAGTTTCGGTGGAGTCGATCTCGTATCCGGCGTCGGCCACTGAATGCCGCAACTGGTCCAAAGGCAACTCCCCTGGTTGCAGGGAGACTGTGGCCCGCTCGGTGGCCAGGTTGACGGTAGCCGCCAGAACGCCTGGCGTCTCCTGCAGGGCATGCTCCACATGCATCACGCAGGCGGCGCAGGTCATGCCCTTTATGGGCAGGGAAATGTCGAAAGTCCGTGTCCCGTCTTCGTGCACTTTCGCCCTCGACTGGCAGCCAGCATGCCGCCAACTCTGTAGGATACTACTGCAATTATAAGCCAGATAATGAAGAGCGGTCAGATCCAGGCCAATCGCGTTTTAGATTCAGACCATAAGTGGCAGCCCCCCAAACCACGGTAGGGGCAGACCTGCGTGTCTGCCCTGGCTGCTGCCCACCCCCCCAAACCATAAACCATGTCGCCCTGAGCGCAGCCGAAGGGTCTACAATCCATACCACATACCATGCCCAGCCAACCGCAACCAACACCAAAACCGAAGTTCCCCCCTCGCCCTATGGGAGAGGGGCCGGGGGTGAGGGCCCCCTTTGCGTACAACTCCCCCCGTTCGCCCTGCGCCCTGCCGAAGCCCCCAACCCCCCGTAGGGGCAGACCTGCGTGTCTGCCCTGGCTGCCGCCCAACCCCCCAAACCATAAACCCTGTCATCCTGAGCGAAGCCGAAGGATCT
>MPMM01000006.1 GCA_002238505.1 SAR202 cluster bacterium bin22 | reverse complement strand
AAAGCTCCTGGATGGCAAGGGGGTGATTGACCGGTCAACTGCAACCTGATAAAAGTACATAACTCCGGTGATCAGCGTGGCTGGATGTCTGTGAATATCACTGGCCTAATGTTCCTGATTATTGACACGCCGCAGCCGTTTCACGTAGGTTCGCAGGTTTCTCCGGTCTGCCGAGTACGCCGGGCCCCAGACCCGCTCCAACAGGTGATCGAAGGTGAGCACCAGTCCGGCGTTGATAGAAAGCTCGCTGAGCAGCGCGTATTCGGTGGGAGTGAGACTGACCGGCCGGCCAGCCACGCTGACCGTTCGCCTGGCGTAATCCAGGGTCAGATCCTCCAGCACGAAGGGGACGGGCGCATCATCCTTAGTCGGAGTCAGCCGTCGGCGCAGGGCCGCCCGGACCCGGGCCAGCAACTCGGTGGAGGAAAAGGGTTTGACCATGTAATCCATGGCCCCGGAATCCAATGCCTTGGCGATTACCTCCTGCCGCCCGTATGCGGACAGGAAAATCACCGGCACTTCGCCTATGCCTAACATATCCCCCATGAGGTCTATGCCGTCGCTCCCCGGCAGCAGCAGGTCCAGTAGCACCAGTTGGGGCCGCTCCGACTCGTGCAACCTGAGGGCCTCTTCCGGGTCCCCGGTGGCCAGGGGTGTGTAGCCCGCACCGTTGAGAATTTCGCGCACGCTTCGCAGTGTATTCGGGTCATCATCCACTACGAGAATGCACCCCTGCTCTCTCGTCGCCGGCGGTGAACTGCCAGCAGGAAGGGAGGTCCCGGTCGCCACCCTTTCCGTAACTTCGGCCACGGGCAGGGTGAAGGTAAGGCGGCTTTCCGTTCCCGCGCCATCACTGTCTGCCCGGATGCTTCCGCCGTGGGCTTCCACGATTCCCTTGCAGATGGCCAGGCCCAGACCCGCCCCCGTCACCTCTTGGTCCAGGGCGTCTTTGTCGGAGGGGAGAAACCCGCGGAACAGGAGATCAAGGCGTTCCGGCTCCACTCCCGCTCCTGGACCGGCCACGGACAGCGCCACGACGCCACCCTCCGGCGCGCCCGTCAGCCGGATGGTGGAGGTCTCCGGCGAGCGCCGGGCCGCGTTGGACAGCAGGTTGCAAAGCACCTGGACGATGCGCCTTCTGTCCGCCATGACCCACGGCAGGTCCGGGTCCAGGTCGAGGACGATGCTTCTGCCCTGGCCCACCGCAAGGAAGGCGCTCCTTGCTTCGTTCACCAGGGCAGTGACATCTGTCGGCTCGGGGGCAACCGAAAAGGCGCCGGTTTTGATGCGGGCCATGTCCTGCAATTCACCCATGAGATCCCGCATACGGTCGGACTGGGATTCGATGATTCGGAGGAACTGCAGTATCTCCGCCTTCTCCAGAGAGTCCAGGGACTCCCGCAGGCTAACCGCGGAGCCCTTGATGAAGGTGAGCGGTTCCCTCAGTTCCTGGCCGACCAGCCTCAGAAATTCGGCCCGCGACTGGTCCATATCTTCCAGGTCAGCCATGTCCTGCATATTCACCACCAGGGTCTCCACCTCGTCCGGTCCGGGGGAGGGCTCGGAGCGGCATCTCATCCCCGCCGGATCGCACGCCGCCGGTCAGGCGGCGGCCCCGACTATCCCTGGTCTTCCAAAATTGCCACCGAAGTGTCACCGAAAGCAGACCGACATTCACAGGTAGTTCACCAATGTTATGGTATTTTCCAATGACTATCAATACTTAGTCGCAATTACGGGGTCCAAATAATACATCGCTCTTGAGACACGCATGGCAAGCCCAATTATGGACGGCGTCAAGACGGCGTGAATGGGCTGCTGATGCCCGGCGCCGGCCGCATACGGTGGAGAGGTGATTCTCTGGACCAAACAGGCACGCAACCATTGCGACCGTCGGTACAAATAAACGGGCGGCGCCGGACAGTCCGAAACCCAAGGCGTCCGGCAGGAAAACAGAAACGGAGCAGCGTTGGCTGACGTAGCAGGTCAGCCATTTCCCCGGGGCGTTACCGCCCAGGGCGCTGCTCCCGGTATCCGAAACCCGGCAAAAGGAATCAGATACATAGGTATGAGTACCATATACCGGACACGAACGCAACTTTCCCTATTCGGGGCCATGGCCGCCCTGCTGGCAGTCATGCTGGCGGTAACCCTGGCCGCCGGTCCCGCCCAGGCCCAGGGCCTCACCCCGGTGGATCCGAGGACCGGAGACAACGAAGACTTCTACGACGAACCCTACCCCTGCTCCGAGGAGGCACAACCGGACGACGACACGGCGAGCGTCATCAGCGAAGGCTACTACGCCGTCTTCGACGCCTTCTGGGACTACGAAGCCGGGCGCCTGTCCGACAACTTCTGCCCCCCAGAGGTGACCGAGACAACTGAATACGACCCAGCCACGGAGAGTGTTGTAACGGTCACCACCCGCAGCGACACCAACATCCATATCAGCGAGACGGCCTTCTCCATCCCCGACAGCTACAAGGTCACGGTCGTCGACTCGGCCGAAATAAACGGCAACCCGTCCACGGCGTCGGAACCCAGGATCGACCTTTCCGACTATCCGTTCTTGAGGCAAGCCGTATCGGCCGTAGAGCCGGGCCCGGACAGCACGGCGGAGAATCCGACGACCGTCTTCGCCGACAATTCCGTCTGGTGGGTCAGGCTGGACCAGCCGTGGACAACTGCCGACGAGACGTCCCCCCTCAAGATAGGCTTCTCCACCGCCCTTATGAAGGAGGGGGACTGGCATAGTCCGGACGGCCTTCCGGTGCAGTTCCAGTTCGGGGCCGTGCGCGTGATCGAGCCCGGGATCCCTCAGAAAGTGCACGTAATGGGCGCTGACTTCTTCGCCTTCGACCAGCGGGAAGCCCACGACACGATTTTGACGAGGGCAAGCTGGAGCAACATCGAGACCGCCACCGAAGGCACGATCGACATGGCTGTCGATGAGTACCGGCCCATGCAGTTCCTCTTCACCAAACCCGGCGAGTACCTGGTGCAGGCCCGGATACGGGCCCACGTGCGGCGAGGCCCACCGGCTGGCTCCCGCCCAGACTGGACACCCATCAACCCCGGGGATTCCATAACCGGCCCGACCGAGGGGTACACCTTCCACGTGGGGCCGGTGGCCGACGTGGGCGTGACCCTCACGCACACCGACGAGACCCCCGGGGACGGCGCCACCACGGTGACCGACGGCACGGCGTCCTTCAGCGTAACCGCCACCAATCACGGCCCCCAGCCCGCTAGGAACGTCATGGTGAAGGTCAATCTGCCCGTGGGCCTGGACTTAGTGGCTACGGACCCGGGGCAGACCGGAGTCACCTACGAGTGCGGCGTCATCTCGTGGCGGGTCGGGGACCTGAATAACGGCCTGTCCCAAACCCTGGACTTCACCTCCAGCGTGGGCGCCGGAGTCCCCAGGTCCCTCACCGCAGACGCGGAGGTCCACGGCTCCACGGTGGACCATATCGAGGCAAACGACTCCGTCTCGGTCGAGGTCCTCTCGAGCAGCACGGTGGTGTGGCCTCCCTTCTTCCCGGGCGTGTCACGCGACATTGTGGAGCACGCCTTTGCCGGTACCCACGCCGGCGACCCGGTGGCCGCCAACAACCCCGACGGACGGGAACTCACCTACACCCTTTGGGGACGGTGCAGCCACTGGTTCCAGGCGCACTCCAACGGGCAGATCGTGCTGGCCTCCGGCCGGACCCTGGACTACGACGAGCAGTCGGAGTTCCGTCTGACCCTTCACGTCAGCGACGGGGTGAACGCCAGCGGCGCCGCTGACGCCTCCGCCGACGACAGCATACCGGTGACCATCCGGGTGATTGACACGCCGGACGACGCGGTCCACCCGGCGGTGACCTTCAGCTTGGGCA
This sequence comes from SAR202 cluster bacterium bin22, assembly GCA_002238505.1. Lineage (GTDB taxonomy): Bacteria > Chloroflexota > Dehalococcoidia > Lucifugimonadales > UBA3495 > Bin22. The sequence goes on along the minus strand of MPMM01000006.1, from coordinate 141,380 downwards.
ATGGCGACCCCGGAGGCTATCCCGACCTGGACTTGAGCAATCCGGTGGCAGGGTCCACCGTCGCCATCACCCCGGGGGTCCAAAACCTTCCGGCGGGAGTGCAGCCCAATGACTTCCTCTGGACAAACTCGCTGGGCGGCAGGGAAGAATTCCGGGGAGCCGATGGCCTGGTATGGGCCTCGGCGCCATCCGCCGGCGCCATAACCTACACGGTGCAAATCCAGTGGAGCGGCGGCGGCATAACCTCCAGCTACACCATCAACTGGGTTGCCCCGCCCAGCCAGGGCTGACATCGATGGTCTCAAGGGTGGGAAGCCGCGGCCCACGGTGAGTCCGGCCGCGGTTCCCCACAGGGAGCAAAACAGTCCCCTTTCCCCCTGGGAAAGCGTGTCGGTGTGGGCCTTCCCCTTTTTCATGCCCATGCGTGGGACGGAGGGCCATTGGCAATTCCCGCGAAAGCGGGAATTCTGCATGGACTGCCGCTGAATATCTATCAGGAGTCTCTACCGAATATGAACACTACCAATGTTTCGCAAATATCGATCAGGAAATCTGCCAGGAAAGCCCTCGTCCTATGCCTGCTCGCCGCTGCCGTGGCGGCTTTTTTCTTTTACGGGACCGCACAGGCCCAGGAAGGAGCGGAGTACGGCTACGTCGATTTACAGATGACTTATGAATATGACTCGATTGAGGTTGCATACACCGTTCGGAATGCTGGTACCGCGACAGCCACCGGAGTTACCGTTTCATTTCTGCTTGAGGACTTGGAAACGAATTCTCTCAATAAAACTCCTTCCGTTATAGATAAGATGACAGACAACGATACCAAAGAACAAAGGTTTATGTGGAAGGTTGGGGCTATACTACCGGGCGAGACCTCGGATAATTTGACATTCGCCACAGAAAATCACTCCGGTCACACCACCGCGGAACGGATCGGGGTCATAACCGCCACGGCCTCCTCCGATCAGCCTGAACCGGGGCTTTTGTTGGCCAATAACGTCAGAAGAGTATATTCATATGCTGCCTCCAGGTCGGGAGCAACTAGGCACATGCGTGGCAACAGACTGGGGCTCCTGCTGTCCCTAGACAACCTGCGGCCGGATGCCGGAGGCGACGTGGGCTTCGACTTGACCGCCCGTAACCAACTGGGGATTCCTACGAGCTCAGACATCAATCTCATCGCAGATGCAGCGGTGAAAGTGGAATTGTCCAAGGGACTGAAATTCAATGAGGGTTGGGATCCGCCCGATACGTTTGTGAAATCAGGCAGCCAATCGGCGATCTGGTCCCCGCCGGACACGGACACTAAATTTTCTGATAAGACAAATCCTGAATCTCGGGAGATTGAAATACAAGCCCAACTGACCTCGGACACCCTGGACAAAATCCCGCTGGAGGAGCGGTGCATCACCGCCCGGGTAACCGACAGCATTCCGCCCCCTAGCGCGGATTACGCCCTGGGCAGCCTGACGGAATGCTTGGGCGACGACCCGCCGGTGCTGCTTGAGGAAGGCTCGGTAGCCATTTTGACGTCGTTCCCCTGCATAAATGATAGCCATACCGATGCCCATCAATGCGAGAGCGTCCCCGGTGTTGCAGTGGCGGCGCGCCTGCCTTCTCGTCACGGAGATTACGTAGAATCCGATGACTTTTACGCTAACCTGCGTTCCCATGACGTGGGGCGCACTGACGAAACGACAGGTTCACGTAATCGTCATCTTACAGTCTTCCTGGACCCTGAGTCTGTCTTCATTCAGGTCAAAGACCCCGAGGGGCGCGTCCGGGACAGCCACACACAAAGCGTGTCCGACGTTTCGTGGCAAACTGCCAGAAAGGCCATCAGTGGAAAGAATCGCGCGGTGGATGGGGTAACGATAACCTACACGCGGAAGGACATCAAAGACGCAAGTGCGTGGAAATCCATGGGTCCCCGCACACTGACCGTCACCAGGGAGGATGGAGCAACGCCAGGAAAAGTGAAAATCCGTTTCATTTCCAACGGAAACACATTCTTTGACTTCAGCTCCACGAACACGGTTACAAAAGGCGCTTTTAATATAACGACGGTGGATCCGCAGGAATTCCCCTATTTCGCCGAATTCGAGACGCTGGGCACCTATTTAATCAAGTATGACTTAACGCTTACCGACTCCAGCAGCAACCCATACACCGACTCGGGCACCTACACCTTCCACGTCGGCCCCGTAGCGGATCTGGAGGTGCGGGACGGGGGGCCCGGTTCGCTGCCGCCGGGCCAGCGGGCCGTCAGCATCATGGCCGTGAACCACGGCCCGGACGCGGCCCCCGCCGCCAGGGTGACGGTGCCCGACCTGCCGGAGAACGCAACCGTCAATTACACCGCCAGCCGGGGCAGCTTCGACTTCGACTCCGATGCCGCCGACGGCGCCGGGGCCTGGGTCTGGGACATCGGCGAGCTGCTGTCCAGGGATACCAATCAGGCCAGGACCGGCCGGGACGGGGAGACCCTGACCATCGCCACCGGCGCCGCCAGCCAGGTCACCGCCGCCATCGAGAACACGCAGGACTACCAGGTCTGCATCAACAGCAGCGCCGCAGACGTGGACGCGGACAATCAGGAGGATTGCAAGACTGAGTCAGGCAACACGAACGCATGGCACGCTGCGGTCTGCGTGGACACCGCGGCCAACGAGATTGACACGAGCATCACCGTAGAAGGGACGTGCGACGGCACAACGGACCGTGAATGGACCGAAAACGTCTGCGCCTCAAGTGCTGGAGGTGTCCTGGCAGCCCGAACTGAGGCGGTATGTTTCGGCTGGCACAGCACGGTCTACTACGACTACGACGACGGCAATGACGAGGCGGTCATAAGGAAGGTGAGCGGCTCGGGCGAGGCCCGGCTGTCGGCCGCGCAGGTCCGCAGAGACCAACGGGTCACCTCCGTCTCCTGGCCCGACATCAGCACCTTCAACCAACGGCCGGTGACCCACTACGAGGTAGCGCGGTCCACGGACGGGGGCTTGAACTGGAGGCTGCTCTCGGACCGCTGGCCCATCAGCACCTTCTTCGACCAGGGGGCGGGCGCCGGGCCAAGCGTGCGCTACCGGGTGCGGACGGTGAACGACCAGGGCCATAAGGGGCAGTGGTCGGCCGCCGTCGGCTCCGGGCAGTCGGCCAAGACGCCGGCCCAGCCGCAGAACGTGATAGCGGCCACAGCGGCCACAGAGGGCGCCAGCACCATCACCCTGTCCTGGGAGGAGCCGGCGAGCGACGGGGGCTCGCCCATCACCGGATACCAGGTGCAGGCGTCGGCCACCGGCGAGGGAGGCTGGGGCAACGCCTGCGGCACCTCCGACGCCGCGGAGCTAACCTGCGATCACACCGGCTTGAACGTTGGGACCACCCGCCACTACCGGGTGGCGGCCCGCAACGCCAACGGCCTGGGGCCGTGGTCGGACCCGCCCGCGGCGGGTTCCACCGAGGTCGGCGTGCCGGACGCCCCGCGCAGCCTGAGAATCCAGACGATCCAGGCTGCATCCGGCGAAGCTGTCCATCTGACCTGGACCGCGCCGGCCAGGGACAACGGCAGCCCGATCCAGGGCTACGAGGTTGAAGGGTCCTTTGACGGCAGCGACTGGAGCACGCTGGGCAAGACGGATAGTAAGTCGGCAAGGGATCTGCTGGACATCGGGTCGATCCTGTGGTTTAACCCCGGGCAAACGCGCCACTACCGAGTCAGGGCTTCCAACACAATCGGCGACGGCCAGTGGTCCAGCGCCGTCCGCGTCACCACGGCAGCGGCGCGGCCCGAGGGGATGTCGGCGTGGGCCGAGCCCAACGGCCAGAACGCCATAGACATCTTCTGGGGAGAGCCGCACCTGAAGGGCGCAGCTACAATCGCCAGCTACGAGTTGCAGGTGTGCGTCCCGCCGAAGGAGTGCGCCGCCAACAACGACAGCGACTACTCGCGGGTGACCAGCCCCTCGGGCACGACGCTGTCCTACACGCACACTGGGCTGCAGCCTGGCGATGAGCGGTACTACCGGGTGCGGGCGCGCAACAGCGCCGGATGGAGCGAGTGGTCATGGCCGACCTCGGCAACCACGCTGGACCTCGACCTCGGCCCTGACACCGGATTGCCCGGCGCTCCGAGGCTGACGGCCCGGGCCAACGGCTCGTCGGAGATCAAGCTGTCCTGGACCGAGGCCGACGCCCGCGGGTCCGAGATTGACACTTACGAGCTCGAATTTTCCGGCGACGGCCTGTACTGGGACCGGCTTGCCTACAACTGGCCCGGCGATACGGAATACATTCACGAGGGGCTGGACGGCGGGACCAGGAATTACTACCGGATACGGGCGCTGATCCTGCACGAGGGTCGCCACATAGGCGGTCAATGGTCCACCGTGGTGAACGCCACCACCGTCGCCGGTGCGCCGGCGGAGCCACTGTTGCTCATCGGCGAGGGTGTGGCCCAGGAGTCCGACGACAGCAAGCACGACCATGTTGCACTGACCCTGAAGATACGAGCGGATTCGACGATCACCCGCTACCAGGTGGAGCGCAGTGTCGACGGTGGCAACTCGGCCTGGAAACAGGTGAGCGTCAGCAAATCGGCCCTCGTCACCGAAGATTGCACCATCGACGGCACGCAGACCAAGTGCGAGACGGTCACTCTGAAGGACAACGCCAGGGACCTCTTCCCGGGCACCTACTACTACTACCGGGTGGCGGCCGTAAACTCGAAGGGAATGGGCCCATACGCCTATGGGGACGCCCTGACCGCCGGCGATTGGGTTCACGCGCCGTCCAGGCCACGGCTGCTCAGCCTGAGCAATGTGAGCCGGAACGCCGCAACGGTCACCTGGATTGAGCCGGAGGACGACGGGGGCGTGGCGGTGACGGGCTACGAGTACCAGTACCTCAGCATCTGCGGGGAAGGCGAAACGGAAAACTGCGGCGACTGGCCGCAGGACGCTGACGGGTTCGACATAGTTACCAAGACGACCAGCAAGTCGGTGCGGCTGAGCGGCCTCGGCGCCGGGGGAGGGTACCACTTCCGGGTGCGGGCAGTGAATCTAGCAGAGGAGATTACCGGCAAGGGCGATTGGTCGCACGACGTCTACATTGAAACGCCGGACAGCTAGGGGCAGCCGGACGAAGGGAGGAGCGGTGGCAGGGGAGCCAGTGATAGTAATGGACATGCCGACCTGACCAGCACCAGAACTGGCTCCCCTGGGCAAGGAGTCGCCAAAGCAGGGAGTCGCTGCGCTCCCTGCTTATTTTCAGGACGCAATTCGCTGTGTTGCCGGAAGACCACCATTCTGGACTTCCAATAATGGAACCTCACAGCGAAAAGTTGGCAATTCGGTACGCTCAGGACCACCTATTAAATATATCGCCACCGGGACAGTCCAACCCGGACTTTCTCTCAGATACGACTCAGATACGAAAACTCGCTAAAACTTGCAACAACAATATAATTGGGTTTCGATTGGTGGATTGTGTTATTGCTCTGGCAAGCCTGACCCACTCAAAGAAACACTGCAAGATATTTGGACCCTTGGCACATGGCTAAGAGAAGGTCAGGGACCTGCTGCAAAGCTGAGTGCTCTTGTCATGAGCGAAAGATGTCCTCTGCCTGGGATTTTCGGGCCTTGGAGAATGTCTTATTCCACATGCTCTTTTCTCTTCTGAGCTCCCTGAACTGCCATGTAACGGCTCCAATCAACAAGGTTGATCCCAAGACCAGGAAGAGCGAAGGCCACCAGGGAGGCCCTCCGCCCATACTTGCCGCGATGACCATGGTCTCCCCCTCGGTATGGCCACCGGAGGCGTTTCCATTGTCACCTGCGTCCATTACAGCGGCGGGATTGTCACTGGACTCCGGGTCCGAGGCCCGGCGCCTGCCCTTTCCGAAGGTGGCTCCCGGGTCATTCGGCATGGCTTCATTTTCTGGAACTGCCCCGGCCCCCGTCTGGGGCTGAGTGAGGTCGGCAGAACGGGTTACCGCCGCCAGGCAAAATGGCGCATTCAAGTCGCGGACGGTAATGGCGACCACCCCCAGTTCGTCAACTTCCAGGAAGAAGTCAACGGATGACCAGTCGCCTTCTTTCTCCTGGTAACGGTGGACTTGAACGGCACCATTTTGATGAGCTGCGTTGGCCGCCACGTCGCCGCCCAGGGCCAGGGAGTCGAACCTCACTGCCGCAACTGCCCCCTTCAGGTCAATGTCGCTGACAGGATCACCCAGGGTATCAAAGACCTGGAGAGTAAACAGTGCCCGATCTTCACCTCCCGGCCATTGGCCTGCGCAGTTGACTGCTGCGGACTCCAGCCTGACAAAGAGAGGCGACTTGGTGAAGTCCTGCGGGATGTGGATGGCCGCCGTTCCGTCGGGGGTCTCCAATGAGAAGGGCGCCTTCGGGTCGACCAGGCCAACGGACTGGGAGGATGGGCTGGTGATTGGCACCTCCTGGACGTCGGCCAGGGTTATGGTGACTGTAATTGAGTCCATCCCGCCCCGGCCATCGGACACGGTTACGGCTAGGTCATAGGTCGGTTTAACTTCCAGGTCCAGCACTCCATAGGTGCGGAGTTGACCGTTTAGGGAATCCACGGAAAAGTACGATGCGTCTGGACCGGCAACAAAGTAGGTGAGCGTATCGCCGTCCGGGTCGGTGGCGGTTAAGGGCAGGCCCACTGCCGTTTCCCGGGCGGCCTGCTCCACGACCTGCCGTTTAGCGCTCGCTCCCTCGGTGAAGACTGGCGGACTGTTCTGGGACCTGTGATCAGGCCCGACCGCGGTCACGGCGACGTCATCATCCTCGATCTTGACCGTACCGCCGGCGTGGGGACCTGTGAGCACGTCTTCAGGCAGGGCGCCAAAGCCGAGGATGACCGTCTCATCGTCGGAGTCGTCGTCCTGACTGGAAGTGAAAGTAAAGCTCTCGGACCGGGCTCCTGGGCCGAAGTACAGAGCCCCATCGGTCAGACCTGATATGTGATAGTCGTCCGACTCGGCCGTGTGGTTGGTGGCGGTTACTGGTATTGCCAGAGTCCTGTCAGAGTCAGCGGACAGTCTGACAGTTACTCTGATGGACCGTCCTTCTCCTACGGCATACTGGGTGGAACGGTAATACACGCTAAGCTGAAGAGGTGGCGGGACCTCGTCATCGGTTATGAAAACGGTGGCCCTGGGGATGGCTCCCAGCGATACGCCCTGGGGCAGGTTTCCGAACCTCAGGTGCAAAGTTTCATCGGCGGCGTCGGTGTCCTGCTGGGCGATGACGTGGAAGCTAGCTGATCGGCTGCCCCTGGCAAAACTGAGGGACCTTCCTGAAAGTCCTGAGAGATGGTAGTCCCCGGCCTCCGCGCTGCCCCGGGTGACAGCAACCGGGATGCGAAGCGACTGACTGGCAGCAGAAGATAGCCGCACCGTCACCCTGACCGAATCCCCCTCTTGGACGGTGTAGGCGGCGGAGCTCATGTTGGCCTGGATGTTGCGCGGTATGGTGGAGGTCGTTTTGGGTGAAAGCGCATTGCCCAGCCCGTTATCGGGACCCTGGTCGGGACCGTTACCGCCGTTGTTGCGGGTGTTCGATGGCAAGCGGGCTGTGCCTATGGCATAGCGGGCTGATTGAGCTGTCTTGCCGGCGCCGTGGCCATCAGTGTATGTGGCCGTCGCCCAAAGGAATTTACCCAGGAATTCTGCCGTGGGCGTGTGGCTCCTGCCTGTGGCGCCAGCAATCACCTGTGCCGTTCCGTGGGCCGTATCGGAGAGCTTCCACTGCCAGGAGACATTGGCAAGGCCGCCGTCGGGGTCGGTCAATGTTGCCGTCACTGCGGAGTTCACCCTGGGAACCGAGGTTGAAAGCGCCAGCTGGCCAGCCTCGTCGACATTGGTGACTGTAATAGTGACGGTCGCAGTGGCTGAAGCGTTGGATGCGTCCGTTGCCTTGACCGACACGGTATGGCTGGGCTTGCGCTCGTAGTCCAGGCGAATCCGGGTCGTCAGCTGACCGGTACTTCGGTCTATGTTGAACGAACTACGGTCCGTCCCGCTCAGAGAGTAGGTCAGTACGTTGCCGGGATTGGGATCAGTGGCCGCCACAGGCGTTCCCACGTTGGTGCCCACGGCAGCATCCTCGGGCAGAGAACGGGCAACTGCAGCCTGCTGAAAGACCGGAGCCTGGTTAACCGGGGGAGCCGCCTGGATCGCGTTTGCCGGTTCTGCTCGGACGCTCTTTCCAGAGCCATGGCCGTCGGTATAGGTGGCGGTGACTCTTAGGTGCTGGTTGATGTGGCTGTCCAACGGGGAAAAGGTCGCCGAGGCAGCCCCGCTGATGTCGCTCCACTGGTTCTGGTCCGCCGAGCTGGCCCACTGCCAGGCGAGCCCGGTAATGCTCCCATCAGGATCAGACAGCGAGGCGGTAAGTTCAGCCTGTGTCTGGGGTTGCAGGGAGGAAAAGGTAATTTCTCCTTCCTCATCCTCGTTGAGTACGGAAATGGTCACTTTCTTGCTTGCATCCCAGGACGAGTCGGCTCGGCCGCTGGTATTCTTGCCGTCCCTGACGTAAACAGTGACGGTGTACCTGTTCAGGGTCTCGAAGTCCAGGAGGCCTCTGGTCTTCAGCTGACCGGAAGTTGTTTCGATTTCAAAGTGGCCTGCGTTCGCCCCTCTGAGGCTGTATGCCAGGGCGTCACCATCGGGATCAATGGCCGCCACTGGACTGCCGATGGCAACTCCTGCCTCAGTGTTTTCGTCCACCTCTATATCTGTTTGTAAGCCCTTGACGCCTACCGCCCCGGAGGGCAGGTCGGGGAAATAGGGTGAGCGGTTCGGGCCGTTATTCACTGCGCCCGAGGGACTGGCATGGATACTCTTGCCGGAGCCCTGACCGTCGGTGTAGGACACAGAGGCCCGCAGGTACTTGCCCACATCGTCGTCCGTGGGAGTGTAAGTTGCCGAACCTGCGTTGCTGATAGCCGTCCAGTTGGTCTGGTCGTCAGAAATTTCCCAGGTCCAGCTCTTTCCGGTAATCGCGCCATCGGGGTCGGTCAGGGTGGCAGTGAAAGCGGCTCGGGCCACCGGACGGGACGGAGAGAAGGTCACACCTCCCGCTTCATCCAGGTTGACCACATGGATCGTTACCGAGGCATTGGATGAGAGTGTGCCGTCCGACGCCCTCACTGTCACTGAGTAGCTGTTTCTAACCTCATAATTCAGCGCTGTCCTGGTCTTCAACTGGCCGGTGACCCGGTCGAAAGAGAAGAAGCGGGCGTCACTCCCCCGGAAGCTGTAGTGGATTGTTGACCCTTGAAGATCCGTAGCGCTAACAGGTTCGCCGATGAGAGAGTTCGCAGGCGTGTTTTCGGGGACGGTGCGGGTCTGCGAATAGCCCCCGGCGAACAGCGGCGGATCGTCGCCGTCGGTCACGGTAACCTGGACCCTCTTCCCATCTGTGGCAGCGTTCATGCCGGACCGGGCAAGGATCACCACCTCATATACGGAGCCCTGGACGCCGGGATTCTCGTAGTCGGGAGGTTCCCTGAAGGTAAGGACTCCGGACTGGCTGATCTGGAAGAAGGTCCAGTCATCGGTGTCCTGCACTTCCCACCGAAGGGGGTCTCGTTCCGGCTCAGTGGCCGTGAAGCGCGCCACCTGACCGGTTGTCTGTTCGACGAACGTTACCGCCTCCGGCCCCGTGACGAGGGGCTGTTCGTTGTAGTCAGTGACGACAATCTGTACGTTAAGTCTAGCCCTGTGGGTTGTCCCGTTGATCTCCTTGTCCGCGTTGATGGCAACGTCATATACGTTGTTGCGGCCACTGTCGCGGGGGGTCTCATAGTCCGGCTCCTCGTTGAAGGTCAGGGATCCGAAGTCAGCCAAGCCCAACGACCCCGATAAGGAGAAATGCCTGGCATCCGTTCCGGTCAGCGTCAGAGTGGCAGCTCTCGGTTCTATGGTGTAGCGGTGAAGAACAGGGGAGTAAACAAATTCGCCCTCGGAGAAATTGATTCGGGACGCGCCGTGTATCTCCACCGGCACGTCGGTGACGTTGATGGTCACGACAATGGAGTCGGAGAGCATAGAAGTGTTGGTGGCAGTCACCGTCACCGAATAGCTCTGCTTCTCGCCCTCGTAGTTCAGGGGAGCCTTTGTCCTCAGTTGTCCCGTCGCCGAATCTATGCTGAAGGACGTTGCATCCGCTCCTCCCAGCGTGTAAAGCAACACCGGGCCACCTGTGGCCCTCACGGGGCTTCCGATGTTAGAGCCGGCCGGAGTGTTCTCAATGATACTGAGGGTCGTGGTTGTCGACGGGAAACTAGGGCTGACGTTCTTACTCGCCACCACCGACTTGGCGGGATCGGTGAAGTCGTACCGGGCGGTCTTGCCCGAACCTTGCGGGTCAGTGTAGCTTGCCGTGACCCGAAGGTACTTGCCTTCATCTGCCTGGACCGGACTGTAGCTGTAGGTGGCCGCCTCAGCCCCGGCAATGTCCTCATAGGATCCACTGCGGCTGTCAGCCCGCGACCACTGCCACGCTTCGGCTGAGACCTCGCCGTCGGGATCGGCGAAGGTTGCGTGCAAGGCCACTCCCAGCCAGGGCTGTCGCCAGTCCAGCGACACAGTCCCTGGTTCATCCATATTGATTACCTTGATTATAACCAGGGCGGCGTCATCAGCCACCAGGTCCGTTCCTCCCCTGGGACCCTTCCCGTCCCTGACCCCCACGTGAAGCCAATACTCGTCCTTTGTCTCGAAATCCAGGGGAACCCTGGTTCTTAGTTGTCCGGTGGAGCTGTTCAGGGTAAAGGCATCCACGTCGCCACCGGTCAGAGCGTAGTAGAGCCGATCGCCAGCATCAGGGTCTATGGCTGCCACCGGTTCACTGATGTTCGTTCCGGCTGATGTGTTTTCTTCGACGGTGAGGTCAAACCTGAACTGGCTGAACTGTGGCGGGCTGTTCTCTGTGGTCTGGGCGTAGGAGAGGCCGGGGCTGGTAGAGAGAAATGACATGGCCAGCACAAGGCTGGAGAAGATCGCCAGTGGCAAAGCGGTCTTGCGGATATTTTTCCTAGTTGGAGTCATCCCCCCTCACACACACCCGAGGCTGTATCATCGGCGCTTCAACGAACCAGGATAGGTTCGCAACCGTGTCCCCTTCCCCTCAATGCCCCTTAGCTCCAAGGAAGCGCTAGAGCTTCTCCAGCGTACAGTTCATGGTAGGCTGTAGACCAGGTTGAGTCTCATTGGCATTCCAAGAAATGACGCCGAGGGATGGGTACGCCATAAAGTGTAAGAATCCGACGCAGGAAAAGGCAACGGAATTCCGTTGCGTGGTTTGGGGCTTTTGACTGCTGGCCATAGTCTGCTGTTAACTGAAGGTACATGATAATATCTGCAACCTTGAAGGTTGGATCGGAGCCTATTGACATCAGCTTCCTGCCTGAGACGCTGGACATTGGGTATTCTTCCTCCATGTCGAAGGCCCGCCAGATAGCGCTGCGGACCGCAAGGGAGCAGGAGGCCCGGTTCGGCCAGCACGTTGGCTATGCCCGATTCGTCTGCAACCGAACCCTGGGCAAGTTCAAGATTGGGTTGGAGGTGGGAGAGTGGCTGAGTGACGAGAGTTCCTAACCCCTATCCAACAGTTTGCATGGCACGTCCCCGCATCCCCTTCGACGAAGGCGAGTTCCAGAATGAACCTGTCCCGTTTCGGCAGTACATATTGCCGACCCCGCCAACAGTGTCTCCACAGCTATTCGGTTCCGTTCACCGAACTTGCTCCTATTGGGGATAGACCGCGCCGCTGTCTTCTTCAAAGACTGGGCTGGGGTCAAATCCATCCAGGGCCCCGGTGTCGCCGCCCAAGGCCACGGTAATGATCCTGACGTCCTCCAGGATCAGTCCGAGATAGGTGTGTTCCGGGTCCCCCGGCTCACCGGGGAGGTCATCGTCCCGCAATTGGTCCACGAACTCAGCGCCCCCTTCCTGGGCAATCTGCCGCAGCACCGGGCTGGGGAACACCTCTGAACCGAAGATGGCCGGCACCTGGGATTCCCTAACCTGTTCAATCAGGGCGGCGACCTCTCTGGCCGAGGGTTCGGTAAAGTCCGAGGGCTGAACGGCGCCTATTATCTCGAAACCGTATCTGGGGCCGAAGTAGGGAAAGGAATCGTGGTAGGTGAGGAGCAGCCTATTCTCCCGGGGGATGGTGGACACCGCCCGTATTATTCGTTGGTCGAGGTCGTTAATCTTAGCTGAGAGTTCCCCAAAATTATCGTTGTAATACTCCGCGTTGTCCGCGTCCATACGGACAAGCTCATTGCGGATGTGTATGGCGTATCTCAGCGCCAGGTGCGGGTCGGTCCACAGGTGTGGGTTGGGATGTCCGTCCTCTTTCGGAAAGGAGAAATCAAACACCCACTGGTCCTGGGTAATGGTTTTGGGCCCCAGGATCAGGTGCGCGGCCCCTTCCTTCTGGTTGGCCTCCGCCATTCTGATCGTGGGTTCTTCAAGGAAGAGACCGTTGGCTATAAACAAATCCGCTTCGGCCAGAATAGCGGCCACCGACGGGGAGGGCTCAAAGGTATGGGAGTTGGTGCCCTCGGGGACGATTCCTGTCAGCGCTATGCGGTTACCGCCTATGTTTTCTGCCAGGCTGGTAATGGGCGAAACTGTGCTCGCGACTCTCAACTTCGCTGAGGTGCCGCCGGGGGCTGAGACGTCCTCGTCCTGGGAAGCACTTTGCGATCCTGAACAGCCCGTTGATATTGCTAAAAAGGCTATGAGGCTGAGAAGCGAGAGTACGTAATAGCTAAGGCTCAACTTACCGGTGGCGCTCATTTTCGGTATGTTCCTCCGGGTCACGATATTTCGGACCAGTGTTTTGAGACGGTTCCAAATTAAGGAGATTGGATCCCGGGGAGGGAATCCACTCACTGGACGGGCAAGGGGGCTGAACAGCAAGCTTCACCTGGCGGTTGACCTCCGCGGCATGCCAATGAGTTTGGGTCGGAGGGAGGGAAGGATGGCGGACTGCACCCAGGCTGGTACATTTATTGTTGATATCGCAGCCGAACATCTACTGGCCTTGCGAGGCTACGACTCCGACGCCATCGTGGCTGAAGCCCAGGTTTAGGGTATGGAGCCAGCGATTCCACCGAGAGGCCACCGCAGGGAAACCCGGTACTGCGACCCGGTACTGTATTAAATGTCTGATTCAGTTGAGAACGCATCTCTATACTTCCCACTATGGAGAGCGGTGGCCGCCCGATACCCCAAGAACGCGGCTTCGTTCCTGGCCATCGATCAGATTCGGGCACTGACGCTCTGGACCAGACTATCTTGCCGACGTTGCCTGACACCTTCCATAGAGTAGCTGCAACTCTTCCAACATTTCCTGACGGGTGTCGGCCGGCGAGTGGTCATCTTAGTAGGGCCAACGTCCTGGTCAGATGGCTAAATGCGGTGCCTGCGCAGCTCCGAGAGTGCCACTGCCGGTCCGCCCCAGGCGACGCCGCGGAAGATAGTGACGAACGCGGAGCGCCACAAAATGTAAATCATTGCCATTGTGGCAAAGGGCACCAGAAGCCCGGACCACCATGGGTGCCAGACTTGACGGGCGATCAGAAAGAAGTTCGCCAGCGAAACCGCCGCCGCCCCACCGAAGAGAGCCGCGGGCCAGGCGCTGCCCATAAGCGCCAGCGTCGGCCCCAGGATGAAAGGAACAAACATCAGCCACAGCATGACTACGGTGTAGATCCCTGCCTTTACGATACTGTAGTCCATTGTTGCGAAGAAGTTCTTTTCCAAGCCTCTTACGAGGCCTTGAAAGGTGCTGTACCATTCGAAGCCAACCAGCGCTTCTCCCCGGACGAATTCCGATCTCATGCCTCTTCGCTTGACCAGCTTGGCGATCTGGACGTCTTCATCCGGCCGGAGGGCCACACTGCTGTGCCCCCCGATGGCGTGATAGGAGCGGGCGAGAAACATATTGAACGGGCCAACTCCAAAATAGACAGAGCTTTTAGGGTCCCTCACCTTCCAGGGTGGCAGGAGAAGATTCACTGTGGTTGCGAAAACTACTATGCAGCTCCGGAGAAACGGGCCGGTGACCGCGACCCGCGCCGAAAGGCTCAGGTGGTCCAGCCCGTTCCTCAACATATGGCGTACGGCGCACTCCAAGGCGCACGGCGCGAAAATCACGTCACCATCGGTGAACAGCAGCACTTCCCCGGTTGCCGCTTTGGCGGCATGGTAGGCGGCATGATTCTTGCCGAACCATCCAGGAGGCAGCTCCTCGATGTGTATAGTCCTTATCCGGCCGTCCATGGCCTGCAACCGCTCCGCTATTTCGCCGGTACGGTCGTCGGAGCGATCGTTGACATAGACGACTTCATAGTCCGGATAGTCCAACCTCATCAACGACCGAAGTGCCTCTTCCGCCTTGCGCTCCTCGTTCCTTGCCGTCACGATCACGGAGACGCGGAGCAGCGGCGGGTCAACCGGCTTCGGCTTTCCCAATTCATTCAGATATCGCAACTGCCGGACGCCGTTGAGCATGTGCGCCAATATCAGGATCCACGTGAAGAGGGTCAACCCCGAAATGACGACGAAAAAAATCTCCACAATTCCTGTCCTACCCAAATCATGGATTGAAGCAGGCTGACCGGCCTGGCTCGTTGGTTATGGATATACGGACTCTGTAGCACCTCAGTCCAGTGCTTCTGTGAAAACTGGGCTTTCTCGCTGGAAGCAGGGGTGCCGCTGTCGGTCTGTTGCAGTTGGCATCTGTTCCAGACCGATCGGTTCCTCTACGTCTCAGGCTGAGACCGCCTCACCTCATCAATCATCACCCCTTGATTTTGACGGCTCCCCGTAAGCCCGTCCTGGCAATATTGGGGGAGGAATCCGACGCTGCTAAAACCTCCGGAGTGGGTGCCGGCGTGGGTTCCAAGCCTGGGTCAAACCGCACGGGCGGAGAACGGCCCACTTCCAGCCGGATGGGCAGGTTGAAGTCACTCCACAGGACCGGGGGCCCGCCAGCCTGGGAGGTATTAGCGTTGAAGGCCAAGGAGAGGGTGAGAACCAAGCCCAATACCAGCCCAAACGGGGCGGAAAACCGGAGGAACCCGGCCCAGGGGCAAATACTTAGAGACGGGGCGGGGGCGGGATACTACGGGTTTCACGGTGGTCCTCCTGGGGATGTAAGGGGCGCGGGTCATCTCAGGTGAGTGGCCTGCCAGGCAGCTTCACGGCAAATGACGGCAAGTAGTGGTGCCGGTCTGCCTGCCAGGCATATGCTGTAAGCTTTCCTCGATGGACTTCTGGTTCCAAACTTGATTGACTTGATTGAATAGTGGTGGTTTCCTTTCAAAACCCTGGCCGGCAATAGTGGCCTCGGCCCATCGGCTGGCCGCGTCAACACTCAGGTCTCAGAGCACGAGGAAGACGCGAGCGAATCAGCACTCCAGACACGGGCCATCTGGGAATCAAGGAAGGCGGGTACAACCTCGCAATACGATGGTAGCACCCAGCCCATCACTTTTGAGTATCCTTATTGCCCATTATGGTATTCTTTTCGTAACCAACCCGCCCCAGAGGGGACGGACAGGTTCAGTCTTACCGTCCGGCTTACCTACGCGGGTCAACGACATGCCGGGCACGCTGAGATTACTTGCCGGCCCCGTGAGAAGGAGCCAACAAACGGCAACGGCCAACCGGAGCCGAATATCGGGGCACAGCGCCAACGCACCCCATCCCTCCCCAAGGTGTCTGGTCCAACAGATGAGGCCGGGCCACAACCGGAGTGCGGCAGTCTGTTTGCGCCTCCCACAGCAAGTCCAACAATGCTCCGGACATTACGTAGTTGACGCAGCGGGTGGCGAAGGTGGTCAACCAGGCTTAGGAGGAGAACGAAGTGGGGATCAGGTCTACGAAAAGGCCGCTTCACCGTTTCGACTCGGGAATCTGCGCGAACGGGTATCTGACAGAATTGCAGTCAGGCAAGGGGAAGCGGACGAACTACAGCCGGAATTGGTGTGGCCGATCTAAACTAGAGCCCGAGTGGGATGTGCATTTTGCTGGAAGCCTTGCCGGAATGTTCCGGACCTGGATTGCAGGACTGTCCGGCACTTCGGTCTCACCTTAGGCTGCTACCTTCAGGACCGCTAGAGCCATGCTCCGAAGGCTATTGCCTGGCACTGCAACGTTGGCCTACGACGAACTTGCGTACCGTCAGTTCGGCATGGAACAGAGGAGGGGCGCACCACGCCCTAAGTCGACTGACGCTATCGGCGAACAAAGCTGGAGGAGATGACGGAGTTCACCATTCTTAGTTCCTCAATCGCATGGAGGCATGTTCCCATCTGCAACCAATAGTACTTCCGTCCCTTGACCCAGACCCGCTCTTGAAACTCTTCCTCACAATAGGTGTGAGAGATCCGGAGCCGGTATTTGACGTGGGAAACCTGCTCACCATTGGCGCTCGAATCCGTCAATTCCTCAACGATGTCCAACCCATCCGGATAGTTTCCCGCCTGCTCGTTCAGGTAGGTCTGTAACAATTCCCTTCCCGTCGAGCTACCAATATCGCCGACACCCACCCAGACGTGGGTAAATCTCTGAGGGCTGTCAAACCGTACGCTTTTCCGGTCAGAATCGCGTATGGTCCAGTTGGAGGGTACGTCAATGGAAAAGTCGGCAGAGAGATTCGTGTACGTACGCCAGAACGCCTCCGGGGTGGGCGTAACGTATGGGGTCGTCGTCGGGGTGGGTCCGGGCGCCTCCACCCGTACTCCCTCTTTCAAGCCTTGGAGCAGTCCCTGAATGCTCTGCTGGGAAATGGCAAACCCGACGCCTTCAACCCGTTCTCCCGAGTATGACGAGTCATAGTTGTAGGTGTTTATGCCCAGGACTTCGCCGTTGGTGTTCAGAAGCGGTCCGCCACTGTTGCCCGGGTTAATGGGCGCGTCGGTCTGCAGGAGCCATACTTCACAGGCCTGGTCAAAGCGGACTGCGGAAACGATACCGCTGGTAACCGTAGACGATCCGGCAAGGCTCAGGGAGTAACCGACGGTAACAACCTCGGTCCCGGACTTTACTTCTGAGGCATCCCTGAATTCCAGCGGCACAAACTGGCCGCAGCAGATTTCCAGCACCGCCAGGTCCTTCACTCCGTTGTAACCGTGGAGCATTGCCTCATAGACCTGAGTGTCATCGACCTGAACCTGGATATCCTGTGCCCCGTCAACCACATGATGGTTAGTTAAGATTAACGCGCCGCCGTTCTCCGTCTCCTCAAATATAACTCCGGTCCCGCTGCTGAAGTCTGTTTCAATCCGCACCACCCCGGGCTTCACCCGGTCCACCATGGCTGCCAGGTTGTGGGACAGGGCGGCGAGGGGAAACGGCGTGCCCGTTGGGGTAGGGGTGGCCACCAACGCTGGTATTGGAGTGGGGGTGGGAAAAGGAGTAGGCGTAGGAATGGCAGCGAGGGCTCTTTCCAACTCCGCCTGAACCTGGGCCTGGAGTTGTGTCTGGACCTGGGCCCGCACCGTCGCCGGAATGTCGGGCGTCTGTGTGGGAATGGGTGTTGGCAGCGCCTTCTGCATGGTTGCAGTTACCGTGGCGGGAATGTCCGGGGAGGGCAATGGCGGCGGCTCAGCTGTGCAGCCCGTCGCTACAGACAGCGAAAGGGCCATGGTGATCAGGCATAGCAGGCTTAAGTAAGTCTTCAAGTGATTCATTCCAAGGATACAGTGTAGAATTGCATATATCTTACTACCAAGTGCGTGGCCTTTCCGTGACTTCGCCGGGTGCAAGTTCGTCCTTATTCTGTTACTCTTCGCAGCCCCGCTGGACCACTCAGGATGAGCCCGCCCAAGTGTGTGTTAGGTGAAGCGTGTCCTTCGACCGGCTCAGGCTGGTCGGGGAAACGCCATTGCTTCGGACTTTCCACTCTTCCTGAGGGGCGCGAGGGCAATCGCACAAGGGGCATCGTGCGATTGCCCGGGGCGTGGGCAGGTTTCCCAGCTCTCTGCTCTACGCCCACCTTGTCCTTCTCCGCCGCTCCCACAGTCGCTTGACCACAATCTTTGTCGCCAGGGCCATCAGGATCAGGAGCATCAGCAGCCAGGGCCAGGGCGTTGACAGCCCCTTGTCGCCGGTCACACGTTCCCAAACGCGGCTGGTCAGACCAAGCATACTGGTCTGCGTCTCGGCAGACCGGCCGGAAGCGTTGGTATTCCACTCCGTGGTGGTAGTAGTGGTGGTCGTAACCTTGGACATGCCCGGAGACGCTTCCAACCCATTGGGGTCTCCATTCTCAACCGCGGCCGCCGCCGCCGGTTCAGGAGTGGCTCCAGCGGGGACCGTTATGTCCTGGGGCGGTACCACGACCCCCAGAGTTCGTACCGGCAACGCGGACAGGAGCCGCCGCGGCGACGTGAAAGGCCCCGGCGGCGCCGGAGGTTGCTGCAGCCCCGACATCGTCTGACCCTCAGCCAGCTTCGGCTGCGAGGGCGGGCCCGCCAAGGGAGACGGCGAACCGGAATCGTCCGACTCATTCGGGTCATTCAATGATCCTGGCGGATTGGAGCCGCCGGGCGGCGGAGTGGACCCCGGCGGGTTATCGTCGCTTGGCGCCGCTGGCGTAGGGTTGCCAACTCCCGACGGTGTGGGCTGCGGTGTGGGCACAAGTGTACCGGACGGCAGCGGCGTGGGCGCAGGAGTGACAGTTGGCGGCGTGGGTTGTGCCGTAGGCCCAGGGGTGGGGCCAAGCGTCGGCTGCGGTGTGGGTACCGGTGTGGGTACCGGGGTGGGGCCAAGCGTAGGCGGCGGTGTGGGTCCCGGCGTAGCGGCCGGCGGCGTGGGGCCGGGCGTCGGTTCCGGCGTTGGCTCGGGCGTTGGCTCGGGTGTCGGCTCGGGTGTCGGCTCCGGAGTTGGTTCCGGGCGAGACGAACTTTCCTCCTGGTTCTTGCGGGTTCTGCCCTGGCCGGTGGGCGACCAACTGCTGCGGCCCTCGGCGCTGCGGGCGCGAACCTGCACCTGGTAAGTCGTTCCATCAGCCAGGCTTCCGATTGTGGTACGAGTTCCTGTGCCGCTGAAGGAATGGTTAGTCCAGTCAGTTTCTCCATCCTTCCTGTAATGGACGTCGTAATCGGTTATTCGAGAACCACGGTTGTTTGGCCTGCTCCATGAGACGTCCAGGGCAGACCGTGGCGAGTCGGAGTGACGGGTTACTTCCGGCGCGCCAGGCCGGGCCGGGCCGGGTATGTCGGTTACGTTGATCGTGAAGTTAATCTTAGCGGGCTGGCCCTGCACCGTGAACTCCACCTTGCCGGTGTAGGAATCCTTGGCTTCGCGGTCCAAAGTGGCGCCCTGGGCCACGCTTATCTGGCCGGTGGCCGAATCTATGGCAAACATGCCGGAGGTAGCCGCCTCGCCGGTAAGGGTGTAGCCGAAATCCGCATTACCATCATAGGGCCATGGATTGCCTCCCATGTGGCGGCCCACGTTGGTGCCGGCGGGAGAATTCTCCTTGATCTGCCGGACTGCTTCGGATTTAATCCTGATCCAGATTACCTTTGGGGTAAAGCCGCCGTAGCCGTCATGGGCATAGTAGGTGACTCTCGTGTCCTTCACGGCAGGATTCCACTGCCTAATCTGCAATCCGGGCTCATTGTTATCGGTCTGTTCAATTTGGGGCCGCAGTATGCCAGGGTATTCGGCCTCCGCAGTGAAGGTTAGAGTGTCGCCATCGCTGTCAGTAAATTGTGAAGGAGTAGTGAGCGACCAAGGCGACGTGATACCGCCCCACTTCATTCCATGAGTGGGCGGAGAGGCTACTTGTAAGGCGGTAGGTAAATTGTTCTGGGTGGCTTTCGGTGGACTGTTGGTCTGGCCGGTGCCGGCGTCGGACCAGGGGCTGGCGCCCATGTTGCTGGCGGAAATACGCACCTGGACCTCGTAGGTGGCGCCGGGGCCAACGTCCACCAGGTTGACGCTGGTGGTGTCCGCCGGTACTTCGCTGGTCAGGTCGCCCCAGGGGGTGGCGTAGGTGTAGGTCGTCCAGTCCGTATCGCCATTCTTGCGGTACCGGACCAGGTAGCTCTCGACGGTCAACCCGTCGGTGGTCGGAGCGCTCCAGGTTGCGTCCAGGGCCGGGTTGGCGCCCTGGGGAAACTCTGCCAATGGGAACCTGGTGCGGGTCGCTGCGGGCGCGGCCGGCTTCGTCGCCCCCAAGTCTATGATGGCGATTTCCGCGGTGCCCACGCTCTTTCCGGTGGTCGTGCCGGAAATGGTTATGGTCTCAGTACCCTCCGCCGAATCAGCATCGACTTCGGGAGTCAAGGTGAAGGTTTCCGTGCCGATATTCTCGTTGGCTAGAATGGTTATGTTGTTCAGGGACGTGGCAGAATAGTCAGCCGGGTCATTCGCAGTACCGCCCAGGGGCAAGAACGTAATGACTCGCTCTGCCGTGTCGCTCTCGTCATTTCGCGTGGCCGTAACCGTCACTACCGTTGCGCCGGCGTCCTCGAGAACGCTGGCCGGCTCCGCGCTCAGGCTGATGTCAAAGTCATCGTCAATGATGGTGAAAGTGGCCGGTTCCACTGTCAGACTGCCAGCCGTTCCTTGTACCTCGAATGTCTCATCTCCCTCCACGTCGTCGTCTTGGACCAGGTCGAAGGTCTGGGTATTCGACGCGCTGGTGGCCCCGTCCGGAATGGTTATGTCCCGCCCGGAGAACAAGACGTTCCAGTCCGTCCCCAGGGTAGCAGTGCCGGCAGCGCCGGCAGCATAGGAGGTCAGGACCTGGACTTCGCCCTCCGTGCCGGCCCGAGTCGCCGTCATGGTGACTTCGGTGGTACTGCCCTCGACGGCGGAGTCAGGCTCTACGCTGAGGATAACGTCGGGCTCGTTGTCGGTGATGGTTACGGTGGCGTCGGAGCCCACATCGAGGCCGGGCGACGTTCCCGTGAAGATAATAGTCTCGTCCAGTTCCTGAATGGAGTCGTCAACCGGCGTGATTTTCAGAGTATGCTCCTGGTCACTTTCTCCATCAGCAATGGTTATGGTGGTCAGGGGGTTATCTGAGATGGTGTAGTCTGCCGGGTTTACCGCCGTGCCGTTCACGGCGATGGTAACCACCTTTGCTCCATCTGTGCTTCCGTCGTTCCTCGTTGCCGTGACAGTTACGTCGGTCTCACCCGCACCCTCGGCAATACTGGCCGGGTCCACGCTCAGGGTAATGTCGTAGTCGTCGTCGGTGATGGTAATGGTGGCGGGGGCTACCGAAAGGTTGCCGGCCGAGCCGGACACGGTGATGGTCTCGTCGCTCTCCGCCATTTCGTCATCAACCGTGGTGATGGTCAGGGTACCCGTGCCCGAACTCTGTCCGGCAGGAATGGTTATGCTGGACAACTCCCCTGTTACAGTGTAGTCGCCCGATGCCCCCTCAGTGGCCGTGCCACCCAGGGAAAATTCGTCTATCTCGATGGCATCAGTTGTATCGACATTATTCCCCCGCGTCGCCGTGACGGTGATGTTCGTAGCGTTGCCGTCCTCGGAGATGCTGTCCGGGTCAACACTCAGAATAATCTCAGAGTCATCGTCAACCACGTTGATGGTTATGTTTGCGGCGATGTCCCAACTGTTTAGGGTCCATTTGACCTTTCCGGTGTAGGTAGTCCTGGTCTCGTAGTCCAGGGTGGCCCCGGACTTGACGGTAATAACTCCGGTGGATGAGTCAATCTCGAATGCGTCGGTGATATTTCCTTCCAGGGTGTATGAATAGACTTCGTCCGGATTCCCGTCTCCATCCTTGTCGTTAGGGTTGCCCTTCACCGCCCGGCCCACGCTGGCGCCGGCGGGCGAGTTTTCGATAATGCTGCGTTGCTCGTTTGTGGCAATAGTTACCCAATGACCAGGGGAAGGAGAATAGCCGCCGAAACCGTCAAAAGCCCAGTAGTCAATCTTTTCGCGTTTGACACTGGGATTCCAGGCTTGGTAGCGCAGGTGGGGGATTGTGCCGTCCCAATGTATCCAGGCGTGCAAGAGGCCGTGGTGCTCGGCCTCCGCCGCATAGTCAAGGGTGTCACCGTCGGTGTCGGCAAATTGGTGGTCAATCGAACCCGTGCCAATACGGCCCCAGTTAAGAGTGTGCGGATGAAAGAAGCTATTGGTGTGGTACGGCGGACTGTTGGCTCGCCCGGAGCCGACCTGGGACCAGCCGCCCAGGGGCTCGCCATCAGAGTCGAGGGCGCGAGTCTTTACGTGGTAATTCCCGCCAGCATCCAGGCCTGGCAGGTTGATGCTGGTGGTGGTGCTGTCCACGCGCCCGTTGCCCTTCCACTTGGTTTCGCCCTGCTTGCAGTGGTAGACCTCGTATTTGGACAGAGAGGTGGTGTCGTCGGGCGCCGTCCAGGTGGCGTCCAGGGCCGGGTCCGACCGCTCGGTGAACCCGGTGCGGGTAACCGTGGGTTCGCCGGGCTTTATCGTATGAAAGTCGTTGTCGAGAATGGCGATATCGGCGGTTCCTACCTTGGCTCCGTCGGCTGTTCCCGTTATCCGGATCGTCTCGTTACCTTCGCTGATCTCGTCATCCACAGGGGTAATGGTCAGCTTAGCGGAATTGCTGTTGCCTTCTTCGGGAATGGTAATAGACGTCAATGCTGTTGCGGTGTAGTCAGTTTCGTCGGTGGCCGATCCTCCGGCAACTGAAATGGTGACCGTCTTCTCGAGTTGTTTCAACTCACGGCTCACATAAACTGTGATCTCGGTGGCTCCGGCATCCTCCCTAATGGTGCTCTGGCTTAATGCAAAGATGATATCTTCGCCGGTAGAACGGTAATCGTCGCTGTCGGTAAGAGTAATAACGGCATCACTGACGGTCATTCCATCAGCTGAACCGGTTATCACGATAGTCTCAGGTCCCTCGTAAATCTCGTCTTCAAAGCCCGTAAAGGCTAGTCTAACCGTTTTGCTGCTCGCCCCATCCGGAATGATCAGATCGGGCAAAAACCAGGGCACCCAATCCTGGCCCGAGCCTTCTATTGTGGCAGTTCCCCCCATGGTATAGCCCACGGTTACTGCGCCGTCCGTTCCGGTGCGTGTCGCCGTTAGCGTAAGTCCTGCGGCGGCGTCGCTTTCAGATAAAGTGGAATGGCTTGCGGTCAGCGCAATATCGTAGGCGTTGCAACTGGGCGCGGTGGTCTGGGGAGAATAGGCCGGCAACCGTATTGGGTCCGGTGGGGTTGTTTCCTCAGCCACCACCACAGAAGAAGACAGGAAGGCTGCCAGCAGTATCGCCAGCAGGGCCGCCGTGGACGCGGCCAGTCTCAGATAATCGTACTTAAGGGCGTCGGTCTTCATCGCGCTTTACCTCAGTGTCTGTGTTCCGGTTACCAATCGCTGGACGAAAGGCGCTGGACGGAAGTGCCTTGGAGTAAGGCATTGCTCCTGTTGCCGGAAAAACGCGACACGGGCCTGGCATTCCCCCCAAGAGGGGAAGAAAGGGTGGAAGGAGAGGAGGGCTCGTTGGCAGCTTCCGGGAGGGGCGTGACGCTGAGGGAAAACCGGCGGAAAGAGGCTTTTGGCCGAGCCGACGTCTGAACTGGCCGGCGGAAGTGTAAACACGAAGTTAACAATCCCGCCAACCGCTTGCAACGGCAGGGGGCAACTGGGTAGTATGGGGTTGTAGCCGCTCCTGATGCCTTTTCGAGGTGAGAGTCGGAGGCATCGGGGCTTGGTCTGTTGGATGTCCGGCCCCTGGCGAGGGCCGGACATCTACAATTTGGGTCGTTCACCGATTGTTATTCCGCTTCCTTTAGGTTCGGTTTTCCCTCGGGCTTTTGGGATACTACTATGCAAGACAATGGTTGTCAACACCAACCATTGTCTCACCAGAAGTTTGTTTAATAAGGTGATTGGAGTAACAAATATTTTCCGGCACAATATTTGTGGTAAGATATGCTTGCGTTATATTACAATAGCTGGCGGCAAGCAGAACAGAAACACGGGAACACCTTGGTGAACTTCGAAACAAGCCCGGATACATCCTCGGACCATCATTTCGATTCAGGCTTATTTCACAGCTATTGCACCGTTCTCTTCCCGCCGGCGCCGGCATGACATCCTTCAAGCTACCCGGCAGGGTATCCTTTATCTGCAAACCGTCGGAGCCGGCGTCCCGGAGGGTGAAAAACCACCTCAAGAGTCGCTTTCGCCCATTAGGGCGTGAGGTTAGGGTGGGGCCCCCTGGAGATGAGGCTACCGGCCATAGCTGGCCAGTTGCCGACGGTACTGTGTAATAGTTCCGAAATAAGTCATAGCTAAACTATTCGCGTCCTGAGCCATGGTTCCGGAGGGAAGAGTAAGGGCGACAGTCTTGAATTGATGCCTTCATTTCAGTCAGGTTGCCGCTTTCAAAGGGCCGTGGTCCAGCTCTCACCCACTCAGGCGCAACTACTGCGTCGAGCAGATTTATCACACAGGTCAGCCTATCAGCATCCGACAGGCCGGAACTGAGACACCATTCCCCGACGGAAGGCAAGGTGGTAGTTTGACTTCTTCTAATCAGCCGGAAGGAAGTTCCTTCAGTGAAGCCCTGGAAACCCATGTGGGCAGTTTAATTACTGCCTTGGACAAGGGGATGGCGAAAGTACTTGTGCCCTACGGCTTGATAGTTCTGGAATTCAAGCTGCTAAAGTTCTGCCTGGGCCACGAGGAATGCACGGCTACCCAGCTCGCGGATGTGCTGCCCACGGACCCGGCTCGAATCAGCCGGTTGGTGAACAGCCTGGTGGAGATGGGCTTTCTGGCTCGCCGGCGGTTGCCCAATGACCGGCGCATCGTGATGCTGAGCCTGACGGATGCCGGCCGGGAACGTATTACCGAATCCGACCGAGCCATTCAGGAGTTTTTTCAGGCTCTGGTGCTGGGGATAAGCGACGAGGATCTGGGCGCCTTTGCTTCCGCTGCACTTACTATGACCGCCAACTACGACGCCCTGGCGCAGGGTCCGGCAACCGACGATTGAATCCCGCAGTGACGTTCCAAGCAGTCGAATATCTCTGAAGTGATTGATGATACTGCTTCTCTCCATCGTTCCGGCGAAGGCCGAAACCCGGAAATCCTAAAGGTACAGCCATAAAGGCAAGGAACGATGTCCGGCGCCAACCATCATGGATTTTGGGCTGCGCCACGTTGACGATTCATCCCCAGCCAACCACTTCAAAGCAGTCGCATTCACGTAGGGGCGCATCGAGATGCGCCCCTACGTTGTTCAGGAGAATATCAGGTCTTAGAGCCTATGGCTTCACCATAGGCAACGCCAACCGTCGCTCCGGGATGCGCTTTACACAGGTCATGGGCGCGGCGAATTTCATCGCACATTTCCCTTGTTGAAGCCCCATAATTAATGGCCGTTTCCATGACTTCGGGAGAGAGGAACCAGCCCATTACCAGGTTGTAAGAGAATTCAATGTCCCTGGGCGTGGTGTAATAGTTGAAAGACCCGCTGGCCTTTACGTCGGCAAAGCCGTCCTGAAGAAACTGGTTTTTCAGGTCCTTTCCCATATGGGGGTGCCCGTCGTTGGCAGCTAAAAGGTCCTCAAACATGTCCCATCCCTTTTGGATAATACCGAAGTCGGGGTGGGAAAAGCAGGAGCTGCTTATCATCTCACGGCTGCCGATGACGCCGCCGGGTGTCAGGACCCGCTTAACCTCTGCCAGAACGGCTTTGGTGTCGGGAATGTGCGTGAGGACGTTATAGCAATGGGCCACATCGAAGTAACCATCTTCAAAGGGCAGGTCGGTGGCGTCGGCAACGTGGAAAATGGCGTTCTCCTGAGCGGCGGAGCTGGCAATTGACCTGGCCAGGTCAATCTGGGACTCCTCCATATCTACCCCGTGCAACTCGCCGGGCGCTACAAGCTTGGCCAGTTCTGTAGATATGGTTCCCGGCCCGCAGCCGAAGTCCAGGACCCGCATTCCGGGCTGGAGAAAAGGGATCAGAAACGCCGCGTTGGCTTCCGCTGTGTGCCGCTAAAAAATTGGAGCATTTCTTCGCTGAAGCCCATGGTGTAATCAGGGGTTGCCGATGTCCGGTCGGTCATCTCCTTTATTCTCCCTGTGGTGGAATCCAGGCCTCCTGGTCGTGGTTTCGCCAGCAGCATCGGATATCTGAAGGGCCGTTGCCCCGGGTGCCAAATTCCTGGCTGCTACTATTGGCGAGTCGGTTTTCATGATGCGGCCTTAATGGTCAATGTTTGTCATTATCCATATGGTTTGCTGGCTACGGCTTCGCCAAAGGCAACGCCAACCGAGGCCCCCGGATCTTGCCTCCACCGGTCATAGGCGATGCGAATTTCGTCGCACAACTCCTGGCTGGAGGCGCCGTACTTTATAGC
The DNA here is from genome assembly GCA_002238505.1 of SAR202 cluster bacterium bin22. Lineage (GTDB taxonomy): Bacteria > Chloroflexota > Dehalococcoidia > Lucifugimonadales > UBA3495 > Bin22. The sequence goes on along the minus strand of MPMM01000006.1, from coordinate 114,974 downwards.
TGCCTCCACTATTTCTGGAGACAGGAACCATTGGATGGCCAGGGCGTGGATGAAGTCCACGTCCTTTTGGGTGCTGTAAATGTCGAAGGAAGCGGTCATTCGCAGGTTAGTGAAACCGGCTTCGATAATGTGGCCCTTCATGTCCTTGCCCATCTGCGGGTGGGCGTCGTCGGCGGCCAGCAGATCTTCAAACATGTCCCAGGATTTTCTGATAACTCCGTAATCCGGGTGGGTAAAGCACGACCCAACGATCATTTCCCGGCACGCGATGATTCCGCCGGGCTTCAGGACCCGCTTCGCCTCTTGTAGCACAGCCCGGGTGTCGGGAACGTAAAGGAGGACGTTGTGACAGTGCGCCAGGTCAAAACAGTTATCCTCAAAATCCAGGGCGGTCACGTCGCCCACGTGGAAAAACGCGTTGTGGTTGCCACTGGTTTCGGCCACTCTCCGGGCCAGCTCAATCTGGGACTCTTCCATGTCCACACCGTGCAACTCTCCCGGTTCGATGGCCTTGGCCAGTCCCACGGATATGGTGCCGGGGCCGCAGCCGAAGTCAAGAACTCGCATGCCCGGCCGGAGGTGGGGCAGGAGGTATCCGGCGCTGGCTTCAGCGGTATAGCGCCGGACAGACTCCATGAACTCGTCACTGAATCCCATAGTATAGTCAGGGGTACCCGATGCCTGCTGAGTCATTCTCCTTTTCCTATAATTAGAATCGGGGTCCATATTCGCTGGGGAGTAACGCGGGCGGCTAGCCCGGTGGCCCAGCCCACTTGGTCAGTTCGGCTTGTTTTACATGGCTTCGGCATTGACGGGAGAACGCCAGGGTCGAAGACTGTTCTCCCGCCGGTCCCAAGCAAATCGCTTTCCGGCGAAGTTCCTGGTTCGATGCTAGTAGCTTTCTGGCGTCCCTGGAGATCTCGGTCAAGATAATCTATAGCAATTCCGTGCCGGTAAATGAAGCGGTGGCCCGCCGCGGCCCAACTGTTGAAGTAGCATGTCTTCCACGTGTCAGGAACTCCCTCTCCAGGAATGTACTCCTCCTCCCTTGAGTAGGCGGCATCGCCACCAGCGAGCGGTTCCTCGTAATACCCACATTGCTTATCGATGGTGCCAACGGGGGGATGGCCAAAGCACAGGTCGGTTATCACTCGCCTCCAGAAATTCCTGCCGCCGTGTCCCTGAACCCGCCTCTCCACGGCCGAACCCCTCAAAAAGTCGCTAGATCTCCCGAGTAGACACGGGATGTAACTCTGCCAGGGTCAGGGGGCCTAGTGGTAGGACTCGGTGAGGCCGCTATGGAGCCAGTGGACGCCTTCCCCGTTACTCGGTCGGCCCGGTTAAGAGCGAGACATTCCAAAGGCCTTGTCCTCCCACCTGAAGGGTGGCTCAGCCCCCGCGGCCAAGCACCGACCCAACGGAGCGCGCAGCGCATTCGCATCTTAAAACTTCTGTACCAGTCCGGAGATAAAGGAGGGGAGGAAATGAAGGAATTCGAGGAGTATCTCAGGACAACTTCAAAGACTAATCAATCACGCCCATGATCCGGATAGGGTTCGCCATCGTGCTGTTAACCTCTGCCGTCCAGTGTCCCACCGCAAGCCACGACTTGCTGTCTCTTGCCGCGCTCAATTTCAGCTTGACCACTGAAAAAGCCAAAGACAACCAAGTGTGGCAGGAACAAGGGCTTGCCGACTGTCCAGCACCTGTCCCAGGGGGCTTGCGATTGCTCGCCTCGTCAAGCGAGGCAGCAGCACCGCGCGCTAACAAGTTCCAGGGCTGGCCAGGCCATCGTTGGTACCCGCATTGTCTCTGCCCGGCGTTCATTATTGCGCCCCACGGCCAGAGAACAGCCATTGCGCCCCAGTCGAAGAACCCCAAGCTGATTTGACGGCAGTCTCTCTGTTTGCGTACGGGTGCTACTGCTTCATGCAGGCTAAGCTGCTGCAAAGCCCGGATTGTAAGGGTGGTCAGTATGGCCGTGAGGCGTAACCGCATTGGTCAAGAAGGTCTCGCCACCGGGAAAAGCCAAAGCCCAATTTTCGGCGTCAAATCTACTCAATGATCCATTGCACATCAACCTCGCTCCGGAAGGGCAATCGGCATTGAGAATGCTGGCGTAAATCAACCCTCCTGAGTCAATTACACGGAGAATCCGAAGGTGTCTCAGTGCCACAGTCAAAGGCTCCAAGCTGGGTGGATTGGCCTAATATCAGGCAACTGCCACCATACGCCCTCCCTATGCAAGGAGGCATACTCTCGCCTTTAACGGGGGCAAGCACAACAATACCATAAGATGTGTATTAGTATCATGTTATTTAGGGCGCAGCCTGTATTATTAGTGTGTTTATAGATTGGGGGGCTATGTCTTTGACGGAACCCTCGATCTATTTCGGAATGGCTCACCGGGAGTAGGCGGGGCTTCATACAGGCTGCGCCCGTCGGTACTGAGTCCCGATTTTTTCTATGTAAGGTAGTGGAAGGACCAGGACACGAGGATCCCAGTACTTGACTAGAATACAAAACAGAAGGCCGGCCCTCTCGCCTCAAAGGCCGCGGACACCAATGCCCCGATTCGGGTTTTCTAATTGCCGAATACGGAATCCTGAACTCCGGAAATAGCCAGGTTCTGTATGCGCCGGTCCATTTCCCGGGGAGTGTCGGCGATGGCATAGGGTTGGGCGGTGAAATGGGCCGCCAGGTATTCCGCCAGCGCGTCCTGTTCCGTCCCTGGCTCCGCGAAGTCGGCCAGCCCAGGACGGACGATTGCCGAGCCGTCATCTTCGTTCATGGCTCCTCCAGAGGAGCGGGTGTGGCTCGGGTCGTGGCCCGAAACTCCGTAAAGGTTTACCCTTCCTGCCGCTGGCATGGGAAAGGGAAATCCGCTGCCCCCATCCACCAGAAAATTCATGGTAGCCATCTTTATCCTGCGTTTCGGATCGCCCGCGAGTTCGCCCTCTACCACTAACCGATCGGCAATTGTCCCGTCGGCGGCGACTATGGCAAGCGACTGAATACGGTCGCCAGAGGGCGCTGCAGGGTCGAAGCTGAAGCGCATGCCCGCCACCTGGGGAAAGCGGCCGGAATCCACAGTTCCAACTCCGTCGGCGGCGATGGAATGCTCCATGATCGCCAGTAACTCCTGGGCGGTCAGAGGGACGATCACAATCCCGTTGTTGAACCGGAGAGCGCCCTGGATATCCAACTGGGAAATACTGCCTGCGACCTTGCCGATTTCCGGGTTGGCCCGGGGCGGCAGAAGCTCAATCTCTGAGGGATCGTCGGAGCCGGGCGGTTGATAGATAAAGCCAATCTTGTCCCGAATGCCTCCGCTGTTCTTCAGGGCAACGGCCACATCCGGGTCCACCTGCCGGGCGGTCCACAGGAATGAGTCGGCAACCAGATTGCCCAAGTTGGTTTCCTGGGTTCGCACTGACCGGCGAGCACCGTTCAGGTAGACCAGACTATGGCCGAATATGTTACCGTCCCGTTTCATAACCACGTTCCGCAGGGACTCCGCGATGGCGGTTACCTCCGGTATCGGCTTTCCGGCAAATTGGTGCCCTCCCTGGGGACTGGTGGCATAGGCCCCGCTCAGGTGGGGGTCGATGGACTCCGGAACCACCAGTCCTTCTTGGTCAAAATCAACGACCAGCCTACCCAGATATTTATAGTCGCCGTCCGTGTTTACCAGGAGCACAGGCTCGCCGGAAGCGGATTGGAGGTGGAGGGGATAGTATCCGGCCGACACGTCACCAGGCCAGAGGCGGTCGGTCTCGTCGGTCAACAGCGTATTGGAACCTCCCGCCACGATGATGTCCACGTCAGACAGCAGGCCGGCCAACTCTCGTTCGATTGCAATCCGCTGCATATGCGCCAACAGGATGACCTTGTCGATGCCCTGTTCCGTCAGCGCGTCCACAGCGCGCTGGACAACTACGGCCAGGTCGGATGTGGCGGCACGGTTCCCGGGCAGGACGGCCACGTCTCCAGCAATGGTCAGGGTGGACAGGTAAGTTGTCGTTGCCCCGACAATGCCTACGCGTTCCCCGGCGACGGTGACCACGGCGCTGGCCGCCAGACTTCCGGCAACAAGGGCCGCCTCCTGACCATCGACGACTACCAGAGGAGCAAGCGCCTCATCGTTGGCGAAAAGCAGGTTGCTGGACAAGTAGGGGAACCGGGCGCCAGGATACTCGCCCTCGTTCTCATCATGAGCGATTTGGGAAGCAAAAGCTGCCGTGCCCCGGTCCAGTTCGTGGTTGCCCAGTGCCGACGCCTGAAACCCCATGGCGTTCAGCAGGGCAATGTCGCCCCGGCCTTCTCCGGAAACGCCCAGGACTGGGTCGTTAACTTCGTCGGCAGCAGCGTAGTAGCGGGGCCCGGGAATGTAGTTGTCGCCCGAACTCAACACCAGCGTGTTGTAGGGGAACTGATTGCGGAAGCCCTCGAGAATCGCGGAGAAGTTCTCCACGTTGGTCAGGGCCCCGGTTGTTCCATCCATATCTGCTGCATGCAGCAGCTGCAGGGTGTAACTTTGTTCGGGAGCGCCGCCGCCCGAAGGGCCCGCGGGGCCCACGGGCCCGGCCAACCCCCGTGGCCCTGGAGGTCCCACCGGTCCGTCTTTACCCGGCGTTCCAACGGCCCCCGGCACCCCCTCTGGGCCCTGGGGCCCAGTCAAGCCACGCCTCCCTTCTGAACCAGGTACTCCTGCTGCTCCACGGACTCCCTGCGGTCCTTCCGGTCCCTTTTCTCCCTGACAGGCTGTTGCCCCCAGAATTGAGATTGCAACAAGGCCCAACATCAAAGCTCTGGCTATTCCGGAAGGTGAACCCTTGAACCTGTTCACTCTTGTCTCCTCTTGCCTGGCATGGGGCGGCGCTGAAACCTCCGGAAGGAGGCTGCGTCGGTTCGTGGGGTAAAGATCGGCATCCGATGATAGGAACTCCTCTCCGAGGGCTCGGTCCGTCCCGGCAACTTCACTGATGCGGCTCCGGCAGGCGGCTAGTAAGGTCCCTCCTCCAGACGCAATCACAGAACTCAACCTTCAGGCGTGATCTTGACCCAATGGTAATGGTAATGGAGGAGATGTTCTCGGCATCACCGTCAACAGGGGAACCCATTTCAAGCCATATGGCGCTGCCCGTCCCTGACCAATCTCAGCCATTGCATACTCTCATTATTATCCGTAGGGAAGAAGCCACCGCCGCTAATCGACACTCGCAAGCGCATCGCGCTGGGTATTGTACATCCCGATGATCCCTTCAAAGCCGCTGATGATAAAGACATCTCTGACCATCTGTAGCGGTGAGCAAACGGCCACCCTGGCATTCCTCTTCTGCAGGTCCTTCGACACCATCAGGACGGTTCGCAATCCGGCGCTGCTCATAAACGGCACCTTCTCAAGGTCTAGGATTACCATTTGATCGGTACTCTCGATGGCAGCGCAGATGGCACTCTGAAACTCCGGGGCATTTGCGCTGTCTACGTGACCTTCGGCAATAAGGACCACGACTGAACCGGTGCGCTGAATATCTACGATCATCTCGTGAACTCCTGCTTGTATATTAGGGTGCAGTCATCCTGCATGGATCCCTTGCTACGGATGGGCAGAGATTTACGGGAATTGGCCGAAGTTTCTGGGCCATCACTTACGGAAATTCGCCCATTGGTTTCGTCCTCTGCGTTGCAGCCTGGAGAACCCCACGCCGGAAAATAGACAGCTTCAACAACCCTCAATTTCGAGGCTGAAGTTGCTCGAGCTTTTTCCTGCCGGGGCTCTCCCTGCCCAATTCGGGACGGGATTCTATTGACGATCCGGACCTTTGAACCATGTGTTGATGCCCTCACAAAAAGAATTGCAGGTCATGGCGACAGGTATGCCTGGAGTTGTCACCCCATGAAAATCGTCAGTCGAGGTAACTTCGACACCATATCGGGCACCGCGTTTCGAGCTCCGTCGGAACAGGGAACGGCATCGCTCATCCCTGGCACCAGCGAAACGATCGAGAACCGGGCTGTGTTCGCGGTAATAGGCCTGAAGCACCCCCTGAGTAATCGGTTGGCCAGGGGCCATGTGCCGGCTAAGGCGCAAGCTCTGCACGGTCGACGTCATTGAACTTTCGGTTACCGCGAGCCCCTTCACTCCGTGTGCTGAATTCCTTTCTCATTCGAAGAAAAGCGTCTGAATTTCCTCGCTGGCTGCTCGACGCCTCGCGCGCCTCTGTCCTGAACGAGTCATGGACCAGCTAAAGGTCATATCCTCTCTCCCCGTGAACCGCCACATCCAGTCCTATCATTTCGTCCTCCGGGTCAACCCGTATGCCGCCCAGCGTCAAGTCCAATACCTTCAGAATGATGAAGGTGAAAATTCCTGCCCATACCATGGACGCCAACACCCCTAGGAACTGCACACCCAACTGCATGATAATTGGGCGGCCAGCCACCAGGTAACCGTGGCCGTCCATAATCTCCAGGGCCAGCAGGGGAATCAGAAGAGTGCCCAGAATACCGCCCAAACCGTGAACGGCGAAGACATCCAGCGAGTCATCTATCTCCAGCCTCCACTTAATAATGCCAACGGCGAAGAAACACACGGCACTCGCGGCGATGCCCAATATCATGCCGCTCATGGGTCCCACAAAACCGGAAGCGGGAGTTGCCGCCGCCAGACCGGCCACGGCGCCGACAGTTGCTCCAACAAGGGTGGGACGGCGTAACTTGATCCAGTCGAGAAAGATCCAGGTCAGAAGCCCGGCACTGGCGGAGAGGTGGGTTACGGCAATCGCCATTCCGGCATTGCCGTCTGCAGCCAGTTCACTTCCTCCATTAAACCCGAACCAACCGACCCAGATCATACCTGCGCCTGCTGCCGCCAGGCCCGGGTTGTGAGCAGGAACGAGTTCGTGCGGGAATATTCGCCTCTTGCCAACGTAAACCGCCGAGATGAGCGCGGCAACACCAACGGTGGAGTGCAGGACAATGCCGCCAGCGAAGTCCATTATCCCCAATTGGCGCAGCCAGCCATCGCCCCAAACCCAATGACAGATGGGAGCGTACACCAGCAGGTGCCAAGCGGCGCTGAAGAAGAGTACTGCCGGGAACTTCATCCGTTCTATATAGGCGCCCACAATGATGGCCGGCGCTATGATTGCGAAAGCCTTCTGGAACATGACGAACACAATCTCAGGCAGATTGCCCCGCACATGCCCCTGGTGGATGGAATAGAAGAAGGCCTTGTCAGGCATGCCGATGAACCAGCCAATCGTTTCGCCAAAGGCCAGGCTGTAGCCAACGACGAACCAGAGCACGCTTGCTATGGCGGAGATGCTGAAGCACTGGATTACTACCGACAGCACCGACTTGGACTGCACTAGTCCACTGTAGAACGTGGCCAGGCCCGGCAGGGTCATGAACACAACACAAACGCTGTGGAAGTTAATACCCAGGCGGTATCGCCAGTATCCAAGTCGTTTCTACTCCGCTTTACAGAATCTTGTGACATCTCGCGTCAGTAAAATGCCCGGTGCCAGTACTCCTGGTCCGGGTTTACTCGACGCATCACTGACCCCAAACGGCCCAGCGGGAATTACGCGGTCTCCCTGTCCTGGCCCCGGGGAGACTCAAACCCGGCACTGGTTCCAGGTTTCGGGCCACGTCGGAATCTCGCCGGTCGGTTTCACCGCAGCCGTCACAGCGATTCTCTCCGTCAGAGGCGATCGGACTAACCTTTTTCCTGACACCCAGGGATCCGGATTTCCCAACTAGCAGGCCCGCTGAGGCGGTGGCCACCAGTCCCGCGTCCACGCCAATGGTCGGCCCGCCCTTCGCGCAGAACCAGGCAGTCATATCCCTGACGTACGGATCACCGCCGCCTCCCTGTCTACCCTTGGAACCGCAGGTGTTCCACCGACGCAACCGGCCTGTTTTTGGCAAAATGACCGCCCTGCCATTCTCTGGCACTGCGTTGGAACCAAGAGCGGCTCGGAAGACCTCCTCGTGACTCCGACGCCCTTTCCGGCGAAGACCCTCCCGCCGGACGGTCCACCCATTCCTTACTTTCTTCGGGTGAGTCCCTCAGGTCCCTGCACCCTGGCGCAAGAGCTAAGAATCGTACACGTGGCCCTGTCCGGGACAGGGTACGTACTCGTGAGCTTTCATTCGCTTGATGCGGTACCGGAGCGGTTTCTGATACCGCTCCATCGGCCTCTCCCATTTCCGCAACGGCCCGGAGTTCAGAAACCATTCATTTGAAAGTGAAACGGGCGTAGTCAGTGTGCTATTGGAATAGAAACGCTATCTCTGGGAGGCCAAACTCTATGCAATGGGACTCGAACTGCATAAAGCGCAGCGATACTCCGGGACTTTACACGAGCAACTCCCGTCAATTGTGCCGGTCCCAGTTCTGAAGGGATACAGCTATTAGCAGGAGTCAACGGATACTAAATTGATGCCGAGATGGAGTTTCCTTTTGTGGGCTGTTGAGGGTAAGCCTAGGTAAGCTCCTGCTCCCGTAAATTGAAGACAATACGCGTCTGCCGTTGAAGCTTCAACACCGTGTATTTCTCCCGGGTTTCACTTGAGGTTAAGGGGACGGTAGCTTAGCTTTCTGTGAACCAGTAGATTGCGGAGGGGCCTGCTTTCTGCCGCGCTCTAATCGCTTGTCAGTAACAAGAAATAGATAAGCTCTTCCGTACGGCGTTCTCAGGAGTTCCCAGCAAGTCGTTTCCCGCAGCCGACGAGCGCTGAAACATGTTCCTGGAGGCGCCAGGGTACGGGCTTCCTTCGCTTGTCCTCTCAGTGATTGGGTGAGGTCCAGGTGGGGCGAAAAGCTATCCATTGTCTACGTCTACCACTAGGTCCCAATGCCCGCCCAGGACTTGGCCGCTCAGGGCCTGGCGTATTGCTTCAAGAAGGCCAGCATCATCGGAGTAGGGCACAACCCTTCGGTAATGTTCTTCTTTGTCGCCGGGCATCTCACTATCGTATGCCAACCGGACATCCACGACGACATCGTCGAGGGAGACCATCCATCCTATGTGGACACTGACTCTGTACTGCACAGTTAACCCGAGAATGAATACAACCCTTCCAGATTCGAGGCGGCATAGCCGAAGATGATAAGCTCAGCCAGGAGTCCGGCCAGAATACTCAAGGCGCCGAGGTAGCCCAGGGTCTTTCCTGTTGTGGGCGTTTGAGAGTTGAGAATCAGGTGGCGCCTGAAGATGAACACCAATAGGAACCCGCCAATTACCATTACATGCGCTAGAAACTGGAGCAGTAGTATTGGGTGCATCCCGGACCTCCTATTCATCATGAACATAACAGTCGGCGCATTCCCTAAATCGGCCCATCCGCCTTGCTTCCCACAGCGTCACCCTGGCAAAATATTTGCCGGCTGTTCTGAGCTGGTCCAGTTGCTTGCAATCACGTTTCGTGTGGTATGTCCCGTCGAAGCTCTGGCTTAAGGAGTCGCCAGTCACGGAGACCTGCTCCTTCTGCAAGGACTTCGGCAATGTAATGGCCTCCGGGCGCCACCCGAATTGTCTTACGGGCGTGATTCAACCAATTGTGGTTATCAGGCATCTGGTTGAGAAATTCCCTGCGGGCATCGCACTTACGGCAGACACCCTGGCAGGTTCTGTCGGCAGTTTTCGGGATTAACCAGTAGTGCTCGCACTTTTCCACAACAGCCCTCCCTATCCATTCAGGACGGCGAACTTGTACAGTCCATAGACCACAAGAAGGATGCCCCATGTAGCCAGCCACACTGCCCTTCGAGTTGACTGGCGTCGATTGGTCTGCCGCGAATGGAACCACATTGCTCAGCCTGACCGAACCATGTCAATGGTGTTTTAGCTGCGCCACCCTGCAAGACCGAGCACATGGGGTCTTACTGTTTGGAAGGGCAGTCGCGAAACCTCCCCTGCCTGTCCTGGACATCGGCAATGACAGAATGGGCGACGTCGCCAGCAGGGAGTGACGCCCCTGGCTTATCCGGTTGCCCTGAGCCTTAGGGTCAACGGTCCCGACAGACATGGGAGGTTGAGTTGAGATAGCCTGCAAATACCGCGGATGCACCGTGGGGAAGGGAACTCTATAGAAGGTTTGGAAGGAGCTGTCCTATCCAACGGGTTGAGAGCGTTGAGCGGTAAAGGGGGGCCGCTCAATGCTCCTCGCCTTTGTAAACTCAGGGCTGTTACTAGTCTATTTCCCTTAATGTGTGAAACGTGTATTATTACAGGCAATAGGTGTGGTAATGTTGAATAAATTCCCGATGTTTCCCAGGTTCCAGGAAAATTAGTCGCCCAGTTGGCAATGGATGAGTCAGACAGTATCGGTGGGCGCTGCTGTAGTCCGGCCAGTTAGGGGGTGCTATGCAGAAAGGGAACGAGCGAGACCGCGAGGTTGAGGAACTCCGCGATAGACTTTCGCGGCTGAGCGAGGCCAGCCTTCGAATTAGCGAGAGTCTGGACTTTGATACAGTCCTGCAAGGAGTCCTGGACTCCGCGAGGTCCCTTACGGGGGCCCGCTACGGCGTGATGATTCTCTTTGATGAAGCGGGCGAAGTGCAGGATTTTCTGTCGTCCGGAATGACCGTTGAGGAAGCCGAACAGGTTTGGCTGCTGCCCGAGCGCTGGCACCTTGTCGAGTACTTGAGCGGCCTGTCCGGTCCCCTAAGGATCCCCGACTTGTTGGGCCAGGCCAGGTCCATGGGCATGACGGAATTCAGTGTGCCTTTACCGGTGGGACCGAAGGTCTCGTTCCTGGCTTCTCCGGTACTCAACCTTGGAGAGCATGTAGGCAACTTGTACCTGGCCGACAAGGAGAATGAGAGTGAGTTCACCCGTTCGGACGAGGAAACTCTCGTAATGTTTGCTTCCCAAGCGGGCATGGTCATCTCCAATGCGCGTCGATACAGGGATGAGCAGCGTGCCCGAAATGACCTGGAGACTCTCATAGACACCTCGCCGGTGGGCGTGGTTGTCTTCGATGCCAAATCCGGCGCACCTGTCTCGTTCAACCGGGAAGCAGCAAGAATCGTCGACAGGCTTCGGGAAAGCGATCAGAAGCCTGAACAGCTTCTGGACGTGTTGACCTTTGTGCGTGGGGACGGTCGCGAGGTGATTCTTGGTGAGGTCTCCATGGTGGACCTGCTAGGTCTTGGCGAGACTATAAGAGCGGAGGAAATAATCTTTAAGGTCCCCGACGGCCGAAGCGTTACCACTTTGCTTAACGCAACGCCCATTCGGGCAGATGACGGGGATATCGTGTCAGTCGTTGTGACCCTGCAGGATATGACCTCCTTAAAGGAGTTGGAGCGGATGCGGGCCGAGTTCCTGGGTATGGTAAGCCACGAACTTCGAACACCGCTGGCCACCATCAAGGGCTCGACCACCACGCTACTGGATTCGCCGCCGGGAATGGACCCCGCCGTTGTCACTCAATTCCTCCGGCTCATGGACCAACAGGTCGATCACCTGCAGGCGCTGATTGGAGACCTGCTGGACGTGGCCCGCGTTGAGTCCGGAACCCTCTCAATAGAACCGGGCCCAACAGACTTGGCTGACGTCATCGACGAATCCAGAAACAGGTTTATCAACGGTGGTGGCCGGAATAGTCTTGTGATAGAAGTCCCGCCCGACCTTCCTCCGGTTATGGCTGACAAGATGCGTACCGTCCAGGTGTTGAATAACCTGCTGTTTAACGCATCCAGGTACTCACCCGACGGGTCCCCCATTCAGATAGAGGTTGCCGTGGAGGGCCTGTTCGCTGTTATATCCGTCGTTGATGAGGGAAGGGGCGTGCCCGTGGATCTTCTTCCTCATCTGTTCAAAACGTTTTCTCGCTTTGGCGGCGTGGATCGCGGCAGTCTAATAGACGGCTCTGGCTTGGGGCTTGCCGTCTGCAAGGGGATAGTGGAGGCCCACGGAGGTCGCATTTGGGCAGAGAGCGACGGATTGGGAGAGGGGGCGCGGTTTACTTTCACGATCCCGGTCCTGGACCCGGAAACTCTGGCGTCCGGCGGACGACGGTTGGCCCTGTCAGCGCCATCTGAACGTCAGGCCGGGGATAAGGTGCGGGTTCTTGCGGTGGACGACGACCCGCAGGCTCTAAGATATATTCGCGACGCCCTGGTGAAGGCGGGCTACGAGCCGGTATTGACCGGGAACCCCGAGGAGGCTTTGCGACTGACGTCGGAAGAGAGACCAGACTTGATACTGCTCGACCTGATGTTTCCCGGAATTGATGGCATCGAGCTTATGAAGGAGATCCTCGAATGGCAAGAGATTCCCGTGATCTTCCTCTCGGCATACGGCCAGGAAGATGTGGTGGCTAGAGCCTTTGACCTGGGGGCTTCGGACTACATGGTGAAGCCCTTTTCACCAACAGAGCTCGCGGCAAGAATAAGGGCTGCCCTGCGCAAGCGCTCGAGAATGGAGCAGGTCGATGCTCCCGAACCCTATTTGGCAGGGGATCTCCATATTGACTACACTTTGCGAAGAGTAAATGTGGCGGGTGGCGCCGTTCAACTGACACCAACAGAGTATGGGTTGCTCTATGAACTCTCGGTCAATGCCGGAAGAGTGCTGGGCCACGACCAGTTGCTCCAGGCGGTCTGGGGACCCGAGAGGAGGGGTGAGCACCGGCTGCTTCGTGACGTGGTCAAGAGACTCCGCCGAAAGCTGGGGGACAGCGCCGACACTCCGCTCTATATTTTCACTGAGCCGCGTATAGGATACCGGATGATTGATAACCATGGTAAGGAAGATTGACGCCGGTTCTATAACGACGGTTCATGGAGGACAGCATTTAGGGCGGAGTAGGGGCGGGAGCTCGCTCCCCTCCGTCCCAAAGTTTTTGGCCGTTCAGGCGTCGCGGGGATCGGGCATACGGTAGCCGACGCCGCGAACGCTGAAGATCCAGGCCGGACTCTGGGCGTCGTCGCCCAGCTTGGAGCGGAGCTTCCTGACGAAGTTACGCACCAGGTTGACCTCCCCGGCCTGCCGCCCGCTCCAGACCTGACCCAGCAGGGCATCGTAGTCCACCACCCGTCCCGCGTTTTGTGACAGCACCCGCAGGAGCTCGTACTCCGTGACGGTCAGCTCCACTGGGCGTCCCGCCACGGTCACGCGCCGCTCCTGGTAGTGGATGGCCAGGTCACCCAGGACGAAGGGCTCGGGACGCGTGGCACGGCGCAGCGCCGCCCCCACCCGGGCGGTCAGCTCCGTGGGCGAAAAGGGCTTGACCAGGTAGTCCGCGGCCCCCGCGCTCAGGGCCTGGGCGATGGTCTCGTCCCGGCCGTAGCCGGAGATGAAGACCACCGGCAGGCCCACCAGTTCCGGCACGCTCCCCAGCAGCTCAATGCCATCGGCGCCGTGCAGCACCAGGTCCAGCAGAACCAGGTGCGGCCGCTCGGCGCGTATGGTGCGCGAGAGCCGCTCGTGATCGCCCGTGACCGCCACCGAGTAGCCTGCGTCGGTGAGCGTCTGGCGCACGTACCGCAGGGTCTGCGGGTCGTCGTCCACCACCAGGACCCGGGCGGTCTCCCCCGCCGCCGGAGGTGTGCGGTGTAACGGTGCCGCGCCGCCTGCTGGGTCGCTCTGGAGCGCATCCTCGGCCACCGGCACGGTGAAGGTGAACCGAGCCCCCTGGCCGGGCCCCCCGCTCTCGGCCCGGATCCGGCCGCCGTGGGCATCGACCAGCCCCCGGCAGATGATGAGCCCCAGGCCCATGCCGTCCCCAGACCCACCGCCCACGTCTCCGTCGAGGGTGTACCTGCGGAACAGGTGGGGCAGCCGCTCCGGAGCCACCCCCCGTCCCTCGTCCTGCACCGACACGGCAACGTGCGCACCGTCGCGCCTGGCCTCCACCCGAATCGGGGCCGAGTCCGGCGAGTGCCGGGCGGCGTTGAAGAGCAGGTTGTTCAGCACCTGCACAATCCGCCTCCGGTCGGCCATCACCCAAGGCAGGTCCGGCGGCAGGTCGATGTGCACCGTGTGCCGGCCGCCGGAGGAGAGGAAGGTACTGCGCGCCCCCTCCACCAGCTCGGAAATCTCCGAGGGCTCCGGTGACACCGACAGAGTCCCCGCCTCGATGCGGCCGGCGTCCAACAGGTCCCCGATGAGACCCCGCATGTGGTCGGCCTGCTCCTGGATGATCCGGTGAAACTCGCGCCGCTCCGCCGGGTCCAACCCGGCCGAGTCCTCCAGCAGGGTGGCGGCTGACCCCTTGATGGCGGTGAGCGGCCCGCGCAGCTCATGACTCACCATGCCCAGGAAGTCCGCCCGCAGCCTTTCCAGTTCCTGCAGCGGCGCCAGGTCCTGCAGCGTGACCAACACCGACTTCACCTCGGCGCCGCCGTCGGCGGAAGGAATGGGGGTCACGTTGACCAGGGCGGTGACGCTGCGCCCGTCGGGGACCGATATCACCACCTCCTCGGCCCGCAGCGTCCGTGCACTTGCCAGTACCTGGGGCAGCGTCAACTCGGTTACCTCGGCCTCGCTCCCGTCGGAGAAGCGGCAGGTGGCGATCTGCACTAAGTCCTCCGTCGGGCTGCCCGGCGGGAGCAGGCCTCCGACCAGTCGCCTCACCTCCCGGTTCATCGACACCGGACGCCCGCTGCGGGCATCGAACACGACCACCCCCACCGGCGAGGTCTCGATCAGGGCCTCCAGGTCCGCCCGGGCGTCCTGCTCGGCCCGGTGGGTGCGGGCGTTGGCCACCGCCGAGGCCGCCTGCGCCGCGAACAATTCCAGCACCTCCTCGTCCCCGTCGGTGAACTCGGGCCCCGTCTGCTTCTCCCCCAGGAAGAAGTTGCCCACCTGCACTCCCTGGTGATACATGGACGCCCCTAGGAAGGTGTTGATGATCACGCCTTCGGTGTTGAAGCCCATGGAGGCTATGAAGCCGGGCATGTTCGACAACCTCAGCGTAGACGGCACGTCCCGCAGGGCCTCGAAGACCCGCAGGCCGTCGCTCCACTCCACGATCTGCCGCGTCTCCTCCGCTGTGAAGCCGTACCTGACGACCTGCTCCAACTCGCGGGCCTCGTCGATAGTGACGATAACAGCAAAGCGGGCGCCGGTCAGCTGGCAGGCAGACTCGCCAATCTCGTGCAGCACGGTGTCCACGTCCAGGCTGGCGTTGACACGCAGGATGGCCGAGGAGAGTGCGGCGATCCGTTGGCGCAATTCCTCTATCTCCGACTCCCCTGCCCCTAGACTGTTGCTTCTCAATTGTTCCACCTTCGCTTTCTGATCTTTGATTCCGGCCGGCCCAGCCTGGAGGTATGCCTGCCCAGTCTGATCAGGTCGGTTACACAAAGAATACCATAATAGGTAAAAAAGATACACTAATTTGATGGATAGGGTGATAATATCGTTTTGCAAGCCTATAAATGTATCCGCTGCATTACAAAGGGGCCCTGTTTAGAGAGCGGGTTCGAACGCTTCGTTCTCAAGCTATGGGCGGTGATTGTCGAATTAACCTGCCGTGTCGCTTCCAGACAGATTTGAAAGTGAAGTCAATTGGTAAAGGCATGATGCTGAGGGATGCACAAAATGCTTTTCCACGGGGTACAGGATCCTGCGGCGTGCTCCGGATAGTGAGAACAATTACCAAGTGCTGGTGGATGACAGGGGGACACGGAGACCTCGTGGAAGGACAACAACGTGAACTCAGGGACCAAGTACCTCTACCGGGTCCAGGCTCTGGGCAATGACGGCAAGGAGGGTTCGATGTCCTTGCCGGCCCAGGTTGTGATTCCGGAATAGCCACTGGAAGCACGACTTGCCGCAAAGAAGCTGGATTTCAATGACGCGCGGAGCGGCAGGATTGAGATTGGCCAATGTCAGGCCAACTCAGCCTAGACCGCCCCGCGCGTTGCCAGCCAAGAGGCGAGCTGATCACTTGGGGCTATCCCAGAAAGGGTTATCAAAGATAGAGCCAGGCGTGGGACTGAGCAGGGCTTGTTGGAGCAAGACGCGATCAGAGAAACCGCTTCATGCGAAAGAAAGCCGTAGCGCCGAAATCCACGCACAGGAAGGTAACCTTACCCTCGGACAAGGGGAATTCCGGCGCGTTCCTGATGGACGCGCAATGGTTAGTTTGACAGAATAGTGTGCCAATGCCAGTCAAGTTATCGATGGCAACTGCTTTCTCAGCAACCAACTCCGCGCCAACATTGTGGTTCCTGACCACGATAATCATGGTGTTCATGTCTGCGAACCTGGCCTGTGGCGCCACGTCTCAGCCCGTGAAGATAGCTACGGAAGGAGCTTACCCTCCCTACAATGACCTGAATGAGGCCGGTGAAATCATTGGGTTCGAGCGGGCGATGGGTGACGAGTTGTGTCGGAGAGCTGAATTCGAATGTGTCTGGGAGGTCCACGGCTGGGAGTCGATCATAGCCGCTCTCGTGGACGAACGGTTCGACGTCATTATCGCCGGTATGACGATAACCGAGGAGCGGGACAAGCTCATAGACTTCACGCAGCCCTACGTCCCGCCCAGTCCTTCGGTCTATGTTGCGCAGTCCGGTCCCGGCGCCTCGGCAATTGGAGCCAGGTTGAATCAACCCACCGAAGGGGCTGGCGTGCATGTGGCTGCCCAAAGAGCCACGATTCATTCCGAATACTTGGCCAGGGAGGGTTTCGACCATTCGTTATACGACCTGGTGCCCAGTGCAATGGATGCCCTGTTGAGAGGAGAGGCCGACGTCGTCTTTGCTGACTCCAGGTTCGTCCGTGAAAGTATGGCTCAGTATGGAAACAAGTTGAACATCGTTGGGCCTGAAGTGTACATTGGAGCCGGGGTCGGGGTCGGCATTAGGGAAGCTGATGTTGATTTAAAGGAAGAGTTAAACCGGGCTATCACCTCTATGAAAGAGGATGGGTCCCTGAACGAATTGATCAGGGAGTGGTTCGGTCCGGACGCTCGGACCTTTTAATCGGTGTCGTCATGGCCTGCCTGCATATGCACCAAGATTGGGTAAGAGAGTTGGAGCAACCAGGCCAGCCTGTGCTTCAACGTCGGACCTTCTGGCAGAGCTGCGCCCACCTGGATAAGACCGGTACCACATTGCTGAGGCCCGGACTTCAGGACGATCCTTATCCAGTGTTGAATTCGAGGGCGGATACTAGGTTAGCTCGCCAATACTGATCCCGCCGCCCCAATGCGGCGCAGGGGCAGCGAGGTATTCCTCAACTGCCGCCGTCAGTTTATTCCCACTTTCCGCCATATCCCTGCGTCCATCTGCCGAGCACCTCCCCTGGAAACCATGACGCCAATCTACCAGAACATACGTAACTGCTACAGCAAGAGCGGTAAAACATAATGACTTCCATCGAGGCTGCTCTGGCAACCATCAACCACTGTGGCATACCAAACGCCCTATATCTGGAGCTGTTGCCAACCCCCTCCGTCAGTGGCTTATTGCCGGACTCTTACCTCCCCCCTTGAACCATCATTTCAATAGTTGGCTCCGGTTTGGCTGCGAAGCGACGGTTTTCCTCCGGCAGCTTTGTCCCAGAGTCAATTTTGGGGGTTTGACGTGTGACCGAACCAAAATTTGCAATTATTAGCAACTTCGGCATTGAGGTTGACAGGGAGGCGAGCTTCAAATATTGCGGCCGCTAACAAGTGCCATAGCGCTTTGAGAAGTCTGGAAATCGTGGAGGTGAAATCTTGGAAATCAGGACTGTGAGTGAAATGAAGGCCCACATTTTGGCCAGAGCGACCGAGGACGCCGGCTTTAGAGCAAGCCTGATTGCGAATCCCAGGTTGGCGGTCTCGGCGGAGCTGGGTGTTGAGATTCCCGACGAGTTCACCATATTCGTCCATGAGGATAGCCCTACCTCCGCCCACTTGTCCCTGCCGCCCAGTGACCAACTCACACCCGAAGAACTGGCGCAGGTTGGCGGTGGCGTTGAAATGTATAGATTTTAGAGTCAACTACTCTGTCGGGCTCCACTTGCCGGTAGTCCGGCGCACATTCATGGCCGCATAACCTTTGACGCTGACATTTTCACGGTGAAATACCAGCTTGACATGGTTGAGCAGTTGGCGCACCCGGTAAACGCCATCCCGGCCAAAGAAAGTCTCAATACGTGGCCATTCCGCCAGGGCTTCAGCTCTGGCGGAATGGCACCAGCCGTACTCCATCAGACGTTCGATGAGGGACTTCCAGCCCAAGGGGTCCGTCCGGTACCACTCAGTGGGTCGGAACATCTCCATCCCCAGGCGGGGGTGAGACTCCCCGGGAGCTAACATCCAGGCTGAGCGCCGCCCGGAGAGCTATGAATTCGGAGAGGTCCGATAGACACGCCGCTGCCAGCGATGAATCTCCGGACCATTTCAGCCTCTTCAGAGTCTCCTCCAGTTCGTCAGTGGTAATCCCTTGAAGTATCAATCGCACAGCAGGCCCGCCCCGGCCTGGCATTACGCCGGCCTGAGCCACAAAGGCGCCCGCCGCCGCCGTCCGCACCCTTTCGACCTCCTCCAGGTCAATTGCGCCCGGGTCCCAGCCTGCCACTGACTCCAATGCGGCGACCAACCGGGCGGGGTCACCGTCAAGCCTCGCCTTCCGCCCGTCAATTGAGCCGGAGGTCGCCATGAACACCCCTGGAGGTCCGTGCTGTCCGGGAAGGGTCTGCGCCAGGTCATATTCCAGGATTATTCCGGCTCCTGTGCGGTTGAGAAGGGATTGGGCATCTCGGGTCTGGCCCCTGAGAAAGTTACGAAAGCCTGGCCCCACCAACAAAGGCGCTGTTGCTGCCGTCTGTCCCTCGTAGAAGGCGGTGATTGGCGAACCGGGCATCAGGAGGAGACAAAAGTCGGCCGTAGTGTTGGGGTCGAAAAGGTCGAACTCAAACCCGAAGCGCGCATCGGCGGCGCATGCGGGCAGGCGTGTCGTCAACGCCTGTACCCTCTCCCAACCGCCTTCTCCAATCAGACCTGTCGGTACCAAGCCTTGCATGTCTGCCAGCAGGCTGCCCAGAGAAGTGTAGCCAGTTTCCACAGGTATTGGCCGGACCTCCGGTATGTCGCGAGCGGCGATGGACGCATTGGGCGGCAGGCCACACGTCATAGATCAAGCTATCTGACGAAGAACCATCTCCCGGAACACACCCTCCTGCTCCCTTAACTCCTCGAATGTCCCCCGCTGAATCACCCGTCCCTCTTCCAGGACGTAGATGCGATTAGCCCGCTGAATGGTCGAGAGTCGGTGGGCGCTCACGATGCGAGTCACGGAGAGTTTTTCGATCTCCTCCATGACCCTGGTCTGAGTCTCATTGTCTAGCCAGTTGGTGGCCTCGTCCAGCAGCAGCACGCTGGGGTTACGGACCAGGGCGGCGGTTAGCATGATGCGCTGGGTCTGCCCTCCAGAAAATGCTGAAGAACCCTCGGAAGTGATCGTGTACATGCCCATTGGCATCTCCGCAATGTCGACGTCCACCGCGGCCAGACGGGCGGCTTCCCAGGCGTTCTCGACGGTAAGGTCGTTGCCAGTCCCGATAATGTTGTCCAGAATCGTCTGCGGACGAAGGGAGGCATCCTGTACGACCATGCCCACGCCGTTACGCACTGCTTGACGGTTGAGCCTCCCCAGATCGTGGCCGTCGTAGTACATGACGCCAGACTGGGGACTTTCCAATCCCAGGGCCAGGCGAAGCAGGGTCCTCTTGCCGGAACCCGACTCTCCCACCAACGCAATGAATTCGCCGGGACGGGCGTGCAGCGAGACGTCCTGAAGGACCAAGGGGCCGTCTTCCGTGTATCGAAAGGTAACGGGTCTATGCGCAATTCGCCCTTCAGGTCGATCATGAGGGCTCCTGCGGTTGTCCTCCTGGGGCTTTCTGCGAAGATGGGTTCGGCTTGCTCGATGGTTGGCAGGATGGAGGCGATGCCGGAGAATGAGGGCCCGAACTGGGCTACCGCGCCGTAGAAGACCATGAAGGCGGCATAAGCGGTTAGGAAGCTGCCCACCGCAAGGCCGTGGTCGCTGCGGTACAGTCCCACCAGGAGCAGCCCTGCCATGGCAAAGGATGGAGCGGCCGCCGTGAATGCTATGAGCATGCTCGTTCAGGGCTCCCAGCTTCATCTCGGTATGCTTCTGCTCCCGGTAGCTGGTGGCCCCCATGGCGAAAGCCGAGGGCTCCGCGCCGCTGACCCGCAACTTGGCTACGCCGCTGATCAGCTGGAGGAGCACTCCAGTCAGGCGTCGCGAGGTCGCCAGGTATGCACGGTGGTAGGGCATCTGCCTAAGCCCCAGAAAAACCGTAAGGGCCAGGGAAAACAGCCCCATGGATAGGCCCAGTGCCCCCAAGACGGTGTCGTACAAGAGGAGGATAACAAAAGCCGTAAGGAGAAAAATCAGGGAAAGGAATGCACCGACGACAACGCCTGCAACCTGGTCCCGCAGGTACTGAAAGCCCATGGCCCTACTTCCCAAATCGCCGACGGTGAACCGCCGGAAAAATGCTGACGGCAGAACCAGCAGTCGGTCCCAAATGGCAGCGCTGATGCGGGCGGCGGCCCGTCCTTCCACTCGCATCAGGGCAGTTCCCTTTAGCATATTCAGGAGCGTGAAAGCCAGTCCTATTAGCAGCGTAGCCAAGGCCACCATTGCCAACATTTGCAAGTCCCCCGAGGGAAGGACCTGTCTGACGAATATGCCCAGCAGCACCGCCGGCGCCAGCATCGCAAGTCCGGAAAACACTCCTGCGACGAACAGGCGCAGCAAGTCTCCCAGGGCCCGGTTGAACACCATGCCCAGGAGTAGTGCGATGCGGCCGTGCCCTCGGTCCGGCAACGGGCGATAGAAAAAGTGAGCCCTGGGGCTCAGGGCGGCCGCGCGCCGGGCATTGAGGGCCATTGACCCCTGGGTTTGCGGGTCAAACATGACATAACGCCCCGTTGCCCCCGGAAGCAGCGCGACCGGGGAGCCGTCCTCCCTGCGGAAGGCCAGCATTGCACCGCTGTCGCTCAGCCACCACCGCTGGTGATGCCGGAGGGCAACGCTGCGGGCACGGACACCCGACGAGTTTATAATTTCATCCAGAGTTGTCTCATTGTCGTAAGATGCACTCTGTCCTGTACGGGGTGGCCCGCGAAACTGGATGCTCTCGTGGCTCCCCACTTGCTCAAGGACTCGCCATAAGGCCGAATCACCCTCCATGCGAGGGGGCTGTCCGCTCAATACACTGAACAGACTCCGGCGTGCCCGCTCCTCGCTTAATTGCCTGTGTAGGGCGCTGGCGGTCCTGAAGTTGAAAACATCCGCAAGGGCCAGTGCCCGGTTGGTGTCGTGCGCCCTCATGGCCAGCCGGTTGAATTCCATCAGGGCGTCGAGAATTTGACCTTTCAGGTACAGTTCCCTCGTGCTGGCGGCTTTCACCGACGCCGTACGATTTTGGACCACCCAACTCAGGGCGGTTACAGGGACCATTCCGGAGCCGGAAGGTTCAAGTTCCTCGGTCCCCAGGAACTCAAGCTCGCCGTCCTGGCTGGACATCCACAAGACGCCATGATGGGCGGTGATCGTAGCGCCCCCCACAACCTCTTCTGAGTCGCCGAGGTTCAGGCTAAGGTCCATGCGGAGACGGTAGGTTACGGCCTGGACTACGGACTCGGAAACTTCACTTACCCAGGCGTTTACCTGTTCGACTATCCTGGTGTCCAGCCCTGTCTCGTTGAGCGCGTCGAAGGGAACTTTCCACAGTTCGGAATCGGGCAGTCCCTTGACCACCAGCGCCTTGAGGCCCGACTCATGGGACAGGGGGAAAACGAGCCTTCCCGGCCCGGCCCTGAGCAGGTGGTTGAATTCGGCTGGAACGCCGTCCTCTCCCATGCGGGCTGCGAATACGTCCACAGAACCCCTAACAATTAGCCAGAAGGCATCGTGTCCCCAAAGCTGGATGGGATGGTTGCCGCCGCCCATGAAGCGTTGGCCACGGGACATAGCGACTTCCAGCAGCCGATCTGGAGGCGAGCCATCAAGATTTCCCCCAACCATTGCTCCTACTCCACCTCCATCAGTCGGCGGTACAGGCGCTCCGTTTCGGCCATGAGTTGACGGTGAGTACCGCGCTGTACTTCCTTTCCCCTGTCCAGGACAACAATCAGGTCGCAGTCCCTTATGGTACTCAGCCTGTGGGCCACTATGAGGCAGCTACAACCCCGACGGCGCAATGCATCATCAATTCGCTGCTCCGTTACTGGATCCAGCATGCTGGTTGCCTCGTCCAGAATCAGGAGCGAGGGGTTGCTCACAAGGGCGCGGCAATCTCCAGTCGCTGCCGCTGGCCACCGCTGAAGTTGCGCCCACCCTCTTCAACCGGAGAGTCTTACCCATAAGCCCGGGCCAGAATGTCCTCATGAATGGAGGCGTCCTCGGCCTCGGCAACGACGGACTGGTCAGGAATCTCAGGGTTCCACATTGTGAGATTCTCCCGTATGGAAGTTGCGAACAGGAAGATACGCTGGTCAACCATGGAGACCGAGTTGGTCATCAGGTCGCGGGAAATGTCAGCCCGAGGGTGGCCGTCCAGCAGGATTTCGCCCGTCCATGGATGATGGATACCCGCTACAAGCTGCGCCAGAGTGGACTTGCCCGACCCGGAAGGGCCTACCACGGCAACACGCTGGCACGGTTCGATGGAAAGGCAGAAGTCGTCCAGCAGAGGCTGACGGTTGGCCTTGTAACCAAAGCTCACCTGGCGCAATTCCAGGCGACCGCTCAGTCGCAACTGCCTGTCGAGTGAAACGCCTTCGCCGTTCGCGGACCGGTCGGGGCGGCTCTGGAAGAAATCGTCCTCGGGGGCATCCAGAACATCTTCAAGCCGTTGCAGGTTGGCTTCCAGTATCTGGAACAGGTCCGCAAATTGCACCAGGCGGCCGATGGGCAGGAGGAAGTTGGCGGCCAGGACATAGAACGCAATCATTACCCCCAGGGACATGTGACCCTCCATGACTCGCCAGCCACCGATGCCGATAACCGCGGCGTTGCCGGCGATGAGGAACAGGCCAGGGAGGGAAGTGATAACGTGCCCGAGTTCGGCGAACCGCTGCCGAGCCCGGAGCTCCCGGGCCTGGTAACCGGTCCAGTGGACAAAGAAGTCATTCTCCGCCGATACTGCCTGAATCGTGTCGATGCCTCTCAAGCCGTACATGCTTATGCCCTGGAGCTTGCCCTGCTCGCGCTGGAGGCGTCGGTTCTCCCCCACGCGGGAACGGGTTATCAGGCGTTTAGTCGCCACGCTGGCCACCCCCAGGGCGGCAACCACGCCCGCAAGCAGTGGGTCGTACCAGAACATGACTGCCAGGAAAACAGCGCTGGCAATCAGTTCGATAATGACTCCTACGAACTGTGTAGTCGCGACTACGGCAATGCCGTCAATTAGCTGAAGGCGAGAAGCAAGGTCGCCGGAATACCGTTGGATGAAAAAGCCCATTCTCATGCGGAACAAGCGCCTGATAAACCGGTCTGCGTGTTCGACAGACAGTCGTACTGCAAGCAGCCTGAAGCATCGCTGCCTCAGCCAGGTGAGCAGATAGACCAGGACCCCGGAAAGCATAAGACCCGCAATAACGGCCGTGGCCCAGGAGGTGTCGCCGCCAATCAGAATGTGGTCCACGAAAAAGCTTAGGAAGAGCGGCAAAGCAAGGGCCGGAATCGAGAGGGCCAATCCACAACATAACGCGAAGGCCAGGGGGCCGGTGACCTCCCTGAGCCAGGGCCAAAGACGGGGAGGGATACCCGGGCGGGAGCCTCCTGGACGGAAATGTGGACCTCGCTGGAAGCTCAGCACCACGCCCGTGAAATCCTGGTCGAACTCTACCTCGTCGATTACTCGGTAGCCGTTGGCCGGGTCGTTCACGAGGTAGTTCCCGCCCCGAAAACCTTCCAGGACCAGGAAATGATTAAACTCCCAGAAAACTATAATGGGCAGGTCCATGTCCCGCAGTTGCTCGGGTTCACGGCGCCAGCCCTGGACCTTCAGGCCGTAGTGTCGGGCCGCTCGCGCAATGTCGGCGGCGTCGCAGCCATCCCGTTTAACGGCGTAAGCCTCCCGCAGGTCTTCCAGGGGGACCCAGCGACCAAAGTACGCCAGGACTATGCCCAAGGAGACAGCGCCGCATTCGGTCTCCTCCTGCTGCAGCATGAGCGGCGTATGCACCCTTGACCGCCGCCACATTCGGTTCAGGGCGGGGAAGACCGTCAACCGCTGCCCCCAGGCACCAGCAAAGATGCCACCGATACGCGCTCCAGCACGATGCGCAGGGAGACACCGGAGCCTGCGGCTGGAAGGTCTGTGTCGGTAACCGATAGGGCCACGCGCAGCAAATGAGGTTCAACAGGTACGGTCAGGCCCTGATCTAACAACCATTTGGGGGCGATTTCGCCCGGGGAGATACCTCTGCCACCTTTCCCCGAAAAACCCGGTCAAAGGCGCCGGCTGGGCCGGCCACGGTAACCGAAGCTGACATGCCGGCATGAAGGCGCCCGGCGTCAACCGGTGAAACGAAAGCCACTACTTTCGGGGGGCCGGTCGATTCCAGGAATACGAGCCCGATGGGGTCCCCTGCCGACACCGGCTGGCCTGCCGTGAGATCCAGGGACACGATTCTGCCACTAATGGGGCTGACGATCTCGTTCAAGGGATCAGCTGTCCATCCGGCAGCCAGCAGTGTCAGCAGCAATTCATCCCGGGCGCCTTCCGTTAACTGCTCGCTACCCTCCAGGGTATCGATGACTTCCACAATGACCGATTCCCGGTACTGTGCCAGGAAGGTCTGCACATAGGCTATGATCTGCCCCGGGGCAACGGTGTCGGCCTCACCTACGAGTACATCCGTTACGGTGCCCGACACGGGCGCGGCCAGGTAGTGATGTTCGCCGGGAAAGGCCAGGACCGCCTCGTAAGAAACGGCGCGGTCCACCCGCCCGAACAAGCCAAAGGCTATGAAGACCACGAGCATGACTGCCAACCCGGCAAATATCAGCCACTCATGGGGCGCCGTAATCTGCAACAGGTCGTCCAGCGGTTCTTGCCGGCCCCGCCGCTGCAGCGCCCTTTCACGGAAAATCCGGTTAAACAGCAACCTGCTTACTCTCCCTTCAGGTTTGACTGGTTAAGAATGGAGGCCGGGGCGGCACGTTCCATTTGGCGAGCATGTGGCGTTAACGGTGGCCGTAATCCGACCATGAGACGTACCAAGTGACGAGCGCATCAAAGAATTGTCTCTGATGTCAGCATTCCCGAGAACGCAAGAATGCTTGAAGTGCGCCGGATGACGTTGCCGTTGCTGTGTGGCCCATAGGACCATTGTGAAAGGGATGACCTTTGTAGCGTAGGCACCGTCTGCCGCTTCTGAAAATCCGCCACCGGCGGAACGCCGCCCTAACAGTGCAAGACGGCTCCGCCCGGTACTCTCAGACGCGAACACCGATCGTATCCTCGCTCCGGCCGGAGCCTGTACCGGATTGGGTCTGCCCCTTGGCTTCCCTAGCAGGTGTCGCGCTGCAAGCGCCAGTCTCAGCTGTCCCAGAACACAACCCCACAGGGTCCATACTTGCTTCACCCGCTTCCTTACAGGTACGGTGAAGGCGACACGAACCCCATTGTTCCAGGGACACACCTCAAGGTGGGGGATGCCCTCAGAACAACCGAGCAAACTTCGGGCCAGCGTCAACAAAGCCGCCTGGTGAACTCTGATCCTTAGCGCTCCATGAACTTCACCCGGCCAATCACCGAACTAAAGGCCGGGTTTACCTGGTATACCTCCGCTCCCTGGCGATGGGCCCGGGACAGGAAGCAGGCCTTTAGCTTGCCGCATCTGAAATTGGAGAGCATCCGGCTGTAGCGGGGAGACTCCCCCTCCAGGGCAGCCTTCTTACGCCGGAAGTCCAGCTTCTCGATAGCTATCCTGCTGTTAAGGGCTGGCGTTATTGCTATCCAGCATTGGACCCATGCCCCCGGTGGCGAATTGCAGATTCACCTTCTTCGGCGTTTCTGTGGTGGAGAGACCATATTCACGGTGGTAGCGATGTTTTCATGGGCCTGGATGTACAGGGGGTGTCGTCAAAATAATCTTGTCCACATTGCCATTGCTCGAATCTGGTATGCTGCCAGGAATGGGGCTTCATTCTTGGCGTATCTGGTAGCTACTGCGCGCCACTGTTTGAAGTCCGAAATCCGTTCTCCACTAAGTGACGCAGCTTGTACAGTGCCCGGTCGTAGTCTCGGTGTTCCTTGCGGTTTCGCCGGGGCGGTATCACCGCCTCCATTCCCCGCTCCTCGGCTTGGGCTACTATGGCATCGCTGTCATAGCCCCTGCCCACCAACAGGTACTGGGCTAGCACGCCGGCAATCAGGCCCCCGGCCTGATTGCAGTCGGCGGTGGTTCCCTCGGTCAGGATCATACGTACCGGCATCCCATGGGAATCCAAGGCCAGGTCCAGTTTGCAATTCAGCCCCCTTGGTGCGGGCTATCGCCTGGTTGCCACCACGGGCCCCAGTTCCGTCGGGTTGGGGCTCGATGTGGCTGGAGTCAATCATCAACAACCACTCGAAGTCCGGCTCATCAATGACGGTATCCAGAAGGTCTTTACATACCCCACGGTCCCGCCAGAGCCTGCCCCTTACTTGATACGGGGGTGCCCCAGTGCGCAGGTTCCAAAACACAGCGTTCAAGAACAACCGGTTGTCTTTGGCGGGCCGGCCCTTCTTCCCTGACCTACCAGACAAATGAGGCTCAAGAAGTTCCCAAACCCGGTAGGACATGTCGTGGCGTCGATGCGGTGCTGTCATGTCCCCACCCCTCACGTTCACTCTCCCAACAGCGATGTACTATCATGTTATTCCTCTGACCACACACCACTAATCGGCACGAATATTCACGAATGGATGTTTATTGCAGGACCTACTTGGCCAATCGGTTGATGTCTTCCCAACTTAGGACATTAGCGGTACACAGCCAACCCTTGTCCAGGACGAATTTAGCCTGGTAAGTACGCAGGAAGCTCTCGCGGTTTTTCACCACCGAGAATAAAGCCACCTTCTTATTCGCATTCCCCGAAAAATGAAGCAGGACTTTTGCAGTCACATACTGGCGAATGAGCTGGTGCACAAGCACCAAATCACTGTTTGCTCCAAGCCTGCTTTCGTCTTTAGCTTCCCCGACCAATAGATATCCGGGCGTATCGAGCACTATATCCATCTCCGTTCCATGGAGGTTATGGAACAGCTTTTTCACACTCTTTTCGTCAAAGGCTTGATAATTCCATTCCTTTCGTAGAGTTAGCGATTTAGATTTGTCGATATCACTTCTCAGGGACGCAAATAGCTCTTGATAGGTCTTGGCGAGGGGAGTTGAGTGCCTGTCCTCTCTCTTTTCTTTCTTTGACGTCGAATTTCCTTGTTCGT
The DNA here is from genome assembly GCA_002238505.1 of SAR202 cluster bacterium bin22. Taxonomy (GTDB): domain Bacteria; phylum Chloroflexota; class Dehalococcoidia; order Lucifugimonadales; family UBA3495; genus Bin22. Next base: position 87,543 of record MPMM01000006.1, on the reverse strand, counting down.
CCTTCCAATGAAGGTAGTCCCGCACACCGTTCCAGAACAGTTCGAGCTTAACTTCTTTCGTTGAACAATTCAGGTTCTCATGTATATTTTGGAGCAATTTCTGTGCCAAACGACATCGGGCTTCTTCGTTGCTAAGCATTGGCGTGAAAGCCTCGACCGTCTTCCAGTTCTCAGTTCGGTTCTCAATGTCAATTATGCTCATGACCTGCACCACCTTTGGTTCCTCTCATCTAGTATTACAACGACGATACCTCGTATTGGTCTGCAAACGGCCAGAATTCGCTTCAAATGGGACATGTAGGCATAGATATTTGACCAATGGAAAGGTCTCCGAAAGATCGCCGACCTTGGATGCTTCCAAGCTGGGCTTCTCCGTTTATCGAACCTCCGACGACCCGAGTCTTTCCGTATCCTCGCGCCAATGCGGGCATCCCAGGGCTCGACGAACTTCCATCCCAGCGTGGGACCGTTTCCGCTGACGCAAATCCCTTAACGCTAACAGGGATCAACTTATGCCACAAAGGATCATCGCCACCGTATCCACCGGAAGCGAACTGCAGAGCAACTTCGCTCAGTTGGCCTGTGGGAGGCAGGACCAAGTGCGTAGCCGTATCGGTGTCCTCGTGCACTGCCACGTTAAAATCACCGGGTATGGGGATTCCGAACTCCTCCAAGATTGCGGCCCGTGAGTCCGAGAGCAGGCGGGCGCGAAAGTCCTGGTCTGCGGCGCCTCTGGCAATAATCCGGGATTTCATGTCGTTCAAGACATTTATACTCCTGCTGTACATCCACGGGGAAATTCAATGGGCTAATACAACCAAGACTTACTCGATATATGATAAGTGTGTAATTCTCATAGTGGAAGCATATTTTCTTGTATTAATCTCAGTTGCCATCGACCAAAGACAGCGCAATGGGGTTTGTAGCTGTTAGGCGGAATCTACTGTTAACAGATGATGCTGGATACAATCTGCAAGCTTGGCGTCTGGGGAGCAGACTATTGACAGCAGCTTCTTGCGGGAGGCGCTGGCCAATGGTTACGCTTCAACCATGCTTATTTCCCACCGGATAACATTGAAACCCACAAGGGAGCAGGAAGCCCGACTCGCGCGGCTGCGGGCCGTGCCCGGTTCGCCTTCAACTGGGCGCTGGGGGGGTGGCTGAGTGCGACAGAAGCCTGTGGCCCCTGTAGGGCGTGGTCAGACAATAAACTACCCCAGGCAGATCCGGTTCAGGCTGCCCTGCGGGCTGAGGCCCGCGGGGCGGCTTGAGCGGGGATCCGCTCGTTGTTCTTGGGTGTGAGTCCCCGGCGGAGCCGCCTTGTACTGTTGGGGCGGCGTCGCGGCTCACACCGCGTCTTCAGAGATGGCTAACGGAACTCCTGCGACTATAGTCAACCATTTTTACAACGGCAGAAGAATCTGCACGGTGGCGCCATGTCCGGGCCCATCGCTGGCCACAGTTAACACCCCCCCGTGGGCCTCTACTATGGCCTGAGTGATGGCCAACCCCAGGCCAGTGCCTCCGATTCCGAGGCTCCGAGACTGGTCCGTGCGGTAGAAGCGATCGAACACGTGGGGGAGGTCGTCCGGTCCGATTCCAATGCCTTCGTCAGTTACCGAAATTGCCAGCTCTTTGCCATCATTTATCGCTCCCGCGACCACAATGTTCCCACCGGGCCCGGTGCACTTGATGGCATTGCTCAAGACGTTTCCCAGGGCCTGCCTCATCCTCATCCGGTCAAGGGGCAATTGGGGCAGTTCACAGGAAACCCGAAGAGACACGTTCACCTGTTGTGACTGGGATTGGGGCTGCCATCTTTGTACTTCTTCCGTGAGCAGTTCGGCAACGGAACTTGGTTCCAGGGCGAGTCTCAACTCGCCGTGGTCGGTCTCGGCGAGCCAGTTGAGATCGGTCACGAGTCCGCGGAGCTGGTCCACCTCCTGGATGATGTGGGCAGAAGCGCTTTCGGCCGCCTGGAGCCCGTCACGCAGCCCAGCCGCCTCCAGCTGTATGACTGCAAGCGGCGTGTTCAGCTCGTGGGAAACATCGTTGATCAACCGCCTGCGGAGTTCGCGCTGGGTCTCCAGTGCCAGGGTCATCTCATTGAAGGCCGCGCTCATGCGTCCTAACTCGTCGGTAGAGGTAACGGGCAGCCGGGTCGGGTCTCCCTGAGCGATGGACTGGGTCGCCCGCGTCAGCGCGGCTACCGGTGCGGTGATTCGCTGGGACAGCCAGGCAGCCACCAGCAACGCAACGCCCACCGTGAGCGCTCCCCCAATCAATGTGATGTACAGGAGGGAGGTCAGGAGCCCGTGGGACTCGGAAGACAGAAACTCCCTGTTGACGTCGACGAAGACCTGGCCCACCGGTTGGCTGGTTCCAAGGTCGAATATCTCTCCTCGGTATCCGTCCAGTGGCGGCGACCTGGACCCGGGAAAGAGTTGGGACAGGTTATCCTTCACCAGGATCCCATTGTTGTCAACAATTACGACCCTTACCTGTTCCAGGTGAAATGCCTCGGAGTGCTCTCCCTCTCCTTCTTCCAGACGCCTCCCCTGGCGTGTCACGTCGTAGATGTATCCGGCTTCAGCAAGCGGCCTTTCCACCGTTGTCCAACCGCCGGATGCGGTATATTCCTGGCTCAGATTCATTGCCAGTTGGCTCGCCTCGTCGCCCCCTACCTGTTCCACGAACACACTTAGCCGGGCCTGGGTCGCGAAGTAACCCACAGCTACTGTTGACAGGACGGTCAGAAAGACAACGCAGACAATGGCCCCCATGATTCGCCAGCGAAGCGACATTATTCAACCTCCACGACAAACCTGTAACCGGCGCCGTATACCGTCTGGATAGGCTGTGTGCCGTCCCGGTTGATCTGCCGTCGCAGGCGGGCGATCTGGCTGTCGATGGCCCGGTCAAGCCCATCGAATTCGTCGTTGAAGGACAGGGAGATCAACTGGTCGCGGGTGAGCACCTGGTTGGGGTGCCGCATGAAGGTGGACAAGAGGGCGATCTGGGCTTGGGACAGGTTCACCGGCCGTTCATCGACGGTGACAGTACCGGTGGTCTCATTCAGGGTGATGCCATCGTGGGTCAGGAGTTGCTGGACCCTGCCCTTGACGCGGCGGAGCACGGCTCCCGCCCGGGCAATGACCTCCTCCGGGGCGAAGGGCTTGACGATGTAGTCGTCTGCCCCGCTGTCCAGGCCGATGACCCGGTCGGCATGGGCTTCCCGGGCCGTCAGCATGATTATGGGGACGTCCGACTCCCGGCGCAGGATCCGGCACACCTCTACGCCGTCCAGGCGGGGCAGCGTCAGGTCGAGGACAATCAGGTCGGGAGCCAGTTCCCTGGCCAACTCCAGGCCCGACTCCCCGTCGCGGGCAACCTCGGCAGAGTAACCCGCACGCTCGAAATACACCTGGACCCAGTTGGCGATTCTGCTGTCGTCTTCGATGATCAATACGTTGCCGCTCATTGCCATTACCTTCGAAACTTGGTGGACGCGACGCAGGTTACTGCGCCGCGTCATTTAACCGGATTCCCGACTGGTCAGATTATAACCGCAGGTAATTCTCAGTTGTTCATTGGCCGGTTTCGGATGGCCCTAGCGGCCTCCCGACTGCTCGCCGCGGCCGCCCTGTTCGCCGCCGGCGCCATGCTCTCCTCCAGCTTCTCCACCGCCACCGGAACCGTGCTCGCCGCCCGACTGGCTGCCTTCACCTCCTCCGACCTCGGAGTGAGCAATCCACCCGGTGAAGGGAGTCGCCGTTGACGGCAGATTGACTGCCAGCGTCTGCCCAGGGACCAGGTCCACCGGCGTGGTGGGTCCCAGTTCCGTACCGTTGGAGAGATGGATCTCTATCCTGACCCGGTTCAGGACATTGCTGGTGGTATTCTCCACGGTTCCATTGAAGGCATTGGTGGCCGCGTCATAATTCAGGATGAGCCGGGCGCCGCCCCGAACGGCGTCAAAGGTCTGATTCGGGGCCAGGGTTGCACGGCTCCCCTCTTCACCACCGCCCCCTTCGCCTCCGGATTCGCTGCCTGAGCCTTCCCCACCAGGGCCATGGCCCTCGCCGCCGGCACCCTCGCCAGCCCCGCCTTCGCCGCTTTCCCCGCCAGTGTGGGGGACAGGCCCAGGACCGCCGCAGTCGAATACCTCCAGGTGAACGACGTAGCCGTCAAAGGATACGCCTGCCAGGTTCGGTTCGCTGTCCACACTGACACTGGACAGGGCCTGCTGTCCCGGGTTCAGGTCGCCCAGCTTGTCCGGGCCCAGCTCTCCTGCGGTCTGCGTCCCCGACTTCAGGTGCGGTTCCGACTGCACGTAGCACTGGGTCTGGGAGAGGGTGTTCTGTACCGTTGAGTTGACAGACTTGGTGGCCGCGTCGTACCACGCGGATACGGCCAGGCCGCCTAGAACGCCTTCCCACGTTTGGTCGAGGGGGGTGATGGGGCTGGACATGGCGGCTTCCATGGCAGCCTCATTGGCGGCCGCACCGCTCTCGGGCCCTTCGGGGCCATCGGGGCCGCTCTCAGCGCCGCCGGCTTCGCCCATCCCCTGGCCCGCCTCGGCGCCGCTGCCAACCTCGGCGTGGGCCATCCAGCCAGTGAACGAGGCTTGGGTAGAGGGTAGATTGATCTGCGCTATCTCGCCCGCCGCCAGGACTATCGGAGTGGTAGGTCCCAGCTCAGTGCCGTTAGAGAGATGCACCTCGATTCTCACCTGGTTGAGTACAGCGCCGGTGGTGTTCTCCACCGTGCCGTCGAAAGAATTGCTGGCTGCGTCGTAGTTTAGGATGAGCCGGGCGCCGCTGCGCACCGCGTCAAAGGTTTCATTGGGGGCAAGGCTGGACCCGCCGGCTTCCTCACTACCGGACCCGCCAGCTTCCGGGGACTCGGCGCCAGACTCTCCTACGGAAATCTCCTGGCTGACGCCTCCCCTTTCCGAGCCCTGGTCGGACCCGGTGTTGCCGCCGCAGGCCAGCAGGACGCCTGTGCTGAGCATCAGAGCTAAGGCCGGAGCGATCAGGAAGGTCTTTGCGGTCAACTTCTCGAGTTTCATCATTTCACCTCCTTAGTGACTCACCTTCTGGTGATGAGAGAAGGTTAAAGGTGAAATGTCGCAGAATTTTGTCACCTCGATTTCCGGCGATGCCGGATGGCAAGACGGATTTCGTCAAGGGACAGACTTGCCGCAGGACTCCCGATGGGGACTGCACTATCGTCCGCTCTGCCTAAGGCGTCGGCTGCGCCAACTGGAGTACCAGGCCAGGTAGCGTGGCGGACCTTTCCTGAAGGTCTCCGGGGACTTCCCTTCCACCGGCTGTACCACGAATGTGGGCATAGAAACGGTAAGCTGGGCTTGGAGGACCGGCGGTGGCTCTGCCCCGGATGTGGAATGGCGCATGACCGGGACGTCAATGCAGCCCGGAACATCAGAGATTATGGGCCGTGAGCTACACGGTCCCTGCCTGTGGACGCCGGTGTAAGACCCGCCCCCCGCGGGCGACAGCGGTGGAAGCAGGAACGAGGCTAACCTGTGCCACTGTCACTGGTCAGTAGATTAGTGCAGGTCGTGTAGATTAGGTTAGATTCTCATTAGCGGACAATGAGATGGCGGTTCTCCTTTTGTGTTGCAGAGGCCCTGTTGGTTCGTGGTCTTCGTGAAACGCTCCGCACCAATTCATCCAGAATTCACAACACCAGCTGGCATTATAGGTTGAACCAAGAGCGGAACTTCGGCATAAGACAAATCGAGCAGGGAGATTTTCCACTCTAGCCGTGGGAGAAAGTCGGTTGGTGTGAGACTACGCGCCCGTTGCTTCGTTCCACGGTATAAAGGGAGACGCCATATACAAAGATGGCCGAAGTTCGAAAAGCGAAACTATTGTTGGTTTTAATCGGGGACCCACGCTCTTAGAACAAGCGTCACGGACTGGTCTCAACATCGCCTTCTTTTTTTCCTGTCGAGAATATACCGTGTTCCCGCAAGGACATAAGAATTGGCAACGGGCCCAGCCGGCGTTCCGGCCCGACAGTCGGGGAGGGCAGCTTGATCTCGCGCGTCTGGCGCCATCTTGGTATCGACGCCACGAGGAGTACTCCTGCCATCATTAGCAGGACCAAAGAGAGCCCGATAGTCCAGTTCTCCAAGGACCCAATACCAATGCCTCTGCTGTCGGACAACCCCGCCTGTCCCGGTTCGCCGGTCGGACCTGCCGTGTCTGCTGCCGTATCTTCCACCAGGGAGAGAAGTGGCGGTGGCTTCAAAATGGATGCCGACGCCACCAGCTCATCATTGGATGCAACAATTGGGTCTTCCTTAGCCACGGGTTTTTCCGCCCCTTGGGGGACGGTATCAAGGACCAGGCCCGGATCCTGCCGCGCCGGTTGTGGGAGACCGAGTTGTGGCTCAGCGGCCAGGACCTGTGCCTGACTGCCGGCCGGCGAAGTGCCCGTCACCTGTAATCGAAGGTCTTGATGATTTAACGAGGATGTTCGTGAGTCGGTGACTGGTGCTTCATGATCTTCAGTAGAAGGCGACCCTTCTGGGACTGACTCCTCTCCAACTGTCGACTCCGAAGTCGAAGCGGGGATTTCTCCTACATCGACACGTAGTACCTTCGTTGTGTTGCCCCCCTTGCCGTCAAAAACGTGCACTTCTCCAAAGTATCGGCCTGCGAATTGTTCATTCAGGGCACCCTTTGTCCTCAGTTGACCTGTGTGTAGCCCAATCTCAAAGAACAGGGAAGCCTTCCCGGTGAGCCAGTAGGTCAGCAGGTCTCTATCAAGATCGCCAGCCAACATCGGCGGCCCGACCAGTTCACCCGAAGATGCGTTCGGGCTTATGGTCCGTGTCCCTGACTCCGAGAACGGGAATTCTGGCGAATGGTTGTTTCCCTTTAGCAGACTTGGGCCAAACAGGGTGGCGGCCACCTTTCCGGGGCCGTGGCCATCGGAATAATTGGCCTGTGCCCGAAGGAACTGGCGTAGATCCTCTTCCCTTGGCACATAGGAGGCGGAATTCCCACCTTCGATATTTCTCCAGGTGGTTTTGTCGGAGGAGACGGCCCACTGCCAAGAAACATGAGACAGGCTGCCGTCAGGGTCAGTGAGAGTAGCGAGTGCACCTGCCCCGATGTTGGTCGTTATGGGCTTCAGAATTACTTCTCCCACCTCATCCACATTGGTCACTCTTATGTTGACGGAAGCGGTGTCATAGAGTCCCCGCGGGTCGGTAGCACGCACTTCCACCTGGTAGCTCGACCTGGTCTCGTAATCCAAAGGCATTCTAGATTCAAGCTGCCCCGAAGTTTCCGAAACGTCGAAAAAAATAGCGTCTTCACCGGACAGGGAGTAGGAGATCTTGTCCAAAGGATCCGGATCGATGGCCACGACCGGAACGCCAACCGGGCGATTTGGAGCCGGATTTTCAGAGGAGGGCAACAGGAAAGAGGCCGACGAGAATTCGGGCGGAGAATTGGCTTGGGAGTGAGCAGTGATAGTCGGAGTAAAGAGGATGCAGAGCATAAGGGCGAAGACCGAGAGAGTCCCCAATCCCCAGAGTTTTCCTGGCCCAATCGCAATCCTCATGCCGGTCCCCCCCTCCCATCACTACGCCCAACAAGTGAAGGAAATATATCACAGTTCCGCTCCCTCCTTAGTCTGTTTCTTCGTGCGGCTTTCCGAAAGTTTGTGATTGCGAACCAGCGCGTTAGCCGAGGGTGGGCCAAACCCTGAGGTTTCCAACCGTCGACCAAATGCGACTGTTACACCTTTCGGCGGGCGTACTTCCAACGGAACGGCACGAAAGCTTGGTACGGGCTTGTAACTGTTGGCCAGAATTTACTGTTAACTGATGATACTGGATACAATCTGCAAGCTTGGCGTCTGGGGAGTAGTCTACTGACAGCAGCTTCTTGCCGGAGTCGTTGGCCAATGGTTACGCTTCCTCCATCCTTAAGGCCCACCGGATAACATTGAGACCCACCAGGGAGGAGGAAGCCCGGTTGGGGCAGCACGCTGGCTATGCCCAGTTGGCCTACAGCTGGGTGCTGGGCGGGTTAGGAACTGTTCCCCGTGCCTCATTTAAATGGTATGCATTGGTTGTGTTCAGTCATCTGAAGAGGGTGTGTCCCCTGGGCAACGGGTCCGTGTCGCCTTCACCGTACCTGCAAGGAAGCGGGTGAAGCACGTATGGACCCTGTGGGGGTGCGCTCTGGGACAGCTGAGACCGGCGCTTGCAGCGCAGCACCGGCTGGGAAAGCCAGGAGGCAGACCCAATCCGGTTCAGGCCGTCCTGCGGGCTGAGGCCAGGGGAGTGGCTTGAGCGGGGATCCGATCGGTGTTCTTGGGTGAGATTTCCAAGCGGAGCCGCCTTGTACTGTTGGGGCGGCGGCGCGGCTCACACCGCGTCTTCGGAGATGGCTGACGTAAGTCCTGCGACCAAAATCAACCATTTTTTCAACGCTTCGCCAGTCACAAGGACTTGTACGTCCTGCTTGACGACTGACGTCAGTCGTATCTACGCTGATCCTGGCATGATAGAAAGTTACCGGGACCGACGGACCGAGGCGTTTGCCGCCGGAGAGTTTGTCCCAGCGTTTCAGGGCTTTGAACAGCAAGCGGCACGCAGGCTCTCAATATTAAACGCGGCCCGGTCTCTGGACACGCTGAGGGCGCTGCGCAGCAATCGGCTGTAAGTACTGAGAGGGAATCGGGCCGGGCAGTACTCAATCAGGATTAACAGACAGTAGCGGATCTGCTTCAGTTGGTCAGAAGGTCAAGCAGGGCCATCCGACGTTGAGATCGTGGACTATCACTAAGGGGGTAATAGGCGACCATGTTGAACCGAGCCGTTCACCCAGGGGATATCCTGAAAGATGAACTGGAGGAGAGAAGCGTGTCTCCGGCGAGTTTTGCCAGGCAGATTGACGTGCCAGCCAATCGCATCAGCCAGATACTGGCCGGCAAGCGTGCAGCGACGGGTGACAGCGCTCTCAGGTTTGGTCACTGGTTTGGCATGGACCCTCAGTTCTGGCTGAACCTGCAGGCACAGTACGACCTGGCGCTGGCGGAGGAGTTGGTGGGGGCAAAGATACGCGTCCTGCCAACCGCGGCTGGTGCTGAGTAGGGTGGGTACGTCTAGTTACGAACCGCGAGCCGCCAGGATTGCCCGAGACGTCGAGGCCAACGGCACGTGGCGACATCGTCCGGTCTTGCGACGTAGCGCAGCATTGATATCAGGCTGATAAGCCAGGGATAATCTTGAACATCGTCCGGCTATTCCAAAGATGGACACGCAGGGGCGGCAACAGCGAACAGAACGCTCCGCGTGTGCTGCCCTCTACTACTTCGATACCTACCAGAGCCTCCAGAACCTGGGAACAAGTGGACAACAACGGTCCGGCAAACGATGTGGCTCACCAGGTCGCGATACAGGTGGTGGACCATGCCACCGCGGTCGGCAGCCACGGCGCGCGATGAATCGGGCCGCGCGACACCGCGATGGTAGCTGGTAGGGACTTTGGCGGGATGGTTCATCTGGTCCCGGATCAAAATCAATCTGTCCGAGGTGTCAATGCCCTACGATTATGTCCGGGTAAATTGCTCAGGGAAAATGTCCGTCTATGAAGGACGTGACATTGAACCAAAGAGAGCAAGCCAGACTTCAGGTACTCAACAGCGTGCTGGAATATCAACTGCCCACAACCCAGGCTGCCGAAGTTCTGGGGATCAGTGAACGCCAGGTCCGGCGAGTCCTGGCGGCCTACCGGAGGGAAGGGGCCGCCGCACTGGTCCACGGCAACCGAGGCCGCCAGCCCCGCAACGCCATTCCCGAAGAGACGGCCTCCGCCGTGGTCATGCTGGCCAGCGGGAAGTAAGCCATCTCCTCAACAGCCACGGTCTGTCCAGCGCCAGACGGCACCGTCCTCCCAAACACCGGGTACGGCGGGAGCGGATGCCCCAGGAGGGTATGCTATTGCGGATCGACGGGAGCCACCATGCCTGGCTGGAGGAACGGGGACCCCGGTTCGTCCTGCTGCTGGCCATGGATGATGCCACCGGCACGGTAGCCAACGCCGTCTTCCAGACCGGGGAGGATACCAGGGGCTACTTCCTGTTGATGGAAGGGGTGATCCGCCGCTATGGACTCCCCATGGCCCTCTATTGCGATCGCCACGGGGTCTTCAAATTTGCCGGAAGGCCCCGCCATATCCAGCAACCGGTGGAAGCCACCCACTTCAGCCGGGCAGTGCAGGAGCTGGGCATTGAGCAGGTATTCGCCCGTTCTCCCCAGGCCAAGGGCAGGGTAGAGCGTATGGCCGGCACCTTCCAGGACCGGCTGGTCAGCGAACTCAGGCTGGCGGGCGCCACCACCATCGACCAGGCCAACGCTTTGTTGCAAGAATTCCTGCCCCGCTTCAACAGGCAGTTTCGCGTACCGGCCCAGCAGGCCCAGGCAGCTTACCGCTCCCTGGACTCATCCATCTTCCTGGAACGCGTCCTCTGCTTCAAGCACACCCGCCAGGTGGCCCGGGGCAACACCGTCAAGTTCCAGTGGCGCACCCTGCGGTTGCTCCCCAGTCAGGAACGGCCCAGCTATGCCGGGGCCAGGGTGGAAGTCCTGGAGCAAAGCAATGGCCAGCTTATGGTCCGGTACGGTGGTGAAGTGATTCCCCACCAGGAAGCGCCGCCCAGACCCGGAGCCTTGAGGGCTTCCAACGGCGCCCTCGCGCCCACATCGGAGATGGCACAGGTGGTCAGGAACCTGGCACGGCACGGCCTCTCCAGATTGCAGCTTCAGCGGCTGGCCGCCCTGGAAGCCGCGGTTCCCCAGCGCCAGGAGGAGGCTGAACCCCGCAGGACCGATACTCCACCGCCCCGGGAGGCTACCCCGCGCAAGCAGGCCCTCTGGAAAGCCATTCACCACGCCAGGCTCCAGGGTGTCTACCTACGGGGCATCGCCAGGGACTTGGGTATTTCCCGAAACACGGTCAGGAAGTACATCGACTCACCGGCGCCGCCCGTCAACCGGACTGCCAGACGGGCCGCTTACCTGGCCGCTCAGGACAATACTGATGGACATTTTCCCTGAGCAATTTACCAGGACATAATCGTAGGGCATTGACATCATACCTACTTTAGAATCGATCCCCGGCGATTGCTGGTGCGCGTAGCAATTCCAGAGGACCGGGTATGGCATTGTCCTGGATGCCGGCGTCCCCACCTGTACAATCCGGGAGTCTGCACCAGTGGATTTTGCCAACGAGACCTAGCGGCCGAACCAGATTCGACTTGTACAGATCTCCACCAGCGGAATTACTATGCCAAAGAAGCTGCCGAACGAAGGCCACCGATACGTATCCACGCCGAGGAACTCACTGCCCAAACAGATGACCAGCCAGAACGGCAAAGGTTATTCCGTGACATCACGGTGGATCTAAGAGACGACCCGCGCCGGCCGCTGGTTCCAGTAGTCGACGCCATCGACTTACTCAGCGTCACCACCACAATGGAAGTAGGCGTCGACATAGGTAGCCTACAGAGCGTTGTACAAGGCAATATGCCACCACAGCGTTTCAACTACCAGCAACGAGCCGGACGTGCTGGGCGGCGTGGTCAACCTTTCGCCACGGTACTAACCGTGTGCCGTGGCCGGAGCCACGACGAGTTCTATTATCAGAACCCGGGACGCATCACCGGTGATCCACCCCCGGTTCCTTTCTTATCTACTGCTTCCTTTCTTATCTACTGCCTGCCAAGAAATTGCCCAAAGGCTGATGGCAAAAGAGTGCTTGCGCCGGGCGTTCAGGGTAGCAGGTGTGGAATGGTCGGAAAGCGCCCGTCCGCCAGATAGCCACGGCGAATTTGGCCTTGCGTCTACTTGGATTGACGACCAAGGCCGCCGGAACACGATCCGAGAATGGCTTGCAAACTTAGGGGAGGTAGACGAGATTGCCAATGCCTTGTGCGCTGGACTTGAAACATTGATGCCACCAGAGCGTCTAGTGGATTATGCGCGTCTACAACTTTACGATGCCATAGAGAGTGCCTCCGTCGATCCCGAGATTACTAGCGAAGGGCTGGCCGAACGGTTGGCAGAATACGCGGTGCTTCCGATGTACGGAATGCCATCCCGCGTAAGACTTTTTTATCACGGGCTTCGTGGTGCCAACTCCCTCACTATCGACCGTGACCTTGATTTGGCCGTCACTGAGTTCGCTCCAGGTTCACAGCGAACTAAGGATAAGCGTATCTACGAAGCTATCGGATTTACCGCTCCGTTGCTGCGCCGAAACAACCGGTGGCAGTCGAGTTCACCCGACCCGCTGCCTTCGCGGAGATGGATGATGCTTTGCGGGCAATGCCACCATACTGAGACACGCGACGCGGAGCCGGCAGACTCCTATTGCCCCCAGTGCGGTTGCACCATCGACGGCACCCCTGCATTCAGCACGTTCCAGTTCGCAGTGCCACTGGGATTTCGGGCCAGTCTAGGACCAGGTTCGGACGCTCAAGAAGAGGCAGAATTTCTTGCTACCGGTGTTGCCACTGTCGCCGAATCCGATCCTCAACCCTGTCAATCTGTAACGGGTACCAATAGTGCTGTCGCGTTTTCTAGTTCGGGCAGGGTGTACCGTGTAAACAGTCGGAACGGGCATCTATTTAGCGGGGCAACAGGCACCACGCAGAGAGGTGACAACAGCCAACAACGGTTGGATAGCCAGTGGATAGATAAACGCTTCCAGCAGGAAGATCGGCTCAGCTTTAGGCCGTCTACAGATGAAGAATCCATCGCAATCGTGGCGCCCAAATCAACCGACGTACTGCGAGACCAGCCGACGTCCGTTCCACCCGGTCTGCGAGTGGATCCGGTAGCTTCTGCTGGGGTAAGAGCCGCTTATTATTCTGCAGCATTCATTGTAAAGGCAGTAGCCGCGAGCGAACTCGACATCGACCCCGACGAATTCGACATCAGTAACGTTCGGCAAATCGATCTGCCCAGCGGTGAAAAAGCCTGCGAAATCATCATCAGCGATCACCTACTCAATGGGGCTGGATTCACTGCTTGGGTAAAAGACAACTGGCACGACTTGCTCGTATCAGCAACAAATATCAATGCTTCTCCAAACACATTCACGGGCACGATGACCAGTGCTTCCCACAGGTCTAGCTGCGATTCATCTTGCTACACCTGCCTCCGCAACTACCGTAACATGGCTTACCATGGTCTGCTGGATTGGAGACTAGGACTCTCGTTGTTGGGCGGGTTACAGTCAGCCGGATTCCTCTGCGGGTTGGACGGAGATTTCTCTACGCCTGACTTGGATGGATGGATCCAACAAGCGACGAGCCTAAGGGACTCGTTCTGCGCGTCATTCAACGCTAAGTCACATAATTTTGATCAGCTACCAGGCCTGACAATTGGGGAGAAGCGGGTTCTGGTGGTCCATCCGCTTTGGGACCCATCACATCCTAGCGGATTGCTAGCGGAGGCGATAGCCGCCTGCGGTCAGTCAAATCCGATAACTTTGGACACCTTCAACCTGTTGAGGCGCCCTGCATGGGCCTACCAAGACATTGGGCGGCACACATGAACGCTACCAAAGAGCACCTCGAATTCCTCAAACCTTTGCGTAACATCTCTCCAACCACGTTCAGCGCTATCAAGAAGTGTGCTCTCAAGGTGGTGTGGCAACGAAACGGTAGTCCACCGCTTTTGCCAACGTCGCCAAAAACGCGCGTGGGAACAGTGGCACATAAGCTACTCGCAGTGGCAGGTCGAGGCCGGCTAGAGGCAACAGCGGATAGCATCAACGCAAGATGGCGCGAACTATTGGAGGAAGCCAGCGCAGAAATCAGCCACTCTCTATTGGAACGCCACTTGTTCCCACTGGAGAGTTCAGTTCCTGATATTGAGGTGCTGCGAATCCGCACCACACGCATGGCTCTCGACATTGCGCGTGAATCCCAACCAACTCCGAGTAAGGATCGCAGCCACGTAATCCCACCATCCTACGGGCACGAGATTCCGGTGCAGTCAGCTGATAGTTTAGTCAGAGGGATAATCGACGCCGTCATCGGGAGGATGGGACCGGCCCCATTATCCAAGACTACAAGTCGGGGTCGATAATGGAACTCGAAGACGGTAACGAACTCCATTCTAAGGAAGACTATCAGACTCAGATGAAAATGTACGCCGGGCTTTATGCTGAGAACTTCGGTGAATGGCCGGCTTCCCTCGAATTAGTTTCTCTGACGGGAGGAAAGCAAGGTGTTCCTTTTGCAAAGAACGACTGTTCAAATCTGCTAGATGAAGCCAAGGCAACCTTGGAGTGGATTAACGAGACTGTCGAGAATCATCCCTGTAGCTCCCTGCCATCAATTTTGGCTAGCCCCAGCTCAGAAGCCTGCGTCTTCTGCCAATTTCGCCCGGGCTGTGAACCTTACCTCCTAAAGGTTGAAAAGCAAGGGGAAGACCGATGGCCCATAGACGTTATCGGTACAGTCCAAAGTGTTAAACGCCTTGGGAACTCCAAGGTGATGCTGTCTCTCGACACTGGCACCGACTCAGTGCATATCCCACGTCTTTCTTCTGGCGATAGACACCCTGCATTGATGGCTCTGCAACCCGGTGACATGGCCGGCGTATTCAACCTGCGTCGCTCAAGGCCAACTGCTCCCTACTCCGAATCTCGCTTGACGACGGTACACAACTTGAGGCAGACGGCAGATAGTGGCCAGCGCTCCCCGCCTGACAGCGTTCGATCAAATTAGGACGGTGACACACACTATTGCCACCAAGGAACTCAAACATGACACTATTGACTTGCCGCTGACTAGCAGCGGAACCATCCCGTTCAAGTGAGCGTCGGACATGAGGTCAATAGTCACATAAACGCCCACCATTCCAAGACGAGAATTGTTGCTTGAATGACAGGACGAGTACCGGCCGGGCGGCGAGGCCAGCTTAAACGTAAAGACGACCTACGAACGTCCCGATGGGAGGAAATGAACAGTCCTGCGGCGGCACTCACCTGCATGCTCCAGAGAGAACCAACGTACTGGACTCGAATTGCCTTGGAGACTCCATAACTGTCTCTTACTGCCAGTCATGGCCATGGAGCATGTAGCCTTGCATTTTCTTATGTGTTGCATGTCGGAAACAATGATGGTGGCGGCTGCAATAGATTCCCGCACTCGGCACTTGTCGGCGATCCGTTCACAGGGGGAAGTGGGATACGCTTGGCGGCCGCCTGGCAATACCGAGAAGAGATTCAGAAATGCTGCAACCAGGAAGTACCCCTAACGGGTAGGACGGAGCAGAAAGAGGCCCTTCTGCAATTTAGTCCATAATAATAAGGAAAGTAAAAACCGCCGTCGCTCGACGGCGGTTTCGTATCTGAAATCAGGGTGTCCTGGAGCGGGCGATGGGATTCGAACCCACGACTTTTTGCTTGGGAAGCAAACACTCTACCACTGAGTTACGCCCGCGCTGGCACCTGGCAATTATACCAAGAAAAGGCAGGGGTTTGGTAGCGGCCGCCCTTCGACCAACGCAGACCAATCGCTGCGCCCCGCAGGGTCCGATACACGCCAGAGGGGACACCGCCGGATTCCCCGTCGAGGGGGGGACCAACAGCGCTGCATCTCCCTGGCCGTGAGAGGGCAATCACAACTTGTTATTGCGTCTCGGGGCGGTCGGCCGGTGTCGACGGAAAATCGCTATGGAATTACGCCTTTCGTAATACTCTTCACAATTTAGAGGCTTCACGAGGCATAACCAGCCTTGAGTTATGAAGATTTTGTGATGGACGTGCCTGCGGTATAATCAATGTGTTATATTGCATAGCGGTGCGATGTAATCTATTTATAAAACTAGTTAATAGACTTATCAACCCGTCACTCAGAATTACGAAAGTGTTTGATTATGCTTAAGGAAACGGATTGTCCGGCGCTGCAGCAGGATTCTGCTCTTGATACCCTTTCGCGGTTGGGAGCAGCCGCCCTCAAAATCAGCGAGCATCGCGAAAGCAGGCCTGTAGCCCAGGAAATTGCTCACCAGGCACGCTTTCTCACTGAAGCCAGGTACGGCGCCCTGCTCTGCTTTGATGAACATGGCAACACCTCGGACTTTGTTATCAGCGGCATGGCCCCCGAGCAGGCAAACTTAATCACGTCGTCGCCATGGGGGCGGGGAGTACTCAGCAAGCTGCACGATGCCGACAAGCCGTTGCGAATCGGGAACATCGGCGATCATCCCGATTCGGTGGGGGTGCCGCCGCATCATCCCGTTATGGAATCGTTTCTGGGCACGCCCATCCGCTATCGCGGCAGGCATCTGGCTAACCTGTACCTGGCCGACAAGCAAACGAATGCGGAATTTACTCTGGAAGACGAAGAGTTGGTAACCATGTTCGCTTTGCAGGCGGCAGCGGCCATGTTCACTGCCAGCGAATATGACCAGGTGGTCAGCTCAAAGGCGGAACTGGAAACCCTCCTCGATTCCTCTCCCATGGGTGTGTTTGTCCTTGATGCTCAAACGGGCCGGCTGAAGTCCCAGAACCGGGAAGCTCAGCGCATTGCGATTTTCACGGGACTGGAAGGGCTCCACCCTGAAGAGGCAGTGAAGGCATTATCCATACGCCGCCTCGACGGGAGCGAGGTCAGCATGGAGGAAGGGTTGGTGGCTCCGGTCGTCTGTAACGGTGAGACCGTTCGGGCTCAGGAGCTTCTGGTGAACTTTCCCAACGGGCGGACCCTGCACCTCCTGGTCAACGCGGCTCCAATCTATTCCGATGAAGGCGATGTTGTGTCCGTGGCCTTTGCCACGCAGGACCTGGCGCCGCTTGAGGATATCGACCGTGAGCGAAGGGACTACCTGTCCCTCGTCGGTAAAGAACTGCGCTCGCCTTTGTCCACCATAAAGGGTTCGGTTTCGGCTCTGGCGGAGGCACTGACCCATTCCTCCTCGTCAGAGTCTCACCAGCTATTGAAGATAATTGATCTGCAGGCCGACTTGATGCGGGCCCAGCTAAACGGGGTCTCCGACCTGATAGACATCGAAGCGGGTAAACTGGCCATCAACCCTGAGCCTAACCCGGTTGCAACGCTGCTTCAGGCAGTCTGCACTGAGTTTCAACGCCTGCACGGGGGGCGAGACATACTGGTGGACATCGAAGCGGATTTGCCCAGCGTAATGATAGACCGGCAGAAACTGGGACATTCCATAAACACCCTGCTGCTTTGTGTGCTCAGGTGTTCGTCCCCGACTTCGTCCATGATGGTTTCGGCCCGAAGGAAGGCCGGACAGGTTGCGGTAACGATTTCCACCGAAGGGCTCGTTGCGCCGGACCACGAACTCTACGAGTCGATCCGGGAAATCTCGCGCAACCAGGTAAAGGGCGGATTTGAGAGCAAGAGCAACGAGGATATCGCCCTTGCAGTTTGCAAGGGAGTGCTGAATTCGCACGGAGGAAAACTCTGGGTGGAAAGCGGGGAATCGGGCCAGGGAATGACCGTGGGTTTTACCATGCCGGTGGAGGCTGAAACTATCAGCCAGGTGGTCGCTCCTTCCAGCCCTGCTCCCGTGAAACCCTACCCTGTAGAGGGCGGCAAGGCCCGAATACTCTCAGTGGTTGAGAATCCTCGAATGCTGAGCGCCATTCAGCGGACCCTGTCCCATTGCGGTTACGTTCCCATTGGCACTCTCAATTATGCCGACCTGGACCGGTTGATAACCGACGAAAAGCCCCACCTGGTGCTGCTGGATTTGACGGCGCCCAATGCCCGGGACTTTGACGTTATTCAAAAGGTCACGCGGGACTACGGAGTGCCGGCCATAGTCCTTTCTGGCCAGGGCGACGATGAATGCATTGTCCGGACCTTCGAGAAGGGCGCCGATGACTATATAGTCAAACCCTTCTCACCATCGGAACTGGTTGCCCGGATCAAGGCCTCGTTCCGCAAACGCTCCGACAGCCGCAACGCCCTGGCGCGCGAGGAATTCGTCGTTGGCGACCTGTCCATCAGCTACCCCGAGCGGAGAGTTGCCGTTGCGGGCAAGAAGGTACACCTTACGGCTACTGAGTACCAGTTGCTCTACGAACTGTCCACCAGGGCAGGCCGGGTTCTGACCCAGGATGAACTGCTTCGCCGCATCTGGGGCGAGGAATACATGGGCGATATCCAGCTGCTGCGGGCCTTCGTGAAGACGCTGCGCCAGAAGCTGGGAGATAACGCCAGGCGGCCCACATACATCTTTACCGAACACGGCGTGGGCTACCGGATGCCCAAACCATAATCTGAATTCCCCGGAGGCCAGGGGGCGCCGGCACGGCGCACGGGAAGTGGCGGGGAAAGCAGGGTCTCCATGCTGGCGGGGCTGCCTTGCCTCAGCAGGAACTGTGCGGTTGCGACCGCCAGGACCCTGCTGGGATTACGGCAGTCCCGTCCTTCTTTGTGCGAGGAACGGGATTCTGCCGGTCTTCCGGTTGCCGCAGGTCACGCCTGCCGGTATTGTTCCAGCTCGGCCCACTCGGGCTTCAACAGGGCGAAGAGCAAGGTATCCCACCACCGGCCCTTGAAATACTCGTTGCTGCGAAGACACCCCTCCTGTCGGAAACCCAGGCGTTTCAGCACCCGGGCCGAGGCGGCATTGTCGGCGATGCACCAGGAGGAAATGCGGTCCAGGCCCAGTTCCAGGAACCCAAAATCAACCAGCGCCAGCGCGGCTTCCGTGGCGTATCCCTGTCCCCAGTATTCCGGCGCCAGTTCGTAGCCGATATCCGCTTCCCAGCTGTTGTCCGGCTTGCGTCGGATTCCGCAGTTGCCTATCAGGGTCCCACAGTCCCTGAGGGTGACGGCCAGCTGGAACCGGCGGCGAGGGACTTCACCCTGCCATCCCAGGAACATCCGGACAAAGGACTGGACATCCGCCTCGGTACGCTCGGTCCAGGGGTAGTAGCGCAGGTAGCGGGCGTCCTGCTGGTAGGACAGGACGGCAGACCAGTCTTCTGCATCAAACTCCCGCAGTATCAGCCTCTGGGTGGCGATCCTCAACTGACTGTCCTTCGTTCCAGGGTTACGACGTAACCTCAAACTCCGCCTGCGCCACCTTGCGGCCTTCGTGAAGAACGTAAATCCAGTGCCGGCCGGTTGCCCATCCCTGGCCTGGCCCTGGCCCCACCGACAGCAACTGGACGCCGCCCGAATACAGGCGGCTGGCCTCAATGGTCAGGGTATCGCGCCGGTAGGGGAAGCCGTCCTGGTAGTATTCCACCACCTCAAAGGTCAGTTCCGTGGGTGGGCCGGCGTAGTCGTGGGAGTAATCCAGGGTCAGCCATACCCAGTCTCCCGCCTCGGCGGCGGCAAAGCTCTTGACTGGCTCGCCTTCCTCCTCCAGGGAAATGTAGGCGCGGTTGATCCAGCCGTTGACTTCCGGCAATTCGGCCACCACGGGACGGCTGTCGGGTCCATACGTGCTTCCCGTTCCCTGCCCGGTGTACCAGCGGTTAATGGCGCTGGCTTCGGCCGTACCCGCAAAGGCCTGCCGAAGTTCGCCTATTCCGGCCAACTGGGACTCCTGGCTGATGCCCACGTCCGAAACTATGTCGTAAAGACGGCGAAATCCCTGCAGGAATGGAGACCGTCCCGGCGAACGATCCAAGTCCAGAAACAATCGTTCCCCTATAGCGTAGTTGCAGGCGTAGCCGGCATCGTACTCCTGCAATCCCTGACGCTCCAGCTGGCTTATGGTTGCCGAGGAGGGGCACGGATAGTTGACGGGTTCCAGGGGAGCGCCGGTTCGAATGTGTTCCACCATGGCCGCGGTAAACTCTGCCGCCCCTTCGTCCAGCCACGGCTCCGAGTGGCGCCAGTAGTAGTGGGCCACTTCGTGGGCGATAACCCGCCCGGCGGTGGCTGCTTCGTAGCTTCCGTCGTCCACGTCGTAGTCGGGAATGATGGTCAGGTTAAGGCCGTTGTGGATACCGCTGAAATACCCGGGAACTGCGTTCTCAAAGAGCAATGCCACGTACTCGGCAGGAAAGGGGCGGTCGATAACTGTCTCGGTAGTCCTTACTGCTTCCTCCAGCAGGTCCATGCTGCGGGCGGCCCCGGGGCTGGTACGGGTAATAGCCAGGGTAACCGGCCCCGACAGCGGCAAGTTGATTGTCCTCTGTTCTGTATGAGTCCTGGACGGGTCCAGCAATACACCCACCAGCGACGGATCAACTTGCGCTGCGCCTTCCAGGAGGGCAATCACGCGGGCTTCTGCGTCATCGATTCCGTCCAGAACGGAAGGGTGTCGCATTACCCTTCTGAAGACCGGCATATCCCGAAAAGCCAGGTAGGATAGGGACTCCACCGCCAGCGGGTCGGCTGGCTCCAGGGTGTCCAGGAATGGCATGTTTAGCAGCCTCTGGGCGGCCTCCGGGTCTTCCTCTGCAAGGTAGCTGAGGGCTACGATGGTCGGCGCTCCCCGGGATATATCACTGACATCAATCCAGGGCTTTTCAGAAAGATCATCGAAAAGTTCGTCCTGGGTTGCCGCCAGGTAAACCAGCGACTCGGCAGCTTCTTGCTCGGAGTCGTCAATACCATCGTCGATCCAGGGCAATGACCGGATGGCGCGAGCCGCGGGCAGGTTACGCTGTTCCAGCGCCCTGGCGTTTTGCAATGAATAGAAACCTGGGGAATTGGTCGAACGCCTGGTGGCGCGGGGAAGTTCAGGTGGCACGGTTGTGGCGGATGGAGTGGAAACTGGCGCGGCTGTTGGCTTTGGCGATTCTCGCGGGGGAGCCGAAGAAGATTGCAGCCGCTGGCCGTCATCACCACCGTTCCTGGGCAAGAGGGGTATGACCAGGGTGGAAAAGACGTAGAGGCCGCCGAGGACGGCAACTACGGCCAGAAACGCGACAATGGATGTACGAGAAAACAGCCGACTCACCTGGGCTTGAACAATTCGCGATAGGCAGGGCTGTGCTTTATTGGGATGGAATTCGCTGGGATGAAACCCGCCTTCCCTGCCTTCCCTGCGCCTGGCTACAAAATCTGGGACAGGAACAGTTGCGCCCGCTCGTTCCTGGGGTTGGTGAAGAACTCGTTGGGCTCCGCTTCCTCAACTATGTTGCCTTCGTCCATCATAATGACCCGGTCTGCCACTTCCCGGGCGAAACCAATCTCGTGGGTTACCGTCAGCATGGTCATGCCGGTGCTGGCCAGTTCCCGCATCACGTCCAGCACTTCCTTGATCATCTCCGGGTCCAGTGCCGAGGTGGGCTCGTCGAACAGCATAATCTTGGGCTGCATCGCCAGGGCCCGGGCAATGGCCACCCGCTGCTGCTGGCCACCCGAAAGCTCTGCGGGAAATTTGGCGGACTGCTCAGGGATTCCCACACGGGTCAGCAGTTCCATGGCAACCTCTTCGGCTTGGGACTTGGACCAGTGGCGCACCTTGGTGGGGGCCAGGGTGATGTTCTGCAACACCGAAAGGTGGGGGAAAAGGTTGAAGGACTGGAATACCATCCCCACTTCCCGCCGTATGGCGTCGATGTTGCGGATATCGCCGCTAAGCTCGATGCCGTCAACGATGATGTCGCCCCGCTGGTGCTGCTCCAGGTGGTTAATGGTCCGGATAAGGGTGGACTTGCCCGACCCTGAAGGTCCCAGAATTACCACAACCTCGCCGGGCTTGACGGTGGTGGATACTCCCTTAAGGGCATGGAAGTTGCCGTACCACTTGTGTACGTCGCGGCAGACGATGATGTCCTCCACTCCCTGGTCCGTGGTCGTTTCCTCAACTGCCATGACGCCCTCCTGTCGTTGACTTGGCTGTCATCCTGTTTCGCCCGTCCTTGCTGTTGCGCAGGCCCGTGTGCTATCTGATGCCAACCCCGAGGTAGTCCTCAACCTTTCCGCTGACGTAGGACATGCCGTAGGTGAAAATCCAGAATACCGCCGCCAGGAATACGAATAACTCCCGGGCGCTGGGCAGGAATTCGGGATTGCTCTGGATGAATGAGCGGCCAATGGCTACCACGTCCAGCATGCCGATGATGTAAACCAGGCTGGTGTCCTTGAACAGGCCGATGAACTGGCCAACGATGGCCGGTATAACGTTGCGAATGGCCTGGGGCAGGGAAATAAGCAGGGTGGTCTGCCAGCCGGGAAGTCCCAGGGCGCGGGCCGCCTCTGCCTGCCCCGGATGCAATGCCTGCAGGCCGCCCCGAATGTTTTCCGCCATGTAGGCTGAACTGAAGAGGGTGATTACTACGGCGGCCCGGAACAGCGAGTTCTGGGGCATATCCTCGGGGAAAGCCAGGGGCACCAGCGTCTGCGACATAAAGAGCAGGGTAATTAGCGGCACCCCGCGGAAAACTTCAATGAAGAATATGCACAGGACCTTCACTACCGGCAGGTTGCTTCGCCGCCCCAGGGCCAGGGAGATGCCGATGGGCAGGCTGAGGGTAATTCCCCCCACCGCCAGTATCAGGTTCAGCGACAGCCCGCCCCAGTAAACCACCGAAACCGGCTGCAGGAACGGCAGCCCCGGCAGGCCGCGCATAAGTATCAGCGTAATGAAGAAAATTGCCACGCCCAGGATAGTTATCCGGGTACCGGTGCCCAGGGGCGTGTATCGGGCCAGGGCCCAGCCCAGTGGAACGGCAGGCAGGTTCAGCAGCAGCAGAATTCTTACGTCCAGCCCCATGGTTTCCAGGCTGTA
Source organism: SAR202 cluster bacterium bin22 (assembly GCA_002238505.1). GTDB lineage: Bacteria > Chloroflexota > Dehalococcoidia > Lucifugimonadales > UBA3495 > Bin22. The sequence continues at coordinate 64,805 of MPMM01000006.1, read as the reverse complement.
GGGCAGGAAGGCAAAGGCAGCCGATACTCCGGCCACCAGCCAGGCTATGGTGCGCGCCACCTGGTTGCTTCGCAGACCCCACGCAGCGCCCAGCAGCACGCTGACCATTATCAGCGCGGCCTGGGGACGCCAGAAGCAGTTCTGGCCATCGCAAGCGGCCTCGGTGTTGTACCGTCCCAGCAGGAACCTGCCGCCCAACTCTGATATGACTGTCCAGTCGGCGGCAAAGAATATCCATTTCAGGCCGAACCACAGGCCCAGGAGCAGCAGCGCTCCGGAAACCAGGGTTAGCACGGAATTCAACAAGCTGCTGAACAGGTTGGCGTGCAGCCACCCGATTACTCCCACCTCGCTTCGAGGCGGCAGGATGGCTTCAGGACGGCTGGTGGGCTGGGAGGCCATTGCGCTAACCTCCCACGAACCGGATACGCCGGTTGTATATGTTTCCGATCAAAGACCAGGTGAGGCTCATAGCCAGGTAAGAGGCCATTATCAGCATAAATATGGAGACCGCCGGCGCCGTCTGGGTCATGGTCACGGCGATGTTGGTCAGGTCGCTGTAGGCGACGGCGCCTCCCAGGCTGCTGTTCTTGGTCAGGTTCAGGAACTGGCTGATCAGGGGGGGAATGATAACCCGCAACGCCTGGGGAAAAGTGACGTTGCGCAGCGTATTCATGGGAGACAAACCCAGGGCCCGGGCCGCCTCGGTCTGGCCCCGCCCCACCGACTGGATTCCCGCCCGTACGATTTCGGCAATGAAGCTGGCGGTGTACATTACCAGCCCGGTGAGCAGCACCATCAGACCGGCCCGCGCCGTAAATCCTCCGACTATGTTACCGAAACGCCCCTGGGGTTCGGGTACCGAAATGTCGAAGGGAGAATTGCCGGTGGCAAAGCTCAATACCAGCCAGGTAATCGCGCCGATGACGATGGCGGTTGCGAAGGAATAGATCAGCGGGTATCCGGAGCGGCCGGTCTGTTCCTCCATTCGGGCTTGTCTCCGGTACACCAGCGCTCCGGCCACGATGGCGATTGCCGCCAGCCCCAGCCATATCAGGGCGACAGTGTAGTCTGTGGGCGTAGGCCAGGGCATGGAAAAGCCCCGGTTGCTGAGGTAGAAGGCGTCGGCCACCACGACACTTTCCCGTATTCCCGGCAGTTCCAGCACGATGTAAAACCAGAAGAACAACTGCACCAGCAAAGGTACGTTTCGGAAGAACTCGATATACACCATGGCCAGCTTGGATACGATCCAGTTGGTGGACAGGCGGGAAACGCCGATGAAGATGCCCAGGGCGGTAGCCAGGAAAACCCCGGCAACGGCCACGATGGCAGTATTGGTGATGCCTACCATGAGGGCGTAAAGGAAGGTATCCGAGGAGTCGTAGGGAAGGAAATGCTCGCCGATGGGGGTCTGGTACTCGCGGGATAGGAAGCTGAAGCCGGAGGGGATGTCTCGGTCCTGGATGGCGCCGACCATGTTGGAGAAGAACCAGACCACCAGCGCCACCACCACGATACCCGACATTATCTGGACGGCCCATTGAATAATCTGGACGTGTCGCCAGACCGGGATACCCTGGTAGGTTAGTATTCGTGGGGCGCTGACCATATCTCCAGGCCAAACCTAAATCGTGAGAAGTTTGGTCTCCACCAATCAGCTTAGATTGTATCGCATTTGCGGAGAGATTGCCCACGCAAAAAGAAGAGGGGCGGGCCACTTTGGCCCGCCCCCGAAATATCTAAGCCTTCAATGCCGCCTTCAGGGCATTCCTAGCGAAGAGGCGCGGCGTAAATCTGACCACCCTTGGGGCAATCGGTACAGGGAGCGTTAGCCCACAAAGCGTTGCGGCCACCTTCCCGTGGGAGGTTAATGCCGCTGGGTCCCAGGTTGCGGTCGTAAATGTCGCCATAGTTGCCGACGGCGTTCAGCACGTCCTGGGCTACGGTCTGGCTGAGTCCCAGTTCTTCCTGGCCAAAGGCGCCGCTCAGTCCCAGCAGCCGGTCAACCTTGGTGTTGCCCGTTTCTGCGCTGGGTACGTTGTCCTGGCTTACCCCGTAGGCCTCACCGTAGATGAGGATGGCCATAACCGTCTTTACGACGTCGAACCACTGGTCGTCGCCGTGGGGGACCACGGGGCCGAGAGGCTCTTCGGAGATGGTATTGGGCAGAATCACGTGGTCAGCCGGGTTGCTCAGGGCAGTCCTCAGAGCCGCCAGCTGGGAGTTGTCGTTGGTGAAAGAGTCGCACTGACCCGCGTCGTAGGCAGCCACCACCGCGTCGGTGTCTTCAAAGGTGGCCACGGTAATGCCCAGCCCGTTCTGGTCGCTGAAGTCCTGCAGGTTCAGTTCGGTCGTGGTGCCCAGGGTTACGCAAACGGTCGCGCCTTCCAGTTCCAGCGCGTTGGTGACGCCCGAGTCCGCGCGGACCATGAAGCCCTGGCCGTCATAGAACATGGTCTGGGCGTAGTTGCCCCAGCCTGCGTCACGAGAAGCGGTCCAGGTTACCGTCCGTACCAACATGTCAACTTCACCGGACTGGATCGTGGGACCGCGCTCGGCGGCGCTGATCAGCCGGATCTCGATGGCGTTGGGGTCGCCCACCACTGCGGTAGCAAGGGCGCGGCACAGGTCGATATCAAAGCCTACGTTGTTACCATCGGCATCAATTCCGCCGTAACCGGGCACGTCGTCGCGGCTGGCGCAGATAACTCTGCCCCGTTCCTTGACGGTATTCAACCGGCTGCCTTCGCCTCCCGTAGGCAGGGTGCCGGCGGCCAGCATGGCCATGCCCTCTTCAATCTGTGCCTGCATGGCTTCGTTTTGGGCCTGCATGGCTTCGTTCTCGGCCTGCATGGCCTCGTTCTCAGCCTTTAGATTGGCATTCTCGGTCTCAAGGGCGGATGTGTCACCACACCCGACCAGTACCAGCACGAGAGCGCTCAACGCTACAAACAAAAGCAGTGTTCTTTTCATGAGCCTTTCGTATCCTCCCTAAATTCAACCACATTATCGGATTCGTCAATACTGGTTACGAATTCTATCATCCTGCTCAATGCCCAGTCAACAGGAATACCTCGTATCGCAGAGCATTCTTGCTGCCTTGAGGTTCTGTGTCGCCGGTTATAGCGGTTGGACTGCGTACTGCACGGCAGGCACAGTGTCCATACCCGGAAAAGCCGCGCCGTTAACGTGCCAATTGGCTCTTCTTTCCAAGCTCTCCCTACCTGCCCTGGCCCCGGTCCAGGTAGTCTTGCGCCGAACCCAGGCCCTCCAGGGCCAGGCCATAGCCCAGCAGGTCGTGCAGCTCCTGTTTCAGCTTGTGGGTCAGCAGCGTCCGCGAGTAGCGCAGAACCAGGCGTGGTTGACGTGCCAGCTGTCGGGCCAGTTCCCACGCCCGGGGCAGCAGGTCCTCCTGCGGCAGTACCTCCGCCACCAGCCCCAGTTCCTGCGCTTTGGCGGCGTCAAGCTGCTGCCCCGTCAGCAGGAAATAGCGTCCCCGGTTAATTCCCAGCAGCAGGGGATAGATGATGTGCATCCCGTCGCCCGGGGTGAGGCCGCTCATAAAGTGGCCCGAATCCTGGAAGGTGGTGTGGGGCGCCGCCAGCACAATGTCGCTCAGCAGTGGCAGTTCCGAGTGGCGCAGGGCCGGCCCGTTTACCGCGGCAATGACTGGCACTTCGATGTCCAGCAGGTTGCCCAGCAGATGCTTGCCCTCCCAGTAGGTGGCGTCCCACTGGGCGGGGGTGCGTCGAGGCACCGTGTCGCTGGATCCGGCCGGGCCGGTAAAGCCGTCGCCGACTCCGGTCATTATGACCACTTTGGCATCCGGGTCTGTTCCCACGGCGTGGAAAACCTCTACCAGTTCTGTGTGCGGACCCGCTCCCCACTGGAGGGTGTTGCCGTCGCTGTGCAGGGTCATCTGCAGGATGCCGTCCTCCCGTTCCAGCCTGGCGAACTGGAAGCGGTCTGCGTACTCTTCAAATCGCGCCATGGGCATTCTCCTCCCCGTGTGCTGGTGCAGCCGATTTTAAGCCGGTTGTTCCGGTTCTCTCGCCGCCGCCAAGCCGCCGGAGTGGGTGTTGCCGCCGATAGATTCACTTGACAGTCAGCTTGGCGGTTAATAGTATGGAATATACCCTCAGGCAACCCGCCTGACCAGTCCGAGTGTCTCTGGACTGGCGACGGATAGCCGCTCTTCTTCGCTGGGGATTAGTCCAGTGGTAGGACGCCTGACTCTGGATCAGGAAGCGGAGGTTCGAACCCTCCATCCCCAGCCATTTCTATTCCAGGATTACTATGAAGGTGGCGGTGGGCCCCTTCGGCTGCTCTTTACACCCTTGTTAAAATTCGTGATGATCTGATTCACCAAGAAATGCGCTATGACGTCCTTCAACCGGATATTTATATGCAAGCGCGGGAGTTGGGTTTGCATTATGTAGAACTAATGCTCCTTAAGCAGTTTGGCTATGATGGTTCCTATTGGAACCGAGCTAAACAGGTGGTCGAGTCTGTACCTTGGGCGCCAACAAGTGCGGTTAATCCATGATCACCATACTCAAAGCCGACCCTAAGGCTGCCGCCCTTACCTGGCAGGTCGCACTACAGCTCTACATCGGGGGTCTCTCAAGTCTAAAGAAGCATTCGCCATGAGCCGAAACGATGAACTACAACAGAGGGTACTGAGCGGGCGGTCTGACGCCAATATCCACTTCGATGATCTACGGTCTTTGCTGTTGCGCTTGGGCTTTGCTGAACGGACACGAGGGAGCCATCATATTTTCAGGAAGAATGGGGTACGTGAACTGATAAATATCCAGCGTGATGGGAACCATGCCAAGCCTTACCAAGTACGGCAGGTGCGGCAGGTAATCCTGAGATATCATCTGGAAATGGGGGACTGATGCACAAGTACGAAATCATCATCTACTGGAGTAGCGAAGATGGGGCGTTTGTTGCGGAAGCGCCCGAGCTCCCGGGGTGTGCGGCCCACGGAGACACCCACGAGGCAGCGCTCCGGCAAGTCCATGACGCCGTAGAACTCTGGCTTGAAACGGCGCGGGAGTTCGGCGATCCGATCCCCGAACCCAAGGGTGAGCGCCTGATGCTGGCATAGCGATCTGCCATGGCCACCATCAACAAGAACGACCTGGACAGGACCCCTCGCTTCGCTGGGGATTAGTCCAGTGGTAGGACGCCTGACTCTGGATCAGGAAGCGGAGGTTCGAACCCTCCATCCCCAGCCATTTCTTGGCCAGCTTTACGTTACCCCGCCTGCTTTGCCGGCGTTTCCGAACTTACCGCGTAGAATGTGGCGGCCTTGCTGTCTCCGTTGTCCAAAGTGGCAATGACACGGTAGGCCCCCAGCCGGGGCAGTGGAGTTGTGACATTGACTACCGTCATTACCCTGAACATTTGACCGGAGATGGCCTGAGCGCTGCGTCCAACTGTAAGCTGGCCTTGAACCTGTTGACCCACCGTGGTCCCATCCTCGGTTTGCAGAGTTAGCCGAATGGTATGGGGCTGGTTTGTCAGGTTCCAGGGAACAAGCACGCCTACCACCATCGAAAGTGTCAGAGGGACGTCCATGTTGTCGATTGTCCGTCTGTCATAACCTCCGCCCATAACGTACAGTTTGCCATTCAGTACCTCTGCGCGGTCTGCAAGCATCAGGAATTCTAATGCGACGGTTTCCAGTTCCATTGACTTTTCCCTTCCGGTTTCCCTGAGTTTGCCTCTAGCCTACGTTGGCGGCAGATAGCGGTCAACCCAAACCGCGCCCCACGTTCTGCCCGTCTCGGCCCAGCCGTTATCCTGCCCCGCTTTGTGAAATCCCTCCGGCATACCGGATACGCCTGCAGCCTGCCCCATCATTCCTGGGGCCGTCGGTATTCAGTCCCCCGCCATTTGAGATTCGTGCTTGCTCCAGGCGCCCTTGCCGGTCTCGCCCCAATTCCAGATTGCTGACACTCTCCCCTGGCTTTCCTGCATGACCCTTCCCTACCATGAGAATGGACTACCATAAGAATGAAATGGAGGCTCGCCAACCCATGCAACCGCCCGCAGACCAGGCGCTTGTCGCTCGGTCCACTACTACATAATGCTGGCAGATCCTTTCATCGTCGTGCCATTTGCTGCCAGCCTGAAAAATGTCCAGATACGAAATGGACAAAAATGAGCGGAAATGGTGGGGAAAATCGAATTTTTCCAGGTGAACGTTAGTACGCCGTTCCGAAGAGTGGTTTGACCTGGTCGGCGGCCTGACCAGGTTGTCAACGCTACTGACCGCAGATACACTCTGCACAAATGCTGTTGCCCATCAATCTTCACCTTTCAATTTAGGAGGCGCCCCATATGCAACTAGGCGTTGTTTTTCCCCAGACTGAAATCGGGTCCGACCCCGGGGCTGTTCGCGATTATGCCCAGGCCGCCGAAGCCCTGGGATATGAGCATCTGCTGGTTTTCGATCACGTCCTTGGCGCCGATGCCAGCAAGCGCGAGGAATGGAACCGGCCCTACAGCCACGTGGACACTTTCCACGAGCCCTTCGTCCTCTTTGGCTACCTGGCCGGCATTACCGAAAATCTGCAGATGACCACCGGCATTCTCATCCTGCCCCAGCGCCAGGCGGCCCTGGTGGCCAAGCAGGCCGCCGCAGTGGACGTCCTGACCGGCGGGCGGCTGCGCCTGGGCATAGGTGTCGGCTGGAACGACGTGGAGTACGAGGCCCTGGGCGAAAGCTTCCGCAATCGGGGGCGCCGCTGCGAGGAACAGATCGAGTTGATGCGCGCCCTGTGGACCCAGAACATCGTTAACTTCGAGGGCCGCTATCACAAGGTTACCCACGCCGGCATCAACCCCCTGCCGGTGCAGCAGCCCATCCCCGTCTGGTTCGGCGGCGGGGCCGACCAGGTGGTGGAGCGCATCGGACGGCTGGGCGACGGCTGGTTCCCCCAGTTCCAGCCCGACAGCGCCGGCCAGGAACGCATCGGCCAGATGCGGGAACTGGCTACCAAGGCCGGCCGGGATCCGGATAATATCGGAATCGAGGGCCGACTCAACTACGCCGACGGCGCCGACGCCTGGAACCGCGCCGCCGAGGCCTGGGCCGAGTGTGGGGCCACCCACCTGTCCATCAACACCATGCGGGCCGGGCTGCCCAACCCCGACGCCCACATCAAGGCCATTGAAGAATTCAAGCAGGCGGTGTCGGGTTAACAGGGCCCTGGCTCTCTCGGGTTCGGCCGGTCATGAAAGGCAGCTACATACTGGTCATTGACCTGGCGGAGAGCGCGAGCCTGGAAGTCGGCCGGCTGGGGACCTGCGAGTTTCCCGCCGGCCGTTATCTCTACTGCGGCAGCGCCACGAACGGCCTGGAGGGCCGAATCCGCCGCCACCTCCGCCAGGACAAGAAGCTCCACTGGCACATTGACTACCTGACTGCCTCGGCCAGGGTAACCGAAGTGTGGTGGCTGGCCAGCGAGGAGCGGTGGGAGTGTCGTTGGGCCGAAGCGATTGCAGGCCTGGGAGGAGAGACTATTGCCCGGGGATTCGGTTCTTCAGACTGCCGCTGTTCCACCCACCTGTTGCGCCTGAATGACGTAGCTGGGCTTCCCGACACGCGAAAGAGGCTAAATCTGAATGCCGAAGCGGGAAGGCACGGTGTCTGGGCGGTGGATGCAAAGCAAAACTCCCAAAGCTTTGAGCTTCGGGAGTAAGTTATTGCAGACTAACTGACCATAGCGGTTATTCGCTCATCCACCGCTTGAATCTCTGCCACGGTGATGGTCCCTGGGACTCTACCGACCTGCCCCGCCACACCTTGTCCCGGTTAATCGGACGGGGGCGGACGAAGAACAGCAGGTAGGCTCCGGCAAGGCCGAGCAAACCCAGCCACACCAGCCACCCAAATCCCACCGAGTTCAGCGCCAGGCCAAGGATCAACAGTGCAAATCCGGCCAGGGCCACCCTGCCGGGGGTGATGTGCTTCCACCGCGATGTTGAGCCACTGCCCTCGCGGGACTGGTCGCTGTACAACGGGGCGTCCTGCCGGGCTTCGCGGGGCATGTCATCGATTATCGGCTGGGTTCGGCGTGCCGGCCGGGGAGGCTCTTCTTCCTCAATGCCCTTGAGAATCTCTTCTATTTCATCCTGATACTTGTCAGGCATTACTACCCCGCCACATGCTGCAGATTAGGTCAATTACCGCAAGCTGTACGACCATTAGCCTTACCTGTCCAGAGATTATACAAGACATCCCTGTCTCAAGGGAATGGTGACTGAATTACGAGTCTCCCCTGGCATTTCCGGCGCCAGCCAACAGGGCGTCGAGCGGTTCCGGTTCCCAGCGCGAGCGGTTCCGGCAACCTGTCCCTCCGCCGACTCTCTCCATGGAGAGGTCCAGCGTTTTGGAGTCTGCCCCTTCCACCACCACCCGTGCGTTCACGGGAAACTACTTCAACTCTCCCAACTCCAGCCCTGCCACGTGTTCATGGAGCCATTGGGCTGCTACGCGCCGGTGGCAAGGGTCCTCGCCCCGCTCGAAGCAGAGCAGGGTTACGTCTCCCATACTTGGCAGTTGCGTGAGCCACCTCCGCATCCGGAAATCTACCAGCAGCTTCTGGTCCAGGTCCCGGCGATACTCCCGGCTCAGCCCCTCAAAATCCAGTTCCCCCTGCCGGTAGGCGCGTAACAACTCCAGGGGCGGATAGAGAAAGGGCAGTGTCTCCCACTGGGTTTTGCGGCCCCTGGGATGGGCGCGGGAAACCCGGCAGGCTTGTCCAACCCAGTCCGCGGGGTCATAGTAGCTGGCCGTATAGATCATTTGCGTTCACTCTTCCCTGAGGTTATCTACGCCGGCGTGAGAAGTCGCGGTTTTCCGCATTTGACGAACCGCCCATCTGGCCAGGAACAGGACGGCACCCACCGCAATTACGCTCAGATAACTGATGGACCGGTCAACCAACACCAGGGCCGCAACCGCCGGCGTGGAAAGGGTGGAAAGTTGCTTCAGCAAGCCGGTCAGGCCCGCTTCCACTGCCCCAACACCTCCCGGGGTGGGCACCAAAGTCAGCAGAGAATTGGCCAGGGTGGCGAATACTATCAGGGCCGGGGACAGGTGAATGTCCAGCGCCTGGGTGACCAGGTAGAGACGGGCAATCTCTGCCAGCCATCCCAGCAGCCCGAAAACCCCGGCCAATGGTATTCGCCTCAGGCTGAGCAGGGCCCCGTCGCGGAACTGACCGTAGCGTTCCAGTATCCACCCTGCCAGGCGGTCCGGCAGCCAGGCAGAAAAGCGCTGAAGCAGGCCGCCGCCGCTGTCCCGGGTGGCGGCAATGACCAGTAGAGCCAGCGCCAGCAACCCCAGCAGGGATGCGGCGGTGGCCGCCACAGTCCAGGCCCCTCCCCCTCCCGAGCCCGCCACGAAGGGAAGGCAAACCGCCAGCAATACGACCACAGTGGTGATGTCCAGCAGTCGTTCGGACAGGATGGTGCCGACGGTACGGACGAAAGGCGCGCGGCCTTCCTCGTGGTACAGGTAGGCGCGGTAGGCGTCCCCCAGCCGCAACCAGGCCACCGAGTTGGCAAACCAGCCCAGAAGCACCAGTTGGCTGCACTGCCATACCCCGGCGGTTTCCTCGCCCGCGTCCCGCGTGTTGTTCAGGAGCAGCCTCCACCGGAGTCCCCGGAACAGGAAAGTGGTGTAGTGAATCGCCACTGCCAGTGCCAGATACCAGGGGTTGGCCGAACGCACATGCTGCCAGGTTGCGCTGAAGTCAACCTCCAGGCGGGTGGCAACGAAAGCCAGGAAGGCCCCCGCCAGCGCCAGCGCCACCAGGGTGGGCAGGGAAAAGACACGGCGGACTAACGATGGGGGAGCGCCCCGTTCCTGGGAGAGGCTCAAGTCAGCCCCGAAGGAAGGCGTAGAATCGCCGTTGACGATCTTCAAGAGACCGGCGCGAACTTTCTGGAAGGGGACGTTGACTGAACATGTTCACGAAAATGCCGGCAGGTGCGCGTGCCGCTTGCGGTCCCTTAACGCGGGTAGCGGGTGATTGGAGCTACCGCAGTTCCCGGGGCATGGTGAAGCTGATATCTTCATCCACTACCTCCAGGTGGGTCACCTTCCCGGGGTCCAGGGCCCTGATAACGGCTTCTACCAGTGCTTCCGGGGTGGATGCGCCGGAGGCAATTCCCACCCGGGAAACTCCCGCAGTCCATTCCGGATCAAGCTCTTCGGGCCCGTTGATGAGGTAGGCGGGGATTCCCAGGGAAAGGGCCAGTTCCAGCAGCCGGTTGCAGTTGGAACTGCTCTGGGACCCGATCACCAGGGCCATGTCCACCATGGTTGCCATCCTGCTTACCGCAGCCTGGCGGTTGGTGGTGGCGTAGCATATGTCGTTGCGTATCTCGGCCTGGGGAAACCGTTCTCGAATATGGTCAATGGCCGCCGCCGTGTCGCTGGTGGAAAGGGTGGTCTGGGTCAGCACGGCCACCGGGGTTTGCTCGTCCCAGTCGGGTACACCGTTGTCTGAATTCTCGTCCACCAGTTCCATGGGGGCCTGGCCCATGGTTCCCTTCACTTCCTGGTGCCCATCGTGACCCACCAGGATGATTCGGCGGCCCTCACGATGATACTTTATGGCTTCGTTGTGTACCCGGGTGACCAGCGGGCAGACCGCGTCAATTACCTGCAGGTTGCGGTCTTTTGCTTGTTCAAAGTCCTCGGGGGGAGAGCCGTGGGCTGAAAAGACAACCCGGGAACCTTCGGGAATTTCCTCCACCGTTTCCACGGTAATTGCCCCCTTGGCCTCCAGTTCTCCAACAACGTAGGGGTTGTGGACAATCTGGTGCTTGACATAGATGGGGGGACCGAACCGATCCAGGCACTCCTCAACCACCTGGATGGCCCGAACTACACCTGCGCAAAAACCACGAGGGGAGCACAGTATCACTTCCATGACCATCTATCCCTCAACTCCTTTCGTCTCCCGGGGCACCGGATTGTCCCGTCGGTGCCCCATATCCCGTCCGCCCAGGGCCCGCCGAGGGGCTCACCAAAAGCGGACTCACCCTAACAATCAATACAAAGATGCCGAACCACTAGTATTTCAACAGCACTGCAATTATGGGCTGGGGTTTAACCGTCATTCCGGCGAAAGCCGGAATCCAGAGCCCCTCTTGTACCATGCAGTTGACCATCAGCAACCTTTCTGGATTCCGGCTCAAGGCCGGAATGACGACACAGTTTTAGCTGTATTCCTTTCAAACCTGTTGGCCTGCTAGTTGCTGTCGCGAATCAGGTCCAGGTACTTGTAGCCGGAACCCGTATTCAGCAGGACTATGGACTCGTCGGCGCCCAGGAACCCCTGCTCCAGCAGCTTCTTGAGACCCACCAGGGTGGCCGCGCCCTCGGGACAGGCGATGATGCCCTCTTCGGTGGCGATTTCGTACATGGCTTCCACCATGTCGCCGTCCTCAATGGCCAGGGCAGTGCCGCCCGTCTCCCGGATGGCCTTCAGGATCAGGTAATCGGCGAAGGGGCCGGGCACCCGCAGACCGTCGGCCACCGTGGCGGCGTTCTCCCACATCTGGGCCGTGTCCGCGCCGTCGTTGAAGGCCTTGACGATGGGCTGGCAACCGGTGGGCTGGACGGCGATGAATTTGGGTGGCGTTCCCTCAATCCATCCCAGTTCCAGCAATTCCTGGAATCCCTTGTACATCCCGATGATGCCGGTGCCTCCCCCGGTAGGGTAGATGATGGCGTCGGGCATCTTCCAGCCCAGTTGCATGGCGATTTCCAGGCCCATGGTCTTCTTGCCCTCGGCGCGATAAGGCTCCTTAAGCGTCGAAAGGTCGAACAGGTCCTGTTCCTCGGCAACTGCCACGGCAATGCGGCCTGCATCGCTGATCAGACCGTCCACCAGGTTAAGCTCCGAACCGGCCATTACCGATTCCTTCTTGTTGGCCGAAGGGGCGTCCTGGGGCATGAATACCTTCATGGGCCGGTCGGCCCGGGCCCCGTAGGCCGCTGCGGCGCCGGCGGCGTTGCCGGCCGAGGGCATGGTGAACCCGCCTATGCCCAGTTCCACCGCCTTGGAAACTGCGGCGGAGATCCCCCGCGCCTTGAAGGTTCCGGTGGGGTTCAGGCCTTCTTCCTTGATGAACAGGCTCTTCAGGCCCAGCTTTTTCTGCAGGTTGGTGGCCGCCAGCAGCGGCGTGCCCCCCTCGCCCAGGGTGACCACATTGTCGTGCTCGGTCACCGGCATCAGTTCAGAAAAACGCCACATGTTGGAGTCTCGGCCGGCAAAAACGTCCCGGCTCACCTCGCGGCGCAGGCGGGGCAGGTCATAGCGGGCAAACAGTACCTTCCCGCAGCAGGCGCTGATCTTGCTTACCTGGTCGTGGGGATACGTATTGCCGCATTGGGTACACTCCAGGTGGTCGATATAGCTGAACATGGGCCGGATAACCTCCCCGAGTCTGGGTTGATGACCTATATTAACACGCCTGTTCCCACGCCCGCATACCCAAAATCAGGTTGATGAAGCTGGGAGTAACGGCCTGGTTATGGTTAACCATCCTGTTTGCCAATATAATTGAGACGACATCGTAAGAGTCTCCAGCGGGCGTACCCTGCCGGTAATGGCATCACCCATCGGCGCTTTCCAGATGCCGGACGGGCCTTCCCTTGAGCCTCCCTCTTAACCTTTCCGGCTCGTCGGCATGGTACTGAGAACCTGGTCCCGACCGTAGCGTCCCGGACTCCTGCCTCAACCTGAAGCGTCCGCGCAATCTGTCCAGCCAGTAAAGGAGAGAACCATGTTCAGACTGCTTAATTCCCTTCCCACGCCGCGTCTCGCCGTCATAGCCGCTGCCACTGGTATTGCCACGGTGGCTCTTCTGCTTGTCAGGCCGTCGGTGGCTTACGCCGCCGGCGTGGACGAGGAAGCCGCCTTCGTGTTCAACACCTTCTCCTTCCTCATCTGGGGCGCGCTGGTAATGTGGATGTGCGCCGGCTTTACGATGCTGGAGTCCGGTTCGGTGCGTACCAAGAACGCCGCCATGATCTGTCTCAAGAACATCGGCCTCTACTCCATCGCCGCCCTGGCCTACTTCTTCATCGGGTACAACCTTATGTACACCGACGTTATGCAGGTCATCGGGATGCCCGGGTTCATGTACGGGCCCACCGGCGATGAGGTGGCGCTGCTGGGTGGCGACGACGGGGCCGCAGCGAAAGTGCTGGCCAACGGGCCCGGTTACTCCTCAATGTCCGACTGGTTCTTCCAGATGGTCTTCGTGGCCACGGCGGCGTCCATTGTCTCCGGCGCTTTGGCCGAACGGGTCAAGATGTGGTCTTTCCTGCTCTTTACCCTGCTGCTGACGGGCATAATCTATCCCGTAGTCGGCGCTTGGACCTGGGGCGGCGGCTGGCTCAGCGAGTTGGGGTTCTCCGACTTCGCCGGCTCCACCATAGTTCACAGCACCGGGGGGTGGGCGGCCCTGGCGGGCATACTGGTAGTAGGCCCCCGGCTGGGCAAGTTCCGCGCCGACGGCACGGTTCGGTCCACCCCTCCGTCCAATATACTGCTGGTTACCCTGGGGGTATTCATACTGTGGTTTGGCTGGGTCGGGTTCAACGGTGGCTCCCAGCTGGGCCTGGCCAGCGTCAAGGACGCCGTGGCCATGAGCATAGTCATCGTCAATACCAACCTGGCGGCCGCGGCCGGAGTTATAGTGGCCCTGGCGGTTTCGCGACCCCTGCTGGGCCGGATTGACCTGTTCGCCATCCTGAACGGGGCCATTGCCGGCCTGGTGTCCATCACCGCCCGTCCCGACATAACCGAACACTATTGGGCGGTGATAATAGGAGCCGTAGGCGGCCTCGTTGTTGTCCTGGGATTGAAACTGCTGGAAAAGTTAAAGCTGGATGATGTGGTAGGGGCAGTGCCGGCTCACCTGTTCGCCGGCATCTGGGGCACCCTGGCGGTGAGCATTACCGGGGGCGCGCCCATCCACATCCAGGCTCTGGGTATCGTGTCCATAGGCGCGTTTGTGTTCGCTGTTTCCTGGGGCATCTGGAAGCTGATGGACCTGACCATCAAGGCGCGGGTCTCCTACGACGTGGAACGCCTGGGTCAGGACGCTGGCGAACTCCACATGGAGTCCTACCCCGAGTTCGTCCTGATGCCAGATATGGACGAGGACTAGGGATTTTGCCCACAAACGGGCACGAATGTTCACAAATGAAGGCGTTCTTGCTCAAGGAGGCGATACGGGGATTTTGTGAATAACCGGGCTTTGTATTGACAGGCGGGTCTGTAACCCGCCTGTACGACAATTTGCGGCTGAACGGTCTCGCTTATGCCCTGGCTTCCCGACGTCCGCCAACACGGGCCCGTTACGGGCGAAAATATTAGTGGCATGCCTTATGGGGGCTATCCTCCGTAAGCAATACAGGCCCTCGGCCAGTCTGCACTCCCGAAACCCTGGGGTCAGGCGCCAAAAAGCGCCAGGTCTCCCACGGCCCGCACCCGCACCAGGGTGGCGTTGCTGGGGATGTAGGTAAGGGGAACCTCCTCCACGTCCACCACTTCTATGGTTGACGGGTCAGCGCCGGCGGCAGCAGCCCTTTGCACGGCCCCTGCCGAGCAATCGGCAATTGCCTCGGCACGGCCTCCCGACTCCAGCGAATAGACCCGCTCCATCTGACCGCCCACCTGGGCTATGGCGGCCCCAATTGCATTGGCCACGCCAGCATGTTCGGGCCGCAACACCCGGGAAGCCCCGGCCAGCGCATCTCCCAGCAGAATGCTGCCCCCGCCTACCAGAACCACCGGCACGTCTTCTCCGCTGAGTTTCACCCGGTCCACGGCGGTCTCAACCCGGGCCTGAATTTCGGCCATGGCCCGTTCGACCAGTGACGGGTCCAGTCCCGCCACCCGCTGGGGGTATCCGATGCTGGCCCGTCCGTCGGCGACTGCCAGGTCCGTGGTGGTCAGGGCGTCTCCGCCAAAGACCCGCGCCGCTTCGGTAAGACGGTAGCCCACGCTCTCCGGACCCATGCGCCACGGGTCGGGTGTTACCACGGTGCCCCCGCCCAGGGCGATGGAAACCATGTCGGGAATGCGGAAGTTGGTCCGGACGCCGGCCAGGTGCACGGCCACCGCCGACTCACGGGGAAATCCCTTCACCAGCGCCCCCACATCGGTGGAAGTCCCGCCCACGTCCACCACAATGCCGTCGGTGATGCCCGACAGGTACGCCGCGCCCCGCATGCTGTTGGTGGGACCCGAGGAGATGGTCAGCACGGGAAAGCGGGCGGCAAAGTCCGTGTCCATCAGGGTACCGTCGTTCTGGCTCATGAACAGGGGCGCGTCAATGCCCAGCCTCTTCAGGGCCTCGGCTATGCCCTGGACGGTCCGGTTAGCCACCTCGCCAAGGCAGGCGTTCAGGGCGGCGGCGTTCTCCCGCTCCAGCAGACCCATGCGCCCATTGTCGTGGGAGAGGCATACCCGTAACTCCGGCGCTTCCTCGCTAATAAGGGCGGCCGCCTCGTTCTCGTGGGCCGGGTCAACGGGAGAGAAGACACCGCAGACGGCAACGGCCCGCACTCCCTGGCGCACCATATCCCCTACCGCCTGTCGCAGGCCGTCCCGGTCCAGGGAGGAAATCTCTCTGCCGTCGAACTCGTTGCCGCCGCCGACCATATAGGTGAAGCCCCCGATGGCGTCCTTCAACTCCTCGGGCCAGTCCACCAGGGGTGGCAGCAACCGGGTGGCCGGCAGGCACAGCCTCAGCACTGCGGTGGGCGACAGTTCCCTGCGTTCCAGCAGGGCGTTGGTGAAGTGGGTGGTGCCAACCATCACTGCGTCGATGGTGTGGTCAGGGTGCTGCCGGAGCAGTTCGGTTACCGAATCAACGATTCCTGAGGTTACGTCGCCGGTAGTAGGCACCTTGGCTGCGCCAACCAGTTGATTGCCGTCCATCAGGACGGCGTCGGTATTGGTGCCCCCTACATCTACTCCCACAAACATTTCAGTCTGCCGCGACCTGCAGGGGTATGTATTCGGTGTCGTAGCCGAAGTGCTGGGGCCCGGACTCGTGCAGGCCCTGGGGTGTCGTCCACAGCGCAGGAGCCGGGAAGCCCAGGATGGTCACCCTCAGGCCGTAACGCATCAGTTCCGTGGTTACTGGTTCGCCCCCGTCGGTGGTCACGGCACAGATTAGGTCGGGGACAGTACAAACAATCTCCCTGTCCACCCGGGCAATGAGGTTCTCATTCTGGAAGTCTATTACCATCCTGTGGCTGGTGAAATCGTCCAGCCCTTCAATTGCCAGCGTGCCCCGGGCGAAGCCGCCCGTGGTGCGCCGGTCCAGGTCCGCTACCTTTCCGGAGAATAGAATCCTTCCCGGGCAGGTGTTCAGGATGGCTTCCATCGGGTCTCTGCCGGTGTCATGGGCCTGCTGGACGGCGTTGCCCAGGTCGCGGGCCAGGGAAAGGGTGTTGGGAACGGCGGTGTTTCTCACCTGCTCGGCGGACATGGGCGCCACGGCGTAGCAGGCCACGCAGCCCATCTGTATGGTGGCCGCCCGGGCCAGCCTTTCGGCCCAGGCCGGGGTGATGGTCTCCCGGATGATGATGGAGTTCCCCTTCTCGTCGGCAATGGCCATGGGGCAGCAGGGCACGCCGTACACGAAGAAGGTTTTCATCTGGAACTCGGGGAAAGCGCGGCCCATGCCATCGGCATCCACGATGGGAAGGCCGGCCTTGGCGGCGGCGATCATCACTTCCACCGAGTTGCTGCCGCCAATTTCGTTGGAGATGAGGGCGGTGGCCTGCTCTCCCGTGAACTCCTCGATGGCGCGCAGGGCATGGTACGACTGGAGGTCTCGCACCTTCTCAATACCCACCGTCGGCGCCCCGATGCCGCCCACGCAGATTACCCGGGCGTCTTCAGGGACCTCTTCCGGCGCCAGGACGGTTACCGGACCCCACCGGCGCAAAGCCTGCCGCGCCCGCAACTGCCCGATGTATGGGTTGCCGCCGCCTCCGGTACCCAATATACCGGCGCCAATGGCAACCGCCTCCAGCACATCCTCAGGGGCCTGCCACATTCTCTCTTTGGCACCTGCTCGAGAAATTCCTGAATGGGTTCAAAACGCCGTCCGACTGACCCGTCATTCCGGCGAAATCCGGAAGCAACTCCACCGCCATACGGCCAGGATTTTCAACAGGGAAGTCCTGAACGCATAGGGTCGGTAAGTCAGCAGTGTATGGAGGGGGTATGGGGGTGTCAACCTGAGGGCGATACCTGCGCAGGGTCTTTCGATTATTCTGGTAGAGTCGCTTCCTCCGTTCGCCCTGAGTCCGTCGAAGGGCCGCCCGGAATGGTTCTCCAAGCTCACCACGATCGGACTTGAGGAGTTGCCACCGACAATCGAAAGACCCTGGATACCTGCCGGGTTCGCATTCGGCGCTGAAGGTCGTATGGGCAGCCCTCGTGGGTGCCATTGCGCTCTTGGAACCACCTGTATCAGGGCATGGCTGTCCTGTTCGCGAAGCACAACCACAGCCCGCAATCGTGTCGCCCTGGACGCAGCCGAAGGGCCTGATATCTCTCGGGTTTAATACGGTATTGGATCCTGACAATACCTTGAAGGGTAGCCGTCAGCAGTCAAACTGCCTGGTCCGTATGGGCATGCCGCGCGCCTTTCGGCCAGCAAAAAGTCCCGCCCATCTCAGCCTTTGCCGAAGGGAAACCCCCTCAACAAACCCGAGATGGGCGGAATTCCAGTTATCCTGAATTGCTGGTGGTACGGCGGGTCTTACCGAGGCCTGCCGCCGCTGTTGCCCAGGAAGCGCCGGTCGGAAATGCTGCCACCGCCGCCGCCACTGCCGCCACGGTTGCCGCCACCGCCCTGGCCTCCCCTGGGGCCACCGCCGCCACCGCCGCGGTTGCCGCCACCGCCCTGGCCTCCCCTGGGGCCACCGCCGCCACCGCCACGGGGTCCACCACCGCCACCGCCGCGGTTGCCGAAGCCGCCGCCACGGGGTCGGTCGCCGCCCCGGTCCTGGGGCGGGCGGGAAGGACGCGGTGGCCGCTCTCCGCCGTCGTCGCCAAAGAGGGCGCGGCGGGAAACGTTGACCCGTCCCATGGAGTCAATCTCCTGGACCATTACCGTGAGTTCCTGGCCAACCTTGAGTTCCTCTTCCATGTCGCCCAGGTCCTCGTTGCGTACCAGGCCGTCCTTGCCGGGGATCAGTTCCACGAAGGCGCCGAAGCTGGTCAGGCGGTTGACCTTGCCGGTGAGTATGTCGCCCACCACCAGTTCGCGGGTCAGACCTTCAATCCGGCTGCGCGCCAGTTCGAGGGACGTCTGGTCCGAAGAACTGATGGTCACGCCGCCGTCGTCGGCCACGTCAATTGAAGCGCCCGATTCCTCGATGATGCCGCGAATTACCCGGCCGCCTGGGCCGATGACCGCGCCAATCTTCTCCACCGGAATCTGTACCCGGATGGTCTTGGGGGCGTAGGGGCTCATCTCGGTACGGGCCTCGGTGATGGCCTCGGACATCTTGTCCAGGATGTGCAGCCGGCCCAGCCGGGCCTGTTCCAGGGCCTGCCGGAGGATGTCCTCGTCCAGCCCCTTCAGCTTGATGTCCATTTGCAGGGCGTTGATGCCGGAGGCCGTGCCGGCCACCTTGAAGTCCATGTCGCCCAGGAAGTCCTCAATGCCCTGAATGTCGCTCAACACGGCATAGCGGCCATCGTTGTCGGTCACCAGGCCCATGGCGATGCCGGCCACCGGGCCCTTCAAGGGCACACCGGCGTCCATCAGGGCCATGCTGGTGCCGCACACGCTGCCCATGGAAGTGCTGCCGTTTGAGCTGAGCACCTCGGAAACCACCCGAATGGTGTAGGGGAACTCGATATCGGAGGGCAGTGAGGACAGGATTGCCCGCTCTGCCAGCGCGCCGTGGCCGATCTCCCGCCGACCCGGTGAACCTACCCGTCGGGCCTCGCCCACCGAATAGGGCGGGAAGTTGTAGTGGTGCATGAACTGCTTGGTATCGTCAGGAGACAGGGTGTCCAGGGTCTGTTTCATGCTCACGGGCCCCAGGGTGGCTGCGGACAGCACCTGGGTCTGCCCCCGGGTGAAAAGACCCGAACCGTGGGTACGGGGCAGTACGCCTACCTCGCAGGAAATGGGCCGGATTTCCGACAGGCTGCGGCCGTCGGGCCTTACGCCCAGGTCCAGGATGCGGCGGCGGACCTCGCCCTTGACCACGTTCTTGAACCCTTCGGCAACCTTGTTCTTGCCGAATTCCTCGGTTAGTTGCTCGGCGACCTCTTCCTCAATCCGGTCCAGGCCCTCGTCCCGTTCCGCCTTGAAGGAGTTCTGCTCCAGGATTTCGGTTACTCGGCCGTTGACGATGGCCTTGATCTGGGAGTCCAGGCTCTCTGCCGCCTCGGTGTCCTCCGAAACTTCGAGCTTGGGCTGGCCTACCTTGCCTACCAGTTCGTCAATCAGGTCAATGGTAATCAGGTTGGCGCTAAAGGCCTTCTGAATTCCCTCCAGGATGACCTCCTCCGATACCTCGTAGGACCCGGCCTCCACCATCATTATGGCGTCGCGGGTGCTGGCCACCACCATGTTCAACTGGCCCTCGGCAATCTCGGCGTAGGTGGGGTTCACAATGAACCCGCCGTCGTTGTAGGAAACGCGGCAGGCGCCGATGGGACCGGAGAAGGGCAGGTGGGAAATGGACAGGGCTGTCGATGCGCCGATCATGCCCAGTATTTCCGGGGGGTTCTTCTGGTCGGCGGAAAGGACGGTGAGGATTACCTGGATTTCGTTGTGCAGACCCTTGGGGAAGAGGGGGCGGATGGAGCGGTCGGTGAGACGGGCGGAAAGGATTGCTTCCTGGCCGGGGCGTCCCTCCCTGCGGAAGAAGCTGCCCGGAATCTTGCCCGCGGAATATAACCGCTCTTCGAACTCCACCGTCAGGGGCAGAAAATCTATGTCGGCTCGGGGCTTGTCGGCCATCACCGCAGTGGCCAGCACCACCGTATCTCCGTAGGTGAGAACCGCGGAACCGTGGGCCTGAAAGGCCAGCTTGCCCGACTCGATTACCAGTTTCTCGTTGCCGATAACTCGTTCTACTACTGTAGCTTCAGGCATGGGGATATTACATAACCTCGCACATTAAAGATAAATGGAGAGGAGACAAACGCGAAGCTAGCACGTTGAGCAGAGGGCGGCTATTACCGGGGCAAGAAGACGGCGCGCGGGGATCTGGCCGTGCGCCAGGCCGGCACTGTCGGGACTATCGGCGAAGTCCCAGCCGGCTGATAAGGGTTTGATAGCGGTTAACGTCTTCGTTACTGAGGTAATTGAGTAGCCTGCGGCGTTTTGACACCATGCTGACCAGTCCACGGCGGGAGTGGAAGTCTTTCTTGTGGGTGCGGAGGTGGTCGGTTACCTGCCGAATTCGCTCGGTCAGGACGGCGACCTGAAGCTCAGTGGACCCGGTATCGTTGTTGTGGGTCCGGTATTCCCGCGTTATTCGTTCTCGTACGTCAGCATCCAGCATTACTAATGCAGTACCTTCTATCTCATCTTCTCTAACACCGCGAGATTATAGCACGGGGCGGATTAGTGGCGCAATGAGTTTATTCCGGTGAGAAAATTCCGCTACTCCTGGCAGCAACGAATGTTGTCTCACACGATGTCGGATTGTGTCAGGGCGGTGCCGTCTTAGACGTGACGATTTCCGCCGATTCTTGATTCTCGGAAATTGGGCCTTCCTTGGTTGATGACCAGGCCCTGACCGGCGCCGACCGGGACTGCGAGGGCGCCGGCGCCAAAGGGAATCTGGATCAGGCGCAGACCCGGGTCAATTAGTGGGAGGTCGCACGCCGTTGGCGAAGCCCGGCTTTGAACTACTGGCGAAGCCCGGCTTTGAACTACGGGGCTTCATATCCGGTCAGTCTATCGGCTATTTCCGAAGCCCCTTTAATTTGTTCCAACATATTCTCGGGTCCCGATTCTAGGTATTTGGCAAATAAGCCGTCGACTGTTCCAAATACACTTCATCTGTCCCGTCTAGCGGGTCCCGTTAGGTCGATCTCTGCGGCCCTGCCACCGGCACACAGGTAAATATAGTTTCCTACTTTGACGACTGGGTAACAATCCTTCTCATTTTCCCAGATATGTATCACGCCACGGCGTGTTGGTTCGGGTATTGGAATCGGTGTTCCTCTGATGAGGTACGTTCGGGCTACTAGCGGGTATAGTTCAATGATTCTGGACATCCACGTTGGAGATGTCCACATCTGACCGAGTTTCTCCGGGGATGGGGATAGATATGTTCCTCCCAGGTTGAACCATACGTTGCCGAATCTCTTAGGATCTCGGAAGGCGAACCACCTGTAAGCTGACCGCGGCCCCTTGCTGCGTTTCGCCTCTAGGTGGAAATGATGTACCAAGCAGTGGTCCCGCAGGAGGTCTTTTTTCTGACCGGTCTCGAATGCCTGCCAATCGTTCTCTTGAATCATGTCTTCCAAGAGGGGATGGATGTCATCCCAACTGCAAGGTGGTTGCCATAATTCGCTTTGTGGGAACGGCCAGTCATTGCCAGGTACTGCTCCGTGGGGCAGCATCAGCAGATTGAAGTATCCCCCTGCGGGGAATATGGCCCTCAGTTCGTTGAAGCTCGTTATGACGCTCCCGAATTGCAGTTCGTTGTAAAAGGTGGTGTTCATTGCTGCTCCGGTATTCGCCTACTTTTCCGGGTCGTCCGGCGCGTCAGACGCTGGCGGTAGCGGAGGCGGGACGCAGGGGAGGTCGGGCAAACAGCAGGGCCACCGCCGTCAACCCTCCCAGGGACGCGAAGATGGTCAGGGCGATATCGTAGCTGCCGGTCAGGTCGAAGACGAGGCCCGCCGCCACGGTGCCGATGGCCTGCTCCAGGCTGGTGAAGGGCTCGGTTACGCCACGGATGGCCCCCAAAGACCGGCGACCGTAGTAGTCGGCGTAGGCCACCGGGGGCACCGACAGCATCCCGCCCACGCCAAATCCGAACAGGGACGAGAAGGCCAGTCCCTCCAGGGGCGTGTCGGCCGTCAGGAAGAGGAGGGCCGGTATTGCGACGGCGACGGCCACTGCCATCAGTACGTAGCGTACCGGGAAGCGCTCGGCAATCCAACCCCAGGCCAGGCTGCCGGCGCCCATGAAGGCGGCGGAGAGGCTCAGGCCCAGGCCCGACTGGAAGACGCTCAGTCCTTCGTCGCGCAGCAGGGCCGCCAGGTGGGTGTTGATGCCGGCCTGTACCAGGAAGAGGGTGCCTACTCCGGCCGCCAGGATCCAGAGGGCCGGGGTTTTCATGGCCTCCTTCAAGGTCCAGGCGGGCTCTTCCGGAACGGATGCGGTAGCAGAAGCCTCAGCCGCAGCTTCCGGTTTGTCGGTCAAAGTGGAATCGATGTCGGGAGCCGGATCTCCGTCAGGGCGGAGGCCCAGATCTTCCGGTTGCTGCACTATGAGGAACGTCACCGGCGCCAGGGCGATAATCCACACCAGCGCTCCCAGGACAATCCACGCCATGGGCCAGCCGTGGGTAATGATGACTCCAGAGGCTATCAGCGGGAAGGCGACAAGGCCGATGGAGTGGGAGGCGAAGAGGATTCCATTGGTCCGTCCTCTCATTCGAACGAACCACCGCGAGACTACCACCGATGCCCCGATGGGTATGGGGCTGGCGAAGATAACCCGGCTTATGCCGTAAAAGATGTAAAAGAAGATGGGAATGGTGGCCCAGGCCAGGGATATCGTGGCCAGGCCCATAATGAATACGCTGGAGGCCAGCACAAAGCGCGCGCCGTATCGGTCAATCAGCCAGCCCACCAGTGGAGACAGGGCCGATGCCGCCAGGCCGCCAACGCTGGCCGCGCCGGAAATCAGGGTGCGGCTCCAGCCCAGTTCCGGGTCGGCGGCAATGGGATAGATAAACACGGCCAGGGTAAGGCTGGCGGAGGCGTTGCGCACCACCTGGGTGCTGCTGGCGGAGGCCAGCACGATCCACCCGTAGAAGAAGGGAAGGCGGTTGGACAGGCTCTGCAGGGATGTGTTCATGGCATCCAGGCCCTGCGTGGGGTCACGCTGAACGGAGTCTGGCCGATACCTTCAGGTGCAGGTCGAGTCAAAACTTGCTCCGGGGAGTTGCCTGAGGGCCCAGTTTAAACGGACGTTCCTGTAAACCGGCGTGTTGGCCTCAAGAGTGACGTGTCAAGTCCTGAGCCGTTGCATACTTTAACATAATGCCTGACAAGGTTTAAGGCGATGGATTGAGTCCTTCCTGGGTGGCGGGGCTATCTCATGAATTCTGATTCGTTCCTATCACCCCTCCTACCGTCTTTCCCGCGCAGGCGGGAATCCAGACCCCCGTCCTATGTTCCCCACAATATCCTGTTGACCGTTCCCTGGAAGTTTGGCCAATTTGGCGCTCATGCGATTGCCCTGTTCTGGGTGGCCAATTCACTTTTTAGGGCTTGGCCCCTGTGCTATAATCGCAACGCTTTCGGGCGGGGGCTGGCGGTGCGGCGAACGCCTCGGGACGGTGAAGAAGGGTGGTAGCCTTTGCTCCGGGTATTTGTTCCGGCAGACTGCGGGTACGGAAAGTGTTTCACCCGCGTAGGTAGTCGAGGCCGGTTGATATCAGGAAGGGGGTAAGGCTGCTGTTACCCGGTCCAGGCAGCCCACTAGTATGAACTTCACCAAGAGCCCGTTAGTAGATACCGACGACCTGCGAATTTTCAGCGGAAATTCTCATCCCAGCCTGGCAAAGAACGTTTGCAGCTACCTGGGAATGCCGGTGGGGCAGGCCGAGGTGTTCAAGTTCGCCAACGACAACTCCTTCGTCCGCATCATGGAGAACATCCGCCAGCGGGACGTTTTCATCATCCAGCCCACGGGCGCGCCGGTCAACGACAATCTGATGGAACTGCTCATCATGATTGACGCCTGCAAACGGGCTTCGGCCGGACGCATTACCGCAGTCATCCCCTACTACGGCTACGGCCGCACCGACAAGAAGGACCAGCCCCGGGTACCAATTACCGCTCGCCTCGTTGCCGACCTGCTGACCACCGCGGGGGCCGACCGCCTGCTGACGGTGGACCTGCACGCCGGCCAGATCCAGGGTTTCTTCAACATCCCTGTGGACGAACTTACCGCCATGACCCTGATGGCCGACTACTTCAAGGCCAAGGAGATCGAGGACTTGGTAGTAGTGGCGGTGGACATCGGCATCTCCAAGCGGGCTCGGGATGTGGCCGAGTACCTGGACTGCCCCCTGGCCATCATTGAGAAGCGCCGCATTGACAACGCCGACCATTCTGAAACCCTGAATGTCATCGGCGACGTGGAAGGCAAGGTGGCCCTTACCTTTGACGACGAGATTCTGACGGGCGGCACCACAATCAACGCCGGCGAAGCCCTGATGGAGTGCGGTGTTACCCAGGTTTACGCCTGCGCCACCCACCCCGTCTTTGCCAGTCGCGCTTACGACGCCATCGACCGAAGTGACTACAAGGAGGTGGTGGTGACGGATACGCTGCCTCTGAACCCGGACAAAACCCAGGACAAGGTCAGGGTCTTGTCGGTAGCTTCTCTGCTGGGAGAAGCCATCAGCAGGATTCACGTGGGGCAGTCGGTGGGAGAACTATTCAGCACCCGCAGCTTCCCCGACTTTCCCAACCGCCCGGTTTAGGACCAGGTTCCCTCGGTTGAGCGGGATATGCGGCGTTCCCAATTGGCGTTCGTCGCCAATCCTTAATGCTAAAGCGATTCGCGAAATTGCTCTATGTTGAGACCCGACTTGGCAATCAGACCGCCCATGGTAATCGAATGAACCGGGTTATGGCGGGGAATGATTAGAAGAATGTCACCATTTGACATTGCAACATGACCGCTTTGGCGGATAACTCTGTATCCCAGCTTGGCAAAAGCTGTAATTGGTCTCTGGTGATTAACGCCTGGGCAACGGGGCATCTAAGCAATCGCAGTTTGACTAATCGATATTTCGCAAAGTTCGACTTGTAGGCCTTCCTCGGTAGCTTCACTAACCAGACAGTTCCTTCGCTCCTTGGTTTGTTCCAGGGTGAATTCCAGGTACAAAGTTATGGCGTCACCTATGTTAACCAGTGCATCGTCCCTGGTGGCTCCTTGAGACCAGCAACCCGGTAGTGCCGGGCAAGTAACCGCATAGCCTTCCTCAGACTTGAATAGAACTACTTCGTAGCGCATTTTTCTTCACCTGGAGCAGGATATCTGGCATTGCAGTTCGGTTTCCACTAAGGTAACACACAGTATAGGCTTCTCTAAAAGTAGCCTGGCCTGATGGATCGCACACTCTAATGTAAGGAGTCTTTCCATGTACGACCTGCTGATTAAGGGTGGCACGGTAGTGGACCCGTCTCAAAACATCAACGGCGCCAACGACGTGGCAGTGGAGGACGGCAAGATAGCCCGGGTGGCCCCGGACATTCCGACCAGCGAGGCCGCCAGGGTAGTAGAAGTAAAGGGAAAGCTGGTTACGCCCGGCCTCATAGACCTGCACACCCACATCTATGACGGCGTTAACGGCAACGGGGTGGAGGCCGACCTGGGCGGCGTGCGGGCCGGGGTAACCACCATGGTGGACGCGGGCAGTTCCGGCTGCGACACCTACGGCGGATTCCCCAGGCACATCATCCCAAACAACGCCACGGAGATCATACCATTCCTGCACATCTGCCGGACCGGTCTGGCCACCACGCCGGACATCTTCAGTCCCGCCAGCATTGATCTGGACCGGACCATCCAGGTGGTGGAGGAGAACCGGGACACTATCTTTGGCATCAAGGCGCGCATGGTGTCTCCGGCCCTGGAGATTATGGGCATGGAGATGCCCCGCATGGCCAAACGGGCGGCCGTGGAGGCAGGCGTCAAGCTGATGGTCCACATCGGCGACACGGAGAAGCGGTACGACGAGAAGGTTATCCACCAGCTTCTGCCCATCCTGGAAGAGGGGGACATTGTCACCCACCTGTTTACCGCCAACCCCGGCGGGGTCATCGATTCCGAAGGCAAGCTGGTCCCCGAAGCCAAAGAGGCGCAGGAGCGGGGCGTGTGGCTGGATACGGCCCACGGCCGCATGAACTTCAGCTTTGACGTGGGCCAGCGGGTGCTGGACCAGGGGTTAATGCCCCACTGCATCAGCACCGACCTGACCCTGCCCGGCCGCCAGTTAACCGTCCACAGCATGACGGAGATGATGACTCGCTTCCTGGCCATGGAGTTCACCCTGGAGCAGGTGGTGGAGATGTGCACCATCAATCCGGCCAGGGCGCTGGGCCAGGAGGACCGCATCGGTTCACTGGCCGTGGGCCACCAGGCCGACATATCGGTGCTGGACATGGCGGAAGGAGACTGGGTGGTCTATGACGTGGTAGGCGGCACCCGCCGGACAGAGAGGGCAGTGGTACCGGTGCTCACGGTAAAACGGGGCGAGGTGCACGAGGCAGGCTGGGGCCCAAGGCCATGGGGGTGGGAACCGGACAGCGTGTAGTAGAGAATTTTTCTTGCTTCAGGCCGAATAATATTATTCGAGAGGAACAAGCAGTGAAAGTGACTCTCAGCGACCATTCACTAAAGTTGGTTCTTTCCTGAGAATCCATGACTTTGACAGACGGTATGTCTAGGCGAGACAGTGCTACGTATAGGCAGAGTGATTTTGCTAATCACGAGCAATAAGATGTCGGAATCATCAAAGAAATTGAACGAGGCGCCAGTAAAGGCCTCAACTTAGTGGGCAACGATATTTGTTCGGACAGTCGCCAGTAGAATTTGGAGATAATCGTAATGCCACTGAATTCCGAGTAGGTGGGAAATGGGGCCCTTTTGATTGGAAGGCGCAATCATGGAGGTTCTTTTCAGATTAACTCAAGTGGGTTTCATTCTACACTCGCCCGCAATCCGGTGATGAATTTATCCACCTCATCTTTGGTGTGGAAGTAGCCTCCTAGTCCAATAGCTCCTTCTCTCTCAGCTACAGAACTACCGACCCAATTGGAGGCATCCAGCTCTTCCACGTCGTCAGGCAACCAGCCTTTCAATGTCCCGATATCAACTCCCAAATGTGAACTAAGCCAAGTGGCTTGAATTTCGAAGTACATCCCAGGATTGTCTTCGTCAGTATCGGAATAAGCATACATTACCGCGCGGGTGCTTCCGTTGCTTAATTGGGCTTGATATCTGACGTAGTTACTCAGTGTGGATGAAGTGCCCCGAGCTTTAAAGGTTTCGCTGACTCCGTTAGCAAGTTCGCGGTATAGTTTACCGATGCCATTCTTCTCCGCAAGCGACTCAAGAAACTGCAGACTCTTACGAGTGCGCCCACGAGAATTGCCAATGGCCTTGACCTCCGCTACTTCTGGTTCAACTAAGAATATTTGAGCCAACATTTCTCGGTCATCTGCGGTCTTGAAATGCTGTACCGTAGCTATGTTGATAGGTACGTTTAGATCTGACAAGTACCGCACGATGCGCTCGGTGCTGTCGTCCATAGATTCAGCTACAACTAAAGAACGATGTCTTAAGTTAATCGTTTCAGGTAAAGGATCGCCAAATTTCTCCTCGAAAGACTCCTTGAGAGATCCCCCTATCTTGTCGTAGCTGTTAGCCAAAGCAATGACTTGTTCAGGTGATAGCTCCTTTACCCACGATGCGTATTCCAACGCTTGTGCGGTCACTTGGCGGGGTGTTTTTCCTTTCTTTAATTCTACGACGACGGTTTCTCCGGAGCTGTCTAGACATAATAGGTCTATCTGACCACCGAAATCGGTACTTACTTGCCGCCCAATCACCAGCAGGTTTTCATCCAGCATGGAAATGTCGCTTTCAAGCCAATCTTCCAGTTGTTCTTCCAAACTGATTTTGTCACTGGGAATCTCAGTAAGAGTCTGTTCATCTGTGACTTCCCACATACGAATCTTCTGAGGCATTTCCTTTCCCCTAACTCCGGCTCTTTTGCGAACCCTTAAACTTCTGGCTCACCTTCCTGCCCCACTGCCTGGCCTTGGCCACCGGCCGGAACCGGGCTTGCATGTTGTGGGCTATGAGGGGGGCCACC
Source organism: SAR202 cluster bacterium bin22 (assembly GCA_002238505.1). GTDB lineage: Bacteria > Chloroflexota > Dehalococcoidia > Lucifugimonadales > UBA3495 > Bin22. The sequence continues at coordinate 36,628 of MPMM01000006.1, read as the reverse complement.
TGCTGATTGCCGGCTACCAGGGGGGCTGCCCACTGGCGCAGTTCCTTGAGCGTAGGCGGGGTATCCTCCCAGGTGGGTACCAGCGATTCCATGGGGCGCCACTGCTTCTCCCCCTTCAGCTTGGTCATCACTGTGCCGCCCGCTTCCTGGACAGCTATAACCCCAGCCAGCATGTCCCACATGCGAGGGGCGCCGATGATTGCGTACTGCAGAACTCCGCAGGCCGTCATTGCCAGCTCGTAGGCGATGCTGCCGGTGGTACGCAGTTCGCCGGGGTTTCGGCCCACGGGCTTGCCGAACTTTGTGGTCTGGACGAAAAAGCCGGGGAGTCCTATCAGGCGATTGCCCACAGGCTTTTCCGATGCGAAAACGGAAACGGGTTCGTCGGGGCCGCCTTCAGACAGAGTGAATCTGGAGCCACCGCCCTGGCAGCAGTGGAGTACGAAGCCGCCGCCGGGGGATGGCCAGGGGATGTAGAGGGCCCCAGCCACGGGCCGTCCCCGGTGCAAAATTCCTATGGACGAGGCGTAAACGGGCAGGCCGTTAAGAAAGTTGGTGGTGCCGTCCAGGGGGTCCAGCACCCAGAGGAAGTCGGGCGCCGGTCCGGCGGGGTCGGTCTCGTCGGAACCCTCCTCGCCCAGGATTCCGTGGTCCGGGAAGAGGCGGGTGATTTCCCTTACGAGAAACTCCTGGGTGGCCTTGTCAGCGGAGGTTACGGGATCCAGATGGTTCTTGTCTTTGTATTCGATGGAAAGCTGCTTGCCGAACTGTTCCGAAAGAATCTTGCCGGCGCCCCAGGCCAGTGACACCGCAGCGGTTTCAATTTCCTGCAACTGTTCCTGGAAGGTATGCGTATCTGCAATCATGGGAACTCCCTATCCTGCCGCCGGTGAACCTGTTCGGGGAACGGAGGGTATGGGCTGAAAATGAGCGCCCACCCGACTTCAAGCAATCAGTGAACATTCGCGCCCATTCGTGGACTACCGTTCTAGCGGTACATGGGTTTGAAGAAGCTGTGCAGGAAGTTGCGCTGGTGAGCCCAGGAATGGGTCCGCTTTACCACCGCTTGGGGTATGGGCTCTCCCTGCCGCTGGGTGATGCGCATGGTCTCGTACCCGTTCAGTTCCGGCGGCGCGTCGGCGGTAAAGATAACCTCGCAACCCTCGGACTCGATGAACATCTTCAGAGACTCGTACCCGGTTACCTTTTTGTTGGGAGTCTGATAGACATACAGCTCGGTGCAACCGTAAAGGTCGTCCACGTGGTCGTTGCCGGTGCCGCGTCCACCGCCCTGCCGCAGCTGCTGCCTGGTGAAGCCGTGTCCGCTAAGGTTCATGCTCATGAGCCAACCCCGCAAGATTTGTTAAAAGTTAGGAGTTAAGAGTTGAGATTTTCGGCGGGCAGGCCTGTCAACTCTTGACTTGCGATTTTAGACTTTTCCTCTATGGATAGATAGCCCAGCCTACCCGGTCGGTTTCGGCGCGGTAAAAGTGACCGTCGGTGGAGGTAACGTACAGGGTGGACAGGCCGGGGCCGCCGAAACAGACGTTGGTGGGACGGTTGCAGGCGATGGGATGGGTTTCCAGTACCCTCCCGGTGGGCGAGAAGATGTAGATCATGGGCCCCGGGCCCCCCAGTTCCCAGCCGGCCGTGGCCACGATGTTGCCGTCGGCGTCGAAGCACATGCCGTCAATACCCCGGTGGACAGCGTTGGCATCCCGGCCAAAGCTGTGCAGCGAACGGTAGGATCCCAGGCTGCCGTCGTCGTTAATCGGATAGGCCCGCAGTTCCCGGTTGATGTCGATACGCTCGCTGTTGCTTTCCACCACGTAAAGGGTGCGCTGGTCCGGGGAAACCAGGATGCCGTTGGGCATGGTGGTGTCGAAAGTAACCCGGGTGGTGGTGTAGCTGCCGTCGGGTTGGGGGTCGGCCCGCAGCACCGAGCGGTTGTCCAGTTCCTCAACCTCGCTGGGGTCTATGTTGCCTGCATTCCAGGGGTTGGTGAACCAGATGCGCCCGCTGCGGTCTATGGCCAGGTCGTTGGGAGTGTTAAGCTTCTGCCCGTCCACGCGGTCGGACACGGTCACGATGGCGTTGTCGTCAAAACGGACAATGGCGCGGCCGCCGGAGCAGCAGCCGAAGAGATTGCCCCGGGCATTGAAGGCAAGACCGTTGGTATGGTTGGTGCCCGTCCGGGCCTCGGTAATGGCGCCGGAGTCGGGGTCGTAACGCATAATCCGGCTGGAGGGAATGTGGGTGAACAGGATTGCCTCACCATCCCATACGGGGCCCTCGCTGACGCCGCCGTAGGGTCGGGTGAGCAGTTCGAAGTGGTACTGCCAAGCCATTCTGTCTTGCCTCCTCAACTGGCTGATGGAATAAGGCAGTTTAGCCACCAATGCGCGGGTATGTCCACCAGGAACGCTGTGTGGCAGGGTCTTTCGATTCTTTTGGTAGAGTCTCTTTCACCGTTCGCCCTGAGCCCGTCGAAGGGCCGCCCGGAATGGGTCTCCAAGCTCACCACGAACGGACTTGAGGAGTTGCCACCGACAATCGAAAGACCCTGGCTGTGTGGAGCGGGGCTGGCGTTGCGGCTGCCTGGCAGGGTTTGGTATGTCGTGATACCGGGGACCACTAGGGCGTTCCCTGTGGGTGGGAATACAATCAGGGAAAGAGGACAATGCCCCTGGTCCGGCAACCCCAAATCCCCGCCTGGTTGCATGGGCGCCGTTCCAATTCAGGTGGATTGGATCCAGAACTGCAGCCGGTTCCAGCGCCGGGGGTGGTTCGCTGACCGCCCCTGCCGATGTTACTGCCACCTGCCGGGGAACGCTTTTGCCGACAAGTCGATGACATGTCGCTATTGATATTGCCATTCCGGTGGTCTAAATTAAACGGGCATTTTCCGGGGGCGAATTGGTGAAGATAAGAGTGAACAGGGACGCGAGCGAACGGATGGAATGTCGGCGGTAACGCGGGAAATTCTGGAAGCCCTGGCCCTGGCTGTTGTGGTGTTCATCCTCATCCAGGCCAGCGCGCAGAATTTTCGGGTAGAAGGCTCCAGCATGGCCCCTACTCTCGAGGGGCAGCAGTATCTGCTGGTCAACAAGCTGGTCTATTTCAAGTTCGATGTGGAACGCTTCTCCCGGGTTATACCCTTCTGGGAATTGGACAAGGCCGACGTCAGTCGCCCATTCCGGCCGCCCAGGCTGGGCGAGATCATTGTCTTCGAGTTCCCGGGTGAGCCGCGGCGGGACTTCGTAAAGAGGGTTATCGGCCTGCCGGGGGACAAGGTGGAAATCGTTGACGGCACGGTGCTGGTTAACGACGTGGTCCACCACGAGCCCTACCTCAACGACCCCTTCACCGACAACATGCCGGCGCGCCGGATGGGCGATGGCGAATACTTTGTGATGGGGGACAACCGGTCGCACAGCAATGACTCCCGCAACTGGGGAGGGGTGCCGGAGGAAAACGTGGTGGGGAAGGTGTGGCTGATCTACTGGCCCTTCCCCGAGTTCGGCACTCCCCGTTAGCCTCGTTCCACCAGCTGCGCAGGGTGTCATCTGTTGCCAGGGCAAAGAATTATCCACGCTCGTTCTGCCATCGGCGGGGGGCGCACCTGCTGTCAGGGCAAAAAATTATCCACGAAGGAAGGCCGGCGGAATCAGAGCCGCTTTACGAGTCCCTTCGTGGATAAATTGTTTCCGGGCAGTTTCCCTGGGTAGGTGGGGCCCTTACTCCTGGCCCTCCCGGGCCGGGCCGACGAGTATATCGTCGCCTTCCACCCGCACCTCGAAGATGCGCAGGGCGTCCACCGCCGGCGGGGTAAGTACCTTACCGGTCCTGACGTTGAAGATGGCGCCGTGGAGCGGGCACTGGACTTCCGCGCCGTCCAGGTCGCCCTCGGACAGGGAAGCGTAGGCGTGGCTGCAGATGTCGTCGCAGGCGTGGACCTCGCCATCCACGTTGACCAGGAGAATCTGGTCGTCGCCCACGTCCACTACCTTCATATCCCCCGGGGAAACCTCGCTGACCGCGGCAACCTTAACGAAATCGTCGGGCATAACTCCTCCTTGCGTTGCATAACAAATGGCATCAATTACGCCCGGCTACCCGGCCGGGCCAGATTATTCGCGGGTGATTATATATGAGCGGGGCTTTGGGGGGAACCGGGGGAGGAGAGGCAACACGGTCTTTCGATTTTCCAAGATGTCCCTTCCCCCTCGAAGGGGGAAGGTTAGAGCCTGTCCTGAGCCTGCCGAAGGAATGGGGGTGAAAGTGCAAGGCAACGAGTCATCTGGCCGAAGAACGCCCCCCTCACCCTAACCCTCTCCCGAACCCTCTCCCGCCAGGGGAGAGGGAAAATCGAAAGACCCTGGGAGGCAACACGGTCTTCCGATTATTGTGTATTTTGGTAGAGTCTCTTCCACCGTTCGCCCCGAGCCTGTCGAAGGGCCGCCCGGAATGGTTCTCCAAGCTCACCACGAACGGACTCGAGGAGTTGCCACCGACAATCGAAAGACCCTGGTGGATAACCACCTCCCCTTGACACCACCCCCTTCCCACCCTGGATAACCCACCCCTACCATTAAGAGACAATACTAGGCATCCCCCCTCGCCCTATGGGAGAGGGGCAGGGGGTGAGGGCCACCCTTTCACCCCCGCCGCCTGGCAATCTGGGCAATGGCGGACCACCCTTTCATCAGCCTGTCATCTGTCCCCATCCCCAGCTACAAAACAACAGGAAATGAAAGGAAATAACAGGAAAAAACAAAATTCACCCCTTTTCCACGTAGGGGCGGGTTTCAAACCCGCCCTTGACCCTGCCAACAAAGAAACCCAAACTCACCCCTTGCCCAGTCGGACAAGGGCCAGGTGACCGGGTATTTCGATTATCTTGGTAGAGTCTCTTCCACCGTTCGCCCTGAGCCTGTCGAAGGGCCGCCTGGAATGGTTCTCCAAGCTCACCACGAACAGACTCGAGGAGTTGCAACCGGCAATCGAAAGACCCTGGGGGAGGCAATCAGGGCAATCGCGTTATGGAGAAATGTCGTCCTTAGCCCTTCGGCAAGCTCAAGGTGATATTCATTTCTCGCTGAAGGGCGCTGGGCAATTTACGAACAGACTAAAACGCGATTGCCCTTAATTAAGTTGACAATCCCACCTGCCCATAGTTACCATCACCCATAATCGGCGCAGCCTATTCAAAAGCGCGACGGAACCAGTGGAGGTGGTTGGCATGGCCACTGTGGAAAGCAGGACCGAGTACTGGGAGCGGGCAAAGGAACAGGGATTCGATCTTTCCTGGCTGAGCCAGTTGCAGGAGCACGTGGCCGGGGAGGGCGTTGAAGAGCGTTCCGCCAACGACACCGGCCGGGTACAGGGCTCCATCCCCCGGGGGAATGTGGCCAGATTCGGCGCCTACACCTTCCGCACCAAGAGCGAGGTGTGGGCTTACAATCTGACCAAGCTCTACGAAGAATTCATCACCCGCCAGTGGAGTTCGGCCACAGACATCCCCTGGGACACCATTCAGCCCCTCTCCGATGACATCGAGGCGTCCCAGTGCCAGCTGGCAACCTTCTTCACTCAGGTGGAGTTCGTCGCCTCCGACGTGCCCGGGCGCTTCATCTCCACCATGTCTCCCGACTACCAGGAAGTAAGGCTGGCTCTCCTGGCCCAGGTTATGGACGAGTCTCGCCATCTGGACGTGTTCCGCAAGCGGGCCCTGGCCAACGGCGGCGGCCTGATGCGTATGATTGACAGCGTCAGCGACGTGGTTGGCGGCAGCACTGACAATGCGCGGGAGTTCACCGAGTTTTCCTCCCGCCTTCACATCACTGGCGAAGGCAACGTGCTCACCCTGTTCCGGCTGGGCGAGATGATGGCCTACAACGAGGCCGAAAAGGCCATCTACCGGCGGTGCGCCCAGGACGAGGCCCGACACGTGGCCATCGGCGTCCTGCATCTCCGCTATATGAACGAATTTGCGCCCGAACGCCGCGAGGAGATTCACTGCTACCTGGACGAGGGCGAGTCCCGCCAGGCTACCGGCGCCGGCGGCGAGAACCCTGCCGGCCAGAGCCAGCTTACCAGCCAGGCCCTGGCGGTGCTGCTGGGCGGCGGCAAGGACAAGATGGACGAAGGCCAGAACATCCTGCGCGCCATTCGCCAGCGGCAGACCAAGGAATACTTCCAGCGGCTCAAGTCTGCCGGCTTTGACGACCGCATTCACAACGGCCGGGTTAATCCGGCCCTGCTGGAGCAGTACAAGGCGGCCGCGTAACCAACCTGGCAAGTAACGGAAAGACCTCCCACGGACACTCGCGGGAGGTCTTGCTTTTGGAATGAGCCGTGGATCTTCCCTATCTGGTCGGATTGGTTCGAGTTTCCGGCGCTGTTTCGGTGGCTATGGGGTGGGGAATAATATGCCGCCAGGTATCCGGCGATCCAGCCCGCCATCTCCCCGGATTTCCGTAGCATAAGGTCAACAACAGTAGCAGAAAGCGAGGTTGGTTTTGGCGCTCGACGAGGAACAGAAGCCTGCGGACAGCACTGAAGAAGGCGACCAGAGCCAGGAATCGGAAACTGCCCCTGCCGTCAGCTCCGAGCCCCTGGCCTGGATGAACGACACCTTGCAGTGGGGCGTCCGAGTCCAGCCGGGCAGGAAGGGCCTGACCATGCGCGACCTCAACGTCGGCATTTACGGCGAAGTGCCCGAGTCCAGTTCCGACATGAGCCGCCGTCCCCGGGGCGCCTTCCCCGTTTCCGGCATTCCCCGCACCGACCTGTACGCCCTCAGCGCCAGGGTTGACCTGTGGGCCGACAATGCGGTGGACCTCTATGAAGAAGCCATCCAGCGCCGGTGGATGGGCCACCTGGAAATCGGCTGGGACGAAATTACCCCCCAGCCCTATGAGTTTGAGCTGGCCATGCGCCAATTTTGCACCGAACTGGCCCAGCAGGCATCCATTGAAACCGACGTCATCGGCCAATGGCTCCACAAAATGAACTACGCCTACCACGAGGTCAAGACCTTCCTGGCCTCGGAGATATTCGACACGGGCCGCCACTACACCACTTTCCGCAACCGCGCCCTCCACAACGAGGGCAGCCTGGGCCTGGAGAGCGCTGGCCAGTTCAACCGCCGCATGATGGAGACCCGCCCGGGCTGGACCGAAGTTGGGATGTTCCTGTACTTGGTGCGCGGGCCCCTGACACTGCTGCTGTACCGTTACGGCGAGGCCTACGCCCGCAACCGCGCCGACAAGTTCCTCTTCCGCAAGTGCATTGAAGACAAGGCCCGCCACATGGCCTACGGTATGGCCCACGTAAAATACGCGGTGGATAACCAGCCCCCCGGCTTTGGCCAGGGCCTGGGCAACCTGATGCGGGGCGTGGAGCGGGACCTGGTCCAGGACCTGAGGGATCCGGTGCTGTGGGAAGCCCTGGCTATAATCATTGGCGGCAGTGTCGCCAACATCGCCCAGGGCATGGCCGTGGTGGATGACCTCAAACGCCAGTACATCGAAGACTATCTGAAGCGCATGCAGTGGGCCGGAGTGAACAAGACCGAGGCCAACCTTTCCCCCGACCTGGCTGCCTTCCTGCGCCGCGAAGAGACTGCCCCGACGGGAGACTGACCGTGCCCATTTACGAATACCGGTGCGAAGGCTGCGGCGGAGTCAACAGCGTTTACCTGCGCTCCTTCAGCGCCCCGGACCCAACCCAATGCAGCCTGTGCGGCGCCGAGTCCCTGCACCGCATCATCTCCCGGGTGGCCTACATCCGGTCGGAAATGGACAAGCTGGAGCAGCTGGACCCCAAATATCACAAGATGGTGGACGAGGCCATTGGCAAAGCTCCCGCCAACTCCGACCCCGACTACCACATGGACCGCATGGTGCCCTTCAGCCGGGCGAAGGAAAAGGGCGAGCCTTACTTCAAGGAGTAAATCGCTCACCTTGAATAGTCCATTGATCATCCTCTTTCACCTTTCCAGGAGACTCTAGATGACAGACCTCAACTCCACTGCCCTCACCTTCCCCTCGGTAGAATGGTTCCAGGCCCTGCAGGAACTGGTCAATAACGACGAGGAGTTCCGGCGGCTGGGTAATATTGACGCGGTCATGGGGGTAATGGTCGGCGAAAAGGTTTACGTGATCACCTTCGAGGCCTTTGAATGCACCGAGGTCAGGGAAGGGACCGAATACGACCTGATCGACGCCGATTTCTTCCTGAAAATGACGGTGGAGCAATGGCAGGACCTGGTAACCAATACCAGGGACAACAACGGCGCTGACCTCAACCACACCCTCAACACCCTGGACCTGATGATTGACGGGGGGATTTCCGACAACGCAACGGGCGACCAGCTGCGCGCCGACATTTTCTTCCGGGTTAACCAGAGCCTTCAGCACTTCTTCGACAGTTCCGCCAGGCTGAATACCGTGTTCGAGTAACCTGTCCCGGGGTGAAGAGTCCTTTGAACGCGGCGAAGCGCGACTATCGGGCCGTATTCATCAGCGATACCCACCTGGGCTTCGAGAGAGCCAGGGTGGATGCCCTGGCCCACTTCCTGGCCAGCCACCACAGCGACCACCTGTACCTCGTGGGCGACATCGTTGACGTCTGGCGCATGCGCCGTAAGGTCTATTGGCCCCAGGCTCACTCCGCAATAATCGAGGGGCTGCTGGAAAGGTCCGGCAATGGCACCCAGGTCCACTACATCGTTGGCAACCACGACGAAATGCTGCGGGCCAGTGGTACATCTCTTCTCCGCCCTTGACAGCAATCACTCTGTCTGCGGGTTCATGTCAGGTGGATTCACATTCGAAACGGTGAACGTATACTCGCCGGTGTGAGAGACAGCCAGCAGTGCCTTGTTGTCAGGACTTCGACCAAGCCTGAAAGCTACTATACCTTTACGGGCGTCCAAACACACGACCACCAGTACACTGCCTAGCACGAAGGCCTCTTGGCCTGCTTCTGACGGCGCCAACTCGCGAAGCAGATTGGAGCGAATAGCAACCTCAGGACCGATGCCTTGTTCGAGATCGATGACCGTAGGGGCAAAGTGAATGTTAGACAGGAGTTGGCAAAGCGCCCTGAAGTCCCGATCTGCTTCCTTACGGACCTTGTCGTCGTCGAGAGTGAGTATTTTGTGCGCGATCACGTCTCGGCGACTAATCAGATCTTTCCACGATGAAATCTCGGGGAACAACTCGTTCAGCCCGGAGTGAAGCTTCTTGAGCCGGTTGTCTACTTCCTTCAGAGCTTGTCCTGTGTCCTCAACGTATCTCTTTAGGGCGGCTAGGAGGTGCGGATCATCTTCGGTGTTTAGGCGGTCGAGAACTTCGACCCCAGCGGCTGCGAATCGTGACGCGGCAGAGATGAACTCGTACATCTCGACGCACGGCTCAGCGAAAGGTCTGCTGGTGGAAGCTGGGAAAACGACGACTGCATCGTTAAACATTGAACCCAGATCCACCCTTGTCGCGCCGCGCTTTTCCCGCTCAGCTAACCAGTTCGCCGAATCTGCGGTGCCCTTGCTTAGATTATCCAAAGGATACAGAAGCTCGGCGGTCCCACAGGGTGGTCTTGCCTTTCGTGCCTGGCGAGCTTCTCGTCGTCGCTCGGCTCTGGGCTTTCTACTGCTCAATCGTGCCTCCTCAACTTGCTCGTCTCACGGTTCCTTTCGGGCATACTAGATTATCGACGGCACAACCACCCGGTAGCGAACGACTCCGAGGTCGTCCTCAGTTATGGGTTCGGGAGCTGGTGCAGTTCCACCACCGGCAGGCCGAACTGTGCGACTACTTCTGTGATCTAACGGGCGCAGTCAATCGCGCCCTTGTGTGGCCGTCCGGCAAAACTGAGAAGAGATTCAGAAGAGGTTCAACCTTGGGAGACCTAGAGCCGGGCCGGATATCGGAGAAGGCAGCTCTTTTGCTATTTCAGCAATAGTGATAAGAAAATGGCAACCGCCGTCCAGCGACGGCGGTTTTATATTTCAAACCAGGGTGTCTTGGAGCGGGTGATGGGAATCGAACCCACGTGGCTAGCTTGGAAGGCTAGAGCTCTACCACTGAGCTACACCCGCTGGCAGAAGACAGGTTTGCGCTGAACAGCACCCATTATAAACCTGCCAGGCCCAGTTTCACCAGTGGCCCCGTCTGCTGGGCGGCGTTCCATTGCTGGTTGTTCGGTTGCCAGCAGGGGCGATTCGCGAGTCGCCTTTGCCGTGGCCAGCGCCCCAATCCTTCCGGGCCAGCCCCGGTTCGACAGTTCAGCCCGGGCTGACTATCATAACCTCAGCAATTGGTCTGCCTGCCCCGTATGCTGATGCTGCGCACCGAAAGGAGGCGCCCCATGCCCGAAGCGCCGGACCTGGAAGTTATCAAGGACTACCTTAACCAGCGCGTGCAGGGCCGTAACGTAGCTACCGCCCAGGTGCTGCGCCCCACCGTCCTGAGGCCCATGGCCGGAGACTTCGCCGCCGACCTTCCAGGAAGGCAAATGGGGGAGTTCCGGAGAGAAGGCAAGTTCCTGATCAGCCAGTTGTCGGGCGACCGGTGGCTGGCCATCAACCCCATGCTGACCGGCGCCATCCAGCACTGCGAACCAAAGGCGCGGGTGTACAAGCGCACCTCCTTCGCGCTGGGCCTGGACGACGGCATGGAACTGCGGTACCTGGACGACCGGCAGATGGGCATGGTCTATTACGTGGACAGCGAGCAGCTTGAGGGGATATACCGACTGGAAAAGCAGGGCACGGACGTGCTGGCCGACCTCACCTTTGATGAGTTCAAGGCTGGTCTGAAGAAGTTTCGGGGCGAAGTTAAGGGGGTGCTGACCCGGGGGAGTTTCATCTCGGGCATCGGGAACGCCTACTCTGATGAAATCCTATTTGCCGCCGGAATATCCCCTTTTCGCAAGGTTGGAACCCTGAAGGAGGATGAACTGGCCCGCCTGCACCTGCAATGCCGGGCGGTGGTGGAAGATGCCATCGGTGTCCTCAGGGAGCGCATGGGCGACAACATCCACGTCAAGATTCGCGACTTCCTTAAGGTGCACGGCAAGGGCGGTGAACCCTGTCCCGTCTGTGGGGGCAACATCTCCCAGCTGAACGCCAACCAGCGCCTGACCAACTTCTGCCGCCGCTGCCAGCCGGGAATGCTGATACGGAACTGATCGCCTGGCAATGATGTAGCGATGGGTTAACGGGTGTTTCTACCGGCGCCGTATCCACGGGAGAACTCCCCGCCGTTCGTGGCGGGCTTGTCGAACTTTGGACGGGCGGCCCTTTGACCGGCTCAGGGCGAACGGGGGAAGGTTGGGCCTGCCCGAACGAGCTTGATTGCCAGCCCAAGCTGAAGGCACAAAACATTCCGCCCAGCCTGTAACTGTCTGATCCCCCATAGCCGGGACGATTGGACAGTATCGGGACGAGCGGAATATTCGTTTTCAGGAACTAATGAGGGGCTGGAAGGGACGTCGTTCCCTAACCCCCGGCAACCGCCGGGACAATGCTGATCTCGTCGCCTGCCGCGGCCGAGGTGTTGAGGCCGTCCAGGAAGCGCACGTCCTCGCCGTTGAGGTAGATGTTTACGAAGTAGCGCAGTTCCCCGTTCTCGTCGATCAATCGTTCCTTGATCCCGGGGTATGATGCTTCCATGCTTTCGATCATGGCGGACAGGTTAGACTCTTCCATTTCCACCTTGTCCTGGCCATTGGTCATGCGGCGCAGGGGGGTGGGGATACGAACCGTAACAGGCATTTGGGGGATTCCTCCTAGTCAATCGCGTATCTAAAGTCGGCGGTTGCGAATCGGTTTACAAAGACTGGCGCCGGTGCAGGGGGCATACTTGTCGGCGCCGTGCAGTTGTCATTCAAAGGGTTCAATTGTCAATGGCTTCGTCACTGTTCAGGACTTCCTGCCGCATTGACTTGCCAGTTCTAGCCCTGCAGCACGTCGCCGCTAATCGGGTCCACCCGCACGCCGGTGGAGCTTACCCATTGCAGGCCTCGCTCAATCTCCTCTTTCTCGCCATCCACCTCCAGCACCACCCAGCCCAGGGCGTCGCCCACGTCGGCCCGGCGGATGTTGGTTACCAGGTGGAAGTCGCGGCCCAGCATGTAGATAATTGGCTCCTTGACCAAGTCTCCATCAAAGGTAAACTTGACCCTCTGCCTGCCCATCTCACCCTTCCTTACTTAACCAAGAATGCGGACTTAACCAAGAACGCGGAACTCCGAAATTTCACTGGCTGGCCCGGCGGCTGCCGGCCGGGCAGGGGCTGACCGGAACCCGGTGTGGCCCTGCCTGCTAACTGCTTACCTTGGCGGCCCTGCCCTCCAGGGCTTCCTCAAACGATCCCATTGTAGGCCGTATGAAGAGGGGATCTACCACCCCTTCCACCGCCTCCTGAGTCTTCAGGCCGTTGCCGGTAATGTAAGCCACGGTCAGTTCGTCGGCGCCGATGGCCCCGCTCTCGGCCAGGTACTTGAGGGCCGATACGGTGACTCCTCCGGCGGTTTCAGTGAAGATGCCCTCGGTCTCCGCCAGCAGCTTGATGCCCTCCACCACTTCGGGTTCGGGCACGGCGTAGGCTGAGCCGTCGGACTCCTTGATGACCCGCAGGGCATAGATTCCGTCGGCGGGATTGCCGATGGCCAGGGACTTGGCGATGCTGTCGGGGCGAACCGGACGAACCTGGGTCTGGCCTTCGGTCCACGCGTTGACGATAGGAGAGCAACCCTCCGCCTGGGCCATGTGCATTTTTGTGGTAATGGCCGGGTGGTGGACCGTGTTCTGGTCCGGACCGAAGGTCATCGAATCCACGCCATCCAGTAGTCCCAGGCAGGCCAGTTCGTTAAAGCCCTTCCAGATCTTGGTGAACATGGCTCCCGAGGCTGACGGGATGACCACGTGGTCAGGAATGCGCCAGCCCAGCTGTTCCGCCACCTCGTAGCCCAGGGTCTTGCTGCCCTCGGCGTAGTAGGGGCGCATGTTGATGTTGACAAAGGCCCAGGGGTAGTTGTCCCCCACCTCGCTGCAGAGGCGGTTGACCTCGTCGTAGGTGCCTTCCACGGCGACCATGGTCGGCCCGTACACGGCGGCGCCGATAACCTTGCCCCGCTCCAGGTCTGACGGGATGAACACCACCGAGCGCAGTCCGGCCCGCGCGGCATGGGCCGCTACGCTGCAGGCCAGGTTGCCGGTGGAGGCGCAGGCGATGGTCTCAAACCCGAACTCCCGGGCCTTGGTGGCCGCCACCGATACCACCCGGTCCTTGAAAGAGAAGGACGGGTTTACGCTGTCGTTCTTGATGTAGAGGTTCTTGAGCCCCAGCCGTTCGCCCAGGTTGCGGGCCTTCAGCAGGGGGGTGAAACCGGCCATGATGTCCACCGGGTCTTCCCCGCTGGCCGGGAGCAGGTCATGGTAGCGCCAGATGCTCAGGGGCCCGGCGGCAATACGGTCACGGCTGACGACCTCGGAAATGGTGGCGTAGTCGTACACCACCTCCAGGGGGCCGAAGCAGAAGTCACAAACATTGAGGGCCTCGCCCGGGTATTCCCGGCTGCACTCGCGGCACCTCAAGCCACTTACGAAAGCCAATTTGCAGTTACCTCCTGTTTCGGCTAAGCCATGCGCTGGGGCGGGACAATTATAACGCAAACGGCACAAAAATTCCGTCCCTCAGCGGGGCCGGAAAAGTGGGATGATACTACCAAAGCCCCTATGGGATGTCAACTTGAAAGCGATGCCGGGCCAGGGCAACGCGCTGCAACTTGTTCGTACATTTCACAGGACCCTTTAGCAAAACATAAACGTCACCCTGAGCGCAGCCGAAGGGTCTGAAATCCTTGCCGAAAGCCGTTAAAGGGGAACCGAAACCGGGTTATTGTGATGGGGTTCAGATGCTTCGACAAAGTCTAACCTGAGCTTGCTGAAGGGCCCAGCATGACATGTCGCCATAATGGGTTAGCTCTGTGTCAGCCTGCCAGCCTAGTCGCTTCATCTAACAGCTTCCCGAAGCCGGTTCTGGCAAAAATCAAATTTCCCAGTCGTTTCCTGGCATTTCCTGTTATTTTGTATCTGGAGATTTTTCCAGATGACGGGATAGTTGCTCCAAATGAAAGGGTTTGCCGCGCATAAGTCCTGACCGGGGCGCGATTGCCAGGGTTCTCCCGAGTTTCTCTTACTCCATCCTCAGGATACGCAAGGGTAATGCAGCCTGTACAGGGGGTACGGTCATTAACCTGGATTTGGGGCCCGGCCGGAGGCGGCGTTTTTCTGGCCCGTGCGTAAAAACTCCGCCGTGCCGGGAAGGCCGAGATTAGAGGGTCGAGGCAAGCACGGTACAGGTCCGGATCCAGCCGCCTTCCTGGCAGCCAGTGGACTGGTCCTGCGGCCTGGCGGGTGCGCCTCGCGGCAGGGCCAGGCCCCGGTGAGGACTGCGGTAAGGACTATTGGGGCAAGACGACCAGGTCTTCGTTGGAACCGATAATGCGTTCGCCCAGGTAGTCCCCCAGGAGTTGTTGATACTCGGCCAGTTGTTCCTCGGCGTCTCTGCCCTCCTGGCTTTGGATTTCCACTTCCAGCACCCGGCCCACTCCTTCTACTTCGTCCAGGTGGAATTGTACGTTGTCCTTCTCCCAGTGTTCCCGCTGCTTGCGGACCACCGCCCGAATGCCCAGGACGGCGTCCAGCATGTCTTTGGTTTCCAGGCCGTTCATACCCCAAACGCGGAAGCTGCTGGTCCTGGCTCCCTGCTCCTGGCCCTCCACGTAATAGATCACCTGGGGCGGACCGATGCCGTCTATCCGGATCTTCAGCCGCCGGTGGGTTTCGCTGTCCTTGTCGCTGGCCAGGTTGTAGTAGTAGTCCACCTGTTCCGTGTTGTCCACAAGGGAGGCGCCATGCCTGGACAGGATACTTCGAATCGGCTCAAAATCGGGGCAGTAGGCCTTTATTTCCCGGTTTCGTTGCATGGTCATGCTTCAGTTTCTCCCCGGCTGTCGAAGAGAAGGAATATAGCCGGCCTCAGATTATGGGCGTCGCCTTCCCAATATTATAGACGACGCCCCTCCCCCCAATTATGACGGATGCGGCCAAATCGTTGCACTTTGCGCCGTTGTTGTTTTTGCCGTCTTCACGAATTCTTAAGACTTTTGCCGGTAAATCGAGTAAAATAGCAGCAATCTAGCAACGATAAGCATATAAGGAGGAGGAGAGTTATGGCAGACAACGATGTGCTGTTGATGGCTCACCTGATGCGTCGGGCTGGCTTCGGCGCTTCCTACGGCGAACTCCAAGAGCGGGCCGCCAGGGGCTATGAGGCCACGGTGGAAGAACTCCTGAACCCCGAAGAACAGCCGGACCTGGAAACCGATGTAATGCAGCGCTACATGGGCTGGCGCGACATGGGGTATCTGGCCGCCAACCAGGGCTACTGGACTTTCCGCATGGTCAACTCCCCGCGCCAGTTGCAGGAAAAGCTCTGCCTGTTCTGGCACAGCATCTTCTGCGTTGGCGACTCCAAGATCATGGCTCCCCACAACATCCTGGAGCAACTGGAACACTTCCGTCATCACGGCATGGGCCGCTTTGACGAACTGCTGCTCAGGATGGCCACCAATCCGGCCATGCTCTACTACCTGGACAACCAGCTAAGCCACAAGGAAGCGGTCAACGAGAACTGGGGCCGGGAACTGCTTGAACTCTTTTCCATGGGCGTCGGCATGGACGGCCAGCCCAATTACACCGAAGAGGATGTCAAGGCCTGCGCCCAGGCCTTCACCGGCTGGACGGTGGGCAACGGCATGCCCCGCTACCCTTACGGCCGGTACTTCAACCAGTTCCTCTACAATCGGCTGGACCACATCGAGGCCGAAAAGACCTTCCTGGGCGAGTCGGGCGACTTCAACGGCGACGACATCATCCGCATCATCGCCAAGCAGCCGGCCACGGCCCGGTTTCTTGCCCGCCACCTGTACAACTTCTTCGTAGCCGATGAGCCCCAGGTTCCCGCCTGGCAGGACATCCCTCCCCGGGATATGGCGGCCATCAAGCTGCTGGAGGATGAGTATTTCCGGTCCGGCTATGAAGTCCGGTCCATGCTGCGGGTCCTGTTCAACTCCGACTTCTTCAAGGAAGCCCGCTTCTCCAAGGTGAAGAGTCCGGCGGAACTGGTGTGCAGCACCCTGCGCTTCATGGACGACTTCAAGAGGCCCATGCCCCGAATGTACGACATGGCCCTGGAAATCCGCTATATGGGCCAGGACCTGATGAACCCGCCCACGGTGGAGGGCTGGCACACCGGCAAGGAGTGGATTGACAGCGGCACCCTGGTGGAACGGGTCAACTACGCCGCCAGCGAAATGGGCCGCCTGGAAGCCCCGGGCATTCAGGCGGTGGTGCGGCGGTTCAACGAAGCCGGACCCTCGGTTACCGCCAACGAACTGGTGGACGGCTGCCTGGAAATGCTGGGCGGCTACCAGCTAATGGACGACACCCGCAACCTGTTCCTGGGACACCTGGGTCCGGACAAGGAAATATCCACCCAGGACGAGGACTTCACCCGGCAGGTAGGGCAGGTGCTTCAGCTGATCGTCTCCACCCAGGAGTACCAGTTTACCTAGCATCCGCTTCAAGGCTCGTTGGCCTTGATTCCGTATTCCTTTGGTTGCCAATTACCAGCAGGGGCGGGTTTAAACCTGCCCCTTTTGCATGCCAAACTCCCCCCTGCCACCGGCCGTCCCATCACGTAACCTGCAGCTCCATAGGACCAGCCCTGCCAACCGCAGGGGCGGCCCTTGCGGCGGTCCGGCTTCCCGGATGAAACTACCTTTGCCACTGGTGCAACTCGCGCCACCACACTCTGCCAGGTCCCGTTCTGCCGCAAGGCAAGAAAAAGGCCCCCGATATTTTCGGGGGCCGGACTTTTTACAGATTGTCTAGGTAAATAATTGGTGCCGGAGGAGGGATTCGAACCCACACATCGTAAAGATAGCGGATTTTAAGTCCGCCGCGTCTACCATTCCGCCACCCCGGCTAATCAGCGATGGCCCGGCGCCGGTACGCCCGACGCTTGAGGGTTAGAACTGCAACCGACAGTCGGCAAAGCGGCTGTGCAATTTCCGGCGGAAATAAAAATGGAGGCGACGGGCGGATTCGAACCGCCGAATAGAGGTTTTGCAGACCTCCGCCTTAGTCCACTTGGCTACGTCGCCTCAAACTGCGCCGGTAATTGGGTGCCTGGTCCCGGGCCGATCATGGTGCCGAGGGCGGGACTTGAACCCACACGAGCTTACGCCCACGGCCCCCTCAAGACCGCGTGTCTACCAATTCCACCACCTCGGCCTGTCGACGCAAGCCGCATTATACCATATTTGCCCGGCGCAACAAGATTTTTCCGGTATGTGTTCATATGCAGAGGGCAGAAAAAGAGGGGTCCGTTATGCCGCGCAAGAGCGTTGACCGGCAACCAGTTTGGGCCCCGCATCCGGTGTCCTTGTCGTCCTGTTACTCAACTGGATACAGTACGGTTTCGGAAATCGGAGGGTGGCGGCGGGAAGTTTCGCCGTCACCCCCGGTTAGAACTCTCCTTTGGCAACCCTCGGTTGTGCCAGGAGTTGAAGCGGTTGTGCCAGGGGTCAAGGACCGCTGGCCAGGATGCTACTCTCTGAAACAGATGCTACTTGCTGAAATACATGGTGTTGGCACGAACGCGCGGCGCGTAGTGAGGCGTCCATTCCAGCCCCTCGGAAAGGGCATAGACCGACACCACCTGGAAGCCGTGCACGAAATGGAAGTTGTCGTGCACATAGTCGGCGATGGTCTCCATGCGCTGGACGCGCAGGTCGCCCGTAGGCGTAGCCCCCGCCTCCTCGATCATGTCCTGCAAGTCCTGGTAGCACACCCCGCTGGAGCGGCTGTAGCAGCTATTCCTGAGCACGGCCTGCCTGGAATAGTCCAGGGACTCCGTTGAAGTGGGACCGGCGGCAACGGACAGGGAGGCGTGCCGTGGGGGCCCGGGGCCCAGGGTGACGCACTTGGCGTGCAGGTCCGCCCCCGCCGCGTTGGCTATTTCCTCCCGCGTCCGCTGGTGGCCGCAGGTGGACCGGTGGATCTGGCTGTAAACGCTGGATTCCACCACATTCAGGGTGGCCTTGATTCCCACCGCGTTCCAGGACGTCACGTATGCCTCGCCAACTTCCACGTCCTTGGGAATGCGGTTAGACCGCATGGTGAGAACAATCTCATGCTCCGGGTCGTAGTTTGCCTGCTGGAGCAGTTGCATGGCCAGGTCAGGGTCGTAGGCATGGGGCGCCGAGTTGTACTCGGTAATGCCCACGGTGCCAACCTGGGCGATGTTGCCGTAGCAGCTTACCAGGCCGCCGTAAATCTGCTCCAGGATGGTTTGGCAGTCCACGGCGTGGTTCAGGGCTGCCCTGACGTCCTTCTTGGAGAGTTCCGGGTCGAATATGGTGTCGATGGTGAACCGGAACACCTCGTTGTTGGTGGCCGAGACCCACTTGGGGACACGGTCCCGGTCGTCAATGGCGATTTCCGCCCAGTCGGCCTCCCCTGCCTGGAGCATTGAAGCCCTGACGGCGGGCTCGTTGCGCCACTGCTGGATCACCGTGTTGATGGATGGGGCCTGGGAAAAACTGGTAGCCGGGTTGGGGTTATAGTCTTCATTGGCTTCCAGTTCTATTTCAATTCCGGAGCGCCATTCAACAATCTTGTAGGGTCCCAGTCCCACGCTGTTGCGATGGATTTCCGCGGGGAACTCAATGGGCAGGTCGTTTGCGGAGGTCGCTCCCACCGCGTCCAGGAACCACTCCACGTCCTGGAACTTGGTGAAGATGGTGGTACGCGGCAGGATGGGACAGGCGGTGCCGCAGACCACGTCCAGGGTGTAGTCGTCCACCACCTCGCCGCCGATAACTCCGTGGAAGCTGAAGTCGTTGGAGTTATGGTGGCCGCTGGTCTCTTCGTCGCCGAAGAAATCAATCCAGAAGGCGGCCTGCTCCGCGTTCCAGGGCGCGCCGTTATGGAAGGTTACACCCTGGCGCAGCTGGAAACGCCAGCGGTCGGCATCAATCTGTTCCCAGCCTTCGATGCCGGTCATCCCCACCACCTTGAAGTTGTTATGGTCGTCAATCCAGGTCAGGGGGTCGCTGACCATGTCGTCGCAGATGGTGTTCTGGATGTTGCCGCCGCAGTTGGGGCTGGCTGCGCCGATGGTGGTAGGCTCTTCGTTGGTCACGAAGATGAGGGTATCCCGCACACTCTCTACCTGGGGCGGAGGCGCTGCAGTAGGCGCGGGCGCTGCGGTGGGGGATGCGGCGGAGGCGGCAGCCTGCGCCGGTTGTGCCGGATCGGACTCGGCAGCCCTGGCCATGGTGTCCGCTGGCTTGGCTTCCATGGACTCGGCGGGCTTGGCCATGGTTTCCTGGGCCGCCGGAGCCGTCGTGGCCGGAATTGCCAGGGCCGCCGGCTCTGCCAGTTGCGGGGCGGCGGCGGGTTCCGCAGCGGCCGGGGCTGCCTCTTCCGGCGCTGACGCTCCGCAGGCTACGGCCAATATCGCCAACAGGGCGATCAATGACATTACAGTACGGATCAAAGGTCTTTGTATTCCGGATATCTTATCGGTCATACATCTCCTCCCTTGTATTTACCAGGGATGAAGTCAACCTTTGCGAAATGCAAACATTTACATTGTAAAATTATCCTCCTTTTTTATAATATTTCTGTGAATGCTAAGGCTATTCGTGAATTATATTCCAAAACATTACGAGTATCAATCTTGGACATCGGTGCATTTAAGGGATTCGTTGCGTCCCAGGAAAACCCGCTTGATTTCGCAGCTATCTTCTTTCCCCAGTCGCCGCCAGAAGCCTGGTCAAGCCTATCCCCCGAAGCGCAAGCGGTCCACAACGGATGGCATTTCTGTGAATACTTGTGCGTTTCGTATAGTCTGTTGAACCGTATGGTGCTATGGTTTGGGGGCGTCTCCAGAAAGGAGACGCTGGCGACTCAGACGCGACCACCAACCACCGAACAGCAGCCACCAACCAGCAATCACCAAGGAGAGAACCATGTCCTACTTTAAGCACGCTGAAGACCGGGAGTCGCTGGACCTTGCCCCCGGCGCCCGCACCCACACCTTCTGGGGGGAGAACATGCTCCTGTCCCTGGTGGAGATTGACGCCAACGCCCTGGTGCCCCTGCACACCCACCCCCACGAGCAGGCCGGCATCGTGGTGGAAGGCGAATTGGAAATGGGCGTAAACGGCGAGGTAAAGGTTCTGATGGTGGGCGATATGTACATCATTCCCGGGGGCGTGGAACACTACGCCCAGGGCCTCGACCAGCCCTGCAAAGCCCTGGATGTGTTCAGCCCGGTACGCGAGGAGTTCAAGTACTAGCAGGCCAACGGGATTCAAATGATTGCTGCTAAAACTGCCCCGTCATGTCGGACCTGCTCCGAAATCCAGGCAGTTTGCGCCGAATGTCTGCCAATCGAATATGATCACGAACTACAGCGGGATGAATAAAACTGGCATATGATGACACTGTCCAGCAGTCTGCTATCCTTTGGTTGACCGGTAAGGGCGGTGTCACTTTTATTCTGGAAAGCGAAGCGACGACAAAGCCCAATGGCTGGGGGCCCGATTGCTCAGGAGGACTGGTAGTTCAACAGCATTGTAATGAAGGGTTGGGGTTTAACCGTCTTTCCAGCGAAAGCCGGAATCCAGAGCCTATCCTGTACCATGCAGTTGACCTTTGGTATCCTGCCCGGATTCCGGCTCAAGGCCCGAATGACGATACAGATGTAGCAGTTATCATTTCAAACCTGTTTACCTGCAAGCACAGTACAGGGCAACGGGGGACTTTCGTCCTGCAGCGGCCACCCATACAACACCGCTGGGACATAACACTTGCGAGGCACACTGACTTTTGAGTGCCACCGACGCAGAACAACCGATACTCTTCGAGCCCGAGGAGGCCTGTCCGCACTCGGCAACCCTGATTGTCGGGTTTCAGGGCGCCTTGCTCATACTGGCCCCCATGGTGCTGAATGTGGCTATCGCCATTCGCGCGTCGGGCCTGGATGAATCCTACCTGGCGTGGAGCGTCTTCGCCGGAATGCTCATCTGCGGCGGGATCACCGCGCTGCAGGGGATGCAACTGGGCAGGTTCGGGGCCGGCCACGTTGTGCTGTCCTGGCCCGCGGCGATGTTCATCGCCATCATGGTATCGGTAATCACCACCGCCGGTCCCGCCACCTTCGCGAGCCTGATGATCGTCTGCAGCGTCATTCAGGTCGCCCTGGCCTGGTGGCTGGCACCGCTGCGGCGCATCATCACGCCGACTGTTGCCGGCACGGTCACCATGCTGGTCGCCATCAGCGTTCTGCCCATCGCCTTTGAAGCCGTTCTGGACCTTCCAGCCGACGCTCCGGCCGTCGCCGGCCCTGCCATTGCCGGGGTGACGCTGCTGGTATCGGTCATCGTAATGCTGCGGGCCAGCGGGCGCTGGCGCCTGGTAGCTCCGTTCATCAGCATCCTGGCGGGATGCGCCGTCGCTGCTCCTTTTGGTGTGCTTGATGCAGACCGGATTGTCAGCGCCCCCTGGTTTGGCATACCGCCGGTGCCGGACCTGGGCGTGGACCTGACGCCGGGCAAGGAGTTCTGGGCCCTGTTGCCCCCCTTCGCGATTCTTACCCTGGTGCTGGGCATCAAGACAATCAGCGACGGGGTGGCAATTCAACAGGGTTCCCGCCGGAGGCCGCGGGCCATAGATTTTCGCCAGGTCCAGGGCATGGTCAGCGTCAACGGCATCGGGATGCTGCTTGCCGCCTTCACCGTCACCCTGCCCACCATGGCCATTTCCTCCCTCAGTGTTTCGCTGGTCAACCTCACCGGGGTAGCCGCCCGCCGGGTTGGCATAGGCGTGGCGGTGGTGGTCATAGTCCTGGCCTTTTTTGCCAAGTTTACTGCCGTGCTGCTGACCATTCCCGGGCCGGTGCTGGGAGCCTACCTGATCCTTGCCATGGGCATCCTCTTCGTCGGTGGCTGCCAGACCATCGTGCGCGATGGCCTCGACCCCCAGCGGATGGTGGTGGTTGCCCTGGCCACGGCGTTAGGCTTTGGGCTCCACGGTCACCCCACCTTGCTTCACTTGTTCGGGTCTGAACTGGGCGTCCTGCTCAGCAATGGCGTTACTATTGGCGCCGTGGTCTCCATCGGAATGACGCTCCTCTTCGAGGCCATGCGCCCGCGCCGCGCCCGCCTGGAGGTGTCGCTGGACATGGCATCCCTGCCCGCCATCGACGGGTTCCTGGTCAGGATCGCCACCGGCCTGGGGTGGAACGAAGCTTCCACCTCGCGGCTGCGTTCCGCCGGAGAAGAAACCCTGGCCACCCTGCTGCTGGAGGGGGACTCCACCGATGGCTCCGAAAGGCCCCGATTAGTAGTCGTAGCCCGACCCCAGGCCACAACGGTGGACCTGGAATTCGTTGCGACAACCAGCCAGGAGAATATCGAGGACCAGTTGGCCTTTCTGTCCGATGAAGCTGCCCTGCCCTCCTACGCCGACCTTTCCCTCCGGCTGCTGCGCTATCACGCCTCTGCCGTGCGCCACCAGAAGTTCCACGGCGTTGATATTGTTACCGTTCAAGTCGAGGGCAGCGCCTGATTTCGCCACCTGACTTCGCCAGTAGTAATCGCCTTTGGAGTCTTCTGCTGGCTTCGCTGCTCAATTGAGAATTGAAGCGGCCCCGCCAGGACTTACTGCCTCCCTCTCCAGCTACCGGCCTTCCTTGATGTAGTCTGAAACCCTTTCGGCAATCATCAGGGTCGTGGCGTTGGTGTTGGCCCTGATGCAGTCGGGCATAACCGAGGCGTCGGCCACCCGCAATCCCTCAACACCCTTTACCCTCAGGCGCTGGTCAACCACCGCCATGGGGTCGCTGTCCGGTCCCATCTTGCAGGTGCCGGATACGTGGTGGGAAGTGCCGGAATTGTGTCGCAGCCAGTTATCCAGCAGTTCGTCCGACGCCAGTTCCTCGTCCGTTGGCATTATGCGTTCCAGCAGCATACCGGCGAAACCGGGCTGCTCGGCCACCTGCACCCCCAGCCGGATGGCCTCCCGCATCCGCCGCAGGTCTTCCGCTTCCTGGTAGTAGTTGTAATTCAGCCGGGGCTGCACGTGGGGGTCGGCGGACTGCAGGGTCAACTCTCCCTTGCCCAGGGCCAGTTGCAGGCTGGCGCTCATACCGATGTAGTTGAGGTCATCGTCGATTTCCACGTGGGCCGGACGGTGCTCGCTGGTCATCAGCATGGGGCTAAGCTGCATGTCGTTGCTGAGGCCGGACCCCTCGACGGTGTAGCGCAGGCCCACCTGGATTACCGGCGCCTGCACGTCCGGCTTCTCCCCGGCCGCCATGTACAGGACGGCGGCGGCGGGATGGTCCCTCAGGTTTTGCCCCACGCCGGGCAGGTCCTGGACCACGTCGATGCCAAAGTTGCTGACCTGTTCCGCCGGACCCACGCCCGACAGGAGCAGCAGGTGAGGCGAACCGATGGCCCCGCTGCTGACTACTATCTGCTCGCCTTCCACCGTAAAGACTTCGCCCCCGCTTTCCGCCTCCACTCCCACGGCCTGCTTGCCCTCGAAGAGAATGCGCCGGGCCGTCACGCCGCCCCGGACGGTCAGGTTCAGCCTGTGGCGGGCCTGTTCCAGGTAGGTCAGGGCCATGCTCATGCGCACCCCGTCTATCGTATTGCGCGCCCGTGGTGAAACACCCGTGGACTCCGGGTGGTTCTGGTCCTCGCTGATTGGGAAGCCCAGGTCAACGCAGGCCCGCTCGAAGGCAAGGGCGTGGGGCATCCACTCGCTGCGGGGCGAGCGGCGCACCGGCACCGGCCCGCTGGAGCCGTGGAAATCATCGCCCCCGAAGTCCAGGTCCGTTTCCAGCTTGTTGAAGTAGGGCAAGACGTTGGTATAACCCCACTCGTCGTTGCCCCACTCTGCCCAGCGGTCGTAGTCCTCCGGAATGCCCCGGTACATCACCTGGCCGTTCACCGCGCTGGAGCCGCCGGTGGCCTTGCCCCGGGGAATGATCAGCTCCGTCTGCTCCGCCGTAACCTGGGCGGTATAGCCCCAGTTGTGGGGGCCATAGGCCGAAAGCCACACGTTGTTGCCCTGCTTCAGGTCCTCGGGCAGGGTCTCAAAGTCGGTATAGTCGGGCCCCGCCTCCAGCAGCAGCACCGACCGCTCCGGGTCTTCCGACAGGCGGGCGGCGATGGCGCCCCCCGCCGAGCCGCCTCCTACCACTATCACGTCATACTTCATGCTTGCCTCCCTTCCTGTTCCAGGCTGTTACGTCTTATTTCCGTTGGCGTGCTATTCTGCCCAATCATAATACAATCCCCAAAGGCCCGCATCCCGAAGGAATTCGACAAGCTTTCGCCCGAACAAATACGACATCTGTCAAACCTTTCCCTGCCCCTGCCCCTGCCGTATCGCCCCACCCTCGAACCCGCCCCCCCTACGGGCAGACCCCCGTGTCTCCCCTGGCTGCTACCCCTTTCACCACCCCCCACTCCCAAAATACGCCCCTCCCCCTGCCCCTGCCGTATCGCCCCACCCTCGAACCCGCCCCCCGTAGGGGCAGACCCACGTGTCTGCCCTGGCTGCTACCCATTCAACCAACCCCATTCGCAAAAATGCGCCCCCCTTCGTTGACACCGCCCCCCGTTCGTCCTGAGCTTGTCGAAGGATGTCCCCCACTTACACCACCCCCTTCCCACCCTGGATAACCCACCCCTACCATCAAAAGACAATACCAAACATCCCCCCCTCGCCCTATGGGAGATTGGCCGGGGGTGAGGGCAAGCCCTGTCACCCACCAAACCATGTCATCCTGAGCGAAGCCGAAGGATCCAAAATCCATGCCACATGCCATGCCCCGCCAACCG
The DNA here is from genome assembly GCA_002238505.1 of SAR202 cluster bacterium bin22. Lineage (GTDB taxonomy): Bacteria > Chloroflexota > Dehalococcoidia > Lucifugimonadales > UBA3495 > Bin22. The sequence continues at coordinate 11,626 of MPMM01000006.1, read as the reverse complement.
CAACCAACATCAAACCCGAAGTTCTCCCCTCGCCCTATGGGAGAGGGGCCGGGGGTGAGGGCCGTCCCCCCCTCCCCCAGGCGCAGGGGAAAGACAGAGGCCATTCCAATAATCCCTTCCCCCTCGACGGGGGAAGGTTAGGATGGGGGTGAGGGCCCCCTCCACCAGCCAATCTGCGCAACGGCGGACCACCCTGTCAAAAGCCTGTCACCCACCCCCACCCTCAGCTACGAAACAACAGGAAATGAAAGGAAATAACAGAAAAAAACAAAAACCCCCTCTCCCGTAGGGGTGGGTTTCAAACCCGCCCTCGACCCCGGCAACAAACAAACCTGAACGAACCGCAATCAACCCTGAAACCCAAACTCACCCCCCTCGCCCAGAGGGAGAGGGGCCCGGGGTGAGGGAACCCCCCGCGCGCGCTGCCCGTTGCCGGATGACAGCCCCAAGGCTAAATGGTAGAGTAGGCAAAACTTGAGCCCGCTAAATCCGAATCTACCTACAGAAAGGGAGACTTACCTATGACTATTGACGCCGCCACCGGCATAGCCCGAATCCTGAAGCAGGAAGGGGTGGAATGGGTTTCCACTTTCCCCGTCTGCCGCGTTAACAACGCCCTGGGTCGCGAGGGTGTCCCCATAGTTATGATGCGGGACGACCGTTACGCCGTGGCCGTAGCCGACGCCTACTCCCGCATTACCGGCGGCCAGAAGATTGGCGTCTGCACCTTCCAGGGCGGCGTAAACGCCGCCGGAACCCAGTACGCCTACGCCGGTATGGCCCAGGCCTTCGAGGACGGCTCGCCGGTGCTGTGCATCACCGACGGGGTACCAGTCGGTTCGTCCAACAACAGCCAGTACGACGTCTTTAACGCCCTGTCCACCGTATCCAAATGGTACGGATACATAGACCGCCCCGAGCGGGTGCCTGAATTCATGCGCCGCGCCTTCACCATGCTGCGCAGCGGGCGGCCCGGGCCGGTAGTCCTGGCCGTCCCTGACCCCACCGGCACCTATGACGAGACGGCCGACCCCTACCAGCCGGTCAAGGGCTGGAAGCACGGCCCCGTGGGTGAGGACGTGGCCCACGCCATCAACCTGCTGACCGAGGCCCGGAACCCCCTGATCTATGCGGGTGAGGGTGTCATCTATGCCGGGGCTTCCCAGGAACTGGTGGCCTTCGCCGAAATGGCCAACGCTCCCGTGGTCACCACCCTCAAGGCCAAGGGTGCCTTCCCCGAGAATCACCCCCTGTTCGTGGGCGTCCGGGGCGGCCAGGTAAACAACTTCCTGGAAAACTGCGACATGGTCTTCGCCGTGGGCACCAGCCTTTCCCCCGGCCGGTTCAGCCACCGCATCCCCAACGCGGGCAGCAAGACCATCGTCCACTGCGACGTGGACGACCTGCACGTCAACAAGATTTACAATACGGCCGGCGTCGTTATTGGCGACGCCCGCTACACCCTCCTGGCCCTGACCGAGGAACTGTCCACCCGCCCGGTGAAGTCGGCCCGCTCCCTCGAGGACGTGGCCCTGGAGGTCAAGAACGAACGCGACTCCGGCATGGCCCAGTACGTTGAGGCCATGGCCTCCGACGACAAGCCCATCAACCCCTACCGCGTGTACGCCGGGCTGATGGAAGTGCTTGACCCCTACAACTCCTTCGTAACCCACGAGTCGGGCAACACCCGCGACCAGCTCAGCACCGTCTATGACACCCTGGTGCCCCGCGGCTTCCTGGGCTGGGGCAACGTGTCCACCCTGGGCTTTGGCTGGGCCGGTTCGGTGGCCGCGCGGCTGGCCGACCCCAACCGTCCGGCGGTGACGGTAACCGGCGAGGCGGGCCTGGGCTACATGCTGGGGAACCTGGAAGTGGCATTGCGGCAGAACCTGGGCGTCACCGTGGCCCACATCAGCAACGGCGGCTTCGCCGGTTACGGCCCCGGCTTCTGGGGTCCTGGCCACGACCCCTTCACCCACTCGGTGCTGGGTCCCGACGAAGTGGACATGTCCCGGGTAATTGGCGAGCTAGGCTACCACACCGAGCGGGTATCCGAACCCTCCGAGGTGGTACCGGCCCTGCGCCGCGCCCTGGAAGTCAACCAGTCCAACCGCCCCGCCTATATCGAGTTCCTTTGCAGCCAGTTCCCCGTCTACGGCGACTGGGTGGGAAGGTAGGCGGGCGGGCTTCAACTCTGCCCGTGCCAATGGGAAGAGGCCGGGCAATAAGTAGGAAATAAACGTTAAACCCGGAAGCAGGCGCGTCGATCTTGATGATTCAAGGTAGGCGCGCCTTTTTCACCAACCTTTTTCATAGCCCGCCCGTAGAGGAAAGAAGCTGCCTGGATAAGACTCTTTCCCAATCCCTAATTCCCTGAGAGTCCTCACCATGAACCTCAAGATAATTGGCTCTGCCATAGCCGTCGTAATTCTCCTGATTGCTTCACTCGTAGCCTTGGTGTTTGTAGGCATCCTGCCCAATCCTCTGATTGGCTTGTTACTGGACCCCCCCGAACATTCAGCGCGCTATTATCCCCGGGATACGATCGCCTACGGCTGGCTGACCCTTTACCCGGAAGACGGACAGCTTGACCAGATGGTTGACCTGTTTGAACGGTTTGACGAATTACCTGAAATGCAAGACAGGTTGGATGACCTGCAAGACGATGTCGAGGACGAATCCGGTTTTGAATTTGAGGAAGAACTGGAGAAATGGATTGGCGCCGACATCTCGGTTGGGCTCCTGGAAGAGAATAATGACCCGGTTGGAGTGATGACGGTTTCTGTTCGTGACTTCGGCAACGCTCTGGTCTTCATGGAAGATTGGACTGACCACTTGGAAGATGAAGAGGGGTTCCGCTTTGATCTGGATAACGCTGGCGGTGCCTGGATCTGGACCGATGAAAACCGGGACCTGTCATTCGCCCTGACTGAAGAAGTACTGTTGGTTGTAGTTGCGGACGATCCCGAGGATCCTCAGGAGGATATGCTTGACTTGGTCATGGGCGGGTCCGACCGATCTCTTGCAGAAACAGAAGAATTCAAGGCTGCAAGGCAGGAATTTTCCAATCGCCGGTTCACCTCTGCCTTCGTGGATATCGAGGAATTGTTGGACCTGCTGGAAGATTCGGACTTGGTTTCAGAGGAGGTTTACGACTTTGCCGCTGTCTCTGACTCCGCCGACTTGCCACGCTGGGCCGCATTGTCGGCTCAATGGATAGATCGAGGATTAGTATTGGAAGCGATATTGCCGAACACGGAGGATTTTGGCGACGACTTACAGGTGCTAGACGGCCCGGCGGAACTGGTTCCCGTAGAAACGGTCGCAATTCTCGCTACCACCTTTGATCCGGATCTGAACAACTGGAAGAGTATGATACCGATGGAGGCTCGTACTTCGTAAACGATATCTACGATGAGTTGTACTGGGAAGTGGACCAGCATAGAACAGATCCGCTTCGACGAAAGGCTAACCCGGATATGGCAGATGTCCTGGATCTCCTCCTGGAGTTGGTGGAGGCTTATACCGACGTTGACCTGGAAAGAGACTTCATGGAGTACTTGGATGGAAAGTTCCTGATGTCAGTGGAAGAATTCGATGCTGCCAGCATCGAAGAAGACCCTTTGGAAGAAACGGTGAATGCTGTAGCCATGCTGTCTTACCTTCCGGAGGCAGAAGCACAATTAGGGGAGACGCTCGAGGACTTTTCCGACTTCCTGGAGGACGAGGCTCCTATTGATGTTGATTCAGAGGATGTAGGAGCAGACAATGACGCGGAAATTTTCAGAGCGGACCTCTTCGGAATTGAAACCGATTACGCTCCGGGGTACGTTCTGAATGACGGCTATCTGGTATTCGGCACCACCGAGGATGCGCTGGAGAACGCCGTAGCAGCACAGGCTGGATACGAAGAAAATTTGGCTTCGCTGGACGAATATCAGCGTGCGGTGGGGGCTTTGCCTGGGGACAGTCAGCTTCTGGTCTGGCTGGATCTGCAGCGTATCGTAGCTGAGTTAGATGCCGAAGACATGGACATGACTGATGACGACTTCGAGGCGCTGGAGGAAAGCCTCGGGTCCCTTGCCATAGTCTCCAGCGTCAATGAAGAATTGATACGCGTTGGTCTGGCAATTACCTTCTTCCCTGAATAGAAATATTATCTTGCAGGGGCGCACGGCCGTGCGCCCCTGCGAGTAGTTCAGAGAGTTTCTGAAGTAAACCAGTTGTGCCGGTCAGTACCCGATGGCGCAGCCGTCCTTCCGGGGTTCCGAGCCTGCCCACAGCACGCCGGTCTCCGGGTTGCGCTGGATCACCTGCCCGCCGCCCATGCCTACCCGCGCGTGGCCCTGGATCATCTCCAGGCGGTGGCCCAGGGCCTGCAGCCCGCCGATAACCTCCGGCGCCAGCCCTTCCTCTATTATTGTGGTGTCCCCGATTACCTGGAAGCGCAGGGCGTTCAGGGCCGCCTGGGGCTCCATGTCAAAGTCCACCATGTTGGTAATTACCTGCATGTGGCCCTGGGGCTGCATAAACCCGCCCATAACCCCGTAGCACAGGTACAGCTCATCGTCCTTCGTGGCCATGGCCGGAATAATAGTGTGGTAGGGCCGCTTCCCCGGCGTCAGCGCGTTGGGGTGGTCCGCCTCCAGCGAGAACAGGGCTGCCCGGTTCTGCAGCACAATCCCCGTGCCGGGCACCACCAGCCCGCTGCCAAAGTTAATGTAAACGCTGTTAATAAAGGAACAGGCGTTGCCCTTACCGTCCACCACGCTGACGTACACCGTGTCGCCGCCGCTGCCGTTGCCAAAGGCCGTAATGTCGCCGTGGGGCGCGTGGGGCATGGCCCGCTCCGGGTCAATCATCTCCCGCCGCCTGGCCGCGTAGGCCTTGTCCGTCAGTTCCGTAATGGGCACATCGGCCATCCTGGGGTCTGCCACGTACCGGTAGGCATCGGCGAAGGCCAGCCGCATGGCCTCTATCAGGTGGTGGTACCGGCTCACCGTCTGGGGCCCCATGCTCCTGATGTCAAACCCCTCCACGATGTTCAATGCCTCCAGCGCCGCTATCCCCTGGCCGTTGGGCGGGCACTCCCAGCAGGTCACCCCCCGGTAGTCCGTGCTGATGGCCTCGTCCCAGTCCGACGTATGCGCCGCCAGGTCCTCGGTGGTAATCCAACCCCCCTGCTCCTGCACAAACGCGGCAATCTTCTCCGCAATCTCCCCGCGGTAAAAGGCGTCAGACCCGCCCTCGGCCACCGCCCGCAGCGTCTTCGCCAGCGTCGGCAGCTTCATAACCTCTCCCTGCACCGGCGGGCGGCCGTTCAGCAGCATCTCCGCTCCCCCGGGCCGCGCCGACAGCCGGGGCCCCTGACCCGACCACTGGTACGCGATGTAGTCGCTGACCGGAAACCCCTCCTCGGCGTAGCGGATGGCCGGCGCCAGCACCTCCCCCAGCGGCATGGTCCCATGCTCCGCCAGTATCGTCTCCCACCCGTGCACCGTGCCGGGGATGGATACGGAAAAGGGGCCGTCCTGGGGCATTTGCCGGTGTCCTGCCCCTCGCAGCTGGTCAATCGACGCCGCTCCCGGCGCCCGTCCGCTGCCGTTCAGGGCGTGTACCTTGCCGTCGTGCTGGTGCCGGACCAGGGCGAACATGTCCCCGCCCACGCCGGTGGACTCGGGCTCCACCACGTTGAGGGCCGCCGCCGCCGCCACTGCCGCGTCCACCGCGTTGCCCCCCTTCATCAGCGTCTGCACCCCCGCCTGCGCCGCCAGTGGCTGGCTGGTCGCCACCATCCCGTTCAACGCCAATACCGGCGACCGCCTGGAATCAAAAAACATCTCTATCTCCTGCTGCAATCCACCAAGGATACGAAGGATTATGGTTGGTGCATTTTACCACCAGGAAACGCAAGCGCACTCAAAGCAGTCAATGTCGCCCTGAGCCCCCCAGGGTTGCGCCTGTCCGCGTGGGAAGCGCACGCGCCTTCGCCACAAGTCAATGTCGCCCTGAGCTTGCCGAAGGGCCTCAAATCGCCGCCACAGTAGAAGGCCGGGACAACTCAACCATCGCCATCGTTAACCTCTCCGCAAAGGAATCATGCCGCCCTGAGCCCCCCGAACAAGGCCCCCGCTCGCATGGGAAGCGCAAGCGCCTTCGCCACAAGTCAATGTCGCCCTGAGCTTGCCGAAGGGCCTAAAATGGTGGCAATCGAGGTGGTTAAAGGGGGCAAGTCGAGTTCAACATGGCCGGTGACTATGGAGAACGGCAGTATTACGTCTACATAATGGCCAATAGCAGGCATCAAATCTACGTCGGCGTTACCGGCAACCTGGTCCGGCGGGTCTATCAGCACAAGAACAAGCTGACCGAGGGCCATGCCAGCAAATACAATATGCAGATGCTGGTTTACTATGAATCCACGTCCGACGTTAATTCCGCCATCGCTCGCGAGAAGCAACTCAAAGGGTGGAAACGGCGCAAGAAGGATGCTCTCATTGCCACAAAGAACCCCAGGTGGGTTGACTTGTCCCTGGAGTGGTTCGACAGTGAAGGAGTCTAGGCCCTTCGGCAAGCTCAGGGCGACATAATTGGCCCTCAGGGCGATATAGTTGCCGTTCAGGGCAAACCCACCATTCCTGTCATTCTGAGCGAAGTCGAAGAATCTCAAATCCATCCCGCAAGATACGTTCCGGATCCGAGTCACGGTCTGTAGTGAAGGAGTTTAGGCCCTTCGGCAAGCCCCCCATTCCTGTCATTCTGAGCGAAGTCGAAGAATCTCAAATCCATCCCCCAAAGACCCGTTCAGGACCCGAGTCACGGTCTGTAGTGAAGGAATTTAGGCCCTTCGGCAAGCTCAGGGCGACATAATTTCCGTTCAGGGTGACATGGCAGTGTTCGGGGCAGTATGCGTTGGCCCCCCACCCTCAAACCCGCCCCCGTAGGGGCAGACCCACGTGTCTGCCCTCCGCCCCCCTTCATAGACAATCGTGCTAAAATCCCCCCATCAATATCTTTCAGGAGGTTCCCCCTATGCCCGCAGAGGTTGGCCAGCCGGCCCCCGATTTCTCCCTTTACGATACCGACCGCAACGTCCGCACTCTCCAGGAGTTCCGCGGCAAAACCGTCGTCCTCGCCTTCTTCCCCGGCGCCTTCACCGGCGTCTGCACCACCGAGGCCTGCACCCTTCGCGACTCAGTCCCCGACTTCGATGGCATGAACGCCCAGGTCCTCGGCATCTCCGTCGACGGCCCCTTCGCCCAGAAGGCCTGGACCGACGCCAACAGCGTCAACTACCCCTTCCTGTCCGACTTCTCCCGCGACGCCGCCAACGCCTACGATGTCGCCCTCCCCGGCCTGGCCGGTATGGAAGGCTACGTCGCCTGCAACCGCGCCGTCATCGTCATCGACGGCCAGGGCACCGTCCAGTACCGCTGGGTCGCCCCCGCCCCCGTCAACGAACCCGACTACGACGAGGTCAAAGCCGCCGTCCAATCCTGCGCCTAACCCCCACCCCCCCGTACCCGTACCCAAATCCCCCCTCTCCCTCAGGGAGAGGGGCCGGGGGTGAGGGCGTCCCCCCGCCAACCAATCCCCCCCCCCCCCCAAGCCCGGGCCCCGGGGGTGAGGCCCCCACCCCAACCCCCCCAAAACCCGCATCCCCCTTCCTTGACAACCTCCCACCCCCAATGTTTAATCTATTGGTGTTATTTTCCGCCCGCCTCCCTTCGCGGGCAACAGCAACGGCAGTCTGGTTGTTGGGTGGTGCTGCGATGCCAGGAATCATCATTAATTCTCACCGCTTGGACCCCTCGGTTATCCCAAGACATCCCCCCGCCGTCGGCTGGAAGTGAAATGTTGACAGTTAAAAGTTGAACCCCCGTTTCCCACCCCCCAACTCCAGACCTGCAACTCCCAACTTTTAACTCCCAACTCCCCACTTCCCCCCACGCGGGGTAACACTGGCGTAATACAGGGGTGGTTAGATTATCTTCACCCCATATAAAAAGGAGAGGTTTTTATGGCAAGAGGGGCGTTGCACCAAAAATCGGTTCTGATGCAAAAGTCGGGCCGATTGATGCAAAAATCGCCTGGCGATAGGTGCGGGCTCCGGAACAGTATACCCCAACACTGGCCTTATCAAGGTTAGCAAGAGTTAGATCAAACAAATAGGAGGATATCCATGGCGAAAAGTTTTACCCCTGTAATAGGCCTGGCCGTGGTTATGGCCCTGGCTCTCGCCGCCGTCTTCGGCAGTATGAGCCTGGCGAACCCGGCGATGGCCGCCGTTGGCCAACCGGCCGACGGTGAGTTGAGTGAGCGGACGTCTGCGCCGCAGCAGGCGGCCGCGCCTACCGGGCTAAGTGTCGAATCTGTTGGCTCCCAGACCGTAATGATTTCTCTGGACTATGATAGTGGTTTTCCCGCAGCTGCTAACTATGAGGTCAGTTTTAGGGAAAACTCGGCTAACACCTCGTTCAATAGTTGGGTTAATGGTTCAGGGACAGGAATCACTTTTGCTCCTGGCAATACCACGACTGACGTCATGATTACAATCGCTCATGATAGTAGCCGTCCGCTTAACAACGACCAGGAGTACGAGTTCCAAGTCCGGACTTTCGACACTGTCAACAATAGTGCAGGCATGTCCGCACTCATTCTAGCCACGCCGCAAGCTGCGCCGTCCGGTGCTTTGGTGGCCACCAGCAGCGCGGCGAATATACCTAATAATAGCGCCGGCCGCATTGAGGTAAAATGGGAATACACGCCAGCTGCAAATTCGACGCCTGTTGACAGTTGGCTCTATACCGCTACACAACAGGGTGGTGGCACTACCGTCACTGACCAACCGATAAGTTTGAGCGGAAATGGCCCCCACACTTTCGTCATAACGGGCCTCGTAGCAGATCCGTCGGGATATGAAGTGACTCTCAAGCCGGTTGCTGCCCCAGTTAATGCAAACCAGCCCGGCGCTATTCAGGCGACGCCGCTTACTGTTGCAACTTCTGCGGCTGTTTCTGCTGCCACTGTGTTGGCAATGCCCTTGAATGTCATGGCTGCCCCCGGCGACAAGCAGGTAGAGTTGACTTGGGACATTGTTGCCAGCGCCGCAAGTTATACGGTTACCGCCGAGGCTGCAGGTCGGAATGATGTGGTGGTTATGGCTAGTACGAATTCGGCGACGGTTACGGGCTTGACCAACGACGTTGTCTATTCTTTTACCGTTGTCGCCAATCCTGCTGCCATTGACCAGATGAATGCTTCCAGCATGGCATCCATAGCTGTCTTAGCCAGACCGGAGGCGGTTGTGGTGCCACCGGCGATTACCACCAGCCTTGAGGCTGGATCCTACGAGCCGGGTGAACAGACCCGGTACACCTTCAAGTTCAGCGCTGACAAGAACTACATTCCCGGCGTTGATAACCTTGTAGTGGAGTTTCACGAAGACTTTACCGTTCCGGGAAACATCAACGAGTCTTCCGTCAACATACAGGTTGGCAGCGGAGGCAATGTAACCAATCCGGCATCGGTTCTGGTCGATGGTGAAGAAATTACCCTCGAACTGGGAGACTTGACCGCACCCGATGACGGTACTCTCGGCATGATCGAACAGGGTAAAGTAGTAACCGTCATTTTCAAGCCTTCGGCCGGTCTCAAGAACCCCGTCGAAGGTGGTGGATTTGGCGAAATAAGCGCCTTGGGAACTGCCATAACCAGTTTCCCGGGTGACGGCATGCCTACCAACAATAAATTTGACATCATCCGCAAGATTACCCTCAATGAGGACGAAGGTGGCCGGGGCGATGTCATAACCGTTACCGGCAAGGGCTTCAAGAACGGCACCAGCGTCCACTTCCTGCGGATGCCTGGTTCGGGTACTACTACGTCGGACTTTGCCGCTGCAACGTCTCTGTGCAGTGATACGGCCAGCGACGGAATAGCGTCCTGCGAGTTCACGATCACATCCCCGCTGTTTGTCAAGGGTGACAACTTTATAAATGGTATCGATGGCCGGAGTAACCCCGGAACTGCTTCAAAAGCCTTTGACCTGCAGCCTTCGATATCAGTCAGCCCCAAGGAAGGAAGCCCGGGTGACAGCCTGCTGGTCCAGCTGTACGACTTCGGCGGCGGCATTACAGTTTCGAGCATACAAATTGCAAGGCGGGACCTGTGTGTGCCCACTGCCGGTGGCCCAATGGCGCTGATGGCAAAGTGCGGCGCGGGATACACCAACTTCCAGCCCAGTGGCACCAGCTTCAGGGTAGTGATTCCCAATGATGCTCCCTTGGGCGTCCAGGACATCAATGTTACGACCAGTGGCGGCGATGACAATGACAGCATCGTCATTACGGGACCGCTGATAACGTCCACTCCGTCCACCGTGCTGGCCAACCAGCGGTTGAGCCTGGTGGGCAATGGATTCACCGCCGGCGGCAGGATTCATAAGATCACCTTCGCTGGCGAAGAAGTTCTTACCAGTCGAATTGCCGGTGGAAACCCGGTTCCGATAGATAACGGCGGGAACTGGAACGCCTCGGTGAACCTGCCTCTGAACACGAGCACCGTCTCCGCGGGCATTCATGCCGTCCAGGTTACTGATACTTCTGGACGGGTCGGCGAAGTGAAGGTAACTGTGCCGGAGCGCAGAATAACCATTACTCCCGACAGCGGCCGCGTGGGCACCCTGGCGGTAGTGCGGGGGGAGAACTTCCCCAGCAAGAACGACGAGGGTAACAGCTTCAACGTGACGGTTATTTACGGTGGCAGTGGAACCGGCTCCACGACCGTTTCTGCGGTTCCCGATGCCAGCGGCCGCTTTGAGGTTCAGCTGCGCATTCCCACCACGTCGGCTATTCCCTCCACCAACGACGTAACGGTCAGCTTTGGGACTGCCACCGATGGTTCTGGCGGACCCTTCACGCTGAATGTGAGTCACCGAGTACCGGAAGGCATAATCACGCTGTCCGATACCAGCGGGGGAGCTGGTTCTACCATTACGATCAGTGGCGAAGGCTTCAGGGCTTTCGTTCCGGTCAGGGAAGTTACGATTGGCTCGATTGACATCACGCCGGCGCCGAGGCCCAGTAGCGACGCCAACGGCATGCTCTCCTTCAGTGTGCTGATTCCTGGCTTGGACGTGGGAATTCAGACCGTCGAAGTAGATGCGGGGCAGACCACTGCCAGCGCAGGCTTTACGGTTGTAGAGTCCGGTGTCAACCCTGGCGATATCGTAGCTGTGGCCAAGGGTGTTGAGGACCTTGGCGACAACCTGGACGTCATCTGGCACTTCAACAACGACACCAAGGAATGGAGCTTCTACGACGGCCAGGAAGGCAGCACCCTGACCCACCTGATCAGCGGTGAGACCTACCTGATCCATATCTTGTCCTCGGTCGAGGTAATCCTCAACCGCGACACCAGGAGCCTGACCTGCGTAAGCGGCAACTGCTGGAACCAGATAGTCTGGTAAGACAAGGCCAGGAATTGGCGCTGTCAGGGGCGGACCATGAATCCGCCCCTGACCCCCGGCTCGTAAGTACGGAGTGACCGGAAATGCAAGGGTTTGAGTGGATAATTTAATTTTCGGTTTGCTCCCCCCCTTTCCCTCAGGGAGAGGGGCCGGGGG
>MPMM01000025.1 GCA_002238505.1 SAR202 cluster bacterium bin22 | reverse complement strand
CAGCCACGGCGCTGGAAGAGACCCGGGAAAGTTATGATGATACTTCCGACGCTTCGCTGCGCAGCTTCGAATTGGCCCAAGGCGGTCCGTAACAATGATCGGCGCGCGCGAACTGGGGTCAGTGCTCCCCGTGTAAATAGTTTGTCCATACACAGATAAGCCCCGGAGACGGCACTCCGGGGCTCCTGTCGTACGTCCTGTCGCCGTGTCAATAGACTGTCGACACACCTGGCGGGAGCGTGGTTCTGATACGATGAAAAGGTCAGTGGTCAAATAACTTCAGGGAGGCCCGACCATGGAGAAGCCTGATTACTATGTCTGCAATGGCGAGAAATGCGAGGATTGCTCTAATGGGACCTTAGCCCGATGTGGCGACTGCTCCTATTGCATCGATAAACTGATGCCGGACTTGGTGTTCCCATTCGACAACCCTAATGTGATTGACGAGGAAGCCGTCCACCTAATCCTCCGAGAAAACTTCTACCAACCCCCTCCGCGGCAGTAACCGAAGTTGACAATTATGGCCGGAATCTTTACCATTGGCAGTACTTACCCCCCGTCCGCTGGGTTGGCGCAAGCCGGTCCCCCGGGCGGGTGTTTTTTTGCCTATGCGTACGCTAGTCCTCATTGACGGCCAAAACCTCTACCGCCTGGCGATGCGGGCTTTCGGACCTGGTCGCCCATACCACTGGCCCAGCTATGATGTCGTGAAGCTGGCAGCGGCCCTCGCCTCCACTACCTCCGGACGCACTGTGAGCGCAATCCGTTTCTACACCGGCGTCCCACATCAGTCACAAGATGCCCCGTGGCATAGGTTCTGGAACAATAAGCTCAGGGCCATGCAGCGGCAAGGGGTTTATGTTTACCGAGGCCGGTTGAGAGCCTACGGCCAGGACATAAAAGAAAAAGGAGTGGACGTCAGCCTGGCGATCGACTTGGTCCAGGCTACTCATCAGCAGAGCTATGACCATGCAATCATTGTGAGCCAGGATGCCGACCTGGCGCCGGCAGTTGCGTTAGCCCGACAGGTGGCCCAAAGCCAGGCCAGGACCATCTCTCTCCAGTCTGCCGTACCACTGGTGCCCGGCCTGCGTTTGTTCGGGATACACGGCGCAACGCTGCTCCCCATCGACCAGGCGCTCTACGATGCCTGCCTCGACCTGACGGATTACCGGTAACCGACATTGTCGTGACGTGCAGTGGGCCTGCACGACGAAGGTGAGCACCGAGAACACTCCAGACGGCCGCCGCCCAACGAACATCGGGGGCCGCGTCTCCGATGCTGTAACGACAATCTATGGACACGACCAGGCTCCGCCAAGTTGGGCTCCCGCGTCCCGTATCGACAATGTAGCGACGCTGCATTACAGGGTCGCACTTGGTCCCAGGGAGCTTGCCCCAAGGCTGTACTCCAGGCAGGGTTCCAATCCTCCCCGACGCTCGACTCGGTGGCCACGGCCACGTCTCCCACCAGGTCCGGTTCCTCCGGCCCGCCACGGACAGGCCGTGGGGCCAACTGCCGCAACACCTGACGGGCAGGGGCCAGCCGGATCGGTGGCCACCATCCAGCGCCTGGCTGCCCAGGACTGATGCCACCGCACCTGGGCGGCCGTCCTGCCCCCGGAGCCACGGCTCGGGCCCCCTCTGCTCGGCCTCCCCCGGGGCCCTGACGGGGCGGGACCGGAGTGTCCGCCTGCCCCCGCCGATTCCCCTGCGGTTTGGCTCCCTTTCTATAACAGCCCCCCGACATTGCCTGGGGCGGCCGTTCCAGGCGAAAAAGAAACCCAAGCGTCTTTTCTTGTAGCCGGCGACCCCATCGTCCCTGGCTAGGACACTTCGGTTTCCGAGCTATCCGCGCCGGACTCCAGTGTCATGGCCTCCTTCCGGGCAGCGCGAACCGCCTTCCTCAAAGCAGAGGACCAGCGGCCGAAAATCCTGCGGGCCCCCGGCCCTGAACTGGGGTACTCTTTCACCATCTCCTTAACGGCGGCGGCGGGGTGCATGGAGGACTCCGACACCGTCAGCCACCTGACCCAACCGGCAGACCGGATCGCCTCCTGGTGCTCATCCTCCAGCCGGAGGCACAGGTCAACAATTCCTTTCACTCTGGCTTCATCCAACTCCTGGTCCAGCGCAACGCCGTAGGTCACAGTTGCCATTACCAGTTGCAGGCACGCCCGCTCCACTGGAGACATTTCCTTGTCCAGTTGCACGCGACGTTCAGCAACGGCATAGGCATATTCCAACGCCAGGTTGATCCTGGAAAGGACATGCCTGCGCTGCCGAATCAGTTCCCACGGCATGGGAGCAAGCATGTCGTCCGGAACGGGACGGGAGGAGCGAGTCGGGGCAGCCGGGGGCCTGGTCGGCACGAGCGCTGCCGGAGGCTGAGGCTGGACTTCAGGTGGCGCGGTAGTCGGTTTGTCGCCTGGCGCCACGGACCGGACCGGTGGTGAAGTATTTGCGGCAGGCCGAGCCACGGACCCCTCCTCGCCCTCTTCGACGGCAGGTCGGACGGGCTCCCTTTCCCAATCACGCCAACCCTCGGTCGGGGGGTCTTCCCAGATCAACTCCCGCTGAAATTGCTTCATCCACACATCCCCGGGGGGAGTGGAGGTGTCGACGGTTCTGCCGGTCTCCTGCCGGAGGTGAGGGCGGTACTGCCCTGCGATACTGTGCAGATCCACCGGTCCGCCGTGCCGGCGCCAAACACTGTCCGGCCCCTCCCAGATGCCCTTCCTGAAGTCGGCCAGCGTGGTGCTGAAGATGGTAAGGTCTCCCGCCAAGTCGTCAAACAACGCCGCCGCCTTCGGCTCTCCGGTGATGACCAGGATGGGAAAATCCTGGTGTAGATCCTTGGGGGCCAGCCGGTACGAGCGCAGCTTTTCCTCCGATGAGAACTCCATCTCCACAGGGATCCAGGTTCCCTGCTGGCTGCCGGGCGCCTGGACCAGCACCCACAGGTCAGGGGCCAACTGGCCGCCCTCCCAGGCGACGACCCACCGCCAGCCGGCTGCCACCGCCAGGCCACGGGCCATAAAATAGGAGGCCACCTCGGCCACCGCCTCATCGCGCCGCCGCTCCCGGACCGCCGCCGCTCCCGTCGGGTCCTCGTAGGTAACCTCAACGAGTCGCTTGCCATCAATCCGGTCCCGGGCCGCCAGCAGCGCCACACCCTGCGCGCCCAGGTACAGGTGACCGTCAACAATTACTACCAGTCCCTCTTTTGCCAGATTCCCTACGGCCCTTTTGACCGAGCCCCCGCCCATGTTGAAAGCCCTGGCCAGGTGCGAAGGCCTGGCCGCCCGGAACTGTCCGATGAAGGAGAAGACCCGGTACTCCCGCTTCCCCAGCTTCACCAGGGCCGGAGCCCTCTCCCGTATCGCCGATTCGGGGTTGCCTATCACCCTGTCCGACCCGCCGCTTTCCGCCACGGTCCACTCGCTGTGGCTGGCCTCGGCAGCCCAGACCAGGCGCCCTTCCGGATCCATGGAACCCACCGACACATCGTCCCCGTACGCCCTTCGTGCCCGCCACGCGGCGAACTCATCCACCCCAATGGCCACGACGGGCGGATCCATATCCCACCAGATACTATTCTCAGGATCCCTGGGAGCGCGAATCACCTGAGACTCCAAGCGCAGGCTTCGGTTCTGATAGTCTTCCTGCGGCAACAGGCCCGCTCCGAAAACGGGCAGGGAGTAATGCCGGGGGCGACGGCCAGGGCGCTGGAACCGCCAGGTCAGGACCGCGTGGAGCCGGCCGCTGAACACCAACCGGACCTCAGTCAGGGCGGGGATCCCCAGCCATACCAGGCTGCTGGCAGCCGGCTCCGCATAAGGGGACTCCCACTGGAAAGGCTCGGCCAGCCCGCTGGTCCAAAAATGCAGGATAGCCTCGTACAACGCTTCGGTCGTCGTGAACCATTCCAGCTGCTTCAGGACTCCATCCTCAGTCAGTTGCCGGCTCAGAGGCAATGCCGGACGGGTCAGGCCTTCGCGCTCGCAGGGCCTGGTTACGTGCAGGACGCCCAGCCGGGACAGCCAGAACCGGCGGATGCTGTCCCGGGTCACTCCCATCTCGCGATAAGATATAAACCCCTGCCCCTCGAGGCTCGCACAGGCCTCGTAGATCCGCTTTTCGCCCACACCCAACAACCCCGAGATATTTGGAACGGACGCCCCGGGACAATGGGCCAGGGCAACCATCACCTGCTCATCAAGCGGAAACAGGTTTAGGGGGATTTCCTCCGGAGCAGAGTCCGAATAGGGCTGGAAGGGAGGAAAACCGACAGGCTGTTGCATGGTCGTCACCTCGGCGAATATGTTTGCGGTCAGTATACGACGCCAAGCCCCTGGTTCTCTTGTGCGGAAATGCCGGCCAGGCCACAGGTGTATTTCGCCTCCACAACATGTCCTATAATTGCCCTTGTAGGAACTCGTGAGGTGCCCCGAATTGGCCCACCAGAACCCCCTCCTGCCAGCTCCCCAGGACACCCCCCAGAACCTGCGGACGCCCACCTCTAGACATCCGGGAGATAAGCCATGATCAAGATAGTCAGTTGGAACACGGGATTTGCCAGGCAGCCCTGGTTCGACTTACTTGAAATGGACGCCGACGTAGCTCTGCTGCAGGAAACCTGCACGCCGCCCCCTGACGTCCTCGACTCTATAGAACTCGGTCCGTACAAACCCTGGCTAGGCGAATCTTACACTGCCACGGCTCTCCGACCGCCACGCGTGGTGAAGCTTTCAAACCGGGTGGAAGTCCAATGGTACGAGCAGGTTGAGCCCCACCGAGGCAAGCTAGGGCCGCGCCAGATGCCGGCCAGTGGTATAGGGCTATGGGACGCCGCCACAGTCACCGCCGTGGACGGAGGAGAACCCTTCAACGTCGTTTCCATGTATGCAGCCTGGCAGAGCTCGCATCCCAATGTAGGGTCCAGGTCGCTCTATCCCGACGCATCGGCCCACCGAATAATTTCAGATCTGACCGTCCTCGTTCCCTCATATTCGGGAGACGGCCCAGAGCACCGAATCGTCGCGGCAGGAGATCTAAACGTCTGCTTCGGTGACTCCAGCACCTTCACCAGCAGGGCCCAGACCATAATTGACCGACTGGCTGTACTGGGCCTGGAATACGTGGGCCCCAGATACCCCGACGGCCGCAAGGCCGATCCGGTGCCGGAAAATCTCACCGTGGGCTCCCTGGACGTCCCCACGTACCATACCGCTAGGAAGAAACCGGAAACGGCAGAACTGCAATTGGATCACGTTTTCGCATCCCGTGCCTTGACCAAGGATGTGACCACCCGAGCAATGAACCAGGTCGAAGAATGGGGCTCCAGCGACCACTGCCGGATCATCATCAACGTCGAGACAACCCCTTAAGGCAATGCTCCCTCATTGGTTTGTAAAACCTGCCAGGGAGGCCGACCATGTCCACGCAGAATTATCTCTTGCCAGTCCCCCAGGAATCCGCTGAGGCCCTGCCGGCCTCCATCACCGGTCTCACCACCAGCGCCGACCTGGCCCGGCTGCACCGCTCCCTGGACTCCAGCTTCTCCGACAACACCCGGGCCATGTACAACTCCGCGTGAAAGAGTTTTGAAGCCTGGGCCCAGGCCCGGGGAGCCCTGGCGCTCCCAGCATCTCCGCCCCTGGTGGCCGCCTACCTGGCCCACCTGGCCGAGGAGCGCCGCCTCTCGGTGACCACCGTCCGGCTCCACAAGGCAGCCCTGGCCGCGATCCACAAGGCCGCTGGCCACCCTGATCCCACCGATAACGAGGGGTACGTCAGGCCATCAAGGGCATCGCCCGGGCCCACGGAAAACCCCAGAAGCAGGCACGGTCGCTCACCGCCGAGGCCCTGGCGGCGGGTGAAGGCCACCGCCGGCATCAAACGACCCTTCGGCGGCCGGGGCAAGGGCCTGGAGTCGGCACAGCGAGCGTCCTGGAGAGACCGGGTGGACGTGGCCCTGCTGGCCACCCTCAGGGACGGGTTGCTCACAAGGTCCGAGGCCGCGGCGCTCACCTGGGGCGACCTGGAGTTCCGGGACGACGGCGCCGCGCTGATTACACTGCGCAGGTCCAAGACCGACCAGGAAGCCGAGGGCGTGGTACTCTACGTCGGCAGGGAGGCTGCCCAGGCCCTGCTGGCCATCCGGCCCGCGCCGGACCTGCTGGACCCAGGGGCATCAGTATTCGGGATGACCACCCGCAACATCGGGAAGCGGGTCACGGCTGCCGCGGAGGCCGCAGGCCTGGGCGACGGCTACACCGGTCACAGCGGCCGAGTAGGCATGGCTCAGGACCTGGTGAAAAGCGGCGTGGAGCTGCCGGCGTTGATGACCGCGGGTCGGTGGAAAAGCTCCAAAATGCCGGCTCGGTACACCGAGCGACAAGCCGCCGACCGGGGCGCGGTGGCCAGGTATTACCAGGGGAGAGAGGGTTAAAAGCAACTGGACGCCAAGCGTTGACTGCTCTAGAAATGCAGGAGGAGAGATGCAAGCGAGTAGCCCCAGAGGTCACCACTATAATCCTGAAATGCTGTTGAAACGTTTCTGTAATAGCAGCGGCAAAATCTGGGTCAACGACGGCGAGAACGTATATAAAACCAATCCCACAAACGTCTTCAAGCAACGAGACCTGAATGCAACTCGCAACGTAATACCCTCGGATTCAGGGCAAAGCTACACGGTCGATTTAACCTTTGAGCATGAGAATACTCTCAGTAATATTGAAGACAAAGCAGAACCGGCAATTCAACGAATTATTGAGCAAGCACGAAGAGGTCGTTGCCCCAAGTTATCTCCTAATCAGCGACGCGCTTGGAAAGAGTTTTACCTCGCCATGACACGGCGAACCCCCGAAGGTCAGGCTGAGATTTGGCAGTACCGACCATACGATGACGCATTCTACGAAGCAGCCAGTAGGGTTGCCGAGAAATACGGAGTTATTCTCCCAAGTAAAGAAGAACTGCTTCAGATTGACCGGGTGGCAGATTTAGTGGATGACAGTCAGCACAATTCTAACGCAAGGTTTTCTGCTGGATCGCACCCCATTCTTCAAGAAGTTGAAGACAACTTTATAAGAACAGCTGGCTTGCAAGTTGCTGTCATTGCCTCCCCCGAAAACAGTTTTATCGCAGGTAGTTGTGGTTTGGCTATAGTTAAAGACAGCAGCCTTGAACGCTGGATACAAGGAGCCTGGCTTCCAGTGGCTCACGACGTGGCAATTGCTCCGACAGATTCTCCAGACGTCGAAAGGATTGTGCGTCTGGACAACGACGAGAAGGGAGTCCGAACGATTGACGCTATCAACGAAGCAATAGCCGCGCGAAGTTGGAAGATCGCCGGCCCTTCACAGCAACTGGTCCAGTCTCTAAAACCAGGCAGGATAAGACGCCCACGCAGTTGACGAAAACAGAATTAACTCGGCAGACTACCGACAAGGAGAGGGCGCCATGACCCCCTACGAACAGGAACTCCTGGGAAAATACCTGGTCCACCTGTCAAATACGGGTGAGAAAGCGCTTGAAGAGGCCTATATCAATATTCGGTGTTGTTCCGGGGCCCCGGAACAACACCCGAACCGCTAGAAAAAGCACCCATATATTGGGATATATACTTACCAAAAATGGGACGTGAGCGCGCCGTTGGCAACCAGGTCCGGCATTGAACTGTAAGCCCCTGTAACCGGACAGCTCAGGGAAGGTCCGTCAGTGTTGCGGAGGAGCCGAAAAATTCATTATCGGGGGTGTTCCCTATGAGAGCGGACGGATTGCCTCACAGAAAACAGTTTGCCCATGGCGTGCGCGCTGGCCGGCAGGAGGAGGCCGGGCAATGACCTCCTCCTACGGCTACTACCTGACCGGCGGTGCATGTGCAGCGCAATCGGTCGTCAGGGCATTTCCAGGTCCACCTCCACCCCGTTCCGGGCGCTGGAGACGGCGCCCGCTCCATCGCCGCCGGCTCCGACGGTATAAACGTTGACCGTGTCCGCGTGCTGGATGATCACCTGGCGGGCCGTCAGGTCCCCGTCAGGAATGGGCACTTGATTGCCCTGAGGCGCCGGCGCCGCCTGGGGAAGCGCCTCGGCATTGAAGACTCCCATGACGTCTCGGATCTCCGCCATGGTGGGCGGGGTATAGATCTGGTCAGCGTATTCCTCGGCAATGACGACCAGCTGCTCCATCAGGTGGTCGGTGCTGAAGAGGATCCGCACATCGTGCTCGATGGCCCAGGCCTGCACGGTGTTGTCGGGGTCCTCGCCCACGAACACGGCCACCGGAATCACGAATATGCGGTACCCCAGGTGTTTCTTGACGTCCTTGCTGACGCCGACAGAACGGGCTGAGACGTAGCCCACCGGGCTCAATGCCGGCTTTACCCCGGCCGCCGCGGGGACCAGCACCAGTTTGCCGTCCCTGACACCGTGGGGCTGGACGGCGACCTGGAGCGCGAAATAGGCCCGGTCGACGAGACCGAGGAGGAAGTCCGGGCGCCGCATTCGCGGACCCTCATTGGCAAAGTAGAGGGCCTGGCCCGCCTCCTGGCTGTTCTCGATCTGGGTGTGGACCAGGCGGAGGG
Source organism: SAR202 cluster bacterium bin22 (assembly GCA_002238505.1). Lineage (GTDB taxonomy): Bacteria > Chloroflexota > Dehalococcoidia > Lucifugimonadales > UBA3495 > Bin22. The sequence continues at coordinate 32,741 of MPMM01000025.1, read as the reverse complement.
CGGCCTGGTCCGGCTCCTGAAGCAGCTCCGCTGCGTTGATGGGTAGAATTTCCATGTTGTTGTAGCTCCTGAATCATCATTGAATTTGGGTTTGTTGGCCACCGCACTTGCCAGTGCAGCGACCGGTTGCCGTTGGCCATGAAACTGCTGGATGCGGCTGATGTTGATTCTCGTCTCCTACATGTCCGGATCCTCCCTGTCTGGTGTGGCCCGCCGGTCCGGCGCCCTGCCGTGGAACCGCACCTTTCCGGCGCTGCTGATGAGCAACCCTGGAGCGGAGATGGAAGCCGCCGGAACCGGCCCAGAACCCGAGGGGTTGCCGCTGGCAATATGCTCCGAATACCTGACCTGGCCGTCGGTGATAACCGCTATCTCGCTGCGGATGTCCGATGAAACCGGCGGATGGAGCACGTGGGCCTCCCGGGCAATTTCGAGGAGGCGGGGCAGGAGGCGGTCGGCCTGCCATACCAGGTGGACGTTGCTGCGCCGGGCCCTGGCGCTGATGGCGGCATTGGGCTCCATGTCGGGGAACAGCAGGACGGGTACGAAGTAGGATGGCTGTTGCAGGGTCTCCGAAACCTCGTTGAGGAGGCTCATGGTGCTGTCGGAGGTCACGGCCAGTGGGCATGTGTTGACCATGCCATAGGAGCCCCTGCGGCCTCTCCTGCGGTACCACTCCCCCTCGGAGAAGCTGTAATGCCCTCCCTTGACCTGCAGGCCGAAGCGGCCAACGTCCGGTATCCACAGGGCGAAGTCCAGGTGCAGCGACTGCTTGTTCCGCTGCCACTCGTAGTAGGCGAAGCCTCGCGCTCCGCAGGTTTCCAATGCTTCGTAGATGCGCTTCTCGGCCTGTCTGAAGGGGTCATTGAGCCGGTGGCGGGGGAATGACCTGGGATACATCTGCATGTCTGGGCGTACCTCTTGAATCTGTTTGGATGGTGAACTGGCTGGGCCTGGAGAGAATGACCCGCCTCGGTGCAGGCACCCTTGCGCTGACGCCGGTCTGCCACGCCGTTACTTCTGTCCAACCCGCTTCCCACCGAGACGCGGCCGACCAATTGGTCGGCCGCATTACCGCTTGAGCCTGCGCCCAGCCGGATTCCATCTCCGCTGCTGACGCTCCGACAACGCGGGGCGTGTCCGGTTACCTGCAGCAGGCGGCAGCTGTTTGGGCAGGTCTCTCTCCGAACCCGCCGCGCCCCACGCAGGGTTGGCGAACTGGGAAACGGACCTCCCTCGGCAATGGCGACCAGGAGATGGAACTCAACAGAGAGCAGGGGGAAAGGGTCAGGCCATAGGATCGTCCCCTTTGGTTCTGGCGGGGCACCGCCAGCTCCCTCCGTTCCCTCAACCAATGCCTGCCGACCACAGGCCGCCAGAGCTGGGCGGCCTGTTTAAAATGTGTGCAGCGGCGCAGGGAACCTGTCGGAGGGAACCATGGTGCGCGGCAGGAGCGCTTGCCGTGGATATATAATCTGATGGAGATGCCTGAACAGCGCCGGTTCCGGCGAAGACGAGGAGGAGCGACATGGCGGCTGGCAGCCTGAGGCCGCATATCGTGCGGGTCATGGCCGAACACAAAGAACGGCCCCTGAGCACCGGGGAGATCTACGAGGCGGTGGCCAGCACCGGTGTGGCCGGATTTGATCCACGGGCCAAGCGGGACCGGAACCTGGTCAACCGGGAACTCTCGGACCTGGCGGGCATGAGCCCTGAGTCCCACTCCAAGCCCGCCCCTCAGCTGCTGGCCCGGGTGGGCCGGGGCCGGTACATCTTCAGGGAGCCGGAACGGCCCATGGACCTGGCGCTGGTGCGGGAGTACCTGGAACCGGAGGAGGTCTACGAGAAGCGGCCGCCGCGAGGGCGACGGTCAGGACCTGGGCGGGAAAGGGCGCCCGAGTCGGTGCGGAGGGCCTTGTTTGCGGTGCAGCAGGGCATCTGCCCCGGTTGCGGCATCTACCAGCCCCACTACCTGCGCTTTGAGGTGGACCACATCGTGGCGCTGGCCGACGACGGGAGGACCGAGGAGCGGAACCTGCAGCTGCTCTGCAGCTACTGCAACCGCGTTAAGGGGACCAAGGGTAAGGACGGATACCGGCTGAAGATGGCGGAGCTGCGGGCGGACAACCTGGCCACCGGCGTGATGGTGGACGAGGCGTTGGCGGTTCTGACGGGCAAGCGGTTGGCCAGGTACCACCGTGGGGAGTTTCAGGTGTGACCAGCCGATCGCGGTGGCCCGCGCCGTGGTTAGGTGTTACGGGAGAGGCCCCCTTGACCCCGTATGGTACAGTGCAGCGTCGGGCCCAGCGGCGCAGTCGGGCCATAGTTCGGATCCCCCAACCCCGCCGGATGGGCGGTGGACAGTAAAAGCAATCAATCCAGGAGGAGCAACATATGACCAGCGCAGCCAGCGACCAGATCTACTGCTTCAAGTGCCGCGAGAAGACGGACACCCTGGAGACCCAGGAGGTTGTGCTGAAGAACGGACGTCCCGCGGTCACCGGCCTCTGCGCCGTCTGCGGGACCAAGAAGTTCCGCATGGGCGCGGCCAGGAAGTAGTGGCCCAGAGCGAGGGGATTTATAGTACGGCTGTATCCTGTAGGCGGGGACGCCCCGATTGTGAGCGCATGCGTGACGGGGAGGACGCCGGCATAGTTTGTGAATAGCCAGTCACACATTCAGCTCTGCCGCCCTTCATGCAAAGGCTATTAGACGGGAGACCTATCATGCGTAAGGGAGTTTGCGACTGCCCTGAGCCCTGTGGCTGGTATGTCGAGGGCTACGCCCAAGGGGAGGTCAAAGCCTACTTCGAAATGGGCAATTTCGATTAGACCAGGCCCGCAAAAGGCTGCGAGTGCGAGCCTTTCAGCGCCCTCGGCAACATCATGGTCAGGCTGCTGGAACGCATGGCCACCGGGGAGGAGCAGGGAAGGCGCCTGGTCGCGTTTCACTTCATGGCCTGGCTGAACAGAATTCCTGACACCGAAGAGCTTAGATAAACCCCGCTAACCAAAGAATTACTTGCAGCAAAGCCAGGTCAACGGCATGGTGCCCGTTGACCGAGGAGACCCTGCCCACCAGTACACGCAGGACGGCGACGGGGAAGATGCAGTCTCTGAATACCCCTCACCACCAAAATAGAGGAGGAAAGGATGTACGAACTGACTAACTCCGATACCGACAACCGCGTCGCTCACCTGCGCCAACGCCAACTTAATTTTGAGCATTCTCGCCAAGTTGGCATTGACTCGCTCATTACGGAGGAAGACATGGCTGCCAGGAAATCTCAGCAATGCAGGCTGGACACTACGAGGCTGGGCTAACCGTGCCTACATTCCATCCGACATCACCAAATTTCTAATGAGACGTATTTCGTGGGTTGCTGTTGCCCCCATGTCAGTCTTGACTATATTGGCACTTGCATTAGTAGTTCCACCAATATGCTGGTTGCCTGAAGTGAGGAACGCAGGCGCGGCTCTAACCGGTTTGCTGACTGCTCAGGGGGCGATCGCGGCATTGACGCTGGCAGTTACCATCTTTGTGATGCAGGGTGCCAACAGCAGGCGAGATGTTGACGACCGTATGTACCGCGAATACATTCGCAGGTCGTGGGTAAAGCCCATTTTCTGGAATAGCCTGGTCGCCCTAAGTGTCACAGCCGTAATACTGATCGATGAGGATTTCACCGGTTGGGCTAATGCAATAGCTATGTCAAAACCTGGCCTCTGCAACCTTCCTCTGGTCGCCGCCGTTGCCTTTCTTGCTAACCTGGTGTTGGCCTATGCCCTCCTGGAACGAGCAATTCAACTATCCCGACCTGCACACTGGGCCAACCTGAGGAGGGACGTCAACAAACGCGATGTGCATGTGGCAGTCCAAGCTTTTCTGCAACGGCTCAGGCGAACCATTGCTTCTCGTGATGCCACCGACGTTAACCTCACTAACATGTTCCCGGGGCCAGACGAAGGCTCGGCTGATGAGTCGATTCGCGCCTTGCTGGACGAGGCGCGCCGAGCGATGGCTGAACGTCGCCAGGGGGAGTTCTGGCAGTCCCTCGAGTCGATCGAGGAAGTTGTCGAAGACTCAATGGCGGAGATCGAGAAAACTGGATTCAAATGGGCTCCCCCTGGGCAACAACCAGAATGGCCGCCGCTAAGGGAGTTGGGCCGTAACCTCTACTCCTTCCGCCAGGAAGTGATTAATGAAGGGAATCTGGACTACTTACGCATGCTCCTTAGGTTCGACTATTGGCTCGTCAGCACCGGCGCCCGTAAACGTTGCGGGGATTTGTTCACGGCCGCGCTGGACGGGTACAGGATGAACTACCAGATAGCATCCCGTAGCGGCAGCGGGTTTAGAGAGATGCTCCGCGGCAGGGCGTGGTTGAATATGCCGGTGCTCCTTAGGGGAGGCAGTGCGGATGAGAAGGCTCTCTACGCCGTTGAACTGATCAGGCAGCAAGAGCTTTTTCTCTCCGATGCCTTGGGTGCGGATCAGGCCGAAGACTACGGGAAACTACACAGAGAATTCCAAGTGTTACTCCAGACTCTCCGTCCTCATTTGATGGGTGATAGATCGCAACTACAAGAGTTGGGAAGCTTGTACCAGAAGGTGCAGGAAGGATACTGGATAGTTCTGATGGGCTTGGCAGGGCGAGCTTTAATCCTGGCCGAGGAAGGTGGTATAGCGGACCTCGCTCCCTACCTGGACGTCGCACGAGAAGCACATGGGAGTGTTGGCCGATTGGTAGCCAACCTCGTGCAGGCGCTGGAACGCGACGAAATCGGACAATCCTCCCTGTGGTCGCAATGGGATTGGGATATGGAAGGAACTCCCAGCTTTCTAGCTCGTCCCATTGCTCCGGAAAGATATCCGCTGACATTCTTTACGGTGCGCCTTATGGACCTAAGTACAACCGAACCTCCCGACCTCAGCCTGCAGGGACGTGCAACTCAAGTGTCCGCTTGGTTCGTACAGAATTCAGAAAGGCTTGCAACTCACGTAGTTGACGATGCCGATGTAACGAAAGAGCAACGCCGACAGTTGGCCACTGCTGCCCTGAGGGCAGCTGAACGAAGAGACGAAGTGGCACAGGACTATCAAATAATCGGTCGTGAACTCAGCGTGGACAGGGTCTCTACCTTCAAGTCGGAGGTATATACAACGGCATTTGCCGAGAATCCCTTGGAGCAGCTATTCAAGCAAGCAGGAGCCTATGGATCCCTTTCGGGGGAGGCAGAAGCTGCTCCCCAGGAACGCAGCTTTCGCGAACTGGTACCAAAGGGCTTCCTGACGGAGTCACCAGAGGACCCTCGTGTTGGCTGCGCTCGTCTTGAAGGTGACCGGTGGGGACGTGGCCTCTCTGACGATGTAATGAAGGGTCTTTGCGAGGAACTGGATAGTGCAGCTACTGTTATAGCCACATTGGATTCTCCGGAAGCCTTCCTGCAGGTAATAGACCAGGAGATAACGGAGATCAACCCCTCAGGAAAAATCGCTGTAGTCCTGGCAGGGTATTGGGAAGACATGGGACTCGACCTGGCTATGGCCCGGCCCGAGGGGTACATAATGGACTGGCAGGTCCCGGAGAACGAGCGCATCGGAGAAATGGCGAGGTACAACGATCACCCAATTCTGCGGGGGCCTCGCGACGGTGAGAAGAAGATCTACGTCGTAGACCTCGGGACATGGGGAAGGTTGGTGCGCTCCCAGTTCGAAGACGGCCAAGACCTGAAAATCGAAATCCTTCCCGTCTCAGCAATGCGAGCCAGGGAACTGCTGGACGTAAATCCGAATTATTTCGCCAGCGAACCCGACGAGGAATCGCAACTAAGGAAGTTGCGGACTTGTGTGGAGATAAACATTGGTGCCAAGCATGAGTTCCACGTGCTTGACCCATCACGGGCCCGAAGAATCATAGCCATCGGCTAGCGAGGCTCACAAGTAAATGCACGTTGCAGTTGAACCGGATAACCACATCGAGCAGCATCCCACCATACCAGACTCGCGACATGCCCAGGAAGCAATGTAAGCAGCGTAATCGACAGGGCCGCTGACTAAGTAATTTTTGGTATTGGCCAGGGATTCGCGCCGAATCTCTACTTCCGCGGCTCGGGGCCAAACTGTCGTCAAGGAGAATGCTGCACATGGAAAAGGAACTGTTGCCGGAATCGTCAGACAAGCCGGAGACTCCCGAGTTCGCTTCTTGGAGAAGTTACCAAAAATTTGAACAGCGCGTCAGGCGACATCGTCGTCATATCTGGACCAAAGAGATAGAGTCCTTCCTAGACACTGTCAGGCAGACAGCTAACAAGCGGCGTACCAGGATAACAGAGGGCTCTATTCTATGGCGCGCTCAGCTGGACATTGAATACCGAGCTTTGAAGGATGAGAATGGAATGGAATATGGTGAAGAACCGGTCGGCTTTCCCCCGGCGAGGATGAAACCTGACACTGCCCATTCTAAAGAAGGTCGCGCCAATTCGGCAGGAATCCCTGTTCTTTATTTGGCCTCGACTAAACAGACAGCCATCTCTGAAGTAAGGCCATGGGTGGGGTCTGAGGTGTCCGTTGCCCAGTTCAGGATCACACGTGAACTTGCAACAATTGATCTGACAGAAGGGCATGGGAAGTTATCATGGACCAACCTAAACCTTCGGCATCTCATTGGCAAAGAAGAACCCGATGCAGAAGCCAGAGAGCAAGCTGTTTGGATAGATATTGATAACGCTTTTTCACGGCCTGTGACGCCTTCGGACGAGAATGTGAGCTACTTACCAACTCGAATCCTGGGGGAACTGTTCCAAGAGGCAGGCTTTGATGCCCTGGTATATAGAAGTCAGTTCGACCAGGGAGACAGAGTCGGATATAACATTGCCGTTTTCGACTTGGAAGACGCGGAGATAATCAACTGTGCCCCTTACGAAGTCGAAGGCATCGAAGTGAAATTCAAGGAGATTGGGAACCGTTGGTCTTCGGAAGCCGGCGCTCGTTCCAGCAACGGTTAGGTTTTTGATAGTTAGGATTTAAGCGCATGTCCACTCTCACCAGGTCGGGAATTGATTCCCACGGCGCCGACGTCGTGATCATGACCTGCACGGGTCGATTCCGGTAGGGGGCAGAATGGTACGTTAAGGTCGCTATTGGTGTTTTGGCCACCGGTATTCGCCGGTGAGCAGAATATGGGCGGCCCACCCAAGGGGTGAGATCTGGGCCAGTAGCTCGGGCTCGACGGTGATCCCGGCACGTTTCCGCTGTATGACGGCCTCGCCGAATTCGAAGCTGATCTCAGCCGTATGCTCACCCGCGAGGGCATGGCCATCGCCCGCGCCAAGGGCAAATTGGCAGGCAAGCAACCCAAACTGACGGACAGACAGCAGCGGGAACTCCGCCGCATGCACGCCACAGGCGAGTATTACATCAGCGAGATCGCTGAGATCTTCTCACTCCCCAGACCAACCGTCTATCACACTCGCAACCGCCGCCTTTCCCCATAGCGTACGATCCTGCCCCCTACCGGAATCGACCCCGGAAGGGGTGGTGACACTCCCGCAAGCATTGACGGAAACAGAAGGGGGACAGTTAGCATAATTGTGTCCCCAAGATTGAGAGGAGGGGCGGCTAGAAATGGCACTCCAGCATTGCACTCTATGCAAAAGCAAAATCAATATAGATAACAACAGCGCAGAGCATGTAATACTCAATGCCATCGGCGGACGCAAGAAAGTGAAGGGTTTTATATGTCAGGACTGCAACAGCCGCTCAGGTTCAGAATGGGATGACAGCCTAACTAAACAACTGCAGCCGTTGTGCCTTCTGCTCGGAATTGCACGCCAGAGAGGAGAGGTCCCTTCACAAACTTTTTCAACCCTTGGCGGTGACAGCATCCGGATGAGCCCAGATGGCTCTATGAGTCGTGGAACTCCCCACAGAGAAGTAACCGAGGAGGAAAACTTCACCAAGGTGCACGTTGAGGCTGCAACGAGAAAAGAACTACGACAGCAGCTTCGGGGACTCAGCAGAAAATATCCCCAAATCAATGAGCTCGACTTGGATCGCATAATTGCCTCTGCCCAGGAAAACCGTTACTACAGCTCTGACCTGATAGAGATAACTGGCAATTTCGGAGGTTTGGAATCAGGCAGGTCATTGGTAAAGTCGGCTTTGGCATTGGTCTTCGACGCGGGGGTGGACCCCAGCAATTGCGACTTGGCCTTTGATTACTTGTTGAACGAAGGAGCGGAACCCTGCTTCGGTTACTGGTACGTCAGTAACAAAGACTTCATCCTCAACCGTCCGGCCAGGGTTCCCTTCCACTGCGTTTGTGTAAAGGGGGATCCAGTAGAATCGACTATAGTAGGCTACATCGAACTGTTTGGCCTGCTCCGTGTTGTCCTGTGCCTATCTCAATCGCACAGCGGCGCGGACTTTAAGCACACTTACTCCATTGACCCAATCAAGGGTAAAGACCTGACGCTTTCAGTCGATTTAGATTTAACTCTCTCAGAGATTCATGAAGCATTTACTTACAACAAGTTCGACGACGCCGAATACCTTCGGGCGTTCACCGACCTCTTTAACGTTATTGAAGAGATCCGGTTTAAGAAAGCACTGTCCCAAGCCAGCGACTACGCTACAAGGACCGCTATGGCAAACTTGGGATTAAAAGCGGGAGAGATCCTAACGGATGAACAAGCTTGGGAGTTGGCCGGAGGCTTAGCTGAAGAAATGATGCCTTTCGTTCTACAACACATGAGGCCGCCCAACTTCTTGACAAGACTCCCCGATAACGGTTGACGGTTACCGCTCTTGCGGTATTAATTCTACCTATCTGCTGGCTACTGGCAAGGCAAAGGTCCGGCCCGGACTGGCTGGCCACAGTCGATCCCATTGCAAGTCAACCGGTGTGCCACCTGGGCAGGGTGTCGTTGCTAGCGACTGGACATCAGCCCGAAGGAGACAGAACCATACTGACAGAAGGCCCTTGAAACCCGCCGGGTAACGTGTCCTATAATTGCCGTTACGGTGCCGGTTCAAGTAAGAGCTCCACCTGCGGCTGCAATTCGCCCATCACCGTATCAAAGTCCGGGAGATCAGTAACCAAGGGTGCAAGAGAAGATTCCCACCCCTGTTTCACGTCATCTATGACCCGGGAGTCGAAGAAATCATCCGGACCTTCGAAGTCGACGTTTCTCAGTTTGCACTTATCGTGGAAACGACCAATAAAGTTAACCCGGTCCACACTGTCCCCGAAAGTTCCCAGGACGCGCCAGAGGTCGTAGTAGTCGCGTGCGCGGTTCCGGGTCCATCCTCTCTGTTCCAGCAACTTCAGTTGTTGCCGTATGGCCCTCAACTTCTCGGCAACAACCTCGGTCGGCGAATAGATCTGCAATTCTACGTCCAGCGGCTCCCCGTAGCCGTGAATGATCGAGCGCCGTTCGACCGGCCAGGCGATAAGCTCATCCACGGTAATTTCCACTTTGACTGGAATATCTGGCCGCGGATGCCAGGGCAACCGGGCATGAATTTCGAAGGCTTCCTGACCACCCGGATGCGGGTTATGCTCCAAATGGCGCTGACAGACAAACTCAACATCAGCATACTCATACAGCATTTTTCGTGCTGCCTCACATACCAGGGCCATGAGTTCTTCCATGGCCTCGCCGGTAGGCACGCCTTCCAGAGCTGAAAAGTCCAGATCCTCAGAGAAACGGTAATCCCCGAAGTAACACTTCTTCAGCGCAGTTCCGCCCTTGAACACCAGAGTATCTTTCAGCTCCGGCACAGCGCCGATGCCAGCAAGCACCCAGGACAGGATATAGTCCCGCTCGACAACGTAGGATTGTAGACCAAGCTGCCGCCGGGCTTCTCGCAGGCGGTTACGCAGCGGCCTCATGGCGTATTATTCATGGCAGGTTTTCCTGAAGCAACCAACGCTTGTTGTACACGCCCCTTCTGGGACCGGTCGGGTCAAGCTTGCCAGTCCCCTTCATGGGAATTGCGGCCAATACCTCCAGTTGAGGTGCCTCGCAGTTATGGTGCTCCAGGATCCAGCCAGTTCGCTTGGCGATAGTCGGACCCAACCGCAGGGCATATCCCGAAAGTCGCTCCATGTCGACCCGGGGTATGGCTGCCCCGAAGGCGTGGATCACCTCGCCAAAGCCGCCACAATGTTGCGGCATCGCCACACAGTCCAGGAGGGTTCGCTCCAGGTCGGTGATTGATACTCGGGCGTCCCCCATCCAAACCGTTTCGGTGCCGAAATAACGGTCCGGCTGGACCTGAACGAACTGAAAGACGGTTCCGTTCACAGGGTATCCGCCCCCTGGGCTTGTGCCTTCACCTGCCCGCTTCCGGGGGACGGATGCATCCGTAGTCGTGAGCACGAACACCTTTCGTGGGACTTGCTCTGTCAGTCCGTGGTAGTTCAGCGCCGACCAATGGGAAATGGCTGCGGGCTGAAGCAGTGCCATGGCCACCTCAAACTCGTGGACGTCTGCAACACCGGGAACAGGTGAAGACAGCGCGTAGAGTCCGCGACGGAGAGGAACGATCCAGTTATTGCGCTGCAGATGGTGCAGGGATTCGCACACGTAGGGATCACGGAGACCTGCCTGGGGAGCCAGTTCTCTCGCCCGATCTGTAGTGAAGATCCGATCCCCCTCCCGTGAGAGAAGCCTGATCAATTCGATCCCGGCCAAGGAACGCTTGGGTCTTGTTGCTGTTGTCATATGGTTTACCCCATTATGGCTGTGCCGTTTTTCGGACCGTTAGCACCCTCCTGGTTCAGGGAACCAGCGGCCGGTTCAAAAACCCAGCTGCGCGCACCTTAACCCGCGGGTCGACGATCGTGCACCGTTCCCGGGCAAGGACATCGGCTTTTTGGGCTTCGCTGATTGGGGCTACGTGAAGGCTCACTCGTTAATTGGCGCAAGTTGTGTGAACAATAACGTCATCCATCTGGAATGACACGGCCATCTTACTTTCTGTCCATGCCCAATCGGCTGAAGTGTGCAACACAAACCAACACCAAAGAATTGCCGCAATCAGTTAGGGTGTGTATCTTTTATATTGCATAACTTGGACAATGTCAATATTAAGCCAGACCATGACTGTATATCTTGGCGCAACCACTTATACCGAATCCCAGGAACACAGTGTACATACTGGTGGGCCGTCCCACGAGAGTTGGACATGTCTCGCGTGACCGTCAGAAGGTTTGTCAGAGCGGATAGCCCGCCCGCCAAGAAACTCAGCACCGGGGGGGCAGGCTGAGGTCCTGGCTGCATCGTTGGTCACTCCGGATTAGCGAGGGTGGCATTCTCGCCGGATAACAAAATAACATCACTAACAGCGGACGTGCGACTTGCAAGGATCAGATTGCCCGCCGCCTCCGCGCTGTTGGCGGCAACACTGTCAATCCGGCAGACCATAGTCTTCGGTCACTCGTTTTAGAGTTGTTCAACTACTGGCCACGGTAGGGCTGCCGGACGTCATTCACGAGCACTTCCGTAATATCCAGGGTGTCCAGTCTGATCGGAATCCCGCGAAGGTCGTCTGCGTAGACGTGCTGCTGTTTGAGGTCGAATGACCAGCCGCGAGCGTCCTCCTCACAGACATCTCTGAAGCAGACCCGCGCACCGGTGTCCACCGCTACGGGCTCCCGGCCATATATTCGCTTCAGCCTTTCCAGCGGCATGGGACTGATATTGCCCAGCCCGGGCATGGGCCCCGTGCCGCCTTCCAGAACCGCCGTGTGCACGTTGCCGGAGTTCGGGTCATACTGGACCAGCAGTCCGTCCCGCACTATCTCATACCTTCCCTGCAAAACGAAGGTTCCGACAGGAGAAACGAGCGGAGGAGCGGCAATAATATCCTCCCGCCAGTGATCTTTCGAATGATAGCTCAGCTTGTATTTGAGAGTGCCTTCTTCGACATCACCCATCGTAGACGTCATTTCGTAGTACATGGTCAGTGGCGGCCAATCCGGATCTGACTGCATGGCGTCTCCCTGGCAGGCAACCGCGAGGAATAGAGTGAGAGCCAGGAGTTGCCCGGCTATCCTTGCAATAATGCTGGCCTCCCTTTCACTTGCCGGTGGGTTCCTGGGGGGCATGTACCAGGACTTCGGTAATGGCAATATTATCGATGCCGTCGCCAATGGGGATGCCCCTCATGTCGTCCGCGTAGATGTGGTCGTCGAATCTCCAACCCCAGGCATTGTCCTCGCACTTCCCCTCGAAGCACAGGCGGGTGTCCGTCCGGACCCGGGTTGGGATATCCAGGTAGCTGACCTTGAGGACTGCGAAGGGAACCGGATGCATTCCCCAGGGAAGGATGAAGGACCCCGGCGAGGTTTCAAGCTCTCCTGTTTCAGCGTAGAAGGAACGGACCTGCCCGTCGCCGACCTCATGGTAGGAGCCGACCATGGTGGGCATCAGGGGATCTCGTGTGATCTCCTCCCGCCAGTCGGTCTTGGTCCGGTGAGTCAACCGGTACACGGTGTCACCAGACGTCTCGGAGTAGGTCATGGTAAGCGGAGGCCAGTCCTGGTAGTCCTCAATGTAGGTATTCCAATACCAATACAGGAAAGCTGCCAGCGCGGCAAGGAACAGAGCCAGCGATAGTGCGAAAGCAATGGCGACCTTCTCAAGCAGGGGAATTACTGAGAATCTAGCAATCACAGGGACCTCCAGACGGGACGGCCAGGGTGAACCTTCAGAAGCGGCAGGCATCTTACGTTCTGGCCTGAACCGCTGGTGGGAACGCCGGAGAATACGGGGAGAGCGTCCGCAAAAGCTTCCACGAAAGAATCGCAGAACAAGGCCAGGGAGTCAAAGTGTGGCGGTTCAGCTACAAGCACGCTGCGGCTGGCGTACAAGGCAGCGTCCTCCCCTTGTTTGTTCCCCGCGCGGCGGCGGCGGACAACGTCCTGTCCGGACTCATCAGTCCCCCAATAGGAGAAATCGGCAACGCCCCTCGCCCCAATGCTTTTAACCGGTACGGGAGAGTCTGCACCTTATCACGTAGGCGACGGGAACGATTAAGAGCAGCACCGCCAGCTCACAGGCAATGTGCAGGTAAAGACCCAGGGTAGCCTCTTTATCCGTAATGTAACCGTCCGGTTCGGAGACGACGTTCCTGAATGCCATCCCTGTTCCGAGTCCAACAAGCGAGGCCCCGACCACCGCCGCCACCAGCATCGCAGCGATCAGCAGCAGCCGGAAGCGGAAGCTCCGTCCCGGGAGGAATCCCAGCAGGCCGGTTACCGTGGCTGAAACAGCGGCAACAAAGAGCCCAGAAAACATATACCCAACCTCTTGAGCGACCTGTTCCATCTACCTGTCCTCCGTGAACGGGGAACAAAGTCCCAACCACCAGAGTATGGTCCTAAGCTGCAAAGCAGGCCGCCATATTTGAACTGAAGGCACGATGGATATACATCCTGGTGACTGGCAACATTGCCCAGGCAGTGGCCAGGAATCACGCCGATCTCGGCCACCCGTCATTTCGATAACTTCGGACCACTTCGCTGAACTGGAAGTCCTGGCCACTTGGCCACTATCGTCATGCCCAGGAGGGCAAGCGCGACGGCAGCCATGCTTATCCACCCCTCGGAGTCAGGAATCGTTCTGCTGGTGCATATTGCCCTCTGGTCAACACCGCTTCCCGATACACCCATGCCTCCTGGGGCCCCGATGTTGGGTCGGGACTCCCACCTGACGCGCAGGTCATCGCCTCGAGTCAGCGCCCAGCAACGAACCTCCGGTTCTTCGTCCTGCATCCACAACAATGCGAAGAAGCCGAATCCCAGCAGCCCGGCGACCACCAGGCCAGCGACGGTGGCTGGCACCGCAGTCACCACCAGGCGCTCCGCTACGGTGAGACTCCTGACCGCGGCGAACCAAATAACCAACGTCGCGGGCAGAAAAAAGACGACGAGTGACGAGAGCGTTGAGAAACTGGCGACCAACGACAGCAGTCCCACGCCAATAAGCAGTCCACCGCGTACTCCAGGATTCCGCACCCTGGAGGCAATGAGCCCGAGCAGGTACGGCGAGGCGAAGAGCAGGGCCAGGGCCAGATAGCCCGTACGCTGTTCGGCAATATCGGGTTTCTGGGTAAACAGCCAGTAGGATGCCAGAACAATTGCGGGTATGAGGCCCGCAGTTCCGCCAACTACCGCGACACGAGTCCCCCGCTTCTGATTCCCCAAATCTATTCACCTATTGGCGGATTGGAGATGGGAATCACCATACCACATAAATGAGCTTTTGTTGCGGGGATTCCAGCGCCGCCGTACAGTTGATTTGCGGCAGCCAAGTTGGAACCGTTTAGGCTCACTGGAATCGTCGCAACCGACGATTTGGGGAGGACAATTCTGTGGCATGTTTTTGAAAAGACGCGTGAAGGCAACAAGCCCTCTTCAGGAATGCTTCCGAGACCATCAGCCATGGAGCCCGCACTCCTCCTAAAGACAGGGGCGGCCGCAACGGTTTCAACTTTAGACTGTCCCTTCCATATCCAGAGCCTTCTTGACCGTGGCCGGTGAACAGCCAAACACTCGGGCTATCTGTCTCAACCCTGCTCCCTCCTCCGCCATCCGCCGGCACTGCTCCAGTTGTTCGCCACTGAGCGCCGGCGGCCTGCCCACTCTTCTCCCCTCTGCCCGCGCCCGCTCCAGGCCCAACTTGATCCGCTCGCTGGCTGAGTCCACCTGGTAGGCGCCCTGCGCCAGCATGGACCGCCGGAAGAACTTGGCCGCCGCACTCCCCTCCCTGGTGTCTATGTTCTCCCTGATGGCAACGATGCCGATGTCCTGTCGGGTAAGTTCCGCCTGGATCCTCACCCCCTCCTCGAAGTTCCGGCTGAACCGGTCCAGGAAAGCCACCACCACCGTGTCCCCAGGCTGTAGTAGCTCCATCAATGCCTGCCAGCCCGGGCGGAGCAGGGAGCGGCCGCTGGCCACGTCGGTGAAGACCAGGTGGTCGCGGATGCCATGTTCGGCCAGGATGTGCAGCTGGGTCTCCAGATTCTTCGAGTCGTCATCGGCCTTGCTGACCCGGGCGTAGCCGTAGATTACGGGAAGGGTGGTCATGAAGTTCTCCGGTGTGGCGAAAGTAAGGAATCCTAACGACCGGGCCTGTTGAAAAAGTTCCCTGATCGTGGTGATTTTTATCTGAAAGCTGGGGCGAAGTCCGAACCACAGCTTGTGAATGGGAAGAAATGGGAGCCTTGGTGAGAGCGACGGGCTACAGCATCGACCCTGGTAGGCTCGGGACTCGGGGGAGCAGCCAAGGCTGGTGACGCCGGGCATGGTGGGCATGGTGGCCCTACGCCCTTGGCGAGTCTGCGAACCAGCTTCAGTACGTTGTGGGCAAAGGCAGCCATATATCCCTCGCAGTCCACCTTCCACAAGCTGCGGAGCCTGGAACGGGCCCAACTCAGCCGGTCCAGAGAGGCGAATATTCCTTCTGCGACAGCCATGCGTCGCCGCCGCTCCCGCCGGTAGGCTGGAGTGCGGTTTCTTTGTCTGGCTCTCAGATAAACGGGATGGTACATGGTGAGGCTGAAAAACCGTCGTTTCTGCTTGGGTGGCAAGCAGCTGTCCTTAATGGGGCAAGCTTGGCAGTCCTTCTGGCGCGCCACGTATTCGTAGGTGCGGCTTCGTTTGTGGAAAGTGCCGCGGCGCAGAATCTTACCCTGGGGGCAAACCAGGTGGTCGCCGTGCCAGGTAAACTGCCCAGTAGAGACCATGCTGGTCTCCTGCCTGGGATGGATGGGAATGTAGGCGGTGATGTTCCTTTCCTCCAGCAGTTCCCGCAACGAACCCTCGCTGTAGCCGGTGTCGGCGGCCAGGGACACCGGTTGCAGGGCCAGCCGGTCCAGCAACTGGGGAACCGCTTTAGACTCCCGTTCCGAGGCGTGGGTGACTCCACGGGACAGGATGAATCCGCCCAAATCCACGATGGCGTTCTCCTGGTACTGCAGACCGGAAGCCTTGCCGGTCCTGCTGGTGCGCCAGCGGGCGTCGGTATCCACCGGGCTCAGCGGCATCCTACCCTCGGGGCTCTGGAAGTACCTTACTTCCTCCTTTTCAACGCCCTCGTCGTCCACGGTGGTCTCGGTGAGCTTGAACAGGCCGTTCTCCTCGATGGCCTGCTCCTTGAACTCGGCCACGGTCAACCCGCTGGGCTTCAGCCCGTATCCACTGACGTCAGCCTTCACCAAACTGGAATCCACGTACATCTCCGGCGACAGCAAGCCCATGCGCAGCAACTCCTGGTTCAGGCCGTCGAAGATGGCCTGGAACCCCTCCCGGCCAATGCGGTTGATGAAGTGACTGATAGTGGAATGGTCGAACACCGGGTCGTCAATGGTCAGGAAACAAAACCAGCGGTAAGCCAGATTTTCCGATATGGCGGAGCAGAGTCTCCGGAAGGAGGCGATGTTGTACAGGGAGCAGATCAGTAGGGCCCTGACCAGGACTTCGGGATGGATCGCCGGCCGACCAAAATCGGGGCAGTAAGCATCTTCCAAGGGCGCGGTCAACTGGGCAAAGTCCAGGTACTCGTCAATCTGGATGAGAAGATGGTTGGGGTCGATAAAATCCCGCAGTTGTTTGGTGGTGAACTGGAACAGGGTAGAGTCCCGGCGGCAACGATCCAGAGGCTCAAGCATGGGGACCCCCGTCAATTACAGGCTATGCCCCGATTGTAGCCGAAACAACCGCCAGATACACGAGTAGGCTGACTTTTTCAACAGACCCGACCAAGGGTGTTCATAAAACGGGCGTTTTTGAACACCCCCGATCCCCGCCCCTCGCCAGCTTTGCGCAGGTGTTCAATAACCCTGTTCAACAATTGTAACTGTTTAACAATGTTGCCAAGGGTTTGTTGGACAGGCACGACGGGTCAACAGGAGCCGGAGCAGTCAAGTTTGCGAAACTCCGGCCCAAAAGCGAAAATGAAAGGAAGAAATCTCCGAGAGGGAGCCGGGCCCTCTCCAAATTCGCCAAAACCGCGAAGGAGACCAACAAGATGAAAACGGCAGACTCCACCCTGCATCAGGTCTCTGACCTGGTGCAGATCGAAATAGACAAGTACCTGACCGAAGACTTCGTCATAGACGAGGTTACTTCCGAGTTCCTGGAGAACATCGAGAGCGAATGGTACATCAGAACCACGGTGATCTTTCAGGACGGCCACCCCCGACCCGACCCGAGGGTCCTTAACAGATTCTCCATAGACATTGAGCCCCTGTGCGCCGAACGCGGACTGCTGAGGCCCACCGTCGTATACGCCAACCGCAGCGAGATCCCCGCATGACCAGTCCGGTCAGCTGGGCCGAGCTCATCGCCACGGGCCGGGCCGCCCTGGTCCCCCAACCCCCGGCTTCCCAGCCGTCCCAGGCCGTCATAAGGCGGGCCATCAGCTCAGCGGGTCCACCGACGGGTGAAGGTCACTAGGAACATGGCCGTCACGAACAGCCCTATAAAGGACTCGACAGCTCCCAGGTCTCCAGCCGCCAAGCCCGGTGGGTCCACCCATTCGCCGTAGCCCAAGGTCGTGAAGGACACGAGGGAGAAGTAAAAGCAATCAAGAAGATGGCTGGAGACGTTCCTCAAGGTCCAGGCGCCCTCAAAGCCGCCCGGAAGGACAAAAAAGGCCAGGGCGAAGAGCACAACCACCGCGGCCGCGAACACGCAGATCCGGAAGGGACGCTCCCCATAACCAAAGGCGGCCTCGAACCCAGCCATCACCAGGAACTTCCCCAGGGAACGCCACCAACTGAGACTGCCCAGGAGTCCCACCCGCCAGGGCCGTCGCCAGTTCCATCCCTGGGCCACCGCCTCCCCCATCTGCCGGGTACGGCAGACCCAGTCCCGATAAAGAAACTCCCCAGCCAGATCTCCATAGCCCCGGGTCCTGTGCCAGACAAAAAGCTGTCGGTAAAGAGCACGGGCGTTGTCCAGCATACCCAGGCGCTCCCACTCCGATTGGTAACGCCGTCCCCACTCTACATCGCCCAGGTCCGTGTGCTCGTCAAGCCGGACCGCCAGGAGAAAAGCCCCGTCGAGGTTGCACCGGACCAGGAAGGCCCCCCTGAGATCCGCCCGGAAAAGGTCGGCCCCCGACAGGTCAGCTCCAAAGAGGTCCGCGTTGCGCAGGTCGGCATGGCCCAGGTCGGCCCCGCGCAGGTCAACCTCGCGGAGGTTTAATCCCGACAGGTCGGTCGAGTGCAGATTTCGCCCCGACAGGTTGAGGGGGCCGGAACACGAAGATGACAGCTCCAGAAGTGTGACCACGTGACTTCGGCAGAGGGGCGCTGCGCCCCGTGCCACATCGGCCGGAGCCGAAGCCTCTAGAAAAGCGTAAACGCCCGCCGAGTTATCCACACCCAGGGCAAGTCCATCTCGCTCTCCAGTCAACGTGAAGATCCTCCCACACAAGTAATACGCCGCCCCTACCCTGCTCGGCCCATGGGCAACTCATAAATTAAAGGCCAACCGGGCATTTGGCAACTGCACAAAAACCCAGCGGTAGGGATGAACGCCAGATAAATCCCTGCACTATTCAGAAGCCATAAGGCTTGGTAGCCAGGTACTACCAGGATACCAAGGAACAAAAGCGCCTCGACACATCCTCGCTCCAATGCGCCCACGCGCAACCGCGCCACCCCTCGACAAACCGGCGCGACCCTCAAGTCCTAGTATTACAACGACGGATTAACTGACGAGGTAATTCCCGCAAGGGAATTGAGCCTGGCCCCGTGCCGGTACGCTCTTTCCATCCTCGCTGATTCGTAGCTGAACAAGAACGGTCAAATGTCTAATTGGGCAATGCGTCGTTGTAATACTAGGCGAACCTGTAGGAGATGTCTTTGAGCTCAGGTTGGGCTCGGAGGTCTTGGGTGATGCATATGTAGTGGGCGTCGTTCGCCTTGCTGTACCGGGCGTTGCGGTAGAAAAAGTCGTATGCAAGCTTCCAAGCTTCACGCACGGAGAGGTCCTGGTTAAGAATCAGGAATACAAGCAAGTCGAACGGTCTGCCATCGAGATTGTTGATCATTCCAGTTTGTGGGACTCTTCGGGGAGCCCTTGTGTGCTTGATTTGATAGGTTTCTCCAGTGGCGAGGTCTCTGGCGTCGAAGCCGACGTTCTCATCTGGGGCAAGTTCGAGCCGGAGGCGTTCGGAAACAAGCAGTTCGGCATAGCCTGCGATGGGATTGCCTCCCGGTGAGTGGAGGTTGCGTTGGCGTATGTGGTCGATGATCCTGCAGTGGGCGAGGAGAAGTTCGGTGTCGGTCATGGTCTCGAAATTCATGGCTGTGTACTCCAAGAAGTGTGGACGGGGCCAGCAGGTGTTGTACCCGTAGGCTATTTCTGGGCTTCACGCATTTTAAGCGGCACGAGCGAGGGAATTTATGAGTGGATGAAACAGAAGATCGGGAGATTCTGAATATCTGGATCAGCTGCGGGCAGTGAAAAGTCGTCCGACGCCAGCTATGGGTGGCGCCCCGCCGGAGCGAGGGCAGCAGTTGCTCTTGTTAGATGTTAGATTTTGCGCAAAGTGCAGGTTGAGGGACAGCGGAAATGCATCTTGGCTAAGGCACGCTTCTTTGCAATTCTAGAGACTCCACAACGCGGTCCAAGCTAGGCATTAGACTTCCTCTCGTAAAGCCACGACTCTCAAGTTCTCTCAGGAGTTGTCCCGTTAGAAACGTACGAAGTCTGATCTGCCTGACAGGAAGTTCGTCGAACCAATTTCGTTCGATACCCTTACCAGCGAGCCTCTTTCCAGTATGCCAAAACATAGCTCGGTCCGCAGCAACTGTTTCTAACGACAAAGACCCCCTTCGTGCCATCATGTCGTTGGCACCACGATCAAGGAGGAAGAAACCCAGCTGGGCATGGAGATAAGCATTGTTTCCTCTGGGAACACGAACCTCTCGGATCCGTTCTGGGTAACGACCTCCGATCGCATTGAGGGCTCGAATAAACCTTAGGTCTATCACCCAGACAGCTAGATGCTGGCGATCCTTTCCAGGAAGCCGTTTAGCTTTTCGTGAGTCCCATGCGTAACTTGCTGCAAAATAAGCAGCAATAAGTGGGTCTTCTGTAAAGTCAAGTAAACGGGTCGGTACACCGTGATGTTGGGCTAAAGCGAGTGTCTCCACTATTTCTTCTTGTGGCCAACCATATGCCCAATTACGATCCTTGAAAATTTCCTCTGGCTCTTCCTGCAATACAAGGCGACCTCCTGCCTCAGTAATCTGAAGGCCTGCTATGTCTGCAGCTGTCACGAACTGGTGGACGGCGCGGAATTCAGCCCTAGCTTGCGGCACAACGCGACTTGGGTTGGCAAATGGTGCATCACGTTCATAACCAACAATCTGATCCGAGCGAAATGCCTTCGGCAATAGTGGCCATACACTGGAAGGTTGTCCGCGGTAGGCCAGATCGCCACGCCTGGCTGACATCCAATGAGTAGCACTAAGGCTCAAGTAGTCTAGGAATTCCTTCACAGTTCTCGCCGTGTAGATTGAGTAGTTCGGAGTTACCTCCAACCTTGAGGGCATCGCCTACCTCACCGTTCAGCAGCGGTGTAGTTCAATTGATCTAATGGTCTTGGGGAAGCCCTGCAACGACTTGACGCAGGCTTCGTGCAATTTTATCGTCCTGCCCACGAACCATTCGCAAATAAGCAATTCTGCCCATCACGTGATTAGTAAGCGCTTCTCTACTATCAAGGAGAGGGCGGTTCTCTCCTGCGTGTAGTACTTGGACTGCATCTTGCCAGCCCTTCTTGCGCCAGTGGTCTATTAGAGATCGCAGCTGACGTACATACGATCTGGGAACATTGACATCTTTGCCGTTTACTACTAAGCCGGTGCACATTTGGCGAGTCCATTTACTTTGCAACCGACTCTTTCGTTCGTTGATTCGGAAACCTTGTTTTTCGATGGCAGTCACAAGACTATCACCAATAACTACTTGGCCCGTTCCACGAGCACTTGGATATCTGGCAATTGCCGGGGGCATCTCCATCCGCGAGGTCGAGATGGAGATGTCGTCCGCGTACCTGGAGTACCAGCAACCAAGCGCTCCACAGAGATTGGCCAAGTCAGTATCCAGTTGCGCGGCCACGATGTTGGCGAGAATGGGTGAACAAGGACTCCCTTGGGGTAACCGAGCATAAGCATTTGTGGCCAGAGAGGCGATCATATTGGCCACCTTCTTGTCCAACGAGTAAGGAGCTGCAACCAACCTTCCATAGATTCTCTGGCGAGTGATACTCTGAAAGAAGTCTGCTAAATCTACATTCAAGACAAACCGGCTGTCCAAGTGCTGCTGCGCGTTGGTAAGAATTGAGCGCTCAATACGAAATCCATGTACACCAGGGTGTGGGCCGTATACCCTACTCAGTGACTCGTGGATAAGGCGTTGAATATATTTTAAGGCCGGAACCGGGGCATCAATTTGCCTTTCTTGGCCGTACCGCCGAGGTATCTTATATGTCCTATACACGACTCTCTTGTCGACGTGGAATGCATAATAAGTAAGTTGAGATGGAGTAATCCCCCAAAACGACGCTAGGTCATGTGTGGAGGAAAGTTCGCGATAAGTCTTCCGAAGTTCTTCCTGTGACGTTTTAACCCAGTCTGGACGGAGAGGATTTGAAACGTTGGCCATAATTACATTCAGCCGATCCTAAAACTTGCTGCTATTAAATCGTAACTTTAGACCTACGGGGCAATGCCAACCGAAGGCGCAGTGCGACTAGGCACATAAGGCACGAGCCACCTGCACCGCAATTGAGGTCCATCACTGGGCACGGTAGGCGAAGCGCCGCCGAGATCCATCGCCCCGTAGGACAAGAATACTAACGAATAGAAACTCAAGGGTCAACGGACTTAATTCTTGGTCTAAAGGAGACCAAGCGCTAGTATTACAACGACGGATCGCAAGGAAGGGATCTTGAGTACCCTTCATAGCAACCTGCCCACGCGCTTGACAGCTTTCTGGCCTTGACTTCCGCGAAGCGATTTCCGGTCAAAAACTGACCGAATTGAGGAAGCGTCGTTGTAATACTAGGTGTACGAAGTAGATGGCCTTACGAAACACCCGTTCTTTCCTACATATTCTTGACGTGTCCCACTCGCCGTGTACGGCTTCATAAAACAGGCCGGACCTCCATGCTATTATCACCAGTTTTCTGACTGACACCTGCCCCTTGCCAGGTCCTGTACACGAGTTCCTATATGGACTTATAGGAACACGTGAGGTTTCCCAAAATGGCGCAAATACCCCAAAGATTCCAGGACCAGCCCGAGCTTGTCGCCCAGGTCATCGAGGCACGCCAGGTTCAGATGGATACGGAGGATACAGCCTTCGCCATCGAGTGGTTGACGCAGAGCTCGGGAATGAGTTTAGCCTCAGCGACCCGGGCGCTGGAGAATGAAACCTTCCAGTACGTCGCGCTGTATCCGCCGGGACATCCCGGGCTGGAAGCATTGCGGGCCGAACAGCGGGCCAAAAGCCGAAGGTCCTACGCAATGCAAAAACTCCGACCCCAGATCATTGACCGTGACGACGGCCGTTGCCAGAGCTGCAACAAGAGAGTCCAAGGCAGGGACGCGAGCATAGACCACAAAGACCCCGAAGGGCCGGCCACCCTGGAGAACCTGCACCTGCTCTGCCGGGCCTGCAACACCCTGAAGGGGAAACGGACCTGGGATGAGTTTCAGCAAGCAGAACAGGAATGGCGGGCAGCTCTCGAGAGGAAACAGAACGCCCGTCCAGACATAGTCTGCAAGCAGACAGGTCTTTCCATCAAAGGAAGGAGCTGGAAAGAGTCAGGTTGCCTGACGCCCGACCTATGCCCCCACGTTGGAAAGTGTGACAACGGCGAGTATGCGAAATGGGCAAAGGAGAGGGACGACTGGCTCGAAAACGTAGAAAACATGTACGCTCAGGAGGCTTCCCGAGACGAAGAAGATAACCCTTAACCAAAGCTGAGCCAGAAAGAGGAACAGAATGGCCACACAAAACCCCTTACTGCCAGTTCCCCAAGGCGAGTCCAGTGCCACCTCGCCAGTGCCCGCAGCCGGTCTCACCGGCGCCGACCTGGCCCGACTGCGCAGGTCCCTGGACTCCAGCGTCTCCGACAACACCCGAGCCATGTACAACTCCGCTTGGAGGAGCTTCGAATCCTGGGCCCAGGCCCGGGGCGCCCTGTCCCTCCCGGCCTCTCCGCCCCTGGTTGCAGCCTACTTGGCCCACCTGGCCGAGGAGCGCCGCCTCTCGGTGGCCACCGTCCGGCTCCACAAGGCCGCTGGCCACCCCGATCCCACCGATAACGAGCCGGTGCGCCAGATCATGAAGGGCATCGCCCGGGCCCACGGGAAACCTCAGAAGCAGGCGCGCCCGCTCACCGCCGAAGCCCTGGCCGCGGTGAAGGCCACCGCCGGCATCAAGCGCCCCTTCGGCGGCCGTGGCAAGGGCCTGGAGTCGGCGGACCGCGCCTCCTGGCGGGCCCGGGTGGACCTGGCCCTACTGGCCACCCTCAGGGACGGGTTGCTGCGCAGATCGGAAGCTGCGGCGCTCACCTGGGGCAACGTTGAGTTCCGGGACGACGGCGCCGCGCTGATAACCCTACGCCGGTCCAAGACGGACCAGGAAGCCGAGGGAGTGGTACTCTACATCGGGCGGGAAGCCGCCCAGGCCCTGCAGGCCATCAGGCCCGCGCCGGAGTTGCTGGACCTGAAAAGTTCCGTCTTTGGCATGACCACCCGCAACATCGGGAAGCGGGTCACGGCCGCGGCCCAGGCCGCAGGCCTGGGCGAAGGGTACACCGGCCACAGCGGCCGCGTGGGCATGGCCCAGGACTTGGTCAAGAGCGGTGTGGAACTACCCGCCCTCATGACCGCAGGCCGGTGGAAGGGCTCGAAAATGACGGCGTGGTGCACCCGAGGGTCAGGCTCGGGCCGGAGCGCTGTGGCCAGGTACTACCACGGGAAGAGATAAGCGACAATCACCTGAGGTAACAGCCGCTCATATCGACCAAAACCTGCACCCCTGCAGCAAGGTTCCCGAGACGTGGTACGGCTATCATGACCCTGTAATGACCAGGTCTTTACCAGGCCAGGGAGGTGCGGGGAGAATGGAGACTCGTGTAGTCAAGGGAGTTGAGGAAGTAGTGACCCAGGGGATGCCGGTGGCCGAACGCATCGTTACCGGCGAGAACGGCAGCATGGACACGGTAGCGACCGAGGAGGCGACCGAGACTGCTGAGACCACCGAGGTAATGACCGGCGCCAGCGAGGACGGAGTCAGAGATGCGGAGTCAGGACCTTCGGCCAAGTCCCATCGCCGCACCAGGCAGCGCAAGAGCTTCACCATGGACGACGAGGTCTACAATCTCCTGGGTACTCTGGCAAAGACAAACGGCACCAACCGCAGCGCGTTCATCGAACAACTGATCCTCATGGCCAACGAACTTTCGCTGACCCCACAGATCCAGGATCTTCTCGGAGTCATGGCCACCAGGGCCGGCATGACGAGGACGCAATACCTGGAGATGCTCGTGCTGAAGGCCGATGCTGTCGTAACCTGGCAGCCTCCCCAACTAAAACCAAAGCCCTGGTGGAACCCCTGGGCAAAACCGGAGTGGGAAGACCAGGACGTACCTCTGGTTAGCCGTATAGTGGAGGGGGCAACACCCCCGCAGTTGCCCCATGACGACCGCCAATGACCCGACCGCCTGGGGTGTAGACGAAGTAGAGACCCGGTCACTATAAAAGTGGCCGGATCTCTTTACTGCCACAAGGACGGAAAGGGAACGTAGTGACTCTGTATTGACCAGGTCACTACAACGCCTACAGGGCTGACCGGCGATCAGAAATCCGGTAGTGATTTTGTACTGACCCAGTCGCTACCGCCACGCCTCTTGTCCCAGGACCTTGTGGAGAATCCCCCTGGCCGCAGAGCAGGGCTGGCAGCCACACCCGCGGTTATGTTCCGCTGGCCGCCAATTCTCCAGATCCAAGTAGGTTTTCTCCTTCCCATCAGCGTATCCCTGGGCGTAAGCCCGGGCCACGGCGGCCGCGTCCTGGGGCCGGCCCAACAGAGCCTCACACTCCATGCAGTCCATATCGTCAGGGTCCGTGGTGTAAGAGTCCCCGACCAGTTCGCCCAGGAAGGGACCGCAAACCGCTGTCTCGTCGTTAACAATCAGGTGCCTGGGCATGGGTAGCCTCCTCATTTACCCGTTTCATGAACGCCCGGGCGTTCATGAAAGTGTCGGAAGTGGCCGGCCCGGGTAGAGTCTTACTGTCCGATAAAGGTATAGTCCCTTCACTCAGCGCCATCAGCTTCGGTCTCCTCTGGTCAGCGAACCAACGCCTCAGGGTCTTTTTCGACATATTGCTTTAGCGCCTCGACCCCCAATACTTGCTTCCGCGCGGGACGAATGGAAGGCGTCTGGTCTATGAACTCCGCAGATCCACTCTCCTTGGGGCCTGCCAGGGTCACGACGCGGACGACCCAATCGGGCGGGGGTTTGCAAAACGCCCAATCGACACACTGGAGCACCTGACCTGCTACCCGCCATTGCCCGGCGGTATTCCAATTGCCCGAAAGTTTATCCATCGCGTAATTCGCTTTGCGACGGTTCTCGAAGGCCGCATCCTCTCGTTCCATACTACGAATGACACCGTCGTCGTCTCGGTGATACAACCAAATATGGTAGTGAATCTCCGTCATTGGAATACTCCACTAACAGGAGAGAGTTCGTACAATTGTACGCACGGGCTCCCGGGTTAAATCCGGTCCACGTAAGAATGGTGCTCCCCGGCCAGGTAAACGTATTGCATGGTCATTGCCAGCGACGAGTGGCCCAGCCACTTCTGAAGGACGTTGACCGGTACGCCCTGGAGGATGCAGTGCCGCCCGTAGATGTGCCGGAAGGCGTGGGGGTGGACACTGGATGGCTGAATGCCGACCTCCGCCGCGGCCTTCTTCATCCCCTGGCCCACCGCCTGGCGGGAGAGTTCCACCAGCGGCCGGTTGCGGGCCTTGGTCTCGCCCGAGGCGCGGTCCCGCAGTATCTCCACCAGGTCCTCGGGGATGGGAATCTCCCTGGCCGTTTTGGCCTTGTTCCCGACAATGTCCGCCGGCAGGCTGATGATGGGAGGGACCGGTCGAAGCGCAGGTGAGAGGGCCGGACCGCGAGGGCCTCAGAGACGCGAAGCCCGCACCGGAGCATCAGGCGCGTCGCCAGGCGGGCGTCGCTGGATTCAGTTGCCTGGACCAACTTGGCGGCCTCCTCCATGGTGAAGTAGTTGGGGAGTTTCTTGGGTTTCCTGGGCTTACCCTACCTCCAAAAACGGTGCTTTTGGAAAGAGAGTACGCCTGGAACCGGGTCTGGCACAACCAGGAACTGTCAGCGCCAAAGCTGGGCCGCGCCGGCCGCTTGCGCTAATGGGGTATTTCGGAAAGCCGGTGGTGGGCCCGGCTGGGATCGAACCAGCGGCCTGCCGGTTAAAAGCCGGCTGCTCTTCCAACTGAGCTACGGGCCCTCCTCGTACATAACGGGGGTTGTGCGGGCCTACTCTCCTGTTTCCTCTGTAGGAAGCCAGCCAGCCATGGCCAGCGCCCTTTCCAAGTCGTTTGCCCCGACCTAATACGCGACCCACGACCGGTCCATTTATTTGTCATTCGACCTCCAATTCAGCTTCCCGAAGTTATGCGAATCTATTCGCAATTGCCCCTCTCAGTCAAGTTTCGGCAGTGCTGACACTCTCTAAAGCGTTCGGGAGGCCTTTCGTCACTTTGTATATTTTGGATAGGAATCTGTTGCCCTGTTGGGCAGTTTGGGCACCAGTGGTAAACATCCGGATAGGTGGGGTCGATGGACCAGTAATACATTTATTGCAACTCCTTTCAGATAGCCAAACTATCATGGCTTTGCCCATGGCTACAGTCAACCATTCTTAGTAGTTCGTTTCACAATGTTGACATGCCAGTTCTTTAAGTCCACCATGTTGCGAAGGAGATGTTGAGTGCAGGACGAAGAGTTCTGCGAAGAAGCCCTCTACAGTAGAGAAAGAACGAGAATCCTCAGCTGGAAATTTCCGAGAGGTGACAGATGTTCAAGAAGAAGTATCTACTATTTCCCCTGGCTCTCCTTTTCCTGGTCCCCATGACCGTCTTCGCGATTGGCGAAGCACAAGGCGCTCCTCCGGCACAAGAGAACAGCCTCCAAATCTTCATTGACGGCACACCTCTGACAGGCCCTATCAGCAAGGGCACCGTTATCCCCCAGGAACGGGTTGACGGCGAATGCGGGAATCCTTCTTATTTGATCCAGGCCGGCGCAGACGTCCAGAGAGTCAAGTTAGGACCGAAGGAAGATAGCTGCGACATCGAGGTCAAGACCCTTGAGATGAACGAAACACCGTTCCCTGCCAACCTGGAAGAGGAAGCGTCTGCTTCGGCCTACGAAGAGGGGTACACCTGGCGAGTAAAAACCATGGCCAAGATCGTGGGTATAGTCTCCATTGATGATCTGACCAGGACCCGGTCGGAGCTGGACGTTAAGACTGCCAGTTCCAGCAACACGAACGACCTGTTCGGGGGGGTCATCATCCTGCAGCAATGCTGGGCTCACTATGAAAAGCCCGCCTGGAAGTACACGGTGGAAAGGTGTGTCAAGACCAATAACACGACCAGCTCGACGAAGATGTTTGCGAAGACCCACGGTTACTATGGCCATGAGAAGTTTGCCTCCTTTGCACATGATGTGCTTGCCAACGCCATAGTTCGTGGAAACAAGTCTATCCCTTCTGCTTTCTCTTATGAATGCTACCAGAATAGCAAGCCTATCTTCTCTGACCTGGAGTGCTACTTCGACTGGGAATACCGAGGACATGAGTAGAGGGGAGGACCTATGGAGTTCGTGTCTTTTGTCGGCGTGCTGCTCCTAATTAGCGCTTCCAGTCTGTTTTTCGGGTTTCGCATAAAGAACCGCCCCGCCAGGGCACTGCTCTTTGCCCTGGCGGGGCTTTGCGTAGCCGGCATTATTTTCCTGGCGCTTAACGTAGAGAACTCAGGCGGTGGGACACGGGTTCCTCCCACGGCCTCGGTGTTGGTGGGTTCAGAGGGGTTCGCATGATTATTTCACCCTCCTAACTAACATCAGTTTGCTCCGGATTGTCAGTGAAATGCCATGAGCTGACTGTCTGGAAAACTGCAACTTCTTGGCCATCGATAAATAGCGTTAAACGGTCATCTTCCCACGTGTGATCATCAGCCTCTATATTCGTCGCGCTGTACCAATCTTGCCCCGTAATGTATTCGATGTGGTAGCTTCCCATACTATCAGCTCCTTTTAGGGATACTCTGAACAAGTCTGGCTGATTATGGCATAGTAGGGGGAGGCAGGCCAGACCAGTAGAGAGGTGAATTGGGATGGAGCAACCCACCTTTTCCGATCTGGAATATCAGGGGAAGAAGCGCAAGACTCGACGGGAACTGTTCCTGGAGCGGATGGACGGGTTGATTCCCTGGCAGAAGCTGGAAGGCCGCATCAATCCCTTCTATCCCAAGGCCGGACGGGGCCGCCATCCCTATCCCCTTCCGGTGATGCTGCGCATACACTGCGTGCAACTGTTCTACAACCTCAGTGACCCGGGCATGGAGGACTTGCTCTACGAGTCCGACCCGGTGCGGCGGTTCGTAGGGCTGAAGCTCGCCGGCCCCCTGCCCGACGAGACCACCATTCTCAACTTCCGCCACCTATTGGAGCAGCACAACCTGGGGCAGGGCCTGCTGGAGGAGATCAACGCCCACCTGGAAAGCCAGGGACTGAAGCTCAGAGAAGGAACCATCGTGGACGCCACCATCATTGAGGCGCCGTCATCCACCAAGAATCGGAACAAGGCGCGGGACCCAGAGATGCACCAGACCAGGAAGGGGAACCAGTGGCACTTCGGGATGAAGGCCCACATCGGCGTGGACTCGGAGACGGGGATAGTCCACAGCATGAGCACGACGGCGGCCAACGCCCATGACGTGACCGAGACGCGCCATCTGCTGCACGGGGGCGAGAGGGTGGTATGGGGAGATGCTGGGTATCAGGGGGTTCACAGGAGGGAGGAGAACCTGGGGTTGGAGGTGGAATGGCGGGTGGCGATGCGGCCTGGGAAACGGCGGAAGCTGGAGCCTGAAAGCGAAGAGGCGGTGGTAGAGAAGGCGAAGGCGTCGGTGCGAGCCAAAGTGGAGCATCCCTTCCAGAGGTTGAAGCGGCAGTTCGGGTATTGGAAAGTACGCTACCGGGGGCTGGCGAAGAACACGGAGCGGCTGGCTCTGCTGTTCGGGCTGGGCAACCTGTTGATTGCAGCGGGTCAACCGAGGGGGTAGTGGGCCCAGGGGCAATATTCATCGGCCATCAACCCCTGACAAGCTCCCAATTGTCCCGTAAAAGAGGCGAAATGCTGGGCAATGAACGAAATCAGACCAGCCTGGGACGGTGAATTACACCCCTTGCCCATCGGTCAGCCGCAATTCAGGCCACGATGGGCCTTGTTCAGAGTATCCTTAGTTCTCATGGAGCTGGCCTCTTCCAATCGGGGCCAGCCTTGTTTTCACAAGATTGAATGTAAACAGGCCCTAGTAAATGACTTTCCTGCCGTAGTGCCGGCGGCGGTAGACGTCCCAAGACTGGTTGCCCATGTCAATGCGGTAGAGAAAGGTTTTGCCCCTGAAATATAAAGGTCCCACCTCTGGAATAGGGTAGTCGATGAGTAGAGTCCCGTGGCTCCCTGGCTCGCGGCCAAAAGCAGAAAGCACCCAGCGGGGTATCCCGCTGGTGCTTTTGTTGTTGCCGATCCACTGCCAGCTGGTGTTAGTGACCACGATAGCGGACCCCTTCTTTTCTCTGAATTTATTCATCAGCCCAAGAACCAGGGCTCCTAACAAGGTGGCTACCAAAGTCCCGACGATGCCTGAAATGACGTCTGGCCAGTACATATCCTGAGGAATTATACACTCTGGGCCAATTGTCCGACTTTAACCACTCTTAATGACTGCCTTAAAAGCAAAGCCGAGTAGGATGAAGAAGATTAGAGTTGCAACCGTCCAAACCGAAGCCTCCAGTGTCCGGCCTTGAACCCACGCCAAAATTCCACCGCAAGTGAAAAAACCTGTGCAAAACCCTAACACAGCCATGCCAACCGAATCTTTGATTCTCTGGTCCATCATTCTCTAGTCCCTCTTCCTTCCTCAATTTACGCGGGGGCAGTGTTCATTATTTAGATCTCAACCGGACCCCTGGCACTGACGGCCCTGATGACTGCGAGCCGGTGGAAGAGATCCAGGATACCGGCGCGGTACACCGAACGCCAGGCCGCGGACCGCTTCGCGGTGGCCACGTATTGCCAGGAAAGCCAGGCCAGCATCAGTTAAAGCCCCAGCCCAGAGCCCCAACGAGCAATGCTACAATACGACAAATAACCGCCGCTCCCAAGGACAGGTGCGATATGACTACCAAGCCCAGCAAAACCACATCGGCCGGGTTCCGACTGCCCGATCCGCCCAGGAGGGAACTCGACGAAGTGACCGCATTCGACTACCTATACGGTCCCGGAATGACCGAGTATCTGGCCATCCATTTCGGCAACCGAGAGACCATCCTGGTCAAGGCGGACCGGTGGATAATCGCCGCCCCCGACGACAACCGCGCCGAGACCAGGAGGCCCGACCTGCTGATCGCCTTTGGCGTGAACCCGCAAAAGTACGAGGAGAACAACGGCTACATAAGCTCAGAGCAGGGGAAGCCCCCGGACTTCGTCCTGGAGGTAGCCTCCGAGAGCACCGCCGAATCCGATACCGGAGCCAAACGCCACGACTACGCTGCCCTGGGCATCCCCGAGTACTGGCGATTCGACCACACTGGCGAGTACCACCAGAACAGGCTGGCCGGAGACCGGCTGGTGGACGGCAGATATGAACCCATATTCACCGAGGGAGCCGGAGAGGGCATCGATCAGGGATACAGCGATGCCCTGAACCTATACATCAGGTGGGACCACGGCCAATTGGTCTTCATAGACCCCGACACCAACGCTCCAATCCTCACCTATGAGGACCAGCAGGCCCGGGCCGACAGCGCGGAAGAAAGAGTCAGGCAACTGGAAGAGGAAAACCGCAGGCTCCGCGGACAATGAACCCCAGGATCCCCGCACCAGCATAACGGCATGCCGACGGCCGCGGAGCGGTGGCCAGGTATTACCAGGATGCCAAGGATTGAGAACGCCTCGACGCATTTACGCACCAATGCGTCACCGCTTGACCGCCGCCTCAGCGCATCACTGTAACCACGTACCCATGCGTACCCGCACCGACGCATATACGCCTCTCTACGCCTTACATCAACACATCTAAGCATATACGCATTAATTATCCGACGCACCAACGCGCCGACCCCGCCGCGCAACCCCGGTTCCGGGAGCGGCAACAGCTATACCCTGCCCCTCCAGGTACTCCCTGATCGCAGCCTCGCCGATCTCCGAGAGGTTCATGCCAAGCTCCCACTGGGCAACATGCAGCGCAAACCTAGTCTCTTCCCAAAGATGGAATGTCGTCGGCGTCTTCCCCTCAGCAACCCTCGACCGCGTGCCCGAGGACCCCGAGGACTCCTCAGGAGTCTCAACAGGAGCAGCCACAGAGTTAGCGTCCTTCTGCTCCGCGGCATGACGCTCCTCCCTGGACGGGTAACGCGAATTTCTCCTCCCAGTAGTCATACAGCCACCGCCTCCTGCATATCCTCAAGCTCAATCCCCACTTCCGCCGCTACCCACCGCCACAGCGCCTCCAGCTCGGCCGCGGCCGCAGTCGCCGGAGCCCACTCCGCGGCGCTCTGGCCACGGCTCATCGCGTCAATATGAGCCACACGGCTCTGGACCATCTCCGGACACACCGGAAGTTCCATCCCGCCCAGGTCAGCCACCAGTTCCTCCCGGCGCCGGCGCCCAGGGGGCAGGTTGTTGCCCACAAAGACCACCGGCAGGGCCATCCGCCGCGCGATCCAGGCGAAGTTGCTGGCCACCAGCATGTCCGGGGCCCCCATACACACCGGACAAAGAATCAAGGTCATGCTGGCCAGCACACGCTGCAGCGTCGCCCCCTCGCTACCAGGCAGGTCACAGACCACCAGGTCATAATCGCCCGAGCCGGCAATCGCATTCAGCTCCTCAGCGCCCGCCACGCTGACCTGGCACCGACGGACCTCCCACCCGGGTATTTCCCGGAGATAGGCCATACCCATCGCCGTTTCCTGGGGATCGAAGTCGAGCATCAGCGTCCGCAGGCCTCCGCTGTAACCCCGCTCCGCCATGGCATAGGACAGGGTAGTCTTGCCAGTACCGCCCTTGAAGGACGAGAAGCCTAGAATCTTCGTCACGCCACTCCCTCCTTTTCAGCTCACCTCAAGAAACTGCCTGGAGCGTAACACCAAACGACATCCACGCGTCAATGCGGGACTGCGCCAGTTTGTGGCCGTTTTGACGCTTCGATGCAACTTGGCCTGTATGCGTCTATGCATTCGCGCCTATATGTCAATAATCAGGAACATTAGGCCAGTGATATTCACAGACATCCAGCCACGCTGATCACCGGAGTTATGTACTTTTATCAGGTTGCAGTTGACCGGTCAATCACCCCCTTGCCATCCAGGAGCTTT
>MPMM01000024.1 GCA_002238505.1 SAR202 cluster bacterium bin22 | reverse complement strand
CCAAGTTTCGCCTGGACGCCATCGAGGTGCTGGAGGAGTTGGGAGACCCCAGCGCGGTGCCGATCTTGATCCAGGCCATGGAGCGCTGGGGAGACCGGGGCGCCCCGGGCGCCCTTCTCAAACTGGGCGGCCGGGAGGCGGAGGACGCCCTCATACGACAGGTGAACCGGCCTTACCCCGAGGGAATAGCCTGGAGTGCCGCCGGGCTGCTGGGCGCCAGCGGAATCACCCGGGCAATGCCGGCCCTCAGGCAGGCGGTGGAAGAAGCCTACCCCATGAGTGTGGTCCTAAGGGCCGCCGCGGCTCTGGGTGAACTGGGTGACACCGTAACGGCACCCAACATGGTGGAATGGCTGGGCCACGAGGACCGGGACCGGCGCCGGAGGGCTGCCGTCGCCCTGGGCTACCTGGGAGACGGCAGCGCCACGGGGGCCCTCATGGCCGCGCTCCGGGATCCTGATGGCGAAATGCGTGAAGGAGCGGCCCGAAGTCTCGGCCTGAGGGGAGACCGGGCTGCCATCCCCTCCCTGACCGCTGCACTCGATGATATCGACAAGAGGGTCAGGGAGGCAGCAGGACATGCCCTGGAATGGCTGGCAAGGCAGGAGAAGAAGGGCTAAACCATACCCTACCCTGACCAGGGAAATGCTCAGCCACCTGCCCGGGGATCAGTTGGAGAGATTCATCGCACATGTAGACCAGTTGCTCAGGGGATGGGACGACCACCGGTCAGACACGAGCGCCGTCCGGACCGAGACCGCCAAGCTGCAGAGGAGCGTGACCCTGCTCCAGGGGCGAACGGCGCAACTAGGCGGAAGCCGCCGCGAAGAGGACGTCAACCTGGAGGTAAATCTGCAAGCCATCCAGGGCCGCCTGCAAACCAACCATGAAGCCATCGTCAACCTGCTGGAAGAGGTGAGGCGTGACGCAGCCACCCGCCGCCTGTGGCAGCGCCTGGCCGAGCGCTATGGCTGGCTGGACGACGATGAGAACGGGGACCAGCAGGAGACGTCAACCTAACCGCTAAAGGCCGCAGGGGCCCTACGACAACAGGCCTCCATTCAGCCAGCAAAAAACACAGCCTGCCAGCTGCTACAACAGCGCCAACCCGAAGCAAAAGTAGAATATGCCGCAAACGGCGGTCTGCCTGACCCTGGGCAAGCATTGGCGCATCAAAGGGAAAGGATGAGAGCAGGGACTTGGCACAATGAATCGCAATTAAAAAGGATTCTTTGTGCAAAGCCGGTCACCAGGGCCGGCGCAACTCTCCGCCGTAAGTAACCTCCGGAGCATCTCCCACCAGGCCCATCGGCATTTCCATCCTGACTGCCTTCACCGCCACCGGGCCCTCCGGGGAATAAACAGTTATCGACTGGATCCGAGGCTCCGGCCCTTGAACACCTTCCGTACCCTGCCCGTCGGTTGAGGCCGTCTGGACCAGCCAGGCGCCCCAGCTGAAAACCAGGAGAAGGAGAGCAACGAAACCCAGCTTGCGGTAGCCATTTCTCATAGCAGCCGGGATTATGGTCGCGGCAACCGGCGCTGTCCATACCTGGCAACGCAAGACGGACGTCCCTTTCAAAGGCTCCCACTGACACACGCCTCTTGCCAGTCTGGACGACCCATCATCAAACTGGAATGATGGGTAATGATGGACAGCCGGCTGACCTGGCTTTTTACCACCTGGGCCGCATCATTGCGGTCCTGGAGCTGGGCGCTCGGGCCCACGGCGAGATCCGGTGGGTCCACCTGTACTACCTGGCAGGGTTCATGCCCCAGGCAGGCCTGCGGGAGCCGCTGCAGAGGCATGGCCAGTCGGTGGTCCCACGTCTGGAAAGGAAGGGAACTGCCGAAAGCTACAGGACCACCCTGGACGAGCTCGCGGCAGCGCTACAGGCGACCGGTGGCCAGCCACCGGCCTACGCCAGCTTCGACAGCTGGGCGGCGCAGGTCCTGCAGGACAAGCACCAGGAAGCACGTGTACCGGCGAGCCCCGAACCCGGGGACGCCGTCCTGTACGCCGAGGGTTATCTGGAACAGCGCAGCGCCCTGCAGCCAGGGCGGGCCAGCCCCGCCGGAGAGAAACTGAGCCGGGAGTACCTGTGGCACTACCACCTGGGCCGGACGATGCCCTGGAACGGCGCCGGCAATGACCCACGACTGCCACCCGGGTTCCAGCAGGGACTCAAGGACAAATGGGCAGTCACCCCCGACAAAACCAACGGGATGAAAAGCAACCATGGCCTACGTCAAGCGCCACCGCGCCGGTGAGGAGATGCCCAAGGTCGTCCACCTGGACCCGGACCCCAGGGCCGTCCTCCTATGCCAGGACCTGGTCGAAGAACTCGCCGTCCAGGCCGTGATCCTGAGCGGTTCGCGTTACCGGGGCCGGTGGGACGAACAATCGGACCTGGACATCCTGGTGATCCTGGAAGACGGCGCCGACCAGGAGGAACTGAAAAAGGCAGCAGCCGAGGCCCTGGCCAAGGTCAAGGAACGCCACTACCCGGGCTACCAGGACCGGAGGAATCCCGACCACGGGATCGGGGAATCGGGCTGGATCGTCTCAATGGACTACTTCGTGACCCACCGGCGCACCCACAACCACCCCATGGCCCAGGCGGCGACGCAGGGCAGGATCTTCGCCCGGAATCCCGCCGACGCCCACAAGTACGAGCACGACGGCGACACGTCCAACGAGTGGGAGCTGGTGACCCTGCAGAAGCTGAGAATGGCCGCAAAGCACGTCCACGTCCAGGAAGCGGACGGCTTCATCTATAAGCTGCGGGACTCGCGGCCCGGGGAGATATTCAGCATACCCGGAGGAAACGCCTACTGGCAGCTGTGGCACGCCGGGTCGGCCATCCTCTCCATGCTGGGAATAACCTACCCGAACCGGTCGCTGGTGGGCATGGCCGAAAGCCTAAAAATTAACGACCCTGGGTGGAGCCACCAGTTCCAGAGCGACCTGGACTGCCTGGACCAGTACAACTGGTGCGCCTGCGAGGTGGTGGTTACCAACCCCATCCCCGACCTGCAGGCAATGTGGGAGGCCCTGGCGCCGGACCGGGAGGCCCTGTGGGCCCGCATCGAGGAGCTGAGCGACCGCAGGCTGGAATCATTCCTGCAGGAGGAACGAGAAAAGGCGCAACGGCGCCGGGAAGAAAGAGCCAGAGGCTAAGACCCAAGCCCAGGCCAAAACGCCGCCAGAAGTCCCACCTGGCTGGCCAGATAAGGGCGCCGCCACCTCCCGCCACGGGATCTACCATTCACTCACTGGTCTAGGAACTACCCTCCTTTGGTTGGCTTGCTTGGGGGAGATTTCTTCTCTCCAGGCAGCCAACAAGGCCCCAAGGGGCCCATCAAGACCAGGTTATACTCGGAAATAATTGCGAAACTCCAGCCATAAGGGCAAAATGGCCGAGGAGTCCCCTCCCGGCCACAACTCCGCTCCCCAGGAAAGGCGACACACGACCCTGCGGCCCGCCCGGACCGAGGCCGAGTCAGGAAACTTCCCCACAGGAGAACCGGAATGGCTCTGAGAATTAAAGCAAAATACGTCAACGGCACTCTTACGCCCCTGGAACCCCTGGAATTAGAGGAAGGGACAGTCGTCACGCTGGCCATCGAGCAGCAGGAGCTTGCAGGAGCAAGACAGCACAGCGTCGTGGAAACCATTGACAGGCTGCGGGAACAAATAGGCGAAATTAATGGGACGGGGTTCCGACCGACGGGGCCATGAACTACAGGCATTACCTGTACGGCCACCCAAAGGCGGACCAGGAATGAGGGAGATCTTCGCAAACACAGGTTACTGGATAGCGCTGCTGAACAAGGGGGACAGCCTGCATGGCAAGGGTAGGGAAGTCGGCGTGAGATCGGCGACAGAACAGGTTGCCACTAAGTCCTGCAAGTCGATGACGAAAATCTGAACAGGGCTGCCCGCAAAGAAGCCCGCTCTCGCTGGAGAGAGCAACATGATAGACAAGCACCGGCAACCCAGCCGAAGGACGGTACGAGCTACGGCTGGCCCACGGGGCCATCAGCAGGGTGAAACCCCTGGGGAACAGAAAGGGCAAGAATCGCGTTCACCCCCGGGGAGTCCCAGATCGCCCGGCGGGTCAAGGTGATCGCCCGGGCCACGAGGTTAAAAAATTGGGAGTACTTCAGCGCGCCCGCGAGGGCATGGCCATCGCGCGCAACAAGGGAAAACTGCGGGGCAAGCAGCCCAAACTGACGGACTGACAGTAGCGCGGCACGCCAAGGGCGAGTATTCCGTCAACGAGATCGCTGAGATCTTCTCAGTCTCCAGGCCAACCGTCAATCGCAGTCTTAACCGCCGCCTATCCCGTTAGCGTACGATCCTGCCCCCTACCGGAATCGACCCCGTTCTGTTCCTTATCCGTCATTTGGACGTTCAATGGTTACTCTCAGGCTGGCGATGCCCATGGCCTGCCATTTGCCCGCCCGGAATTCTGCCCTGCTCCTCAGGTTGCCGATCACATTGGATGTAGAACTCATGCGGGGGGCGTTCCAGCGACGTACCTCTTTCTGCCCATCGTTGTACGACACCTCCAGCCAGGCATGCCCTGCCTCTAGCAAGGCTTCTAGAAAGTCGCCGGGCCTTGGTGGGTCCAGGCTAATCGGGAGGGGACCCTCCCGCATTCCCCCGGGAACTTGACGGGTTGGGGTTGATGTTGGGCCAATCGGCGCGGTCGTGGGCTGGCCTCTGCGAGGAAGTCTTTCCTGCTCAGGAGGTGAATCGAACAACTTCTGAATGCGCTGTGCCAGAAATTGCTCAACCAGGTCCGGTTCCGGCTTAAAGCCACACATGCGCTCGGTGGTTTCCGAGATCAAGTCAACCAGAAGTTCATCGGGCGTTTCGACGATCTGATTCCAGGCGGCAACGATGGTTTTGCCCATGGTCTCGGTCCGCTGCTGCGACTCAACCAGAGCCTCGGCGTCCCTGACCGCCTGGCCACTGTCCACCCTTTCCGGAGCAAGATATTCTAGGAACCGGTGCTTCACGATACCGGGTTCCTGGTCATCCAGGTCGATGGTCAGGAACCTTCTCTGTTCCCAACTGCCCGCCTGCAGGGGCAGATAGAGCCACCAGGTCCTCCCGTTAGTCAATACGGCCAGGTTTACGCCTTCCTGAAAGCAATACTCCAGTAGCTGCTGCTGGT
Organism: SAR202 cluster bacterium bin22; assembly: GCA_002238505.1. GTDB lineage: Bacteria > Chloroflexota > Dehalococcoidia > Lucifugimonadales > UBA3495 > Bin22. The sequence goes on along the minus strand of MPMM01000024.1, from coordinate 37,268 downwards.
GTCTCTCCAGGTTCTCGCCGGGCCGCTTGACCTCTATGAACACGGCATTAGGGGTTCCTGGCCTGAGGGCGTAATCGACACGCCTGTTCCCGACGGTATATTCGGGCACTACCTGCGAGGTGTCGAAGGTATCCCATCCGGCAACACTAAGCAGTCTGAGAACCACTCCCTGCTTGGTGGCGGATTCGTCCATGGAGCCAAAGGATAAGGCGCCCTTGATTTGCTCGACTGCTAGGCAGATCATATCGTTATTCACCTGTTGCTGCAGGGCAGTGAAAATATTGGGGACTGTTCTTGCCAGGTGCGTCAACTATAGATCACTTTCGTATGAATCCCGAATTTTGCTCCCGGCGTTCCCCCGGAATTCCATGCAGTGGCCGCTGACGCGCTACACGAGAGGATCGCAGACTATGAGAAAGCTGGGACACCGCAAGTGGACGCCTGTTCCTGGACCATGCAGATGCGGTAGCGTGTTATGAAGTGCCGTTGGCCAGTCATGAGGTGGCTGGACACAGCCCTGTCTACAGCCATCGCTGTAAATTGTCACCTGTTGTTGCTAAGGAGGTGGCTGGAAAACCCCGTTTATTCACCCCTGGCAGAAAGCTATACTTCAGGTATTGTAGCCAACAGTTGTGCGGGCTGACACTTTGCGCTTACGCTCTGGTCTCACTTAGGGAACCCGAAGACAAGAACCTCGATCTCCAGTTGAAGCGGCTGGCGTGGGTCAGCCGCTCTCTGGGTGTTAATCTCCACGAGCTTTAGGCCAGTCAACACCACACCACCCTGAGCGTGGGTGAGTTAGGGCCTGTGGACATTTACCTGCTATTGTTGGGTGGCCCACTCCCGGCACTCCTCCAAGTGTTTCGCGGCCTCTGATAGGGCCAGCTCCCGATTCTCTATCCCATTCGGAACATCGCTGGCCTCGCGAACCTTTGCCGTGACCTGGGCCGCCGCGGTCTCGGCGTTCCACTGGAAAACGTGGTCGTGGTATCGAAGAGACCCCTGGGCGAACCGCCGGGCCTCTCTCACCAATTCCCTCGCTTCGCTCACCATTGCCGCGCCTCTGCCTTTTATGTCGTCAACTTTCTCTTGAATGTCCATCACCTTTCCCTCCTATAATGTCCACAGGCCCTAGTCTTCTATCAGGTTATGGCCGCCAGGTCAATCCACTCCCCGCTCGACCAGTATCTTTCAGTGAGCGGACAGCTTATCTCTGTAGCTCGCCCTCTCGATGACGATCTGATAGCTGGCATTGGCTAAGCGGCCCAGGGCGCGGTTGCCAAGAGTGGGATCGTCGAATAGGCCGAGCCATTCCTTCACCAAGTGGCTGATGTTCATGACGAAGCTGAATACCTTATGCCTGCCGATGACCAGATCGAAAAGGTGGGTGGAGTGCTCCGCGGCGAGCCGGTGGTGGCTCATTCCGGCCGATATGAGCCGACCTCATCATATCTACATATTGGAGGAGTCCACTTTGGAGCCCTCCCCGAAATGGCATCGCCAAGAGGGGCCAGAGGTCAATCAGCTACCCAGGGCCGCGACCAGCGCCTTCTTAACCGTGCCGGGTGAGCACTGCATCACCCGAGCAATCTGCCTCAAGCCAACTCCTTCCTCCGACATACGCAGGCATTGCTCCAGTTGTTCGCCACTGAGTGCCGGTGGCCGGCCAACCCGCCTCCCCTCAGCCCTCGCCCGCTCCAGTCCCATTTTGATCCGCTCGCTGGCCGAGTCCACCTGGTAGGCCCCCTGGGCCAGCATGGACCGCCGGAAGAACTTTGCCGCCGCGCTTCCCTCCCGGGTGTCTATGTTCTCCCTTATGGCCACAATGCCGATGTCCTGTCGGGTGAGGTCCGCCTGGATTCTCACACCGTCCTCGAAGTTCCGGCTGAACCGGTCCAGGAAGGCCACGACCACCGTGTCCCCAGGCTGAATGACCGCCATCAATGCCTGCCAGCCCGGGCGCTGCAGGGAGCGGCTGCTGGCCACGTCGGTGAATACCAGGTGGTCACGGATGCCGTGCTCGGCCAGGATGCGCAGCTGGGTGTCCAGGTTCTTGGACTCGTCGTCGGCCTTGCTGACCCGGGCGTAACCGTAGATCACGGGAAGTGTGCTCATGAAGGTCTCCAACATTGTGGAAGTGGAAGAATGACACCTGCGCAGGTGTTCAGAAAACGGGCGTTTTTGAACACCCCCATTCAGGCCCTCACATCAGCTTTGCGCAGGTGTTCAATAACCCTGTTCAACAATAACAACCGTTCGATAACTGGGTCAAGGGGTTGTTGGACAGTTGGAGCGGCTACCTATGTGAAGGTGACTGGCTGCTGGAAGGACTCCAAGGTGCCGGCGCCCCGCGACAGGGAGCGGACCCAGAATCACCGGTTCGGTATTTGAGGAGGATAGGTATTAGGTGTCACGAAGCAAGGCAAGCTCCACCATTCGTTAATAAGAATGATTTAACAGGAATAGCCAGACATTTCCCGAATCCCAAATCATTATTCAACAGTGCGAAACTCTAACCGTGGCTGTCCGAACACCCATTTACGTCCATTGAGAGACGCGACAGAGTTTATTTCTGTCCAGCCTCCGATCACTTTGAAGTCAAAGTGATTTACATCGGTTTCATATAGCCGCTTTTCACCCAACCAGCCAAGGACTATGGTGAGCCCAAGCTTCCGCAATGTCTGCCTCAACCAATCTTCGCGAACCAAGAGCACACTGTGGCGTCTGCCTTCGACGAACTGGGCCACTGTCTCCCCTGATGGGACCCTCCATTCGCTGTATCCGGGCTTCCAGAGGAGACCCCCAGCTTGGAACAGACTCGTGGCCGGGAACCAGGCATGAACACCATCCTCGATTGAACAATCCAGTCCACTGCCCTCCCAGAGATACTCTTGCCAAGTGGGAAGTGCTTCCAGCCCAGTAGGCTTCCCATGGTTCTCGGACAGAATGGGTTCCCAATTGTTGAGTGTGTCGTCCTGAGAAACTGCCCAGGGCAATTCACCAAAGTAGGTGGCATTGTTGTGCTTCGTACCTTCCGGCATCCACCTGTTCATGAGGGAACGCCGTTCAAGATATGCTACTACGGGGTCATGCTGTTCTGGTTGGACTAGCCAACTGGAGATGTGACTCCAAAACTCCCTCGGCCGAGAATGTCTTCTCCTTGACGATGGCACTTCGTCTACCCAGTTGTACCAGGCATGAAGGACAACCCATCTGTTCCCATTACTGTCTTTACGTCTGACTAGCGGTTCGAAATCTGGGACGTCGTGGATTTCGGTTCCCCAGCCATCATCGGACGGCGGGTCATCATCGTGATAACGTGGACCTTGCGGAACCCACCACAGACCGGTGCCCTCGGAAAAAGTTGGAATCACTTCGACCTCGTCGTCCATATTCCGAGTCCGCAGCGGAGGGGGCAACGTAGGATCGATTTCTCTACTCGATAACTGCCACGGGCCTTCATAGCTTACTGGCTCTCCGCCGTACCCAGACTTCATGGGAAAGTTGTCGGCAATTCTGGTAATCAGTTCATGAAACGCAATCCACTGGTATTTTTTGCCGAAGCGCTCTGGCTTGTGATCGGTCCTGCTCGCAAGCCAGTAGTTCAGATGTTGGTCGAAGTCGTCAAAATGCTCTGGGGTCCAGCCGAGTGTGATCACCCGCTGGAAAACCCACCGCTGCGCCCACGCCCCATCGAACATTACCTGTTGCTCTCCAGGTGGAAGGGCTGAGCCTAACGGATGGTGCGTGAAGTGGTACATCGCAGACCCAATGATATAACGGCCGAAGTCGCCCATCCTAAATACTGATCGCAGAAGTGGCCAGTAAGGCCCGGGCCTTAGTCCAACATCTTGGAAATGAACTTCATAGTCTTGCCTGATCTGCTCTTCGGTGGGCGGTTCCAGAGGTGGAACGGTCGAATATGGGGGGAGAATCTCGGAGTACTTCGCCTCGTCGATCCAGCCGTTATGGAGGCACCACTCATAGACGCCGCGAACGGCGTCTCTAGCAATAAGATTGGGCGGTTGCTCATCAGAGAACACAGCCTTTCTTAGTTCCTCTGCAACATTGACCACAGTCTGTGGTTCTGAGGAGCCGCTGCAGAGGACTGCCCCATGGCACGTCACTGCTAGACGTTCTATCACGTAAGGATCGTTAACACCTGCGAATCTCGGAATAAGGCTAGGCAGAACTGACAGGTGCTCCGAAAGTAGTTGGGTAAGGGCTTTTGTAGCCTGGTCGCGCAATTTCCGGTTCGGAGAGGTGAATGTCCAACAGAGGGTGATCGCGGCAAGTTCCACAACCTCACGGGGGCAGTCCGAACGCCGGCTTCGGGACGCCCATCGGATCAGCCTGTCCAGGGGCCCACCCTCGTCAAGGACGTAATATGTTGGTATGCTCCAGGCAGCGTCGCGGTCCGGCATGGACATTTCCTTGAGCTTTCGATGCAACGCGTATGCGTTCAGGAGATGCCCGGGCTGTGTAACCACTGACAGCCAGGTTTCCAGCACCAAACCTCGCAGGTAAGGGTTTTGGCGCTGGACTTCTGCCAGAAGTTCACGAGTTCGCTCGGTTACTGCTGACGGCCGCCGCACCGCAATGCTGGTTACCAGGGCACGTTCCCAGACATGACGGTTGTATTCAGGGAGGTCCCATTGAACGATATCTTGCAGTTCTACCCCAAACCGTTCGGGCACCAGGACCACTAGAGCCTCAATCCAGTTAGGTGGAGCTTCCAGGATGGTCTGGCGAAGGGATTCGGCAGGAGATAGGGCTTGCCGAAGAGATTCAGTATCGCTGCCGAACGGATCCAAGAGGTTGGAAACCACCTGGTAGTCGGCGAATTGCTGATAGGTGAAGCGGACCACCTGCCTGGTTTCTTTGGCTTCAGAGTCCCAGGCCACATCCGTACTCAGCACGTCCTCGCTCAGCAGTTGCCCAAATAGCGTGTACGGCCACTGATTAAGACCGCTTCCGGCTGAGTCGATCAAACCTGATACGGTCCCGTATGGCAGTATGTCACTGTTCGCTTTGACCAGCGCTCTGCTGAAGTCCCCAATCGCCGCCTGGACTGGGCGCAACATCGGGTCCATTCGCAAACGATGGGCGATCCTTTTCTCCTTCCATTCCAGATATTGTCGGAAGGTCTCGCTAAGATGCGCTCCCCCCAATGGCGGCGCAGTCAAGCCCATCCCTTCCAAGCTCTCACAGTAGAGCAAGAGGAAAAGTGGATTTGTGAACCCAGGCGTAAGCAACGGTATCCTGGGTTGCTCCAATCCAAAAACATCGAAGAAGTGCTCGGTGGCCTCCAGATCCCGCCCATCAAACCCTTGGTGTTCTAACTCGGTAACGTCGCATAACCCGTCCGGAGGAAGCACTATTGGCAGGAATGTGGACCTCACCGATACCGCGACTGAGATCCAGGGATTTTGAGCGACCTCAGCGAGCAGTCGCGGCAAATCAGTTTGCCAGGCCGCCGGGTCGGCAGCCTCGTTGAGCGCGTCCAGCAGCAGCAAGAACGGCGCATTTGAGGCCTCTGCAGCAGACTGCATGGCAGAGATGAGTTCTTCCGAGCCGACATCTGCCAGTCCCATTTGCCTGGCGATCTCAGACCATACATTGCGACCGGACAGGCTGCCGCCAAGAATGACGACCGCCGGCTGCCCGGCCTGGTTTACCCGGGAGCCAACATCGCAGAACAGGTGGGTTTTGCCCTGTCCTGCCGAACCCCTCATTAACAGTGCCCCGTTGGAGGCAGCTTTTGAGGCGTCATTCATCAACAGTATCTCAAACTGTTCCAGCGCGTAGCCCAAGCTTCTTAGGTAATGGCTGAGAGATAGCACGCGTTGCTCTGTAGTCCTATGGCTTTCTGTTTTCTTACCCCGTCCCTGGTGCGGCCTTGGAGGACTGGCATCACTGATAATGTCCATGCACTCACGTGTGAGAACCAGGAGTTCGGACTCCTCCAGGCGCTTCGGCAGCGTCGTCCTTTCCGGCGTGGCATGTTGCCACCCCGCAAGCTTCCTTTTGAGGAGACGCAACTCCTTTGTTACACCGAGACCCTTGTAGCGGGTTACCTGGATTCGGTCTGCGGCTTTGATTACCGCAAGGCGAATGTCGCGAAATCTCTGCCAGTATTTCTCAGACAGGGCCAGACCTTCGAACGCGAACGACACCGGCAGGTCAACATGCAGATCCCGTCGGTAGCGCCCTCTCACCACATCACGGGTGACGGCCATGCGCTGGGAACACCATTCAGGTGAGAATACCTCTCTGTCCCAGAAGAATCTGGCGATCCCCCTCTGCCCATCGTGCTGCACAAGACGCTGGAGAAGGTCTCCTTCCGACCAAAGCTCAATACGGACTTTATCAGCCCCGGGAATCCGATTACGCCAAGACCTTTTCCTGTCCTCGAATTTTTGGCGTGCCGATTTGCGCCTTCCCGCCTCGACGGCGTCCGGCAAATCAAACGGGATGCAAAATGTCAGCCGGCGACAATCCGGACGTTTTTCAACCACGGTCCTTAGCGACTTTTCCATTCCCTGGAGAAGATTGTCGACGTCGAACGAAAACTTGGCCTGCCATCCCCGCTGGCTCCCATTACGGAACGTGACGTACCACTCTAGGCCGCCGTCTGGGTTTCCGGTTTTGACCAGTTCAGCGCCTTCGGGAGTTGGGTCGCGCAGTTGGTAGCACAGTTCCTCAAAGGCTTGGTGCTGGGAGCCACGCCACTGGCGAATGTCCCTGAAGTCGAGATTTGGTGTAGTCATAGTCGCTTTTCCACCGATTGCGCAGTTTGCCGTTAGGCATCCAAAGAGATATCGGTACGGTCAGGGATCAGAGAACCCCGCAGGGACCGCGCGGTCCCCGAAGAAGTCCTGAAGCATGCCAGATCCCTGACCGCCAAGGCCATGCCGGCCCATCTCATCAAAGGCATTGCACAGTCCGGGTATTCTCTAAGCTTACCGGCAACCCCCAGGTTGAAGCCCTCCGAGGGCAACATCTCACCCATCGCTAATTATACTTGGGGCCAAGCGGTGTTGGGCATCTTTGACCTTCGAGCCCTTAACGGATTCAGCTGGAGAGCTGCGTCTAGCGGGGCACGATTCATCTAATGAGGCTGGTCTTCCTAAACTGAAACCAAAGTAGAATCTGCATTTTGCCCAGGCTGTTGTTCTCGTTTGTTTGCCGTATGGTGAAGCCCAAGGAGTCTTCTCGGGCGACCTAGAGCAACTCGGCACCGACGGAGATATAGATTTCACCAGAGTCACATAACAGTTACGTGAAACGCCCCATTTCGCGGCCCTGTACGATACGTCAAGCTCCCTTATCTACCCCTGCTTTACTCCCCCTTCGGAACTATCGGATAATTGCCATTATCACGCCATTCTGTTTTAAATTGGCGGCAGAAAAGCGGTACATCGGACTCCGCCGGCCCTGTTTAAAACTGGCCGAGTCGCTAACCGACTTCTAAGAGACCCGGCAGACTACACTAAACTCTTGTGGCTATGACGTGACTTCCGGCAGTAGCCAGCAGTCTTCCCACATCTTCGCCAAGTTACAGGCAGGTTAATACAGCAGGAGTCATCTCCGGGAACATATCGACATCGGTGTTTACTTGCACATTCTGAGCTGACTATCTGTTGAGGTCTGGGTGAAACTATTCCATGGATATAAGTCAGTCGCAGCTAACCAGCTCAACACTAATGCCTAAGTCATGAACTTAGGCAAAAGGGTGGACCTCTACTTGAATCCCAGAAAAAAGTCCCGGCGCAAACAAAAAGGTAAAGAGTCGCGGTCAGAAGTAGCCGTGTCACCTAATAGTCTGGAACAGGAATGGAGTCGCTCGGGCGCCAACAACGTTGCAGGTGTGACTTTCCAAGTTGCCGTAACTGCGAGACTGCTGATCGAGGCTCGATTTTCTCAGTTACCGCTAACCCGTGTGAACCCTGAAGGATTTGAGGACATCGATGTCCACTTTACCAACGGGACTAGGGGACTGGTCCAGGTGAAAGAACGATCCCCATCCGGTCGCTTTGGGCGGTCTGAATTAGCAGCAGCGCTGCGCAGCAGGAAGCATGTCCTCTCGGAGGACGGGTTCAGCAAGTTCGTTCTGGCAACTAATTCGACCTTAGGCGGAGGCATCTGTCCCACCGGCTGGGACTCACCGCTTTCCCAGTGCCTCGGACAGGACGATATTAACCAACTGAAGAAGCTACTTGTGGAGTCTTTTGATGACCCCCACGAAATACTGAATCGTACCCATGTTGTCCAGGTAGACTGGGACGTGGCCCATAAATGTCGCAGGGATCTCGCCCACATCCTAAATATTCATCCATCCATCGCTTCGCTCGCTTATTCTCGATTGTTAGAACAGATCGGAGAACTCGCCGTTCGCCAGCGGTCGACAACTCCAGATACTGCCGTGTGGATCGCCACGACAGACTTGGACGCGCTCGTCAAGCAAATCATGGAAACCGTTGATGCGCAAAGCCTCGACGAAGCAATCAGGCTAGGTATAATTGAACCCGTTGATTTCGCTGTACAGTCCGCCCTGAGTATCGAAGACTTCCTAGCAGGCGTCGACGTTCTGCCCTCTCATATTGCCGCAGATCTCGACCTTCCCCGTCCCACAGAAATCCGTGCGATTACAAATGCGTTGCAGGAGAATCACTCTGTGTTCTTGGTGGGACCTTCTGGAGCTGGTAAGTCGGCCCTCCTTTGGCGCGTCTCCCGCGAGCTTGCCGGGCAAGTGCGCCCCTATCGTTTGGTGCGGCTTCTGCAGGACGATGTTCCATCGCTTTCCAGATGGATTCGGCTCCAAGAACCCTCCGATCACTCTCCCTTACTCATTTGCGCCGATAACCTCGGCCGCATCAACAATGATGGATGGACAACTCTCGCGACCGAGTTCGTTGATAGGCCGGGCGTACTTCTAATGGGAGCGTGCCGGGAAGAGGACTACCGTCTCGACCTGGTTGTTGGCAGATCCACAATCATCGACCCAAAACTTGACAGGGAGTTGGCGGAATCACTCGCTAACACACTGGCCAGCCGGATGGTCAAGACAACATTGGATGTATCCGAGGCTTTTGGTGCTTCGGAAGGCCTGCTGATGGAATTTCTATCATTGTTGTTGACGGGCCGTCGACTCAAACAGGTAGTCGAGCAACAAGTGGCAGAACGGCTCAGAGAAGACCGAGCCACGGAACGCGAAATCCTGCGTTTCGTGGCAACGGCCCACTCTGTCGGTGTTGCCCTTCCCGTGGAAGTTCTAGAAAGGCTGCTCCCTAACCGAGACCTGGCTCCTGCCCTGTCGGTACTGGACCAGGAGCATATCTTGGTCGCGGACGACGGTAATCACTGGCGCGGCTTGCACGATCTTCGCTCTTCCGTTGCCCGTGATTATCTGCATCAGTTCCCACCTCCGACTACTGCGGCAACCATTCGGCTCTTGGTGGAACACCTTCCAGCCGGCCACGCAGCTAGAATCATCGAACTTTACGCCCGTTCCGAAGTAGACCTTATGCCTTCGGCGCAAGCGATATCCGGCATTCTCGAGTCGAGGGAAGTCAGCGCAGAGGAAGGAGCAAGGCTCATTGGAGCGTTGGGAATGGCCGACGCCTACCGGCACGCCCGTATGTGTCTCGACGTGATAGAAGAACGGCGGCCCAAGAACCTTGATCCCGAGACAGTGCTGAACCTCACCTATGCCCATCGCTTTGCCGGGGTGAGTTTTGACGGTCTCAAAGATATCAGTCCTAGTTTCGCATATTTGGTCCAGATAGCTGGCCTCTTGCCCCCTCGTCCCGTGTCGTTGCGAGAAAGTGGCGTCCAAAACCTGTCTTCAGGCCAAATCCGTGAAATTGGGTTTCGCGGCAGTGAGGACGACACCGTTTCATGGCTCGAGTCCCTTGAAGGCACAGTCGCCGCTGCCAAAGTACCCACTCAGGACTTTGCGGTGGAGTTCGGCGAGTTGCCGATCTCCGCCCGTGCCAGCCTTTCAGCAGCTCTACGATCACTCTCACACCCGGGAAATGTTCCTGCTCACGACGATGCCTTCGGTGATTGCCGTCATCGGATGAGTCGGTTGGCAAACGAGTTGCCGGATTGCTTGGAAATCGACTCCACGCAACAATCAGACGGAATGGTAGTAACCGTAAGCCTTATGGTTCCTGAGAATAGCGCCATGGTCCATGACCGAAGCGTAGAGACGTGCCGTCTGATTTTCGACTTCCTTCCGGAAGCGGATATAGCTGAGACCATAGTTCTCACTCCGGACGGCGAACGCTATTCTTTCGCCGATTACGAGGAGGGACACAAGAGAATCCCTCGGAACAATCTGCCCCGTCCAAGGCAGACGTCTGACAACGCGAACTTCTTTCGAGCGGCGAGGGGGCTGCTGGCTTCGCGTTATTGGACCGAGCCAATTCGAGCGTTAGCTAATGCATCCAATCAACTTCTGGATCTATGGAACGATACCCTATCCTGGATTCTGAATCCGCACCACAACAAGGATCGCCGAAGGAATGCGGCTAGGCGGATGAATTCATTGATGGCCGATCTTGCTGCTGGTCCGAAAATGCCGGTCAACGTCGACGAAGCAGAAGATCGGAATAATGCTATGGAGGCCATGACCGAAGCGGTTGCGGTTCTTCGCGACGTAGCGACCACAGAGTCTCCAGATGATGGAGATTGTCGGGCACTGGGCATACGATGCAGGCGTGCTTCGGCACGGTTGACGGAGGCTCGCCAAGGAAATCTTCCGACGCTTTCCAACGAGGGCAACCCGCTCCACGAAGACCTGGATGAAATGCTCACCCTTTTGGCCGACATTCTGCTGGCTCGCGGCGAGCAGAGAGTAATTCCATTGGGGAGTTCGCGTAAGGGCGGACCCAGATACTGGATAGAGGCCGCTCGCAACTCCATGGCTACGGTAACTTCCGACGGATACCAGGAGGAGCGGAATGCTCTGGAGAATGCTCTAGGAACGCTCCTGCCTTCATGTGAAATCCACCGAATCAGGCACCGGGACATGAAGTCCCCGCAATTACTTACAGACCGGTGGGTAGTGATCATCTCACCCGATGCTAACGAAGAGGGTTTGTTGGAATCCTTGGAGCGATTCCCCCAGGCGATGGCGCAACAATTCGCCTTCAGAACATATCTTGTGTTTGGAACGGTTGACAGTGGCATATTGCCAATTTATGGGTTAGAACTGGGCATTTCCAAATTGTGGCCAGCAAGTGAGGAAGACCTTCAAGAGCTTTCCTCGGAGCTTGGCACTGAAGTTGTCAAGCCGACTCAACTGCTGGCTTGGGATGCCTTTGTAAGTGAACTCGTCGAGGCTTCTCGCAGAGCCACGCTATTCCGGCTGCGCCAACAGGCGGGCTTGGCAGGAGACAAACAAGCCTTCGAAAGCCAATACTCTGTCGCAGTCTCGGCGGCGGAAAAGTGTCATCCTGAGCTAAGACCAGAAGCCCACCGCTTGCTCGACAGAGTAGAGACAGAGCCTTACGGGGAAGGGAAGGGTTTTGCAGGGGAGATTTTTCGTTCAATAACACACGGGGAGGGCGGTGGAGAAGTTGCAAATCTCGTGACTTCACGAGGCAATGCCCTGTCTCTAGACTTTTAACGGTAGCAGTCTGACAACAAAGATTTGCCAGCACTTACCTAATCCGCAAATTCAAGGCGGCATTGGGGCACAGGCCTCTGCATAAACGGAGGAAACTTTCTGGCCCCTCCAGGCCCGCGGGAAGTTATTGAGGATGACGCCATGGAGAGCAGAAGGGAATTAATAGCCAAAACACTGGATATTCTGACAGATTTAGCACAACGCCATGAGACAATCTCCTACGGGGACCTTCTTAACCGTTTGGGGATAACTGGTGAAAGACGCCCGATCGGTCAGATTGCTGCTCGTTATCTTGATCCCGTTGCGGTCTATTGCATTGCTGTGGGAGTACCTCCACTGACCGTACTCGTAGTAAACGGCCCCAAGTCTTCTAAACCTGGTCAGCCTGGAAGTGGATTCTTCGTCTGGTTTGATGATGCAAAGGCAGCCAGAGAACTTGTAGAAAACCACGATTGGGATAGTTTCCCTCCGCCTCCATTTCCGATCTAACCTGAGAATCGTCAACAACTTTCGTGAGAAGCGGAGGCACTACTCGATCTTTTGCAATTGGCTTTTCGCTTTTCAAATCGGGGGGCGTAATCGCTGGACAACAACATAACAACACTCGTTCGGCTGTCTGATGCGGCCGACAGCCCGGTACTGGTCGGATACGCGTGCTGTTCCACCGCCCAGCAGGATCCGGCCGCCCAGCAACAGGCGATCCTGGAGCCTGGTGTCGCCGACGATCGCATCTACACCGATCACGGCCTCACCGGTACCACCCGCGCCCAACCAGGCCCTCGCCGCCGCACGCGAAGGCGACACCCTGATCGGGACCAAACTCGACCGCCTGGCCAGATCAGTCCCGGATGCGCGCGCCATCACCGACCAGCTTCGGGAACGAGGTGTGAAACTGTCCCTGGGCCGGGCGCCCTACGACCCGGGCGATCCCATAGGAAAGATGTTTTTCAATATCCTCGCCACCTTCGCCGAGTTCGGAGCTGATCTCAGCCTCATGCGTACCCGCAAGGGCATGACCATCGCCCGAGCCAGGGGAAAATTGCGTGGCAAGGGGCCCAAACTGACGGACAGACAGCAGCGGGAACTCTGCTGCATGCACGCCACGGGCTAGTATTCCATCAGCGAGACCGCTGAGATCTTCTCAGTCTCAAGACTAACCGTGTATCGTACTCTCAACCGCCGTCTTTCCCCTTAGCGTACGATCCTGCCCCCTACCGGAATCGACCCGCTACTGCTTTAAATGCCGTGGGAAGACCGACACCGTGGAGGCCCAGGAGGTGGTGCTGCAGAACGGCCGACCCGCAATCACCAGCCCCTGTGCCGTCTGCGGAACCAAGAAGTTCCGCATGGGTGTGCGACCAGGAAGTAACCAGTAGGTGAGAGAGGCTTTGTGGCGCTGCTGCAGCCTGTAACAGGGTGGCCTGGTTTAGGCTGCAAGGGCCGGATGAGATACCGGAGCAGACTCATCGGTGTCTGGAGACCACAGCAGGAAAACAACTGATTAGCATAGTGCAAAACACAGCCGATGGCTTTCCGGCCAGACTTCTAGACAGCCGCGACAATCGGCAACGATGGCTCAAGAACACCTCAGCCAACCATCGAGGCTGCTGCCGAATAAAGTCCCTCAATCCCCGGACTGACAATGTAATGTAGGGCTATGTGCCGCAGCCTTGCAGCATGCACACCCTGCCAAAAGAGGCTACTTCGGCAGAGCGGTGCCTACATTAACCTCGAAAGCCGATGTGTCAGGTCTATTGTTTGGAGAAGGCAATTACGAGTGTAAGGAGAGAGAGTAGGCGCCTCACTAATAGACTTTCTTAATTCCAGCAGGACAGGTATAAGAGCCCGTCCTCGACGTAGTGCGGCCATCACCGCCGACAGCACCAGCTCCACCTGGGCAAGGGGAGCTATCGCCGCCAATTCAATAATTACCTTGGCCCCTACAGATACGGCGGAACTTTGAGTACAATCCGGCCCAGCCAGCGTGTTGAGCATCGCATGGATTCCAGCTGTGGTCATATAACCATTCGTTTCAAGGCGCTGGACAAGGTCTTCCGGAGCTACCCGGATAAACCAGTAATTCAGACCAGCAAGTTCCTCAACATAGGAGGAATAAAGGCCGCGGTCGATTTTCTGGGAACGATATAAATCAGTTAGAACGACCTGAGTGTTCACTACACTGACCCCAAGAGTACGACTGTAGTTGGCTAAAACCAGATCGTCGCACACTAGAGCCAAGTTGGCTGCCGAATGTTCGTCACCAGCATATGCGGCACCTACACCTGCTGCCGTCAAAACATCGAAAAGCTCATCGCGGTTCTCATAATCGAGCAGACGATACCCTGCAATGCGTTCAAACGACTGAGCCAAATGCAGAACCGATTGAACATAGTCGCGACGCTCCAACCAGTGTTCAAGAGGCATCTCGGTCATTCTGTGTCGGCCCTGGCTGTCCATACCCAGGTAGCTTGACTCAGGGCCATTTACCCTATATTGAAAAAGTAACTGTTGAATGTCGTCTATCACTTGCTGAGGCACTGCAACACGCAAATAGCGATTCCGTAGATGATCACCAAGACCGAGATGGTGAACTGTAAGGAGCGCAACCGCATCCAAGACTAGGCCGTCTGCCTGTTGCAGGTGAGTGAGCGCTTCGCTAGCGTCTTGCTCATTGCCACTGCTAAACCGAATACGGGTGGACTTGCTTAGAGTAATTGCCTTCCACGCTTCAAGTGCAGACATACCTACCTGGGATGCAAAGGTGCCGAACGGCAGCGTCCCCTCGGCGTACAGCCGCTCCATTTCCGTACAGAACTTATTGCGTTGTTCCACCGTTTCGAAGAGTTTTGAAAGATCGTCCCCCGCCACTTTCATGCGGAAGAACCCCGTGTTGTCGGGGAAGCGGGTTGAAAAGTCCTCACTAATCTCTTGGAAGGCACGTGCGAACTTGCTCTGAATTGCCACTACTTCGTAGGAAAGATCTTCAAGCCCATGCCGAAGCATGATAACGTCTCCGACCTTCCTTTCTCTAAGTTTAAGTGCGAGTTCATGGTCCGTGGTCAACTCACGCCGATCTTGAGACTCTTCACCCCACTCCAATATATGCCACCATTGCTCTGTGCTTTCCCCCTTAAGTAGCACGGCGCAACCAGGACCTATAGTCTCAGGTTCCTTCCAATCATCACCACGACTTTGAAACAGCAAGAAGAAACCGAGATGGGTCTGCGGGTCGTCCATACCACAACGACGGGCCACATAACCGTCTTGAAGGTAACCCTCCACTCCAAGCAGGAGTTTAGCTTTAGCTAGGTTGAGGAGACTGCGCGGGTCGCGACCCAAATCTGAAGAGTCTATGTTGAGAACTGTGACCGAGGCTGCATCAAGGTCACCGGACTGAAGCTGGGCAAGCGCCAGCATGACCTGATCAACAGGAGTAGAGTCTTCATGGCCACAGAGCAATTGGTATGCGCGAACAGCAGCACGAACATCACCGATATATTGAAGAATCTGTGCCTCCACTTCGTAAACCATCCGAGGTGGGTACGATTGATTCTCTTGAATTTTTCTTGCCCATTCGAGTGCCTCGCGAAGCTGCTTGCTGTTCACCAGGCAGGCCAGATAGGGAATCGCGACTGGCTGGGAAGCAGACCCTCCAACAATTTCGCCCCACCAGTCAGCGGCTTCGGAGAACTTGCCCGTTGCCTGAAAGTGCGCGGCTACGCGGATAAGAATGCGCAAATGGTCTTCGTCACCACTGCATTCGAGGGCCAAGAGGATGGACTTCTCAGCGCCCTCTACATCATCGTGAACAGTGCGCCAAGTCGAGTCTAGTGTGAGCAGCAAGGAATTGCTCGGATGGTGGAGCAACGCTTCTTTAAGGAGGTATTCCAGAGAATCCTCTTCCCCTAATTTCGCCTCTGCTTGACACAAGATTTCAGCTCGGTGGATGTCATCCCAACAGGGGCAATCTATAGTTGACTTGCCTCTAAGTAATCTGACTGCAGCTGACGCATCTCCGCTCACGAGGCATGCTTCGGCAAGGGGCGCCTCCGCGTCCTCTCTTCGATCTGGGTCTTGGATCCTCTCGAATAATTGACGAGCTTCGGCAGGCTTTCCCTCTTGAAGAAGAAGAAGACCCTTGTTAAAGGCGGCATCGGCATGGGTTGGATCAACCATTAACACCGCATCAAAATCCTGAATAGCATCACCGGTTTTGCCCAGCAGGACTCTGGCGCAGGCTCGAATCACTCGACCACGCAGGATTTGAGTGTTAATTTGTGTTTCCGACAGGCAAGTCAATGCGTACGTAGCCTCCGCATCCGCCTCATCCAAAAGTTCCGCTGCTTCTTTCGTGAAGCCGAGTAATTGGCTTTGAGCTTGAGCGTACTTGAGGAAAGTTTGACTTAAGGCCAAGTGGGCATAGGCATCCTTGGAATCGTTGTCAATTGCCAATCGACACAACGTAACAGCCTCTTGCCAACGGCACTGGCTCATTCGTACACTCGCTAGGGCCAAGAGGCACTGATAGTCCTGCCTTATCCAATCCTCCGAAGCAACTAGCTCCTCCAGTTGATCTTCGCTACCAATACCCCAATATGCTTCAATCAGTACCGATGTCGCCTGGGAATCTTGCGGACTAAGTTCGCGAGCTTTTTCTGCCAATGAAATAGCAGCCTCGGCGTCATTCGCAAGTTGCGCCGCTAAAGCGGCATTCGCGAGTCCTTTCTGGTTCCCTGGTAAAATACTATGGGCTTGTTCAAATAATGCGCGAGCGCAAGTATTGTCCTCTTCGGCAAGTGCACAAGCTCCCAGGTTCGTGATAATCCGAAACTTTAATTGATCTGGGATTGATTCGACTTGGCTCTCTATCCGTTCCAGTTCCCTGCGCGCCGCGCCAATTAAGCCTCGATTTATTAGCTCTGCCGCAAAATCTATTTCCTTTGAGAGCTCGGTGTGCTCCGCATCCTGGGGCATTTCAGGCAAGTTGGGGGCAGCCAGAGCCATTGCTTGGGCAACCATTCGCGGAATGTCAGCAATGTCAGCCTTGAGGTCAGCGGAAACATCACCAAATTGTCTAGCGAACTCACCCCTTGTCTCTTCGTGTAGTACTTCAATACGATTCGCTAGTGTTGGGATACCCTCATCACTTCGATATAGAGTTGCTGACAACTCCCGAAGAAAAGCAATAACAATCTCTTGGGAAACCTCTTCGCATTCAGCACCAATGGGCAAGTAAAAACCGCCGTCATTGATAAATGAACTAACGAACTCTGCGTCGGCAAAACGGTCACCGTTGTAAACACTATCAATAAAGGCAATGAACGCCTCGCTCGATGTCCACTGGAAGAGGGCCGGTCTCGTACCTTCTAAATCAGGGAATAGAGCACTCGTCCCTTGAATGGCATTGCCCACCAGGTCTTGCCTTTGAGCAAGGTATCTGCGTAGCCCGGCCGTTCCGACATCTTTGACTATGCTGGTTGCCACAGATAAAACCAAAGGAACAATCGCGTCAGCCACCACTATGATCAACCTCGCAATCGGGATTTATTTACTTTACCATCAGAGCCCGACGGCAGATCCCGGCCGAATTTCGTTCAAGAACCATTGGATTGCCTGTGGCCTATATTCCAGGCTGAGCTCTTGGACGAAGAAGACAGCGGGTAACCACCATTAACAGACACAAAGGAACGAACATTCTGAGTTCATGCTCTATCTTAACCCGGAAGGTGCATCTACCGTCAGCACTGAGATAGCAGTGAATCTGCAAAGAAGAACATGCTAGTCTTGCGCTTCACTTCAGGATCCAGGCGTCCCTCAACCACAGCGTTTCCGATAACACCCGAAAGATATACGCCTCCACGTGGCGCGCCTTCCGGTCGTGGACGCGGGTCCGGGGCGTCCTGGCCGTGCCGGCCTCAAATCCACTGATCGCCGTCTACCTCTCTCACCTCGCCGAGGACCGGCACCTGTCGGTGTGACCACCATCCGGCTCAACAAGGCGGCCCTGGCCGCCCTCCACAAGGCCCACGGCCACGCCGATCCCACCGACACGAGGCCGTCCGGTAGATTATGAAGGGCATCACGCGGGTCCACGGCAAGCCCCAGAAGCAGACGCAGCCCCTTACCGCCGAAGGCCCTGGACGCGGTGAAGGCCACGGCGATGCAGCCCCGGAGACACCAGGGCCGCGCTGTCAGGGCGGGAAATGCCCGAAATACCCGGCGTCGGGGCCAGGTTGACGTCGCCCTACTCTCCGTTCTCCGGTATGGACTTCTCCGCCGATCAGAGGCCTCGGCCCTCCGGTGGGGCGACGTGGAGGTCCAGGATGACGGGTCGGGTCGGCTCCACGTGCGCCAGTCCAAGACGGACCTGGAGGCCGATGGCGCGGCCCTGTACATCGGCACGGAGGCCTCCGTGGCCCTGATGGCCATCATGCCAGAGGGATTCGCGGTGGTGGACCCGTCAACACCTGTGTTCGGGCTCTCGGAGAGCCAGATCGGTCGGAGGGTGAACGCCGCGGCAAGGGCCGCAGGCCTGGGCGAGGGGTTCACTGGCCGCAGCGGCCGGGTGGGCAGGGCCCAGGTCCCGACGAAAACCGGCGCAAAGCTTCCAGCATTGATGACCGCGGGCCGGTGGAAGGGCTCGAAAATGGCGGCGTGGTACACCCGAGGGTCAAGCTCGGGCCGGGGCGCTTTGGCCAGGTACTACCACGGGAAGAGACAAGCGACAATCACCTGAGGTAACAGCCGCTCATATCGACCAAAACCTGCACTCCTGCAGCAAGGTTACCGAGACGTGGTGCGGCTATCACGACCCTGTAATGACCAGGTCTATACCAGGCTAGGGAGGTGCGGGGAGAATGGAGACTCGTGTAGTCAAGGGAGTTCAGGAGGAGGAAATCGAAGCTGTCCAGCTTGCGCAGCCGGCGGGGCAGGTCCAGGTCACGCTTGGCGGCCAGGAGCTCCCCTGCCTTCACAGGGGCAGGCTCTGCACCAGGCGGTAGGCCAGGGCGAAGAGGAAGCAGTGTCCGGCTTCCACCAGGCGGTGACCCAGGGCGTACAAGGCGTGGGTATTGCCAGTGCCGGACAGCCCAGTGAAGCCAGTAGGGAGGGGCTGGGTGTTTGAAGCCGTCCCAGCCTTCCATATGCCGTCGCAACTTAACAGGGAAAGGGCTGCGCCCTGACCCGCTTCGACTGTCCGCAGTCATGTCTCTCCCTCACTCAATTCCCTGGCGTGCTTGCCGGAATCTGCCACTACGAGTTTTACCCGCCATGCGGCGACCTTGGGGTGACGTTCCAGCCAATTTGGTGGCATTATAGTGACGTTTGAATATGAATGGCGAAGTCGGGCGGCGGTATGGGGCACCTGGCACAAGGGAAGGTTGGAGGGTTGAGGAATGCAGTCTGGGCCGGTCAGTGCGAGGCAGGCATACACCGAAGGGTTTGTCACAGGTGAGAGGGACGGACACCTGGACGCCGTATCCGGCTTTCCCGAGGCGGACTTCGCCATGGCCGACGGCTCCCTGGACTCCTGGGGCCGCGGTTACACCCGGGGGTATCGCCAGGGCTATGCCCGGGGCCTGCAGCAACTAGAAGCCGGAAACTAGCGGGCCGGCAGGACCCGCCCTGCTGAAACCTTGCTCGCCCATCTGTGGAAAAGCGCCTTCCCAACAGGGCCGCCCAGGCCGTGCCGACCTGGTCTAACCGAGGAGAAAGTTGAGACATGTCCTGTGGAGAAACGGCTCAATTTTCCGGCGGATGTATGACGGCGGCTGGCGCCCCCTGCAATCTGGGGCGTCCATCACTCTGTTCCGTATCCGATACGGTGTAGAGCTATCGAATCAGCCTATTCGCGTAGTCCTGGATCAAGCAGGTATATTCGGCAACAACGCCAGTTGCCAGCCCCCGAGGTCCAAGCTGGCTGGGTACGTCCCAATGAGGGACGTACCCGTAAACGTAGCAGTGAATAGTCTCGCCGACGAGGTCTCGGGCGAGTAGAAACTGCGGGGACCGTCGGGGAGAGATTCTTGAAGGGGCAGGGTGTCCTTAAAGAGAATGGCGCAGCAATAGCACTGCCTGAGGTGCGGTGTCCAGGATCGGACCCGATGTTGAGGGGGAACCTCTCCTTCCTAGAATGTATCGTTAATAACAAGATTGCCTTGAAGGCTTGGATCTACCCATATCAGGTTCAGGAGAGCTTGACCGCAGATATAAGCCTCCTTTGTATTCAGCCCGATGCAGAGTATTCATGATCGTCCATGCCATGGTCGGGGCGGTTCAGGCAGAATATAGTACGTCGATGAAATTAACCGTAATTGGACTGGGGTGCGTCGGAGCGGTTGCCGCGGCTGGGCTGGCTGCGGAGGGGCACGACGTGCTCGGCGTGGACCTGGACCGGCAGCGAATCGCCCGACTTTCCTCCGGTGAGGCGCCCTTTTATGAGCCAGGGCTGGATGCGCGGGTAATCGCCGGTCTGCTGAAGGGACAGCTGCGGTTTCTGCACTTGGACGAGGTTTCCGAACTCCTGGGAGAGATGGTGCTCATAGCCACCGGCACTCCGCCCTCAGCCGGCGGGGATGCCGACCTGAGCCAGGTTTGGTCTGCGCTGGAGTGGGTCGGACTTCATGGCGCCCCAGGCCTCTTGGTGGTAATGAAGAGCACAGTCCCGCCGGGGATGGGCCTGAAGATACAGGGCGGGCTTTTGGGCACGCTTGGCATGCGGTACGTGTCGAACCCCGAGTTCCTGCGGGAGGGCCGAGCTATTGCGGACTGGGAATCCCCGGGCCGCATCGTTGTCGGGGTCGAAGAAGGGGACATTCAGTCCATTGAACTGGTTCGGCACCTCTACGCCGGCATCGCCGCGCCGTGGCTGGTCACCGACATTACCAGCGCCGAGATGATCAAGTACGCCAGCAACGCCTACCTCGCCATGAGGATTTCCTTTATCAACGAGATGGCATCCCTGTGCGACCGGGTCGGCGCCTCGATAGACGCCGTCAGCGAGGGGTTGGCATTGGACGAAAGGACGGGAGACCGTATTTGGGCAGGCGTTGGCTACGGGGGATCCTGCTTTCCCAAGGATGTTAAGGCATTGGACCACCTGGCCCTGACCAGCGGCGTCAGGGTGGACCTGCTGAGGGCAGTGATCAACGTCAACAACCGGCAGCGGCTCCTGCCGCTGCACGCGCTGCGGGAGCGCTTCGACGGGGTCATCGCCGGCCGACGAGTCGGTGTATTGGGCCTGGCATTTAAGCCCGGTACCGACGACCTGCGGGACGCTCCGTCGCTGGACCTGGTTCAGGCGCTGGTGGACGAGGGAGCCGAGGTGCAGGCCTTCGACCCGCAGGCGATGGAGCCGGCACGATCAGCGATGCCGGCTTCCGTCCGGCTGGTCAACAGTGCGAATGAGGCTGCGGACCAGGCCCAGGCGCTGGTTCTACTGACCGAGTGGGCCGAAATCGTCAAAGCTGACTGGTCAGTCCTGGCCGGACACATGCTGCCGCCGCGGTTTCTTTTTGACGGCAGAAACGCGCTGGACCCGTTGGAAATGGGCAATCTGGGGTTTGAATACGTGGGTGTCGGCAGAAACTCCGGTAGCCGCGTGGCAACTACACGCCGCGCCCAGCCGGGCGATGCCGAATAATATCATAACAGGGGGAGAGTTGGCGCCTGAAGAAAATGTTCTCATTACCGGAGCGGCGGGTTTCGGCGGCTCCGCATTGACCAGGTCGTTGTTGGCCCTGGGCTACAGGGTAACCGGGCTGGATGTGGTCCCGCCCAGTCATGCCGCATTGCTGGTCAGGGAACTTTCCCACCCCAAATTCCGTTACCTGTGGAAAAGCATCCAGGACATCCAACCCGGAGATATTGAGGGGCACTCGGTTGTGGCCCACCTGGCAGCCCAGCCGGATACGCCCATGGCTTTCGAATCGCCCCGCTATACCGTGATGCAAAACATCGAAGGCACTATCTCCCTGCTGGAGGCGGTCCGGCGGGCGGGATGCGTGTCCAGGCTGATCTTTGCCGGCTCAGGCAATGAGGTCGGCAGGGCCCTTTACCTGCCAATGGACGAAGACCACCCCCTGACTCCCCACAATCCCTACGGCTTCTCCAAGGCGGCGGCCGAACTAGCCGTATGGGCCTGGTACCGGTCCTATGGCGTTCCATCGATAGTCATGTCCACCGGGGTAGTCATTGGCCCGGATATGCGTCGAGAGGTCTTCATCTTCAAGTGGCTGTGGAACGCGCTCCACGGCAAACCGATCATCGTAGAGGGCGGGAAGCAGACCCGGGACGTTACCCTTATTGACGACGTGGTGCGGGCCTGGGTTCGGGCGATTCAGGCCCCAGGCGACCTGGTGGTCGGGCAGAAGTTTTACGTTGGCTACGGAGAGGAACGCACCATCGATGACCTGGCCAGCCTGTGCTGCGAGGCAGTCGGCTCCTCAGTTCCCATGGAATACGTCGGGTATCGTCCCGGGGAGGAAGGGCAGCGGGAGGCGTTCAGCACCGAAAAGGCCCGGAAGACTCTCGGCCACACACCCAAGGTGTCCCCTACGGAAGCCATCGCCCTAACAGCCGATTGGGTACGTAGCCTGGGGTAATCCGCGCCAGGATAAGTTCAGGCGTTCTTCTGACTGCCAGAGGAGCAGCCCGTCCAGGTAGTCCGGCCAAATAGTCGCCTCGATTGGCACGCCGTACAGCCAGGCGACCAGCACCGCCAGAATGGAGTCATGGGTGACATGGATGCCCAGCCGGCCCAGTTGGCCCAGGTCGTTGGCGATCAGCCCCAGCAGCAACTCAATGCCTTCCGCGGTGTCTCTCATGCCGGGAGGGGGGGCCGTTCCCGTGAGTTGCCGGCGCACTATGTCCAGAATGCCGACCTGGAGGAACAGCTCGCCGCTTGCTTCAGCGTTCACGACAAAGGGGCCAGGGGCTCCCAGCCGCCAGTCCAAGGTCGTGCCTTTGGTTTGGCTCCCGCCCCGCAGGATCGCTCCTGCAGTTTGTACGCACCGCCAGACCGGGCTGGAACTAATACTGACCGGCCCCCTCCGCGCCAGAACCGAGCCCAGCTTTTCCGCAGTGGTGACCCCCCGGGTATTCAGGGGCACCTCTTCTCCAAATGTTCCGGCGGGAATCTCCTCCCGTTCGGCGTGCCTCAGTATGATTGCCACATCGGACTGATGCGGCGCCAGGGCCAACCGTTCCACTAGGGAAGCCGCCGGTTTGGGGAGGGTCAAACCGCCCTGGCCCGGATTATGGAACTCACTGAACCGGTTTCCGACACGTCGAGCAGGACAAATCCGGCTGCTGCCAGCAAGTCCCTGAATTGTCCCCTGGTACGTTCCATGCCCTGGAGCATTACCAGCATATGCAGGTCCAGCAGGCCGCCGTTGCCGGAAGACTCGTCCAGGACCATCTCAACCAGGTAGAGCGTGCCCCCTGGGGACAAGGCTTGCCTTGCCCGTTTCAGAATCCGCTCCGCATCCGCATCCGGCCAATCGTGGAGCACCCTGGCCAGCACCACGGCGTCGGCGGTGATCGGCCACTGGCAGAAAAAATCTCCGGCAACAAGCCGGCAGCCGGCCGCGACATCGGCCGGCGCTACGATCCCCTCGATCACCTCGGGCAGGTCCATCACCGTAACTGTAAGCCTTGGGTGAGCGCGGAGCAGGGTGAAGGCCAGTTCTCCGGCACCGCCACCCACGTCCAGAATGGCATCGTGCACGCTGAAATCCACCGTTTCTGCCAGGTATTGGTAGTCGTGCCGGGCGTAGGCCGCCATAGCTGCCTGGTAGCTTTGAAGCCGCTCCGGCCTATCCCGCAGCCAGTCGAACAGGTTACTCCCGTAAGAGTGGGTGAATCCGGATTGTCCGGTCTTCAATGACCTGGTGGCGTCGTTCCAGGCGGAGTAAACCTCGCCGCCCCAGTGCAGCGCGGCGTCGGCCAGTGAGGTTGGGTGAGACCGGCTGAGACAGGAACCTTGGACGGTAGGGTGGTACAATCCATCCCCGTCGGGTTTGGCCAACCCCAACTCGGTGAGGCCCCGCAGCAACCGAACCCCCAGACCCTTGCCCAGCTGAAGCTTTGCTTCAATGTCCGGAGCGGAGGCCGGCAGGGCCTCGAACACGCCCAGTTTCACGGCGGCGTGGATCGTCCCAGTCTTCCACAGGCCGACCATCTGGGCGGAGAGCTCCTCCAACTGCGACCGTTGCGGCTTCCTCAGCTCCAGAAGGACGCCACCCGACTCATCAATCACCAACAGGGAGCCGTCGAATCTCTCCACCCGGGCTTGCCCGTTGTAGAACGGCTCCACGTTCCTGAACCGCTCGGCATAGAGCGGTTCACCCTCCATACCTACATGGTGCCAGCCCTGGGCGTCGCAGGCGCGAGCCCGGTTCTTGTGAAATACGTCCAGGTCCAGGAACCAGCGCCCATGGACCAGGTTGCCGGAGCGGTCGACGTGAGTGTGTTTGCCATCCTCCCGCTGCACAACGGCGATGCCGTCCCGGTAGTCCCCCGCGTAACGATAGCGTTCCCCATAGGCGGGAACCCCCTGAGCCGTCAGGTGGAAATACCTGCCGTCGGGAAGCCTGACCGGGCAGCGGTCCTCCTGGAAGTTGCCGCACCAGGCGTACCGCTCCGGGTACAGGGCCCGCCCGTCAGGAAGAATGTGAAACCAGCCTGTCCTGGAATGAACCGCGGCGAGGTCTTCGTAGAACCCAAAGGTACGAAGGTAACGCGACTGGTAGGCCGGCTGGCCGTCTGGCGTGATGTGATATCCGGCGGAGAGGTCCTGCACCGGGGCCAAGCCCGGGGCATGGAATTTCAGCACCTCCTGGAATCTGGCACGGTACAGTGGGCTGTCATCAGCTTTCAAATGGTGGGTCCCCTCGGGGGCCGGCCGGCTGCCCCTCCAGTCCTCGGTCCCGAAAGCAAAGTGGTTATACGGGCTGGTCCTGTCGTATTGGACCGTGTCGGTTGTGTGGGGGACTCGGAAGGCGGAAATGTCTCCCCTCAGTCCCTCAAGGTGATCCTTTACCTCATCAGGTTCGTCCTGGCTGGTGTCGACCCCGGCTGAGGCCCTGGCCTGCACCCAAATTGCCCGGCGCCGATGGACCCAGTCAGGGGTCCAGGGCCCCTTTTCCAGAAGTTCCAGCATACTCCTGAATTCCAGATACCACGTCGCCCGGGGGTGCTGCGACAGGTTCGGGTCTGAATAGTGAAGGACGTGGACATTGTGGACTACGATGTCCCCGGGTCGAGTGACTACAGGCCGGAACCGATCTTCGCATTCCCGCCCGATGGCGCTGACCGCAGTGGCGGTCAACGGGCCGAGGCGATGGCTTCCGGGCAGAAAATACACGGGATTATCGCCATCGTGGTGCAGGGAGATTCCCAGGCTGTGGACGCTGTATCTAACCGGGTCCAGCCCGATATCCTGATGGGGGCCAACCTCGGCGCCCACGAAGGGCATCTTGATAAGCACATCTTCCCACGTGAGGACCGAATCGGTCCGGGGCAGGAGCGAGTCCACAATTTCGCCCAATTCCTTCCGGCCCAGCACTGATAGGAAGTCCTGGTACTTGCTCAGCGGGTACAGCAATTTCAGCGGAGTGCCGCCCTCTGTCCTGATCAGATCCTCAGAAGTTGCATAGTCGGAAACGGACTGCAAGGCGAGGGTGGCAAGCCGGTCGACCTCCTCCGCGCCAAGGACCTGGGGCAAATGAACAAACCCATCCCGCTCCAGATCGGCTTTCCATTGCCTTTGGGTCATATATCCTCCGGCCTTCGCATATTGCAGCCCTGGCACAGGGGTTGCTGCATATAGTTGGTGCGCAGTTCCTGGTAAGCGTCGCCCTGCCAGATATGGTAAAGACTTTCCTGGTTCACGTTTCCGAAGTCGCCCAGCGTGCGGCGCAGGGCATCCGGTGCGCAGCAGGGGTTGAACCTGCCGTCGGCAGCGACCCATGCCTCCTGGCCTAAAAAGGGACATTCCGCTCCCGGGGATATCTCGCCGGCATCGTCCGGGTCCAGTTTGAAAATGTTCTCCAGAATGACCCTGGTTCCGTCCGGCAGGCGGTGGCGGTCGGAAACTGCCTGGGCCGCATCCACCGTATCGTTCCAACGGCGGATGGCGTCGGGTTCCCGCCGCATCGACTGCCCGGCCAGCTCCCGAAAATGCACCCACAGGTGATGGCCCTTCACCCGGTTAACTCCCATTTCCGCGGCCAGCCGCACCACGCCGGGCAGTTCCAGATAGTTGACCTCCATGAAAGTCAGTTGGAAAGTTACCCGGCAACGGTTGCCGCCCTGCCGGGCGTGTTCGTCCCGCACGGCTATGAAGGTCCGCACGTTTTCCAGCACCGTCTCCCAGTTGGAACCCAGCATTACGGCCTCTTGCGTACCTTTGCTTGCGCCATTCCAGGAAATCTTCACGTCGGTGGCCACCGGCACAATGCGCTCCGCCCAGGCCCGCGCCCCCCGCTGCGGGAAGGTGCCGTTGGTGGTCAGGTTGAGCATCACTCCGTACTCGGCGCAGAGGTCCAGGATGTCATCGAAGTGGCGGTACAGGAGCGGCTCCCCCATGGTTGAGGGTATTATTTCGCGCAGTGGAGTGCCCTGGGAGTCGGCCAGTATGCGCCGGATCAGGTCAATGTCCATTCGGCGCCGGGGTTTGCCAGACCTCCTGCGGTCGCTCTGGGTATCGCTGTAGGGCGAATGGTCCTCGCACATGATGCAGTGCAGGTTACAGTCGTCCGGGTTGGTGTCGAATGTAATGCGCCAAGGGCCCGGTCTCTCCCCTGGAGCAAGGGCCGACGGGGAAAAAGCGGGCAATAGCCGGTGTCGATTCGTGGTCATTGGTGGTTTCCTCCGTGGAGCAGGCTGGCGTATATGCTCTCAATTGCCAGGGAATGCTGCAACATATCGGGTACGTTCCCGTCCGCTGATTGCAGGTATCCCCTGCCTCCCAGTTTCTTTGCCAACGACGGGTCATCGGCCAGCCGCTGCATCTGCCCGGCCAGCGATTCCGGATCGCGGTGGGTGAAAAGTAACCCGTTCTCCTCGTGCCGGACGTACTCGGCCATCCCGCCGTAGTCCGCGGTGATCACCGGGGCACGGGCCTGCAACGCCTCGTGAATCACCAGGGGCGAGTTTTCCGCCCAGATCGACGGGACCACAATCGCGTCGCAGCGGTCGAAAACCTCCGCAACGATTTCCGGGTTCCGGTATTCGCCCATCCATTCCACGCGTTGACCGGCGTCGCGGGGAAGTTCCTGGGCCAGCGCCTTGAGCCCAGCTGTCTCTACGCCCCGGTCCCGGCCCCAGATGCGCAGCCGAGGCTCTCCCTTCAGGGCCCCAAAGGCAGTAATCAGGTGGTCCACTCCCTTGGCCGGAATATGGGTGCCGATGTACCCGAAGGTGAAAGGCTCTCCATCGGCCCTTCTCCTGCCGCCCAGCCGTTCGAGATGGAATCCATAGTCCAGGTAAACCAGCTTGCCCTCGGGGATTCCGAACTCGTCTCGGAACCGGCTCAAAAGATACCTGGCCGGAGCGATGAAAACATCCACCGCGTCACATACCTCTCTGACGTGGGCCATTCGCCTGCCGACCCAGCCCGTCCAGTAGGCCGCGTCCGGTTCGTACTCACCGGCTCCACCGCCAAAGTAGCGGGCGTAGCAGCGCACCGCGCACTTACGGTCGTCCTGGCCGTCACAGACCGCCCAGGTGTCCGAGGGGTCCCTGGGGTACATCTGGATGAACTGCCCCCGGGGGCACATAAGCCAGTAATCATGCAGGGTGAATGCGACTGGGATGCGGCGGCTACGGGCAGTTAGTACCAGGGAGGTGGAGAGATGATTCAGGTGCCCGATATGAACCACATCGGGTCGCACCTGGTCCAGCAGCGTGGCGAAGGCCTGGTCCACCGCCGGGTGCCGGTACCCGTCCCGTGCACGGGCCATGTTGATAATATGGAGCCTGATCCGAGGGTCTGACGGGTCGGTCTCTTGCTGCACCGCATACTCGGGAAGAAAGGCGTTTTCCTGCCTGGTGAAGACGTGAACCTCGTGGCGTTGGGCCAGCGCTTGGGCCAGGCCCTGGGTGTACACCTCCGAGCCGGCGTTGTAACGCATGGGATAGCCGTGAATTACTTTCAGGATTTTCATTGGTCCGGCCTGTTAGGGAAGGTGGCCTGCGTCTTCCCGTGAAGGATAGCTCCTCGTGCTCAGATTTTCGAACTCAGACGATGTGAGCTCCCGCACTAGCGGAGATTTGCACAATCCGAACCCTATTATCGGATTGGCCCCCTAGGGAATACAAGCCGTACATCCTGCAAGACTCTTGCTCGGAAGGAAGAGCAGAGTCTCTCGGCAAAGCCGGCGCTACCACTTTCGGGTTCCGGTTTGGCTTGCTTTTGGGGTCTCGGGGATGCGGTGTAAAACGGAGGAATCACCGTACCTGAGGGGAACCCTGTTTCGTTCTGGCTCAACAGGGCGTTTAATGCCGGTTTCCTCAAACGAACCGCTAATCCGGCCTTGGCGCGGCATCGGCCGCTCTTTAATCAACACCAGTCGTGAGCAGAGCTGGCTTGCGAACACCTCTCTCAGTCCGGTGGCGGATTCAGCGCCTTGAACTCACCGGCTACCAGAGCCTGGTAAAGAATTTGTCCACCGGAGAGCATATAGGGCAGGAATATTTCACCCATTGTGACCATGCCCGTCTCAAGCAGCGCCGTATGGTCCTCTACCCTGTCATTGAGGATCCGCCAGGAGGTCCGTATTCCCTGCCGGCGGCGGGACTCTGGCGACGTCACCATGATCCTCTGCTCGGTAAGCGTGAGGAACACCGCGTCAGTGTTGCAGGGAAGAGCAAAAGCGACCCACCCCAGGTGAGGGCTCGAAACAAATCACCCAAGCCTACAGGTTTGCTGGTTACCGTCGTAGACGAGTGACATCTCCTCGGCTCCTTGGTCACCAGCATGGCCATGACCTCGGTCACCGCCTTCTGGGAGTTTACCTTTGTGGTGTAGTTCAACAGCAGCTTTGCCTTATGTCCTTCCTATCAGATTGCTGGCCCAGACGCTGCTTCGGCTACCTGCTGGATCTTCCACCTGCTCACTTCCAGTATCCTGGCCAGCTCCCGCTGGCTTACACCCTTGGCCAGTTCCTGCCTGACATACTCCTTCTGCCGTTCAGTAAGGACCGTGGGTCTGCCAGGAAACCGGCCCTCTTCCCTCGCCTTTTGCTGCCCGGCAATGGACCGCTCCCTGATTGAGTTTCGCCACCACTCCGAGAAGGCCAGGACCATAGTCAATTGCAGTTTGCCATTGGCAGTCGACGTGTCAAAATCTTCGGCAAGAGACCGGAACTCCACTCCCCTCAGGTGCAGGTCTTCAATTACCTGAAGCCCGTAGGTCAGCCCCCTGGATAGCCGGTCAATATGGGTGACCACCAGGGTGTCTCCCGCGACCACCAGGTCCAGCAACTCTAGGAGACCGCCGCGGTCGTTCTTGGCTCCGCTGGCCTCCTCAGCTCGAATGTTGCCCATGGCGCAGCCGGCGCGGACCAGCCGTTCCACCTGCAGATCAAGGTTCTTGTCCTCGGGCTCCCTCACTGACACCCGAGCATAACCGTACAGCGTCATCCTGTTCAACCACTCCCTGGCTGGAATACCTGAAGTATAGTTTCCTGCCGGGGTTTAATCAACCGGGTTTTCCAGCCACCCGCTCAGCTACAAAGGGTTAGAATTTCCAGACATGGCTGAAAACAGGGCTGTTTCCAGCCGGCATGGGGTTAACCAGCATGCTCTTCCAAAAGTGCGGCCCGCGGGCGGCAAATATAGCTTCGTCATGGTGCCGACACCGTGGCCGAAAGCAGGGCCCGCTAAATCCAGTGTCAATGCGATGGTCGCATATTACGGGCAGGACAGGGTATTCTTGCAGAAGGTGGTGGCAAGATGTGCCTGCAAGCAACTCAATGAGTCTGCATGTAAAGAGGAAGAGAGTTCTTCCCCAATCAGCTGAAGGGGCTGTGTTTCTGGACGCGGCAACCATTATGTGCTTGGGCTAACTTTGTCCGGGTAGGCTACCAACACAGTCAGATGCAAAATTTTCATTCCTCATCAGACTGAGAAAGCAAAGAGCGGATTTCCTTGCCTTTAACCACCTCAAACGCATGGTCTTTCAAAAGGTCTACATCTGGAATCATCACAATGCCTGCAAATCTTGATGTACCGGAAGTGCCTAAGCGAATTACCCGTTCATTCGCCAATGCAGTCAACCCGTCTGCGACAGCGGACCGGGACATCGCAGTTAGGCGCGTCAGGTCCTTCTGCCTAATGGGAATTTCGCGCTCTTGGCCGGAGTCGGTGCTCGAAAGTGCAAGCCTAGAAACAAGCGCCGCGGCCACACGGGACGAGGCAGTGCCACTAGTAGCTAACGATGTCCAATAGAAACGTGCCAGGCGACGCATTACCAATTGGTGCATTCTGCTACGTACAGTTGGGATGTGCTCGACCACTAGCTGCATTATTGAAACTGGAATCCACACGACGAAGCTTTCGGTAATCGCCGAATAGCTGGCGACCCATCGTTCTGCCTCCATTAGGAACTCATGGTCGCCAATCAGGAATGGAGCTTCCAATTCTGAGTAAGGATACTGTAATGGAACGACGGTACCGTGTTGAACGAACAGCAGGTGCGTGAACTGAGACCCAGACCTGATTAGTGTCGAATTCACCGATGGTTCAGCGAACTCCATTTCGAGCACCTCGTTGGCTTCAGCAAGGACAACTTCCAACTCCGGCGGTTCAACGGTATCGAAATCCACACAGCGAGCGAGAACTTGAGCAAATCCAGCAATCTCAACAGGCATGGCCATCTCACCTCCCCGGTGCTGTCGTTAAGTATAGCGTTCACTGTCGCTTTGTAAATGTAGTTCTGACTACTTTTGTTGTAAGTCCTTACAACATTTGCTATAATGGATATAAGACTTTGACGATGCCGGTCACTAATCATTAGTAGACAGAGCCGTCCAATTGAGGAGATGGAATTATGAGCGATATAACCTTTTTCCCGGTCGGTAATGCCGACACCTGTCTGCTAACTGCAGACGATGGAAGTCAACTGTTGTTTGACTTCGCTTCGCCCAAAAATCAGGGCGACGGAGACAAACGGGTAGACCTGGCGGAGGAGCTCAGAAATAGACTGGCCGAGTCTGGGCGCGATTACTTCGACGTGGTTTCCTTCAGTCACCTGGATACGGACCATTTCGCCGGCGCCTCCGAGTTCTTTTATTTGGAGCACGCGAAGAAATACCAAGGCGAAGGACGAATCCAAATGAAGGAGATGTGGGTCCCCGCGGCCGCCATACTGGAGAGCCGCTGGGAGCAGTCGGAAGAAGGCCGGATCGTTCAGGCTGAAGCGCGCTATCGCTTGAAGGAAGGGAAGGGCATCCGGGTAATTTCCGAGCCCAAGGCCCTCGACAAGTGGCTGAAGGATGCGGGTATAGACCCGGACAAGCGGCGGCACTTGATCGTGACCGCCGGGAATTGTATGCCTGGGTTCAATATGGATAGTGCCGGCGCAGAGATATTTGTCCACTCTCCTTTTTCCTACCAAAATGAAGGCAATAACGAAGTTGATCGCAACTCCGAGTCCTCAGTGTTCCACCTGACGCTGAAGGACGGGACCAAGAACGTAAAGGTTTGGCTGACTGCCGACGCACCCTATGATGTGCTGGAAGACATAGTCAAAGTAACCGAAAAGGCAGGCAACGCTGATCGACTGGAATGGGATCTGATAAAGGTTCCACATCATTGCAGCTACAAGTCCTTGGCTCCTGACAAAGGGGAAGACATAACCGAGCCTACGGAGAAGGTGGCCCGCCTGTACGCACATTACAGTCGAGAAGGGGCTATCCTGGTGTCACCTAGCAACGTGGTCCCAGAGGGGGACGAAACTCAACCGCCCCATGTCCAGGCTGCCGAGTATTATCGAAAGGTATCCAAAGCGAAAAAGGGACAGTTCAAGGTCACTATGGAACACCCGACCAAGGAGGCTCCAAAACCCATGAAGGTGGAAGTGCGGGGCTTGGGTCTAGGTGCCACCGTGGTTGCCGGCAGTTCAACAACCCCTGAGGGGAGTCGGCGCATGACCGAAAGAAGGAGCGAAAGGGCAGGATAAGGGGCGGTCGTCTAATGGGAACATCCGATGCTGGTAGAGCGTTGGAAAAAGTTGAAGCCGACGCTCTCCTTATTCCAAGAGCCAAAGAGTTTGCCGACTATCTGGGTGCTGCACACATTAAGGGTGCGCAGTTGTCCGGCTGCTGGCAATCGTCCGACCGTAGGGTGGAATGGCTGGAAATCGAAGTGACCGTTTCAGTGCCACAGCGTCCAGTTCACGATATCAGGGCCAAGGAAGAAATCGCGATACGGTTTTTGTCTGATGACCACGTCCCCCCCGGCGTTTTCTCTCCAAGACCAGATTTCCCGTACGCCCCCCATACGAATCTGCAAAACGCGGGAGAGTACCGAAGTCTATGCCTTTACGACCAACCGTGGCACGAGGTCAAATTCGATTGGACTGGGGCAAGGTTCCTGGGACGTATCGTTTGGTGGCTCGAAGGGACTGCCCACGGTACGTTGCATCAACCGGACCAGCCCTTGGAACCGCTGCTGCTTGGGTCGTATTCAGACTTAGTGGTCCCAAGTTCACTCCTCAGCTTGCCGCGGTTGGCGTATAGCTGGGCTCAAAGCGTGCGTGTTGATCGTTTGGATGGTGAATATACTCTGTTGCTCAGTGAATTAACGGGTTTGCCCAAGACTGGCGTAGCAGATCAATACACGGTAGTGGTCATGCAGTCCAGGCCAATGACGCATGGACTTATACATTCTACGCCGCGGACATTAGGAGAATTGGATGGGCTCCTTTCTTCAGGCAGGGTAAATGTTATCCAGCAATTGCAAGAGATCTTCCAACGCTGGGAAAGACGTCTCAGTTCACCCCAATTAGCAGGAGTCCTCTCCACCCAGCTATTAATTGTGATCCGACTTCCCAAAAGACGGCGATATGGAGGTCCCGTTGAATACGTAGAGATAAGAGCTTTCCGAGCGGAGGAGAGCGTCGGGATAATAGGGGCCCGTCTGGGAATTCAATGGCGTGGCACGGTGAACAATGCCGGAAACCCTCAAACGAGGCTCACGGTATTGAACGTTAGGGAAGTCCTCACCAGGCAAATGGCAAGGCGTTCGAACGGACTGAGCGAAGTAATTCCTGAGCCGCAGGTGGTGGCAATCGGAGCAGGGGCAATCGGATCTCCGGTCTTAACCAATCTCACCCGCTCAGGGTATGGTAAGTTCACGATAGTAGATGAGGATGTGCTGCATCCCCATAATCTGGCTCGCCATAGTCTGAGTGCGTCGTATTTGGGTTGGCATAAAGCAGATGCTCTTGCAGCCGAGCTTTCCTCAATTATGCCCGAAGAGCCCCCGGTCCGGTCAATCGTTGCGAATGTTCTGATGCCCGGAGAAAAATCGGGGGAATTGGAAGCTGAGTACCGGGATTCAGACCTGATACTGGATATGGCTGCGTCTATACCGGTATCCAGGCATTTGGTGCATGACATCCGAAGCGAAGCTCGCAGGGTGTCTTTGTTTCTGAACCCGTCAGGCAGCGCATTGACTGTACTAGCTGAAGACGCCGGCCGCGAAATACAACTGGATTCGCTGGAAATGCAATTTTACCGGGCCTTGGTGAAAGACAATAGCTTGGGGTCCTTACTAGACAATCCGAGTCGAAACAGAACAGGACAGACCTGCCGCGACCTGTCGGCGGAAATCTCCCAGAACGATGTCGTGATGCATAGTGGTATGGGAAGCCGAGCCGTGCAGCGGCTTGCCGAAAATGATAGAGCTCTGGTCCGCACGTGGTTATTGGACGAAAATGACAACTATTTGCTCGTGATGGATTTAGAGCCGGCAGCGCCGGTCAAAATCACCAGAGAAGATTGGACGGTAATCTATGATTCTGAGCTGTTGGACAGATTGGCTCAAATGCGCGAAAGCCGCTTACCCAATGAGACAGGAGGGGTCCTCATCGGATCTCGCGACCGAACCCGTAAGATACTGTACGTAGTCGATGCGTTGCCGTCGCCCTCGGATAGTGAAGAACTCAAGACAAGCTACATCCGCGGAACCAAAGGGTTGTCTGAGGAGGTTGAGCGGATAGCGAATATAACTGGCTCGAACTTGGACTACATTGGCGAATGGCATTCCCATCCTGATGGGAACAGTGTGAAACCCAGTGCCAATGATCAGAGGCTGTTGAATTGGATACGGTCCGGTTTGGAGGAGACTGGCGAGACGGGGCTAATGTGCATCATTGGAGAAGGGAGGGAGCTCGGTGTTTATCTATGAAGCAGCCAATTACACGCTTCCAGCTACCGGTAAGCCGACTAAGTCGGGACATTAAGACATCTGCGATGGCTTGCTCCGCAAATTGTACTCAAGAACCATGTGTGTACAGTAGTAGCTGCACGGTATAGAAACGAAAATGCGTCACCGCGAATAGTAACGGTACCAGGTATTCCATAGCGAGTCCCCCAGCACGGGTCCAGAACCAATCCTCGCAGTATTTATGGACTCCCACTTTGACTAGACAAATGAATGAATCCGGTGCAGCAGGACTTGCCCTTTCCGGGGGCTGCTTCCGAGCGACGTTGTTCCACCTAGGTGCAGTCTGGCGCCTCAATGAACTAGCCATGCTTCCCGAGATCGGGATTTTTTCATCCGTCTCTGGGGGATCCATTTTGGCCGGACTGCTGGCTGTTCAGTGGCACAAGCTGAACTTTCAAAAAGGAGTCGCGGTCAATTTCCATCAAGAAATCGTCGAGCCGGCCTGGCAATTCTGCAGTATTAATATTGACCGGGCGGCTTTCATAATGGGGTTGGTCAGTGGCACCAGGAAACTGGAGCAAAGCTACCGCAGGCATCTCGTCGGCGATGCCGTATTGCGTGACCTGCCCGACGAACCCCAGTTCATTTTCAACACGGCCCACCTTGAAACGGGGCGTAATTGCACCCTGTCGAAGGCTGGTCTTCACACTTGGCGCCTTGGCGACATTGAGATTCCCGACCTCACACTCGCTAAAGCCATCGCGGCTTCGTCCGCCTGCCCGCCATTTTTCCCAGCCGTTAGGCTAGATTTGGACCCTAACGCATTTATGAAGACCCGATATGCCGATTTGTTCCATAGAGATGATTTGAAGGGACGGATGTCATTAACCGATGGTGGAGCTTACGATAATCTCGGAGTGCATGCCATACGGGACTGCACCACAATGCTCGTGTCTGACGGAAGTTCCCCTTTGAGCCCAACTAAGAGCAGAGGATTCGCCAGGCAGTTCAATCACCGGGTTATGCGTCCAATGGCAGCCGCGGTGGAGCAGACCAGGGCGATAAGGCGACATCAACTCGTAGAGGACTTTGAAAACGGCTTGAAAAAGGGAGCACTGTGGTACGGGAACACCAACATCCAAAACTACCCCATTCCGAGCCCCTTCGTGGTAAGGCCGGAATGGAGGGATCATTTTGGCTCCATCAGGACCCGGTTGAATGCCTTCAACATTGCTGAGAAATCTAAGCTGATTAATTGGGGCTACGTAATGTGCGACCTTTCGATTAGGTCGTATTACCGAACAGAAGATCCGCCCCCAGACAGGTTGCCCTTCGAGCGCTTTATCTTTAGCGGTCGGCCTCAACGAGCGGCGTGATGGCAAATACTCTCGTCAACCGTTGGCCGGAGACACCGATTCCATGAGCTACAAGCATATTCCGTCGGTGGTTAAGAAATCTCCAAACAAGTCACCCGCGTCGCACCAGTAGTGAAAACTCGCCCGCTAAACTGTTGTCCCTTTCCGGCTATTATCGACTATTCCGTTTCGAGGTAAGGCTTGTTGAAAAAGTGGGAGAGTCTGGAACTTGGGAGGAGTATTGAAGATAGAATAGGGGTGCAATTAGCCGCTAGATTGGAATACTTATCAACCTCTCAGGGTAACGTACGATAAACCAAGGCTTAGGTGCCCTCCCTCGCTAAGTCCCCGGCAATCTCCTCCAACTGCTCCAGAGCCGAACTCAGGTCCTCCAGGATTTCCTCGGCGATTACATCGGGTGGGGGCAGATTGGCCGAGTCTTCCATGCTTTCGTCGCGGAGCCAGAATATGTCCAGGTTGGCCTTGTCCCGCTTTACCAGGTCGTCGTAGCTGAAGCGCTGGAACAATTCGGTTTCCGCGCGTTGCAGACGGTTCTCGGCGTTGTAGCAGGCGACGAAATCATCCAGGTGGGCGCGGGTCATTGGTCTAGCTACTCTAGTAAAGTGCTGGTTTGTACGCAGGTCGTAAATCCAGAGTTCCCTGGTCCAGGGAGTCTCGCTGGCGGGCTTCCGGTCGAAAAAGAGGACGTTTGCCTTGACACCTTGGGCGTAGAAAATGCCAGTGGGCAAACGCAGCAGGGTGTGAACGTCACACTCCGCTAACAGCTTACGGCGCACCCTCTCGCCGGCGCCGTCCTCGAACAGGACGTTATCCGGAACCACTATGGCCGCCCGCCCCTGGTTATTGAGCAGGGTCCGCACGTGCTGCAGGAAGTTTAGTTGCTTGTTGCTGGCCCGGGCCAGTCGGAGTTCAGTCACCAGCCGGTCCTGAAAGGTCCCCGCCGCGCGCTCCACACGACCCTTTCTCTGGGGCGACAGCGCGAAGACCATCTGAATCCCCAGTTCCTCCATGGCTCGGCTGAACTGAGTGGGCATTTCCGGAAGACCGGAGCCGGGAGTGTGTCTGAATACTCCGTACCGGTCGGTGTAGAGGGCGACGGGTTCGCCGCAGCGCTCTATCAAGGATTCCAACAGGAGGAAGTAGCCGAGGGCGTCCTCCTGTTGGCAAGAGAGAGCGCCTGCCACCGTGCCGGTGGCGTCGTCCACCGCGGTCAACAGCGTGAACGGCGGCGTTTGCTCCCCCACCCACGGGTGATGGCTACCGTCCAGCTGGATCAGCATCCCCGCCATAGGCATGCGCTGGCGTCGTACCCAGTGTTTGGGCGGCCGCCGGCTCCGTGAACTGCTCAGTCCTGCCCTGACCAGGATACGCCGCAGGGTAGTCCTGCCAATTTCGATACCCTCCCGCTCGCTCAACAGTTCGCTGAGATGAGTGTGGTTGGCGCCTTCATTCTTGGTCCAAGCCAAGTGGACCGCGTCAGCCGCAATACGCTCCGAAGTTGCGTTGGGCGCCCTGCGACCCCGATGACCGTGGGCCAGGGCGACGGCGACGGCTTCCTCCTACCCGTAAGCCGCCAGGATTCGTTTGGTATGCCGTTCGCTGACACCCATCAATGTGGCTGCCTGCTCCAACGTCAAGGGCTCCGCCAGTAAGCTGTTCGATACCTGAAGTCACGTCTGTTCCTTGGGGGTCAATGTCACATTCTCCATGGCCGCGTTTCGTTCTGGGGGCAAGAAAGTTTGACATGCAATCAATAGTATGGTATGGGCGAAAGTTCGCCCTCAAATGGTCAAGCACGAACCCCGCCCGAATTTGGGCGGGATTAATTTATATTGGGAGGAAAAGGACCAGGCAACGTCTAGCAC
>MPMM01000055.1 GCA_002238505.1 SAR202 cluster bacterium bin22 | reverse complement strand
TCGGCTCTTTTGGTCCCTGTAAACAAGTCCAACAGCTACGAAACGGGCGTCAAAATAAGTGTAAAAATGGTTTGGCGACTCCGGTTTTGCCCCGGATCCGGGAGTCATCCAGCTGATTGTCCGCCAACATCTCCGCCAGGCTGGATGCGCTATAGAGTTGGCGATCCCCCACCCACCACGGCCGGTATTCGTCCGGCTGCAGTTCAGTCCAAAGATCAATGGGAGCGTAGTCCACCGGGGCGTCATGGTTGCGGTACCAGTAGGTCCAACAGCCCGGTTCTCCCACGATGTCTCCGTTGCCATCGATGACGGCTCTCCCCTGGGGTCCCCGCTTCAGGCGCTCCAGCGTCGTGGCCAGGGCATGGGGAAGACGCAGCCCGGCAAAGATCCGGGCAGCCTCCTCGGTTTCCGTTACAAAGAGGACCGGTACTGGCTTGCCCGTAGAAGCCACACCGTCTTCTTGATCGCCTTGAGTTTCTTTGCGCTTCGCTCGAACTCGACGGCGACGAGGATGCCCGGAGGCAGCAGGACGAACGTGTCGGGAGAGACCCGGAAACGCCGGCGATGCACATAGTAATCCACGTTCATGCCCAATGCGGAGAACACCGGGAAGCCCTGCAGGTGCAGGGCCAGCGCCGTTTCCGTCGTCCCCATGTTATGCCGCCGCTGGGTCCGGCGGTAACGGCCGTCGGGACGGGCATACTCCCCCTGCTGCTTGAGTACCCTGGCTGCGGTCACCCTTTCAGCGTCGGCATAAAGCCGTCTCCCTCCCACATTGAGGTAATAGCCGTCCCTCCAGAGGAGAATTACTTCCTCATTCTCCATGGCCTTCAGCAGCGGCCCGATTTCATGAACCTCGAGGTTATTCAACTTGGCAATCTGCTCCTTCGTGCTCCCCGGGCGGGTGGCCACGGTGCGAAAGACCCGCCAGGAGCGCCGTCCGTTCACGGCGGCATAGGGGCCTCGCTGCAGCAGCTCAACCATTCGGGCCATGTTCCCCACGGCCTTCGGGCGAGGAGCCGGCACGCTCTCATCCCACCAGTTGGTGGGGCGGGACATCGGCGTCAGCACATTACCCTGGACGTCCGTGATGCCCAGGGCCACCCGGTCTTCCGGACGCCAGGGCGTCTCCATGAAATGACGGTTGACCATGGCCGCCGCGGCCCCGTCGCTGCAGAGGGCCACCGCCCCTGGGAAATAGTCACCGTACACGGACTGTTCCGCCTGCAGCGACCATCGCTCCTGCCTCTCCCCCAGCAGCGCGCTCATCTGTCTCCGGAGCCGCGCTACGTCGCTCTGTAGGTGAAACCGGCTGAAAAACCGGACGGGCACCTTGAGAAGGTCGCCGGATATCACCGTGCCATCGCCGCCACCAACGCCCACGGCACGGTATCCCACCACCGCGTCGAAGGGCCCCTTCTCCAGCCACCGGAAGGCTTCCACATCGGCGCCGCCCCAGAAGGCCGGCTTCAGCTCCCACCGGGTTATGGGTTCTCCCGTCCTCGGGACGACGTCGGTATAGACGGTGAATACCTCAACTTTGGCATCGGCCACCAGGTTTGACCGGAACAGGTTGGTCATAACCGGGTAGCCCACCTCCACCACCTGGATCCGCCGGGCCAGGGCCCTGGCGCCAGTGGCGGAATGCCACCAGTCCCGCTGCCAGCCGCGCTCCTCTCCCCACGCAATCCCGTCATTGCTGAAGATCCAGCGGCTCACCGCGTCCCGCTCCCGTCCCAGGGTGGCGCACAGCAGCCAGCCGCGGTCCCGGGCGCGCTGCAGCGCATTGGAAACCGCGGGCGGAGACAGAAGCACCCAGGGTTCCAGCAGGGCGTACAGATCGCTGGCGGTGGCCCAGGGCATGGTCCACAACAGCTGCAGGATGTTGATGGTGATCGGCGAAAGTTCCCTTGGCATGGCGGCGCCTCCGGTATGGAATTTTCTACCGTTCCATTATCCGAGGACTTCGGAATTTTCGACTTTCACTTTCGTGCATTACCCGGGGAGGGCTGCCGGGACCCTGCGGCCAGTGGGCACGGCCGCCGCCGGCCAGCAGGCACGATAATTCAGCTTGTGGCCGCTTCTCCAACGTGAAGAATCCTGCGGCGCCGGATACCACACCGGATACCAAGTGGGGGGCGCCGGCGTCGTAAAGCTGCAGGGGGAGGACAAGCGCTGGACGAGAGCTGCGACGTCGTGGACCACACAACGGGCTTTGGGACTTTCACGGCAGTCCGGATTGTGGGAAGGGTTGCGGTCACCCCCCCAGCCATCGACGAGGGTTGCCTGGGGAACCGGCTTTTGCCGGAGAACGGGTGCGTGGCCAGACAGGCAACGATTTCCGCCGGGCGACGGCGGCGCCCGACTGGACGCCCCGTTGGCGCCAATGTTGACGCTGTCCCCGCGTGCGTGGGGGGGTGAACGCCCGAGGACCTGGTCAGGCAAGCGATGGACCGGCTGTCCCCCCACACGTGGGGGTGAACCCATCGTGGTAATGTTCCTCCCTTAGCCACGCATGGGCGCATGGGCAATAGCCTGGCCCGCCAGTTCCACCGGAACACCGCTCCCGAAGGCCGATATAATCGGGCCTATGCCGGCCTCACTGAACTGACCTTCCAACTCACGCACCTGGGGCAGGTGCGTGGCCACCGCGCTCTCGTTGATGCGCAGGCTGGCCTGGCTGAGGCGGGAGAGGCGGTCTCCTGGCGAGTCCGCTCCCCGGGCCGGCTGGCCGTTATTTTCCGACATTTCGCTTCTCTGAAGGCCCTGGGAAATCAGCTTTTAATCGGGCTGAAACGGGTCTGAATCCGTCAATTCCCTCCATTTGAGCGTAAGTTTACCCATACTACACTAATCCCAGAATTACCTTTACCCCTAATTTATACCTAAATCCCTATAATATCTGCTGGGTATTTGTAGCTCCCGCATGGGTGAGCCGGACCGGCGCGGGCGGGCAAA
>MPMM01000054.1 GCA_002238505.1 SAR202 cluster bacterium bin22 | reverse complement strand
GCTCCTGGCTCCAGCGCAGAACGTGCCAGATCTCCGAGTCCTCAACCCCGTCGCGGGAGGAGACGTTCCAGGTCACCGTCAGCGTGCCGTTCCCCGGCACGACCCGGATGTTCCACGGCTCAGGCCCCTCCGGCGGCGCCACCACCGTCGCGGTCACAGTCCCCGCCGCCGAGATCGAATAGTCGGTGTCTGCGCTGGTCGCGGCGTGGGTGATCGCAGACGTGCCCGCGTCCACGCCGGTCACCGTGAAGGCCTGCGCCGTGTTCCAATTCGACGGCGTGAACGTCCGCGACGCCGGGGACACCGTCGCCTTCGCCGGGGCGCCCGATATCGGAGTGACCGTCACCGGCTCGGTCGGCTGGGAATCCAAAACGACCGTGTAAGTCGCCGACCAACCCTCCGCCACCGACACCGACCTTGGGTTCAGCGCCACCCCCGGCGGCAGGCCGAAGGTTAGTCGGGCGACATTTTTTTGCATATCCTGAGCGTCGAAGCAGTAAACACTGTTGACCCCGTTCTGGAAGACGATCTCGACCTGCTTGTTGCTGACCAGTCGTTTGCTGGTCGCGCCATCCCCGGCATCAATCCAGGCAAGGGATTTCCAGCCTGCTTCGGTCGGACTGGCCGTATCGCAGCTCTTTTTGATGTACCGGTATTGGAAAATCTGGGACTCGTCGGTTGCGGTTAGCGTCAGGGTGTTGCCGCTCATGTCCCCGGCCAGGGTCGGGTCGGTGTCATCCATATAAAAGCTGAACAGTTCTAATTGGCTTTGGCCTGTGCTGTCGTCCTCGTGGTGAAAGCTGAGTCCGACGCACAGATGTTTGCCGCTTGCCTGTTGGGCGGTGTGGTTGCTTAATGTCAAGTAGCTGCCTTGCAGCGGTATGGTTTCCTCTAAAACGGGATTTGGGTGTGTCCGCACTGTTTGGGTTCGCCACTCACGACCGCCACTAATTCTGCCATCAGCAATAACGCCGGTGGGCCAAGCGGTGCCCGTGCATTCACTTGCTCTGTCCATGAAGGTGTAGGCTACGTATGTCTGTTTGTTGTCTCCATCCGCATTGCGCGAGGGGAGTGCAAGCTTGGTATTCGTAGTCCCGCTGGCGGCGAAAACCCCAATCTGGACATGGTGCGGGCTGCTGCCAGCGTAAGCCAAAGCCCCAAGTTTTGCGTTGCTCCACTTGTAGCTAGTTTTCGTCCTCCGCAACTCAACCGTGAGCGTCTCATCCACCACATGGATGTTTACTTGCTTGGCGGGCGTCCTGGCATCAT
Organism: SAR202 cluster bacterium bin22; assembly: GCA_002238505.1. Taxonomy (GTDB): domain Bacteria; phylum Chloroflexota; class Dehalococcoidia; order Lucifugimonadales; family UBA3495; genus Bin22. Next base: position 1,772 of record MPMM01000054.1, on the reverse strand, counting down.
AGGGCGGAAAAGCCCTCGGGTCGGACTGGGCCTGGGCGGGCTGCGCGCCGGGCGCAACGAAGACCGCCAGCGCAACCAGCGCCAGCGCCATCAGCGCAAGGACGGCATACGCCGGAATCCGGCGATGGGCTGAAGGAATGTTTGCTCTCATGCTGTTCATCACATCTCCTTATTTAGAGGCCGCCAACGTCATGGCGCACCGTGCTGGTCGTTCCCGCGATGCTCATTCCCTACAGGCCCCCGTGCTGGCTGCCGTCATCGGAGCCGTCGGTGACCGTCACGTACACGCCGCTGGAAGCATCGGGCGAGCGGAACGGGTCGCCCTCGTTCGCGCCGCCGGCGATGGAGGAGACCCTGACCAGCACCAGGAAGTGCTCGTGGACGCTGTCGTCGTCGGCAACCCCCGTGACCGTCACGGTGTGGCCGACGTTCCAGTTGGACGAGGTGAAGGTCATCGTCGTCTTCGAGATCGTGCCGGCGCTGACGTCGTCGTGCCAGTTCCCGCCGCAGCCGGCGCAGGAGACGGTGGCCTTCCCGAGGCTGACGGTGACGTTGGCGGTGGGCGCCTGGGTCAGCCTGACATTGAAGGTGGCTACGCCGCCCTCCGCCACGGTCAGGGTGGGGGCGCTGTGCTCGTCTATCACCGTCAGGTCTCCGCCGAACAGCTCCACGCCCGTAAAGGCGGGCACCTTCAGCCACACGTCGACCGTGTCGCCCGCCGACCAGCTCAGGCCGGCGTTGGCCCACCGCAAAGTGTTGTTATTAGGTTGAGTGGCGTCAGCCCCCGCGAACGGTATGGCGTCGATGTACAGGGTCAGGTCCGACTTGAGGCTAGCCGGTATTGCCGTAGTCAGACTGAAATCTAGAGTGTTGCCGGTGAAGCGGTTGTTCAATAGTTGGTCGATCTCGTAGGACACACCGTTATGGTTGAAAGTATTGTCCGTGAGACGTGCCGCCGAAGTGCATAATTGAGAGGCGGCTCCAGTATCTCTGCAACCGTAGAGGTCAGAACCGAGTTGCGTCGGCCTCAGGTCGGCGGAGAGGATGGTGATCCCGCCGTGCTCGGCGGAGGCGGGCCGGGAGTCGTGGACGAAGAAGACCGCCAGCGCAACCAGAGCGACGGTCAGCAGGAGGAGCGGGGAGAGTCGGAGGAAGGAGGCGGGCATCATGCCGCGCGTCCCTGCCGGGGCGAGGAGGGGGCTAGAGCCGAAAGTCGGGGGGTACGGGCATGGCCGCCCTCAGCAGGCGGCGCGGACAGGGTTGCGGATAGAGCGGCGGAAAGGCTCATGGAATCAATCCTCCTGTGTCACGCGGTATTGCTGCGGCAGGGCCGCCGGGGTTCTCGTTCCGGTTGTTCGTCGTTCGGTCACTTGTCCGATGCACAGCCCTTCACGAACTTCGAGAGCCGCGGGCGCTGCGGAAGGCCGATGGACTCCACATGCACCCGGTGGGCTAGTGTAGGCATTCGCGAATAAGGTGTGGGTAAGGTCAGCCTCTAGTTCGATAAGGAAGCGGTAAGTTTTCGGCTCAATTTGCTGGAATAGGCCCGAACAGGCCCGTTCTCAGGCCAATCATCCTAGGGACTCCAGGAGGTGAGCATGTTGGAGAACGCCGGCCATCGGCCTCCGGAAACGGAACCCGCGGGAGACCGTCTCTCCCGCCTGAGTGCGGCCAGCCTCCGCATCAACGAGAGCCTGGACTTCGACACGGTGCTCCAGGGAGTCCTCGACTCCGCCCGGTCCCTGACGGCAGCCCGCTACGGAGTGATGACC
>MPMM01000005.1 GCA_002238505.1 SAR202 cluster bacterium bin22 | reverse complement strand
TACCCCCCGGCCCCTCTCCCATAGGGAGAGGGGAGATGTTTGGTTTTGATGTTGGTTGCGGTTGGGTGGGCATGGTATGTGGTGTGGATTTTAGATCCTTCGGCTGCGCTCAGGATGACATGGTTTGTATTTGGGTTGCCCTCACTCCTGGCCCCTGTACCATAGGGCGAGGGGGGATGTCCTTCGACAAGCTCAGGACGAACGGGGGAGAGGTGTCAATGAAGGGGGCCCTCACCCCCGGCCCCTCTCCCATAGGGAGAGGGGAGAACTTTGGTATTGATGTTGGCTGCGGTGGCTGGACATGGTATGTGGTATGGATTTGAGGCCCTTCGGCAGGCTCAGGGCGACATGATTGGCGCTTGGGGCGGCATTGGTTTGTGGGTGGTGGCGGGGCGGGTTTGAAGCCTGCCCCTACGGTGGGGCGAGGTGTCGCGTTTGGGGAATCTTGTTCCAACCGTCATTCCGTTCAGGTTCGAGGTTCCCGCCGACGCGGGAACGACGGGGTTGGCCCGAAGCTGACATGCAGTTGTACGGCGCGGGTCAGGGTCGTGCTTGTGTGGTCTGCATGGCGCGGGGCCCTGGGCGTGCTTGTGTGGTCTGCATGGCGCGGGTCCGGGGTGTGCTTGTGTGGGTTGTATGGCGCGGGTATCATACGCCTGAATGGCGGGGTGCCACGGGACGGTGGCTGACGGGCCGGTGGGTGGCGGGCTGCTGCCAAACCCGGATTGGAGAGGGTGAACGATGCCAACGATGCCAAGGAAGAGTTTCTGGGCCTGGGGTATGGAGTCTGACGAACCGACCGAGGCTCAGCGCCGCGACCTGGCCGCCAGCCTTTCCAGCAAGTTCGGGGTTTCCATAGATGTCCCGCCAGTGCCGTCCAGCAGTGACCTGGACCTGCGCAAGCCCCGGATTGCCGTGCCCGATTCCCTGGCCTCCATCTGCTCCACTGATACCCACGAGCGGGCGGTCCACACCTACGGCCGTAGCTTTGGCGACCGGATACGGGCCTTCAACCTCCACTTCCCCAACCCTCCGGACGTGGTGGCATTTCCCAAGACGGAAGAGGACGTGACGGCGTTGCTGGACTGGTGCTCGGGCCGGGGCTATGCTGCCATTCCCTACGGCGGGGGAAGCTCGGTGGTCGGCGGTTTTGAGCCGCCCGAGGACTACGACGGCGTGGTGTCCATAGACCTGAGCGGTCTGGACCAGGTGCTGGAACTTGATGAAGTTTCGCGGGCGGCCCGAATCCAGGCCGGCATATACGGTCCGGCCCTGGAAGAGAAACTTCGACCTCACGGCTACACCCTGCGCCATTTCCCGCAGAGCTTCGAGTTTTCGACGCTGGGCGGCTGGATTGCCACCCGTTCCGGCGGCCACTACGCCACCAACCAGACGCATATCGACGATTTCGTGGAATCGGTCCGGATGGTCACGCCCCAGGGCATATGGGAGTCCCGGCGCCTCCCCGGCAGCGGGGCTGGCCCCAGTCCGGACAGAATATTGCTGGGAAGCGAGGGCACCCTGGGCATCATCACCGAAGCCTGGATGCGGATTCAGGCCCGGCCCCGTTTCCGCGCCTCGGCCGCCGTCACCTTTGCCTCCTTTGAGACGGGAGGGGAGGCGGTGCGGCAGATAGTGCAAACCAAGCTGTGGCCGGCCAACTGCCGCCTGCTGGACCCCGGCGAGGCCGCCGACGCACTGGGTTACGACGGTACGCAGGCCATCCTGGTGCTGGGGTTTGAGTCTTCCGACCTGCCCCAGGGGGAGCAGATGCGCCAGGTCATAGACATAGCCCGCGAGTGCGGCGGGTCGGTCAGTGACGACCAGGTGCGAATCATAGACGGCAGCAGCGAAGAAGCCCGCCGGCCCGAGGCGGTGGGGGCGTGGCGCAACTCCTTCATTGGGGCGCCCTACCAGCGGAACATTTCCATGGGCATGGGGCTGGTGGCCGAGACGCTGGAAACTTCAATCACCTGGGACCGCTGGCATGAAATGGATGCGGCGGTAAGGGGCGCATTGCAGGATGCGCTGGACCGGGTTTGCGGCGGCGGACGGGTCACCTGCAGGTTTACCCACGTTTACCCGGATGGCCCGGCGCCCTATTTCACCTTTGAGGGGATGGGCCGACCCGGCGCGGAACTGGAGATGCACGAGGAGATAAAGCGGGCCGCGTCGGACGCCATCATCGCCCACGGCGGGACCATCACCCACCACCATGCGGTGGGCCGAGTACACCGTCCCTGGTACGACCAGCAGCGTCCGGATCCCTTCGCCGCCGCGCTGCGGGCCGCCAAGTCTGCCGTGGACCCCAACTGGGTGCTCAATCCTGGAATCCTGATTGACCGGTAGCGTACCCGAAAATGCCGTGGCGAAGGGAGATCCGGCGGGGTTGAGCAGCGTTTCTCCCTTACCCGGGGAGCAGGTACGAGACAACCACTACCCCAAGTTTCTTCAATCCGAACTTTCTTCAATCAAGGAGGGCAGATGGGCATTTCCAACGAGACTATGCGAGCCATAATCCGGGAGTACGGGGGCTTCGAACTGTCCGACGAGGAACTGGAACAGGTAAAGCCCGAAGTGGACAGCTATATCGAAGCCATGGCGGAAACAGCGGAACTGGACCTGTCGGACACGATGTCCAGCCGGTTGCTGCGGGCCGCCGAGGGAGGTTCCCAGGATGCCTAACGAAGCTCTTCTCGACCTGACCATCAGCGAACTTGCCCCCAGGATAGCATCGGGAGAAGTTTCTCCCGTGGAGGTCACCGAGGCGGCCCGGGCCCGGGCGGAACGCCTGCAGCCCGTCCTGAATTCCTTCATAACCCTGCTGCCGGAACGGGCCGTGGAGCGAGCCCGGGAACTGGAGGCGGAGGTGGCCGACGGCAAGTATCGCGGCCCCCTGCACGGCATACCCATCGGCATCAAGGACAACATCGCCACCCGAGGCATACGCACCACCGTGGGCAGCCTGGTCCTGTCCGACAATGTCCCTGACGAAGACGCCCAGGTGGTCGCGCTCTGCGAAGAGGCCGGGGCCATCATCCTGGGCAAGGAGAACCTGGAAGAGTTTGCGGCCGGCGCCACCTCCAACAATCCCCACTACGGCGCCGTCCACAACCCCTGGGGCCTCGACCACATTCCGGGCGGGTCCAGCGGCGGCGGTGGGGCCAACGTGGCCGCCGGAGTCACCTTTGCCTCGCTGGGCACCGACCTGGGCGGTTCGGTGCGGTTGCCCGGTACCTTTTGCGGCGTGGTGGGCCTGAAGCAGACCTTTGGGCGGGTCAGCCAGCGGGGACTGATGGTGACGAGTTTCAACGGCGACCATATAGGCCCGATGACGCGCTCGGTGGCAGACAGCGCGCTGGTGCTGCAGGCCATAGCTGGCTACGACCCCCTGGACCCCAGCACCGTACCCGTGCCGGTACCCGATTACCTGGAAGGGCTGGGGTCTTCCCTGGCCGGGCTGAAGGCCGGGGTTCCCTCAAACTACTTTTTCGACGAGGTTGACGCGGAGGTGGAGACCAGCGTCCGGAACGCCATCGCCGCCCTGCAGGAGCTGGGCGTGGAGGTTGTGGAGGTCAGCCTTCCCAGCATGCAGTACGTGGGAGCGCTGCGGGCAGCCAGCCTCTCCGACGGCATAGTCACCCACGAACCTTACCTGGCCAGCGCGCGGGAGAAGTACGGGCCCAACGTGGTTAACCGTACCATGGCCGGACAGTTCGTGCTGGGGCGCGACTATTCCAGGGCGATGAAGGTGCAGCGCATCATCAAGGAAGAGTACGCCCGGGTTTTGCAGGAGGTTGACTTCCTGGTTACGCCCACCGCGCCCATTCCGGCTCCCCGCATTGACGCAGTGGACATCGACGTCAACGGCGAGACCCACCGAGTTCGGGGCCCGGGTTCCGGGTTTATTTCCCGAAACACCAGCCCAATGAACGGCAATGGCCTTCCGGCCATCACGGCGCCCTGCGGGTTCAGCGGAAATGGCCTGCCCATAGGCGTGCAGTTCATAGGCCGCCCCTTTGAAGAGGGGCTGTTGTTCAAGGTAGCATCGAGCTACGAGCAGGTCTCGCCCAGCAGGGGCGTCAAGCGGGAACTGTAGGAACGGGGCGGTTGTAACGGCAGGGTGAAATCGGCTCGGATAGGAGAGCTAAGGCGCAGGCTCCACTGCTGGGAGCCTGCGTTTTGGGTTTTGGGAGTAAACAGGCGATATACCGGAGTCCTGGTATATCGCGGAGGTTATCACCCATTTGCGTGACGGCTCTGGATTCTGGCTTTCGCCAGAATGACGAGAATCGACTTTATACGACACCCCCTAATTTAAACAACCCAAGTAGGCCAAGGCATCTTCGAGTCCAGCAGGGTCGAGGTCGGACATAAGAAAATTTTGGCTGGAAGAATCTGCGGACCACATGGCCGCGACCAGCACATAGCCCCGTGGGAGTGGCCCAGTCGCAGTTCGCAACTTGTTCACGATTTGCCTCAATTGGGCCCGGTTCGTGATATATACTGCCGACCCGTCGTCAGTGAGGACCGGATCGTAGAATTCTGCAAAGTCCCCGGACCAGGTTTTGGCTTCCGTATCCCAGAAACCGTAGGAATGGGACGACACCCATGCTGGAACACTGTAGGTGTAAGGCGAGAGGTAGCCGAATTGAAACTCCCCCAAACACCCCAGAGAAAGCCTTAAGTCCTGTGCTGGACTATCGGAGAGCGCATCAATAGTCGCCACCTTGACATCTGATGCCTCGATCCAGGGTGCGGTCTCCTTCAGCACCGACACAAGACTCTGTTCATAATCCGTGTCTCTGTACCAGTAACCCGATTGTGACCAGACCCTGGGTGTCGGAGTGGCCGTAGGGGTAGGCCAGGGTGTTGGAGAAGGCGTCGGTGTCGGAATCGACGTTGGGGTTGCCATTGCCGTAGGCGTCGGATACGGAGTATAGGTGGGATACGGAGTGGCCGTAGCCAAAGGCGCAAGAGTGGGATAGGGCGTGTAGGTTGGTTGGGGCGTAGCCGCCGGCGCCTCCGTTGGTATGGGATACGGTGTGGCTGTTGGATACCCCGTGGCCGTGGGATATGGTGTGTACGTGGGATATGGCGTAGAGGTGGGCAAGGCAGCCAGATGCGCCGTTACCGTGGCGGGAATATCCGGTGTGGCTTCAGGCTGAGGGGCGGCGCAGGCCACCAACCCTGCCAGCACCAGCAAGGAAACGATCAATGCCTTCATGATTTGGTTCTCCAGAAATAGTTTGGGAAGTTCCACCCCACCAGGCAACCTGTGGTTTGGCCGGTGCGGCGAGTCTAAAAGGGAAATTGCTGGAGAATTAAGGGGCTATTCCAGTCGAGGGGTTGAGCCCGACAATAACGATACCGGCAGGGCTCGACTCGCGAGGACAGTGTCAAAGAGGCGAGAAACATGGGGCGCCTGCTCCCCGGATACTGCCGTACTGGTCGGCGCAAACATCACCTTCAGAGCTGCTTGCCTTATGCGACCAACTACTTCCGATAACGGGGCGGAGAGGGGGCTTCTAAGGGTGCGGCGAATCAACTGGCGGCTGACACCGTAGCAAACCGCCATCATGAAAAAGGCAGTGACCCACAGCTGAACAGTAACTTGGGCCGCGGGTTCAAGCACGTCAGCCAGGAATTTCATTGCCACCACATCTATCGGGGCGCCAACAAGGGCGGAGAGGCCCATCAGCAACAGCAGGCAGAACCCGGTCATAAGCAAAGGAGCGGCCACGCTCCAGAATGCCCAGGTCCTCAAGAACAGTACGGGCACGTAATGCTCGTTACGGGGAATGAAATTCAGCATCTTGCCTTGACTGTAATCGCCCCGAGGCAAAAGTTCAACCGCCCCAGTAACCAGGGCCGCAGGGAGTGTCGTCAAATTAGCCATTACTGCCGGTTGGGTATCGGGTGTAAACAGGCGATATACCAGAGTCCTGGTATGTCGTTGCGCGTATCACCCATTCATACGACGGCTCTGGATTCTGGCTTTCGCCAGAATGACGGGAATCGGCTTTTGGCGATAATCCCTGGGCGCCACCAAGGCAACCATGTCAAACCAATTGCTGGGCCCGCCGTATCGGCTCTGGCCGGTTTGCCCAAACTTGCCCGCCTTAGAGAGCGTGCTATAGTATGGGAAGTGCGATCCCCAAGGGGTTGCAACGTATATTTTCGGATTCGCAAAGGCGATTAGACAGAGGAAAACGAACTATGCCCCAACTCATGAATTTGAAAGTTAATGGCGAGGACCGGGAAGTTGAAGCCCCGGCCCGCCGCCTGCTGGTGGACCTGCTCCGGTACGACCTGGGACTTACTGGCACCAAGGAGGGTTGCAGCGTCGGCGTGTGCGGCGCCTGCACTGTCCTGGTGGACGGGGAAATGGTGGCTTCCTGCATCACGCTGGCCGCGGCTGTCGAGGGGTCGGAAATCACCACCATCGAAGGGCTGGCCCAGGACGGGAGGCTCCACCCGGTGCAGCAGGCTTTCATTGACTACGGCGGGTTCCAGTGCGGCATCTGCACTCCCGGCCAGGTGATGGCCGCCAAGGCGCTGCTGGACGACTATGCGCAGCCCACGGAGGAGGAGATTCGGGACTGGATGATGGGTAACCTGTGCCGCTGCACCGGCTACTACAAAATCCTGGAATCGGTGGTAGCCGCCATGAGCCCCGCTGCTTCCCAGGAAGGGGGGCAGGCCAGATGATAGATTTCGAATTTCACCAGGCTAATGACCTGGACCATGCCTTTGCCCTGCTGGCGGACTACGGCGATGATGCGCGGCTGATGTCGGGAGGCACTGCCCTGGTATTGCAGATGAAGCAGCGGTTCTCCCAGCCGGGTCATGTCATTGGGTTGAGGCGCATCGCCGGACTGGGTTCCATCGAAGAAACGTCAGAGGGCAGCGTTCGTATAGGCGCGCTTTGCACCCAGCGCCAGGTGGAGAACCACCCCCTGGTGTCCGAGCGGATTCCCCTGGTGGCCGGGGCTTACCGTCACGTCGCCACGCCCCGCATACGCAACATGGCCACGGTGGGCGGCGGCCTGGCTCACGGCGACCCCAACCAGGACCCGCCGCCGTCCCTCATAGCCCTGGGCGCCTCAGTAGTACTGTCCTCGGCCAGCGGCGGGGAGCGCGTTGTTCCTGCGGAGGAACTGTTCGTGGACTACTTTGAGACCGACGTACGGCCCGGCGAGATAGTCACCGGCCTGGTCGTGCCGCCCGCGCCGGATGGGGCCGGTACCGCCTACCTGAAGTTCCTGCCCCGCACCGCTGACGACTACGCGACCGTATCGGTGGCTGCCGTGGTTACGCCGGACGAGGCTGGCAACTGTGGCGACATCCGCGTCGTGCTGGGCTCGGTGGGGCTGACGCCCATCCGCGCCACCGCCGCCGAGGATTCCCTGCGAGGCCAGCCCCTGACCGACGAGACCATTGGCGCGGCGGCCGCCATGGTCCAGGACGCCGTTGACCCACTGGAAGACCACCGGGGTTCGACGGAATACAAGCGGGAAATGGCCGAGGTCTTTACCCGCCGGGCAGTCCGCCAGGCCATGACCAACGCCGGGATGATGTAGCGCCGTGAAGCTGGAGAATCGGTGCGTGGTGCCCGCCGACCGGAATACGGCGTGGAACCTGGTGATGGACCTGCCCCGGGTGGCGCCCTGTGTGCCGGGCTTGTCAACGCTGGAGGCTGACGGCGAGGACGGATACAAGGGTACGCTGCAGGCCCAGGCCGGTCCCATGCGGGTGAACCTGGCGGGGTCGGTCCGGATTACTGCGCAGGATGCGGAAAAGGGCGAGGCCCACTTCCTGCTGGAGGCCGCCGACCGGCGCATTGGCGGTTCGGTCAAGACCACCATGACTCTGCAGCTTTCCCCCACCGCCGACGGCCAGACCGAACTTACGATAGCCACCGACACCGCCTTCATGGGCGCCCTGGGCACCCTGGGTCAGCCCATAATCCGCCGCAAAGCCGCCGCCACGGTGGAGGAATTCGCGAAGAATTTGGCGGGGATGGTTGGGGATACGGGGTAACGCGATGGAACCGGCAAGCAAGATCGAGTCCATCAAGATAAAGGGCTTCCGGTCGCTGGCCGACGTGGAACTTACCGACCTGCCCAATGCCGCTGTGCTCATCGGCCCCAACGGTTCCGGCAAATCCAACGTCTTCCTGTTCCTGGAAATGCTGCGGCAGATGCTGCGCTACCGCCGCCTGGGGGAGTTTGTGGCGCGGCACGGCGGAGCGGACGACCAGTTGTTTGGGGGGAGTGAACAAACCCCTCGCATTGAGTCTGAAATCGGACTGAAAGCCAAGCGGAGTAGAGGCACATATGTAATCAATCTCTCCTACACTCAAGGGGATGGGTTTTTCGTTGACAGAGAGAGTATAGATTTTTCGTCACCTGAACCTTTGGCACCTATGGGACGGATAATCTTCAATCGCGACTCCGAGAGCGGAATCCTACCCTTCGACTCTGACGGCGAGCCTAGCAATGAAACAGGAAGTCCACATCTAGACGAAGCCTTGATTGAATGCAGGGATTTTCTGGGGGGTTGGTCGTTTCACCAATTCCATAACACTGGCTTCCACTCCGACATTAAGAAAAGTTGGGACGTAACGGACAGCGCACGGCTTCTGCCAGATGGCGGCAACCTGGCGGCCGTGCTTTACGGGCTGGAACGGGAAGACCCCAAGCGGTACGACTATATCTGCAATCTGGTTAATCGCATACTTCCCACCTTCGACCGGTTTGATTTGGAAGAGAGCTACGGCAAGGTTATGCTGAGGTGGAAGGCAAGGGATTCGGACAAGACTATGGGAGCCCACCTGACATCCGATGGCTCCCTGCGCTACTTCTGCCTGGTAACGCTGCTAAACCTGCCCGAGGAAATGCTGCCCAGCGTCATCCTGCTGGACGAACCGGAACTGGGCCTGCACCCTTCGGCTGTGGGGCTGATCGGGGCGATGATCAAGCGAATGTCCCGCAAACGGCAGGTGATAGTCGCCACCCAGTCGCCACTGCTGGTTGACGAATTCGCGCCCAACGAGATTTTCGTAACGGAGCTAAAGGAAGGGCGAACGATCATTACACGCCAGAACGAGGAATATCTCAGTGTCTGGCTTGAGGAATTTTCGATCGGCGAATTGTGGCAGAAGAATGTGCTGGGTGGGCATCCTTGATTCGTGTTGCCATTACCGTTGAAGGGTTAACTGAACGGGTTTTTGTCAATCAAGTCCTTGCCCCACACCTGGAAACCAGAGAAATTTATTCATCCACGGTCCTGTTAGGGAGATCTGCCAGACGTGTCGGAGTGGGAGGCAACGTAACGATAGATCGGTTGGCCGCGGATATGGTGTCGAACTACCACCGTTTCGACTTCGTGACTTCGCTGGTGGATTTCTACGGGTTCAGGGATAAGGGAACCAGAAGTGTTGGGGAGCTGGAACAAGCCATTACTCAAGAGGTTGAAAAAAGGATTCAGCGCAATTGGGACGAGAGGAAAGTAATCTCCTACGTTCAGCAGCACGAACTTGAAGGCCTGTTATTCGCGCAAGTCGATGGATTCGCTAGCGTCCCCGGGGCAGACGACTCGGTCCTGGTGCAATTGGCAAGAGTTCGCGCCCAATTCTCGTCCCCTGAAGAAATCAACGACAATCCCGACACCGCTCCCAGCAAACGCATCATGCAAGTACTACCTGACTATGTTAAGACAATTGATGGCCCCCAAATAGCCCAAGCCATCGGTCTTGGCGCCATTCGGCAGGAATGCCCCCGGTTCGACTCGTGGGTAACTCGCCTGGAATCTCTGTCGGCCTAGGGGGTGTCGCCAAATCAGTCCTTCCTGACGTTTGGTAATCGGGTGCAAATACGCTGCAATACAAAGCCTTGTTACATCGCGGAGGTTATCATCCAAAATTAAGACGTTTCTGGATTCTGGCCTTCGCCAGAATGACGAGAGTCGACTTTTGACGACACTCCCTGAATAACCCCAGCAATTAAAAGCGCCCGGGAGTTCTTATCCCGGGCGCTTCTTATTCTGGGCCAAGCTCTCTTTAAATCCGGATCACCCCTACCAGATCCCCGTCCTGTTCCTCTATGGCAATTTCGGTGCCGAAGGGTTTGGAGACTTCCTGGAGCCAGGTCAGGGTTTCGCGGGCTATGGGTCCTTCTGCCAGTATGGGGCGGCCGCGCTGGGGGATGGGGCGGCCGAAGCCCATGTCGATGGGGTAGAGGATAATCTCCCGCAGGTCCCCGCCGGCGTAGTTGCAGACGGCTACCACGCTCTGCCAGAAGACCGGGTCGGCGGCGAAGGCGCGGGTGCCGCTGCCGGAGCGGGGGTCCAGGTAGTCGCCGGGGGTGCTGTTGAAGTCCAGGCCGAAGCGGCGGTAGGCCTCGTGGGGCAGCCACAGGACGCTTTCGTTCTGGAAGATGAAGTTGCCCAGGCTGTAGAAGATGGGCCGATTCTTGTAGATTTCGATGCCCCGCAGGAAGTGGGGGCCGTGGCCCACGAAGGCGGCGCAGCCCTGGTCAATGGTCCAGTGGGCGAAGTCCGTCAGGAAGTGGGGCGGCGACAGGCGGGAGTGCCCGTGGAAGTCACCGTCGGGGCCGCTTTCATGGCAATGGACGCCGTACACCTGCCAGTCCGACTGCTTCTGCGTTCCCCGGATCCAGTTGCCAATGCCCAGCCGGTCCTCTTCATTAAGGGCGGTGCGGATGGCGTACTCCTCGTCCAGGATGAACTTGTTGTCGAGGAAGTCTATCTCGGTGTTGTGGTCCGGTTCGTTTTCGTTGCCCCGGAAGCCGAAGTGGCGGTGGAAGGCATGCTCTTCCTCGTAGCCAAGTTCCAGGTTGGCCTTGCGCAGGGCGTCGAACACATCCTGCTGCACGTGGTGGGTAATGTCGTGGCGGAGGGCGTTGACCCCGGGGCGACCTCGGAAGTCGGGGCGGCCGGCGCCGGCGCGGGACTGCTCGCTGTAGGTGCTGGTGGCGCCCATGACCGCCACCCGGCCCCGGGCTGAGTCCACGTAGGCGGGAGCGCGGGCCTCGTCCAGGTCGCGGCCACCGCCGGCGTAGGCCAGGTCGATCTCGCGGCAGTGCTCCAGGGTGGTCAGGAAGCCGCCCTCGGAGTAGTCGAAGGAGTGGTTGTTGGCGGCGGTTACGGCGTTGATGCCCATCCACTTAAGTTCGTCCAGGTTGTGGGGGTCGGAGCGGGTGTAGGTGGCGCTGCTCCACTGCCAGCTGCTCTCGAAGTCGTGGAAAAGCATTTCCAGGTTGACCAGGGACACGTCGGCCCCCCGCAGGATGTCCACCAGCTTGAGGAAGCGGGGTTCCTGGAAGGCCCGCATCCGGCGGGTAATCATGGCGTCGCCGCCCAGGGCGATGGAAATATCGCGGCGCTCGGCGTCGTAAATGGTCGTCATTGCTGCCTCCTTGCGGTGTGGGAACCGGGGTAGGTTAAGTGGGGGCATTTTAGCAGATTTGGGGTGGGGGTTTACATTCAGCAGTTTAGCCGCGAAGGGACACACGAAGAATCAAGATATATATGTGGGTTAGATTCCAGGGCAATCGCATGAGCGCCAAATTGGCGAAACTTCCGGGGAACGGTCAGCAGGATGTTGTGGGGAACGTACGATGGGGGTCTGGATTCCCGCCTGCGCGGGAAAGACGGCAGGAGGGGTGATGGGAATGTGGGGAACATACGATGGCGAGTCTGGATTCCCGCCTGCGCGGGAAAGACGGCAGAAGGGGTGAAGGGACCGAGTCAGAATTCATGCGATACCGCAGGGTTTGATTCGTATGCCCAATTCAACCCGTTGACGCTGTAGTAGAATGGGGGCAAATTCACAAATGCGTTGGAGGCCCACCCATGACTACCGACGCCAATAACAGCCTGGAACAGGACTTGCTGTTCGCCATTGTCAAGGAAAAGTACGGGCACCTCCTGACTGACGAGCAGTTGGCGGGGGTGCGAAACGCCATCGTCGGCCAGCGGGATGTGTTCCGTCCCATACGGGAGTACCGTCTGACCAACGGCGTCGAACCCTTCTCCACCTTCACCCCTTTCCGGGGGGATTAGTCTCCATTACTTTAGCGGGATACCTCAAGGGACACAAAACCATCGCAGTGTCGCTCCGACCCAGCTCTTTGACGTTACAGTTAACACTTGAAGGATAGAGAAAAAGGATTCTTGGCATCTAGATGTGGCTAACGTTACTGTCAGCAATAGTTTCTTCCCTAGCCGCCGTCATCGCTGTCGGCGTAGCGGCCTATGCAGTTTGTCAAACCAGGATGCTTCAGAAGGAACAATGGAGGAAAGATGAGCTAGAACGTAGAAGGGACGTGCTACGCCGCCTTGTTGGCTATAGCTACCGACTGACCAGTTCATTCACAGGTACTGATGGAGAGCCGTTTATCGCGTTGAATGAGGCTTGGGTAGTTTTTGCAGATGTTGAAGAGGTCACCCTCAACCTAAAGAGAATGCACAATGAATTGGGTCACCCGAACCTGCTCAGGCCGAATATTCTTGCCTTAGTGAAGTCTATGGCGATTGCCGCTGAAATCCCTCTGTATGAATTAGATGATAAGTTCATTGAAAGTCCATTCACACCTCCAAACAACGACCATTCCGGTTGATTTACGGCCTCCCAACTATGATCACTATGATTGGTTATCAACACAAGAGGAAAGCCTAATCAAAAGCTGATGGCTCATTTCGCGTTCAACTTAATCGGCCATTCAGCTTGCTCGGATTTGCTCTAGACCAGCACCATTTTAGGGGAGTTCTCATGCCCGACGCCTTCACCTTCAAGCCAATTCGGGAGCTGGCTGGCCTTATCGCTGGCAAAGAGGTTTCTCCTGTCGAGTTGACTCAGACTTTCCTGGACCGGCTGGAACGGTATGGCCCCCACTACAACTCCCTGGTGACCCTGACCGCCGAACGGGCTTTTCAGACTGCCCGACAGGCCCAGGCGGAGATTGCGGCGGGTCGCGGCAGGGGCCTGCTGCACGGCATTCCCTGGGGGGCCAAGGACCTGCTGGCCACCGGCGGCGGCATTCCCACCACCTGGGGCGCGGCGCCCTTCCGGGATCAGCAGTTCGACCACGACGCTACCGTGGTTGTCCGGCTGGAGGCGGCCGGGGCACCCCTGGCCGGCAAGCTGGCCATGATCGAACTGGCCGGAGGCATGGGGTACATCCACCCGGACGCTTCGCTGACCGGCCCTCCAAAGAATCCCTGGGACACGGGCCGCTGGACCGGCGGATCCTCCAGCGGTTCCGGCGCGGCGGTGTCGGCTGGCCTGGTCCCCTTTGCCATTGGTTCGGAGACGTGGGGTTCTATCCTGATACCGGCCAACAACTGCGGATTGGCCGGCCTGCGTCCCACCTACGGCCGGGTAAGCCGGTACGGGGCTATGGCCCTGTGCTGGACGCTGGACAAGCTGGGCCCCCTGTGCCTGACCGCCGATGACTGCGGTATTGTCCTGGAAGCCCTGTCCGGTCCCGACACCAACGATCCATCTACGTGGCCCGAGCCTTTTGCCTACGACCCGACGTACAACCCCGGCCGCCGCTACCGCGTGGGGGTTCCCAGGGGTGTGCTGGACGAGGCGTCGGATGCGGTAAGGGAGAACTTTGAGGCAGCCCTGGAGAATCTGAGGGACGTGGCAGACGTGGATGAGATGGAGTTTCCCGGGTTTCCCTACGTGGAGGTGACGTCGGTAATCCTGATGGTGGAGTCGGCCAGCGCATTTGAGGACTTTCTGGCGGAGGGAGGGCCACTGGAGCTTTCGGGTACAGGGTGGCACGGGCGCAGTCCCTACGCCCGGCCTGCTGTCCTGGCTACCGACTACATCAAGGCCTTGCGCCTGCGGGGAGTGATGGCAAAGCAGGTTGACGAAGTTATGGCCGGATATGATGCCATCGCCGCGCCCACGGCCATGAATACGGCCACGCCTATCGACGAGGAGTTTCGCAGCCGGTCCATGACCTCCGCCGGGGCCGGTGACCTGATGGGTTCCATCGGGAACGGGTGCGGGCTGCCCTCAACTTCCGTACCCAGCGGGTTTGACGGCGACGGACTGCCCACTGGCATCCAGTTTATGTCCCGCGCCTACGACGAGAACGTCTGCCTGGCCATCGCCCGCGAATACCAGGCCAGAACAGAGTGGCACAGGCGGCATCCGCCGGAGCCGGAGGTTCGGGATAGTTGAGCTTTTCCCTGGATAGAACAGCTAATGAAGCGACCGGGCTACTTTGGTGAGTTCCTCCTGAGAAATTCCGCTCTCGACCCAAACGTAAACGCCGCGATCAGGGTCATCCCAGATGATGCTGGTGGTCCCGTCGGCGACCTGCCCCACCCGGGCTTGAAATCTCCCGATGTCCACTGGAGGGAGTTTCAACGAATTCACTACGGACATTTCGCTGCTGGCGCCGGTGTGCTGGGTGATGAGAATCTCGGGAGGGTCCTGGTCCCCTCCTGGCGAGGTATCCGGAAGGTATTGCAGTAGTACTCCCTTGACGCGGCTGATTTCCAAAGGGTCCGGCCGGACGAAGACCTTTTCCCATTGCCGGTAACCCGGAGGCAGGTACGCCGGAGTCAATATGTGAAAGTCCACCGCGCTGCGAGCTTCTTCCAGGGTCATCCCTTCAGGGGAGGCCCCGGTGGCGGTGTGAATCCCGGCATTGGCCGGAGTTGGCTGGGCCGCCCTGAATTCTTCGCGGGCGGTGTTTCCCGCCCGGGTCATGTAGAACGTGGCAAACACGAACAGGAGAATGACGACCAGTATTCCATAGTTTGTGTAG
Source organism: SAR202 cluster bacterium bin22 (assembly GCA_002238505.1). Lineage (GTDB taxonomy): Bacteria > Chloroflexota > Dehalococcoidia > Lucifugimonadales > UBA3495 > Bin22. The sequence continues at coordinate 148,842 of MPMM01000005.1, read as the reverse complement.
TTCATAAGAAATACGGCCGCATTGGGAGAAAGAGAACTCCCCGCCCAACTTGGCGGGGAGTTTCCAGTGTTCAGTGTATTGGCCGAAGGCGCGGCTGGCTGGTGGGCCAACAGGTTTGAAATGATGACGGTTAAACCCCAAGCCATCGTTGCGATGCTGTTGAACTGCTAAACCCTAGAAGGCGAAGCTGTCCATAAGATCCTCGACGGAACGGCGGGGGGCCTTGGCCTTGATATCTTCCAGCCGCTGCTGCAGGGACGGGCGAGTCTCGTCCTTGTATATCACGCCCACCGGCAAACCCCGCTGGTGGATCAGGTTGTAGGCCGCGCCCTTGTCGGATACGTCGTGCTCTTCCGGGATGTCGTACATCAGCGGCTCAATGCCCTTGCGGGCGTTGCCCTTCATCAGCTCGTAGGTATCGTTGTAAGTGGTGCAGGGTGACTGGACGTGGACCATGGCGAAACCCTCGTGGTCCATGCCCTGGTTAATCAGCTTGGCCAGCTCCCGGGGCTGTCCGGAGAAACCGGAAGCGATGTAGGTAGCGCCCAGGGTAAGGTACAGTTCCAGGGGATCGGCTTCCGCTTCGATCTTGCCGTAAGGAGTGGAGCTGGTAACGGTGCCAAGCTGGGTGGTGGGGGAACTCTGGCCCTTGGTCAACCCATAGACACCGTTGTCCATTATCACGGCGCAGATGTTCAGGTTCCGGGCCGCCTGGGGGCCGATGTGCTCGCCACCAATGCTGAGGAAGTCGCCATCACCGGCAACTACCACCACGTTCAGTTCCGGGCGGGCCATCTTTACGCCCATTGCCACGGGCAGGGTGCGGCCGTGAATCCCGTGGAAGCCGTAGGGCTGCTGGCCTTCCAGCAGGTGGACCAGGTTGCCGGAGCAGCCAATGCCCGCCACCACCACGTTGTTTTCCATGGGCTGGCCGGTCTCCTCCAGCCGGTTGATCATCGCGAACTCAATGGCGCGACGAACGCCGAAGTCACCGCAACCGGGGCACCATTTGAAATCGTATTCAGGATTCTTCTTGCTCATGCTCGCACCATCTCCTTGCGATGGGAATTGTTCATCTCGGTGATGCGCTTCACCAGGTCCCGTACCTTGAAGGGAAGGCCGGTGTACTGGGTAATGGATACCGCGTTCACGCCCTGGGACCGGAGAATGCCCGAGAACTGGCCCTGGTAGTTAAGCTCCGGGACTATCACCAGTTCCTTCTGGCGCAACTCTTCCAGCAGTTTGGGCGGCAACGGACTTAGCAGCATGGTGTAGTACCAGCCTACGGAAACGCCCTGCTCCTGGAGCTGGTTGAAGGCTTCCAGGGCCGGGCCCTTGGAGCCGCCCCAGGGCATTACCGCCACGGGCTCATTGGTGTTCTCGGCTTCATACTCGTTCTCTTCCAGCAGCTTGAGCTTGCCGAACCGCCGCTCCGTCATCTGGACATGGCGGCTGGGGAGGTGAGTGGTGTCGCCCATCTCGTCATGCTCGCTGCCGTTGGCCACGTAGGCTCCCGGGCCGCCGGGCAAGGGCATGGGAGAAATCTCATTACCCTGGTACCGGTTGTAACCGTTGTTGCCGTCGTAGATCATCCGCCGTTCGGGCTGAACCTTGGAAAGGTCGGGGCGGTGGATATTCTGCACCCGCTCGGCCAGGGCCATTTCCGTCATGAGGATTACCGGACCCTGGTAGCGCTCGGCCCAGTTCAGGGCTTTGACGGCGCCGAAGAAGCATTCTTCCACCGTACCAACTGCTATGACCGGCAGCTTCACGTCGCCGTGGGCCGGGAACATGCAGGCCAGCAGGTCGGACTGTTCAGTCTTGGTAGGCAGTCCGGTGGCGGGGCCACCCCGCTGGACGTCAACCACCACGAGGGGGATTTCGGCCATCCAGCCCAGGCCAAGACCTTCGCTCATGAGCGAGAAGCCGGGGCCGGCGGTGGCAGTCATGGCTTTCTTTCCGGCGTATCCGCCGCCAAGGAGGGCGGTGATGGACTCAATCTCGGAGCTGACCTGGTAGGCAAACTTGCCCTCGCCGACCAGATTGCGCTCCATAAAGACAAGGATTGTAGTAGCGGGGGAAATGGGGTATCCGACGTAGAAGTCGAGACCGGCGGCCAGAGCGCCGAGGGATATTGCCTCGTTGCCCTTCAACATTACCTGGGGGTACTCGGGCATTTCAGGAGGGGTAAGGTCGCCAAGGACAAAGCCGCTTTGGGAGGTCTCGTCCCGGCCCAGTTTCAGGGCCAGGTTGTTGGAGTCGATGATTTCGTCGTCGTTGGCCCTGCCTCGTCGGAATCGGGCTTCGACGAACTCCTCCAGGTAAGTCTGGGGCATGTTCACCAGGTGGGCCAGGGCGCCCATGATAACCATGTTGGCCGCCCGGTTGTTGCCGGTGGTTCGCGCCAGTTCGTCTATGGGGAGGCCGTAGCTGCGGTCATCGCCGTCCAGTTGGAAGTCGTTGGAGTTGTAAATGACCAGTCCGCCGTCCCGGACATCTTCCCGGTGGGTGTCGTAGGCTTCACGATTGAATGCGACCAGCACATCCACATCGTCACCGGCGCTGAGAATGGGATCCACCGAAATCCGGGCCTGGGTCCAGGTTGGGCCGCCCAGGATCTGCGATGGGAAAGTGGCGTAGGTAAGGGCGTGGTAACCCACCTGGGTTGAAGCCTGGGCCAGACCTTCCGCCGATGTCACTACGCCCTGCCCGCCTTCACCGGCGAAGCGGACGACAAAGTCGCGCATCTGCATTGCCTATCTCCTCCTGATCCTAATGCTCAGGACTTTGTTTTCAAACTTTGCCACCTTGCGGACTTCCATTGTAGCGCAAGGTATGGCCCAATGAACTATTCCGGGGAAAAGGGCACCCTACGTCCTGACCTTAAAAGGCCGTCGGACAGGGAAATACAAAAGGGAAGACTCTAGAACAAAATTAATGCCCCGAGGATGGGGGCTGGAGGATTTCCGGGTGGCTGTCATTTTCTATAGCGGAACTATTCCCAGGGCCCGCGCCGTAGTTTATGTTTCCAACCTGAAATCCCGGGCCGAACTCGGACGCCGGGACGAACGCTTCTGGAATTGCACTGGAGAGCACCCAGCCAAGCCGTAAACGTACAAAGGTCAATTGGGCCAAGTTTAACATTGGCGTATATTTGTTGTCAACGAGATTTTAATTGGCGATATCGGGATAGCGACAACCTGATGGCCGCTTTTCGTAACATTTTATCCCTTGCGGGTCCGGGTGGGCGGCAGTGGTTGCCGCGGCCGGGCCTGCCGGGCAGTAGGTGGCAGTTTCCGCAGGCGAAACCCGCCAGGGCTAGTGCCTTTTGAAAATCTTACGTGAGCGGTAATTCCCCCCAGGTTCGAGGTTCCTGCCTGGGGGGAGCGATGCGCAGTTGCCCCGAAGCTGAAATGCGATAGCCCTGCGAAACCCGCCGCGTACGCTTGACCGACCACGGGGTAAATGCAAGAATTGGGGCATGTCGAACCTATTCTGCAATGACCCTGAACGGAGGAATTAGCTATGAAGTGGTGCAGATTCCAGACCGCAGACGGCCCGTCCTACGGTATGATCGAGGGCGACAATGTTATCCAGGTTAGCGGGGACCCTATACGCGGCGCTTACGAGAGGACGAGCAACAGCCAGCCTCTTAGCGACGTAAAACTGCTGGTGCCGGTTATTCCCCCTACCTTCTACGCGGCAGGCATTAATTTCCGGGAGCATGTGGCGGAAATGGCCGCCAAGCGCGGGGAGGAACCCCAGTTCCCGGACGCCGCCGACGTGGGCTACCGGGCCAACAATGCCCTGGTTGCCGAGGGAGAGGCGATTGTGGTGCCCAGCGACGCCCACGAGCAACTCCAGTACGAGGGCGAACTGGTCGTAATTATCGGGAAGCAGTGCAAGAACGTCTCGGAAGAGGAAGCGCTGGACTATGTCTTTGGCTATACCATCGGCAACGATGTCAGCGAGAGGCACTGGCAGCGGAACGACCGCACCATGTGGCGGGGCAAGAACACCGACACCTTCAAGCCCATGGGCCCCTGGATAGTCACCGACGGCGTGGACCCGGAGAACTGCGAGGTCCGGATTGTCCTCAACGGCAACTTCATCAGCAAGTACAACATGTCGGGCGCTATTTTTGGGGTGAAGCACTACATCAGCCGCATGAGCAAGTACCTGACGCTGGTCCCGGGAGACGTAGTCTGGATGGGCACCGACGGCGCCCCCGAGAACATGAAGGATGGCGATGTAATCGACATCGAGGTCGAGGGCATTGGCACCCTGAGCAACCCGGTGGTGTGGGAGAAGTAACCGCTACTCTTCAGGCCAGGGCGAATTCAGGGCCAGGGTTTCCTGCTTGAGGAACCCCCGGCCCTTTCTTGTTTATGACAGCAGGCGCTTCTTTTGGAGGGGCAGCGAGGAGATGATTCTTGGGGGTGGAGAGAAAGCGGTACGCCAACCTATACGGTTGCAGGCTGCTTAATTGCTCCTGTTTTCCTCTGCGCCTTCGGAAGAATCCCTGGTATCAGGAGGTTGGTAACCCTTCTTGGCTACCCTGACGACAGGAATACCGCCCGGGGTGCGCCCGAAGTACAGTCGCCACGAATTTCCGGGTCTGCTGGCGTCTGCCGAGTCCCCTTTCCGGGTTTTGGCCTTTTCCTGTTTTCTGAACGAGGACGGCACAGCTACCCTGGAATTATCGCTCTGATTCACGTGGAGTAGTTCAGGAAGGGGATATCCGAGATCAGTTGAACCACCGGCGATTGAACAGCTTCAAGAAGATCAGCCTGTTCTGACTGGCTTGAGCATGCCCACGAGCCTTCTGTGTACAGACGGCTGGCCTCTTCACGAAGGTGACCGGCGGCTTGCCAGCCATGACCTATTGGGCAGAGTCGCAACCATTACTCTCCGGAGTCTCCGGTTTGTCACCCTGCTCTTTGGCCTTTCTCACGATAACAGGAGCAGTAGGGTACCTTTCCCGGCTAAGGGTGAGCCTCCACTTCTCTGTTGATTCCTCCGGTGGGGCGACTTCCCGATTGTCTCTTCGACCGGTCCTCTTAATTACGATTGACATGACAGCTAACTTCCTTCAACGATCACGTCTTCCATTAGTTGTCGATTATATCATAGACCTCTGTTATTCCCCACCCTCTGGACCTGTCACCCAGCGACGCCGAATCGTAGAACAGATAGTGAATCAAAAGCGATTCCACATGACGGGGAATCATGAACTGCAAGACTTCCTGAAGGGACTGGCCCGGTTCCAGGAAAATGCTGGTGTCCCCCAAACTGAATGACGCCTGGTCCAGGACTGGCCAGGGTGGGTACAGCATATTTTCCCCCAGAAAATCCACAGCCTCTGATACAGGGACTATCTGCTGCAGGAGAAAGTATCCCTCCCGCAGCTCCACTTTAACTTTCGAGTTGTTGTGCATTACGACGGCCACATCCAAATGAATGTAGCCATCTCCAATAGGCCGGTGGCCGATGGCATGGGAAATGGTCAGGTGGGGCTCGAAGTCGCGAAAGAGTTCGAGCTTGTAGGCCGCGAAGGCGGCGCCGCCAAGCAGCGCCAATATAGTCAGCGCCGTTTGGACGAGATCGGCCAGGTCTTTGTAATTGTCGGCTTCCGGCAGGTAGCTTTGCAGCAACCAAAGCACCGCGATCAGGGCGCTCAGTGACGCGACTCCGGCCAGCACCACCAACCCAATTCTTCGCGTCTGCTCCTGTCCCATTTGGCAGGTGTTTTCCCCTATGTCGCAGGGGCGCACGGCCGCGCGCCCCTGCATTGGTTGCGGTTGCGGTTACCTTTTTGCGCCTAGAAGCTGGAGCGGCGGGCCTCCAGGCCGGTGTGGATGTCGATGAGGACGGTGCGGCCCTCGGCGTTGTGCTGGCGGGCCTGCATCAGGGCGTCGGCAACCTCGCCGGGCTGGGTAACGGTGATGCCCACCGCGCCCATGCCCTCAGCAATCTTGGCATAGTCGCCGGACATGCGGGTGGCGCCGTAAAGCTCGTTGGCGGTGGGGTAGCCGCCGGGGTAGGTGGCCATGCCGCCGTTGTTGAGCAGAATCGTGGTTATCGGGGCATTGGCCCGTACCGCCGTCTCCAGGTCGAGGCCAGACATGCCAAAGGCGCCGTCGCCCATGAAGTTGAGGCAGAACTTGTCGGGGCGGGCCAGCTTGGCGCCGATCATCAGGGGGATGCCATAGCCCAGGTGGGTGGTCTTGCCCCAGCCGATATAGCTGTGGGGAGTGGTGCCGGTGTAGAAGGGCATCATGGTGTCGCGGGGAGCGCCGGCGTCGTGGGTAACGATGCTGTTCACCTTGTCCAGAGTGCGCTCCAGTTCGCCGATGACGCGGTAGTGGCTGATGGGAGTCTCGTCGGTCTTGAGAATGTCCTCCCACTCGGCCATCCAGGTGTCGCGGATCTTGGAAATCTGGTCGGCGATGTCGGTGGTTCCCTTGCGGCCATTGTCACCGGCCTGAACCTTGACCTCGGCAATCATGGCCTTGAGGGTCAGCCTGGCGTCGCCGGGCAGGCCGACGTCCACCGAGAAGTCCTTGTTGATGTCGTCGATGCTCTCCACGTTGTGGATGATTACCTTGCCGTCGGGGATGGGCTGACCATAGCTGGTGCGGGTCATGCTGGAACCAACGGCGAAGAGGACATCGGACTCCTGGAGCCAGGTGCGGGCGGGCAGGGACGTAGCGCTGCTGCCGGAACCCAAAGCCAGGGGGTGGCGCTCGTCGAAGGAGGACTTGCCGGGCATGGTGCAGTAAACGGGAATCTCGGTTAGTTCGGCGAATTCCTGGAGTTCCTCGGTGGCGCCGGCCATGAGTACGCCCATGCCGGACCAGATGACGGGCTTCCGGGCATTCAGCAGCAGGTTAACGGCTTCCTTAACATCGCTGGGCTCGGGGGCCTGGCGCATGCGCTTGGGCGGGTTGTAGGACATGGCGGCATCGGGGACTTCCTGGGTGCCAACGTCGGCAGGAATCTCGACGATTACCGGGCCGGGGCGGCCGTTGCGCAGGGCGTGGAAGGCGCGGCGCATAACGCTGGCTACCTGGCCGGGCTGGGTGATTACCTCGCCGGACTTGGAGACGGAGGCGTAGGTGCGGACGGGGGAGAAGTTGGGCTTGACCGAGTACTGGGACAGGGCCGGGCCGCCGGGCAGATAAAGGATGGGCACGTTATCGCTGTAGGCCTGGGCCAGGCCGCCCATGGAGTTTTCGGAACCGGGGCCGCCCTGGGTGATGGTTACGCCGAACTTCTCGCGGCCGTTGAGGCGGCTGTATCCGTCGGCGGCCATAAGGGCGCCGCGCTCCTGGCGGAACATGATGGTGCGGATGCCCTCCTGGGCGACGTGCTCGATAAGCTGGTTGGACGGGAAGCAGGAGACCCACTCCACTCCTTCCAGTTTCAGGATTCGGGCCACGGCCTGCATTACATTCATTCTGGTAAGTCCTCCATAGCTACAATTTTCGATTTCTTTGTTCGATTTCTTTGGCCGAAGGTGATTTTAACACAGGGGCCCGATTGCCGTTCCGACAAGGGATTTGTCCGTGAAGAGACACGAAGGGACACGAAGGGAGTTACACCGAACTCACGGGCCCGCGCCTCATCAGTTTTCCCCAACCCACGGCCACGGAGGGTTTGCTGCACGACACGCAATCGTGTAATACTATATATAGTGAAGTGATATATAACCTGGCTATTATTTAGTTAACCAGGGGGGTGTCGTCAAATCAGTCCTTCCTGCCGTTTGGTAATCGGGTGCGAATACGCTGCAATACAAAGCCTTGTTACAGCGCGGAGGTTATCACCCAAAATTAAGACGTTTCTGGATTCCGGCTTTCGCCAGAATGACGAGAATCGGCTTTTGACGACACTCCCTAGTGCAATTGCCAACCGGACCTACACCTTCGCGGTGGCGGTGGCGGAGGGCTACGGGTAGGCTGGAGATAAAGGGAGCCGCACACTCGCTGACAAAGGGCAAGAGTACGGCTCCCTGTCAGGTCAGTTCACCACCTCGACCCGGGGACCCGGGCCCGCTGAAAGTCAGCGGAACGGAACGCTTGATTCTTCCGCCTTCCCCCATGCAAACTCCCCCCAAGTCTCCGCTGACGGTGCGGCGCCTTTCGCAGCCAGCCCGTCGGGCCACCGTGGCCGTCTGACCGGCCAGGGTGGCCTTACCGCGCGTCAACACCGGCAGATACTTCCCGATCCATCTCCATGAATGCCTGCCTCCCGCTTGACATGGCTACCTAAAATTGATATGTTATATCACTTTCATGAGCAGATTGAGGATGATTGAACAGGGATTTATGTGAGTGAAGGTATCATTATGGTTTCTGATGCGCCACCCCCGGACCTCCTGGCGATACTGGAGAGAGCCGGCTGCCGGGACACGGCCCCCAGGAGAGCCATCGTCAGTCTCCTGGAACAGAAGCAGGAAGGATTTACGCTGGAGGCGCTCAGTGACGAATTGCCTTCGGTGGGAAGGGCAACGGTCTATCGTACTGTCAAGCTCTTCCAGGAGGCAGGCGCGGTCTGCAAGCTTGCCACCATAAACGGGTCCCACATTTACAGCCTCTGCGGAGTTGGGCACCACCACCACCACACGGTGTGCGTCGAGTGTGGCGCTGTGGAGGAATTCAGGGTGGATGCAGTCGAACGGTTAATTGGGGAGATCAGCGCGGATATTCCGGGCGAGGTAATCTCTCACCGCCTTGAATTGTACGTGAACTGTCACTCCTGCCCCGCCTCTAAGGGCAAGTAAGCGCAATTGCTCCAGGTGAATTAAACCCCCGGTTTTTGACATTTAGTGATATTCGGTACCAATCCTTACGGCACTGTAGTGGAACCTTTTGCGGGTTCCATAGGGCTCACATTGTGAAGCAGGAGGTATTGCAATGGTAATGGTTCCATACAGCAAAGTTTTTTCCAGAGGTCTGGCCGCCAGCCTGGTTGCCGGTCTCGTTGTTTTGGTCGCGCTTGTCCTGGCGGGCTGCGCCAACAACCCGCCAGCGCAGGTAAGTGAAGGACCACCAGCGACCGCCGTGCCGGCCGCCCCCACTCCAGCCGCCCAGTCGGATCGATCGTCCTCCGGCGCTGCTGGCGGCTCATCGGGCCAGGTGTCCGCTTCGGTCTTGCAGTCACCACCTTCCACCCCGCCGCTCCAGGTTGTTACAACCACCAACTTTGTGGGTGACTGGGCCAGGGTAGTGGGAGGCGACCGGGCAGAGGTATTCGCGCTGCTGCCACCCGGAGGAGACCCCCACTCCTTCGTACCCGGAGGGGCCGATGTGGCCCGGGTCGCGGATGCCGACGTTGTATTCACCGTCGGTCTGGGCCTGGAAGCCAACTGGCTGCACGACCTGGTGCGCAATGCCCGGGCGGATGAGTCCACGGTGATCGAGCTTGGCGAATTCGTGGATCCCATGGAGTTTTCCGGGCCTGATCTTCACGGCCACGGGGAAGCGGGCCATGAAGAAGAAGCAGGGCATATGGAAGCGGGGCACGAAGAGCCGGGCCATGAAGAGCCGGGCCATGAAGAAGACGCGGGCCACGTAGAAGACGCGGGTCACGTAGAAGACGCGGGTCACGTAGAAGACGCGGGTCACGACGAAATGGGCCACGACGATCACGGCCACGGCGCCGAGGATCCTCACTTCTGGTTCGACCCCATTCGGGTCAAGCTGGCAATCAACGAAATAGCGGCCCAGCTTTCCTACCTCGACCCGGAGAACGCGGACACCTACTACGTCAACGCCGCCGCCTACGGGGATGAACTGGACGAGTTGCATGCTTGGATCCAGGAGCATGTCGGGATGGTGCCGCCGGAGCGCCGCCTGCTGGTCACCTCCCACGACAGCCTCGGCTACCTGGCGGAGGCCTACGGGTTTGAGGTTGTCGGGCTGGTAATACCGTCCCTGGCGCCCGATGTTGAGCCCTCAGCGGAGCACCTTTCGGAAGTAATCGAGGCGGTCCGGGAGAACAATGTACCCGCCGTCTTTGGGGAGACCACCGTCAGCGACAGGCTGGCGCATACCATTGCCCAGGAGACCGGCGCGGAACTGGTCCAGCTGTATTCCGGCTCCATGGGGGTTGCGGGCAGCGGGGCCGACACCTACGTGGGCATGGTGCGGACCAACGTGGAAAGAATCGTGGAGGTCCTGAAGTGAACTCCGTAACCGACTCCCACGACGCCAGCATGTCGCTCCAGGACGTCACCGTCGAACTGGACGGCTACATGGCCCTGAACAACGTCACTTTTGACGTGGATGCCGGCACCCTGATGGGGGTGGTCGGGCCCAACGGAGCCGGCAAGAGCACCCTGTTCAATGCCATTGCCGGCCTGCTGCCCGTACGCCAGGGCAGCGTAACGCTGCGCCGGGTGGACCTGCACCGGGGAGAGTTGGCCTACGTTCCCCAGCGCGACAGCGTCAACTGGCGGTTTCCGGTTAACGTGATGGACGTGGTTATGATGGGCCGCTGCTGCCGCCTGGGGTGGTTCCGGCGGCCCGGCAGGAAGGACCGGGAGTTGGTGAAGGCGTGCCTCTGCCGGGTGGGGCTCTGGGACCAGCGCACGGCGTCGATGACGGAGCTCTCGGGTGGCCAGCGGCAAAGGGTATTCGTCGCCCGGGCCCTGGCCCAGGAAGCCAGCGTCCTGCTGCTGGACGAGGCCTTCAGCGGTGTTGACGTGGGGGCCCGGGAGGGCCTGGTCGAGGTGCTGCAGGCGCTGCGCGACGAGGGCCGCATTGTTCTGCTGGCGACCCACGACCTCAACAACCTGTCCCGCCGATTCGACCAGGTACTGTGCCTGAACCGCCACGTGTGCGCATGCGGGGTGCCCAGCCAGGTCTTGACGCCCGCGGTGATGGAGGAACTCTACGGTTTCCAGCTTGCCCTGGACGGCGAGGAGTAGGGCCGAATTGCGAATCGCCCCTGCGGTGGTGTGGGGGTTAGTTTCAAGAGGCGGGGCATTCTGGGGCGGGCCGGAAGCCAACAGGGTCAATTCGGGATATGGACCAAGAGCGACGAGGTTCCTGGATACCGGCTTTCGCCAGTATGACGGAACCGGACCGCCAAAACCTGGTCCACGGGGTCTGAAGGGTTACTGCGCAGATAATATGATTGACTTTCTTTTCGCTCCGCTGGAGTACAACTTCATGGTGCGGGCCCTGGTTGGCTCGGTCCTGGTGGGGGTGATGTGTCCATTGCTGGGCGCCTACGTGGTCACCAGGAACCTGGCCTTCATCGGCGACGCCCTGGCCCATGCCGTGCTGCCTGGCATGGTCCTGGGGTTCATGATGGGCATCAACCCCGCCCTGGCGGCCGTCCCCACCGGAGTTTCTGTCGCCATGCTGGTGCGGGTTCTGGGCCGGCGCGCCGGCCTGAGCTCGGATACCGTCATCGGCATTTTGTTTGCGTCCATGTTCGCCCTGGGCCTGATGATGATGTCCCTGTCCACCACCATCACTGTTGACGTGGAAGACCTGCTTCTGGGGCAGATACTGGCCATATCTTCCACGGGCATCTACATATCCCTGGCCATCACCGGGCTGGTCATCCTGGGGTTGTTCGTCTTTCACCACCTGCTGCTGTTCACCAGCTTCGACCCGGTGGGGTCGCAGGTTATCGGCATGCGCACTCACGTGGTGGACTACGTCCTGCTGGTCCTGCTGGCCCTGGTCATTGTCATCGGAATCCAGGCGGCGGGGGTTGTCCTGGTAATGGCGATGCTGGTGATACCCGCCGCCACGGCCTACCTGCTGGCGGGGCGGTTCGTCAACATCATGCTGACGGCGGCGGCGCTGGGGACGGCGGCCTCGGTCACGGGCCTCTACCTGTCCTTCCACTTCAACCTGCCCGCCGGCCCGGCCATGACCCTGGTGGCCACGGGGGTGTTCTTGCTGGTGGCTACCTTCCGGCGGAGGGTGTTTGCCTGAGAAGCAGGAGTTGCGGCCCAGCGAGCGTCTATTCACTCCTTTCCTGTCGGGAGAATGCCGGTTGACCAGTTGAATAATGAGGGGCATTGTCCGCTAACCCTGACATTAGCAATCATTGGTCAAGCCGTCTTTCAACCTGGCGGCGCACCTTGCCTTCATTCTATTTGACCTGCACCCACCCAGTTACTTTGGCCTCATTCGGGAATTACAATGCTAGATACTCAGGAATTGCCGGCTCCGACTGTTGCGGTAAGCTGGATCCATTGGAGGATAGCCCAGGCATAGAGTACCTGAGAGGAAGGCCGTGAAGATACCGGCGAAAGCCCGGCCAGGGGGCGACCCTGAGGCAATGTGGGCTCTGCAGCAAGAAATCCTGAGGCTTGCCGAGAACGTTTTTGGACCGAGGGACTCGTCCAAGACCATATTCCAGCCGACCTTTGTCGATGATGGCCCACAAATACGCAATACACCGAATCTAGACGGGGCATTTGCTGAGTTGAGCAGGAATGCCGAGGGATATTGGCCCACTGCCATTAACGAGCTTGCCCATGAGACAGTGCATTTGTTGAATCCCAAGCCAGGCATTGGGAACTGGCTATCAGAAGGGATGGCCGTGGCCTTCTCTATATACGCTCAACAACAATTTGGGATGGAGCCCCAGGCAGTAGCCATGGCGTCCTACAGACGTGCCCTGGCGTTGGTATCGAAGTTGCCTCCAGATGCACTAGTGACAGGGCGACGCATCAGGGAAGATTGTGGCTCCCTGGACAACGCGACAACAGAGGGTCTCAGGGTCTTGTTCCCAGACGTCGGACATGAGACTTTGACGCGGTTGTGCGAGCAATTCCAAAGGGACTGGCAGGCAAGGGACCAACCGGGAAAGTTCGGATGAGACAACCAGCTTGTCCTGACGAAAGCGCTCACCTGCCATCCTCGCAGGCTGTAGCTACTGCCAGTCGAACCACTTGCGCGCTTCCTGGAACATATGGGGAGTGAATAGTTGCAAATAGAAACTCGGAACAGGTAGCTATGGGCTTAATTGCCCCGCTTGAGAACCCAAGTCCCATCTTCAATTTGCTCATACAGGTGTTTCATATCGTCCGGCGGCTCCTCGTCGGACCAGTGGCTGAACCCATAGGAATTGGCCAGGCGCTATATGGAACTAATCCAGGACTCCCCGTGCCACGGGTTGTATGGACAAGGTTGCCCGGTTGGCTATGCGCCAGGGCCCAGGCGCGTGAACTCCACGTCTTCCTGCCACACCCTGGCCTGGCCCCGGGAGTCCTGCTGAATCATTACGTTGCACAGCCAGTCGTGGTCATTTGACTCAGGGTAGTCGCTGCGGTAATGGGAGCCACGGGACTCACGGCGGGCCAGCGCGCTCAGACAGGTGACTTGCGCTACCGTTATTATGCTGCGAACGTCCAGCCACTCCTGCCAGGCCTGGTTGTACTGGCGTACCGCTGGTACCGAGGCTGCCCCGGCGCGCTGTCCCAGTTCTTCCAGCGAAGCAAGAACCGACTCAAGGCCCGGGCCATCGCGCACAATTCCTCCCTTGTCCCACATCAGGGACTCCACTTCCTGGCGGATGGAGAATATGTTGCCCGATCCGGACTCCCCAAAGGGCGCAAGAGCGTCTTCTACCAGGGACTCCACCTGGCGCGGCGCAACTGTCGGCAGGGTCCGGTCTTCTACGAACTCAGCCATGGCATCCCCGGCTATGGCGCCGAACACGGTGGACTCGGCAACCCCGTTTCCACCCAGACGGTTGGCCCCGTGTACGCCACCCGAGTCCTCACCGGCTACAAAAAGCCGGTCCAGGCCACTGCGGCAAAGTTCGTCTATTCTCACCCCTCCCATGTGGAAATGGGCGGTGGGACATACCTCTACCGGTTCCCGTGCCAGGTCAAAGCCGACTTCCCGGCAGCGGGCTACCATCCCGGGGAAAGACTGTTCCACGAATTTGACACCCAGATGGGACACGTCCAGATAGACGGCGCCGTCGGGAGTGCCCCGTCCTCCCTGGATTTCCAGGTACCCAGCCCGGGAGACCATGTCCCGGGTGGAGCGTTCCATACGCTCCGGGTCGTACCGTTCCATGTACCTTTGTCCCATGTCATTAAGCAGGTGTCCCCCCGCGCCCCTCAGGCCCTCTTCCAGGACCGCGCCAGTTACGATGGTACGTCCGGCGACCAGTCCGGTGGGATGGAACTGGTACATTTCCATGTCCTGCAGAGCGCAGCCCGCCAAGTAACACAGGGCCATGCCGTCGCCGCATTTTTCCAGCGAAGGAGCGGCGTAGGTGTACATCCTGGCGCCGCCGCCGGCGGCCATCAAGGTCGCCCTGGCTGCCACGGTTATGAATTCACCGGTACGGACGTTGAGCAGCAACGCCCCCGCAATTCCCCCGGCAGAATCGTGCAGGAGCGAGACGGCGCGGTGTTCGTCCAGGAGGGTCATGTTGGATGCCAGGACATTCTCTTTCAGCCGGGACATTATCTCGATGCCGGTGAGGTCTCCCCGGTGGACCGTGCGGTCGAAACTCTGACCGGCGAAGGCTTTCTGGAAGATGTACCCCTGGCTGTCACGGTCGAAGAAACACCCCAGCGATTCCAGCTCGGCGATGATCCGGGGCGCCTGGTTGACCAGCAGCCAGGCCAGGTCCTGGTTGTTGATAAACCCTCCGCCCCGGATGGTGTCTTCGAAGTGCCTCTCGAAGGAATCCTTTGGGTCCAGGACCGCGTTGTAGCCGCCTTGCACCATGCGAGTGCAGCCGCTCTGGCCAATCTGGCCCTTGGCGACGACGACGACATTCAAGTGGGGGTTTTTCCGGTAGGAATGCAGGGCCGCCATCAGTCCGGCTCCGCCGCCGCCGATTATCAGAATGTCCGCGTCAATTTGTTCCTGCATGACTTCCTCGACTGCGTCCGTGCCAGGATCGCGCCTTTTCCGGCGGTTCGCTCGCACAATATAGGCGAGATTAGCAAGGGCGGCAACTTGCCCAAGCAGGATTCTTTCAATGGAATCACCGTTATGGTATGTTTAGCGAGCCATGGGAACGGCGATGGTCCCCTTGCCGGTCCGGCCTGGAAAGGGTCCTTTCAGATTCAGCCGTTGATATTCAGCCATAGGGTAATGCCATGTCCACCACGTCCACCGCTATTTCGCGGGAGCTTATCTACCAGGTAGCTTACGAGACCAACAAGCGGGCCGCAATTGTAGTGCCCCAGGATGGGCTGGCGGCTTTTGGCGAGGCCTGGGAACGGGAGAGCAAACCCCTGGCCCACTTCATATTGGGCCAGATTCTGGAGAACGCCAAGCTGGCGGTGGCCGACGCTCGGCCCATGTGCGGGGACACGGGCCTGCCTCGCTACTACGTGAAGCTGGGGAACGAAGCCCGGATAGACGGCGGGGTCGTGGCCCTGGAGCGGGCTTTGCGCCAGGCGGTAGCCGACATTACCCAGGACATTCAGTTGCGGTCTAATCGGGTCCACCCGCTGACCCGGCGGAATCCTGGCAACAATACGGGCGTCTTCGCCCCCAACATAGATTACTCGTTCGAACCTGGCGGTGACTGGATCGACATTATCGCCGTGCACAAGGGAGGCCTGTTCGGGACCGATTACCGGATGCTGTTTCCGGCCGACGGCACCGACGGAATCAAGCGATTCCTGCTGGACAACATGGCCGAGTTTGCCCGTCGCGGCCTTTCCTGTCCGCCGGTCGTGGTGGGGGTTGGCCTGGGCGGCACCAAGGACCAGGCGGTGACTCTTTCCAAAGAGGCGGCCTGCCTGAGGTTGATCGGCGACCGGCATCCGGATTCGGAGGTGGCCGCCCTGGAAGAGGAACTGAGGCACCTGGCAAATCAGACCGGGTTCGGCGTCATGGGGGTGGGCGGCGACACTACCGCCCTGGATGTCCATGTTGAAATAGCCTACACCCATACCGGCGGCCTGCCCATCGCGATTTCCCAGTTCTGCACGGCCTATCGCCGGTCGGTAGCCCGGGTTTTCCCCAGCGGTGAGGTCGAGTTTCGTGAGGACCCGCAATGGTTTACCCCGTATTACCGGCGTGAAGGCATCGAATAATGACTGCGCGCAAGTTGCCGGAGCAGGAGGACTAAGAGTGTCGCAAGGCCAGAACAGGGAGTGGGAGCTTACATGCCCGCTGGTGTCCAGTGACATCGAGAAGCTGGCTGCGGGGGACCTGGTTTACCTCAGCGGGCCGGTCTATACCGCCCGGGATGGTGTTTACCAGCACATGCTGATTGACGGGAATGCGCCACCCATTGATCTTCAAGAACTGACCAACGTCAGCTTGCAGTCGTCGCCCGCAGGCGTGGAAGTGTCGCCGGGAGAGTTTGAAGTCGCTTCGCTCCAGGCCACGGCCGGCTTCCGTTACGCCCAGTACATGCCGCAGCTGCTGGAGGAGTTCGGCGTGAAGGCCGTAGTCGGCAAGGCGGGAATGTCGGAGCAGGTTTACCAGGAAGTGTTCCGGAAGCATGGCGCCGTGTGTCTCACTACGATGGGCTATGGACTGGGGGCGATTTACGGACGGGCTATCAAGAAGGTTCTGGGCGTGTATTGGGTGGAAGAGCTGGGCATTTCGGAAGCTCTTTGGACCTTCGAGGTGGACCGGTTGGGGCCCCTCTTGGTGGAAGGGGACATCCACGGCAACAGCTTCTTCGCGCAAGTCAACGACGATATCAACCGGCAACTGGGGGCTCTGTATGAGGGACTGAAGCCACCGGTTTACGGGCGTATCGGTGAAGAGCAAAAGCCCGAAACAGAACTCTTCTAGGGGGCTCCGGTGGCCTTTTCCCTTCGAGCTTTGTCGCTGCACGCCGGCAATTTCCAGGATCGTTACTCCGGTACCCGTTCGGGCTGGTGGGCCTGGTTCCTGCAACGGCTGACTGGCGTGGCCCTGGTTGGCTACCTTTTCCTGCACATAGCGGTGATTTCCACGGCCCGGGCCGGGGCCGACACCTTCGACACCGTGCTTATCATCCTTCAAAAACCCTTCTTTGTGGTCCTGGACCTGTTTCTCATTGCAGCAGTGTTGTACCACGCCCTGAACGGCGTTCGGGTGCTGCTGTTCGATGCCGGAATCGCCATTAAGCAACAGGCGTTGCTGTTCTGGGTTTGTATGCTGCTTACCGCTGTAATAACAGGTGTGGCCGGGTACTTCAGCCTGCCCCTGATTTTCAGGGAGTAGCGGACTGAAGGGATGAAGCCAAGGGATATGTCCGCGCCGTTGATGAGCCGTCAGGAAAAAATAATCACCGGGTTCTGGCCCTGGTTTCTCCAGCGGGTCAGCGGTTTCCTGCTGATATTCCTGGTAGGCGTGCATATCTGGATGACCCACTTTTCCGGACTGGGAGACGTGGTCCGGGGACACCAGGAAGAGCTGGTGTTGTTCGAGATAGTGAAACAGCGCCTGGCCCAGGGGTTGTTCATATTCATCGACTTCTCCCTGCTGGCGCTGGTCTTGTATCACGGGCTGAACGGGATGCGAAACATCCTGCTGGAGTGGGGTCCCGCAGCCAGGCACGCGGCGGGGATGACGGCAGGCCTGTGGCTGCTGGGCGTTGGGACTTTCATTTATGGAGCCTGGGCTCTCCTGGCCTTCATTCTCTAGCAGACCGGATAGCCCTGGAGGCTGCCAAATGGACACCATTACGCTGTCAGTAAGACGCGGGTCGCCGGAACAAAATACCACGGCCTATTGGCAGGAATTTGACGTACCTATAGTGGAAGAGACCATGAGCGTGCTGGACGCGCTCATCTGGGTGCAGCGCAACGTCGACCCCTCGCTGGCTTTTCGCAGGGCCTGCCGGGTGGGAATGTGCGGCACCTGCGGAACCGTCATAAACGGCAGGGAAGGGTTGGCCTGTGGAACCTTGCTCGGCGCCGCAGCCGGAAACGGCAGCGGACCGGTGCGGGTGCAGCCGCTGCGGCATTTGCCGGTGATACGGGACCTGGTAACCGACCCGGGGGTGTTCTTTGACCATTTGCGGGGAGTTGACCCCAGCCTGACACCCGGGCCGGGGCTTCAGGAGCCCGTGGTTCTGTCACCCGATTCCAGGGAGCGGCAGACAGTTAATCCCCACCGTGAGTGCATT
This sequence comes from SAR202 cluster bacterium bin22, assembly GCA_002238505.1. Classification (GTDB taxonomy): domain Bacteria; phylum Chloroflexota; class Dehalococcoidia; order Lucifugimonadales; family UBA3495; genus Bin22. Next base: position 130,764 of record MPMM01000005.1, on the reverse strand, counting down.
TATTGCGGGCTTTGCTACTCCGCCTGCTCGGTGGCGGGACTGGACTCGGGCTTCCTCGGGCCGGCCGCCTTGAACCGGGCCTTCGCCCTGGTTTCAGACAGTCGGGACGCCGCCGGGAAGCAGAGACTCCAGATCGTCGCCAGTGAGCAAGGACTGTGGCGCTGCCATACCATATTCGAATGCACCGCGGTCTGCCCCAAGGGAATACCAATCACCCGCGCCATCCAGGGCCTCAAGCGGAAGGTGATTGTGGACAGGCTGAAGAATCTTTTCAGGCTGGGACGCTGATATTCGGCCAGCGGTACAACTGCTTTGAAATGAGGGGTTGGGGAATAGCCGTCATTCAGGCGAATGTCGGAATCCAGGGCCTTTTCCGGTACATTGCCGTTGACCTTTGACGACGTTTCTGGATTCCGGCTCAAGGCCGGAATGACGGTACGGGCGTGGCGCTCATCATTTCAATTCTGTTGAGCTACCAGGGCAAGTCTCGTGCAGGTTCCCATCTACAGGCCCGCCCGTCTGCGCTGCTCCTCCTGCAAGTCGTCGATGCTGTCCCGCGACCTGCCGTAGATGTGGGGCACGTCCCAGCCTTCCAGTCCTGCGTAGGTGTCTATCTGGCTGCGATGATGTGTTTCATGCTCGAACAGCATCATCATGATGCGCCAGCCGCTGAGCATTCCTTCGGTATCGATCATCCTCACCCGGCGTTGGAGCCACTCCGGCGGGCTGTCGTCCAGCCGCCGGTGGAACTCCTCGAAGGAACTCTCGATCGCCGGAATCCAGGCCGATTGTCGCTCGGTGCTGGGCGCGGGCCAGTCGTACAGCCAGCCCCGCCCGCAGTAAGCGCTGGCGAAGTAAAGCCGGGATTCCGCGATGTGATGCACAATTTCGTTGATGTTCCAGGCCTTCTCGCCTTCTCCCCGGGGCGGCCGCCAGCCGTCGGCTTCCGGGGGCAGGGCCAGAATGTCCCGCACCGTGCGCTGGTGGAAGCGGTCGAAGTAGCGAAGCAGGGTTGGCAGGTCGGTTATCATCTCTAATCCTCGTAGGGAATGCCGGTTTCCAGAATCACGATACGATTGCGGAAATGTACGATTGGGGAAATGATAGATAGCCGCACCGGCAGCGTCAACGGCGCTGTTGGCCGGCGGGTTTGGCCTCGCTTCGTGGCAGGGTGTAGAATCGGCGCAACATCGCGATGTAAATGAGGAGCGGTTATGAAATACGACGTTATTGTAGTCGGCGGCGGGTCCGCCGGTTCCGTGGTGGCCAGCCGGCTGTCGGAAGACCCCAATCGCTCGGTGCTGCTGTTGGAAGCGGGGCAGGACTATGCCGATCCGGAACAGCTACCGGAGCCGGTCCGCAACGGCCACTCGTCGGAGGGCGAGGCCATCGGTTCGGAGGTTTCCTGGAACCTGCGCGGCGTCATCAACGACCAGCAGGGTGAAATAAACATCGCCCAGGGCAAGGTCATCGGCGGCTCCGGCTCCATCAACGGCCAGGTTTACCTGCGCGGCCTGCCCGAGGACTTTGAGCGTTGGGAGTCCCACTTCGGCAATCAGGAATGGGGCTACCTCAAAGTCCTGCCCTACTACCGAAGGGCCGAAACCGACCTGGACATCCAGGACGACTTCCACGGCACAGAGGGCCCAATCCCCATCGTCCGCCGCGAGGACGAGGAGTGGCCGGCGGTGCAGAAGGCGTTCTACGACGCCTGCATGGAGCGGGGCTACCCGTCCAACCACGACCTCAACGGACCAGACTCCGGCGGCATCGGCGCCATTCCCATGAACAACCGCAACGGCTGGCGTATGAGCACCAACGTCACCCATCTCACGCCCGCCCGCCACCGCCTCAATCTCACCATACGCGGCGATGTGTTCGTCCGCCGGGTGGTTATCGAGGACGGGAAGGTCACCGGTGTCGAGGTGGAGAGCGGCGGGGAGATTTTCGCCGTCGAGGGTGATCGCGTGGTGCTGTGTGCCGGGGCGCTCAAATCTCCCCACATCCTGATGCTGTCGGGCGTGGGCCCCCGCGACCAACTGGAGCAGAACAGCATCCCGGTCCTGGTGGAGTCCCCGGGCGTAGGGCAGAACCTGTTCAACCACCCCATGGGGTCAGTCTCTTTCCGGGTCAACGAAAACGTCAGGCTGACGGCCAACGCCGAAGCCCTGCGCTTCGGCCTGCGGGTAACGTCCGAGCCGCCGTCCCACCCCAACGACGTCATGCTTCACACCCTGGCAGTCTGGAATGTGATGACCGGCGAAATGGTGCCCTCGGGCACTGCCCGCATCGCCTGCGCTCTGGAGCTGCCAGAGGGCACCGGCTGGGTGCGCCTGCAGTCGGGCGACCCCACGGCGCAGCCTTCCATCAACTACCGCTACCTGCATAACGAGAACGATATGCGCCGGATGCGCGAGGCCGTGCGGCTGGCGTGCAGCATTCTGGAGTCCGACGCCTATCAGGGAATCTCCGAGGGACGCATCTCCCCCGATGACGACACCCTCACCAGCGACGATGACCTGGACGCCTGGATTCGCCAGACCCTGGGCAGTTCCCGCCATGTCTCCGGCACCTGCCGCATCGGACCCGACGGCGACGCCTTGGCCGTTACCGACCAGCAGTGCCGCGTGCGCGGAGTTGACGGCTTGTGGGTCGCCGACTCCTCCATCATGCCCCAGGTAACCCGGGCCAACACCAACGCCACCGCCATCATGATCGGCGAGCGCGTCGCCGACTGGGTGGCAGAGAGTTAGCCGATAGGAGACTTTCGGCGTCTAAGAGACTATCTCAAAATCCCTTCCCCCTTGACGGGGGAAGGTTAGAGCCTGTCCTGAGCCTGCCGAAGGAATGGGGGTGAAAAGCAATGTCTATTGCTGTCGCATTTTGCCCAATGCTCTGCCTTGAATAATGTTGAGATAGTTTCTAAGTGTCCTTGATCTACACCGAGCGTTGAAAATGGTCTGGTTTGGCGGCTGCGGGTTGGGGATCCTGAAGAGGATTTCGGGCCCGCGGCCTTCGATTACGGCCGTTGCCGACAGGCTACGAAGGGCGCTTATGCAGCTGTGCCTGGGCGTTACCAGCCAGATTTGTCCCCGGCTGGAAGGCCGCCAGCAAACCATCTCAAAACTGGCTGTGGCTATCCGAGCGGCCTGTCTCTTTGACTTTCCGACTCCACCAACGCGACCTTCCTCCCGATAGGGTACAGGGCTTCCAGGCAATTCCCGAAGGCAGGCTACTCCTGCAATTGATACGCCAGGGATCAATTCCCGGGCGTACCGCAAAGCCTTCAGAGTCTCTCGTTTCAAGCTCTTTCCGCCACAGGGAAGGGCCGATTCCTGTTACCACTACCCGTATCCAGCCCAGGTTACTCGACGACCAGGAACTGCCCCATCATGCCGAGTTCCTCGTGATCAAGAAGGTGGCAGTGGTACATATACGGCATGTTATTGTCGGCATAGGTATTGAAACGGGAAGCTATAACTACCTCACGGTTGGCATTGACCAACACAGAGTCCTCCCAGCCTGCTTCCTCCGGCGGTGGAGGTTCGCCATTGATCGCCAATATCTGAAACTGGGTCTGGTGGACGTGGAATACGTGCTGGCCGGCCTCGGCAGTAAGGGTCCAGCGCTCCGTGTCTCCGAGCCGCATTGTTTCATCTATCCTGCTCATGTCCAACTGGAGCCCGTTAAACCCCCACCCGTTTCCCACTTGATCCATGTGGAAGCTCCGGTCCACAGTGATCTCCGAGCCGGAGATTCGCTCAATGGCCGTTAGCGTCTCTGGAAGCGGACCCACTGTAGAGGCCAAGCCGGTTGGCCGGAGTTCAAGCACCCGTCCAAACGCGCTGTCAACCAGAGCAGCAGGCGCACCCCCGACGTCTACGATGATCTCGGCCCGGTCCCCGGGGCCGAGGACGATTCGCTCGAGTATGACGGGACTGGCCAGATAGCCGCCGTCGGAGGCTATCTTCATCATGGTGGCCCCCTCGATGCCAAGTTGATATATCCTGGCCTGGCTGCCGTTGAGCAGTCGCAACCGAACCGGTCCCGCAGGTGTTTCGACGAACGGGTTGATAGTACCGTTCACCGTCAGCACGCCATCTCGTTTGCCCAGGGGTCCGCGGTTTATGGCGAAGTCGAACTGGCCGTCCTCCGTGAAATCCCTGTCCTGGATGATTACCGGAATATCGTCGACGCCGTAGGTCCTGGGCAGGAGTGTACCAGCGGGGTTCCCGTCATCGACAATGATCATGCCGGCGGAGCCGCGGTAGACATGCTCGGCTGTGAATCCATGCAGATGGGGGTGATACCAGAGGGTGGCCGCCGGCTGGATCACATCGAAGTCGGCCACCCAGGTTGTACCTGGCTCAATTGGACTCAGCGGCCCGCCGTCGTCCTCGGCCGGTACGTCAGCGCCATGCCAGTGGGTTGTTGTAATCTGGTCCAACGCGTTGGTGACGTTGATAGCCACCGAATCGCCGGTCTTCAGGCGAAGGGTGGGCCCCAGCACAGACATCCCGTTGTAGGAATAGGTCTCGGTCGGACTTCCCTGTTGGTAATCGTGATGTGATGTGCCGATCGTGAGGTCATAATGCGCGACACCATTCTCGATTGTCGGCTCGAGCAACGGTGGGATGGACAAAGGTGTCACCGCCGGCGTGTCGACCGATATACGCTCGACCGCGTCACCACAACCAGTCACCAGGGCCACCATCACGAGGGCGCCGAATACAACGCTTATTGCGACCATGGGGCGACCCCAATGACGACGAGTAACGGACAACAAACCCCAGGGCATCCGCGGTCTACAGTTAGATCCAATACGTTTCATTTCGCTCTTTCCCGGACGGCGTTACAAAGGACTCCGGAATGTGCGCATGGTACGGATCTGCTGTCAAGGAACTATGAAGATATGGACCACCGTGGTGTACTCGAACTCTGAAAGTTGACCCTACTCTTTGCAGGTCGGGTCGAAGGTTGTGTTTGCTTCCGGGATTCTGTAGGAGCGGCGGGTAAATTAAAGGGAACCGTCAAATTGTTCCTTTACGTAAGGTTTTAGAACCTGCGCGCGGGGCGCCCCCGTATCAAGTACGGGGCAGGCTCTGTCGAGACCTGCCGCCGGACTACTACGTTGAACTGTATAGCCACATTACAGGTCTCCCCATTTCAGTATGCTAAAGTAGTTGGAGTGTCCTCGAGGCGGATCGCAGCGCACAATCAAGTGAAGCGCATGAACACTCTGACCTCCCGGTCGACCGGGAACCCTCGGCTACTCACCCCACCGATCAGAGGTTCCGTATTGACGCGCCGGAGAACCCCGGGCGGTTCAACCGGGCGATACAGGACATACACCGCAGCAGAACACAGAGCTTGACCTGGGAATGAAGGCTCATGCAACTCCGTGAACTACCCGGCAAGATGAAGGCGGCTCTTCGCGGTTCGGACGTCCCCGCGCGCGTGAGGAGATTCGACGGATGGATCGAAAGGGCTTCCTCAGAGGGCGCTGGTAGCGGACTGACGGACTACGACCATGCGGAAACCGTGCGGGAATATTACGACCTTTGCGGCGATCTCATGGTGTTCGGCTGGGGCGAGTCCCTCCACTTCGCTCCCCTGTCGCCCAATGAGAACCTGGAGGACTCCCAGGTACGGCACCAGCGGCTCATGATTGACAAGCTGCAGTTGCAACAAGGCATGAAGGTGATAGACGTCGGTTGCGGGATCGGCGGCCCTATGCGCCGCGTCGTCCGGGAGGCCGGCGTCAGAGTCCTCGGTGTCAACAACAATGAAATTCAGTTGGAACGGGCCAGGGTCTTGAACGCTGAGGCGGGGCTCGCCAGCATGACCGACTTCCTCGCGTGCAGCTTCATGGACATGGACTCCATCCCGGACGGCGACTTCGACCGGGGCTACGCAATCGAATCGACATGCCATGCCCCAGACAAGGCCGCCGCCTTCGCCGAGATCTACCGCGTGCTGAAACCCGGGGCCCTCTTCTGGGGCCAGGAGATGTGCATGACGGACCGGTTTGACCCTGCCGACAACCGCCACCTGACCATCAAGAAAGACCTGGAGCACGGCATTGCGCTCAAGGATATCGCCACCACGGGCGAGGTGGATCGGGCGCTGGAAGCGGCGGGGTTCCAGGTCATAGAGGGAGTGGACCGGGCCGACTCCGAGAACGGCGCCGTCATCCCGTGGTACCGGCCCATGGAGGCCCGCACCGAAATCCTTGACCGGTCCCTGATCAGGTTCCCACTGGGCCGGAAGGCGTTCGTTGGGGTATTCCGGCTGGCCGCGGCCCTGGGGGTGTTACCGAAGGGGTCCGGCGACATTGCCAGGTTGATGGATAACACCGCCGAGGCTTACGTCGCCGGCGGCAGGACCGGGGTCTTCACGCCCTTATACTGTTTCCTGGCCCGCAAGCCCCTGTAGGCCTTCAGGCATTCGGGAAAGCCGGGAATCGATGGATAACACCTGATCGTGGTTGCGGTGTGAGCCTAGCGGCCCCAGTTTATGGTCGAACTGTTTAATTTGGGACTGACCAAACCAGCTTGCCCCTCGGTCCCATGCGGGCCTCCAGCAAGCAGCGAATCCTGCGTTACTCCCAGCCCTGCAGGGGCGCCGACTGGTCCAGGGCCGCTGGCTTCTGTTCCAACAGGGGCAGGTAGTGTAGTGGGACGTTTCTGGATTCCGGCTTTCGCCAGAATGACGAGAATCGACTCTTGACGACACTTCCTAGATGGGAAGGTTGAATTCCGGCTCTTGGGGATGCTCAGTTTACTTCGGAATCTTGTGAACGTAGATCCCCTTTGGGGAGGGTGATTGTAACCTCGGTTCCCTCGCCGGGCCGGGATTCGACCTCTATTGTGCCCCCGTGCTCTCGGACCATATCGTGGCTGACGCTCAACCCGAGGCCGGTGCCCTGGTTGGCTTGCCAGGTGGTAAAGAAGGGGTTGAAGATCTTCTCCAGCACCTCAGGAGTCATTCCTACGCCATTGTCGGCCACGGTTATTCGGACATTGGTCTCCTGCAGGCTTGTGGACAGGCGGAGCCAGGGATAGTAAGGGTCGCCGTCCTGCTGTTGTTGACGGTCGATGAGGGCGTGGCAAGCGTTACTGACCACGCTGGATACTACCCGAGCTATATCTTCCGGGACCGCCGTTATTTGTCCCTGGTCGGTATCCAGCCCGGGGTCCAGGCTCCACTGGAGGTCGGCGCTGAAACCCGGTTCGCGAGCGCAGGCGCTCTGATAGGCCAGGTTGGCGTGGCTCTGTAGAAGGGTGTTGACCTTCATTGGTCGAAATTCACCGGCGCCGGAGCGGGCTGTTGCCGTCATGTCCTGGACTACGCGGTTGACTCTCTCGGCGTTGCTGACGATTCGCTGGAGGTTATCCTTCAACTCCTGGGCCAGGTCGCTGGCTTCCTTTGGGTCGTGCTCCTGGGAGAGGTCTTCGTAGACCGTGATGGCGACCCTTGCGAAGTTCTCGATGAATTGCAGCGGGTTGAGGATCTCGTGGGCTACGCCGGCGGTCAGTTCACCCAACTCGGCCAGCTTCTTCTGGCTGATGATCCGGTCCTGGGCCGTCTGCAGGTCCGCCAAGGCCTGCTCAAGTTCTTCGTTGCGCTCCTGCAGCTGACCGGAGAGCTCTTTGACCAGGTCCAGTTCCATGGCCCTTATGGAGCTTTGGCGAAGGGTTTCGAGAGCCTCGCAGGCCAGGGATATTTCGTCCCGGCCCCGCGGTTCGATGCGGTATTCCAGGTCTCCCATGCCCATGCGGCGGATCCAGATTTCCACGCCGATGGTCCTGAAGCTGGCGTAGAGCACGATGCAGGTCTTTATGAGGTACAGCGTTAGTGTCAGGCCGGCCAGGGCTATCAGGGTCCCGCTACCAGTGAATGCGGCGTAGGCATTGATTGTTACCAGGAGGATGAGGACCAGGAACATCAGCAGAAAATGCTGGATTGAGTAGCGGCGCAGGCTGAACTTGGAAATTGTGTTGGGCTCTTTCTGGTCTGCCTGGGGTTGCCCCTGGGGGCCGATTGCTTCCATTGTTGCACCTCCCCAGTTAGGGGACTTTCTTGGTCGGTGTCTGTGGCTGGAATTATATAACGTCTTTTGGGAATTTCCGTGCTGGATTGTCATCCATATTTATCCCGGGCAACAACATTCCACTTCAACCTGCCCGCCGGTCCGGCCATGACCCTGGTGGCTATCGGTGTGTTCCTGCTGGTGGCTGCCTTCCTGCGGAAGGTGTTCAGTTGAGGTAACGGGTTTCTGCCGAAGGGGCCATCTGTCCGCCCCTTTCCTGACTGGATGGCGGCTTTCCTGCTTCGGCAGTTTGGTTGTGGGCAAGCAGTCAGGCCAGCGGTCGGGATGGTTGCCAAGTGCTCCTGCGGTTAACACGCGCACCTGCAAGGGAACGCTGCCAGACGGGCAGGCCCCGGTTGACCGAGTTAAAGGTGAGGAGTATAATCCACCGCTATTGACATTAACTATCAATACTAACCAGTAGTGTGAGTACCTGGACGGGGGTGTCAGCCCCTCCAGGCTGCTGCAGGCCGCGGGCTCTTCCGGCAAGGCTGGCATACTGCCCGGGCGTATCTGTAGGGTATTTCCCGCTGGCAGTGACAGGCCTGGGCCAGTCAGGCGACTTCGCCCTCCAGGAATGGCCAGCGTCAGTAGAGCAAGATCAGGATCAGCTTTTCCAAACCAAGACGGAGGATTATTTTGCGACCAATAGTGATACAACGTATTTATTTGATTGTTCCAGGGATACTGGCCATATTGATGGCTCTGTCAGTGGCCTGCGGGTCGGCAAGCGCCCCTGCGATAAGCGACCCGCCTTCTGCCCCTGCGGCAAACGACCCAGTTCCCGCTCCTGCGGTAAATGCACCGGCGCCGGCGCCCACGGCAATAGAAGTGGCTCCCGCCGACACCCAAACCCAGGCATTGCCTGCTCCAACTAATGCTCCGCAGCAACCCGCCCAGGCGATTGCAGCGTCGGAGCAGCCGGTGGCGCCGACGGCCGTGGTTGCGCAACCTTCACCAATTGTTGTAGACGGAGCGGAACGTCCCATCCTTAAGGCCGGTGTTATCTGGCTGGACAGCCCGCTGGATCCGGTAGAGGGCGCCTGGGCTGCCAGTCAATCGGGCATGGCGGAGAACCTGTTCCGTGTGTCGGCTGCCAACCTCGGTCCCGAGCCATGGCTTGCGACAGGCGCCGAGCAGATAGACCCGATGACGTGGCAGATTGGGCTGCGTGCTGACGTCAGATTTCACAACGGCGCGGTTATGGACGCTGACGCAGTCAAGGCGTCACTGGAAAGGACAATCCTGTTGTCGCCCGGTACCGGGGAAAGGCTGGCAATCGAAAGTGTGGAAGTCAAAGACGCCCATACGATTGTCGTGAATACGATGGAGCCGCGTCCCACGCTGCCAGGCCTGTTGACAATTTCCCAGGCGGCCATAGTTGACGCCGCCGCGGTTGACGCCGCTGGCGAGGGCAATTTCCTGACTGCGGGAGCGATGACCGGCCCATACATCCCTACTGAATACGTCCTCAAGGAACGCCTGGTAAGCGTGGCCAACGACGACTACTGGGGCGGGGCTCCCCCGCTGGCCGGCATCGAGCACGTCGCCATTCCGGATACCAACAGCCGGGAACTGGCCCTGCAGGCCGGCGACGTTGATTTTGCTATGAACATCTCTCCGGAAGCGGTGGAACGTTTCAATGACGACCCCGGCCTGCACAGCCGGACGGCTGGCGCGGGAACTTCGGTGGTGATGTGGTGGGTCAATTTCGAGCGGGGCACCCTTTCCGATCCGCTGGTTCGCCAGGCCGTGAGCCACGCCATTGACCGGGAAAGCATCGCCGGGCTGGTGGCGCCTGCGGGCACAGGTTCGTTTGCCGACCTCTTGCTGCCGGAAGTGATGGCGTCCTGCCCCGGAGTGGCTGGTCCGGCTTACGATCCGCAGCGCGCCGCTGATTTGCTGGCCGAGGCCGGCTACGTTGACTCCGACGGCGACGGCTACGTGGACAAGGACGGGCAGGCTCTGGAGATAGTGATCGGCGGATACCCGCAACGGTTCCAGCTGCCAATAATGGCCGAGGCCGCCCAGGCCATGCTGGCGGAAGCGGGAATCCGTGCCCAGGTGCAAATCACAGAGTGGTCGGTGGTCAAGGAACCCACATGGGACCTTTTCGGATGGTACAACAACGTGGTTGACGCCGGAGACCCGGTTTTGAATGTAAGCAAGTTTGTTGGACTGCACACCGACGGCAGCAACAGCGGCGCCAACAACTATGGGCAATACTCGAATCCGGAGCTGGTGGCCATCATTGAGCAGGCTGGGGACGTCGCTGACATTCAGCAGCGGCAGGAAATAGCGTGCGAGGCACAGGCCGTGGTTGCCGCCGAAATCGCGCTCCTGCCGGTGGCGCACGCATATATGGTTTATGGCGCCAATGAGCAGGTTACAGGGTTCGATCCGCACCCCCACCGGCTCTATATGTTCGACAACCGCATCGGACTGAGCGAGTGAACCTCGCCGATCTTCGATACGGGGTTAACCGGTAACCGGTATGGGAGCCTACCTGGCACGGCGGCTGGTCACGTTGCCACTGCTTCTTCTGGGAATCTCGGGCGTCAGTTTCATCCTCTTGAACCTGGCGCCGGGAGACCCAGCCGAAATCGTGCTGCGCCAGCGCAACCCGGGGCAGGCGCCCGGCCCGGCCGCTGTGGCCGCAATGCGGACGGAGCTTGGCCTGGATTCATCGTTGCCGGCGCAATATGCCCGCTGGGTGTCACAGGCTATATCAGGCGATCTGGGCCGGTCATACGTCACCGAACAATCGGTGGCCGCCCAGTTGGTCCGCCGGACCGTCCCCACGGCGGTGCTCACGGGATCGGCCCTCGCCCTTGCGCTGCTGGTCGCTGTGCCGGTGGGCATACTGTCCGCCCGGCGGCGGGGTAGTCCGGAGGATACCGCTGCGCGCCTGGTCGCCCTGGTAGGAGCGGCGGCTCCATCCTATGCCCTGGCCTACGGGCTGATCATACTGTTCGCGGTGAAACTGTCGTGGCTGCCCGCCCTGGGCTACGGTTCTCCCGCCCAGATAGTGCTTCCGGCCATTGCGCTCTCCCTGGCTCCCATGGCCCAACTGATGCGGCTTATACGCGCGAGTATGCTGGAAACCCTGGGAGAGGACTACGTCCGGACAGCGCGGGCCAAGGGTCTGTCGGAGCAAACCGTTGCTATCAGGCACACTCTCCGCAACGCACTGCTGCCGGCCATCGGGGCTACGGGAGTAAATCTGGGTTACCTGCTAAGCGGCTCAGTCATAGTGGAGACTATTTTCACCTGGCCCGGTTTGGGTCAGTTGATGGTCGGAGCGGTGTTGTCCCGGGATTACCCTGTGGTGCAGGGGTTCGTAACCTACATCGCCGTGGTGGTCCTGCTGGTCAACCTGGCTGCCGATGTTGCCCTGCGCGTCGCCGACCCGCGCCTGCGCTTCGGACGGGTCGAGGTGTAGCTGTCGATGGCGGTTGTTACCAAACGACGTGAGGAGCACAGTCCCCTGGAGGCAGTGGCCTCCGGCGCGCATGGACGACGGCGCTGGGCAGCGCGGTTGCTGGAGCCGGGAACCGCGCTGGGGTTGTTCCTGGTGGTGTCGTTGCTGCTGATGGGTTTGCTGTCCCCCTGGCTCCCCCTGGATGATCCCACCAAAATCAACTTGTCCGAACGTCTTCTTCCACCCTCGCCGGGGCATCTGCTGGGGACCGACCACCTGGGCCGGGACACCTTAAGCCGGGTTGCCCACGGAGCGCGCATGACCCTGCTCGCGGCGGCGGCGACCCTGGCGCTCAGTATGACCATCGCGTTGGCCGTGGGAATCCTGTCCGGATACTACGGTGGCTGGCTGGACACGGCGTTGATGGCCGTGGTGGACCTGCTGCTGGCTTTTCCTTCGCTGATCCTGGCTCTGGCCGTGGCGGGGGCGCTGGGGCCCGGCCTGTTCAACGTGCTGCTGGCAGCCGGAGCTGTCTGGTGGGTGGGCCATGCCCGCATCATTCGCGGGGTGACCCTGGGCGCGCGACAGACGGAGTACGTGACGGCGGCCAGGGCTGTCGGCGCCGGACACCTGCGCATCATCCTCCGCCATATTGCGCCCAACATCCTCGGCCCGATCGTAGTAATCGCGTCCCTGGACGTGGGATGGATAATCCTGGGCATCGCCGGCCTTAACTTCCTGGGACTGGGCGCGCAACCGCCCACTCCTGAATGGGGAGCTATGCTCAATGATGCCCGCCCACACCTGCAAACCTCGCCCCGCCTGTTGATGATACCCGGAGCGGCGATTTTCCTGGCGGTGCTCGGATTCAATCTGCTCGGTGATGGACTGAGAGACCTGCTGGATCCTCGGACCGGCCCGCCCGGCGGCTGACTGAAAAGGACGAGACTTCCTGAGAGCAGGCCTGTCCAGGCAGCAGCGCCACGCTGAAAGCGCCGGGCCTCCGGGGTTGCCCGATCCTGCTTCAGTGAATAGGATATAGGTTAATCGAAGGTGACAATACAATGCAGGGAGCAGAAGTTGGCGTTGCGAAATTCCACTGACCGCCAGCGCCCCACGGAACACTGGGCCACCATCGGCGAACTACGGGTCCGGTACCTGGACTGGGGCGGCGACGGCGAACCGGTCATGCTCATGCACGGACTGGCGTCCTCCGCCCACTGGTATGAACTGGTCGCCAGCCACTTGCGCCACAAATACCGGCTTTTCGCCGCCGATGCCAGGGGCCATGGCCAGACCACCCAGGCCCCAGGCGGGTATGACTGGCAGACCCTGGCGGCCGACGGCGTGGGACTCATGGATCATCTCGGCGTGTCGCGCGCTGCCGTGTTCGGACACTCCTGGGGCGCGACCGCAGCCCTCAACGTGGCCGCCCGTTTCCCGGACCGCGTAACCGCCCTGGGCCTGATCGACGGCGGCGTGGGCCGGCGAGTCGGTCCCCGGGAACCGTGGGAGGTCGTCAAGGCCCAGGCCCGGCCCAGGGACGTGTCGGGAACCAGGCAGCAATTTCTGGACCGCCTGCGCTTCCAGCTTTCTCTTTGCTGGAACGACGAGATCGAACGCATCGTCCAGACCATGGTGTATGAGGACCAGGAAGGCCAGATTCAGGACATCCTGCGTCCCGAAAATCACTTGCAGGTAATGCACGCGATGTGGGAGGAGCCGGCGTCGGTGTCCTATTCCAGGATTACCTGCCCGACGGTTATCATCCCGGCGGGTCCGACCCCTGATCGCGCGGACAGCGAGCGGGCCAGGCGGAAAGAGGCCGGTGTCGCCGCCGCCGAAGAGGCCATCCCGGGATGCCGGGTGCGCTGGATACCGGAGACAGTTCACGACATTGGCTACCATAAGCCCGAAGAATTGGCCCGGGTTATGGACGACTTTCTGTCGGGCATTTACCGATCGACAGCATAGTTAAGGATCCCGCTCAACCCTCCCCGGCAGGAGCCGGGGGCCAGATTCGTCCCAGAGGAGTATCGATGACCATGACAGATGACAAGCAGACGCTCTCAGACCGGCTTACCAGACTACACCGGCGGATGGAAGAGGCCCAGGTGGACGCTTACCTTGTACTTTCCTCCGACGCCCACCTGAACGAGTATGTGCCCGAATATACGCGCCGCCGGACGGCCATCACCGGGTTCCGGGGCTCCGCCGGCGACGCCCTGATCTGTCCGGATGGGAGCCACCTGTTTGTGGACTCCCGTTACCACATTCAGGCGGACGACGAGGTGGACCACGACAATTTCCGCGTCCACAAGCTTGGGCTGGCCGGGGAGAAGTTCCTCAGCCAGTGGTTGACCGAGATGGAAGAGCAACGGGGCAGCATACGCGTGGGATTCGACCCCTTCGTGGTCTCGATGCAGGCCCACTCTGCCTACAAGGCTGCCTTGAAATCTCCGGATTCCGCCCTGGTGCCGGTCAACGACAACCTGGTGGACGCCGTGTGGGACGAGCAACCGCCGGCGCCAGCAAATCCCATTTACCAGTTGCCCGACGACCTCACCGGTTGCGGCGTCGCCGAGAAGCTGTCAGACATCCGCAAAGAGACGGAAAATGCGGGAGCCACACTGCTCGTGCTGACCAAGCTGGACGAGATTGCGTGGGTAACGAATCTCCGGGGCACGGATATTGCCTTCAATCCCGTTTTCGAGGGCTACCTGGTCATTGACCGGGAGCGCGCCACCTGCTTCACCCGAGTTTCCCCTCCCCAGGAGGTGAAGGATGCCCTGGCCTCGCTAATCGACTTCGAACCCTACGGCGCCTACGCCGGTGCGATGAGTCGTTACGGCGCGGAAGCCTCGGGCCTGGTCTGGTTGGATCCCAGCGGGACCACGATGGGCACCAGGCTGATGCTTCACGAAGACCAGAAGCTGCTGGAGAAGCCCAATCCGACAGTGGCGCTTAAAGCCATCAAGAACGAAATGGAGATTGCAGCAGCCCGAAACTCCCACCGGCACGCCGCCGCCGCCAAAATCCGCAGCTTCAAGCGGCTGCAGGACTCGATCAAGGCGGGCGAGACGGTCAGCGAGGCGGGTTACAGCCAGATATTGTATGAAGAGTACGCCAGCGAGGAAGGCTTCTACGACCTCAGCTTCACCACCATCGCCGCGGCGGGAGCCAACGGGGCCATCGTCCACTACGCCGACGCCAGCCCCGATGTTCCGCTCTGCGACGGTGAACTGTTCCTGGTTGACTCCGGCGTACAGTTGAAGGGCGGCACTACCGACGATACGCGCACTGTGATTGTCGGCGAACCGTCGGAACGCCAGAAGGAAATCTACACCCTGGTCCTGCGCGGCCACATCAACCTGGCGATGCAGAAATTCCCCGAAGGAACGGGAGGTATTGGCCTGGATGCCCTGGCGCGCACCTTCCTGTGGAACGCGGGACTCGACTACGGGCACGGAACAGGCCACGGCGTCGGCGCCTTTCTGAACGTCCACGAAGGACCTCAGCGGATCACGCCCAGGGGGGCCGACGAGCCGTTCAAGGTCGGGATGATTGTCTCCAACGAACCGGGCTACTACGAGGCGGGATGGGGCGGCGTGCGCCTGGAAAACCTGTACGTTGTCGCCCCCGACGAGGAGATGCCCGGGCATCCCGACGGCCGGAAGTGGCTGCAGATGGAAGCGTTGACCCTGATTCCCTTCGAAAAGGAACTCATCGACTGGGACCAGCTTTCCAAGGGGGAACGCCAGTGGCTGGAGGAATACCACCAGCAGGTGTGGGACACCATCGCCCCCATGCTGGAGGGCGAGGACCGGGAGTGGCTGCGGGAGGCTTGCCAGACCCCCTGACGGGCAGGCGCATCCTGCCCTGCGCTCGGACAGCCTGAACCTGCCCGTTCTGCGTGGGCACGAATTTCAGGGAAGAGCACGGCGAACTCAAGCCGTGCTCTTCGTTTATCCTGAAGAAATTGGCAAACCTGAAGAAAGGGGCAGCCCTGCCCCGCCAGGCTAGATGAACCAGCCCATGCCTTCCCAGTGGCCGCGCAGGAAGGCTATCTGGCCTCCGTGGACGATGTTGTCATAGACCAGGACACCAATGAGGGTCTCTTTCGGCTCGGGGTCCATGCCGGGCCTCATGCTCATGGTGACGCTCAGTTCCTCGTCGGTCACCGTGGACATATACTCCCGGCAGCAGGCCTTCATGGCCTCATAGTAGCCTACCAGGAGGTCTTTTGAGGGAACCGGCCACGCGGCCACGCGCTCCGCGTCCCAGCCCTGGCCGGTGGTCTCCGGGTCGTCGCCCAGGCCGAATTTCTCGCACCAGCCGTCCTCTGTCCATATCTGGGGCTTGCCCTGGAACCTGGTGTTCATGAAGACGTCCACCACCCGGCTCATGTGAAAAAGAAGCCAGCCGATGGAATTGTCGCTGTCGGACACCCGGCGTGCCAGGATTTCGTCACTCAGCCCGTCTATGGCACGGTCGATCATGCCCCAGTTGCGTTCCAGCGCATTTGATATTCCGGTGGAAACAGCCATGATTACTCTCCATAAGTTTGTTAACTTGGGGTCGCGGCGCTAATTGTAACAGCCCCAAAACCGCCAGAGTTCCAAGTGTGTATAATGTCGGAATCACACATTAGCGGGAGGACGAATGGTCGTAAAAAATTGGGACACCAAGGCATCCCGTGTCGTTTACCACCGCCTGCAAGCGGGGGATTCCCTCATTAAAAGCATCGAATCCCTGGCTCATTCAGAAGGCATTCGCGAAGCCTCCGTAATGTCCTGCATCGGAAGCCTGACCCAACTCAAGCGCCGCAATCTCTGCAGTCTCGAAAGGGATCATGAAAGGGAAACCATCGACGAGATTATGGAACTGGTCACCGCAGACGGTTACATTCAGCCTTTGGAGGATGGTGGAGTCTACGTTCATCTACACGTAGCCGCTGCAAAACCATCAGGCGAAATCGTCGGCGGCCACTGTGAAGACGCTACCTGCTTTACCGGCGCCTTCGTATATCTCCAGGTCATTGAAGATACCAACAGCTAAACCCTTACGCCCGAACATCCAGGAGATTAGTCACCGTCAAACCCCTTCCCGCTATCGGGGCGCAAAGATTCTTGCCCAGTCCGGGATGGCCGGGGAATAAACCCGCCTCCAACCATAGGGGCTTTACCGGCGCCGACGGCAATACCGTCGGCGTCTTTTCTTGTAGTCCGCGATGTTTTGGGACTGACGGGAGCTACTCCAAAAGGCCTGCCCGTCAAAGCCAATCTCGATTGGTTCATCCCGGGGAGACGCAGCTTCCGGCTAAACCCTGTTCCACCCAAGGGGTCGTAAGACTGCTAATGACCGGGGCGGACCATCTATCTTGATCAGCATAATGGGGGGCGCTCACGCGAATTGCGCCGGGAGCTCGGCCATCTAGAAGCGTGGCCGTTTTGAGGCGCAGGGGCGATTCGCGAATCGCCCCTGCGTTGCGGGGTGCGTTCTTTTGATATCGAATCAGGTGTGGCAGGCGCCGTTGTGGTGGGCGCTGGGCGGGACGTCCAGAACCGGGTTGGTGTCGAAGAACCCCACCGGTTTCAGGCTGAATCCGCAGTAGGCCACCGGGGAGATGGGCCAGTCCTCGGGCCGGGGCACGTGGTGGTAGCCCAGGGTGTACCACAGCACCACGTCGGTATTTTCCACATTGCGGTCATTCCTGGTGTACTCGGGCAGGCCAGCCCCGCCGGGGTGCTGGTTGGGGTATGGACCCGTGGCCGACAGTTCGCCGGAAGTATAGGGCGTCACCCACAGGTGCTTGCTCATGAATCCAGCCCGCTTCATTATGCTGGCGCTGGGGTGGGCAAAGGGCAGAATGTTCTCCCCCGGCATCAGCTTGTAGCCTACCGGCTGCCCCAGGGCGTTCTTTACCTCGGGGTTGGTCACCAGCCAGTAGCGGCCGCTCATGGGGTCCACAACCCGCTGGGCCTCCAGTTCCGATTTCAGCGGTGTTGCCTCGGCGTGGAAGGCGTTGGCGTGGGGGTTGTCGGGGCCCGGAGCTTCGGCCACCGTGTTGACTTCGAGGACGGTGTTAGAAGGTCCGTCCACGTCCAGGTCCAGCCGGAAGTTGAAGAAGTGCTGGTGGATGTGGGCGTTTAGCTGGGGCGCCACCAGGGTCCCGTGGGCGGGAACCTCGCCCTCCGCGATGCCCGCCGTATTGATGATGCCGGTCAGCTTTATTTCCAGCTGGATGCCGCCATCCTGGTAGAGATACCAGAAGAAGCCGTACTCGTAGTTGCCCACCGTGGCTACGCTGGAAATGACCAGCCGGCGGGAACGGCGGACCTCCACGTGGCCGGTGCGCCAGTCGGTATGCTTCCACAGGATGCCGTAGTCTTCCTCGTGCATGCAGACGGCGTTGGGGATGGTGAAGGCCTCGCCGCTGCCGGTGTTCAGGTGGGCGTCAAAGTAATAGATCTCTCCCAGGCAGTCGCAGCCCAGGGTGAGGGGGTTGGTCAGGGAACCGATGCCGTACTCCCCGGCGTCGAAGGCGTTCTTGCGATAGTGGTCGGCGCTGGGGTCGCCGTAGGGGACAACCATGTCGGACAGGGCGGCGCGGTGCAGGACGGGACGGATGCGGCCCTGGTCTTCGTAGCCAATCTGGTGGAGGACCAGGCCTTCCCTGGGGGTGAATCCCACGCGCAGATGCCACTTCTGCCAGGTTACGCCGTAGCCGTCAACGGTAAAGCTGGGGCCCTCGGGCTGGGTAATTTCCAGGGGCTTCAGGTCCTGGCGGAACTCCTCAACGAACTCGGCGGCGTAGTTGCCCGGGTTGGGGGGCAGGGGGATGACGCCGTAGTCGTCAATGCGCATGATTTCCATCTTGTTGAGGTCAACCAGGGCGCTGAGGCCCTCGATGGGGCGGGCGTAGCCATTGTCGTTGGGTCCGGAGCGAAGGAAGTTTCGGGTCAGGGCCAGGCGGCGCCCCTCTTCATCCTCGTATCCGTAGTATCCGGCAGACCAGGGGTCAACCATTACCAGGTCAGGGTCGGTTATGCCCCGCTTCTTGAGCGCGGCCTGAAACTGGGGATCTGCCTGGACCGTGGCCTCGCACTCGGCAAACTCGTCGAACATTATCCTGGGCTGCACGCCGGGGATGTGCTTCCAGGAAGTCACCATTCCTTCATTGAGGGAAACGGTGGCCTCGTAAGTCGATTCGGTCTCATTGTCGAGTACGACCAGGAAAGCCTCGCGGAGAACGGGGTCGCCCGCCGAGAATCCGGCGACACAGGCCTTGTCGGGCTCGTTAAGGACGATGGTCTCGAAGCGTACCCGGGGGCCAAGACTCCGTTCCTGCTTCAGGATGCTGGCGGCCCGGATGATTTCCCCGGATGTAAGAGGGTCAAGGGGATGGCTGGCCTGCTGATCCGTGGTTGAGACGCTGGTTTTCTCCACGGGAATGGCCATGACGACCTCCTCCTGGCGATGCTGAATGCGCATTGTGTTGCGATGTACCTGCTATGGACGTTAGCACTGCAACGGGTGATGGTCAACAAGGGTGTTCGGAAGGGTACTAGGGATGGCGGGGTTCCGACCCAGGCAGTTTCGGAACCAGCACGGGGCAGACCCGCCGGTCTGCCCCCACAGGTCGATTGGCGTGGACCCGGGCTAAACCGTGGCCCAGGGGCGCGAGCGGGCCATGGCTTGTACCTCGCGGGGAGCGGTTATGGGAGCGAGGCAGCGGTCGCCCATGCAGGCGTACAGGGCGGCTTCCCTTCGCGGCGGAAAGCCGAGGGCGTGGACCATTTCGGGATCTCGACTGATGTCAAGGGGCAGGATTACCCGGTGGGGAGCGTACACCCGAAGGGCGGCGCGAAGCAGGCGGCGGTACTCGCCCGTTGATGAATCGCCCACCAGGACCAGGCGCACCGGACCGCAGGTCTGCATGTCTTTTGCCCTGCCCCACGCTGAACCGGCGGGGAGGAAGAGGGCTTCCTCGTCCTCCTCCATGCGCCGGGAGGCGTGGCCGCCCAGGTAGCTTCGTCCCGGCACGACGGCATCGAAGGCTGCCAGGGTTGCGCCGGCCTGTTTGCCGTACTCGCTGTCGCCGGTGAGAAGTTCGAGGGTCTGCAAAGCCTCGGCCCAGTGACCGTTGTCCAGCACGGGCTGCTCCCGGGGCAGGAAGGCGGCCTCAAAGGAGCGGGGCGCCACCGTGTCGTAGCAACCGCCTTCGGGAGCGCCGAACAGCCGCTGGGTTACCGCAGCGACTTCCACCGCCCGGGCCAGACCTGGCGGATCGCCCGTTGCCTGGTAGTGAGCCAGCCAGGCGCGCAGTAAGCTGACCTGGTCTGCCAGCACGGGTAGGGTATTCTCCGTTTCACCAGCAACCCGCGACAGTCCACCGGAAGGCGTCCAGCTTTCTTGCCACAGCTTTTGCAGGACGGCGCGGCCCAATCGGTGGTACCGGTTGCTGCCCAGCGCTCCGGCGGCAAAGATAAGGGTGTGGGCAGCCAGGGCGTTCCATCCGGCGTAGAAGGTGTGATCAATGGGCGGCGGGGGCGACGCATCCCGGTCCTTCCACGACTTCTGGTAGTAGGGCTCGTCGGCGTCCTGGCTGGCGAAGAACAGGCCTTCGTCGGGACAGTAGAGGGTTGCCATCAGGTAATTGAGGACACCTTCAGCCGCCTCGCGGTAGATGCTTTTGCGGGTCACCTGGTATGCCTCAAGGCAGGTGACGGCCAGGCTGGCGTTGCTGACCAGCATCTTCTCGTAGTGGGGCACCTTCCAGTCGCGGCTGACCGAGTATCGGAAGAAACCCTGGTCCTTGTGGTCGTAGATGCCGTGCCACATACCCTGGAGGGTGCGCTCCACCATTGCGAGGGTCAACCGGTCACCGGACAGGGAGTAGCGGGCCAGCAGAAATCGCAGGGCTTCCCACGGAGGCTGTTTGGGCTCGACCCCGAAGCCGCCGAACTGTTCGTCATAGAGTCCGGTCAGGCTATCAAGCACAGTATTGGTCGGGGAACTGCTGCCGGAACTGCCTTCGGAATGGCCGTGGGACCCGGCGGGGTTGGCGGCGCGGGTTTCCGCGGAGGTGATTTCGCCGCTGGATACCTGCTCCAGGAGAGCGACCATTTCGTCGGAGGGCGTATAGGGACGGCCGGCCAGGAACCGGCCATCGCCGGTCAGGAAAGCCACCGAGGGAAACCCGCCCTGGTTGTAACGGAGGGAGATGTCGGGACGCTGGTCCACGTCCACGCGCACGGGAATGAATCGGGAGTTGACCAGCGAAATTACCCGCTGGTCGGAGTAGGCCGTGTCGTCCATGACGTGGCACCAGTGGCACCAGGTTGCGCCCAGGGTCAGCAGCACCGGCTTGCCCTCGGCCCTGGCCGCCGCAAAGGCCGATTCGTCCCACGGCCGCCAGGCAATGGCGTCCCCACCCGCGTGTTGGCTCATGTGTCCGTCTCCCGCATTCTGATGTTCGATTCGCCGCGAAGCCTCTACCTTAAATGTGCCGCTACCTTTATATGAAGGTATGAGACAGGGTTAGAGGGCCTGGGCCAGGTCTGCAATGAGGTCGTCGACGTTTTCCAGGCCCACGGACACCCGCAGCAGGTTGTCCGGCGTTGTACTGGCCGGGCCCTCGATGGAAGCCCGGTGTTCGATGAGGCTCTGGGTGCCGCCCAGGCTGGTGGCGCGGACGAAGACCTTGACTCCGGCCGCAACCCCGAAGGCTGCCTCTATGCCGCCTCTGACCTGGAAAGACAGCATGCCGCCATAGCCTGACATCTGGGCGCTGGCGGTCGCGTGGCCGGGGTGGTCGGGCAGGCCGGGGTAGTGGACTGCCTCAACCTGCGATTGTTCCTGCAGGAACCGCGCAATCTTGAGCGCGCGTTCACTGTGGGCGGGCATGCGCAGGGCCAGAGTCCGGATTCCCCGCATTACCAACCAGCAGTCAAAGGGCGAGGGCACCGCCCCGTACCGGCTCTGGATTGACCGGATTCTCCGGAAGAAGTCTGAATCCTCGCGGCTGACGACAACGCCGCCGAGGACATCCTCGTGCCCGCCCAGGTACTTGGTGGTGGAGTGGACCACTAGGTCCACGCCCAGGGCCAGGGGTTGCTGCAGTATGGGGCTGGCCCAGGTGTTGTCGCTGACGCACAGGGCCCCGGCATCGTGGGCGATGGCTGCAATTGCGGCCAGGTCGGTAATCTTGAGGACGGGATTGGATGGTGTTTCGATCCAGACGAGGCGGGTATTGGGTCTCAGGGCGCCTCTTACCCGGCTGGGGTCGGTCAGGTCCACCGTCGTGGCTTCCAGTCCCCATTGGGAAAAGATCTCCTGGACAACCTGGGAGGTGCCGTGGTAGCAGTCGCCGGGCAGGACTATATGGTCGCCCGGGGACAGGGCCTGGAACACGGAGGATATGGCCGCCATGCCCGAAGAGAAGGCTGCCGCGGAGGTTCCGCCCTCCAGCAGCGCCATGCACTCCTCCAGGGCCTGCCGGTTGGGGTTGTTGGAGCGGGAATAGACGAAACCGCGACCGTACTGTCCGTCCGCATCCCGCTCGAAGGTGGAGGACAGGTAGATGGGAGGAGCCACCGCTCCGGTGGCGGAATCAATCTTGTGGGCGGCCTGGGCGGCAATTGTTTCAATGTTCATACGCCATCTCCGCCAGGCATTTGCCGGGCTGGGAGGGTTGTTGCACCGGAGCAGCGAGCCAGAATGTACCGAGGGGCTGCGCAGGTGGAATCGTACCATAATAGGGGGCGGCCGGACGGAGGGAGGGTGAAGAGCATAAAAAACAGAAGGGCAAGGCTACGGCATAACAAATAGATGTCATGCCGAGCGGAACCGCAGCAGCGCAACTCCGGTCTGAAGGCCCCGTTTCGGTTCCCACGCAGCAACCTCCAGCGAGGACTTCAGCCATTCTGCTGCGGTCGCGGTGACCTTTCTTATTAATGCGAGACTTTGTGCGGTTTACGACCACGTTAAACGGCGACAGCCGCAACGCCAAAGAGGGGGTAATTGGAATATCTGCTGTGCGCCCCTTTGACGTTGGCCCTGAGATTGTTGAAGTGCCGTCCGCAGGGGCTCGACAAGCTTGTCCCGTGCCTGCCCACGGGCTCGCCTGAAGAGACCCGAGGGGCCGCCGCCGATGGCTGCCACCGATAATCGAAAGGCCCTGCGCCAAATACAACTTCCTTGACACTCCCCAGTGCCGGTTGTATCCTTTTGGCCGATAGTCAAAGGGAGGTTTTGCCTTGTCCACCCCTGCCAGTTTCCTTACCGAAGAGATGCGCCAGCAGGCTATTGGCGTGGAGAGTCCGCCGGTAACTTTCGTGGTGGAGAAGGGGCATATCCTTCGTTTTGCCGAAGCTATCGGCGACCCCAACCCCCAGTACACCGACGAGGCCGAAGCCCGCAAGGGCGCGAACGGTGGCCTGGTGGCGCCGCCGACTTTCCTGCGTTCCGTGCGCGGCGTCAACCTGGAACTGCCCTTCGAACTGTCCTTCAGCCGGAGGCTGGACGGCGGCAGCGACTGGGAATACTTCCAGCCGGTGCGCCCCGGGGACCGCATCACCGCAGTGGCCCGCGTGGCCGAAATGACCGAACGTTCCGGTCGCCTGGGTACGATGGTCTTCATGACGACCATTACCACTTACTCCAACCAGTTTGAAGAAGTGGTAGCCACCCAGACCAACACACTGATAGCATATTAGTCAGCCCGGCGTTCCTGTGCGTTTCCCCGGTGGAAGTCGCTTCACCTCCGAGGCGCAAAGGGCGCCAGATACGCAGAGGTTCGCAATGGCAGACCAGGTTTACTGGGAAGACGTAACGGAGGGCATGGAACTGCCCTCGATAGTCAAGGAACCCACCACCCGCCAGCTGGTGCAGTACGCCGGCGCCTCCGGTGATTTCTACGAGATCCATTACGACAAGGACTTCGCCGTCGGCAATCAGCTGGATGGCCCGATACTGCACGGCGCCCTGAAGAGCGCATTCCTTGGGCAACTGGTAACCGACTGGATTGGCCCGCTGGGCACGCTGAAGCGTCTCCAGTGCCAGTACCGGGGCATGGACGCCCCGGGCAACGTCATTACCGCCAGGGGCACCGTCACCCGCAAGTATGAGGAAGACGGACTGTGCCTGGTGGACTGCGAAATCCGCCTGGAAAATGCCGAGGGGCAGAACACTACCCCCGGCAATGCCACGGTGATTCTGCCGAGCCGGACCGGATAGCAGATATGGCTTATTCCACCCTGCCCCTGTCCGAGCCAGGTGAGCAGACTCCGGATCGAGGATTTGCCGGTTTCACCGGTGAGGCCAGACAGAAATAGCTTTCCGTTAAGCGCTTTCTCAGTCAACAAACAAAACCGAGGTTAAGAACATTTATGGCAGACATACTTAGAGACAAGGTAGCCATCGTTACCGGCTCCGGCCGGGGCGTTGGCCGGGGCGTTGCCAAGCTCATGGCCCAGGAGGGCGCCCAGGTGGTAGTTGTGGACCCGGGCGTCAACGTGGACGGTTCCGGCTCCGACCAGTCCATCGCCGAGCAGGTCGTGTCGGAAATCCGGCAGGAAGGCGGGACCGCCGTCGCCTGCCTGGAGTCGGTGGCCACCATGGACGGCGGCGAGAAGATAGTCCAGACCGCCATTGACAATTTTGGCAAGCTGGACATTGTCGTTACCTGCGCTGGCATCCTCCGCGACCGGATGATCTTCAACATGACCGAGCAGGAGTGGGACGACGTCATTGCGGTGCACCTGAAGGGTACCTTCAGCGTGGTGAAGAGCGCCTGCATTCTTTTCCGGCAGCAGCGTTCCGGCCGAATTATTACCTTCAGTTCCCAGTCGGGCCTGCAGGGCAACTCGGGCCAGGCCAACTACGGCGCGGCCAAGTCGGGCATAGCCGGCTTCACCAAGGTGGTGGCGCGGGATATGGGCCGCTACGGCGTCACTGCCAACTCCATCGCCCCCAGGGCCACCACACGCATGATCGGGGCAATACCCGACAGTGCGGCGGAAATCCGCGCCCGGGGCGGCGTACAGACACTGGACCAGGGCAATGAACCTGAGACCATGGATCCCGACGACATCGCCCCCTTCGTCTGCTACCTGGCCAGCGACTATGCGGTCAACATCAACGGCCAGACCTTCCTTGTCTATGCCAGCGAAATATCGCTGATGTCCCAGCCCAGGCCGGAACGGTCCATCTACAACGACGGCCACTGGACAATGGAGGACATTGCCCCCCAGGCCAGGAACCAACTTACCCGGGGCGTATACAACCCGGCTCCGCCGAGGGCTTAGGGTGTATCCGGGGGGCGACAAAAAGCCATGATGATTCAAGAACACAGGCAAACGGCCCTGGACTTTCTGATGGTCTCCGACACGGAGTTCGCTGCAGGGGACACGATGCAGGCGTGTGAAAAGCTATGGGGCGCCGCATCCCATGCCGTGATGGCCGTTTGCCAGCAGCGTGAATGTCCCTATGGGAATCACCGGAACCTTAAGGTTGCTGCAAGGCAACTGACTGAAGAAACCGGGGAGGCCATTTTTCGCGAAGGATTCGGAGCCGCCGAAAAATTTCACGCCAATTACTACCATGGCTTTCTTGAAGACTTCCAAATAAGTGATGACCGCCCGATTGTCCATGAGTTTGTGCACAAGCTATTGGACTACCTCGGGCGAGAATGACCGCGAACCAAATTTCCCGAATACGCATTACTGGAGCGCATAAATGCCCAACCTTCTTGAGAACAAAGTTGCAATCGTAACCGGCTCTGGCCGTGGTGTCGGCAAGGGCGTGGCCCAGCAGATGGCCGCCGAGGGTGCCAGGGTGGTCGTCGTGGACCCCGGGGTAAACCTGGACGGTAGCGGAGCCGACCAGTCCATCGCCGAGCAGGTGGCGGCCGAGATTCGCGAGTCCGGCGGCGAGGCTGTGGCCTGCCAGGAGTCGGTGGCCACCATGGAGGGCGGCGAGACTATCGTCCAGACCGCCATTGACGCCTACGGCAAGTTGGACGCCGTCGTCACCTGCCATGGAATCCTGCGCGATCGAATGATATTCAACATGAGTGAGCAGGAGTGGGACGACGTCATTGAGGTTCACCTCAAGGGCACCTTTACCGTCATCAAGCACGCCTGCATCCTGTTCCGACAGCAGCGGTCGGGCCGGGTCATCACCTTTAGCTCGACCTCCGGCCTGTACGGCAATTCCGGCCAGGCCAACTACGGGGCGGCCAAGGACGGCATTGCCGGTTTCACCCGGGTGGTTGCCCGCGACATGGGCCGCTACGGCGTCACCGCCAATTCCATCGCGCCCAGCGCCCAGACCCGCATGATCGGCAGCGTACCCGACGAGGCGCGCGACCTGAGGGCCTCCCGGGGCATGAGCGGGGGCAACGTGGGCGGCCTGCGGGGCGAGCCCGAGGATGTGGCCCCCTTCGTGACGTGGCTGGCTTCCGATGAAGCGGCCCACGTCAACGGGCACGTCTTCTACGTCACCGAGGGTCTGGTAAGCATGCTCAACGAGCCGGAACCGGTCCGGACCATGCACAAAGACGGCCGCTGGACGATCGAGGAAATCATCCGCGTCTTCCCCGCCACCCTGGGCGTGGAACTGCACAACCCGGCCCCCGCGCCGCCGCCTTCGGTTTAGGGGGGGAGTCTGGCTTTCTGACGGAACAGAGCTGATTAATCACTTGAATGGCCGAGGCTGCCCCGCATGACTACCACAATCTTTAAGAAGGTCGATTACGAATTGGCTGGTTTGATAAACGATATCGACCTTGGTCGAATTGGCCTGCCTGATATACAACGTCCTTTTATTTGGAAAAATCCCAAGGTCCGAGATCTTTTTGACTCAATGTATAAGGGCTATCCGGTTGGGTACCTACTACTGTGGGAAAACGGCGCGACTGAGGGTTCTCGCAACATCGGTACCGACTCCAAACAAGTCCCGCCTGACCTCCTGATAGTTGATGGGCAGCAGCGGTTGACCTCGCTGTATGCGATCGTTAAAGGCAAGCCGGTGATTCGGGCCAATTACTCCACCGAGAATATACGCATAGCTTTTAACCCATTGACCGAAGAGTTCGCCGTAACCGATGCTGCTATTCAGCGAGATAAATCGTACATACCTGACATTTCGATCTTCTGGCACCCTCAAACAGGAATCATCCGTCTGGCTAAAGACTACATCGAAAAATTAAAGGCAGACCGAGAGGTTTCGGATGAAGAGGAGGAGAAGATCCAGAACTCAATTGAGTCACTACGTGGGTTATCGAGCTATCCCTTTACCGCGCTACAACTCGCAGCCAACATTTCGGAGGAAGACGTTGCCGATGTTTTTGTCCGTGTGAACAGCTTGGGAGTGCCTCTTAACCAAGCTAACTTTATTTTAACCCTGATGTCGGTTTTCTGGGACGAGGGGCGAACGCAGTTGGAAGAGTTTTGTCGTCAATCTCGGACTCCTTCCGAATCTAGTCCTTCACCTTTCAATCACTTTATTGAACCGGACCCGGACCAATTGTTGCGCGTTTGCGTAGGTCTTGCTTTCAAGCGGGCTCGATTGGAGTACATCTATTCTATTCTGAGGGGTAAGGATCTTGAAACTCAGCAATTCAGTTCAGAGCGCCGGGAAGCACAGTTTGAAGTATTAAGACAGGCGCAGGAGCGAGTGCTTAATATTCAGTACTGGCATGACTTTATGCGATGTATTCATCAGGCGGGATTCCGAAGCAAGGACATGATTACGTCGAGTAACGGTCTCTTGTTTTCATATATCTTCTACTTGATTGGTCGCACGGAATTTAAGGTCAATGAGTTTGAACTGCGTAAGACCATTTCCCAGTGGTTCTTTATGTCTGCAATGACTGGCAGATATACAAGCTCACCCGAGTCAACCCTGGAATCGGACCTAGCGTTAATAAGAGGTGCATCCGATGCGAGTCAATTCGTTGGCAGACTTCGGAACGTTTGCAACAGAGAGTTGACGAATGATTTCTGGGAGATCACCTTACCGAACAACTTGGCTACTTCCGCTGCTAGTAGTCCTTCCC
This sequence comes from SAR202 cluster bacterium bin22, assembly GCA_002238505.1. Classification (GTDB taxonomy): domain Bacteria; phylum Chloroflexota; class Dehalococcoidia; order Lucifugimonadales; family UBA3495; genus Bin22. Next base: position 103,188 of record MPMM01000005.1, on the reverse strand, counting down.
GGTATGCTTACGAAGCAGCTCAGGTAGTATTAGAAGCTCCCGGACTCTTCTCCAACACCAAAATTAGCGACCTGCTTGACCCCACTCTGCAATCAAACAAATCAGCTATTGAACGACACCACCTGTTCCCGAGAGGGTATTTGTCTAAGTCGGGCATTGGAGAAACACGAGACACCAACCAAATTGCCAACTATGCCTACGTTGAGTGGGGCGACAATGTTCGCATTTCAGACCAGTCTCCATCCGATTATTTGCCACCTCTAAGAGAACGATTCACGCAGCAGGATTGGAGCGCTATGCACCATTTTCACGCCCTGCCGCAAAGCTGGGAACAAATGGATTACCGGGCTTTCCTGGAACGTCGTCAGGAATTGATGGCACAAATTGCTAGGGAAGGTTATGAAAAGCTTTGTGGCACCGCAAATGCCGAACCAATTCTTGAAGAGTTGGATGTTTCGGAATTGATCGCCAGTGGAGAATCGGATTCCGTGGAGTTTAAGTCAACATTACGCAGGAACTTGCATACAGGTAAGTCGGACCCTCGAATTGAACATTCGGCATTGAAAACTCTTGCAGGGTTCTTGAACACAAATGGTGGAAAACTGATTATTGGTGTATCTGACGACGGGACTCCGGTAGGTACAGAAACGGATAATTTCCAAAGCGAAGACCAAATGAGTCTGCATCTGACAAATATCGGAATCTCAAGATTAGGGTTTCAGGCCATGACTTCAGTACATGCCCATTTCGACGACTACGAAGACTCCCGCGTTATGGTCTTGGATTGCCAACGTTCTTCGACCCCTGTTTACCTCAGAGATGGAAGCGATGAGTCATTCTTCATCCGCATTGGTCCCGCTACCCGGGAATTGACCGTAAGTGAGGTTCAGGCTTATAACAAGCAGAGGTTCAATTAAGTCAGGAGCTTGTAAGATTTGCGTTGACTGACAATCACTTAATCAGGCTAAGTCGAAATCCAAAGTTACATTACTTAGAGGAAAAGCAAATGTTTCGCAGTTTTAGCGCTTCCTATGCCGGGCACGTGGTGGACGACAACCTGGGCTTTGAGGGCACCCCCGCCAACGACCGCAACTATTCCAACGAGAAGCTGGCCGCCGTCTTTGACTGGGCCCTCGACTTCTCCCGTCACCTGGAAAGCCTGGGCTATGACGAGTTCTGGATGGCGGAACACCATTTCCAGCCCGAAGGGTACGAGTGCATCCCCAACCTGCTGATGCTGAGCCTCTACCTTGCCTCCAACACCGAACGGCTCAAGTACGGCTGTGGGTTCAACATCACCCCCATGTGGCATCCCCTGCGTCTGGCCGAGGACTTTGCCATGGCCGACATCCTGACAAAGGGTCGGGTGATTTTCGGCGTGGGCCGTGGTTACCACACCCGCGAGGTGGAGACTTTTGCCGCCCCCATGCTGGACGGAGACGCCAACCGGGAACTGTTCGAGGAGCAGATCGAGGTACTGGTAAAGGCATTTACCCAGGAAACCTTCTCCCACCAGGGCAAGCACTACAAGTTCCCCGCCGACGTGCCCTATCGTGGCTATCAACTGGAGAAAATAAGCCTGGTGCCCCGGCCCATAAGCCAGCCGGTAGAAATCTGGCAGCCCCTGGTCAGCGGCAACCCCAAGGGCGTTGACTTCATGGGCAAGATGGGTATCAAGGCCCTGATCGCCAACACGCCCGAGCCGGTGCTGCACGAGCGCCTGGAAATGTACCAGCAGGGCGCCGCCTCCCACGGTCGGGAAATTGCCTTGGGCGAGGATGTGGCCCTGGGCTACCGCTTCTTTATCGGCGATACCAGGGAGAAGGCCATTGAAGAGGCTCGCCCCTACTTTGAGGAGGCGATCAAGTTTGCCGCTCCCCTGGGCCTGATGCGCCTGAGCCAGGAGCAGATTGACGAGGTCGCCCGCCCCGGCCGCCCCCAGGGCATTGAGTTGCCGACACTGGAAGAGGCTGTGGAGAACAATGTTTGGCTGTGCGGCCCGGCGGAGCAGATTGCCGAACACCTGATGAGCGTCGAGGAAAAGTATCCGGGCGTCGAGCGGGTGAACCTGGGCGCAGTAATGGGCATGCCCCAGGAGGTTTTCAAGGACCAGCTAACCAAGTTTGCTGAGGGTGTGTTCCCCCTGATGCAGGGGCGGTAACTGGCAGAATTTTGCCCTGAAACAATTTCATCCACAAAGAACACGAAGAGACACTAAGGATGCGTATCCTCCCTTGGTGTCTCTTCGTGTTCTTCGTGGAATTGACTTTCCGTGGCACGAGCAGGGTAATCCGGGTGGGTCAGGTAGTGCCAGGTCAGCGTTCCCCGCAGGCCCTGGAAGAAAAGGTAAGCAAATGCCAGGTTCAGGACCAGGGACACGGGATTCAGGTTGCCGGGCCCCAGCCCGGCTAGCGCCAGTCCGAACAGGACCGACTTGCTGATCAACTGATACCCCAGCAAGGCTGCAGCCATCGCCCGGTTCCGCTTGAGAACGCCCACGGCCAGGACTGTAACCAGTCCCGCTTCCACCAGGACGAAGATGAACTCCCCCCGGCTGGGCTGGACTACCCCTTCAACTTCCGTGTCGCCCACAAAAAAGGTGGACATTATTACGATGAAGTTGATGATGGCGGCCGCCAGTCCAGCTCCAAATCCCCAGTGAATCCGCTTGCGGGCCTGCCGCAGGTCCGTGCCGATCAGCCACGGATTGGGGCTGGCAGCCGGCCTTAGAGCGTGATCGCTTTCGGTGGAGCCCGAGTCCGCTTCCTGTCTTTCCTGGTCCTCCATTCCCGGTTCAGCTCCGCAGCCGCTTGAAGGCGGCAATGGCGGCGGTGGCCCCATCCCCGGCTGCAGCCACCAGTTGGGCCACTGAGTGCTGGCGCACGTCGCCCACGGCGTATAGCCCCGGCTCGGCGGTTTCCATGGACAGGCTGACCGGGATGTGCCCCGCGTTGTCCGTGTCCACCAGGCCGCGCACCAGTCCCGAGTTGGGTTCCAGACCCACGTACACGAAGAGGCTGCTCAGATCGACCTGGCGCTCCTCGCCGGTGGCCGCGTTCAGTATTCGGGCGCCGGTGACCATGCTGTCACCCAGCACCTCCGTGACCGTCGTATTCCAGTGGATTTCCACCTTGGGGTTTTCCTGGAGGCGTTCCTGGAGTACCTGCTGGGCGCGAAGTTGGTCCCGTCGGTGGAAGAGCAGTACCTTGTCGGCGTACTCGGTGAGGGTCAGGGCCTCATCGGCGGCCGAATCGCCGCCCCCGACCACGCCCACTGTCTGGCCCATGCTCATGGGGCCGTCGCAAGTGGCGCAGTGGGAAACGCCGCGGTCGCGGTATTCCTCCTCGCCTGGTATTCCCGCTGACCGCAGGCTGGAGCCAGTGGCGACTATCACGGCCCGGGCCCGATAGCTGCCGCTGTAGCCGCTGACCAGCTTGAAGTCTCCGTCCCGGGCAACCTCGGTAGCCTCGTCCATGATGAACTGCATTCCTGCGTTCATGGCCTGCTCCTGCAGCAGGGGGCCCAGTTCGGCGCCGGAAACGCCTTCGGGGAAGCCGGGGAAGTTCTCTATGCGTTCGACGTTGATAATCTGCGCGCCGCCCATCATCTGTTCAATGAGGGCAGTGGACAGGCCGTAGCGGGCGCCGTACATTCCCGCTGTCAGTCCGGCCAGACCGCCGCCAACTATCAGGAGATCGTAGGTGTCAGTACCGGCCACGTAGGTACCTCCGGTAGGTAAGAGTGCAGGCTACTATAGCTGTGCCCGGAAATTGGTGTCAACGCGGGAGAGGGTCCCTCAGGGCCATCGAGTTTAGACGGATTGTCAGCCTGGACTACCAGGACTGTCATTCTGAGCGGAGTCGAAGAATCTAAACTCCGTCCCTGGCAGGCCAACAGGTTTGAGATGATGACTGCTAAATCTGTATCGTCGTTCCGGCCTTGAGCCGGAATCCAGGCAGGTTGCGAAAGGTCAACCGCATGACACAAGAGGGGCTCTGGATTCCGGCTTTCGCCGGAAAGACGGTTAAACCCCATCCCCATCGTCATTCCGGCCTTGAGCCGGAATCCAGGAAGGTTGTGAAAGGTCAACCGCATGACACAAGAGGGGGCTCCGGATTCCGGCTTTCGCCGGAAAGACGGTTAAACCCCAACCCCTAATTGCAATGCTGTTGCAGTACTAGAGCCAGCTTTCGAACCCACAACCGAATGTCAGGAAGGTTTTCAGGCCCTTGGGCAGGCTCAGGGCGACATTCATTCTTGCTACAGGGTCCTGTGCAATTAGCGAACAAGTTAGAACGCGATTGCCCTGCCCCTGCCATCAGGTGTCTATGTTCAGTCAACGGTTGACGCGCCGGAAGGGGGAAACCCAACCGGCCGGAATTGCGCCTCAGTCCGCAAAGATGTCCAGGGGCAGGAAGGCGGACACGACAAAGTTGGGCACGTCCACCACTTCGCTCACCTTGAGGTCCACGGCCACGCTGCAGATGCAGTAGGCCTGCTCGCGGGACCAGCCCCGTTCCATCAGCAGGTGGATCATGTTCAGCAGGGCCTGTCGTGAGGCCAGGGTTGCGTGCTCGGACTCGTTGGAGCCGTTGGCGATGCACATTCCGGTGGAGGCCAGGAAGCGGCGGGGCGCGGCCATTTCTGGCGTGGTGAAGTAGTCGTCCCGCTCGAAGTAGGGGAAGTTAATACCCCGGCTGGCGGATTCGCCCTTTCGGACCTCAAAGCTGACGTGCAGGGTGCAGTCCATCTCCACAGCCGTACCGCAGCACTCGGAGTCGCCCTGGGCGTAGTGGGCGTCACCGGCGGAAAAGAGCGCACCTTCGGTGAAGACGGGCAGGAACAGGCGGGTGCCGCCGGTAAGCTGCTTGATGTCCACGTTGCCGCCGTTCTCCCGGGGCGGGATGGTCCGCAGTCCCTCGGAGGCGAAGGGCTCATTGGCCGGGACCGCCCCCGCCGGGGTTGGTCCCACCACCATTCCGCCGCGCCGGAGCAGCTCGTCTTCCCGCAACAGCATCTCCTGGCGCAGGGCCCTGGAGGGCGCGACACCGATGGTGCCCATGAATGAGGCCTCGGGAATCCGAACCCCGGGCAGTTGCTCCGACTGGGCGAAGCCGTCCCGCATCTCCCAGTGAACGATGAAGGGTTCGGTGTACACGTCGCGCAGGAAACCGAAGCCGGGCAGGATGGTGGTGAACCCCCAGCTTGCCGGTTCAATGTTCAGGATGTTCACCTGCAGCAGGTCGCCAGGCTCCGCGCCGTTAACGTACACCGGTCCCGTCAGGGGATGGACCAGGTTGAGGTCGGCATTCAGCAGGTCGGGCGCCTGGGTGGATGGAGTAATCTGCATATCGAAGGCGTTGCGGGTCTGCATGACCACTTCCTCCCCGGGATCAGCGGCGACGGCGGGGGGAATGTCGGGGTGCCACCGGTTATGTCCTTTGTCCGGTTCGTCGGCGCACTGGCGGGTGTAGTCCAGTTCGATGGTCTTCATGGCCCTCCTCCTGAATCGCAAAATTCGGGGACGGCCGTATTATAACGAAACACGGTTGGGGCCGGGGCGGACACCCAGGCCTGCCCCGGGGCTGGCCGTTCCCTTACCTCATGATATGGAATACTAGCCCCGCCCCATTGTTGCTCTTTCCAATAACACCCCTTTTTGATATACTGCCCTGCGGCGTCCGCCTCGACTGAGGGAGGCGGACAAGCTTTGTAACAGATGGAGGCATAATGCCGGCATTTGCCGTAATTGGCGGACAGTGGGGCGATGAGGGCAAGGGTAAGGTTATTGACTACCTTGCCGGCCGAGTCTCTGCAGTGGTCCGTTATGCCGGTGGCAATAACGCTGGCCATACGGTGGTCAACGACAGAGGGGAATTTTCGCTTCACCTGGTCCCCTCCGGCATTTGCTGGCCCAACGTTTACGGGATCATCGGCAACGGCGTGGTGGTGGATCCGGAAGTGTTGATGGGAGAGTTGAACGAGTTATCGGAGCGGGGAATTGAAACCGACAAGCTCTGCATCAGCGATCGGGCTCACGTAATAATGCCTTACCATGTGTTGCTGGACCAACTGGAAGAAGAGTCCCGGGGCAACGCCGCCATCGGCACTACCGGTCGGGGCATCGGCCCCACCTACGTGGACAAGACCGCCCGCATGGGCATCCGCGTGGGCGACCTGCTGGACCCGGAGTCATTGCGCCCCCGCCTGGAACAGACCCTGAGTTTCAAGAACAAGCTGATTTCTGCGGTGTACGGCGCCGAGCCTCTTTCCGCCGACGAGATCATGGAAAAGTCCCTGGAGTGGGGCAACCAGTTGCGGCCTTACGTCCATTCCACCGAGCAACTGGTACAGGACCTGCTCGACCAGGGCCAGAATGTCCTGCTGGAAGGGGCCCAGGGAACGCTGCTGGACCTGGACCACGGCTCGTATCCCTACGTCACCTCCTCCTCGCCGTCCATCGGTGGCGCCTGCACCGGCCTGGGCCTGAATCCGCAGGCCATCAAGGGCGTACTGGGCGTCTATAAGGCTTACTCCACGCGGGTAGGCGGAGGCCCCATGGCCACTGAGGTTTTCGGAGAGGCCGCCGACGCCTGGCGCGACATGGCCAACGAATTTGGCGCAACCACCGGACGGGCCCGCAGGGTAGGCTGGTTCGATGCCGTAGCCGGAAAGTACAGTCGCCAGGTGAACGGGCTGACCGGAATGGTGCTCACCCGACTGGACATCCTGGACGGTTTCCCGTCGGTCAAGGTTTGCGTCGGATACCGGGCCAACGGTCAGGAGGTCAGCCGCTTCCCGTCGGATACCCGCGTGCTGGAACAGTGTGTACCGGTGTACGAGGAAATGCCGGGATGGGACGAACCCACCGCCAGCGCAACATCGCTGGACCAGTTGCCGCAAAACGCCCTGGCATACGTGCGACGCATCGAGGAACTGGTGGGCTGCCCCGCCCAGGTGATTTCCACCGGCCCCAGCCGGAACGAGACCATCCTGGTGGAGCAAGTCATACCCTGACCCGGCAAAGGGACGTCATACCTCTGCAGGGATGCCAGGCCTTCCCCTGGTTTGGCACAAGGGCAGGGAAGAGGACAAGATCATAACCATGCAGCACCTGTCCAAGTTCGGAATATACCTGAATGCCGCCGAGGGCAAGGTGGTCCGCATTAACTCCCCCTACTGGTTTCCGGAGGAGCCGGACTGGGTTTTGCTTACCAATGAGGTAAACGCCACCCTCCTCCAGGTACGAGACCTGGCCCGCGAACAGGGCGCCTCCAGCGACCCCGACTCCATAGTCTGGGGACGACTGCCGCTGCTGGACTAGTAGTTCAACCGCATTGTATTGACGAGTGGCAAGGATGTAACGTCATTCCGGCCCTGAGCCGGAATCCAGAAAGGTTGCTACCGGTTAACCGCAAGGTACAGGAAAGGCCCTTGATTCCGGCCTGCGCCGGAACGACGGTAAGTCCCCAATCCATCATTTCAAACCTGTTGCTTCACTAGTCCCTCCTCTCCGCTTTCACACTTTCCCAATGCTGCCTTTTCTGCTCAACTCGTACCCGGGTTGAGACAGTCCTGCAGGGACCGCCTGTACCCGAATTTCATTGCTTCTTAACTACCCCTGCCCTACAATAACCCCAAAGACTTGGGGGTTTTGTAGGGCAGTTAGTAATCCGCACTACCCCGCCCTCAACAGTGTTTAGGAGGACTCTCTCCATGATAGTTGACCTGATTACCATTGACAGCCGGGACGGAATGAGCCTGGATGCCGCCTTTTTTGAACCGGCCGCCGGTGTTACACCCAAGGGTCCGGTGGACGCCATGTTGCTGATTCACGGTTCTGGAGGCAATTTCTACCGGACGGCCACGAAGGCCATGGCGGAAGATCTGCGCAACCAGGGTTACGCGTGCCTGGCCATCAATACCAAGGGGCACGACACGGTTTGGTCACCCCAGGGTTCGGGGGAGTACTACGGCAACGCCCTGGAAATACTGGACAACAGCCGTCACGACCTGGTCGCCGGGGTTGATTACCTGTGGGGAAAGGGCTACCGCAGCATTGGGCTGCTGGGGCACAGCATGGGAGCGGTGAAGGTGGGATACTACGCCGCCACCGAGGATGACGAACGGATTGTTACCGTCATTCCCATATCGCCGGTGCGCCTCTCTTATTCCTACTATATGCAGTCGGAGAACGCCGAGGAGTTTCAGAGCATCATAGAACGCGCCGACCAAATGGAGGCGGAGGACCGGGCCCTGGAACTGATGGAACTCCGCTTCCCCATCCCCCAGATGTTCAGCGCCGCTTCCTACCTGGACAAGCACGGCCCAGCCGAGCGGTACAACCTGGTTGCCCTGTCTCCCAGGATTTCGGTCCCCATGCTGGTTATGGGAGGCGAGCAGGAGACCCACACGCGGCTGAGGGACTGCCCCCAGGATATGGTGACGGCCGCGGTAAACAGCCCCCGGGCCGAGTACGTAATCATCCCCGGCGGCAACCACTCCCTGCTTAACAGCATGGATAAGGCCTCGGCCACGGTGCTGGACTGGCTGGCATCGCTGGTCCCGGTGTCGGCGGGGGTTTAGGTGCGGCTGGCAACCCTCTGGCCCCAGAGTGAGCACGAATGTTCCCTATTTGCGGCTCCCAAATTCTCAGCTAGCTGGTGAATTGACTTGGCGAGAACCGACAATGAAAAGGATACAGCGGTAACATTCACCCCCATTGGCGTTGTGGAGAGCGAGTTTGACGGCTACGCTTCCTCCGATGAAATGCGGAAGCGGCCCTCGCGTATTGTCTTGAGGCCCGAAATGGCCCCGGGATTGATGGGGCTGGAAAATGAAACCTACATCCTGGTCCTGTTCAACCTGCATCGGGCCACGGAATATGAGCTTCAGCTGCACCCCGGCCACAACCCCGCTAATCCTCTCCGGGGCGTGTTTGCCACCCGCAGCCAGTACCGGCCCAACGCCATTGCAGCTACGGTGGCCGAAATAGTATCGGTGGAGGATAATGTAATCAACGTCACGGGCCTGGACGCCCAGGACGGTTCACCGGTACTGGACATCAAGCCTTTTCGGTCCGGCTTTGACCAGCCTGGTCAGGCCGGACAGCCAACCGGATAGCGGGCCGTCAGCGTTCCGACTCAGGCGCTTTGATGGCGGGACAGCAAACGGGACCCGGAACAAAGGCGATTCGCGAACCGCCACCACGAACACCACCGCCACCTGGGGGAAAGGCCATGGCGGGCCCCGAAATTTGACCAATTGGTAAAATCCGGCAAAGTGTCGCAGCAAATGGTATGGACTTTGGCTTGCGGCAAGTATTATCATCCAGGGAAGTGATAAACAGGGATATGGAACATGGGGTAGAGGTAAAGGAGGCCAACGTCCTCCTTGACAAAGTTTCCCGGTATCTGCCTAAAGATGCGGTAAAAGAGGTAGAACGCGCCTACCTGTATGCCGAGGAATGCCACGACGGGCAACTGCGCAAGTCCGGTGAACCCTACATCATTCACCCGCTGCAGGCTGCTTCCTTTCTTGCTGACCTGAACCTGGACTGCGATACCATCTGTGCCGCCCTCCTACACGACGTCATGGAGGACTGCGGGGTTACTTACGACGATATCAGCAAGTCCTTCGACCCTGAAGTTGCCAAGCTGGTGGACGGGGTTACCAAGCTGACCCGCATGGATTACCGCATGCCCGGGTCGGACACCGCTCTCCTCCTGTCCTCGGATGACCCCGACAGGCTATACGCGGAAAGCCTGCGCAAGATGCTGGTGGCCATGGCGGAAGACATCCGCGTGGTGCTGATCAAGCTGGCCGACCGCCTCCACAACATGAAAACCCTGGACGCTCTGCCTTCCGCCAAGCGCAAGGCCATTGCCCAGGAAACGCTGGATATTTACTCGCCGCTGGCCCACCGCCTGGGCATCTGGGAAATTAAGTGGCAACTGGACGACCTGGCATTCCGCCACCTGAACGAGGACCGGTATCGGGAGATTTCAAAGATGCTGGCCGTCCGCCGCGCCGAGCGGGAAGAGTATGTGGAGCAGGTCTGCCAGCGCCTTCGAGAGGTGCTGAACGGCGCCGACCTGGAAGCCGACGTATATGGCCGGCCCAAGGGCATCTACAGCATTTACAACAAGATGCAGAAGTATGCCGCCCAGGGCAACGAACTCCGCGACATCCTGGACCTGTACGCCATCCGCATTGTCGTTGAATCGGAAAGTGACTGCTATCGGGCCCTGGGACTGGTCCACCAGGTCTGGAGTCCCATTCCCGGGCAGTTCGATGACTACGTGGCCACTCCCAAGGAAAACATGTACCAGGCCCTCCACACCACCGTTATCTGCCAGGGAGGGCAGCCCCTGGAAGTTCAAATCAAGACCACGGAAATGCACCAGGTGGCCGAGTACGGCGTGGCCGCCCACTGGCGGTACAAGGAAGGGCGGGCCAGGGACCTGAAGTTCGAAGAAAAGATGACCTGGATGCGCCAGTTGCTGGAATGGCAACGGGAAGCTGCGGAAACCGAGGACTTCATCGAGTCGGTGAAGCAGGACATCTTCCGCGACCAGGTGTTTGTTTACACCCCCAAGGGCGACATCGTGGAGATGGGCGCGGGCTCTACGCCGGTGGACTTTGCCTACAAGATTCACACCGAGCTGGGTCACCACTGCATGGGCGGCAAGGTGAACGGCCGGCTGGTCGGCCTGGATACCCCGCTGCAGAACGGCGACACCGTCGAAATCATGACGACCAAGTCCAACCGTGGCCCCAGCCCCGACTGGCTCAACCCCAACCTGGGGTACGTAAAATCGGCCAGCGCCCGCCAGAAAGTGCGTCAGTGGTTTAACCACCAGGCCAGGGGAAGCAACATCGAGCGCGGCAAGGACAAGCTGCGCAAGGAGATGCGCCGCCTGAACCTGAACCTGGACGAAGCCGAGATTCTCAGCCTGGTCCGTTTCGAAGCCATGGACGACCTTCTGCTGAACCTGGGTTCCGGTGGCCTTACCGATGGTCAACTGGCCCACCGGCTGTCGCAGGCAGTACGTCCGGAACCGGAGTTTCCCCAGCCCCGGCCCAACCTGCCCTTGTCCAGCCCCAGTTCCGGCATATCGGTCCTGGGCGTGGGCGACCTGCTCACCCGCATGGCTCAGTGCTGTAATCCCATCCCCGGCGACGAAATCTCCGGCTTTGTAACCCGCGCCCGGGGCGTGACGGTGCACAAGTATGACTGCAAGAGCCTGCTGAACGAGGACGAGCCCGAGCGCATCGTCCCCGTATCGTGGGGCGAGGCCAAGGAACTGTACCCGGTACGTGTCTGTATCGATGCTTACGACCGGGTGGGTCTGCTGCGGGATGTTACGGTGCGGGTGTCGGAGGAACGGGTGAACATCGCCTCGGTGGTTACCCAGGAACGTTCGGACGGCACGGTTATAATGGAGTTGACTCTCCACACCACGGGAATGGAGCAGCTTGGCAAGCTGTTCGCCAAGCTGGAAGGGGTAAAGAGCGTAACCTCTGTTACCCGGGCCGGCAGCGCAATGCCAGCGCAGGTTTAGAAACTCTCATTTCGGCCTGATTGCGGGGCGCCCTTTCCGTCATACCGGCGAAAGCCGGCATTTAGAGCTGTTCTTTTCCTGTACCGAAGCTGGCGCCGCCTCTACCTCGGCTGCCTTGGATCGGAGTGCGGTTAGCCAGTCCTTCCCCTGCCTGCCCAAAGGCCCACCGCCAGGGCATTTCCGGCATACCCATCGTTGCCAGGCGGCGCTACTGAATTTCAGCCGCAAGCCATCGCAGAATCCCATCCGCCCCCTCGCAGATTTCCCGCACCACTTCCGCCGCCGGACGGATGGCGTTTATGTGTCCCGCTCCCTGTCCCATATAGACTGAAGACACTTCCGGGTCCTGACGGGCGCGGCCGGCAGCTACGTCCGAGGCCAGCTCCTCCCGCTGGGCCAGGATCTCCGCGTCTCTCCCGTCCCATTCCCTCACCAGGCGGTTGGTGTAAACCCGTCCGGCTATGCCTTCCGGCCAGGGGCGGGTGCCCAGCAGGTCGTAAAGGCGGGTAAACGTGGTGTCCTGCCCGTCGGACAACACAATCCGTTGCTTGAAGGAGTCTGGTACCTCCACCGCTTCGGGGGTAGGCAGCAGCGCCGTACCCAGGGAAGCGCCCTGGGCGCCGGCGGCCAGTATCGCCGCCAGGGCCCGGCCGGTAGTTATGCCCCCGGCGGCCAGTACGGGAACATCGGGATAGCGTTCAACCAGGTCCACCAGCAGGGGCAGCAGATTCATGCTGCCGGTATGGCCGCCGGCTTCGTTGCCCTGGGCCAGCAGCATATCTGCCCCGGCGTCCACTGCCATCTCTGCCAGTTCCAGCGACTGCACTTGGCAGATGGTAACAGCCCCGGCGGATTTGGCCCGACCCAGCCAGGGCTGCGGGTCGGCGAAGGAGAAGATGATCACCGGGACTTCTTCCTCCAGGGCGATTTCAAAGTTGGTGGGGTCTAGGTCCATTAGCTGGGTGATGAAGCCTACGCCAAAGGGCCGGTCAGTTTCCGACCGAATGTATGCCAGTTGTTCCCGCAACCAGGCAGCGCCCAAGTCATTGGTGCCGCCGAAGGTGCCCAGGCCGCCAGCCTTCGAGACGGCAGCGGCCAGTTGGCCTCCGCTATGGTTGCTCATGGGGGCGGACATTACGGGGTATGCCAGGTTCAGGAGGTCGGTAAACCGGGTTTTGGGCATGGGAAATCACCTGTTGAATGATTGGTGGTTGGTGGTTCAGGAACCGTGTAAAGCAGGCGCCGGGGATGCGAGAGTCCTTCGACAGGTTCAGGACGAACGTATGGTGGGCCCGTTCTGTACTCGGTAACAGGCCCACTCCTGGCCCTGAAACAATGCGCGGGCCGAAAAGGGCGAATGTCAGGCCTCTTCGCCGTCTATGTCGGTGCCGCCCAGGCCTTCTTCCTTGAACAATTGGGCCTTGCGGGCGTAGCTTTCCGCGGTGCGGCGAATCATGGCGTGGTGACGTTCGTTGGTGGGAGCCTCCCGGGCCGAGGCCGGAACTCCCAGGACAAAGGAGTTGGGGCCGAATTCCTGCCGTTCCAGCACCACCGAACCGCTGGCGATGACCGAGTTTTCCCCCAGGATTACGCCATCGTTCAGGGTTGCCCCGTTGCCAATGAGGCAGTGCGTCTTGATGTGCTTGGCGTGGCTGATGACGCCGTGGCCCAGGGTAACGTAGTCCTCGTAAGTGGCGTCGCTGTCGGCGTGAAGGACACAGTTGTCCTGGATATTCACGTGTTCGCCAATCGTAATCTTGATGGTATCGGCCCGAATCACGGTGCCGGGCCAGACGCTGGAGTGGGCGCCGATTTCCACGTCGCCCACCACATAGGCGGCCTCGCTAACCCAGGCGGTGGGGTGAATGCTGGGGGTCATGCCACGGTAACTGCGGATCATTGCTGTCTCCTGTTTATCCACAAATGAATACGAATGTTCATTGATGATTGTCTCTGGCGCAGGGAAGTTGTCTGATGTTTCACTTGTGCTTGAATTCAAGAATTGGGGCCGTAAGCCGTCCCATATCCGGTGGCAAACCCGTGAATTCATGGACCGGAAGCTACGCGCCCCTGGCCGCCAGCCACCGCTCCTTCTGCCGCTGACGAGTGGCCTCGTCGGTGGGCCGGTAGGTGTCGTGAAATTCCCGCCGGAAGGCCTCGAACCGGTTGTCCAGGATCGCCTGGCGGATGTTCTCCATCAGCCGCAGGATGAAGTGCAGGTTGTGTACGCTGGCCAGGCGCAGGCCCAGTACCTCCCTGGCCTTGAACAGGTGCCAGAGATAGGCAGCGGTGAAGTTCTGGCAGGCATAGCACTGGCAGTCCTCTTCCAGGGGCGCGTCCTGCTCGGCGAATCGGCGGTTGGCAATGTTTACCCTGCCGGTGCGGGTGAAGAGGGCGCCGTTGTGGGCAGCACGCAGTCGAACATATCCACCCCCTGGGACACCCCTTCCACCAGGTCCTCGGGGGAACCGACGCCCATCAGGTAGCGGGGCTTGTCCGAAGGCAGCAACTCGGTAACCTGCTGGGTAATTTCGTACATCATGGCCTTGGACTCGCCCACGGCCAGCCCTCCAATGGCGTATCCCGGAAAGGGTATGGAGGCGATAAAATCCGCGGATCTTTGCCGCAGGTCCTCGAAGGCACCCCCCTGCACGATGCCGAACAACGCCTGCCGCCGCGCGGTGTCCGCCCAGGCTGGCGCGGGGCTGAGGTAATGGGCGTCGTAGCACAGCCTGGCCCAGCGGTGGGTGCGGTCCATGGCCTGTTCCACTTCCGAGCGGCTGGCGCCAAAGGCAATGCACTGGTCCAGGCACATAATGATGTCCGCGCCCAGTCCCTGCTGGTTGGCGATGGCCAGTTCCGGAGTGAATATATGCTCGCTGCCGTCAATGTGGGACCTGAAGCGGATGTGGTCGTCGTCCACCTTGCGGAAAGCCCCCATGCTGAAGGCCTGAAAGCCGCCGCTGTCGGTCAGTATGGGCCGGGGCCATCGCATGAATTCATGCAGACCGCCAAACCTGGCCACCGCATCAACCCCCGGCCTCAGGTAAAGGTGGTAGGCGTTGCCCAGCACAATCTGCGCCCCCAGGTCCATAACCTCGTGGGGCGTAAGGGTCTTGATGGTAGCCTGGGTGGCCACCGGCATGAATATCGGTGTGGTCACGGCGCCGTGGGACGTGGTGAACTGCCCGGCCCGGGCACCGCCATCTCGGTGGTGAAGCTGAAAGTTGAAGGAAGGGGAATTCATGGGGACTCGCTCACCGGTTGCCGGCGCCGGACTGCTTCCATCACCATCAGGACGGTAATGATTACGCACATCAGGCCGGGAACGCCCAACAGCACCCAGTCGTCTATCCTGCCCAGGAACGCCAGTCCATCCACCGCCTTGCCCAACTGGCCCATGCCAATGGCGAGGGCGCCGCTGAGCACAGTGATTCCGTAAAGAATCCGGATCCGCCCGGAGTCAAGGAACCTGGTAGCGGTCGTCCCAATTTGTGAACCTACCGAGGCGGCGGCCAGAATTATCAGAGCCATCAGCGGGTCCACGCTATTGCTGAGGGAGTACAGCAGGGTGCCCCAGGAACCAGTGATGATAACCTGGAACAGATCAGTGCCGATGGCCACGGTGGTTGGTATGCCAACTACGAACACCAGCACCGGCATCAGGATGAAACCGCCGCCCGCGCCCAGCAGACCGGCAAAAAAACCGATGCCAAAGCCCACCAGGATTGGCACGAAGACGGATATGCTCTCGATACCGGAAACCTTGAGGGACAAGTAGGTGGAATAGGCAGGCAACCCGGGCAACCTGATGGAATGGGGTGGAATTCGCAGCGACTGCACCCGCTGGGTAAGACCCGCCGTGGAGACCGTTTCTCCCTGGCCAGCTTCGGGGGCCGGGCTCCTGCGGGTTTTGATGTAGTCGTAAACCAGGAAGCTTCCCAAGAGCAGAAGCACGACAACGTAAACGTAGGGAATTACGTTCCCCACCTGTCCCGCGGACTCCAGCGCGCTGTTGAGGGATTCGGCCAGGAAGACGGCGGGCATGGCCCCGACCACCATGGGAATGCCCAGCTTGAAGTCCACGTTGCCCAGGCCCCTGTGCTTGAGCATGTTGATGATGGAGGAACCCATTATGAGGGTCAGGCCGGTGCCGATGGCATAGATTTCGGGGACGCCGAACACGAGCAGGCCGCCGGTAATCAGGAATCCGCCGCCAACGCCAAAGAACCCGCCCAGGGTGCCCACTATCACACCCAGAAGGACCAGGAGTACCGGATTGACCACCACGTCCGCGTTGGGAAACAGCATGGGCGCCTAGTGGCCTCCGGGTCCGGATCCGTTGCCCCGGTCACCGCCGCCCAGGGCCAGCCCCACTCCCCGCAGCACTATCTCCCAGAACCCGTACAGAACCAGGCCGGTCATGGCAATTACCGCCATCACCAGCAGGGCCCAGAGGAAGGGAGATTCGGCGCTGAAAGTCTTCAGGAAGTGGGTCAGGGACTCATACATATGGGACAGTATAGCGGATTTGGGGGGAGGGGGTATGGCGTGGGACGGCCCTATTTAAAGACTATTCCCGTACGGAGCGCAGCATATTACGCAAGTAGGGCAGGAGTTCCGGGATATCACTTGTGATGATGCTCCAGGTGATGGTTTCGTCAATGGCATAATACCTGTGCATCATGTGGTTCCGTGTCGCCACAATCGCTTGCCAGGGTACATTTTCCTGGGTTGCGCGAACCGGTCCTGGTACTTGGGCTGCCGCTTCACCGATCAAGGTTATGTTGCGAATGGTAGCGTCATATACCAGGGCATTATCGAAGAACGCTTGCTGCCCCAGTCCCTCTGTGTACTGCAAGACTTTTTCGCAAAACTCGACCATTTCCGCCAGGTAAACCAGCCATGACCTCGGTTGCTCATAGCCGCTAGACATAAATGGCTTCAGCGTCCGCGTAGGTGCGCCTTTCTCCTCGAAACGCCTTTTCAGTTACCAGGTCAACGGGATGTTCTAGCAGGTCTTCAACATAAAACTGGAGGCCGAAGAACATTTTTGATGTAGCAGGCCGGTCAAAAGTGACCATCAAGTCTATGTCACTGTCCACTGTTGCCTCATTCCGCGCCGTGGAACCGAAAAGGGCCAAAGTCGCCAGTCCAAACTGCTTCGCCAGCTCCGGCTTGTGTTTCCGTAGCTGGCTGAGAACCTCATCTCTGGTCAATGCCGTCTTTGCCATTTCTACACCAAAAGAAGATGGACAGGGCTTGCAGGACATTTTCCTCCGTCCTGCCTGCCCTGTCCATCCATAGGTTTGCGAGGGAGAACCAGTGTTTAGGGGTTGGCCGGGGCGCCGGCGATGACCATGGCCCCAAACTCTTTGTCTATTCCCCGGGGCCATTCCCTGCCCTCGGGATCGCTGATGTGGATTACCAGTGAGGGTCCCAGTTCCGCTATTTCCATGCGGATGGTGTCGCCGTCCTGCACCGGGCCGATCTCCTGGTGGTTGACGCCGGTGGCTACGACGTCGCCCGGCTCCAGGGTGGTTACCTTGGAGAACTCCGAGATCAACTCCCTGATGGGGTGGGCCATATCGCTGGTGGGGAAGTTATGGCGAGCCTCGTCATTGTTCCACAGGCGGATCTGTAGGTTCTGGGGATCAGGGATCTCGTCGGCGGTAACCAGGGCCGGACCCATGGGCGCAAAGGTGTCCCAGCACTTGCCCAGAAAGAAGCTGTTGCCCAGCGCTCCCGGAATGCCTCGGGCCGACATATCCAGGAAGTTGGTGTATCCGAATACGTAGTCCAGGGCCTCTTCCTGGCTGACGTTGGTGGCCGTCTTGCCAATTACGAAGGCCAGTTCCGGTTCGTGGTGGAATATGGATGCGGGGGCGGGAGGCAGGACGCAGGTGTCGCCATCGCCGATGATGGCGGTGGGAGACTTGAGGAAGGCGTCCAGCCGGGCCGCCAGCCGCTGGCCGTACTCCAGGTAATTGACTGCGGCGCAGATAAGCTTGGTGGGCCGTGGAACCGGGGCCCTCAGGCGCACGCTATCCAGGGCCACGCCGCTCTGTCCGGCGATGGCCGATTCTATCCTGGGCTTCACGGAGTCCCAGTTGGTAATGACTTCATCGATCAGGTCGTGGGGACGGCGGAAACTCATGCCTTCCACGGCGGCCATGGCATCCACCACGTTTCCGTTCTCAATTACACCCAGTTGATAATCGTTGTACAGGACCAGTTTCATGGTTAGATCGCTCCTTTCTTGAGTTGTCGCAGGGTAAATGCACAGGGTTCAGTCTAAAGCTGACATCCTCTATCTGCCGGGGAATCGTATCACCAACATCCAGGCTGGTCTATGTTTGATTCTTCGCAGCCCCTTTACCATTTACTGAAATCAGCAATGTTGACTTTTTAACAGTGCTAGAATGGGGCCCAGGAAAGAATCTCAGAGGAGAGCGCTTATGGAACGCCACATTCCCAGCAGGGACGAGGTTCTGTCATATCTGAAAGAGGACCGAAACTGGGGTCGGTGGGGCGACGACGACCAGATGGGTGCGATGAACATGGTCACACCGGAAAAGCGGGTGGCCGCCGCTCGCCTGGTCCGCTCGGGCCGCTCCGTTTCCCTCAGCCGCGTGTACCCCAAAACCCCGGCGGCCAACAACCCTAATCCCGCCCAGCATTTCATGAAGCGAAACCCCCGCGACCCGGGTGGGGGCTCTGCCGTCGACTATTATGGTGTTTCCTATCACGGGCAGGCCAACACCCATCTGGACGCCCTGTGCCACGTCTGGGACGAGAACGGTATGTGGAACGGTCGCCGCGCCGAGGACGTCATTACCTACGACGGGGCCACCTGGGGTTCTGTTGAGCACTGGAAAGAGGGGATCATCACCCGTGGCATCCTTTTCGACGTTCCCAAGCACCGGGGCAAGCCCTTCGTTACGATGGACAACCCCATCCACGGATGGGAACTGGAGGACATCGCCAAGGCCGAGGGTATTACCCTGGAGCCGGGCGACGCGGTGATTGTTTACGGCGGCCGCGAGAAGTGGGGCGAGGTCAACGGCATCTGGGGCGGCGACCCATCGGGCCGGCCCGGCCTCCACGCCTCCTGCCTCAAGTTCCTGCGGGAGTCGGATTGTTGCCTACTGGTTTGGGACATGATGGACTTCATGCCCAACGGCTACGACATTCCCTGGAGTGTCCACGGGGCAATCTTCGCCTACGGCATTGGTCTCCTGGACAATGCCTTGCTAGAGCCCCTGGCTGATGCCTGCGCCGAAGAGGGGCGGTACGAGTTCATGCTGACAGTCAATCCGCTGCGGGTGGTAGGCGGCACCGGCTCTCCGGTGAACCCCATAGCCCTGTTCTAGGGAAGCGAGTCGGCCATACCACATCCGAGATAGAAACGCGATAGAAATTGGGTCTGTCAGGTAGGGGCGCACGGCCGTGCGCCCCTACGGATCTCGGTAATGCGATGTTGCCGGGCCTCTTCTGGCGGGCCAGAGCAGGGCGCCCCACCACCGGAGCAGATTAAACCGCCTCATAACCCCTTTCCCGACCCACGGTAACCGGCCTTAGTCGTCGCTGTCCCTGTAGTGTTTTCAACGCCTGCTGTACCTGGGGGTCGCCATGCCGCCGGAAGCGGTTCAGCACCTTGCTGTGGGTCTGGGGCCGGACGCAAAACTCCCAGATGTTGTCAGCCAGATCGTCGCCGGCGGCAGGCAGGGGTTTGAGGGTTGTAATCAGCGTGTGGCCCGGGTTGCCGTCCACTGCCTCGCCGGTGCGGAACGAGAGCAGGCCGGAGTTGCTTTGCCGTTCCAGGTAATTGCGCAGGCTGGTCAGCAGCCTTCCCCCCTGGCCTGATGAGCCATAACCGTGGACCACTTCCAGTTGCACCCCGCCCCCGGGATGGCTGCGGGCGGCGGCATTGTAAAAGTCTCGAAACTCGGTAAGAGCTTCAGACCAGGTCTTGCCGTGCAGGTCCAGCTTTGAAGAAGGCATAGAATATTGGTTTACTCCGGCAGGTCTTCCAGGGGCGGCAGATTATCTGCGGGAACCTGTTCCTGGGCAGGAGGCTGCAATAGCTGGCTTAATCTCCGCCGCTGTTCCCTGCTTAGGTTTGTTGAAGGCAAAGGACGGGGAGCAGCGTTCCTGATTGTTTCCAGTTTATCCAGCAGCAAGCTGGCTGTCTGAATACAGTCTCCGGCTCTGGTAGTGCCCAGTTCGTACTCGAAGAAATTGTTGTGCAGCTCTTTCACCACTGTGTGAAAGATAGTCAGTTGAGGGTCATCCCATTCGTCTCGCAACTGGTCGAGTATCAGTTCCACCCGGTGGTTGTAGTGGTTCCAACCTCGCAACTCCGCGTATGACTTGACGGCGTGGGATACGGCCCCATAGGCCTTTTCCGAGGCCTGCACGGTGTCTCCCAGGTCCAGTTGTTCCTGGGCGTGTTTGAGCCGCCGCTGGCTCAGCCGGAAGTAGCGGTCCGATTTCTCGCGGCGCTGCTGTTCAGATTCGGAATTGGCTGGCGGTGTAGTCAAAACTCGGCGGTCTCCAGTGACGTCGTTTAATGATAGCAGACCAACCAAAATCTCGGCTCTCAAGGCAGTTTTCGGTTTGCCCAGAACCCCGTTTGCTATAATGCCTTCCATGAGGACTCATTCTGCCTGAACCTGTCAGCACGCAGAATTTCGGGGATATTGAAGTACTTCACCGGGTGGCGTCCCCGGGTACGGAGGTCGGCCACCCCGCCGCGACGGTTGACTGCCTGGAGGAGTAACCTCGGATTGCGTACCAGATGTGCTGTTCAGAACTAACCTGGCCTGACGCAAAGGCGAGGCTGGCGCCACGACTCGTAAACTTCGACAGGGCGGGTACAAGGCACGCCCTGATTGCAATCGACAAACACTCTACTTCGAGGAACCAATGACGGAACAGGAATGGCCCATTCTTCGGGCCCAGCCCCGCACCTTCTTCAAGGCCCCCCTGTGCACCAACCTGGATGAACTGGATGCCGACATTGCCTTTATTGGTATGCCCTTCGACCAGGGCACCCTGGGGAGGCCAGGCGCCCGCTACGGTCCCGATGCCGTCCGCGACGCCCCCCGGGCCTATTCCTATACCGACCCCTTCGGCCGCCAACAGGAAGCCGAGGGCTTTTACAACATCGAGGCCGGGGATGAATTGCTGCGGGGAGTCACCATGGCCGACTGCGGCAACATCACCACCATCCCCTCCAACGTGCATCGCAACTTCGACAAGCTGACCGAGGCGGTGGAAAAGGTGGTTGCCCGGGGTTCCTTCCCCGTGGTGGTTGGCGGCGACCACGCCATTACCTATCCGGTGGTGCGGGGCCTGAGCCGATTCGAGCCGCTGAACATCGTCCACTTCGACGCTCACCTGGACTACAGCCACGACTATCAGGGCGAACTCTTCACCCACGGCAGCCCCATCCGCCGCTGCCGGGAGTTGGACTTCGTCAGCCACATAACCTCGGTGGGTATTCGTACCGCCCGACGCCAGCCCTATGAGGAATCGCAGCGGGACGGCAGTCTCATCATCACCACCAGCCAGTTTCGTTCCCAGGGCCCCGATGCCATAGCGGCGCAGATACCCCGGGGCGAGAACCTGTACATCACCCTGGACATCGATGTGATAGACCCCAGCCAGGCCCCCGGCACCGGCACTCCCGAAATTGGCGGCCTCTTCTATCACGAGATGCGTGACTGCCTGGCTGCACTGGTGTCCGGTCACAACCTGGTTGCTTTCGACCTGGTGGAGGTGGCCCCGCCCTACGACTCATCGGAGTTGACCAGTCAGTTGGGCGCGGCCCTGATTATTGATATACTGGCGAAAAGGTTTCCTTCCAGGTAAAAGGTTATTCCGGGGTAGCCCGAAGCACGGAGCCCTGGTCCGTTGAGGTCCGGCATCCTATGACGGCTGCAAGCGAGGAACAGATCGGCCTGGCTCTTTCCGGTGGAGGCTTCCGCGCCAGCCTCTTTCATTTGGGCGGTCTGTGGCGGCTGAATGAAATCGGCAAGCTGGTAGAGATCGACGCCATCTCCGGCGTATCCGGCGGCGCCCTGGTGGCCGGGGTCCTTGGAACCCGCTGGGAACGGCTGCGGTTCAACAATTGCCAGGCTGACAACTTCAGGGATGAAGTAGCCGAACCCGTTTTCCAGCTCTGCAGCCGCAACATTGACGTGGCCAGTTCCTTTGCGGGTCTCTTCGCCGATTTCTTCGCCGGTCCTACTGCACTGGAAAAGCGCTACGAAGACCTGCTGGTTGGCAAGCACACCCTGCAACAACTACCCAGTCACCCGCGCTTCATTTTCAACGCCTGCCACCTGGAAACGGAGAGCAACTGGACCTTCTCACGGGAGGGCGTGGATACCGGAGAGTTTGGCCGGGTAGAGCAAACCGACATCCCCCTGGCCAAAGTGCTGGCCGCCTCTTCGGCCCTGCCGCCCGCGTTGCCGCCGGTGCGGTTGCCCTTGCCGGGATTCGATGCAACCGGCGAAGAGCGGCCCGGCAGCGTACTAAAACCCGTCCCGGGAACGGCCACCCTGGCGGATGCCGGCCTCTGCGACAGCCTGGGTCTCCACGCCATCCGCCACATGAAACACCTGCTGGTGTCCGACGGCACCAAGTCTTTTCGAAGGTCGGACATACCTCCCTGGGAAGTCTGGACCTCCCGTATCACCAACCCCATGCATACGGCCCTGGAGCAAAATCGTAACCTCAGGATGGAACAGCTTACGGCGGACATTGAAAGGGGCGAGAAGTCGGGAGTTGTCTGGGCATTGAGGAACGACCCCCGGGACGACCGCGAGCTGCTGTCCTTTCCGGTAAGGCCGGGCTGGACTTCTTATATCCGTTCAATGCGGACCCGCATGGCCGCGTTTACCGACGAAGAAAAGATGCGGCTGGTCAACTGGGGCTACATCCAGTGCGACCTGGCCGTCGGGGCCGCCGGCCTGAACAACGTACCCCATCCGTCGGAATTGCCCTTTCCGGACTACGGCTTTGACCGCGAGCCGGAAAGGAAACGAAAGTCGGGACGAAACCGGGACCATCGAAAACTCAAGACCAGGGGACGTCCGGCATCGGGCTGATGCCCCTGGCCTTTGCGGAATCAAAACACCAACATGCCCTTCCACTTCGGCGAAAGCAAAGCCTTTATCGGCGTAATTCACCTGCCTCCCCTGCCTGGCTCACCCCGTTGGGGCGGCGACCTGTCTTCCGTGCTGGATCAGGCGGAGCGGGAAGCTGCGACGCTGTCCGAAGGCGGAGCCAGCGGCATTATTGTCGAGAACTTTGGCGACGCCCCCTTCCGCATCGGGCGGGTGGAACCGGAAACGGTGGCTGGAATGACCCGCGCCGTGGACCTGGTCTGCCGCTCCACTCCCTTGCCGGTGGGGGTCAACATGCTGCGCAGCGACGCCCTTTCCGCCCTGGCGGTGGCTGTGGCCGGAGGGGCCCAGTTCATTCGCGTCAACATCCACTATGGCACCATGGCTGCCGACGAGGGGCTGGTAACGGGCGAGGCATTTGAGACCCTGCGCCGCCGCCGGTTGCTGGATGCGGACCACATCGCCATAGTTGCCGACGTGATGGTGAAACACGCCGTGCCCCTGGGCGATCTGGACCTGGGCCTGATAGCCCGGGAAACAGCCTACCGGGGCCTGGCCGACGCATTGATTGTCACCGGACCTGTCACGGGTCAACCTGCCGTCGCTGACGAGGTGGCCACGGTGCGCCGCGCCGTACCCGACCGCCCCCTGCTGGTGGGCAGCGGCGTGGACGCCGCCAACGCAGACCGGTTTCTCGCCCATGCTGACGGCGCCATAGTGGGCACCAGCCTGAAGAAGGACGGAATAATCACAAACCCTATAGACCTGGAACGGGTGAAGGCCACGGCAGCAGCCTTCCGCTCCGCAGGGTGAGCAATTCGGTAGGGGCAGACCTGTGTGTCTGCCCGTGTCCGGCGAAGGCCCGTGTGTCTGCCCGTGTCCCGCGCGACACCAGGTGCATTCACGCTGGCAGCAAGAATCAACACCAGCCCGGTCCCGACAACATTGAACCGGCACAACCAACAGGTTAAAGGAGCGAACCCATGCCCGATATCAACGAGACGGTAGCCTTCACCAGAATGGCGGAAGGCACCCGCGAGGACTACGCACTCCTGGATCGACTGGAGGAAGAATTCGCCCAGGGTACGGCGGACCGGGTGCTGGACATGCTCCGGAACCTGTCGGGGTCGCTGTCCGGCTACAAGATTGACCGGCTGGAGCACTCCCTGCAGTCCGCCACCCGCGCCCATCGCGACGGGGCCGACGAGGAAACAGTGGTGGCGGCCTTGCTCCACGACATCGGCGACCTGTTGTCACCCTTCAATCACAGCGAACTGGCGGCGGCGGTGCTGCGTCCCTACGTTTCCGAGCGCACTTACTGGATAGTCAGGCACCACGGCCTGTTCCAGAGCTACTATTACGCCCACCATTCGGGCGGCGACCGCAACGCCCGGGACGCCTACCGCGACCACCCGTGGTACCAGGACACCGTTGACTTCTGCCACAAATGGGACCAGTCTTCCTTCGACCCCGCTTACGAGTCCCTTCCGCTGGAATTCTTTGAACCGATGGTACATCGCATCTTCGCCCGGCAACCCTTCAGCCAGGTGGAGGACAGCCGGTAGCAGGCTAATCAACCCCCTCCTCAAGGGCCCCTGGAATGGGTTGCCATACGGTTTGCCCCTCTGCGGTGGCGGGTTTGTTGCCCGCCCTTCCACATTGGCGCGGTCCCGCTTCGTCTCCCGATAATCCCCCGGGATCCGCTTGCCGGATCCTGCCAGAACAGCGTCACGTCACCTTGGCCTTCTTCAAGAACTCCCCGCCTCGAAAACAGAGCGGGCCAGATTGAGCGCATACAGGTAAGCTGGAACGCCTCATGTCTCTCCAGAGAGAGTGGGAAAGCCCCCGTGCCCTTGGCAATTGACCCTCATTGCACCTCAAGAAATGCGACGGCCTTCGCCCAGGGGGCCAGGGCTATCGGATGAATTCAGACTCGGTCCCATCACCCCTCCTGCCGTCTTTCCCGCGCAGGCGGGTATCCCGCCCCCCATCGTTTGTTCCCCACAATATCCTGTTGACCGTTCTCCAGAAGTTTGGCCAATTTGGCGCTCATGCGATGGCCTTCGCCCAATACCCTGAAGTATTTGATACCTTCTTTCACCTGTTATACAATCGATGGCAGTTCCTGTTTAGAAACAACGGATGATTGCAAATATCAACGAGCCCCGCTTTATGCGCGCCGTTGCTCCCTTGCGTTTCTCCCCTCACTTAGTGCCAACAGAAGCATGGTGGGGACAGCCAGGACACCGAGGGCCACCAATGAATAACCAGCCGGGAATTACAGTTACCGATCTGACAGTGGACCGAGACGGATTTCGCGCCCTGGTCAACGTCAATTTTCATATTGGCCCCGGCAACCTGGTCGGTGTGCTGGGTCCGAACGGGGCCGGTAAGAGCACTCTTTTCGGCGCCATCGCCGGAGTGCTGCCCATTACCAGGGGAACGGTGGAACTGCACGGCGCCAAGGGTCGCTCCGGTGCCCTGGCCTACGTTCCCCAGCGGGACAGCATCAATCTGCGGTTCCCTGCCACCGTTCACGACGTGGTGATGATGGGACGGTACTGCCACCTGGGGTTGTTCCGCCATTTTGGCCGCAAGGACCGCGAAATTGTAAGGACGTGCCTGGAACGGGTCGGTCTGTGGGAAAGGCGCGATGCCCTCATCGAAGAAAACTCCGGGGGACAGCGGCAACGGGTGTTCATAGCCCGGGCCCTGGCCCAGGATGCCAGCATCATTCTGCTGGACGAAGCCTTCAGCGGGGTGGATGTGGGAGCCCAGGAGGGCATTATTGAAGTCCTCCAGTCCCTCCGGGACGAAGGAAGAGTGGTGCTGCTGGCAACCCATGACCTGACCAACCTGGCCGAACGCTTCGACCAGATCATCTGTATCAACCGCCACATCTGCGCCTATGGGCCGCCCGCAGAGGCATTCAACCCCGAGGTTCTGGAGGAACTCTACGGCTCCCACGGCATGGTTCTGGCCCACAGCCATATGGGCGGTGAAACTCACATCGAGACCCACATGAACAATGATTGATAATGATTGATTTCGTTGCCGGGCCCTTCCAGTACTCTTTCATGCAGCGGGCTCTGATAGTTTCGGCGCTGGTGGGGTTTCTGCTTCCCATAGTAGGGGCCTACATCATCACCCGGGGCCGCGCTTTCATGAGCGATGCCCTGGCCCACTCTATAGTTGTCCCCGTTGCCGTGGCCTCTCTTTTGGGTTTTACCTCTTACGTCACCGCCGTCCCCGGGGGCATCGCCATTGCCCTGCTTATGGGGTACCTCAGCCGCCACACGGGCATCAGTGACGATACCTCCATCGGCGTAGTCTTTGCCGGAATGTTCGCCATCGGGCTGATTATTCTGTCCATCAGCGTGGACGTGAATCCCGGACGCGCCATCAACATCGAAGACCTGCTGCTGGGCCAGGTCCTGGGCGTGACGCGCACCGACGTCCTGGTGTCCCTGGTCCTGACCGTGGCCGTGGCCGCCGGGATTTTCCTGTTCCACCGGCACCTGGTCTTCACCACCTTTGACCCCGTGGGCGCCCGGGTTGTCGGTATCAAAACCACGGTGGTCGAGTATGTCCTGCTGGCTCTGCTGGCTTTGGTTATCGTCATTGGCCTGTCGGCGGCTGGAATAGTCCTGGTAATGGCCATGCTCGTAATTCCATCGGCAGCCGCCTACCTGCTGGCAAGAAGGTTCACCGGGGTAATCCTGATTGGCGCAGCCATCGGGGTACTCTCGGCGGTCGTCGGCCTGTACCTGTCCTACTACGCCAACTGGCCCTCTGGCCCGGCCATGGCCCTGGTGGCGTCTGCAATCTTCGGCGTAGCCACCCTCCACAAGCGGGCCTTCCCCGTCAAATCCGAAGAATAACCCTTTCTCCGCCTCCTGCTGTCTCCCCCCAGGTGTTATTATGGGGTTCGCAGTTTTTCGGGATGTGTCCGGAACGGCTACCTCCTTACCTGAAGGTGCAAAAATGCGATTGGCCGGCAAGGTTGCCTTTATCAGCGGCGGGGCCCGGGGTATGGGCGCCGCGGAGGTCCGCCTCTTCATCTCCGAGGGGGCCAGCGTCGCCTTTGGTGACGTGCTTGAGGAGGATGGGAAGGCCCTGGAGGCCGACATTGCCCGGGAGGGCGGTCAGGCCATGTTTCTGCCCCTGGACGTTACCAGCGCGGCCCAGTGGCAGGCCGCCATAGACGCTGCCGTATCGCGATTCGGCAAGCTGGACATACTGGTCAACAACGCCGGGGTTAGCGGCGCCGGCCTGTTGGAGGATGTGTCCGAAGCAGAGTGGGACCGGGTGATGGATATCAATGCCAAGGGGACTTTCCTGGGTACCCGGGCTGTGTTGCCGGTAATGCGCCGGAATGGCGGCGGCTCCATCGTCAACATCTCATCCCAGCTGGGGCTGGTGGGAGTGGACAACAGCAGTTCCCAGTACCAGGCTTCCAAGGGCGCGGTGCGCATCTTCACCAAGGCCACCGCGATTCAGTACGCCGGCGACGGCATCCGGGCCAACTCCGTCCACCCGGGCCCCATCGCCACGCCCATGACCGAAGGCGGACGCTCCAACCCCGACCGCTTCAACACCACCGTTTCCCGCATACCCCTGGGCCGGTACGGTCAGCCCAACGACGTAGCCTTCGGCGTTCTATTCCTGGCTTCCGATGAGTCATCCTTCATGACGGGCAACGAGCTTGTTATCGATGGTGGCTGGACGGCGCAGTAGAACCTCGCCGACCTGGCGCCCCATTTCTCGACAACCCTGCTCTGGCCACCCTCTCCGGCAGCCGGGAGAGTCTCCACGAGCCGGCCCCCCGCAATTCACCCGGACAATCCTGCCCTGTGCCCAGCGTATGCCGGACCAGCGCACATGCCGGCGCGCAGTGCGCAGATGCGTTGATCAGGGGGAGGACCTGGCTTTAGGGAAGAGATGATAAAAGGAGGCCAGGGACTGGTCGCGTTCCGGGTTGGCAACTGTGTAGCGGAAGTTGTGCCCGGTTTAGGGAAGGTCCGGCGCTACACTATCGGCTGCCGAGATTCTGTCACCGAAGGGTGCCCATTGGCGGAATATGGAACGAAGGGAGTACGAAGTCCCAGTCCCATCCACCAGTGACGTCCCTTGCCGCGCCGTTGCCGGTGAAACCCACGGGCAGTCAACTGCATGCCGAAGCTGCGCTGAGCCAGGGGTTCCTCGCCGCGCTGGTAGCACCACTCCGTATAGTCCAGGTACAGACCTTTGGCAATGACTTTCTCGGTGTCTCCAATATCGCAGCGTTCCCCGATATAGGTCACCACGTCGTCGGTGGTGGAAATCTTGCCATTACCCGTCAGGGACGGCCTGGTGGAGGGCTCAGCCTCGACAATCCTGTCCTCCCTGGGGACGTCGGAAGTGTCCTCGGCAACCCGCAGGCAACAGTACTCCAGCAACCCCAGGTAACTCTGCAGCCCGCCAAAGTGGTCCCAGAACACTTCCTTGCCGTCCAGGGCGGAAGTATCCAGGGAAAAGGGAACGTCTCGGACCTCAAACCGGGTGCGAAATTCAGGAGGACAGACCCAGATGGGAGAGAGAAGGTTCTGGGCTACTGTCTTGTTGAGGACGAAGAAGCTGCAACGGGCGCCCCGCAAGTCGTTGTCCATCTCCTGCAAAGGAGAGCCACGGTAGGTTGTTTCCAGGGAACGGTAGGTCTGGATGGCGGAAAAGGCGAACGCGCTGCGAATCTGGTTGCTGACGCACCTTACCAGTTCCCGGTTGTCTGCCAGTTCCAGGGGAGTATCTACCTCCAGGAATTCGTTGCCTATGGACTTGAATGCGGCTTTTGCCGGTACGCTGTTGGCGGTGATAACGCCCCTTTGGGCCGCGGCCCAAAAGGCTATGGATAGCGCCAGGTTTTCCCGAACCATTTGAATGTTAATCGCTGCTGGCCCCACTACTTCACCTCCTCAATCGTGGCAGGCCCAAACGGAACCGCTCTCCAAAACAGATTTTTCCCGATATTGCTGACCGGGGGAAATCCATATGCGGAAATCCAAATGCGGTTCGTTGCTATTGATTGATGTCCATTACCACCTTGATGATGTTGTCCTGGCGCTGCTCGTACATGTCGTAGGCCTTTTGGACGTCAGAGAAGGGAAGGCGGTGGGTTATCAGGTCGGCAGGTTCACACCAGCCGCGCTCACGCAGGCTGACCAGGTCCTGAATCTGGCTGATGGGATCAGCGCTGCGCGCGCCGGTGGTGGGGAAGATGGTAGGCTGCTTCTCCATCAGCAGGTTGTGCTCGAGGGGCACAAAGTCGTCGCTCTGAATGCCGAAGAGGATGACGGTCCCGAACTGGCGCACCTGCCGGAAGGCCTCGTTGAAGGTATCCGGGTAGCCGGCGGCCTCAACCACAATGTCGGGGCCCTGGCCGCGGGTAATTTCCATAACGGCCTCGGTCAGGTTGTCCCTGTCCGGGTTGATGGTATGGGAGGCGCCCATCTGGGCCGACTTTTCCAGCCGGTAGTCAAGGGGGTCCACCGTCATTACGTTGCGGGCGCCCATGCGGGAAGTCAGCATGGTGAAGCTGAGCCCGATGCTGCCCTGGCCCAGAATCAGGACGTTCTTCTGGAGAAGGGTGTCCATCCGCTTGCAGGAATAAAGGACGGTGCCGGGTGGCTGGCACATTACCCACCCGTCCAGCGGCCCCTCGTCCGGAAGCAGAATCATGCGGCCCGGGCGCGAGACCATGTATTCCATCAGGCCGCCGGTGCCGCGCTCAGGAATGACTATGACCCGCTGGCCCTCGTGGTACTCGTCGGTACGGCTTTCCACGATGACGCCGGCCAGTTCGTGGCAGGGGCGCCCCGCCGGCATGGGATAGTTCTCTTCCGGCTCAACGGGGCCGTAACCGTGACGAATGTCGCTGCCGCACACGGAAACCCGTTCCAGTTTTATCAGGCACTGGCCGTCGCCGGCTTGGGGCATATCCAGGTCCACAAAGTCAAACTGCTTGGGAGCTACTATTCGGGCTGCTCTCATGCTGCAACGCTCCAGGGTAGTAGATGCTCCGCGAGATTCCGGGAACAGGCCCATCGGCAATCCGACGGGCCCGACTGAACACGATGGGGCTTTTTGCGAGGTATCTCGGGATGCCCACTATCTTATAGGCTTCCCCCGGCACAAGGCAAGCCAAAATCATTGATACAAGTTATAGCATATGAAGATTGTGTGATGATTTCGTAATTAGTTCGCTGATTATGCTTTCAAGTAGTCCCAATGCTAATTTTGACTCGAAAAAATGGTGATTATAATTCGCAATATTTTGGATTTTTTCCGGTTGACACTCTTTCCGACTTGCCTGTAGGCTACCCTTGAATCGCCCCGCAAAACGACCCTTTTCCACCGGAGGAGTTCATGTCCACCACTGCCCTGGATTACATCCTGCTGGACCGGCAGCCACCCATAGCCACCATCACCATCAACCGGCCCAGGCAGCGCAATGCCATTAACTACCATATGTGGGGTGAACTGGCCGACAGGTTACAGGAACTGGATCGGGACCGGGATGTTCGTGTGGTGGTGATTACCGGAGCCGGCGACGTGGCCTTTTCGGCCGGCGCGGATATCGCCGATTTCGACGAATATCGCGCCGATTCGGCCAGGGGCAAGATTTACAACGCGGCTGTGGACGGCCTGCTGGATACGCTGGCCAACCTGGTCACTCCCACCATTTCCATGATACGGGGCTTTGCTGCCGGCGGCGGCTGCGAGCTGGCGGTGGCCACAGACCTGCGCATTGCGGCCGAGGGCAGCCGGCTGGGCATTCCTGCCGCCCGGCTGGGCATCAGCATCGGTCACCGGGAAATGCGGGGACTGGTCAGCCTGGTGGGCAAGGGCAATGCGCTGTACATCCTGATGTCCGGCCGGCTGGTGGACGCCGAGGAAGCCCTGCGCATGGGCCTGGTCAACCAGGTAACCAGCCTTGAAAATCTGGAAGAGGTGACTTACCAGCTGGCACGCGATATTGCCGCCCTGGCGCCCCTTTCCCACGCCGCCAACAAGCGAACTTTGAACCAGGTACAGGCCAAGCCGTCCCTGGAAAACCTGACACCGGAAGAGGCCGGTATTCCCCTGGCCCAGTTCGACACCAGGGACTACCAGGAGGGTTACCGCGCTTTCCTGGAAAAGCGGGCGCCCAACTTTACCGGAGAGTAGGTTGATCGGAGAGCAGGCTGCGTTCAGGAATAGACGGGCGCCGACCGTGTCGGATTTCTGGCTCCATACCACGCGGTCTATCCCTCGGAACGAGAAATTGTTGCTGCATAAGCCTGCCCACCCGCTGACTGACAGAAGATAATGACTACCAGGGTTCGAAAAAAACGGGCTGATGTCCTGCTGGCCGAGAAGGGACTGGTGGAAAGCCGGGAACAGGCCCAGGTCATGATTATGGAAGGCCTGGTCTTTGCTCCCTCAGGACGGGTGCTTAAAGCCAGTTCCTCACTGCCAGAGGACACCTCACTGGAGGTACGGGGACGCCTGCCCTACGTCAGTCGCGGCGGCCTGAAGCTGGCCGGGGCGCTGGACGAATTCTCGCTGGCTGTTGAGGGAATGACCGGCCTCGACGTGGGCGCTTCCACCGGCGGATTCACCGACTGCCTGTTGCAGCGGGGCGCGACCCACGTTTTTGCCGTGGATGTAGGGCACGGACAACTGCATCTCCGCCTGCGCCAGGACGCGCGGGTAACGGTGATGGAGAAGGTCAACGCGCGCCATCCTTACGACCTTCCCCGGCCGGTGGACCTGGTAGTGGTGGACGTGTCTTTCATATCGCTGGCCCTGGTCTTGCCCCCCGCTATAACCCACTTGAAAGAGGGCGGGCACATAGTTGCCCTGGTCAAGCCCCAGTTCGAGGCGTCCCGGGGCGAAGTAGGTCGTGGCGGCATCGTTAAGGACCCCAGGGTCCATGCCTCCACCCTTGGCAAGATGGTAATCTGGGCCACCGAACAGCGATTGCGGATCCGGGGTCTGTGTCCTTCCCCCATCCTGGGAGACAAGGGCAACCGTGAATTTTTCCTCCTGCTGCAGAAGCCGGTCCAGGTATCGCAAGGAAGCCGGGTGTAGGCATGTTCTGGGACCGACTGGGCGGCTTTTCCCTCCTCATCGCCTTTGTGTCCATACTGTGGGTGGTGGAAGTCGTAAACCTCTTCCTGGGCCATCAGTTGAACGTGTACGGCCTGGTTCCCCGCACGATAGAGGGATTAAGAGGCATCCCCCTCAGTCCCTTCCTGCATGGGGGCTTCGGCCATCTGCTGTCCAACACCTTTCCGCTCCTGATCCTCGGAGGACTGGTGGCGGCCCGGGGCCAGGCCAACTTCGTGGGAGTCACCCTGTTTATAGTCTTCGCGGGAGGACTGGCCCTGTGGGCGGTTGGCCGCCCCTGGCCCTGGGACGACCAGAACCTGATTCACGTTGGGGCCAGCGGCCTGGTGTTTGGTTACTTTGGTTACCTGGTGTCGCGGAGCTGGTACGAGCGCAGTTTTATTGCCATCCTGGTGGCGGTGGTGGTGGCGCTGGTGTTCGGTTCCGGTATTTTCCTGGGTCTGCTGCCAACTGCCCCCTTCATTTCCTGGGAAGGACACCTGTGCGGGCTGGTGGCCGGGGTGCTCATCGCCCGCCTGACGCGAAACCGGATGCGCCGGCCACGTACGGGCCAGGCCGCCTGAATTCCTGTCGCTCAGAAAGAGACCCTCAAGAGACCCTGGAGCCTGCGCAGGGTCTTTCGGTGATTGTGGTAGAGTCTCTTCCACCGTTCGCCTTGAGCCCGTCGAAGGGCCGCCCGGAATGGTTCTCCAGGCTCACCACGAACGGACTCGAGGAGTTGCCACCGACAATCTTAAGACCTCGGGAGCTTGCGCCTTCCACACAGCCAGTCGCCGGAACTCACGCGCTCGGCCAATTGATGCTCTTAGGGAGTGTCGTGAAAAGTCGATTCCCGTCATTCTGGCGAAAGCCGGAATCCAGAAACGTCTAAATTGTGGGTGATAGCCTCCGCGATGTAACAAGGCTTTGTATTGCAGCGTATTTGCATCCGATCACCAACCGGCAGTAATGGCTAATTTGACGACAACCCTTTGTGTAATTACCTCAACCTGAAAGCCCCGGGAGCGCCTGCCATGAAAATTACGGACGTCGAATGCCTTATCCTGGACCGGAGTTTCCCCTTCGTGCGCGTCTTTACCGACGAGGGCATCGTCGGCATCGGCGAGTGCTTCCGGCGGCAGCCCGGCATCGTCAAAACCCTTATTGATGAACTCCTGAAGCCGGCCCTGGTGGGCAAGGACCCGGTCGATACAACCCTGCGTTTCAATGATATGCAGCGGGCTGCCAATGGCCTGGAAATGGGCGGCGCCATCTGGTGCGCCATCGCGGGGATAGACATTGCGCTTTGGGACATTAAGGGCAAGGCCGTGGGGGAACCCATTTCCAGGCTCCTGGGAGGCGCATCGCGGGACAAAATTCGTATGTACGCCAGTTCCATGCGGCGGGACATGACACCGCTGGAAGAGGCCCGCCGCGCCGCATCCTTCGCCGAAGAGGGCTACACTGCCTACAAGCTGCACAGCGCGGTTCCGGGCGCCATGGACGACACCGCCGACCATACCATCGCCACCGTAGCCGAAGTACGAAGGGCGGTGGGGGATAACATAGACATCCTGGTTGACGTTAACGGCGCCTATTCGGTGCACCGGGGCATTGAAGTGGGCAAGGCCCTGCAGTCCCTGGGCGTGTTCCACTTTGAGGAACCCCGGCCGCACTATGATCTGGAAGGCCTGGCGGCCGTAGCAGACGCCCTGGATATTCCCATAGCCTCCGGGGAGATGATCTACACCCGTTACGAGTACCGCGACCTCATTCTCAAGGGAAGGGTGGATATTATCCAGCCGGACATCGTGAAGGCGCCGGGCTTCACCGAGTTCCAGAAAATTGCGGCCCTGTGCGAGGCTTTCGGCAAGCCCATAACGGTCCACAACACCCAGCCCACCATCAGCACGGTCGCGCACCTGCACTTCTGCGCCGCCTATCCCATCGTGCCCTACGCCCAGGAATACAACATAGAACCGGTTACCATTCGCGACGAGATTCCGGTCCTGAAAGAACCCCTGGAAGTCAGGGATGGTTTCCTGGACGTGCCCACCGGCCCCGGCCTGGGCATAGAACTGGACGAGGAAGCCCTGCGAACCCTGTCCGGCCGTTAGTCTGCTTCCAGTTGCCTGGCGCAATCCCGTCCAGCCGAGTCCAGGGTATTTCGATTATTGTGGTAGAGTCTCTTCCACCGTTCGCCCTGAGCCTGTCGAAGGGCCGCCCTGAATGGTTCTCCAAGCTCACCACGAACGGACTGGCGGAGTTGCCACCGACAATCGAAAGACCCTGAGCCGAATCTCCGTTATTCCATACGTGGCCCGGAACAGTGGTAAGATACGGGCGGTGGCGGGGGAAGGAAATGTTGGGCGGCGAACAGCAATCATATCTTCAGGAGGAAATCCATGGATGTCAGCGAAGTAGCGGAAATGTTGATGGCCCAGGACAAGCGGGTCTCGGTAGCTGAGGCGGATACGGCAGGCCTTATCGGCTATCTGCTGGGCACCATCCCCGGCAGTTCCCAGTTCTTTCCGGGCGGAGTAATTGCCTACACCGGCGGACTGAAGCAGAGCATCCTCGGAGTCTCCGACGAACTCTATGACACCAAGGGCAGCGTCTGCGAGGAAATGGCCATTGCCATGGCGCGGGGCGTGCTGGAGTTGACTGGCACCGACTATGCCGTCTCCACTACCGGCGTAACCGGCCCGGGCCAGGGACGTTCGTCCTTCCCCATTGGCACCTTCTACATCGGGCTGGCCGACGCCAGCGGCAACGACGTGGCAATCCACCGCCAGTTCGACAGCGACCGCGACGGCAACAAGCGGGCCGCCGCCCAGGCTGCTCTCGACCTGCTCGGCGAGCGGCTGCAGCAGTCGCAGGGCAGTTAGGATGGCCAACGCAAGCCGAATAATACTGCTGGGACAGAACCTCTTCTTCCAGGCCAGGATTGAAACAGTGGCCGAACCCTTGGGCTTCTCGGTACGCCAGGCCCACACCGAGGCCGATTTCTGGGGAACGTACGTTGACGGCGAAACGGAACTGGTGCTGGTGGACCTGGAAGGCGACGCGGATACCTGGAATAGCGTTCTGGCGGCGCTGGGAGAGCGAGTCACCTCCGCCTCCGGCGCTGGCCCCCGCATAGTCGCCTTCGGCCCCCACGAAGACACCGCCTCCATGGAGCGGGCGGCCCAGCTGGGCGCCCAGCAAACCCTGAACAAGGGCCGGTTCAGTTCGACCTTGGGACAGATAGTCGGGGGCGGGTAGGTTCGGGCCTGCCCATGCTTGCGACCGCGCTTCCGGCTCTCTCGCGCTTTTGGCTACGGCCAGACCCCCGGTTGCGCGCCTGGTAGCCTCCAGGCCTTTTCAGCCGGGGCCCTCGCCGTTGCCCCCTACCCCCTGAAATGCGGAATCACCCGATCCGCGAACAGCTCAAGGTTGCGGAGGCCCCGGCGCAGGTCCATTCCGGGCCACATCATGCGGAAGCTGCCGTGGGACATGCCCAGTTCCCGCAGCTTTTCTATCTCTCCGATGCAGTCTTCCGGGTCGCCGATGATGAAGCGGTCCCGGGCCAGTTCCTCGAAGGCTGAGCTGAACTCCTCGTCCATGGCCTTGTCCTGGCCCCACTGGGCGTAGGCGGCGTACTTGCCGCCCAGGAAGGGAGCGGCATCCCGCCATGCCTGCTCCCGCGTCTCGCCAACGTACAGTTCCCGGGCTATGGGCAGTTCCTCGGGCGCGCCGGAACCGGCGGCCTCCGCTGTCTCGTGGTACAGCTCAATCTGCTGCTTGATATTGGTGTAGGTGGCGTGCGGGTTCACGTACCAGGGCAGCCCGCGGCGGGCTGCCCGCTTGATGGCGGCGTCTCCGTTGGCTGCTACCCAGATGGGCGGGTGGGGCTGCTGAATGGGACGGATGGTCATCTGGGCGCCTTCCAGGTGGAAATGCTCGCCATGAAAGGTGACTTCATCCTGGGTCCAGAGCTTCCGCATTACATCGATGCATTCCAGGTAGCGGGATACTCGTCGGTTTCGGGGCACTCCAAAGGCGTCGTACTCCTCGTCCCGGTAGCCCAGGGCAGCGCTGAGGTGGAAGTGTCCGTTGGTGATGATGTCCATGGTGGTCACCCGCTCGGCCAGGTCCACTGGATGGTGCAGGGGCACCAGCAGGGTAGCCACCATGCCCATGCCTTCGGCCTCGGCGGCCAGGCGGGCCAGCAGAGGCACGGTCTGCAACTGCTGGTAGGGCGATGTCAGGTAATGCTGCCCCTGGTACAGAAAGTCGAAACCCATTTCGCGGGCGGTACGGATGTATTCCACGATTTCTTGGAAGCTCTGCCGCATGTCTGCTTCCATGGGCTGCTGCCCCATTCCGGACAGGGATACGCCAAATTGCATTTTGTCACCTTGATTCGTAAAGATACTGGGAAGATGCGGGGGTGATTATAGTGGCGAGTTGTGATTGCTTCAATGTAAAGGCAGGAATGTTGACCGTAAGAACGCCTCTGCTTCCGACTACCTCTGGGAGCTAGGTAATGACAAGCCTGAAATCGTCTTGTTAGAATTGTCCAACACCTTAAGTGAGCGCAGGACACCCCTTAATGACCATGACCCAGGACGAACGAATCAGCCGGCTGGAAGGCGCCTTTGAAGCCATCTCGGTAATGGTTGCCAACATGGTCACCAGGGATGAGTTGCGGGCCGGATTGGATGGCCACAGAGCTGAGCTGCGAGCTGGATTGGATGGCCACAGGGCTGAGACGCGAGCGCTGATCGAAGGACTCCGCAATGAGATGCGAGCCGAGGTCAAGTCCGTGGAATTGCGAATAGTCCGGTGGATTATTGCCACTGCCTTTGCCGGAGCCACCCTGATTATCGGGTCAATTTCAGCCATTTTGTTTACCGCCATTAGATTGATGACTTAAGGGCAAACGACCACGAGCAATAAGAGAGGGGCAGATTCTGACGTCTGCCCCTCTTGTAGTCAGCACACTTGTAGTTCGAACCCCGTCCCCTCTAGCCTCGTCCGATAAAGGGCATCTTTGTTGCCATTACCGTCATGAACTGAACGTTGGCGTCCAGGGGCAGGCTGGCCATGTAAACCACTGCCCGGGCCACGTTCTCCACCGCCATGGTCGGTTCCGTGGCAATCTCTCCGTAGGGCTGGGGAACTCCGGTCTTGAAAATGGCGGCCATGTCCGTGTCGGCGTTGCCGATGTCAATCTGGCCGCAGGCGATGTCGTACTTGCGGCCGTCCAGCGAAGTGGAACGGGTCAGGCCTGTCATGGCGTGCTTGGTGGCGGTGTAGGGAGCCGAGTTGGGCCTGGGCACGTAGGCGGAAATGGAACCGTTGTTTATGATGCGGCCGCCCATGGGGTCCTGCTCCTTCATCATGCGGAATGCTTCCTGGGTACACAGGAAGGCGCCGGTAATGTTAACGTCCACCACGTTCTGCCACTGCTCGTAGGTCAGGTCCTCAAGAGGAATAGGCGGCGCGCTGATGCCGGCGTTGTTGAAAAGCACATCCAGGCGTCCGAACCGCTCTTTTGTCGCAGAAAACAGAGCCGCAACCCCCTCGGGCTTTCCCAGGTCGCTGGGAACGGCCAGCATGCGGCCCGCGTCATCGCCAGCCAGGGTTATGGTCTCTTCCAGCAGTTGGGCGCGGCGGCCAGCCAGGGCAACGGAGTATCCCTCGGCAGCCAAAGCCAGGGATGCGCTTCGGCCAATCCCTGTGCCTGCTCCGGTAACGATAGCTACTTTGCCGTTCGCGCCGTCTGACTGGGTTGTCATGGTTGTACCGTTCCTTTAGTTAGTTCTCCGAAGTTCCGGATGCTCACCTGGGCAGTGACAAGGTCAGGCCCTGGCGTCGGAAGTTATCCTGTAGCTAGCGGTCTTGCATCTTTGTATTGATGGCTGGTAGCTCAACTGCACCGTAATAATGGGCTGGGGTTTAACCGTCTTTCCGGCGAAAGCCGGAATCCAGAGCCCCTCATGTACCATGCAATTGACCTTTCGCAACCTGCCTGGCTTCCGGCCCAAGGCCGGAATGACGATACCGATTCAGCAATCATCACTTCAAACCAGTTGGCCCCCGGTACTTCAACACCATCGTAATGCTGGTCTGGGGTTTAACCGTCTTTCCGGCGAAAGCCGGAATCCTGGGACCCTCTCTTACCACGCAATTGACCCTTCGCAACCTGCTGGCTTCCGGCTCAAGGCCGCAATGACGATACCGATTCAGCCGTCACCACTTCAAACCCGTTGGCCCCCGGTACTTCAACTGCACCGTAATGCTGGGCTGGGGGTTAACTGTCTTTCCGGCGAAAGCCGGAATCCAGTGCCCCTCTTGTACCATACAATTGACCCTTCGCAACCTGCCCGGCTTCCGGCTCAAGGCCGCAATGACGATACCGATTCAGCAGTCATCATTTCAAACCCGTTGGCCTACCAGTTTACGCTATTCCACCCGCTCAAAGTAGATGCGTTTGACCACTTGCTCCAGTTCGTGGTCGATGAAGTCCTCTTCGGGCTTGACCTCCATTGTCCAGTTCAGCTTCGAGTTGGTGGGGTGGGAAAACACCAGGACGAAGGTCTCGTACATCTCCCCGCCGTCGTACGGGGTTATTGCATCGTCGTCCACATCGACTTCCAGCTCAGGATCCAGTTCGGACAGGAACTGTTCGGCGCGCGCCCGGGCCCTCTGGTACCAGTCAAACATACTCATGCCTGCTGTCCCTGCCCCGGTTCCAGGGTCTGATGGGCCCTGCTTTCCGCCGCGATGCCGCTCCAGCCATACTTCATGGGGATCATCTGTACCTGCCGCCATACTTCCGACTGGTCGTGGAAGTGGGGGCTGCCCGGGTGTCCCGAAGCGCCCAGAGGGATGGCCCACATGGAGTTTTCCCAGTCCGCCAGGTCGTACACGTAGCGGGCCACCGAAAGGCCTCCCACGGTCGCCAGATTAGCCGGGGAATACGCGCCGGCCAGGGGCGTGTCGCCGTCGCCGCTCATGGGTATGGGCGGTGGGTTCAACTGGTCCGCCAGGTCAGGGAAGGCGGCGGACAGGGTGTGCGCCGGCCGGGCCTGGTGTACCCGCTCCCAGCGCCACTGGTCAGGACCGTCCCCCAGCATGGTCCGCAGGGCGGTCACGCCGTCGGCCAGCGCGGCGGACATCACCGAAGGCCAGGAGTCTCCCGAGGGCAGCAGTCTGCGGTCGTCCTCGGGGAACATGTAGATTAGCTGGGTGCTCAGGCGGGCCATAAACGCCCCCGTGCCGCGGTTGGCGGGATGCCAGCCCTCGTCCGTCAAATCCTTGCCCAGGTTATGCAGGTAAATGCGGCGGAGCAGGGCGTCGCGGAAGGCGCTGTAGATGGTTGGCGCAACCTGGTCGGCGTCCATGCTGCAGTCCCAGGCCAGCAGCTTTTCCAGCGCCAGCACGGTATGGACATCTTCAGTCTTGATCTGGGCGCGATTGGTTCGCAGATAGTCAACGAAGGCCTGGGCGGGGATGGATATGCGCTCGCTGTGGACCTGGGCCATGTCGGCCGCCGCGGGTTTTTCCAGGGCCAGCAACCCTTTGGTAACCCTTTCGACCCGAAAGCCGGGCGTGAATTCCGAAGATATGAAATAGGGGTAATCGTCATCCACCGGCTTGTTGTTGGCGGTGGCGATGTAGCCCTCGGGCGGGTTGACGGAGCGGGGCATCTCCTCAAAGGGTATGTTGCCCTGCCATTCGTGCTCTCCCGTCCAGGCCGGAACCGGCAGGCGGGCATTGCGCAGCGAACGGATAGGAATTTCGCCCCGGCAAAGGTAACCAAAGTTCCCATCCACGTCGGCAAAAAGGAAGTTGTTGCACGGGTCCACCCAGCCCCGCATGGAGTCGGCCAGTTCATTGCCGTCCCGCGCCCGCAGCATGGTGGGTATCACGTCGGGCCAGGGTTTGGGGCCGTCGGTGGCGGTGTACTTCAGGGCAACTCCGTAGCTGGCCGGCGGCCCGCCGGAAATGGTGGGGCCGTGTTCGGTGGCCCAGGTGGTTATCCGGTGGTCCTCTCCGTCCCTGACCTTGATAGTCTCTTCCCGGGTGTCCGCGCGGCGCCACTGGCTGCCCGTGTTCGAGTTGAACCGCGCCATTCCCCCGGATGGTGGGTCGGGCAGGCGGTAGGAGCCGCCGGGCCCTCCAAACCGCTCGATGTACAGGTCCTGGTAGTCGGCGCTGGTATGGGTGATGCACCAGGCCACCTTGTCGTTGTGCCCGAAGTGGGGAAAACCTGGGACTCCCGGGAGGGCCAGGCCAATGACATCCCACTCGGGGCATGCGATGTGGCTCTGGTAATAGACGTTGGGTGTATCCAGGGCGCGGTGAGAGTCGCCGGCCAACAGGGGTTTGCCGGTGGCGGTGCGGTCCCCGCTGAGCGCCCAGCTGTTGCTGCCGCTGTCGGTTTCGTTAAGACGGTTGATGGCCTCTGCGCCGGCCATCATCTCGGAAAGGTAGTCGTCCAGTTCTCCCTCGTGCCGAGACCCCGGGGGCAGGATCTGAAGCTGTCCGGGCTGATAACCCGGGCAAAGCAGGGCGGCCTTTTCCGGCCCCAAAGCCCGAACCAGCTGGGCGCGCCAGACCTTTGACTCGAAGACGCCCATCTGGATATGGCGGACCTTGAATGCCACCAGTCCGTCCCAGGGCTGCCAGGGTTCGGGGTCCAGTCCGGTAATTTCGTACTCCACGGGAAGGGTACCCTCGGCGGCTGCCGTGGCAATCCATGCGTTGACGCCGGCGGCGTAGGCGTCCATCAGCTTGCGGGTGTGGTCGGAAACGGCGCCGTAGTCGCCCCGGGCGCTGTCCACTAGGCGGAACCGACGCATCATAATATCCTGGTTCAGCGCCAGCGCGCCCACGGCTTCCGACCAGCGGCCGCTGCCCCTGCGGCGGTCGTATTCCATCTGCCACAGGCGGTCCTGCGCGGTTACAAACCCCTGGACGAAGAAGGCGTCTGTCTCGTTGGCCGCCCGGGCGTGGGGAATGCCCCAGTGGTCGCGGTAAACCTCCGCCGGAGCAGACAGCCCCTGCAGGGAAACCTTGCCGGTAGTGCGGGGAAGATGGGAGGTGAGGCCGGTTTGGGTAAGCATACTGTACCTCACAGTACGGTATTGCGTGCCAGGCAGCGCGCTCGGCAAATTATACCGCAAAAGCAGCCAGCAAGCCTCGGCTAGTAAGGTATCTGTAACGCACCGCGCCTGGAATGGGGAACCCCGGTAACAGATTTAACGGAATTTGGGCAAGGTCAGCATGGCGAGCTACCGAAATTGAATAGGACTCTTCGGTAAGTCTTTACAGTATCCAGATAAGGATAATCCTTGCCATGTTGAGCCCTGCGGCTCCAACGCGGGAACACGGAATGGAATCGTTGGCGGAACGGGGGCCCGCGACGACTGGCAGCTTCGGGTCGAACTTGCCGGCAGCACGCCTGGTTGTTCCGGCGGGTTGAGGAGATGAGCAAACGCCGGCTATTCTTCGTGACCGTTGGACTCCTGCTCCAGCCTGTCCCTCCGCTGGAGGAGGGTTTCCCCCTGGTAGAGCCAGTACCTGGCCGCCGGGGGCGCGTGCTTCCACTTCTTGAGCTTGGTGGCCAGGCTTGTCAGGGAGTAATACTCACCTTCAAACACCACCCCGTTGCTCTCGTTGGCTACCTGGCACTTTATTTCCGGGTCGTCTCCCCATTCCAGCATCGACCCCTTGGGGACCTCAGCCGTGGCGAAGCTGAAGCTCTCCCGCCTCCTGGCGGGCTGTTCGCTCTCGATGTCATGAAACTCGTCCCTGGACTTGTGCTTCCCGTTCAGGTTGGGCGTTACATCCTCAATCGCCAGTAGTTGCAGAATGGCCTTCACGCGGAAGGGCTCCACCCCTTCAAAGAACTCCCGGTTTTGCCTCACTCGGAAGTCTCCGAAGGCGGTATGTATGGCCTTCTCCACCTGGGCGCAGTCGGTTACCACCGCTGCGTACTCGCAGTCGAAGGAGCGCGGTACGCCCGGGGCATCCAGTTGCTTCATCCGGTCCTGGACGTCCTTGTCCGAGTTGCCGCCGGTGTACCCGATCTTGATATACCCGGGCATTGCCACGTTGCTGAGAACGTAAACTATGCCGGTCGAGGGAGCCGTGCCGCCAAAAATGCTGGCGCTGGGCTGCTGTTCAAATTCGTTAAATTCCTCAACCATGACTTCTCCAGGATACTTAGTATGTGCTCGGCTGATGTAATGCCGGGATAAGCTTTGCCAGGGTTCCGGACGCTGACTCGCCCTCCCTAACCACCCACCACATAGTCCTGGTACCGGTCTCGCAACACTTTCTTGTCGAACTTGCCTACGCTGGTCTTGGGAATCTCTTCAATGAATACCACGTCGTCGGGCAGCCACCAGCGGGCGAACCGGCCACTGATGAAGTCCATTATCTGGGCCTTGTCCAGCGACGTCTCCGCGCCCTCCCGGGCGACGACGCAGGCCAGCGGCCGCTCCACCCAGATGGGATGGGGTATGGCGATGACCGCCGCCTCCAGCACGTCGGGATGGGCAATGATGGCCGTCTCCAGGTCCACCGAGGAAATCCACTCGCCGCCGCTCTTTACCATGTCCTTGACCCGGTCGCCGATCTGAACGTAACCCTCGGGGCTCACCGAGGCGATATCCCCGCTGTGGTACCATCCGTCAATGTAGGTTTCGGCGGTACGCTCGTCGTTGTAGTATTCGCTGGAAATCCAGGGGCCGCGGAACAGCAGTTCGCCCCGCTGTTCGCCGTCCCAGGGCAGGTCCTCCCCGTTCTCGTCCACCAGGCGCATCTCCAGACCCGCCACCACCAGGCCTTGGCTTCCCGCCAGTTCGTACTTCTCCTCATCGGGCAGGTCTTCCAGGCTGGACTTGACCCGGTTGTAGGTGACGATGGGGGTAGCTTCGGTCATGCCGTAAGCGTGAACCAGGTCAACTCCCAGCCGCTCCTTGTAAGCCCTTATCACGCTGACGGGCACCGCCGACCCGCCGCTGATTACCGCCCGCAGCGATGAAAAGTCGTAGCTCTGCCCCGACCGTTCCACGTAATCCAGCACACCCACCCAGATGGTAGGTACACCGGCGGTGACCGTCACCTTGTGCTGGTCTATCAGTTCGCAAATAGCCTGAGGGTCCGGACGGACGCCCGGCATAACCTGGCTGGCTCCCACGAAGGCGCTGGAATAGGGGAAGCCCCAGCAGTTGGCGTGAAACATGGGCACCATGGCCATGGTGGTATCCCGCTCGCTGAAGGCGGCAGTGTCGGCCATGCACTCGGCCATAGTATGCAGGTACAGGGCCCGGTGGGTGTAGGTTACCCCCTTGGGCCTTCCCGTGGTTGCCGAGGTATAGCAGAGCCCCGCGGGGTCGTACTCGTCCAGGTCCGGAGGAGTGAACTGGTCCGAGGCCTGGGCCAGCAGCGTTTCGTAGCTGATGGCGTCGGGCAGGGACGTGGCCGGTTCCGGGTCGTCGGTCAGTATGATGAAATGTTCCACCGATTCAAGCTGGGGAGCCAGCGCTTCCAGGACGGGGCACAGGTCGGGGTCAACGAAAATTACCTTGTCCTGGGCGTGGTTAACAATATAGACCAGGTCATCAGGGAAGAGGCGGATATTTATAGTGTGGTTCACGGCCCCCATCACCGGT
The DNA here is from genome assembly GCA_002238505.1 of SAR202 cluster bacterium bin22. Classification (GTDB taxonomy): domain Bacteria; phylum Chloroflexota; class Dehalococcoidia; order Lucifugimonadales; family UBA3495; genus Bin22. Next base: position 59,691 of record MPMM01000005.1, on the reverse strand, counting down.
GACGCAAAGTAGGCCTCCAGGTGCCGGTAGGTATTCCAGGCAAAGGTTCCCACTCGGTCGCCTTTCTTTACTCCCAGGGAACCCAGGGCGTTGCACAGACGGTTCACCCGGGCCGCCATCTCCGCGTAGGTGTAGCGATGGTATCCACCCTCGGTCCGAGTGATGATTTCCTTCTCGGGAAATGCAGTCCTGGCCCGAGTGAGAATGCTCGGCACCAGCAGGGGGTAGTGCATTGTCATGGCCGCTTATCTCCTTGTGCTGGCGTCGGCCAGGAGGCAGTAAATATTCCGCAAAGCAAGTGCTGCCAGTCTTTAACCGCTCTTGATGCTCACCCCGCCGTCCACGGCCCAGGTCTGGCCGGTCACGTACGCGGCGGCCGGGGAAGCCAGAAAGACGGACAGGTAGCCGATTTCCTTGAGGTAGCCCACTCGGCCCAGGGGCACCTGCTCTTTGGCCGCGTCCTGGCGGGCCTGGTAGGCTTCGGATGACATCTGGTCAGGGTCTGGAAAGCTGCCCGGAGCCACCGAGTTGACGCGCACCCCGTAGGGAGCCCATTCCTGGGCCAGCGACTCGGTAAAGCGCATAACGCCTGCCTTGGCGGCATCGTAGGCGGCGGAACCCTGCCTGCCCCGGAAGGCGGCCCAGCCGGAAATATTGATCACCGACCCCTGACCACGTTCCAGCAGGTGCTGTCCGAAAGCCCGGCAACCCTGGAAGGCCTCGGTGAGGTTCACGTCCACGATGAAGTGCCACTCCTCTTCGCTCATGCCCTCGACGCTGATGCCGGGGAGCTTTACCACGGGCTTGCGGATGGCGTCCCCCACGCAGGTGACCAGGGTGTCGATGTGCCCAAACTGGTCCAAGGCCTGCTGGGCGATGCGGTCCATATCCTCGGCGCGGGTAGCGTCGCCGGTAAGTGGCAGGGCGGTCTGGCCCAGCGCTCGTATCTGGGCCGACACCGCGTTAACTCCGGTGTCGGTCAGACCTGTTACGGCCACGTCTGCGCCGGCTTCGGCGAAAGCCAGGGCAATGCCCTTGCCAATACCCCGACCGGCCCCGGTAATCAGCACTTTCTGTCCGGCAACTTCAAACTCTGGAAGGCTCATTTTGCCCCTCCGGCATGGGAGAAATAGCTTTTTGGCAGTGTAAAGCCAATGGCATAGAGCGTCAACGCAGGGCCTATTCCGCCTGCCCCAACGCGCCTTAGACTCAGACTATGGATGCCAGACATCCGCAACCCACAAGTCATGTCGCCCTGAGCGCAGCCGAAGGGCCTCAAATCCATACCACATACCATGCCCAGCCAACCGCAACCAACATCAAAACCAAAGTTCCCCCCTCGCCCTATGGGAGAGGGGCCGGGGGTGAGGGCTCCCCTCCACCAGAAAAGCTGGACAATGGCGGACTACCCTTTCATCAATCTGTCATCCGCCCCGCCTCCCAGCTACGAAACAACTGGAAGTGAAAGGAAATAACAGGAAAAACAAAAACGTGGCAACCGTAGGGGCGGGTTTGAAACCCGCCCCTGACTAACAACAAAGGAACCTGAAAGAACCGCAACCAACCCTGAATATCAAACATCCCCCCTCGCCCTATGGGAGAGGGGCCGGGGGTGAGGGCCCCCCGCCACCGGCCAATCTGGCCACCGGCGGACGACCCTGCCACAAACCATGTCGCCCTGAGCGCAGCCGAAGGGCCTCAAATCCCTCCTGACAGTCCCCTTGCGGGTCCGAAAGCAAGTTTACCGGATGGTGTTTGGATTCTTCGCGGCCTACCCAAGCCTAGCTGAAAGAGGCGCAACTCGGGGATGAGGTCAGCAGCGCCGATTCCTGGTTGAAACGCCGCTCGTATTCAGCGGCAATTTCGTCCAGCCGCTGCAGGGCCGTGTCGTCGGGCCATACCAGGAGGGTCAGAACCTTGGATTGCTCCTGGAGGGTCTCCCCGGACTCGTTGCGCCACTGGCCCGCGCCGTCGGTAACGGTGAGGCCGTCGGGGAAGCGCGGCGTTACCGTATCTGCCAGGAACTGTTCCCATGCCTGGTTGGAAACAGCGCCAGGGGCGCCGGAAGTCTCGCCGCGACCGAAGTAGAGCTTGTACTCGGTTACCTGGTCCCAGCCCTGGGGACAAGCTAGCGAATCGTCATCCGCTGATGCGCAGGCCACGGCTGCGGCAATCGAAAGGGCCACTATCAATGGCATGGTGTATCGCGACGCTATCAACAGTTGAGCGGCCTCACAAACTATTGGCGTTAGGTTCATCCATACAGGAGTGTATTTATTGCCAGGAGACCTGTCAAAGACTGACTTTGACCCCTGCAGCCAGCCTCTAGTAATATGCGGGCACTCTTTGATTCGTAGCTAAGGAGGCCTTTCTGATGAAAGCGGTTTATTTGCAGGAACCTGGTGGCCCTGAAGCCCTGGTCTATGGCGACTTGCCCGACCCCGAGGTGGCCCCCGGCGAGGTGATGCTGCGGGTCCACGGCAGCGCCCTGAACCGGGCCGACATGGGCATGCGCAACCGGGGCCGCAGCGGCCAGGGTCCCCGCATCATGGGCATGGACGTAGCCGGAGAAATTGTCTCCGTCAGCCCCGACGCCAACACCAGCCTGCGGGCGGGGGACCGGGTGCTGCTGGAAAACAGGACCAAGTGCCACGCCTGCGAATACTGCGTAGATGGCAACGACCAGTACTGCATTGCCCAGAAGCGCATCGGCGTGGACCTGGATGGCGGCCATGCCGAGTACATCACCGCTCCGGCTATCAACGCCTTCAAGCTGCCCGACAGCATGAGCTACGCCGAGGCCGCCGCAATACCCCTGGCCGGTCACACGGCCTGGCAGTGCATGGTGGTCCAGGGCCAGGTGCGTTCCTGGGACGACGTGCTGATCCAGGCTGCGGGCAGCGGCGTGGCCAGCATGGCCATCCAGATCGCCAAGATGGTGGGCGCGCGGGTGATTACCACCGCCGGCAGCGACTGGAAGCTGGAAGAGGCCAAAAAATGGGGCGCCGACGAGGTCATCAACTACCGCGAAACTTCAAACATCAGCGAACGGGTCAAGGAACTTACCGATGGCAAGGGTGTGGACCTGGTCTTCGACGTGGTGGGCGCTGATGTCTGGGAACAGAACATGCTGTCGCTGAAGCCCGGCGGCCGCCTGGTTATTACCGGCGTAACCTCGGGAGCGCGTACGGATATGGACCTGTCCATCCTGCAGGGCCGTCCCCTTCACCTGATGGGCAGCGGCGGTCGCACCCGCCGCAGCTTCGGCGACCTGATGAAGTGCGTCAACAACGGCGAACTGAAGGGAATCGTAGGCCAGACCTTCCCGCTGGAAGAGGTGTCCGAAGCTCACCGGGTAATGGAGTCCCGCGAGTTCTTCGGCAAGCTGGTCATAGAAAGTTAGCTGCTTTCTTTCCCACGAACAGGGACGAATAACCACTGGTAGCTCAACAACATCGAAATGAAGGGTTGGAGGTTAACCGTCATTCCGGCTCAAGGCCGGAATCCAGACAGGTTGCGAAAGGTCAACTGCAGGGCACGAGAGGGCATACCAATCGCATTTCTGCTTCGGGCCAACCCCGTCGTTCCCGCGCCGGCGGGAACCTCGAACCTGAAGGGTATTACCGTTGACGTAAATTTCTCCAGGTGTGATAGCTCTGACAGGCGGGGCTCTGGATTCCGGCTCAAGGCCGGAATGACGATTCAGATTGTTGGCCTGCTAATGGGCCTGGCTGGACTCAATTGTGACCTGGCCAGACCTCCCAGTGCCCAATGACTAGAATCCCCAATCCCGTATTCGGGCCTGTTCGTGGATTATCCCTTCGCGTCCCTTTGTGTCCTCCGAGGATTACTGGTGGTTGATTGTGTAGGTGGCTGGGCTCTCGGTGATGCGCCCCTCTTTCTGCAGTTTGGCCAGGTGGGTGTTCACATTGCGGGCGGCGGCGGCCCGAAGATTCTTGCGCAGGTTGCGGTGATAAACGGCGGTAACCGCATCGTCCACCGTTTCCGCGCCCCCGGCCAGGGCGGACAGCACCTGGTCTTCCCGCTCCTGGCGGTGGTGCAGGTACCAACGTATGCGGGCCTCTCCGTTGTGGATGGTCTGGCCGTGGCCGGGGCAGATTATGGCGGGACGTTGTTTGGCCATCGTCTCCAGCGACGCCATGTACTGCTTCAGGTTGCGCACGCTGGAGGAGGAATTGCCCAGGATGTTGTCCCCGCTGAAAAGGACGTTGTCGGCCCGCAGGTAGTAGCAGACGTGGTCATCCTCGTGGCCGGGGGTGAACAGGGCTCTCAGGGTAATGCCCCCGCCAGCGGGAACCAGTTCCCTTGACCGCAGCTTGACCACGCAGCCTTCGCCCAGCCTCTGCTCCAGCGCCGGAGCCAGCTTGGGGTGGCACCGGACGGGACAGTTGAAAACCTCCTGCAGCCGGTCCAGCCCACCGATATGGTCGCCGTGCCCGTGGGTCACCAGGATGGCGGACATTTTCGGACGCCCCAGTTCCTCGTAATAGTCGAGAATCTGGCGGGTCCAGTGGCGGTAGGGCTCACCCGAATCCACCAGCACCATGTGGTCCTTGGGGTCGCCCACAAAGTAAATCTGGGTTCCGCCAGGGTGCATGGCCCCGAAGGTGCTCTGGTCTTCCAGAATGTGGGTACTGTAGATATGCTCGGTTATTTGCATGGCTGTTTTACCCTTATAACCCACGAAGGAACACTAAGGAAACTTAATTGATGAATAGCTGCAATTCTAATGTCATCGTCAATGTTTGTACCACAGGAGAAGCGCCATGATGGAGTACAAGGGATACATCGCAGAGACTGAGTATGACGATGTAGCGGGAGTTTATTGCGGTAGTGTAGTCAATACTTCTCCTAGCTCCATTGCCACTTTCCACGCCGAAGACCCGGAAGACTTGATGCGGGGGTTCCAGGTATCGGTTGACGAATATCTGGACTGGTGTGCTGAGGACGGTGTGGAGCCGGCCAAACCTCAAACATACACCACTTAAGCTCCTCCTGTTCCAACGAACTCCACCTGATTTCGCATCTTACTGGTCCAGCCCCCGCTGCATGCCGCGCAGATAGCCGGCCTGCCCGCCGTGCTGGTTTACTTCCCACAGCAGGTGGAAGAACATGGCGGCTACGCTGATGGTATCTCCCGTTCGGGTTACCACTCCCTGGTTGAGCATGGTCTCCTCGTCCAGGCTGTACAGGTACTCCAGGGTGTTTTCTCTTATGGCTGTGGCATACTCCACCAGCGCCTCTTTATCGGGACAGCGCCAGTTGCCCAATTCCTCCACCCCGTAGCCAAAGCCCACATCGTTGGGGTCCGGGTCCTTGCCCAGGCGCTCTGCCCAGCCCTGCTCGTAAAGCTGGGTCTCACCCTTGGCGCGGGACTGTACCCACCGGTCCATTGCCCGCCCGTAATGCCACAGGATAAATCCGATGGAATGGCACTGGTCATTGGGGCGGTATTCAATCTCTTCCTGGCTCAGGCCGTCTATGTAACGTTCGGTCCACTGCCAGTTTGTTTCAAATGCTTGCTTTATCAGGTCCTGCATGGCCGTCATAGCCTTTCCTCCCTATATGCAATCCACGAATGGGCGCCAATACTCGCTAATGGATAAGCTGGCCTTTCATCCGTGAAAATTATTCCCGGTTCGTGGACAATACTTACTCCGCGACGATGTAATTGCGCAGGGTGCCGATGCCGCTGATTTCAACCTCAATGGTGTCGCCGGGGAACATATCGCCGTCGGCGCCCTGGGTGCCCATCATCAGCACATCCCCCGGGTGCATGGTGGTGTACTTGCTCATCTCGATAATCCAGGTCGGCACATCCCATATCTGGTCGGCGGACGTGAAGTCCTCCCAGACCTCGCCGTTGTGGCGGACGATGATGTGGAAACCGTCGTGGGCCAGGTCGGTGACAATCCAGGGGCCCAGGGGCTTGAAAGTGTCGCAACTCTTGCCTCGGAACATGGTACGGTCGCCGCCTTGCCACACCCGCTCGCTGACGTCGTTGGCGATGGTGTATCCGAAAACGCAGGCGAGGGCCTCGTCGCGGCTGGTCACCCTGCGGGCGTGCTTGCCAATGACCACCGCCAGTTGCCCTTCCGGCTGCACCGCCCCGGCGCTGTCAGCGGGAATCACGATGTTCTCCTCGGTGCCGATGAGGGCGTGGACGGAGCGGAAGTTGGGTTCGGGAAACTTGGGGTAGTTGGGCGCGGCGCCTCGTCGGGCCGCCATACCCTCGACATGCCCGTTGTGGTTGGGCCCGGCGGCATAGAGCATGGGAGGGATGATGGGGGCCAACAGGCGCACCTCACCCAGGGCATAGGTAACTCCGGTGTCGGCGGGGTCATTTATGGGACTGCCGTCCACCTCAATGACCTCGTCATCCACAATGCGCCCGTGGCTGACCTTGCCCTCGCGTTCAAAGCGGCACCAGATCATAGCTGCCTCCTGTGGGTGTTAAAGTTTCCACGAATATACACGAACACGGGCGAATGGGGAATTAGACCTACCAGACAATCTGGTTCCAGCAGTTGCCTTCGGGGGTGCAGGTGAGGTTGTGGGTTGAGTAGTTCAGCTCAACCTCTCGTGGATTAAAAACGTCAGGCGGCCATGCGGAGGATGCCGTACATGTGGAGGTAGAGCTTGCTGGCGCCCTTTACCAGGGGCCACAGTTGGAGGTCGGCGCCGGGCCGGACGTGCTCGAAGATTTCCGTTTCGGTGTAGCGCATATCCTGGCGGCCCTGGCCTTGCAGGGTTTCCACCAACCGGCGCGACTCCCCCACGGGAATCAGAGGGTCGCCCACGTCGTGCATGATGAGCAACAGGTTCTCAAAGTTATCGATGTGGTTGCTGGGAGATATGCCATCCAGCTCCTCCAGGAAATCGGCCGGCATCTGGTTCAGCAGCCGTTCAGCTTCCTGGGGGTCAGTGCCGTCCAGCAAACGGCGGGATATGTCGGCGGTCCCGCCCAGTTGGTCCAGCTCATCCTGGGTAACTTCCGCATTGTCCACAAAACGCCGGGTCAGGATGTTCCGTTCCTGCTCCGTAGGGGCCACCTCGATAAGCTCGTTGGCGAATACCCGGCGGGTCAGCTTGTCTACGTCCCAGTGTTCCACCGTATCGCCGGAACGCTTGGTGTTGCTGGCAATCTGGGTAAAGAAGTGTCGCGCGTCATAGTAGGCTCCGAAGGCGTTAATGAAGGACACGTCGTCGCGAATTCGAGGGTCTGAAGCTGCCACCATGACGAAGGAACCGCCCACGGAAAACCCCGCCATGCCCACCCGGTCCGGATCCACGTATTCAAGCGACCGCAGGTGCTGGAAGGCCCATACCAGGTTTTCCACTTCGGCGGGGTCCACGTTGTTTTGCAGGCCCATGGTGGGCGACCAGCTGAACATGGGCACGTAGCCGGCCCGGGCCAGGGCATTGCCGAAGTTCACCACGTCCGCGTCATCGCGACCGGCGGCGTTGGCTCCCAGGAACACCAGCAGGCCTGCCCGCCGCTTCCCATCCGGGATGTAATAAACGTCGGCCTGGCCACGCTGGTCCGGACGTTCGTAGGTAATTTCTGCTCGCACCGGTTCCAGCGTAAACCAGGTCTGGGGCTTGACGGGAACGTTCAGCACCTGGGTGACGAACAGGGCAGTGTGAAAGCCGGTGGGCAACTGGGGAAAGATGGTGAAAAGAGAAATTACCGTTACCAGCAGTACCCCCAAAAGGATGTACATACGGTAGGTAAGTCTGCCGATGAATCTGACAATAGCTGAAAGGACACGCTGGAGCATGGTCTGTACGTAACCCCGGGGCTGAATTACGACCTGTTCTGGCTGGTCCATAATACCATCCACAAAGGGACGCGAAGAACCACGATGGAGAAACAAGGTGAGGCGCCCGGCATGCCGGGCGCCTCTAAAGGGTTTTCCAAAGTTGTCGCCTGTAACGGGGAGCTACTTTACGGGCTCCTTGGTCATCAGCAGGTGTCGGGCATCGGCAATCAGTTCTTCGTCGGACCGGCTCAGGTCGATGAGATCGCCGTGGGGCTGGGGGACGGGGAAACCGGTGCGGTAGTACAGTTCCACCCGGTTGCCTTCCGGATCGAAGAAGTACATACCAAAGGCGTTGCCATGGCTGACGATGCGCTCGATGGTGATGTCCTCGGCTTCCAGCTTCTCCTTGTACTCGCGCATGTCCTGGATGGTGGGGACCTTGAAGGAGATCTGCTGGATGGTCTTGGTCTCCTCGTCGGCTTCGCGGCCCTTCATAATCACGAACTCGTGGTGTTCGGATACGGGGTCGGAAGACATGAAGCACATGCCGCGGTCCATGTTCTCATCGGCAATCTGCAGGCCAATTACGCGGTTGTAGAAGTCGCGCTGCTTCATAAAATCGTCGGCATAAATACCCACGTGGCCAAGTCCGGTAGTTTGTGCCATGGTAGTTCCTCCGAAAATACAGTTCTGTCACTGGTCTCCCGCCTATTGTACCAAGCCAGCAATGCAGAATGCTACACCGGTCATTAAGGCCACGCCGGAGAGTCTAAGGCCAACGAACCAGCGGACTTGGGAATGTCGGCCTGGTTCGCCAAGTGTTCGTATTCTCCCGCAAGGCGGTTGATTCATTCTCCGGAGTATGAGTAGGTTGCAGTCAATCGTGAATCTGGGAGGATGGAAGAATGTGCGTGTATTGGCGGGCAGATGCAGGCATCGTGGACCATGTCTCGAATAATGTCGTTGACTTGCCTTTATTTCCCTATCGCGTCCATCTGCCGAATGAAAATTAGGATCGCAGAATTACTGGTCGAGAGGGCTACATAGATTAAAGCGCAGCCTCAAATTCCTCCGGAGGAATTTCCAGCAACCTCAAAATACTGCGTAATGTCCCCCTCGCCACTTCACGTCGGCCCAGTACTACTGGGGCGGTAAGGGTTCTGCCATCAGGTAGCCTTCGGTAGTAAGAAAGATGACTACCACTGCCGGCCCTACCAGGGTAACATCCCAATCTTTCCAATGCCGCCGTCAATTCACGGCTGGAGCACAACCGCACTGAGTTAACTCACTATCACAGGCGGCACTGTCTGGGTATAAGCGCGCACCGTTTTGCCAGGAGGAACCGACACGCTAACTGATTCAGTAGGAGCAGGGGCGGTTATGACCTTTAGTTGATTTTCCCGAAATACCCTGTCTAGCTCCCCAATTTCTTCCAGTGCGTTAATGTGCACTGCCAATGCGTCACCCAGATTATCCAGTGCCTCTTCTACTGTGTCTCCGCAACTGGCTACTCCCAATTCCGGACAGTAAGAAACAAACATCCCATCTTCCGGTTCCACGGTGCCGGTGAGGACCACGTATCCCTGGCTGGTATCAGGTGTCTTGTTCATTCTTTTCTCTCATTAACACCCATTGCTGATCTTCGTGCCTATCCGGGGATACTCCTACCCCCGCCCCTTTATCACCCGCAGCACCCGCTCTGCCGTTACCGGCAGTTGCATTACCGGCGCGCCTATGGCGTCGTGGACGGCGTTGGCTATGGCGGCGGCTACCGGTGTGTTGCTGCTTTCCCCGATGCCCTTGCTCTCGAAGGGGGCGGGACCGCCGCCGGGCTCCAGCAGCACTGTTACCAGTTCGGGTATGTCCTTGATGGTGGGTATCTTGTAGTCGCCCAGGCTCAGGGTGCTGATGCGGCCCTCTTCCGTTTCCATTTCCTCCATCAGCGCATACCCCAGCCCCTGGATTACGCCGCCCTCAATCTGCCCCTGGTGGAACAGGGGATTCAGGACCGTACCCACGTCGTGGGCCGTGATGAACTTGTTGACCTTAACTTCGCCCGTCTCAGGATCCACCTCTACCTCTGCCACCTGGGCGCAGTAGGAAGTGTATTCCGAAGGTGGCGCATTGTAGGTCTTCTGGGCGGACAGGTCCTCGCCCATGGCGCTTACGGCCTGGGCCGCCACGTCTTTCAGGGACATGGCGCGGCCCCCTTCTCTGGACTGGAAGAGTCCGGCCTGGAGCGCGACGGTGTCGGCGGAGCAGCCCATGTACTCGGCGGCCATCACGGTCAACTGTTCCTTTAGGTCTTCGGCGGCGCCCATGGTGGACTGGCCCGAGGTGTAGGTAACCCGACTTCCCCCGGGGCCCGACTCGAAAGCCACCGCGTCGGTGTCCTGAATTACCACCCCCACGTCCTCGATGGGAATGGTAAGGGTCTCGGCTACCATCTGGCGCAGGACCGTATGGGCGCCGGTGCCGGTGTCCCAAAGCGACATCAGCAGGGTGGCCTTGCCGTCGGCGTCCATCTGGACTTCCGCGGTGGACAAGCCTGAACCGGGGGGCTGGTCGGATATGGAGATGCCTCGCCCGATATTTGGACTTGACTTGGGCTGGTCCCAGCCGGCTGCCTCGGCTGCCTTCTGCAGCACCTCGCCGGCCCGGATGTTCTCCCACTCTTCGCCTACCGGATTGGAGTCGCCGTCCTGCAGCACGTTGAGCATTCGGAACTCGTAGGGATCCTTTCCCATCTCCCGGGCGATCAGGTCCATGTGCGATTCCACGGCGAAGGCCACCTGGGGCTTGGCCGGGGCGCGCATGTGCCCGCAGGGAATGTTGTTGGTATAGACCATGTAGCTGTCTATGTGAACGTTGGGTATGCGGTAAGGGCCGCCGCTGTGGTCGGCGCCCCGCAGGTGGACCCGGGGCTTGAATGCCCCGAAGGCCCCGCTGTTGAATACGCAGCGTGCCTGGCGCGCCCAGATGCGGCCATCCTGCTTCATCCCCGTCTTGATGGTAATGGTGGCGGGGTGTCTCGGATTGCCGGCCATCAGTTCCTGCACGTAGTCCATCACCATCTTGACCGGCCGGCCGGAGGCTTTGGCCAGGTAGTAGCAGAGGGGAATGTCCATGAAGGAACCCTTGCCGCCGAAGTCGCCGCCAATGCTGGTCGGGTTAACCAGGATGTTGTCCTGGGACATCTCCCATACGGCGGACAGTTGTTCCCGCAGCATGAAGGGGCCCTTGTTGTTAGCCCATATCTGCACCCGGCCCGTGTCGTCTATGTCCACCACGCAGGCATGGGGTTCCAGGTAGGCCTGGTGGTGCAGCTGGGTGGTAAAAGTGTGCTCGAAAATCAGGTCAGACTCGGCGAAGCCCTGCTCAATGTCACCCTTGTCCCAGGCATTGTGGGCGAAGACGTTGTTGATTCCCGATGGCGGCTGGGGCAGGCCCGGATAGGATTCCATGCCTTCGTGGAGGGTGGGCGCTCCGGCAGTCATAGCCTCTTCCGGATCGAAGACGGGACTCAGGTCTTCGTACTCCACGTCAATGAGTAGCAGCGCCTCCTCCGCGATGTCCGGGTCTTCAGCGGCCACCGCGGCCACCTTTTCGCCCACAAACAGCACCTTGTCCCTGGCCAGCACGGGGCAGTCCCTCAACAGCCTGCCCACCCTCCGGTCCGGAATGTCCTGGCCGGTGATGACGGCATGAACCCCCGGCAACTGGGCCGCCCTGGACGTATCGATACTGACGATACGGGCGTGAGGCAGGGGGCTTCTCAGCACCTTTCCCCAGAGCATCCCGGGAAGAATGACGTCGGAGGTGTAGATAGATTGGCCGGAAACCTTCTCCGACCCCTCTCCTCGAACTATGGGTTGGCCAATAACGGAATAGGACGCAACCATGATTACCTCACACAACTAAATCCACGAAGATCACGAAGAGTTAACAGGTGCATATGGTCCAGTTCAGCGATTGATCTGAAGGAATGGCCACACATCCCGCTCGCCCTGAGCCTGTCGAAGGGTCGCTCCTGAGCTTGTCGAAGGGTCACCCTTCATGGTTCTACAAACTCACCGCGAACGGAATTTCGACCCGCTCATCAACAAGCTCAATTCTCCGTTCTCTTCGTACCCTTCAAGAAAAACCTTAAAGAATCGCTCGCGCTATCTGCTCCATGTCGCTGGCTGCGCTGGCAGCCCGTGCATCGGGCAGCATTACAATGGCGCGGTCTGCACCGGCCTCTTCCATCTGCTTCAGAGTGTCGGTGTCGGCGGCCACTCCGAAGGCCGTAATCTGGATGGAGGCAGGGTCGCGTCCGGACGCTTCGGCCAGTTCGTCCAGGCTGGCCCGTCCTGCCCTCACCTGTTCCGGCGAGGCATTGGAGGGAATCCACCCGTCGGCCCAGCGCACTATGCGGCGGTAAAGGTTCTCTGCGGCGCCACCCAGCAGCACCGGCGGATGGGGCTTCTGTACCGGCTTGGGATTGCAGTAAACCGGCGGAAAGTCCACATACTTGCCGTGGAATTCGGCCTGTTCCTGGGTCCAAAGCTCCTTCATAGCCAGGATGTTTTCACGGGTCTGGCCCCAGCGGTGGTCGAAGTCGCCGCCCATGATTGTGGTCTCTTCCCGGTGCCAGCCTGCGCCAACGCCCAGGGTAAAGCGGCCGTTGGAGTAATGGTCCAGCGTGGCAATTACTTTGGCCAGCATCAACGGGTTGCGCTCAGGAATCAGGCTTATGCTGGTGCCCAGCCCGATCTTGCTGGTTACCGCCGAGGCGCGGCACAGGGCCATGTAAGGGTCAACCATGTCGTACATGTAGGGAGGAACGGAGCCGTCCGGAGTACCGCGATACCTGCTGGTGGTGGTTACCGGCATTACCGGATGTTCTGGCATCCACATGGATTCGAAACCCGCAGCCTCGGCTGTCTGGGCCAGTTCTGCGATGTCGAGGGCCTGGGCGTTTACGGGCAGGAACACTCCGATATGCATCGCTATCCTCCGTATAAAATTGAATGGGGAGATGATAGCATAGCTACAAGGTGGTGGTCGATAAAGGGCAAAACGGTGACCGCCTCCGGATGCTGAATGTTCAATCTTCTCATCGCACCAATTCGGGAATTGAGCCGTGGTTGTCTCTTCGGGGCGGGCTGCCTGATCGGGGTTGTAGTGGCGTTGGTGGTGGTCGGCCTGTTCTTCGGCCTCATCGAGAATTGGGTGGTTTTCCTGGTGGAACGCCTGAGGGATGCTCTGCAGGGCTAACCCACAGCCATCGCCCTCATCTCCCTGCCATCAGCCAGTACTTGGCCCTCAGCGGGCCCGCTCCTCCAGCAGTCGCGCGACCTCCTCAACTACGGTGCCAGTATCCTTTGACGAGTCCACGTCGAGGTGCGGGGCGCTCACTGGCTCCTGCCCCGGGTACAGGCGGCAGTAAATGCGCCAGTCCGCGTCGGAGTAGCTGTCGCTGGCCTGGCCCCGGGAACGCCTGGCCAGTCGCTGGCGCACCAGTTGCGGTGGCGCGTCAAACTGGACCAGGACCAGGGGCGCTCCTGCCCGGCTCGCGATGTCTCGCAGCGGGTCCCTCGCCCGGGCCGTCAAGTTTGTAGCGTCAAATACTACCGGAAATCCTTCCTCCAGGAGCGCCTCCACCAGCAGGTGGGCGGCCCTGAATACTCGCGCGTGTTCCTGCCTGGTATAGCGGGGTTGCGATACCAGGGTCTTGCGCATACGGTCGCTGCCCAGTACCACGCACGGAGTCCGCCGTTTCAGGGCGGCGGCAAAGTGGGACTTTCCGGTTCCAGGCAGGCCGCACAGGGCTACCAGGGCCCCCTGCCCGGGCATCGGGGCGACTTGCCGTATTTCATGGCGAAGAGCGTGCCGCAGGACGGCGGCGTCGCTGCCTGCAGAGGGTTCTCCGGAATTGGGATCTTCGTTCACTCTGGCTGCCCCCCAGGCTGGAAATTCAGGAATACAGGGATTAGCCGTAAATTGCAGCGGGGCAGGTTCGTTAACCTGCCCCTGTGAAACAACCTGACGCTGTAACTGCTGTCAATTGCAGCCCCATCCGCGAAATTGCCGCGGACTGACTAATCTCTTCCCTGGCCTATTTGCAGATAAGGTGCACGGTAGTCTGCAACACGTTCTGGACCATCCTGAGGCTGGAAACCAGGGGTTTTCTCAGCGTCGGAGCCATCATCACGGCAATCAGGGCGACTATTGCCAACCGGACTGCGGTCGAGTTGTCATTCACCAGCAGCATTGCGTAGGCGCCGGCGACCAGGATTGCGGTTGAAATCAGGATCTGCCCAACCCTGGCGTGTCGCCGGCCGAATTTCATGTATGCTGCGGTGACTGTCGCCATGGTTAGGAATACAAGAATCCACGGCGCGCCTGCCAGGCCCAACAGCGCCATGGGCGGCCTCCAGGCCGGATCCATCCACTGCGCCACCAGTACCCACGCGGTCAGCCCCAGGAGGGGCAGGCCGGAAAAGGCCACCAGCAGCCAGTCATGCCCCACCTTACCCCGTACAACCCGGGTAATGACCCATAGGGCCACCCCGGCGTACCCGCCGAATAATGCAATCAGCGTCAGGCTTACTGGATAGGAAGCGCCAGCCAGCAAGGTCTGGAACGATTTCCCCGGGCCTATCACCAGCAACAACAGAAGAACCGCCGGTGCGGCCAGGGAAACGCCCAGCCATGAGTAAGACCAGATGCCTGGAAATCCACCCCGCCAGTTCAGACAGGTTACTGCCCCCACGAAACCCAGGGTGAGAACCACCGCCGCAATGCTGTCGCAAAGGCCGAAGGCTACCAGCCCAATTAGCAGAATGTGGGGAACAACGGCCAGCGCCAGTTCCTTGCGACCTACGATTGTGTGCGCGTCCTGCATGAGCCTGGCCAGGGTAACGGGATCGCCCATCTGCTCCATGGCCTTGCTCTTGGCGGCTTCCTGCCGAACGCCCAGATTGACCAGTTCGTCAGCCTTGTCTTCCAGGTGGTCTTCCAGTTCGCAAATTATCTCTTTTTTCTTTGCTGGCTGTAGTCGGATATTTCGGGATAGAGCACCAACATATTTGTCAGATTCTTCCACTTTCTGTTGCCCTCGGATTACTACCTTATCCTTATCCTTCAGGTTGAACCGTTGACCGTGCGATTACGGAGTTCATGGCTCGACTGAAACGTTGCCACTCCGCCTGTCGGTCCGAGAGTACGAAACGGCCTTTAAGGGTAATGTAGTAATAACGCCGTCGCATCCCTCCAGGGGTATTCTGCCAACGCCCTTCGATGAGCCCTTCCCGCTCCATGCGGTGGAGGGCCGGATAGAGCGTTCCTTCCTTGAAATCAAAATAGCCGCTGCTTCTCGCGTTGATCTCTTTGACAATCTGGTAGCCGTACATCGGCTCCAAAAGGAGTAGAGACAAGAGCAGGGTTTCGGTATTCCCCTTGAGCATTTCCTGTTGGCTCATAATCTCTCAAGTCCATTTAGGTTCTCGCCGGCACAATACTGCGCCAATTTACCAGTAAATTTAAAATATGCAGGGCGCAATGTCCAGCGAGACCCCGGTTAAAGTTGAATGATCCCTGTCTGGGAATTGCCTGCGGGGCAGGCCCCAGGCTCGGGATTCTGAGCGGTCGGGCCGCTAAGCCTTGCCCACTCACATAAACTGCTTCATTAATAATGCCTGATAATCAGGACTCCGCTCTAGGTTGTTGCACTTCCTAAAGACTTGGGCGGTTTCATCGCCAGTTTCCAAAGTACCGGTAAAGCGATCAGCCCAATGTAGGCCAGGAACACCATTGCTGCGTTGGTCAGGTTGAAGCCGGGTGGCATGGCAATGGCTGTTACGATTCCCAGGGTCACGGCGCTTACCAGCAGCAACCCTACTTTCAACGCTCTCCGGCCCAATTTTAAATACAGGCCGGTAATCACCGCCAGTCCCACGAAAATGCCCATATCCAGGTAGTCCACATTCCCCAGCATTTCCACGTGTATTCCCATATAAATTTCGTAGGAATGGAAGAAAAGGACCCAGGAAGCGAACACGGGCACGGGAAGGGCTGCGAAAGAAACCAGCAGCCAGTCTCTCCTTACCATTTCGCGGGCCAGCTTCAGCAGGCTGTACATGGCGAAGGGAGCGCAGCATATAAGCAGAATAATCATCGGGTCAAAGACTGGCAGACCCTTTCCCGTCAACATTACCCACGCCCCATAACCTATGGCATGGATTGCAATCAGGAATGAAACGACCGGTGCGACTATGACGTATCCCAGCCAGGAATAAAGCCATTTGCTGGGACTTCCCTTGTGCCAGCCGTACCAGGTCACTGCGGTGATGGCGCCCAGGAAGAGGGCGATAATGAAGTAGTTGCAGCAGAACTCTAAAAGAAACATGCTGCCTACCATGAGGTGCGGCAGCGCGGCCAGCATTACGTCTGTCCAGCCTGCGTAGCCATATACCAGGCGCATGCGCCTGGCCATTTCTGAGGGGTCTCCCAGATGCCGCACAGCAAGTATTCTGGCGGTCTGGCCGTCAAATCCCTGACCTTCAAGGTCTCTTGCCTTGTCGTTCAGGTGGGATTCAAGCTCTTCGACGATTTCCTGTGATTCGGCGGACCCAAGGCCCAGTCGTTCTCTAAAGGCAACCAGATAACTCTCAAAATCACCCAAAACAATCAATCCGTGCAGACGCCGGCCCGGGCTGGTTTTCAGCCCTGCTCAACCTGGCGCGCTTGGCCCAATTCCTTCACCTTGCCGCCCTCGCTTTTGTGGATCAGCAGGCAATTGAGCAGTTTTAAATCCGCTGGCCCTTCAGGGAAGATAGAAGACAATTGTATGAAGATGGCTTCCCGGGCCAGATGGCGGGGTTCCACGCGGGGCAGCATCACTTGTCCATATATCCCCCTATATAACTCAAAATTTCCCATTTGGCAATGTCTGGTAATGCAATACGCGGTAATCGGCACGTTCTTTTCGAAATCTTCACAACCCTCTAACCCAGTGTGCTTGTGCCTGCAGCCAGCCTTCTCTCTTCGGTGAAAGCGCCCGCCCCGAGTGGTGCATTGCTCGAGGCTGCTGCCATCCGGGATTAGTCCCTTCCGTTGGACAGGGAGTCCCTCCAATCATTGTGGCTGGCCCGGCCATGGTTGCCGTTTACAGGCGCCCCAGAACGCTCAGCAACGGTGTATCAGACAAGATTATCGAGATCCCCTGTAAATTTATTATCGCAACTCTATTATTTAGAGTCAATATATTAAGAAAGACTATAGTTTTGCATAACGAGGTCGTCTCCCTGGCCGCTCCCCTTGCTGACCATGCCTGGCAAATCCAGTGACGCTGCGCGTTCCGGAGTCGGTGGCTGCTCCGTAATCTCCCCGGTGCCGGCTTGAGACCCTGCCGATGGTGAGCCTCTGCCCCTTAACGGTGTGTCTCCCCAGGGAACATCGGGCAGTTTCTGTTGCCTTCGTACCTCGTTGATGGTGAGAACACCCCGGTCCAGTAACTGCATCTGGCGGGCAACCCGGCTGTTCTCGTCTTCCTGCATAGCCTCGATGGAAGTCAGGTCGAACTCCAGGAACAGTTCGGGAAAACCCAGCTTGGGCAGCAGCATCCGGTTCAGGTGCTCTTCCAGGAAACGGATTTCCGGCACTATGGTGTTGCGCCAGAAAATTCGCTCGGCGGCGTTGATGTTGGCGAAGGTCGCCCGCTCCAGGTCGGCCAGCAGTGGCTTGGGCACGCCATAAGCTCGGCTCACCTCCTCAAGGCTCCAGCGAAGGCCACGGATGAAGTCCATATCCCGATGGCTCAGCCCCAGGGTGCGGATGTCCTTCACAAAGTTGGCGATGGCGGGGCGTCGGGCGTTTTGTGGCCCCCGATAGCGGGAGTCCCACCGGTTGTAGAATTCCTCCACTTCGGAGTCGGTCAGTTGGGCGTCCGTCAGCAGCACGAAATCGGGTTGGGCCGAATTGCGCAGGAAGTTGCGGTTGAAGCGCAGTCCGTCGCCGCCCATGTCCACCGAAAGGCGTGCCGGCGCCAGGGGAGAAAGTCCGGCGTATTCCTCCAGGGGATTGAAATACCGTAGCCATACTATCTCGTCGGCCGCATAGGCCACGGGTGTTCCACCCTGGCCCCGGTAAACAAAACCGCGAATGTAGTTGTCCCGGTCCGGCAGCGCGGACACCCGGTCTGGACGCAGAGGCCAGATTTCCATACGTCCGGTTGTGTCCCGCTCCAGGGCCCAGAATGCCTGCCCCCACAGGTTCAGGTAAATCTCCGTCGCCTGCCAGAGGTCTCCCCGGGTAAACCAGGGATTAACCCGCTCCAGCAGTTGCCGGGCCGGATGCTGGGGCCCTGCCTCCTGCCTGGCGCCGTCCGGGGTTGTCCGGTAAAGGCGTACTGCGGGGCGGCTGATGGCATCGGCCCGCAGCTTTATGGCAGCGTAAACCGACACCGAAGACGCGTAGTAAGCTCCGTACTCGGGGTTGGCCCAGCCTCCACCCCTGCCGAAGGTTGAGGATATGGGGTCCAGGTCGGCGCTCCCCGCGCGATTCCGGCGCTGCACCAGGTTCTCTGCCGGTCCACCGCTGTCCTGTCCCGAATTAGCGTTGCCATTGAGCTATTTTGTTCCTGCCAGTTGGCCCAGTATTTCAAGCAGATTGTCTTTGCCGATTTTCACTTTCGCTTGCTCCTTAAAATCAATCTGAGAGTTGGATTTGGACGTATTTTCCGGGGACAGGCGGCGTGGGAGTTTAATTTTTCCTTCTTGCCCGCGCGGCCTGTCACCACTTTGTACCAGGGGTTTATGTCCACAGCCTGGGACGGCTGAGTGGAATAACGAAGGCCAGCATCAGGGCGTCGGCCCGGTCGGGCGATGCAACACCCCGCTTCCGCAAGTCCCCCTTGGAGTCCATGAGCAGGGCGCCCTGGCTGTTATACCCGTAGGTCAGGGCTGCCAGTTCTCCCATCAACTGCTGGTCCGGAGGGATGGCGATGTCGCCCGAGGCGAACAGTTCCCGTACCCTCCAGTAGCCTTCAGCCCGCAAGTTGGCGAAGACCTGCTTGTCGCGGGCGGCGCGGGCCACGTTGACGCCGTGCACTCCCAGCCCCTGCTCCCGAAGCCGGTCCACCACCCCCGACCCAATTCCCACCTCATCTACGCAGGTCTGAATTGGCTGATGTTCCCGAATGGCGGCGGCCACCAGGCCCGCCAGGGCCATGGTATCCAGCCCGTTGAAAGCCCTTATTTCCTCCACCCGGTTGCCCCTGCGCCGCAGGATGATGCTGTGGTCCGACCCGAATCGGGCCACGTCCACGCCAATGACCACGTCCCCTTCGGGAGGGCTGGCAACTTCCCCCGTTGAGGCTGCAACTTGAAACTCCTGCCAGCGCAGTACGGCCGCCTCAACGTCGGAAAGCCGGATCAGGGCATTGTCGGCCAGGTCGGGGAACTGCCCCAGCACTCGCGACTTGTACAGGGGATTTTCCTTGCCCCAGATTCGGCCCCGTTCCTCCACCCATTTTCCGGTAGTCAGCCCGGGAATAATTACCCTTCCTGACTGAACGTTGGGACTGTCCAGGGCAGATATGGTGATGCAGTGGTAGATGCTGCGCTCCTCGTGAAAGGCCCGCCTGAAGATCCCCGAGGTAGTAGTCGGGTTTCCAATCAGCAGGAGGCGGGACCCGGCCGACGTCATCACCGCTTCTACGGCTTCGTAGATGAAGTCGCTGACACCCTCCGCCTCGTCAACCACTACGAGCACGTTGGGACTGTGGAACCCCTGGAACTGGTCCGCCGAGTCAGCGGAGAGACCCATGGCGTACCGGTCCTCGCCCAGTTCCCAGCGCGTATCCAGCAGCTTGCCTCCCAGGTCATCGGCGGCCCGCCGGTGTAGACTGTGAATCTGCCGCCACAGCAGGTGCCTCACCTGCCTGAATGTGGGCGCGGTGGTAAGGACAATCGCGGGGTCGTGGGCGTACAGAAACCAGAGCGCCGCCACTGCCGCGCTGAACCCCTTCCCCAGACCGTTGCCCGACTTGACGGCAACCCGCCTGTGCTCCCCCAGCGCAGCCAGAACCTCCTCCTGCTTGGCCCACAACTCAACCCGCAGCACTCGCTGGGCGAAGTCCACTGGGGATATAGTCTCGGCTTCCGCAGTATTAGTTTCCTCTTCCCTTCCCGTCATAAAGAGTCAGGCTCCGTGGCGGAAAGGCTCGGGTCCTGGTTAGCGGCAGCCTTCTTCCGGACACCGAATCGGTCTCGGTCAACCGCTTGCGGGCCGCTGGGCAGTGCGCTGGGACTGAACAGGAATCCGCACTCCAGGCAGCGAAGCACGGGATTATCCGAAGGGTGCATGACCGCCAGCCGTATCAGGCGATCCGACATGCAACGACGACAAACCAAATGAATACCTCCCAGGATTTCTTTCCCCAATGGGAAAGACCGACCCATTGCCCTGGCCGGTCTCAACAATACTTACGCTAGGTACGGGCCATCCAAGCCGTCAACAGCCGTCCTGTCACCACCCGTTTTTCTGTGAAAAGAGTCCCCTCTTGATGAATCAGGTATTCCGCAAGGCCAGAAAGGGAGCGAAGTGGGCAGAAAATCCCCTGTGCTATACTCAAATCAGGCGCTTATCTGGAAACTGTGTGCGAATTCACCTTCAACACGTCAGGCTTGGTATGGACTAAGTGCAGGCGGCCTTCAGATTCGGTATTCATCGGTAAGAGATTCACGGCAGCGACAGGGAAGGTCACCTGATCTCTCGCCGGAATCGAGGTTGTATTCGTGGTTCACCCGGCAGAATCCTCGGGCCAGGGGCCGGTTACCGGCATAATTCTCGCCGGTGGCCGCAGCCGAAGGTTGGGCCGGGACAAGGCGGTGGAACCCTTCGGCGGCCAGCCGCTTATTCGTCGCGTAATTGGTCGGGTGGCGCCCCTGACCAGTGAGATTGTAGTGGTGGTTGCCGACTCTGCTCGTGGAGACGCATTGCCGCTGGATTCCGGTCACCGTGTGGCCTTGGACATCTTTCCAGAAGGCGGGTCCCTGGGCGGCATATTCTCGGGGCTTACCGCCGCCGCAAATCAGTGGGGACTGGTAGTGGCCTGCGATATGCCTTTCCTCAACCAAGGACTGCTGAAACACATGCTGGCCCAGCGCGAAGGCTGGGATGCCGTGGTTCCCCAGCCAGGCTCCTACCCCGAACCAACCCACGCCCTCTATTCCAAAGACTGCCTGGCTGGCATGGAAACCAGGCTGCGGGCCAATGACCTCAAGATTTCCGGCTTTTTCGACCAGGTAAGGGTCAAGTACCTGGCGCAGGAGGAAATCGAGACTTTCGACCCTGAGCTGCACAGTTTTTTCAACGTAAATTCCCCCGAGGACCTGGAACGGGCCCGGGAACTGGTGGACAGCGAACAATGACCGGCGCCTCCGCGACTGTAAGCGTTACTGTCGAACTCTTCGGCTCTCCCCGCATTCTGGGCGGAGCGAAGGCCTTCGACCTGGCAGTACCGGCCCCGGTCAGCCGCGAGAACCTGATTGCGGCCCTGGCAGACCGGTGTCCCGCCCTGGTGGGACATGGCCTGAGGGATGACCTGACCGACCTTGAGGAAGGATACGTTTTCAACCGCAATGGCCTGGCTTTTCTTGGCGACGGCGAGTTTGCCGTTGAGGACGGAGACTCCCTGTTGTTGATTTCCAGCCAGGCCGGTGGGTGAGCCTCGACTGGCGGAAGAGACTATTAGGCCAACAGGTTTGAAATGATGCCCGCTAAATCCAAATCGTCATTCCGGCCTTGAGCCGGAATCCAGACAGGTTGCCTAAGGTCAACTGCAAGGTACCAGAGGGGCTCCACCTTCCGGCCTTCGCCGGACTGACGGTTAGACCTCAACCCGTTATTACAATGCTGTTGAACCACTATATTGATGATTCCTTTCCCACTCAGCCTCAGGTTCCGCCCGTGGCCGAGGGAAACCGGATTTAACCATTTACCAGCTACCCTTCCTGATTCACAATAGGCTTATGTACGGCTATCACGGTAAAGCGTTAGTAGTGGATTTTACCAGCCGCACCCACCGCTGGGATGCGATAGAGCCTGATGACCTGCGCATGTTCATCGGCGGCATCGGTCTGGGCACGCTCCTCCTCTACCGTTACTGCCCTCCCGGGGCCGACCCTCTCGGGCCCGAGAATCCCCTTCTGTTTGTTGGCAGCCCCCTGGTGGGTACGCGCCTGACTACCTCCAGCAAGTTCGCCGTGTTGACCAAGTCTCCTCTGACGGGCTTCATTGCCGACTCCCTGTCCTCCAGCCATCTGGCCACCGAATTGAAGAAGTGCTGTGGCGACGCCCTCATCATCACGGGCCGGTCCGCCGGTCCCACCCTGCTCCGAATCGAAGGTGACGCCCTTGAACCGGAACAGGTAGCTGTCCACTTTGAGGACGCCACCGAACTGGTTGGAATGGGCGCCGCTGACAAGGAAGCCACGGTTAAGAAAATGTTGGGCGACCCGCGCTGTCGCGTAGCCTGTATCGGCCCCGCAGGAGAGGCCCAGGTAAAGTTCGCGTCAATAAGCAACGACGGCGGACGGCAGGCGGGGCGTTGCGGACTGGGCGCGGTGATGGGTTCCAAAAAGCTGCTGGCGGTGGCCTTGCGCGGCCATTTGCCCGTAGCGGTTGCCGAACCCGACTCGGTCCGCAGTTTTGGCCGCGACCTCAGCCGCCGCAGCCTCGGCGCTGCCACCGAAAAGTACCGAAACTTGGGCACCATGGCCAACGTGGCTGTCTTCAACCGCCTGGGCGCCCTGCCCACCCGCAACTTCCGCGAGTCCACCTTCGAAGGCGCGGAACAGGTCAGCGGCGAGGAACTGCATCAAAACCACTTGCACCGGAACACCGGCTGCGCCAACTGCACCATCGGCTGTGAACGCATCCTGGTTACCCGCGATCAACGTGACAGCAAGGGTAAAGAGGCCAGGGGCGCGCGCATGGAGTACGAAAGTCTTTTCGCCCTGGGCCCCCTGTGCGGCATATCCGACCCCGACATCGTCATTCGCGCCGCCGCCCTTTGCGACGATCTGGGAATGGATACCATCAGCGCCGGCGCCACCGTGGCCTGGGCCATGGAGTCCTTCGAACGAGGGATCTTGTCCGGGCCGGACTGCGGCGGCATTGAGTTGCGTTTTGGCAACGGTCCCGCGCTGTTGCAGGTCCTAGAAGACATAGGCCACCGCCGTGGCATCGGGAAGTTGCTGGCCGAGGGAAGCCGTGCCGCCGCCGCCTGCGTGGGTCATGGTTCCGGGGACTGGGCCATGCAGGTGAAGGGCCTGGAAATGCCCGGCTACGAACCCCGCAGTCTCAAGACCATGGCCCTGGGTCTGGCGGTAACCCCCCGGGGCGCCTGCCACAACCGCTCATCCGCCTACGAGGCGGACTTCTCGAACCAGGTGGACCGGCTTTCCGTGGACGAACACCGGGGCAGGATAGCCGCCGAAAGCGAAGACTTTGAGGCGGTGCTGGACTCTCTCATCTGGTGCAAGTTCCTGCGCAAAGCCTTTCATAACTTCTACGAGGAGTCTGCTCAGGTATTTACCATGGTAACGGGCTGGGAAATGTCCGCAGATGAACTGCGAAAGTCCGGCCAACGCATCTCCAACCTCAAGAAGCTGTTCAACATCCGCGAAGGATGGACTCGCGTTGACGATACTCTGCCTCCTCGAACCCTGGAGGAACCCTTGCCCAATGGCGTGGCCGCCGGCGTGGGCCTGACCCGCGAAGAGCTCAACTTCATGATTGACGGTTACTACCGGGCCAGGGGCTGGACGCCCGAAGGACTTATACCGGAGAAGACACTGGCGGAACTGGGGTTGCAGGGAATGGTGGACCAGGAAGGCGACAGAAGATAGGCGCACTACCTTGCGTTCCGCTGTAATGCGGGCACAGTACCCTTTAGGGTAAAATCCCCTTGAAACAGTCCATCGTCAGGAGCGCCCCTCAATTGGAAGCAGCGGAAATCACAGCCGCAGCAGGCCTCGCAGCCGTGATAATTGCGGTCATCGGCCTTGCTGCCACCGCAATATATCGTATCGGTAAACTCACCGAGGCTACCAACCGGCTGCCTCAGGAAATGCAAGGCGAATTTCAGAGCATCCGCGTCGAGTTCCAGCGCATCTACGACCGCTTTGAACAAAATGAACACCTCACCGGGCAGCGTTTCCAAAGCCATGAGGAACTGATACGCCACAACGAGGAACTTATCCGTCGTAACGAAGAACTCATACGTTCCGAGGGGGAAAGAACCCGCCAGCAAATCAGGAACCTTCACCAGGCTATAATGTCCCACTCCCACGATGAAGACGGCAGTGTCATGTTCAGAATCCCTCCCCCAGAGCCCGACGAATAATAGCCGGTAAATGCGGCCGCTGGTCGGAAGCACCGTCGAGGCGTCCGTGTTTAAGCGATATGGAAAGGGAAGAACTCAGGCCCATTCTCCGCGAAAAATTTCCCCCGCAGCGTACCTACTTGCTGCCTGCCCTCCACTTTCTCCAGGAAGAGTTGGGGCACCTGCCCGAGTGGGCCCTCCAGGCAGTCGCCTGGCATCTGCGCACACCGGCCAGCGTGGTGTACGGCGCCGCCACCAGCTACACCGAACTGCGAATCCAGCAGCCCAACCAGCATCTCGTACGCGTATGCACGGGGCTCAGTTGCTGGTACGGTGGGGCCAGGGAGTTGCTGTCCCAGCTATCGGACAAGCTGAACGCAGTTTCCGGAGAAGCGGATACAGAATGTCCCGTGACCCTGAAGGAAACCCCCTGCGCCTATCGCTGCTCCCTGGCTCCACTGGTTGAAGTTGACGGCGTCTGGCAGGCCAGGGAATTGGCGGCCGGCGTCCTGGAACAGTTGGACGGGTGGCTGCGGCAATGACTTTCGAAGAACTCCTCAACGATGCCCGCCAGCGCCGGACCGCCCCCGAAGCCGCCAGGACCCGGGTTGTTGTCCAGGCGGGCCAGTGCAGCCAGGCAGTAGGCGCAGACGCGGTAATGGAAGGGCTGCAAGTGGCCCTGGCCTCCCGCGCCGACTGTAACCTCGTGGTCTCCGGATGTGACGGGGCCTGCTTTGCCGCGCCCCAGGTAGTGGTGCAGGAATCCGGCGGCGCAACCCGTTACTACAGCAATGTTGCCGCCTCCAATGTTCCAGCCATCTTGGCTGACGTTGGAGGCGGGCACGACCAGCGTCCAACCGCAGAACTGGAGTCATTCTTCACCCCGCAGCACCTGCAGGTCATGTCCTGGTGCGGCCTTCTGGACCCCGCCGAAGTATCTGACTACGTGGCAGCAGGAGGCTACGCCAGCCTGGCCGAAGCCCTCTCCCGGACACCCGAGGAAGTCATTGACCAGGTGCTGGAATCGGGTCTGCAGGGCCGGGGCGGCGCCTATTTCCCGCCGGCCCGCAAGTGGCAGGGGGCCCGCGCCTTTCCCGCGCCCCGTTTCCTGGTAGTCAATGCCGAGGAAGGCGAACCCGGCCTCTTCAAAGACCGCCACATCATGGAGGGACTTCCCCACCGCCTGATCGAAGGAGCGCTGATTGCTTCCTACGCCACCGGCGCGTCCCGCTGTTTTATCTACATCAACGCCGAGGCCCACCTGTCTGCCGAACGGGTGCAAGCCGCGCTGGAACAGGCTCGCAATCACAACCTCGTGGGAGAAAACATCCTGCAGTCCGGCTTTGCCTGCGAGGTGGAGGTCAGGCGCGGGGCTGGTGGCTACGTATGTGGCGAAGAGACCACCCTTTTGAACACTATTGAAGGTCGCCGTCGAGAACCCCGGCTGCGGCCACCCTTCCCCGTGGAATCTGGATTGTTCCGCCGGCCCACGGTCATAAACAACGTGGAAACCCTGGCCAACCTCCCTTACATCTTGCAGCGGGGGCCAGGCCGCTACGGCCAGGTGGGACTGGAATCATCTCCCGGCACCAAGCTGGTATGCCTCAGTGGCGCGGTCCGTCGGCCTGGTTTGGCCGAAGTCCCTATGGGCTCCACCCTGAGGCAGGTAATCTACGATATTGGTGGCGGCCCGCCCGAAGGCAAAGACATTGGAGTAGTGGCCGTAGGCGGGCCCTCCAGCGGCGTTCTCCCGCCATCCGAACTGGACCTGGAACTGAAACCGGGCATGCTTCACCCCTCCGGCGTGGTTATGGGCGCCGGCGGAATAATGGTGATGGACTCGTCAGTCCCGGCCATCGAAGTCGCCCGACGCCTGGCCGCCTACAACGCCGCCGAGTCCTGCGGCAAGTGCACCCCCTGCCGCGAGGGAACGCCCCGCATCGTGGAGGCCCTGGACCGGCTGTCAGAAGGGAAAGACTCGGGAAGCGAAGTTGAGGAGTTGCGTTACCTTGCTGAGATTGTGGGGGCAGCGTCCCTGTGCGGTCTGGGCCAGATGGCCGGCGGCCCGGTAAACAGCCTGCTCGAGTTCTTTGGGGATGAGCTGGCCTAGTCGCTCAAACAACCCCACACTCTCGGCAAACGGCGTCTCATCGGTACTACCAACTCAACCGGAATCAAATTCAGCCAGCCAGCCGTAGGATCCTGTAGGGAACTTGTAGTCGGGCGTGAGTAAGGAATTTAAGGCGTCGAATGCCCGATAAGAGATACGGCAGGCGACCGAAAATCTGTTTGGCTGATGGTCCGCTCGATGCTGAATGTTATGGAGTTGAACAAGCCGACGCCACAGTGTTTTCAGCCGAAGGTCCGGATGAATGGAGTCGGTTTCCTGGACAACAAAAACTGTTACTTCGCTGGAATTGCCATTGGGCCTGCGCTGGCTTTCTTGAATCATGAGGGAAGATCCCGCGTCCACTGCTGCCGACCACAACAGCATCGCGATGTTGCAGCGGGCTATAACGGCCTCGTTCCCAGCTTCCTCGCTGCAGGCGGGGTGTTGCTCCAGAATAGACCCGGCCGTTTCCAGCCGGGCTTGGCAAAGCTTGCTATAGGTTAACTGGATATCCGGCTCAGCTTCCATACTTCCTTGTAATACGCACTATGTCCACTGCTACGCCCATATCCAGTTCCCATTCCAGTTGGTCGGGAAGAATTCCTTCTTGAGCATCTTCAAGTATTTCTTCCATCAATCCATGAGCCGACTCCAGGATAGAAAGCTGCTTGTCCCTTTCGCTCTTCGAACTCGGTTGGCGCTTCGTTGCCACTTTCTGTCGAAGCTTCCGTGTCCCCTCATATAGCAACACCACCGCCCCTGCCGGGTCGGTCAAATAAAGCTCGTTGGCTTCTGCAATGAAAGCTGGCATGGATTCAGTAGTCATGGTCGGCTCCGTCCTGACAGTCTTAATCGAGATTAAGCAAGGGCAGCAGGGTTGTCAAACTCGGCTTGCGAGGCTCGGGCCCGCTGGTTCGTGTATACTGCCAGCTACTAAATCGTAGTACCTTGTGACCTGCCCGAAGGCCAATTCTGAAGTCCATGGCATTGAACGAAGACCAGCAAATTGATAACCCCCTCCGCATCGTCGGCATGATTGGCGTCACGCGTGAGGCGGCGGCCACTTCCGGCGCGACCCTCAGCGTTTTTGGCGGGGGCATCAACCCGGGAGCCGAAGTCCCGGCGGGGGTGGACGGCGACTACATCCTGGAGTTCGCCCGGGTCCACGAAGACGCCGGCTTTGACATGGTGCTGACGGGCTACTCCTCCAGCACCCCCGATGGCTTCGAGGTCGCCGGATATGCCGCCGCCCATACCACCCGCCTGGGCTACCTCATCGCCCACCGGCCCGGGTTTGTGGCCCCTACCCTGGCGGCCCGCAAGGCGGCGACTCTGGACCAGCTTACCGGCGGCCGCATCGCCCTGCACATCATTTCCGGCGGCAGCGATATCGAACAGGAGCGGGACGGCGACTTTCTCGACCACGATGCCCGCTACCGCCGCACCAGCGAGTACATGGATATCCTCCGCAGGACCTGGACCGCCACCGCACCCTTCGATTACGAAGGCGAGTTCTACCGGTTGAAGGGAACCAGCAGCCAGGTGCATTGCCTCCAGCGGCCTCACCTCCCCCTGTTCTTCGGTGGCGCCTCCGAAATTGCCCTGGATGTAGGCAGCCAGCACGCTGACGTATTTGCCTTGTGGGGTGAGCCCCGTTCCGCAATTCAGGAACGGGTGGCCGACATCCGCCATCGTGCCCGCAAGTGCGGCCGGGATATACAGTTCAGCCTGTCGGTGCGGCCCGTCCTGGGCAGTACCGAGGATGAGGCGTGGGAAAGAGCCGGGGACATTCTGCAGCGGGTGCAGGAGGCAACCAAGGGTAACATTGTGCCGGGCCAGCCGGCCCGTCTGCAATCGGAAGGGTCTCGACGGCTTCTGAAATTCGCTGCCCAAGGCGACGTCCACGATGAACGGCTGTGGATGCCGGTTGCTGCGGCCAGTGGCGCCGCCGGCAGCACCACCTGCCTGGTGGGCACTCCCCGGCAGGTGGCCGGATCGTTACTGGCCTACTATGACCTGGGCTGCACCACCTTCATCATCCGGGGATTTGACCCGCTCAACGATGCCCGAGAATACGGCCGTGAACTCATCCCCCGCTTGCGGGAATTGGTCTCCGGCCGCACCTCCAGCGTCAGCTAGGGGGAAAATGGATCCCAGCCAGTTATTGGCTGGGACCGGGCATCGTTCGGTTACTAGTCGTCCAGAGCCACCACCATGTAATAGCGGGGCTCGTCACTGATTACCCGCGTTATGTGTCCCTCTCCGGTCAGGTCCTCGGCCAGCAGCACGTCTCCGGCGCCCACCTGCCGCTTGGTGCCGTCGCTGACCTCAACCTCGGCAACACCGGAAAGGGTAATGGTGTACTGGCGGCGCGGCGCGCAATGCCACTCCAACAGGTACCCGGGCTGGGCGATGCGAATGGTAACGCCGTTGGCTCCCAGCATCGGAGTGCCCTCACCGTACGCTCCTTCGGTGTCGACAAAAGACTCGAAGGGTGGGTTCAGGTCCTCCAGGTGAGACTTGCCGTCGGGGCCGGTGTAGCATCGTACAAAGTTAGGCATGGTTGCTCCTTTTGGCTGATTCGGGGTGGGTTGATGTGCTCTATTCTCCATAGTTTAACAATGGGCCGGTTCGTATTTGTGGAGAGGGCATTTGAGAGAGGGCTGACAACACTTTGACGATGTTCCCAGCCTGTGAGTCCTATGGACTTCTCGGCTATATGTTTCAGCAAGGCCAGCGCGCCTAGAGCATCCGTTGAGGCCCTGTGTGCCGGCATGCCAATCGTGATACCACATTGTTCTAGGGCCTTTTGTTGGCCTTGCCAGCGGTAACCATGGTGGAAGTTGTTCCATTGCCCGTAATACTCGGCATAGAGCTTCATAATACAGTTCGTGTCTTCCACTTCGCCGCGCAGTCGCCCCCAACCATTGGGCAGTCGCTTTCCCTCAGCCAGCAAAGATTGGCGAATCATCCTGATGTCGAATTCGTAGTTGAAGGCGACGAGAGCCTTGTCCCCGATCACCTTTCGCAATTGAGGCACTATTTCTGAAAATGTAGGGGCTTCCGCAAGCTCTTCCGGCAATATCTGGTGGATAGCCTGCGCATCCGGGTGTATTGCAATTGAAGGACGAACAAGGCTCTCAAATACTACCTCACCGTCAAGGTCTACTAACGCTATTTCTATGATTTGGTCTTCCTTGCCTATACCCGTTGACTCCGTGTCGATGACTAGCGGATTGCCTTTCAGTAAGGTGCGGGCCTTTGCGATCGCATCCTCCCGATGAGTAGGTGATGGTTCAGGCAATACTTCCCCTTCGAAGGGGCGGGTCAGGTTATCGTCGTAGGTTACCGTCAGTTCAACTTTTCTTGGCCTTCGAATGAGCTTAACTATGAACCAGCCTATCGCCGATACAACAATTAGGCCGACAACAAACTCCATTTTTCACCTTTTCTGTTACAACATCCCCGTCCAGCGATTCCGAATTATGCCCGCTGGTGCTGGTATAGACAACCCCTTTAACTCCATGAATTGCATCGTGGCTGAACCCTGTGGTCATATGGATTACCCCCGAGAGGTTATTCTCTATAGGGACGGGGATAACGTCAAGGCTGCCTGCGACGATGGTGGAAGGCGCTTCAGGTGAACCAGGCACAAAATTACATAGCAATTCGAGGCTCTGTCTGACCCGAATAATCGGGTGCTAGAATATGTGGCAAGAACCGCAACGATTTCCGAACTGACTGGGCAATAGGGGTAGGGGTGCCGTAGCCATGTCCATCTCCATCACCATCAATGACAGCGCGGTCCAGGTTCCCGACGGTTCTTCCGTTCTGGATGCCGTCAACGCTTCCGCAACCTACCTCCCCCAGCTTTGCAAAGACCCCGACATGAAGGCCATCGGCGCTTGCCGCACCTGCCTGGTCCAGATTGAAGGTATGCGCGGCCTTCCCGCTTCCTGCTCGGTACCCGCCGCCGACGGCATGGTTGTTCGCACCGACACCCCCGCGGTCCAGCGTATCCGCTCCGGAGTGCTGGAACTGACCCTGGCCATGCTTCCCTCCGAGAAACCCGCCCAGCCAGTGGTAACCTCCGCCATCCGCGGCGAAGGCCAGTACGGCCAGTTGACCCGCGCTGCCCGGCAACACGGCATTGACGGCTCCCGCTGGCAGGCCAGGGAACGGGAAGAGACGGACACCAGCAACCCCGTCTTCAACATCGGCATGGAGTCCTGCATCCTGTGCGCTCGCTGCGTAAATGCCTGCCAGGAAGAGCACCAGTTCATCGGCGCCATCGATTTGCTGGGCGCTGGTTCCTCCGGCCGCATTGGCGCTTTCATGGACAAGCCCCTGCTCGAGTCCATCTGCACTACCTGCGGCCAGTGCCTGTCCGTCTGCCCTACCGGGGCCATCCAGCCCAAAACCACCATCTCCCAGTCCATCGCTCTCGAAGAACAGTCTTCCGTCCCCCCTCTCCCCTTGGCAGAGGGTCCGGGGGTGAGGGCGGAAAAGACCGTCTCCACCACCTGCCCCTACTGCGGCGTGGGTTGCGGCATCAAAATGCAAATAAGCCAGGGCGACGAAATCGTGGCGGTGGAGGACGATCCCGACAACCGCTCCAGTGCCGGCATGCTGTGCGTGAAGGGACGCTTCGGCGCCTCCTTCGTCCACCATCCCGACCGCCTTACCACGCCCCTGATTCGGGAGAACGGAGAATTCCGCGAGGCCTCCTGGGACGAAGCCCTCGACCTGATAACCGACCGGCTCGTCAACTACCGGAACGACAACTTTGGCACTCTCTGTTCCGCCAAGGCCACCAACGAAGACGGGTACATTCAGCAGAAGTTTGCCCGTCTGCTCATGCAGACCAACAACATCGACCACTGCACCCGCCTGTGCCACTCCCCCTCGGTGGAGGCCATGCTGGCCACCCTGGGCAGCGGTGCCACCAGTAACTCCTACACCGACTACGAGAATGCCGGTTGCCTGGTGGTAATCGGCTGCGACCCCACTTCCAACCATCCCGTGGCCGCCTCCCGCATGCGCCGGGCCGTGGTGGAGCGGGGAGCGAAGCTCATTGTCATCAACCCCCGCCGCATCGATATGTGCGACTACGCCGACCTCTGGCTCCGTCCCTACCCTGGTACCGACGTGGCCCTGATGAATGGCCTGGCCAGAATAATCCTGGACGAGGGCCTGGTGGACCAGTCCTTCGTAGCCGACCGCACCGAGGGCTTCGAGGACTGGAAAAGAATAGTTGAGAATTACCCCCCCGAACGGGTCGAAGAAATCACCGGCGTTTCTGCCCGTGACCTGCGGCTTGCGGCCCGCATGTACGCCAGGCCTCCCATCCCTGACCGGGTCCCCTTCGCCCCCTCGGGACAGCCATCCGACTCCCCTCTACCCCAGGGAGAGGGGCAGGGGGTGAGGGAGTATGCCGGCTCCTGCCTCATCTGGGGCATGGGCATCACCCAGCACACCAACGGCACCCCCAACGCCCACGGCCTTCTGAACCTGGCCCTGGTTACGGGACAACTGGGGCGGCCCGGTTCAGGCGTGTCTCCCCTTCGGGGGCAGAACAATGTCCAGGGTTGCGGCGACGCCGGCTGCATTCCCGACAACATGCCGGGATACCAGGGCTATCGCCAGGAGGTAATGGACAAGTTTGAGGACGCCTGGGGAGGCGTACCGCTGCCCGGGGTGCGGGGCCTGGTCATTACCGAGATCGTCCGTTCCATCGCGGAGGACTTCGGTATCAAGGCCATGTACATCACCGGCGAAAATCCCCTGCTCAGCGAACCGGACCTCAACGAAGCCGCCGAACTCTTCAACAAGCTGGAGTTCCTGGTGGTGCAGGATATATTCCTGCATGAGACGGCCCAGATTGCCGACGTAGTGCTGCCCGCCACCAGTTTTGCCGAGAAGGACGGCACCTTTACCAACAGCGAACGCCGTGTCCAGCGCATCCGCAAGGCGGTGGAACCCCGGGGCCGGAGCCGTCCCGACTGGGAGATAATCTGCGACCTGGGCCGCCGGATGTGCCGCAAGCTGGACTTGCCTTTAGAGGAACAGTTCACCTACAGCCATCCTTCGGAGATCTTCGATGAAATGGCCCGCCTGACGCCCATTCTGTCCGGCATCAGCTACGACCGCCTGGAAAAAGAGGGAGGCATTCAATGGCCCTGCCCTTCTCCCGACCACCCCGGCACTCCCTATCTGTACGCCGACTCCTTCCCCCGTGGCCCCCGGGCCCGGTTTATCGGCTACGAGCAGGGGCCCCTGTCCGACGAGCGCCCCAGCCGGCGTTACCCCCTCATCCTGAACACGGGGCGGGTTCTCTACCACTGGCACGGCGGCACCATGACCCGCCGGGTGCCAGGCCTTCTGGCCCGTTCCCCCGACCTCGAGGTTTCCATCAACCCCTCCGATGGGGAGAAGTTTGGCATTGCCGACGGACAGGCCATACGTGTCACCTCCCGACGGGGCGAACTTACCGGCCGGGCCCTGTTCACCGACCGGATGCGCGCCGGGGAAATTTTCATCCCCTTCGTCAAACTCTCCGAGTCGGCCGCCAACTTCCTGACCAATTCGGCCTACGATCCCGACACCATGATTCCCGAGTACAAGGTCTGCGCGGTGCGGGTGGATGCGGGGTAATAGGGGCGATTCGCGAATCGCCCCTGCTCTGCAATACGTCATAAAGGACAGGTGAGGTTGCCGGTGAGTATGGACTATTTCGTGGCCTACCACGCTGCCGACCAGAAGTGGGCCGAGTGGATTGGTGAGTGCCTTCAGGAATCAGGACACACCTTTGAACTCCAGTCCTACGACTACTGGGCCCGGTCCAGCATGATCCTGGAAATGTTCGCCGTCAGCGCCATCGCCGACGCCACCATCGCCGTCCTCTCTCCCGACTTCCTGGCCGAAAATCTCGACCGCCCCGAGTGGCAGGCCGCCTGTGCCCAGGACCCTACCG
This sequence comes from SAR202 cluster bacterium bin22, assembly GCA_002238505.1. GTDB lineage: Bacteria > Chloroflexota > Dehalococcoidia > Lucifugimonadales > UBA3495 > Bin22. The sequence continues at coordinate 26,449 of MPMM01000005.1, read as the reverse complement.
CCACCCTGGGCATCCTTATTCCGGTGCGGGTTCGGGAGTGCGACGTTGAGATGGCTCTGCCAGGGGTGGAGTACATTGACCTGGTGGGGCTGGCGGAAGACCCGGCAGAATCATTGCGGAAGGGGCTCGCGATGAGACCTTCCCCCGGATCTGCGCCGTCAAACTGATCCGGCAGGGGTCAGGTCACAAGTAAATGGCGAAAGGGTAAGCGGGGAAAGGGTACGCCTGAGCCTGGCGTGCAACCCGCATTCCCCGCGCCCGGTAGCCGGTTCGTCGCTCTCCCTGCCCCTTAGACCTCGCCTCTTTCCTCTTCCTTCGCCAGGCGCAGCCCCAGGGTTATCAGCCACACGACGTAGAAGAGGTACATGCCCCGGCCAAGGGAGGATGCCGAATCCAGCATGCTGGATTCGAAGATTGCCACTGCCCATGCCACGGTTCCAACCAGGCCGGCAAGGGCCGCCAGCCAGGTCAGGATGTTGAACACGGTCCCCCGGGAATCTATCAACACGCTGAGTGCGAACAACAGCAGCCCCGCACTGACGGCGACGCCGCCGGACAAGAGCAGGGACATTCGGATAATGTAGATTGAACTCCATGCGGAAGAGGAGAACTCGGCAGCCCACCCCCCCTGCGCTACATCCGGTTGGAAAGGCAGGGCGCTGGACATGGTGATCACCAGGGACTGCACTGCCATCCACGCAATTACTCCCACGGAGATCAATGCCAGACCGGCCATGTTCAGACCATCGCCCCGACTTCCCCGGTGCGCAACATGCACCTCGTACATGCCGAAAGCCATGAGCGCCAGTCCCAGCATGATCAGTCCGCTGGTGATTTTGACCATGGCGGGATTGCCCTGCCAGGCTTCCATAAGACCGGCGGGGTCCGACAGGGGCGCCGTATCCAGGAGAATGCCGCCAGGCTGAATCAGGAACATCACGAAGGCGAGGGTTGGTCCGACAATCAGCGATATTGCCCCGAGTTTGTTGGTAGAAAGAAGGTTCATCTCAGTACTCCTTTCGCTCTTCAATTTTTTGACCGCCATGCTTTACAGTCTTCGCTAAGCGACTGGGCAGATGGTCAACGGGTCCCGGCTCAATCGGCGCTGGAAGATCGTACTATTCGAGTTTTTCGCGAGTACTTACCTGTGTCCCCGAATAGCAATCCGACCCTTGGACCCTCGTGGACTTACGGATGGCTGGTAGTTCAACAGCATTGTAACGATGGGCTGGGGTATAACCGTCCTTCCGGCGAAAGCCGGAATCCAGAGCCCCTCTTGTGCACTGCAGTTGACCATTCGCAACCTGTCTGGATTCCGGCTCAAGGCCGGAGTGACGATACAGATTTAGCAGTCATCATTTCAAACCTGTTGGCCTGCTAGTCCCCCGGCGCTCCGGAAAACTCCGCCGCCGCCGCTGCGGCAATCTCCTCGGCGTTCATGTCCTTGATGTGGGTGGCCATGGCCCAGTGGTGGCCGAAGGGGTCCCGAACCTGGCCGTACCGGTCGCCCCAAAAGGCGTTCATAGGTTCAAAGATGGTCTCGCACCCGGCTTCCATGGCCCGCTGGTACAGGGCGTCAACATCTTCGGTGTATATCTGCAACGCCACTGTTGTGCCCTTGGCCGATGCCGGGGACAGGGCGTCGGCGCAGCCGAATTCCGGTGGAAACTCGTCGGCAACCATCACGAAAGAACTGCCAATCTGCAGCAGCCCGTGGGCCAGCAGGCCCATACCGGGCATTTCAAACCGGGAAATCTCCACCGCCCCAAAGGCCTTGACGTAGAAGTCCATAGCCTCGGCGGCGTTCTTGATTACCATGTGGGGCGTAACCGAGTGAAACCCCGGAGGAATAGGGGATGCGGTAGTCATTGCTTGCTCCTGAAAAGAGGTTATTTTCGCGCTATCTCTGCGCAGGAGCTATTTTAGTCGCTCGGCGGCGGAATCGCCTCTGGCAAATGTCAGCAAACCGGCACGGTTTTCGGGGTGTCTGCGGCCTTTATCGCCGGCCAAATTCCCCTAGACGGCTGCGGATTTCCCTGGATGGAATCCACAGGATGGCGCAGGCAGGGACCCATGACCGTGTGCCCCTGCTGCCCCGGCTGGGATTGCGCTGCCCTTGCTCCCGACTTCGTGGACAGCAAGGGCCGAACGGAATCAGCTGCCTCGCTCGGCCTCCTGCTCCAACCTGCGCCGCTCGCGGTTGGTGATGGCCCGCACGGCTTCATCGGCTCCCATGCGGCCCACCGGCCCCGACGCGTACATGGCGCCCAGCACCACGCCGCCCCGACCCAGCAGAAACTCCGATGGCTGGATATACCCATCATGGTCATCCGACCACCAGCCGCCAATCTTGTCGCCATCCTCGCTGGTCGCGCCGTAGGCAACCGGGAAGGTCAAGCCCTTGCCTACAACTTCAGTGGCCTGCTCCAGCGTGTCGCAACTGACTGCGTAGATGGTGGCTTCCATGCCTTCCAGTTCGGCCTTCTTTTCTTCCCACGCGGCCAACTGCCGCATGCAGTAGGGTCACCAGTGACCCCGGTAAAACAGCACCGCCGCATAGCGCCCGGGCACATCCTCCGGAATTCGCACCTGGCCGCCGCCGACCAGGTTAAGCGTCAGTGATGGGAACCGGTCTCCCTGTTGCAGTTTCTCCATAGTTCGCCTCCTTTAGCTTAGCCCGCCCTCCAGCGCTCTCTCCCTGGTCACCAGCGATCCCGCCGCGGGTACCTCGTCCTGGGCCACCCCTTCGGGCCACCAGGGGTCTTCGTACTCGCCCCAGATGTCCTTGATGTGAGGCATTACTTCCCTGGCGAAGAGTTCCGTGTTCTTCAGGGTCAGTTCCTTGGGCATGGTGCCTATGTGTAGCAGGCACATCAGGTGTCCCACCCGCAACAGTTCGATGGCCTCGGTCAGCCGCTGCCGCACGGTTTCGGCGCTGCCTGCGATAACGTGGCCCTGCTCAACGTAGTCTTCCCACTCGAGTTCTCCCGCTGCCTTCTGCGCTTCTTCCCCAATCTGGGGCCGCACCGACTCCCGCACCGACGCGATGGAGCGGTAGCCCGGGGCCTCGGCAAAGGGAGCGTGAATGCGCAGCATCTTCTGGTAGAAGTACTTGACGTGGTCCTGGTATTCCTCCTTGGCCGACTCGTCGGTTTCCGAGACGCAGACCAGCTGCAGGAAGCCCAGCCGGTAGGGGTTGTCGTCAACGCCCCTCTCGGCTACCCGGTTCCAGAACCCGTCCACCACCCGTTTGCCCCTCAGGTAGCCAAAATAGCTCAGGTAGCAGTAAACGTAGTCCCGGTCCAGCACCCAGTCCCATGTTTCCAGGCTGCCGCTGCCCGGGATCCACACCGGCGGATGGGGCTGCTGCAGGGGGCGGGGCCAGATGCTGACGTACCGCAGCTTGTTGTACTTGCCGTTGAATATGAAGGGCTCTCGCTCCGACCAGGCTTTCATAATCAGGTCGTGGGCCTCGGTGTGCTTCTCCCTCAGCGTGACGGGCACCTGACCGTAAGAGAAGGTGGTGTCCATGGAAGTCCCAACGGGAAATCCGGCCACCAGGCGGCCGCCGCTCATCAGGTCCAGCATGGCCATCTCTTCCGCCACCCGCAACGGCGGCTGGTACAGGGCCAGGCTGTTGCCCAGCACCACCAGGGCCGCCCGTGAGGTGGAACGCGACAGCACCGACGCAATCAGGTTGGGCGAGGGCATAATGCCGTAGGCGTTGTTGTGATGCTCGTTAACGCACACCCCGTCAAAGCCCATCTGGTCGGCAAACTGCAGCTCATCCAGGTAGTCGGCGTAGTGCTGCTGACCCAGTTCGGGGTCGAAATTCTCGTTGGGCAGATCCACCCACGCGCTGTGGTGTTTCGATTCAAAGTCCTGGGGCAAATGCTGGTAAGGCATCAGGTGGAAAAAGGAGACTTTCATGGCGCTCTCCCGCAGCAGGTTTAGCGAAGTTCGTGAGCAGTCTTTACGTTTGGGGAATAATAGCACATCACCTTCCCGCCCTAAACCGGAAGGCCCCCGGAAAGTTGACTTGATGGTTGAACGGGAACCGTAGGGGCAGCCCTTATGGCCGCCCTGTATCACGTCCCGCCAGGAACCCTCTTGTCCAGGCGCCCTGTTGCGATAGCACAAGAGCCTGTCGCCCTATTTCGCTCCCCGCACTATGTTTGCCCCGGGGTGTCCCCTGCGACTGGCCGGTGAAGGGCAGGCCCGCTTTCCCTGTCCTACCCCAGAAACTTCCGAAGTTGTCCCGCCTCGCCCACGTACTGGGAAATGTTGACATGGGTATGGGTTTCCATCCCCGCGCGGATAGCGCTGGTCAGACCCTCGTGGACCCGGTCTATCTCGTCGGTAAACTTGCCCACCAGTCCAAAATATTCGTCACCCAGCAATTCCCTGACGCTGTTCTCGTTGGTGAAGCGCAGGGCAGCCCGCAGGTCATCATCCAGGCTGGGATAAACCTCGCGGAGGAATGCTATGTCGTCCCGGTCCAGGGCCGTCAGCCCCAGCAGTTCCGGAGGAATGCCAATGGAGTACATGGATGCGGCAAACCCGATGGCCCGGGGCAGGGTCACTTCGTCCCCCACTCCATCCAGCGTGCGCCCGTAGCCGAAGAGGCCAACATGCAGCTTGCGATCCCGCCGGCGGGGAACGTAGCGCGATGCGGCGCTGATTGTGCCGATCAGCCGCCGTACCTGGTTCTGGTACTCGGCCGTGGTCTTGTCAATTATGGCGCGGGCCCGTTCCTGGTCTATGGATACCGGTTCCTTCCGCTCGTGGGCGCGCAGCTGGGCAATGCCGTTGCGGACCGTCTCCTTGTCGTAGTCATACTTGAAGGCCGATTGGACGGTGAAGGTGTGGGCGCTAGGGTACTCCGTTAAGGCGCGCTCAATGTTGACCGGCGTCAGGTGGCCGCGGAAGGGCACCGACCCGGCTCCAATTATCGGATACAGGGGTATTCCCAGCCGTTTTTCCAGGTCGTAAAGCCGTGACAGCCCCACCTTCAGCACCAGTTCGGCTCCCACGATACCGTAGTTGAGCGCAGGGTCGCTGCGGGCCAGGAAAACCCGCTGGGCCGGCAGGTCTCGCCCCCGAAGGTATTCTTCCACTATGAGATCGCAGTAGAAGAGGTGCTCCATGTCCTCAATCAGGGGGATGACGCGTAACTGCTTGGGGTAGAACTCGCCCACCCAGTCCTTTACCAGCTTGTCTCCCAGCAGGGTGTGGGCTTCCTGCCCGACGATGACCTGCCGGTAATAGGCCTCCACCAGCGCCAGTTCCTCGGCCGAGGTGGTAAAGGGCAGGATAACCTCCTGTATGGGAGCGGTCTCATCGGTCCCGTCCCCATAAAAGTTGCGGGCCATGTCCCAGGCCGACGGGACGCTCTGCAGCGCCTCCACCATGGACTTCCTCATGTCCCGCTCGATTCCCGGGTTGGGCACCCGCAGGGTCAGGACCACGTCCTTGCCGAGGCGGCGCTGGCTCTGGAAGAAGTCGGGGTAGCCGGTGAGCAGCTTGCGGACCACCTGGTTGTCGGCGTCCTTGCCCTCCGAGTCCCACATCTGCTCGTTGCAGCCCAGGGCAAAAATATCTGCGGCTTCCTGTACCTCGCCGTCGCCACGGATTACACCGGCTTCGTCGGCAAAGGGCGAGGGAGTAGCATTGTCAGGGTGCTGGGTGCTCATCACCTTGGGGACAAAGAACATGGCGTACCTCGATAGCGACAGACAAAAGGATGGTGGCAGACAAAAGAAATAGAGGAGAGTAGTTCGCTCTCCTCTATTGTACCTTTTCTTGCCAGTTACCTTGTCAAGCTATGCAAAGTCGCCGTTAAGCTTCCATTCCCTTTTCTCCGGACCGGAAACAACCGGCCCATAAAGCAAGGGGCGGGTTTGAAACCCGCCCCTGACGTTCACCGAATGCCTGAACCCGGTGGAAACTCGAAAGTACCTACCCCAGAAACTCCTTCACTGCGGCAATGAAGTCGGCCGGATTGTCCTCAAACACCATGTGGCCGGCCTGGGGGATTTCCACCATTTGGGAGTTCGGTATGGTTTCCAGCATTTGCTGGGCCGTGTCCGAAGCCAGCAGATCGGTCTCCGCGCCTCGCACTATCAAACTGGGGCAGGTGATTTTGGGCAGGGAGGGCCACAGGTCGTCGGCCGGTGGGACCGTATTGTTGCGGCGCTGCTCCCGAATCACAGCGTCATACTTCCAGCCAATCTTCCCGTTGGGAAGCTCTTTGGTGGAATACTGCACCCGCCGTCGCATTACTTCCTCCGAGGCAAAGCGGTTCTGGGCATTCTGGTAGTTGAAGACGTCCTCGAAGGAATCAAATTCCTCGGGCACGTTGCGGATTTCATCGGCAATGCGGTTGCTGCCCCGGCTGTCCAGAACGGGCCCCACATCAACGATTACCAGTTTCTCCAGCCTGTCGGGATTCTGGCCCGCGTAGGCCATGCTGTTGCGCCCGCCCATGGAATGACCCACCAGGACAAACTTGTCCAGACCCAGGGCCTCCACAAAACCGGCCAGGTCGGCCACGTAGGCGCTGGTCGTGTAGTCGCCGTCCTTAGCCCAGTCGCTGTCACCCCGACCCCGCTGGTCCAGCGCCAGCACCTGGAAGTCATCACACAAAGCCGCCGACACATCGTCCCAGGAATGGGCGTGCCCCCGCAGCCCGTGCACCAGCAGCGCTACCGGCTTGCCCACGTTTCCCCAGTCCAGGTAATGCAGGGTGTGCCCGTTGGCGGACACGGTCTTGCTTTGAGGTTGTACCTGCGTAGTCATGGCATTTACCTCCGGTTCAAATTGGCTTCCCAATCGCTCGGGATTTGGAGCAGTCTAACACAACAGCGATTCCAAAGTGCCTCGGAATGCTTCTTATTTCGGACCGTCGGTCCTGATACAATCGATTCACAATAGTATGGGGGGAATAATGGGGCGGACAGAGGTTAATGCCGTAATAATAGGCCCACAGGCAGAGCGAGAGTTCACTTTCCTGGTGGACACCGGGGCAACGTTTGTTGGCCTTCCGGCTGATGACATAGAGAACTTGGGATTGATCCCTATTCCTGATGGCAGGAGACAGTTTGTGACCGCCAACGGGGTAGTGGAACGCGACACTTACAGTGCCTATGGCAGGCTCGAAGAACAGGGTTTCTTGGCAACTGTCATGGTCGCGCCGATCCCTTTGATTGGCTATGAACTGCTGGAAAATATGAGATTCCGGGTGAATCCCATTACTCAGTCCCTGGAGCGTGTGGGGGATGAAGAAATGGGCCCGCCGTACATGCTATAGACCGGATATAGTCAGCCTGGTTCGGTGAAAGTGGGGAAAGAACGTACAGTGTCTTGTCCCCACTTCTTTTCAGTCCCCTCACTTCCCCTGCCAGTTAGGCTTCCGCTTCTCGGCAAAGGCCTTCGGTCCCTCCTTGGAATCCTCGGTGGTCAGCAGCTGATCGTACATGTGGTAGGTTAGCGACGAAATGTCCTGGGTGGACATGTTCAATCCCCGGTAGGCCAGTTCCTTGAAATACTGCACGGCCAGCGGCGCGTTCTCCGCAATCTGCGCCGCCATGGTCATGGCTTCCTCCATTAACTGATCGCCAGGCACTACCTTGTTCAGGAAGCCCATATCGTAGGCCCGCTGGGCCGTTACGGGCTGGGCGGTAAGGCACAACTCCAGGGTGGCTGCCAGGCCAATCTGCTTGGGCAGTATGGTGCCAAAGGGCGGCAAAAGGCTCCACTTGGTCTCGGTAATGCCCAGCTTCGCGTCCTCCGATGCAATGCGCAGGTCGCACATCTGGGCAATGGACCAGCCCCCGGCCAGGGCAAACCCGTTGATTGCGGCGATGATGGGCTTCCAGGTCTGGGGCCACATGTAGGGGCGGTCCGGGTACATGCTGTCTCCGGCCCGTGCCTGCCGTCCGTCGGCGTTGTCGTTGGCTCTCTCTTTCAGGTCCCGGCCAGCGCAGAAAGCCCGGCCCGAGCCGGTAACTATTGCTACCCGGGCGTCGGAATCTCCATCGAAAGACGTTATGGCCTCGGCCAGGTCGGCCCGCAACTGCCGGTTGATGGAGTTCAGCGAATCGGGGCGATTCAGGGTTATGGTTACGATGTTCTCGGTCTTTTCATACAGGACGGTTTCTGCCATTTCCGGTGTCTCTCCTTTTTCGGACAAAAAAATTTGTGCCCTGAGTGTAACATCAGGGCACGATTTTCTCCCAGCAAGGGCATGGGCATGGGCAGCATGGCTGTTCGCTCAGGCGTAATGCCCCAGGTAGGTCCCCCCAATTATATGGATATGCCCGTGGCTCTGGCTTTGCAGCCCGTCGTAGCCAAAGTTGGACAGGATGCGGAAGCCGTTGGGACAGAACATGCACCCCAGGTCCACGGCTATTGTTCCCAGCCGTTCCATTATGCCGCTGCTCCACATATCCAGTTGGCTCATATGCTTCTTGGGCATGGCCAGCAGCATCACCGGCACCCACGTCAACCGGTTAACGATGACAATTATTTCGTCATCCACATACCGAATCCTGGCCGGTTCTCGCCCCGCCACTATCTCGCAGAACACGCAGTAAGGCGCCTCGCTCGTCAATTAACCACCTCTATACTCAGGTCAATGGATTCTTAAGCCCCGCCTTGCTAAGTTGGTCTCCCGCCAGATGAGGGAATTTACTCCACTGGCTCAGGCGCCAGAACCAGTCGGCCACGGTCGTTCCTAGTCAGGCGGCCGGCCACCGAACCCACGCCGTGGCCGAAGACCAGCAGCCAGTTTTCCTCTTCTGCCTGCGTAAGCCACCGGCGCTTGGCAGCCAGTGACTCCATGGGGTACAGGTCTATGGCGGTTATGTAGGTAAGGGGCAGGTGCTCGGCGGTGGGCACAACGTCGCCAAAGCTGGCCAGTTTTTCGCCGTCCGACTCCAGGTACACCATCTGGTGCCCTGCTGTGTGGCCTCCCGTGTGGCGAACCCACAACCCGGGCAGCAGTTCGGTATCGCCGTCCAGCAACTCCATCTGTTGCGAGTCCTGTAGCGGCACGAAGTCATCGGCATGGTAGGCCAGGTGAGTGCGCTCGTTGGTGTTGCTGGCTTCATCCCAGTCGGCCTGCTGGGCCAGGTGGGTAGCGCGGGGGAAAACTGGCACGGGCTGGCCGGTACCCCGATGGTAACGGGTGCAGCCGCCCACGTGGTCGAAGTGCAGGTGAGTAAGGACTACCAGGTCAACATCCTGCGGTTGAACGCCCTGCTGGGCCAGGTTTGAAACCAGCTTGCCGGCCCGCATACCGTAAATGGTACGGGCTTGCCGACTGTGCTTGGTTCCTGCGCCCGCATCAACCAGTACCGTCTTGCCCCGGTGGCGAATCAACAGGCAGTTGAGGCCCACGGTTACCCGGTTCTTGCGGTCGGGTGGGTCGCGGCGGCTCCAGATGACTTTGGGTACAACGCCGAACATGGACCCGCCGTCCATACGCATGGCGCCGTCGCTGACTATCGTAAGTTCGGCGCTGCCCAGTCGCATAATGCCAGTGAATTATAGAGACCCGCCCTGCATTGTCAACGGCGACTCGCTCTACACAAAGACCCATCCCATTTCAGCTTCGGCCAAACGCCGTCCTTCCCCGCGCCGGCGGGAACTCCGAACTTGCAGGGAACCACGCTAAAGGAGAAACTCTCCAAACGCGACACCCCCGCTCACCGTAGGGGCGGGTTTCAAACCTGCCCCACCCCGCCACCCACAAGTCAATGCATCCCTGAGCCTGCCGAAGGGCCTTAAAACCTTCCCAACTGCCCGGCAACAGGCCCGAAACTCGCTTTGCGAGATGCTGCAGACCCCCCAACCCATAAGTCATGTCGCCCTGAGCTTGTCGAAGGGCCTCAAATTCTTCCCAACTGTCCAGCTACAGGCCCGAAACTCGCTTTGCGAGATGCTGCAGACCCCCCAACCCATAAGTCATGTCGCCCTGAGCTTGCCGAAGGGCCTCAAATTCTTCCCAACTGTCCAGCTACAGGCCCGAAACTCGCTTTGCGGGATGCTGCAGACCCCCCAACTCATAAGTCATGTCGCCCTGAGCTTGCCGAAGGGCCTCAAATCCTTCCTGCAGTCATACCCCACGGCACAAGCCATCTCCCCCCACTGACACCACCCCCTTCCCACCCTGGATAACCCGCCCCTACCATTAACAGACAATAACAGCAAAGGACCATCCGCCCGGGCACAAACCCTGTCGCCAATAACCCCTGTCATCCTGGCCAAAACCGGAGGCTCTAACATCCATAACAGAAACCTTGTCCCGTCAACCCCTGTCAGAATTCCCCCTTCGCCCATTGGGAAAGGGGCAAAAGATGAGGGAAACACCCTTTCATCAACCTGTCATCTGCCCCCATCCCCAGCTACAAAACAACAGGAAATGAAAGGAAATAACGGGAAAAAACGAAATTCACCCTTTTTCACGTAGGGGCGGGTTTGAAACCCGCCCCTACGTTCGCCCTGAGCCCGTCGAAGGGCCGCACGGAATGGTTCTCCAAGCTCACTACGAACGGACCCGAGGAGTTGCCACCGACAATCGAAGGGCCTAAAACCCTTCCCCTCAAACTGTCTTGCCTTGGGCCGCTGTGTTATACTTTTCGCCTGCTGAAAAACGCGACTTTTCTTAGGGGGCGTCGTTCATGGCCGGTGAGATTGAGTTTGTTGACGGTGGGACCATTACCACCCCTCAGGGGTTCATGGCCGGAGCAACTTACGCGGGCCTGAAGACTTTCGCCGAGGACAAGCTGGACCTTTGCGTTCTGCTCTCGGAACTCCCCTGCGCCGCTGCCGGAGTCTTCACCAAAAGCGCGGTCAGGTCTTCTACCGTTACGGTGAACCAGGAACGGCTGGCCCAGGGCGTACCCTTGCGTGGACTCATCGTAAACGCGGGAATCGCCAATACCTGTGTCGGAGAGCAGGGCTACATCGATGCAGTGGAAATGACTCGACTGGCGGCGCTTAAGACCGGGGTCAGCCCCGAGGAAGTCCTGGTCTGCAGCACCGGCATCATCGGCGTAGAGCTTCCCATGGCGTTGATTCGTGACGGACTGGACCAGATAGAGCTTCACGGCAATGGCGGTCCCGACATGGCCAGGGCAATCATGACCACCGACACCCGCCCCAAGGAACTTGCCGTCTCCTTCGTGGTTGACGAATGCCAGATCCACCTCGGTGGCATCGCCAAGGGTTCCGGCATGATCCACCCGAATATGGCCACCATGCTGTCTTTCCTGACCACTGACGCCGCGGTGGAGCCAGCCTTCCTGCAGCAATGCCTCAGCCAGGTTGCTGACGAGACCTACAATATGCTCAGCGTGGACGGCGACAGCAGCACCAACGACACCGTCTTGGTGTTGGCCAACGGCGCCGCCCACAATCACCCCATCACCGGAGGCACGATGGCCGGCGAGGCTTTCATGGAAGCCCTGCGTCGGGTCTGCACTTACTTGACCCGGGAACTGGCCCGCGACGGTGAGGGAGCATCCCACCTGATAGTGGTTGAAGTGGACGGGGCCGCCAATACCGACGATGCCCGGCTGGCCGCCAGAACCGTAGCTTCTTCGAACCTGGTCAAATCGGCAGTTTACGGTACTGACCCAAACTGGGGCAGGCTCATGATGGCCCTTGGACGCAGTGGCGCCGCTGCTGAAGAGGAGAAGGTGGACCTCTTCATTAATGGTGTGTGCATCATGGAGGCGGGCAAACCCATTCCATTCCATCGGGATGCCGTTGTCTCGTTGATGAAACAGCCCGAGGTAACTTTCCGGCTGCAATTGCATTTGGGAGACGGCCAGGCCACCGCCTGGGGCTGTGACCTTACCGAGGAATACGTGATTATCAACAGCGCCTACACCACCTGAGGTGATGCGCCGCCCCTTCTTTCGGGAATGCCGGCGGCGGTAAGGCTGCGCACAGGTTGCCTGAAAACCGAAACTTTAATCCTCCCAGCGTAGCGTACGCCAAGAGTTGGGGGGATTCTTAAGTTTCCTGCCAGATATATTTGACCCAACCCGGAGGTTGGAGTGTCCGACCGGGATTCAAAACCGCCCATAGTTGTAAAAATCGGGGGCAGCACCCTTGGAAATAACGACACCAGCCTGAAGGACCTGGTAGCGTTGCAGCAGCAGGGCCGCGATGTGGTGGTAGTCCACGGTGGCGGCCCCGTTATCTCCAACTGGATGCAGCGCCAGGGCATTGCTCCCCGGTTCGTCAATGGCCTGCGCGTCACCGACGCCGACAGCCTCGACATCGTGGTGGCGGTCCTGACCGGCCTGGTCAACAAGGAACTGGTCAGCATCATGCATGGCCTGGGCGCCCGGGTCCTGGGCATGAGCGGCATAGATGCCGGTATCCTCGAAGCCCGTGTCGCCAATCCCGACCTGGGATACGTGGGCGAAATTACCCGCGTCAATCCCGAGCCAATAAACGCCGTGCTCGACGGAGGCTACATTCCTATGCTGGCCCCCCTGGCCATGCAGGAGCGGGACGGTTCCGAACATGCTGGCGGCGCCCTGAACATCAACGGCGATACTGTTGCCGGGGAACTGGCCCACGCCCTGGGCTCGCAGCACCTGATTTTCCTTACCGACGTTGCCGGCGTGATGGATGGCAACGGCCGCGTTATGGCCCGCCTGGACCGTCGCCGGGCCAGCTTGCTGCTTAACTCCGACATCGTTCGCGGCGGCATGATTCCCAAGCTGGAGGCCTGCGTCCGGGCCCTGGAAAGCGCGCCGGTGGCCGACATAGTGGACGGCCGGGTGCCCGGCGTTCTGCTGAAATGCCTGGAAGGCGAGGGAGGCGGCACCCGAATACTGGGGTAAGAGAGGCGCTTATTCTCCTGGGTCGTTCATCGTTCGCCTAATCCGGCCAGCGCCCGGCAACCCTTCAGAACTGGATTGCGCCTCCAGTGCCTGACCCGTCATTGGGACAAGAGCCGGTATCCGGAGAGGAAGCGCCCGATACCTGGCCAACCGGGGCAATGTACCTGGATTCCTGTCTGACCCACGTTAAGGTATTAGGGTGTCTCGTCAAAAGCAGAGTTTCGTCTTTCCGGCGAAAGCCGGAATCCAGATCCGTCGTAAGAAGGGGTGATATGCTCAGCGATATACCAGGACTCTGGTATATCGCCTGTTTACACCCGATACCCAACCATCAGGAAGGATTAATTTGACGACAACCCCTGGAGGGTGGCAATCCCTGGCCGGCCCCAGCCGTTGCTCCGCCACTTGGACCGGTCAATAGCCCCGGACCCGACATCTCGCGCTTTATTCCGACCCATCCCGCAGCCGGACTTCCGCTAATGACACTCAAGGCAACTGTTTGTGAACCACGACCTGATTAACGACGGCGACCCAGTACCCGGCCCACCGCTGCCGGGGCTTTCCGCCGGCTCTTACGCATTATTCCGTCGCGGGTTCCTGATATTGATCGTGGCGGGCCTGGCCCTGGCGGCGTTGTGGTATCCCGTTGGCGTCTATGCAGACTACATCTGGCACGACCAGCTTGGTTACGGTCGCCCTTACCTTTACATAACCTTCGTACGGGCGGGGCTGTTCCTTATTCCCGGCCTGCTGGCGTCAACGATTATTTCCCTCAACATTTACGTCGCCCTTCCCCTGGCAATGGGACCCATTTCCCGTCCCCTGCCCCCCGACTTTCTCCGGCTGTGCCTGGCCTTGATGCAGGTGTTCATTTACACCTCCATCCTGGTATGCGGGCTGGTCTTTGGCTCCCAGGCAGTCCAGCACTGGGAACTGGTAATCCTGCTGCTCAACCAGTCGCCCTTCGGCATTATCGACCCCCAGTTTGGCCGCGATGTCACCTTCTATGCGGTTGGCCTGCAGGTCATGCGGGCCTCTCAGGGGTGGCTGCTGGCCCTCTGCATAACTTCCATAGGAGTTGCGGTGGGTCTCCACGGTTTCATTTACATCCTGCGTGGCCTTAACTTTGTCATCGCTCCGCGCACCCTGCGGCACATTGCAGCCCTGGGCATATGGCTGATGCTGGTTCTGGCCCTGCATCATGTCATCAACATTTACGAACTGGTTCTCTCCGAGGGTGGCGTGGTTATCGGAGCCACCTACACCGATGTAAACGCCCGCATTCCCGTTTTCTGGTTCCTCGCCGGCATAGCTTTGCTGGCGGCGGTGGGCTTTGGCGTCAGCATTCGCTATGTCGGGCTTCGGCTCATGGCAGGCGCCTTCAGTCTCTGGCTGATAATGTTCCTGCTGGCCGGGATTCTCTACCCCACCCTCTTCCAGCGTTTTCGGGTCAACCCCGACGAGTTTGCCCGCGAACAGCCCTACATCCAGCGCAACATAGATGCCACCCGCGCCGCCTACGGTCTGGATGGTGTGGAAGAAGTGCAATACCCCGCTGCTGAGTCGCTTACCGTTGAGGCGGTGGAACAGAACCGGAGCACCATCGAGGGCATTCGCCTCTGGGACGCGGCCCCCCTGCAGGATGCCTACAACCAGCTTCAGTTCATGGAGCTTTACTACAATTTCCTGAACATGGACTCGGACCGCTACCTGGTGGACGGCAAGGTGCAGCAGGTGCTTATAGCCGCCCGCGAACTGGACCCGGAAAATCTGCCCGGCGATGCCCAGAACTGGGTGAACCAGCGCCTTCAGTACACCCACGGCTATGGCGTTTCCATGACCCCTGCCACCGGCTACACCTTGGGCGAAGGCCGGCCAGAGTATTTCATCCAGGACATACCCATCAAGGGTGAGTTGCCCGTGACCCGCCCCGAGGTCTATTACGGCGAATCGGGCATCGAATTTACCATCGTCAACAGCGGAATGAGCGAAGTTAACCCCGGCTCCGCCACCTGGAACTACGACGGGGACGGCGGTGTTCCCCTCGATTCCTTCTTTCGCCGCATGCTGTACGCCCTGAAGTTCAGGGACATCAACATTCTTCTCAGTGACCAGGTGACCGAGGGAAGCCGGGTCCAGTTCTACCGCCACGTGGGTGACCGGGTAAAGGCCATTGCCCCCTTCCTGAAGCTGGACCGGGACCCCTATCCGGTGCTGGATGAATCAGGCCAACTGTGGTGGATCCAGGACGCTTACACCTTCTCCGACGGTTATCCCTATTCCACCCCCTCCGAGCGGGGCTTCAACTACATCCGCAACAGCATCAAGGCGGTGATTAACGCCTACAGCGGGGACGTGGACCTCTACGTTATGGATCCTGACGAGCCCCTGTTGAACATGTACCGCGAAGCTCTTCCCACCTTGTTCAAGCCCTTCGAGGAAATGCCCGAAGATCTTCGACCCCACATCCGGTACCCAATTACCCTCTTTTCCGCCCAGGCCGATACCTACCTGCGCTACCACGTTACCGATTCCCAGGTCTTCTTTAACCAGGCGGAACAATGGGACATCCCCCTGGAGACCAGGCTGGGTAAAGACGGCGTGCGGGTAACCCCCTCATACCTGCTCCTGCGTCTGCCAGGCGAGGAGAAGGAGGAGTTCGTAGTCCAGATGCCCTTCTCTCCTGCGGGTCAGAAAAAGAACCTGGTAGGCCTGCTGGTGGCCCGAAGCGATCTTCCCTACTATGGCCAGCTTCGTGCCTACCATCTCCCCGACGACCGGCAGATAGACGGCCCCAGCCAGGTGGAAGCCCGCATCGAAAACGACCAGGACTTTTCCCAGCTCTTCACCTTGTGGCAGGGCGCCGGTTCCGAGATAATTCGGGGGCGCCTGTTGGCCATACCCATTGCTGATACAATAGTGTACGTTGAACCCCTGTATCTGCAGTCGGAATTTCTGGACTTTCCCGAACTGAAAAAGGTTATACTTGCTGACAACACGAACCTGGTGATGGCCGACACCATGGCGGAAGGCGTGGCCCGCCTGACCGGCTCCGATTTAGTCCCTTCCTCCATCAATGGGGAAGGCAGGATTGGGGGTATTGGTGTCGGAGCAATTACCCCGGACCAGTCGGAGCAACTGGAACAAATGGAGGCAACAATCGGAGAGCTTGGAGAAGCTCTCGAGGACCTGGAAAGGTCCCTGCAAAATCTACGTGACACCTTGGGAGGTAACTCACCATGACCACTGGCAAGAGCAGCAGCGAATGGATCGCCATCGAAAACCAATACTACGCGCAGACGGTGCGCCGCCAGCCCGTGGTAATCGTCCGAGGCGAAGGCACCCGGGTCTGGGACGCCGACGGCAAGGAATACCTGGACTTCGTAGCTGGCTGGGCTGTTAACCAGTTGGGCCACAGCCATCCGGCCATTACCCAGGCCATTGCCGAGCAGGCCGGAACGCTGTTGCAGACTTCCAACCAGTTTTACACCGTGCCGCAACTGCAGCTTGCCGAGATGCTGATTGAGAATAGCTGCCTCGACCTGGTTTTCTTCGGAAACAGCGGCGCCGAGGCTGTTGAGGGCGCAATGAAGCTGGCCCGCCGTTACGGCAAGCTTAACCGCGACGGCGCTTACGAAATCATCACGGCCTTCAACTCCTTCCATGGTCGCACCCAGGCCACCGTTGCCGCCACCGGACAGCCCCACTACCAGGAGAACTTCGCTCCCCTGCTGCCGGGCTTTGTCCACGTGGACTACAACGACGTGGAAGGCGTGATGAACGCCACCTCAGACCGGACTGCAGCCGTGATGGTAGAACCGGTTCAGGGTGAAGCGGGGGTCGTAATTCCCGACGACGACTACCTCCAGCGTCTGCGCCAGTGGTGCGACAGCCAGGGCATACTGCTGATCCTGGACGAAGTCCAGACCGGAATGGGGCGGCTGGGAAGTCTATTCGGCTACCAGGAGTACGACGTTGAGCCCGACGTCATGACCCTGGCCAAGGGGCTGGGTTACGGCGTGCCCATCGGCGCCTTCCTGTCCAAGGCTCACTGCCAGGCCCTGGTGCCCGGGGACCACGGTTCCACCTTCGGCGGCAACGCCCTGACCACCGCCGCAGGTTACGCCGGAACCAAATTCCTTATCGACAACGACATACCCGGCCACGTAAAGCAGATGGAATCTCACCTGCTGGGACGGCTCAATGATGTGAAGGGACGCTTCTCCTTCGTTTCCGAGGTGCGCGGCAAGGGCCTGCTGGCCGCCATGGACTTCGACGATGCCATTTCCGGCCAGGTTCTGTCCAATTGCAACGAGGCCGGACTGCTGCTCAACGGCCCGCGCCCTAACACCATCCGGTTCATGCCTCCCCTGAACATCACGCCCGCCGAGATTGACGAGGGTGTAGGCCGGCTGGAACAGGCCCTGGAGAAAATTTAGAGACTATCTCAAAATCCCTTCCCCCTTGACGGGGGAAGGTTAGGATGGGGTGAAGAGCAATCTCTTTTGCTGTCGCATTTTGCCCAATGCCCTGCCTTGAATAATTTTGAGATAGTTTCTTAGTACCTTTGGGCGGCAGGGTGTCCAAGTGCCGCGTGTCCAAATACCGGACGTGGAGGTAATCAAACCCGTCATACCTGCAGAAGCCGGTATCTAGATCTCACACCTGTCGTTTTCGCCGGGAGCCCCCATAACCTCGGATAGGACGCTCCCGCCAAAATCAGTGCCCAAACCTGACCGATAGTTACGTTTCAGACAAGACCACGGAGGTAAACCACTACCAATGGCAAACGACAAAATCGTCCTGGCCTATAGCGGAGGCCTGGATACATCGGTGGCTGTACCCTGGCTCCAGGAGCAGTACGGCGCCGATGTCATCACACTGACCATCGATCTGGGCATGGTGGACCTGGAGTCCATTCGGCAGCGTGCCATTCAGGTGGGCGCGGCCAAGGCCCTGACCGTGGACGGCAAGGAAACCCTGGTCAACGAGTTCCTCTTCCCCGCCCTCAAAGCCGGGGCCATCTACGAGGAACAGTATCCGCTGGCCACCGCCCTGGGTCGGCCTCTCATTGCTCGTTACCTGGTTGAAGCCGCCCGGGCCGAGGGCGCTTACGCTGTTGCCCACGGTTGCACCGGCAAAGGCAACGACCAGGTCCGCATTGACGTGGGCGTGGCAGCCCTGGCCCCCGAATTGAAAGTCATAGCCCCCATACGGGACTGGGGTATGAGCCGCGAGGACGAAATCGAGTACGGCCAGGCCCGCAACCTGCCCATCAATGCCAGCCGCAGCCGTTTTTCCGTGGACGAAAACCTGTGGGGACGCAGCGCCGAGGCCGGTGAACTCGAAGATCCCTGGCTGGAACCGCCGGAAGACGCCTATGACTGGACCGAACCCGTCGCCAGCGCCCCCGACGAACCCACCTACGTGGAAATTCACTTTGTGGAGGGTGTTCCCACGGCCCTGGACGGCGAGACCATGAACGGGGTGGATTTGATCCGACACCTGAATACCGTGGCAGGTCGCCACGGCGTGGGCCGGGTTGACCACGTGGAAAACCGCCTCGTGGGCATCAAATCCAGGGAAGTTTACGAAACCCCTGCGGCGGTGACTCTGCACGCCGCCCACAAGGCCCTGGAAACCCTCACCCTCAGCAAAGACCAGGTCCGCCTCAAGGTCCAGATTGCCCAGCAGTACGCCGACATGGTCTATAACGGCCTCTGGTTTACCCACCACCGCCTGGACATGGACGCCTATATCGGCAGCACCCAGCGCTACGTTACCGGCGACGTGCGGGTTAGGCTGCACAAGGGTACCTGCACCGTAGTGGGCCGCACTGCTCCCAACGCCCTTTATAACTACAGCCTGGCCACCTACGACCGCGACGACCAGTTCGACCACTCCGCCGCCGCCGGCTTCATCGACATCTTCGGCCTGCCGGTAAGAACCCAGAACCAGGCACAGGGCTAGGCTTTTTAAGGCAAGGCGCTATGAACGAAATAATGACTTGGAAAGAAATTGAGGAGGCCTTTGATACCCAGTGGGTATTGATTGAGGATCCCGAAACTAACGTTGCTCAGGAAATCATTAGTGGCAGGGTTATATTTCACAGCCACAACCGCCAGGATGTGTACGGCAAGCTCATCGAGCTCCAACCGTACCAGCCGGCAGTCTTGTATGTGGGGGAAGCACTACAGGATAAGGTATTTGCACTTTGAGCACCTCCTTCAATCCTGTTGCTAGCTTTATTCCGGTAATCGTAAGGCTCTATGGCCCCCTTAATGATGTCAGAGTCCGTCTTGCCTTGGATACCGGTGCGACCCAAACCTTGGTCAACAAAGAAACAGCACAATTTCTTGGCTATGATGTAGATGAACCCGCCGAAACGGTAGGGTTAATCACTGCCAGTGGAGAGGAAACGACTTCAGTTATTGCAATTCGCAGGATTGAAGCGCTGGAACAATCAAGGAGAGACTTACCCGTACTCTGCCACAATCTGCCTTCTGGCGCCCCCTTCGACGGCCTCCTCGGCCTCGACTTCTTCCGTGGCCAGTGCCTTACCATCGACTTCCGCGAAGGACTTATCAACCTGGACTAGAAACACCTGAATCACAGACATACCTGGAGGACTTATGACCCTGGCCGAAAGAATGAACAACCTGGGCACCGAGACCGCTTTTGAGGTCCTGGCCAAGGCGCGGGCCCTCGAGGCCCAGGGAAGGGAAATCATTCACCTGGAGATCGGTGAACCCGACTTCGACACTCCTAAGCACATTGTTGATGCCGGAGTGCGCGCCCTGCAGGAGGGATACACCCACTACGGACCTACCCCGGGCCTGCCCGAACTGCGCGAGGCCGTCGCCCGCAACAGCCGCGAGGTACGGGGCATAGACACCGATCCCGGACAGGTGGTGGTAACCCCCGGCGCCAAGCCCATCATGTTCTACGTCATCCTGGCCCTGGCCGAACCGGGAGCTGAGGTTATCTACCCGAATCCCGGCTTCCCCATCTACGAATCCATGATCCGTTTCTCCGGCGCCACCCCGGTACCCATGCAATTGCTGGAAGAAAAGGACTACCACCCGGACCTGAGCGATCTGGCCAGCAAGATCACCGACCGAACCCGGCTCATCATCATCAACTCTCCCGAGAATCCCTGTGGTTCGGCCCTGTCTCGCGACGAACTGGAGACCATCGCCAACCTGGCTCGAGGCCGAAACCTGTACGTGATGGCCGACGAAATCTACAAGGACATCCTCTACACCGGCGAGCACTTCAGCATCGCCGCCTTCCCCGACATGGCAAAACAAACCGTTATCCTGGACGGCTTCTCCAAGAGCTATGCCATGACCGGCTGGCGGCTGGGCTACGGCATTATGCCCGAGGAACTGGTGCCCCACATCACACGGCTGGCGGTGAACAGCGTGTCCTGCGCCGCCTCCTTCAGCCAGCGGGCCGCCATCGCCGCGCTGGACGGCCCCCAGGATGAGGTCCAGGCCATGGCTGCCGAGTTCGCCCAGCGCCGCCGTCTCATCACCGACGGCCTGCGCAGCATACCGGGCTTCAACTGTCCCGAGCCCGAGGGCGCCTTCTACGCCTTCCCCAGCATCAAGGAAACGGGCCTGAGCAGCAGCGAATTCGAAGAACGAGCCCTCAACGAAGCCGGCGTGGCCCTGCTGTCCGGTTCAGCCTTCGGCGCCTACGGCGAAGGCTACGTCCGCCTCTCCTACGCCAACTCCCAGGAAAACATCACCAAAGCCCTCGAAAGCCTCCGGGCCTTTGTGGCGGGGCTGGGGTAAGGACAGTCTTTCACCACAAATAAGCACTAAAGTGGAATCTGTCCAATGAGATTATTTGTGGCTAAAAAGAAAGCTTTAGGGGAATCAGTAGCAGGTATCAGGCCGGGGCCGCCAGCGCTCTGGCCTGGGCCTGATAGCTGAGTGCCACATCGTCAATGCGGATCTTGTTCTTGTAGTAGAACAAGTCATCGTTGGTCAGGCCGGTAATTTTGAGGGCGATGTTGAGGGCATGAGGCTCGAGATGCCTGCTCAAATAGTTTCCCATTCTATAGCCTGCGAATGCGCCACTAATTCCGCCGGCAATGGTCCCTACACCACCGCCAATGGCGTTGCCGACTCCAGGAGCCACCGTTCCTACTAATGTTCCTACTGCCCCCATCCCTAGAGCGCCGCCTTTACCTCCCACGATAGATAGAACGGTCTTGGGCCCCATGCTGCCCAATAGAGAGAGTGTTTGAACCGTTTGAATCTTGACCTTGGTAGTAAAGTCCGTGGCTTCAAACTCCCTTTCGGTCTTGATGATGTTCATGATTAGACGCGCCGAGGCGAAAATTGCGGTGCCAAGGGGGATGATTTCCACCAAACTATCTGGTACGTCTATACCCAAATTGCCAACAAGGGTTTCAAGGCCGTCTTGGATTCCCACCACGGGCATGAAGTCGGAGTTGTTCGTAATTTGGTCTATCAATTCATCTGGAAATCTGCCCCTTCATTCATGAGTAAGATGTCCAGACTTCTCCTGACATGTTGATCTAGCTCCGAATTACTACCGATTATGTCCAGCATAGAATCGGCCAAATCTGGTCGAACACGTGACATAGACTCAATGGTCTCAGAAGTAGCAGGAAAGAGGAGTTCGGCATCAGGGTCATTTTCTCTTATGGCAGAGGTATCGACTTCCATCTCTTTTGCGAGGTCGCTGAGGTTGCTTTCATACCCCACTTTGGTCTGAAAGTAGGTGTTGGATTCCTGGCTGAAAGAGTCCCAATGTTCCTGATTTGAGACAGTTGCAGGTTGCAGGTCAGGATATCCATGTTCTATGAGGTGGTCATTGGCGATATATTCACCTATCCGACCCTTTAGCCCACTTACAATTCCATCCGCATTTTTCTCTCCGATGGTGAACTTTTCTTCGTAGAACTCGAACAATGATTGGGTTTCGGATTTCTTGGAATATATCTCACGGAAAGCGCTAAACAATCTGTCGTCGACATTACCTACGACCTCATCGAAACCAAGTAAATCAACAGCTTCCATTATTGCTGCTTCGTCTCTTAATTCGTTGATAAATGACTCCATGTAATCGGGGCCAAGTACCATCATTTCCTGCCATTGTTGGTACAGGGAATGCTCCGCCGCTAAACCGGGGTATTGCGCTGCAAAGGCTTGACCTAGGGTGTCATCCACATTGACACTATCGAAAATAGCCCACATCCCACCCGACACCCCCGCCGCAAACTCCGCAGCGTACATCGCCCGGTCCATATTCAATATGCCGGTGATATTGTCGCGGAAGGAGCGAGTTTGTCCCGATTCGTCGCTGCCAGGTAGTTCCCGCAGGGCTGGCAGCAGTTTGGACGATTGCATCGTCATGTTGGCCCTCCCCTTTAGCCCAGGATTCCGATAACGACCCCGGCGAGGGCTATGACCACCGCGCCCCCGGCTACCATCAAGAATTGGTTCCTGGCCTGGCGCAATTGCCCTTGCAAGGTGGCTAACTCAGTCGAATGCTGACGGCTCTGCTCTTCCCGTTCGGCTTTAGCTGCTTCCAACTCGGCCTGATGCTGGCGGGCTTGTTCTTCTGCCGCAGCTTTGGATTGGGCCAGCGCTTCTGCCTGTAGTCTCCGCTCGTCCTGCGCCGCCTGGAGCTCTGCTGCGTGTTGGCGACCCTGTTCTTCGGCTTCGGCCCTTAACTCGGCCATTTCAGCTTCATGTTGCGCTTGCTGTTGCTGCCGAGCCTCCGCCAGCGCTTCGCTGATGGCATTGCCAGCCACTAGGGGCAGGTTTTCATGGTCGGCGATGTGGCCAGTCAGTAGCTCATGCTGCCGGATTACCCGGGGAATGAGTTCCTGATTGATCTTGTCCTGCTCTTCCCAGAACTTGACCCTTTCCGCAATGTCTGGCGATTCCATCGACATATCCTCACTCTCCATAGCTACCAAATCAAACTGCCCCCAAGCAGCGCCAGTTGGGACCGCTCGGGGGCCGTTTTCACCATTGTTCCATCGATGCTTCTCAGGCTTGCGAAACTACGGCAGCCCCCCTCCAGCATCGTAACCAACCAGCGCCCGCTGGGCTGCGGACATGCTGGCCCCGGAGGCTACCTCGTACCCCAGGTCCGGCAGTATCTGTTCCAGGGCCGACAGAAAGGCAAACACGTTAGTTTCCTTGGCCGACTCCCCCATCAGACCGATACGCCAGGCCTTCCCCCGAACCTGCCCCAAGCCGCCGCCAATCTCGATGTTATAGTCCCGCAGCAACCGTCCCCGCACCGCCGCGTCCTCAATTCCCTCGGGAATCAGGGCGGTGGTCAGGGGATTAAGTCGGTACCCTTCGGCGGCCATCAACTCGATACCCAGGGCTTCCAGGCCGGCCCGCAGCGCCCCGGCCACCCGCGCGTGGCGGTGGATGCGGTTGTCTATCCCCTCTTCCATCATCATCCGCAGCGACTCCCGCAGGGCGTAGGTCATGGAAATGGGGGAGGTGTGGTGGTACGCGCGGGTCTGGTTCCAGTAACTCTCCAGGTCCTTCAGGTTGAAGTAGAAGCTCTGCACCTTGCTGGGCCGGGTGTTGATTACCTCAATGGCCCGGGGCCCGAAGGTGATGGGCGCCAGCCCCGGGGGTGACCCCAGGCACTTTTGCGTCGCGCTGTAGCAGACGTCCATGTCCCAGTCGTCCACGCGCACGTCGTGGCCGCCCAGGGAAGTCACCGCGTCCACAATTATCAGGGCGTTGTGGCGGTGCACCAGGTCCACAATCTCCGGCATGGGCGTCAGCACTCCCGTGGACGTCTCGGCGTGGACCACGCCCACTGCCTTCACCGGTCCGTGCTGCTCCAGAGCATCGGCAAGGACCTGTATGTCCACCGGGTCGCCCCACTCAAAGTCCAGAATAATCGCCTCGGCGCCGCACCTCTCTGCGATGTCGCCCAGGCGGTCTCCGAAGAAACCGTTGCGGCAGATGATCACCCTGTCTCCCCGCTCCAGCACGTTGGCGCAGGCTGCCTCCATGGCTCCGGTTCCCGTGGATGAGAGAGGGACAGTCATGAAGTTTTCGGTATGAAGCACCTCCCTCAGCATTTCGCAGACCTCGTCCATCACCTGGAAAAACTGGGGATCCAGATGGCCCAGAACCGGCAAAGTCATGGCCTGCAGCACCCGGGGGTTCACGGAACTGGGCCCCGGCCCCATAAGTATTCGCTGGGGAGGATTGAATTCGTCCATATAGGTTGGGGTAGTCAAAACGGGGTACTCCTGTTTGTGCTCGTCAGCAGTCTGGTTCCCCCATTATCCGCCATTTGGCAGTGGACGGCAAAAAGGGGACAGACGAAAAGTCTGCCCCCAAACCGTCAAGTCTTGAGGAATCGGACGCTTTTAGGCCCACCTACACCACTGGCGATGTCCCGCCGTCAATGTTTATGGCTATACCCGTCAGGTAGCTGGCCCGCTCCGACGCCAGGAATGCTATTACGTCTCCGGCCTCTTCCGTTTCCGCAATGCGGCCCAGGGGTACGCCCCGGGCTATGGCCGTCTGCTCGTAAAACTCGTCCAGCGTCAGGTCCGGGTTGGTTTCCACCAGCCGGTCGTAGCGGCGGGTGTGCTGACCGCTCTTGACGATGCCAATGCACACGGTATTGACCAGGATATTGTCCTTGGCCAGGTCCTTGGACAGCCCCTTGGTGATGGCAATGCCGGTGGCCCGGGAAATGGAAGTGGGCATGGAGCCCGGTCCGGGGGTCCGTCCGCCCAGGTTGGTGACGTTGATGATGCGCCCGCCGCCAACCTTGCGCATCTCCGGGATGGAACTGCGAATCAACCGCACCGCCCCCCAAACCTTCAGGTCAAAGTCATACTCCCATTCATCGTCGGTAACATCCTCAAAGGGCTTGGCCAGCGACACGCCGGCGTTGTTCACCAAAATGTCCACCCTCCCGAAGTTGTCCAGGGCAGTCTGCACCACCTGCTCCGCGCTGTCCGGATGGGAAATGTCGGCGGAGACGGGCAGCACCATACCCTCGGTGGCGGTGCGAATATCCAGGGCCGCCTGGTCCAGCTTTTCCTGGCCCCGCGCCACAATCACTACCCGCGCTCCCTCTTCCGCCATCCGCTGGGCGGCGGCCTTCCCGATGCCCTCGCTGCCGCCGGTAACAATGGCAACCTTGTCGGTCAATCCAAGATCCATTTCTTGACCTCCCTCTGCTTGGAAATATACCCGCCCGAAGCGGGCCCCGATTCTCACTGGAAATGCCGGCGTATTATAGCAGTAGTTCCCACATTCCGACTGCCGCCCGACCCAACTCAGCCACCCCCGGCTTCTCAGCCCCAGTCTCATCCCCACCGTAGGGTCAGACCCACGTGTCTGCCCAATCGCATTCCAGCCTCGCCACAACCCCGTCGTTCCCGCGTCGGCGAGAACCTCGAACCTGGAAAGAATGACGTCTGGAACGAAATTTTCACCTTTGTCCCACCGTAGGGGCGGGTTTGAAACCCGCCCCCAGCCCTAACCCGCCAAGACCTCAAATGGTCGCAGATAGCTGTGAAAACAATCTGCCACCAACCCCATGAGCGAAAATTCGCCCCCTCGTGGACTTACTCCCCCCGTTCGTCCTGAGCTTGTCGAAGGACATCCCCCTTCGCGGAATAGCTCCCCCACCCCACTGACACCACCCCCTTCCCACCCTGGCTAACCCACCCCTACCATTAAGAGATAATACCCAAAAGAGACCCGCTCCACCGTAGGGGCGGGTTTGAAACCCGACCCGCCGCCACCCACAGACCATGTCGCCCTGAGCTTGCCGAAGGGCCTCAACCCCAAGGCCAATCCCATTTCAGCTTCGGGCTAACCCCGTCCTTCCCGCGCCGGCGGGAAGGTGGATTCACATTTCAAGTGCAACACTGGTTTGGATAAGATTTCTGCTGGGGTAAGGTAGCCCAGGCACTTGCGTGGGGTATGGTTGTAGGCTTGGGTGATGCGAGTAATCTGGTTCTGGGGCAGTTGGGACAGGTTGGTCTTGCGGGGCAGGTACCTGCGCAGCCGGCCGTTGACGTTTTCCACGCCGCCCTTTTGCCAGGGAGAGCGTGGGTCGCAGAAGAAGGTCTGGGTACCCAGAAGGTGGAGCTGGTAATGACGGGCGAACTCGGTGCCGTTGTCGAAGGTGACCGACTGGCGCCAGTGCTTAGGGAAAGGAGCCAGGAGCTGGGTGATGGCATCAGCCACGCCTTGGGACGCTTTGGTGGACAGGGGATAGGTAAGAAGTAGGCGGGAGTGGCGTTCCTGGAGAGTGAGGAGAGACTGCCCTCGGTTGCCAAAGGCCATGAGGTCAGCCTCCCAGTGACCTGGGTTGGTGCGGTGGTCAGCTTCTTTGGGACGCTGGGACAGAGGCTGGCGCAGGTGAATAAAGGAAGTGGAACTGCCGCCCCTGCGTCCTCGGCAGCCCCGCTTGGACTTGCCACGGGGCAGCAGATGTCGCCAGGAGTAGTCCTTCCTGCGGTCGATCTGGGCCTGGATGAAGCGGTAGATAGTCTCGTGGGATATGAGGGTGCGGCCAGCTTCCAAAGCCAGGCGACC
>MPMM01000053.1 GCA_002238505.1 SAR202 cluster bacterium bin22 | reverse complement strand
AATTCACCGTGATCGTTACCCCCGACTCCTGCTCCAGCGTGAAGCTGTAGTACCTCGCATACCCCCGACCTGCTTCCTCCGACTGGCAGCCCGCCGCCCACGTGCCATTGACCGTACCGTCGGACGTCAGTTCATGCAGGCATTCACCCACACCTTCAGCGGAAAGCTGGGCAAAACCGTATCCCCAAGTGTTGTTGGGGACGGCGCCACGGGGCTCGGCAGTGTCCTTTAAGTAGGCGGCAACCTGCTCGGCTGTCAGGTCGGGAAAACGCTGGCGCACCAGAGCGGCCATGCCGGCCACGTGGGGCGACGCCTGGCTGGTGCCTGAAAACCAGCAACCCAGGCCGTTGTCCCGCCGGATGTAGTGTTCGTAGCTGACGGAAGCGGCGCAGTCGACCCCCACAATGTCGGGCTTGGTACGGCCGTCGGGGGTGGGGCCCTGGCTACTGAAAGGCTCGATAGTATTAATGTCGTAAAAGGGGGCGGCGCCCACCGCCAGCAAGCCGGAGTTGGCGCTTTCGGCGGGGTTGCCGATGCTGCCACCGTCGGTGGAAAACCCTAGTCCACCAGGACCGGACCAGAGTTCCAATTGGACCCACTCGGGTTCGGGCCCGCTGTCGTGAACTATGATGACGCCTACGTCATCGCTGTCAATTGGAGACCGAAGAGAGAAGAACTCAAAGGGATAGTGGTTACTAGCACCCGTTTGTGGCACAACGCTTCCAATATACCCCCATTCTGCAGGCACGTCCAAGATATCGCCGGTGCTCCTGTCCCACAAGTAAATGTCCAGGTCCGTGTCAGCGCCTCCCCAGCTGTCTTCCCAGCGCAGTTGGAAGGTATATCGACGGCACTCCAAGAGTTCAATGGAGTTTATTTCGGACCCGGAACTGTTGAAGCTTACTATTCCGTCATCATCGGGGTCAGAGAAACTTCCAAGCCAAGTGTCGCCGGCGGAATTGCCCGCCGAGTTCACCCAGGTTATATCCCGGGCCACGGCCTGGTCCACGGTATTGAGAGGGCTGTCGCTGAAGGGTGAAGTTCCATCGCCGGGCCCGTCGTAGATCGATCCCACTGAGTAATTGATGACCTCGACACCCTGATCTGCCATCCACGCAGCGGTTTCTTGCGTGTCCCCCCTGGAAAAGGGGTTGGAGATGTAAACGGTAGAATCCGGGGCAATGTCGATTACTGCTTCAGTTACCGCGGTGCCGTGGGGCTCGCCACCCTCTAGCCGTTCTGCCACGTAGTCCCGGCATTGGGTGGGGGTACTTGCCGGCGGCTCCTCATCCGCCGCTTCACAGTCAGCGAGGTTGCTGCTATAAACGCCCACATCGGTGTAGCACCTGGCCACAACGTTGGCTGGCAGTTCCACGCCCATCAGGTCGGTGTAGCCGGTGAAGCCCACGTCAATTACCCCCACCTTCACTCCCTGGCCCTGGTAGCCGGCGTTTTGCCAGGTGTCGGCCAGGTGTAGGCCAACCGCCTGGCTGGTGACGTTGCCGTAGGCCGGTTGGGGCGGAATGATTTCCATAACCCGGGTAACGCCCGGCTGCTGGGAGAGTTGGCCCAAAAGGTCCACGGGCACAAAGGCCTCAATGTAGTCGCTGCCCACGTTGCGGGGGTTGCCGCCGTTGTCTTCCAGGAAGGTGACCACGTCGGAAACATGGCTGTCCAGGTAAACGGTTACGGCCACTGACCCGCCCGAATGTATCGGGGCTTCTCCGGCGGCCTGACCCTGTGACATCTGGCCGGAACTGTAACCTTCAGCCAGTTGGTTAAGTTGGGTGCTCAGGTTGGGGTAGGTGAGTTGGGGCTTTTCCGGCACCACTGCCTGATCGTCGCCATCATCGGCGGCTACGGTGGGTATGAAGAGGGCCAGGGAGACGACCAGGGCGAAGACCATTACTACTGCCAGGGACCTGAAGTGCGCTCGGTAGGGCATGGGTACCTCTCAACTCCTAAGGGGGTTAGCGATCAACGACTGTTGGCGCAGGGGGAACAGGATTGGGTTCAGGGACGGCCAGGGGCGCCGGTCCGCGATTGGCTGGCCCCCTGCGGGGGCACGATCTCGCGCACCCGGAGGACGCCTGGTTGTTCGGACACGGGACCCATCAGGGGGACCGGCACGTAGGCTTCGATGTAGTCCACGCCCACGTTGCGGGGGTCGCCGCCATTGTCTTCCAGGAAGGTGACCATGTCGTCCACGCGGTCGGACAGGTAGATGGTTACCGCCACCGATTCATCGCTGAATAGGGGAGCGCTCTGGGCGGCTTTGTCAGCGGTACTCTGTCCGGACTCGAGGTCGGCGACAAGCTGGTTGAGGTGGGTGCTCAGGTTGGGGTACTTCGGGGAACTCTTTTGGGGAGCGAACTGCACCTGGTCGTCGGAGCCGCTGCCAGAGGTTTGCGGGGCAGGATCGGGGGTCGGCAGATTGTCGTCGGTGAACCTGTCGGCCTGTCCGCTTCCGCCCGACGAGACGTCCGGCTCGACAGCCTGGACTGTCACGTCCGGGACCACTGTTGCCGGAGTTGCGTCTGCATCGACGGGTGCGAGGGGAGCGGTTGGGGCTTTCGCCGTGGGGGGGGGGTGGGGGCTGCGGCAGTGGGGGGGGGCTGGCCGCCGGTCTCCTCAAGCTGGAGAGGCTCCTTGGCGTTGGTTTCGGTGGGGTGGGTATCGGCCGGCTGGCGCGAGGCTGTGGCGTCCGGCGTGGGCTGGGCGTCATCGGCGATGGCGGGGCCCGGGCTTTCCGGGGCAACTAGCTGGGCCTTCGCGGGCGCCTGGCTGGCGGGGGAGCCTGTTCCTGCCGAGTTCATTGCAACCGCAGGCGGCTGCGAGGGCGTTGAATCGATGGGTTGCGATGGGGCAACGGTTGGCGACGGGTCTTTGGCAAGGCCTGCGACGTAGTAGATGCCAGTGGCCAGGGCTACGACGACCACCAGAGCGATGCCTGCCAACAGCTTGATTGATACGGGGAAACTGGCTCTATTCACTTCCACCCTCGCAAAGCGCATGTCATCGCGATGCCTGTTTCGTCAAGAGACGCACGATGGGACAACGGCAATGCTGTCTGCGCCATCAACCCTGTCATGTATGAGCGGCACCATAGTACCAGATGGAGGGTGGCGTTGTATTATTGTGGGGGGTTGGATTGGGTGAGAGGGGGGGAGGGGTGGGGTTCCCGGCGGGGATGGGGGGTGGTTCGACGGGCTCACCACGAACGGATATAGCTTATGGGGGAATGGGGGAGGGGCGGGTCCGAAAACCCGCCCCTGTTGTGATGGTTTGCCTGGGTTGCCCGGTTAGCCCGGCTTAGTTGCGGGGCATTACGAAGGGCATGGCCACGGCCACTACCACCGCGACGATGGCGATGATGATGGCAATGATGCCGGTGGTGCCACTGGCGTCGGAGCCGGAAGCTCCGGCGGAACCCTGGGCACCCGGAGGACCCTGGGGACCAGCAGGACCGGCAGCGCCGTCGTTACCGGGGGCGCCGGCAGCGCCGGGGTCGCCCTGGGGGCCTACGGGGCCGCGAGCGCCGTCAGGACCGGCCGGGCCAGCGGGGCCATCAGCGCCGGCGGGGCCGGCGGGACCGGTGTCACCGGCGGTGCCCTGGGGGCCGCGAGGACCGGCGGCGCCAGCGGGACCGGCGTCGCCCTGGTCGCCCTTGGGGCCGGTTGCGCCGACCTGGCCGACAGAACTGCGGTCGCTAGCCGTCAGGGTGAAGCCGCGCGCACGAGCGCCGGACTCCCAGTTGGAAAGACGTTCGCTGGCGTTAACACCAGCCACCATAAAGGTGATAGGTCCACCGCTGGGGGGCCGCATTACCTGGAGAGAGAAGCTTCCGCCTGACATAACCATGGCGTTGCCTACTTTGTTCGCGCCATCCATTGCCACAATTTCAGTGCCCGTGGCAGGTATTGCGCCGTTCACCATGGCCGTGCCGATTACCACGTGGGGAGGCTCTTGCTGCGCAAAGGC
>MPMM01000052.1 GCA_002238505.1 SAR202 cluster bacterium bin22 | reverse complement strand
CCTGCTCCGGGTGGCCGGTGAGGAGTCTCATCAGGACCGAAGTGTCAGTCCCGTAGCGCAGCGTCATAGGTTGCCTCGCGGAACTCGCTGGCGTCGAAGGCGGGATGCCCTGCCGGTATCAGGCCCTGCAGCGGAGCCAGGCGCGTCTCGTCTATGCGCCTTGGCCTGATCAGGAAACCCTGAGGTCCTTCCGTCACCTCCAGGTAGTCGCCGGGCTTGGCGCCCATGGCGTCCAGGACGTGGGCGGGAAAGGTAACCTGCCTCTTGGCTGTAATCTTGACTAACATCTCTTTCTCCTTACTTCTATACTATTGGGAGTAAGGCGATATTGTCAATCGGCAGACAGCGCCGGAAGGCCATCTCTTGCCAGGATTACACGGCTGCGGCCGGTAGAGATGGAGGTCAGTTGCTGTCTATTCCAGGCGTAGCATTTCCAGGGCCTGTCCCTACCCACCTGGCCGGATCTGGAACGCCAGCCGAAATCAGACGTTTCCCACGAAAGGCGGGAGGACAACTCCGATAAAGGTCGGCATCTTCTACCTGACCTGGAAACCCCCATACCCCAAAATCGAAGGGAACCCTGGGTTTCCAGTCCTTAGCTTGAATTGGGTGACGATGTATTCAGTGTCCAAGTTAAATGCAGTTGCCCTGCCAAGGAAACTAAACCTGACCGTAAGGTCGATGATGCAAGTGTTATAATCCGTCGATTTACTGGCCGACAGACCAGCAACTTTTCAGCGTTGAACGGACCGGGCAAAGGCGATAATTTATGGATGTTTCATCTCTATTGGCATTGTCCGGATCATCGGTATACGGAGCAACCGCCGGGCTCAGGGTCCTACTGCCTCTTTTTCTGTTGAGCATGTCGGCAACCGACATCATTCCTTTGGGAATCAGGCGAGAACACCTTCCCGACGCATTAGCCTGGCTGGGCTCATTTTACGCGGTGGCAGGATTTGGCGCGGGCTACGCGCTGGAGAGGCTCTGCTATTTCAATCTCATCCCAATCGTTGATCATGTCGTTGATTTCCTGGAGTTGTTCCTGGCGCCTTTAGCCGGGGCGTTGCTGTCAATCGCTACCATTGGGTTACTGGAACCGAGTGGATTTAATTCGGCCGCCGGTTATGTGACGGCAACAAACGGCGGTGGCGATTTCCCGCTTGCCGTGGTTGGGTTCATAGGCGGATTGTTTGCACTAGTGATGCATGTTTCCTTAATGGTAGCGCGTTGGGTTTCTACTAGACTCACCGGTGGTTGCGCAAATGGGTTAGTTGGGATCTTGGAGGATGTGGTTGCTGTAGCGCTGTTCATTCTGGCGTTGGTAGCCGCCTTGGCAGCCTTCATCTTATTGGTAGCCGTCATCTCCTTCGCAATATATCGAGCGGTCAGAGCTTTAGCAAACAGACGGGCCAAACAGAATGAAGCGTACGATCACGTCAATTGAGCCGAAAAGCCCTTGACTCTGTAGGAAGCAAGAAAGACGTGTCCAGGGGACCGGCCTATTGGCCAGGCCCCAGGCGAACCGACCTTGGCCGGTCGGCCGGCTCCTTTGAAAAGGGCTTGCCCACCCAAAGGGAAAACCCCCGCTAAGCCAGCGGGGGTTTGGCAACTTCCTCGTTCGGGTGCAGTCCGAAGGACGCCCCATCACACCGCGACCACGAACCTGATGTGAAAGGTTCTTGATCTTATCCAGTTTGGTGGGCCGTGCAGGAGCAGGTGCCGGATGGGACCCGGTTGTCGGGAGAGGGGGCCTATCGGGTTTTATTGGGATTCCGTGACCGGATGGGGGCGTGGCGGATGTACTGCCAGGTGGCGCACAAGAGTCCCCAGGCCCCGGAGAATGCTGTTGGAATTCATGAGCGGGTTACTTCGCTGGTGGCCTCCTTGAGGGAGTTGGCGGAGGGAGTTGGCGGAGGGAGTTAACCGGCCGGAGTGGTTGCACCTGTCGTTTGGGGAATGGATGTCAGGTCTGGAGGCCATGGCCTCGCAGGAGGCGGTGGCCACGCGCCTGCCCCATGGTCACCAGGTCGGCAGGCCGCCAGTTGGCCATCTCGAAGAATGCCTTGCCCTTGCCGTCCTCGTAGCCGACCTGGTACGACGGTTCCTGGGCCAGGATATGCCAGATGCGGCTCCGCTCCACGTCCTCCAGGCAGGACTCGCAGTCCACCTGGTTCAGGTCCTCCACAGCCCGGTCCGCCTCACCAGGATGCTCCAGGTCGATTCCGCAGCCAGTAATCCACCCCTGGGTTGAGTAGCGTACAGGCATTGCGGGACTCCTCCCGCCGTAGATTCCCCGGTCCCCGGTAGACCTTGCTTCTCTAATTTTCGGATCCCA
This sequence comes from SAR202 cluster bacterium bin22, assembly GCA_002238505.1. Classification (GTDB taxonomy): domain Bacteria; phylum Chloroflexota; class Dehalococcoidia; order Lucifugimonadales; family UBA3495; genus Bin22. The sequence goes on along the minus strand of MPMM01000052.1, from coordinate 1,794 downwards.
GCTTCTGCAGGGCCCGGGTGTAGCCCTGGCGATAACCCTCGGTGTAACCGCGGCCCCACGAGTCCAGGGACCCTGCGGTCATGTCAAAGTTCGCCTCAGGAAAGCCGGCAATGGCGTCCAGGCGCCCATCCCTCTCGCCGGTGACAAACCCATCGGTATGTGCATGCCTCCCACCAACCCGCCTCGACGGCATCCCGAATCCCTCCTGCTGAACTCCTTGATAATCCAGAGGGCTTTTTCCCCACGTCAGGCCGTCCCAATGGTACACCCACAGCCCTGGAACCGCCGCTCACCACCTCTCGGGCCAAGCCATTCAAGGCCGAGTAGCATAGTCCACGATCTTCAGAATACCCTCACTTCAGACGTCACCCTCACAAGGCCCCAGGTCCATCCGTGACCGGTGGCAATGGCCACATGCTCCGGTAGGGTATCACACCGACCGAGACCAGATGCCCCAGGCCGACCTGCCGGTCTGCGCCTGGGGAACCGATGGCGGCACGCTGGGCAGGCATGAGGAGGTCTGCGGATGCCGGGCGAAAGTCCGAAAGCGAAAGCCAGAGAGTGGAATTGTTGTGTTATAAGTTTGCGGTGGCAGGCCGGCGCAGGTGTTGCGCCGGGCCGGGCCGGGTATGAAAACCGCAAGTTTTACAGGTCGGATTATGTACATCCATATTTGGGTTGCAAACAACGCTGCCCCAGCGATCGGAACGCCAGGGCGGCTATTCCCACGGGATGGTCGTCGCATCCCGTGTGTTCCCCGGATTATAGCCCCAAAACGCTTTTCTTTTACCGACCTGCAGCAGGTCGGTTTCCGCGCGTCCGGCTCAAACTCCGTTGAGGAGCGCCCTGGCGAAGTCCTCCATGCAGGCGTCTCCAGGAGGCAAGGCGTGCCTGAAAAAGAATAAAGCCCCGCTGAAACACCACTCTCAGCGGGGCGAGGAGCCAAGAACATACCCACTACTACGAAAGGTTCTGTTCTGTCAGGCAAGACCTGATGACAGGAGACCTGATGACAGGAGACCCGACGATGGAATTATACCATCTTCCGTCTCCCGCTTGGAACCGGAGACTGCGATGGTTTTACAAACAACTGCCTCAAAACCGAGATATGCCCTCAGCGCCGTTTCGGAACTCCTGGAACGGGGCGCCCACTTCGTTCTCGCCGCCAGGTGGGGAGACCTGAAAGAGGACCGGACTCAGAGCAAGAAACCTGGCTGGACCGGCGGCCGGACTTCACCGCCGTCAAGGACCACCTGGACCGGGACGGCCTCCTCGGCATCGTGCCGGCATCCCTGGGCATGGCCGTCCTGGACGTCGACACCGGCGACGCCACCCAGCTGATCGTCGACTACCCCCCCTGGTTCCTCGCCAGGTCGCAGCGCCATGGCCGGGTGCACATCTGGTACAGGGACTCCCAGAAAGGCCGTCGTGGGGGCGACTGGCGCGGCCACGGCTGCTCCGGTGAGATCATTGCCTCCACCGGTTACGTCGTCCTCTGGAACACCGCCCTGGAGGAGTTGGCCGAGACCCTCCGCCTGGGCGACTTCCCCGGCCAGGGCCAGGTTCCCTTTTCCGCGGTGGCGGCCACAGTGGCCAGGTGGCCGTCAATGCCTGAGGGCAGCTCCGGCAAACCAGCTCCAGGTCCGGCTCCGGCCCCCGCACCGGCTCCGGAGCTGAGCACGGTCCTCCCTGGCCGGCGCAACCGCGCCCTGTTCGACCACGTCCGAGCCTGGGCCTACCGCCGCCGCCCCTACTTTCACGATGTCGACCGGTACGTTGCCGCCGTCCATGCCT
>MPMM01000051.1 GCA_002238505.1 SAR202 cluster bacterium bin22 | reverse complement strand
TCATCGGTGGCAAGCACGTAATCGAAGCTCGTTTTGAAGAAAAGATTGCTCGTATCCCCCTTTTTCCAGGACGGGTCTGGCGTGAACAGTGCAGACATAGGAAACTGCGGAACGACCCGGTAACTCTCGCCCCATGTATGCTCAATGGAACGAAAACCTCTTTTTTCGCCGTTGCTGCTAAAAATGGATTGTTTCACACCCATGCCTTATCTCTCTTTATCGCCTATCCCCGTGCGAATTAAAGCTCCTTCGACATTATGCCTCAAAAAGTATTTACCTACACCGCTTCCTTATGTCAGGAAACTAGAGACTAATGCACTTCCTTCGCGACGGCATTCCCCCGTTGCGGCCGCTGGCCGGCAGGCACGATAATTCAGTTGGTGGCCGTTTCCCCAACGTGAATAACCCTGCGGCGCCGGATACCACACCGGATACCACACCGGATACCAGGTGGGGGCGCCGGCGTAGTAAAGCTGCAGGGGGAGGGCAAGCGCTGGACGAGAGCTGGGCCGTCGTGGACCACACAACGGGCTTTGGGACTTTCACGGCAGTCCGGATTGTGGGAAGGGTTGCGGTCACCCCCCCAGCCATCGACGAGGGTTGCCTGGGCAACCGACTCTTGCCGGAGGACGGGTGTGTGGCCGGTACCGACTCATTTTGAAATTCCCCCTATCTAATCCTCTCCCCCAAGCGCAGAATAGCCCTGCCACAGTTACCTCAATATGGACCACTTGAGAACCGAGTGGGGGCCTACGTGCCCCCTTGTAGGTTCATTGCGTGGGTAACTGTGGCGGTTTCCTACTCTATCGCTGCAAGGGGGTTCCCAATGAAGTTTCTGATTCCGCTCCTGTTTCTGCTCATCGGTTGCACGGCGACCGCACCGCCGATACCAACAAGGACTTCCTTGCCACCGCCAACCGCCACCTCCGTGCCTACCTACACCCCGGTTCCCACTGTGCGACTCACGCCAACGCCCCCTCCAACTTGGACCCCAATCCCATTTCCAACATTTTCACCAACTTGGAATCCAAGCTGGCCTACAAAAGCCAAGGCAACCCCAAACCCATCACCTGCATTAGCATCCATGCCTACGCCATTTCCTGAACCACCTTATCAAGTGGATCTGCCGGCCTGGGTGGTCGAGCATTTCCCACTTGTAGTGCAACTTTGGGTTGGGAACCCCCCTTGGTTCCCAAATCCAAAAGTGTGGGTTGAAGAAGAAGAAGAAATGTGCTGGGACAAGATAGTGAACAACGAAGTTGTTGGAACCATTTGCCAGACGCCACTCACTGATATTGGCGGCTATGCCTCAAAATCTCACCGCCTGATTGTTTTCAATCCCAACCCGATGAGCGGCGAGGAGGGTTGGGACCCGAACCACCCATCCCATGTGTTTCTTCACGAGTATGCCCATTTGATGGACTCCAGGGAAACCCAAGGGGATGGTTTTGGCCCGGGGGAGTCCCACGACCAGCACTTTCAGGACATACTGCTAACCCTGAAAAAAGAGTGGGACAGTTCTGAAGGGCGCCTAAAAATCCGAATGTCCAGCTACTCTGTCGATAAAGCACCCTGAAAAGTTGACAATTTTCCAGACCACTTTTAGACTGTTTACAGCTAACCCTGTCAACCTAAAATAAGGTTTGACAGGCGGCCCGGTTCCGGCAAGGAATAGATGCAGGTGATGATATGCCGGTAGGACCAAACGGAGAAAAACGACCCAAGGACACTCACGCCAATGCAGTGCGTGTTGCGAAGATTCTGACTAGTGAGGGACGTGAGGAATATGTGAAGCCAGAATCAAAGGTTGCGGTTGAGAAAGTTAAACCCAGGAGGTGAGGCTTTCTCATTGAGCGGGGAGAGGCGGAGTCGAACCGCAACGCTAGGGTTAGCTAGCGCTCTGGGTGTCTCAGGCCCAGTCCCGTCCGACGGGCAGCACTCCCCGAGTAAACGGCCCGGTCTTTCAAAGACCGGGCCTTATTTTATCAAGCAATTCCGCACGCCGGAAGTATGGACGTTTTATAGGTTCCGATTAGAACATTTGTAGCTAAAATGGTATATTTAGCTATGAATCGGCTGCCTCTCCATAAGCGAACCCAGCTACTTCATCTTCTCTGCGAGGGTTCCTCCCTCCGCGTCGCCGGCCGGGTGGCTGGCACGGCCTTCAACACCGTACTCAAGCTCCAGGTCGATGCTGGCCTGGCTTGTGATAACTTCCACGATGAGCAGGTGCGGAACATCCAGCCAGGGCTGGTCCAGTGCGATGAGCTTTGGTCGTTCTGCTACGCCAAGAAACTCAAAGTAGAAAACGCAAAAGCGCCGCCGCCAGAGGCCGGGGACGTTTGGACATGGACGGCCATTGATCCGATACCAAGCTGGTGATTTCCTGGGCGTGTGGCAACCGGGAACACACCGATGCCCTCATATTGCTGGGGAACCTGTACGGACGCCTGGCAGAGCCAGAGAACGCGGAAGTAATAACGGACGGGCTATTGGCCTATCACACGGCCTGGCCCCATACGTTCAGGGCAGACGGTACCCACTACGTCCTGAACAAGAGCAAGGGCAAGAATGAAGGGGTACCGTGGACGGCCTACGTGGAGCAGCATAACCTGAACATTCGCATGGGCTACCGGCGTTTCACCCGGTTGACCAACGTCCGCTCCAAGAAATTGAGAAGCCACTACCCTTCCCTCGCCCTCTACTTCACCTACTACAATTGGGGCAGGCCACATTCCAGCCTCGGCCCCCTCACCACACCGGCAATGGCCGCTGGCCTTGCCAGGGTCCCCCTCTCTTGAGGGGATTGACTCCCGGATTTCAAAATGAGTCAGTACCGTGTGGCCAGGTAGGCAACAATTTCCGCCAGGCGCCGGCAGCGCCCGACTAGACGCCCCGTTGGCGCCAATGTTAACGCTGTCCCCACGTGCGTGGGGGTGAACCCGAAACGGGGCGGCTCATCGGCTGCATTCACCCGCTGTCCCCCCACATGTGGGGGGTGAACGCCCGAGGACCTGGTCAGGCAGCGGTGGCGGTGTAATCGGCCGTTTTCCCCACTGCGCCCAAACGGAGAGGTTGCCAGGCACCGGCCCTATCGGCAGGGGCTTTCCCTCTGGGTCAGTCATTCCTTCGCCAGAGAACCGCCGCCAGGGAACCGCTCGTCCGGCAAGGGTTGCTTCACCCTGGGCCTGGCCGATAGTCAGGACGGTCTGCAGGACCGTGTCCACACCCACGCTCTCGTTGATGCGCAGGCTGGCCTCGCTGAGGCAGGAGAGACCAGTTCCCGCCGGTTCCACTAGCCGGCTGGCCGTTATTTTCCGACATTTCGCTTCTCTGAAGGCCCTGGGAAATCAGCTTTTAATCGGGCTGAAACGGGCCTGAATCCGTCAATTCCCTCCATTTAAGCCTAAGTTTACCCATACTACACTAATCCCAGAATTACCTTTACCCCTAATTTATACCTAAATCCCTATAATATCTGCTGGGTATTTGTAGCTCCCGCATGGGTGAGCCGGACCGGCGCGGGCGGGCAAAGCCCGCCAATCCAGAGCCGTAACCGCTCCGCCACCGCCCTTATCCCACGGGACCGGACGGGAAGGCGGAGCGCAGTTGAGAGGAGAGCAGAGAGCCATGTTCGATGTCGGCAACAATATCAGAAAAGCGGGCCGCCTGCTGAGGGCGGCCATGCCTGTTACCCCCCCCCGAATAAATGTTCTAATACATTTTCCCGGCCCTCACCATCCGAACCTGGCGGGAGGGCCGGCATGATGCGGGCCTCCCTTTTCCGCCTCTCCCCGCTCCTTCTGCTGGTCGCCGCGCTGGTCGCACTGGCGGCCTTTTTCGTCCAAGAAGCCCGGCCCTCCGCCGCCAGCCATGAGGAGACCATCTGGTCCGCCACGCTGACGGCGGATTTGGCGGCCAGCATTTATTTCGGCTGCAGTAACTCTGACGGAGCTCGGGGCAACTGCTCAACCCCGACTGTCCTCACGGAGGATGAATTCACCTATGGGGGCACCACCTACGCCGTAGCCGAACTGACGTGGCAATCTAATGTCGATCAATTTACCTTTAACATCGAGAACGTCCTGGGTCAGGCGACCAAGACCGCCTTGAGTGGTTTGACACTGAATGTGGACGGCACCGCGCTTGCAATCAGCGACGCCACGGTAGATACAGGCGTCCTGTATTGGACGTACGACCCGGCCACGGACTGGACCGATGGCCGGACGGTGCAGCTGAGCCTCACCCGTCCGGCGTACTCCGCCGACCTGGACCCGGACTTCGGCATCGGCGGCAAGGTCACGACGCCCTTCAACACCAATGCAAGCGAGATCTATGGGGTGGCGAAGCAGTCCGACGGCAAGATCGTGGCCGTGGGCTGGGTGCAGAACACCACCAAGGACTTCGCGCTGGCGCGCTACAACGCCGACGGCTCGCTGGACACCACCTTCGGAACCGGCGGCCGGGTGACCACCGCCATCGGCAGCGCCGACGACGAGGCGCGGGCGGTGGC